>NZ_JACHLK010000007.1 GCF_014207955.1 Acidovorax soli
CGAGCCTTCCATGGCATGGGGACCTCCGGCGAAAGTTCGCCCAAAGTGTTCACCATGTCCTCGCACACCTGTTCACCATGTCCCCGGTCTATACATGCGCAAAAAGAAAGTAGGTGCGCCGCCGGGCGCACATCCCGGCTCCCGCCCTTCAAGCAAGCAAATGGATCGATAGGCCGAGCGCCCTCGGCACTCAGTACCGAGGCTGAAATTGCGCAATGGCCTCACGCGCCGCAGCATCCAGCGCAAACCCCGTCCCAAACCGCTGCGCCAACTCATCCGCCCGCGCAAGAAACGCCTCCACCCCGGTTCCATAGATGAACTGCATCGCCCCCCCAGTCCAAGCCGGAAACCCGATCCCGAAGATCGACCCGATGTTCGCATCGTGCACGCTCGTGAGCACCCCCTCCGCCAGACAGCGCACCGTCTCCACCGCCTGGCGGTACAGCAAGCGGTCCTGGATATCCTGCACGCCCAAGGCGTCGGTAGCGTCAGCAGGGCGCCCGAACAGCGAGGCCAACTGGGGCCACAACTGCTTCTTGCCGCCTGCAGGGTAGTCGTAGAACCCGCCCCCACCCGCACGCCCGGGGCGCTTGAGCTCCTTGACCATGCGCTCCACGAGCAATTCGCCGGGCGTGGCGAGGTAGGTGCGCCCTTCAGCCGCATAATCCGCACGCGTCTGGTCGAGCACATGCACGCTCAGCGTCAGCGCCGTTTCGTCAAGCACGGCGAGCGGCCCCACGGGCATGCCGGCCTGCATGGCCGCGTTCTCGATCAGCGCGGCGGGCACGCCTTCGCCGAGCAGGGCGGCGCCCTCCATCACATAGGTGCCGAAGGTGCGGCTGGTGTAGAAACCGCGCGAGTCGTTGACCACGATGGGCACCTTGCCCAGGGCCTGCACATAGTCAAACGCGCGCGCCACGGTCTCGTCGTCCGTGGCCTGGCCGCGGATGATCTCCACCAGCTTCATCTTGTCCACCGGGCTGAAGAAGTGGATGCCGACAAACTTCTCGGGCCGGCGGCTGGCCTGGGCCAGGCCGCTGATCGGCAGGGTGGAGGTGTTGCTGGCAAAGAAGCCGCCCTCGGCCAACTGGGGCTCGGCCTCGCGCGTCACGGCTGCCTTGAGCTCGCGGTTCTCGAACACGGCCTCGATCACCAGGTCGCAGCCGGCCAGGTCGGCAGCATCGGCCGTGGCTTGGATCCTGCCGAGCAGCGTCTGCTGCGCGGCCGGCTCCATGCGGCCCTTGTCCACGCGCGCCTGGGCGAGCTTGGCGCTGTAGGCCTTGCCGGCCTCGGCCTTCTCCTGGCTTACATCCTTGAGCACGGTGGCGATGCCCTTGCTGGCCTGGGCCCAGGCGATGCCTGCACCCATCATGCCGGCGCCCAGGATGCCGACCTTCTGTGGCTTGTAGCGCGGAGAGTTGCCGGGGCGTGACTGGCCGCTCTTGATCGCGTTCATGTCGAAGAAGAACGTGTTGATCATGTTGCGCGCCACCGGGCCGGTCATCAGGCGGGCCAGGTAGCGGCTTTCGATGCGCAGCGCCGTGTCGTAGTCGACGATGGCGCCTTCGACCATGGTGGCCAGAATCGCCTCGGGGGCCGGGTAGCGGCCGCGCGTGGTCTTCTTGAGCATGGCGGGCGCCACGCTCAGCGCACCGGCCACCTTGGGATTGGCGGTCGTGCCGCCGGGCATCTTGTGGTTCTTGTCGTCCCAGGGCTGCACCGAATGCGGGTGGGTGGCGATGCGCGCCAGCGCGGCGGGCAACAGTTGCTCGGGCGTGGCCACCAGCTCGTGCACCAGCTGCAGCTCCAGCGCCTCGCGCGGGTTGAACAGCTGGCCTTCGAGCAGGTAGGGCTGGGCGCCCATCAGGCCGAGCAGGCGCGTCATCTTGGTGATGCCGGTGGCGCCAGGCATCAGGCCCAGGGTCACTTCGGGCAGGCCGAACTGGATGCGCGGGTTGTCCACGGCGATGCGGTAGTGGCCGATCAGCGCCACCTCCCAGCCGCCACCAAGCGCCGTGCCGTTGAGGCAGCTGACCACCGGGATGCCCAGGGTCTCCAGCGTGCGAAAGTGCTGCTTCATGCGCTCGATCTCGCCAAAGGCGGTTGGCGCATCGGTCGGCGTGAGCCGCATGGTGGCCTTGAGGTCGGCGCCCGCGAAGAAGCTGGTCTTGGCCGATGCCAGCACCACGCCCTTGAGCTGGGCGCGGTCGGCCACGACACGCGCCGTGGCTTCGCCCAGGTCGGCCTGCCACTGGCGGCACATGGTGTTGACGCTGGAGTCGGGCTCGTCGAAGGTGATGCGCGCGACCTTGCCATCGGCGGCGTCCAGGAGTTCGTAGCGAATGGTCTGCATGGTGGGGTCCTTCCTAGACACGTTCGACGATGGTGGCGATGCCCATGCCGCCGCCCACGCACAGCGTGGCCAGGCCGTAGCGCAACTGCCGGCGGTGCAGTTCGTCGATCAGCGTGCCCAGGATCATGGCGCCCGTGGCGCCCAGGGGGTGGCCCATGGCAATGGCGCCGCCGTTGACGTTGACCTTCTCGTGCGGCACACCCAGCTCGCGCATGAAGCGCATGGGCACGGCGGCAAAGGCCTCGTTAACCTCGAACAGGTCGATCTGGTCGATGGACAGCCCGGCCTTGGCCAGCGCCTTGCGCGCGGCCGGCATGGGACCGGTGAGCATGATGGTCGGGTCGGCCCCGCTCAGCGCCGTGGCCACGACGCGCGCGCGCGGTGTGAGGCCGTGGGCCGCTGCGGCCGCCTCGTTGCCGATCAGCACGGCCGCTGCACCGTCGACGATGCCCGAGGCGTTGCCCGCGTGGTGCACGTGGTGGATGCGCTCCACCTGCGGGTAGCGCTGCAGTGCCACGGCGTCGAAGCCCATGCCGCCCAGTTGCTCGAACGAGGGCTTGAGCGCGGCCAGGCCTTCCAGCGTGGTCTGCGGCTTGATGAACTCGTCTTCCTCCAGGATGGGCAGGCCCAGGAAGTCCTGCACGGGAACGACCGACTGCTTGAAATAGCCGGCCGCGCGCGCTGCGGCGGCGCGGCGCTGGGATTCGACCGCATAGGCGTCGACATCGGAGCGCGTGAAGCCGTCCAGCGTGGCGATCAGGTCCGCACCGATGCCCTGGGGTACGAACAGCGTGGCCGAGTTGGTGTCCGGGTCCTGCGCCCAGGCGCCGCCGTCCGAGCCGATGGGCACGCGGCTCATGCTTTCCACACCGCCGGCCACCACCAGGTCTTCCCAGCCCGAGCGCACCTTCTGTGCCGCCAGGTTGACCGCCTCCAGGCCCGAGGCGCAGAAGCGGTTGACCTGTACGCCCGAGGCGCGGAAATCCCAGCCCGCCTTGAGCGCCGCCACCTTGGGCAGCACCGAACCCTGTTCGCCCACGGGCGAGACGATGCCCATGACGATGTCGTCCACCGCGGCAGTGTCGAAGCGGTGGCGGCGCTGCAGCTCGGCCAGCAGGCCGGTGAGCAGGCTGATGGGCTTGACCTCGTGCAGGCTGCCGTCCTTCTTGCCCTTGCCCCGCGGCGTGCGGATGGCATCGAACACATAGGCTTGTGTCATGGCGTGTCTCCAGTTATCGCCGCAGTATAGGGCGCGATGGCTTTATACAGAGCATTTGCTTTGTATAAATGGTGACAGCTGGAGTGGCAGAGGGAGCGGCCCCCTTGGAACACGAACGGCGTGATCGGCCGCCGAGGAGGAGGAGGGACCCCTGGGGCGCGGCGCCCGGCTTCAGAACTTGTAGCGCAGGCCCACGGTGGCCATGTCGGCGGGCGCGGTATCGTCCGCGAAATGCAGGCGGTGGCGCTCCCATTCCAGCACGGCGGCGATATTGGGCGTGAAGCCCCAGCTGGCGCCCACGCCGAAGGACAGGCCCATGCCGCTGTTGCGGCCGGCGCGCACGCCATAGACAGGCTCGGCCGAGGTGAAGGTCCGGCTGTAGGTGGTGCCGGCCTTGGCGAACAGCTCCAGGCGGTCGCCGATCGGGGCGCGCCCCACCAGGCTCAGGTTGAGGCCCCGGGCCTTGGTTCTTCCGTCCAGCCGGTAGGCGCGGCCGAAATCGAGGTAGCCGATCTCGACGCCGAAGTTCCGGTGGAAATAGCCGCCGGCGCTGAGTTTCCAGGCCGTGTCGCTCTCGTCATAGGCCAGTCCGGCCGGGCCGGGGTAGAGGTCGTAGCGGGAACGCCCACCCGAGAGGCCGGCATAGCCGGATTGGGTCCACGGCAGGAGCGACCGGGAAGACGAGGACGGGGACGCATCCGCCGGTGCCTGCGCTCGCGCCACGCCGCAGAGCACGCCGAAGAGGGCGCCGCCCAGGGCGGCGATGAGCCAGGGGGAAGCGCTACTGCGGCGTGCGTACCTCATGGGAGTCTCCTCGGGTGGTGGGACACGGTGTCGGCGCCCGCGGGCGCGGTCCGCCTGATTCCCAATGTAGGAGGCGGCTGTGTAACAGTATGTGGGATGGGGGCCGCGGCTTTTGTAGGAATCGGCCTGCAGGGAATTGCGCGGGCGCCGCGCTATCCTTTAGCCTGAGAACAACCGCATCCTGGGCGCGCCTGCGTGTCCGCGGCCGGCCGCTTCCTGATCGCTCCCAACCTCCAGAACATGGCAAAAACCCTTTCCGAATCCCTGCAACGCCTGGCGCGCGACGCCATCGAGTACGACGACGCGCGCTCCGGCTTCTTTCTGGAGCACCACCTGGCGCTGGCCGCGGGCGCGGGCTTGGCCGTGTCCGCGCTGATGGCGCCCAGCCGCAGCGCGGCGGCCGTGCGCGGCATTGCAGCCGGGGTGTTGCTGGTGCGCGGCCTCAGCGGCCGCGATGGCGTGCGCGACTGGCTGCAGGTGCGCAGCACCGCCCCGGCCCCGCGCAAGCTCAGCCCCGAGGAAATCCGCGAGACCTGGCTGCTCTGACAGGGGCTACTTCCCCAGCCCCATGGCGCGGGTGATCACTTCCTTCATGATCTCGTTGGTGCCGCCGTAGATGCGCTGCACCCGGGCATCGGCATAGGCGCGGGTGATGGGGTATTCCCACATGTAGCCGTAGCCGCCGTGCAGCTGCAGGCATTCGTCCATCACCTTGCACTGCAGGTCGGTCGTCCAGTACTTGGCCATGCTGGCGGTGGCCGTGTCGAGCCGGTCGGCCGCCACCAGCTCGCAGCATTTGTCCACAAAGACGCGCGCCACCTGCACCTCGGTCTGCAACTCGGCCAGGGTGTAGCGGGTGTTCTGGTAGCTGGCCACGGGCTGGCCGAAGACCTTGCGCTGCTTGACGTAGTCCACCGTCCAGTCGATGGCCGCCTGGGCCGCCGCCACGGCACTGATGGCGATCTGCATGCGCTCCCAGGGCAGTTGCTCCATCAGGCAGATGAAGCCGCGCCCCTCCATGGCAGGGCCGCCGAGCAGGTTCTCGGCCGGTACCTTCACGTCGGTGAAAAACAGCTCGGAGGTGTCCTGCGCCTTCATGCCCAGCTTTTTCAGGCGCTGGCCCTTCTCGAAGCCCGGCATGCCGCGCTCCACCAGCAGCAGGCTGGTGCCCTTGGCGCCGGCCGCCGGGTCGGTCTTGGCCACCACGATCACCAGGTCCGCATGCCAGCCGTTGGTGATGAAGGTCTTGCTGCCGTTGAGCACATAGTGCGAACCGTCGGCACTTTTCACGGCCGTGGCTTTGATGCCCTGCAGATCGCTGCCGGCCGCCGGCTCGCTCATGGCGATGGCGCCCACCATGGCGCCGTTGGCCAACTGTGGCAGGTAGCGGCGCTTTTGCTCCTCGCTGCCGTAGTGCAGGATGTAGGGGGCCACGATCTCGCTGTGCAGCCCGAAACCCAGGCCGGTGAAGCCCGCGTGTGCGATGGCCTCCATCTGCGCCACCGAATACAGCCGGTCGGCGCCCGCGCCGCCGTATTCCTCGGGCAGGCTCATGCACAGAAAACCGTTTTCGCCGGCCTTGCTCCACACGGCGCGGTCCACATAGCCCTGTTCCTCCCAGGCCGCATGGTGGGGTGCTACCTCCTTGTCGAGAAAGCGTGCAAAGCTCTCGGCAAAGGCCTGGTGGTCGGCGTTGAAGAGGGTGCGTTCGATCATGGTGTTCGTCTCCGGTGTAATTTTGCAAAGCGGATGCTTTTCAAAATTCTGCCACGGAGCGGCGCCAACAAAAAGGCCGCCCCTGGGGCGGCCTGGCAGGCGAGCGTGCCGGCGGCCTACTTGACGTAGTCCGACACCACCTTCCACTTGCTGTCCTGGATCTGCGACAGGCGCGACAGGTCGCTGCCCAGGCGTTTCTGTGGGCTGAAGCTGGCTTCGGCGCTGCCGAACATGTCGGGCGGAATGACCATGGTGTCCATGGCCTTGATGAAGCTGTCGGTGGTCAGAGCGGTGCCGGCCTTCTGCGCGGCACGGATGAAGGCATCGATGGCGTTGTAGCCGTAGACCGAGAACACGGTGGGGTCTTCGTTGAACTTGGTCTTGTACTTGGTGGCCCAGAAGCGGATGGGCTGCGAGGCCTCGTCCAGGTAGGGGTGCTGCACCGTCATGGTGGCGTACAGGCCGTCCATGGGCTTGCCGCCCAGCTTGTGGATCAGGTCGGTGTAGGCCGCGCTCGAACCGAGGAAGGTGGGGTTGAAGCCGGTCTTGCGTGCCTCGCCGATGGTGCCGATGGTCTCGCGGATGATGGTCCCCAGGACCACGAAGTCGCAGTCGGCCGCCTTCATCTTGGCCACCTGCGACGAGAAGTCGGTGGCGCCGCGCTTGTACGAGGTCCTCTCGGTGAAGTCCATGCCCATGGTCTTCAGCGCCGCCTCGCCGCCGCGCATCACCTCCAGGCCGAACTCGTCGTCCTGGTAGATGGTGCAGATCTTCTTGGCACCCTTTTCCTTGATGAGCTTGGGCGCGGCCAGGCGGATCTGGTCGTAGTAGGTCGCGGCAAACGAGTACTTGAGCTTGTGGAAGGGCTCGTACATCTCGCGCGCGGCCGTCACCGGGAAGAAGTTGATCACGTTCTTGCTGAACTGCACCGGCATGGCCGCGAGGTTCTGCGCCGTGCCGATGTGCGCCACCATCATGAAGATCTTGTCCTGGTTGACGAGCTTTTGCGCCGCCAGCACCGCCTTCTTGGGGTCGTAGCCCGAGTCTTCCACCTTGAGGTCGAGCTTGCGGCCGTTGACGCCGCCCTGCTCGTTGGCCTCGTCCACGCGCAGCATCATGCCCAGGCGCACCTGTTTGCCAAAGCCCGCCAGCGGCCCCGACAGGTCCTGGATGGAGCCCAGCGTGATGCTGTCCTTGGCCACGCCCTGCGTCTGGGCCTGCGCGGCGGCGCCGGCCATGGCCACGGTGGCCAGCGCGGCAATGTGATGAAGTCTCATGGCTCGTCTCCTTGGATGGATCAGTCGTTATAGAACGATGCCCGGCCCCGGGCACCAGCACTTTCCCTATGGGTGGCGCTCGGCCTCTTACCGGTACATGGCCTCGATCTGGGCTGCGTATTTCTGCTGCACGAGCTTGCGCTTGAGCTTCATGGTCGGGGTCAGTTCCTCGTCTTCGGCCGAGAGCTGGGTGTCGAGCAGGAAGAACTTCTTGATCTGCTCCACGCGCGCGAAGCGGGTGTTCACCCGGTCCACCTCGGCCTGGATCAGCGCCTGCACCTCGGGCGCACGCGTGAGGCTGGCGTAGTTGGAAAACGGCACGTCGTGGTCCTGCGCGTACTTCTCCACGTTCTCCTGGTCGATCATGATGATCACCGTGAGGTAGGGGCGCGCATCGCCAATCACCACGGCGTCGGTCACGTAGGGGCTGAACTTGAGCTCGTTCTCCAGCTCGCTCGGGGTGATGTTCTTGCCGCCGGCCGTGATGATGATGTCCTTCATGCGGTCGGTGATGCGCAGGTAGCCGTCGGCATCGATCACGCCCACGTCGCCCGTGTGCAGCCAGCCGTCGGGGGAGATGGTCTCGGCCGTCTTCTCGGGCAGGTTCAGGTAACCCTTGAAGACATTCGGGCCGCGCACCTGGATCTCGCCCGTGTCCGGGTCCACGCGCACCTCGTTGTAGCTCGCGGCCGGGCCGATGGAGCCCGGCTTGATGCGGCTGGCCGGCACGCCCGTGGCGGCGCCGCAGGTCTCGGTCATGCCCCACACTTCCAGCATGGGCACGCCCAGGGCCAGGTACCACTTGACCAGGTCCGGAGAGATGGGCGCCGCCCCGGTGACCAGAAAGCGCGCGCGGTGGATGCCGATGAGCTTGCGCACATTGTCCAGCGCGAGCCAGCGCGCCAGCTGGAACTGCAGCTTCTGCCCGGCGCCCACGGGCTGCCCGGCCAGCACCTGCTCGGCAATGCGCGTGCCCACGCCGATGGACCAGGCGTACGCGGCCTGCTGCAGCTTGGTGGATTCCTTGAGCGCGATCATCACGCCCGAATAGAACTTCTCCCATACGCGTGGCACGGCGGTGAACACCGTGGGCGCGATCTCGCGCACGTTCTCGGGCACGGTGTCGGGGTTCTCGACGAAGTTCAGGCGCGAACCGGTGTACAGCGAGAAGTACTCGCCCCCCATGCGCTCGGCGATGTGGCACAGCGGCAGGAAGCACATGGCCTCGTCGTCCTCGGTGCGCGAGATCAGCGTGTTGTAGCCGCGCACGGTATAGGCCAGGGCCGCATGGGTGTGCATGGCGCCCTTGGGCTTGCCCGTGGTACCCGAGGTGTAGACCAGGATGGCCACGTCCTCGGGCCGGCAGCCCTGCACGCGGCGCTCCAGCTCGCCGGCGTGCTGGGCGTTCCAGCCCCGGCCCAGCTCGCGCAGCGCGGCCAGGCTGATGACGCCAGGGTCCGAGAGGCCGCGCAGGCCTTCCATGTCGAAGACCACGATCTTGCGCAGCAGCGGCAGCCCGCTGCGCACCTCCAGCGCCTTGTCCAGCTGCTCGTCGTCCTCGACGAAGAGCACCGTGGTGCGCGAGTCCTCGCACAGGTAGTGCACCTGGCTGGCCGCATCGGTGGGGTAGATGCCGTTGGAGACGCCGCCGCAGCTCAGCACGGCCAGGTCGGCCAGCACCCATTCGATGTTGGTGCTCGACAGCACGGACGCGCAGTCGCCTGGCGCAAAGCCCAGCGCCATCAGGCCCCCCGCGATCTCGCGCACGGCATCGGCGGTCTGGTTCCAGGTCCAGCTCTTCCAGATGCCCAGCTCCTTCTGGCGCAGCCAGACCTTGGGGCCGCGCTGGGCTACGCCGTTCCAGAACATCGCGGCCAGGGTGTCGCCCGCGAGCACGTCGGTGCCGGCCGGCTGGATATGTGCAAGGTCCCACAGGTTGGACATGGCCGTCACCTCCAGTTCTTCTTTTTCTTCCAGCGCCGCTCGCCGCGCACGCCGGCATCCTTCATGCCCAGGTAGAACTCCTTGATGTCGTCCTTCTCGCGCAGGCGCTCGCAGCTGTCTTCCATCACGATGCGGCCGTTCTCCAGCACGTAGCCGTAGTCCGATGCGTTGAGCGCCATGTTGGCGTTCTGCTCCACCAGCAGGATGGTGGTGCCGCGCTCGCGGTTGATGCGCACCACGATCTCGAAGATCTCCTTGGTGAGCTTGGGCGACAGGCCCAGGCTGGGCTCGTCGAGCAGGATCAGTTCGGGGCTGGCCATGAGGGCGCGCGAGATCGCCAGCATCTGCTGCTGTCCGCCCGAGAGCAGGCCCGCGTCCTGCGCGGCGCGCTCCTTGAGGATGGGAAAGTAGCCGTACACCGCCTCCAGGTCGCGTGCCACGGCATCGGCATCGCTGCGCGTGTAGGCGCCCATGAGCAGGTTGTCGCGCACCGAGAGCAGGGCGAACACCTCGCGCCCCTCGGGCACATGCACCAGGCCCCGGCGCACGATGGCGGCCGGGTCGTTGGCCGTGATGTTGGCGCCCTGGAACTCGATGGAGCCGCGGCGCGGGTCAATGATGCCCGAGATGGTCTTGAGGATGGTGGTCTTGCCCGCGCCGTTGCTGCCCAGCACGGCCGCGATCTCGCCGCGCTGCACCTGCAGGCTCACGCCGCGGATGGCCTTGATCGGGCCGTAGGCACTCTCCACGTTCTGCAGGCGCAGCAGCGGCGTGCCGTCTGCGCTGCCGATGCCGGTAGGTCCAGGGAAGGGTATGACGGTCATCGGGCCATCCTTGCCGGTGCGCTGCCCGCCGGGCGGCGCAGGTTGCTCACGTCGTCGATGGTGCCCAGGTAGGCTTCGATCACGCCAGGGTGCGATTGCACCTCGCGCGGCGTGCCCATGGCCACCACCTCGCCCTGGTTCATGGCCAGCACGCGGTCGGATACCTTGGACACCAGCGACATGTCGTGCTCCACCATGAGCACGGTGATGCCCAGCTCGTGCTGGATGTCCTGGATCCAGAACGCCATGTCGTCGGTCTCCTCCACATTCAGTCCCGAGGAGGGCTCGTCCAGCAGCAGCAGCCGGGGCTCGGTGCACAGTGCGCGGGCCAACTCGACCACCTTGCGCACGCCGTAGGGCAGGCCGGCCACCAGGGTGTCGCGGTAGTGCTGCAGGTCCAGGAAGTCGATGATCTCCTCGGCTTTCTCGCGTGCCCGCACCTCGGCATCGCGCACGCGGCGCGTGAACAGCATGTCGGCCCACAGCCCGGTCTCGCGGCGCGTGTGGCGGCCGATCAGCAGGTTGTGCAGCACGCTGGCATGCTCGAACAGCTCGATGTTCTGGAAGGTGCGTGCAATGCCCAGGCCGGCCACCTTGTGAGGCGGCTGGTCGGTCAGCGGCAGCATGCCATTGGGGCCGGCGTAGGCGATGGTGCCGGCGGTGGGCGTGTAGATGCGGCTGATGAGGTTGAACACCGTGGTCTTGCCCGCGCCGTTGGGCCCGATCAGGGTGAACACCTCACCGCGGCGCACCTCGAAGCCCACGTTGTTCACGGCCAGCACGCCGCCGAAGCGCACGCTGAGGTTCTGGGCGCTGAGCAGGATGTCGTCGGTCATTTCAGCCTATCGGACTTCTGGAAGGACTTCTGCCGCTTGAACAGGCCCTTGCGGTAGAACGGGAACAGCTGCAGCCAGGTGCGCACCTTGAGCCAGCGGCCGTACAGGCCCATGGGCTCGAACAGCACGAAGAGGATGAGCACGGCGCCATAGACCACGGCCTGCAGCCCTGGCGCCTGGCCGATGGCGGCCGGCAGCCAGTCCTTGCCCAGCGAGATCAGCTGCGGCATCGAGATCAGGAAGATGGCGCCCAGGAAGGCCCCATGCACCGAGCCCAGGCCACCGATCACGATCATCAGCAGGAGGTCGATGGACTGCAGGATGTTGAACTGGTCGGGCGAGATGAACTGCAGCTTGTGCGCATACAGCGCGCCGCCGATGCCGGCCAGCGCCGCCGAGAGCGAGAACGACAGCGTCTTGTAGCGCGCCAGGTGGATGCCCATGCTCTGCGCCGAGATCTCCGAATCGCGGATCGCCACAAAGGCCCGGCCCGTGGGCGAGCGCAGCAGGTTCAGGATGGCCAGGGTGCTGACCACGGCAATCACGAGGCACAGGAAGTAGAAGGACTCGGTGGACTCGAACTTGAAGCCCAGCATCTCGGGCGGCACCAGGTGCTTGCCCGAGTTGCCGCCGGTCACCGACTCCCAGCGCGCGAACACCTCCTCCACGATGAAGCCGAAGGACAGCGTGGCCATGCCCAGGTAGATGCCCTTCACGCGCAGCGCCGGCAGGCCCACGATCACGCCCACGGCGGCCGACAGGCCCGCCGCGCAGGCCAGCGACAGCGCGAACGGCCAGCCCATGCCCGTGAGCACCGCCTGCGTGTAGGCCCCCACGCCCAGAAAGGCTGCATGCCCCAGCGAGAACAGTCCTGTGAAGCCCGCCAGCAGCATCAGCCCCAGGCCGACGATGGAATAGATGAGCACGAAGGTCAGCTGCGCCAGCCAGTACTCGGGCGCGACCCAGGGCGCCGCCAGCAGGGCCAGGCACAGCAGCCCGTACCAGAACACATGCCCGCCATGCTTGGCCAGCCGGATGTCCTGCTCGTAGGAGGTCTTGAAGAGAAAGCGCATGGGGTCAGACTTTCTTTCTCAGCTTCTCGCCGAACAGTCCATTCGGTTTGACCATCAGCATGATCAGCACCACGATGTAGGCGGCCGTGTCCTTGAACCCGTCGGGCAGGTAAAAGCCCGAGAACGATTCCACGATGCCGATCACCAGGCCGCCCACGATGGCACCGGGCAGGCTGCCGAAGCCACCCACCACGGCGGCCGGAAAGGCCTTGAGCCCGATCAGCCCCATGTTGGCGTGCACGAAAGTGATGGGGGCCAGCAGCAGCCCGGCCACGGCCGCCACGGCGGCGGCCAGGCCCCAGGCCAGGCCGTTCAGGCGCTGCACCGGGATGCCCATGTAGTAGGCGGCCAACTGGTTCTGCGACGAGGCCTGCATGGCAATGCCCAGCTTGCTGTAGCGGAACAGCGCGAACAGCAGCGCGCACAGCATGCCGGTGGCGCCGATCACGGCCAGTTGCTCGGCATTGAGCACCAGCGCGCCGAGCTTGAACGACAGGTCCTTGTAGGGCACGGGCAGGGTGTGCGTCTCGGTGCCGATGGCCGGGATCATGGTCACCAGGCCGCGCAGCACATAGCCGATGCCAATGGTCAGCATGACGATGGAAAAGGCCGGCTGGCCCAGGATGGGGCGGATCACCATGCGCTCGAGCAGCGTGCCGAACAGGCCCATGGCCGCGATGCTGGCCAGCACCGCCACCCAGAAGGGAAAGCCGAGCACCGTCATCAGCGCCAGGCCGCAGAAGGCGCCCAGCATCATGAGCTCGCCCTGCGCGAAGCTCACGGTTTCCGTGGCCTTGTAGATGAGCACGAAGCCGAGCGCGATGAGGCCGTAGATGCACCCCTGGGCGACTCCGCTGATCAACAGTTGCACGAATTGCACCCTGGCCCTCCAGAATATTTATGCAAAGCAGTTGCTTTGCATAAATAATGGTGCCTGTGCCCGGAGGCTGTCGCACTCGGGGCTAACCCTCGGATCCCTTGCAGGATCTGACAGGTAGCAAGTTCCATATTGACCGCTTGCCACGCCCTGCGCAATAAGGGTTGTGTCCTATGCGGAGCCTGGAGAAGCCCATGTCCATCGAGGTGCAGAAACACGACCGTGTCACGCTGGTGACATTGAACCGCCCCGGCGTCCGCAACGCCGTGGACGCCGCCACGGCCCAGGCGTTGCATGCGGCTTTTCTCGAGTTCGAGCGTGACGAGGGCGCCGACGTGGCCGTGTTCCATGGCGCAGGCGGGCACTTCTGCGCGGGCTGGGACCTGCAGTCCGGTGCGCGGCTGCAGGCCGAGGGCGTGGCGCCCGAGGCGCTGGCGCAGTCGCTGGACTTCAGCGCCGAGAGCACCGACCCGCCCGGTCCCATGGGGCCGAGCCGCCTGCAACTGGGCAAGCCGGTGATCGCCGCCATCAGCGGTGCGGCCGTCGCGGGTGGCATGGAGCTGGCCCTGTGGTGCGATCTGCGTGTGATGGAGGAGGACGCCTACTTCGGCGTGTACTGCCGGCGCTTCGGCGTGCCGTTGATCGACGGTGGCACGGTGCGCCTGCCGCGCCTCATCGGGCTGTCGCGGGCGCTCGATCTGATCCTCACGGGCCGCAAGGTCGAGGCGCCCGAGGCCCTGCACATGGGGCTGTGCAACCGGGTCGTGCCGCCGGGCGAGGCGCTGGCGGCGGCCCTGGCGCTGGCCCGCGAGATCGCGGCCTTCCCGCAGGCCACACTGCGGGCCGACCGGGCGAGCGCAATCGCGCAGGAGGGCTTGCCGCTGGCCGGGGCCCTGCTGCAGGAGTGGCAGGGCGGACGCGCCTGCCTGGCCGATGCCTTGCAGGGCGCCGCGCGCTTCACCGCAGGCCAGGGGCGGCATGGCAGGTTTTGAAAGAAAATGGGTGCAAATGCCCATGCTGATGGCACAGGCTGCTATCAGATGAAGAGCGCACGGGGACACAGAACAGGAGCACCATGAGCAAGACCAGCAGCGCAGCGCCACAGGCCTTCGAGCCCGAATTCGTGGCCGGCCTGAAATCCATCTTCGAGGAAAAGATCGTCTTCAACCAGGTGCTGGGCCTGAAGATCACCAGCCTGCATCCCGAGCGGGTGGAAGGGCGCATCGACATGAAGCCCGATCTGGTGGGCCACTATGCCTACAACCGTGTGCACGGCGGCGTGATCAGCGCCGGGCTCGATGCCATGGGCGGCCTGGCCGTGATGGCCGCCATCGGGGGGCGCCACATGGACGAAGCACCCGAGCAGCGCCTGCACCGCTTTGCCAAGCTCGGTACCATCGACCTGCGCATCGACTACCTGCGCCCGGGCATCGGCAGCCACTTCACGCTGCATGCCGAGGTGCTGCGCCTGGGCTCGCGCGTGGCCACCACGCGCATGGAGTTCCGGGGGCCTGGCGGGGAGATCATGTCGGCCGGTGCAGCGGCTTACATCGTGTCGTGAAGTGAACACCCTCTGAGTCGCTTCGCGCCTTCACCCCTCTCTCGACTCGCTTCGCGATTCGGGGAGGGACGCCCCAGCGCAAGCGCTGGATACGCCGCTTTCGCGGCGGGGCGGCCTTTGCGCGGGGGCACAGGCTTGGGCCGTGCCAGTTTCATGCGTCGTGGGTGGTGCACACCGCAATGAATAACTGATCGGAATCGGGGCAGGGCAGTGTTTGAGAAATATGTAATGCGACGGATGTGAGTGCCCGCAAACATTGCAAGCGCATGCTACGGGTGAACCGTTTGGTTACCGTTCTTGCGCAATGCGCGCATCCATCTCGTAGGTGCACTCCTACGATGAACGCTCTTTTCAAGGAGTACCGATGGCCGTGCAAAACCCCTTCTTTGGCAAGCGTGAACCCGAATCGTTCCAGCCCCGCCACAGTCCTTCCGCCCCGAGCGGCCTGAACAGCGCGGCGAGCAATTCCCTCTCCGGCGGTGGCCTGGGCACTGCGGCCCCGGCCAGCCCTGCGCCCGCCAAGGCGGCCTCGGATTCCACCGGCAGCAAGCTCACGGTGGGCCCCAACATCAAGCTCAAGGGTGTGGAGATCACCGACTGCGACACGCTCGTGGTCGAGGGCACGGTGGAGGCGACGATGGATTCGCGCGTGATCCAGATCTCCGAGCATGGCGCCTTCCGCGGTTCGGCCGAGATCGACATTGCCGAGATCCACGGGGAATTCAACGGCACGCTCACCGTGCGCCAGAAGCTCGTAATCTACAGCAGCGGCAAGGTCAACGGCAAGATCCGCTACGGCAAGCTCGTGGTGGAAGAGGGGGGCCAACTGGCCGGTGAAATCGAATCCGGCATCGGCTCGGGCAGCGCCTCCTCGGCGCTGCGCAGCACGGCCCAGCCGGTGCGCGCCGAACCCACGGCCATGGCGGCCTGACGCCGGGCTCAGCCGCCCGCCTTGGGCATGGGCGGCACCGGGCGCGGGCGGCCCTCGCTGTCGATGGCCACGTAGGTCAGCCGCGCCTCCGTCACCTTCACATAGCGCCCCTGGTCGGCAAAGCGCTCGGCGTACACCTCCACCTGCACGGTGATGGAGGTCCGGCCCACGCGCGTCACGGACGAGAAGAACGACAGGATGTCGCCCACGCGCACGGGCTGCTTGAAGATGAATTCGTTGACCGCCACGGTCGCCATGCGGCCCTGCATATAGCGGGCCGGCAGCACGGAGCCGGCGAGGTCGACCTGCGCCATGACCCAGCCGCCGAAGATGTCGCCATTGCCATTGGTGTCCGCCGGCATGGGGATCACCTTGAGCACCAGTTCCTTGTCGGTGGGCAATTGGGCGGCGGGTGGGCTGAAAATCTCGGACATGGGCACAATCTCGGTTGGGGCTGGCACGGATGCTGGGGGACACCGCGGGTGGACTCCAGGGCGGGCCCCGGAAAAAACCGCCCTGGCGCCAGCCGGGTCGGTAAAAACAACAACCGGAATTGTCCCCCATGCGCCACCACGGCGAATCTACCCCTTCGGCGACGCCGGTATCGGCCGCCCCCCCTTCCGACTGGGCCACCATCGGCCGCCTGCTGCCCTACCTGTGGCAATACAAATGGCGCGTGGTTGCGGCCATCGTCTTCATGGTGGGCGCCAAGATGGCCAACGTGGGCGTGCCGGTGCTGCTCAAGACCCTGGTCGATGCCATGGACCTGAAGCTGGGCGAGCCTGCCGCCCTGCTCGTGGTGCCCGTGGGGCTGCTGCTGGCCTACGGGGGGCTGCGCCTGTCCACATCCATCTTCAGCGAGCTGCGCGAGCTGGTGTTTGCCAAGGCCACGCAGGGTGCGGCGCGCTCGATCGCGCTGCAGACCTTCGAGCACCTGCACGCCTTGAGCCTGCGCTTCCACCTGGAGCGCCAGACGGGCGGCATGACGCGCGACATCGAGCGCGGCGTGCGCGGCATCGAGTCGCTGATCTCCTTCACGCTGTTCAACGTGGTCGCCACCTTGGTCGAGGTGGTGCTGGTGCTCACCGTGCTGGCCGTCAAGTTCGACGCCTGGTTTGCCTGGATCACGCTGGCGGCCCTGGCTGTCTACATCCTGTTCACGGTGCTGGTGACCGAGTGGCGCACCCAGTTCCGGCGTGAGGCCAACGAGTTCGATTCGGCGGCGCACACCAAGGCGGTCGATTCGCTGCTCAACTACGAAACCGTCAAGTACTTCAACAACGAAGGCTTCGAGGCGCGGCGCTACGACGAGAGCCTGGAGCGGCTGCGCCGTGCGCGCCTCAAGAGCCAGACCACGCTGTCCATGCTCAACGCAGGGCAGCAGCTCATCATCGCCATCGGCCTGGTGGCCATGCTCTGGCGTGCCACGCAGGGCGTGGTCGACGGGCGCATGACGCTTGGTGACCTGGTCATGGTCAACGCCTTCATGATCCAGCTGTACATCCCGCTCAACTTCCTCGGGGTGATCTACCGCGAGATCAAGCAGAGCCTGACCGACCTGGACAAGATGTTCGTTCTGATGGACAAGCAGCGCGAGGTGGCCGACGCCCCGGGCGCCCAGCCGCTCACGGGCCTGGACCACCCCACGGTGCGCTTCGAGAACGTGCACTTCGCCTACGACGCATCGCGCAACGCCGAAGGCGTGGCCAATGGCCGCCCCATCCTGCAGGGCGTGAGCTTCGAGATCCCGGCGGGCAAGACGGTGGCCGTGGTCGGGCCCTCGGGCTCGGGCAAGTCCACGCTGGCGCGGCTGCTCTACCGCTTCTACGACATCCAGCAGGGGCGCATCACCATTGCCGGGCAGGAGCTGCGCGAGGTCACCCAGGCCAGCGTGCGCCAGGCCATCGGCATCGTGCCGCAGGACACCGTGCTCTTCAACGACACCGTGGCCTACAACATCGCCTATGGCCGCACCGGCGCCAGCCAGGCCGAGGTGGAGGCCGCCGCGCGCTCGGCGCGCATCCACGACTTCATTGCCGCCACACCCACGGGCTATGCCACCATGGTGGGCGAGCGCGGGCTCAAGCTCTCGGGCGGCGAAAAGCAGCGCGTGGCGATTGCCCGCACCCTGCTCAAGGACCCGCCCATCCTGATCTTCGACGAGGCCACGTCGGCGCTTGATTCGGCCAACGAGCGTGCCATCCAGTCCGAGTTGCAGAGCGCGGCCCAGAACAAGACCACGCTGCTCATCGCGCACCGCCTGTCCACCGTGGTCGAAGCGCACGAGATCCTCGTGATGGATGCTGGCCGCATCATCGAGCGCGGCACCCATGCCGAGCTGCTGGCCCAGCGCGGACGCTACGCCAGCATGTGGGCTCTGCAGCAGAGCGATGGGGCGGCATGAAGCTTGCCTCACTCCCCCATTCTTGATTGATGTCCTCCGTATCCACTGCCATGAAACCTGTCTTGCTTGCCTTGTCGTTCCTTGCCGAGGAGCACTGCGCCCAGTTGTCCGAAACTTTCGAGCTGGTCTACGCGCCGGAAGCCGACCAGCACGCTGAGGCCATCGCTCAGCATGGCGCGCGGGTGCGCGTGGTGCTCACCATCGGCTCCATCGGCATCACGCCGGCGCAGATCGATGCACTGCCGGCCGTCACGCTGATCTGCGCCCTGGGCGCGGGCTACGAGAACATCGCGGTGGCCCATGCCAAGGCGCGCGGCATCGTGGTGGCCAATGGCGCGGGCACCAATGACGACTGCGTGGCCGACCATGCCTTCGGCCTGCTGATCGCCGCGGTGCGTGGCATCCCCAAGCTCGACGTGGCCACGCGCCAGGGCGTGTGGCGCACGGCCCTGCCGCTGCCGCCCAACGTCTCGCACAAGCGCATCGGCATCGTCGGCCTGGGCACCATCGGCAAGAAGATCGCCCAGCGCGCGCTGGGCTTCGACCTGCAGGTGGGCTACCACAACCGCAGCGCGCGCAGCGATGTGGCGTACCGCTACTTCGGCGACGTGGCATCACTGGCCACTTGGGCCGACTTCATGGTGGTGGCCACGCCCGGTGGCCCCGGCACCAAGCACCTGGTCAATGCCCAGGTGCTCGACGCCCTGGGCCCGCGCGGTTATGTGGTGAACATCGCGCGTGGCAGCGTGATCGACACCGCCGCGCTGGCCAGTGCCCTGCGCGAGGGGCGCCTCGCGGGCGCGGGCCTGGATGTGTACGAGAGCGAGCCCGCGCCACCCGCGGAACTGCTGGGCCTGGACAGCGTGGTGCTCACACCCCACGTGGGCGGCTGGTCGCCCGAGGCGGTGCAGGCCTCGGTGGACCGCTTTGTCGAGAACGCACGCAGGCACCTCGCGGGCGAAGTGCCGGTCTCGCCGGTGTAAGCAGCGGAGGCTCAGCCCCCCCCGAGCACCTTGTACAAGGTGATGCGGTTGGTCTGCTCGGCCAGCTGCAGGCTGAGCAGGGTCTGCTGTGCCGCGTACAGCGAGCGCTGCGCATCGAGCACCGTGAGGTAGTTGTCGGCACCGGCCTTGAAGCGGGCTTCCGAGAGCGCATAGACGCGCTCCGTCGCCGCGAGCAGCGAGGTCTGTGCGCTGATGCGGTCCGTCAGCGTGGCACGTTCGGCCAGCGCGTCGGCCGCCTCGCGGAACGCGGTCTGGATGACCTTCTCGTACTGCGTGAGCGCGATGCGCTGGTTGGCCTGGGCCACTTCCAGGTTGGCCTGGTTGCGGCCGCCGTCGAAAATGGGCAGGCGGATCTGCGGCACGAAGCTCCACAGCAGGTTGCCGCTGCCGAACAGGCCCGAGAGCTCGTTGCTGGCCGTGCCCACGCTGGCCGTGAGCGAGATGCTGGGGAAGAAGGCGGCGCGCGCCGCACCGATGTTGGCGTAGGTGGCCTGCAGGCTGCGCTCGGCCGCCATCACGTCGGGGCGCGAGAGCAGCACGCTCGAAGGGATCTGCGCGGGCACGGCCAGGAGCTGCAGGGCGCTCTCGCGCAGCATGGGCACGGGGGCGGCGGCCTGCGTGACGCGCTCGCTGCGCCGTTCGTCCGGTACCTGGGCCGCAGCCGGCACCGGGGGCACGGGCTGCACCACGGGCAGCAGGGCCGCCGGCACGGGCGCGCCCACCAGCAGCTGCAGTGCATTGCGGTCGCGCGCCACCTGGCTGGTGAAGGCGGCGACATCGGCGCGCGCGCTGTCCACCGTGGTCTGGTTCTGCGCCAGCACCAGGCCTGAGGTGCCGCCCAGGCGGTGCATGCGCTCGGTCAGGCCGTACGAGGCCTCGCGCGAGCGCAGGGTTTCCCGGGCCAGCTCCAGGCGTGCCTGGTCGGCGGCGAGGTTGAGCCAGGCGCTGGTGACCTCGGCGACCAGGCTCAGCTGCACGCTGCGCTGGCTGTCGGTGGTGCGCAGCACCTCCTGCAGGGCGGCCTCGTTGAGGTTGCGCACCCGGCCGAAGAAGTCGAGCTCGTAGCTCGTGATGCCCAGTTGCACGCTGTACTGCTCGCTGGTCTGCGAGCGCCCGGCCGTGGTCAGATCGGCCGCGGTGCGGGTGCGGTTGGCCTGGGCCGTGCCGCCCACGCCGGGCAGGCGGTCGGCGCGGCTCACGCCGTACTGGGCCTGGGCGCGTTCGATGGCCAGGGCTGCGGAACGCAGATCGCGGTTGTTCTGCAGCGCCAGGGTGATGAGCTCGCGCAGTTGTGCCGACTGCACCACGGCATCCCAGCCCAGCGGGGCATAGGCGGTGCTGTCGCCGGCCACCGTGGCGGCGTTGTCCAGGGCCGTGGGCACAGGCGCTGCAGGCCGGTCGTAGCCCGGGGCCAGGTTGGTGCAGCCCACCAGGATCAGCAGGGCGCACAGAGGAGTCAACAGGGTTCTGGAGCTCATGCCTGGGCCTCCGACACGTCGCCCGCAGTGTGGGTGGGCGCCGTCTTCTTGCGCGAGGTGAACCACGAGCGCACCAGCAGGAAGAACACGGGCACGAAGAACAGGCCCAGGAGGGTGGAGGCCACCATGCCGCCCAGCACGCCCGTGCCGATGGCCTGGCGCCCGCCCGCGCCCGCGCCCGTGCCGATGGCCAGGGGCAGCACGCCGAAGCCGAAGGCCAGCGAGGTCATGAGGATGGGGCGCAGGCGCATGCGCACGGCTTCCACCGTGGCGTCGTACAGGCTCTTGCCCTGCTCCTGCAACTGCACCGCGAACTCCACGATCAGGATGGCGTTCTTGGACGCCAGACCCACGGTGGTGAGCAGCCCCACCTGGAAGTACACGTCATTGGTCATGCCCCGCGTATAGGTCGCCAGCAGGGCGCCGATCACGCCCAGCGGCACGGCCAGCATCACCGAGAAGGGCACGCTCCAGCTCTCGTACAGGGCGGCCAGGCACAGGAACACGAAGAGGATGGAGACCGCATAGAGCAGCGGTGCCTGCGAACCCGAGCGACGCTCCTGCAGCGAGGCGCCGGTCCACTCCAGGCCGATGCCCACGGGCATCTTGGCCATGATGGTTTCGATGGCCGCCATGGCATCGCCCGAGCTCGCGCCGGGCGCGGTGTCGGCCTGCAGCTCCAGCGCCGGACTGCCGTTGTAGCGCATGAGCTGCGGCGGGCCGCTGGTCCAGGAGGTGGTGGCGAAGGTGGAGAAGGGCACCATCTCGCCGTTGCGGTTGCGCACGCTCCACTGGCCGATGTCCTGGGGCAGCATGCGGTAGGGCGCGTCGCCCTGCACGTACACGCGCTTGACGCGGCCCTGGTGCACGAAGTCGTTCACGTAGGTGCCACCCATGGCGCTGGAGAGCACGTTGTTGATGTCCGCCGTGGTCAGCCCCTGGGCCGCGGCCTTGCGGTCATCGATGGTGACCTTGAGCTCCGAGGTGTCGTCGAAGTTGGTGGTACGCACATTGGTCAGCACCGGGTATTCGCGCGACAGCTCGATCAGCTGGTCCTTGGCGGCATTGAGCGCGTTCTGGCCCAGGCCGTTCAGGTCCTTGATCATGAAGTTGATGCCCGAGCTCGACCCCAGGCCGCGCACGGCCGGCGGCAGCAACACGAAGATGCGCGCATCGCGGATCTTGGCCAGGTCGCGCGTGGCCTGCCGGGCAATGGCCTCGGCCGACTGGCTGAACAGCGGGCGTTCGGCCCAGGGCTTGAGCCGGATGAACATGTTGCCCGAGTTCTGGTTGCCGTTGTTGCCCGCGATGGAGTTCACGCGCAGCACCTCGGGCTTGGCCAGGAAGTAGTCCTTCATCTGGTCCAGCACCACGCCCAGGCGCTCGTCGGTGGCGCCCGAGGGCAGGGTGATGGAGGCGGTCACGAAACCCTGGTCTTCATTGGGCAGGAAGGAGGTGGGCAGCTTCTTGAACAGCACGGCGACGCCGACCAGGATCACCAGGTAGATCACCACCACACGCAGGCTGCGCTTGAGCAGGCCGCCCACGGCGCCCTGGTAGCGGTTGGCCGTGCGGTCGAAGCTGCGGTTGAACCAGGCGAAGAAGCGGTCGCTCAGGCCGAGCAGGCCGCGGCGCGGCGCATCGCCATGCGCCGAGTGCTGGCCTTTCTCGATGGGCTTGAGCAGCGTGGCGCACAGCGCGGGCGTGAGCGTGAGGGCCACGAACACCGACAGGGCCATGGCCGAGACGATGGTGATCGAGAACTGGCGGTAGATCACGCCGGTGGAGCCGGTGAAGAAGGCCATGGGGATGAACACGGCCGACAGCGTGAGGCCGATGCCCACGAGTGCGGGCGTGATCTCCTTCATCGACTTGCGCGTGGCCTCCTTGGGCGGCAGGCCCTCCTCGCTCATCACGCGCTCCACGTTTTCCACCACCACGATGGCGTCGTCCACCAGCAGGCCGATGGCCAGCACCATGGCGAACATGGTCAGCATGTTGATCGAGTAGCCCAGCGCCGAGAGCACGCCGAAGGTGCCCAGCAGCACCACGGGCACGGCGATCGCGGGGATCATCGTGGCGCGGAAGTTCTGCAAAAAGATGAACATCACGATCACCACCAGGACCATGGCCTCGGCCAGGGTCTTGACCACTTCCTCGATGGAGGCGCGCACGAAGGGCGTGGAATCGGAGCTGACGACGCCGTTGATGCCGTCGGGGAAGAAGGGCTCGAGCTCCTTCATCTTGCGCGCCACGGCGTCGGCCACCTCCATGGCATTGGCGCCATCGGCCAGCACGATGCCGATGCCGGCACCGGGCTGTCCGTTCAGGCGCGACTTGACCGTGAGGTTGTCGGCCTCCAGGCCGACCCGGGCCACGTCGCCCATGGTGACCAGTGAACCGTCGGTGCCGGACTTGAGCACAATGCCCTCGAACTCGGGCACCGTCTGCAGCTTGGTGCGCGCGGTGATGGTGGCGTTGAGCATCTGCCCTGCGGGCGCGGGCTGCTGGCCGAGCTGGCCCGCAGAGACCTGCACGTTCTGGGCGTTGAGCGCGGCGATCAGATCCGACGGCATGAGCGCGAACTTCTCCATCTTCGCCGGGTCCATCCAGATGCGCATGGCGTAGGAGGTTCCGAACACCGTCACGTCACCCACACCGTCGAGGCGGGCGATCACGTCCACCACGTTGCTGGTGATGTAGTCGCCGATGGCAACCTGGGTCACCGTGGGGTCGGGCGAGGTGAACACATAGGTCACCAGGAAATCCTGGCCGCCCTTGTTCACGAACACACCGCGGCTCTTGACGGCCTCGGGCAGGCGGTTCATGGCCGCCTGCAGCTTGTTCTGCACCTGCACCTGCGCCACGTCGATGTTGGCGCCGGGCGCAAAGGTCAGCGTGGTGCGCGAGCGGCCTGCGGAGTCGCTGGTCGAGCCCATGTAGAGCAGGTTGTCGATGCCCTTGAGCTGCTGCTCGATCACCTGGGTGACCGAGTTGTCCACCGTGCCGGACGACGCGCCCGTGTAGGTGGTGTTGATGGTCACGCGCGGCGGTGCGATCTCGGGGTACTGCTCCAGCGGTAGCGTGAAGATGGACATCGCCCCCGCCAGCATGATGACGATGGACAGCACCCAGGCGAAGACCGGGCGGTTGATGAAGAACTGGGCCATGGATCAGCGGTGTTGGGGTCGCAGGTCGGATGGGAGCGGGGCGCTGGCCAGCCTCAGGAGCTGGCTGCGGCGGACGAGGCGGGCGCAGCGCCCGCCGGTGCCGCCTTGTCGCGCGGCTGGACCACCAGGGGCTTGACCGTCTGGCCCACGCGGGCCTTCTGGAAGCCGTCCACCATGACCTTCTCGCCGGCCTTCACACCCGAGATCACGAGCCAGCGGTTGCCCACCGCCTGGCCGAGTTCCACCGGGCGCTTGGTGAGCTTGTTGTCCTCGCCGACCACCTGCACGCTGGGCTCGCCTGCCGGGTTGCGCACCACGGCCTCCTGGGGCAGCAGCAGCGCCTGGGGCGCCACGCTGGTGGCCAGCTGGGCACGCACATACATGCCGGGCATGAGGACATGCTCGGGGTTGGGGAAGGTCGCGCGCAGCGTGATGGCGCCCGAGGTCGGGTTCACGGCCGTGCCGGTGAACTGCAGGCTGCCTTCCACCGGGTAGGTCGAGCCGTCTTCGAGCACGAGGCGCACCTTGGCCTGCTGGGTGCCCACACGTGTGAACTTGCCTTCCTGCCACTGCCGGCGCAATTGCAGCAGCTCGGCGCTGGACTGGGTGATGTCCACCTGGATCGGGTCGAGCTGCTGGATGGTGGCCAGCGCGTTGGCCTGGTTGGCCGTGACCAGGGCACCGGCCGTGACGGCCGACAGCCCGATGCGCCCCGAGATGGGCGCCAGGATCCGGGTGTAGCGCACGTTGATGCGCGCGGTGTCCAGGGCCGCCTGCGCCACGCCCACGTCGGCTTGGGTCTGCTGCACGGCCGCCTGGCTTTCGTCGAAGACCTGGCGGCTGATGGCGTCGATCTCGACCAGTTCCGCATTGCGCTTGGCATTGACCTGGGCCGTGCGCGCCGTGGCCTGGGCCTTGGCCAGGGCCGCCTGGGCGCTGGCCTGGGCGGCTTCGTAGGTGGCGGGGTCCACCTGGTACAGGGGCTGGCCGGCCTGGACCAGTGCGCCTTCGGTGAACAGGCGCTTCTGGACGATGCCGTTGACCTGCGGGCGGATGTCGGCGTTCTGGAAGGCCGCGGTGCGGCCCGGCAGCTCCGTGCTCAGGGTCTGGCTCTCGGTGGCCAGCACCACCACGCCCACCGTCGGTTCCCCCGCGGGCTTGTTGCCGGCACCGGCCTGGGCCGGCTGGTCCTTGCCGGAGCAGGCCACCAGGCTGCCAAGGCACAGGGCCGCCATGCAGGTGCGCACCCAGGCCGGATGCAGCCGGGCGGTAAGGGCGGGGCGGGCAGGGGACGAGGCCAGCGTCAGCGAGCCCGTGGCAGCCGGGCGGCCGGCATTCAGAAGGAACGGCATGGGGGACGGTGAGTCAGAGTTGCAGGCATTGTGGGGGCCATATGTGTACGCACGATAAAGTTGGCAAAGCCAAAGTCCGTTGCCGGGCTTTTTTCTGACGGATGCGCGTGCGGCCCTCCTGCGGCGGCACTTGCAAGCATCGGGCCAGCCAGGCGCCCACGAAAAAGGCGCCCCCCCGGTCAGGGGAGGCGCCTTGGCGATGGTGTCGGCAGCGCTTATCGGCTGCCGGTATGTGCTTATGCGTTCATTGCTTGCGCGCGGCGATCGCCTTTTCGGCCTGGTTCACGAGGTCGGCACCGATCTGGCCCTTCCACTTGTCGAACACGGGGCGCGTGGCCTTCACGAAGGCCTCGCGCTCGGCGGGGGTCAGTTGGGTCACGGTCACGCCATTGGCGGCGATGTCCTTGAGCAGGGGCTTGTCCGCCTCGACCATGCCCTTGCGTGCGATGGCGATCTCTTCCTTGCCGGCGTCGATGGCCGCCTGCTTGACGATCTCGCGGTCGGCTGGGGTCCAGGAGTTCCAGATGTCCTTGTTCACCACGAAGATCAGCGGGTCGTTGATGTAGCCCCACATGGTCACGTGCTTTTGCGCCACGGTGTGCAGCTTGGCCGCCATGTAGACGGCGATGGGGTTTTCCTGGCCGTCCACGGCGCCGCTGGCCATGGCGGGCTGGGCGTCGGCCCAGCTCATCTGCGTGGGGTTGGCGCCCAGCGCGGTGAATGTATCGAGGAACAGCGGCGAGCCCACCACGCGGATCTTCAGGCCCTTGAGGTCTTCGGGGCTCTTGATCGCCTTCTTGGAGTTGGAGATCTCGCGGTAGCCGTTTTCGCCCCAGGCCAGCGGCACCACGCCGGCCTTGTCCAGCGTGGCGAAGATGCTCTTGCCGACTTCGCCCTGGGTCAGGGCGTCCACGGCGGCGTAGTCGGGCATCAGAAAGGGCAGCGAGAACAGGTTGAGCTGCTTGACCTGGGGCGACCAGTTGATGGTCGAGCCCACGGCCATGTCGATCACGCCCTGGCGCAGCGCCGAGAACTCGCGCGTCTGGTCGCCCTGGATCAGCGAGACGCCGGGGTAGAGCTTGATGTTGATGCGGCCCTGCGTGCGCTCGCGCACCTTGTTGGCCCACAGCTCGCCGCCCTTGCCCCAGGGGAAGGCCGTGCCCAGCACCAGCGACATGCGGTATTCGCTCTTGTAGGCGGTCTGGGCGATGGCGGCGGGGGCGGTGAAGGCCAGGGCCGCGGCGGCGGCCACGGCGGAGGTCAGGAAGGTGCGCAGTTTCATGGTTTCAGTCTCCTTGGGATCGTTGTCGGTACTACGGTAGGGGCGGATTCGGTCGGGCTCAGTAGCCGAGCCGCGCTGGCAGCCACAGCGCCAGCGGCGGGAAGGCGATCACCAGCACCATCACGAGGAACATGGCGAACAGCATCCAGCCGACCCAGCGCACGGTCGACTCCATGCGCACGCCGGCGATGCGGCACGAGACCATGAGGTTCACGGCCAGCGGCGGGGTGAACTGGCCCAATGCCACCTTGAGCGTGAGGATCACGCCGAACCAGACGGGGTCCCACTGGTAGTGCTGCATGATGGGCAGGAGCAGGGGCACGAAGATCAGGAAGATGGAGATCCCGTCGAGGAACATGCCCACGGTGATGAGCATCACGATCAGCAGCGCCAGCACGCCGTACTCGCCCAGGCCCGAATTCACGATGGACTTGGCCACCGGGTCGATCACGCCCAGGGTGGACAGCGAATACGCAAAGATGCCCGCGAGCGAGACCACGATGAGGATCACCGCCGACAGCTCGCCCGATTCGCGCAGGATGGGGAACAGGTCGCGCACCTTGATCGTGCGGTGGATCACCATGCCCACGAACAGGCCGTAGAACACGGCCACCACGGCGGCCTCGGTCGGCGTGAACCAGCCAGCGCGCATGCCGCCCAGGATCAGCACCGGCGCGGCCAGGCCCCACAGGGCTTCGCGCAGGCTCTTCCAGAAGGGCGGGCGGGGCATCTCGGCTTCCAGCGCGCCCATCTTGTGCCTGCGCGCCATCCACACGGCGGGCACGATCAGCGCGATGCCGGCCAGGATGCCGGGCACCATGCCCGCGGCGAACAGGGCCGGCACCGAAGCGCCCGGCACCAGCACCGAGTAGATGATGAAGGCGACCGACGGCGGGATCAGGATGTCGGTGGCCGCAGCCGCCCCGACCACGCTGGCCGAGAACGAGGGTGGGTAGCCTGCGCGCGACATGGCCGCGATCATCACGCCGCCCACGGCGGCCGCGTTGGCCGGGCCCGAGCCCGAAATGCCGCCCAGGAACATGGCCACGGCAATCGCCACCAGCGGCAGCATGCCCGGGCCGCGCCCGACCATGGCCACGGCAAAATTCACCAGGCGCAGGGCCACGCCCGAGCGATCGAAGATGGAGCCCACCAGCACGAACATCGGGATCGCCAGCAGCGGGTACTTGCCCAGGCCGGCGTAGAAGTTCTGTGGCACGGCGAGCAGGCCGAACCACTGGCTGTCGGCATTGGCCAGGGCGATGGCGGCTGCACCAGCCAGGCCCAGCGCCGCGCCAATGGGCACGCCCACGAACATCAGGCCCAAAAAGGCGACGAACAGCAGCGTAGCGATCATGGCTGGGCGTCCCCGGCAGAGTCTTCGGACGCAGGCGTTTCGCGGCTGCGGCGTATGAGCAGGCCCACGGCCCGCGCCGCGATCAGCGCTGAAATGATGGGCAGCCAGATGGAATACCACCACTGTGGCACGCCGATGCCGGGCGAGGTCTCGCCAAAGCGGTAGTCGTCCCAGACCACGCGCACGCTGAGCACGGCGATCAGCCCGAACAGCAGGGCCACGGCCACGGCGCCCAGCTGCGCCAGGCGCTTGCGGCGGGCGGCCGAGCCGCCCTCGGCAAAGTATTCGATGCGGATGTGCTGGTCGCGTGCCACGGCGGCCGAGCCCGCCACCAGGGCCAGCACGATCATCAGGAAGACGGAGATCTCTTCCGTCCAGGCAAAGGAAGAGCTGGTGAAGTAGCGCACCAGCACGTTGGCAAAGGTGATCAGCGCGAGCGCCGCCATCACGATGACGGTGAGCCAGTCCTCGATGCGCAGGGAGCGGGGTTCGTCGGAGTCAGGGGCGGCGACGGACACGGAGGCGTCGGTCACCGGCCCTTGGGGAGGGGTGGAGGACATCGGGGCGGCGGTACAGGAGAACAAACAGGACGGGGCCGGTCGCTCTGCCCGCCGGTGTTGTGCACCTGGGGCCGTGACGCGGGAGCGCGCTGTGGACGCAACTTTCCCTATTATGCGGTGCGTTGCTATGTGTGCACACCAATGGTGCGCTATGGATAAACCCTTGTACAGGCTTTCCATGACAGGCCGGCACGCCCCGGGGCCCGCGCCGATAATGCCGTGATGGAAACCAAGTGGCTTGAAGATTTCGTCAGTCTTGCGGAAACGCGCAGCTTCAGCCGGTCTGCCCAGTTGCGGCATGTGACGCAGCCCGCCTTTTCGCGGCGCATCCAGGCCCTGGAGGCCTGGGCTGGCACCGATCTGGTGGACCGCAGCTCCTATCCCACACGCCTCACGCCGGCCGGCAAGACCTTGTACGACCAGGCGCTGGAGATGCTGCAATCGCTGCAGAACACCCGGGCCATGCTGCGCGCGCACACCAGTGCGGGCAAGGACATGATCGAGTTCGCCGTGCCGCACACGCTGGCCTTCACCTTCTTCCCGGCCTGGGTGTCGAGCCTGCACGACCGGTTCGGCCCCTTCAAGAGCCGGCTGATCGCCCTGAACGTGCACGACGCCGTGATGCGCCTGGTGGAGGGCGGCTGTGACCTGCTGATCGCCTACCACCACCCCTCGCAGCCCTTCCAGCTCGACGCCGACCGCTACGAGATGGTGAGCCTGGGCCAGGAAGTGCTGTCCCCGTACTCCAAGGCCGATGCCGACGGCCAGCCTCTGTTCCGGCTGCCCGGGCGCGCGGGCCAGCCGCTGCCCTACCTGGGCTATGCGCCCGGTGCCTACCTGGGGCGGGTGACGGAGCTGATCCTCAAGGAGTCGGGCACGCCCATCCACCTGGACCGGGTCTACGAGACCGACATGGCCGAAGGCCTCAAGGCCATGGCCCTCGAAGGGCATGGCGTGGCCTTTTTGCCCCACAGTGCGGTCAAGAAGGAACTGCGCACGCGCAGGCTGGTCAGCGCCGCGCCGCCGGACACCGAAGGCCTGCAGATGACCATGGATGTGCGCGCCTACCGCGAAAAGCCCTCTGGCAAGGAGGCGCCCAAGGGCACGGCCCAGGCGCTGTGGTCGTACCTGCAGGCCCAGGCAGGCTGACTTCCTCCATGCCTAGGGTAAATACGGATATAAACAGTTTGCATAGTTGCCCGCGCAAACGGCATTGGAGTTTCATGGTAACGACACGTACAGTCGCCTCCATTGCTGGATCAGCGATGGCGATGTAGTCTCTTTGGGGCCTGGGTGGCACGAAGATTGCAGATCTGATTCCACTTCCTATTTACCGAGACACCGCATGAAAGTTCAGCATTGGGGATTGGCGTGGGGCCTGGCGGCCTTGTGCTGCGCGTCCGCGGCGTCTGCGCAAGGGGTGCTCGAACGCGTGAGCGCGGGCGGCAAGCTGGTGATCGCGCACCGCGAGTCGTCTGTGCCGTTTTCCTACATCGACTCCAAGAGCGGCAAGCCGGTTGGCTACGCCGTCGACCTGTGCCTGCGCCTGGCCGAGGTGGTGAGGAAGAAGACCGGCAAGAAGGACATGCCGGTCGAGTTCCTGGCCGTCACGCCGGCCAACCGCATCGCCATGATCGAGCAGGGCAAGGCCGACATGGAGTGCGGCTCCACCACCAACAATGCCGAACGGCGCCAGAAGGTGGCCTTCACGGTGCCGCATTTCATCACCGGGGCCCGCCTGCTCGTGAAATCGGGCAGCCCCATCGACAAGGTGGAAGACCTCAACGGCAAGAAACTGGTGTCCACCAAGGGCACGACGCCCTTGAAGGCGGCCGACCAGGCCAACCGCGAGCGCCTGATGGGCATCACCATCCTGGAAGCCCCGGACCATGCCAAGGCCGTGGAAATGGTGGAAAAGGGCGAGGCCGATGCCTTCGTGATGGACGACGTGCTGCTGTACGGCCTGGCGGCCGGGCGGCCCAACCCCGGCGCGCTCAAGGTCGTGGGCCGGTTCATGACCACCGAGCCCCTGGCCATCATGCTGCCCAAGAACGACCCCGAATTCAAGAAACTGGTGGACGAGGAGATGCGCCGCCTGGTCAATACCCGGGAAATCTATCCCATATATGAGAAATGGTTTGCCAAACCGATTCCCCCCAACAATACGACGCTGAACCTTCCGGTCAGCTATCTGTTGCGGGACTTCTGGAAATACCCTACCGACCAGGTCCCGTTCTGACTAATATCGCTGGTCGCGTGGTTCCTTTTTTTGGTTTTTTGCCCGCCGGTACGTCCTGGCCGGGTAAATCTCTAAAATCCCCCCCTTTTTTCGCTTCACACACAAGGAGATCCCAATGAAGAAGCATTTGCTCGCGGTTGCCGTGACCGCTCTGGCTGCAGGCAGCGCATTCGCCCAAGCCAACGACACCCTGGCCAAAATCAAGGCCTCGGGCAGCGTGACGCTGGGTGTTCGTGAGTCTTCGGGTCTTTCCTACACGGTGGGCAACGGCAAGTACGTCGGTTTCCACACCGAAATGGGCGAAATCATCCTGGCCGACATCCAGAAGCAACTGGGCCTGGCCAAGCTGGAAACCAAGTACCAGCCCGTGACCTCGCAAAACCGCATCCCCCTGGTGACCAATGGCACCGTGGACCTGGAGTGCGGCTCCACCACGAACAACGCCGCGCGCCAGAAGGACGTGGCCTTTGCCGTGACCACCTACGTGGAAGAAGTGCGCACCGTGGTGAAGGCCAACTCGGGCATCACCTCGATCAAGGACCTGAACGGCAAGACCGTGGCCACGACCACGGGCACCACCTCGGTGCAGACCCTGCGCAAGCACGAGCGTGCTGGCGGCATCGACTTCAAGGAAGTCTTCGGCAAGGACCACGCCGACAGCTTCCTGATGCTGGAAACCGGCCGTGCCGACGCCTTCGTGATGGATGGCTCCATCCTGGCGGCCAACGTCTCCAAGTCCAAGAACCCGGCCGACTACAAGATCGTCGGCGAAGTGCTGTCGGTGGAACCCATCGCCTGCATGCTGCGCAAGGATGACGCCGCCTTCAAGAAGGCCGTGGACGACAGCATCAAGCGCCAGATCGCCGACGGCTCGCTGGCCAAGCTGTACGACAAGTGGTTCATGCAACCCGTGCCTCCGACCAACACCAAGATCGGCCTGCCCATGTCCGACGCCACCAAGGCTGCCTGGGCTGCTCCGAACGACAAGCCGATGGAAGACTACGCCAAGAAGTAATCTTCGGGATGCTTGCGCCCCTTCGGCCACCATGGTTTGAAGGGGCTTTTTTGTTGGGTCCGCAAAGGATTGCGCCCAATGCAATACCAAGACAAATAAAGGGGTGATCCTATGAGTTGGGATTGGCAGGTGTTCTGCCAGGACACCATGGACAGGGAAGTCGTGCAAAGCTGCTTTGGCAAAGGCGGCGACATCACGTACCTGGACTGGATGCTGTCGGCCTGGGGCTGGACGGTGTCTGTTTCGTTGCTGGCCTTGCTGCTGGCGCTGGTGCTGGGCTCCATCATCGGTACGCTGCGTACCCTGCAGGGCCGGCCGATGATCGTGCGCCTGGGCAATGCCTGGGTCGAACTGTTCCGCAACATTCCGTTGCTGGTGCAGATTTTCCTGTGGTACCACGTCATACCCAGCCTGTTCCCGGTCCTGAAGGGCGTTCCCGGCTTCGCGCTGGTGGTGCTGGCGCTGGGCTTCTTCACGTCGGCGCGCATTGCCGAGCAGGTGCGTTCGGGCATCAACACCCTGCCCCGTGGCCAGCGCTATGCGGGCATGGCCGTGGGTTTCACCACGTTCCAGACCTACCGCTATGTGCTGCTGCCCATGGCCTTTCGCATCATCATCCCGCCGCTGACCAGCGAGACGATGAACATCTTCAAGAACTCCTCCGTCGCGTTCGCCGTGTCGGTGGCCGAGCTCACGATGTTCGCCATGCAGGCGCAGGAAGAAACCTCGCGCGGCATCGAGGTCTACCTGGCGGTGACGGCGCTGTACATCGTCTCGGCATTTGCCATCAACCGCATCATGGCGTTCATCGAGAAGCGCGCCCGCATTCCGGGAATGGTCGTTGCCAGCGGCGGCGGGGGGCACTGACAAATGATGAATCTCGACTTTGGTTTTTACAACTGGGACCTGATCTCCAGTTTCGTGCTCAAGGGGCTGTACTTCAGCCTGATCCTCACGGCGGTCGCCACGGTCGGCGGCGTGTTCTTCGGCACCCTGCTGGCGCTGATGCGCCTGTCGGGCAAGAAGTGGCTGGACCTGCCTGCCACCATCTACGTCAACGGCATGCGCAGCATTCCGCTGGTGATGGTGATCCTGTGGTTCTTCCTGCTGGTGCCGGCCATCATCGGCCGCCCCATCGGTGCGGAAGTCTCGGCCGTGATCACCTTCATCGCCTTCGAGGCGGCCTACTTCAGCGAGATCATGCGCGCCGGCATCCAGTCGATTCCGCGCGGCCAGGTCCATGCCGGCCAGGCGCTCGGGATGACCTATGGCCAGAACATGAAGCTGGTGGTGTTGCCCCAGGCGTTCCGCAACATGCTGCCGGTGCTGCTCACGCAGACCATCATCCTGTTCCAGGACACCTCGCTGGTCTACGCCATCGGTGCCTATGACATGCTCAAGGGCTTCGAGGTGGCGGGCAAGAACTTCGGCCGCCCGATTGAAGCCTACCTGGCCGCGGCCGTCCTGTACTTTGTGATGTGCTATGCGCTGTCCTGGATGGTCAAACGCCTGCACCAGAAGATCGCGATCATTCGCTGATGCAAAAGAGATTGGATTGAGGAACAAGAAATGATCGAACTCAAGAACGTATCCAAGTGGTATGGCCCCGTGCAGGTGCTCAACGAGTGCTCGGCGACCATCAACAAGGGTGAAGTGGTGGTGGTGTGCGGGCCTTCGGGCTCGGGCAAGTCCACACTGATCAAGACCATCAACGCGCTCGAGCCCTTCCAGAAGGGCGAGATCACGGTCGACGGCGTGAAGCTGCACGACCCCAGCACCAACCTGCCCAAGCTGCGCAGCCGCGTGGGCATGGTGTTCCAGCACTTCGAGCTGTTTCCCCACCTGTCGGTGACGGACAACCTGACCATCGCCCAGATCAAGGTGCTGGGCCGCACCCCCGACGATGCCAAGAAGCGCGGCCTGAAGATGCTCGAGCGCGTGGGCCTGATCGCCCACAAGGACAAGTTCCCGGGCCAGCTCTCGGGTGGCCAGCAGCAGCGCGTGGCCATTGCCCGTGCGCTGAGCATGGACCCCATCGTGATGCTGTTCGACGAGCCCACGTCGGCGCTTGACCCCGAGATGGTGGGCGAAGTGCTGGACGTGATGGTGGGCCTGGCCAACGAAGGCATGACCATGATGTGCGTGACCCACGAAATGGGCTTTGCCCGCAAGGTGAGCAACCGCGTGATCTTCATGGACGTGGGCGGCAAGATCCTGGAGGACTGCTCCAAGGACGACTTCTTCAACCACCCCGAAGCGCGCCAGCCGCGCACCAAGGACTTCCTCAACAAGATCCTGCAGCACTGAACGGTTGCGGGGCACGGCGCTCCTGGCGGGGCGCAGTGTGCAGGAAGTCACACAAGGCGCCTCCGGGCGCCTTTTTTTGTGCCAGGCCGGTAGGTGTGCCGTGCTACGTTTGTCGCTTGTTCCACTTCCGAGCTGTGCCATGCGTTCTGCGAACCCCACGCCCCAGCTTCATCGGCTGTCTCTCGGGGCGGGGCTGCTGCTTGCGTTGTTGCCAGGCTGGGCCGCAGCCCAGGCCGGCAAGGTCTCGCAGGCCACCGTGCCGCCCTCGGCGTGCGAACGCCTGGTCCAGGTGGCCCAGGCGCTCGCACTCGCCGGCCCGGGTACCACAGGCCGCTACCACTGCGAAACCCAGCAGCGCACCCGCACCGGGCAGGCGCTGGCACTGCGCTACCGTGGGCCGGAGGTGGCGGACGGCAGCAGCAACCTGGTGGGCTACTACGAGGTGGACCGCGGCACGCAGTCTGTGCATGCCTGGGACCTGGCGACCGGCAAGCGGGCCCCTGGTGCCTTGGCCGATGGCGCTTTGCCACCGCCCACGGTGATGGCCTGCGGCCTGGCCTTCGAGCTGCCGGTGCATTACCGCATTACCCGTCCCCAGCGCAGCGAGAGCGAGGGTAGGACGGTTTGCGCCTTCAATGTGGTGGCGGCGAAAAGCAAACCCATGCAGCTCGACTGCAAGGGCGAGCGCGAGGGCGGGTCACCACCCTACAACGTCTGCGACTGGGCCATCGGTTCGGACGCCGACAAGACCACGGTCCGGGTGGCGCACACCCGCATGGACCGGGATCGGTGGGGCATCGATCCTTTCGTGTACGACAACGGAGCCTGGCGCCTGCCCAACGCCTACGCGGATGCTGCTCCCGCTGAGCGCATCGACTTCTTTGGCCGCCCTGCCTACCAGGGGGCGGTGGTTTCGCGCCTGGTGTGGTACCGCACCCGCACCAAGACCTACGATGCCATTTACGCGGGAGCGGGAGACGCCAGGGCCTTGTTGGTGCAACTCACCCCCGAGGTGGCCGTGGCGCTGGTGAGTCCGCCCGCCGACGATCCCGCCGCGGGCGAGGTGGAGTGCCGGATCTTCTGTGGCAGCCTGCGCGTCGCAGGACGCCCCGATACTGCGCGCTGATGCCAACGTGCCCCTTGCCTGCCGTACCAACCGACTCCTGACCAAAGGCCTTTTGGCATGAACCGTACCCCTTCAAACGAACTGCACTTTGCATTCCCCCCGGATCTGCCGGAACCTTCGGCCCTGCGCGACCTGCTGCAGGCCTTTCCGGCGTTGCGCCCGCCCTCCGCTGCGGTGAGCGGCTCGTTTGCCTTCCATGCGGAGCCGCCGAGCACGGTGGCGCGCTATTTCGGGGAAGAGGGCCATGCCGGTGGGCAGGCGGCCGCGCAGCACCTCGGGGTCTTCGGTGTCGAGCCCGACGGATCGACGATTGCCGTGTGGCGGGCACCGCAAGGGGGCATGCCCGTGGTCTACCTCAGCTCCGAGGGCGGTGGGCGGGTGCTGGCCAGTGACATGCAGCAGTTCCTGCGGCTCCTGGGGGTCGGCTACGACGAGTTCGCGCTGTACGGCAACCTCGACGAGCCGCCCGAAGAAGACGGCGACGTGGCGCGCGAGCTGCTCGCGTGGTTGGCCGCGCAAGGGTTGTCGGTGCCCGAGACGGGGGAGGACATCCTGGCCGAAGCCGAACAACGCTGGCCCGACTTCGATGGCTGGATGGAGGACGCAATCGCAGGGCGGCTTTCGGAACCGGTGCTGGCGGGTGCGCCCCTGGAGCCGGCACCCGTGGCCGCCGTGCCCGAAGGCAATCTCTGGGACCAGATGCTGGCCTGCATCGGCCGCCCCATCGACGATCCGCTGGTGCTGCAGTGGCTGGCCGCTGTGGGGGCCAAGCCGCTCAAACCCGCCACGCCGCACAACGACAGCACCTACGTCAGCGTGCGCGCCACGGGCATCGAGGTCAGCGCCGAGATGGCGCCCAAGCACCGGGCCTTCTGGCCGCCGCGCAAGGACGGGCGCATCTGGCGCACCTATGTCACGCGCATCATCCTGCCCGTGAAGGCCGCACCGTTGGTGCCGTTGCCCGAAGGTTTGTCGTGGGAGCGCTTTCCGGGCCCTGCGGACGGAGATGATTTCGTGGAACAGCCAGTCAGCGCCACGCTGGAGCTGGCATTCCAGCGCGCGGCCAAGGGCCAGGGCCTTGCGCGCATCGACGCCCGGCTGCCCACGGAGCGCGACTTCATGGAGGCCAGTGCCGACTACGAGCAGACCAAACCCCTGGTCTATGTGGAGGATGCGTTCTTCGTGACCTGGTGCGCACTGCAGGGGCTGCTCGACCCCGTGCGCTACCCGGCAAGCGTGCTCGCGCCCTGGCGCGAACGCACCGCCACGCCACTGCAGTTGCTGCACGGCCCCTGCGGGCGCATCGTCTGGACCGACGACCTGGCCCCTGGCGCCTCGGGGTTCTGGGACGACTACTACAGGGGCTTTGGCACGCCCGATGCCGAGCGCTGGGTCACGGATGTGAAGACCGTGTTCCGCTCGTCCAACCATTTCCGCGAGCCGGACGAGGCCATGACGCCCGACAGCTGGGAGGCGTTCGACCGGATCGCGCCCCAGATCGCCCGGCGCTTCGGGGCCTGGCGCCGCAAGGCGCAGCAGGGCTGACGGCATGGTGCGCCGGCGTTCCATCCTGTCGTGGGGCACCGCGGGTGCGGCGGCCCTTTCCTCCTTGTCCACCCAGGCCGCAGCCCCCATGGAAAAGACCCTGCTCTTCGAAAGCGCCGTGCACCCCTGGAAGGTCTACTACGTGCGCGAAAAGCCCACCTGGCAGACGCGCGACCAGTACTACCAGGTCACGCACCAGGGCCAGCCCTTCGTGTTGCCCAGGGAACTGTTCCGCAGCGTGCGGGATGTGGACCGCTTCATCGCCGCCTCGGGCTTCGAGACCCAGGAGACGCATGCGGATTCGGTGCTGCTGGTGTTCGAGAACCGCACGCGCAAGCCCGATGGCTTCGAGGAGCGCGCCATGGTGGCCGTGATGGCGCAGTCGGTGCGTGCAGGCAAGGGCTACCAGGTGCGCATCGCCAACCTGCAGGGCCAGGTGCTGGCAACCCTCGAACGCGAATAGGGCGCGCGCGGGCCCCGTGCTCACCTGCCCGCCCGGGGCCCGCGCACGGCGGCGGGTTCGGCCACGATGAGCTGCTGTTCCTCCACATCCTTCCACAGCATGTCCCGGCGCTTGAGCGCCTCGGAGACCGCCTCGTGGCGCAACTGCGCCACGGCCGAGACCAGCGCATTGCACAGGAAGAAGGCGGCGGTGTAGGAGTCGAAGGGCGAGGCGTTGGAGGTGCGCACCAGGATGCGTTCGTGCGCCAGTGCCGCCAGGGGTGCCGAGGCGCTGTCGGTGAGGGCCAGCACCTGGGCCCCGGCCTCGCGAAAGCGCCGGGCCAGCTTCACCGGCCCGCTGGCATAGCGGCGGATGCTGAAGGCCAGCAGCACATCCTCAGGCTGGATCCAGAGCAACTGGTCGGTGGCGTCCACCGCGCCCGCCCCCAGCTCGTGCACACCGGGGCGGCACATGTTCAGGTGCAGCGCCAGCCAGGCCGCCACGGGGGCGCTGTTGATCTGCGCGAGCACGAAAACGCGGCCCTTGCCCTGGGCCAGCCGGTTGGCGATGGCTTCGAAGGCCGCCATGTCCAGGCCATCGCGCGTGGCCGTGATGTTGTGCTGGTCGTGCAGCAGGGCGTCGTCCACGCACTGCTGCAGGCTGCGCCGGGTGCCGATGGTCACGGGCGCGCGCTGCCCGGCCGTCTGCAACAGGGCCGTGACCTCGGCGCGGGCCTCGCGCTGGGCTTCGGCATAGCTGTCGTAGCCGAGCTTGGCGAACAGCCGCACCACCGTGGAGGCACTGGTGCCCGTGCGGGCGGCCAGCGAGGTGGCCGACTCCAGCAGCGCATGGGGGTAGTCGCGCTCCAGCGCCTGGGCCAGGGCGCGTTCGCTGGCGGTCAGGCCGGCGCCCTGGCGGGCCAGCCGCTCAGGCAGCAGGCCATTGGTTGTTTGCAATGGTGATTTCATTGATGTCCATTTTATGAAAAATGTATTGCAAACAATGCGGGTGCATGCAACACTTTCGCCCCACAGCCACTCCGCTTGGGGCGTGGATGACAAAGGAAAACATGCAGGATACCCTTGAAGAAAGCCGTGCCCAGGTGCGCGCACGCATCCTGGCCTGGCTGGCGGACCAGCAACAGGCCATGCAAGACCTGTTGCAAAAGGTGGTGGACATCGACAGCGGCAGCCGCGACGAAGCCGGGGTGACCGCGGTGGCCGCCGCGCTGCGCGAGCGGCTCGTGGCCGCGGGCGTGGCGGTCGAATTCGTGCCCGTGCCGGGCTATGGCGTGCTGCTGCAGGCCCAGGTGCCTGGGCCCACCGAGGGCGCTCCGATCCTGCTCATGGGCCACATGGACACCGTCTACCCCGCAGGCACGGTGGCGCGCCGTCCCTTCCGTGTCGACGCGGGCCGGGCCTACGGCCCCGGCGTGGCCGACATGAAGTCGGGCCTGGTGATGAATGTCTTCGTGGCCGAGGCCTTTGCGCGCTGCGGCGGGCTCACGGCGCCGCTGCGGCTGTTCTTCTCGTGCGACGAGGAGATCGGCTCGCCGGCCACACGCGAGCAGATCATGCAAGCGGCCCGCGGCGCGCGCGCCGTGCTCAATGCCGAACCCGGCCGCGTGAGCGGCAACCTGGTCACCAGCCGCAAGGGCTCCATGGCCGTGGAATTCGAGGTGGACGGCGTGGCGGCCCACGCGGGCATCAACCCCGCGGCCGGTGCCAGCGCCATCGCCGCCATGGCGCACAAGATCCTGGCCCTGCATGCGCTGACCGATCCGGCCGTGGGCACCACCACCAACGTGGGCGTGGTGCAGGGCGGCATCGTGCCCAACATGGTGGCGCCGCTGGCCAAGGCCGAACTCGACGTGCGCTACACGGCCGAGACCGACCCGGACGAACTGTTCGAGCGCGTGCGCGCCATCGTCGAGGCCGAAAGCCTGCCGCGCACCCAAGGGCGTATCACCGGCATGCGCCGCACCCTGCCCATGAAGCCCACGCCCGATGCGCTGCTGGCGCTGTACCAGCGCGGCGCCGAATCCCTGGGCTTTGCTGTGCAGGGCGAGTTCACCGGCGGCGCGGCCGACAGCGGGCTCACGGCCTCGGTCGGCGCGCCCACGCTGTGTGGCACCGGCCCCGTGGGCGGCCACCCGCACACCGAGCGCGAGTACTGCGAGCTGTCCACCCTGGTGCCACGCGCCCAGGCCGTGGCACTGGCCATCTTCGAACACCCCTGACGTCCAACGATCCGAGAGCAGACCCCATGAACCCCTTGCTGCAACCCAACCGCCGCCACATCCTCAACGCCGGGCTCGGGCTGGGCCTCGCGGGCCTGGCACCGCTGGCTGCCCAGGCCGACGAGAAATTCCCCGCGCGCCCCATCACCCTGGTCGTGCCCTTCCCGCCCGGGGGCTCGGTGGACATCATGGCGCGCCAGTATTCGGAGCCGCTGTCGCGCATCCTGGGCGTGCCCATCGTGGTGGAAAACCGCGCCGGCGCCGGCGGGTCGGTGGCCTCGCTGGCCGTGGCGCGCGCCAAGCCCGATGGCTACACGCTGGTCGTGTCGTCGCAAAGCAGCCACCTGGCCAACCCGCTGACCCAACCGAAAGTCGGCTACGACCCGGTCAAGGATTTCGAGAACATTGCCATCCTGGGCCGCCAGCCCAATGCGCTGGTGGTGCACGCGAGCCTGCCCATCAAGTCGGTCAAGGAGTTCGTCGAGTACGCGAAGAAGAACCCCGGCAAACTGAACTATGGCAGCGGCGGCATCGGCAGCATGGGCCAGCTCAACGTGGAGATGTTCAAGGCCGTCACGGGCGTGTTCACCACCCACATCCCTTACCGCGGCGGCACACCGCTGATCACCGCCGTGCTGGCCAACGAGGTGCAATTCATCCTCGATAACCTGGTGATCATGCTGCCGCATGTGCAGTCGGGCAAGGTGCGCGCCCTGGCCGTGGCCTCTGACCAGCGCCTGCCGCAGCTGCCCGACGTGCCCACCATGGCCGAGGCGGGCTACCCCGAGCTCAACCTCACCTCGTGGACCGGCCTGGCCGCACCCGGTGGTACCCCCGAGGCCATCGTGCAGACCCTGCACAAGGCCGTGCGCCAGGCCGCGATGGCGCCGGCCATGGTGGCCAACCTCAAGGAGCGCGGCGTGATCGTGCCCGAGGAAATGAGCCCCGCCGCCTTCGAGAAGATGATGGCCGAGCGCATGGTGAAGTTTGGCGACGTGGTGCGCAAGGCCGGCATCACCGCCGAGTGATGGTCCTGCCGGAGAGCAGGGCGGTGGCCGGGAATGGGACAATAGCGCCCATGACTGCAGCCGCCCCCACCAACACCCTCACCATCACCCGCCCCGACGACTGGCACCTGCACGTGCGCGACGGGGAGCCCCTGCGCACCGTGGTGCCGCACACGGCCGCCCAGTTCGGCCGCGCCATCATCATGCCCAACCTGCGCCCGCCCGTGACCACGGCCGAGCAGGCCCTGGCCTACAAACAGCGCATCCTGGCCGCCGTGCCCGCGGGCGTGCAGTTCGAGCCGCTGATGACGCTGTACCTGACCGACAACCTGCCGCCCGAGGAAATCGTGCGCGCACGCGCGGCCGGCGTGGTCGCCGCCAAGCTCTACCCCGCTGGCGCCACGACCAACAGCGACGCCGGCGTGACCGACCTGCGCAAGATCTACAAGACGCTCGAAGCGATGCAAAAGAGCGGCATGCTGCTGCTGGTGCATGGCGAGGTGACCAGCAGCGACATCGACCTGTTCGACCGCGAGGCCGTGTTCATCGAGCAGCAGCTGATCCCGCTGCGCCGCGACTTCCCCGAGCTCAAGATCGTCTTCGAGCACATCACTACCAAGGACGCGGCCGACTATGTGAACGCGTCCGACCGCTTCACGGCCGCCACCATCACGGCGCACCACCTGCTGTACAACCGCAACGCCATCTTCATCGGCGGCGTGCGCCCGCACTACTACTGCCTGCCCGTGCTCAAGCGCGAGACGCACCGCGTGGCCCTGGTGCAGGCTGCCACCAGCGGCAGCGCCAAGTTCTTCCTGGGCACCGACAGCGCGCCGCACCCCGCCCACCTCAAGGAACACGCCAGCGGTTGCGCCGGCTGCTACACCGCCCATGCGGCGATGGAGATGTACGCCGAGGCTTTCGACAACGCAGGTGCCCTGGACAAGCTCGAAGCGTTCGCCAGTTTCAACGGTGCCGACTTCTACGGCCTGCCGCGCAATACCGGCACCATCACGCTGCGCCGCGAATCATGGACGCCACCGGACAGCTTTGCCTTCGGCGAGGCCGAGCTCAAGCCCCTGCGCGCGGGCGAAGCGCTGCCGTGGCGGCTGGTCTAGAAGCCATCGACTGGGCTGCCGCCTGGCTGGCCCCGTACCGGGCTGCCGGACAAGAGGTGGCAGAGCATGTGCTGGCGCAAGGGGCTCCCGTGTACCAGGCACTGCAGTGTGCGGCGGCGCCAGTGCAGTTCGCGCCCCAGGATGACCTGCCTGAAGGTGCGGCCTACGAGCAGCACATCTTCGACACTGGCCGCGTGCCCACGCGCGATAACCTGCACGACTTCTTCAATGGCCTGGTCTGGCGGCAGTTTCCGCTGGCCAAGCGGCGGCTGAACGCGTTGCAGGCCGGCGCCATCGCCGCGCACGGCATTGGTGCGGTGCGCGGCCCGCTGCGCGATGCGATCACCGTGTTCGACGAGAACGGCGCCCTGCTTGATGCGCCCGAGCCCCTCTGGCAGGCGCTGCAGGCGCGCGAGTGGTCCCGGTTGTTCGTGGACCTGCGCCCGCTGTGGCGCGAGGCGCGGCTGCTGCTTTTCGGCCATGCGCTGCTGGAAAAACTGGTGGCGCCGCGCAAGCCCATCGTCGCGCATGTGTACCGGGTGCAGTGCGCTATGGATTCCGTAGCGGATGCCGACGCCTGGCTGGCGCAGCAGATCGGTCCGGAGCACTGGGCCACCAAGCCCTTCACGCCGCTGCCGGTGCTGGGTGTGCCCGGCTGGTGGCCGGCCAATGAAGACCCGCAGTTCTATGCCGATGCACAGGTGTTCCGTCCCCCGCGCACCGTGTCGGACAAGGCGCCTTAATTCCCGTCGGCGACTGTGTGATAAGGGTGCTTTTCGCGATTCGCCCTACCATACCGCGACGGGACACTGCGGCATGCGGACCCTGGGTGGGTGGCGCTTGAATCGCGCGGACCCACCCCCCATCTAGACCGCAGTTCCTTGTCTACCCACGGAGAGCACAGAACATGAAGCGGATTATTTTGTTTGTACTGACCAACCTGGCCGTCGTTGTCGTGCTGGGGGTGGTGGCGAGCCTGCTGGGCGTGAACCGCTACCTCACGGCCAACGGGCTCAACCTGGGCGCGCTGCTCGGCTTTGCGCTCATCATGGGCTTTGGCGGCGCGATCATCTCGCTGCTCATCAGCAAGCCCATGGCCAAGTGGACCTCGGGCGTGCGCGTGATCGACGGCTCGGGTTCGCCCGACGAGCGCTGGATCGTCGAGACCGTGCGCAAGTTCGCCGACCAGGCCCAGATCGGCATGCCCGAAGTCGGCATCTTCGAGGGCGACCCGAATGCCTTCGCCACGGGCGCGTTCAAGAACTCGGCGCTGGTCGCGGTGTCCACCGGCCTGCTGCAGGGCATGACGCGCGAAGAGGTCGAGGCCGTGATCGGCCACGAGGTGGCCCACATCGCCAACGGTGACATGGTGACCATGACGCTGATCCAGGGCGTGATGAACACCTTCGTGGTGTTCCTGTCGCGTGTCATCGGCTACGCGGTGGACAGCTTCCTGCGCAAGAACGACGAGAACAGCTCGGGCCCCGGCATCGGCTACTACGTGACCACCATCGTGCTCGACATCGTGCTGGGCTTCGTGGCCGCCATGATCGTGGCCTGGTTCAGCCGCCAGCGCGAGTTCCGCGCCGACGCAGGCGCTGCGCAGCTCATGGGCCGCCGCCAGCCCATGATCAACGCCCTGGCCCGCCTGGGCGGCATGCACCCGGGCGAGTTGCCCAAGAGCGTGGCCGCCATGGGCATTGCCGGTGGCATCGGCAAGCTGTTCAGCACCCACCCGCCCATCGAGGAGCGCATCGCTGCGCTGCAAAACAAGCAGGGTTGATGCAGGGGGCGGTGCCCCCGAAGGAAAAAGAAAACGCCGCCGGATTCGCATCCGGCGGCGTTTTTCTTTCTTGGCGCTCAGCCTGCGTAGGCGGGGGCAGCGCTGGAAAGGGACTGCTTCACATGGCGTGTGGTGTCGTCCGCCAGCACTTCGGCCAGGCCCGCCTCCACGCCCTGCAGTGCCAGACGTGCCACGTCGAGCGGGGCGGCCTTGGGGGCGTCCAGACCACGGGTCATGTCGGTGTCCATGTAGGCCACGTGCAGGCTGCTCACCTGTGTGCCCTGGGCGCGCAGTTCGTTGCGCAGCCCGTTGCTCAGCGACCAGGCGGCCGCCTTGGACGCGCTGTAGGTGGCCACACCGGGAATCGTGAGCCAGCTCAGCACCGACAGCACGTTGAGCACCGCGCCGCCGCCGTTGGCCTTCAGCACCGGGGCAAAGGCCTGGGCCACGGCCCAGGGGCCGAAGAAATTGGTCTCGAACTCGGCGCGGGCTGCTGCCATGGCATCGGGGGAGCCCAGGAAGCTCGATCCGCGTGAGATGCCGCTGTTGTTCACCAGCAGCGTCACGTCGGGGCAGGCGGCCACGGCGGCGGCGATCTGGGCGGGGTCGGTCACGTCCAGCTGCACGGGCACCACGCCCGGCAGGGTGACGGTCGATGGGTTGCGCGCTGCGGCGTAGACCTTGCGCGCACCGGCGGCCAGTGCCGCCTGGGCAAAGGCCAGGCCCAGGCCGCGGTTGGCGCCGGTGATGAAGACGACGGAGTTCTGGAGTTGCATGGAAGCGGTCCTTGGTGAAGAGTAGAAATAAAGAAGAGAAATGGCGCGGCGGTCACAGCGCCTGTAGCACCGTGGCAATGCCCTGGCCGCCGCCGATGCATTGCGTGGCCAGCGCGTAGCGCCCGCCCTGGCGCTGCAGCAGGGCTGCCGCCTTGCCGGTGATGCGTGCGCCCGTGGCACCCAGCGGGTGGCCGATGGCCATGCCGCCGCCGTCGAGGTTGATGGTTTCGGGCTTGAGGCCCAGTTCGCGGATGCAGGCCAGCGCCTGGGAGGCAAAGGCTTCGTTGATCTCCACCACATCCAGCTCGGCCGCGGTGATGCCGGCGCGCTCCAGGGCCTTGCGCGATGCGGGAATCGGGCCGAGGCCCATGAAGGCCGGGTCCACGCCCGCCGTAGCCATGGCCACGATGCGGGCCAGTGGTTGCAGGCCATGGCGCGCCGCATAGGCCTCGCTGGTCACGAGCACGGCGGCGGCGCCATCGGTCAGTGGTGACGAGGTGCCGGCCGTGACCGTACCCGTCTCGCGGAACGCGGGTTTGAGCCCGGCCAGTGCTTCGGGCGAGGTGCCGGGCCGGATGCAGCCGTCCTCGGCCACCACCTGGCCATCGGCCAGGGTGATGGGCACGATCTCGCTGCGCAGCAGGCCGGCCTCGCGTGCGGCAGCCGCCTTGCGGTGCGATTCAAAAGCCAGTTGCTCTTGGTCGCTGCGCGAAACCGCATAGCGCTCAGCCACGTTCTCGGCCGTCTCGCCCATGGAGATGTAGGCGTCGGTCTCTTCGTACAGCACGGGGTGGGGCGAGAACGTCAGGCCACCCTGCGGAACCATGGTCATCGATTCCACGCCCAGGCACAGGTAGGCCTCGCCCAGCCCGGCCTCGATCTGCGCAGCCGCGATGTGCACGGCCGACATGGACGAGCCGCAAAAGCGGTTCACCGTCATGCCGCTGACCTCGTGCGGCAGGCCGGCCAGCAACGAGGCGATGCGCGCAATGTTGTTGCCCTGCGCGCCCTCGGGGTAGGCGCAGCCGGCGATCACATCGTCCAGCGTGGCGGGATCGATGCCGGTGCGTTGCACCAGGTCCCGGAGGACTTCGGCGGCCAGGGTGTCGGGCCGCACCGTGGCCAATGCGCCCTTGCGGGCGAAATGGAAGGGGGTGCGGGCGTACGCGGAGATCAGGGCTTTCATGGGCAAATCCCGGTTGGTTAAATGTCGATTGACATGAATAAATATAAATGTCGATCAACATGTAAAATATGTCAAGCAGCAGGAGGCAACCATGAAAGTGACAAGGGCGCAGGCCGAGGCCAACCGCGAACGCATCGTGGATGTGGCAGGCGAGTTGTTCCGCGAAAAAGGTTTCGACGGCATTGGCCTGAACGAGCTGATGCAGGCCGCGGGGCTGACGCGCGGCGGCTTCTATGGCCATTTCGAGTCCAAGGACGAACTGGCCAGCCTGGCCTGTGAGCGCGCACTCGCGGCCAACAACCACTATTGGGAGGAGCTGGCGGCCAAGCCGCCGGCCGAGGCACTGCAGGCGCTGGTGGGTTTCTACCTGTCGGACCAGCACTGCCAGCACATGGCCCATGGCTGCGCGATGGCCGCGCTGGCCGGCGACGTGGCCCGTGCCGGCCCGGCTCTGCAGGGGCCCTTCGAGGCCGGGGTCGAGAATTTTCTGCAGGTGCTGGAACCGCTGGTGCGAGGCCAGGGACCGGCCGAGCGCAGGGAGCAGGCCCTGGCCACCTTGTCGCAGCTGGTGGGGGCTCTGGTGCTGGCGCGGGCCGTGCAGAGCCCGGAGCTGTCGAAGGATCTGCGCGCTGCGGCGGGGGCCGTGGTGATGAGGGAGCGAGCGGTCGGGTGATCCGGGTGGATTCTGCCTGCCAGCCGTGGGGATGGCGGGGGGCCGATGGGGCTCAAGTTGGCGTCATGGAATGACGATATAAGGGAAAACCCGGGTTATTGCCCTTGCACTGCCCGGAGCACCATTGACCCCAGGAGTTGATTCCCACCATGTCCCTCTCCCAAACGCGTGTCGCGTTCCGCCTGGCCCTGGCCTTTGGCGTCGTCTGTCTTGTCATGTCCCTGTCCGCCGCCGTGGGCATCTGGCGGCTGGCGGAACTGCAGGACATTGCCGATGACCTGGGCGGCAATTCCTCCGAACGTGCCCTGTTGGCGCGCGAGTTGCACGCCATCGTGGTGCTCAGCTCGGTGCGGGCGGAGACCTTGCTGGAACTGGGCGACAACCCTGCCTACGCCGCGCGCATCGACGCCGACCGCAAGACCACCTCGGCCCGCTCCAGCGAAGTGCGCAAGCGCCTGGACGAACTGGCCGAGGATGCCCCGTCCCAGCGCCTGTTCGACGCCATCGACAAGGCCGGCAACCAGTTCCGCAGTGTGCGCGACGACCTGGTCAAGCGCCGCAAGGCAGGCGAAGCCCTGCCCGCCGATGCCATTGCCGGCACCCTGCGCCCGGCTGCCGATGCCTATGCGAAGGCCGTGGATGAACTGGCCGAGTACCAGCGCCAGCGCGTGACCGATGCGCGCGAGGCGGCCCTGCGCAGCGAGCGGCAGGGCAAGCTGCTGCTGGCCACAGGCTCGGCCGTGGGGTTGCTGCTGAGCCTGGTGTGCGCCTGGCTGCTGTCGCGCTCCATCCTGCGGCCGCTGGCCCTGGCTTCGGGCGTGACCGACCGCATCGCCGAGGGCGACCTGACCTCGCACATCCCTGCCGTCGACGCCAGCAACCGCGATGAACTGCAGGCCCTGATGGCGCGCCTGGGCGGCATGCAGGAACGACTTGCCGCACTGGTCGTGGGCATGCGCAGGGCGAGCAGCTCGGTGGCCGATGCCAGTGGCGAGATCGCCGCGGGCAACAGCGACCTGTCGGCGCGCACCGAGCAGACGGCCTCCAACCTCGAGGAGATCGCCGCCAGCATGGAAGAGCTGCTGGCCACCGTGCGCCACAGTGCCGATGCCGCCGCGCAGGCCAGCAGCCTGGCGACGGGCGCGAGCGGCGTGGCGCAGCGCGGCCGAGAAGCGGTGGACCGCGTGGTCGGCACCATGGACGGCATCGCCCAGTCCTCGCGCCGCATTGCCGACATCACCAGCGTGATCGATGGCATCGCCTTCCAGACCAACATCCTGGCACTCAATGCCGCGGTGGAGGCGGCGCGGGCCGGGGAGCAGGGGCGCGGCTTTGCCGTGGTGGCCAGCGAGGTGCGCAGCCTGGCCCAGCGCAGCGCCACGGCCGCCAAGGAGATCGGCGGCCTGATCAGCGAGAGCGTGCGCCAGGTGGACGAAGGCTCGCAGCTCGTGCACGCGGCGGGCGGCACCATGGGCGAGATCGTCGACTCGGTGAAGCAGGTGGCCACCATCATCGGCGAGATCAGCACGGCGGCGCGCGAGCAGACCTCGGGCCTGAGCCAGGTGGGCGAAGCCGTCTCGCAGCTCGACCAGATGACGCAGCAGAACGCGGCGCTGGTGGAGGAGTCCTCGGCCGCCGCGCAGGGCCTGCGCATGCAGGCACAGCAGCTGGCCGAGTTGGTGGAGGCCTTCCGCCTGCCGGCCAACAGCATCGCGCTGCGCTGAGCCAGCCCTTTCAACCGGCTGCCACATCCACCCGCCAGCGCCGGCGCGGCGCGCGCAGTGCATGGCGCTTGCGGTACTCGGCGGGCGGCAGGCCCATGTGCCGCACGAAGACGCGGCGAAATGCCGCTGGGTCGGCATAGCCGCAGGCGGCTGCGATGCTGGGCACGCTCTCCAGCGTCACCTCCAGCATCACCCGGGCGCGCGCGCAGCGCAGGGCATGCAGGTAGTCGAGCGGAGACTGCGACAGCTCGGCCTGGAAATGCCGCAGCAGCGTGCGCGTGCTCACAGCGGCCGCCTCGGCCACGCGTGTGAGCGAATAGGGCTCTTCCAAATGCGCTTCCATCCAGGCGATGGCGCGCGCCAGCGTGCTGTCGCGCGTGGCGGGAATGTGCTGCTGGGCGTTGGCCTGCAGCGCGGCCTGGGCGCGTGCCGGGTCGGGCCGCATGACCGTGGCGCAGGCCTCGCCCAATTCCGGGCCCAGTGCGTGGCGCACCAGGGCGATGGCCAGGTCCACGAGCGTGTGGGGCAGGGCGCCGCTGTGCCAGGGGCCGTCCTCCGCCCAGTCGCGCCCCGGGGCCAGCGCAATGTCGGGGAAGTCCCGGGCAAAGCCGGCCATGTAGAACCAGGGCAGGCAGGCCGTGCGCCCCTGCAGGCGGCCGCTGGCCGCAGCCAGCCAGGCACCATTGCCCACCGTCAACAGCCTGCACCCGGTGTCGATGGCAATCCCGATCTGGCGCACCAGGGCCGGGTGGCGCTCAACCACCTGCCGTATGGCCGGGATGTCTGCTGCATGGAACGAGGGCACAAAGACCGCCTGCGCAGGCCCTTCGCCCGCGCTGCCGCTGTACGCCTCCCAGGGCGTGGGCAAAGCCGGCAGGGGCTGGCCGCCGGCGTCCAGCAGGCGCCAGGCCAGCCGCGGTGCCTGGTGGCCCAGCCGCAGGCGGGCCAGCAGGTTGGCGCTGCGCAACAGATCGATGAACTGCAAGGCGTTGCCCAGGGCGGACTCGGGCAGCAGGCGAATGTCGACGCGAAAGGAGCTGGCGGGCATGGCGATATCGGCTTTGTGGATGGCGATTTTCGCTTGTCATGAAACAACTTGCTGCTCTTAGCATGAACGGGCGTTCGTTTTCATCCACCCCTGCACCTGCCCTTCCAATGCACAAAAAACTCTCTGCCATCGCCTTCGCCGCCAGCCTCGTGGCAGGCAGCCTGACCCTGGTTTCCACCGCCCATGCCCAGGCGCTCGACGCTACCGGCCTGCAGGCCATCGAGGCCGCCGTGAATGGCGTTGCCGGCAAGATGGTCAACTGGCGCCGCGACATCCATGCGCACCCCGAGCTCTCGGGCCAGGAAGTGCGCACCGCCAAGCTCGTGGCAGAACACCTCAAGCGCCTGGGCATGGAGGTGCAGACCGGCGTGGGCGGCACCGGCGTGGTGGGCATCTTGCGCGGCGGCCTGCCGGGCAAGGTCGTCGCTCTGCGCGCCGACATGGACGCCCTGCCCGTGCCCGAGAACACCAACCTGCCCTTCGCCTCCAAGGTCAAGGCCAACTACCTGGGCAAGGAAGTGCCGGTGATGCATGCCTGCGGGCACGATGCCCACGTGGCCATGCTCATGGGCGCGGCCGAGGCCCTGGCCGGCATGCGGGCCCAGCTGCCGGGCACCATCAAGTTCATCTTCCAGCCCGCCGAAGAAGGCGCGCCGGTGGAGCCCGACGCCAACGGCAAGGTGCCCAGCTTCGGCGCCAAGGCCATGGTGGAGCAGGGCGCTCTCAAGGACGTGCAGGCCATCTACGGCCTGCATGTCACGGCCAACCTGCCTTCCGGCGTGGTGGGCTACCGCAGCGGTCCGTTGATGGCGGGCTCGGACAACATCAGCATCCAGGTGGAAGGGCGCGGCGGCCACGGCTCCTCGCCCTGGAACGCGGTGGACCCGGTGGTGGCGGCCAGCCAGGTGGTGCTGGGCCTGCAGACGGTGGTGAGCCGCCAGCTCAACATCAGCAAGGAGCCTGCGGTCATCACCATCGGCTCCATCCATGGCGGCACGCGCTACAACATCATTCCCGACAACGTGGAGCTTCTGGGCACGCTGCGCACCTTCGACGAAGAGATGCGCCAGGAGGCGCTCAAGCGCATCACCGCCACGGCCGAGTCGATTGCTGCGTCGAGCGGTGCCAAGGCCAAGGTGCGCTTCGGCCCCGTGGCCTACCCGGTGACGAGCAACCCCGCGGCTCTGACAGAGGCCTCGCTGCCCGCGCTCAAGCTGGCCACGGGCGGCAAGACCATGGTCATCCCCAAGGTCAGCGGCTCGGAGGACTTCTCCGAGTTCCAGAAGGTGGCGCCGGGCTTCTTCTACTTCCTGGGCGCACCACCCAAGGGTGCGGACTTCAACAAGGCACCCTCCAACCACTCGCCGCTGTTCGACATCGATGAAGACCAGTTGCCCGTGGGGGCGCGTACCCTGGCTGCGCTGGCCGTGGATTTCCTGCAGCGCAGCAAGTAAGCCGGCGCGTCAGGAGAGCGCTGCTGCCCGGTTGCTGCCGATGAGCAGGCGAAAGGGCAGCAGCAGCGCAACGCCCAGCGCCAGCTTCACGGCCAGGTCGCCCAGGGCCCAGGTGACCCAGGGGTCGCTGGTGCCCGCAAACGCGATGCTCCAGAACACGGCCGTGTCCAGCACGGCCGCGAGCAGGGTGGCCACCAGCGGCGCGCGCCACCAGCTGCCGTGGCGCAGCCGGTCGAACACGCCGATATCGAGCCATTGCGACAGCAGAAAGGCCGTGCCCGATGCGATGGCGATGCGCGCCGGTGCCAGCACCAGCGATGCCGCTACTGCGACGGCAAAGCCCACCCACGCGACGCGCCGCGCCTGCATCGGCCCGTGGCGGCGGTTCACCAGCTCGCTGACCAGAAAGGCCGCCGGGTAGGTGATGGCACCCCAGGTCAGCCAGTCGTTGATGGGAAATTGCACCAGGATGTTGGAGGCCAGCACCACGACGGCCATGGTCAGCGCGGCGATGGTGAACTGCGTGCGCGTGGGTTGGGCGAAACGCATGGCGCTCATGCCGCGCCCAGCATGGCGCGGGCCACGGCCTCGCCGACCTTGATGCCGTCCACACCGGCCGACAGGATGCCGCCGGCATAGCTGGCGCCTTCGCCCGCGGGGTACAGGCCCACGGTGTTCAGGCTCTGCAGGTTCTCGCCGCGCCCGATCTTGAGCGGCGACGAGGTGCGCGTCTCCACGCCCGTGAGCACCGCGTCGTGCATGTCAAAGCCCTTGATCTTGCGGCCGAAGGCCGGGAAGGCTTCGCGCAGCGCTTCGATGGCATAGCCGGGCAATGCCGCATGCAGGTCGCCCAGCGCCACACCAGGCTTGTACGAGGGCATCACGTCGCCCAACTGCTTCGATGGCCGGCCGGCCACGAACTCGCCCACCAGTTGCCCCGGCGCGCTGTAGTCACTGCCGCCCAGCACATAGGCGTTGGATTCGAGCTGGCGCTGCAGCACGATGCCCGAGAGCGGGTGGTGCGCGCCGGCCGGTTGGGCCTCTACGCCGTAGGTCGCACCCAGGTGCTGGGCGAAGGCCTCGGCGTCGCGCGGGTAGTCGGTGGGGTCGATGCCCACCACCATGCCGGCATTGGCATTGCGCTCGGCGCGCGAGTACTGGCTCATGCCATTGGTGACCACACGGCCGGGCTCGCTGGTGGCGGCCACCACCGTGCCGCCCGGGCACATGCAAAAGCTGTAGACGGCACGGCCGTTGGCCGCGTGGTGCACCAGCTTGTAGTCGGCCGCGCCCAGCAGCGGGTGGCCGGCATGGCGGCCCCAGCGCGCGCGGTCGATCACGCCCTGGGGGTGCTCCACGCGAAAGCCGATGGAAAACGGCTTGGACTCCATGGCCACGCCGCGCTCGTACAGCATGGCGAAGGTGTCGCGCGAGCTGTGGCCCAGCGCCATCACCACATGGTCGGCGCGCAGCTCGGTGGTCTCGCCCGTGGCCTGGTTCAGCACCTTGAGGCCGCGCAGATGGCGCTTGTCGCCAGAGCCCTCGACGATCACGTCGGTCACGCGCTGCTCGAAACGGATCTCGCCGCCCAGGGCGATGATCTGCTCGCGCAGGTTCTCCACCACCTTCACCAGCTTGAAGGTGCCGATGTGCGGGTGCGCCACGTAGAGGATTTCCTCGGGCGCGCCGGCCTTGACGAATTCGCCCATGACCTTGCGGCCCAGGTGGCGTGGGTCCTTGATCTGGCTGTAGAGCTTGCCGTCGCTGAAGGTGCCGGCACCGCCCTCGCCGAACTGCACATTGCTCTCGGCATGCAGTTCGCGCTTGCGCCACAGGCCCCAGGTGTCCTTGGTGCGCTCGCGCACCGTCTTGCCGCGTTCCAGCACGATGGGTTTGAAACCCATCTGCGCCAGCACCAGTGCTGCAAAGATGCCGCAGGGGCCAAAGCCCACCACCACCGGGCGCAGCGGCAGCTCGGCGGGCGCCTGGCCCACCGGGTGCCAGGCCATGTCGGGCGTGGGCTGGATGTGCGGGCGGCCGGCATGCCGGGCCAGCAGTGCGGCCATGCGCGAGGGATCGGCCAGCGTGAGGTCGATGATGTAGACGGCCAGCAGGTCGGCCTTGCGCGCATCGAAGCTGCGCTTGTGCACATGCACGGCGGCGATGTCGGCGGGGGCGATGCCCAGGATCTGGATGGCCTGGGCGCGCAGCGCGTCCAGCGGGTGCTCGGCGGCGTCGGCCGGCACGGCTGCCAGCGGCAGCTTGAGTTCGGATAGACGGATCATGGTCTTGCAGGCCCGTGTCGATCGGGCGGAGGCAATTCGTGGGGCCACTATTTTAAAGGACGCGGCCGTTTCATGCCTGCGGGATCAGTCCGCGTCCAGCAGGTCTTCGCGCTGCGCCCTGAGCCACTGCTTGAGGTAGTCGTTGTCCTCCATGGCCTGGCACTCGCGCTGCAGCAGCGGGATGTCGTGCTCCAGCGCCTGGATCTGGCTGCGCAGCTGGGCCATGAGCTGGGCAGGCTGCAGCTTGCGCCGTGAGGTACTGCCCAGCTGCTCGCGCATGCGGGCCTCCAGCGTGGCCACCTCCTGCTGCAGCTCGGCCAGTTGATCGGTAAGCACCTGGTTGTAGCGCTGCAGGTGGCTGTCGCCCACGGCCACCAGGTGCTCGGCGTCGATCTGCTCCACCTCGAGCTGCAGTTGCAGCAGGTCGAGCAGGCTGCCCGCGGCATAGGCCTGGTTCACGCGCTGCATCAGTGCGGTCTTGCGCTGGCGCTGTGCCTCGTCGGGCTCGCGGTCGGGGTGCAGGGCGCTGGCGAGCTTGCGGTACACGGCGCGCACCGATTGGCTGGCTTCCTGGCCGGCCTCCTGCTGCTGGCGCTGCTGTGCGCTGGACTTGCGCGCGCGGCTGGCGTGGTGGCGCTCGCGCTCCTGTGCGGCACGGGCCTGGCGCGCCTGCATTTCCTCTTCGACCCGGCGCACGATGTCCTCGGGGGATTCCGGGGTGTCGCTCGGCGGATCTGCCGGGTCCTCCGCCGGGAACTGCGAATCGGTAGTGGCTTCCTCGGCAAACTGCGTGTGCAGCGCCTGCATGGCCGTGCGGGTGGCCGGGTCGCGCACGTTCTCGGCCAGATCCCGGGCGAGCCGCGCGATCACGGCATGCAGGTTGCGCAGCAGGGTGCGCCCCAGGCCCTTGCGCGCCGATGCGTCCACCAGCGCCTGCACCAGGTCGGCGTGCGCTGCGTAGTACCGGTCAAGCAGGGGCGCCACATCCCGGGCGTAGCGCTGGTGGTAGGCCTCGATGGCCTGGTTCCACGCGGCAAGGATGGCGCGCTGCGCGTCGATCTGCGCGAGCAGCGCATTGAAGGATTGCTGGGCCGGTGTCAGCGGGGGCTGGCCCGGCTGCTCTGCAATGCGCAGCAGGCTGTTGTCTGGAGAGGAAGGCATGAAGGCGCCGATTGTGCCTTCTGCGCCAGACCGTCAGCCCGGGCGGCTCTTGCTGCGCCAGCGCAGCTCGACCACGCCAAAGGCCAGTGCGGCGAGGGCCAGGGGCGCGAAGAAATACAGCGTGCGGTAGGCCAGGATGGCCGCCAGCGCCTGGGGCGCCGGCATGTAGGCCGACAGCACGGCCGTGCCCACGGCCTCCAGCACGCCCAGGCCCGCGGGGATGCGCGAGATCAGCCCCGCGACCGCGCCGAGCAGCACCGTGGCCAGCGCCGCCACATAGGGCGCCTGCTGCTGGGTCAGCAGCCAGATGGCGCCGGCCATCACCATCCAGTTGACGGCCGACAGCACTACCTGCAATAGACCCGTGCGCCAGTGCGGCACCGTGAATTCGTGCCCGCGCACGGTGGCAGGTCGGCCATGCCGCGCTATGCAAGCTGCAAGGTACAGCAGCGTGACGGTCGCCATGGCGCTGCCGATCCACGGCAACTGGTGGCTGGCCATGTCCCAGCCCTCGGGCAACTGCGGCGTCCAGAGCCAGAACACCGCACCGGCCAGCACGAAATAGCCCAGCCAGTTGGTGATGATGCTCAACGCCACCACCTGCCCGATGTCGCCGACCGACAGGCCCTGGCGCGAATACAAGCGGTAGCGCACCGTGACCCCGCCGATCAGCGAGCCCAGGTTCAACGTGAAGGGGTAGGCGATCAGCGTGGTGCCCACCGTGCGGCCCACGGGCAAGCCGTGCCGCGTGTAGGCCCGGCCGAACAGGTCGAAGGTGCTGTAGATGCCATGGCTGGCAAAGGCCAGGGCGGCGGCGCCCAGCAGCACCGGCAGGGGCATGGCGGCCAGCGCGTTCCAGACGGCACCCCAGTCCACATTGCGCGCCTGGCGCAGCAGTAGCGCACCGATGAGCAGCACCACGGCACCCGTGGCGAGGGTCATCGCCCAAGGCCACCAGCGGCTGGAGCGAAGCGCGTGCCAGCGTCCCCCCCTGCGCGGCGCAGGCGGCGCCTCTCCGCGAAGGGGGTGGGGGGCGGGTGCGCTGGTGCTCATGGGGAAGCGATCTTACGTGGCCGATGCCGCCTGCGGCTGGTCCGTGGCCAGTGCGTCGGCCTGCGCCTGGGCCTTCACGAGCGAGATCGTGGGCTCGTGGCGCGGCAGCCAGCCGGCCCAGGCCGGGAACCAGCGCATCAGGTGGAATACGCAGTAGCTGCGCACCAGGCGCAGGCCTTCCCAGGCGCCCTTGGGAGAGGGCTCCACCTGCTTGCAGCAATGGTCCATCAGATGGGCCATGCGTCCATGCAACGTGGCGTTGAATGCGCGGTCGCGGATGATGACGTTGGCTTCGAGGTTGAGCGACAGGCTCAGCGGGTCGAGGTTGCTCGACCCCACGGTGGACCACTCGTCATCCACCAGGGCCACCTTGCCGTGCAGCGGCCGTTCGCAATACTCGTAGATGCGCACGCCGGCACGCAGCAGGTGGTCGTAGAGCAGGCCGGCTGCGGTCTTGACGATGGGCATGTCGGGCTGGCCCTGCAGGATCAGGCGCACGTCCACGCCCCGGCGCGCCGCGCGCCGCATCTCGCGGATGAAGCGGTAGCCCGGGAAGAAGTAGGCGTTGGCGATCACCACGCGCTTGCGTGCCGAGCGCAGGGCGATGCGGTAGTGGCGCTCGATGTCGTTGGTGTGGTCGTGGTTGTCGCGCGTGGCGAAGATGGCGTGCGCTGTGCCGGCATAGGGCAGGCCGCGCGCCGGCGCCGCCTTGGCGCGACTGCGGCGGCGCTCTGCCGGGCTGAGCACGGCCTCGTGGGTGTATTGGTGCATCTGGGCCACGATGGGGCCGCGCACTTGCACCGCATAGTCCTGCTTGGCCTCGGGGCCGAAGTCGGCCACATGGTCGGCCGAGTAGTTGATGCCGCCGATGAATCCATGCTCGCCATCGACCACCACGATCTTGCGGTGCATGCGGCGCAGCATGTTCAGGCGCTGGCCGAGCACGCGCTTGCCGGGGTCGAAGATGCGAAAGTGCACGCCGGCCTCCACCAGCTCACCGACGAACCGGTCCGACAGGTCGGGTGAGCCGAATCCGTCCACCAGCACATGCACCTGCACACCGCGTTTGGCCGCGGCAAGCAGGGCGGCATGCAGCTCCTGCCCGATCTTGTCGTCGAAGAGGATGAAGGTTTCGAGCATCACCTCGCGCCGGGCCTGGGCGATGGCCTGGAAGACGCGCGGGAAGAAGTCTTCGCCGTTCTCCAGCAACTCGAACTGGTTGCCCGGCACCCAGCGGGACGATTGGGCTGCGCGCATTCTCATAGCGCAATCTCCGCAGCCAGGGGGGCGTGGTCGGACAGCTTGTCCCAGGGCTTTTTGGGCAGGTGCAAGGGGGTGTGTACAGCGGCCTTGCGCACGTAGATGCGGTCCAGTGCCAGCAGCGGCATGGAGGCCGGGAAGGTGCGCACCGCGCGCCCCGTGGACTGCACGAACACCTCGTGCAGGCCGGCGCGCTCGCGCAGGATTTCGTGCGCACGGCCGCGCCAGTCATTGAAGTCGCCGGCCACGACCACGGGCTCCTCGGGGTCGAAGGTATTCACCAGGTCGCAGACGCTGCGCAGCTGGCGCTGGCGGTGTGCCTCCTGCAGGCCCAGGTGCACGCAGATGGCGTGCACGGGGCGGTGGTGCCTGGGCGGTTGCAAAATGCAATGCAGCATGCCGCGCCGCTCGGGCCCGCTCACCGAGATGTCGTGGTTCTCGTAGTGCGTGATCGGAAACTTGGACAGCAGTGCGTTGCCGTGGTGGCCGTTGTCGTACACCGCATTGCGGCCATAGGCGTACTGGGTCCAGATGGTGTCGGCCAGGAACTCGTAGTGGGGCTCCTGGGGGAAGTTCTCCACCCGGCCCGCATGGCGGTGGTGCGTGCCCAGCACCTCCTGCAGGAAGACCAAGTCGGCCGCCACGTTGCGCACTGCATCGCGCAGCTCGTGCAGCATGAAGCGCCGGTTGAAGGTGGTGAAGCCCTTGTGCACATTCACGGTCAATACCTTGAAGGCAATGGGCTGGGAGGTGGGTGTGTGCGCCATGGAAACAATCTGAAAAGCTGCTGCACCGCCGTGGTGCGCGCCCCTGCGGCGTATGCCGCCAGGGTCTTGCCTTGATTGTTCCGGCCATGGGCCGATGGCGCTGTAGGACGGTGGGCCGTCAGCGCGTGCAGCGCGGGCCCACGCCGCCACTCAGGTCATGCGGGCAGAAAGCCTTCGACCGAGAGGTAGCGCTCGCCCGTGTCGTAGTTGAAGCCCAGCACGCGGGCGCCCGCGGGCAGCTCGGGCAGCTTCTGCGCAATGGCGGCCAATGTGGCGCCCGAGGAGATGCCCACCAGCATGCCCTCTTCACGCGCGCAGCGGCGTGCGTATTCGCGGGCGGGTTCGGCATCGACCTGGATCACGCCGTCGAGCAGGCTGGTGTCGAGGTTCTTGGGCACAAAGCCCGCACCGATGCCCTGGATCGGGTGGGGCGAGGGCGCACCGCCCGAGATCACGGGCGAAGCCGAGGGCTCCACGGCAAACACCTTGAGCGCGGGGAATTTTGCCTTGAGCACACGCGCCACGCCGGTGAGGTGGCCGCCGGTGCCCACACCGGTGATGATGGCATCGAGCCCGTCGGGAAAGTCGGCCAGGATCTCTTGCGCCGTGGTGCGCACGTGCACGTCGATGTTGGCGGGGTTCTCGAATTGCTGGGGAATCCAGGCGCCAGGTGTCTGGGCCAGCAGCTCCTGGGCGCGGGCGATGGCGCCCTTCATGCCCTTCTCGCGCGGGGTCAGGTCGAAGGTGGCGCCGTAGGACAGCATCAGCCGGCGGCGCTCGATGCTCATGCTGTCGGGCATCACGAGGACGAGCTTGTAGCCCTTGACGGCGGCCACCAGTGCCAGGCCGATGCCGGTGTTGCCCGAGGTGGGCTCGATGATGGTGCCGCCGGGCTTGAGCGCGCCCGAGCGCTCGGCATCCTCCACCATGGACAGGGCGATGCGGTCCTTGATGGAGCCGCCGGGGTTGCCGCGCTCGGCCTTCACCCACACATTGGCCGCGCTGCCGAACAGGCGGTTGATGCGCACGTGTGGCGTGTTGCCGATGGTCTGCAGAATGTTGTCGACTTTCATGGCGTCTCCTGGTCAAGAAAAAGGGGTGGGTGGCAGTGCAAGGCGGCATTGTGGCCCAGTCCCGCAGCCTTGTACCTCACTGGGGGAACACCCGGACCAGAATGGCACCATCGTCGCGCGGCTCGGTGGTCACGCGCACCGGCAGGCCGGCGCTGATCACTGCGGCATTGGTGCGCGTATGGTCGGTGAGCTCGCTGGCCGTGTAGCGCGCCTCCTGGCCCGTGCGCCATACGGCCAGGGCCAGCGGCAGCATCCACTGGTCGGCCAGGTGGGGCCCGGTGGCCGCCGTGCTGCGCTCATAGGCCCGCACCTCCTCGGCCAGCTTGCGTGCCACGGTCTCGGCCGACAGCCCGCGTTCGCCGAACTGGCAGAACACCTCGGTCACCTGGGCGTATTCCAGCGTGGCCATGACCGCATTGCCTGGTCCTTCGTGCTGGCGCACGCCGGGCGTGCGCAGCTGGCCGGCCTCTTGCGTCCAGCCCAGGCGCCGGCCCAGTTCCTCCAGCTCGCGTGCAGCCACGCTGCGCGCCAGGCCCGGGGCCAGGGCTTCGCCCCAGGCAGCCAGCGGCGCCCCGCGCTCCAGCAGGTCGAACGGTGCCAGAGCCTTGGTGGCCGGGGTGATCTGCGCATGCAGCAGGCCGCCGCCCGCAGGGTAGAAGCCACGGCGCTCCAGCGCCAGTTCCAGCCCCACGCCCAGGCGTGCGAGCAGTGGCGCATAGGCGCGCTGCAGAAAGTCGAACGGTGGTGCCATGGGGTTGTGCGTGCCGCCGGCCAGCTGCACGCGGCTCGCCCCATCGGCCAGCATCAGTGCGGGCAGCACGGTCTGTAGCACCAGCAGGCAGCTGCCCGCACCGGCGATGCGGAAGGTGTAGTCCCCCGCCTGCACCGCACCGGGCGTGAACTGCAGCGACTGCGAGCCCAGCTCCGCGCCCTCGGCCTGCCCGCCGCTGACCTGTACCGCCGCCTGCACGCAGGCCAGGTGCTGGCGCATCAGGCCCGGCTTGGCGCGGCCGGCGCGGATGCGCTCGATGCGCAGCGGCCGGCCCGTCACCATGGACAGCGCCAGCCCCGTGCGCAGGATCTGGCCGCCGCCTTCGCCTTGGGAGCCGTCGAGAACAAGGGGTTGAAGGCCGTTGGATTGTGAAAGAGTTGAATGCATCAGGTCATGTAGAAAACGTCGCCACTGGGCATGAACGGCAAGCGCCGGCCCGCGGCCAACAGGTAGGCATGCGAACGGCGCACGCTCAGGCGGTCGCAGTCGGCGTCGGTGATGATCAGCAGGGGACCGTCCTCAGGGAAGTCCGCGCTGTTCTCCAGCAGGGTGATGGCCGGTTGCAGCACCGTGCCCCCGCGCCCCTTGATCTCGACACGGTGGGCAATGTCCTGCGCTTCCAGGTACCCGAGGTCGTAGGGCGCGGCGTCGCAGCACACCACGCGCACGGCGGGCACCTCCTTGGCCTGCGCGTAGCCCGCGATGCTGCCCAGGGCCTTGGCCAGGGTGTGGCGGTCCATGGAGCCGGAGGTGTCCAGCACCACACCGAAGGTGCGGCCCTCCAGCCAGCGCGGGTCGGGGCCCACCTGCGGGCGGGGGATGTCGGGCGTGGCCGATTGGCGCCGGCTCAGGCGTGTGTAGGTGCGCCGGGTCTCGATGGGCGGAAAGTGGTGGTCGAACCAGCGGGCCAGCTCCACCTCCCACGGAATCGGCGGTTGCAGCAGGGCGCGGATTTCTTCCAGCAGGGCTGCGGGCAGCAGGCCCCGGCCCTGGGATTCGTGCAGCATCAGCCCCTTGCCCAGCTGTTCCTTGTAGAAGGCATCGAGGTCGGTGAACCCAGGCTGGCCCGGGGACAGCCTGCGGTCGAGCATGTCCCCTTGCCGGCCTGCCAGCGTGAGCAGTTTGCGCATGCGGCGCAGGTCGACCACGATGCGGTCGTAGACCTCCTCGGCCGAGAGGCCGCGCAGTTCCAGGTCGTGCAGTAGCCCCAGGGCAGGCGCGCTGCCCACCTGCATCTGGATGAGCCAGTCATTGATCACATAGTCGCAGGCCACATTCCACAGGTAGGGGTCGCGACCCTGCCGGCGGCCCATGTGGCGCAAGGCCACATGCAGGATCTCGTGCGCGATCACGAAGCGGGTCTCCTGTTCTGTCAGGCCCGCTGCGGGATTGAGGTAGATGGTGCGCAGGGTCTCGTCCACGGCGCCCACCATGATCTCCTCGCGCCGGCACAGCTCGGCATCTTCGAGGATGTCGAAGGCCGCCACCATCGAGCCCAGCAGCGGAAAGCTGCTGATGAACCAGCTGCGGGCGCGCTCGGTCGTGCTGCGGGGGGCGCTGCGCGCGTCCCCTCCCAGCGCCGCGCGGGTACCGGCGGCGATTTCCACCGCCTGGGCCACCGAGTTGGCGATGCCTGCGGCGAACACTTCGCTCCAGCTGTCTTGCGTTGAGACTGTGCCCCAGCGCGTCGTCGCAGGCCGTTCGGGCCATTCCTCGGGGGCCTGCAGGCTCGTGGCCCGGGGGCCGGCGAGGCCCATGGACTCTGCCCAGGGCGGAACACCGCTTTCGCAAAACTGGCGGTACCAGCGCTCTTCGTCCCAGGCGGGCACGTCGGCCGGCAGTTGCATGTCGGCCGGGCACTGGCCGAACTTGACAGAGGCCAGGAACCGCGTGCTCGCCACATCGCACGCGGCGCACCACTGCGGCCAGTCGCCCCGGTCGCGCTGGAACAGTTCCATGGCATAGCCAAGCACGCCGCGCGCCAGGACGAAGGCCCATTCATCGGGCGGCGCATTGCGCTTGGGGTGCACGTGGATGCAGTGGTTGCGCAGCACCACCAGCCAGCCGGCGGGAGGGCACTGGCTGGCTGAGACGGCACGCACCCAGCTGACCCGCCGCGCCAGCGGCCCGAAGATCGGGTGCGCGAGCACCTGGGCCATGCCGGCGTCATAGGCCAGCGTGGCCGGGCTGGGTTTGTGGCTGGTCTTGGCCATGGTGTTCAGGCCGCCTTGGCCTGGCGTTCGACCAGGCGGGGCAGGTCGCGCACCACCTCGATCATGTACCACGCGGGCAGCGTCTGCCCCGCCTCTTCGGCCACGGCGATCTGTGCCATCTCCAGGCTGATCTGGGCAAGGTCCTTGAGCATGGCCTTGGAGCGGTGCACCAAGGCCTGCAGGTCGCCCGTGCTGGCGCTCTTGTCCTGCGGCAGGGTCTTGAGCAGCCGGGCGCGGAAGGCCTGGGCCAGAAAGTACAGCACGTCGCGGTCCTCTGGGGCATGGGGCCAGCGGGAGTCGCCCTTGAAGATGGCTTCCAGGCGGTGCCGGTCGGCCGCCAGCTTGCCGAAGGCCTTGAACTGGGCCGCATGCTGGGGCGTGAGGCAGCCATAGGCCAGTGCCTCCACCATGGACGGGGAGGGCGCATCGCCAAACGCCTGCAGCGCATCGCTGAGCATGTGCCAGGCGCGCGGCGTGGAGAAAGGCTCCTCGTGCTTTGGGGGCGCGCTCCACAGGTGGTCGGGGCGCTGCTGCAGGTACTCGATCACCATGGGGTGGATGGCGCTGGCCGATGCCCAGTCCATCCATTCCGACGCGGATACCTTCAGGTGCACATGCACCATGCGGTTCATCAGCGCGGAGGACATGGGCTTGACGATGGCCGAATCCTGCGCGCGGTTGCCGGCGCCGATCACGATGGAGCCCTTGGGCAGCGTGTATTCGCCGACGCGGCGGTCATGGATCAGGCTGTAGAAGGCCTTCTGCACATCCTGCGAGCAGGCATTGAGTTCGTCCAGGAAGATGCAGTAGGGCTCCTTGCGCGCAATCATCGCCGGGGGGCAGAAGCGGGTCACGCCATCGGTGATCTGGGGCACGCCCATCAGGTCCTCCGGTGCCAGCTGGCTGCCCAGCAGGGACACGCACTCCAGCCCCACGCTGTGCGCGAACTTCTCCACCAGCGCCGACTTGCCCACACCCGGCGGCCCCCAGATGAAGACCGGGCGGGTGATGGCAACGTTCAGCAAGAATTCGCTGAGCTGGGAGGGCGAGAGGGCGTGCGTGGCTTGCATGGGCAAGGGTTCGGTTCAATCGGTGGTAAAGCGCAGCACGGTGTCGTGCAGCAGGGCGTCCAGCGCCGCATGGCCCGGCACGGGCAGGGGCTGCACCGGCTCTGCAGCGTTGCGTTCCAGCTCGGCTTCGATGAAATCGTGGATGCCGGGCCAGCGCGGGCTGGTGGCGGCCTCGCCGGCGCGCATCTTTACCTCCAGCAGGGCGTTGATCTCGGCGACCAGTGCTGCGTCGCGCACCGGGTCCAGCGTGTGCTGGGCCAGCTCGGCAAAGCGCATGGGCGGAACGCCCGGGCGCTCGCGTATCCAGCGCGCGGCCAGCAGCGGGCGCAGCACGTATAGGTACTTCTTGTAGCGCACCTCGTCGGCCTGCAGGTGTTCGCGGAAGTTCTTCTTGGCCATGGAGGCGTAGTGGTGCCAGCCCTTGGCGTTGGAGAACACGGTCTCGGCCAGCGCGCGAAAGCGCTCCATGGTGTCGCTTTCTTCGCGGTAGACCACGGGCGAGCGCAGCCATTCGAGCAGCGTGGGGTTGGACTCGCGCATCAGGCCCAGCGCCTTGCGCAGGTCCCAACCGTTGATGTCCAGGTCGCCGCTGATTGGCACCTCGATCACATCGCGCCCGGGCGTCACCGTGAGGTACCAGGGCAGGCGGTTCACGTAGATGAAGCGCACGTCGTAGTCGCTGTCGGGCGATGCAAAGCCCCAGCCCCGGCTGCCCGACTCGCAGGCGAAGAGGACAGTGACCGCGTGCTCGCGCTCGATGCGTGCGAGCGATTCCATGACCTGGCTGCGCACCCCGGGGTCGATGGGGTGGGCGGATCGCAGGAATTCTTCTTCTTTCGTTTCTTGTTCTTGGTTTGTTGGCATGTGGGATGTCCCGGCGTGCCGGGACCCTCATAACGTCGTTGTCAGATTGGGTGGTCAGCCTTTCACGCACACCACCTGCTTGAGCGTGTAGACCACCTCCACCAGGTCCTGCTGCGCGGCCATCACGGCATCGATGTCCTTGTAGGCCATCGGGATCTCGTCGATCACGTCGGCGTCCTTGCGGCATTCCACGCCTTCGGTCGCGGCGATCTGGTCGGCGATGGTGTACATCTTCTTGGCCTTGGTGCGGCTCATCTTGCGGCCCGCGCCGTGGCTGCAGCTCATGAAGCTCTCGGGATTGCCCTTGCCGCGCACGATGAAGCTCTTGGCACCCATGCTGCCCGGGATGATGCCCAGCTCGCCGGCCTTGGCGCTCACGGCACCCTTGCGGGTGACGAGCACGTCCTCGCCGAAGTGCGTCTCGCGGCTCACGTAGTTGTGGTGGCAGTTGACCGCCTCCACATGCGCCTCGAACGGCTTGGTGATCACCTTGCGGGCGGCTGCGATCACGCGCTGCATCATCACCTCGCGGTTGGCGCGCGCGAACTTCTGCGCCCAGCCCACCGCGCGCACGTAGTCGCCGAAGTACTTGGCGCCCTCCTCGAAGTAGGCCAGGTCCTGGTCGGGCAGGTTGCGCTGGTGCAGCTCGGCGTCCTTCTTGGCCAGCTCGATGAAGTGCGTGCCGATGGCATTGCCCACGCCGCGCGAACCCGAGTGCAGCATGAACCACACGCCACCCTGCTCATCCAGGCACACCTCGATGAAGTGGTTGCCGGTGCCCAGCGTGCCCAGGTGCTTGTGGTTGTTGGTGTTGCGAAAGCGCGGGTAGTCCTCGCAGATCGCATCGAACTCGCCCTTGAGCGCGGCCCAGGCCACATCGGTCTCGTCGGGCGGCGTTTCCCACGCACCCTTGTCGCGGCCCATGCGCTTGGGGTTGCTGCCGTGCGGCACGGCCTTCTCGATGGCCGAGCGCAGTGGGCCCAGGTTGTCGGGCAGGTCGTTGGCGGAGAGCGTGGTCTTGCAGGCCATCATGCCGCAGCCGATGTCCACGCCCACCGCGGCCGGGATGATGGCCTTGAAGGTCGGGATCACCGAGCCCACGGTGGCGCCAATGCCGTAGTGCACGTCGGGCATGGCCGCCACGTGCTTGAACACGATGGGCAGGCGTGCCGCGTTCTCCAGCTGCTTCTGGGCCTCGTCTTCCACGGGAACGCCCTGGGTCCACATCTTGATGGGGACGCCGTTGTCCACGGGCTTGAGGATGTAGTTGTTCTTTGGCATGTCGCTTTCCTTCTTCGTTCTTTCTCTCTGCTGGTGGTTCATGCCACGTGCAGTGCGGTCTTGCGGATCTTGTTGCCGTGGCGGTCGATGCGGCGCCAGCTGCTGTTGTCGTTCATCGTGATCCAGCGGCGCTCTTCGGCGCGGTAGAACCAGTCTTTGTCCTGCTGGTAGAAAACCTGGGCACCCAGGGTTTCCCAGATGTTGACGATTTCGTTGCCGTGGGCGCGGAACTCGTCGAAGTCCGTGGTCGCTTTCTGGCCCATCTCGCTGTAGCAGCCATTGAGCTGCAGCAGCAGCCGGTTGACGTCGTCGGGCATGCGCTCTGCCTTGAGGCCGATCTTCACTGCTTCGTCCATGAGAATGGGATAGCTGTGGGAGGGGTACTTCGAATTGAGCGTGGTCGCAATCAGTTCCGCCGTTTCTTCCTGTTCGATGTGGTAGCTCAGCAGCTCGCGGCACAGCATGATGGACAGCGATTCTGCGCGGTCCACAGCACCGATCACCAGGGGATGCACGTACTGGAACAACGACTTGTAGGCGTTGTCCATGGTGTCTCCTTGTTGCTCGCGCCACAGGCGGATGACACGCTGCAGCTCGTTCAAGCTCACACTGACGCGGTCATTGTCCCGGTCCAGCGGTGACAGCGCGTGATTGAGCGAGGTGTCCACCGCCGTGAGATAGGCCGTCGGGCCCATCAGGATGCGGTCGGCACCCAGCGCGATCATCGTAGCCGCCGAAGCGCACTCCAGTGGAACCAGCGCCACCAGGCGTTGGCAGTGCTGGCGCAGCAGGTTCACGAGGCGCAGCGAGACCTGGCCGCTGCCTCCATCGGATTTCAGGAACAGGTAGATCGTCTCGTGCTGGCCCAACTGCCCCAGGATGTCATAGAGGGCCACCACGTCGGAGTGGCACACCGAGCCTCGGGGGCTGTTCCAGTAGCTGATGACCGGGCCGCCGAGCAGCGCCGTGAGCTGGCCGATGACCGCCTGCGTCTTGCTGAAGAGCACGGGCGGCTGCTTGATCTTGATGTCTTTCTTGGCTTGGTTTTCCATGCTGTTTGCCATTTCTTTTTTCTGTTGTGTAGCCTTATCCACTGACCAGGTCGAACACCGCTTCCACGATCTGCTTGGGGCCCATGCAATTGCCACAGGTGCAGTGCGCGGGCCGCCCCATGGCACTGGTGTCCAGCGCCAGGATCTTCTGCGCAAAGCGCTGGCGGTTGCCTTCGTCCAGCATCCAGGCTTTCATCGCCTCGCAGAATTCCGGCTGGTCCTCTGCAAAGGCGTTCTGGATGGCGTTCTTTCCCCAGAAGTCCCAGTAGCTGGCCTCGGCGTAGTGCAGCACGGCGCTCGGGCGCTCATCGCCCAGCCAGTGCGCCAGCAGCGGCTGCACATCCACACCGCCCTTGTGGAACATCAGCAGGATGTCGAACGCATTCGCGCCATCGAACGGGCTGGGCTCACGCCCGGTATGCCCCAGGCCTTCGCGGAAGAAGGCCAGCGCGAAGGCGTCCACGGCGGCGCGTTCCTTGGGCGACAGGGCATCGGCCGGACAGTTGCCCAGGCGGTCCAGGTACAGCTCGGTCGAGTGGTGCAACTCCTCGCCCAGGGCCAGCAGCTCCAGCATGCGGGGCAGGAAGTACAGCAGCTCGTCTGCAGGCTGTTCGCTGCTTTTGGCCGAGCCGTTGTACTCGCAGAAGTGGCGTGCCGTGAGCTGGCGCAGCGGCAGGCGGCGCAGCTCGCGTTCCGTGGCTTCGTCCACGCAGCAGGCCAGGCACACGTCCAGCGTGCTTTGGGGCGCTTCGTAGCGCTGGAACGCGGTGTACGCTGCATCCACAGCAGCGCGCAGCGCGGCGGGCAGGGGCGCTTCCTGGGTGCTTGTCTGTGCTTTCTTCATGGTCGTTTCTTCAAGGGCGCTTCACGCGCCCGTTGTCTCTTTCTGTCGCCGCTACTGCACCATTCCCCGGGCTGCGGCGCGCGCGTAGTTCTTCAGTTCCTCATCGTGCGCGGGCACGCCGCGGATGAATTGCTCCACCCGCTCCTGCAGTTCCCGGGGGCGCAGCAGGGCGTGACCCTCGTGGCCGATGCCGTGCAAGGCCGATACCTGCACGTCGCGGCAGGGCACCTCCAGCATCTGGCAGAACAGCTGCCACATCGCATCGCGCCACTCGGGGATGTGCCGGACGTTCCAGAAGGTCGGCCAGACGTCGAACCACATGTAGCAGGCAAAGTGCAGCCGGTCGCTGCCACTGCCGATGGTCTGGTACACATGGGCCATGCGTGGTGCAAAGCAGTCGCTCCACAGCCGCGGGAAGGCCTGCATCATGCGCATCGCATCCGCCAGCGGAACCGAGGAGTCGAGCACCTGCAGGGGGATGTCGCCAGCGTTGTTGCTCATCACATGGGTCAGCCCCATGCCCACCTGTTCATCGCTGTAAGGCGCCAGGTCGGTACCCGCATTGGCGAACAGCACGGTCTGGATGTGCGTCCATTGCAGCGGCGTTGCCTCGAATTCGGGCTCGTCCATGTCCCAGTACCACTCCTGCTCCTTTTTGCCTGGCACAGGCCGGTCAAAAAGGTAGCGGACGGCGTCGGCATACAGCGTGGCATCAAGCCCCAGGGACCCGGGTGTCACTGGCAACGGTGCCTGCCTTGCCAGGCGTTTCTCACGTGCGGTCTGTTTCATGGTGTTCCTCTGTTCTTCTTTTCATTTATCTGGTGGACGCGGCGGGATTCGAACCCGCATCTTTGCAGCGACCACGGTTCTTGAGTCCTGTGGCCCAGTGAACGGTTGGAAACGCGCGCCAGTGGCAGACCCGTCATCGGAGCCAGCACCTGCATCCTCAACCTTGCCCGTTCACCGACTCTCCCGATGCACTCGGTGTTACCCGACCTGCCGGCAATAACAACATTTTTGGCAGTGGCGCTCCCTTCTGTGCCAGCGCGCCCGTGTTCCTTCTCGTTCTCTGCTCAGCGCAGCTTCACCAGGCCGTTGAGCACCTGGTCCAGGCCGCCCACCACCGAGATCTTGTCGATGCGCTCGGCCACGCGTTCCAGCGTCTCCAGCTCCTTCATGCGCAGGGCGACGGGGTTGTCCTCCATCACCTTGGCGGTGTTGAGCAGCGAGCGCGTCGCGGCCGTTTCCTCGCGGCGGCGGATCACATTGGCCTGGGCCTGCTTCTCCGCCTGCACCACCTGGGTCAGGATGGCCTTCATGTCGCCGGGCAGCACGATGTCCTTCACGCCGGCGCTTTCCAGCGCAATGCCGTAGGGCGCGAGCTTGGCGGCCATGTGGGCGTTCACCACCTCGTCGATCACCGTCTTGTTCTCCAACAGCTCATCGAGCGTGCGGGTGCCCACGGCGGCGCGCAGCGCGAACTGCAGCTCGCGGTACAGGTGCTCCGCAGGCTTTTGCAGTTGGCTCCAGGCGCGCAGCACATCGGTGTAGCGGAAGGTCGCGCACAGGTTGATGCGCAGGCCCACCTTGTCGCGGGTCATGATGTCCTGGCCCGAGACTTCCACCGACTGCAGGCGCAGGTCCACCAGCTCCACGGCCACGGTGCGGCCATACTTCCAGAAGGCATAGGCGCCGGCAGGCAGCAGGCGTTCCACCTTGCCGTCCACCGTCATCAGCGCGCAGGACGACTCGGGCACCTGCACCTGCAGCAGGCCGGCCAGGCCAGTCACCGTGCGGTGGCGCAACTGGGGCTGCGTCAGGCGCGCCACCAGTGCGGCAGGCAGCTCGGGGCCGGCGTTCAGATCGATCACCTGCACGGTCACTTCCACCTGGCCCTTCCAGTACAGGCGGCGGGTGCCAGGGGGCAGGATCTCTACCAGCACACCGTTCTCGCTGCGCAGGCCCACTTCGTTCTCGGCCAGCTCCACGCGCACGAACTCGGCGGCCACCACCTCGGGCTCGCGCGCCATCAGGTAGTCGGCCAGGGCATGGGTGAAGGCGGGTTGTTCCAGCGCGAAGCTTTCCACGCGCAGCTGGTCCAGGCCGGCAAACAGCCAGTGCGTGCCGCTGTGCAGGACGCGGTCGAAGTCGCCGTTGCGCAGCAGCAGGGCGCGTTCGCTCTTCTTCACGGTGGTGCGTTGGATCTTCAGCATGTGTCTACCTTTTCTTCTTTCTTGGTCGCCGCATCGAACAGGAATGGGGGCCGTTACAGCGGGGCAGTGGTCCCAGGGGGCACGGTCGGTCCGGGCCCTGCAGTGCGCCGCGGCGGCGGCCCCGAGGGGCGTTCGCGTGGGCTGGCTGCGGGCGCGGGCCGTGCCGGGTGCTGGCACAAACCGCCACCGCTGACGGGGCAATGGCCTTCGGGCTGCGGCGCAACCCTGGTTCCTTCACCCCGCGTCCGGCGGGTGGTCTTTCGACCGTTTCTTCAACAGCCGGCCCGAAGGCCGGAAGAATGGGCAGGAGTCGAACCTGCGACAGTCCCTTTGCAGGGGTGCTCTACCAGACTGAGCTACCAGTGGTGCAGGCCGGGAGTCGAACCCGGCAGTCCCTTGCGGGCTGGCTTCCACAGCCCTGCCGTCACCCGGTGCTCGCAGCGTGCGGCATGCGGGGAATCCGAAGGGCGTGAAGCCCTGGATCCCCGGCACCGGCAGGGCGGGCCTTTGCCCCAACCCTGGCCTGTGAGCGTTCGCTGTTTGCGCCGAGTGCCTTGGTATTTGCGAATTGCGTGCCAGTCACCGGTTGAAAAGAGAAAATTTCTTCAATCGATTGATTTGAAAAGGGTTTTTCGTCAATGGAGAGGATCTCATGTGGCCGATGGCTTGTGAGTTGCTAGAATGAAAGCTAGTTTTATAGATATATAGAGATGCACAAGAAAAGGGTGGTCATCGGCTTCATCGGGACCCAGCTCGACTCCGGCAAGGGCGCAGGCCGCTGGGAGAAGTGGCGGCCCACGGTGTCGCTGGTGCAGCACGAGGACATGGTGGTGCACCGTATGGAGCTGCTCTATACGCCGGCCCACCATGAACTGGCGCACCAGGTGCGCACCGACATCGCCATCGCATCGCCTGAGACCACGGTGCGGCTGGTGCCCATGGCGATCGCCGACCCCTGGGACTTCGGCGAGGTCTATGCCAAGCTCTTCGACTGGACGCAGGCCTACCGCTTCGACACCGAACGCGAGGAGTACTGGACCCACATCACCACCGGTACGCACGTGGCGCAGATCTGCCTGTTTCTGCTGGTGGAGTCGCGGCGCATTCCGGGCGTGCTGGCCCAGACCTCGCCGCCCAAGCGCCAGCAGATGGGTGACCCGGGAAGCTATGCGCTGATCGACCTGGACCTGTCGCGCTACGACGTGATCGCCCAGCGCTTCGGCGCCGAGCAGCGCGATGCGGTCGACTTCCTCAAGAGCGGCATTGCCACGCGCAACGCGCGCTTCAACGCGCTGATCGACGAGGTGGAGCGGGTGGCGGTGCGCTCGCGCGCGCCCATCCTGTTCACCGGGCCCACGGGGGCGGGCAAGTCGCACCTGGCGCGGCGCATGTACGAGCTCAAGAAGGCCCGCCACCAGGTGGAGGGCGAATTCGTGGAGGTCAACTGCGCCACCCTGCATGGCGATGGGGCCGCATCCACCCTGTTCGGCCACAAGAAGGGCGCCTTCACGGGCGCCGCGGCCGACCGGGCGGGCCTGTTGCGCACGGCGCACAAGGGCGTGCTGTTCCTCGACGAGATCGGCGAGCTGGGCCTGGACGAGCAGGCCATGCTGCTCAAGGCGGTGGAGGAAAAGCGCTTCTACCCCATGGGCAGCGACCGCGAGGTGGCCAGCGATTTCGAGCTGATCGCCGGCACCAACCGCGACCTGCGCACCGAGGTGGCGGCCGGGCGCTTCCGCGAAGACCTGTACGCGCGCATCAACCTCTGGAGCTACCAACTGCCCGGCCTGGCCCAGCGGCCCGAGGACATCGAGCCCAACCTGGACCACCTGCTGGCACGCACCGGCGCGGAGTTGGGCCGCACGGTGCGGCTGTCGGCCGAGGCGCGCACGGCCTACCTGCGCTATGCCCAGTCGCCCGAGGCGTTGTGGAGCGGCAACTTCCGCGACCTCTCGGCCAGCGCCACGCGCCTGGCCACCCTGGCCGACAGCGGCCGCATCGGCCTGCCCCTGGTGGAGGCCGAGATCGCACGCCTGCAGTGGCTGTGGCAGCCGGCCAGGGACGCGCGCGATGGCCTCTCAGGCGCGCGGGCTGCTGATGCCATCGACCTGCGAGCCTTGCTGGGCGAGGAAGCCGTGGACGCCATGGACCTGTTCGACCAGCTTCAACTGGCCGCCGTGCTGCGCGTGTGCCGCCAGGCGCGCACCCTGTCGGATGCGGGGCGCCAGTTGTTCCAGGCCTCGCGCGCGCAGCGCACGGTGGTCAATGATGCCGACCGGCTGCGCAAATACCTGGGCCGCTTTGGCCTGGATTGGGACTCGGCTATCCGCGCTGAACGATAATCCACCCCGTGAAGCGCGCCAGACCGCCGCTGGTGCAATCTGGGAAACCAGGCACTGGAGGAACGTCCGGACTGCACAGGACAGCGTAGCAGCTAACGGCTGCCCACCGCGAGGTGAGGATCAGAGCAACAGAGACGAGTCTAGACAGGTGCCTGTACGAGGTGTTCTGTGAGGCGCCAGCGCAAGCTGGCGAGAGGACAGCGAGAGCTGTCCGAACCTGGCGAAAGCCAGGTCCGAACAGCCACCCCAAACAGGCAGCGGGCATGCCCGCAGCCTGTTTGGGGTGAAACGGGCAATCTCTACGCGCAGCAATACCAAGTAGGCCAGCGTTGATGTGGTTCCGCAGAGTTGGCGGGTAGGTAGCATCGAGCCGGCGTGGCGACACCCGGCCCAGAGTAATGGCGGTCACGCCGCGGGCAACCGCGGTGCACAGAATCCGGCTTATCGGCGCGCTTCACACTTAATTCCACCGCCGGGCCCACCGGCGCAGCCCGGCGCCTCAGGCAGGCTTGGGGCAGTGCAGTGCGTGCCCTTGCTCCAGTTCCTTGGCGCGTTCCACGGTGTCCGGGTGGCTGCTGAGCAGCGACCATACCGGGCCCAGCGCCTCAGGATCCTTCCTGGATGCCGTGGTGTCAGCTGGAGCGCTGGCACCTTCCTTGGCCGCAGTGCCGGCTTTCTTTTTCTTGTCGGCCTTCTCGTCGTCGTCTTCTTCCTGCGCAATGGCCAGCAGCAGCTTGCCCATGGGCGCCGTGGGCAGCTTGGCGTGGCCCATGAGGGCGATGGCAAAGCAGTCGGCCTCGCGCTCGTGGTTGCGGCTGTAGGCCAGGCCCGTGAGCACCGAGGCGCCGGTGGATACGATGCCCGACACGTCGCCGAGTGCCAGGCCCATGCCCATCTGTAGCACGCCCTGCTGCACGATCATGCGCGTGGTGTGGCGGTTGGCGACGTGGCCGATCTCGTGGGCCAGCACGCCGATGAGGGCGTCGTCATCGAGCCCCTGCTTCTCGGCCGCCTTGGCCAGGCCATCGGTCATCACCACGGTGCCGCCGGGCAGGGCAAAGGCGTTGGCGCCCATGCCCGAGCGGAACGACAGGGTGTAGGTGGGCTGGTAGCCCGGGTAGCGTTGCAGCCCGGCGGGAACCTGCTGCACCAGGTCATTGAACCGGGCCTGCAGCTGGGCCTGGCGCTCCTTGGACAGCTTGCTGGGCTTGAGCGTGCCCTTGTCCATCTGCGTGAGCACGTTGCTGGCCACGCTGGTCTCCCAGGACACGGGCACAAAGCGCGTGAGCTCCGTGGCAGCCCAGGGCGTGCCATAGCGGTAGAACAGGGTCAGCCCGATGATGGCGACGGCCGTCACCCCCAGCAGCATGGGCCAGCGCGTCTGCATGCGTTCGGCCAGGCCGGGGCGGGCGCCCGCGGCCGCCAGGGCGGCATGCCATTGGGCCACGGCATCGATCTCCAGGCTGCCATGGTCGCGCAGGTCCACCACCACGCGCTGCTGCGGACGGCGCTCGCTCCAGGCCTCGGGCCAGCCCACCTCGTTCCAGGGGAACACCGTGGGAGCGGCTCCGGGCTGCGACAGCGGGTGCAAGGCCAGCGAGGGGCCCTTGGGCGTGGGCTGCAGGCCCACGAGCACGGGCCTGGCCTGGCTGCTCAGGCCGTCGAACCAGCGCCCGGGTACGAGGTCCGCCGAAGGGGCTGCCGTGTTGTCCATCAGCCGATCAGGTCCAGGCCTGCCGCATCGGCCAGCGCGTCGCCAATGCCGCCTTCCTTCTGCTGGCGCACCATCGCGCTGGTGACCTGGTCGACGCCGCCCTTGACATGCAGGGTCACGGACTCGGCCTTCATGCGGTACTCGTTCACGCGGGCGAAGGGGCGGTACAGGCCCAGGGTGAGCAGGGTCATGAACAGGTTCTTGATGCGCAGCAGCATGAAGCTGCTGGTGCGCAGCTGGCATTTGAAGCGCGCCACCTGGCTCAGCCCGATGTTGTCCCACATGAGCTGGAACATGCGCGCCTCACGGTAGGCTCGGGCAGGGGCGGAAGCCATGAACAGAAAGAAAATCCCGCCGAAAAGACTCACCGCCATCAAGATGACCATCCACGGCCCCGAAGTGTCGCCGCGCATCACCAGGGTGATCGCGGCGCTCACCAGTCCGAACATCGCTGCACTGATGACGGCGACCAGCAGGATGAAGACCGCCACCGTCGCCAGCCAGATCTTGACGAAGTCCATGTACACCGGCTTCCAGCGGCCGGTTTCACTGCCCACCTGGGCGCGCAGCACCAGCAGGCTCTTGTAGTTGAATTCCAGGCGGATGACGCAGGTGATAGACAGCAGCAAACCCAGCGCGATCAGGCCCCAGATGCCGGCCGCCATGGTGGGCAGGTCGGCATCGCCGCTTTCGTCAGCGGCCAGTTCCCGCAGGGCGTCAGCCGACTCGGGCGCCAGGTACTGGATGCCGAAGAACACGCCAAACCACACCAGGGCGATGGCGAACACGGGCCAGCTGGCCTTGTAGACCTCGCGCCAGGAGGCTGTGAACTGCAGGCGCAGGCCGCGCCAGCGCGTGGAGCCCAGGCGAAAGCGCATGGCGCTGCCCCAGATGAAGGGCGAGAGCAGGGCACCCACCAGCAGGAACACACCCACGGCGGTGTCCTGACCGGTGTTGACGGCGATCTGGTAGGCAATCGTGAGCATCACCAGGATGATGAAACCCTTGACCATGCTGCTTTGCTGGGCCGTGAATTCGAGCGGGCTGCCAGCCACCAGGGTGTGGCCGTAGAAGTACTGTGCCGTGCGCCGCCGCGCCCAGGGGGTGTAGAGGCCCAGGGTGAGGATGGTCAGCAACACGTTGACGATCCAGACGCGGAAGTATTCACCGCCGCTGCCGGTGAATTCGAGCGGGTGTGCGTCGATTCCCTGCGGTGCGAAGGCCGAGGCGGGCGCCGCACCGGCCCCTGTTTGCTGATGGTCCATGGACTCACTCCCTCCTGTTGTGGAAGGCAGTGTATCAGCGGCCTGTGGCGGCCGGCCATCCCTCGGAATGGTGATTGCTCACTTTTTGGTAGCTAAAGAGCGCCGCTCAGAATCGCTCCCAGGGCTGCAGGTAGCGCCACTGGCCCTCGGGCACCTTGGCCAGGGGCACGCGGCCGATGCGAATGCGCTTCATGCCCACCACGCGCAGGCCGACGGCTTCGCACATGGCCGGAATCTGGCCCGGGCGGATGCCCTTGAGTGCAAAGCGCAGGCGGGTCTCGTTCTGCCAACTGACCTTGATGGGCGGCAGCGGGCGGCCATTGAAGGACAGGCCATGGCACAGCCGCTGCAGGCCGTTGGCCGCGATCTCGCCGGCCACCTCGACGATGCACTCCTGCTCCAGCGACTCGATGTCTTCGGCCAGCTTGCGCGCGATGCGCCGGTCCTGGGTGTAGACCACCAGGCCGCTGCCCTCGGTGGGCAGGGGGGTGAAGCATTCGAGCTGGCGGAAATGGCGTTGCAGCACGCGGATACCCGCCGCATCCTCGGCCAGGTGCGTGTCGCGGTGGAGCAGGGCCAGGGCGGGCCTGGCCCCCTGGCTGCGGCTGCCATGGGCGGCGCCGGCCTGGCCTGGCGCTCCCAGGCCCGCTTCGAAACCCGGTGGCTTGTGCAGCAGCAGCGTGACGGGCGTCATGTCGAGCAGGCTCGCCTCGGGGTCCACGGCCACGCTCTGGTGCGGCGCCACACGCGCGCCAGGGGCTTCGACGACGGCGCCATCGACGCTCACGAAACCGCCTTCGATGAATTGTTCGGCCGTGCTGCGCGAACAGTCGAGCTGCTCGGCCACGCGCTTGGCCAGCCGGACATGGCCGGCTTCGGGGTTCTTTTCAGTCATTGTTCGATTGTCCCCTGCGCCATGGCGCAGCACATGGCCTGGGTCGGGCGCCGCCCGGGCCAGGGCGGCGATGCGGCTCAAGGGGCGTTGCCATTGCCGGGCTCCAGCCCGCGGATGCGTTCGACATGCGCCAGCAGCGAGCGCTGGGCCACGGGCCACATGCGCGGCGGCACGTCGTCGTAGGCGTGCCGCACCCAGTCGTCCATGCTGCCCTGGGGCAAGGCCTGCATGGCGGCCAGCACCTTGGCTTCGCGCGCCAGTCGGTGGGCCTTCAGGTGGGCGATGGCGCTGCGCGCCTCGCCCAGCACGTAGCCATGCGCGGGCAGGATGAACTGGGCCTGGTGGGCTTCGCAGGCCGCGTCCAGCGCGTCCAGCGAATCGAGGTAGTCCGCCATGTTGCCGTCCGGCGGGTCGATCACCGTGGTGCTGCCGTTGAGGATGTGGTCGCCGCTGAACAGCAGGCCATCTTCCTCCAGCATCAGGCACAGGTGGTTGGCCGCGTGGCCGGGGGTGTGGATCACCTGCAGGGTGTGGCGGGTGGCGGCATCGGCCGCCGGGGCCGAGAGCACGAGCTTTTCGCCATGGGCGAGTTCGCGCTCGGGCGTGAAGGCGCTGGCCACGCGCGCGGTGGGCGCCGAGCGCAGACCCAGGATGGGAGGAGCGCTCTGGCCGGCCCGGGTGCACAAGGCCTGCAGCGGTGCAGCCCCCGGGGAATGGTCGGGGTGCGAGTGCGTGCAGACGATGGCACGGATGTCACCACCGGCGGCACGCCAGAGCTTTTCGAGGTGCTCGATATCGGCCGGACCGGGGTCGATGGCGATGAAACCCGTGGTCGGGTCGCCCACCAGGTAGCTGTTGGTGCCCGGGCCGGTCATCACACCGGAGTTGGGGGCCGTGAGGCGCTGCACATTCTTGAGCAGGGGCACGGGGTGGTCGGTCTGCCAGTCCAGCGGGTGCACGATCTGCCCGTCGGGGCAGACCAGGGCCAGTTCGCCAAAGGGCATTTCGTCTTCCATGTAGCGCGCTTCCTTGCCGGCCAAAAGGCCGGCGCGCGGGCAGCTCACCCACAACGGCTGCTCGCTGGCCAGGGCGTCGAGCACGGCCTGGGTGTTCTTGAATTTGGCCAGCCGCTGCAGCGTGCGGATGGTCGGGAAGATCATGAAGAACTGGCCCGCCTCGTGCCGCGCCAGCGCATCGGCGGGGCGCACCCACACAGGCTCGAACTGCTCGGCCTCGTCGGCCACCGGGGTCTGGCCTTCGGGCATGCGCGCGGCCAGAAACGGCACCTCGAAACGGCGCGGCAGGTCGCGGTCGGCCGTCCAGTAGGCCAGCAGGTAGACGCTGTCGGCCGCCAGGCGCAGGCCGCGGGCCTCGCACTGCGCGGCAAAGGGCGCACTGCGGTCCAGGGCGGCAATGTCGGTGGCATCGGCCATGCGGCCATCGGCGTGGCGTGCCAGCAGAACGCCCAGCTCCTCGAAGCTCTCGCGGATGGCGGCGATCGCCTGTGTCAGGTGCAGGTCGCTCTGGGCCGGGCGGCGGTCGGCCACGTGGTGCGACTGTGCGTCCAGCGCATCGATGCCGCCCCCCGGGAAGACATAGGCGCCCGGGGCAAAGCTGGCGTTGGGCGAGCGCCGCGTCATCAGCACCTCCAGCGCACCATCGCCCTCGGCATCGCGCAGCAGCAGCACGGTGGCGGCCAGGCGCGTGGGGACGGGTTCGCGGTGGGGATGGAGTTGTTGGCTTGGGCGGGGCATGGGGCCATTATCGGTTTTTGCTCCGCCCCCTGCAGGGCGCGGTCAGTACCTGCCGCTCAGCAAGGCGCCTGCATTGGGCACCCGGGTTTCCAGCCCCAGGCGCTTGAGCATGGCCCAGGTGGTGCAGGCGGCTGCCGACACCACGGGGATGCCCAGCCGGTCCTGCGCCACCTGCACCGATGCCAGCGAAGGCATCTGCACGCAGGCGGAGATCACCACCACGTCCACGCCGCGCGTGTCCAGGCGTTCCACCAATTGCGCGGGCGCGGCCGGGTCCTGTGCGCCCACCTCCAGGTTGTCGGCAATTTCCAGCGACAGGCGGTCGTGCACGGCAATGCCCTCGTGCTCGATGTAGTCCACCACCAACTGGGTCAGTGGCTTCATGTAGGGCGTCAGCACAGAGACCTTCCTGGCGCCCATGGCCTTCAATCCTTCGACCAGGGCACCGGCGCTCGACACCACGGGCGCGGGCTTGCCGTTGGCCACGGTGACCTCGTGCAGCCGCTTTTCGGACAGGCGGTGGTAACCCAGGCCCATGCTCATGATGGCCACCAGGCAGGCATAACCCATCACGTCCATCTTGCCGTCCGACAGCTCCAGCGCACAGCGGTCCGAATCGCGGTCCATGGCCGCCAGTTCTTCCTTGGTGACCTTCTGCATGCGCATGCGGCTGGCGTGGAAGCTGAAGCGCTCAGGCAGGATCTGCTCGCGGGCGCGCAGCATGGCGGGGATCTCGGTCTCCATGGTGGTGTTGGAGCTGGGCACGATCTGCCCGATGCGGTAGGTGCGTTGCATGGCGGTGGCCTTTCAGGAAATGGTGGGCAAAGCGCTGCCCTGCCCAGCGCGGGGCGCCGGGAATGCGGGTACGGATGGTTGGGGGGCGGTAGGTCAGTCGGCCTTGATGCCGGCGGACTTGATGGTCTTGGCCCAGTAGGCAGTTTCGGTTTTCACCAGGTCACCGAGCGCTTCGGGCGGCAGGTAGCGCAGCTCGATGCCGGCGGCGTCGGCGCGCTGGCGCGTCTCGGACATCTCCAGCGATTTCTTCACGTCGGCCGTGAGCTTGGAGACCACGGCGGGTGGCGTGGCGGCCGGGGCGAACAGGCCCACCCAGGCTTCGAGCTTGAAGTCGGGCATGCCGGCCTCGGCCACGGTGGGCACATTGGGCAGGCCGGGGTGGCGCTTGGTGCCGGTCACGGCAAAGGCCTTGAGCTTGCCGCTCAGCACATGCTGCATGACCGAAGGCGGGGTGGTGATGAACACCTGCACCTGGCCGGCCAGCACGTCCGCCACGGCCGGACCCGAGCCGCGGTAGGGGATGTGGGTCATGAAGGTACCGCTCTGTTGTTTGAAGATCTCGGTGCCGATGTGCGAGAGCGAACCGTTGCCCTGCGATGCGTAGTTGACCTTGCCCGGGTTGGCCTTGAGGTAGGCGATGAATTCCTTGAGGTTGTTGCCTGGCACCGAGGGGTGGGCGGCAATCACGTTGGTCGCCACGGTGAGCAGGGCCACCGGGGCGAAGTCCTTGGCCTCCCAGGGCAGGCTCTGGGTGAGGGCCGGGTTGCCCACGTGGTAGGCGGAGTACGAGATCAGCAGGTTGTAGCCGTCGGCCTTGGCGCGGGCGACGGCGCCGTAGGCCACGTTGCCGCTGCCGCCCGCCTTGTTGTCGATCACCACGGGCTGGCCGAGCACGCGGGCCAGGGGCTCGTTGAGCAGCCGGGCCGAAGTGTCCACCACCCCGCCGGGCGGGTTGGGCACGGTGAGCGTGATGGCCTTGCTGGGGTAGCTGTCCTGGGCCATGGCCAGGCCTGAAAGGGCAAGCGTGGCAGCCATCAGGCTGTGTGGGATCTTCATGGTCGTCTCCGCCGGGTTGTTGTGGTCTGGGCGTATTGTCGAAATGGCGGGGTTTGCAGTCCAATATATTGTTGGTCTTGATTTAGACCGAGAAAGTATCAATGGAACTGCGGCACCTGCGTTACTTCATTGCCCTGGCCGAGGAGCTGAGCTTCACGCGCGCCGCGCAGCGCCTGCACGTTTCGCAGCCGCCGCTGAGCCTGCAGATCGCCCAGTTGGAAGAAGAGCTGGGTGCCCAGCTGTTCGTGCGCACCAGCCGGCGCGTGGAGCTCACGCTGGCAGGCCAGGCCTACCTGGTCGATGCGCGTGCGGTGCTGGAGCGGCTGGGCACGGCGCGCCAGCGTGTCGCGGCCATTGGCCAGGGGCAGGCCGGGCGCATCGAGGTGGGGCTGTCGGGCTCGCATTTCCTCGGGCCGTTCCCGGCCGCGCTGGCGCGCTACCGCCAAAGCCACCCCGGCGTGGACGTGGTACTGCACGAGATGCAGCCCTCGCTGCAGCAGGCGGCACTGCGCGACAAGCGCATCGACGTGGGCATCTCGCGCACTGCCGTCAACGACGACCAGCTCGCCAGCACCCTGCTGTGGCCCGATCCGGTGGTCGCAGCCCTGCCGCCGGGCCACGCGCTGGCCGCGCGCAAGGCGCTGGCCTTGCGGGACCTGCGCAGCGAAACCTTTGTGATGCTGCGCCGCGACTCGTCGGCCCATGCCGAGCACATGGTGCAGTGCTGCGTGCAGGCAGGCTTCGCGCCCCGGGTGGCACAGACCACGGTGGAACTGGCCGCCGTGCTGAGCCTGGTGGCCGCGGGGCTGGGCGTGGCCCTGGTGCCGTCGTCGCTGGGCGCCCTGTTCGGGCCCCGCGTGGTGCTCAAAACCCTGGGGGCCAAGGCGCCGCGTGCCGACGTGCATGCGCTGCAGCGGCGCGACGATGCCCTGGGGGTCGTGCCGGCCTTCGTGCGCGTAGTGACCGGCTGAAAGAACCGATCAATCCCAATGAGGGGCCAAGCCCTCAGGGTCGACCAGACGGCCGCCACGGTCCAGCGCAGCGATCTGCGCCATCTCCGCATCGCTCAGGCGCAACTGCTGCGCCTTCAGGTTGCTGGCCAGGTTCTCGCGCCGGGTCGAGGAGGGGATGACCGCGTAGCCGAGCTGCAGTGCCCAGGCCAGGGCCACCTGTGCCGGGGTGGCGCCGTGGGCTTGTGCAATGGCCTCGACCACCGGGTCGCCGAGCACCTTGCCATAGGCCAGCGTCATGTACGAGGTGATGTGGATGCCCTGGCTGCGGGCGAACTCGGCCACGGCGCGGTTCTGCAGGTAGGGGTGCAGCTCGATCTGGTTGGTGGCGATGGCGCCAGCGCCCACGGCGTCAATGGCGTCCTGCATCAGTGCCACGGTGAAGTTGGAGACGCCGATCTGCGCGGCCAGGCCCTGGGCCTTGGCCTCGGCCAGGGCACCCATGAACTCCGCCACGGGCACCGCGCCGCCGGGTGAGGGCCAGTGGATCAGCGCCAGGTCCACCTGCTCGGTGCGCAGCTTGGACAGGCTGTCCTTGAGGCTGGGGATGAGCTTGTCGGCGGCCAGGTTCTCGGTCCAGACCTTGGTGGTGATGAACAGCGCGTCGCGCGGCACGCCGCTGTCGGCGATGGCCTGGCCGACGGCCGCCTCGTTGCCGTAGATCTGGGCCGTGTCGACCAGGCGGTAGCCCAGGTCGAGCGCATTGCGCACCGAATCGATGGCGGCCTGGTCCTGCAGGCGGAAGGTGCCGACGCCAAAGGCGGGGATGGAAGAAGAAGGCATGGGAAAGAACTCCGTATCAGAAGGGTTGTGAAAGAAAGGTTCAATGGCCTGCGGGCACCGGCCCGCTGGCGTGCACCGGGATGCCGGCGCGGCGGTCCAGCACGCCGCTGTAGTGCGTCAGCGCCAGCGAGGCCAGCACCACCAGGGCGCCGATCCAGGGCGTGTGCATCAGGCCCAGGTGGGTCACGATCAGGCCCCCGGCCCAGGCCGCGCCGGCGATGCCCAGGTTGAACGCGGCGATGTTCAGGCCCGATGCCACGTCCACCGCCTGGGGCGTGAAGCGCTCGGCCTGCTTGACCACATAGACCTGCAGCCCGGGCACGTTGCCAAAGGCCAAGGCGCCCCAGAGCAGCACGGTCACGAGCGCCAGCCAGGGGTGCGGCGCGGTGAACTGCAGCAGCAACAAGACGGCGGCCAGCAAGGCGAACACGATGCGCAGCGCCGGGATCGGGCCCAGGCGGTCGGCCAGCCGGCCGCCCCAGAGGTTGCCCACGGCGACCGACACGCCATAGACCAGCATCACCCAGCCCACGGCGCCCGCGCTGAAGCCCGTCACCTCGGTCAGGATGGGCGCGAGGAAGGTGAAGGGGATGAAGCTGCCGCCGTAGCCAATGGCCGTCTTGGCATAGACCAGCAGCAGGCGCGGCTCGGCCAGCACCCGGGCCTGCTGCAGCAGCGAGGCCGGTGGCGTGTGGGCGATGGTGCGCGGCACGAAGAGGGCACTGCCGATGAAGGCGATCACCCCCAGGGCCGAGACAGCCAAAAAGGTCTCGCGCCAGCCGAAGTGCTGGCCGATGAAGGTCCCCAGCGGCACGCCGGTCACCAGGGCCACGGTGAGCCCGGTGAACATGGTGGCAATGGCGCTGGCAGCCTTCTCGCGCGGCACCAGGCCCGTGGCGATGGTCGAGCCGATGGAGAAGAACACACCGTGCGCCAGGCCGGTGAGGATGCGCGCGGCCACCAGCGATTCGTAGCTCGGTGCCTGCCAGGCCAGCAGGTTGCCGGCGGTGAACAGGGCCATCAGCGACAGCAGCAGCGCCTTGCGCGGCAGCTTGCCGGTGAGGGCGGTGAGCACGGGGGCGCCGACGGCGACGCCCAGGGCATAGAGGCTCACCAGCAGGCCCGCCGAGGGAATGCTGATGGCGAGGTCGGCCGCCACGGTGGGCAAGAGGCCAACGATCACGAACTCGGTCGTGCCGATGGCAAAAGCGCTGAGCGTCAGCGCGAGCAGGGCAATGGGCATGGGAACACTCCTGTGGGAATGGAAGGAGTGTCCGGACTTCGGCTTTGCAGAAAAAGACGGTTGTCGTCGATAGATTATTGATTTGAAATCAAGAATAGGCGACCATGGCTGGCATGAAGACCACCCTCGAAGAGTTGCAGGCCTTTGCCGCCGTGGTCGACGGCGGCTCCATCACCGCGGCCGCCGACCAACTGGCACAGACCGTCTCGGGCATCAGCCGGGCCTTGTCGCGGCTGGAGAAGAAGCTCGATACCACCTTGCTGCGCCGCACCACGCGCCGCATCGAGCTGACCGAAGAGGGCCAGGCCTTTTTGCAGCGCACGCGCGCCATCCTGGCCTCCATCGACGAGGCCGAGGAAAGCATGGCCGCACGGCGCCAGCAGCCCTCGGGCCGGCTGCGCGTGAATGCGGCCACGCCCTTCATGCTGCATGCGGTGGTGCCGCTGGTGCCGGCGTTCCGCAGCGCCTACCCGGGGATCCAGCTGGAGCTCAACACGGACGAGATGAACATCGACCTGCTGGAGCGGCGTACCGACGTGGCCATCCGCATCGGCCTGCTGCAGGATTCGACCCTGCATGCGCGCCCGCTGTGCACCAGCCGCCTGCGTGTGCTGGCCAGCCCCGATTACCTGGCACGCGCGGGCAAGCCGCGCAGCGTGGCCGACCTGGCGGGCCACACGCTGCTGGGCTTCAACCAGCCCGAGTCGCTCAACCGCTGGCCGCTGCGCGGAGCGCATGGGGACGAATGGCCCACCGTGCCCGGCCTCACCGCGTCCAGCGGCGAAACGCTGCGCCAACTGGCGCTGCAGGGCGTGGGCCTGGTGTGCCTGTCGGACTTCATGACCGCGGGCGACCGCGAGAGCGGCCGCCTGGTGCAGGTGCTGGCGCGCGACACGGTAGACGTGCGCCAGCCGATCAACGCGGTCTACTACCGCAATACGCAACTGGCCGCGCGCATTGCGTGCTTTCTGGACTTTCTCCAGGAGAGGCTGGCTTAGCCCCGGGCAGGGATGTTCAGCCCCTTGGCCACGGCGGGCCGTGCCACGAAGGCCTTCAGCACGCGCTGGACTTCCTTGAACTGGTCAAATTCCACCAGCTCGCCCGCACCATAGAAGCCCACCAGGTTGCGCACCCAGGGCAGGGTGGCGATGTCGGCAATGGTGTAGCTGTCGCCCATGATCCACTGGCGGCCGGCCAGGCGCTGGTCCAGCACGCCGAGCAGGCGCTTGGATTCGGCCACGTAGCGGTCGCGCGGGCGCTTGTCCTCGTAGTCCTTGCCGGCGAACTTGTGGAAGAAGCCGAGCTGGCCGAACATGGGGCCGACACCGCCCATCTGCCACATCACCCATTGCAGGGTCTCGTAGCGGCCTGCGGTGTCCTGCGGCAGCAACTGGCCGGCCTTGCTGGCCAGGTAGACCAGGATGGCGCCGGACTCGAAAAGCGCGAGCGGCTGGCCGTCCGGGCCGTTGGGGTCGAGGATGGCCGGGATCTTGTTGTTGGGGTTGAGCGACAGGAACTCGGGCGAGGTCTGGTCGTTGGTCTCGAAGCTCACCAGGTGCGGTTCATAGGGCAGGCCCAGCTCTTCCAGGGCGATCGACACCTTCACGCCATTGGGCGTGGGCAGCGAGTACAGCTGGATACGGTCCGGGTGCTGGGCGGGCCACTTGCGGGTGATGGGGAAAGCGGAAAGGTCTGCTGCCATGGGTTCCTCGTTCGGGTTGCCGGAAGAAAGAAGCGCCAAGCCTAAACGCCTTGGACTATCCGTGCCTGATGGGGGTATTGCCATGGCCCCTGTGTCTGGCAGGACAGGGCCGCCACCGACGATAATCCGGGCATGAAGATCCACTTCACCAAAATGCAGGGTGCGGGCAACGACTTCGTTGTGCTCGACGAAACCCGGTCGCGGCTGAACCTCACGGCCGGCCAGTACCGCTACCTGGCGGACCGCCATTTCGGCGTAGGCGCCGACCAGATCCTCACCGTGCGGCCTTCGCCGGCCGAAGGCATCGATTTCGAATACGTGATCCACAACGCCGATGGCGGCGAGGTGGGCCAGTGCGGCAACGGTTCGCGCTGCTTTGCGCGCTATGTGCGCGACAAGGGCCTGACCGACAAGGACACCATCCGTGTGCAGACCCTGAGCGGCGTGCTCTCGCCAAAGCTCAATGCCGATGGCCGGGTCACCGTGGACATGGGCGTGCCCGTGCTCGACGAGCCGCGCGTGCCCTTCGACGCCACCGCGCTCACCCCCACGGTGCAAGGCAACGGCCGCACCTGGCCGCTGGCGTTCGACGTGCAGGGCGCGCCTGTCACCGTGCCGGTGGCCGTGGTCTCCATGGGCAACCCGCATGCCGTGCAGCTGGTGGACAACGTGGACACGGCGCCGGTGCTGCTGTGGGGCCCGCTGATCGAGAGCCATGCGCGCTTTCCCGAGCGCGTGAACGCCGGCTTCATGCAGATCGTGGGCCGCGGCCATGTGCGCCTGCGCGTGTTCGAGCGCGGCACGGGCGAAACCCTGGCCTGCGGCTCGGGCGCCTGCGCGGCCGTGGCGGCGGGCATCCGCCTCGGTCTGCTCGACAGCGAGGTGCATGTGGACATGCACGGCGGGCGCCTGACCATCGCCTGGAGCGGGCAGGACTCCGATTCCCTTTTCATGACCGGCCCGGCCACCACCGTATTCGAAGGCCAGATCGACATCCCGGACGCAGCATGACCAACCCCAGCACCCACATTCCGCCCATCACCGAAGACGACATCGCCCGCTTCCTGGAGAACACCCCCGGCTTCTTCGAGCGCCACGCCGAAGTGCTGGCCAGCGTGCAGATCACCAGCCCCCATGGCGCCCGCGCCGTGAGCCTGCAGGAGCGCCAGGCCGAGATGCTGCGCGAGAAGATCAAGGGCCTGGAACACCGGGTGATGGACATGGTGCGCAACAGCAGCGAGAACACCGCCATTGCGAACAAGGTGCACCAGTGGACCAGTGCGCTGCTGCAGGTCAAGGACCCGTTCGACCTGCCCGAGGCCGTGGTCGAGGGCATCCGCACCCTGTTCGACGTGCCCCAGGCCACCGTGCGCGTCTGGGAGGTGGCCGGCCCCTATGTGGATGCCGACTTCGCCCAGGGCGCGAGCGAAGACGCGCGCGCCTTCGCCTCGTCGCTGACCATGCCCTTCTGCGGCCCCAACCTGGGCTTCGAGCCTGCGGGCTGGCTCGATGCGCCAGGCGGTGTGCAGGCCCAGTCGCTGGCCCTGCTGCCGCTGCGCCAGGGTGCGATCGACAGCGCCACGCCGGCCTTCGGCCTGCTGGTGCTGGGCTCGCACGATCCCCAGCGCTTCGACGCCACCATGGGCACCGAGTTTCTCTCGCGCATTGCCGAGCTGGCCAGCTCGGCGCTGGTGCGCCTGCGCTGAGCGGCCGGGCGGACGGCTGTTTCCATGCGCACCGCCCCTTCTGCATCCCCTGCAGCACCCGACCCGCAGGTGCTGCGCTACCTGGAGCATGTGCGCGTGGAAAAGCGCCTGGCGGCGCGCACGCTCACGCTCTACACCCTGGACCTGGAAAAGCTCGCACAGTTCGCGGCCGGCGTGGGCGTGCCCCTGTTGCAGCTGCAGACGGCGCACATCCGCCGCTTCGTCGCGCAGATGCACAGCGGCGGGCGCAGCGGGCGCGGCATTGCGCTCATCCTCTCCGGTTGGCGCGGCTTCTTCACCTGGTCCGGGCGCCAGGGCCTGGTGCCGCACAACCCGGTGCAGGACGTGCGCGCCCCCAAGGCGCCCAAGCCCCTTCCCAAGGCCCTGGGCGTGGACGATGCCGTGCGCCTGGCCGAGTTCGACAACAGCGGGGCCGACCCCTGGCTGGAAGCGCGCGACGCGGCCATGGTGGAGCTGCTCTATGGCTGCGGCCTGCGCGTGGGTGAACTCGCGGGGCTCGATGCCGTGGCCAGCGCCGACACCGAACGCCAGGGCCGCGGCTGGATCGATCTGCAGGCGGGCGAGGCCCATGTCTTCGGCAAGGGCAGCAAGCGGCGCAGTGTGCCGGTGGGCCAATCGGCGGCCCAGGCACTGAAGACCTGGCTGGCGCTGCGTGCCGGCCCGTTCGGCGGTGAGGGCGCACCAGGGCTGGATGCCGCACTGTTCCTGGGCCAGCGCGGCGCGCGGCTCACGGCGCAGTCCATCTGGCTGCGCCTGCGCCAGCGCAGCCAGCAGGCGGGCCTGACCACGCCGGTGCACCCGCACATGCTGCGCCATTCGTTCGCCAGCCACCTGCTGCAGTCCAGCGGTGACCTGCGCGCGGTGCAGGAATTGCTGGGCCACGCCAACATCACCACCACCCAGGTCTATACGCGCCTGGATTTCCAGCACCTGGCCAAGGTGTACGACGCAGCCCATCCCCGGGCGAAGCGCAAGCCGGGCTCTGCATAGTCCAAGGTCAGTTCGCCGTCGCCGGCTGGGCGGCGATGAAGGAGGTCACCGCTGCCAGGTCCAGCGGCCGTGCAAAGAAGAAGCCCTGGCCCGTCACGCAGCCCAGGCCCTGCAGCAACTGGGCCTGCTCGGCCGTCTCGATGCCTTCGGCCGTGGTTTCCATGTGCAGCGCCTGCGCCAGCTCGATCACCGAATGCACGATGGCCTCGGACTCGGGGCTGCTCTGGATGGGCGCGATGAAGGAGCGGTCGATCTTGAGCCGATCGAACGGAAAGCTGCGCAGGTAGGCCAGCGAGGAGTAGCCCGTGCCGAAATCGTCCAGCGCGATGCGCACCCCGGCATGGTGCAGCCGGTGCAGCGTGGCCATCACATCGTCCGTGTCCTGCAGGAAGACCGACTCGGTGATCTCCAGCTCCAGCCGCCCCGGGGGCAGGCCGCAGCGCTCCACCACGGCGAGAATCTTGTCGGCCAGCAGGGCATCGTCGAATTGGCACACCGACAGGTTCACCGACATCACCAGGTCCCCAGGCAACTGGCGCGCGGCCTGGCAGGCGCGCTCCAGCACCCACAGTCCGATGTCGCGGATCAGCCCGGCCTCCTCGGCCACGGGGATGAACTCCGCAGGCGACACGCTGCCAAAGCGCGCGCTGGTCCAGCGCAGCAGGGCCTCCAGGCCCGCAACGCGGCCGGAGGCCAGGTGCCACTGCGGCTGGAAGGCCAGATGCAGCTCGCCCCCGGCCAGGGCGCTGCGCAGACCATCCTCCAGGGCAATGCGCCGGTGCGCGCGCTGGTCCATCTCGATGGAGAAGAACTGCACCTGCCCGCGCCCGCGCTGCTTGGCCTCGTACAGGGCCAGGTCGGCATGGTGCAGCAGGGCGTCGACGTGGTTGCCGTCGTGCGGCAGAAAGGCGACACCGATGCTCAGGTGCGGCGTGATGGCCAGGCCCGAGAGGTCGCAAGGCTGTTCGATGGCACGCACCAGGCGCTCGCAGAACACCTGCACCTCGGTGCGCGAACTGGCCCCGTCGAGCAGGATGGCGAACTCGTCCCCGCCCAGCCGGGCCACCAGGTCGCGGCTGCGCACCTGCTGGGCCATGCGCTGTGCCACGGTCTTGAGCAGCAGGTCGCCGTTGCCGTGGCCGTAGGCGTCGTTCACGCGCTTGAAATTGTCCATGTCCAGGCACAGCAGGGCCGCACCGCCGGCGCCCGCACTGTCCCGCGTGCATTGCTGCTGCAGGCGGTGCTGGAAGTGGCGCCGGTTGGCCAGCCCGGTCAGCACATCGAAATGCGCCAGGCGGTGCATCTCGTCCTCGGCATGCTTCTTGTGGGTGATGTCCACGCCCACGCCGCGCCAGTCCTGCCGCGTCTGGTCGAGCCGCCAGGTGGGCTTGGCCGTGAGGGCCCACCAGCGCAGCTGGCCGCCGATGACAAGGGGGACCGGCAGGTCGCGGAACGGCTGCGATCCCTGCAGGGCGACCTGCAGGGATCGCAGGTGGCTGCTCGGGTCGATGCCGTGGCTGGCGCCCCGGTGGGTACGGGCGATCAGCTCCACCAGGCCCAGGTCGGGGTCGTCCTGGCGGCTGTAGCACAGGGCCTGGTCCAGGCGGTTGGAGGAGTGGCGCAGCGTGCCTTCGCTGGAGACCTCCCAGAGAAAGTCGCTGGTGTTCTCTTCGAAGTCGCGCAGCAGCAGGCCCACGATCTGCTGCTGGTGCGCAGCATCGGCCTCGGCCGCGAGGCGGGAGCCGTAGGACCGGGCCATCACGCGCACCGAGGCGATCACCACCAGGCCATAGGTCACCAGCAGCACCAACAGTGTCGCGGTACCCGGCTGGTCCAGTGCCCGCACCAGGCCCACGGCCGAGCCCCCTGCGAGCAGCAGCACATAGCTCAGGGCCGCCTCGGGCACGGTCACCAGCGCGAAGCCCCCGGCGCAGATCATGCCGCAACTGATCGCCAGGATCATCATCTGGTCCGGCGCCGGGGCCGAGGCGAAGAGCAGCGCCGGTATGCTGCCCCACAAGAGGCCCAGCACGCCCGCGTGGCGGGCCGCGCGCCGGATGGCCTTGGGGGAGGCCAGCAGACGGGGCGGGCGCTGGCGGGCGCGCTGCCAGGCGCGCAGCCCCTGCGCGGCCACGAACAACAGGGCCAGCACCCAGGCCCAAAGCCAGGAGGGGACCGTCGCCAGACGCCAGGCGATGAAAAACCCGTTGAAGATATTGACGGCCATGGCCAGCGGGGTCAGGCGCAGCATGGCCTGCAGCTGCTGGGCGCGAAAGCTCGCGGCCAGCGGCTCGTCCGCCTCGTAGGGGGCCAGCCATTGCTGCACGCGCGCGGGCAGCAGCGATAGGGCGTGGAGTTCTGCCATGCAAGCGGTTTGGTTGGGGGCAGCGGTGGCCGGCACCGGGGGGCGGCGGGCGCTGCGTCATCACACATCCAAGGGGTTGGCGGAACACACTGTCTTGCCGAGCCCATTGTGCACCTGTCCGGCGGGGCGTGCGCACGGGTAACACCTGAGGTGCCGGAGGAGGCCGGCCGATGGCGGGAACCTTTGGCCGACCGCCGGGCTCCGATGGGTGGCGCGGCGCCCTGGCGCCGCCCGACCCTGGAACCACTGGAGGAGCAGATTGATGGGACGCTGGATCAAGGCCAACAAGGGATTTCTCGTGCTGCTGATGTGCTTCGGCCTGTTCCGCACGGCCGTGGCGGACTGGAACCCCATTCCCTCGGGTTCCATGCGGCCCAACCTGGTCGAAGGCGACGTGGTGTTCGTCAACCGCCTGGCCTACAACGTGAAGATTCCGCTGACCGACGTGGTGCTGGCCGAGCTGGCGCAGCCACGGCGTGGCGACGTGGTGACTTTCTCGTCGCCGTTGGATGGCACGCGCCTCATCAAGCGCCTGGTGGCGGTGCCCGGCGATACGGTGGAGATGCGCGACGAAGTGCTCATCATCAATGGTGAAGCCGCCCACTATGGCGCGCCCGAGGCGCTGCAGGAGGCCGTGGCAGACCTGGGGCAGACCGTCGGGGCCACGCGCCTGACGGAGCAGGTGCAGGGCCACGAACGCCGCGTGCAATGGCTGCACGGCGTGACGGCACGCAGCAGCTTTGCCCCCATCACGGTGCCCGAGGGGGAATACCTGGTGCTGGGCGACAACCGCGACAACAGTGCCGATTCGCGCTACATCGGCCTGGTGCCGCGCCACCTGCTGATCGGGCGTGCGCTGGGCGTGCTGGTCTCGGCCGACACCGGCCGCTACTTCCTGCCGCGCTTCGAGCGCTTCGGCAAGGCGCTCTGACGGCAGGGTGCCACGGCGGTCCCCGCAAGCCGATCCGGGCATGCCGCCAGATCCCGCCGTGCAAAAAGTCAGGGGCCCATGGCCCTCCCGGTCCCTGGGAAGGGCGGGCTGCACCATGATCCGGTCGCTGGATGCGCTGCCTGCCGTCGTCAGCCGTTCAGGAGGGGTGTGTGGGCATTTCGCTTTGGCAGGGCCAGAGCCGGCGGACGCCTCCCCGGCAGCTGGAAGACTGCGACCGTGGCAACCAGTCCGTGGGCCTGGTTGTTCAGGCTGGTGGCGGCTGCAGCCATCTCTTCGACCAGTGCCGCGTTTTGCTGGGTTGCCTGGTCCATTTGCGTTATGGCCTCGCTGATCTGGTCAACCCCAGTGCTTTGCTCGCTGCTGGCGGCACTGATCTCTCCCATGATGTCGGTGACCTGGCGGATGGAGTCGACCACCTGATCCATCGTCTGGCCGGCACGGTCAACCAGTGCGGTTCCGGCTTCGACGCGCTCCACGCTCGCGCCGATCAGGGTCTTGATCTCGCGTGCCGCCGCTGCAGCGCGGCCCGCGAGGGTGCGCACTTCCGTGGCCACCACGGCGAATCCCCTGCCTTGGTCGCCCGCGCGGGCGGCCTCCACCGCGGCGTTGAGTGCCAGGATATTGGTCTGAAAGGCGATCGAGTCGATCACGCCAATGATGTCGGCGATCTGCGCGGAGCTTTCGTTGATCCGCTTCATGGTGTCGACCACCTCGGCCACCACGGCCCCACCCTGGCGTGCGACCGTCGATGCGCAAGACGCCAAGGCGTTGGCCTGGCGGGCGCTGTCGGCGTTGTGGCGTACGGCAGAGTTCAACTCTTCCATGGAGGCTGCAGTTTCCTCCAGGGCGCTGGCCTGTTCTTCCGTGCGCGAGGAGAGATCCGTGTTGCCCTGGGCGATCTGCGCCGCGGCACTGGCAACATTTTCGGAACTCTGGTGCACCAGGGCCACCATGGCCACCAGGCTGTCCTGCATGCGTTTGAGTTGCGCCATCAGGCTGGTGGTGTCACCGTTCCTGAGTGCGATGGGCACCGTCAGATCACCGAGCGCCACACTGCGGGCCAGGTGGACGGCGGTGCTGGGTTCGGCGCCGAGCTGGCGAATGATGCTGCGCGCGACCACATGCCCGAACACCAGTGTGAATGCCAGGCCCGCGGCAATGGCTCCGACCACGAAAAGCCAGGTCCAGCGGTAGGACTCCACGGCGCGATCGTATTCGGCGCGCGCGGTATCGAGCTGCACCTGCACCAGCCCCGCGAGCACATCCTGCAGGGGGTCCAGTGCGGGATACATGCCTTGGCTGGCGAACGCTGCCAGGGCCGTCCTGTCGCCGCGCTGGAGGTGGCTCTTCAGGAGGGTGACCGCTGCATCGGCGGCAGGCTGCAGTTGCCGAAACCGTTCGACCAGGCGGGTCTCCTCTGGAACGAGGCTGGTAGCCAGGTAGGCGTTCCAGTGGTCGCTGATGTCCTGGGTGGCCTTGGCAATGGCGTCGAGTCCCTGCTGGTCCGTCAAGGCGCCGTCACGGACCTTGTGCGCCGTGTCCACGATGTTGACCGCATAGGCATCGGACACCAGCTTGATCTGCTTGAGCGGAACCACCCGATCCTGGTAGACCGTGTCCAGGCCTGCATTGGATCGCTGCATGCCCATCAAGCCAGCGGACCCGATCGCGAGCGTCAGCGCACACAGCACCACCAGCAGCAGGGACAGGCGGGTGGAGACTTTCATCTGATTGAGGTTCATGGCATCGGCTCGGTTGGTGGACCCATGGGCCTGCCCGGGGTACGGGGCATGCAATGACGGCTCGCCTGGAGGTTGGGTGATGGGTGGCCCGCCAACCCAGGAAAAAGTGGGCGTTTTGTATCACTTATGCCCGGTGCTGGCGAAAGGAAAATGGCAAGCCTGCCGGGTGTGCTGGCGATGTGCCGCAAACCGGCCTTCAAGGCCTTCTTGGCGGCCTGGGGCGGCGTGTTGGACGCCTTCCGCATGGGAGCGCGCGCAGCGCGGTGGTGCGCGATGCGGTGTCCAGCCTGCACAATCGGGGGCATGAAAACCCTTCGCCTTCGCCCTGGCAAGGAGCGCTCGCTCCTGCGCCGCCACCCCTGGATCTTCGAGTCGGCCATCGCCAAGGGCGGTGGCGACAGCGGCGAGACAGTGCGCGTCGAATCGCACGAGGGCCAGTTCCTGGCCTGGGCTGCGTTCAGCCCCAGCTCGCGCATCCGCGCCCGGGTGTGGAGCTTCGACGAGGCCCAGCGCATCGATGCGCCCTTCTTCATTGCCGCCTGCGCGCGCGCCATCATTGCCCGCGCGCGTTTCGATGTGCAGAGCGATGGCGTGCGTCTGGTGCACGGCGAATCCGACGGCCTGCCCGGCCTGATCGTGGACCGCTACGGAGACACCCTGGTCGCGCAGTTCACGAGCGCTGGCACCGAGCGCTGGAAGAATGTGCTGGCCGACGCCCTGCTGCGTGAGACCGGCCTCAGCAAGCTCTATGAGCGCTCGGACGCCAGCGTGCGCGCGCTCGAGGGGCTGGAGCCTGCCACGGGCTGGCTGCGCGGCGGGCCGGTGGCCGGCGCCGAGGCGCCGCCCGTGGAACTGAGCATCCACGAGCACCAGTGGATGCTCACGCTCAATATTGCCGAAGGCCACAAGACCGGCTTCTACCTGGACCAGCGCGACAGCCGCAAGCGCTTTGCCGAGTACGCCCGCCGCCTGGGCTTCCAGCATGTGCTCAACTGCTTTTGCTACACCGGCGGCTTCAGCGTCGCGGCCCTGGCCGGCATGCGCGCCGCCGAAGCGGCGGGTGGCCCGGGCGGCGGACGCGTGGTCTCCATCGATTCCTCGGGGCCGGCGCTGGAGCGGGCCCGGGCCCATGTGGCACTCAACGGCTTCGACCCGAACCGCGCGAGTTTTCTCGATGCGGACGTGAATGCCTCGCTGCGCCAGTTCCTCAAGGAAGGGCAGCGCTTTGACGCCATCATCCTGGACCCGCCCAAGTTTGCCCCCACGGCCGCCCACGCCGATCGGGCTGCGCGCGCCTACAAGGACATCAACCGCCTGGCGCTGCAGCTGCTCACGCCGGGCGGCGTGCTGTTCACCTTCTCGTGCTCGGGCGGCATCAGCGCCGACCTGTTCCACAAGATCGTGGCCTCGGCCGGCGCCGATGCGGGGGTCGATGGCTACATCGTGGAGCGCCTGGCGGGTGCGCCAGACCACCCCATGACCCTGGATTTCCCCGAGGGCGAGTACCTCAAGGGCCTGGTGGTGATGCGCAAATCTTGATGGGGCAGGGCATCGGGGTAGGAATTAACGCAATCAAATTGCGTCAATGGGGTCATTTTTGCTCATTTTTTTGGAGCATGAAATGATGATTGGAAAAGGAATTTCTTCCAAAAAGATCGGTATGGGATGCCATCCATTCCTGAGCGGGAACGGATGTTCGCCGCTACACTGTCCGCCGATTCCACTGCGGGCAACCGCCTCCCTTCCTAGGCTTTTTCCATGTCCCTCATTCCTGCCACCATCCTCACCGGCTTCCTGGGCTCGGGCAAGACCACCTTGCTCAAGCGCCTGCTCAGCGAGGCGCACGGCCAGAAGATCGCCGTGATCGAAAACGAGTTCGGCGAAGAAAACATCGACAACGACATCCTGGTGACCGAGTCCAAGGAGCAGATCGTGCAGATGAGCAACGGCTGCATCTGCTGCACCATCCGCGAAGACCTGCGCGAGACCCTGCAGCTCCTGGCCGCCAAGAAGCGCAAGGGCCTGCTCGACTTTGACCGCATCGTGATCGAGACCACGGGCCTGGCCGATCCCGGCCCCGTGGCGCAGACCTTCTTCATGGACGAGGAGATCGCCGAGACCTACCTGATCGACTCCATCGTCACGCTGGTGGATGCCAAGCACGCGCCCCAGCAGCTCAATGACCGCCAGGAAGCGCGCCGCCAGGTGGGTTTCGCCGACCAGATCTTCCTGTCCAAGACCGACCTGGTGAGCGCCGAGGAGACCGATGCGCTGATCCATCGCTTGAAGCACATGAACCCGCGCGCGCCCATCAAGGCAGTGCACTTCGGGGAGGTACCGCTCAAGGAGGTGCTGGACCTGCGTGGCTTCAACCTCAATGCCAAGCTCGACATCGACCCCGATTTCCTCAAGGACGACGATGGCCACGACCACCATGGGCATGACCACCACGACCATGGCCATGAGCACGGCGAGCATTGCGACCATCCCTCGCACCAGCACGGCGGCCATGGCCACCACCATCACCATGACGACGATGTGAAAAGCTTTGTCTTCCGCTCGGCGCGTCCTTTCGATCCGGCCAAGCTCGAAGACTTCCTGGGGGCCATCGTCAACATCTATGGGCCACGCATGCTGCGTTACAAAGGTGTTCTCTATATGAAGGGGACCGAACGCAAGGTGATCTTCCAGGGAGTGCACCAGTTGATGGGCAGCGATCTGGGGCCGCAGTGGGCCGAGGGTGAGGAACGCCTGAGCAAGATGGTCTTCATCGGCATCGACCTGCCCAAGGACATCCTCCTGCAGGGCCTGGAGCAGAGTCTGGGTTGACGCTCCCCTGAGTCGCTTCGCGCCATCCCCCAGAGGGGCACGCCACCGCTGGCCTGGCAAAGCCAGTTCCAGGGTGGTGCTGGCCAGCGGCGCGCCAGTCGCACGGGCGGCGTGCACCGGCCAGGTCCTGGCAGTGGTTGCGGCCCGGCAATGTCAACAAATATCTGGTGGACTGATTTCTCTCGAAGTTCGGCGAGATGGGTGGCAAGATGTGTCGTATCCGCAACGTTTTCGTTTGCGCCAGCGCAGGTCGATACAATCGCGCCCCGGTAAAACCCCGGAAGGCTTGCCATCCGCCCTTGGTTGCCAGCGCAGCCTCGGCCCGCCCGTACAGCGAGGAGACCAGGAAGTGAAAGCCGAAACCAGCAAATCCAAGGTGGCTGCGAAAGCAGCGCCGAGCGCGGTGAAAAGCAAGACTGCTGCGCCCGTGGCCGTGAAGGCGGCTGCCAAGGTACCTGCCAAGGCTGTTCCCAAGGTGGTTGCCGCTCCGGTTCCTGTAGCCCCCGCCGCCGAGCCGCCGGCGGGATCCGATGTACCCGTGCGCACGACCCGGCCTTCTTCCCGATTGGCCCAATTGACCGTACCATCCATGGCACAGGCAACGGCTTCCACCGCTGCCAAAGCCAGCTACCAACAGACCATGCCCACGACCGCGCAAGTGCCCACTTTCACTGCTGCCAAAAAAGACCCCAAGCTGGCCAACAACTGGAAAGCCAAGACGGCCCAGGAGCTGACCGACGCGGAAGTCCTGGCCATGCCTGACAGCGAATACATGAACGACAAGCAGATGGCGTTCTTTCGCCTGAAGCTGGTCCAGCTCAAGCAGGACATCCACAACAGTGCCGGCGAAACCACCGAGCACCTGCGTGAAGACACCGTGGTGGTGCCCGATCCTGCCGACCGCGCCACCATCGAGGAAGAGCACGCGCTGGAGCTGCGCACGCGCGACCGCGAGCGCAAGCTGCTCAAGAAGATCGAGCAATCCATCGCGCGCATCGATGCGGGCGACTATGGCTACTGTGACGAGACCGGCGAACCCATCGGCGTGGGCCGGCTGATTGCCCGTCCCACGGCCACACTGTCGCTCGAAGCACAGCAGCGCCGCGAGCTCAAGCAGAAGATGTTTGGCGACTGAAGTCTGCCCGGCCTGAACATACCCCTGCGCACGCACCCTCTCTCGCCTATCCCATGAGCAAGGAAGAAACCACGCCCGGCGGCCTGCTGTCCAAAATGGTGCGGTTTGTGCGCAACCCCACGACCAACTGGACCGAGCTCGACTCGCTCCAGGAGGACCGGGAGAGCCAGTACAGCAAGCAGATGCTCAAGGAAATGATCGAGCGCAAGCGCCGCAACGATTTCGTGCGGCGCCGAGAGTTCGATCAGCTGCGCAAGCTGCGCCAGCGCGAAGTGCTGCAGGGCCAGCGCACCGAGGATCCCACGGCGCGCCCCTCGTTCTTCCAGAGCAGCATGGCCTCGCCCGACGAGCGCGCCGTGACGCTCAAGAAGATCGACGAGATCGAAGCGCAGATGTCGCAGCAGTGGTGGAAGAGCAAGGCCAATGCCGATGCGCCCACCCAGCCCGCCGATTTTCGCGGGGAGGACGAGGCCGCTGCGCGCGCCTTCGCCCCCACGGCGCCCGTCAGCCTGGCCGCACCCATCGGGCCGGCCCCTGCGGTCAAGCCCCTTTTTGAAGACGACAGCATGGCGATCGGCCAGTTTGGCGGATCGGATGCGACCATGCGGGCAGAGCCGCCGCGGGAGGAACTGGCTTCGTTCGATCCGAGTCCGGCGCCAACGCCCGAAACCGCATCCGCACCGGAGGAATTCGTGCACGAACCCGATCTTGAAGAAGCCGCCATCCGCTTTGCCAACGGCGATCACGCCGGGGCGGAGTCCGGCTTGCTCGATGTGCTGGCACAGCACCAGCAGGACGACCCGGCGCAGCAGCTGGAAATCTGGATGACGCTGTTCGACCTGTACCGCGCCACCGGCCAGCACGACCGCTTCGACACCCTGGCCATCGACTTTGCCGCGGGCTTCAGCCGCTCCGCCCCCCTGTGGTTCTCCATGCCCGAGCAGCTCGGCCTGGTGCAGGAAGAATCCCCCAAGGCGGGCATGGCCCGCCGCGATTTCAGCTGGAATGCACCTGCGCGCCTGACGGTCTCGTCCGTAGCGGCCTTGCAGGCCTCCATCGAGCGCTCGGCGTCGCCCTGGACCCTGGCCTGGACGCGTATCTCGGGCATCGATGATGCGGCCGTGCCCCTGCTGGCCGACCTGTTCACCAAATGGGCCGACCGCACCGGCCAGTTTGTCTTCTCGGGGGTGGACCGCCTCAACACCTTGATGGAGATCATGACGCAGTCGGGCGACCGGGCGTCGGGCCCCGAGTGGTGGCGCCTGCGCATGGCGGCCTTGCGCATGATGGGCCGGCCCGACGAATTCGAGCTGGTGGCGCTCGATTACTGCGTGACCTACGAGGTTTCCCCGCCTTCGTGGGTGGCGCCGAAGATGGGCTACTCGGACGACACGACCACGTCCAGTGCCCAGGTGGCGGCTCCCGCCGAGCGGGACATGCTTGCGTCGGACTTCGGCTTCGAGGCCTCGGTGCCTGCGGATGCGGTGCCTGCCGCGTCGCTCAGCGGCCACATCGATGGCGACGCGACCCCCTTGCTGGAACCCTTCCAGGCCATGGTGCGCCCCGGCGTGCCGCTGGTCATTGCCTGCGACAAGCTGATCCGTGTCGACTTTGCCGCGGCGGGCTCGGTGCTCAACTGGGCCGCCGAGCAGCAAAGCCAGGGCCATGAGGTGCATTTCCAGAACCTGCAGCGCCTGGTGGCCATTTTCTTCAACGTGATCGGCATCAACGAGCACGCCTGGGTCCTTCCCCGCAAGAACTGACGGCGCTTGCCGGGGCCCGCGGATGCCTCCGGCTTGAAAGTCCGGCGCAAGCCCCCATCTGCGGCAGCTATGGATTCCTCACAAGACAACCCGGTGTTTCACGGCACCACCATCCTGAGCGTGCGCCGCCAGACCCCTGCCGGCGTGCAGGTCGCCATTGGCGGTGACGGCCAGGTCACCCTGGGCAACATCGTCGTCAAGGGCTCGGCCCGCAAGGTGCGCAAACTGCACCACGGCAAGGTGCTGGCCGGCTTTGCCGGGGCCACGGCCGATGCCTTCACGCTGTTCGAGCGTTTCGAGGCCAAGCTCGACAAGCACCAGGGCCACCTGGTACGCGCCGCCATCGAGCTGACCAAGGACTGGCGCACCGACCGGGTGCTGCGCCGCCTGGAGGCCATGCTGGCCGTGGCCGACCTGGAGGCCTCGCTCATCATCACCGGCAACGGCGACGTGCTCGAACCGGAGCAGGGCATCGTGGCCATCGGCTCGGGTGGGGCCTACGCGCACTCTGCAGCCAAGGCGCTGCTCAACCACACCGACCTGCCAGCGCAGGAGATCGTCAAGAAATCGCTGGAAATCGCGGGTGAACTGTGCATCTACACGAACATGCACCACACCATCGAAACGCTGTGAGCGCCTTGCCCGGTGCCGTGGTGCCGGGCCTTCCCTTCTTCCATGGCGCCGGCGGCCGCGTGCTGCGGCGGCCGGTCCCTCCCTTGCTACCAGGCGGATCCCCATGTCGTCCATGACCCCCCAAGAAATCGTCTCCGAACTCGACCACCACATCGTCGGCCAGGCCGGTGCCAAGCGCGCGGTGGCCATTGCGCTGCGCAACCGCTGGCGCAGGCAGCAGGTCGAAGGCGCGCTGCGCCATGAGATCACGCCCAAGAACATCCTCATGATCGGCCCCACGGGGGTCGGCAAGACCGAGATTGCCCGGCGTCTGGCGCGCCTGGCCGATGCGCCCTTCATCAAGGTCGAGGCCACCAAGTTCACCGAGGTGGGCTATGTGGGCAAGGATGTGGATTCCATCATCCGAGATCTGGCCGAGATCGCCGTGAAGCAGACGCGCGATGCCGAGACCCGCAAGGTGCGCACGCGCGCCGAGGATGCTGCCGAAGAGCGCATCCTCGATGTGTTGATCCCGCCGGCCCGTTCGGCGGCAGGCGCAGAGCCTGCAGCAGCCGACAGCACGGCGCGCCAGGTCTTTCGCAAGAAGCTGCGCGAAGGCGCGCTCGCCGACAAGGAGATCGAGATCGATGTGGCCGAAAGCCGGCCTGCGCTCGAGATCATGGGCCCCTCGGGCATGGAGGAGATGACCGAGCAGTTGCGCGGCATGTTCAGCCAGATGGGCCAGGACAAGCGGCGCACGCGCAAGCTCAAGATCGCCGAGGCCCTCAAGCTGCTGGTCGAGGAAGAGGCGGCAAAACTCGTCAACGAGGAAGAGATCAAGACCCGCGCCATCGCCAATGCCGAGCAGAACGGCATCGTCTTCATTGACGAGATCGACAAGGTGGCTGCGCGCCAGGAGAGCAGTGGCGCCGATGTCTCGCGCCAGGGTGTGCAGCGCGACCTGCTGCCGCTGGTGGAGGGTACGGCGGTGTCCACCAAGTACGGCATGGTCAAGACCGACCACATCCTGTTCATCGCCTCGGGGGCCTTCCACCTGGCCAAGCCCAGCGACCTGATCCCGGAGCTGCAGGGTCGCTTCCCGATCCGGGTGGAGCTGGGCTCGCTGTCCGTGCAGGACTTCGAGGCCATCCTGGTGCAGACCCATGCCTCCCTGGTCAAGCAGTACCAGGCCCTGCTGGCGACCGAGGGCGTCACGCTGGAGTTCGCGCCCGAAGGCATCACGCGCCTGGCGCACATCGCCTTCGAGGTCAACGAGCGCACCGAGAACATCGGCGCCCGGCGCCTGTCCACGGTGATGGAGCGGCTGCTCGATGAGGTCAGTTTTGATGCAGCGCGACTATCGGGTCAAACGGTGGTTATTGATGCTGCCTATGTGGACGCGCGCCTGCAGACGCTGAGCCAGAACGAGGATCTGTCGCGCTACATCCTGTGACCTTGGGTGCCACCTTTGAGGTATCACTTGCATAGCCTGCGCTAAGTGCTTCTTTCTCAAGGACTTTTGCTCGTTTCGACTCTTCGAAGACGCAGCTAAGTCCTTGATTTCATTGCAAAAGTTTGTTGTGCACCCTCTTGCTCGGTGTGCTTTTCCTGCTACAGTGCAAAAAAGTGCAATTAAGTGGTGAAAAGTGCCCTCAGAGCCTGCGTTCAGGCCCTGGGTGGATTCCAACCGAGTGGGAAAGCTGTCCGTGTTCCAAGGTGCCTCGTCGCTCAGTCTCGATGCGAAGGGTCGGCTGTCCGTGCCGACCCGGCATCGTGACGTCCTGGCGGCCACGGCGGGCGGGCAGCTCACCATCACCAAGCACCCCCACGGCTGCCTCATGGTGTTTCCGCGTCCCGAGTGGGAGAAGTTCCGTGAGCGCATCGCCGAGCTGCCCATGTCCGCCCAGTGGTGGAAGCGCATCTTCCTGGGCAACGCCCAGGATGTGGAGATGGACGGCACGGGGCGGGTGCTGGTCGCCCCCGAGCTGCGCGAGGCTGCCGGCATCTCGCGCGAGACCATGCTGCTGGGCATGGGCAACCATTTCGAACTCTGGGACAAGGCCACCTACGACGAGCAGGAGGCCAAGGCCATGCAGGGCGACATGCCCGATGTCTTCAAGGACTTTTCTTTCTAGGGGCGCGCGGTGACCGAGGCTTTGCAACACACCACCGTCCTGCTGGAGGAGGCCGTGGACGCGCTGCTGGGTGGCGCGGGTCCCGAGCCGTCCGGCACCTTCGTGGATGCCACCTTCGGGCGCGGAGGGCATTCGCGCCGCATCCTGCTCAGGCTGGGGCCAGAGGGGCGCCTTGTGGCATTCGACAAGGACCCGGAAGCCATCGCCGAAGCAACGCGCATCTACGATGCGCGTTTTTCCATTCGGCACGAAGGATTTCGCCACCTCGGCGAGCTGCCTGCCGGCAGCGCCGCCGGGGTGCTGATGGACCTGGGCGTGAGCTCGCCCCAGATCGACAGCCCCGAGCGGGGCTTCAGCTTCCGTTTCGATGGTCCCCTGGACATGCGCATGGACACCACGCGCGGTGAAAGCGTGGCCCAGTGGTTGGCAACGGCCGAAGTTCAACAGATTGCGGAGGTGATACGTGACTACGGTGAAGAACGGTTTGCTGGCCCCATTGCAAAGGCGATTGTTGCGTGGCGCCAAGAGCGGGGCCCTCTTGCAACCACCGGTGAACTGGCCAGTCTCGTGGCTGGCGCGGTCAAAACCCGCGAGCCGGGCCAGAACCCTGCAACGCGCACATTTCAGGCTCTTCGGATTTTCATCAACGCCGAGCTTGAAGAGCTGCAACAGGCGCTAGAGGCCAGCCTCTCGGTGCTGCAGCCGGGTGGGCGTCTGGCCGTGATCAGCTTCCATTCGCTCGAAGACCGCATCGTCAAGCAGTTCATCGCCAAGCACTCCAAGGAGGTCTACGACCGCCGTGCGCCGTTCGCCGCGCCCCAGGCCATGAAGCTGGTGGCGCTCGACCGCATCAAGCCCGGCGAGGCCGAGGTGGCTGCCAACCCGCGCGCGCGCAGCGCCATCATGCGCGTGGCCGAGCGCACGGAGGTGCCTGCATGACGCGGTTGAACCTGGTGCTGCTGCTGGCGGTACTGGCGAGTGCACTGTTCCTGGTGCACACCCAGTACCAGTCGCGCCGCCTGTTCACCGAACTCGACCGTGCCACGGTCGAGGCGCGCCGCCTCGAAACCGAGCACCAGCGCCTGCAGGTGGAAAAGCGCGCCCAGGCCACGCCGCTGCGCGTGGAGAAACTCGCGCGCGCGCAGCTGCAGATGCGCACGGCCACGCCGGCCATCACCCAGTACGTGTCCGATCCGGCCGGGGTGACGGCCGTGGCTGCGACGACCTCGCCATCGGCCGCGCCGGCCGCGGCCTCGGGGGCGCAGCCATGAGCCGCAGCGTCCTGTACACCTCCAGCCCGCTGCTGGCCAGCAAGACGCCGGTCTGGCGCAGCAAGTTCATCGTGGCCATGATCGCGCTCGGCTTTCTGGGCCTCGGTGCGCGGGCTGCGTACGTGCAGGTGTTCGGCAATGCCTTCTTCCAGCGCCAGGGCGAGGTGCGTTTTGCGCGCACCCTGGAGATGCCGGCCAACCGCGGCAAGATCCTGGACCGCAACGGCCTGATCCTGGCCTCCAGCGTGCCGGCGGCCAGCATCTGGGCCATCCCCGAGGACGTGGAGCAGGACCAGCCCGAGGTCAAGGCCAAGATGAAGCAGCTGGCCAAGCTGCTGGAGATGCCGCTGTCCGAGCTCAATGCCAAGCTGGCCGACGAAGACAAGACCTTCGTCTGGATCAAGCGCCAGCTCGACTGGGATGTGGGCCAGCAGATCGCGGCCCTGGGCATCAAGGGTATCTACCAGCGCAAGGAATACAAGCGCCAGTACCCCGAGGGCGAGGCCGCTGCCCACGTGGTCGGCTTCACCAATGTCGAGGACCATGGCCAGGAAGGGATGGAGCTGGCCTTCAACAAGGAGCTGGCGGGCAAGGCCGGTTCGCGCCGCGTGATCAAGGACCGCCTGGGCCGCGTGGTCGAGGGCGTGGGCGAGACCGTGCCCCCTGTGGACGGCCGCGACATGCAGTTGTCCATCGACAGCAAGGTGCAGTTTTTCGCCTACCAGAAGCTGCGCGACCAGGTCACGGCGCACAAGGCCAAGGCCGGCAGCGTGGTGGTGCTCGATGCGCACACCGGCGAACTGCTGGCCCTGGCCAACTACCCGAGCTACGTGCCCGACAAGCGCCAGAACCTCACGGGCGAGCAGTTGCGCAACCGCGCGCTGACCGACGTGTTCGAGCCCGGCTCGACCATGAAGCCCTTCACCATCGGCCTGGCGCTGGAGAGCGGGCGCGTGCGCCCCGAGACACCGGTGGACACCAACCCGGGCCGCATCACCATCACCGGCTCCACGATCTCGGACACGCACAACTACGGCCTGCTCACGGTCGAGGGCGTGATCCAGAAATCGAGCAACGTGGGCACCACCAAGATCGCCATGCAGATGCCGGCGCGCGAGATGTGGGAGACCTTCTCGGCCGCCGGCTTCGGCCAGAAGCCGCAGATCGGTTTCCCGGGCGTGGTCAGTGGCAAGCTGCGGCCCTACAAGACCTGGCGCCCCGTGGAGCAGGCCACCATGTCCTACGGCTACGGCCTGTCGGCCAGCCTGTTCCAGATGGCGCGTTCGTACACCGTGTTCGCCAATGGCGGCCGGGTGATCCCGGCCACCATGTTCAAGACCGACGAGCCCGCCGTCGGCGTGCCCGTATTTTCCGAACGCACGGCCGACCAGGTGCGCAAGATGCTGCAGATGGCCGCCGGCCCGGGCGGTACCGGCCAGAAGGCCCAGACCCTGGGCTATTCCGTGGGCGGCAAGTCGGGCACGGCGCGCAAGCAGGTGGGCAAGAACTACGCCTCGGGCAAGTACCGTGCCTGGTTCACGGGCATGGCCCCCATCGACAAGCCGCGCATCATCGTGGCGGTGATGATCGACGAGCCGAGCAACGGCGTGTTCTACGGCGGTGCCGTGGCCGCGCCTGTTTTCAGCGAGGTCGTGCAGCAGACCCTGCGCATGATGGGCGTGCAGCCCGACATGGCCGTCAAGCCCCAGATCGTGGCCAACCCGGTGGAGGAGTCCCTGTGACCCAGGTGCTGCATTCCTCCCGCGATGCCGTGCAGTGGCTGCGCAGCCGCGTCACCGGCACGCTGCAGACCGACAGCCGGCTGATCGGCCCGGGCGATGGCTTCATCGCCTGGCCCGGCGCGGCCACCGATGGGCGCGCCCATGTCGCCGACGCCCTGGTGCGGGGCGCCACGGCCTGCCTGGTCGAGCAGGCGGGTGTGAACGCGTTTGCCTTCGAGGGCGATCACATCGCGGCATTGCCAGGCCTCAAGGCCGCCACGGGCCCCATTGCTGCTGAATGGTTCGGCCGTCCCGCAGACCGGCTCGACGTGCTGGCCGTGACCGGCACCAATGGCAAGACCAGCACCGCCTGGTGGCTGGCGGACGCCCTGAACCGGCTGGCCGGCAAGGGCTGTGCCGTGGTGGGTACCCTGGGCATGGGGCGCCCGCCCGCGCTGGACTACACCGGCATGACCACGCCGGACCCCGTGCGCCTGCAGCGCGCCTTCGCGCAGTTTGCGGACGAGGGCCTCGCGGCCTGCGCCATCGAGGCCTCGTCCATCGGCATCGCCGAGCGGCGCCTGGACGGCACGCGCATGCGCGTGGCGGTGTTCACCAATTTCACGCAGGACCACCTCGACTACCACGGCAGCATGGCCGACTACTGGCTGGCCAAGCGCGAGCTGTTCGGCTGGAACGGCCTGCAGGCCGCCGTGGTCAATGTGGATGATCCGGCCGGCGCGCAGTTGCATGCCGAGCTGGGGGGCACGGCCCTGGACCTGTGGAGCATTGCCCTCGACGCCGATGCACGCCTTGTCGCGCGCGACGTGGCGCTGGGGGAGCAGGGCCTGCGCTTCACCGTGACCGAAGGCGCCGCGCAGCAGGTGCTGCAGACCCGCGTGATCGGCCAGTACAACATCCTGAACCTGCTGGGTGTGCTGGCCACGCTGCGCAGCCTGGGCGTGCCTTTGGCCGATGCCGTGGACGCCTGCAGCCATCTGCAGCCCGTGCCGGGCCGCATGCAGCGCCTGGTGGCGCCGGGCCAGCCGCTGGTGGCCGTGGACTATGCCCACACGCCCGATGCGCTGGACAAGGCGCTGCGCGCACTGCGCCCGCTGGCCGCCGAGCGTGGCGGCCGGCTGTGGTGCGTGTTCGGCTGCGGTGGCGACCGCGATGCCGGCAAGCGCCCGCTGATGGGGGCCGTGGCGCAGCAGCAGGCCGACCAGGTGCTCGTGACCAGCGACAACCCGCGCAGCGAAGACCCCGCCACGATCATCCACCAGATCCTGCAAGGCACGATCGCCGGCGCCTCCGTGCAGCCCGAGCCCGACCGTGCTGCCGCCATTGCCGCCGCCATCGGCCAGGCCGATGCCCTGGATGTGGTGCTGATCGCCGGCAAGGGACACGAAGACACCCAGGAGACCGCGGGCGTGCGCCTGCCGTTCTCCGACATGGCCCATGCGCAAGCCGCGCTTCAGTCCCGAGGAGCCCGCACATGGGCATGACGACGATGATGATGAACCTGCGCCAGGCGCATGCCCTCATCCACGAGCGCATCGCTGCGGCGCGCCTGGTGGGGGACGGCGACACGGCCGTGCAGCGCGTGCACACCGACACCCGCACGCTGCAGGCGGGCGACCTGTTCGTGGCGCTCAGGGGCGAGCGCTTCGATGCCAATGCCTTCCTGGACCAGGCCCGCACCGGTGGCGCTGCCGCTGCTGTCGCGCATGGCGGCCTGGAGGCGGCGGGCCTGCCCGGCATCGAGGTGCCTGACAGCCTGACGGCCCTGGGCGCCCTGGCCACGGGCTGGCGCGCGCAGCTGCGCCTGCCGCTGATCGGCGTGACCGGCAGCAACGGCAAGACCACGGTGACGCAGATGGTCGCGTCCATCCTGCGCGCCTGGCAGGGCGATGCGGCCTTTGCCACGCAAGGCAATTTCAACAACGACATCGGCGTGCCGCTGATGCTGCTGCGCCTGCGCGGTGCGCACCGCGCCGCCGTGATCGAGATGGGCATGAACCACCCTGGCGAGATCGCCGTGCTGGCCGCCATGGCCCAGCCCACGGTGGCGCTGGTGAACAACGCGCAGCGCGAGCACATGGAGTTCATGCACACTGTCGAGGCCGTGGCGCGCGAGAACGGGTCCGTATTCGCGGCGCTGCCCGCCGATGGCGTGGCCGTGTTCCCGGCGGGCGATGCCTTCACGCCGCTGTGGCGCGAACTGGCCGGCGGCCGCCGCTGCCTGGCCTTCGGCGAAGGCGGCGAGGTGGTTTGCACATCGGCCGAATGGACGCAGGGCGCCTGGTCCGTGCAGGTGCAGACGCCCGCCGGCGCGCTGGAATGCCGCCTGCAGATCGCCGGCCGCCACAACGTCACCAACGCCCTGGCTGCGACGGCCTGCGCCCTGGCTGCGGGGGCGCCGTTGGCCGCCATCGCCCGGGGGCTCGATGCCTTCGCACCGGTCAAGGGCCGCTCGCGCGCCTTCAGCGTGCAGCACGCCGGGCGCGAGATCACCGTGGTGGACGACACCTACAACTCCAACCCCGATTCGCTGCAGGCGGCCATCCAGGTGCTCGCGGCCTTGCCGGGCCCGCACCTGCTGGTGGTGGGCGACATCGGCGAAGTGGGGGCGCAGGGGCCGCAGTTCCACACCGAGGCAGGCAGCCAGGCCAAGGAGGCGGGCATCGCTGCGCTGTATGCGCTGGGCACGCTGTCGGCACACACGGCGCGCGCCCATGGCGCCGCCACGCATTTCGAGAGCATGGAGCAACTGCAGTCTGCAGTCTGCGCCGCACTGCCCAGCGTGGGCAGCGTGCTCGTCAAGGGTTCGCGCTTCATGAAGATGGAGCGGGTGGTGGAGGCCATTGCGGCCGCCACGGTCCCGCAAGCAACACAACAAGAACAAGGAAAGTCCGAGGGAAGCCATGGCGCCACACATTGATACGACGAACGCCCGCCCGGTGCGGTGCCTGCCGCAGGGAGGTGCCGCATGCTGCTGATCCTGTCGCAATGGCTGCAGGGGCTGTCGCCCGAACTCGGCTTCTTCCGCGTGTTCCAGTACCTCACCTTCCGTGCGGTGATGGCCGCGCTCACGGCGCTGATGATCGGCCTGGTGGCTGGCCCCAAGGTGATCCGCGTGCTCACCTCGCTCAAGATCGGCCAGCCGATCCGCGGCTACGCCATGCAGTCGCACCTGTCCAAGAGCGGCACGCCGACCATGGGCGGCGTGCTGATCCTGCTGTCGATCGCGATCTCCACGCTCCTGTGGTTCGATCTGTCCAACCGCTTCGTGTGGATCGTGCTCATCGTCACCATGGGCTTTGGCGCCATCGGCTGGGTCGATGACTGGCGCAAGGTGGTGAACAAGGACCCCGAAGGCATGCGCTCGCGCGAGAAGTACTTCTGGCAGTCCGTCATCGGCCTGATCGCGGCCGTCTACCTGGTGTTCAGCATCTCCGAAAGTTCCAATGCCAAGGTGTTCGAGCTGTTCCTGACCTGGGTGCAATCGGGTTTCTCGCTGGACCTGCCGCCCAAGGCCGGCCTGCAGCTGCCCTTCTTCAAGGAGGTGAGCTACCCGCTCGGCGTGCTCGGCTTCGTGATCCTGACCTACCTGGTCATCGTGGGGTCGAGCAACGCCGTGAACCTGACCGATGGCCTGGACGGCCTGGCCATCATGCCGGTGGTGATGGTCGGCTCGGCCCTGGGGGTGTTCGCCTACGTCACGGGCAGCTCGGTCTACTCCAAGTACCTGTTCTTCCCCAACATCCCGGGGGCCGGCGAGCTGCTGATCTTCTGCGCCGCCATGGCCGGTGCAGGCCTGGCCTTCCTGTGGTTCAACGCCCACCCGGCCCAGGTGTTCATGGGTGACGTGGGCGCGCTGGCGCTGGGCGCGGCCCTGGGCACCATTGCCGTCATCGTGCGCCAGGAGATCGTGCTGGCCATCATGGGCGGCATCTTCGTGGTCGAAGCCCTGTCGGTGATGCTGCAGGTGACCTGGTTCAAGTACACCAAGAAGCGCTACGGCGAAGGCCGCCGCCTGCTCAAGATGGCGCCCTTGCACCACCACTTCGAGAAGAGCGGCTGGAAGGAGACCCAGGTGGTCGTGCGCTTCTGGATCATCACCATGCTGCTGTGCCTGATCGGCCTGTCCACGCTCAAGCTGCGTTAGCCCTGCCATGACGACGAACACGCCCCACGATCCCCACGCCAGCGGCCCGGTGCCCGGCGACCACTTGCCCGCAGCGGCCGGTGGAGAGGAGGTGCGCGTGCCCGAGGCCGTGCACGACACCCCGCCTGCTGAGGATGCCGAGGTGGCAACGCCCACTGCGGCGCAAGCCGCTGCCCCCGATTCCGTGGACAGCCTTTTGCCTGCAGAGGACGCGCCCGCTGCCGATGCCCCAGAGCATGCCGACACCGACCCGCCGGCTGGCGTGGCGCCTGGCGCCTCCGTGCAGGACGAACCCACTGCGGCTGCGCCCGTGGCGCAGCCCGCCGACGGCTATGTGGCACCGGCCATCTCTGCCGCCAAGGCGGCCGCCGACTTCGTGGCGCAGATCTTTGCCGAGGTGAATGCGCCCGAGACGCCCGAGCCTTCGCCGCTGCTGGCCGCGTCCGTGGACGCGCCCGAGGGCGCGGCCGAGCCGGCGCAACCCCAGGGCCGTCCGGGCGAGGGCATGCGGCCCTACGAGGGCAAGCACTTCCTGGTGCTGGGCCTGGGCGCCTCGGGCCTGGCCATGGCGCGCTGGTGCGTGCGCTGCGGCGCCAGTGTCACCGTGGCCGACACACGCGAGGCACCGCCCCAGCTGGCGGTATTGCAGCAAGAGCTGCCCGGCGTGCGCTTTGTCTCCGGCCCCTTCGACGCCAGCCTGGTCGAAGGCGCTGCCGGTGTGCACGCCGTCTACCGCTCGCCCGGCCTGAGCCCGGCCACCGTGGCGCCCGTGTGGGCGGCAGCACAGGCCGTCGGCCTGCCCACGGGCGGCGAGCTGGGCCTGTACGCCGCGGCGCTGCAATTCCTGCGCGCTTCGCACGGTTACGCGCCGGCCGTGCTGGCCATCACCGGCACCAACGGCAAGACCACCGTCACCTCGCTCACCGGCCAACTGGTGGAGCGTGCGGGCAAGACCGTGGCTGTGGCCGGCAACATCGGCCCCACGCTGCTCGACACCCTGGCCGGGCACATTGACGCCGAGACCCTGCCCGAAGTCTGGGTGCTCGAACTCTCCAGCTTCCAGCTCGACGGCGTGGCCGGCTTCGAGCCCACGGCGGCCACCGTGCTCAACATCACGCAGGACCACCTGGACTGGCATGGCGACATCGGTGCCTATGCGGCGGCCAAGGCGCGCATCTTCGGCGACACGGCCCTGATGGTGCTCAACCGCGAAGACCCCACCGTCATGGACATGCTGGGCACGGCGTCTGCCGCTGCAGCCCAGGCGGCACAGGCCGCCTCGGGCAAGCCGGCCCAGAGCGCGCGCAGCAAGCAGCCCGTGAAGGTGCCGATGCGGGAGCACCTGACCTTCGGCATCGACATGCCCCGGCGCCCCGGCGACTTCGGCATCGAGACCGTGGGCAGCATCCCCTGGCTGGTGCGCGCGCACGAAGCGGACGAAACCCGCAAGCGCAGCACCCGCCGCCGTGCGGTTGCACCCGGCCAGGGCGGTGATGCCGCCACGGCTGTGCCGCTGGACGAGGACGAACTGCACATCCAACGCCTGATGCCGGCCGACGCGCTGCGCATACGCGGGCGCCACAACGCCTCCAACGCGCTCGCGGCCCTGGCCCTGGCGTCGTCGGCCGGCTGCACACTGTCGGCCATGCTGTTCGGTCTGCGCGAGTACCGGGGTGAGCCGCACCGCGTCGAGCCCGTTGCGCTGATCAACGGCGTGGAGTTTTTCGACGACAGCAAGGGCACCAATGTCGGCGCCACGGTGGCTGCGCTCAATGGTCTGGGCGCCGACCGGCGCATCGTGCTCATCCTGGGTGGCGACGGCAAGGGGCAGGACTTTGCGCCGCTGGCCACGCCCGTGGCGCGCTATGCACGCGCGGTGCTGCTGATCGGGCGCGATGCCCCGCTGATCCGCACGGCCCTGCAGGATGCGGGCGTGCCGCTGCTCGATGCTGCCACGCTGCCCGAGGCCGTGCACCAGGCCGCGCAGCGCGCGCATTCGGGCGATGCGGTGCTGATGTCGCCTGCCTGCGCCAGCTTCGACATGTTCACGGGCTACGAGCACCGCGCACGCGTGTTCTGCGAAACCGTGCTGGCCATGGCGCACGATGCCGGCCAAACCCTGGAGGGCATGTGATGGCTGCGACCGCCAACGCCCCCGTGGGCCTGCAGCAACGCCTGGCCGGCTGGCTGGGCCGCCTCACCGGCAAGGCCGGCGAGGTGCTGCCGGTGCGCGTGGGCGGCACGGAGTACCGCCAGTCCACGACCACGCCCGCGAGCGTGCTCGGGTTCGACCAGGCCCTGCTGTGGGTGGTGGTGGGGCTGCTCGCCTGGGGGTTGGTGATGGTGTATTCGGCTTCCATCGCCATGCCGGACAACCCGCGCTTTGCCAACTATGCGCCCACGCATTTCCTCACCCGCCACATGATGTACCTGGTGGTGGGCTTCGTCGCGGCGCTGCTGGCCTTCCAGGTGCCCATGAAACTGTGGGAGCGTGCGGCGCCCTGGCTCTTTGTGGCGGCGCTGCTGCTGCTGGTCGCGGTGCTGATCCCGGGCGTGGGCAAGGTGGTCAACGGCGCCCGGCGCTGGCTGTCGATCGGTCCGGTGGGCTTCCAGCCCTCCGAGGTCGCCAAGTTCGCCGTGCTCATCTATGCCGCCGACTACATGGTGCGCAAGATGGAGGTCAAGGAGCGCTTCTTCCGCGCCGTGCTGCCCATGGGCGCCGCCGTGGCCATCGTCGGCGTGCTGCTGCTGGCCGAGCCGGACATGGGCGCCTTCATGGTGGTGGCCGTGATCGCCATGGGCATCCTGTTCCTGGGCGGCGTCAATGCCCGCATGTTCTTCCTGATCGCCGGTGTGCTGGTGGCCGCCTTCGGCCTCATGATTGCCAGCTCGCCCTGGCGGCGCGAGCGTGTGTTCGCCTACCTCGATCCGTTCAGCGAGCAGCATGCATTGGGCAAGGGCTACCAGCTCTCGCATTCGCTCATCGCCATCGGCCGCGGCGAGATCTTCGGCGTGGGCCTGGGCGGCAGCGTCGAGAAGCTGCACTGGCTGCCCGAGGCGCACACCGACTTCCTGCTGGCCGTGATCGGCGAGGAGTTCGGCCTTGTGGGCGTGCTGGTGCTCATCGTGCTCTTCCTGTGGATGACGCGCCGCATCATGCACATCGGCCGCCAGGCGATTGCCCTGGACCGCGTGTTCGCGGGCCTCGTGGCCCAGGGCGTGGCGATCTGGCTGGGCTTCCAGGCCTTCATCAACATGGGCGTGAACCTGGGCGCGCTGCCCACCAAGGGGCTGACCCTGCCGCTCATGAGCTTCGGCGGATCGGCCATCCTGATGAACCTGGTGGCGATTGCGGTCGTACTGCGGGTGGATTACGAAAACAAGCACCTCATGCGCGGAGGCCGCGTATGAGGGGATTGTTTCAACAAAACAAGCATCGCATTGCGCAAGCAATGCCAGACGCGCAGCGTCTGATGAGGGGAGGCCGGGTATGACGTCTCCCAGGACAGCACTGATCATGGCCGGCGGCACCGGCGGCCATATCTTCCCGGGCCTGGCCGTGGCCGAGGAGTTGCGCGCGCGCGGCTGGCGCGTGCACTGGCTGGGTGCGCCCGGCAGCATGGAGTCGCGCATCGTGCCGCCGCAGGGCTTTGCGCTGGAGACCATCGACTTTTCGGGCGTGCGCGGCAAGGGCCTGGTCACATTGGCCTTGCTGCCGCTGCGCCTGCTGCGCGCCTTCTGGCAGGCACTGCAGGTGGTGCGCCGCGTGAAGCCCGACGTGGTGGTGGGCCTGGGCGGCTACATCACCTTCCCGGGCGGCATGATGGGCGTGCTGTGCGGCAAGCCCCTGGTGCTGCACGAACAGAACTCGGTGGCCGGCATGGCCAACAAGGTGCTGGCCGGCGTGGCCGACCGGGTGTTCACCGCGTTTCCCGATGTGTTCAAGAAGGGCCGGTGGGTGGGCAATCCGCTGCGCGCTCCGTTCACGCGCCAGGCCGAGCCGGCAGAGCGCTTTGCCGGCCGCAGCGGCCCGCTGCGCCTCTTGGTGGTGGGCGGCAGCCTGGGCGCGCGGGCGCTCAACGAGATCGTGCCCCAGGCCCTGGCCCTGATTCCGGCCGAGCGCCGCCCCGTGGTGCTGCACCAGAGCGGCGCCACCCAGATCGACGCACTGCGCGCCAACTACGCCGCTGCCGGGGTCGAGGCCGAGCTGACCCCCTTCATCGACGACACCGCCACTGCGTTTGCGCAGGCCGACATCATCGTCTGCCGTGCCGGCGCAAGCACCGTGACCGAGATCGCCGCCGTGGGCGCGGCCGCCCTGTTCGTGCCCTTCCCCTCGGCGGTCGACGACCACCAGACCACCAACGCCCGCTTCCTCGTGGAGGCCGGGGGCGGTTGGCTGGTGCAGCAGCGCGAGCTCACGGCCCAAGGCCTGGCCGCGGTGCTGAGCAACACAGAGCGCCCGGAGCTGCTGCGCCGGGCCACAGAAGCCAAGAAGATGCAAAAGAACCACGCCACCCACGAGGTGGTGACTGCCTGCGAGGAGCTTGCAACACCATGAAGCACGCCATTCGCCACATCCATTTCGTAGGCCTCGGGGGCGCTGGCATGAGCGGCATCGCCGAGGTGCTGTTCAACCTGGGTTACCGTATCTCCGGCTCGGACCTGGCCGACAGCGCCACCCTGCGCCGCCTGCAGGGCCTGGGCATCAAGACCTGCCTGGGCCATGCGGCCGCGCACATCGACGGTGCCGACGCCGTGGTCACCTCCACCGCCGTCACGGCCGACAACCCCGAGGTGCTGGCCGCGCGCGACAAGCGCATCCCCGTGGTGCCGCGCGCGCTGATGCTGGCCGAACTGATGCGCCTCAAGCAGGGCATCGCGATTGCCGGCACGCACGGCAAGACCACCACCACCAGCCTGGTGACCAGCGTGCTGGCCGAGGCGGGGCTCGACCCCACCTTCGTGATCGGCGGGCGCCTGAACAGCGCAGGCGCCAATGCCAAGCTGGGCAGCGGCGACTACATCGTGGTCGAGGCCGACGAGTCCGATGCTTCGTTCCTGAACCTGCTGCCCGTGATGGCGGTCGTGACCAACATCGATGCCGACCACATGGAGACCTACGGGCACGACTTCGGCCGGCTCAAGGGCGCCTTTGTCGACTTCCTGCATCGCATGCCGTTCTACGGCACGGCCATCCTGTGCGTGGACAGCCCGGCCGTGCGCGAGATCCTGCAGAGCGTGACCTGCCCGATCACGAGCTACGGTTTCTCCGAAGACGCCCAGGTGCGTGCCGTCAACGTGCGCGCCGAGGCCGGGCAGATGCGCTTCACCGTGCAGCGGCGCAACGGCGTCACCTTGCCCGATCTGGAGATCGTGCTCAACCTTGCCGGCGAGCACAACGTGCTCAACGCGCTCTCGGCCATTGCCGTGGCGGTGGAGCTGAACATCCCCGATGAGGCCGTGCAGCGCGCGCTGGCGGGCTTCAAGGGCGTGGGTCGGCGCTTCCAGAGCTACGGCGACCTGCCTGCCAAGGAGGGCGGTCGCTTCACCGTGATCGACGACTACGGCCACCACCCGGTGGAGATGGCGGCCACGCTCGCTGCGGCGCGCGGCGCCTTCCCCGGCCGGCGCCTGGTGCTGGCCTTCCAGCCACACCGCTACAGCCGCACGCGCGACTGCTTCGAAGATTTCGTGAAGGTGATCGGCAACGCCGATGCCGTGCTGCTCACCGAGGTCTATGCCGCCGGCGAGGCGCCCGTGGTTGCGGCCGACGGCCGGTCGCTGGCCCGCGCGCTGCGCGTGGCCGGACGCGTGGAGCCGATCTTCGTGGACGAGGTGGCCGACCTGCCCCAGGCCATTGCCGACAACGCGCGCGACGGTGACGTGGTGATGTGCATGGGCGCTGGCTCCATCGGTGCCGTGCCGGCCAAGGTGGTGGACCTGCTGCAGAACAACGACAACCCGGGTACTACCAAGGCGCTGACCGGGAGCGCGACATGACGATGACAACGAAACTGGGTTCCAACGTGGATGTGAAGGCACTGGGCAAGGTCGCCGTGCTGATGGGCGGCGCTTCCGCCGAGCGCGAGGTGTCGCTGATGTCCGGCACCGGGGTGCTGCAGGCCCTGCGTTCGCGCGGCGTCGATGCGCATGCCTTCGACCCTTCGCAGAACGACCTGGGCGAGCTGCGCCGCGATGGCTATGCGCGCTGCTTCATCGCGCTGCATGGTCGCCACGGTGAAGACGGCACCGTGCAGGGCGCGCTCGAGCTGCTGCGCATTCCCTACACCGGGCCGGGCGTGATGGCATCGAGCATCGCGGTGGACAAGATCATGACCAAGCGCATCTGGCGCGCCGAAGGTCTGCCCACGCCGGACTGGCGCCTGGTGGGCAGCGTGGCGGAGACCGCGGACGCGCTGGCGGCGCTGGGCGCGCCGATGATCGTCAAGCCCTCGCGCGAGGGCTCGACCATCGGCCTGACCAAGGTGACTTCGCCCGAGCAGTGTGCCCAGGCCTACGCGCTGGCTTCGCGCTACGACCCCGAGGTGCTGTGCGAGCAGTTCATCGCGGGTGAGGAGACCACCTGCCCGATCCTGGGCGAGGGCGCCGCGGCCTATGCGCTGCCGGTGATCCGCATCGTCGCGCCCGAGGGCAACTACGACTACCAGAACAAGTATTTCACCGACGTCACGCAGTACCACTGCCCAAGCGGCCTGCCAGAGGCCGAGGAGCGCGAGATCCAGCGCCTGGTGGTGGCGGCGTTCCGCTCGCTCGGCTGCCGCGGCTGGGCGCGCGCGGACATCATGATCCGCGCCAGCGACCGCCAGCCCTTCCTGCTGGAGATCAACACCTCGCCCGGCATGACGGGCCATTCGCTCGTGCCCATGTCGGCGCGTGCGTCGGGCATCAGCTACGAGGACCTGTGCGTGGGGGTGCTGGCCAGCGCCACCATGGACACCCCCGCCGGCAGCACCTTGGGGACCTGATGAACAACACGCTGCCCGCACCGCTGGACGTCAAGCTCATGAACATGACCGCATCGGTCCTGTTCGTGGGCTGCGCCATGCTCGTGCTGGCAGCGGGCGCGTGGTGGGTGCTGCGCTACCCGGGTTTTGCGATCGCCCGCATCGTGGTGCAGGGCGAGCTGGTGCACAACAATGCCGTCACGCTGCGCGCCAACGTGGCGCCGCACCTGGTGGGCAATTTCTTCACGGTGGACCTGCGTGCTGCGCGCGCGGCCTTCGAGCAGGTGCCCTGGGTGCGCAAGGCTTCGGTGCGGCGCGAGTTTCCGGGCAGCCTGCATGTGTCGCTGGAAGAGCACGATGCCGTGGCGTACTGGGGGCCCGAGTCGGGCTCGGCCATGGTCAACACCCAGGGCGAGGTGTTCGAGGCGAACGTGGACGATGTGGAGCAGGACGGACTGCCGCGCCTGCAGGGGCCGAGCGGCACTTCGGGCGAAGTGCTGCAGATGTATGGCCTGCTGCAGCCGGTGTTCGAGCCGCTGGGGATGGATGTGGAAGAGCTGCTGCTGACCGGTCGTGGCGGCTGGCGTGCCACGCTGGACACAGGGGCCGTGGTGGAGCTGGGCGGCGGCACGCCGACCGAGCTGGTGGCGCGGGCCAAGCGCTTTGCGCGCACCCTGACCCAGGTGGCTGCCCAGTACAAGCGCCGTGTGGACGCACTCGAATCGGCGGACCTGCGGCATGCGGGGGGCTATGCACTGCGGCTCAAGGGGGTGACCACGACCGAAGCGGCTGCGGCCGCTGCACCACGGAGGTAGCCACATGGATGCAATGACGACGACGCAGCGGGCAGCGCAGAACAACGAAGGGCAGTGACGGAATATGGCAAGAGAATACAAAGACGTGGTGGTCGGCCTGGACATCGGCACGGCGAAGATCATGGCCGTGGTTGCCGAAGTCCTGCCCGGCGGCGAACTCAAGCTCGCCGGCCTGGGCGTGGCCCCGAGCAATGGCTTGAAGCGCGGCGTGGTGGTCAACATCGACGCCACGGTGCAGAGCATCCAGCAGGCGCTCAAGGAAGCCGAGCTGATGGCCGACTGCAAGATCCAGCGCGTCTACACCGGCATCACGGGCAGCCACATCCGCGGCCTCAACTCCAGCGGCATGGTGGCCGTCAAGGACAAGGAGGTCACCTCGGCCGACGTGGCGCGCGTGGTGGAGACGGCCAAGGCCATCAACATCTCCTCCGACCAGCGCCTCCTGCTGGTGGAGCCGCAGGAATTCGTGATCGACGGGCAGGACGTGAAGGAGCCCATCGGCATGAGCGGCATCCGCCTGGAAGCCAAGATCCACATCGTGACCGGGGCACAGAGCGCAGCCGAGAACATCATCAAGTGCGTGCGCCGCTGTGGCCTGGAGGTGGAGCAACTGCTGCTCAACCCGCTCGCATCGAGCCAGGCGGTGCTGACCGACGATGAGCGCGAGCTCGGCGTGGTGGTGGTGGACATCGGCGCCGGCACGACGGACGTGGCCATCTTCACGGGTGGCGCCATCCGCCACACAGCCGTGATCCCGATCGCGGGCGACCTGATCACCAGCGACATCGCCATGGCGCTGCGCACGCCCACCAAGGATGCCGAGGACATCAAGGTCGAAAGCGGCTACGCCAAGCAGCTGCTGGCCGACCCCGAGAGCCAGGTCGAGGTGCCCGGCCTGGGTGACCGCAGCCCGCGCATGCTGAGCAAGCAGGCGCTGGCCGGCGTGATCGAGCCGCGCGTGGAAGAGATCTTCTCGCTGGTGCAGCAGGTGATCCGCGAGTCGGGCTACGAGGAGGTGCTGTCCTCGGGCATCGTGCTCACGGGCGGCAGCGCCGTCATGCCCGGCATGATCGAGTTGGGTGAGGACATCTTCCTCAAGCCCGTGCGCCGCGGCATTCCCAAATACGCCAGCGCCCTGTCCGACATGGTGGCCCAGCCCCGTGCCTCGACCGTCATGGGCCTGCTCGAAGAGGCGCGCCTGGCGCGTCTGCGGGGTTTCAAGGTGGCTCAGAAGAGCGGCTCCATGAAGACGGCCTTCGGTCGCTTCAAGGACTTCATCGTGGGGAACTTCTGATGCGGCATTTCCACCACCACAGTCCCGCCCGTGCCGGCCCCCGAATGCCCGGCGGGCGATGGCGATGTACAGGACCGCCATGCCACAGCCCGCACCCAGAGACAGTTTTTCACATTTGGCCAATGCATACGAAGACAGAATCAGGAGTTCCAACATGACCATCGAAATGATCGAAGCCGAAACTTTCAACCAGGGCACCCAGATCAAGGTGATCGGCGTGGGCGGTGGCGGCAGCAACGCCGTCGAACACATGATTGCCCGCGCCGTGCAGGGCGTGGAATTCGTCTGTGCCAACACCGATGCGCAGGCGCTCACGCGCAGCTCCGCGCACAGCGTGATCCAGTTGGGTGCCAGCGGCCTGGGGGCCGGCAGCAAGCCCGACAAGGGCCGTGATGCTGCAGAAGCGGCCGTGGAGGACATCCGCGCGGCCATCGATGGCGCACACATGCTGTTCATCACCGCCGGCATGGGCGGCGGCACGGGCACCGGCGCTGCACCCGTGATCGCACGCATCGCCAAGGAGATGGGCATCCTCACCGTGGGCGTGGTCACCAAGCCCTTCGAATGGGAAGGCGGCCGCCGCATGGCCAATGCCGACAACGGGCTGGCCGAACTCGAAGCCAACGTCGATTCGCTGATCGTCGTGCTCAACGAGAAGCTGCTCGAAGTGCTGGGCGACGACATCACCCAGGACGAGGCCTTTGCCCATGCCAACGACGTGCTCAAGAACGCCGTGGGCGGCATTGCCGAGATCATCAACGAATACGGCCAGGTGAACGTCGACTTCGAAGACGTGCGCACCGTGATGGGTGAGCCCGGCAAGGCCATGATGGGCACGGCCACGGCCAGCGGCCCTGACCGCGCGCGCATTGCGGCCGAGCAGGCCATCGCCTGCCCGCTGCTCGAAGGCATCGACTTGTCGGGCGCCAAGGGCGTGCTGGTGCTGGTCACGGCCAGCAAGGGCAGCCTGAAGCTGTCCGAGTCGCGCCTGGCGATGAACACCATCAACGCCTACGCGTCCAAGGATGCGCATGTCATCTTCGGCGCCGCCTACGACGACACCCTGGGTGACGAAATCCGCGTGACCGTGGTGGCCACCGGCCTGTCGCGCCAGAACGCACGCCGCCAGCCCATCTCGGTGGTGCAGGGCGGCCTGCGCACCGGCACCGACAACATGGCCTACCAGATCCCCGTGGCAGGTGCCCCGGGCGCGATGGGCAACGCCATGGGCGCGGCCGTTCCTGGCCTTGCCGGCGCCGGTGGCGCCCAGGCCGACTACGGCAGCATGTCGGTGCCCAGCGTCTGGCGCACCAACCGCACGCAGGCCGCGGCCCGCGTGGACGCGCTGTCCTCGGGCGGCATGGACGACCTCGAAATCCCGGCCTTCCTGCGCAAGCAGGCAGATTGAACTCAGGGGTGAAGGGGCTGCCCGACGGCCCCTGAGTCTTCTCCAAGGGGCCTTCGGGCCCCTTTTTCATGGGCCTGGGCGCGGTGGTCCTATTGCAAGCGGGGTTGGGCCTGCCCTTTTACAATCGGGGCATGCTCCAGCAACGCACCCTCAAGACCTTGACCCGCGCCGTCGGCGTGGGGTTGCACAGTGGCCAGCGGGTCGAGCTGACCCTGCGGCCGGCCCAGCCCGACACCGGCATCGTGTTCCGCCGGGTCGACCTGCCGCAGCCGGTGGACATTCCGATCCGCGCCGATGCGGTGACCGATACGCGCCTCGCATCGACCATCGGGGTGGGCAGCGCCAAGGTGCACACTGTGGAACACCTGATGTCGGCCTGTGCCGGCCTGGGGCTCGACAACCTCTATGTGGATATCACGGCCGAAGAGGTGCCCATTCTCGACGGCTCGTCGTCCTCCTTCGTGTTCCTGCTGCAGAGCGCGGGCATCGAACTGCAGAATGCGCCCAAGCGCTTCATCCGCATCAAGCGGCCCGTGGAAGTGCGCGAGGGCAGTGGGGCCCAGGCCAAGTGGGCGCGCCTGACCCCCTACCACGGCTACAAGCTGAGCTTCGAGATCGATTTCGACCACCCCGCAGTGGATTCCACCGGCCAGCGCGTGGAGTTCGACCTGGGGTCGGGCAATTACAGCCGCGACATTGCGCGCGCGCGCACCTTCGGCTTCACGCGCGATGTGGAGATGATGCGCTCCAACGGCCTGGCCCTGGGCGGCGGGCTGGACAACGCCATCGTGATGGACGACTACAAGGTGCTCAACAGCGACGGCCTGCGCTACGACGACGAATTCGTCAAGCACAAGATCCTCGACGCCATGGGCGACCTGTACATCATCGGCCAGCCCCTGCTGGCCGCCTACAGCGCCTTCCGCTCGGGCCATGCGATGAACAACCTGCTGCTGCGCGAGCTGCTCTCGCAGCCCGATGCCTGGGAAGAAGTCACCTTCGAGGACGAGCGCCAGGCACCGCGCGGCTTCGCACAACCCGCGCGCGCCTGGTAAGCCGGCGGCCCCATGCTGCTGTTTCGCTGGGTCGTCATGGCGCTGCTGCTGGCGGCCGCCGTATCCTTTGCCTTCTATGCGGGCACAGGCCAGCCGCACTACAAGCGCTGGGGCCTGGTGGTGCTCAAGTGGACGGTCATCGCTGCGGTGTTCTTCTTCGCCGTAGTCCTCATCGGGCGCATCTGAATCAGGCACCCGCTGAGTCGCTTCGCGCCTTCACCCCTCTCTCGACCCGCTGTGCGGGTCGGGAGGGGGACGCCCCCAGCGCGGCGGGGCGGCCCTTGCGCGGGGGCACTGGCCTTGGCCGCGCCAGTTGCATGCTCTGCGGACGAGACCGCCATGCATCATGGGAACTGAATAGCGCGCTCAGCAGGTGTGGCTATACTGGCGCCTGCTCCGGGGTGTGCGAAAGCGCTGAGATGCAAAGGGCCTGATGGTGGATCCGTCAGGCGGCCTGCGAACCCGACGAACTTGATCCGGTTCATACCGGCGGAAGAAGAGCCGACCTTCATGCCTGCGCGCGCGCACGCCTTTTCTAGGCTGCCTGGGTGGAGCATGCCGTCCATGCGCCAGGTCCTGGCGCGCGTGCGGGGCGCAGGTCCATTCCGGAGCAATTCCTTTTTGCCACCGGAACCTGGAGACCTGCCCCATGAATGCACCCGATCCCCTTGCCCGCGAACAATTCGCCGAGCTGCTGGCCGCAACGCGTGAGCCCTTTCCGGCCTCGCGCAAGGCCTACCTGCCTGGCCAGCTGCACCCCGATCTGCGCGTGCCCGTGCGCGACATCGCGCTGACCAACGGCGAGCAGGTCAGCGTCTACGACACTTCGGGCCCCTACACCGACCCCAACGCCGTGATCGATGTGCGCCGTGGCCTGGCCAGCGTGCGCGGTGGCTGGATCGCCGGCCGCGGCGATACCGAGGCCTACGAAGGCCGTGCGCCCCTGGCGCTCGACGACGGCCAAAGGAGCGAGGACGTCGTGCGCCTGGCCCAGCTGCGCGCCGAGGCCGCGGCCCTGCAGCGCCAACCCCTGCGCGCGCGCAGCGGCGCCAACGTGACGCAGATGCACTATGCGAAGAAGGGCATCATCACGCCCGAGATGGAGTACGTGGCCCTGCGCGAGAACGGCAAGCGCGAGTGGATGGCGCAGTACCAGGCCGATGCGGGCCGCGAGCGGCGCCTGGCGGGCAACCCCATGGGGGCCAGTATTCCGCGGGTCATCACGCCGGAGTTCGTGCGTGACGAGGTGGCGCGCGGGCGCGCCATCATCCCCGCCAACATCAACCACCCCGAGGTGGAGCCCATGGCCATCGGGCGCAACTTCCTCGTGAAGATCAACGCCAACATCGGCAACTCGGCCGTCACCTCCAGCATCGAGGAAGAGGTCGAAAAGCTGGTCTGGGCCATCCGCTGGGGCGCCGACAACGTGATGGACCTGTCCACCGGCAAGAACATCCACACCACGCGCGACTGGATCGTGCGCAACAGCCCCGTGCCCATCGGCACCGTGCCGATCTACCAGGCCCTGGAGAAGGTGGGCGGCGTCGCCGAGGACCTGACTTGGGCGATCTTCCGCGACACGCTGATCGAGCAGGCCGAGCAGGGCGTGGACTACTTCACCATCCATGCCGGCGTGCGCCTGGCCTACATCCACCTCACCGCGGCGCGGCGCACGGGCATCGTCTCGCGCGGTGGCTCCATCATGGCCAAGTGGTGCATGGCGCACCACCGCGAGAGCTTCCTGTACGAGCACTTCGAGGACATCTGCGACATCATGAAGGCCTATGACGTGTCTTTCAGCCTGGGCGACGGCCTGCGCCCGGGCTGCGCCTCGGACGCCAACGATGAGGCCCAGTTCGCCGAGCTGCACACCCTGGGCGAGCTCACGCAGACGGCCTGGAAGCACGACGTGCAGACCATGATCGAGGGCCCGGGCCATGTGCCCATGCACATGATCCAGGCCAACATGACCGAGCAGCTCACAACCTGCCACGAGGCGCCGTTCTACACCCTGGGCCCGCTGACCATCGACATCGCACCGGGCTATGACCACATTGCCTCGGCCATCGGCGCGGCCATGATCGGCTGGATGGGCACGGCCATGCTGTGCTATGTGACGCCCAAGGAGCATCTGGGCTTGCCCGACCGCGATGACGTCAAGCAGGGCATCATCGCCTACAAGATCGCCGCGCACGCGGCCGACGTGGCCAAGGGCCATCCGGGCGCCCGGGCGCGCGACGACGCGCTGAGCCAGGCGCGCTTCGACTTCCGCTGGCAGGACCAGTTCAACCTGGGCCTGGACCCGGAGACGGCCCAGGAGTACCACGACGAGACCCTGCCCAAGGACAGTGCCAAGGTGGCGCACTTCTGCTCCATGTGCGGGCCCAAGTTCTGCTCCATGAAGATCACGCAGGAAGTGCGCGATTTCGCCGCCAGCAAGGGGCTCGCCGAAGGGCAGGCGCTGGCCTCCGGCATGCAGGACAAGGCGGCGGAATTCCAGCGCACCGGGGGGCAGCTGTACGTCCCCTTGACGCCGGTCAAATAAGCACGGCTACTGCCCCCGCAGTTCCGCTGCTGGGGGCGGGCAGGGCGGTACATACCCTCTGCGGCAGAGCCGGTGGGCGCGCATACAGTCGCGCCCACACAGGCGCCAAGGGGACAACTGGCCCTGTGGCACCAAAGTTGCTATGCTGTAGTTGTCAAAAAATGTAAGGAAGAGCGATGAACCTGCTCAGCCGTCTTTCCATCCGTGCGCGCCTTTATTTCGGCACGATCTTCTCGCTGGTTCTGCTCGTCGTGATCGGTGCCATGGGCTACCTGGCCCTGGAGCGCACCCGAAGCACCCTGGACCAGCTGTTCTCCCAGCGGGTGCAGACCTTGACCGATGTGGCCGAGCTGCGCACCACCCTGGGGGATCTGCGCCGCCTCGAAAAGGACATCATCATCAGCTTCAACAACTCCGTCGAGGTCGCGGCCCTGCGCGAGAGCTGGAAGAAGTCGCTCGTGGCACTCAACAAGGGCATGGCCGATGTGCGCCAGGTGCAGTCGGGCGATGCGGCCTTCGTGGCGGCCATCGACAAATCCCTGGCCGAGGTCAAGGAGTACGAGGCCGGCATCTCCCCCGTGTTCGAACAGATCGAGCGCGCCCAGATCGACGGCGCCGTGGGCGGCGCCTACGCCGACCGCCTCAAGAAGCACATGGAAGCCACGGACAAGCTGCTGTCCGACCTTTCTGGCACCGCACGCACCAAGATGGACGAGGCGCGCGAAGGCGTCAACACCCTGACCACGACCATGTCCGGCCTGATCGGCATCGTGCTGGTGCTGGCCCTGGCGGTGCTGATTCCGCTGACCTTTTTCAGCGTGCGTTCCATCACCCGTTCGATCTCGCAGGCCAGCGCCCTGGCCGAGCGCATTGCCGGTGGCGACCTGTCGCGCGATGTGGAGATCAGCTCGCAGGACGAGGTGGGCCAGCTCGTGGCCTCCATGGCGCGCATGCAGGACGCCTTGCGCGGCCTGGTGCAGCAGGTGCAGGAGGCGGCCGGCAACATTTCCACAGCCAGCACCGAGATCGCCTCGGGCAACCACGACCTGAGCCACCGCACCGAGCAGACGGCCGCCAACCTCGAAGAGGCCGCCTCGTCGATGGAGCTGCTCACGAGCACCATCGGCCAGAGTGCCCAGTCCTCGCGCCAGGCCAGCGACTTCGCCTCATCGGCCGCCGAGGTGGCCGGGCGCGGTGGCGTGGTGGTCTCGCAGGTGGTGACCACCATGGACCAGATCACCACCAGCTCGCGCAAGATTGCCGACATCACGGGCGTGATCGATGGCATTGCCTTCCAGACCAACATCCTGGCCCTCAATGCCGCCGTCGAAGCGGCGCGGGCCGGCGAGCAGGGCCGGGGCTTTGCCGTGGTGGCCAGTGAAGTGCGCAGCCTGGCCCAGCGCAGCGCAGCCGCTGCCAAGGAGATCAAGGGCCTGATCGGCTCGTCGGTGGAGCGCGTGGAAGATGGTTCGCGCCTGGTGAGCCAGGCCGGTGCCACCATGGACGAGATCGTGGGCAGCGTGCGCCGTGTCTCGGACATCATCAGCGAGATCACCGCCTCGGCCGCCGAGCAGCGTGACAACGTGGGCCACATCAGCCAGTCGGTGAGCCAACTGGACAACATGACACAGCAGAACGCCGCGCTGGTCGAGCAGTCCACGGCGGCTTCGGAGTCCCTGCGCGAACAGGCACTGCAACTGACCCAGGCTGTGAGCCAGTTCAAGCTGCAGCCCGGTGCCGGGGCGTCCTCGGCCCACCATCCGGGCATGGGCGGCAGCACGCCCGCACCCCAGCGCGGCATTCCCGCGCCAATGAACCCACCGCTGGTGAAGAAGGTGACGGCCGGCGGCCGGCCGGCGCTGCAGATCCGCTGATCGTTGATACGCACCCATGAAAAAGGGCCGCATGCGCGGCCCTTTTCTTTTTGGCACCAGGGGGAGCGGCGTGCGCTCAGTCGCGCGTCACCCGCAGCACTTCCTCGCGGCTGGTGATGCCGGCCGCGATCAGGCGCTCGCCGTCCTCGCGCATCAGCGCCATGCCGCCCGCCAGCGCGGTGGTGCGGATATCGGCCTCGGCAGCCTGGTTATGGATCTGGGCGCGGATGGCATCGTTGGTCACCAGCAGCTCGAACAGGCCGGTGCGGCCCGTGTAGCCGGTCTGGCTGCAATGCTCGCAACCTGCGCCCTGGCAGTGGCTGCAGTACTTGCGCACCAGGCGCTGCGCGAGCACGCCCAGCAGCGAGGACGACAGCAGAAAGGGCTCCACCCCCATGTCGGTCAGGCGCGTCACGGCACTGGCCGCATCGTTGGTGTGCAGTGTGGCCAGCACCAGGTGGCCCGTGAGCGAGGCCTGGATGGCGATCTGCGCGGTCTCGAAGTCGCGGATTTCGCCGATCATGATGATGTCCGGGTCCTGGCGCAGGATGGCGCGCAGCGCCTTGGCGAAGGTCAGCTCGATCTTGCTGTTGACCTGGGTCTGGCCCACGCCGGGCAACTCGTACTCGATGGGGTCTTCCACCGTCATGATGTTGTTGCGCGTGGCATCGAGCCGGCCCAGCGCTGCATACAGCGTGGTCGTCTTGCCCGAGCCCGTGGGCCCGGTCACGAGAATGATGCCGTGCGGCTGTCCGATCAGGCCCTCGAAGCGCTGCAGTGTCTCGCCCTGCATGCCCACGGCCTCCAGGCTGAGCTTGCTCTCGCTCTTGTCCAAGAGGCGCAGCACGGCGCGCTCGCCATGGGCGCTGGGCAGGGTGGAGACGCGCACGTCGATGGCGCGCGTGCCCAGGCGCAGGCTGATGCGTCCGTCTTGCGGCAGGCGCTTTTCGGAGATATCGAGGTCGGCCATGATCTTCAGGCGCGAGATCAGGGCCGCGTGCAGGGCACGGTTGGGCTGCACCACCTCGCGCAGCGAGCCGTCCACGCGAAAGCGCACGCTCGAATGGCGCTCGTAGGGCTCGATGTGGATGTCGCTCGCACCATCGCGCGCGGCCTGCGTCAGCAGCGCGTTGAGCATGCGGATGATGGGCGCGTCGTCGGCCGTCTCCAGCAGGTCCTCCACGGCCGGCAGGTCCTGCATCATGCGCGACAGGTCGGCGTCGGACTCGACCTCGCTGACCACGGTGGCCGCGCTTGATTCGCCCTGGGCATAGGCGGCGCTGATGCGCTGCGCCAGGGCTGGCGCCTCCAGCGATTGCAGGTGGCGGACCTTGTGCTTGCGCATCACTTCCGACAGCGCGGTCACATCGGGTGCAGGGCCGTGCCACAGCACGAGCTGCTGGCCATCGTCCTCCAGCAGCAGCTGGGAGGTGCGGGCAAAGGCATAGGGCAGGGGGTGGCGCATGGGTGTCTCAGAGTGTCTGGCGCGTCACCGTGGCACCGGGCGCCAGCTGGCGCACCATGGCGGCGGCCGCTTCGGCCGAAGCCTCGTTCTGGTAGGGGCCTACGCGCACGCTGGTGCGCGGGCCCTGGTTGGTTTCCACCGATTGCTCGGCGATGGGCAGCGCCGAGGTGCGCAGCTTGTCCAGCGCGGCGCGCGAGGCGGCATCGTCGCCGAACAGGCCGGCACGCACATAGTAGGTCGACGGGGCGGTTGCGGCCGCGGCCACCGGGGCACTGCCCGCACGCGCGGGGGCTTCGCTGATGGGCACGCCCGATGGCGTCAGGCGGGGGGCCGGGGCACCGGGGGCCGTGAGGTCCTGCATGGGTGCAGGAGGGGCCACTGCAGGCTGTGCGCGCGTGGCCGGGTCGGCGCGCTGGGGCAGTTCCGGCAGCACGGGGGCGCCCGATACCGAGCGCAGCGGCAGGCTCGACGCGGGTTGCGTCACCTGTTGCAGGCCGCGGATCGCGTCGTACCGGTCCACCATCAGGGCATCGCTGGTGGCTGCATCGCGCACCACCACGGGGCGCAGAAAGACCATCAGGTTGGTCTTGTTGCGCTGGCGTTTCTCACTGCGGAACAGGCCGCCCAACACGGGCAGGTCGCCCATCACGGGCACCTTGTCCTCGCCCTGCGAGTAGCTGTCTTCGAGCAGGCCACCCAGCACGATGATGCTGCCATCGTCCACCACCACGTTCGACTCGATCGAGCGCTTGCTCGTGGTCGGTCCGTTCACGGAACTCAGGGTGTTTTCGTTGATCTTGGAGACTTCCTGGTAGATCGACATCTTCACGGTGCCGTTCTCGCTGATCTGCGGGCGCACCTTGAGCATCAGGCCCACATCCTTGCGCTCCACCGTGGTGAAGGGGTTCACCGTGTTGCTGCCGCCGGTGTTGGCATACGAGCCGGTCGGGAAGGGCACGTTGTTGCCGATCACGATGCGCGCTTCCTCGTTGTCCAGCGTCATCAGGTTGGGGGTGGACAGCACATTGGCATCGCCGCTGTTCTGCAGGAAGTTGGCCAGTGCACCCAGGTAGTACTGGCCGTTGATGCGTGGCGCCAGTGCCAGGTTCAGCCCGTTGCTCAGGCCCCCTCCGTTGCCTGTGGGGAGCAGGCCGGTGTAGGTGCCGGCGGCCACGTTGGCGGCAGCGTTCAGGATATTGATGCCGCCACCTTGGGTGGAGTTGGTGCCGATGACGCCGACCGTGCCATCGCCCTTCTTGCCGATGGCGCCTTGCCACTGGATGCCGAATTCCGCCAGCTTGCTGGCCGAGACCTCCACGATCAGGCTTTCCACCAGCACCTGGGCGCGGCGGCCGTCGAGCTTGTCGATCACCGCGCGCAGCTGGCGGAACAGCGGTTCGGGCGCGGTGATGATCAGCGAGTTGGTGGTGGGGTCGGCCTGGATCAGGCCGCCGGTGGAGGGCTGGTTGCTGTTGCTGCTGCCCATGCCCGAGCCGCTGCCCATGCCGGAGCTGCTGCCCAGCCCGCCAAGGCTGCTGTTGCTGCTGCTGGAGCTGCCACTCAGGCCGCCACTGTTGCTGCCGCCGCCCGACAGCGAAGGGGACGAGGTGCCGCCGGAAATCGCCGGTGTGCTGGCGCTGGCACCGCCCGTGGTGTTGCCCCCCATGCTGGCCATGGCCGCGCGCAAGGTCACGGCGAGCTTGGTGGCATCGGCATTTTTGAGGTAGACGACATGGATGTTGCCCATGGAGGCGCTGCTGCCGGGCACGGGCGGCTGGTCGAGCTTGTCCACCAGCGCACGCACCATGGCTACGCGCGCCGGGTTGGCGGCGCGCAGGATGAGCGAGTTGCTGCGTGGTTCGGCCAGCAGCGTGGTCTTGAACGAGGTATCGGCCTGGCCCTGGGCGGCGGCTGGCGCGGCGCCGCTGCCGCCGTCGATGAGGCGTGCCACCAGTGGGGCGAGGTCGGCCGCGAGGGCGTTGCGCAGCGGAATGATCTCCACGTCACTGGCGTTGGAGACGTCCATGGCCGCAATGATGCGGCCCAGGCGCTGCAGGTTGTCGGCGTAGTCGGTGATCACCAGCGAGTTGTTGCCGGGGTTCACGTTGATGGTGTTGTTGGGGCTGATCAGGGGGCGCAGCACCGGCACCAGGTTGCCCGCGTTCTCGTAGTTGAGCTTGAAGATCTGGGTCACGATCTGCCCGCCGCCGGGCGTGCCGCGTGCCGAGCCCGATTCGCTGACACCCACGCTGCCGCCCTGCAGCTTGGCATCGGCCTCGGGCACCACCTTGTACAGGCCGGCCGATTCGACCACCGTGAAGCCCTGCAGGCGCAGCGCCGCCAGGAACTGCTGGAAGGCGGCCGAAGGGGGCACGGCGCGCTCGGTGATCAGCGTGAGCTGGCCCTTGACGCGCGGGTCCACCACCACGTTGCGCCCCGTGATGGTGGCCATGGTGCGGGCCACGGCCTCGATTTCGGCATTGGCGAAGTTCAGCGTGACGGGTTCATTGCCGCGCACACTGCTGGTGCCCGTGCCCACCGCCGTCTGCGCCAGGGCCAGCGGGCTGCTGGTGAGCAGCATGGCGGCCAGGGTGATCGAGGTGACGGCGAATTGCAGGTGCGGCGAAAGGGAGGAAGTGGAATGCGTCATAGGGTCAACCCACGTTGATGAGGGAGCGCGCGCCGTTGCGCCGTCCGATGATGTTCAGAAGATTGGTGAGCGCCGCTTCGCGGTCGGGCGCCGCACTGGCCTCGCCCGCGAAGCGCAGGCGCTGGCCCACCCATTGGCCGGTGCCGCTCAATTGCAGGTGGCCGCCCAGGGTGCTCAAGGTCAGGATGGGGACTTCGCCGCCCTGTACCGCCAGGCGGTAGCTGCCCATGGGGCGCAGGGTGGACAGGCGCGAGGACATGTCCAGCGCATCGAGCTGGATCTTGCCCTCCAGCACCATGCGGCCGGCCTGCCAGGCCGCCTGCAGCCCCTGGGTCTGCAGCACCAGCTGGCCCTGCGGCTGCAGGGTGTTCCACGGCGTCCCCAGGCCCGAAAGCAGCGCGGCGGGCCAGCGGCTCTGGCCGTCGCCCACCGCCACGCGCAATTGCGAGAAGCCCAGCGCCAGCCGTGCCTGCAGTGGTTGTACGGTGCAGCAGGAGGCTTGTATCTGTGCGTGCGCGCCGGTCAGGGTGGGGCGCAGTGTCCATTGCAGGCGCTCGGGCAGGGCGGTGCGGTCCTGGCTGGCGGTGCCGCCGGTCAGCACCAGCTGGGCCGAGCCGTTCCAGACCGTGCCACGTGCTTCGGACAGCAGCAGCTGTCCGCCCGTGGCGCGGGCCAGGCCCTGGGCCAGCCATTGCGCCGGGGCAAAGACCACCAGGGCGGGCAGCAGGCCAACCAGGGCACCGCCCACGGCCCAGCCCCAGGGCGAGCGCGGTACGGCGCCGGTGGCGCGGGAGGAGGAGCGGGGGTTGCGGGTGGCGGACACGGGGCGTTTCGTCCGGTTCACCGGGCAGGCAGGGTCAGCACCAGCGTGCCGTCCCAGCGCGGAGCACCACCGGGCGCCGCGCCTGCCGGCGTGGCGGTGATCGGTGCAGGGGGGGCGCCCACGGCCGGCATGGCGCCGGGGATCGGGGGCACCAGCGGGCCAGCGGGGGGGGCGCCTGGACCGGGGGGCACCATGGCGGGCGGCGTGGTGGGCTGGCCCGGACGGGCGCTGCTGTTGCTTGTTGCGGCAGGGGTGGCCGGAGCCGCTGCGCGGGTCAGGCGGGCCTCGATGGGCACGGCCCGGGCATTGCTGCGCGCCAGCGCCAGCCACTGAGCCAGGGCATCGGCCGGGGCGGCCTTGAGCGTCACGGTGGCGCGGTCTCCCGCCACGTTGAGCTGGGCGGCCGTGCCCAGGCGCTGGGTCAGGCCACTGCGCAGTGCGCCGGTGGCGTCGCCCGTGCTGCTTTGCGGCACGGCCTGCAACTGCTGGGCTTCGGCCTGCAGGCCGCGCATGCGCTGCAGCTGGGTGTCCAGTTCGGCATGGCGCTTGGGGGCCGTACGCAAGGTCTGCAGCGCGGGGGAAATGGCCACCCACCACACCAGGGCCAGGCTCACGATCGCGGTCGCGCCGAGCACGAGGTTCTGCTCGCGCGGGGCCATGGCCTGCCATTGGGCCTTCAGGGGGGCGAGCTGGCTCATGGGGTGGTCTCCGCACGCAGCACCAGGCTGCCATCGTCCAGGCGGCCGGTATAGCCGGCGGCCCTCAATCGGGTGGTGAGCACAGGCTCCTCTGGGGGGGCAAGCTGCAGGCCGCGCAGGCGCAGCTCGCCGGTGGTGAATTCGAGGCCGGAAGGGATGCGGCCATCGGGCAGCGCGTTGCCGGCGGCGGCCATCATGGGCTCCAGGTCGCGCGGCGAGAAGCTGCCCGATGCCTGGCGCAGCAGCGCCATCTCGCGCTCCATCTGCTCCAGCGGTGCGACCACGGCCTGCACCTGCGGGAAGGTCTGCGTGAGGGTGCTGCGCAGGCTGGCCTGCTTGGCGGCCAGTGCCTGGCGCTCCTGCCAGGCCCAGACGTTCAGGCCCGCCAGGTGTGCCAGCACGAGCAGGCCCAGCGCCCAGCGCGCTGCGCGCCACTGGGGGGCGTACAGCAGGGCGCTCAGCGCGCCGCCGGCTTTGCGCAGGGCACGCGAGCGGCTGTTGCTGGAAAGCTCGAACTGCGCCAGGTCCCAGTCGCTGCGGGCTGCGTCCATGGCCCGGGCGCTGGCCGTGTGCAGGCTCACCGGGTGGCCCAGGGCATGTTCGGCGAGTTCCGCCACGGCCGGGTCGGCGCGCAAGGGGGTCGGTGGGGCTGCACCACCGGCAGCGCTGCCAAAGCCCGCCAGGGCCAGCGTGGCGGGCGTCAGGGGCAGTACCGAGATGCCTTCGTCGGCACCCAGGCCGCACAGGATCAACTGGGGGGCATCGGCCGAGCCGATGGCCGAGACCTCGGGCCCACCGCTGGCCGTGGGGCCGGGCGCGAACTCGGGCACCACACGGGCCACGCGCCGGCCGGCGGCTTCCAGGGCCTGCAGGTGGGCGCGCAGCCAGGCGCGGTCGCACACGGCCACCCACACCGGCACGCCGGCCTGGGCGCCCGGCTGCAGCGCAAAGTGCAGTTGGGCCGGGTCGTCCAGCAGGCGGTCTTCGAGCAAGCCCTCCAGCACCGAGCGCAGGCGTGGCGTCTGCTGGCTGGGTCCCAGGGGCAGGCCGGGCGGCAGTTGCACCTTCTGCCAGGAAAGCGCTTCGACCGGTACCACGGCCACGACCTCGCCGGGGCGTGCGGCCTCGGGCAGCAAGGCCGCCTCGGCGAGCGCATGGCGCTGGGCAGTGTGCCCGTCCGCCGTCAGCGTATAGCCGTACTGGGTCGATATCCCCGGAGGGGCGGGCGGCAGGGAGAGTATCAGCGTGCTCATGGGCGGGTAGTGCGGATCATTTTAGGCGGTGGCTCCTGTGCTGCGCGCATTCAGCGCAGTGTCTGTTGCGCCGGAGCGGCAGTCGTGTCCCGGTCGAAGGCGCCGCGTTCCCGCCACAGCGTCGTCACTTCCAGGCCCAGCTTGCGCACCAGGGAGCGTTCGTCCACGGTGGTGTTGTCCATGCGCAGGCGGCCGCGCACCTCGAAATAGGCCGAGGCGATGGCCAGGTCGTTGGTGTCGAACGGCACCCGGCCCAGCACCTCGACCACCTCGGCCATCGAACGGAAATGCTTGGACTCGCGGGCCTGCACCAGCTTCTGGGCACCGGCCATGTCCACCCCGTCGATGGCGGCCCAGACCACGTCGATGCCCGCCGTGTTGAGGTTGACCGGGGTGCGCACGGGCAGGATGGTGACATGCGGCAGCAGCGCGGTGACGGTCGGCGGCGACAGTCCCAGCCAGCCCAGCTGGGACACCGTCTGCGGCATCAGCGGTGCGTTGCCATCGCCCCCGGTGCGGACCTGGGCCTTGCGCAGGTTCTCCACCAGCAGTGCCAGCTCCTGCGACGGCAGGCCCAGCCGCTCGAACAGCCGGGTGAACTGCTTGAGGGCCCCGGCCTGCACCTGCCCGCCCTCGGCCAGGCTGGTGATGTTCAGGCGCGACTGCAGGTCCGTGATCTGGCCCGAGAGAAAGGCGTCGGTGGTGTCGGTGCTGGCGTCTTCCACCTGGGCCACGCCGCGCTCGGCCGCAAGAAAGCTGGACAGGCGGGCCTCCTGCAGCGGCACGGCCCAGGGTTCTGCCAGGTGGTCGGCGCCCCCGGCGCGGCCGTCTTCGCGCAGGATCAGGCGCGACCAGTCCAGTGCCCCCACGAGTATCCAGGCGGCCTGCACGCGGTCGCGCTCGGCGGTCTCGACCTCGATGGCGCGCCACTGCTGCCACAGCGAGGCCGCGGCAAACGTGGCCACCAGCGTCACGGTCAGCATGGCCGCGAGCAGCGCCGCCCCGCGCTGGGGTTGCTTGAGGTCTTGCCGGCCAGGGCGTGTGCGGCGCATCAGGTGCGTCCTCCGCCCAGGGTCGGGTTGGCCCAGTCGCGCACGATGGCGCCGGTCAGTGCCTGGCCTGGTGCCAGGGTGATTTGCAGCCGAACGCCGTCGGGGAGTCCGGCGGCCGGGGTGCCCGGGGTCTGGTCGGCACTCGACAAGGGGTTGGACCAGGTGCCGCCGCGGAAATAGAACAGCTGCCAGTTGCTGATGGGCACCAGGCTGATCTCATAGCGCCGGGCCTGCTCGTCGGGCGTGCGCGCCCACTGGGCGGCCAACTGCCAGGCCTGCTGCCAGTCGCTGCGGTTGCGCACGGGCGGAGACTGCCAGCGCGCCCACTGGCCACCCCCTTCCACGCCGGGCATCTCGCGCCGGGTCCAGGCCACGACCAGGGCGCCTTCGTCGGGTACGGCCGTGGTGCGGCGTGTGATGCGCAGCACCTGGCCGTCCCAGTCCAGCGGGGTGGTGTTGGCCAGCGGCAGGATGGCGTCGAGATCGGCGTTCCATTGCGCCAGGGCCGACTGGATCACCAGCATGCTGTCGGCGCGCTGGCGTGTCTGTTCCTGCGCGCGCACCATGCCGTCGATGCCGCGCCAGCTCATGATGGCCAGGATGGACAGCAGCGCAATCGCGACCAGCAGTTCGATCAGCGTGAAGCCGCCCTCGGCACCCGGTGGGGCGCGGCGGGGGCGTTCAAAGGAAGGATGCATGGCGGGGGAGGTTCCGGAGCCCATGGTCAGTAGCGCCCCAGGATGGTCGAGATACGCAGGATGGAGTTTTCCCCGTCGAGCACCTGTGCATCCACGCGCCGAAAGCTCGGGTTGGGCGTGGGTCGCACGGTCACGCGCACATCCAGGCGCCGGCCCGCCTGCTCGCAAGGCTGGGTGCTGTCGCCGACGCTGGGCATCTGGCGCGAGAGGCGCATGCGCACCAGCTCGTTTTCGGCGCACAACTGCGCGAGCACGATGTCGGACTGGCGCAGCGCATTGCGCGTGAGGGCGCTGGTGGACTGCAGCCCGGCCATCAGCGCGATGGCCACGATGCTCAGCGCCACCAGCACCTCCACCAGCGTGAAGCCGCGCTGGCGGGGCGAAAAAAGGGGGCTCATTGCACCGACTCCACGCTGAAGGGCCGCAGCCCGTCCGTCACCACGCGCAGTGCCTGGTCGGGATGGTCCCGGTGCGTGAGTTGCACCTGCTGTGCGCCGATCACCGGCTCGGGCCCGAGCAGCAGGATGGCATTGCCGCGCACCTGCGTGCCCTCCGCCAGCCACTGGTGCGGCAGCGCCCCGGCCGGCAGCCCCTCAAAACGGAAGCCTTGCGGCCCGCCACGCCAGCGCACCGGCACGCCATTGGCCCGCGACTGCGCCCGCCCTGCTTCGAGCAATGCCGCCAGCCGCGCCGCCTCGCGCTCGAGCTGTGTCTGCCCGTTGTCGCGCAGCGACAACGCAATGCCCGCCGTCGCCAGCGCCATGATGCTGATGACCACCAGCAACTCCAGCATGGTGAATCCGCGCGAACGACGGTGTGTCATGGGTGTTTGCCACGCAGAGCGTACGGTGCTGCCAGCACCATCGCGGGCGTCAACGGTGGGCATGGGGTGCCATCGCAACGGTCGCAGCGCCAACGGAGGGCGGCCGGCCGCAGCGCCGGGCCGCCCCAAGCAAGGCCCGGCCCCCTCGGGGGGCAGGGAGCAACACGCAGTGCGCGACCGTGGGGGGCATTACTGCCAGCTGCCGATATCGGCATCCTTGCCTTCGCCGCCGGACTGGCCATCGGCACCGAAGGACATCACGTCGATCTCGCCCTTGATGCCGGGGTTCAGGTACTGGTAGGGACGGCCCCAGGGGTCGTTGTTGAGTTTTTCGAGGTACAGCTTCCAGTTGCCGGGGATGGGGCCGGTCGTGGGCTTGGCGACCAAGGCCTGCAGGCCCTGCTCGGGCGTGGGGTAGCGCTGGTTGTCCAGGCGGTACAGCTTGAGCGCCTGCATGATGTTGGTGATGTCCGTCTTGGCGGCGGTGCTGCGCGCGTCGTCGGCGCGGTCGAGCACATTGGGCACGATCAGCGCAGCCAGCACGCCGATGATGACCACCACCACCATCAGCTCGATCAGGGTGAAACCCCGGGCCAGGCTGCGGCGTGCACCGCGCAGGGCAGGGGAGGAAGGCAGGAAAGAGAGGGTGTTCACGGCAGGCGGTCTCGCTAGGGTCGTATCGGGTGAATCATAATCTCCGCATGGTGACCAATTCATACAGCAAATGGGGCGTGCGCCTGGGGACTCTGGCGCTCTGGGCCGCCGCAGGCGCCAGCGTGGTCTATTGGGGCCTGCGCCTGTCGAACCGACCCGTGGCGCAAACCGTCCCGGCGGTGGCGTCCATGGCGGCCGTGCCCGATGCCCAGGCCGTGGCGCGCGCACTGGGCGCCCTGCCCGCCGGTGCCGTGGTGGCCGTGGCCGCCCCGGTGGCCTCCATGGCCAGCCGGTTCGCCTTGATTGGCGTGCTCTCCGGGCGCCACAGTGGCGGCGGTGCGGCGCTGATCGCGGTGGACGGCAAGCCCGCCAAGCCGTTCCGTGTGGGGACCGTGGTGGATTCCGGCATGGTGCTGCAGTCGCTGAGCCCCCGCCAGGCCCAGCTGGGGGCCGATCTGGGCGGGCCCGCCATGCTCACGCTGGACATGCCGCGCAAAAACTGACGGCTTCTCGCCGGACCGCGGAATCCGGCGCTTGCACCGCTTGCTTCTCATTACCGTGCCCCCTGTTGGCTTTTTGCCAACAAGAAAGGCTCAGGGCAGGTCCGCGGTGCGCCATTCGCCCCATGCCGGGGCCTGCACGGGCCATTGGTCTGCCCGTGGCAGGGCCTGGCCCGCATGGGCCTGGAGCCAGTCCACACAGCGCGCCACACCCGCATGGGTGAGCCAGACCGCGTGCGCCAGGCCGTCCGCCTGTGCTGCGGTGCGCGTGTCCTGCAGTGCCTGGGCCACGCGCGCCAGCATGTCGGCCAGAGACTCGCCGCCGCCCGGATGGTGGTGGGCGAAGTCGGCGGTCCAGGCGTCGATGTCGGCCTTGGCGAGGCTGCTCCAGGCTTGGCCCTCCCAGGTGCCGAAATCCATTTCGCGCAGGCGCGTGTCGGGTAGGGGCTGCCAGTCGGGGCGGGTGGACTGCACAGCCTGGGCGAGCTGCACGCACCGTTGCAGCGGTGAGTGCCAGACCAGCGCCGGGCCGGGAAGGGCCAGGGCCAGGCGCTGCGCGCAGGCAACGGTCGGGCCGCTCTGGGCGGGCAGGTCCAGCCTGCCGTAGCAGGTGCCCGGTGCCACCACCGGCGGCGCATGGCGCACCAGCCAGAGCTGCACGGCGGGGGCCTCAGCCACGTCCCAGGGCCAGTGCGGCGCCCAGGTAAAAGCCGATCTCGGCGATCTGCTGCGTGGCGCCCAGGCAGTCGCCCGTGAAGCCTTGCAGGCGCCGGGAGAACCAGCGGGCCATCCAGGCAGCGCCCAGGGCGCTCAGTGCACAGGCGGCCATTATGGTGGCTGGGGAGCTCCAATGCCAGGCCAGAGCCAGCGGCGCCACGCACCAGGCCATGGCCACCCCGAGTGCCGCCCCCGTGATCTGGTCGGCCAGCGGCTTGCTCTTGGAGCGCGCGGTGTCGCCCACATGCGGCAGGCGGCGCACGATGAACAGCGGCCACAGGCGCGACAGCACATGCCCGCCGACCAGGGCCGCGAGCGCTGTGGCCAGGCTGTGCGCGCCGAGCGCGGCCAGCAGGCTGACCTTGGCCAGCAGGGCCAGCACCAGCGCCATGGCGCCGAAGGCCCCGACGCGCGAATCCTTCATGATGTCCAGTGCCCGTTCGCGCTCGTAGCTGCCGCCCAGGCCGTCGGCGACATCGGCCAGGCCATCTTCATGGAAGCCCCCGGTGAGCAGCACCGTGGCCACGGTGCAGAACACCGCCGCCACGAGCGGACCCAGCGGGTTGGGGGCCAGGGCCAGGTACAGGGCCGCATATACCCCGGCCGCCACCGCTGCGGCGAGCCAGCCCACGCCCGGCAGGTGGGCGGCGCTGGCGCGCAGCATGGCGGGACTGAAGCCGACCCAATCCGCCAGCCGCCCGGTGACAGGGAGGCGGGTGAAGAACTGCACGGCCAGCAGGTAGTGGCGCAGGGCTTGCATGGGGTGCCGCGTGGGCCTCTTCGCCTTACTTGGCGCGCAGGAACAGGCGGTAGGCCGGGTTCAGCGTCTCTTCCACATAGGGGTAGCCCAGGGTAGAGAGGAAGGCATCGAACGTGGCCGAGTCTTCGGGCGGCACCTGCATGCCCACGAGGATGCGGCCGTAGTCGGCGCCCTGGTTGCGGTAGTGGAACAGGCTGATGTTCCAGGTCGGCTGCATCAGGCTCAGGAACTTGAGCAGCGCGCCGGGCCGCTCGGGGAACACAAAGCGCAGCAGGCGCTCGTCCTGTGCCAGGGCCGAGTGCCCGCCCACCAGGTGGCGCAGGTGCTCCTTGGCCATTTCGTCGTGCGTGAGGTCCAGCGCGCCGAAGCCGTGCTCCGTGAAGATCTGCGCGAGCTTCTGCGATTCGCCCTTGCCCTGGGCCGTGAGGCCCACGAAGACATGGGCCTCGGCCGAGTCGCTGATGCGGTAGATGAACTCGGTGACATTGCGCGGGCCGCCGGGCAGGGCGCCCACCACCTCGCAGAAGCGCCGGAAGCTGCCACGCTCCTCGGGAATGGTCACGGCCAGCAGGGCCTCGCGCTCCTCGCCCACCTCGGCGCGCTCGGCGACAAAGCGCAGGCGGTCGAAATTCATGTTGGCACCGCAGAGGATGGCGGCATAGGTCTCGCCCTCGGTCTGGTGCGTTTCCACATACTGCTTGATGGCGGCCACGGCCAGTGCGCCCGAGGGCTCGACGATGCTGCGCGTGTCCACGAACACGTCCTTGATCGCGGCGCACACGGCGTCGGTGTCCACCGTGATGAATTCGTCCACCAGGCCGCTGGCGATGCGGAAGGTCTCCTCTCCCACCAGCTTGACGGCCGTGCCGTCGGAGAACAGGCCCACGTCGGGCAGGGTCACGCGCTGGTGCGCGCGCACGGACTGCGCCATGGCGTCCGAGTCGTTCATCTGCACGCCGATGACCTTGATCTCCGGCCGCACGGCCTTGATGTAGTTGGCCACGCCGCTCACCAGGCCGCCGCCGCCGATGGCCACGAACACGGCATCGAGCCGGTTGCTGCCCAGGCGCTGCAGCTGGCGCAGGATCTCCATGGCGATGGTGCCCTGGCCGGCGATCACGTCCGGGTCATCGAAGGGGTGGACGAAGGTCAGGCCTTCCTTGGCCTGCAGCTCGGCCGCGTGCTGGTAGGCGTCGGAGTAGCTCTCGCCATGCAGCACCACCTCGCCGCCGAGCGTGCGCACGGCATCGACCTTGACCTGGGGTGTGGTGGTGGGCATCACGATCACGGCGCGTGCGCCGAGCTTGCTGGCGCTCATGGCGACGCCCTGGGCATGGTTGCCGGCCGATGCGCAGATCACGCCGCGCTGCAACTGGCCCGGAGTGAGGTGCGCCATCTTGTTGTAGGCGCCCCGGAGCTTGAAGCTGAACACGGCCTGCTGGTCTTCACGCTTGAGCAGCACCTTGTTGTTCAGGCGCCGGCTCAGCGCGCGGGCGGGTTCCAGGTCCGACTCGATCGCCACGTCGTACACGCGGGCGGTGAGGATTTTCTTGAGGTAGTCGGCGGGGGTCAGGTCGTGGGTCATGGCGGAGCAGGCTGAAGACTCCCGGCCCAGGTTCAGGGGCAGCGGGGGCACACATCATAGGTGGTGGTCGTCTTCCTGCGTCCGGTGGGGGCAGGGCCGGGTGTCTCCGTCCTGGGCAAAAAAAAGCCCCAGGCCGCAAAGCCCGGGGCTGAATCCATCCTTTGAGGAGATGGAGGAGACAATCGGCGCGTTGGAGATGGTGGAGATTTTCCAGAACCTGTCCCTTTTCGATAAAAGGGCAACGCATGGGTGAATATTAGCGCAACGGATGCTGCGATGCAGCAAAATTCACCGACTTTTTTGGAGTGGCCCGTCCATTTCGTGAAAAAAGCCACGTTTTTTTGATGAATCACCGAGGAGAGAACACATGGAATGCACAGTCAGCTGGACCGGCGGCGCCGGAACCCGCTCGGGAATGGGGTTTGTGGCAGAAACCGGCAGCGGCCATGTCCTGACCATGGACGGCGCACCCGACAGCGCCAACCCGGCCAATGGCGGGCAGAACCTGGCGCCCCGCCCCATGGAGACCGTGCTGGCCGGCACGGGGGGCTGCACGGCCTATGACGTGGTGCTGATCTTGAAGCGCGGTCGCCACGACGTGCGCGGCTGCAGCGTCAAGCTCACGTCCGAGCGCGCCGAGGTCGACCCCAAGGTGTTCACCAAGATCCACATGCAGTTCACCGTGACCGGCAAGGGCATCCCCGCCGCCGCCGTGGAGCGCGCCATCGCCATGAGTCACGACAAATACTGCTCGGCCAGCATCATGCTGGCCAAGACCGCCGAGATCACCACCGGCTTCGAGATCGTGGAAGCCTGATATTCCTGTGCCGCCCATGGAACTGGCGCGGCGAATGCCAGTGCTCCCGTGCAAGGGCCGCCCCGCCGCACCGGGAGCGTCCCCCTCGGGGGATGGCGCCGAAGGCGACTCAGGGGGGCTACACGTGATGTGCCGTGCTCGTCATCACCTTGGCGGCCGCCCGCATCAGCGCCTGGACCGGCGGCGGCAGGCGCGTGGCGCCTTCGGCCAGCGCCTGTGCCGCATGGCGTTCCTCATCGTCCTTCATGCGCGCCACCACGGCGCGTGAGGCCTGGTCTTCCATCGGCAGGCGCTCCAGGTGGCCCGCCAGGTGGGCGGCCACCTGGTTCTCGGTTTCCGCCACGAATCCCAGGCTGACCCGGTCGCTGACTTTGGCCGCCACCAGGCCCAGGGCGAATGCGCCGGCAAACCACAGCGGGTTGAGCACGCTGGGGCGGGCGCCCAGGGCATCCAGGCGCTCCCGGGTCCAGGCCAGGTGGTCGGTCTCCTCGCGAGCGGCCTCCAGCAGGTGGCCACGCAGGCTGTCGTCGCGCGTGACCGCCGCCTGGGCGGTGTAAAGCGCCTGCGCGCAGACTTCGCCCACGTGGTTGACGCGCATCAGCGAACCTGCCAGTTTCCGCTGCGCGGGGGTCATGGTGCCCTCCGCATGGCCGTTGGCAGGGGAGGCTTCGGCGGCGCGCGGGGTGGCAAAAAGGGTGCGCAAAGCGTTGTCGGCGGCAGTCAAGAAGGCGTCCATGGCGTGCAGAGGCGTGAGATGGATGTGGAAACAGGTGTTGCAAGTAGACACAAGTGGCCCGGGGGCCAAAAGTGGCCGAAAGGCACTTTGCTGGTGCACCGGCGGAGGATTTTGCCGGGGTGCACTGAAATGTTGCAACACTGCAACGAAATCTCCCTTTCAGGTCGATTGTGGGTGAATTCCTTTGCGAAAGAGGTCGGGGTCTGGTGCAATAAGAACAACTTCCCCACCAGGAGGTTGGCCCGGGGAACCGGCGGGACTGAGCAGGTGCAAGGCACTCCTAGACCCCCCGTACCGGCGCCCTATGTTTAACCTTGGAGTAACTCGCAATGAAAAAATCCCTGATTGCCCTGGCTGTGCTGGCTGCTTCCGGCGCTGCAATGGCTCAATCGTCCGTGACGCTGTTCGGCGTGGTTGACGCAACCTACGCCTACGGCAACGGCAGCGTTGCTAACCGCTCGCAACTGACGAACTCCGGCTACAACAGCAGCCGTCTGGGTTTCCGCGGCGTTGAAGACCTGGGCGGTGGCCTGTCTGCTTCGTTCTGGCTGGAAGCCGGCCTGACCAACGACGACGGCCGTGGCGGTTCGACCAACACCAACAACCAAACCACCGGCGCCAACGCTTCGGGCGGTCTGGTGTTCAACCGTCGTTCGACCGTCAGCCTGAATGGTGGCTTCGGTGAACTGCGTCTGGGCCGTGACTACACCCCACAATTCTGGAACCTGACCGTGTTCGATCCGTTCGGCACGAACGGCGTGGGCACGACCCAAACCCTGAACTCCAGCCTGGGTGGCCCAACCACCATCCGCGCTTCGAACGCTATCGGCTACTTCCTGCCAGGCAACCTGGGCGGTTTCTACGGCCAAGTGCAGTACTACCTGGGCGAAAACGCCAGCAACGTTGCCAACAAGAAGGACGGCAATGGTCTGGCTCTGCGCGCTGGCTGGGCCAACGGTCCTCTGAACGTGGCTGGTGCCGTGTCGCAAACCAAGTTCCTGAACGCCGACATCAAGGCTTTCAACCTGGGTCTGCAATATGACTTCGGCGTTGCCAAGCTGCTGACGCACGTGAACCGTGACGACATCAAGAACGGCGCTGAAGGCACCGGCTGGCTGGTCGGCGCTCTGGTTCCAGTGGGCGCTGGCGAAATCCGCGTGGCTTACTCCACGTACGAAGTTGACGTCGCTGGTCCTGACCCACGCAGCAACAAGTTCGCTCTGGGCTATGTGCACAACCTGTCGAAGCGCACCGCCGTGTACGCTACCGCTGCTGCTGTGAAGAACAAGAACGGCGCTGCTCAAGCTCTGAACGGTTCCACGACTGCTGCTGGCCGCAACTCCAGCGGTTACGACTTCGGTATCCGTCACAGCTTCTGATATTGATGGCTGGCTATATGCCAGTCTCAATGGATGAATACAAAAAAGCCGCCTTCGGGCGGCTTTTTTATTTTCTGCCGGGATTTGGTTTATCGGTTCTGTGTTTGCTTTGCGAAGCGGTGCTGCAGGGCCCGTGCATTTTCTTGCGGGTGATCGGGGTTATCCCCTGAGCCTGGCTGGGGGCATGCGTTGTGCGGCGTCTTTTTCGTGCGGGGGACGGACGCCCACAAGCGGGGCGCCCGTGTTTTGCGCAGGCTGTTCTGAGGGTTCTTGTTGCGGGCTTTTGGGTGCAAATGTATGAATTCAGGCCTGCGATCCCGCCGGATGCTGGCCTGATGGTGCTTCAGAGGGCTTTGCGTTGGCACCGTAATTGCATGTCAGTGGCCTCACCAGGGCAGGGATAGTCCCTCGCGAGGGGACGGGATTCAGGGATTTCCCGTTGGCCGATGGCCGCTATTTACTGCATAGTAAAACTTTTACATTGTTGAAGAGGTTTCATGAAACTCAATCTCAGCCTGCTGTCGATTGCCGCAGCTGCCGCCATGCTGATGGCCACGGGTGCTAATGCCAAACCATTCAAATGGGCGAGCCAGGGCGAAATCGCCACGTGGGATATTCATTCCCAAAACAACGCGTTGCAAAACGGCATCCATGCCAATGTGTATGAGAGCCTGGTCTACTACAACAGCAAGACTTTCGAGGTAGAGCCCGTCCTGGCCACGGCCTGGAAGGAAGTGACCCCCACGCAGGTGCGTTTCACGCTGCGCCAGGGCGTCAAGTTCCATGATGGTTCGGCTTTCACGGCCGACGATGCCGTGTACTCGCTGCAGCGCGCCATGGCCAAGACCTCCAACTTCACGCCCTATGTCCAGGGCATCACCAAGATCAACAAGGTCGATGCGCAGACCATCGACGTCATTCTGTCGGCCCCCAACCCCGTGCTGCTGCGCCAGATGACCGAGCTGCGCATGATGAGCAAGGCCTGGGCCGAGAAGAACCGCTCCGTGGAACCCAAGGACATCAAGGGCACGGACGAGAACTTCGCCCACCGCAACGCCATGGGCACCGGCCCCTACACGCTGGATTCGTGGCAGGCCGACGTGAAGATGGTCTTCAAGCGCAACCCCAACTGGTGGGGCAAGATGGACGGCAACGTGACGGAGATCGTCTACACCCCAATCAAGTCGGCCGCCACGCGCATCGCCGCGCTGCTGTCGGGTGAGGTGGACATGGTGCTCGACCCCGCGCCGCAAGACCTGGGCCGCCTGCGCCAGGATTCCAACCTGAAGGTGATCGACGGCCTCGAAAACCGCACCATCTTCCTGGGCATGGACCAGTTCCGCGAAGAGCTGCCTGGCTCCAACATCAAGGGCAAGAACCCCCTCAAGGATGTCAAGGTGCGCAAGGCCCTGTACCAGGCCATCGACACCGCCTCGCTGGAGCGCGTCACTCTGCGTGGCCTGGGCAAGCCCACCGGCACGCTCGTGGCACCCCAGGTGGCCGGCTACACGGAAGCCGTGGGCAAGCGCTTCCCCTACAGCGTCGATGCGGCCAAGAAGCTGCTGGCCGAAGCCGGCTACCCCGATGGCTTCGAAGTCGACTTCGCCTGCCCCAACAACCGCTACATCAATGACGAGGCCATCTGCCAGGCCGTGACCGGCATGTGGGCGCGCATCGGCGTGAAGGCCAAGCTGCGCACGCTGCCGCTGGTGACCTACTTCCCGATGATCCAGCGCTACGAAGCCAGCATCTACATGCTGGGCTGGGGCGTGCCGACCTTCGACGCGCTGTACAGCCTGCAATCGCTGGTGCGCAGCGTGGGCCAGGGCGGCGACGGCAACTACAACGTGGGCCGCTACAGCAACCAGCGCATGGATTACCTGGTGGACCGCATCAAGGCCGAGACCGACGCGCCCGTGCGCTCGCGCATGCTGACCGAAGCGCTGCAGCTGTCCAACGACACCGTTTCGCACATTCCTCTGTATGACCAGGTGATCCCTTGGGCCATGAAGAAGAACATCGAACTGGTGCACCGCGCCGACAACCGCGTGGACATGCGCCTGGTCAAGGTGAACTGATCCGGCTTTGAAAATGGAGGGCAAGGGCCTTGGGGCCTTTGCTCTCCTTGGTTTTTTTCGACACGAATCCCACGAGCGCCGCGCCACCAAAAGTGGCCAAGGCGTCCCATCGAATACACACTCGACTCTCCGATGCTTGCCTTTATTTTGCGCCGCCTGATCCAGGCTGTGATCGTCATGGTCACGGTGGCCTTCATCTCCTTCATGCTGTTCCAGTACGTCGGGGATCCCGTGGTGTTCTTGCTGGGCCAGGACGCAACACCCGAGCAGATCCGTGAATTGCGCGTCGCGCTGGGTCTGGACAAACCCTTTTTCGTGCAGTTCGGCCACTTCCTCGTGAACGCTGCGCAGGGCGAATTCGGCCTGAGCCTGCGCCAGGGCGCCAAGGTCTCGCGTCTGATCGCCGAACGCTTCCCCGCCACGCTGGAGCTCGCCATGGTGGCTGCCGTGCTCGCCCTGGTGCTCGGTGTGCCGATGGGCGTGTATGCCGCCCTCAAGCGTGGCACCTTCACCAGCCAGCTGTTCATGACGCTGTCGCTGCTGGGCGTATCGCTGCCCACCTTCCTGATCGGCATCCTGCTGATCCTGGTGTTTGCCGTGCACCTGGGCTGGTTCCCGAGCTTTGGCCGCGGTGAAGTGGTGCAGCTGGGCTGGTGGAGCACCGGCCTGCTCAAGGCCAAGGGCTGGCACCACATCATCCTGCCTGCGGTCACGCTGGCCATCTTCCAGCTCACGCTGATCATGCGCCTGGTGCGCGCGGAAATGCTGGAGGTGCTGCGCACCGACTACATCAAGTTCGCGCGGGCCCGTGGCCTGTCCAACCGGGCCATCCACTTCGGCCACGCGCTCAAGAACACGCTGGTGCCCGTGATGACCATCACCGGCCTGCAGCTCGGTGGCCTGATCGCCTTCGCCATCATCACCGAGACGGTGTTCCAGTGGCCGGGCATGGGCCTCCTGTTCATCCAGGCCGTGACCTTTGCCGACATCCCCGTGATGGCGGCCTACCTGTGCCTGATTGCGCTGATCTTTGTGGTCATCAACCTGGTGGTCGACCTCTTGTACTTCGCCGTCGATCCGCGCCTGCGCGTGGGCAAGGCCGGGGGGCATTGAGATGCAGGCGAGCCGACTCAAGGCAGGCGGCAGGGCCTTCGCGCATATCGCGCAATTCCACCCCGAACTCACGGCCCTGCGCCGCGACCTGCACGCCCACCCCGAGCTGGGCTTCGAAGAGGTCTACACCGGGGCCCGGGTCAAGGAGGCGCTCAAGGTCTGTGGCGTGGACGAGATCCATGACGGCATCGGCCGCACCGGTCTGGTCGCGGTGATCCGCGGGCGCAGCACGGCCAGCGGCTCCATGGTGGGCCTGCGCGCCGACATGGACGCGCTGCCGCTCACCGAGCACAACGACTTTTCCTGGAAGTCCTGCAAGCAGGGCCTGATGCACGGCTGTGGCCACGATGGCCACACGGCCATGCTGGTGGGCGCGGCCCGTTACCTGGCCGAGACGCGCAACTTTGACGGCACGGCGGTGCTGGTGTTCCAGCCCGGCGAGGAAGGTTTTGCGGGCGCGCGCGTGATGATGGAAGACGGCCTGTTCGAGCGCTTCCCCGTGCAGTCCATCTTCGCCATGCACAACTGGCCTGCCATGGCGCCCGGCACCGTGGGCCTGAACTCCGGTGCCATGATGGCGGCGGCCGATCGCATCACCATCGAGATCACGGGCCGCGGCGGCCATGGCGCCCATGCCTACCAGACGGTGGACGTGATGCTCGTGGCCGCGCACATCATCACCGCAGCGCAGACCATCGTCTCGCGCAACGTGCGCCCGCTCGACGGCGCCGTGGTCAGCCTGTGCGCCATGCAGGCCGGCGATCTCGGTGCCTTCAGCGTGCTGCCTGGTTCGGCCACGCTGGTGGGCACCGTGCGCACCTTCAACCCCGTGGTGCAGGAGATGGTCGAAAAGCGCCTCAAGGAGCTGTGCAGTGCGATTGCACTGGGCTTTGGCGCCACGGCCAGCGTGCACTACGAGCGCATCTACCCGGCCACCATCAACTCCGAGGACGAAGCGGTCTTTGCCGGCAACGTGGCCGAATCGCTGGTCGGCGCCGACCACGTGGTGCGCGACCTGGAGCCCAGCATGGGCGCCGAGGACTTTTCCTTCATGCTGCAGGACAAGCCCGGTGCCTACCTGCGCATAGGGCAGGGCACCGGTGCCAGCGGCAGTGCCTTGCACAACAGCCGCTACGACTTCAACGACGACATCCTGCCCCTGGGCTCGGCCTTGCACGCCAGCCTGATCGAGCAGGCCATGCCGCTGCCCACGCTCTGAGCCTGCAGCGGCTGCCTTTTTTGCACCAGCCATCCGGCGATTTCCCTCACCCCTCCTAAAACCCACTTTTCATCGACCAGGAGAACTGCATGACATTCCAGAAAAAACTGGCCATGACGGCCTTGTTCGCCGCGCTGGCAGCGTCCAGCGTGGTGGCCAATGCGCAGACCATTCGCGTGGCCAACCAGGGCGACTCGCTGTCCATGGACCCGCACTCGCTCAATGAATCGCTGCAGCTGAGCGTCACTGGCAACGTCTACGAGCCGCTGGTCGGCCGCAACAAGGACCTGAGCCTGGCCCCGGCCCTGGCGACGAGCTGGAAGCAGACCTCGCCCACCGTGTGGCGCTTCGAGTTGCGCAAGGGCGTGCAATTCCATGACGGCACCCCCTTCACGGCCGACGACGTGGTGTTCAGCTTCGGCCGCACGCAGGTCGAGGGCTCGGACATGAAGAGCTACACCAACGACTTCAAGGAAGTGCGCAAGATCAACGACCACGCGGTCGAGATCGAGACCAAGACCCCGTTCCCCATCCTCCCCGACGTGGTCTCGCTGGTCTACATGATGAGCAAGAAGTGGTGTGAGACCAACCAGGCCATGGGCCCCGTGGACCGCCGCAAGGGCATCGAGAACGCCGCATCGTTCAAGGCCAATGGCACGGGCCCGTTCCGCCTGCGTGAGCGCCAGCCCAATGTGCGCACCGTGTTCTCGCGCAACGGCACCTACTGGGGCAAGATCGAGAGCAATGCCAATGAGATCGTGTTCACGCCCATCGGCAACGACGCCACCCGCGTCGCGGCCCTGCTGTCGGGCGAAGTGGACGTGATGGAGCCCGTGCCCGTGCAGGACATCGAGCGCGTCAACACCAGCGCCAACACGCGCGCCATCACCGGCCCTGAGCTGCGCACCATCTTCCTGGGCATGGACCAGAAGCGCGACGAACTGCTGTACTCCAACGTCAAGGGCAAGAACCCCTTCAAGGACAAGCGCGTGCGCCAGGCCTTCTACCAGGCCATCGACATCGACGGCATCAAGCGCACCGTGATGCGTGGCGCCTCCAACCCATCGGCCCTGCTGGTCGGCCCCGGCATCAACGGCTTCCAGCCCGATGCCAAGCGCCTGCCCTACGATGTCGAGGCTGCCAAGAAGCTGATGGCCGAAGCCGGCTACCCCAACGGCTTTGAAGTGTCGATGAACTGCCCCAACGACCGCTACGTGAACGATGGCCGCATCTGCCAGACCGTGGCCGCCAACCTGTCGCGCATCAACGTCAAGATCAACCTGCAGGCCGAGACAAAGGGCACCTACTTCCCCAAGATCCTGCGCCGCGACACCAGCTTCTACATGCTGGGCTGGACGCCTGCCACCTACGACTCGCACAACGCCCTCAATGCACTGGTGGCCTGTGTGGACGACAAGGGTGCCGGCCAGTTCAACCTGGGTTCGTACTGCAACCCCAAGGTGGACGAGCTGACCAAGAAGATCCAGGCCGAGACCGACAAGGCCAAGCGCGACGCCATGATCAAGGAGGCCTTCGACATCCATGCCGCCGACGTGGGCACGTTGCCACTGCACCAGCAGGCCCTGGCCTGGGGTGTGAGCAAGAAGGTCACGCTGGTGCAACTGGCCGACAACTTCATGCCCTTCAAGTGGATGAGCATCAAGTAAGCAAGCGCCTTCCCTTCGAGTACCTAGATAGTTAGTTAGAGACGGACATTCAGCAGACCAGCCACGCCGGTTGCTACCCGCGCCGCGCGTGCTGTCTGCCCACTGGTTTCCCACAATGAAAACAACCCTTGCCCGCTGGTTTGACAGCGACGTTGGCTACAGCTTCCGCACATCGCCCATGGCGATCGTCGCGGCGGTGATCGCCCTGATTTGTCTGTTCTGCTCTTTGTTTGCAGGATGGGTCGCACCCCACAACCCCTTTGACTTGGCGACACTGGAGCTCGGCGACGCGCGCCTGCCCCCGGCCTGGATCGAGATGGGTTCGATGAAGTACCCCCTGGGCACCGATGACCAGGGGCGCGACATCCTTTCCGCGCTGATCTACGGCGCGCGCATTTCGCTCATCGTGGGCTTCGCCTCGGTGCTGCTGTCCGTGGTGGTGGGCGTGGCCTTCGGCCTCTTGGCCGGCTTTCGCGGTGGCTGGATCGACGCGGTGCTCATGCGCCTGTGCGACGTGATGCTGTCCTTCCCCGCCATCCTGGTGGCCCTGCTGATCGCAGGCGTCGGCCGGGCCCTGTTTCCCAATGCCCACGAGTCGCTCGCCTTCGGCGTGCTGATTCTCTCGATCTCGCTCACGGGCTGGGTGCAGTATGCGCGCACCGTGCGCGGCTCCACCCTGGTCGAGCGCAACAAGGAATACGTGCAGGCCGCCCGCGTCACGGGGGTCTCCTCGCTGCGCATCATGCGCAAGCATGTGCTGCCCAACGTCATGGGCCCGGTGATGGTGCTGGCCACCATCCAGGTCGCCACCGCCATCATCACCGAGGCCACGCTGTCCTTCCTGGGCGTCGGGGCCCCGCCCACATCGCCCTCGCTGGGCACGCTGATCCGCATCGGCAATGACTACCTGTTTTCCGGCGAATGGTGGATCACCGTGTTCCCCGGTGCGATGCTGGTGCTGATCGCTTTGTCCGTGAACCTGCTCGGCGACTGGCTGCGCGACGCCCTGAACCCGCGCCTGCGCTGAACGAGAACAAGAAAAGCGATATTCCCATGAGTCTTCTAGAAGTCAAAAACCTCGTTGTCGAATTTCCGGGCCGCCGCGGTACCCTGCGCGCCCTGGACGACATCTCCTTTTCCATCGCTCCCGGCGAGATCCTGGGTGTGGTGGGAGAGTCCGGCGCCGGCAAGTCGCTCACCGGCGCAGCCATCATCGGCCTGCTCGAACCGCCGGGCCGCGTGGCCTCGGGCCAGATCCTGCTGGAAGGCCAGCGCATCGACAACCTCAACAGCGACCAGATGCGCAGCATCCGCGGGCGGCGCATCGGCGCCATCTTCCAGGACCCGCTGACCTCGCTGAACCCGCTGTACACGGTGGGCCGCCAGCTCACCGAGACCATCCTGGCCCACTTGCCCGTGAGCGCCGCCGAAGCCCGCCAGCGCGCCATCGCGCTGCTGCAGGACACCGGCATTCCCGCGGCGGCAGAGCGCATCGACCACTACCCGCACCAGTTCTCGGGCGGCATGCGCCAACGTGTGGTGATCGCCCTGGCCCTGGCGGCCGAGCCCAAGCTCATCGTGGCCGACGAGCCGACCACGGCGCTGGACGTCTCCATCCAGGCGCAGATCATCACGCTGCTCAAGAACATCTGCAAATCGCGCGGCGCCGCCGTCATGCTGATCACCCACGACATGGGCGTGATCGCCGAGACCTGCGACCGCGTGGCCGTGCTCTATGCCGGCCGCGTGGCCGAGATCGGCCCGGTGCACGACGTCATCAACAAACCCTCCCACCCCTACACCAGCGGCCTGATGGCCTCCATCCCCGACATGGCGGTGGACCGTGAACGCCTGAACCAGATCGACGGAGCCATGCCCCGCCTCAACGCCATCCCCAAGGGCTGCGCCTACAACCCGCGCTGCCCCAAGACGTTTGACCGCTGCATGGTCGATCGCCCCGAACTCATGCCGGCCGGCTCCACCCGCGCCGCCTGCTGGCTGCACGCCCCGGCCACCACGGAGGTGTCCGCATGAGCGCCGTGCCTTCCACCACCACCGCAAGCGCCGGCAAGCCGCTCGTGCAGGCGCACGATCTGGCCAAGACCTTCGATGTGTCGGCCCCCTGGCTCAACCGCATGATCGAGCGCAAGCCCCGCACCCTGCTGCATGCAGTGGACGGCGTGAGCTTCGAGATCGAGAAGGGCAAGACCCTGGCCCTGGTGGGTGAGTCCGGCTGCGGCAAGAGCACCGTGGCGCGCCTGCTGGTGGGCCTGTACGAGCCCACGCGCGGCGGTCTCACCTTCGACAACCAGGACGCCCACGCCGCGTTCAAGGGCAACGATGCGCGCGCCATGCGCCGGCGCATCCAGATGATCTTCCAGGACCCCTATGCCAGCCTGAACCCGCGCTGGCTCGTGGAGGACATCATCGGCGAGCCGCTGCGCGAGCATGGCCTCATCACCGACAAGGCCGAGCTCAAGCAGCGCGTGGGTGAGCTGCTGCAGTCGGTGGGCCTGTCGCCGCTGGACATGGTCAAGTACCCGCACCAGTTCTCGGGCGGCCAGCGCCAGCGCATCTCGATCGCGCGCGCCCTGGCGACCGAGCCCGAGTTCCTGGTCTGCGACGAACCCACCTCGGCGCTCGACGTGTCGGTGCAGGCGCAGGTGCTCAACATCATGAAGGACCTGCAGCGCCAGCGGCACCTGACCTATTTGTTCATCTCGCACAACCTGGCCGTGGTGCGCCATGTGAGCGATCAGGTCGGCGTGATGTACCTGGGCCGCCTGGTGGAACTGGCCGACAAGCACGCCTTGTTCGAAAAGCCGCGCCACCCCTACACGCGCATGCTGCTCGATGCCATCCCCAAGATGCACGACACTGGCAAGGCGCGTACGCCCGTGCAGGGCGAGGTGCCCAACCCGCTCAATCCTCCGCCCGGCTGCGCCTTCAACCCACGCTGCCCGCACGCCAACGACCGCTGCCGCAGCGAGCGTCCCAAGCTGCTGTCCATCGGCGGCATCCGCATCGCCTGCCATGCGGTGGAAGAAGGCCGTATCCAGTAAGCTGGCCCTGGGCCGACTGCTGCAAGGGCTCCTTCGGGAGCCCTTTTTCATGGGGGCCCGCCCCTCGGACCCGCGACCTCAGGGGCGGTGGGGAGGGGCCAACAGATGCTCGCGCAGGGTCGCGAGGATCTGGTCGGACAGGGCCGGCCGGCCCGCCGCCGTGGCACGCGCCAGCACCAGGCCGCCCACCATGGTGGCCAGCATCTGCAAGGCGCGCGTGCGTCCTTCGGGGCTGGGTTCGGCGCCCGCCTCCAGGCCCTCGATCACGCGCGCAAAGCGCTCGATGTTGCGCTCGATGCCTTGGGCGAACACTTCGGACAGATCGCTCCCTGCGCGCGCCGCATCCACGGCCAGGGCCGCGGCCGGGCAGCCCTCGCCCGGGTGGTCCCGGTGCTGCGGTGACAGGTAGCCCGCCACCCGCGCCGCGAGGCCGTCGGCGCCACCCTCCAGGCCATCGAGCGGGGCGATCGACCAGTCGAATGCACGCGCGCAGGCCTCGCGCACCAGCGCGTCCTTGTTCTCGAAATGCCGGTACAGCCCGCCATGGGTCAGGCCCGCATCGCGTGTGATGTCGGCCACGCCCACGCCCGTGAGGCCGTGCTCCCGGTACAGGCGCGCCGCGGCGTCCAGGATGCCCTGGCGGTTCTCGGCCGCCTGCGCCTTCGAGACTTTCATGGAGGAAACCTCTTTTTGATGATGGTCGTACGCATTAATCGACGACTTGTTTATGATGGCGACCGTCATCATAAATGCGCGGCGCTCGCCGTGCCCTGTACGCCATGGACAACAGCAACGCTACACAACTCCCCCGCAACGGTGCCGCCCGCGCGCAGCGCGTGGTCATCACGGGCATGGGCCTGGTCTCGCCCCTGGGCGTGGGGGTGGAGCTGGCCTGGAGTCGCCTGCTGGCAGGCGCGTCCGGCCTGCGCCGGCTGCACGATGCGGTGGTGGAGGGCCTGGCGGCCAAGGTGGGCGGCGCCGTTCCCAGCGTGGAAGAAGATCCCGAAGGTGGTTGGGATCCGGACAGCGTTGCCAGTGCCAAGGACCAGCGCAAGATGGACCGTTTCATCCCCTTCGCCCTGGGCGCCGCGCAGCAGGCGCTCACGCAGGCGGGCTGGGCACCCACGGACGAGCGGGGCCAGCAGCGCACCGCCACGGTCATTGCCTCGGGCATCGGCGGTTTCGGCGCCATCGCCGAGGCCGTGCGCACCACCGACACGCGCGGCCCGCAGCGCCTGTCGCCCTTCACCGTGCCGTCCTTCCTGGTGAACCTGGCGGCGGGCCACGTCTCCATCCGCCACCACCTCAAGGGGCCCCTGGGCGCACCCGTCACGGCCTGCGCGGCCAGTGTGCAGGCCATCGGCGATGCGGCGCGCATGATCCGCGCGGGCGAGGCCGACATCGCCGTCTGCGGCGGTACCGAGGCCACCATCGACCGGGTGAGCCTGGGCGGCTTTGCCGCCGCCAAGGCGCTGTCCACCGGCTTCTCGGACCACCCCGAGCAGGCCTCGCGTCCGTTCGATGCGGCGCGCGATGGCTTCGTGATGGGCGAGGGTGCCGGCATGCTGGTGATCGAGTCGCTGGAGCATGCACTGGCGCGCGGCGCCACGCCGCTGGCTGAGCTCGTGGGCTATGGCACCTCGGCCGATGCGCACCACATCACGGCCGGCCCGGAGGATGGCGATGGCGCGCGCCGCTCGATGGAGCTGGCGCTCGCCCAGGCCGGCCTGGCCGCCAGCGAGGTGCAGCACCTCAATGCGCATTCGACCTCCACCTACGTGGGCGATCGCGGTGAGCTGGCGGCCATACGGCGTGTGTTCGGCACGGCCCGCTCGGTGGCGATCACCTCGACCAAGGCCGCCACGGGCCACCTGCTGGGGGCTGCCGGCGCGGTGGCTGCGATCTTCACCGCCCTGGCCCTGCGCGACCAGGTGGTGCCCGCCACGCGCAACCTTGTGAACCCCGACGAACTGGCCGAAGGCCTGGACCTGGTGGCCGGCGCCAGCCGCCCCATGGCGCTGGAACACGCCATGGTCAACGGTTTCGGCTTTGGCGGCGTGAACGCCACGCTGGTGCTCAAGCGCTGGGCCCCAGCGCCCGCTCAGGCATAGCGCTTGGCGCGCAGGTTCTCTTTCATCTGCTGCAAGATGGGCTGCAGCGGGCTGCCGATGCGCAGGGCCACGCAGGTGGCCAGCACATCGATGATGAGCAGGTGCATGAGCCGCGACACCATGGGGCTGTAGCGGTCGTAGCCCTCGGGGTGGTCGGCGGCCAGGTGGATCTGGCAGGTGCTCGCCAATGGCGAGCCGCTGGCTGTGATGGCGATGGTGGTGGCGCCGTTCTTGCGCGCGATGTCGGCTGCATCCATCAGATCGCGCGTGCGCCCCGAGTTGGAGACGATCACCAGGCAGTCGCCCGGGCCGAGCAGGGTGGCGCTCATCACCTGCATGTGGCCGTCGCTGGTGGCAATGGAGGTCACCCCCAGGCGGAAGAACTTGTGCTGCGCATCCTGCGCCACGATGCCCGAGTTGCCCACGCCATAGAACTCGATGCGCCGCCCCGTCTTCCAGGTGGCGGCGATCGCCTCGGCTGCACGCTCCAGTGCCACCGTGCTCGCGGCATTGCGGTACTGCAGAAAGGCGGCCACGGCGTTGTCCACCACCTTCACCAGCACGTCGCCGGTCTTGTCGTCGGCGTCCACGCTGCGGTGGATGAAGGGCACGCCCTCGCTCACGCTGCCGGCGAGCTTGAGCTTGAAATCGGCCAGGCCGTCGTAGCCCATGCTGCGGCAAAAGCGCACCACGGTGGGCTTGCTCACATGGGCGCGCTCGGCCAGCTCGCGCACGGGCAGGCGCGCGAAGCTGCGCGGATCGGCCAGCACGAGCTTGCCCACGCGCTGCTCGGCGGGGGCCAGGGACGACAGGGAGGCGGTGATGCGGTCAAGCACGCTGGCAGGTCCTCGGGGGCATCGGGTTCATGGGATGGATGGTGGCGATCAATGGTAACTGGGTTTCATCGCCAGGGGGAGCGCGTGGAACCCTGATGCCGCCGCGGGTGCGGCAGCCGGTGTGAGCACCTGCCCTCGCGTAATCCCCGTGGTCGCCTGCCAGGGGCCACCGTAGGATGTCTGTCATTAAACTGTCACTAAACAAACCACTACAACACCAGAAAGAGACTTCCATGCAAAAATTCCTTGCAGGCACTGCGCTGGCACTGGCCGCATCGGGTGCCCTGGCCCAGGGCCAGGTCAACATCATCTGCTCCGTGCAGGCCGAGTGGTGCAATCTGATGTCCACGGTCTACTCCAAGACCACGGGCACCAAGGTCAACATGACGGCCAAGGGCTCGGGCGAGGCGCTGGCCCAGCTCAATGCCGAGAAGGCCAATCCCAAGACCGACATCTGGTTCGGCGGCACGGGCGACCCGCATCTGCAGGCGGCCGAGCAGGGCCTGACGCTGGAGTACAAGTCCCAGCAGCTCACGCAGCTCTACCCCTGGGCGCAAAAGCAGGCGGCCGACTCCAAGTACCGCACCGTGGGCGTCTACCTGGGGCCGCTGGGCTTTGGCTACAACAAGGAACTGCTGGCCAAGCGCAAGCTCAACCCGCCGCAGTCCTGGGCCGACCTGCTCAAGCCCGAGTTCAAGGGCGAGGTGCAGATGGCCAACCCCGCATCGAGCGGCACGGCCTACACCATGATCGCCACGCTGGTGCAGATCATGGGCGAGGAAAAGGCCTTCGAGTACCTCAAGGCGCTGCACCCCAACATCAGTGCCTACACGCGTTCGGGCACGGCCCCGGTCAAGGCCGCCGCGCGTGGCGAGACCACGGTGTCGGTGAGCTTCGTGCACGATGTGACCACCGAGGCCGTCAACGGCTTTCCCGTGGGTTCGGCCACACCCTCCGAAGGCACGGGTGCCGAGGTGGGCTCGATGAGCATCGTCAAGAATGGCCCCAATACCGAGGCCGCCAAGAAGTTCTATGAGTGGGCGCTCACGCCTGGCGGCCAGCAGTTCGGCCTGGCCGCCAAGCAGTTCCAGCTGCCCAGCAACACCCAGGTGCCCCGCGATCCGCGCATGACAGACCCGGCCAAGATGAAGCTCATCAATTACGACTACGCCAAGTACGGCGCGAGCGCCGAGCGCCGCCGCCTGATTGCGCGCTGGGAAAAAGACGTCCAGAACGCCGGGCGCTGATGTCGGCGCACGCATTGCAGGCACCGCTGGCGGCCAGGCCTGCGGTCAACCAGCCCCTGTGGACCTGGCTGGCGCTGGGTCTGCTGGGCTATGTGGCGCTGCCCTGGTATGCGCAGCAGGATGCCAATGGCCTGGCCCTGCTGGCCCAGGTCTTCAGCCAGGCGCAGACCGGCAGCGGCCTCCTGCAGGCGGCGGCCTTCGGGCGGCCCTGGCTGTGGCTGGCACTCGCCGGCCTGGCCATCGCCGGGGCGGGCGCCATGCTGCCGGCGGGGCGCCGGCAGGGTAGCCTGCTGTTGCTGGGCGGCGGTCTCGGCCTGGTGTCCCTGCTGGTCAGCGGCTTCGCCATCGGCGCGCGTGGCTGGGCCTTCGACGGGCTCAACGCCAGTTTCGGCGAACTGGGCGCGCGCCAGCCGGGCATGGGCTGGGGCGCCTTCGTGGTGCTCACGGCGCTGCTGGTGCTGGCCTCCTTCGGCCTGGCCCGGCGCGGCTACTTCAAGGGCGACCTGTTCGTGGCGGCCGCCGTGCTCGGCATGGGCAGCCTGCTCGCGCTGTTCATCGTGTTCCCGGTGCTCAAGGCGCTCTCGGGCGCCTTCTTCCTCGAAGACGGGCCGTTCTCGCTGGCGGTGATGTGGGAGCGCGTGGCGCACGAGCGCAACTTCGGCCTGGCCTGCCTGGCCGGGGGGCAGCGCTGCGGCGTGGCCTGGAACACGCTGTTCCTGGGGCTCATGACGGCGGCCAGCACCACGCTCTTGGGCACCTTCATGGCGCTGATGGCCGAGCGCGCCTCGCGCCGCTACGCGCGCCCGCTCAACGTGCTCGCGCTCTTGCCCATCATCACGCCGCCCTTCGTGGTGGGCCTGGGGCTCATCCTGCTGTTCGGCCGCGCGGGCGTGTTCAACCAGTTCCTGGAAGTCGCCTTCGGCATCACGCCCTCGCGCTGGTTCTATGGCTGGCTCGGGGTGTGGGTGGCACAGACCTTCGCCTTCACGCCCATCGCCTTCATGATCATGCGCGGCGTGGTGCAGGGCGTGGCGCCCAGCCTCGAAGAGGCCGCCCAGACCCTGCGCGCCAGCCCGCACCAGACCTTCATGACGGTGACCCTGCCCCTGCTCAAGCCGGGCCTGGCCAATGCATTCCTGGTGGGCTTCATCGAGAGCATGGCCGACTTCGGCAACCCCATCGTTGTGGGCGGGCAGTTCTCGGTGCTCTCCACCGAGATCTTCTTCGCCATCGTGGGCGCGCAGTACGACCAGGGGCGCGCCGCTTCGCTGGCCTGGATCCTCACGCTGTTCGCGCTGGCGGTGTTCGCCATCCAGCGCGGCCTGCTCGGGCGGCAGAACTTCACCACGGTGTCGGGCAAGGGCGATGCGGGCCTGGCCATGCCGCTGCCAGCTGGTGTGCGCCGCGTGGTGCATTCCGTGGCGCTGCCGTGGATGGCCTTCACCCTTGTCGTCTACCTGTTCGCGCTGGCCGGCGGCTTCGTGCAGACCTGGGGGCGCGACTACACCTTCACGCTCAACCACTTCCGCACGGCGTTCAACATGGAGTGGGGTGAATTCGGCATCGTCTGGGCCGGCACGGCCTGGAATTCGTTTTTCACCACGATCAAGCTCGCTGCGCTGTCGGCACCGCTCACGGCGGCGCTGGGCATCGGCATCGCCTGGCTGCTGGCGCGCACCGAGTTCAAGGGGCAGGGGGCCTTCGAGTTCTCGGCCCTGCTGGCCTTCGCCATCCCGGGCACGGTGCTGGGCGTGAGCTACATCCTGGCCTTCAACGTGCCGCCGTTCGAGCTCACGGGCACGGCGCTGATCATCGTGCTGTGCTTCATGTTCCGCAACCTGCCGGTGGGCGTGCGCGCAGGCACGGCCGCGTTCAAGCAGCTCGACCGCTCGCTCGACGAGGCCTCGCTGATGCTGCGCGCAGGCAGCGTGCAGACGCTGCGCCACGTGGTGCTGCCGCTGCTCAAGCCCGCCCTGGTGGCCGCGCTGGTCTACAGCTTCGTGCGCGCCATCACCACCGTGAGCGCGGTGATCTTCCTCGTCACGGCCGAGAACGAGCTGGCCACCACCTACATCATCGGCCGCGTGGGCAATGGCGACTACGGCGTGGCCCTGGCCTATTGCACGGTGCTGATCTTGCTGATGTCGCTGGCCATCGCGCTGATCCAGTGGCTGGTGGGCGAGCGCAAGCTGGGCCGGCGTGCTGCCGGGGCCGTGCCGGCACCGCATTGAGAACGACCCGATTCCTCCGAGAGAACACCCACCATGAGCAACAGCGGCGCGGGCATCGTGTTTCGCCACATCACCAAACGCTACGGGGCCGATGCATCGGCACCCCTGGCCGTCAAGGGCATCAGTTTCGAAGTGCAGCGCGGCACGCTGACCACCATCCTGGGGCCCTCGGGCTGCGGCAAGACCACCACCCTGCGCATGATCGCAGGGCTGGAGTCGCCGACCTCGGGCGAGATCTTCATCGGCGGCAAGGACGTCACCACCCTGGGCCCGGCCCAGCGCAATGTGAGCATGATGTTCCAGAGCTACGCCCTGTTCCCGCACATGAGCGTGGTGGGTAATGTGATGTATGGCCTGCGCATGTCGGGCCTGGCCAAGGACGTGGCGCACGCGAAGGCCGTGGAGGCGCTGCGCGGCGTGGGCCTGGTGGGCTACGACGAGCGCCTGCCCAGCGAGCTCTCGGGCGGCCAGCAGCAGCGCGTGGCGCTGGCGCGCGCCCTGGTGCTGGAGCCCGAGGTGCTGCTGTTCGACGAGCCGCTGTCCAACCTCGACGCGCGGCTGCGCCGCGAGATGCGCGAGGAGATCCGAGCGCTGCAGCAGCGCCTGTCGCTCACGGTCGCCTATGTCACGCACGACCAGGCCGAGGCCATGGCCGTGAGCGACCAGATCATCGTCATGGACCAGGGCCTGATCGCGCAGAGCGGAACGCCCCAGGCGCTGTATGAAACGCCGCGCAGCGAGTTCGTCGCCGGCTTCATGGGCGAGGCCATGCTGTTCCCGGGCACGGCGGCGGCCGACGGCACGGTGCAACTGGGCCCGCTGGTCCTGCAGCCGCGCACCGCGGCGGCACCCGGCGCGGTGAAGGTGGCCGTGCGCCCCGAAGCCTGGCGCATCCGGCGTGGCGGCGAAGGCCTGCTGCCGGCCACGCTGCGCAAGCGCGCCTACCTGGGCGCGGTGCACGAGTACACCTTCGATACCGCCCTCGGGAACATCTTCGTCACCTCGTCCGACCTCGACGACGTGCTGGCCGTGGGCGAGCAGGTGCAGTTGGGCCTGGGAGTGCATGGTGTATCGGTGGTTGAAAGTACAGGCCCCTGACACGGCGATGCGGAATAATGGGGGCATGAACCAACTCGACGCCCTCAAACAGTTCACCACCGTGGTGGCCGACACCGGTGATTTCAAGCAGCTGGCCCAGTTCCAGCCCCAGGATGCGACGACCAACCCGTCGCTGATCCTGAAGGCAGTGCAAAAGCCCGAGTACGCACCACTGCTCACGGACACGGTGAACCGGTTCCGGGGCCGCCCGATGGACGAGATCATCGACCGCCTGATCGTGCGTTTCGGCTGCGAGATCCTGGGCACCATCCCGGGCCGTGTCTCCACCGAGGTGGATGCGCGCCTGAGTTTCGACACCCAGGCCACGATCACGCGCGGCGAGCGCATCATCGAGCTGTACCAGGCCGAGGGCATCCACATCGACCGCGTGCTGATCAAGGTGGCCGCCACCTGGGAAGGCATCCACGCCGCCGAGAAGCTCGAGCAGCGTGGCATCCATACCAACCTGACCCTGCTGTTCTCGTTCTGCCAGGCGGTGGCCTGCGGCCAGGCCAAGGTGCAGCTGATCTCGCCCTTCGTGGGCCGCATCTACGACTGGTACAAGAAGCAGGCCGGCGCCCAGTGGGACGAGGCCGCGCGCTCGGGCGCCAACGATCCCGGCGTGCAGTCCGTGACGCAGATCTACAACCACTACAAGCACTTCGGCATTGCCACCGAGGTGATGGGCGCCAGCTTCCGCAACACCGGCCAGATCACGGCGCTGGCCGGCTGCGACCTGCTGACCATTGCCCCCGACCTGCTGGCCCAGCTGGCCGCCAGCGATGCGCCGTTGTCCGCCGCGCTCCAGCCCGAGGCCGCCAAGGCCCTGGACCTGCCGGCCGTGAACTACGACGAAGCGGGCTTCCGCTATGCGCTCAACGAGGACGCCATGGCCACCGAAAAGCTGGCCGAGGGCATCCGCGGTTTTGCCGTGGATGCCGTCAAACTGGAAAAACTCATCCTCGCAGCGTGATCCCGGGGCGCTGGCCGCGCCACCGCACCATCAGGTCCGGGGTGCCGCGGCGCTGAGTGGCACTTTCAGGCCCACGCGCAGACCATGCGGCACCACGGGGTCGGCAAAGCTCTGGCCAGCGTGCTGCAGTGCGATTTCCTCCACGATGGACAGGCCCAGGCCGCAGCCACCGGGCTGGTCCGAGCCACGCCAGAAGCGCGCGAACAGGTCGCGCAGGTGGGCCGGGTTCACGCCGGGCCCATCGTCTTCCACCGCCAGCGCCGCCATGCCTGCCCCGGCAATGTCCACGCGCACCGTCACGGTGGCGCCGTGGCCTGCGTAGTGTAGGGCGTTGTCGATGAGGTTGTTGAGTGCCTCGCGCAGCAGCAGCGGGTGGCCTTGCACAGCCAACTGCTCCTCGCCCTCGTAGCCCAGGTCCACGCCACTGGCCACGGCACGTGCCGCCCAGTCGCGCGCCACTTCGCGCGCCAGCGCCGCCAGGTCCACGGTCTGCATGGCCACACTACTTTCCGAACGGGCCAGTTGCAGCAGTTGGTGCACCAGGTGGGCGCTGCGGCGTGCCGCCGACAGCACCTTGTGCAGCCGTTCCTGCACCGGCGGCTCGCGGCTCTCGTGCAGTGCCAGCTCGGTCTGGCCGATCAAGCCCGCCAGAGGGGTGCGCAATTGGTGGGCCGCATCGTTGAGAAAGCGCTTTTCCTTTTGCTGGCCCCGCGCTACGGCCTCCAGCAGGGCGTTGATGGTGCTGGCCAGCGAGTGCACTTCCTGCGGGGCCGAGGTGAGCTCGATAGGGGGCAGGGGGTCGGCGGTGTTGCGCTTGCGCGCACCGGCCTTCTCGATCTGTGCCTCCAGGCGCTTCAGCGGTTGCAGGCCGCGCAGCACGCCGGCATAGACCACGGCGCTGAGCGCCAGGCCCATGAGACCCATGGGCAGCAGCATCTTCTCCAGCAGCTCCTGCGCGATGCGCTCGCGCACGGTGAGGCTTTGCGCCACCTGCACGCGCAGACGCTGGCGCGCCTGTGGCGTACCGTAGTCCACCTCGAGCAGGGCCACGCGCACCGGGCGGTCGTCCACACGCGTGTGGTACAGAAAGGGCTCGCCCACGTCCACGTTCACCGGCGGCGGCGGGGGCAGTTGCGCATTGCCCAGCAGGAAGCGGCCGGGCGGTGAGGAGACCATGTAGGTGACGCGGTCGGCGGGGTCCTGCTCCAGGATGTCCTGCGCGGCCTTGGGGAAGTCGACCAGCAGCCCGTCGCCGATGGGCTTGATCTGCCGCGCCAGTGCGCGCACCGACTGGGTCAGTGTCTGGTCGATGCCCTTCTCGCCGTTCTGCAGCGCGATGCGCCAGGCCAGGAAGCCGCCCGACAGCCACAGCACGAGCTGCGGCAGCAGCAGCCACAGCAGCAGCTTGCGCTGCAGGGAAACGCCGGGAATGGGGCGCATGGAGGCGGTCTACTCGGCCGGCTTGGCCAGCATGTAACCCAGCCCGCGGATGTTGCGGATGACCAGGTTGGACGCATCGAGCTTGCGGCGCAGGCGGTGCACGTAGACCTCCAGCGCATTGGAGTTCAGGGGCGCGGCTGCTGCCTGCCCGGGTTCGGGCGGACCTGCGCGCCAGGCGGCGAGCACGTCGTCGCGTGTGACCACCTCGCCGCAGCGGTTCACCAGCAGCTCCAGCAGTTCCCACTCGCGCTGCGTGAGCTCCAGCGGCTCGCCGCCGAGCACCGCATTGCGGTGGCCATGGTCGATCTGCAGGCTGCCGATGGTGGTGCTCGGGCCACCCGAAGCGCTGCTGGACTGCGTGAACGCGGGCTGGCGCGCGCGGCGCAGCATGGCCTGCAGGCGGGCCTGCAGCTCCTGCATGTTGAAGGGCTTGGTGATGTAGTCGTCGGCCCCGGCGTTGAGGCCGTGGATGCGGTCGTCGATGCCGTCGCGGGCCGTCAGAATCAGCACCGGCAGGCCGGCGATGTGGGTGCGGGCCCAGGTCAGCAGCTCCATGCCGTCGGCCCCGGGCAGGCCCAGGTCGAGGATGATGCCGTCCACTGCCTGGCTTTGCAGCACGGTGGTGGCTTCGGCCACGCTGCTGGCGGTGCACACGCTGAAATCCAGTTGCTGGAGCTGGCCCGTCAAGGCGTCCAGCAGCAGGGCATCGTCTTCAACTATCAATAGGGTGGCCATGGATAGAGGATAGCAAAGGGTCCCCCTGCGCAGGCGCGGGGACCGTCCGTTGCAGGGAAAGCACCGAGGCGCAAGTCGCGCCGTAATTCGATAACGGTGAAATTCCATTGGCGTGTAACGCACACCCCGGGAAAGCCCTGATATGTTCATTAATTATTGTAATTAAAGTACCGACTGCGCTGGCCGGCATGGCTCAGCGGGCGCACAAACAGACTCACACAAACGAGGAGACATGGGTATGTGGAAGTTGACGAAACTCGCCGCCGTCGCGGCGGTGCTGGCGGCATCGGCGACCGCCGGTGCGGGGGAAGTGGAGGTTCTGCACTACTGGACTTCGGGCGGCGAAGCCAAGTCGGTGGCCGAACTCAAGAAGATCATGCAGGGCAAGGGCCATACTTGGCGCGACTTTGCCGTGGCCGGCGGCGGTGGCGACAGCGCCATGACCGTGCTCAAGAGCCGCGTGATCTCGGGCAACCCGCCCTCGGCCGCGCAGACCAAGGGCCCGGCCATCCAGGAATGGGCCTCTGAAGGCGTGCTGGCCAACATGGACGCACTGGCCAAGGCCGAGAAGTGGGATGAGCTGCTGCCCAAGGTGGTCGCCGACATCATGAAGTACAAGGGCGCCTACGTGGCCGCCCCGGTCAACGTGCACCGCGTCAACTGGATGTGGGGCAGCTCCGAGGCCCTGAAGAAGGCCGGCGTCGCCGCCATGCCCAAGACCTGGGATGAGTTCTTCGCCGCGGCCGACAAGCTCAAGGCCGCCGGCCTGGTGCCCGTGGCCCACGGTGGCCAGAACTGGCAGGACTTCACCACCTTCGAATCGGTGGTACTGGGTGTCGGTGGTGCCAAGTTCTACCAGGACGCCCTGGTCAAGCTCGACGACAAGGCCATCAACAGCGACACCATGAAGAAGTCGCTGGAGACCTTCCGCCGCATCAAGTCCTACACCGACTCGGGCGCCCCGGGCCGCGACTGGAACCTGGCCACGGCCATGCTGATCCAGGGCAAGGCAGGCTTCCAGCTCATGGGTGACTGGGCCAAGGGCGAGTTCCTGGCGGCCAACAAGGTGCCGGGCAAGGACTTCATGTGCGCCGCAGCGCCGGGCACGACCACGTCCTACACCTTCAACGTGGACTCGTTCATCCTGTTCAAACTCAAGGACTCCGCCGCCCAGAAGGCGCAGAGCGACCTGGCCAGCTCCATCATGAGCCCCGAGTTCCAGGAAGTCTTCAACCTCAACAAGGGTTCCATCCCGGTGCGTGCCGGCCTGAAGATGGACAAGTTCGACGACTGCGCCAAGGCCTCGACCAAGGATTTCGTCGACACCGCCAAGAGCGGCAGCCTGCTGCCCAGCGTGGCCCACGGCATGGCCATCGCGCCCGCCACCGAAGGTGCCATCAAGGACGCCGTCAGCCAGTTCTGGAATGACGACAAGGTGAGCGTTGCCGACGCCGTGAAGAAGATCGCGGCCGCCGCGAAGACCAAGTAAACCAACACTGAGGGATCCCATCATGATGAAAAGAAACCGCCTCACGGCGGTGGCTTTGGCCGCCGCATGCGCGATGACAAATGCACTGGCAATGGATGTTGCCGGCTTCGAGTTCAACGGTTACTCGCGGGGTGGCCCGGTGTTCAACCACTCCGATGGCGTCAAGGGCAACCTGTCGCTGGGCGGCGAGCTGCAGAAGTTCCGTCTGGGCAACGAAGGCGACAACGGCATCGAAGTCAACTTCGCCCGCAGCTTCGAGGCCGGCGGCGTGAAGTGGAAGGTCAACTACATGCCCGCCAAGTGGGGCAGTGGTGACATCAGCACCGAGCAGGCCTATGTGGAAATGAGTGGCCTGTCGTTCTCGCCCGAGGCCAAGTTCTGGGTCGGCCAGCGCCGCTTGCGTATCCAGGACGTGCACATCGTCGATTACTTCCTGCTGAACTATGGCGACAACGTCGGTGCCGGCGTGACCGATGTGCCGATCGGCGGCATGAAGCTCGGCGTGGGCGTGTTCAGCGGCGACAAGTTCGACGGCAACCTGCCCAACGACGTCAAGGCACACCGCCTGAACGTCGACCTGTCGGAAATCAACACCAACCCCAATGGCAAGCTGCGCGTGCTGCTGACCGCGGTGGGTGGCAAGAACCAGGTCAACGGTGGTTCGGGTTCCGGCATCTCGCTGATGCACACCCAGAAGGACTTCCTGATGTCCGGCATGAGCAACACCCTGTACCTGCAGGGTTCGCGCGGCCATGCCCGCATCGACGGCGAATTCGAAGCCATCGACGGCACCCGTCCCGGCCGCCGTTCCACGCGCATCGCCGACTCCATCAACTGGCAAAGCGGCCCCTTCGGCGGCCAGGCCCTGATTGGCTACCAGACCAACAAGACCGACCTGACGAACGTGGAGACCAAGGACTTCTCCCTGGGTGGCCGCGGCTCCTACGCCATCTCGAAGAACTTCAAGGCCCTGGCCGAAGTGTCGACCACCACGCGCAAGGGCACGGGCCCTGACCAGCGCCTGAGCAAGGTGACGCTGGCCGGCGCCCTGGCCATGAACGAAGACTTCTGGTCGCGCCCCGAGCTGCGCCTGTACGTGACCAAGGCCAACTGGAACCAGGCTGCCGCCGTGGCGAATGCCGCGACCTTCGGCGCCAAGGGCAAGACCTCGCGCACGCTGGTGGGCGTGCAGTACGAGATCTGGTGGTAGTGAGGGAGTGAGTGTGAGAGCGAGTTAAGTCAGAGGTGACTTTGTTCTTGGGGGGCACTCCGTGCGTGCCCCCCTTTTTTCCTTGTGCTTTTTTGTGTTGACGTGAAGGATGGCATGGCCATCCGAGCGTGTCCCCGGCCGCGTATGCACCCGATATCCTTTTTGCAATGACGACCAAGAACTCCTTTGAATCCTGGCTGCCCAAGCTGGTCGTCGCCCCCGCCTTCGTGCTGGGGTTCGCCTTCATCTACGGCCTCATGGTCTGGAACGGGGTGCTCAGCCTGTCCGTCTCGCGCATGATGCCCAACTACGAATGGGCGGGCCTGGCCCAGTACGAGCGCCTGTGGGAGATGGACCGCTGGTGGGTGGCCCTCAAGAACCTCGCGATCTTCGGCGTGGGCTACGTGGGCGGATCGCTGGCCATCGGCGTGGTGCTGGCCGTGCTGCTGGACCAGAAGATCCGCGCCGAAGGCGCACTGCGCACGATCTACCTGTACCCCATGGCGCTGTCCTTCGTGGTCACGGGCACGGCCTGGAAGTGGCTGCTCAACCCGGGCCTGGGCATCGAGAAGATGGTGCGCGACTGGGGCTTTCCCAACTTCGAATTCGGCTGGCTCGTGGACACCGAGATGGCCATCTACTGCGTGGTGATCGCCGGCATCTGGCAGAGCGCGGGCTTTGCGATGGCGCTGTTCCTGGCCGGCCTGCGCGGCATCGACGACAGCATCATCAAGGCCGCCCAGGTCGATGGCGCCTCGCTGCCGCGCATCTACTGGCGTATCGTGCTGCCGGCGCTGCGGCCCGTGTTCTTCTCCACGCTGATGGTGCTGTCGCACCTGGCGATCAAAAGCTTCGACCTGGTGATGGCGCTCACGGCCGGCGGGCCGGGCTATGCCACCGATGTGCCCGCAACCTTCATGTACACCATGTCGTTCTCGCGCGGCCAGATCGGCCTGGGCGCGGCCAGCGCCACCATGATGCTGGCCACCGTGGCCGCTCTGGTGATCCCCTACCTGTACAGCGAATTGCGCAGCAAACCCCATGACCGCTAAGCCTTCCTTGTTTCCTTCCGTGGGCCGTTTGCTGGTCTATGCGGTGCTGGCCCTGGCCACCGCCTTCTTCCTGCTGCCGCTGTACGCGATGCTGGTCACCTCCTTCAAGGATGCCGACGAGATACGCTCCAGTGCGCTGCTGGCCTTGCCGGCGTCGCTCAATCCGGCGGCCTGGGTCACGGCCTGGTCCAGCGCCTGCACGGGCGTGGACTGCAATGGCCTGCGCCCCTTCTTCTGGAATTCGGTGGCCATGGCCGTGCCGGCCGTGCTGATCTCCACCGTGTGGGGTGCGATCAATGGCTATGTGCTCAGCCTGTGGAAGTTCCGCGGCAGCGACGTGCTGTTCGGCCTCTTGCTGTTCGGCGTGTTCATGCCCTTCCAGGTGGTGCTTTTGCCCATGAGCCAGGTGCTGGGCTGGCTCGGCCTGTCGAGCTCTATCACCGGGCTGGTGCTGGTGCACTGCCTGGCAGGCCTGGCGGGCACCACGCTGTTCTTTCGCAACTACTACGCGGCGATCCCCAAGGAACTGGTGAACGCAGCGCGCATGGATGGGGCCAGCTTCTTCCAGATCTTCTGGCGCATCGTGCTGCCCATGTCCACCCCCATCATCATGGTCACGCTGATCTGGCAGTTCACCAACATCTGGAACGACTTCCTGTTCGGCGTGGTGTTCTCGGGCACCGACTCCAAGCCCGTGACCGTGGGGCTCAACAACCTGGCCAACACGTCGAGCAGCGTGAAGGCCTACAACGTGGACATGGCGGCCGCCATCATCGCGGGCCTGCCGACCATGGTGATCTATGTGCTTGCAGGCAAGTTTTTCGTGCGTGGGCTGACGGCCGGCGCGGTCAAGGGTTAAAGAGGTTTAGCAATCATGGCGTCTTCATTGGATATCGCGGGCATCAACAAGCGCTTCGGCAAGGGTGACAAGAGCGTGGAGGTGCTGCGCAAGGTGGACATCCAGGTGGCACCGGGCGAGTTCCTGATCCTCGTGGGCCCTTCGGGCTGCGGCAAGTCCACGCTGCTCAACATCATCGCGGGGCTCGACGAGCCGACCGAAGGCGAGATCCGCATCGCGGGCAAGAACGTGGTGGGCATGCCCCCGCGCGACCGCGACATCGCCATGGTGTTCCAGAGCTATGCGCTGTACCCCACGCTGAGCGTGGCCGACAACATCGGCTTTGCGCTGGAGATGCGCAAGATGCCCAAGGCCGAGCGGCAAAAGCGCATCGACGAAGTGGCGGCCATGCTGCAGATCAGCCACCTGCTGGACCGCCGGCCCAGCCAGCTCTCGGGTGGCCAGCGCCAGCGCGTGGCCATGGGCCGGGCGCTGGCGCGCCAGCCGCAGCTCTTTCTGTTCGACGAGCCGCTGTCCAACCTCGATGCCAAGCTGCGTGTGGAGATGCGCGCCGAGATCAAGCGCCTGCACCAGGCCAGCGGCATCACCAGCGTGTACGTGACGCACGACCAGGTCGAGGCCATGACCCTGGGCTCGCGCATCGCCGTCATGAAGGGCGGCGTGGTGCAGCAGCTGGGCACGCCCGACGAGATCTACAACCGCCCGGCCAATACCTACGTGGCGACCTTCATCGGCTCGCCCACCATGAACCTGCTGCGCGGCACGCAGGCCGCCGGGCAGTTCGCGGTGCAGGGCGTGTCGCTGGACCTGGCGGCCCCGCAGGCCGCACCCGAGGTGATGCTGGGCGTGCGCCCCGAGCACCTGGTGATGCAGGACAGCTCGCCCTGGCGCGGTGAGGTCAGTGTGGTCGAGCCCACGGGCCCTGACACCTATGTGATGGTGGACACCGCCGCCGGCCACATGACGCTGCGCACCGATGCGCAGACCCGCGTGAAGCCCGGCGACCGTGTGGGCCTGGCCGTGGCCCCCGCACATGCGCACTGGTTCGATACCGGTACGGAACAGCGCATCGCATGAGGCCCTGGGCGCAAAGCGCGGGGCGTGCTGCGCCTGCCCCGCGCTTTGGCCTTGGCGCATGGGGACTTTGACCCGATCACTTTCCGCGTTCTGGGTTAAAAAGCGGACTTCGCTTCGGCCCCGCCCTTTTCATTCAGCCACCATTTTGGGCGATGGATCCGCTGGTTCCCAGTGGACACATTGCCCCACCAGCCCATGCCCGCAACACGCCTTCTCGCCGACATTGGCGGCACCAATATCCGCCTGGCCTGGCAGAACCCGGGCGACGACAGCTTGCACGATACGCGCGTGCTGCAGTGCGCCCAGTACCCCACGGTGGACGATGCCATCCGCACCTACCTGGGCGAGGTGGGTATCCGGGCGCCGCACGAAGCGGCCTTCGGCATCGCCAACCCCGTGACGGGCGATGCCATCCGCATGACCAACCACAGCTGGAGCTTTTCGCAGAAGGCCGTGCGCGAGGCCTTCGGTTTTGCGCGGCTGGTGGTGATCAACGACTTCACTGCGCTGGCGCTGGCCCTGCCCCTGCTCACGCCCGACCTGCTGCGCCAGGTGGGCGGTGGCCAGGCCGTGCCGGGCGAGGCCATTGGCCTTGTGGGTGCGGGCACCGGGCTCGGTGTCTCGGGCCTGGTGTTTCCTCCGCACTCGCCAGCCGGGGTACCGTTGTCGGGCGAGGGCGGCCACGTCACGCTGGCCGCACAGACCCAGCACGAGTTCGATGTGCTTCAGGTACTGCAGCAGCGCTATGGCCATGTGTCGGCCGAGCGCGCGGTGTCGGGCTCGGGCCTGGTGGACCTGTACCACGCCGTGCGCACCGTGGCCAAGGCCGGGGGCACCGAGGTGAACTCGGCGGCCCAGGTGACCGAGGCAGCCTTGCAGGCCAAGGACCCGCTGGCCCTGCAGGCGCTGGACCTGTTCTGCGGCTTCCTGGGCAATGTGGCGGGCAACCTCGCGCTCACGCTGGGGGCGCGCGGCGGGGTGTACATCGGCGGCGGCATGGTGCCGCGCCTGGGGGAGTGGTTCGACCAATCGTCCTTCCGCCAGCGCTTCGAGGGCAAGGGGCGCTTCCAGCCCTATCTGGCGTCCATCCCCTGCTGGATCATCGACCCGAGTGCCACCCCGGCGCTGTACGGCGCCTCGCGCGCCCTCGACATCGCAGGCGGCTGAGCATGGCCGGCGCGCCACCACCGCTGTCGCTTGCCGGGGTGCACCATGTGGCCCTCATCGGCTCGGACTACGCGCGCTCCAAGCGCTTCTACACCGAGGTGCTGGGCCTGGCCGTGGTGAACGAGACCTGGCGCGCCGAGCGCCAGTCGTACAAGCTTGACCTGGCGTTGCCCGATGGCACGCAGATCGAGCTGTTTTCCTTTCCCGAGGCGCCGCCCCGGCCCTCCTACCCCGAGGCCTGCGGCCTGCGCCACCTGGCGCTGCGCGTGGACGACCTGGAGGCCTGCCTGCGCACCCTGGCGGTCCATGGGGTGGCGGCCGAGCCGGTGCGTACCGACCCCTTCACAGGCTGCCCCTTCACCTTCATCGCCGACCCGGACGGCCTGCCCATCGAACTGGTCGGCCCGCTGCCGCAATAGCCCGTTTCCCGACGGAAACGCCATGCCGCCCAGGGACACCTGCGCGGCATTTTTCATGCGTGCATTGTTTTCAAAACTGGAACAGACAGTTCGTGACTGGGTAGTTTTTCTCTGAACACACGAGGCGTACAGTTCAACCCATCGATGAGCCGAACCCGCAAGGCGACTCACCGAACCCGGTTTGAAGTTGTTTTCGCTCCGGTTTTTTTGAGACGCTTTTTCTACCCAAAGGACTTTCATCATGAACACGACCGCACGTTTCCTCTCCATCGCCGCTGTGGCTGCTTTCGCTTCTTTCGGCGCCCACGCTGACGAAGCCGATGCTTCGCAATTCGCCACCAAGTTCGAAACCAACCGCACCCGCGCTGAAGTGGCCGCTGAAGCCGCCACCGTCGCCCAGACGCGCAGCCTGGAACCCGCTGGTTCCCGCGTGGTGACCTACAAGTCGACGGCTGACCGCGCTGCCGTGCGTGCCCAGGCCGCTGACGCTGTGCGCACCGGCCAGATCTCTTCCGGCGAGATCGGTGCCCTGTAAGCACCTGTCTGAACAGACCAGCCCCCTCATTTTTTTTGAATTCGATCGGAGTATCACCATGAACAAGACCGCACGTTTCCTGTCCATCGCCGCTGTGGCTGCTTTCTCTGCCTTCGGCGCCCACGCTGACGAGGCCGACTCCTCGCAGTTCGCCCTGAAGTTCGACACGAACCGCACCCGCGCTGAAGTGGCAGCCGAAGCCGCCACCGTGGCCCAGACCCGCAGCATCGAGCCTGCTGGTTCGCGCGTCGTGACCTACAAGTCCACGGCCGACCGCGCTGCCGTGCGTGCCGCCGCCGCTGAAGCCGTGCGCCTGGGCCAGATCCCTTCGGGCGAAATCAGCGCCCTGTAAGAACAAGGGCCTTCAAGCAAGGCTCGCCAGTTGCGGGCCTTCCCATGGTGGTGGTGTTTCACGGTCGTGGGCACCGCCACCATGTGGAAGTGTTTCCCCTCCTTGCCCCCCCACCGGGCAATTGACAAGGGCTCCCAATGGGAGCCCTTCTTTTATGCGCCAGCGCCGCTCAGGCGCCACTGCAGCACGGGCCCGCGCCCGTGCGCGGGGGGATCACACTTCCTCGCTCCAGCAGTAGCCGTCGCGCGCGATCATCGCGCTGGCGGCGCTCGGCCCCCAGCTGCCGGCGGTGTAGGGCCGCGGGCCCAGCGCATCGTTGCGCCAATGCTGCAGGATGGGCTCCACCCAGCGCCAGGCTTCCTCTTGCTCGTCGCTGCGCACGAACAGGTTCAGGCGGCCGGCAATCACGTCGAGCAGCAGGCGTTCGTAGGCGCCCACGCGCTCGGTGCCGAAACGCTGGTCGAAATCGAGGTTCAGGGACACCTGTGAGAGCGCGGGCTCGACCTGCTGCTGGGCCGCGCCCTGGGCCATGAGGTGCAGCTCCAGCCCGTCCTTGGGCTGCAGGTTGATCACCAGGCGGTTGGCCGCGCCGGCCGAGGTGCGGAAGATCGGGTGCGGCACGGGCCGGAAATTGACCACGATGTGCGCATCGCGCCCCGCCAGCCGCTTGCCGGTGCGGATGTAGAACGGCACGCCGGCCCAGCGCCAGTTGGAGATCTCGGTGCGCAGCGCGACAAAGGTTTCGGTGGTGCTGCCCGGTGCCACGCCCTTTTCCTGCAGGTAGCCGGGTACGCTGGCGCCATGCGTCTTGCCGGCCACGTACTGCCCGCGGATCACGTGCTGGCCGATGGTTTCGGTGCTCCAGGGCTTGAGCGATTGCAGCACCTTGAGCTTCTCGTCGCGGATGGCATTGGCGCTGGCGTTGATGGGGGGCTCCATGCCGATCGCGCACAAGAGCTGCAGGGCATGGTTCTGCACCATGTCGCGCAACGCGCCGGTCTGGTCGTAGAAGGCGCCGCGCGTCTCCACACCCAGTTCTTCGGCAATGGTGATCTGGATGTTGGCAATCGTCTCGCGGCGCCACAGGGGCTCGAACAGCGCATTGCCGAAACGCATGGCCAGCAGGTTCTGCACCGAGGGCTTGCCCAGGTAATGGTCGATGCGAAAGACCTGCTCTTCCTTGAGCACGCGGCGCAGCGTGTCGTTGATGGCCTGGTTGGAGCGCAGGTCGTGCCCCAGCGGCTTTTCGAGCACCACGCGGGTGTGCGGGCCGTTCAGCCCCACGGCGGCAATCTGTTCGCAGACATTGGTGAACAGGCTGGGCGCGGTGGCCACATACATCACCACCGACTCGGCATTGCGCTCGTGCAGCATGGCAGCCAGGCGGGCATAGTCCTGGGTCTGTGACAGGTCCATGCGCAGGTAGTGCAGCAGGGCGCCGAAGCGTTCGAACTCGTCGGGGGTGGGGCGCTTGGCCAGGTCCACCCCTTCGAAGCGCGACTGGATCAGGCTGCGGTATTGTTCATGGCTGAGCTCGTCGCGGGCCACCGCGATGATGCGGCCCCCCTCGGGCAGCGTTCCGTGGCGGAACGCCTGGAACAGCGCCGGCATCAGCTTGCGCCAGGCCAAGTCGCCGGTTCCACCAAACAGGACAAGGTCAAAACTCATCGGGTCTCCATATCGGCATGTTTGTAATCGCGTCTGCTCTGAAATTGTAATCACGTTACATTGCTTTGTGTAGATCCTCAGGGTGATAGACGTTTGAAACTGTGTCTGCAACAAAAAAGTACCAGACAATTTTGGTAATCAAGTTACTATCTCGCCGTTGTCCCTCTTTCCTCTCCAGGTAGCTTTTCCATGTTCCTCCGCTGTGATCAGACCCCGCTGTGGCCCGTTTTGCAGGAATTGTTCGATGCCGGGTTGCACAGCCTCGATCTGCGCCAGGCGTTTGCGCAGGACAGCGGGCGTTTCGGGCACTTCAGCCAGCAGGCCCCGCATGTGTTTGCCGACCTTTCCAAGAACCTGTGGGACCGGCCGACCGAAGGGCTGCTGCTCGGGCTGGCCCAGGAGTGCGGCCTTGCGGCCCAGCGCGATGCCATGTTCGCAGGCGAGCCCGTCAACCACACCGAAGGGCGTGCGGTGCTGCACACTTTGCTGCGCCGTCCCCAGGGCATGGCGCTGCCAGGGGACACGCCCGGCATCGCGAGGAACCTGGCCGAGGTGCACCGCACGCTCGATGCCATGCTGCAATACGCGGAGCAGGTGCGCGGCGACGCCGCGATCACCGATGTGGTGAACATCGGTATCGGCGGTTCGGACCTGGGGCCGCACATGGCCGTGCGTGCGCTCGACGCCTTCCGCGCCGCGGGCAAGCGCCTGCACTTCGTCTCCAACGTCGACGGGCACGAACTGCATGGCGTGCTGCGGAGCGTGAGGCCCGAGAACACGCTGTTCCTGATCGCTTCCAAGACCTTCACCACGGCCGAGACCATGGCCAATGCGCGCTCGGCGCTGGTCTGGTTCGGTGCCGAGGGCGGCCGCGACGTGGCGCGCCACTTCGCGGCGCTCACCACCAATGTCGAGGCGGCGGGTGCCCTGGGCATCACCACCACCTTTGGCTTCTGGGACTGGGTGGGCGGGCGCTATTCGTTGTGGTCGGCGATCGGCCTGCCGATCGCCATCGCCATCGGCGCGGCAGGCTTTCGCGAGCTGCTGGCCGGCGCGCACGCCATGGACGAGCACTTTCGCACGGCGCCGCTGGCGGCCAACCTGCCGGTGCGCCTGGGTCTGCTCGATGTCTGGTACCGCAATTTCCACGGCTTCACCAGCCGCTGCATCGCGCCCTACCATGCCTCGCTGGGGCGGCTGCCGGCCTACCTGCAGCAACTCGAGATGGAGAGCAATGGCAAGCGCGTGGGCGCCGACGGCCAGGCACTGCCATACGCCACCTCGCCCGTGCTCTGGGGCGAGCCCGGCACCAACGGCCAGCACGCCTTCTTCCAGATGCTGCACCAGGGCACGGACGTGCTGCCGCTGGAGATCATCGCCGTGCGCCAGGCCGCGCACCCGCTGCCCGGCCACCAGGACAAGCTGCTCGCCAATGCCCTGGCCCAGGCCCAGGCGCTCATGGTGGGCAAGGCCAGCCCTGAGGACGGCCACCGCCACTTCCCGGGCAACCGGCCCAGCACCTTTCTGCTGCTCGAAGCGCTCACGCCCGCCTCGCTGGGCGCGTTGATCGCGCTGCAGGAGCACCGCGTCTTCGTGAGCGGCTGCCTGTGGGGCATCAACAGCTTCGACCAATGGGGTGTGGAGCTGGGCAAGGTGCTGGCGCGCGACCTGGAATCGCGCCTGGCATCGGGCGATGCGGCGGGGCTCGACGGCTCCACGGCGGGCTTGCTGGCGCGCATGCGCGGCGGCTGAGTTGCCGCGCAGCATTCATCGCATTTCACAACGAGGCGCCTTCAGGCGTCCAGGCCGCCCACCGCGGCCCAACGAGGAGACACACCCATGACTGCACCGCAGCCGCCCGATTTCCGTTCGCCCAAGTTCCTGCACGCGCACATCCGCCAGACCATGGCGTTCTACGAGCCCGTGGCCACCGATCCGGGGGGCGGCATGTACCACTTTTTTCTCGACGATGGCACGGTGTATGACGAGCGCACGCGCCACCTGGTGAGCGCCACGCGCTTCGTCGTCACGCATGCCATTTTGCTCCAGACCACGGGGGAGCAGCGTTACTACGACGGCATGGAGCATGCGCTGAAGTTCCTGCGCACGGCCTTCCTCGATGCGGCCACCGGCGGCTATGCCTGGCTGATCGACTGGCACGGCGGCCATGCCACCGTGCTTGATGCCACGCGCCATTGCTATGGCATGGCCTTCGTGATGCTGGCCTATGCCCGCGCGCACGAGGCCGGCATGCCCGAGGCACGCCAGTGGCTGGCCGAGGCCTTCGAGACCGCCGAGCAGCGTTTCTGGCAACCGGCCCAGGGCCTCTATGCCGACGAGGCCACGCGCGACTGGGCGCTGTCGGACTACCGTGGCCAGAACGCCAACATGCATGCCTGCGAGGCCATGATCTCGGCCTTTCGCGCCACGGGCGAGCGCCGCTACATCGAGCGCGCCGAGCAACTCGCGCAAGGCATCTGCCAGCGCCAGGCGGCATTGTCGGGCGGCTGGGTGTGGGAGCATTTCCGCGCCGACTGGTCGGTCGATTGGGACTACAACCGCCACGACCGGACCAACATCTTTCGCCCCTGGGGCTACCAGGTCGGCCACCAGACCGAATGGGCCAAGCTGCTGCTGCAGCTCGATGCGCTGGCCCCTGCCGACTGGCACCTGCCCTGCGCGCGCTTTTTGTTCGACGCTGCACTGGACAAGGGCTGGGATGCCGTGCACGGCGGCATCGTCTATGGCATGGCACCCGACGGCAGCATCTGCGACGATGGCCGCTACCACTGGGTGCAGGCCGAGAGCATGGCGGCCGCCGCCGTGCTGGCCGTGCGTACGGGCGAGCAGCGTTACTGGGACTGGTACGACCGGATCTGGGCCTACTGCTGGCAGCACTTCGTGGACCACGAGCACGGCGCCTGGTTCCGCATCCTCGACGGGCACAACCGCAACCACACGCGCGAAAAGAGCAACGCCGGCAAGGTGGACTACCACAACATGGGCGCCTGCTACGACGTGCTGCTGGCGCTCGGGGCGCAGCGCGCCGCCTGAAAATCACATCGCCGCGCTGGCCTGGAAGAAGTTCACCGGCAGGCCCGGCACCTCCACGGGCAGGCTGAACAGCGAACCCGCGGGCACGGCGGCATCCAGTTCCTCCTGAGGCCGGCCCGCGCGCGCCGAGGTGATGTAGAGCGTGCGCAAGTCTTCGCCGCCAAAGCACACCATGGTGGGGCACTGCACAGGCACGGCAATGCGCTGCAGCACCTGGCCGGTGGGCGAGAGCTGCAGAATGCAGGCCCCCTCGTACATGGCCACCCAGTAGTTGCCCTGCACGTCCACGGCGGCGCCATCGGGCCGGCCCCCATAGGACTCGCCCGCCACCTTGGGGGGGAAGTGGGCCCAGGGGGTGCGGCCCTCGATGCGGCCCGTGGCTGCGTCGAAGCCGAAACGGTCGATGCGGTGCTCGGGCGTGTTCGACCAGTAGAGCCACCGGTCGTCGGGGCTGAAGGCCAGGCCGTTGGCGGTGAAGTTGTCGCCCGCCATCTTCTGCACGCGAAAGCCGCCCGGTGCCGCCTCCAGCCGCCACAGCGCCGCGTCGGGGGCCGTGCGCGGGCTGATCACCGAGCCGGCCCAGAACCGGCCCGCCGAATCGCAGCGGCCATCGTTCAGGCGCAGCACGCGGGTGTCGTGCGCATCGGCGGGCAACAGCGCCAGGCAGGCGAGGGTGCCGCTCTGGGTGTCGAGCAGGTAGAAGCCGTCTCGTAACCCGATTACTATTTTGTGGCCGGCCGCTGGCGCGCAGCAGCCGGGTTCGGACGGCATGTCCCAGCTCCGCAGGCGCCCGCTGGCCGGCTCCCAGGCGTGCACCCGCTTCCCTTGAATGTCACACCAGTAAAGGGATGTTTCGTGGGGATGCCAGAACGGCGATTCGCCGAGTTCCGAGGGCGGCAGGGGCAGGGTCTGCAGGGACATTGGCTTGATCCGGGGTGGTTATCGAGTTACATTCTAGAGGCTCCCGCAGGAGCCCTGCCACCGATTCCCATACCCATACCAAATCCCCGATGGAGCATTCCCCATGCATTCAGTCGTAGCGCGCGTGACGGCCCGCATCATCGAGCGCAGCAAGGAGACCCGCGCCGCCTACCTGGCCACGGTCGACGCCATGGTCCAGCGCAAGTCCCCGCAGGACCGCATGGGCTGCGCCAACCTGGCCCATGCCTATGCCGCGCTGCCAGGCTCCGAGAAGTTCAAGGTCACCGTCGAGAAGGCGCCCAACATCGGCATCGTCACGGCCTACAACGACATGCTCTCGGCCCACCAGCCTTACCAGGCCTACCCCGCACTGCTGCGCGACGAGGCCGCGCGCCATGGCGCCATGGCCCAGGTGGCCGGCGGCGTGCCCGCCATGTGCGACGGCGTGACGCAGGGCACGCCCGGCATGGAGCTGTCGCTGTTCTCCCGGGACAATATTGCCATGGCCACTGCGGTTGCGCTGTCCCATGACGTGTTCGACGGTGTGCTGCTGCTCGGCGTGTGCGACAAGATCGTGCCCGGTCTGTTGATCGGTGCCCTGCACTATGGCCACCTGCCTTGCGTGTTCGTGCCCGCCGGCCCCATGGGCTCGGGCCTGCCCAACAAGGACAAGGCCAAGGTGCGCGAGCAGTACGCGCAAGGCCTGGTCGGCCGAGACGAACTGCTCAAGGCCGAGTCGGCCGCGTACCACAGCCCCGGCACCTGCACCTTCTACGGCACGGCCAACAGCAACCAGATGCTGCTCGAAGCCATGGGCCTGCATGTGCCCAATGCGGCCTTTGCCTCGCCCGGCAGCGGCGAGCGCGAGGAGTTCACGCGCCAGGCCATGCGCACGGTGCTGTCCATCGGCAAGCGCGGCAATCGCTTCACCCCCATCGGCCATGTGGTGGACGAGCGCTGCATCGTCAACGCCATGGCCGCGCTGCTGGCCACGGGTGGCTCCACCAACCACTTGATCCACTGGGTGGCCATCGCACGCAGCGCCGGCATCCTGATCGACTGGACCGATTTTGACGACCTGTCCTCCGTGGTGCCGTTGCTGGCCCGCGTCTACCCCAACGGCGATGCCGACGTGAACCAGTTCCAGGCCGCGGGCGGCCCGCCCTGGATCCTGCGTGAACTGATGGCCAACGGCCTCATGCACCCCGACGTGCTGAGCGTGAACGAGGGCGGCATTGCCGCCGGTGGCCAGGCCGCTCCCGCTACCTCGGGCGACGAGGCCGTGCTGCGGCCCGTGGCCCAGCCCTTCTCGCCCACGGGTGGCCTGCGCCTGCTGCAGGGGCGCCTGGGCCGCGCCGTGATCAAGGTCTCGGCCGTGCCCGAAGACCGCCACATCATCGAGGCCCCTGCACGCGTGTTCGACTCGCAGGAAGAACTGCTCGCCGCCTTCAGTGCGGGCGAGGTGCAGCAGGACATGGTGGCCGTGGTGCGCTTCCAGGGCCCGCGCGCCAATGGCATGCCCGAGCTGCACAAGCTCACGCCGCCCTTGGCCGTGCTGCAGAACCAGGGCTTCAAGGTGGCGTTGGTGACCGATGGCCGCATGAGCGGCGCCTCGGGCAAGGTGCCGGCTGCCATCCACGTGACACCCGAGGCCCTGGGCGGCGGCCCGCTGGCCAAGGTGCGCAACGGCGACCTGGTGCGCGTGGACGCGGTGGCCGGTACGCTCGACGTGCTGGTCGACGAAGCCGAATGGTCCGCACGTGTCCCCGATGAATGCAAGGCGCCCGCAGCCACCGGCTTCGGGCGTGAACTGTTTGCCAACTTTCGCCGCCATGCGGGCGGCGCCGAACAAGGAGCCTGTACATGGCTGTGAATGCCACCACCCCTTCCCTGAACCCGGCGGACATCGCCAGCTACGGCCCGGTGATCCCGGTCATCGTGATCGACCGCGTCGAAGACGCGATCCCCCTGGCCGAGGCCCTGCTGGCCGGCGGGGTCAAAGTGCTCGAAGTCACGCTGCGCACGCCCGCGGGCCTGCCCGCCATCGAGGCGATTGCACGCCAGCTGCCCGAGGCCGTGGTCGGCGTGGGCACGGTGCTCAATGCCGAGGATGCACGCCGTGCGAGCGAGGCCGGCGCCCGCTTCGCCGTGAGCCCGGGCTACACCTCCGAAGTCGGCTCGGCCTGCAAGGGGCTGAACCTGCCGCTGCTGCCCGGCGTGGCCACCTCCAGCGAGATCATGCAAGCCCTGGCCGATGGCTTCCAGTTCCTCAAGCTCTTCCCGGCCGAGGCCGTGGGCGGCATCCCGCTGCTCAAGTCCTGGGCCAGCCCGTTTGGCCAGGTCAGCTTCTGCCCCACGGGCGGCATCACCAACGCCACCGCGCCCAATTACCTGGCACTGCCCAACGTGCGCTGCGTGGGTGGGTCCTGGCTCACGCCGGGAGATGCCGTGCGCTCGGGGGACTGGGCACGCATCACGCAGCTGGCGCAGGCCACACAGGCGCTGCGGCAGGCCAGCTGAGCCGGCGACGCATTTCCCTTGGGGCAATGAGTGCCCCTCCCAAAGCCCGCGCACTGCAGCCGCGGGCTTTTTTCATGGGGCCCCACAAGATCGGATGCATCTGGTATCCATTGGCTCGTTGCCTGCGCGCGACAAGTTCGTGGCACTGCTGGGGTGAATTAATAAAATGAGAATCGTTATCAATACTATTCTTGAGAATCATGGCAATTCACTACAGGCAGACCGCCGTCTGCGCGGGCATCGCGCTGGCGTTCGGGCTCACGGCGGCGGGGGCGTGGGCGCAGGGGACAGGTGCCACGCTGGGCGAGGTGCGCGTGGACGCGAATGCAGAGAAGGAGTCGGCCACGGCCCCGGTGGTTGGCTACCGCGCACGCAACGCCGCCACGGCCACCAAGACGGACACGCCGCTGTCCGAGACCCCGCAATCCGTCACTGTGATCACGCGCGACCAATTGGTGGACCAGGGCGCCTCCAACCTGCAGGACGCGCTGCTCTACGCGGCCGGTGTGCGCAGCGATGCTTACGGCCTGGACAGCCGCTCCGACGGCATGCGCGTGCGCGGCAGCTACCCGGACGTCTACCTCGACGGCCTGCGCCAGAACTACAACTGGTACACCAGCGTCACACGCTCCGACGCCTACACGCTGGAGCGCATCGAGGTGCTGCGCGGCCCCTCGGGCATGCTGTTCGGCGCCGGCACGGTGGCCGGCGTGATCAACATGGGCAGCAAGCGCCCCCTGCAGGAGGCACAGCGCGAAGTCGGCGTGCAACTGGGCAGCTGGAACCGGCGCCAGCTGCAGGCCGATCTGACCGGCCCGCTGACCAAGGACGGCGAATGGTCCTACCGCCTGGTGGCCCTGGCCCGCGCGGCCGACACCCAGGTGGACCATGTACCCGACGACCGCCGCCTGATCGCGCCCTCGCTGGCCTGGCGGCCCAACGCCGCCACCTCGCTGGTGCTGCAGGCCCACTGGCAGCAGGACCGCAGCGGCAGCACCTCGCAGTTCTTCCCCTGGTCGGGCACCTTGTTGCCCAACCCCAATGGCCAACTGCCGCTGTCGCGCTTCATCGGCGAGCCCGGCGACCACTACGATAGCGACCGCGAGTCGGTGGGCTGGCTGTTCGAGCACCGCTTCAACGACAACTGGACCGTGCGCCAGAACCTGCGCCTGGCGCGCAATGAAAACCGCGGCGTGTACCACTGGGGCGACTTCTACACGGTCCTCGGCGGCTTCGGGTCCGACCCTGTGAATCAGCGCGTACTGGGCCGCTTCTACGATGAGTCCCTCACCCGCACGCGCATGGCGGCGGTGGATACGCACCTGCAGGGCAACCTGAGCACGGGTGCGCTGCGCCACCAGCTGCTGCTGGGTGTGGACTGGAACCGCCAGACCGAGGACAAGGCGACCGCCAGTGCCTTCAGCACCATCGACGCCTATGCGCCGGTGTACGGCAACCTGGTGACGGCCCCCCTGGATGCCAGCCCGCGCAATGTGCAGCGCCAGAGCGGCATCTACCTGCAGGACCAGATGAAGTGGGGCAACTGGATCTTCGTGGCCGGCCTGCGCCATGACCGCGCGGTGAACAGCCTGGCCGGATCGGCCGACGACCGCACCAGCGACACCACCAAGCGCCTGGGCGTGATGTACCAGCTGCCGGGCGGCTGGACACCCTACATCAGCTACGCCGAGTCGTTCAGCCCCGTGAGCGGCATCAACAAGCAGGGCCAGCGCTTCAAGCCGCTCGAAGGCGAGCAGATCGAGCTGGGCGTGAAGTACGTGCCCGAGGGCAGCGGCACCCAGTTCACGGCGGCGGTGTACGACCTCAAGGAAAAGAACCAGAAGATCGCCGACCCGGTCAACGCCGGCAACACGCTGCAGGCCGGCCAGACGCGCAACAAGGGGCTGGAGCTGGAGTACAAGGGGCGCGTCGCCACGGTCTTCGACCTCATCGCCCACTACAACTACACGGATGTCGATCCCACCCTGGAGGGGCTGCCGCGGCACCAGGCGGCCGTCTGGGGTGTCTACCGCTTTGCCGTCGGCGGCGTGCGCGGGTTCTCGGCCGGTGCCGGTTACCGCTGGCTGTCCTCGTTCCGCGATGGCTCGGGCCCGACCGTTCCTTCGGCGGGCGTGGTGGACGCGCTGCTCGCCTACGACACACCGCAGTGGCGCTATGCGCTCAACATCAGCAACCTTGCCGACAAGCAGTATGTGAGCACCTGCCTCGCGCGCGGCGACTGCTGGTGGGCCACGCGCCGCAACGTGGTGCTGAGCGCGACCTACAGATTCTGATGCACCAACGAAGAAGCCCCGCAGGCCTTGCAGCCTGCGGGGCTTTTTTATGGGCTCACAGGAGCCGCCGTGCGGCCTGCTCCTGCGCGCTCGGCAATTACATGCCCATGCCGCCCATGCCACCCATGCCGCCCATGTCGGGCATGCCGCCGCCGGCAGGAGCGTCGTCCTTCGGGGCTTCGGCAACCATGGCTTCGGTCGTCAGCAGCAGCGATGCCACGGAGGCAGCGTTCTGCAGGGCCGTGCGGGTGACCTTCGTGGGGTCCAGAATGCCCAGCTCGAGCATGTCGCCGTAGGTGTCGTTCGAAGCGTTGAAGCCGAAGTTGCCCTTGCCGGCCAACACGGCGTTCACCACCACCGAGGCTTCGCCGCCGGCGTTGTTCACGATTTCGCGCAGAGGCGCTTCGATGGCCTTCAGCACCAGCTTGATACCGGCTTCCTGGTCGGCGTTGTCGCCCTTGACCGAGTCACCCACGGCTTGCTTGGCACGCAGCAGGGCCACGCCACCACCGGCCACCACGCCTTCTTCCACGGCAGCGCGGGTAGCGTGCAGTGCGTCTTCCACGCGGGCCTTCTTTTCCTTCATTTCGACTTCGGTGGCAGCGCCGACCTTGATCACGGCCACACCGCCGGCCAGCTTGGCCACGCGCTCTTGCAGCTTTTCGCGGTCGTAGTCGGACGTGGCTTCCTCGATCTGCACGCGCACTTGCTTGACGCGGGCTTCGATGTCAGCGGCAGCGCCGGAGCCGTCGATGATGATGGTGTTTTCCTTGCCCACTTCGATGCGCTTGGCCTGGCCCAGGTCGGCCAGGGTCACCTTCTCGAGGGTCAGGCCCACTTCTTCGGCGATGACCTTGCCGCCCGTCAGGATGGCGATGTCTTCCAGCATGGCCTTGCGGCGGTCGCCGAAGCCAGGGGCCTTCACAGCCACAACCTTCAGGATGCCGCGGATGGTGTTGACCACCAGCGTCGCCAGGGCTTCGCCTTCGACTTCTTCGGCAATGATCAGCAGGGGACGGCCGGCCTTGGCGACTTGCTCCAGCGTGGGCAGCAGGTCACGGATGTTGCTGATCTTCTTGTCGAACAGCAGCACGAAGGGGTTGTCCAGAATCGCGGATTGCTTTTCGGGGTTGTTGATGAAGTAGGGCGACAGGTAGCCGCGGTCGAACTGCATGCCTTCCACGACGTCCAGTTCGGACTCGAGCGACTTGCCGTCTTCCACGGTGATCACGCCTTCCTTGCCGACCTTGTCCATGGCGTCAGCGATCAGCTTGCCGATGGTTTCGTCGGAGTTGGCGGAGATCGAACCCACTTGGGCGATTTCCTTGGAGGTGGTGGTGGGCTTGGAAGCCTTCTTCAGTTCCACGACCAGGGCGGCGACAGCCTTGTCGATACCGCGCTTGAGGTCCATGGGGTTGATGCCGGCGGCCACGTACTTGAAGCCTTCGCGCACGATGGCCTGGGCCAGCACGGTCGCGGTGGTGGTGCCGTCACCAGCGTTGTCGCTGGTCTTGGAGGCCACTTCCTTCACGAGCTGGGCGCCCATGTTCTGCAGCTTGTCCTTGAGTTCGATTTCCTTGGCCACGGACACGCCGTCCTTGGTCACGGTGGGGGCGCCGAAGGAGCGCTCGAGCACCACGTTGCGGCCCTTGGGGCCCAGGGTCACCTTGACCGCGTTGGCCAGGATGTTCACGCCTTCAACCATGCGTGCGCGGGCTTCGCCGCCGAAAACTACGTCTTTTGCTGCCATTTGATTTCTCCGAATTCAGTAAAAAGTCTGCTCAGTAGGGAGAAGAATTACTTCTCGACGACAGCAAAAAGGTCGTCTTCCTTCATGACCAGCAGCTCGTCGCCCTTGATCTTGACGGTCTGGCCCGAGTACTTGCCGAACAGAACGCGGTCGCCGACCTTCACGTTCAGGGCGATCAGCTCGCCCTTGTCGTTCTTCTTGCCGGGGCCAACGGCCAGCACTTCACCTTGATCGGGCTTTTCAGCGGCGTTGTCGGGGATCACGATGCCGGAGGCGGTCGTGGTTTCGCTTTCAATACGCTTGACGATCACGCGATCGTGCAGGGGGCGAAGGTTCATTGCATTGCTCCTGGTTCAAAAATTACCGACAGTACGAAGCGCCTGGCGAGTGCCATTCGCTACCAAACTTCATCCAGCAAGGGTGTTAGCACTCCATTGCAGTGAGTGCTAATGATACGGGCATTTGTTGCCGTTTCAAGACATGGGGTGATTGGAAAGGTGTCAAACACGCGTCCAGATGTTCGCCGCGGCACTGCGGACAGGGGGTGTCGGCAAGCACCTGAGCGCCTGGAAAGCCGCCCTGCCGCAAGGCCTGCATGCCGAAAGCCCGGGCCCTGGGGCCGCGCGCACCCTGCATGGCCGCCTCTGTTCTCCCCCCGCCGGGGTGGGGTGAAAGCCGTCTTTCGTCGGTAACTTGCGCTGGCCGGGTCTCCGGCACCCACTTGTCGCGCGCCGCGCCGGCGCCTGTCCGGACCCGTCGCCCCCCGGCTTCGGGGCGCCAGGCCGCAGAACGCCCAGCCAACCATTCCTTTTTATTCTTGTTGAGGGAACCGATGAAACATCTGATGAAGAACAAGCGCGTCCGTACGGGCGCAGCCCTGGGCGCTGCCGCGCTGTGCTCTGCCCTGCTGACTCCTGCCCATGCGGTGCAGCCGGCGATCTCCGTGGGCTATGACCACGCGCTGGTGCTGCGCGCCGACGGCACGGTCTGGTCCTGGGGGTATGGCGGCAGTGGCCAGCTGGGCCTGGGCAGCACCGCCACGCGCACGGCGCCCACGCAGATCCCCACGCTGCAGGACGTGGTGCAGGTGGTGGCGCGCGGTTCGTTCTCGCTGGCGCTCAAGGCCGACGGCAGTGTCTGGGCCTGGGGCGACAACTCGGGCGGGCGCACCGGGGGCAATGGCACCAGCGTGCCCGTGCAGATCAACGGCCTGAGCAACATCGTGAGCATCAATGCCGGCACGAATACCGCTGCGGCCTTCGCCACCGACGCGGCGGGCCAGGTCTATGCCTGGGGCAGCAACAGCGCCGCCCAACTGGGCACGGGGCAGACCAGCCCGGGCGGCAACCCCGTGCCGCGCCTGGTGGCGGGCGCGGAGGGCGCCGTGGCCGTGAGCGCATCGGACGCGGCAGTGCTTTCGTTGCGCCAGGACGGCAAGGTGGTCGCCTGGGGCTCCAACGGCAACCAGGCCCTGGCCCCCGTGGCTGGCAGCGCCACGGCCCCCGTCGTGATCGCACCCCTGTCCGGCGTGCAGGCCGTGGCTTCAACCACCATCAACATTGCCGGCCAGTACTACGCCCTCAAGGGCGACGGCACGGTGGCCGTCTGGGGCCAGGCCTCGACCAACGCCACCTTCTGCGGCCAGAAAGGCGTTGCGGCCGCATCGGGCTACCCCTTGATCGACCTTTCGCCCATCCAAGGCCTCACGCGCATCCAGCAGATCGAGCCCGGCGAAGGCCACACCCTGTTCGTCGATGCCGATGGCGCCCTGCATGCCTGCGGTGTCAACAGCGCCGGGCAGCTGGGCGACGGCACCCTGGTCAATCCAACGACCGAGATTCCCAAGATCGCGCACATTGCAGGCCTGCCGCCCGTGGTCGCGGCGGCGGCGGGCTCGTCCATTTCGGGGGTGATCGGTGCAGATGGCAGTGTCTGGGTGTGGGGCAAGACCACCAACCTGGCACCCGGCGGGGACGCCAAGGCCACCACGCCCGTGCGTGTCATGGGGGCCAATGGGGCGGCTTTCAGCGCAGGCCGCGTCGGCGAAGCACCTGGCACCTTTGCCGGCGGGCAGACAGGCCCCCTGAGCAATGTGACGCTGGACGTGGGTGCCACGGTGTCCACGCTGCACCGCGGCAAGACGGGCCGGGTGTACGTGGCCGCATTCGCGGGTTCGACCGTGCTCTTCCTAGGCCCCAATGGCTGGGTGCCCTACACGGGCGGGGCCTTCCCGGCCTACCTGTCGGGAGCGCTGCCGCGCACGGTGCCGGTGCGCATCGCCTCGGGCCTGAACTTCAGCGGCCTGGAGGGGGTGCAACTGGCGGTGGGCTATGGTGTGGGGGACGATGCCAGTGCGGCGGCGGAGATGGTGCGCGCGGGGCGCTACCAGGTCGTGCACACGCTCCACTGAACGGTAGCCGGTGCAGGCAGAGGCCAGGGGCGTGCACCCAGGCCTTGCCCCTGTCCGGACGCGGCGACGTCAAGGCAGGGCCGGGGTTTGCCGCAGCACGATGCGGTTGCGCCCGGCCACGGCTGCACACAGTGCCAGCGACAGGACCGCCGTGACCCACGCAGCCAAGCTCTTCCCGGGCCCCGCGGGCTCGCTGGCTCGCTGGCTCGCTGGCTCGCTGGCGAGCGGAGCATGGAATGGCGGATGGAGCGGATTGCGGGTCATGGCGGCAGGCCTTGCCGTGCTCACCGAATCCAGGCCTTCAGTTCCACCCAATACCATTGGATACCATGGCGTTGAGGCCTGGCCACTCCCGTCGGGAACCCGTCTCAGGGCAAAAAAGCGGCGTCGAAGTCCTCGCGGGCCTGGCGCAGGGCATCGTGGTGGCGTTCGGCCCAGCGGTCCAGCGCGATCAGGGTTTCGCTGAGCGACTGGCCCAGGGCACTGAGGCGGTACTCCACATGGGGCGGCACCGTCCCATGGTCTTCGCGCAGCACCAGGCCATTGCGCGCCAGCTCCCGCAAGGTCTGCGACAGCACCTTCTGCGAGATGCCTTCCACGCGCCGCAGCAACTCGTTGTTGCGCAGCGGGCCCGGCGCCAGCGCCGGGATGACCAGGAGGGGCCATTTGCCCGCCACGAGCTCCAGCGCCGCGCGCGACGGGCAGGCCTGGCTTAGCACGTTTGCACCGCCTTCTGCGGCGCCTTGCAGCATTGTCATGGTTACCAACAGGTGCCTACTTTTGCGCCGGAAATCATATCCCTAAGCTCGTGCCATCCCTTTTTGAACTGGAGAAAACAAGCGATGGCATGGATTCTTTTACTCTCGGCCAGTGCGGTGGAAATCGCCATGGCGCTGCTGCTCAAGGCCTCCGATGGCTGGGCCCGGATCTGGCCGGGCCTGATGGGCCTGGTCGCTGGCGGCGCCAGCATCTACCTGTTGGCGCATGCCCTCAAGACCTTGCCCATGGGCACGGCCTACGCGGTCTGGACCGGCATCGGCTCGGTCGGCGTGGCCCTGGTCGGCATCGTGGCGCTGGGCGAGAGCGCCGCACCCGCGCGCCTGTTCTTCATCGGCCTGGTGGTGGCCGGCATGGTGGGCCTGCGGCTCATCGACACCCAGGCATGAGCCCGGCAGCAGAAAGAAGCACCGCATGACCCACCTCCTGTATGTTCAGGCGTCGCCGAGCACGCCCACCTCCACCTCCAGCACGGTGGCTGGCGCATGGCTCGGTGCCTGGCGCGAAGCGCACCCCGGCGCCACGGTCGACGTGCTCAACGTCTGGGACCTGCCGCTGCCCGCGTTCGACGCGGAGATGATTGCCGCCAAGTTCGCGGTGCTGCGCGCGCAGCAGGCCACGTCGGACCAGCAGCGGCTGTGGGCCGAGGCCGTGGCCGTGTCCCAGCGCTTCAACGCGGCGGACGAGTACCTGTTCAGCCTGCCCATGTGGAATTTTGGTGTGCCGTACCGGCTCAAGCATTTCATCGACGTCGTGACCCTGCCGGGCCAGAACTGGCGCTGGTCGCGCGAGCAAGGCTACGAAAGCCTGCTGCCGGGCAAGCGGGCCACGCTGGTCTACTCCAGCGCGGGCGACTACCCGGTGGCACCGCACGAGGACGGGGCAGACTTCCAGAAGCCCTTCATGCGGCGCTGGCTGCGCTTTCTGGGCATGGAGGTGGCGGGCGAAATCAGTGCATCGCCAACGCTCGCGCCAGCGGCCGAGGTGGACGCCCTCCAGCAGCGGGCCCTGGCCAGCGCCCGAGCTGCAGGTGCCGGCAACAGGGCGGTTTGACAGCCGCCCCGCGGATCACGGCTGCCGGTCCTGGCCCGCCAGGCGCTGAGCGAGCCAGTCCACGGCCTGCTGCAAGGCGCCCAGGTGGGGGGCCTGGACCAGCGAGACCTGCATCGCCAGGCGCAGCCCGGGCGGTGCAATGCGGCGCAGCTGCGGGCGCCGCAGGGCCATGGCCCGCTGCCGGGGCAACAGAGCAACGCCCAGACCGCGCTCTGCCAGAGACAACTGCAGGCCGACGTCATGCACCTCGGCGGCGATGTGCAAGGGCGCCCCGGCGCTCTCCACTGCGGCCCTGAGGGCCGAGCGTGAGCCGCACAGGCCGTCGGGTGTCAGTACCCACCCGATCTGGTTGAGTTCCAGCAGCGTGGGGTGCCGGCCCAATGCCGTCTTGCGTGCGGCCAGGAAGACGATTTCTTCGGTCGCCAAGAGCCGGCCGGGCGCGTGAGGCACCCCGCCGGCAGTGCCCGCCATGAAGACCACCGCCGCATCAAGCTCGCCCTGGTCGATGCGCGGCAGCAGCTCATTGGTCCAACCGCTGGCCAGCTGCAGGCCCAGCCCCGGGTAGCGGGCCCCGAGCGCCTCCAGGCCATCGGCCAACTGCGCATCGGCCAGTGCGTGCACCACGCCCAGGCGCAGCGTGCCCTGGGGCTGGGCATTGGTGGAGGCGGCCCGCTTGAGTTCATCCACCGCGGCCAGCACCTTGCGGGCCTCGCGCAGCACGGCCTGGCCGGCCGATGTCAGCCGCGCGGGCTTGGCGCGCCGGTCCAGCAGGCTCACGTCGAGCAGGCTCTCCAGCCGTTGCAACTGGCGCGTGACCGCGGGCTGCGTGAGCGGCAGGCGTTCTGCCACGGCCTGCACAGACCCTGTTTCGGCCAGCAGGACAAAGGCTTTGAGCTCGGTGATCATCATTCAATTTTTGCATGAAAATTCTGAAAATAATGAATTTGCAGGCTTCTTAGGGTCTCGGCACAGTGCGCTGCTGTATCCACTCCAAGAGCTAGCAATGAAAGCATTTGAAATCCATGGGCATGGCTTCGGCGGTTTGAAACCCGTGCAGCGGCCATCGCCCCGACCGGGCCCGCGCGAGGTGCTCGTGCGCATGCGGGCCATGGCCCTCAACTACCGCGACCTGGAGATCCTGCTGGGCCACTACCACACGCCGTTCGCGCACCCGCTGGTGCCGCTCTCCGACGGGGTGGGCGAGGTACTGGCCGTGGGCGAAGGGGTAACCCGCGCCCGGCCCGGCGACCGGGTGATCCTGTCCTTCTGGGAGCGCTGGACGGACGGCGCCTTCCACCCCGCTGATGCGGGCACGCAGCTGGGAGGGCCCCAGGACGGCGTGCTGGCTGAAGAGCTCGTTGCGTCCGAGGACCGCATCGTGGTCGTGCCCGAAGCGCTGACCGACGCGCAGGCCGCCAGCCTGCCCTGCGCAGGCACCACGGCCTGGCATGCGCTGGTCTCCGCTGGGGGCATCCGGCCCGGAGACACCGTGCTGGTGCAGGGCACCGGCGGTGTATCGCTGTTTGCGCTGCAGATCGCGCGCATGTCCGGTGCGCGCGTGATCGCCTCGTCCAGCAGCGACGGGAAGCTCGAGCGCGCCCGCGGGCTCGGGGCCTGCGCCACCGTCAACTACCGGCGCAACCCCGCCTGGGGCGAAGAGGTGCGGCGCCTCACCGGCGGGCGCGGTGTCGACCATGTGCTGGAGGTCGGCGGCCCGGGCAGCTTTGCGCAGTCGCTGCAGGCCATCCGGCCGGGTGGGCAGATCAACGTGATCGGCTACCTCGGCGGGACCGAGGGCCTGGTCAACCCCCTGGACATCTTTCGGCGCCAGGCCACCGTGCGCGGGATTCCGGTGGGCTCGCGGCGCATGCTGGAAGACCTGGTGGCTGCCTATGCTGCGGGGCCGATCCGCCCGGTGGTCGACCGGGTCTTTCCGTGGACCGGGGCGGCAGAAGCCTTGCGCTACCTGCAGTCCGGCGCCCACTTCGGCAAGATCGTTCTGGCGGTGTAGGGGCTGAGGTCAACGCAAAACCAAGTCCCTCGCGCGCCGCGCGCCCCGCTTTGGGCGGTCTGCGGCGTTGCAAATGCTCGCCATAGCACGGACTATGGCTGCGCTTTGCGCCTGGCAGCCCATCCCAAATCAGGGCACGCGCCATCGCGAAGACTTGATTTTGCGTTGCCTTAGAAGCTGTAGCGTGCCGATGCGTAGAGGTTGCGCTGCTGCCCTGGCGTGAGGTAGCTGGCCAGGTGCAGGTGGCTGGATACGAAGTAGGCCTTGTCGAACACATTGCGCAGGGCCAGTTGCAGCTCCAGTTGCCTGCCGCCTTCGAGCGGCATGCGCCAGCTGTGTGACAGGTCCAGGCGTGCATAGCCGGGCAGCACCGTGGTGTTGTAAATGTCGGCGTAGCGGGCACCCTGCGCGTACAGGCCCGCCCCCGTGGCGTGCTCGGCATTCCAGCGGTACTGGCCCCACAGGCTCAGGGCGTGGCGCGCCACGTTGGGAATGGCCTTGCCGGGGTACTCGGCGTTGTCCGTGAACCTGGCCTGTGTGTAGGCGTAGGCAACCTGCAATCGCACATCCCGCGTGAGGTCGCCGGCCAGGCTGGCTTCGAGTCCTTGCGAGCGGCCGCTGCCGGCCAGGGTCTTGTCGAACATGCTGGGTGTGGAGAGGTCGCCCGACAGCAGGTGGGTCTGCTCCAGCCGGTACACCGCCACATCGGACTGCAGGCGTCCGCCGTTCCACAGCGACTTCCAGCCGGCCTCGAACTGCCGGCTCTTGCGCGAGGGCAGCGACTGGCCCGATGCCGACGAGGCCTGGTTGGGCGCAGTGCCGGTGCCGTAGCTGGCGTAGACCGAATCCGCATCCGACAGCTTGCGCAGCACGGCCAGCTTGGGCGAGGTGGTGCTCTCCTGCACGCCTCTGGTGCCGGCCGGCCCGTAGAGAAAGTCCTGCCGCGTGTGGCGCAGGCCCGCCACGATGCTCCAATCGCCCCATTCGATGCGGTCCTGCAGGGACAGGGCCGTGCTGGCCAGGTCCTGCGCGGTGGTGGCGAAGGTCAAGCTCGCCGGCCGCGTGGTCTGCCCGTAGACGGGGCTGAAGACATTGATGTCGGGGTTGTTGGCGCCAGCGACGCCGGCTGAGGGCTGGTCCAGCGTCTCGGTGTAGCGGTCCACGTCGATGAACAGGTGGTGGCGCGTGCTGCCCCAGGCCTGCACGCGGGTCAGGCTGGTGGCCAGGGCATTGATGCGGCGCTCGGTGCCCGGCTCGTAGGCCAGTCGGCGCGCAAAAGTACCCAGTGGCGCGCCCGCCACGGCGGCGCCCACGGACTGGCGCACGGAGGTGCTGCTTCCACGCAGGTGGGTGAGGTCCACCGCCAGGCGGGTGTCCGGTGCGATTTCCACGTCGCCATGCAGATCGACCAGGGTGTTGCGCGTGGTGGAGTCGGCCCAGGGTTCGCCGAGCTGGCGGTCCATCGGCACGGCCGCAGGGCGGCCGTTCACGCCGGGCAGACCGTAGTCGGGCTGGTAGCGCTGGTCCGTGGCCTCCACGCCCAGGCCCAGGTGGTAGCGCTCGCCATCGTTCTTGGCGATACCGAGCTTCACGCCGCCGAGCCGGTCCGGCACATGGCGCCATTCGCTCGCGGTGGAGCGCGTCACGATGAGCCGTGCGGCCAGTTCCTGCTCGGCCGAGAGCACGCGGTTGAGGTCCACCGTGGCGTCGAGCGCGTTGTGCGCGCCGCCGCCCAGGCTGGCCGAGCCGAAGTTGGCCAGCTCCGGCTGGCGGGTCACGATGTTCACGCTGCCGCCGGGCTCGCTGCGCAGGCCCAGGGCCGCGCCCGGCCCGCGCAGCACGTCCACGCTCTCGGTGAAGGCGGGCACGAAGGCGTAGTTGGACAGGCGCACGCCATCGCGCAGCACGCGGCTCGATCCCGTGCCGCTGTCGGCAATGGCGCCGCGCAGCACGAAGAACTGGCTGTGGCTGCCGTTGAAGCCCGAGTCGGCCTGCGCGCCGGGCACATTGCGCAGCGCCTCCTGCAGCGTGGTGGCAGCCTGGGCGCGCATCAGCTCGGCCGGCACGGTGGAGACGGACGCTGGTACCTCCAGCAGCGGCGCGGCGCGGCCCGTGGCCAGGCTGGCGGCGCGCTGCTGCGCCTCGCGCATGGGAGACGCGGTGACGGTGACGGAGGGCAGGGAGGTGGACGCATCCTGCCCCATGGCCTGCGATGCCGCCAGCAGGCCGGCCATCACCTGCACGGCATGCATGGTGGTGCGAAGGGTGGGGAACATGGGCGTGGCTTTCAGTGCTTGTGCTCGCCATGGCCCGCCGGTGCCGCTGTAGCATTGAGCGGGCGCACGGGGGCCTGCACCTGCACCGACTCGCGCTTGCCGTCCTTGCCCTCGAAGACCAGGGTGATGGGCACGGTGTCGCCGGCCTTCACCTGCTGCGTGAGGTTCATCAGCATCACGTGGTAGCCGCCGGGCTTGAGTTCCACCGGCTTGCCCGCGGGCAGGTCCACGCCGGGCACCTGGCGCATGCGCATCACGTTGTCTTGCATGGCCATCTCATGCACCTCCACGGCCGGGGTCAGGGGCGAGCTGGCCGCCACCAGGCGCGTGTCGCGCGCGGCGTTGAGCTGCATGAAGGCACCGGTGGCCTGTTGCTGGGGCACGGTGGCACGCACCCAGGCGTCCTTGACGGTGACCTGGGCCTGGGCTGCGAATGCCAGCCCCGCGAATGTGGCGGCGAATGCGATGGAGCGGGAAATGGGGTGCATGGAAATCTCCTGGGACAAATGGGTGGGGCGGGTCAGGCGAACTGCTGCAGCAGTTGGCGCAGGTCGTCGGCGCAGTCCTTGGCGCTCTGCTCGTGGCGCAGCACGAGGCGCGGCTTGCCTTCGGGATCGAAGACATAGCTGAAGGCCGAGTGGTCCATGGTGTAGGAGGATCCGGTGGGCACCTTCTTGTAGTAGACCTTGAACTCCTTGGCTGCGGCCTCGGTCTGCGCGGCGTCACCGAAGAGGCCGATGAAGCTGGCGTCGAAGGCCTGGGTGTAGGTGGACAGCACGGCGGGCGTGTCGCGCTCGGGGTCGATGGTGATGAACAGCACCTGCAGGCGTTGGCCCTCGGTGCCCAGCAACTGGCGGATCTCGGCCGCGCGGGTCAGGGCCGTGGGGCAGACATCAGGGCATTGGGTGAAGCCGAAGAACAGCATCACCGCCTTGCCGCGGAAGTCGGCCAGCGTGCGCACCTGGCCTTGGGCGTCTTGCAAGGTGAAGCCGCGTGCGTACTCGGCGCCCGTGATGTCCATGCCCTTGTAGGCGACGGGGGCCTTTTGGCAGCCGGCCAGCGAGACGCCCAGCAAGGGCGCGAAAGCCAGGGCCAGCAGGCCGCGGCGGTGGGAGGAGGGTGCGATGCGCATGGGGGAAACCTGTCTGGATGAAAGGGGGGCGGCCTGCATGCCGCCAGGGGGCTGGCAGGCAGGCACGGCGCACACCGGCACGGAGTGCCGGTGGCGCAAGGCGTGTTCACGCATGCCCGCGGCGGGCACGCGACCACGCAGGCTCAGGCGAGGGAGGTCGGGGGCCCGCGGGCGGGCAGGGGGGCGCCAACGATGGCAGCGATGCTGGCGGCAACGATGGGCCTGAGCGCATGGGCCAGGGGCTCATGGCGTTGTGCAGGCTGCTGCACAGGGGGCGGTGGTGCGCTGGCGCCCAGGCACAGTGCGCAGTCCAGGCTGTGGTGTCCCAGATCCGTGGCGGCGCCGTCCTCGCCCACCACCATGAGTTTCACGGTGGCGCCGGTGGCGCAGACCAGTTGCAGGGCCTGGGGGTGGACGATGGGCGACGCGATGGCCGCACCCACGGTCAGCACGAACCACGCCAGGACCAGGCGGGCCAGCAGGGACGAGGTGCGCAGCGCGTGCATCGCTGCATTATCGCCGTGGCCCCATGCGCCGGGGTGGGGGTGGGGCAATATGTCCACCCCGGGTGTTCAGGCGGGTGCGCTGCGGCCGCGCCCCACGGCCAACACCATCAGCACGGCGGCCAGCACCAGGGCACCGCTGAGCAGGTAGAGGCTGAGCGTGAAGCCACCGGTCGCCGTCTTGATGGCACCCACCATCACGGGGGCCACCACGCCGGCCGTGCCGCCCAGGGTGGTGATGAGCGCAATGCCCATGGCCGCGGCATTGCGGCTGAGCAGGCTGCCGGGCACGGCCCAGAGGATGGCAAAGGCGCTGGAGATGCCGACGGAGGCCAGCGACAGGCAGGCCACGGCGGCTACCGGGCTGTGCAGGAACAAGGTGGTGAGCGAAAGCCCGGCGGCGCCGATGCAGGCCGTGATGGCGAAGTGCCAGCGCCGCTCCTGCCGGCGGTCGGAATGCCCGGCGATGAGCAAGGTGGCCACGATGCCGGTGACCGCAGGCACGACGGAGTACAGCCCGATCTGCATGACCGACAGGCCCATGGACTGCAGCATGGTCGGCTGCCAGAACGACATGGCGTAGATACCTAGGATCACCAGGAAGGAGATGAAGCCCAGCAGCCACACCTGGCCGTTGCGCAGTGCACTGCCAAAACTGCTGCGTGCATCTGCGCCGCTGGCTGCCTGGTCGCGTGCCAGGTCGTCTTGCACCTGGCGCTTTTGCGCAGGCGTCAGCCAGGCCGCGGCCTGCGGGCCGTCGTCGAGCAGTTGGTAGGCCAGCACGGCCAGCAGTACGCAGGGCAGGCCCTCCACCAGAAAGAGCCATTGCCACCCGTGCAGCGACCAGACGCCATCGAGCCAGGTCATGGTTGCTCCCGCGACGGGCCCGGCCACGATGGGTGCCGCCCCATAGGCCATGAAGAACAGCGCCGTGACTTTGGCCCGGCGCTGCGACGGGAACCACAGCGTGAGGTAGAACAGCACGCCGGGCGCAAAGCCCGCCTCGAACACCCCCACCAGGAAGCGCAGCACATAGAACTGCGCCGGCGTGCTCACCCACATGGTGGCGGCCGAGGCCAGGCCCCACAGCCCCATGATGCGCAGCAGCGTGAGCCGAAAGCCCACGCGCGCCAGCAGCATGTTGCTCGGGATCTCGAACAGCGCATAGCCAATGAAGAAGATGCCCGCGCCCAGGCCGAACGCGGCGTCGCTGAAGCCCAGGTCGCTCTTCATCTGCAGCTGGGCATAGCCGATGTTGGTCCGGTCCAGGTAGTTGAAGACGTAGCACGCGAAGAGGATGGGGATCAGCCGCCAGGCGATCTGGCGGTAGGTGGCATCGTCGGCGGCGGCCGGTACCGTGCCTGTCGGGGCGGGAAAGAGGGCGGTAGGGGAGTTCATGGCGTTTGTCTCGTATCGTTGGTGTGGGAAAGCCGCGCAAGAAACCGCCCAGGGTCACCCAGGCCGCTGCAGCACGCCCGCGGTGGTGGTGCCCCAGAGGTGGCTGGTGGGTGCGCCCGGAAACAGCCAGTGCGGCGAGCATTCGCTGGACGGCACCACATTGCTGAAGCCGTGTTTGGCCGAGGTGCCGGCGATGGTCTTTTCCAGCACCATCGACAGGTATTGGTCCACGCTGCCCTCCTGCGTGTTGCCGTTCAGGATGACCTCGGAACCGGTGGCCTTGGCATAGCGGCGGATACCGTTGTGGCGCGAGGCTTCGGGTGCCCAGCTGTCGGCGCTCACGCCGTTCTCGCTGCTCACGCGCAGGCCGTCGGCCGTGCGGTAGACCAGCGAGTGGTTGCCTTCGGTATGGCCCGGTGTGTGCACCAGCGCGATGCCGCGCCCCAGCTGCACGCTGCCGTCGAAGGGCACGATGCGCTCGGGCGCCACGCCCTGCAGCCCCGCGGGGCAGTACCAGTCGGCCTGCGTGGGCAGGAGGCCGGCCACGCTGGCCAGCTCCTGGCGGTGCACCAGCAGGCGGGCATTGGGCAAGAGGCCGCGCTCGGCGCCCGTGCCCAGCCAGCGGCGCAGGTTCTGCGTGTGCAGGTGGTCGTAGGTGATGAAGTCGATCTGCTCGGGTGCCACACCCACCGAAGCCAGGGCCTGCAGCACCGTGCCGTGCACGGGCGCGATCACGCCGTGCAAAAACTTCGGCGTCTGCTCGCTCAGGCGCTTGAAGTAGGGCGTCTCGCTGCCGGTCTCGAAATCGGCAGGGGTGAACAGCAGGCTCTTGAGGCGCCCGCCGAAGTCCTCGAACTGCACCAGCACCGTGCGCGCCAGCAGGTGCACCATGTGCGGCTTGAGCAGTTGCTGCGAGTACACGCCATTGAAGGCATACCAGGCCGGGTAGGGGATGCGCAGCAGGTCGAAGCTGCGCGCATAGGGCACCGGGGGCTCGGTGAGAAAGCGCTCGCGGAACTGCTCGCCCGCGCGGCGCAGTGCGCGCAGCCTATCCTGCGGGGTGGGAGCGCTGCGCGCGCCATCGAAGTCGGCCACCGGTTGCAGCAGCAGGGCTGCAGGGGTGAGGGGTTCGGTCATCATGTTCATGGGATTTCCTCAGTACAGGGAGCGGCCGCCCGAGATGTCGAAGACGGCACCGGTGCTGAACGAACAGTCGGCGGACGCCAGCCAGGCCGCCATGGCCGCCACCTCGGCCGGCTCGACGAAGCGCGCCATGGGCACGCGCGACAGCAGGGCCTGGTGCAACTGCGCGCGGTGTTCCGTGGGGACGCCGTCGAACACCGCGGTTTCCGCGGCGGACGGGGTGATGCAGTTCACCAGCACGCCCGCGCCGGCCAGCTCCTTGCCCAGCGACTTGGTGAGCGCGATCAGCCCCGCCTTGGAGGCCGAGTACGCGGCATTGAGGCCATTGCCCTCCTTGCCCGCGACCGAGGCGATATTGACCACGCGCCGGCCCAGTGCGGGTGCGCGCTGCGCCTGCAGGTCGGCCAGCATGGCGGGCACCAGCGCGCGGCTGCACAGGAAGGCGCCGGTGAGGTTGATGTCCAGCACCGTGCGCCACTGGGCGAAGCTGTGTTCCCAGGTCGGTACCAGGGGGCCCAGCACGCCCGCGTTGTTGACCAGCACGGTGGCGGGGCCCAGTGCGGCGGCGCTGGCCTCGGCCGCTGCGTACACGGCGGCCTCGTCGCGCACGTCGGTGACGGCCGTGAACACGCGCCCAGGGGCGTTCAGCGTTGCGGTGGCTGCCTGCAGCGGGCGTTCGCCGATGTCCCACAGCGAGACGTTCGCCCCTTCATCGAGAAAGCGGCGCGCAATCGCCAGGCCGATGCCCTGGGCACCGCCGGTCACCACCGCATGGTGGCCCTGCAGGCGCCCGCTCATGCCATGGCCTGCTCGGGCACCTTGCCGGCGGTGGCGGCCTGCCCGCCCAGCAGCGCGCCGATGATGCCCGGCAGCGCCGCGGGCGGCACGCCCACCAGCAGCTGGCGCAGAATGGTCAGCGTGTCGAAGTACACCCGCTCGCAGACCAGGTGCTCGGCCTCGTCGAAGATGAACAGCGCGATCATGCGGCAGCGGAAGGTATTGCCCGTGGGGGGCAGGGCGCCCAGCGGCCCCTTGTGCGTGCCCAGCAGCCAGAACTCCACGATGACCGAGTCGCCCGCATGGCGCAGCTGGATGATTTCGTGCCGCTGGTCCGGGAAGGCCTGGCGCGTGGCCGTGTAGTAGCGGCGCACGTCCTCGTTGCCGTCGTGCACCTCGCCGGTGGGGATCAGTTCGTAGTGCGGGTGCGGAAAGGTGCTCAGCACGGCATCGAAGTCCTGCCGCGTCTCGTCGGCAAAGTGGTCGAGCACGGTCTTTTCGCGGCGGGCGTTGCGTTCGGCGAGGGGGGTGGGCGTGTTCATCGTGGGGTTCCTTGGCGTGGGTTGCGGTACGGGGATGCAGCCGTGCGCTGCAGCAGGCCCACTATCCGCAGAGCGCTGCGGCGAGACTGTCCGGTGTTGGCAATTGCGGCTCGGTACAAACCCGCAGGTGTCCGCCAGGCGTCGCGCGGGTGGCCCGTGCGCCCGCACAATGGCTGCGCCAGCCACCTTCCCCCAGCGAGCGCACGCCATGCCATCCCTGCCTGCACCGGCAAGCACCACCGAACTGCCGCCCCACCTCGGCCCCCGGGCCGACGAGCGGCTGCGCTTGCCCGAGGAGGTGCAGCATGCGCTGCTGCAGGTGGCCCACCGGCGCCAGCTGCAGCGCGGCGATTCGCTGTTCCTCAAGGGCTCGGCGCCCGACGCGCTGTTCGGCATGGTGCAGGGCGCGCTGCGCGTGAGCGTGGCCGCTCAGGATGGGCGCGAGGCCGTGATCGCCGTGCTCGAAGCCGGCCACTGGTTCGGCGAGGTCTCGCTGTTCGTGGGGCAGGAGCGGGTCTACGACACCTGCGCGGTGGAACCGTCCGAGGTGGCCGTGGTCCAGGCGGCGGATTTCCACCACCTCATCGCCACCCAGCCGGCGCTGCACATGGCCTTCACGCGCCTGGTCTGCCTGCGGCTGCGCCAGGCCCTGGCCTGGATCGATGATGCCATCCTGCAGCCGCTGTCCGTGCGGCTGGCGCACCGGCTCATGACGCTCGATTCCCGCTCGGCCGGCGACGGCGCCAGCACCCTGCTGGCCGTTTCGCAGGAGGACCTGGCCTTCATGCTCGGCGTCTCGCGCCAGAGCATCAACCGCCAGCTCAAGCAGTGGGAGGAGGACGGGGTGCTGCGCGTGGGCTACCGCGTGGTCGAGCTGCTCGACCGCAAGCGCCTGGCCCAGTGCGCGCAGCCGGGCTGAGTCAATCCGGTTCGGGCGCGCTGTTGTCCTGGCCGGCCTCGGGCTCCAGCGCCTTGGTCACCATGCGGCAGATCAGCTCCTCGGCCTTGGCATAGTCGCGCTCGGTCAGGGCGGGCTTGCCCAGCAGCAGCGCGAACTGGGCTTCCTGCTCGGCATAGGCCTGGGTGACGGACCAGATGATGAACATCAGGTGCGTGAAATTCACGCGCGCAATGCGCCCCTCGCGTGCCCAGCGCTCGAAGGTGCGCACCTCGGCCTTGAGCAACGGACCCACGCGTGCGCTGATGGCCTTGCCATAGCGTGGTGCACCGGCAATCACCTCTTTGGTGAATACCTTCGCACCATTGGGGCGCTCGCGCGAGTAGCGCAGCTTGGCGCGGATGTAGCGGCGCAGCGCCTGCTGCGGGTCGTCGCCGTGCGACAGGTCGTCCATGCCGGCCAGCCACTGGGTGAGGATGTCGTCCAGCACACGCTGGTACAGCGCTTCCTTGTTCGGGAAGTAGTACAGCAGGTTGTGCCGGCTGATGCCGATGGCCGCGGCGATGTTCTCCAGGGAGGCGCCTTCGAAGCCGAACTGCGCGAAATGGTTCTCGGCCTCGGTCAGGATGCCTTGCTCCTTGAGCAGGCGCGACGCCGTGGGCGCCTTGGCTGCGGCTTCCGCGGCGGGAGCAACGGGGGCTTCCAGGCGGCGCCGGGCGGGGGAGGAGGGGGGCTGTCGGGCGTCGGTCATTGCACCATTGTGTGTCAATGTGGCTGGCAGAAAGCTGGCATGCGGCTTGCTGTAGGGATTTTACTAATTGGTAAATTTTTACCGGTTGGTAAATTGAACGGCAAACGCGGGGCACCGGCGCCGACCAAGGCCCGGGCACCCGCACCCTAGCGAGGCCCACGATGACACCTCCGGAATTTGTGGCTGCATGCCCTGGCGCATGCAGCCCGCGCCCTGCGTTGGCAGGCGCCGCGCACGCCCTGTGCGCAGGATCCTGGCGCTGGCGGAGCACCCGCCCGGCGCCCGCACGGCACGGCCATGCCCAGGCCGCACACCCCACCCTGACCCTTCCGGAGGAAACCTGATGGACACACCCGCAAGCCATGCCTGCGGCCTGCATGCCGCACGCCTGAACCTGGCCGACTATGCCGTGCGCTTCGGCGACGCCCACCCTCCGCTGACGCGCCCGCAGGCGCTGATCGAGGCCGAGCGCTGCTACTACTGCCATGACGCGCCCTGCGCCACGGCCTGCCCGACGGGCATCGACATCCCCTCCTTCATCCACCGCATCGCGCAGGACAACAACCGCGGCGCGGCCCGTGCCATCCTGGAGGCCAACCCTCTGGGCGGCATGTGCGCCCGCGTCTGCCCCACCGAGGTGCTGTGCGAGCAGGCCTGTGTGCGCAACGCCAACGAGGACAAGCCGGTCGAGATCGGCTCGCTGCAGCGCTATGCCACCGATGCCTTCTTTGCCAAGCCGGGCGCTCCGCTGTTCCAGCGTGCGGCGCCTACGGGCAAGCGCATCGCCGTGGTCGGTGCCGGCCCAGCGGGCCTGGCCTGTGCCCATGGCCTGGCCGTGCGTGGGCACGATGTGGTGCTGTTCGACGCCCGCCCCAAGCTCGGTGGCCTCAACGAATACGGCCTGGCCAGCTACAAGACCACCGGCAACTTTGCCCAGAAGGAGGTCGAGTGGCTGCTCTCGGTGGGCGGCATCGAGGTGCGCACGCACCAGCTGCTGGGCCGCGACATCACGCTCGACGGCCTGCTGGCCAGCCATGATGCGGTGTTCCTGGGGGTGGGCCTGTCGGGCGTCAACGCCCTGGGCATTGCCGAGCCCACGGCCACGGGGTTGCGCAATGCGGTGGACTTCATCGCCGAGCTGCGCCAGGCCGCGGACTTGTCCACCCTGCCCGTGGGCCGCAGCGTGGTCGTGATCGGCGGCGGCATGACGGCGGTGGATGCCGCCGTGCAGTCGCGCAAGCTCGGTGCCGAAGAGGTGACCATTGCCTACCGCCGGGGCGCCGAGAGCATGTCCGCCTCGCATGTGGAGCAGGAATGGGCGCAGACCAATGGCGTGACCATCCGCCACTTCGCCGCGCCCAAGGAGGTGCTCAGCGCCGATGGTGCCGTCACGGGCGTGCGCTTTGCGGCCACGGCGATGGAAGGCGGCCGGCTGGTGGAAACGGGCGAGAGCTTTGTGATCGCCGCCGACATGGTGCTCAAGGCCATCGGCCAGACCTATGTGCCCGAGCCCGTGGGCCAGTCCATCGCGCTCACGGGCGGCCGCATTGCCACCGATGAAGAGGGCCGCACCAGCCTGGCGCGTGTCTGGGCCGGCGGCGACTGCCGCGCCGGCGGGCGCGACCTGACCGTGGAGGCCGTGGAGCACGGCAAGGTGGCCGCCATCTCCATCCACGCCACGCTGCAGGGCATCTGAGCCCACGCCGCGCCCCACTGCCTTTTACCGGAGCACCGCACCATGGCCGATATCCGCAGCAATTTCCTGGGCATCAGCAGTCCCAACCCCTTCTGGCTGGCTTCGGCGCCGCCCACCGACAAGGAGATCAATGTCACCCGCGCCTTCGAGGCCGGCTGGGGTGGCGTGGTCTGGAAGACCCTGGGCGAGGACCCCTCGGTCGTCAACGTCAACGGCCCACGCTACTCCACGCTGATGTCGCAGGACCGGCATGTGATCGGGCTGAACAACATCGAGCTCATCACCGACCGGCCCCTGCACACCAACCTGGAGGAAATCAAGCGCGTCAAGCGCAACTGGCCCGACCGCGCCATGATCGTCTCGCTCATGGTGCCCTGCGAGGAACAGAGCTGGAAGAGCATCCTGCCCCTGGTCGAGGACACCGGGGCCGACGGCATCGAGCTCAACTTCGGCTGCCCGCACGGCATGAGCGAACGCGGCATGGGCGCCGCGGTGGGCCAGGTGCCCGAGTACATCCAGATGGTCACGGCCTGGTGCAAGCACTACAGCCGCCTGCCCGTGATCGTGAAGCTCACGCCCAACATCACCGACGTGCGCCACCCTGCGCGCGCGGCCAAGGCGGGCGGGGCCGATGCGGTGTCGCTGATCAACACCATCAACTCCATCATGGGCGTGGACCTGGACCGCATGGTCATGAGTCCCAGCACCGACGGCTGGGGTTCGCATGGCGGCTACTGCGGCCCGGCCGTCAAGCCCATTGCCCTGAACATGGTGGCCGAGATCGCACGCGATGCGCAGACTGCCGGCCTGCCCATCAGCGGCATCGGCGGCATCACCACCTGGCGCGATGCGGCCGAGTACATCGCCCTGGGCTGCGGCACGGTGCAGGTGTGCACCGCGGCCATGGTCTACGGCTTCAAGATCGTGCAGGACATGTGCGATGGCCTGTCCAACTTCATGGACGAGCATGGCTACGCCACCATCGACGACTTCCGTGGCCAGGCCGTTCCCACGGTCAAGGACTGGAAGAACCTCAATCTCAACCACGTCGACAAGGCCGTCATCAACCAGGATGCCTGCATCCAGTGCGGCCGCTGCCATGTGGTCTGCGAGGACACCTCGCACCAGGCCATCACCTTCACCAAGGAGGGCGGCGTGCGCAAGTTCGAGGTCAACGATGCCGAGTGTGTGGGCTGCAACCTGTGCGTCTCCATTTGCCCCGTGCCTGAATGCATCACGCTGCGCAGCCTGGAACCGGGCGAGGTCGATGTGCGCACCGGCAAGGTGGTCACGGGCGAATACGCCAATTGGACCACGCACCCGAACAACCCGCAGCGCGTGGCGGCTTGAGAAAAAGGCTGGGGCGGTGTGCGCAATCGCAACGCGGTGTTGCATTGCATCTGGCGCGGCCCGCAACCCGCCGATAGCATCGCTCGCTTCTCCCGGAGCGTGGTGACCATGCTCCCGTCCGCCATCTGCCCGGACCCGGAGCGCCGGAACTGGCAGTGGCTTGTGTGCAACCCCCAAGAAGTAAATCTTTCACAGAGGAGTACAGGCATATGACCCACAGTACCGGCAGCGCCGCCCACATGGCGGGGCATCCGTCGGGCGCAGCGTCCAATTCGCTCGCCAACGAAGATCTGCTCCCCACCACGGCGGCCCAGCGCCACTGGACGTGGAAAGACTTTGCCGCCCTCTGGGTGGGCATGGTGGTCTGCGTGCCCACCTACACCATGGCCAGTTCCATGCTGGACCAGGGCTTCACCTGGCAGATGGCCGTGTGGCTGGTGTTCCTGGCCAACTGCATCGTGCTCGTGCCCATGGTGCTCATCGGCCGCGTGGGGCCGCGCTATGGCGTGCCGTTCCCGGTGCTGGCGCGCGCCTCCTTCGGGGTCAAGGGCGCCAACCTGCCGGCCGTGCTGCGCGGGTTGGTGGCCTGCGGCTGGTTCTCGATCAACTGCTATTTCGGTGCGCTGGCGCTGCACGGCTTTCTCAACATCCTGGGCATGGGCCTGGCGGGGCCGGCCGACGGGCAGACCATCAGCACCTCGCAGTTCATGTGCTTCCTGGCCTTCTGGGCGGTGCACATCTGGTTCATCTGGAAGGGGCCTGAATCCATCCGCCTGCTCGAAGTGATCGCCGCACCGCTGATGATCGGTGCCTCGGTGCTGCTGGTCGTGGTGTTGATGATGAAGGTGCCCTCCGGCCAGCTCTTCAACCTGCCGGCCAAGGTGGTGGAGGGCGGGCCCAAGACCTGGGCGGCCCTGACCGGCCTGGTGGGCTTCTGGGCGACCCTGGCGCTCAACATTCCCGACTTCACGCGCTTCGCGCGCTCGCAGAAGGACCAGGTCGTTGGCCAGGCCCTGGGCCTGCCCATCCCCATGGCACTGTTCTCCATGGTCGGCGTGATCGGCTTTTCCGCATCGGCCATCCTCTACGGCAAGGCGCAACTGTTCCCCGACGGCCTGCTCACCCAGATGGGCAGCGTGGCAGCCGGCATCGGCCTCCTGGTGATCCTGCTGGCCAACCTCACCACCAACGTGGCCGCCAACCTGGTCTCGCCCTCGTACGACTTCAGCCAGGTGGCGCCGTCCAAGGTCAGCTTCCGCATGGGCGGCCTGATCGCGGCGCTGCTGGGTCTCTTGTTCATGCCCTGGAAGCTGCTGGCCACCTCGGGCGGCTACCTCTTCACCTGGCTGGGCGGCTACGGCACGCTGCTGGGCGCCATCGCCGGCATCCTGCTGGTGGACTATTACCTCGTGCGCAAGACCGAACTCAAGGTGGACGACCTGTACCGCCGTGGGGGCGAGTACGAGTACAGCAACGGCTGGAACCTGCATGCGCTGGTCGCGTTCCTGCTGGGCGTGCTGCCTTGCCTGCCGGGCTACCTGGCGGTCTCGGGTGTGGTCGACAAGGGCTCCGTGCCCGCGCTGCTGCAGTCGCTGTTCGATTTCGGCTGGTTCTTCAGCCTGGCGGTGGCCGGCACCTACTACTACGTGACGGCCAAGAAGCCGTGACGTGATGATGAATCGGCCCCGCCGGCCTGTCCGGCGGGGCTTTTTGCAACCCTGAAGGAGAGTCCTCATGAGCCAAGCCCTTGTCATCCGCGGTGGCACCGTGGTCAATGCCGACCGCGAACAGCGTGCCGATGTGCTGTGTGTGGATGGCCGCATCGTGGCCGTCGGGGAGGATGTGGCCCGGCAGGCGCCGGCGGGTGCACAGGTGCTGGACGCCAGTGGCCAGTACGTGCTGCCCGGCGGCATCGATCCGCACACCCACATGCAACTGCCGTTCATGGGAACGGTCACCATGGACGACTTCTTCACCGGTACGGCAGCGGCGCTGGCGGGCGGCACCACGAGCATCATCGACTTCGTGATCCCCGACCCGCAGGAGCCCATCCTGGACGCCTACCGCAAGTGGCGCGGCTGGGCCGAGAAGTCCGCGGCCGACTACAGCTTCCACGTCGCCATCACCTGGTGGAGTGAGCAGGTGCGCGCCGACATGGGCACCCTGGTGCAGGATGAGGGCGTGAACAGCTTCAAGCACTTCATGGCCTACAAGAACGCCATCATGTGCGACGACGAGACCCTGGTGAACAGCTTCAAGCGCGCGCTGGAGCTGGGCGCCATGCCCACGGTGCATGCCGAGAACGGCGAGCTGGTCTACCTGCTGCAGCAAGAGGTGGCCAAGATGGGCATCACCGGGCCCGAAGGCCACCCTCTGTCGCGGCCGCCCATGGTCGAGGCCGAGGCCGCCAACCGCGCCATCGCCATTGCCGACGTGCTGGGCGTGCCCATCTACGTGGTGCATGTGAGCTGCATCGAGTCGGCCGACGCCATTGCCCGGGCCCGCGCGCGCGGCCAGCGCGTGTACGGCGAAGTGCTGGCGGGCCACCTGCTGGTGGACGACAGCGTGTACCGCGACCCCGACTTCGCCAAGGCGGCCGCTTACGTGATGAGCCCGCCGTTTCGCCCCAAGGGCCACCAGGAGGCGCTGTGGCGCGGCCTGCAGTCGGGCCAGCTGCACACCACGGCCACCGACCACTGCACCTTCTGCGCCGCGCAGAAGGCCATGGGCAAGGAGAGCTTTGCCAAGATCCCCAACGGTACGGGGGGCGTGGAGGAGCGCATGGCGGCCATCTGGGATGGCGGCGTCAACACCGGGCGGCTCACGCCCAGCGAGTTCGTGGCCATCACCTCGGCCAATGCGGCCAAGCTGTTCAACATCTACCCGCGCAAGGGCTTCATCGGCGAGGGCGCCGACGCCGACCTGGTGCTGTGGGACCCCGAGGGCACCAAGACCTTCTCGGCCAAGACCCAGCACAGCAAGGGCGACTTCAACATTTTCGAAGGCCGCACCGTGCGCGGCATCCCGAGCCACACCGTGAGCCAGGGCCGCGTGGTGTTTGCCAATGGCGACCTGCGCGCCGAGCAGGGCAAGGGCCGCTACATCAAGCGCCCGGCCTTCGGCGCCAACTTCCAGGCCGTGCAAAAGCGCACCCAGGACCTCGCCCCGACAGCGGTGGCCCGCTGAACCGATGGAGAAAAGCACCATGGACACCAAAGTAAAGACCGACATCGACAAGCTGCGCATCAACGGCGAGCGCCTGTGGGATTCGCTCATGGAGCTGGCCCAGATCGGCGCTACGCCCAAGGGCGGCGTCTGCCGCCTGACGCTGACCGATCTGGACAAGCAGGGCCGCGATCTCGTGACCCGCTGGGCGCGCGAGGCCGGCATGAGCGTGACCATCGACCAGATCGGCAACGGCTTCATGCGCCGACCCGGGCGCAACAACAGCCTGCCGCCCATCATGACCGGCAGCCACATCGACACCCAGCCCACGGGCGGCAAGTTCGACGGCAACTACGGCGTGCTGGCCGGCATCGAGGTGGTGCGCACCCTGAACGACCATGGCATCGAGACCGAGGCCCCGATCGAGGTGGCCTTCTGGACCAACGAAGAGGGATCGCGTTTCGTGCCCGTGATGATGGGCTCGGGCGTGTTCGCCAAGGCCTTCACGCTGGAGCATGCCTACGCCGCCACCGACACCGAAGGCAAGACCGTCAAGGGCGAACTCGAACGCATCGGCTACGTCGGCGACCAGGTGCCGGGCGACCACCCCATCGGTGCCTACTTCGAGACCCACATCGAGCAGGGCCCGGTGCTGGAGGACCACGACAAGACCATCGGCGTGGTGACCGGCGTGCTGGGCATCCGCTGGTACGACTGCACCGTGACCGGCATGGAAGCCCACGCCGGCCCCACGCCCATGGCCCTGCGCAAGGACGCGCTGCAGGTCGCCACCCACCTCATGCAGGAGGTGGTGGCCTGCGCCCACCGCCACCCGCCGCATGGCCGCGGCACGGTGGGCATGGTGCAGGTGCACCCCAACAGCCGCAACGTGATCCCCGGGCAGGTCAAGTTCAGCATCGACCTGCGCAACGCCACCGATGCGCTGTGCGAAAGCATGGACCAGGACATCCGCGCGGTGGCCGCCAAACTCAGTGCCGACACCGGCCTGCCGATCACGATCGAGCAGGTCTCGGCCTACCCGGCCCAGGTGTTCCATGCCGACTGCGTGGACGCTGTGGCGCGTGCCGCCGCCAAGCTGGGCTACTCCAACATGCCCGCCGTCTCGGGCGCGGGGCACGATGCCGTCTACATGGCGCGCCTGGCGCCCGCCGGCATGGTGTTCATCCCCTGCAAGGACGGCATCAGCCACAACGAGATCGAGGACGCCAAGCCCGAGCACATCACGGCAGGCTGCAATGTGCTGCTGCACGCCATGCTGGAGCGCGCGGGGACTTGAAGTGAAACACCCCTGAGTCGCTTCGCGCCTTCACCCCCCTCCCGGTGCACGCAAGCGAAGCGCCGCCTGCGCGGCATGGCGGCCCTTGCACGGGGACGCTGGCTTGGGCCGCGCCAGTTTCATGCGTCGCGGGTGGCGCAGTGCAATGGGTAACTGACACCGTCTTGCCGCTGGGCCTGCCTGCGCGTTGTGGCTGAGCCACACGCGCAATGAGCTTTACATAGGTCGCCTTTACACCCTCCCAAGGGGCGCACGAGCCTACGGTGCCCAGCCCATGCGGCCGTCGCAGGGTATTCCGCACTTTGAAATTGTGACAAATCCGTGACAAATCGAGGTTTTGATTAAAAATTGGGCAGCTTGGGTGTATCTTCTGGTTACGTTTTGTTCCGTATCCCGAAAGAGAAAGCCCGCCCATGAAATTGCGAACCCGGATTCTTTGGCTGTGCACGGCCACCCTGCTGGGCCTGGTCGTGTTGTCCGCCGTGGCATTGACCACGCTGTACCAGTCGATGATGAAGGAGCGCACGGCGCAGCTGTCCAACCTGGTGGTGCTCGCGCATGCGGCGGCGCAGAAGGCCTATGACCAGGAAAAGAGCGGAGCGCTTTCCACCGAGGATGCGCAGAAGGAAGCCAAGCGCAACATCGGCAGCTTCGTCGACAAGGACAAGTATTTCTTCGTGCGCGGCTTCACCAATGACGTGAACTACGTGCACCCCAACCCCAAGCGCATCGGCATCGTCGATGAAAAGGGTGGCAAGGAAGCGGGCGTGCGCTACCGCGCCGCGCTGCAGGGCAAGACCATCGGCACAGTGATCGCCAAGGGCACGCGCCCCGGTGCCAAGGACGAGGTGGAAAAGCTCTACGCCATCATCAAGTTCGAGCCCTGGGACTGGACCATCGGCTTCGGCGACTACATCGACGACATCGACCAGGCCTTCTGGCGCGAGACGGCCATTTTGCTGTCCATCGGCGCGGTGCTGATGCTGGTGATCGCCCTCATGGCCTGGCGCATGCTGCGCACCCTGGTGCACCAGCTCGGTGGCGAACCCCAGTACGCGGCCGAGGTGGTCACGCAGATCGCCGAGGGCAACCTGGCCGTGGAAGTGGTCACCCTGCCGGGTGATGAGACCAGCATCCTGCATGCCATCCGCGCCATGCGCGACAACCTGGCCCACCTGGTGCGCCAGGTGCGCGACAGCACCGACTCGATCAACACCGCATCGGCCGAGATCGCAGCCGGTAACGGCGACCTGTCGGGCCGCACGGAGTCGCAGGCCAGCGCGCTGCAGGAGACGGCCGCATCGATGGAGCAGCTGACTTCCACCGTGCAGCAGAATGCCGAGAACGCCCGCCGTGCCGACCAGCTCGCACGCTCCGCGTCCGACATGGCCGTGCGCGGCGGTGACGTGGTGCAGCAGGTGGTCGGCACCATGGGCTCCATCGACCAGTCCTCGCGCAAGATCGTGGACATCATCAGCGTCATCGACGGCATCGCTTTCCAGACCAACATCCTGGCGCTCAATGCAGCGGTTGAAGCGGCGCGGGCCGGTGAGCAGGGCCGCGGCTTTGCCGTGGTGGCCAGCGAAGTGCGCAGCCTGGCACAGCGCAGCGCGGCGGCGGCCAAGGAGATCAAGGGCTTGATCGATGATTCCGTGGCCAAGGTGGGCGTGGGCACCCAGCTCGTGGAGCAGGCGGGTTCGACCATGCGCGAGGTGGTCGAGGGTGTGAAGAACGTGACCACCATGGTGGCCGAGATCAGCGCCGCCAGCGGCGAGCAGAGCGCCGGCATCGCCCAGGTCAACCAGGCGATCTCGCAGATGGACCAGGGCACGCAGCAGAACGCGGCGCTGGTCGAGGAGGCCCTGGCCGCGGCCCAGTCGCTGAGCCAGCAGGCCGTGGCCCTGTCACAGACCGTGGGGCAGTTCCGCGTGTCCTGAGCGGACCGGCCCAGAGGCGAGGTCGGTCTGGTCAAAGGGAACTGGACATGCCACGGGAGTGTGCGAAGATGCAAGCAATTGCATCTGGCGCAAACCGCCCTTGCGTTTGACCCACACCGACCTGCCCTGACGCCCATGTCCGCCCGATGCTTGCCGACCCTTCTGCGCATGCAGGCCCCGCGCCCGGTGCCGTGCTGCGGGCTGGCATGAGCCTGTCGGCGCCCATTCCGGCAGCGCGCCTGCCGGCCAGCCGCCTGCCGTCGGGCAATGAGCTGGCCGCGCGGGCCGCGCGCTATGCAGCCCTGGAGTGGCTGTCACGCCCGGTCTGGGTGTTCGACATCGATGGCCGCTGCGTGCACTGGGCCAACACCCCCGCGCTGGCCGTGTGGAATGCCGCCTCGCTGGCCGAGCTGTGCGGGCGCGACATGGGGCAGGACATGTCTGAATCGGTGGCGCGGCGCCTGGCCCAGTACCAGAACGACTTCGTGCTGCGCGCCGATGCCAGCTTCAACGAGCAGTGGACCATCTACCCCGGTGGCGTGGCGGTGTCCCTGAACGTGCGCTTCAGCGGCCACCACCTGCCCGATGGCCGCATGAGCATGCTCTGCGAGGCCGAGCCCGTGGGCATGGTGCCGCCGGAGTCCCTGCGCTCGGTGGAGGCTTTGCTGCACACCGCGGTCATGATCACCCTGTACGACCAGGGCGGTGCGGCCCTGTACCGCAATCCAGCGGCGCGCGCCGCCGTGCTCAGCCCGGGCGAGCGGCTGCAGGACCGCATCGGCAGCACCGCGGCCTTCACTGCGCTGGCGCGCAGCCTGGAGCAGCACGGCGTGGGCACGCTCACGCTGGCTGTGCGCACCCCCTTGGGTGACCGCTGGCACGAGCTGTCGGCGCGCCGCTGCAAGGATGCCGTCACGGGGCAGGAGGCGGTGCTGGTGAGCGAGGCCGACATCAGCGCCATCAAGCACACCGAGGAGCGCGCCAATTTCCAGTCGCTGCACGATGTGCTCACCGGCCTGCCCAACCGGGCCCACTTCGCGCAGCGCTTTGTGCGTGCCATGGAGGAGGCCCGGGCCCAGTCGCTGGAGGCAGCGTTGCTGCTCATCGACCTGGACCACTTCAAGGACGTGAACGATACGCTGGGCCATGCAGCGGGCGATGAGCTGCTGGTGGCCATGGCGCAGCGCCTGCGCCATGCGCGCCATGGCACCGAGGTGCTGGCCCGCTGGGGCGGCGACGAGTTCCTGGTGCTGCTCACATCACCGCGCATCCGCGCGGACCTGGACGCGCTGCACGAGCGCATCTCGGTCGCGCTGGCTGCACCGCTGGCCGTGGCCGGCACGCAGCTGCGCGTGACTTCCAGCATCGGGGTGGCGCTGTACCCGCAGGATGGCGAAACCATCGAGATCCTGCTGCGCAACGCCGACCTGGCGATGTATGCGGCCAAGGAGCGCGGGCGCAACACCCTGGCCTATTTCGACGGGCACATGGCCGAGACGGTGCGCAGCCGCACCGAGCTCGAAAAAGAGCTGCGCCAGGCGCTGGAGCGCGAGGAGTTCGAGGTGTACTTCCAGCCCCGCGTCGATGTGGCCACCAACCGCATCCGCGCCGTGGAGGCGCTGGTGCGCTGGAACCACCCGCGCCTGGGCCTGGTGTCGCCCGCGTATTTCATTCCGGCCTGCGAGACCATGGGCCTGATCGGCGCGCTCGGGCTCTGGGTGCTGGCGCAGGCTGCGCACCAGCAGGTGGCGTGGGCGGCCCAGGGGTGGGACCTGGTTGTGTCGGTCAATCTGTCGCCGCGCCAGTTTGCATCGTCCGACCTGCTGCACGACATCACCGAGGTGCTGCGCCAGACCGGCGTGAATCCCGCCCGCATGGAGCTGGAGATCACCGAATCCATCCTGCTGGGCGAAGACCAGCATGTGCTGAACGTGCTGCGCGAGCTGTCGGCGCTGGGCCTGACCATTGCGCTGGACGACTTCGGCACAGGCTATTCCAACCTGGCCTACCTGCAGCGCTTTCCGGTCCACACGCTCAAGATCGACAAGACCTTCATCCAGGACACGGATGCCAACCGCTCGCTGGCCGAATTGATCGTCTCGCTGTCCAACCTCATGAAACTCACCGCCGTGGCCGAAGGCGTGGAGACGCAGGAGCAGCTCGACTGGGTGGCACGCCGGGGCATTGCTCAGTACCAGGGCTATCTCTATGCGCGGCCCATGCCGGTGCGTGCCTTCACCAATTGGCTGCGCAACCATCCAGTGGGCTGATCAGCGGAGCCGAGACCTCAGCGCCCGGACGGCGGCCGGGCGCCGGTCAGGCCCAGAAAATGGTCCAGCATGTGGAAGTGGTCCTCGAAGAAGGCTTCTTCCATGCCTGCGAGTGCGCCGATTGGCGTCCACTGCACCAGCTGGGCATCGTCGTCGGCCTGCACTGCGGGGAACGGGGCATTGCCCAGGTCGAAGTAGTGTGCATGCGTGAGCGTGCGCCCGCGCTGGCTGCGGTCGGGGTGGTCGAACACGGCCACGGCCTGCAGCGCGGCGCGCATGGTGGCCTCGGGCTGGTCGCAGTGGGTTTCTTCCACCAGCTCGCGCAGGCAGGACTGCCACACCGTCTCGCGCTGCTCGATGAAGCCGCCGGGCACGGCCAGCTGGCCTTTGCCGGGGGCGTGGGCGCGGCGGATCAGCAGCACATGGTCCTGGCAGCGCAGTACGGCGTCCACCGTCACGAACACCGGTGGGTAGGGCGCGGCCGACCAGGCCTCGCGGTAGCGGCGCAGCATGCGCCATTCCTCCTGCAGCGCCGGGAAGTGCGGCGTCTGGGCAAAGGCTTCGAGAAAGGCCAGGGTGCTGGCCGGCATCTCGCCTTGCAGGTCTGAAAGGCCTGTGCGCACGGTGTCTGGCGTGGCGCCGAAATAGGCATCGCGGATGGCGGTGGCGTCGATGCGGCCCTGGCGTTCCATGTGGATCAGCTCCCAGCCGGGGAAGGCGCTCAGGTAGCTGCTGGTCGCGTCCTTGAAATGGCCCACCAGGCCGATGCGGCCGGCCTCGGGCGCAATGCGGGCCACGCCTTCGCGGACGGCCTGCACCCACACAGCCTCGTTGTAGTAATCGCGCACGGGCAGCACCTGCACGCGGGTGCGGTCGGCCTCGGGCAGGGCCTCGCGCAGCATCTGCTCGCGTTCGGCGGCCGTGAAGGGGTTCTTGGGCGAGCGGGCCTGCCAGGCCGAGCCCATGACCACGATGACGTGGCGTGCGCTGTCCAGCGCGCGCTGCAAGAGGGCCATGTGGCCCTGGTGGACCGGTTCGAAGCGGCCGATATAGATGGCGGTGTCGTACATGGGACTCTATTGGATCAGACGTAGCGGGCAGCGATCGGCATCTGCCGGCCGCTGCCGAAAGCGCGGGCGCGCACGCGGACTATGGGTGGCGCCTGGCGGCGCTTGTACTCGTTGCGGGCGACCATCCTGCGCACGCGCTGTACCAGGGCTTTCCCCTCATCGCTTTGCTCCAGTTGCTGCGCAAAGCTCCACGACGCTGCGTACTCCGAGGGCCCCAGGCGATCGCCCTCGATCAGCTGCTTGAGGATTTCGTCGAGCACGGGGTAGGGGGGCAGGCTGTCCACGTCGCGCTGGTTCGGTGCCAGTTCGGCCGAGGGTTCCTTGTCGATGATGGCCTGGGGTATCAGCTCGCGCCCCGCGTGCTCGTTGACGTGGCGCGACAGGGCGAAGACCTCTGTCTTGTAGAGATCGCCGATCAGCCCCAGGCCGCCGTTGGTGTCGCCATACAGGGTGCAGTAGCCCACCGAGATCTCCGACTTGTTGCCCGTGGTGAGCAGCAGGTGGCCGAAGGCGTTGGAATACTCCATGAGGATGGTGCCGCGGATGCGCGCCTGCAGGTTTTCGAGCGGCAGGCCCTGCAGCGCCTGGCCGAAGCTCGCCTCGAACTGCTGGGCGTAGCCCGCCACCAACTCGGCGATGGGGTGGGTGTGCAGGCGCACGCCCAGGTTGCGGCACAGGGCCACCGAATCGTCCACCGAGCCGCTCGACGAGAAGCGCGAGGGCATGGTCACGCCCACCACGTTCTCGGGGCCCAGCGCCTGAGCGGCCAGGGCCAGGGTGAGGGCGCTGTCGATGCCGCCCGAGCTGCCCACCACCACCTGCTTGAAGCCGCAGCGCCGCGCATAGTCCGACAGGCCCAGCACGATCTGCTGGCGGTAGAACTCCATGGTGGGCAGGCCTTCGGCGGGCACGGGCTGCGGTGCCTGGCCTTCGGCCGTGAGGAAGCGGCCATTGTCGAACTGCAGGGTGCGCACGTCCTCGACGAAACGCTGGGCCTCGAAAGTCACGCCGGCCTCGGGTTCCACCGCGAAGGAGGCGCCGTCGTAGACCACCTGGTCGTGCCCGCCGATCTGGTTCACGTAGAGGATGGGCAGGCCGTTGCGGCGCGCGGCGTCGCCAAAGATCTGGTGGCGCTGCTCGCGCTTGGCGATGTGGCTGGGGCTGGCATTGATGCTCACCACCAGGTCGGGCGCGGCATCGCGCATGCGGTCGAAGGGGTTGGTCGCATAGTCGGCGCCGCTGTCGTTCCAGCCGTCCTCGCAGATCAAGAGGCCCACCTGGGCGTTGCCGATGCGCAGCACCTTGGCCACGTCGGGCCCGGGCTCGAAGTGGCGCCGCTCGTCGAAGATGTTGTAGGTGGGCAAGAGCTGCTTGGCATAGCGCAGCCGCACCTCGCTGCCGCGCAGCACCAGCAGGCTGTTGTGCAGGCGCTTGCCGGGGCCCTGGGCCGGCGTGGGTGCACCCACCACCCAGTGCAGGTGCGGCAGCTCGGCCGAGGCCTGCTGCAGCGCGGCCAGGCCATCGGCCACGCGCTGCTGGAAGGCGCTTTCGTCGAGCATGTCGCCCGGGTAGTAACCGCACAGTGCGAGTTCGCTGAAGACCACGAGGTCGGCCTGTTCGCTGGCAGCCTGCCGGGCGGCGGCCACCATGCGTGCGACATTGCCTTCGATGTCGCCGACGGTGAGGTTGAGTTGGGCGATGGTGATGCGGAGCATGGGGTTTCCGAAGTCAGGTCTTTACATTGAATACCTGGCGCAGGTAGGCCAGGAATGTTTCATCGTCGCACAGCGTCTTGCCCGGTGTGTCCGACAGCTTGGCCACGGGCTGGCCGTTGGCGCGCGTGAGCTTCATCACGATGTTCAGCGGCGTCTGGCCCATGTCATTGGTCAGGTGGGTGCCGATGCCGAAGCCCAGCTGCGTGCGGTCGCCGAAGTGCTGGTACAGCGCCAGGGCGCGGGGCAGGGTGAGCCCGTCGGAGAACACCAGGCGCTTGGTGTGCGCATCGATGCGCAGGCGCGCATAGTGGGCCAGGGCCTTCTCGCCCCAGACCACCGGGTCGCCCGAGTCGTGGCGCAGGCCGTCGAACAGCTTGGCGAAATACAGGTCGAAGTCGGCCAGGAAGGCGTCCATGCCCACGGTGTCGGTCAGGGCGATCCCCAGGTCGCCACGGTATTCCTGCACCCAGTCCTCCAGCGCCGTGTTCTGGAAGTCACGCAGCCGCACGCCCAGCGCCTGGTAGGTCTGCAGGTACTCGTGTGCCATGGTGCCGATGGGCACCAGGCCCAGGTCGCGTGCCAGCAGCACGTTGGAGGTACCCTTGAACCACTGGGGAGTTTCCTGGGCGAAGGCCTGCACCACCTCGCGTTGCCAGGCGCCGCTGTAGCGCCGGCGCAGGCCGAAGTCGAACAGCTCGAAAGGGTGGCGGTGCGTGGCCTGCTGCGCCAGGTCCTTCAGGGTCTCGATCTTCACGGCCAGGCGTCTGCGCCCTTCGGCGAGTGCTGCGGCAGGGTCGAAGCGGCGAAAGTACAGTTCGTTGACGATGGCCAGCACGAAGATCTCGAAGCCCATCACATGCACCTGGGGGCCGCGTGCCACGATGTGCAGCTGGCCGTTGTCGGCCGAAGCCTCGATGAAGCTGCGCTGGAACTGGAAGATGCGCAAGAAGTCGATGAAGTCGCTCTTGATGTAGCGCAGGGCACGCACGTAGGCCAGTTCATCGGGCGTGAAGCGCAGCGTGCACAGGTGGTCGAGTTCGGCATTCACCTCGTCCAGCAGGTCGGCAAGGGGAAAGGCGCTCTGGTTGCGGCAGACAAAACGGTACTCGCTTTGCGTCTGCGGGTGGCCGTGCAGCAGGGCCTGCCACATGGTGAACTTGTAGAGGTCGGTATCGAGCAGGCTGTGGATGACGTGGTCGGACATGGAAACTCCTCAGAAATCGTCGGTGCTGCGGGCCAGTTGCACGCCCTGGGTGCGCATGGCATCGAGAAACGCGGTGTGCTGGGCCTCGAAGCCACCCACGGGGCTCATGCAGTCGGTCAGCAGGGTGATGCGCGCGGGCGTCCAGCCCGGTTGCAGCCGGGGCAGGTGCTGCACGATGTGCTCGGTGGTGGCGCGCACACAGTGGCTGCTGGCCTCGCCCGCGATGAACAGCCGCTCGGCCGTGCCCAGTGCTGCCAGGAGGCGGGTGTTGAGGGCCGTGTCGGGGTCTTGCGCGTCGGGCACCTCGGCTTCGATGGCGCTGTAGTGCTCGGTGAAGGGGTTGGTGCCCTTGAAGACATTGCGCACCGCACGTTGGCGCTGCAGCTGCCAGGCGCCACAGGCGGCCAAAACCTCGGCGTGCACGCCATGGCCCCAACTGCCGATCTCGCAGTGCACGGGCCACACCATCAGGGTGTAGCGCCCCTGCTGCTCCAGCGCATCGAGGTAGCGCAGCGTGCGCTCAAGCAGTTCGGCGTCGCGTGGCAGGAAGGCCCCAGCGCGCACCTGGGCTGCCGTGATGGGCGTGAAGGCCGCCACGGCCTGGCCGTCGGCCTGCTGCCAGTAGCCGGGGTGGGCGACGTCAAAGACCTGGTGCGAGTCCAGCGTGACGGTGATGGCATCGAGCCGGCTGCCGTGGGCGCGGATGAACGCGGCCGTGCGCTGCATGTCGGCATGGGCCCCTGCGACGGGGAGCGAGGGGGCGATGCGCATGCCCGTGGCCGGCTCGGTGGCTTGCCATGAGGCGGGCAGATCGCAGAAATCGTTTTGCGGGTCGATCACCAGAAGCTGGGTGCGGTATGCCATGGTTTTTCTCCTGTCAGTGGCCGCAGTGTAAAACAGTTAATTCAATTGTGCAACTAACACAAGGGCTGATGCGCGAAATGTCTCCGGGAGTCTGGCGGCGCAAGGGGGCGTGTGTGAGCACGGTGGTCGAAATTCATTGGACCGGCCTGTAGAAATCTGGCACAAACGAAAACTTTGTGTCCCATTGCAAGGGATTGCGGGTCTGGTGTCGGGCACGCGATCACGGCTGGGGTGCATGGCGGGCTGCGCAATGCCTGCTTGCCATCCGTCATACATGCTGGCTACAGTCGGCCACAAGGGGTTCTTTTCCATGTCATTGCGGCTCAAATTCAATCTGGTGCTGGCCTGCGTGCTGCTGGTGGCGGCGGCAGGCACGGGCCTGTATGTGCACCGCTTTTTGCAGAAGACCGCCATCGAGGAGGTGCAGCACAACTCGCAGCTCATGATGCATGCGGCCATGGCCATCCGTGACTACACGACCGAGTTGGTCAAACCGCACCTCGATGTGACGCTGGCCGAGCAGTTCCTGCCGCAGACGGTACCGGCCTTTGCCGCCACCGAAACGCTGCGCCGGCTGCAGAGCCGCTTTCCAGGCTACGAGTACAAGGAGGCGGTGCTCAACCCCACCAACCTGCGCGACCGTGCCAACGAGTGGGAAGAGCGCATCATCAAGGACTTCCGCGATGGCCGGGCCGACCTCAAGAAGGAAGTGACGGGAGAGGTGGGCGAGGGCATGCACCGCACGCTGTATGTGGCGCGCCCTATCACCATCAAGCAGCCGCAATGCCTGGCTTGCCACAGCACCCCTGCTGCTGCGCCACCCACCATGCTCAAGATCTACGGCGACAAGAACGGTTTTGGCTGGCAGATGAACGAAACCATCGGCATCCAGGTGGTGCGGGTGCCCATGTTCTACCCGCTGGAGAAAGCGCGCACGACCTTCAACACGGTGATGACGGCACTGGCCGGCAGCTTCCTGCTGCTGTTCGCGGTGCTGAACCTGTCGCTGTCTTCGCTGGTCATCGAGCCCATGGCGCGCCTGAACCGCAAGCTCGAAGACCTGGCCACCAAGGACTTCCTGACCGACCTGGTCAACCGCCGCAAGTTCTTCGAGCGGCTGGAAGCCGAGATGGCCGATACACGCATCAAGAAGAGCAGCCTGTCGGTCGTGATGTTCGACATCGACTTCTTCAAGCGCATCAACGACACCTTCGGGCACGACTCGGGCGACGTGGTGCTCAAGGCCACGGCCCTGCGGGTGCGCGAGCTGCTGCGCTCTTCCGACTGCGCAGCGCGTTTCGGGGGCGAGGAGTTCATCCTGCTGCTCAAGGAAACGCCGGTGGATGCCGCCATGGCCATGGCCGAAGCCGTGCGTGCGCGCATTGCCGGCGTGCCTTTTGATTCGGTGGGCCATGTGAGTGCCAGCTTCGGTGTGGCCACCTGGAACCAGGTGGAGGATGCGCACGCGCTGATCAAGCGTGCCGACACGGCCCTGTACGTGGCCAAGTCCAGCGGCCGCAACTGCGTGGTGCAGGCCAAGGACGCACTCTGATCCTCAAGCCGGGGCGGCTGTTTTGGCCTCTTCGAAGTCGGCCCGGTAGTCCCGCGCCAGCGCGGTCTTCTGCTTTTCCGTCAGCAGCTTGCCGGCCATCTGGAAGAAGCGGTGTTCTTCTTCCTGAAGATGGTGCTCCACCTTGTCCGCCAGCTTCTTGGCCAGCGGCAGCCAAGCCGGGGTCGCCGGGTCGGCTTCTTCCAGTGATTCCACCAGTTCGTCGATCTGGTGGTGCTCGGAGAGGGCGTGGCGCGACAGGTCCATGCCAGCATCAAGCTGCATCAACGGCGCATAGAAGTGGCGGTCTTCGGCGAGCTCATGGGCGGCCAGCTCGGCCTTGAGCTGTGCAAACAGCTCCTGCCGCTCGGGAGTATCCCCGCTGGTCTTGACCAGTTGGCGGTACAGGTCGCGCTGGCGCTCGTGGCTTTCGCGCAGGGCTTCAAAGATGTTCTGTTGGCTCATCGCGGTATTCCTTGGATCCTTGGCATGGGGGGGCCGCCGCCGCAGCAGTTGGTGCGGCGGCTGTGTGTTCCCTACTTGAGGGCCTTGCGGGCGGCGCCTACGCCGATGGCAGCCAGCGCCACGAACAGGACGGCCAGCACGAGGAACAGCACGAACAGGACCTTGGCGATGCCGGCAGCCCCGGCGGCCACACCGGTGAAGCCCAAGGCTCCGGCGACCAGCGAGATCAGGGCAAAGAGGATGGCGTACTTGAGCATGGTGGTTCCTTGCAGTGGTTGCAGCAGTGGCTGCGAGAGGGGTGACTGAAAGATACCGGTGTGCCCAGAGTGGAGCCGTCGGTTGGCGCGGGGTTTGGATGTAGGAAGGCGCCGATCCTGCTGCCGAGAAAGGAAATGGCCCTGCAGAAATGAAAAAAGCCGCAGCGCGGGAGCGCTGCGGCTTCTGACGAATGGGTTGTGCTGCTCGCGCGGCGGGCTTACAGCCCGGCTGCAGCGCGCAGCGCAGCAGCTTTGTCGGTCTTCTGGTCTGCGCTCACATCGCTGGCGCGATATGAGCTCCGCCCACGTACGGAGCCGCGCTGTCGCGCGGAGGGCTTACAGCCCTGCTGCCGCACGCAGTGCGGCAGCCTTATCCGTACGTTCCCAGGTGAATTCGGGTTCTTCGCGGCCGAAGTGGCCGTAGGCCGCCGTCTTTTCGTAAATGGGGCGCAGCAGGTCCAGCATCTGGATGATGCCCTTGGGGCGCAGGTCGAAGTGCGCGCGCACCAGCTTGGCGATCTGGTCGTCGGGGATCACGCCCGTGCCTTCGGTGTAGACCGTGATGTTCATCGGCTCGGCCACGCCGATGGCGTAGGCCACCTGGATCTGGCACTGGCGTGCCAGGCCGGCAGCCACGATGTTCTTGGCCACGTAGCGGGCGGCGTAGGCGGCCGAGCGGTCCACCTTCGTTGGATCCTTGCCGCTGAAGGCGCCGCCGCCGTGGGGGCAGGCACCGCCGTAGGTGTCGACGATGATCTTGCGGCCCGTGAGGCCACAGTCGCCTTGCGGGCCGCCGATAACGAAGCGGCCGGTGGGGTTGATCAGGTAACGCGTGTCCTGCAGCCATTCCTTGGGCAGCACGGGCTTGATGATTTCCTCGATGACGGCTTCGGTGAACGAGGCCTTCATCTTGGTCTGCGATTCGCTCTGGTCGGGGTGGTGCTGGGTGGAGAGCACCACGGTGTCGATGCTGTGGGGCTTGCCGTCCACGTAGCGCATGGTCACCTGGCTCTTGGCGTCGGGGCGCAGGAAGGGCAGGCGGCCATCCTTGCGCAACTGGGCCTGGCGCTCCACGAGGCGATGGGCGTAGTAGATGGGCGCGGGCATCAGCTCGGGCGTCTCGTCGCAGGCATAGCCGAACATCAGGCCCTGGTCTCCAGCACCGGTGTTCAGGTGGTCGTCGCTGGCATGGTCCACGCCCTGGGCGATGTCGTTGGACTGCTTGTCGTAGGCCACGAGCACGGCACAGCCCTTGTAGTCGATGCCGTAGTCGGTGTTGTCGTAGCCGATGCGCTTGATGGTGTCGCGCGCCACCTGGATGTAGTCCACATGGGCGTTGGTCGTGATCTCGCCTGCCAGCACCACGAGGCCGGTGTTGGTCAGCGTTTCGGCAGCGACGCGGCTGCGTGGGTCCTGCTTGAAGATGGCATCGAGGATCGCGTCCGAGATCTGGTCGGCCACCTTGTCGGGGTGGCCTTCGGAGACCGATTCCGAGGTAAAGAGAAAGTCGTTCGCCATTTGAATAAACTCCTGTGTTCCGGCATTTGGGGCGTTGCCCTCTCCCCGAAGGAGCTTTGGCGAACGCTTTAGCAGAAATATTTACCGTCGCCCTGCAAGTTGCTCATTTAACTCAGCGACCCCGTCATTTTAATGCCATCTTTGTTCCGTCTCTTTTCCGTGTTCCCACTGTGGCTGCTCCATGGCCTGGGCGCTGCCATGGGCTGGCTGGCGTTTCTGGCCTCGCCGATCTACCGCGGTCGTTTCCGGGCCAATGCCGCCCTGGCCGGATACCGCTTCGGCGAGGTGCGCGGTGCGGTGGCCCATGCAGGCCGCATGGTCGCCGAGCTGCCGCGCCTGTGGCTGGGAGCGCCGCTGCCCTACCGCATCGAGGGCGGCGCCTGCGTGGAGGCGGCCTATGCCCAGGGCCGCGGCATCCTGTACCTCACTCCGCACCTGGGCTGCTTCGAGTTCTCGGCCCAGGCGGCGGCCCAGCGCTGGAGCGCCGAGCACGGCCCCATCACCGTGCTCTACCGCCCCGCCCGCCAGCCCTGGCTGGCCAAGGTGATGGAGACGGCGCGCAACCGGCCCGGCATGCTGGCCGTGCCGACCAATCTTTCGGGCGTGCGCCAGATGATCAAGGCGCTGCGCCGCGGCGAGGCCGTGGGCCTGCTGCCTGACCAGGTACCTCCGCATGGACAGGGCCAGTGGAGCCCGTTCTTCGGCAAGGACGCCTACACCATGACGCTGGCGGTGCGACTGGCCCACCAGACGGGCGCGGCCGTGGTGCTGGCGCGCTGCGAGCGCCTGTCCTGGGGCCGTGGCTATGTCGTGCATTTCGAACCCCTGCCCGCGGCCCCGCTGGCACAAGACGCTGACGCAGCCCTGCTGCAGATCAACCAGGCCATGGAACATCTGATACGACAGTCTCCCGACCAGTACCTGTGGGGCTACGGCCGCTACAAGGAGCCCCGCGTAGAGGCCGCAGCCCCCGCCGGAGGTGCCGCATGACCGGCCGCCTGGGGGTATGGTTCATGCGCGTACTGGCCTTGCTGCCGCTGCGCGTGTTGCGGGCCATGGGCTGGCTGATTGGCCAGGCGCTGTATCTGGTGGCAGCGCCGCGGCGCAAGGTGGCGCTGCGCAACCTGGAGTTGTGCTTCCCGGAGTTCACCGAAGCCCAGCGGCGCCAGTGGGCGCGCGAGAGCTTTGTCGGTTTTTGCCAGACCTGGCTGGACCGCAGCTGGCTGTGGTTCGCGCCGCGCGAGACGGTGCTCGCGCGCGTGAAGCTGCAGGGTGCGCTGGACGAACTGCTGGGCGATACGCCCACCATCATCTTCGCGCCGCATTTCTACGGCATGGATGCCGGAGGCTCCGCACTCACGCTGCACACCGACCGGGCCTTCACCTCCATCTTCACGCCGCAGACCGACCCGGCCGTGGACCAGTGGATACGCACCGGGCGCCAGCGCTTTGGCAATGTGCGCATGCTCAACCGCGGTGACGGCGTCAAGCCCATCCTGAGCGGCTTGCGCAAGGGCGGCCTGCTGTACCTGCTGCCCGACATGGATTTTGGCCGCAATGACTCGCTGTTCGTGCCCTTCTACGGCGTGACGGCGGCCACGGTGCCCTCGCTGTCGCGCTTTGCGCGGCTGGGCCGTGCCAAGGTGATCTCCATGGTCACGCGCATCACGCCCACGGGCTATCTGGCCGAAATATCGCCAGCCTGGCCCGACTACCCCACCGAAGATGCCGAGGCCGACACGGCGCTCATGAACCGCCATCTGCAGTCCTACATCGACTTGTCTCCCGGCCAGTACTACTGGGTGCACAAGCGCTTCAAGACCCGGCCTGAGGGCGATCCTTCCATCTACTGAGGCGCGGCGGACTCAGGCCTGGCCAAGAAAGCGCGCGAGCGCATTCATCACCCGCTCGGGCTGCTCGTGCACCACCCAGTGGGAAGCGCCTTCCACGCGGTCGATCTGCAGCTGGGGGATCCAGCCAGGCAGGCCGTCGAGCAATCCGGGCAAGAGGGCAGGGTCCTGCATGGCCCAGACCACCAGGGTGGGGATGGTCACGGTCAACATGCTCTCGGGCAGGGTGATGCCGGCGATGGCGTTGTCGTCGCCGCGGGGCGGGCGCAGGGGGCCGGCGCGGTAGTAGTTGCAGGCGCCGGTCAAGCCTTGCTGCCAAAGGGTGCGGTAGCGGGCGCGCACTTCCTCGGTCAGCCATGCAGGGGCACGGCCCTCGGGATCGTCGAAGAAGGCGAACAGGCGCGCGAAATCGTTCTCGGCCAGCAAGGCCTCGGCATCGGGCCGGCACAGGAAATGCATGTACTGGCTGTTGGCCTGTTGCGCCGGGTTGTGCTGCAGCTCGCGCAGGAAGGCGCCGGGGTGGGGGGAGTTGACGATGGCCAGGCGTTCCATCCGCTTCGGGTGCTGGTTGGCCAGGTTCCAGGCCACCGCGCCCCCCCAGTCGTGGGCCACCAGGCAGGCCAGTGGCTGGCCGGGGCTCACGGCATCGATCAGTGCCGCCAGGTCCTGCACCAGGTGCTTGGCCCGGTAGGCCTCGACCTCCCGGGGGCTGCTCGACTCGCCAAACCCGCGCAGATACGGGGCCACGCAGTGGTAGCCGCCGTTTTCGGGGCGCGCGAAATGGGCCAGCAGTGCATCCCAGATGAAGGCGCCTTCGGGAAAGCCGTGCAGGAAGAGCAGCACCGGCCGGCCGGTGCTGCCGATTTCGCGGCACTGCAGGGTGGTGCCGTGGGGCAGGGGGATGTCGCGGGTCTGGATCATGGCGTTGTTGCTGTCGTTGGGGGGAGCCAACGCCAAGGGACCCGGCGCGGGCGCTCAGTCTTTCTCGGGTTCCTGGTCGCTGGCCGGAGCGGGTGCCGGGGCATCGCCGCCGGCCGGTTCGGCGCCTGGCAGGGGGTGGGCCCATTGCCACAGCAACTGGGCCACCTCGTCCACGCCCTGCTTTTTCAGGGCCGAGAACATCTTGACCTCGCCGCCGCCGGCCTGCAGTCGCGTAATCGACAGCACCTTGGCCTGCTCGGCACGCGTGAGTTTGTCGGCCTTGGTGAGCACGATGAGGAACTTGAGCCCCTCTTCGACGCGCGGGCGCACCACTTCGAGCAGGGCTTCATCGAGCTCGGTGAGGCCCAGGCGCGGGTCGCACAGCAGCACGATGCCGGTAAGGCCCGGGCGGCTGACCAGGTAGTTGACCATCACCTGCTGCCAGCGCACCTTGTCCGAACGCGACACGGCAGCGTAGCCGTAACCCGGCAGGTCGGCCAGCACGGCGTCCATCACGCCCTGCTTTCCCAGGGAGAACAGGTTGATGTGCTGGGTGCGGCCGGGCTTTTTGGAGGCGAACGCGAGCTGTTTTTGCTGCGTCAGCGTGTTGATGCAGGTGGATTTGCCTGCGTTGGAGCGGCCCACGAACGCGATCTCGGGCACCGTGATGGGAGGCAGGTGGTGCAGTTGCGCCGCCGTGGTGAGGAATTTCGCCGTGTGCATCCAGCCCATGGCGATCTTGGCGTCGGGTGCGGGCGGAAGAGGGCCAGCAACTGGCGCGGAAGGGGTGGTCGTCATGAGAAGTTGAGATGCGAGTGGGGCCTCATTGTAGAATCGTGGAGATTTGCGTACATAAACACACAGACCCTCGATATGAAGTTGCTCGCCTCTATGCTGATAGCTGCCGCGCTGGCAGCACCTGCTCTTCCGGCCTTTTCTGCGGGCGAGACACCCGCAGCGCCGCCCAAGGCGGCAGCCAAGCCTGATCTGGTCAAGGGCGAGGCCAGCTTCACGGCAGTGTGTGCAGCCTGCCATGGCGCAGATGGCAATTCGGCCATTGCTGCCAATCCCAAGCTGTCGCAGCAGCACCCCGAGTACCTGGTCAAGCAGCTGCAGGAGTTCAAGTCGGGCAAACGCAACGACCCCGTCATGAAGGGCTTTGCCATGGCCCTGTCGGACGAGGACATGAAGAACATCGCCTACTGGGTGACCTCCAAGGCTGCCAAGCCTGGTTTCGCCAAGGACAAGGCCCTGGTCTCCCTGGGTGAGCGCATCTACCGCGGCGGCATCGCCGACCGCCAGATCGCCGCCTGCGCGGGCTGCCACAGCCCCAATGGTGCCGGCATTCCGGCCCAGTATCCCCGCCTGTCGGGCCAGCACGCCGATTACACGGCCACGCAGCTGGTCGCCTTCCGCGATGGCAAGCGTGCCAACAGCCTGCAGATGACCCAGGTGGCCGCCAAGCTGAACGACCGCGAGATCAAGGCCGTGGCGGACTACATCGCCGGCCTGCGTTGATTGATTGACTGATCTGCATCAAGTGCGGTCCACATAGCGCGGACCGGACGGAACCAACCGCCAATAACAAACCCAAAAAGGGCGGGTCCATCGAGCCGATGGTCCCGCCCTTTTTCTTTGCGTGCCCCGCCGCTCCTTTGTCCTCCTCCATGTCTGACAACACCCAAGGCGTTCGCGTCCAGTACGGCTCCCAGGCCTTGCGCGCAGGGATCGAACTGCTGTCCTCGATGCGGTTCGCGATTTCGCTGCTGACGGTGATCTGCATCGCCTCGGTGATCGGCACGGTGCTCAAGCAGCACGAGCCCGCCGCCAACTATGTCAACCAGTTCGGCCCGTTCTGGGCGGCACTGTTCGGTGCCATCCAGCTCAATGCGGTGTACAGCGCCTGGTGGTTCCTGCTGATCCTGGCCTTCCTGGTGCTGAGCACCTCGCTGTGCATTGCGCGCAACACGCCCAAGATCCTGGTGGACCTGCGCGTCTACAAGGAGAACATCCGCGAGCAGAGCCTCAAGGCCTTCCACCACAAGGCCGAGGCCGAGCTGCCCGAGAGCGCCGAGGCCGAGGCGCGGCGCATCGGCCAGATGCTGGCTGGCGGTGGCTGGAAAGTGCGCCTGCAGCAGCGCGACACCGCGGCCGGTGCCGGCACGGGCTGGATGGTGGCGGCCAAGGCGGGCGCCGCCAACAAGATCGGCTACATCGCGGCGCACAGTGCCATCGTGCTGGTCTGTGTGGGCGGCCTGCTCGATGGCGACCTGATCGTGCGCGCGCAGATGCTGCTGGGCGGCAAGACGCCCTATGCCGGTGGTGGCCTGATCGCTGATGTGAAGGCCGAACACCGGCTGTCCGAGCGCAATCCCACCTTCCGTGGCAACCTGCTGGTGGCCGAGGGCACGCAGTCGAGCATCGCGCTGCTGAACCAGTCCGACGGGGTGCTGCTGCAGGAGTTGCCCTTTGCCATCGAGCTCAAGAAGTTCATCGTGGAACACTACTCCACGGGCATGCCCAAGCTGTTCGCCAGCGAGATCGTCATCCACGACAAGGCCACGGGCGAGAAGACGCCGGCCCGCGTGGAGGTGAACCACCCGGCCAGCTACAAGGGCGTGGAGATCTACCAGTCGAGCTTCGATGACGGGGGCTCGCACCTGAAGCTGCGCGCCGTGCCCATGGCGCCGGGTGCCAAGGCCTTCGACGTGGAGGGCGTGGTCGGCGACTCGACCCAGCTGACCAACAAGGGCGGCATGCCGGGCAGTGACACGATGACGCTGGAATTCACGGCGCTGCGCACCATCAACGTCGAGAACTTCGGCGGTGCCGGCCCCGGCGCCAGCGGGGTGGACGTGCGCAAGGTGGACCTGCGCGAGGCCGTGGAGTCGCGCCTGGGTGCGGCCAACAAGACCGTGACCAAGAAGGAGTTGCGCAACGTCGGCCCGAGCGTGAGCTACAAGCTGCGCGATGCCGCGGGCCAGGCGCGCGAGTTCCACAACTACATGCTGCCGGTGGACACGGGCGATGGCGTACCGGTGTACCTGCTGGGCGTGCGCGAAACCCCGGCGGAGCCGTTCCGTTACCTGCGCATTCCCATTGACGACCAGGGCGGCATGGAGGGCTTCTTGCGTTTGCGCAACGCCTTGGCCGATCCGGTGGCGCGCGAGCAGGCCGTGCGCAGCTATGTGGCGCAGGCCATCGATCCCTCGCGCCCCGATGTGGGTGAGCAACTGGCGCAATCGGCGCTGCGTGCGCTGGCGCTGTTTGCCGGCAACGGCATGGTGGACGGCAAGCCCACGGGCGGCCTGCAGGCGATCTCCGACTTCATGGAGGCCAACGTGCCCGAGGCCGAGCGTGGCCGGGCTGGCGAGGTGCTGATCCGCATCCTGAATGGCAGCCTGTTCGAGCTGGCGCAACTGTCGCGCAAGAACGCCGGTCTGGCACCCCTGGCACCGGACGACAAGACCCGCGGCTTCATGACCCAGGCCGTGCTCTCGCTCAGCGATGCGCAGGTCTACCCGGCCGCCATCGCCTTCGAACTCAAGGATTTCACGCAGGTGCAGGCCAGCGTGTTCCAGGTGGCGCGTGCACCCGGCAGGAACATCGTCTACCTGGGCTGCGCCTTGCTCATTCTGGGCGTTTTTGCCATGCTCTACATCCGCGAGCGCCGGATCTGGGTCTGGGTGGCGCCGCAGGACGGCAGAACGCATGCCACCATGGCCTTGTCGGCCAACCGCAAGACCCTGGACGGAGACAACGAGTTTGTGCAGCTCGCAGAAAAACTGATCGGGGCCAAGCCCCTGCAAGGCAACCCATGAACACGGCCACCCGCAACACCACGATCACCCTGAACGAGGGGTATTTCTCCCGCCGCAACTGGCTGGACTGGGCTTTCGCCGCCATTGTGGCGGCGGGCGGGCTGTTCGCGCTGCAGCGCTACGGCAGCTTCATGGACGGCTACGAAAAGGGCATTCTGCTGGGCACGATCCCGTCGGCCATCTGGCTGGGCTGGTTCTGGCGCCCACTGCGCACGTTGATGCTGGTGGTGTCGGCGGTGGCTTTGATGGCCATCGGCCTGTACCAGGTCGATGGCGCCGGCAGCCTGGCGCGCGCCGATACGGTGTTCGGTCTCAAATATTTCCTGTCGAGCCAGTCGGCCATCCTGTGGATGAGCGTGCTGTTCTTCATGAGCACGGTGTTCTACTGGATCGGCATGTTCGCGCGCGGCGAAGGCCATGCGATGAACCTCATCGGCTCGCGCCTGGCCTGGGTGGCCGTGGGCATGGCGCTGATCGGCACCCTGGTGCGCTGGTACGAGAGCTACCTGATCGGGCCGGACATCGGCCACATCCCGGTGAGCAACCTGTACGAGGTGTTCGTGCTGTTCTGCTGGATGACGGCGGCCTTCTACCTGTACTACGAGGCGCAGTACAAGACGCGCGCGCTGGGCGGGTTTGTGATGCTGGTGGTGAGCGCAGCCGTGGGTTTTCTGCTGTGGTACACGGTGGTGCGCGAGGCGCACGAGATCCAGCCCCTGGTGCCGGCGCTCAAGAGCTGGTGGATGAAGCTGCACGTGCCGGCCAATTTCATCGGCTATGGCACCTTTGCGCTGTCGGCCATGGTGGCGTTCGCCTACCTGATCAAGCAGCAGGCCACGGAGACCCGTTGGTACAAGCTGGCGCCGCTGTGGCTGCTGGGCGTGGTGCTGTGCTTCGAGCCCATCGTGTTCCGCCAGGGTGCCACCGAGAACGGTGGCGGCTACTGGATGGTGTACTTCGGCATCTCGGCGCTGATCGTCGCGGGCATCCTCTTCGGGCGTCGCCGCATCGCCGAGCGCCTGCCCTCGTTCGAGATCCTCGACGACGTGATGTACAAGTCCATCGCCGTGGGCTTTGCCTTCTTCACCATCGCCACGGTGCTGGGTGCCCTGTGGGCCGCCGAGGCCTGGGGCGGCTATTGGAGCTGGGACCCCAAGGAGACCTGGGCGCTGATCGTCTGGCTCAACTACGCGGCCTGGCTGCACATGCGCCTCATGAAGGGCCTGCGCGGCACGGTATCGGCCTGGTGGGCGCTGGTGGGCCTGGCGGTCACGACCTTCGCCTTTCTCGGCGTCAACATGTTCCTGAGCGGGCTGCACAGCTACGGCACGCTGTAAGGAGCCCGTGCGCGGGGACGAAAGGGCGGGGTCCTGCAAATATTGCATCCGCGGTGTAACCTGCTTCGTATCTGGAACGAACTAGGGGTGGACTGGCTCTACCCGTAGCCGAAACCACCACCGCCTGACCGGAGCACCCATGCCCTTCCATTCCCGCAATCCGGGTTTCAACCACCCGCATTCTTCCGAGATCACGCCGCGCGCGGCCTATGAGGGGCGCCGCGACATGCTGCGCCTGATGGCCGGCGGCGCTGCGGGCGCCGCCATGGCGGCCTGGGCGGGACGCGATGCGCTGGCGCAGGCCGCGGCGCCGGCCCGGCCAGGCAAGCTGGCGGCGCTGGCCGGTGCCAAGTCTGCCGTGGCAGGGGCCGTGTCCATGGAGAAGCTGACCGACTACAAGGACGCCAGCACCTACAACAACTTCTACGAGTTCGGCACCGACAAGGCCGACCCTGCGCGCAATGCGCACACGCTCAAGACCTCGCCCTGGACGGTGGAGGTCGAGGGCCTGGTGAAAAAGCCGGGCAAGTACGGCATCGAGGACCTGCTCAAGCTCAGTGCCCAGGAAGAGCGCATCTACCGCCTGCGCTGTGTGGAGGGCTGGTCCATGGTGATCCCCTGGGTGGGCTACTCGCTGGCCGAGCTCATCAAGCGCGTGGAGCCGCAGGGCAGTGCCAAGTATGTGGAATTCGTGACCCTGGCGGACAAGGCGACCATGCCCTTCGTGGGCTCGCGCGTGCTCGAGTGGCCGTATGTAGAAGGGCTGCGCATGGACGAGGCCATGCACCCGCTGACCCTGCTGGCGTTTGGCATGTATGGCGAGGTGCTGCCCAACCAGAACGGTGCGCCGGTACGCCTGGTCGTGCCATGGAAGTACGGCTTCAAGAGCGCCAAGAGCATCGTCAAGATCCGCTTCACCGACAAGGAGCCGGGCACGGCCTGGAACAAGGCGGCGCAGCAGGAATATGGCTTCTATTCCAATGTGAACCCCAACGTGGACCACCCGCGCTGGAGCCAGGCGACCGAGCGGCGCATCGGCGAGGACGGCCTGTTCGCCAAGAAGCGCAAGACGCTGATGTTCAACGGCTATGAGGCCCAGGTGGGTCAGCTCTACGCCGGCATGGATCTCAAGAAGTTCTACTGAGCCGCCCGCCGGGCATGCCCCCATGCGAAAGCTGTTGCTCCATCCCCTGGCCAAGCCGGTGGTGTTCGTGCTGTGTCTGCTGCCGCTGGCATGGCTGGTCTATGCCGCGGTGTCCAACCAGTTGGGAGCCAACCCTGCCGAGGCCCTGATCCGTTCTACCGGCGACTGGACGCTGCGCGCCCTGTGCCTGGTGCTCGCGGTGACGCCGCTGCGGGTCATGACTTCGACGCCACAGCTGGCACGTTTTCGGCGCATGCTGGGCTTGTTCGTGTTCTTCTATGCGCTGCTGCACCTGTTGGGCTATGGTTGGTTCGACATGGGTTTCGAGTTGTCCGAGATCGCGGCGGACATTGCCAAGCGTCCCTTCATCCTGGTGGGGTTCGCAGCCTTCGTTCTGCTCTTGCTGATGGCGGCCACTTCGTTCAACCGCGCCATCCGCGCCCTCGGAGCCAAGCGCTGGCAGGCGCTGCACCGCACGGTCTATGCCGTGGCCGGCCTGGCCGTGCTGCACTTTTTCTGGATGCGCGCGGGCAAGAACAATTTTGGCGAGGTGGCGGTGTATGCGGCCATCCTGGCGGCATTGCTGGGCTGGCGCGTGTGGCAGGCGGCGCGCAAGCGCGCGGTAAAGGCCGGCGCCGCCGCTGCGGTATCGCGCTAGCGGGTCCGCCGCCTAGGTGTCAGCCCACGGCGCGCAGGGCAGGGCGCATCTGGCGTGTCACGGGGTCGATGTGCGCCGTGGGGACCTGGTAGGCGCGGTCGTCGAAGAGGTCGATGCCGCACATGAGGTTTTCCACCCAGTCCAAGAAGTCGTTGATGGCCCGCTTGCCCAGGATGGGCGCGCCATGCTGCGGCACCAGCATGGAAATATCGAGCTGCCGCGCCATGCGCACCCACAGGCGCAGGATCTTGTTGGACACCATGTAGCGGCGGTGAAAGCCTTCCATGCGGGGAATGTGGGCCGCGAGGTCTGTCACGGGGATGCTGGCCTCCGCCCCCGACATCATGGACACCCCCAGGTCTCCCGTGAAGAGGATGCGGCTCACCGGGTCGTAGAAGTGGAAGTTGCCTTCCGAGTGCAGGAAGTGGGCGGGCAGCAGCACCAGTTCGTGGCGCCCCAGGGGCAGGTGGCCGCCGCTGTCGGGCACGCCGATCACGCGGTTCTCGGTCTTGCCGACCTTGGTGAAATGGGGCGCGAAGCGCTCCCAGACGCGCGAGATCACGAGCGAGGCCTTGGTGCTGGTCATCCAGCGGTCCAGCGAGGCAATGATGTCCGGATCGGCATGCGAGGCGATCAGGTACGAGAGCTTGTGCGGCGCGAAGTGCTTGGTCATGCCGATGAACAGCTCGTTGAACGCGAGGTTGCCGCCCGGGTCGATGATGGCGCCGGTGTCGTCGTCCACGATCAGGAACTGGTTGGCCTGCACCGCCTGGCCATCCTCCTCGATCAGGTCGGTGAACATCAGGCAGGCGTGGTTCTTGTCTCGGTACAGTTCGATGGCCATGGCAGTGCTGCAGTGCTAAAGCCGCGACTGTAGGCCGGGGGCGCCCTGACGCGCTTGATGGAGATCAAGCGGCCGGCAATCAGGGCAGCCTTGCGTGCCGCCAGGGTCGATCAGCGCGCCGCGGAAGCGGGGGGCTGGGGTGCGGCCGTGGCCGTCGAAGGGGCTGCGCCCGGGGTCAGGGTTTCGGGCAAGGTGGCACGCTGGGCCGCGGCGGGACCCGAGGGCAGGTACAGCGGGCCGCGCTGGCCACAACCCGAGATGGCTGCCGCACTGGCAGCAAGGACAAGCGTCCTGACTAGAATTTGGGATGCTTTCAACATGCGCAAATTGTAATGACTGACCTTGAATTCCAGGACCAGGCCGAGAAACTGCTGGCGGCTGTCGAGCGCAGTTGCGATGCACTCAACGACACCACAGACGCCGACATCGATAACCAGCGCTCGGGTGGCATGATCACGCTGAGCTTCGCCAACCGCAGCCAGATCGTCATCAACCTGCAAAAGCCGCTGCACGAGGTGTGGATGGCGGCCAAGTCGGGCGGCTACCACTACAAGTTCGATGGCGCGGTGTGGCAGGACACCAAGGGCGGTGGCGAGTTCTTTGCGCGCCTGACCGAAGACGCGCGCACGCAGTCGGGGCTGCCACTGGTTTTCGCGCCCTGAGGGCCTTCCAAAAAACCGAGGGCCGCATGGCGCGGCCCTCGGTTCAAGAATCCCCGGCGGTCAATTCCGGAACAGATCGAGAATGCGGTTGCGCTCTTCCGTGGGGGGGGGCGCGTGCGGGGCCACATCGGGTCCGCCGGTGCTGCGCTGCTGTTCCTCCAGCCCCACGCTGGCGATGCCGGAGTTGCGCGCATATTCCTCGTAGAACCATTCTCCGCCCACGTTGACCACGCCGGGCGGCACGACGGGCTCGCTCACAGGGACGCCCTTGAGTGCGCGTTCCATGAAGCTGATCCACACCGGCAGGCTGAGGCCGCCGCCGGTTTCGCGGCTGCCCAGGTTGCGCGGCGTGTCGTAGCCGATCCAGGTGACGGCGGCGATGGTCGGTTGGTAGCCGGCAAACCAGGCGTCCACCGAGTCGTTGGTGGTACCGGTCTTGCCGGCCAGGTCCGGCCGCTTCAAGGTGCCTTGTGCGCGCGCCGCCGTGCCGGAGCGGGTGACCTCCTGCAGCAGGCTGTTCATCACGAAGGCATTGCGTGCATCGATGGCGCGCGGCAGTTCGGCCGTGGTCGGTGGAGTGACTTCGGAAATGATACGGCCCTTGTGGTCGGTGACCTTGGCGATCAGCCAGGGGTTGACGCGGTAGCCCCCGTTGGCGAACACCGCGTACGCCGATGCCATCTGCAGCGGCGTGACCGAGCCGGCACCCAGCGCCATGGTCAGGTAGGCGGGGTGCTTCTCGGCATCGAAGCCGAAGCGCGACACCCATTCCTGCGCAGTCTTGGGACCGACAGCCTGCAGGATGCGGATGGAGATCATGTTCTTGGACTTGGCCAGGCCTGTGCGCAAGGTCATGGGACCGTCGTACTTGCCGTCGTAGTTCTTGGGCTCCCAGGGCTGGCCGCCAGTGGTGCCAGCGTCGAAGAACAGCGGTGCGTCATTGACCACGGTCGCGGGAGTGAAGCCCTTTTCCAGCGCAGCTGAGTAGATGAAGGGCTTGAAGCTGGAGCCCGGCTGGCGCCAGGCCTGCGCCGCGTGGTTGAACTTGTTCTTGTCGAAGTCGAAGCCTCCGACCAGGGCGCGGATGGATCCATTGCGCGGGTCGAGCGCCACGAAAGCGCCTTCGACCTCGGGCAGCTGGGTGATCTCCCAAGCGCCCTTGGGGGTCTTGACCACGCGGATCACAGCGCCACGGCGGATCTTGATGTTGGGCGGTGCCTTGTCGCTCAGACCGGACTGCGCGGGCTTCAAGCCGTCGCCCGTGATCTCCAGGTTGTCGCCATTCGCGCGGGCCGCAAGGATCTTGCGCGGGCCGGCTTCAAGCACCACGGCAGCCATCACATCGCCATTGTCGGGGTGGTTGGCCAGGGCGTCGTCCACAGCGTCTTCCACCTCGGCCGCCGCGGTGGGCAGCACCACGAACTTCTCGGGGCCGCGGTACTGCTGGCGGCGCTCGTAGTCCATGATGCCGCGGCGCAGGGCGGTGTACGCCGCTTCCTGTTCGCCAGCGTTCAGGGTTGTGTAGACATTCAAGCCGCGGGTATAGGCCTCGTTGCCATACTGCGTGAAGATGAGTTGGCGGGCCATCTCGGCCACGTACTCGGCATGGATGCGCGTGTTGTCCGGGCCGCTGCGGATCTTGAGGTCTTCCTTCTTGGCGGCGGCGGCTTCCTGGGCGGTGATGAAGCCATTCTCTTCCATGCGCTCGATGATGTAGAGCTGGCGTGAGCGCGCGCGCTTGGGGTTGCTGATGGGGTTGTAGGCAGAGGGGGCCTTGGGCAGGCCGGCCAGCATCGCTGCCTCGGCAATCGAAATGGATTTGAGCGGCTTGCCGAAGTAAGCTTCCGCGGCTGCAGAAAATCCGTAGGCACGGTTGCCCAGGTAAATCTGGTTCATGTAAATCTCAAGGATCTGGTCCTTGGACAACATATGCTCCAGCTTGAATGTCAGTAATATTTCGTAAATTTTGCGAGTAAATGTTTTCTCTGACGACAGATAAACATTGCGCGCCACCTGCATTGTGATAGTGGAGGCGCCCTGGCTTTTCACGCGGCCCAGATTGGCCAGGCCCGCGCGAATCACGCCCTTGTAGTCCACACCGCCGTGCTGGAAGAAGCGCGCGTCCTCGATGGCCAGCACTGCGTCCTTCATGACCTTGGGGATCTCCCGGATCGGGGTGAGATTGCGCCGCTCTTCGCCGAACTCGCCCAGCAGGGCGCCTTCCGACGAGTAGACCCGCAGTGGCAGCTTGGGGCGGTAGTCCGCCAGGTCCGAGATATCGGGCAGGTTGGGGTAGGCCACCGACAGCGCCACGGCAATGGTCAGCAGCAGGCCCAGTGCTCCGGCAACCGCAAGGCCTGTGGTCCACAGCACGAAGCGGATCAGCCAGCGGAGCCAGGTAGGACGGGAAGGCGCGGAAGCAGTGGTCGAGGAGTCGGCTGGCTTTTGCTGTGGGGAAGAGGACGGCGGCATATCGCTCCGATTGGTGGAGACGCCATTATAAAAATCTCGCGCCTCTTTCAGTGGAAACGGCCCAAAGGCTCCGACCAGCGGTCTTGGCGGCCGCTTTACGGTCTTGCAATTGCGCCGAGCCTGCCCAACCAATCGTGTGGTTTTGGCAACGCTCGGAACGGATCAGATGGGGAAAATTCTTTGCCGGTGAACTACCTTACTGATAGCATTCATGTGAAGTGTTAAGTTTTGTTGCGTCATTTTGACAAGTTACAGGGGACCAATCTTGATCTCAACGGGATCTTTGTTCAGTCGCCAGGCTGCGCCTCTGCTGGGTATCGACATCAGCTCATCCAGCGTCAAGTTGGTCGAGTTGGGGCGGGACAAGGCGGGAGGCCTGGTCCTTGAGCGCTGCGCCATCGAGCCGCTGGAACGCGGCTGGATCACCGATGGCAATATCGAAAAGTTCGACGAAGTGGCTGAAGCCCTGCGTCGCCTCGTCAAGAAAAGCGGCACCCGCACCAAAAATGTGGCGCTGGCTTTGCCGCCTTCGGCGGTGATCACCAAGAAGATCACCCTGCCCGGCGGAATGACCGAGCAGGAGCTCGAAGTCCAGGTCGAGTCCGAAGCAAATCAGTACATTCCTTTCTCTCTGGACGAGGTGAGCCTGGACTTTTGTGTCATAGGTCCCAGCAAGAGTTCCCCGGGAGATGTGGAGGTGTTGATTGCTGCTTCCCGCAAGGAAAAGGTGCAGGACCGCCAGGGTCTGGCAGAAGCTGCCGGTCTCAAGCCCGTGGTGGTGGATATTGAATCCAACGCTTCGCGCCTGGCGGCCGGTCGCCTGATCGAGGCCTTGCCCAACAAGGGCGTGGACGCCCTGGTGGCCTTGTTCGAAGTGGGCGCCGTGACCACCAGCATGCAGGTCATCCGCAACGAGGAAGTGGTTTATGACCGTGACCAGGCATTCGGTGGCGCGCAACTGACCCAGCTGATCGTCCGCCAATATGGTTTCTCGGTGGAAGAAGCCGAGAACAAGAAGCGCAACGGCGATCTGCCCGAGGATTACCAAGCGGCTGTGCTGCGTCCTTTTGTGGACAACATGGCCCAGGAAATCGGCCGGGCGCTGCAGTTCTTCTTCACCAGCACGCCCCACAACCGCATTGATCACATCGTCCTGGCCGGCGGCTCTGCTCCGCTGCCCGGTTTGACGGAAGCGGTCACCCAGCAAACAGGTTTTGCCTGCAGCCTGGCCAATCCCTTTGATGGCATGGAAATCGGCAACTCGGTGCGGCTCAAGAAGATGGTGCGCGAAGCGCCGTCTTATCTGACATCGTGCGGCCTGGCCATGCGGAGGTTCCTGCAGTGATTTTGATTAACCTACTTCCCCACCGGGAAGCCGCCAGAAAACGCCGCCGTGAAAGCTTTCAGGCGACGATGGTGGCCTCTGCCATTGCCGGTCTGCTCATCGCAGGGCTGATCTATTGGGTCTTGCAAACGCTGATTGCGGATCAACAAGCAAGAAATGGTGTCCTGAAGGCCGAAATTCAAGTGCTTGAAGGTCAGATCAAGGAGATTGCAAACATCGAAGAGGAAATCGCCGCCCTGCGCGCACGTCAGAAGGCGGTGGAGGATCTGCAGGCGGACCGCAATCTGCCCGTTCACCTATTGACGGAGCTCGTCAAGCAGCTGCCGGACGGGGTGTATGTGACAAACCTGAAGCAAACCAACCAGTCGATCGAACTCAAGGGCGTTGCACAGTCCAATGAGCGTATCTCTGAAATGCTGCGCAATCTTTCCAACAACACGCCCTGGTTGTCCAAGCCTGAGTTGGTGGAGATTGTGGCCAGCAATGTGGCGTTGAGTTCGCGGGACAGCCGGCGCGTAGCATCATTCAATCTGCGTTTCCAATTGGTTAGATCCAGCGAAGCACGCAAGGCAATGGAAACAGCGGCAAGCTCTGCAAAAGGCTGACCCACCATGGCAACGAAAAAAGTCCAAAAAATCAACGTATCTGAACAGTTCTTGAACTTGCAGCGCCAGTTCAGCAACTTGGATACCAAAGATCCTTCGCTGTGGCCGCCGCTGCCACGGTACATTCTGTGCCTTTTCATCATTGTGGCAGTAGTTGCTGTACTGTGGTTTTTTAAGCTGACAGACTATGAGGTGGAACTGCAAACGGAAAAGGCCACGGAGCTCACCTTGCGCGAGGATTACAAACAAAAGCTTCAGAAGGCGGTAAGCCTGGATGCCTTGAAGAAGCAGCGCGAGCAGATTCAGCAATACGTTATCCAATTGGAAAAGCAACTGCCTAGCAAAGCTGAGATGGCCGCGCTTCTTTCTGACATCAACCAGTCTGGTTTGGGGCGGAGTTTGCAGTTTGAGCTCTTCCGGCCAGGGCAGGTTGTTGTTCGCGAATACTATGCGGAGCTGCCAATTGCAGTCCGGGTAACCGGGCGTTATCACGATATGGGTGCATTCGCTTCGGATATTGCCCACTTGTCGCGAATTGTCACTTTGAATGATGTGGCGATTTCCTCGCCACAGGGAAAAGATAAAGAGCGTGATGCAGCCAACGGCGTCTTGGTAATGGATGCCACGGCTCGGACCTTCCGATATCTGGATACTGAAGAAATTCAAGCACAGCGCAAGACGGCAGCGAAGGGAGCTGCGAAATGAGAATACTTAAAAGCAGTCTGTTGCTTGCTTGTGTCGCGTTGCTTGGCGGTTGTGTTGGCTCCGGTGAAGATGAGGTGCGGCAGTGGATCACTGAAGAGCGTGCTCAGGCCAAGCCAAGAGTGACACCAATTACCGAGCCTAAGCAATTCAAACCGGAGGCCTATGCGGCGGACGCCCAGTTGGAACCTTTCAACCCTTTAAAGCTGACACAAGCTTTGCGCAGAGAGTCGGCGCAGCTGGCTTCCAATGCGGCGTTGATTGCGCCTGAAATGGCGCGCCGCAAAGAGCCTTTGGAAGCTTATCCGCTGGACACCATCAAGATGGTGGGTAGCCTTCAAAAGAAGGGCCAACCCGCTGCCTTGGTCACTGCCGACAAATTGCTGTACCAGGTCACAGTGGGTCAGTACCTTGGGCAAAGCTATGGACGGATTACGTCCATCAATGAGACAGCCATTCAGCTGCGTGAAATTGTGCAGGACGCGACGGGTGACTGGATTGAACGTACGACGTCGCTTGAGTTGCAAGAAGGGGTAAAAAAATGAAGCAAAAAAGTTTCGGAATGATGCGATTTTTCAATCGAGGCGTACTTCTTGCGACATCGGTTGCTGCGTCTTCACTGGCGTGGGCGCAAGGCTCCATTGAAAATATCTCGGGGGCCATGCAAGGTGGAGTCGAGATTGTCAGGATTGATTTTTCTGAACCGGTTGCAGCATTGCCGACGGGTTTTGTAACTCAGTCACCCGCACGCATTGCCTTGGACTTTCCTGATACGACCAGTTCCTTGGGAAAGTCTGCGGTTCAGATCAATCAGGGTAATATCCGCTCCGCCAACCTCGTTCAGGCTGCAGGACGGTCCCGGGTTGTCCTGAATCTGAAGCAGGCATCCTCCTATCGCACGGAACTTCAAGGTAAATCAGTGCTGGTTTACTTGGACACAACTGTCGCGCCCATGGCTGCTACTACCTCGCAGCCTGTGAGCTTTGCAGAAAGCACGAACAGTGAAGTGATGGCCATCAAGGACGTCGATTTTCGGCGCGGTGCTGATGGTTCCGGGAGAGTCGTCGTGACTCTTCCCAATAACCAAGTGGGGGTGGATCTGCGGCCCGTTGGAAAAGGCTTGACGGTCGATTTCCTCAAATCCTCGCTGTCCGAGGGTTTGCGCAGGCGCCTGGATGTTACGGATTTCGGCACGCCCGTTCAAATCATATCGACCACTCAGCAGGGCGAGCGGGTCCGCATGGTGATCGAGCCCGTGGGCGACTGGGAGCACAGTGCCTACCAAAGTGACAACCAGTTCGTGGTGGAAGTCCGCCAAAAGAAAGTGGATCTGACCAAGTTGACTCAAGGGCCCGGCTATAGCGGTGAAAAACTGTCGCTGAACTTTCAGAACATCGAAGTTCGATCTCTCCTTCAGGTGATCGCCGACTTCACGAACTTCAATATTGTGACGTCTGATACTGTGACAGGAGCTTTGACGTTGCGGTTGAAGGATGTGCCCTGGGACCAAGCGCTGCAAATTATCATGGATGCCAAGGGCCTTGGAATGAAGAAGAACGGCTCAGTGCTCTGGATCGCCCCAAAAGACGAAATCGATGATCGAACAAAGAAAGATTTCGAGGCAGCGCTGGCGATTCAGAAGCTTGAACCTCTCCGTACCCAGGCATTTCAAATGAACTATGCCAAGGCGGTGGATATGGTGGTGCAGCTTTCGACCACCGCAGCTGGTGGTGGTGGTGGTACAACAAACCGTTTTTTGAGTGAGCGAGGTAGCGCCATTGCAGAACCACGCACTAATCAGTTGTTCGTGACTGATACTGCGGCCAAGTTGGAAGAGGTGCGTCAACTCCTCTTGACGCTGGATGTGGCAGTTCGCCAAGTAATGATCGAAGCCCGGATTGTGGAAGCTTCCGATACGTTTGGACGCTCTCTTGGAGTGCGATTGGGTGCAACGGATCTTCGCGCATCCCGCGGTGGAGATGGTGGGTACTCATTGGGTACCAGTGGAAATCGCATCGGTTTTGGTACTAACTACAGCAACGCTGTCGCATCCACTTCTGCGGGCGGCGCAATTAATACAAATGGTAACTTTGTCAATCTGCCGGCTACGGCTCTTGGCGGTTACGATCCCTCCAGCTTTGCCATATCCATCTTCAACTCGGCTGCGAATCGCTTCTTGAATCTCGAGATCTCGGCTTTGGAGGCGGATGGCAAGGGTAAGATTGTTTCCAGCCCGCGGGTTGTTACGGCGGACCAAACCAAAGCCTCCATTGAGCAAGGTACGGAATTTCCATATCCTGTCACTGCGCCGAATGGTGGTACGGTGATTGCGTTCAAGAAGGCTGTACTTAAGCTGGAAGTGCTTCCTCAGATTACCCCTGAAGGGAATATCATTCTCGATCTTGATGTGAACAAAGACAGCCCCGGTGAAGTGTTGAACAACGTTCGGGCAATCAACACCAAGCATATCAAGACGCAGGTGCTGGTGGAAAATGGTGGAACTGTCGTGATTGGTGGTATCTTTGAGTTGTTCGAAGACAATACGGAGACCAAGGTTCCTGTACTGGGTGATATTCCAGGTGTTGGGAATTTGTTCAAAACGCGCACGAAATCAGCGAATAAGCAGGAAATGCTGATTTTCATTACGCCCAAAGTCATCACCGACCGTTCGGCATTCCGCTAAAGTTTTTTGAAATGGGAAAGAAAATGAAGAAATTATGGAAAGCCCTTCTTCTGTCGTCTGCTGCGTTGCTGGCGGCATGTGGTGGTGGCGGGGGGAGCGGAGGAGAGTCCAACCTCCAGTATCGTATTACCTTGACAACTGCAAAATCGCAGCTGCCGATTAATATCGGAAATTACCCTGCCGGGGCTGGCGCTTTTGCTCCTTACACTACCACATTGTACGTGGACGCCCGAGTTGGCTCCAATCCAATTCCCGGTGGTGAAGAAATTTTCGGCTGCAATATCGTGCAAGGGTTGGACTCGGGCGCTTTGTACTACCTCGATGGAGATGATGAGCACGAGGACGAGGACGGAAACCAATTGCCGTTCCGGTCTGTGGTTCTGGGTGCGAATTCTGGCGGTGCGTCCTTTCACTTCCATGCTTCCAATCAAGCAGGTACAGCGCGCGTAGTGTGTTCAGTGACGGATCCTCGCGACAGGAAGGTGTACAGCGCGAGCGTGGATATCGTGGTGGGTGCCGCAACCGGCAAAGTCGGCAGCGTGACGGGCATTGTGGATGCTCCGGGAGCGCTGTTGACGAGGGACACCAGCACGCGGCTGCCTTATCGAAATAGCATCGGCCTGCAAGCCTTTGTTATGGATGACGCCAATCAGCCCATCCCAACCCCTTCAGCGCCCAATTTGCAAGTCAGCATTCGGCCAATCGGTCCAGCTGCTGTGGGAGCGCGCTTGATCCAGGGAAATCAGTCGGGTAGCGTGCTGCAAGTACGGACCATTGGCGGTGTGGGCTTGTTCTCGCTCTCCAGTGGCCTCAACACTGGCTCGATCGTCCTGGAATATGTCACGGACCGTTTTGATAATGACGTCACCAACGGTATTCAAGATCCGGTAACGGCGCTTGAGGCGGTTCCTGTCAACAATAGCGTGGCCCAGGCGCCGCTTTCGTTGCCGGACCTGGCAGACCAAGAGGCCGTGGTCGGTCTGCCTTTTGCCGCAGTGTTCCCTATCCAGGGCGGTGTAGCTCCTTATACATGGTCCGCCATCGCGTTGCCGAGCGGCCTTGCCATCAGCAACGATGGCATCGTCAGTGGCGTACCCCAAGGCCCAGGCTCTTACAGCGGGGTCATCACGGTGGTTGACGCACAGGGCACCAAGGTGTCGGGTAATGTGAAGTTCACGGTGGCTGCTGGCGCATCGGTGCCCAACCCTCTGACGGTGAACGGCTGTGTGAGCAATGGTACTGCTGTGTGCTCCTTGCCTGCGGGGAATGTCGGCGAAGCCTATCTGTACAGCCTGTCAGTGACGGGCGGGAACGCAAGCGACCCAGTGGTATGGACCTTTGCTCCGGCTACCCTGCCAGCAGGTCTGAGAGGCAGCAGCACGGGTAACAATGGTGTGATCAGCGGTACCCCAACTGCATCGTGCAACGCCAGGTTCCTCGTGACGGCGACCCGTGGTTCTGTCACCGTGACCCAGCAGGTGGCTGTGCAGATCGGTGCCAATACGGCGGCCTGCCCCTGATGACCCCAGTCCAAGGGGCGCGTAGCGAGATTCGTAGCACTCGGATCTGCTAGGTTCCCTGCCGGAAGAATAGAAACCCCGTGGATTCAGGATCCACGGGGTTTTTCTTTTGCCGCTTCACCGATGAAGTGCCCAGGCGAGGCGAGCGGCATTCTGCGTAAACTACGCATCTATGCCTGAAACTGCCGATCTGCTTCCCGCTTCTCGCCCTGCATCTTTTGCTGGCACCGCATCGCCCACAGTCTCCATTGATCTGGGCGACCGCAGCTACGGTATCGAAATCGGCGCAGGCCTTCTCGATGGCCTGCAAGAGGATTTGGACCTTCCCCATGGCACGTCGGCCCTGATCGTCACCAACGACACCGTCGGTCCGCTGTACGGGGCCGCAGTAGCGGAGGCACTAGGCAAGCGCTACCCGGTAGTTCACACGGTGACCTTGCCCGATGGCGAAGAGTTCAAGGGGTGGGAGACCCTGCAGCGCATCTTTGACGCCCTGCTGGCCCATGGCTGTGACCGCAAGGCCGTGCTGTTTGCGCTGGGGGGCGGTGTCATCGGCGACATGACGGGCTTTGCCGCTGCGACCTACATGCGCGGCGTCCCCTTCGTGCAGATCCCCACCACCTTGCTGGCGCAGGTGGATTCGTCGGTCGGTGGCAAGACGGCCATCAACCACCCGCTGGGCAAGAACATGGTGGGCGCCTTCTACCAGCCGCGCCTGGTGGTGTGCGACTTGGCCACGCTCGATACCTTGAGTGCGCGGGAGATGAGTGCCGGCCTGGCGGAAGTGATCAAGTACGGCCCCATTGCCGACATGGAATTCATGGACTGGCTGGATGCCTCCATGGACGCTTTGCGCGCCCGCGATCGTGCGGCGCTCGCGCATGCCGTGCGCCGCAGCTGCGAGATCAAGGCCTGGGTGGTGGGCCAGGACGAACGCGAAGGCGGCTTGCGCGCCATCCTGAATTTTGGCCACACCTTTGGCCATGCCATCGAAGCCGGCATGGGCTATGGCGTGTGGTTGCACGGTGAAGGCGTGGGCGCGGGCATGGTGATGGCCGCCGAGCTGTCGCGTCGCCTGGGTTTGGTGGACGATGCCTTCGTACAGCGCCTGGTGGCCCTCATCGAACGTGCCGGGCTGCCCACCAAGGGTCCGGTGATCGATGCTTCCGACAATGCCGGCCGCTACCTGGAGCTCATGCGCATCGACAAGAAGTCCGAAGCGGGGGAGATCCGCTTCGTGCTCATTGACGGTCCTGGAAAGGCCGTCGTCCGTGCCGCGCCCGACGCGCTGGTGCGCGAAGTGATCGACGCCTGCTGCGCTTAGCCGACAGGCGCAGCGGCGGATCGGGTGGCTGACTTTGCTGCCGCCTGCAGTGGCCGCCACGTTGCCAAGCGCCGGTCACCGTTCCCGGCCACAATGGAGTTCATCTGTTGAAGATCCACCACCGCGAGCCTGTTGTTGAACCCCAGATCCGACCTTGCTGCCTATGCCTGCCACCCTGCAGCCAGCAGGGGGCGGCGCCATCCTGAAACGCCCGCGCCCACCCGCTCGGAGTACCAGCGCGACCGGGACCGCATCGTGCATTCCACGGCGTTTCGGCGCCTGGTCTACAAGACCCAGGTCTTCCTGAACCACGAGGGGGATCTTTTTCGCACCCGCCTGACCCACTCGCTGGAAGTGGCCCAGCTCGGGCGTTCCATTGCACGCTCGCTGCGCATCGACGAGGACCTGGTCGAGGCCATCTCACTGGCCCATGACCTGGGCCACACCCCCTTCGGCCACGCGGGCCAGGATGCGTTGCACGAATGCATGGCCGACCATGGCGGTTTCGAGCACAACCTGCAAAGCCTGCGGGTCGTTGATCGGCTCGAAGAGCGCTACCCGCATTTCGACGGCCTGAACCTGACCTTCGAGACGCGCGAGGGCATTCTCAAGCATTGCTCGAAGGTCCATGCACAGCAGATCGAGGAGGCTGAGCCTGGCGGGGTGGGCGGGCGCTTCCTGCGCCGTGAACAGCCCAGCCTGGAGGCCCAGCTGTGCAATCTCGCCGACGAGATCGCCTACAACGCGCACGACATCGATGACGGCGTGCGCTCGGGCCTCATCACCCTCGACCAGTTGCGCGAGGTGCCCCTTTTCGACGAATACCGCCATGCGGCCCAGGCGGCGCATCCCCACCTGAACGAGGTGGCCATGCACCGGCGCCTGCTGTACGAGGCGATCCGCCTCATGCTGAGTGCGCAGGTGTACGACGTGATCGACGCAACCTCGGCCGCCCTGGCGCGGGCCGCACCCGCCAGTGCCGATGCCGTGCGCCTGTCGGCGCCGCTGGTGTGCTTCAGCGAACCCATGCGCGAACAGTCGGTGGTGCTCAAGCGCTTTCTTTTCAAGAACCTGTACCGCCATGCCCAGGTGATGGAGACCACGGGCCGTGCCAAGCAGGTCGTGCGCGACCTCTTCACGGCCTACCTGCAGTCACCGCACGAGATGAAGCCAGCGTTTGCGCAGCAGGCCAGTGCCGGGGACATGGCGGTGAAGGCGCGCGCCATTGCCGATTTCATCGCCGGCATGACCGACCGGTTTGCCGTGCGCGAGCACCAGCGGCTGACGGGCCTGCGCCTGCTCGACTGATCCGGGAGCCATGGTGTGGGCGGGGTGCCCGCTAAAATTGGGGCCCTTTCCCTTGTGCGCCAGCCGCACCTTTGCATGAACTCCCAGCACCCCACGCCCGTCGCCTGCCTGCCCGCTGTCCGGGACACCGTGCAGTGGCTGGAGCGCGCCGTCATCGGCCTCAACCTATGCCCCTTTGCCAAGGGCGTGCACGCCAAGGGCCAGGTCCACTACGCGGTGAGTGATGCCACGGACCGCGCTCAGCTGCTGGAGGAACTTCGGGCTGAATTGCTGGCGCTGGCCGACATCGCGGCCGATGTGCGCGACACCACGCTGCTCGTCGTGCCCACCCCACTGCTGGCCGATTTTCTGGATTTCAATGACTTTTTGGGCGAGGCGGACGACCTGCTCGAAGCACTGGAGCTCGACGGCACGCTGCAGATCGCCAGTTTCCACCCCCAGTTCCAGTTCGCGGGGACGGGTGTGGACGAGGTGAGCAACTGCACCAACCGCTCCCCGTACCCCACGCTGCACCTGTTGCGCGAGGACAGCATCGACCGCGCTGTGGAGGTGTTCCCCGAGGCCGAGACGATCTACGAGCGCAACATCGAGGTGCTGGAGAAGCTGGGCCTGGAGGGTTGGCAGGCGCTCGGTGTCGGGCCGGGCTGTTCCGAGGGCAAGGCGGGCGGAGGTGCCGCATGAACGCACCCCGCAACCCCAGGGCGGCCGGCAAGCAGGCGGCCAAGGCGCCGGCTCCATCGCCTGCCGAGCAACTGGACCTGCGTCCCGGCCAGTCGCTGGAGCTGCTCAAGGAGCTGCACATCCTGACGCGCGAAGGGCGTATCAACCAGGACTCACGGCGCAAGCTCAAACAGGTCTACCACCTGTTCAACTTCATCGAGCCGCTGCTGGCCGAACTGTCCACCGATGGCCATGCTCCCAGCCTGGCGGACCACGGTGCCGGCAAGTCCTACCTGGGCTTCATTCTCTACGACCTGTACTTCAAGGCGCTGGGTCAGGGCCATATCTACGGCATCGAAACGCGCGGTGAGTTGGTTGCGCGCTCCCGTGCCCTGGCTGGGCAGTTGGGCTTTGCCCGCATGTCTTTCCTCAATCTGTCGGTGGCCGAATCGGCCGATGCCGCAGAGCTGCCCGCACAGATCGACGTGGTCACGGCCTTGCATGCCTGTGACACGGCCACGGACGATGCCATCGCCTTCGGCCTGCAAAAACGTGCCCGCGCCATGGTCCTGGTCCCCTGCTGCCAGGCCGAGATGGCCGCCTGCCTGCGCCAGGGCAAGGCATTGCAGCTGGCCCGCACGCCGCTGGCCGAGCTGTGGCGCCACCCCTTGCACACGCGCGAGCTGGGCAGCCAGGTCACCAATGTGCTGCGTTGCCTGTACCTGGAGGCCAGCGGCTACCAGGTCACCGTCACGGAGCTCGTGGGCTGGGAGCACAGCATGAAGAACGAGCTCATCATTGCGCGCTACACCGGCCAGAAGAAGCGCAGCGCTGCCGAGCGCCTGCGTGCCATCCTGCGCGAGATGGGGTTGGAACAGGCGATGGCCGCGCGCTTCGGGCTGCAGGCAGAGACTGCAGGCAACGCAAGCGCCGTGGTGTAGTCCACCGCCAGCATCTGCTCCAGCGCGCAAGGCACTGCGTGCTGAAAGCCCCATGGGGAAATGAGGGACAGGTTTATCATGTCCTTTTTGTTTCTCGGCTCCACGCAACTCCCATGGCCCGCTTGCCCCGCCTGACTCTGCCCGGCTACCCGCACCACGTCATCCAGCGGGGCAACAACCGCCAGGCCATCTTTGTGGACCGGGCCGACTTCGAAGCCATGCTGGCCTTGCTCCACGAGCACTCTCGCAAGTTCGAGGTGGCTGTGCATGCCTACGTGCTCATGGACAACCACTTCCACCTGCTGGCTACGCCGTCCACGGCCGACGGCCTGCCGCAGATGATGCAGTCCATCGGCCGCAGCTATGTGCGCTACTTCAACGGCCGCCACGGCCGCACCGGTACCTTGTGGGAAGGGCGCTACCGCTCCACCGTGATAGAGGCGGAGCGTTACCTGCTCGCCTGCATGGCCTACATCGACCTGAACCCCGTGCGCGCCGGCATGGCTGCGCGCGCGGTGGATTACCCCTGGTCCAGCCACGCCCACTGGCTGGGCCTGCGCAGCGACCGGCTGCTCACCACCCATGCCCTGTACTGGGCGCTGGGCAACACACCGTTTGCGCGTGAGGCGGCCTATGCCGCACTGGTGCAGGTCGGCTTGGGCGAGAGGCAGCTCGACGCACTCACGCAATCGGCATTGAGCGGCTGGGCGCTGGGTGAGCCGGATTTCGTGGCCGACCTGCAAAAGCTCACGCCACGCCGCGTGAGCAAGGCCAAGCCAGGCCGGCCGCCAATGCCTGTGCTGTCGGATGAGCCTCCAGCCTGAGCCGACAGTTGGCTCTTGAGGCGGCAATGTGCACCAATTTGATGTGTCCCCAATTAAATCCGACTTTTTCAGTTGGTTAATTTAATAAGAATCTGACCCCAATTAATATGCTTGCCTTGCATGTTGCAATGCACTAATCTTGCGTTCCCTGCGAAAATTCATGAGGAGTGCGCCATGACGACGGCTGCCGAGATCCAGCATCTGCAACAACACGGTTTGTATTCATCGGGTAACGAACACGACGCCTGCGGCCTCGGCTTCGTAGCCCACATCAAGGGCGTCAAGCGCCACGACATCGTGACGCAGGCCCTCAAGATCCTGGAGAACATCGACCACCGTGGCGCCGTGGGTGCCGACAAGCTCATGGGCGATGGCGCGGGCATCCTGATCCAGATCCCCGACGCGCTGTACCGTGAAGAGATGGCCAAGCAGGGCGTGGCGTTGCCTGCCGCTGGCGAGTACGGCGTGGGCATGATCTTCCTGCCCAAGGAGCACGCATCCCGCCTGGCCTGCGAGCAGGAGATGGAACGTGCCATCAAGGCCGAAGGCCAGGTGCTGCTGGGCTGGCGCGACGTGCCGGTGAACGTCGACATGCCCATGTCGCCCACCGTGCGCAAGAAGGAGCCTATCCTGCGCCAGGTCTTCATCGGCCGCGGCAACGACGTGATCGTGCAGGACGCGCTGGAGCGCAAGCTGTACGTGATCCGCAAGACCGCCAGCGCCGCCATCCAGAACCTCAAGCTCAAGCACAGCAAGGAATACTACGTTCCCAGCATGTCCAGCCGCACGGTGGTCTACAAGGGCCTGCTGCTGGCCGACCAGGTGGGCACCTACTACATGGACCTGCAGGACGAGCGCTGCGTCTCGGCCATCGGCCTGGTGCACCAGCGTTTCTCCACCAACACCTTCCCCGAGTGGCCGCTGGCCCACCCCTACCGCTATGTGGCGCACAACGGTGAAATCAACACCGTCAAGGGCAACTACAACTGGATGAAGGCGCGCGAAGGCGTGATGGCCTCGCCCGTGCTGGCAGCCGACCTGAAGAAGCTCTACCCCATCAGCTTCGCCGACCAGTCCGACACCGCCACCTTCGACAACTGCCTCGAACTGCTGACCATGGCTGGCTACCCCATCAGCCAGGCCGTGATGATGATGATCCCCGAGCCCTGGGAGCAGCACACCACCATGGACGAGCGCCGCCGCGCCTTCTATGAATACCACGCCGCCATGATGGAGCCCTGGGACGGCCCCGCCTCCATCGTGTTCACCGATGGCCGCCAGATCGGCGCCACGCTGGACCGCAACGGCCTGCGCCCCTCGCGCTACTGCATCACCGACGACGACCTGGTCGTCATGGCCTCGGAATCGGGCGTGCTGCCCATCCCCGAGAACAAGATCGTGCGCAAGTGGCGCCTGCAGCCCGGCAAGATGTTCCTGATCGACCTGGAGCAGGGCCGCATGATCGACGACGAGGAGCTCAAGGCCAACGTCGTCAACACCAAGCCTTACAAGCAGTGGATCGAGAACCTGCGCATCAAGCTCGACAGCATCGATGCTGCCGCCGATGCACCCGTGGCCCAGACCGCCACGCTGCCGCTGCTCGACCGCCAGCAGGCCTTCGGCTACACGCAGGAAGACATCAAGTTCCTGATGGCCCCCATGGCCAAGAACGGCGAAGAGGGCATCGGCTCCATGGGCAACGACAGCCCGCTGGCCGTGCTCTCGGGCAAGAACAAGCCGCTGTTCAACTACTTCAAGCAGCTGTTCGCCCAGGTGACCAACCCGCCGATCGACCCGATCCGCGAAGCCATCGTGATGTCGCTCAACAGCTTCATCGGCCCCAAGCCCAACCTGCTGGACATCAACCAGGTCAACCCGCCCATGCGGCTCGAAGTGAGCCAGCCGGTGCTCGACTTCGCCGACATGGCCAAGCTGCGCCACATCGAGAAGTACACGCAGGGCAAGTTCAAGAGCGCCACCATCGACATCACCTACCCGCTGGACTGGGGCCGCGAGGGTGTGGAAGCCAAGCTCGCCTCGCTGTGCGCACAGGCCGTCGACGCCATCAAGGGCGGTGCCAACATCCTGATCATCAGCGACCGCGCCGTGAGCGCCACGCAGGTGGCCATTCCCGCGCTGCTGGCGCTGTCGGCCATCCACCAGCACCTGGTGCGTGAAGGCCTGCGCACCACCGCTGGCCTGGTGGTCGAGACCGGCACCGCGCGCGAAGTGCACCACTTTGCCGTGCTGGGCGGCTACGGCGCGGAAGCCGTGCACCCCTATCTCGCGATGGAAACCCTGACCGAGATGCACAAGGACATGCCTGGCGACCTGTCGCCGGACAAGGCCATCTACAACTACGTCAAGGCCATCGGCAAGGGTCTGTCCAAGATCATGTCCAAGATGGGCGTGAGCACCTACATGAGCTACTGCGGCGCGCAACTGTTCGAGGCCATCGGCCTGAACAGCGACACCGTGGGCAAGTACTTCACCGGCACCGCCAGCCGTGTGGAAGGCATCGGCGTGTTCGAGATCGCCGAGGAAGCCATCCGCATGCACAAGGCCGCGTTCGGTGACGACCCCGTGCTCGAAACCATGCTGGACGCCGGCGGCGAGTACGCCTGGCGCGCCCGTGGCGAAGAGCACATGTGGAGCCCTGACGCCATCGCCAAGCTGCAGCACTCCACGCGTGCCAACAACTGGAACACGTACAAGGAATACGCGCAGATCATCAACGACCAGAGCAAGCGCCACATGACGCTGCGCGGCCTGTTCGAGTTCAAGATCGACCCCGCCAAGGCCATCCCGGTCGACGAGGTCGAGCCCGCCAAGGAGATCGTCAAGCGCTTCGCCACCGGCGCCATGTCGCTGGGCTCCATCTCCACCGAAGCCCATGCAACCCTGGCCGTGGCCATGAACCGCATCGGCGGCAAGAGCAACACCGGTGAAGGCGGCGAAGACGAGCACCGCTACCGCAACGAGCTCAAGGGCATCCCGATCAAACAGGGTGACACGCTCAAGAGCGTGATCGGCGCCGAGAACGTCGAGGTCGACCTGACCCTGCAGGATGGCGATTCCCTGCGCAGCCGCATCAAGCAGGTGGCCTCGGGCCGCTTCGGCGTCACGGCCGAGTACCTGTCCTCGGCCGACCAGATCCAGATCAAGATGGCCCAGGGCGCCAAGCCTGGCGAAGGCGGCCAACTGCCCGGCGGCAAGGTCTCCAACTACATCGGCAAGCTGCGCCACAGCGTGCCCGGTGTGGGCCTGATCTCGCCCCCGCCGCACCACGACATCTACTCCATCGAAGACCTGGCCCAGCTGATCCACGACCTCAAGAACGTGGCACCGCACGCCAGCATCAGCACCAAGCTGGTGTCCGAAGTCGGTGTGGGCACCATTGCCGCTGGCGTCACCAAGTGCAAGAGCGACCACCTCGTGATCGCCGGCCACGACGGTGGTACGGGCGCATCGCCCTGGTCGTCCATCAAGCACGCAGGCGGTCCGTGGGAAATCGGCCTGGCCGAAACCCAGCAGACCCTGGTGCTCAACCGCCTGCGCGGCCGCGTGCGCGTGCAGGCCGATGGCCAGATGAAGACCGGCCGCGATGTCGCCATCGGCGCGCTGCTCGGTGCCGACGAGTTCGGCTTCGCCACGGCGCCCCTGGTCGTCGAGGGCTGCATCATGATGCGCAAGTGCCACCTCAACACCTGCCCCGTGGGCGTGGCCACGCAGGACCCCGTGCTGCGTGCCAAGTTCACCGGCAAGCCCGAGCATGTGGTCAACTATTTCTTCTTCATCGCCGAAGAAGTGCGCCAGATCATGGCCCAACTGGGCATCCGCAAGTTCGACGACCTGATCGGCCGCTCCGACCTGCTCGACATGCGCTCCGGCATTGCCCACTGGAAGGCACGCGGCCTCGATTTCAGCCGCCTGTTCGCCCAACCCAACGTGCCTGCCGACGTGCCGCGCTTCCATGTGGACGTGCAGGACCACAACATCGAGCACACGCTGGACCGCAAGCTCATCGAACGCAGCCGCCCCGCCATCGACAAGGGCGAGCGCGTGCAGTTCATCGAAGTGGCACGCAACGTCAACCGCTCCGTGGGCGCCATGCTCTCGGGTGCCGTGACGCGCGCCCATCCCGAAGGCCTGCCGGACGACACCATCCGTATCCAGCTTGAAGGCACGGGCGGCCAGTCCTTCGGCGCCTTCCTCACGCGCGGCATCACGCTGTACCTGATTGGCGACGCCAACGACTACACCGGCAAGGGCCTGTCGGGCGGCCGCGTCATCGTGCGCCCCAGCATCGACTTCCGTGGCGACTCCGTGCGCAACACCATCGTGGGCAACACGGTGATGTACGGCGCCACCACCGGTGAAGCCTTCTTCAGCGGCGTGGCCGGGGAGCGCTTTGCCGTGCGCCTGTCGGGCGCCACGGCGGTTGTCGAAGGCACGGGCGACCATGGCTGCGAGTACATGACCGGCGGTACCGTGATGGTGCTGGGCAAGACCGGCCGCAACTTCGCAGCCGGCATGAGCGGCGGTGTGGCCTATGTCTACGACGAAGACGGCCAGTTCGACACGCGCTGCAACATGTCCATGGTCACGCTGGAACGCATCCTCCCCTCGTCCGAGCAGGAGGCCACGGTTCCCCGCTCGATCTGGCACAACGGCCAGACCGACGAGGCCCAGCTCAAGAAGCTGCTGGAAGACCACAACCGCTGGACGGGCAGCAAGCGCGCGCGCGAACTGCTCGACAACTGGGCGGCATCGCGCAGCAAGTTCGTCAAGGTCTTCCCGACCGAGTACAAGCGCGCGCTGGCCGAGATTTATGAACGCAAGGTGCTCGAGGAGCCTGCCACCCCCGCGGTGGCCCCGGCTGCCAAGAACGTGGCCGTGCCCGCCAAGTAAGGCGCAGCCCCACCCGACACCCGCACAGCATTCATAGACAAGGACACGCAATCATGGGAAAGACCACCGGCTTCATGGAGTACGAGCGCATCGAGGAGGGCTACAAGCCCGTCGGCGAGCGCCTTAAGCACTACAAGGAATTCGTTATCGGGCTCGATGAGTCCCAGGCCAAGGTGCAGGGCGCGCGCTGCATGGACTGCGGCACGCCGTTCTGCAACAACGGCTGCCCGGTGAACAACATCATTCCGGACTTCAACGACCTGGTCTACCAGGCCGACTGGAAGAGCGCCATCGCCGTGCTGCACAGCACCAACAACTTCCCCGAGTTCACCGGCCGCATCTGCCCCGCGCCCTGCGAGGCCGCTTGCGTGCTCAATGTGAACGACGACGCCGTGGGCATCAAGTCCATCGAGCATGCGATCATCGACCGCGCCTGGGAAGAAGGCTGGGTCAAGGCGCTGCCTTCCAAGCACAAGACCGGCAAGAAGGTCGCCGTGGTCGGTTCCGGCCCGGCCGGCATGGCTGCGGCCCAGCAGCTGGCGCGCGTCGGCCACGACGTGACCCTGTTCGAGAAGAACGACCGCATCGGCGGCCTGCTGCGCTACGGCATCCCCGACTTCAAGATGGAGAAGTCGCACATCGACCGCCGTGCCGAGCAGCTCAAGGCCGAAGGCGTCACGATCCGCACCAGCGTCTTCGTCGGCGCGGCCAAGGACGGCCTGGGCAAGGGCTCCAAGGTCACCAACTGGGCCAAGGAAACCGTCACCCCCGAGCAACTGCAGGCCGAATTCGACGCCGTGCTGCTCACCGGTGGTGCCGAGCAGAGCCGCGACCTGCCCGTGCCCGGCCGCGACCTCGATGGCATCCACTTCGCCATGGAGTTCCTGCCCCAGCAGAACAAGGTCAACGCCGGCGACAAGCTCAAGAACCAGTTGCGCGCCGACGGCAAGCACGTCATCGTGATCGGTGGCGGCGACACCGGCAGCGACTGCGTGGGCACCAGCAACCGCCACGGCGCGGTCAGCGTCACGCAGTTCGAGCTGATGCCCCAGCCGCCCGAAGTCGAGAACCGCCCGCTGACCTGGCCCTACTGGCCGATCAAGCTGCGCACCAGCTCCAGCCATGAAGAAGGCTGCGAGCGCGAGTTCGCCATCTCCACCAAGGAGTTCATCGGCGAAAAGGGCAAGGTCACCGGCCTCAAGACCGTGCGCGTGGAATGGAAGGACGGCAAGATGGTCGAAGTCCCGGGCTCCGAAAAGGTGCTCAAGGCCGACCTCGTGCTGCTGGCCATGGGCTTTGTGAGCCCCGTCGCCGCCGTACTCGAAGCCTTCGGCGTCGAGAAGGATGCGCGCGGCAACGCCCGCGCCACCACCGAGTTCGATGGCGGCTATGCCACCAACGCCCCCAAGGTGTTCGCGGCCGGCGACATCCGCCGCGGCCAGTCCCTGGTGGTCTGGGCGATCCGCGAAGGCCGCCAGGCCGCCCGCGCGGTGGACGAGTTCCTGATGGGCTACTCGGACCTGCCACGCTGACCGACGGTTGCAGAGCTGGTCCTCTAAAACGGCGCCCGGGTGGCGCCGTTTTCCATTGTCGGGGCGGGCCAGCGTGGTGGAAAATCCACTCCGCACGCGTTGTGCCAGACATAGGCACAATTGGATGCACTGTCCATCCGGGAATGCCAGACACTTGGGTGCCGGGCATCGCCTGTCTCGTATCTGGAAAATGCAAACATGCATGTATGTATGTTTGTGGATTCGGCTACCATCGCTGCTGTCCCACGCGCGGGAATTTCCGTGCGCGCCGACAATCGTCCGGACTCCCTGCCACCATTCTTTACCGAACGCATCACCTCCCGCATGCCCGAGCCGTCCCCTTTTGCCGAACTGCGCAACGTCACCTTCTCCTACGGTGAGCGTGCCATCCTGCGCGACGTCTCACTGGCGGTGCCACGCGGCAAGGTCACAGCCCTCATGGGCGCCTCGGGAGGCGGCAAGACCACGGTGCTGCGCCTCATCGGCGGGCAGCAGCAGGCCCAGCGGGGCGAGGTGCTGTTCGACGGCCAGAACGTCGGTCAGATGGATGCGGCCGCTTTGTACAAGGCGCGCCGGCGCATGGGCATGCTGTTCCAGTTCGGCGCCCTGTTCACCGACCTCGACGTGTTCGAGAACGTGGCCTTTCCGCTGCGCGAGCATACGGACCTGCCCGAGGAACTGGTGCGCGATGTGGTGCTCATGAAGCTCCATGCCGTCGGCCTGCGCGGCGCGCGCGACCTCATGCCCAGCCAGATCTCGGGCGGCATGGCACGGCGCGTGGCGCTGGCCCGAGCCATCGCGCTCGACCCCGAACTCGTCATGTACGACGAGCCTTTTGCCGGGCTCGACCCGATCTCGCTGGGCACGGCGGCCCAGCTCATCCGCCAGCTCAACGATGCCATGGGGCTCACCAGCATCATCGTCTCGCACGACCTGGAGGAAACCTTTCGCCTGGCCGACCATGTGATCATCCTGGGCGAGGGCGTGGTGGCCGCACAGGGCACGCCCGACGAGGTGCGCGCCAGCACCGATCCCCTGGTGCACCAGTTCGTGCATGCGCTGCCCACCGGCCCCGTACCCTTCCATTATCCAGGGCCCACGGCAGAGCAGGACTTCGGTCCTGCCGGGGGGATAGGCCTGTGAGCTGGTACAAACCTTCCGACGTGGGGCTGGCCGTGCGCAGCCAGCTCGCGGACATCGGTGCCGCGGCCCACCTCTTCGTGCGCCTGGTGCGCCTGTTCGGCGCCACCTTCCTGCGGCCTTCGCTGGTGCGCGACCAGGTGCACTTCCTGGGCAACTACTCGCTCGCCATCATTGCGGTGTCGGGCCTGTTCGTGGGTTTTGTGCTCGGCTTGCAGGGCTACTACACGCTGCAGCGCTACGGCTCGTCCGAGGCCTTGGGCATGCTGGTGGCGCTGTCGCTGGTGCGCGAGCTCGGCCCGGTGGTCACGGCCCTGCTGTTCGCGGGCCGGGCGGGCACTTCCCTCACGGCGGAAATTGGCCTCATGCGCGCGGGCGAGCAGCTCACCGCCATGGAGATGATGGCCGTGGATCCGGTGCGCCGCATCCTGGCGCCGCGCTTCTGGGCCGGGGTCATCACCATGCCGCTGCTGGCTGCGGTGTTTAGCGCCGTGGGCGTGATCGGCGGCTGGGTGGTTGGCGTGGTGCTCATCGGCATCGACCCCGGCGCCTTCTGGAGCCAGATGCAGGGCGGGGTCGACGTATTCCGCGACGTGGGCAATGGCGTCATCAAGAGCATCGTTTTCGGCGTCACCGTGACCTTTGTGGCCCTGCTGCAGGGCTACGCCGCCAAGCCCACGCCCGAAGGCGTGTCGCGCGCGACCACGCGCACGGTGGTGATGGCCTCGCTGGCGGTGCTGGCGCTGGACTTCCTCCTCACCGCCATGATGTTCAGCATCTAAGAAATAAGCAAAGAGATCGCAACCATGCAACGCTCCAAGAATGATGTCTGGGTAGGCCTGTTCGTGATGCTGGGCATCGCGGCGCTGGTGTTCCTGGCCCTGCAGTCGGCCAACCTGCTGAGCCTCAATTTCCAGCGCGGCTACCAGCTCATCGCGCGCTTCGACAACATCGGGGGGCTCAAGCCCCAGGCCGCCGTGCGCAGCGCCGGCGTGGTGGTGGGGCGTGTGGAGTCCATCGCCTTCGACGACAAGACCTTCCAGGCGCGTGTCACGCTGGCCATGCAGGACCGCTATGCGTTTCCCAAGGACAGCTCGCTCAAGATCCTCACCAGCGGGCTGCTGGGTGAGCAGTACATCGGCATCGAAGCGGGTGGCGACGAGAAGAACCTCGCGCCCGGCGACACCGTGACCGCTACGCAGTCGGCGGTGGTGCTGGAAAACCTGATTGGACAATTTCTCTATAGCAAAGCCGAAGACGGCAGTAAGCCCGCAGGGGCAGGTGGTAGCAAAAAATGACGAACAGGATGCAAGCGGGTACGGCCCGCGATGAGGGACATGGCGCTGGGGGGCTCCTGCGCGCAGGGCGCGCCTTGGCCGCAATGGTGGGGCTGGTGCTGCTGGTCGGCTGCGCCAGCGGCCCCCGCACCGATCCACGCGACCCGCTGGAGCCCTACAACCGCGGTGTCACCCGATTCAACGAACAGGTCGATGCCATGGTGCTCAAGCCCGTGGCCACGGCCTACAAGGAGGTCACGCCCGCGCCCGTGCGCACCGGGGTGAGCAACTTCTTCGCCAACCTGACCGATGTCTGGTCCTTCGTGAACAACGTGCTGCAGTTCCGGCTCGAAGGGGCTGCCTCGAGCTTCATGCGCGTCAACGTGAACACCTTCCTCGGCCTGGGCGGTGTGCTGGATGTGGCCAGCGAGATCGGCATCGATCGCTACCGCCAGGATTTCGGGCTGACGCTGGGCCGCTGGGGCGTGGAAACCGGCCCCTACGTGGTGCTGCCCCTGCTGGGGCCGTCCACGGTGCGCGACACCTTTGCCCTGCCGGTCGACATGGTGGGCAACCCGGTGCGCTATGTGGACCCGACCTCGGCCCGCAACTCCCTGTATGTTCTGCGCGCGGTGGATGCGCGTGCCAACCTGCTGCGCGCCGGCTCGGTGCTCGACAGTGCGGCCCTGGACAAGTACAGCTTCACACGCGATGTGTTCCTGCAGGTGCGCAGCCAGGCCGGTTCGGCGCCCTACGACAAGGACAAGGACGACAGCGAGCGCGACGCCAAGGATGGCGTGCTCCCCGAGGAGCCGCCACCGGCCGATGCCAAGACCCGCTGATCGCCCTGCGGGTGTTGCACTTGCTTGCAATCCGCTACCGGGCAGAAGCACATGGCGGGTATGGAGCGCCCACAATGAAATCGAGGGTGCCTGCCCGCTCCCCTGAAAGTAGACGATATGACGACGATGATGATGAACCGACGACTCCTGGGCTCCGCGGCCCTGGCCCTGGTGGCCGTGACCTCCCTGGGCCTGCCGCTGTCGGCCGCCGCGGCCGATGAAGCACCCGATGCCCTGATCAAGCGCCTGTCCACCGATGTGCTCAATACGGTGAAGGCCGACAAGTCCATCCAGGGCGGCGATATCACCAAGGTGATCGCGCTGGTGGACAAGACGGTCATGCCCAATGTGAACTTCCGCCGCATGACCGCAGCCGCCGTGGGCCCTGGCTGGCGCCAGGCCACGCCCGAGCAGCAAAAGCGCCTGCAGGAGGAGTTCAAGATCCTGCTGGTGCGCACCTACGCCGGGGCGCTGGCCCAGGTGAACGAGCAGACCATCCAGGTCAAGCCGCTGCGTGCCGACCCGGCCGACAAGGACGTGCTGGTGCGTACCGAGATCGTGGGCCGGGGCGACCCGATCCAGCTGGACTATCGCCTGGAGAAGACCCCGGGCGATGGCGCTGGCTGGAAGATCTACAACCTCAACGTGCTCGGCGTCTGGTTGGTCGAAACCTACAAGGGCCAGTTCGCGCAGGAAATCAATGCCAAGGGCGTGGATGGCCTGATCGCTTCGCTCGAGGCGCGCAACAAGTCCAATGCCGGCACCAAGGGCTGACACCGGGGCTGCCGCCATGCCCATGCTGGTCCTTCCACAGGAGCTGACCCATCGCCAGGCACCGGCGTGCCTGCGCATGCTGCTGCAGGGGCTCAAGGTGCACAAGGAGCCGAACGTGGTCGTGGATGCCCAGGCGCTGGCGCTGTTCGACACCTCGGCGTTGGCGGTGCTGCTCGAGTGCCGGCGCGAGGCGCTCTCGGACCGCAAGACCTTTGCCGTGCAGGGGCTGCCGGCCGCGCTGGCCAGCATGGCCGGCCTGTACGGCGTGGCCGAGCTGCTGCCCGCGGCCTGACCAGCTCTGCAGGGGCTCCCGGGGCTGGCACAGCAGGTTTGTGCACCAGGCCTTAAAATCAGGGGCTTCATGCCCGCAGTCTCATTCCAAGCCGTCTCCAAGACCTTTGATACCCCCAAAGGCCCGTTCCAGGCACTCAACCAGGTCCACCTGGACATCGAGGAGGGGGAGTTCTTCGGGCTGCTCGGCCCCAATGGTGCCGGCAAGACCACCCTCATCAGCATCCTCGCCGGCCTGGCGCGGCCCAGCAGCGGCCGCGTGCTGGTGCAGGGCAGCGACGTACAGGCGAATTTCGCCGAGGCGCGGCGCAAGCTCGGCGTGGTGCCGCAGGAACTGGTCTTCGACCCCTTCTTCAACGTGCGCGAAGCCCTGCGCATCCAGTCCGGCTATTTCGGTGTCAAGAACAACGACGCCTGGATCGACGAACTGCTGCACCACCTGGGCCTCACGGACAAGGCCAATTCCAACATGCGCCAGCTCTCGGGCGGCATGAAGCGCCGTGTGCTCGTGGCCCAGGCGCTGGTGCACAAGCCGCCCATCATCGTGCTCGACGAGCCCACCGCCGGGGTGGACGTGGAGCTGCGCCAGACGCTGTGGCAGTTCATCGCCCGCCTGAACAAGGAGGGCCATACCGTGCTGCTCACCACGCACTACCTCGAAGAGGCCGAAGCCCTTTGCAACCGCATCGCCATGCTCAAGACCGGGCAGGTGGTGGCCTTGGCCGAGACCAGCGAGCTGCTCAAGGCCGCCTCGGGCAATGTGCTGCAGTTCAAGGCCGATGTGGACCTGCCGCCGGCCCTCGCGCGCCTGGCGCGCGTCACCGGCCGCATCGTGCAATTGCCAGCGCACGACGCCCGCGAGATCGAGGAGCACCTGTCCGCGCTGCGCCTGGCCGGTGTCGAGGTGCATGACATGGAAATCCGCCGCCCCGACCTGGAGGACGTGTTCCTGCAGGTGATGGCCGGTACCTCCTCGTCCCATCCGCCGCCGGCGCCCGCGGCGGCCGCCGTGGAGGTGCCCGCATGAACGGCTGGCAAACCCTGTTCTACAAGGAGGTGCTGCGCTTCTGGAAGGTCAGCTTCCAGACCGTGGCCGCGCCGGTGCTCACCGCCGTGCTGTACCTGCTGATCTTCGGCCATGTGCTCGAAGACCATGTGAAGGTCTATGACCGCATCAGCTACACCGCCTTCCTGGTGCCCGGCCTGGTGATGATGAGCGTGCTGCAGAACGCCTTCGCCAACAGCTCCTCGAGCCTGATCCAGAGCAAGATCATGGGCAGCCTGGTCTTCGTGCTGCTCACGCCGCTGTCGCATTGGGCCTGGTTCGTGGCCTACGTCGGTTCTTCCATTGTGCGCGGCCTGGTTGTGGGCCTGGGGGTGTTCATCGTCACCATCGCCTTTGCGCGGCCCGAGTTCGCTGCGCCGCTGTGGATCCTGGCCTTCGCCTTCCTGGGCGCCGCGCTGCTGGCCACGCTGGGGCTGATCGCCGGGCTCTGGGCCGACAAGTTCGACCAGATGGCGGCGTTCCAGAACTTCGTGATCGTGCCCATGACCTTTCTGTCGGGCGTGTTCTACTCCATCCAGTCGCTGCCCCCGTTCTGGCAGACCGTGAGCCACCTGAACCCGTTCTTCTACATGATCGACGGCTTCCGCTACGGCTTCTTCGGCCAGAGCGACACCTCGCCCTGGCTCAGCCTCTCCATCGTCGGCCTGGCCTGGCTGGCCGTGAGCTGGCTGGCCGTGCACCTGCTGCGCACGGGCTACAAGATCCGCCATTGACCGATAGTGAACCGCCCGCGGGCGGTTCGCGTTACGCTAGCGTCCCGCCCCGGATGCGCACCCCCCGTTCCACCCACCATGACCGCCGACCAACTCCAAGACCTCATCGCCGCCGGCCTGGCCTGCGAGCACATCGACCTGCAGGGCGACGGCCGCCACTGGTACGCGACCATCGTTTCGGCCGAATTCGAGGGCAAGCGCCTGATCCAGCGCCACCAGCGCGTGTACGCCACACTGGGCACGCGCATGCAGACGGACGAGGTGCATGCCCTGTCCATGAAGACCTTCACGCCCGCCGAATGGGCGGCGCAGCCGCGCTGAACGGGCGCAGCATCCCCAACCCCCTTTTCCCCCAGGTTTCGTGATGGACAAACTCCTCATCCGTGGCGGCCGCACCCTGCAGGGCGAGGTGCTGGTCTCTGGCGCCAAGAACGCCGCCCTGCCCGAACTGTGTGCCGCGCTGCTCACGGCCGAGCCGGTGACCCTGCTCAACGTGCCCCAGCTGCAGGATGTGAGCACCATGCTCACCCTGATCCGCAACATGGGTGTGGCGGCCGAACGCAGTGCCGACGGCACCGTGCGCATCGACGCCAGCGGGCTCAACACGCCCGAGGCCCCGTACGAGCTGGTCAAGACCATGCGCGCCTCGGTGCTGGCCCTGGGGCCGCTGCTGGCACGCTTCGGCGAGGCCACCGTGTCCCTGCCCGGGGGCTGCGCCATCGGCTCGCGCCCGGTGGACCAGCACATCAAGGGGCTGGCGACCATGGGGGCCGAGATCGTCGTCGAGCACGGCTACATGATCGCCAAGCTCCCTGCGGGCGCCACGCGCCTGAAGGGCGCGCGCATCACCACCGACATGGTCACCGTCACCGGCACCGAGAACTTCCTCATGGCCGCCGCCTTGGCCGAGGGCGAGACCGTGCTCGAGAACGCCGCGCAGGAACCCGAGATCGTCGACCTGGCCGAGATGCTGATTGCCATGGGTGCCCGGATCGAAGGCCACGGCACCAGCCGCATCCGCATCCAGGGCGTGGAGCGCCTGTCCGGCTGCACGCACCGCGTGGTGGCCGACCGTATCGAGGCCGGCACCTTCCTGTGCGCCGTGGCCGCCACGGGGGGCAATGTGGTGCTGCGCCACGGCCGTGCCGACCACCTGGACGCGGTGATCGAGAAGCTGCGCGAGGCCGGTGCACAAGTGCAGGCGGTCGATGCCGGCATCCGCATCCAGAGCCCCGGTGCTGCCAAGCTGCGCGCCCAGGGCTTTCGCACCACCGAGTACCCGGGCTTTCCCACCGACATGCAGGCCCAGTTCATGGCGCTCAACTGCGTGGCGCAAGGCACGTCCACGGTGACCGAGACCATTTTCGAAAACCGCTTCATGCATGTGGACGAGCTCGTGCGCCTGGGCGCCCGCATCCAGACCGACGGCAAGGTCGCCGTGATCGAGGGCCTGGGCAACGCCGAGGCCGCGCATCCGCCGCTGTCGGGTGCCACCGTCATGGCCACCGACCTGCGCGCCTCGGCCAGCCTCGTGATCGCCGGTCTGGTGGCCGATGGCGAGACCGTGGTGGACCGCATCTACCACCTGGACCGCGGCTACGACTGCATGGAAGCCAAGCTGCGCGGCATCGGCGCCGACATCGAGCGCGTGTCCTAAGAGAGAACTTCATGACCATGATCACCCTCGCCCTGTCCAAGGGCCGCATCTTCGACGAGACCCTGCCGCTTTTGGCCGCTGCCGGTATCGAGGTGCTCGAAGACCCCGAGAAGTCGCGCAAGCTCATCCTGCCCACCAACCGCCCCGACGTGCGCGTGGTGCTGGTGCGCGCCACCGATGTGCCCACCTACGTGGAATACGGCGGTGCCGACATCGGCGTGACCGGCAAGGACACGCTGATCGAGCATGGCGGCCAGGGCCTGTACCAGCCGCTGGACCTGCAGATCGCCAAGTGCCGCGTGAGCGTGGCCGTGCGCAACGATTTCGACTACGAGCGCGCCGTCAAGCAGGGCTCGCGCCTGAAGGTGGCCACCAAGTACACCTCCATTGCGCGCGATTTCTTCGCCACCAAGGGCGTGCACGTGGACATGGTCAAACTCTACGGCAGCATGGAGCTGGCGCCGCTGATCGGCCTGTCCGACGCCATTGTCGACCTGGTCTCCACCGGCAACACCCTGCGTGCCAACAATCTGGTCGAGGTCGAGCGCATCATGGACATCAGCTCCTACCTCGTGGTCAACCAGGCCGCGCTCAAGCTCAAGCAGGCGCCGCTGCGCAGCATCATCGATGCCTTTGCCGCCGCCACGGCAGCCCGCGCCTGACCTGATTCCTTTCCCACTGCGACAAGAAAACGCCATGCAAGCCCAGCCCGTCCGCCTCCGTACCGACAGCGCCGATTTCGAAGCCGCCTTCCGCGATCGCCTGCATTGGTCCGCCGACACGGACGCGGCCATCGAGCAGCGCGTGGCCGACATCCTGGCTGACGTGCAGGCGCGCGGCGATGCTGCGGTGCTCGACTACACGGCCCGCTTCGATGGCCTGGCCGCACCCGACATGGCCGCGCTGGAGCTTACGCAGGCCGATTTCAAGGCCGCTTTCGACGCCATTCCCGCGGCCCAGCGCGATGCGCTGCAGGCCGCGGCCAAGCGCGTGCGCAGCTACCACGAGGCGCAGAAGAAGGCCTCCGGCGAAAGCTGGAGCTACCGCGACGAGGACGGCACCCTGCTGGGCCAGAAGGTCACGCCGCTGGACCGCGTGGGCATCTACGTGCCCGGCGGCAAGGCCGCCTACCCGTCAAGCCTGCTCATGAACGCCATCCCGGCCCACGTGGCCGGCGTGCAGGAGATCATCATGGTCGTGCCCACGCCCGTGCGCGGCAGTGTGGCCACCGGCGGTACGGGCGCGCAACTGGCGTCCAGCAAGGGCGAGCGCAACGAACTGGTGCTGGCCGCCGCCTACGTGGCCGGTGTCACGCGCGCCTTCACCATCGGCGGTGCGCAGGCGGTTGCGGCCCTGGCCTACGGCACGGCCACCGTGCCCAAGGTCGACAAGATCACCGGCCCGGGCAATGCCTACGTGGCCAGCGCCAAGAAGCGCGTGTTCGGCACCGTGGGCATCGACATGATCGCCGGCCCCAGTGAAATCCTGGTGCTGGCCGATGGCAGCACCCCGGCCGACTGGGTGGCCATGGACCTGTTCTCGCAGGCCGAGCACGACGAGCTGGCCCAGAGCATCCTGCTGTGCCCCGATGCCGCCTACCTCGATGCCGTGCAGGAGGCCATCGATCGCCTGCTGCCCGCCATGCCGCGCGCCGAAATCATTGCCAAGAGCCTGAACGGCCGTGGCGCGCTGATCCACACCCGCAGCATGGAAGAGGCCTGCGCCATCAGCAACCGCATCGCCCCCGAGCACCTGGAGGTCAGCAGCACCGATCCCCACCGCTGGGAGCCGCTGCTGCGCCATGCGGGCGCCATCTTCCTCGGGGCCTACACCAGCGAAAGCCTGGGCGACTACTGCGCCGGCCCCAACCACGTTCTGCCCACCAGCGGCACGGCACGCTTCAGCTCGCCGCTCGGGGTGTACGACTTCCAGAAGCGCAGCAGCCTCATCGAGGTGAGCGCGGCCGGCGCCCAGGTGCTGGGCACGGTGGCCGCAGAGCTCGCCTACGGCGAAGGCCTGCAGGCCCATGCGCGGGCGGCGGAGCTGCGCCTGTCGCCTGTGCCACCAGCCCGGGGCTGACGGCTCCTGGCGTCAGGCGGCGCGCAACTGCATGCCGCCGGTGGCAGGGACGGCCGCCGGGCGGCTGGCACCGGGCTGTGCGCGGTGCAACGCCCAGTTCAGCAGGGCAGGGCGCTGGCCTTCGGCGCTCACGCGCAACCGCACCGGGCCGGTGAACGACAGGCGCTGGCCGGCTTGCAGGAAGTAGTCTTCCAGCAGGCCGTCGCAGGTCACCCAGACACGGCCTTGCTCCACTTCCAGCAGGGCGGTCTCGCCCGCACGGAATTCGAGCGTCTGCACGGCCTGGGGCGGTGGCAAGGGTTGGCGGTTCCACCGCAAGGCCAGGGCTTCGGGCCGTGGCAGCTGGACGGTGGTCGGTGGGCGGGGGCAGGGGGTAGGCAGGGTGTTCATGCCTTGTACTGTGCGCCGGCACCTGCCGGCTCGCCAGCCACAGCCCGCGCCCAGCTGAAGCAGTACAGATGCGCGGCCGCAGGGGTCTGTGTTGTACGGAATGGCGCCCATCTGTATTGCCTGCTCTGCAGCAGGGCAGTACAGAATGGCACCATGGATGCCCAAGAGACCACGCCCCTGTACCTGCAGATCGCGGCCCAGTTGGCCGAACTGGTGCGCAACGGCACGCTGGCGCGCGGCGAGAAGATGCCCTCGGTGCGCGAGCTGGCACGCCAGCGCGGCGTGGCGCAGAGCACCGTGGTGCAGGCCTACCACTGGCTGGAGGACGCGCGCCTGATCACGGCGCGCCCGCGCTCGGGCTTCTTTGTCGCGGCACGTCCTCTGAATTTGCCCGAGCCCACCATCCCGCGCCCGCTGCGCCGCCCGCGCGAGGTGTCGGTGGACTGGCTGGGCCAGCGCATCATGGGCCGCGCCCAGCCCGTGGACATGGTCTCGTTCAGCAGCGGCACGCCCGGGCCCGACATGCTCAACCCCGACCGCGTGCGCCGCGCCGTGGTGCGTGCCGTGCAGCGCAACCGCCAGCTGCTGTGCACCTACCCCACCTCCGCAGGCCACGCGGAGGCCCGGCGTGCCCTGGCGCGTTACGCCGTGGCCCTGGGCTGCAGCCTGGACCCCGAGAACATCCTGATCACCGGTGGCTGCATGGACAGCATCGCCCTGTGCCTGCGCGCCGCCACCCAGCCGGGCGATGTGGTGGCGCTCGAATCACCCACGCACTTCTCTTTTCTCGAAGTGCTGCAGGGCCTGCACCTCAAGGCGTTGGAGATTCCCACGCACCCGCGCCACGGTATCTCGCTCGATGCCCTGCAGCTCGCCCTGGACACCCAGCCCGTCAAGGCGCTGATGGTCGTGCCCACGCTGAGCAACCCGCTGGGCAGCTGCATGCCGCAGCCCGAACGCCGGCGCCTGGCGCAGATGGCCTCGCGCCACGGCATGGCTGTCATCGAGGATGCGATCTACAACGACCTGGCCGAGTCGGACGAGATGCGCCGCACCGTCAAGTCCTACGACACCACGGGCCACGTGATGCTCTGCGATTCCTTTTCCAAGACCCTGGCGCCCGGCCTGCGCCTGGGCTGGGTCGAAGCCGGGCGCTGGACCGAGCAACTGCGCAGCATCAAGGACATGCAGGCCGGCGGCCAGTCGGCCGTGCTGGAGCTGGCGCTGGCCGACCTCATCAACCAGAGCGGCCATGCCGCCGCCATGCGCCAGCTGCGTGCGGCGGCCGCGGCCCGGCTCGACGAGGTGCGGGCCATCATTGGCGCGCATTTCCCGCCGGGCACGCGGGTCAGCGATCCGCCGGGCGGCATGCTGCTGTGGGTGGAGTTGCCGCGCGCACTCGATTCGGTGCAATTGCACGAAGCCTGCCTGGCAAGGAACATCCTCGTCGCCCCGGGCACGGTGTTCAGCGCCAGCGGGCGCTTTCGCAACTGCCTGCGCATCGGCGTGGGCAGCGACTGGACCCCGGCCCACCTGGAGGCCCTGCGCACGGTGGGCGACATGGCCTGCCGGGTGCTGGAGGGGGCTGGGCGCAAAGTAGCCTGAAAAACTACACGAACTTCGTGTTCCACGAAGTTCGTGTAATATTCAGACCATGAAGAACGTCACCATCACCATGGACGACGCCGTCGCCGAATGGGTGCGCGTGGAAGCGGCCAAGCGCGGCAGCAGCGTCTCGCGCCTGCTGGGCGAATGGCTGGCCGAGAAGATGCGCCAGGAAGACGCTTACGCCCAGGCCATGCGCGAAGCCCTGGGCTTCGAGAGCTGGGGTGCGTCCAGCGGCCCCTATGTGCCGCGCGAAACCCTGTTCCGGCGATGAGCAGCGGCACCACCCCCCTCTTCGTCGACACCGAGCTGCTGCTGGCCAGCGTGGATGAGCGCGACCCTGCGCGCCAGGCCCGGGCGCGCGAATGGCTCACGTTCTGCTGGCAGACACGCAGCGGGCGCATCAGCTCCCAGGTGCTCAACGAGCTGTACAACCAGGCCATCCAGCGCTTCGAGGGCCCGCGCACCGTGCAGCTGGTGCGCGCCCAGGTGCGCCGCTTGCGCGTGTGGCTGCCGCCGCACCTCGATGCCTACACGGTCGATGGCGCCTGGGACCTGCAGGACCGCTACCGCCTGGGCTACTGGGACGCGCTCATCGTCTCCTCCGCCCACCAGCAGGGCTGCCGCTACCTGCTGACCGAGGCCTTGCCGCACGACCAGGTGCTGGACGCCGTGCGCTGCATCAATCCTTTCCTTGTAGCCCCCAACGAACTGGACACCACCGAATGACCACGACTGCAAGCCTTTCTGCCGCCCTCAACCGCATCCGCGCCGACGTGCGCGCCATGCACGCCTATGGCGTGCAGCCCTCCACGGGCATGCTCAAGATGGACGCGATGGAAAACCCCTTCCGCCTGCCGGCCCACCTGCAGGCGGCCTTGGGCCAGCGCCTGGGCGCACTCGCGCTCAACCGCTACCCCGGCGAGCGCCTGAACGACCTCAAGGCTGCGCTGGCCAAGTACGCCGGCCTGCCCGAGGGCCACGGCATCGTGCTGGGCAACGGCTCCGATGAACTCATCACCCTCTTGGCCCTGGCCTGCGCCCAGCCCGGCGCGCGCGCCACCATGCTCGCGCCCATGCCCGGCTTCGTGATGTACCCGCTCTCGGCGCAGTTGCAGGGCCTGGATTTCGTCAGCGTGCCGCTTACGCCCGACTTCGAGCTCGACGAGCCCGCCATGCTGGCGGCCATCGCGCAGCACCGCCCGGCCATCACCTACATCGCCTACCCCAACAACCCCACGGCCACGCTGTGGGACGAGGGTGCCGTGCAGCGCATCGTCGACGCGGTGGGCGCCGTGGGCGGCTTCGTGGTGATGGACGAGGCCTACCAGCCCTTTGCCAGCCGCACCTTCATCGACCGCATGCGCGCCGAGCCTGAGCGCAATGCCCATGTGCTGCTCATGCGCACGCTCAGCAAGTTCGGTCTGGCCGGCGTGCGCCTGGGCTACCTCATCGGCCCGGCCGCCGTGGTGGCCGAGATCGACAAGGTGCGCCCGCCCTACAACGTGAGCGTGCTCAACTGCGAGGCCGCGCTGTTCGCGCTGGAGCATGCCGACGTGTTCGCCGACCAGGCCGCCGAGCTGCGCGCCCAGCGCGCGGTCTTGGTGCAGGCGCTCAAGGCCATGCCAGGCATCGAAAAGTGCTGGGACAGCGAGGCCAACATGGTGCTCGTGCGTGTGGCGGATTCCGCCACAGCCTACGAGGGCATGAAAAAGCGCAAGGTCCTGGTCAAGAACGTTTCTACAATGCACCCATTGCTGGCGAACTGCCTGCGCCTCACCGTGGGCAATGCCGACGACAACGCGCAGATGCTTGCCGCACTCCAAGCCTCCCTATGACTTCTTCTGCTCTCGTACCCTCCGCACCGGCCGACCCCTCGGCCGATCGCACCGCCGAGGTGAGCCGCAACACCGCCGAGACGCACATCACCGTGCGCCTCAACCTCGACGGCACCGGCCAGGCCAAGCTGCACACCGGCATCGGCTTTTTCGACCACATGCTCGACCAGATCGCGCGCCATGGCCTGATCGACCTGGAGATCGACTGCGATGGCGACCTGCACATCGACGGCCACCACACGGTGGAAGACGTGGGCATCACCCTGGGCCAGGCGTTTGCACGCGCCGTGGGCGACAAGAAGGGCATCACCCGCTACGGGCACGCCTACGTGCCGCTGGACGAGGCCCTGAGCCGCGTCGTGGTCGACTTCTCGGGCCGCCCGGGCCTGCACCTGCACATCCCGTTCACGGCCGGCAGCATCGGCGGTTTCGACACCCAGCTGACCTACGAGTTCTTCCAGGGCTTCGTGAACCATGCGGGCGTGACCCTGCACATCGACAACCTCAAGGGCATCAACGCGCACCACCAGTGCGAGACGGTGTTCAAGGCCTTTGCCCGTGCGCTGCGCGCAGCGCTCACGCGCGACCCGCGTGCGGCCGGAACGATTCCGTCCACCAAGGGCAGTCTCTGATCCTCTCTCCCGCCAGGAAAAAAGGCCAGCATCGCTTTTGTCCCCTGCGTTGACAGCTATGAATATGGAAGCAAAAACCGTCGCCGTGGTTGATTACGGCATGGGCAACCTGCGCTCGGTGTCGCAGGCCGTGCAGGCCGCCGCGCAAGGCTCGGGCTGGACCGTGGTCGTCACCTCGCGCCCCGAAGACGTGCGCGCCGCCCAGCGCATCGTGCTGCCGGGGCAGGGCGCCATGCCCGACTGCATGCGCGAGCTGCGCGACTCGGGCCTGCAGGAGTCCGTCCTCGAAGCCGCGGCGCAAAAGCCGATGTTCGGCGTCTGCGTGGGCATGCAGATGCTGCTGGACCACAGTGCCGAGGGCGACACCCCCGGCCTGTCGCTGATTCCCGGCGAGGTGCGCAAGTTCGACCTGGCCGGCCGCACCCAGCCCGACGGCAGCCGCTTCAAGGTGCCGCAGATGGGCTGGAACCAGGTGCGCCAGGTGGCCCACGGTGCGGCCGGCGTGCATCCGGTCTGGGCCGGCGTGCCCGACGGCAGCTATTTCTACTTTGTGCACAGTTTCTACGCGCGCCCGCAGAACCCAGCCCACTGTGCGGGCGAGGCCGACTACGGCGGTGTTTTCGCCGCGGCGATTGCACGCGATAATATTTTTGCCACGCAGTTCCACCCCGAGAAAAGTGCGGAGCATGGCCTGGCGCTGTACCGCAATTTCCTGCACTGGAATCCCTGAAACCCTTTACAACCCTGTTCGGGCCGAGCCCGGCCTCGCCCTTTTCCACCCGAACCCACCATGCTGCTCATCCCCGCCATCGATCTCAAGGACGGCCACTGCGTACGCCTCAAGCAAGGCGATATGGACCAATCCACCACCTTCGGTGAAGACCCTGCCGCCATGGCGCGCAAGTGGCTGGAGGCCGGCGCGCGCCGCCTGCACCTGGTGGACCTCAATGGCGCCTTCGCCGGCGTGCCCAAGAACTTCAGCGCGATCAAGTCCATCCTCAAGGAAGTAGGCGAGGACATCCCGGTGCAGCTCGGTGGCGGCATCCGCGACCTGGACACCATCGAGAAATACATCGATGGTGGCCTGCGCTACGTGATCATCGGCACCGCGGCCGTGAAGAACCCTGGTTTCCTCAAGGACGCCTGCAGCGCCTTCGGCGGCCACATCATCGTGGGCCTCGATGCCAAGGACGGCAAGGTTGCCACCGACGGCTGGAGCAAGCTCACCGGCCACGAGGTCGTGGACCTGGCCAAGAAGTTCGAGGACTGGGGCGTCGAGTCCATCATCTACACCGATATCGGCCGCGACGGCATGCTCTCGGGCATCAACATCGACGCCACCGTCAAGCTCGCACAGTCGCTGAGCATCCCCGTGATCGCCTCGGGCGGCCTGTCCAACATGGCCGACATCGAGCAGCTGTGCGCGGTCGAGGGCGAGGGCGTCGAGGGGGTCATCTGCGGTCGCGCCATCTACAGCGGCGACCTCGATTTCGCTGCCGCCCAGGCGCGCGCCGACGAACTGAATGGATAAGCCCCTGCGGGGCCGTTGACTACATGCTTGCCAAACGCATCATCCCCTGCCTGGACGTGACCGGAGGCCGCGTGGTCAAGGGCGTCAACTTCGTCGAGCTGCGCGATGCAGGCGACCCGGTCGAGATCGCCGCGCGCTACAACGCCCAGGGCGCCGACGAACTCACCTTCCTCGATATCACCGCCACCAGCGACGGGCGCGACCTGATCCTGCCCATCATCGAAGCCGTGGCCAGCCAGGTGTTCATTCCGCTCACCGTGGGCGGGGGCGTGCGCACGGTGGCCGATGTGCGCCGCCTGCTCAATGCAGGTGCCGACAAGACGAGCTTCAACTCGGCCGCGATCGCCGATCCCGACGTGATCAATGCCGCATCGGACAGGTACGGTGCGCAGTGCATTGTGGTGGCCATCGACGCCAAGCGCCGCTCCGAAGAAGACGCGCAGCGCACCGGCGCCGACGGCAAGCCCGTGGGCCCGGGGTGGGACGTGTACAGCCATGGCGGCCGCAAGAACACCGGCCTGGACGCGGTGGCCTGGGCCACCGAGATGGCGCGCCGCGGTGCGGGCGAGATTTTGCTGACCAGCATGGACCGCGATGGCACCAAGGCCGGCTTCGACCTCGCGCTCACGCGCGCCGTGAGCGACGCCATCAGCGTGCCCGTGATCGCCTCGGGCGGCGTGGGCAACCTCGACCACCTGGCCGACGGCATCCAGCTCGGCGGCGCCGACGCGGTGCTGGCCGCCAGCATCTTCCACTACGGCGAATACACCGTGGGGCAGTCCAAGCAGCACATGGCGGGGCGCGGCATCCCTGTGCGACTGTGAAGAGGGCGCGCGTACTGGCCTTGGCGTCTGCCGTGGCCCTGGGGGCCGGCCTTGCGGCCGCGCCAGCCACTGCACAGCAGGTGCCCGCGCCGTCCTACGCGCGCGGTTACTTCGACCGCCTGCCCTGCGTGGACCGCATCGGCCGCTGTTTTGACGCGACCATCGGCGGCAAGGCCGTGCAGGTCATTGCCGACAAGGCCGAGTTCGACAAGCTCAAGACCCTGCTCAAGGAATTGAACGACAACGTGCGCGATGTCTACTGGATCGTGCGCGAGCCGGTGGATGGCAAGGTGGCGCTCGATGTGCTCACGCGCCCCAACGCCATGGGCCTGCCCCATGTAGGCGAAGAAAAGGAAGAGCCCGACGTCACGGTCTACGCGCTCGACGGCCAGGACCTGGACAGCGAGCCCGAGATGGTGGCGCGCCAGGACGTACGGGTCAACGGCCAGCCCGTGGTCACCCAGCAGGAAACGCTGACGCAGGACTTCCTGCCCCCAGGCCGCTACGCCATGGCCATCAAGTACCTGGGGCGCAAGAACTGGGACCGCAAATGGGTGTTCCTGACGGTCGCCCAGCCTTGATGCCTTGAGCGGGCCGCGGCGGGCCACCACGCCTACGCGGTCGGCCAGCGCGAAGGCCTGAAGCCCTCTGCTGCCGGGGGCGGGCCTTGCAGCGGCAGCCACAGCTGCACCACGGTGCCGCCCCGGTCACCCAGGAAAATCCGTGCACGCCCGCCGAGCTGGCGTGCGCGCTCCTCGATGTGGCCCAGCCCGCGGCCCTGGTGGCCTTCGGGCCGGGCCTGCAGCCCGCGCCCGTCGTCCTCGATCTGCACGCACACCCCCGGTCCCGCATCCCGCGTGGCCGACAGGGTGACGTTGGCCGCCCCGGAGTGCTTGACCACGTTGGCCAGCGCCTCCTGCACGATGCGCAGCACATGCAGCGCGGCCGGGGCGTCCAGCCACGGCAGGGGCGGCAGATCGTCCATGCGCCAGTGCAGGGTGATGCCGCCCTGGGCGAGGCGATGGCCCACGCGCTGGCGCAAGGTGGCCAGCAGGGTGGTCAGGTCCTGGTCGATGGGCTCCATCGAATCGATGGTCAGGCGCAGGTCTTCCAGGCACTCGCGCAGCACCTGGGCCATCTCGCCCTGCGACAGGCGGCCCTGCTCGATCTGGCCCAGGGACGACACCAGCATGGCACCCAGGCCATCGTGCATGTCGCGCGTGAGCCGCTGGCGCTCGGCCAGGCGCACGCGTTCGCCCTCCACCTCGGCCAGCAGGGCGAAGTTGCTCTGCAGCGCACGCTGCTGTTCAGCGAGCTTGTTCGAGAGCACCGCGGCCGCGCCCTCGGCATGCTCCAGGGCGCCGATGTAGCGGCGGTTCACAGCGTACAGGAAGGCGCCCAGCACCAGCATCATCGCGTAGGGCATGAGGTACAGGCTTTCGGGAGAGATGCGCAGCTGCAGCAGCGCCAGGTCGTGCACGCCGAGCACCAGGCAGATGCACAGCGCCACGGCCAGCACCCGCAACTCGCGGCTGCCGCGCCAGGCCGACCAGGCGATGAGCAGGGTCACGCCCATCGCCACCAGCGTGTTGGCGGCATGCAGCAGCAGCGGCGTGTCCAGTGCCCAGGGCAAGAATGGCATGGACACGGCCGAAACCAGCAGCGCAAAGCCCAGCAGCAAGCGTTCCACCGAGGGAAAGCTGCGCGTCGCAAAGCGCAGCGAGAACAGGTAGACCAGCAGCATGACCCAGGTCATCGAGGCATCGGTGGCCCACCAGAACCAGCGCAGGGCGTCGAGGTTCTGGGGCAGCTCGATGCCGTAGTGCAGGTTGCGGAACCACCAGGCCAGCGAGGCGAGCCCGAAGTACAGGTAGGCCGTGTCCTGGCGCCGCCGCCACCAGAAAGCCAGTGAGAACAAGCCCAGCATGACCAGCGTGGTGCTGGCCGCCAGGGGCACGGTGACGACCCAGCGCTGGCGCGCCGACCACAGGGCCTGGACCTCGGGTTCCGGCCCCATCCACAGGCGGCTCAGGGCATAGCTGCCGTCGGCGCGCGGTGGCAGCGCGAGGAACAGGCGGCAAGGGCCCGGGGATTGGGAGGCGGCACCGGGCAGGCGCAGCAGGATAGGCTGGTTCCACTGCGAGGGCCAGGCCGGGCTGTTGTCCAGCAACTGCCGTGTGCCCTGTGCGGTGCGCAGCCAGACCTGCAGGGGGCCGCCGTTGACGCGCGGCAGGTACAGGGCCAGGGTTTCCTGCGCGACGGGCGCAGGGCATGCGGTGCGGTACCAGACCGTGGGCCGGGGCAGGTTGACGGCGGCGCGCGTGGTCGGGTCGCGCTGTACCGCTTGCGGCAGTTCCACCGGCAACCAGTCCCCTGGTGCAGCGTCTGCAGGCGGCCCGATGGAGGGCTCGGTGCCTGGTGCCGGCGCCCAGCGCTCCACGCGCGTGACCGCCATGGTGTCGCCGGCCTCGGCGTCGGCGGCTTGGGCCAGCACAGCCCCCAGGGCCAGGCTGGCGGCCATGATCCAGCGCAGGCCCTGCCGGCATGCGGTGCTGGTGCGCGAAGGACGGGCCACGGGCATCACGGGGCCGCGGCCTTCAGTCGCCCATCAGCCCGCGCTTGCGGGCCTCGTAGACCGCCTCCGCGCGGGAATGCACCTGCAGCTTGCGGTAGCTGCGCTTGACATAGGTGAGCACGGTCTGCTGGGTCACGCCCATCATCTGCGCGATCTCGCGGTAGCTGTAGCCCTTGGCGGCCATGCCGAGCATCTCGCATTCGCGCTCGCTGAGCAGGCCCGCGTCAGCTTCGCTGGCCGATGGATCGAGCGCACTGGCCTGCGGGCGCTGGCGCGACAGGCCCGCAGGGGCGAGCCGGGTCAGCAGGCGCCGCGCGATCACGGGGCTGATGGGGCTGCCGCCGGCATGCACGGCGCGCACCATCTCGGCCAGGTCCAGGGCCGGCGTGTCCTTGAGCACATAGCCCGTGGCGCCGGCCGCCAGCGCCTGCATGACATGGGCCTCGTCGCCGAACACGGTGACCACCACCACCTCGCAATGGGGGGCGACATCGGCGCTGCGCGCAATCACCTCGATGCCGTTGAGATCGGGCAGCCCCAGGTCCAGCAGCAGCACCTGGGGCTGGTGCCGCGCCAGCAAGGCCAGGCCCGAGGCCGCATCACCGGCGGCGCCCACCAGGCGCAGGTCGGGCGCGGCGGCAATGCTGTCGCACAGGCGCTGCCGGAAGGGCGGGTCGTCCTCGATCACAAGCACGGAGAGCAGAGCGGACATGGATGGGCGGGCCTTGGAACAGCGCGGCGGTGCATTTCATGATACGCGGCGCCTGCTGTCACAGCTGCTTGCACATGAACCGTTTTGTCCCGCGTTCGAGGGACAGACGCTGGCCGTCCCGGCCGGAAGAATCCAGGGCATCCCATCCACCGCAGGAGTTGTCCCATGTCTGGCCTTTTTCTTCGAACCATCGTGCTGGCGGGCGCTCTGGTCGGTCTCTCGCACCCAGCCGCCGCAGCCATTCCACACATTGTCATCGGCGACTACCACATGCTGCTGCTCAATGCCGACGGCAGCGTCACCTCCTGGGGGCGCGGCGACTCCGGGCAGCTGGGCCGGGGCCAGGCCGACCGCAACAACCCGGCGCCCGCGAAGATCGCGGCACTGGGCAACGATGTGGTCGCAGTGACCGCCGGCGGCGCGCTGTCGGCCGCCGTGAAGTCCGATGGCACGGTCTGGGTCTGGGGCAATGTCTCCGACGGCCTGATCGGCTCCAACACCTCGGGCGGGCAGTTCCGCTACGAGCCCGTGCAGGTGCCAGGTCTTTCCGGCATGGTCTCGGTGCTGGCTGCGACCAATGGCTACTCGCTCTATGCCACCGACGGCAATGGCCAGATCTGGGCCTGGGGCTACGACAATGGCTATGGCAACCTGGGGTTGGGCCCGGGGGCGCCCCAGCACCGGGGGCAGCCGCTGCCCGTGGCGGGTGCCACCGGCATCGTGCAACTGGCCGTGACGGGAACCCAGATGATCGGCCGCCGCCAGGACGGCAGCCTGATCGGCTGGGGCAGCAACAGCGCCCGGGACAACCCGCTGCAGGCCGTCACTTCCGCCACCGATCCGCTGGGGGTGACGGCCCTCAAGCCCACCGGGCTGTCGTTCATCGACGCCACGGCCACGGGCAACGCGGCGGGCCTGTACTACGGCATCAAGAACGGCCAGGCGCTGGCATGGGGAGATACCAACAGCGGCATGCTGACCTGCGGCCAGGAGAGCGCGCTGACGGCGGCCCAGCCCTACACCATCAAGAACCTGTCCAACCTGCGCCAGATCGCCGCAGGCGGCGGCGCGGCCTTGTTCGTGGACGGCGCCGGCGCCGTGTTCGCCTGCGGCCAGGGGGATCGAGGCCTGCTCGGAGATGGCACCACGGTGTCCACCAAGTGGGATTCGGTGCCGGCCAACGCCAAGGTGGGCCCGGTGCGCGTGCAGGGCCTGCCGGGGCCGGTGTCCTACGTCTTCACGGGCGCCTTCGCCGCCGCGGCGCTCATGCCCGATGGCGCGGTCTACACCTGGGGCCGTACCGATGGCGGTGTGCTGGGCAATGGCGTGACCACCGCCAACGGGGTCGTGAGCACGCCCACGCGCATCGCGCTCAATGCGGGGGTGGACAACAGCGGCAACCCGGGCAACGTCGGCAACCCGGGCGGCACGAATCCGGGCACCGGCACGCCGGCACCGGGCACCGAGCCGGCCTTCAGCACGGCCCAGAGCGGCCCGCTCAACAACCTCACGGCCACGGCCGGCATCACCCTGCCGGCCTCCCACGCGGGCCAGCCAGGCGCCATCTTCCTGGCCCTGCTGCTGCCCGATGGGCGCCTGCTCATGCTCGATGGTGCGACGTCCAGCTTCGTTCCCGCCATGGCGGCCCTGTACACCGGGGCGCTGCCGGTGTCGGCCCCGGTGCTCGACATCCGTGGCATGGACCTGAGCACCCTGGCGGGCAGCAACGTCTACCTGGGCTACGGCCTGGGGGTGAATTCCCTGGCCGCGCTCTACGAGATGCTGCGTGCGGGACGTTATTCCAATGTCCTGACCCTGCGCTGAGCGCAACCGCGCTGCCCGGCCCGAGCACCGCCTGCCCCGGCAGGCGGTGCTCGGGCCTTTGGCCATTTCGGGGCTGCCAATGCCCTGCCAGGGGTCGGTCATTCAAATCGCCGACAATCCGGGCCATGAACTGGCTCAACGAAGTGAAATGGGATGCGCAGGGCCTGGTGCCCGTGATCGCGCAGGAGCAGGGCACGGGCGACGTGCTGATGTTTGCCTGGATGAACCGCGAGGCGCTGGAAAAGACCGCTGAACTCGGCCGCGCCGTGTACTTCAGCCGCTCGCGCGGCAAGCTGTGGTTCAAGGGCGAGGAGTCGGGCCACGTGCAGACGGTGCACGAAATCCGCCTGGACTGCGACAACGACGTGGTGCTGCTCAAGGTGACCCAGCTGGGCCATGCGCCCGGCATCGCCTGCCACACGGGCCGCCACAGCTGCTTCTTCAGCGTGCTCAAGGACGGGGCGTGGACTCCCGTCGATCCGGTCTTGAAAGACCCCGAATCCATCTACAAGTAAGACCATGAGTTCCAACGATTCCCTCGCCCGCCTGGCTGCCGTCATCGAGAGCCGCAAGCCCGCCAACGGGGGCGACCCCGAGAAGAGCTATGTCTCGCGCCTGCTGCACAAGGGGCCCGAGGCATTTCTCAAGAAGATCGGCGAGGAGGCCACCGAGGTGGTCATGGCCGCCAAGGACGTGGACCATGGCGCCGACGCCAGCAAGCTGGTCTACGAGGTGGCCGACCTGTGGTTCCACTCCATGATCGCGCTGGCCCACTATGGCCTGTCGCCCGCCGACGTGGTCACCGAACTCGAGCGCCGCGAGGGCACCAGCGGCATCGAGGAGAAAGCCCTGCGCAAGGCCGTTGCGCGTGCAGCCCACGAGGAAGGATCTCCATGAGCGACATCATCGACGTGCGAACCAACGACCAGAAGGCCGAGAGCCTCAAGAACATCGGCTGGGTCAGCTATGTGCTGCACCTGATCGTGGCCCTGGGCGCCGTGCTGCCAGGCACGCAGGCCAGCGCGCTGCTGCTGGTCATCGCCCTGGTGCTCGATCTGATCAAGCGCGGCGATGCCATGGGCACCTGGCAGGAAAACCACTTCTCCTGGCGCATCCGCTCGGTGATCTGGGCCGGCGTGTTGTACGCCGTGACCGCGCCGCTGTGGCTGCTGTTCTTCATTCCCGGCTGGATCGCCTGGGGCCTCATCTCGCTGTGGTTCCTCTACCGCATCGTGCGCGGCATGCTGGCCATGAGCAAGAACCAGGCGGTGGATGCCTGAACCCCACGCACCGCGGCGCCTGAACCTGGCGCTGCAGGGCGGAGGCTCGCACGGCGCGCTGACCTGGGGCGTGCTCGATGCCCTGCTCGAAGACGGGCAGTGGCAGCTCGATGGCATCAGCGGCACCAGCGCAGGGGCCATGAACGCGGTGGCCCTGGCCCACGGCTTTGCCCAGGCGGCGCAGGCCCACAAGGACCCGGTGGAAGCCCGTGCCGCAGGCTGCGCCCTGGCGCGCGAATCCCTTGCGCGGCTGTGGGAGGGCGTGGGTTCGCTGGGCAGCCTGACCTGGGGCACGCCCTTGTCGGCGGCCAACCCGCTGATGGGCATGATGGCGCAATGGTTCTCGCCCTACCAGACCAATCCGCTGGGCTTCAACCCGCTGCGCCAGTTGCTGGAGCGCGAGGTCGATTTCGGTCTGCTGTGCTCGGCACGTGCCAGCATCGAGAGCGTGGTGCCCCAGGTGTTCGTGTGCGCCACCAATGTGCGCACGGGGCGCGGCGAAATCTTCTCGGGCCCGCGCCTGAGTGCCGACGCCGTGATGGCCTCGGCCTGCCTGCCCATGGTGTTCAAGGCCGTGGAGATCGATGGCGAGCACTACTGGGACGGCGGCTACTCGGGCAACCCGGCGCTGCACCCGCTGATCTACCAGACCGAGACCTCGGACATCCTGCTGGTGCAGATCAACCCCATCGAGCATCTGTCCGTGCCGGACAACGCGCACGAGATCATGGAGCGCATGAACGAGGTGACCTTCAATGCCAGCCTGTTGGCCGAGCTGCGTGCCATCGAGTTCGTGCGCCGGCTGCTGGCCGAGGGCAGGCTCGATGCGCGGCGCTACAAGAACGTGCTCATGCACCGCATCGACGGGGGCGCCGTGCTCGCGCCCTTCGGAGCCGACACCAAGGTGCGCGCCGACACCTCCTTCGTGCGCCAGCTGTTCGAGCTGGGGCGCAAGGCCGGCAAGAACTGGATGAAGGCGCACCGCAAGGACGTGGGTGTGCGCCCGAGCATCAAGATCACCGACAATGCGTGAATGAATGTGCCGCAAGGCAACCCCACCGCCTCTTTTTTCACCATGCACGACCCGAACTGCCTTTTCTGCAAAATCATCGCAGGCCAGATTCCTTCGAAGAAGGTCTATGAGGACGAGGAGGTCTTTGCCTTCCACGATATCCATCCCTGGGCTCCTGTGCACTTCCTCATGGTTCCCAAGGCGCACATTCCTTCCATGGCCCAGGTCACCGAGGAGCATGCCGGTGTGTTGGGGCGCATGATGGCGCTGGCCCCCAAGCTGGCCCTGGAGCAGGGCTGCAATCCCTACCCGGAGGGCGGATTCCGCATCGTGGTAAACACGGGGCTTGAAGGCGGCCAGGAGATCCACCACCTGCATATCCATGTGATGGGTGGCCCCCGCCCATGGCTCAAAGGCTGACGCGAACGGACGCTTCGCACCGATAGACCCCTGCACCGAAGCAGGGTGTGTGAACTCCGGTCACGGCCGGGGTCTAAAATGACTGCAATACGTTAGGAGATATTCCATGGGCTCTTTTTCCATCTGGCACTGGCTGATCGTGCTGCTGATCGTCGTCATGGTCTTCGGCACCAAGAAGCTCAAGAACATGGGTTCCGACCTCGGGGGCGCCGTCAAGGGCTTCAAGGACGGCATGAAGGACGGCTCCACTGCGGACAGCGGTGCGGTCAACCCCCCGGCAGGCCAGGTGGCCAACAGCCAGGCGGCCGACAAGACCACCATCGACGTCGAAGCCAAGCAAAAGAGCTGATCGCTGAGCGGACGCCTGCTTCATGATCGATATTGGCCTGTCCAAGATGGCGCTGATCGGCGCCGTGGCGCTGATCGTCATCGGCCCCGAGAAGCTGCCGCGCGTGGCCCGCACGGTGGGCACCCTGCTGGGCAAGGCGCAGCGTTACGTGTCCGACGTCAAGGCCGAGGTCAACCGGTCCATGGAGCTCGATGAGCTGCGCAAGATGAAGGACACGGTGGAGGGGGCGGCACGCGATGTGCAGCAGTCCATCCAGACCGGTGCCAGCGAGTTCGAGAAGGACTGGGCGGCTGCTACGGACATGAGCACCCCCGAGCCGTTCGAGCCGGCGGTGGTGGTGCCGGCGTACAAGCACCCGGGCAAGAACTGGCGGCTCAAGCGCGGGGCCACGCCCCAGTGGTACAAGTCGCGCAGTGGCGTGCGTACCAAGGCGCAGTCCGGCGCAGCACGCGTTGCCCGCTACCGGCCCCAGAAATTCCATTGACGATGCCGCGCCGCACTTCCCGTGCGCGCGGCATGGGCGCGCCCCACGCCCTTTGAAAATCCAACATGTCCGAAACTCCCTCCAAAGAAGACGAGCTGGCCGGTACCGAGCAGCCGTTCGTGCAGCACCTGATGGAGCTGCGCGACCGCCTGCTCAAGGCCATTGTCGCCATCGCCATCGCGGCGGCGATCCTGTTCTTCTTTCCCGGCCCTGGCGCGCTGTACGATTTTCTGGCCGCCCCGCTGGTGGCGCATCTGCCCAAGGGGGCCACACTGATCGCCACCTCGGTGATCTCGCCCTTCATGGTGCCGCTCAAGATCCTGCTGATGTCGGCCTTTCTGCTGGCGCTGCCCTTTGTGCTGTGGCAGGTCTGGGCCTTCGTGGCGCCGGGCCTGTACTCGCACGAGAAGAAGCTGGTACTGCCGCTGGTGATCTCCAGCACCCTGCTGTTCTTCGTGGGCGTGGCGTTCTGCTACTACTTCGTGTTCGGTCAGGTGTTTGCCTTCATCCAGAGCTTTGCGCCCAAGAGCATCACGGCCGCGCCAGACATCGAGGCCTACCTGAGCTTCGTGCTCTCGATGTTCCTGGCCTTCGGCCTGGCGTTCGAGGTGCCGATCGCCGTGGTGGTGCTCGCGCGCATGGGCATCGTCAGTGTGGAAAAACTCAAGAGCTTTCGCGGCTATTTCGTTGTGGCGGCCTTCGTCGTGGCGGCCGTCGTGACGCCGCCAGACGTGGTCTCGCAGCTCGCGCTGGCCGTGCCCATGTGCATCCTCTACGAGATCGGTATCTGGGCGGCGCAGATTTTCATCAAGCACACCAAGGCGCCTGAAGAGGCCGACGAAGCGGCTTCGTCATCATCGTCATCCTGAGCTTCGCAATCGATGGATCTGCCGCCTCGGAAGGCGGCGCAAAAAAAAGCAACTGCCGCACGCTGCGCCAGTTGCTTTTTTCATGGTCTGTGAGCGCGAGCCAGGCGCCGCCTGCCTGCCTACCTCCGAACGTTGCGCTGGGGGCGGGGACGCACACCGGGGGTGATGTTCAGCTCCACCAGGGCATCGGCCCGCTTCACGTTGAAGGGGGCTGCGGTACCGGGCTTGAGGGCCGCCACGGCGCTGAGCAGCTCGGAGACATTGCCCACGTTCTTGCCATCCACCTTCACGATCACGTCGCCCGGGCGCATGCCGGCCTGGGCGGCGGGGCCGTCCTGCAGCACGCCGGTGATGATCACGCCTTCGGAGGCCTTCACTCCGAAGGTTTCGGCGAGTTCGGGCGAGAGCTCATTGGGCTCCACGCCGATCCAGCCGCGCGTGACCTGGCCGTCCTTGACGATGCCGTCGAGCACCAGGCGCGCCGTGGACACCGGGATCGCGAAACCAATGCCCATGCTGCCGCCCGAGCGCGAGTAGATCGCGGTGTTGATGCCCAGCAGGTTGCCGTTGACGTCCACCAGGGCGCCGCCGGAATTGCCGGGGTTGATGGCGGCGTCGGTCTGGATGAAGTTCTCGAAGGTGTTGATGCCGAGCTGGGTGCGGCCCAGAGCGCTGACGATGCCGCTGGTCACCGTCTGGCCCACGCCGAAGGGGTTGCCGATGGCCAGCACCTGGTCGCCCACGTCCAGCGTGTCCGAGTTGCCCAGCACGATCACGGGCAGCTTGTCGAGCTCGATGCGCAGGATGGCCAGGTCGGTCTCGGGGTCGGTGCCGATCACGCGCGCGCGGGCACGCCGGCTGTCGGTGAGCGTGACCTCGATCTCGTCGGCGCCTTCCACCACGTGGTTGTTGGTGAGGATGTAGCCGTCGGGGCTGATGATCACACCGCTGCCCAGGCCTGCCTGCTGCTGCTGGCCGCCCTGGTCGCCGAAGAAGAACTGGAACCACGGGTCGTTGCTGCGCGGGTGCCGCACGGCCTTGCTGGTGTTGATGCTTACCACGGCAGGCGCCGCCTTGCGCGCAGCCGCGCTGAAGCTGCCGGCGGCCGGTTGCTGGCTGGCTGCGGAGGTGTTGGCGGGGGCTTCGATCAAGGCGATGCCTGCGCCCGAGCGCACGGTGCCACGCCCCAGCCAGCTGGGCTGCAGGGTGGCAACAACAAAGTAGGCGGCAACGAACACCGTCACAGCCTGGGAAAACAGCAGCCAGATGCGCTTCATGGGGAGGGGGCCAAGGGGACAATCGGGACGCCATTGTGCGCCATCGCCCGCGGAGCGCTGCCGCGCAGACCCCTGGCGTCGGCATTGGCGGGTGGGGGCTTCTCGGATGGTGGCGGCAAAACCCTAGGGAAAACCCTAGAATGCAGGCACGACTGCCCCCGCTGCCTGTGTTCTCCCGTGGCCCGCTACCCGCCTGGCCGCCCGCGACAATCTCCCCCATCCGGAAACTGCCGACGAACGATGGCCTGTGGCATGCCACCGCTGCCGCCGCACCCGCAGTCCTGTGCACGCAATTTCTGGAGCTTTTCCCCATGACCTCGATCACCGCGGTGGATGGCGCGTCCGCGTCCGCCGGCACGCCCCACCGTCCCCTGAACCGCAGCGACTACCAGACCCTGGGCCTGTCCGCACTGGGCGGGACGCTGGAGTTCTACGACTTCGTCGTTTTCGTCTTCTTTGCCAACGTCATCGGCTCGCTGTTCTTTCCGGCCGACATGCCCGAATGGATGCGCCAGCTGCAGACCCTGGGCATCTTTGCCGCCGGCTACCTGGCGCGCCCGCTGGGCGGCATCGTGATCGCCCACTACGGCGACAAGCTGGGCCGCAAGAAGATGTTCACGCTCTCCATCTTCCTCATGTCCGTGCCCACCCTGGTCATCGGCATCTTGCCCACCTACGCCACCATCGGCATCGCAGCACCGCTGCTCTTGCTGGCCATGCGTGTGCTGCAGGGGGCTGCCATCGGTGGCGAGATGCCCGGTGCGTGGGTTTTCGTGGCCGAGCATGCGCCGGCCCGGAACTACGGCTTTGCCATTGGCACGCTGACCTCGGGCATCACCGGGGGCATCTTCCTGGGCTCCATCATGGGTGTGTGGCTCAACACCACCTACAGCCAGGCCGAGGTGCATGACTGGGCCTGGCGCATCCCCTTCATCCTGGGGGGCGTGTTCGGCCTGGTGTCGGTGTACCTGCGCAAGTTCCTCGAAGAGACGCCGATCTTCCGCGAGATGCAGGCACGCAAGGCCGCCGACCGGGAGCTGCCGCTCAAGACCATCCTGCGCGACCACCGCGAAGCCTGTGTGCTCGTGGCGCTGATGACCTGGGTGCTGTCCACCGCCGTGGTGGTGGTGGTGCTGTTCACCCCGTCCTACCTGCAGAAGGTGTTCCACATCGTGCCCGCAGCCGCCATGAAGGCCAATGCCGTGGCCACGGTGACACTGACCATCGGCTGCGTGTTCTGGGGGTGGCTGTCCGACAAGGCCGGCACCCGCACGGCCATGGTGCTGGGCTGGGGTGGCATGACTGCCACGGCCTACCTGTTCTATATGGGCCTGCCGGGTACCGAAGCCTCGCTGGTTGGCTCCTATGCCCTGGTGGGCTTCTTCGTTGGCAGCATCTCGCTGCTGCCCGTAGTGGGTGTGCGCGCTTTCCCGGCGCCCGTTCGCTTCACCGGTCTGTCCTTTGCCTACAACATGGCCTACGCCGTGTTCGGCGGCCTCACGCCCGTGCTGATTTCCACCTGGCAGCAGGTGGACCCGCTGGCGCCGGCCCACTATGTGGCGGCCATGGGCGTGCTGGGCGCGGCCATCGGACTGCTGTGGCCGCTGGCCACCAAGGGCTGGCAACCGTCCAGGGCCTGAGGGTCTTGGCACAATCGGGGCATGAGTAGCATTCAGCGACAAGAACTCCTGGCCGTCTTCGACGGGCTGCTGCAGCCCGCGCGTTTCAAGGACTACGGCCCCAATGGCCTGCAGGTCGAGGGCAAAGACACGGTCAGCCGCATCGTGAGCGGCGTCACGGCCAGCCGTGCGCTGATCGAGGCCGCCATCGACGCGCGAGCGGATGCCATCTTCGTGCACCACGGCCTGTTCTGGCGCGGGCAGGATGGCCGGGTGGTGGGCTGGATGAAGCAGCGCCTGCAGCTGCTGCTGGCGCACGACATCAACCTGTTCGCCTACCACCTGCCGCTCGATGCCCACCCCGAGCTGGGCAACAACGCGCAGCTGGGCCGCGTGCTCGGTCTGGCGGCCGATGCACGCTTTGGCGAGCAGGATCTGGGCTGTGTGGCCACCGCCGAATTTTCCGATGGCCAGGCCCTGGCCGACCATGTGGCCGCGGCACTGGGCCGGGCCGTGACGCTGGCCCAGCCCGAGGCGGGCTTGCGCCGGCCGATTCGCCGTGTGGCCTGGTGCACGGGCGGGGCGCAGGGCTATTTCGAGCCGGCCATCGCTGCCGGGGCTGATGCCTTCATCACCGGCGAGATTTCCGAACCCCAGGCCCACCTGGCGCGCGAAACGGGTGTGTGCTTCATCGCCGCAGGCCACCATGCGACGGAGCGCTATGGCGCGCCGGCCGTGGCTGCGCATGTGGCACAGCAGGCCGGTGTGGAGCACCTGTTCATCGAGGTGGACAACCCCGCATGAGTGCTGCCATCGCCATCACCCAGGGCGACCCGGCTGGCATAGGCCCCGAGATCGTCGCCAAGGCCTTCCGCGATGCGCCGGGTGAACTGCGCGGCTGCTTCGTGGTAGGGGACGTCGCCACGCTGCGCCGGGCCGCACAATGCATCGAACGCCCCGGGCTGCCATCCTTGCCTGTGGCGCAGATCGCATCGCCCGCCGAGGCCCTGCAACTGCCGCCGCGCTGCATGCCCGTGCTGGCGCTGCCGGGATTGCCGGGGCCGCAGCCCTGGGGCCGCGTCGGTGCCGAGGCCGGCCGTGCCGCTGCCGAGTGCGTGGTGTGGGCGGCCCGGGCCGCGCTGCGCGGTGAGGTGGCTGCACTGGTGACGGCGCCGCTGCACAAGGAGGCGCTGTCGGCGGCCGGAGTGGACTTTCCGGGCCATACCGAGCTGTTGCAGGCCGAGGCCGCGCGGCACCAGGGCGTGCCCCTGGCGGCCATGCCGGTGCGCATGATGCTGGCCAATGATGAGCTGCGCACGGTGCTGGTGAGCATCCACGTGTCGCTGCGCGACGCCATCGAGGCCGTGACGCCGGGCAATGTGGCGCAGACGCTGGCCATCACCCACGCGGCCCTGCTGCGCACCCTGGGCCGTGCGCCGCGCATCGGCGTGGCCGGGCTCAATCCCCACGCGGGGGAGGGCGGGCTTTTCGGCAGCGAAGAGCTGCAGGTCATTGCCCCGGCCATTGCTGCCGCGCGGGCGCAGGGCATGGACGTGCACGGCCCGTTCGCGCCCGACACGGTGTTCATGCGCGCACGCCACGCGCCCGGCCACCCGGGCGAGTTCGACGTGGTGGTGGCCATGTACCACGACCAGGGCCTGATTCCCGTGAAGTACCTGGGCGTGGACAAGGGCGTGAATGTGACCCTGGGCCTGCCGCTCACGCGCACCAGCCCCGACCACGGCACGGCCTTCGACATCGCGGGCCAGGGCATCGCCGACGCCGGCAGCCTGGTGGAGGCCGTGCGCATGGCGCGCCAACTGTCCGTGTAGCGGACCCGTATTTTCTACTGCCCTAACTCCGGCCCACGAGAAGCGCGCAGCCTATGAAACTGGCGCTGCCCAGTCCAGTGCCCCCGTGCAAGGGCCGCCCCGCCGCACTGGGGGCGTCCCCCTCCCGACTCGCGCAGCGGGTCGAGAGAGGGGTGAAGGCGCGAAGCGCCTCAGGGGGTGCTTACTTCCTCAAGCTGTCGCGGATCTCGCGCAGCAACACGATGTCTTCGGGCGGCGCGGCAGGCGCTGCTGGTGCGGGGGGTGTTTCGCGCTTCAGGCGATTGATCTGCTTGATCATCACGAAAATGATGAAAGCCAGGATGAAGAAGTTCACCGCGACGGTGATGAAGTTGCCATAGGCGAATACCGGCACCCCCGCCTTCTTCAAGGCGTCGAGTGTCATGGCCGTGCCCGCCGGCACATTGCCCAGCACGATGAACAAATTGGAAAAATCGAGTTTGCCGAATACCAGGCCGACGACCGGCAGGATCAGGTCGGAAACCACCGAATCCACGATCTTGCCGAATGCGCCACCGATGATGACGCCCACGGCCAGGTCGATCACATTGCCCTTGACGGCAAATTCCCGAAACTCTTGTGCAATGCCCATGGATAACCCCTCTTGATAATAGACAAGAAGGCGAGTATTGCCCAGGTCGGCCCTCTGTCAAGGCGGACAGCCCGCGTGGAATGACCCTTTTCACTCCGCTACAATTCGCGGTTGACCCCAATAGCGATGTACATCGAGGACCCCCATGAGTGACACCCCAATCGACTCCAGCAAACGGACGTGGCTGATTGCGTCCGGCTGCGCTGGTGCGGTGGGCGGCGTGGCGACCGCCGTTCCTTTCGTGAGTACTTTCCAGCCCTCCGAGCGGGCCAAGGCAGCCGGTGCTGCCGTCGAGGTGGATATTTCCGCGCTCAAGCCCGGAGAAAAAGTCACCGTGGAATGGCGGGGCAAGCCCGTCTGGATCGTCAAGCGCACGCCCGAGCAGCTGGCCGAGTTGTCCAAGCTCGATGGCCAGTTGGCCGATCCGAAGTCCGAGCGCAAGCCTTCGGAGCTCACGCCCGAATACGCCCGCAACGAGGCCCGCTCCATCAAGCCCGAGATCCTTGTGGCGGTGGGTATCTGCTCGCACCTGGGGTGCTCGCCTTCGGACAAGTTCCAGACCGGCGCCCAGCCTTCGCTGCCCGACGACTGGAAGGGCGGCTTCCTGTGCCCCTGCCACGGCTCCACGTTCGACATGGCCGGCCGCGTGTTCAAGAACAAGCCGGCGCCGGACAACCTGGAGGTTCCTCCCCACATGTACCTGTCGGACACCCGCCTGTTGATCGGCGAAGACAAGAAGGCTTGAGGGAGACACAAAAATGGCCCACGAATTCAAGGAAATCTCCCCCAACGCCTCGATAGCGGCGAAGACCACCAACTGGTTCGAGAACCGTTTTCCGACGGCTTTCGACGCCTACCGGGTGCACATGTCGGAGTACTACGCTCCGAAAAACTTCAACTTCTGGTACATCTTCGGCTCGCTGTCGCTGCTGGTGCTGGTGATCCAGATCGTTACCGGCATCTTCCTGGTGATGCACTACAAGCCCGACGCGGCCAAGGCCTTCGAGTCGGTCGAGTACATCATGCGCGATGTGCCCTGGGGCTGGCTGATCCGCTACATGCACTCCACCGGGGCCTCGGCCTTCTTCGTGGTGGTCTACCTGCACATGTTCCGCGGCCTCATGTACGGCAGCTACCGCAAGCCACGCGAGCTGGTCTGGGTGTTCGGCTGCGCGATCTTCCTGTGCCTGATGGCCGAGGCCTTCATGGGCTACCTGCTGCCCTGGGGCCAGATGTCCTACTGGGGTGCCCAGGTGATCGTGAACCTGTTCGCCGCAATTCCCTTCATCGGCCCGGACCTGGCCCTCTTGATCCGCGGCGATTATGTGGTGGGTGATGCCACGCTGAACCGCTTCTTCAGCTTCCACGTGATCGCCGTGCCGCTGGTGCTGCTGGGCCTGGTGGTGGCGCACTTGCTGGCACTGCACGATGTGGGCTCGAACAACCCCGATGGCGTGGAGATCAAGGGCCCCAAGGCGCCCAAGGATGCCAACGGCAAGCCACTGGATGGCGTGCCCTTCCACCCCTACTACACGGTGCACGACATCTTCGGTGTCTGCGTGTTCCTGATGGCCTTCACGGCGGTGGTGTTCTTCGCCCCCGAGTTTGGCGGCTACTTCCTGGAATACAACAACTTCATTCCGGCCGACCCGCTGAAGACACCTGCGCACATTGCGCCGGTCTGGTACTTCACGCCGTTCTACTCGATGCTGCGCGCCATCACGACCGAGATGATGTACGTGCTGATCCTGTGCGTGGTGGGTGGCGCCGTGCTGGCTTCGCTCAAGCTCAAGCTGCCCAGCTTCATCAAGGCCGGTGCCGTGGTTGCCTCCCTGGTGGTGGCCGCGCTGATGCTGGCCATCGACGCCAAGTTCTGGGGCGTGGTGGTGATGGGCGGTGCCGTGATCATCCTGTTCTTCCTGCCCTGGCTGGATTACAGCCCGGTCAAGTCGATCCGCTACCGTCCCGACTGGCACAAGTACCTGTACGGCATCTTCGTGATCAACTTCCTGATCCTGGGCTACCTGGGTGTGCAGCCACCCTCGCCGATCGGCGAGCGCGTCTCGCAGGTGGGTACCCTGTTCTATTTCGGCTTCTTCATCCTGATGCCCTGGTGGAGCCGCCTGGGCACGCCCAAGCCGGTGCCTGACCGTGTGACCTTTGCCGCGCACTGAGCGGGAGACAAGAACAATGAAGAAACTCATCCTCACGCTGATCGCAGCCCTGGGCATTGTTTCGGGCGCGCAGGCCGCCGAAGGCGGCATCGCCTGGGACAAGGCGCCCAACAAGACCAACGACCTGGCCTCGCTGCAAAATGGCGCCAAGATCTTTGTCAACTACTGCCTGAGCTGCCATTCGGCGGCCTTCATGCGCTTCAACCGCCTGAAGGACATCGGCCTGACCGAGCAGGACATCAAGGACAACCTGCTGTTCACGACCGACAAGGTCGGCGAGACCATGAAGGCGTCCATCGATCCCAAGCAGGCCAAGGAATGGTTTGGCGCCAACCCACCCGATCTGACCGTGATCGCGCGCTCGCGCGCCGGCCATGGCGGCACGGGCGCGGATTACCTGTACACCTTCCTGCGCACCTTCTACCGCGATGACACCAAGGCCACGGGCTGGAACAACCTGGCCTTCCCGAGCGTGGGCATGCCGCATGCGCTGTGGCAGATGCAGGGTGACCGCCGTCCGGTGTTCGAAGAGCACGAGAGCCACGGCCACAAGACCCAGGTCTTCAAGGGCTGGCAGCAAGTAACCCCAGGTACCATGTCGCCCCTGCAATTCGACCAGAATGTCGGCGATCTCGTGAATTACCTGCAGTGGATGGCCGAGCCTGCGCAGAACACCCGCATCCGCGTCGGTGTCTGGGTGCTGATCTTCCTGGGCTTCTTCACGGTGATCGCCTGGAGGCTGAACGCAGCGTTCTGGAAAGACGTCAAGTAACCAATACGCCGGATTCATATGCCGCACCCCTTTGCGGGGGTGCGGCTGGGTCTTTTCAGAGTGGGTGCTTCGGGCCCCCACTCTTTTGATTTTTAGGAGCCTCACACCATGATGGTGCTTTACTCGGGAACGACCTGTCCCTTTTCCCACCGCTGCCGCTTTGTCCTGTTCGAGAAGGGCATGGACTTCGAGATCCGCGATGTGGACCTGTACAACAAGCCCGAAGACATCAGCGTGATGAACCCCTACGGCCAGGTGCCCATCCTGGTCGAGCGCGACCTGATCCTGTACGAGTCGAACATCATCAACGAGTACATCGACGAGCGCTTCCCGCACCCGCAGCTGATGCCCGGCGACCCGGTGGACCGAGCCCGTGTGCGCCTGTTCCTGCTCAACTTCGAGAAGGAACTGTTTGTGCACGTGAACATCCTGGAGTCGCGTGCGACCAAGGGCAATGAGAAGGCGCTGGAAAAGGCACGTGCCCACATCCGCGACCGCCTGACGCAGCTGGCCCCCGTGTTCCTCAAGAACAAGTACATGCTGGGCGACAACTTCTCCATGCTCGATGTGGCCATTGCCCCGCTGCTGTGGCGCCTGGACTACTATGGCATCGACCTGAGCAAGAATGCGGCCCCGCTGCTCAAGTACGCCGAGCGCATCTTCTCGCGCCCTGCCTACATCGAAGCGCTGACGCCTTCCGAAAAGGTCATGCGCAAGTAAAGCGCCTGCGCCATCGTCTGCCCCTGACCGCCTGCACCTAGCCCATGAATGCCACGGAATCCACGTCCACACGCCCCTACCTGATCCGCGCCCTCTACGAGTGGTGCACGGACAACGGGCTCACCCCCTATGTGGCGGTGCGGGTGGACGATTCCGTGCAGGTGCCGCGCGAGTACGTGAACGATGGCGAGATCGTGCTCAACATCAGCTACGACGCCACCAGTGCGCTGCAGCTGGGCAATGATTTCATCGAGTTCAAGGCCCGCTTTGGCGGCAAGCCGCGCGAGATCCTGGTGCCGGTGGGCCGGGTGATCGCCATCTATGCGCGGGAGAACGGCCAGGGCATGGCGTTCCCTCCACCGGTGGACAACCTGACCGCGGGTGCCTCGCCGCAGGGCCTGCCGCCGCCGGCCTCCGTGCCCGCCGAGCTGGCCCCGGTGCCCGCGGCCGCGCCAGCATCGTCTACGCCTGCGGATGACCGCGTGGTCCATCTGGTTCCCGGGGAATCCCCTGGGTCTGAGGGCGGCGATGGCAATCCCCCGCGCCCTTCGCCTTCCGGTGGTGGCAGCCGCCCAGCGCTCAAGCGGGTGAAATAGGGCGGGCGCGCGCCCTCGGTTCATTTTGAGGGCTGTTTTTGCAGGATAGAATCCAGCCTTCGCCGGTTTAGCTCAGTTGGTAGAGCACCCGCCTTGTAAGCGGTAGGTCGTCAGTTCGATTCCGACAACCGGCACCATCTTTTCCTCCCTACCCCCGTCTTCTGGTCCCCGCCGCCCGCGGAATCATCCGCCCGTTGTGTGGGATCGGGCATTGCAATGGCCTCCGGAAGGCCCTCTGCCATACCCATTTGGCAGCTCTTTGACAAGCAGGCAGATGTTTCGGGGCCTGTTTTTCAGGTTTGAACTTTCAGCCGAATGGAGTTAACCTCCCACCCCCGGCTGCGCAAGTGCGCCTGCAATGCAGGCAGCAGTTGACGGATCTTGGCCGCGGCGGCATTGCTCTTGACCAGCAGGCACCAGGTATTCCCATCGATGGGGCCTGCCTGGACGGATTGGCGCAGGCCGGCAGGTAACAACAATTCAATGGCCTTGAGCCGATCGCTGGAGTCGCGTGTCATTGCGGTGAGCATGTGCAGCGTGGGGGATTCCTCGCTGGCTTGCTGCAGGGTGACGGCGTAGTGGCGGCGGGTCATGGGGATGCGCCGGTGGGCGTGGAGATGTCGTAGTGCACCTGATTATCACGGACGCCCGTTTGGCGCGCAGCCGCGCCATTCATTTGTCAGGAGTCCGCCTTTTGCTGGCGGGCCTGCTTCTTTCCCTCGGACTCATGGTGACGGCCGCCGGCCTGTACCACTGGGTCTTTCTCAAGGGTGCACGCGAGGGCTGGCCGGTGTTCGGCGCCTTGGTGCGCCTGGTGGTGAAGGACGAATTCGCCGAGCGCGACCGCTTCATGCGGGCCAACCTCGATGCCATGGCCAAGCGGGTGGGCGAGATGCAGGCACGCATGGTGCAGCTGGAATCGCTGGGCGAGCGTGTGCTGGGCCTCGCGGGCATGCCCGCCACGGAGCTGCGCCGCGACGGGCGTGGCGGCGCGCTGGTGAGCGCCCACAACCTGAGCATGGAAGAGCTGCAGGCCACCCTGGATGACCTGGAGCGCCTGACCAACCAGCGCGTGGACCTGATGACGGTGATGGAGTCGCGCCTGTTCGACCAGCACATCCGCAAGAAGATGGTGCCCACGCATGCGCCTGTGGCAGGCAAGCTGCCTGGCTCATCGTTCGGCTGGCGCATCGACCCCATCACGGGGCAGTCGGCCCTGCACACCGGGCTCGATTTCCAGGCCGATACCGGCACCGCCATCCTGGCTGCCGCTGGCGGCGTGGTCGTGACGCAGGAGTACCACCCGGCCTACGGCAACATGATCGAGGTGGACCATGGCAACCAGCTGGTGACGCGCTACGCGCACGCCTCGCGTACCCTGGTGAAGCAAGGGGACATCGTCAAGCGCGGACAGAAGATCGCCGAAGTCGGCACCACCGGCCGCTCCACCGGCCCGCACCTGCACTTCGAGGTGCTGGTGCAAGGGGTTTTCCAGGATCCGCAGAAGTTTCTCAGCGCCGGCAGTGCGGTGGCCGGGGCCCCGCAGAAGGCCGGGGCCGTGGTGGCTTCCGGCGGGCCTGCGGCAGGCAGGTAAAATCGCAGGTCCGGCGTTCGCCGCCCGGGGTCGTGCAGTCCTTGCAAACCCGGGCAGCGCACCCACCTGATCTCTCAATTCATCTTAGGGGTTTCGGTCGCCTCGCGCGCTGATTGCAGCGCTGGGGCGGTCCTGTTCGCATGGCCACCAACTTCCTTACCAAACTATTCGGCAGCCGCAATGACCGGCTTCTCAAGCAGTACCGCAAGACGGTCTCCCGCATCAACGCGATGGAGCCCGACTACGAGAAGCTGACGGACGAGGCGCTGCGCGCCAAGACGCAGGAGTTCAAGGACCGGGTGGCCAAGGGGGAGTCGCTGGACGATATCCTGCCCGAAGCGTTTGCGGTGGTGCGCGAGGGCTCCAAGCGCATCATGAAGATGCGCCACTTCGACGTGCAGCTGCTGGGCGGCATGGCGCTGCATTACGGCAAGATTGCCGAAATGCGCACGGGTGAGGGCAAGACCCTGACCGCCACGCTGCCGGTGTACCTGAACGCCCTGTCCGACAAGGGCGTGCACGTGGTGACCGTGAACGACTACCTGGCCAACCGCGATGCGACCTGGATGGGTCGCCTGTACAACTTCCTGGGCCTCACGGTGGGCATCAACCTGCCCAACATGCCGCGCGAGGAGAAGCAGGCCGCCTACCGCGCCGACATCACCTACGGCACGAACAACGAATACGGCTTCGACTACCTGCGCGACAACATGGTCTATGAGGCCGCGGACCGCGTGCAGCAGGGCCTGAACTTCGCCATCGTCGACGAAGTGGACTCGATCCTGATCGATGAGGCGCGCACGCCCTTGATCATCAGCGGCCAGGCCGAAGACCACACGGCCATGTACATCGCCATGAACAAGGTGGTGCCGCTGCTGGTGCGCCAGGAAGGTGAAGCCGACCCACGCACTGGCGAGGGCGTGACCAAGCCCGGCGACTTCACGCTCGACGAGAAGACCCACCAGGTGTTCCTGACGGAGCAGGGCCATGAAAGCGCGGAGCGCATCCTGGCCAGCCACGGCCTGATCGCCGAGGGGGCTTCGGTCTATGACCCGGCCAACATCACGCTGATGCACCACCTGTATGCAGCGCTCAGGGCCAACCACCTGTACCACCGCGACCAGCACTATGTGGTGCAGAACGGTGAGATCGTGATCGTGGACGAGTTCACCGGCCGCCTGATGTCGGGCCGCCGCTGGAGCGAGGGCCTGCACCAGGCCGTCGAAGCCAAGGAAGGCGTGAACATCCAGGCCGAAAACCAGACGCTGGCCTCGATCACCTTCCAGAACTATTTCCGCCTGTACAGCAAGCTGGCCGGCATGACCGGCACGGCCGATACCGAAGCCTACGAATTCCAGGAGATCTACGGCCTGGAAACCGTGGTGATCCCGCCGAACCGCCCCAGCCGCCGCGACGACCAGCTCGACCGCGTGTACAAGACCACGCGCGAGAAATACGAAGCGGCCATCAAGGACATCCGTGAATGCCACGAGCGTGGCCAGCCGGTGCTCGTGGGGACGACTTCGATCGAAAACTCCGAGATCATCGACCAGTTGCTCAACCGGGAAGGCCTGCCGCACCAGGTGCTCAACGCCAAGCAGCACGCCCGTGAGGCCGATATCGTGGCCCAGGCCGGTCGCGCCGGCATGATCACCATCGCCACCAACATGGCCGGTCGCGGTACCGACATCGTGCTGGGCGGCAACATCGAAAAACTGATCGCCGCCGTCGAGGCCGACGAGTCGCTGGACGAGGCCGGCCGTGCGGCCCAGATCGCCCAGCTGCGTGCCGATTGGTCTGCGGACCACGAGAAGATCAAGGCCCTGGGCGGCCTGCGCATCATCGCCACCGAGCGCCACGAGTCGCGCCGCATCGACAACCAGCTGCGTGGCCGTTCGGGCCGCCAGGGGGACCCCGGCTCCTCGCGCTTCTACCTGGGCCTGGACGACTCGCTGATGCGCATCTTCGCGGGCGACCGTGTCAAGGCCATCATGGACCGCCTGAAGATGCCCGATGGCGAAGCCATCGAGGCCGGCATCGTGACGCGCAGCATCGAATCGGCCCAGCGCAAGGTGGAGGCCCGCAACTTCGACATCCGCAAGCAATTGCTGGAATACGATGACGTGGCCAATGACCAGCGCAAGGTGATCTACCAGCAGCGCAATGAGATCCTGGACTCGGCCGACCTGTCGGACATGATCGCTGCCATGCGCGACGACTGCATGACCGACCTGGTGCACCAGTATGTGCCCCCCGAGTCGGTCGAAGAGCAGTGGGACATTCCTGCTCTGCAGAAGGTGCTGGCCGAAGAGTGGCAGGTGCAGATCGACCTGAAGTCCATCGTGGAAGGGTCGAGTGCGATCACCGACGATGAGATTCTCGAGAAGGTGGTGCAAGCGGCCAAGGAAGCCTTCGACGCCAAGGTCGAGCAGGTGGGCCGCGAGAACTTCACGCAGTTCGAACGCGTGGTGCTGCTGCAGAACTTCGACTCGAACTGGCGCGACCACCTGAGCTCGCTGGACTACCTGCGCCAGGGCATCCACCTGCGCGGCTACGCCCAGAAGCAGCCCAAGCAGGAATACAAGCGCGAAGCCTTCGAGCTGTTCCGCCAGCTGATCGACCAGGTCAAGAACGAAGTCACCAAGGTGCTGATGACGGTGCAGATCCAGTCGCAGGCGCAGCTCGACCAGGCCGCCCAGGACATGGAAAGCCGCGCCGAAGCCATCTCCAACGTGACTTACACGGCGCCCACCGAGACGGGCGAGGCGGAGACCACCCCCGGCCTGCAGCAGCAAGGCGGCGCCCAGGCGGCTGCCCTGCCCGAAGGCATGCGGGTGGCCCGCAACGACCCGTGCCCTTGCGGCAGTGGCAAGAAGTACAAGGCATGCCACGGCAAGCTGGCTTGAGCTGCTGATTGACATCCAGACACGGGCCCCGGCCCGTGTTTTCATTCGTGCGCCACGGTTTTTCGCATAATCGGACGCAGTCATTCGAGAAAGAGATCCTCCCATGCCCGTTCATCTTCTTGCCCCCGTCGCCTCCGATCTGCATCCAATTGCCGGTGTCCGCATTGGTGTTGCCGAAGCCGGTGTCCGCAAGGCCAACCGCAAGGACCTGACGGTGTTTCTGCTGGACGAAGGCGCCAGCGTGGCCGGCGTGTTCACGCAGAACCGCTTTTGCGCCGCACCTGTGCAGGTGGGGCGTGAGCACCTGGCAGGTGGCAAGGCCATCCGCGCCATGGTGATCAATACCGGCAATGCCAACGCCGGCACCGGTGCCGACGGGCTGGCGCGTGCGCGTGCGATGTGCAAGGCACTGGCCAGCCACTTGAACGTGGCGCCCGAGCAGGTGCTGCCGTTTTCCACCGGCGTGATCATGGAGCCCTTGCCGCTGGACCGCATCGAGGCCGGCCTGCCCGCGGCCATTGCCGACGCGAAAGCCGACCACTGGGCCCGCGCCGCCGAAGGCATCATGACCACCGACACCCTGCCCAAGGCTTTTTCCGCCCAGGCGCAGGTGGCTGGCGCCACGGTGTCCATCACCGGCATCAGCAAGGGGGCGGGCATGATCCGCCCCAACATGGCGACCATGCTGGGCTTCCTGGCGACGGATGCCTGCGTGGCGCCCGAAGTGGTGCAGCAGCTGGTGCGCGTGCTGGCCGATGGCTCGTTCAACCGCGTGACCATTGACGGTGACACGTCCACCAACGATTCCTTCGTGCTCGTGGCCACCAACAAGGCCGGCCATACCCCCATCACCGACCTGGCCAGCCCTGAAGGCCAGGCGCTGCAGGCCGCCATGATGCAGGTGGCGCAGAAGCTGGCCCAGGCCATCGTGCGCGACGGCGAGGGCGCCACCAAGTTCATCACGGTGCGCGTGGAGGGGGGCAGGACCGGCGACGAATGCCGCAAGGTGGCCTATGCCATCGCGCATTCGCCCCTGGTCAAGACGGCCTTCTTCGCCAGCGACCCGAACCTGGGCCGCATTCTCGCGACCGTGGGCTATGCAGGCATCGAGGACCTGGACCAGACCGGTATCGACCTGTACCTGGACGATGTGCACGTGGCCGTGCGCGGTGGGCGTAACCCGGCCTACCGCGAGGAAGACGGCCAGCGTGTGATGAAGCAAAGCGAGATCACCGTGCGCGTGGTGCTGGGCCGTGGCAGCGCGGCCGACACCGTGTGGACCTGCGACTTCAGCCACGAATACGTGACCATCAACGCGGACTACCGTTCCTGAGATCGCGAGCCACCGGCCCATGAACCAAGCACTGGAACACCTGATCGCGCGCGCGGAGCAATTGATCACCCGCATCGAGGCGGCACTGCCGCAGCCGCTTTCGGCCCCCGACTGGACGGCCTCGATCGCCTGGCGCTACCGCAAGCGCAGCAGCGGCCACGGCACGCTGGAGCCTGTGCGCCATGTCGCCACGATGGCCCTCACCGAGCTCAAGGAAATCGATGGGCAGAAGGAAAAGATCGAGCGCAATACACGCCAGTTCGTGGAGGGCAAGCCCGCCAACAACGTGCTGCTCACGGGGGCACGCGGTACCGGCAAATCCTCACTGATCAAGGCCTGCCTCAATGCCTATGCGCCCCAGGGCCTGCGCCTGATCGAGGTGGACAAGGCCGACCTGACCGACCTGCCCGACATCGTGGACGTGGTCTCGGGCCGGCCCGAGAAGTTCATTGTGTTTTGTGACGACCTGAGCTTCGAAGAGGGCGAGCCGGGTTACAAGGCGCTCAAGTCTATCCTTGACGGATCGGTGGCGGCCGCCACGCCGAATGTGCTGATCTACGCGACCAGCAACCGCCGCCATCTGCTGCCCGAGTACATGACCGAGAACCTGACCTACACCCACAGCGAGGATGGCGAGGTGCATCCGGGCGAGGTGGTGGAGGAAAAAATCTCGCTGTCGGAGCGCTTTGGCCTGTGGGTCAGCTTCTACCCGTTCAGCCAGGATGAGTACCTGGCCATCGTGGCGCAGTGGCTGTCGTCGCTGGGCATCGCTGCGGACGACATCGTGGCAGCCCGTCCTCAGGCCCTGATCTGGGCATTGGAGCGGGGCTCGCGCAGCGGCCGCGTGGCCTACCAGTTTGCACGTGACTATGCGGGGCGCAATGGTGGTTGAAGCTGTGGCAAGCGAAGCGGCGGCAGCGCGCAAGCACACCGAGGTGGCCGTAGGCATTCTGGTGCGCCACGATGGCGCGCTGTTGTTGTCCACCCGCCCGCCAGGCAAGCCCTATGCGGGCTACTGGGAGTTTCCGGGCGGCAAGCTCGAAGTGGGCGAGACGGTGGAGCAGGCGCTGCGGCGTGAGCTGGTTGAGGAGCTGGGGGTGGCCATCGGGCCTGCCGAGGTCTGGAAGGTCACCGAGCACGACTACCCGCACGCGCTGGTGCGCCTGCACTGGTGCAAGGTCCACGCATGGACGGGGGAGTTCGAGATGCGCGAGGGCCAAGCGATGGCCTGGCAGCAGTTGCCCCTGGACGTGAGCCCGGTGCTGCCGGGCGCGTACCCGGTTCTGCAGTGGTTGTCCGAGGAGCGGGGCATCGCCTTTGTGCCCCCGGAGTCGGATTCCTGAATCAGTGCTGCAGTTTGGGGTCGCCGTACTGGGCATCGGCGGGAGGGGCTTCGGCGGGCATGCGGAAGTCTTCACTCGCCCAGGCACCCAGGTCCACCTGCTTGCAACGCTCGCTGCAGAAGGGACGGTAGGGATTGGCCGGGCTGTAGATGCTGTCGCCGCCGCAGGTGGGGCAGACGACGGTCCGGTGGCCTTCTGGCTTGGTGGCGGGGGCCATGGCAGGTGTCTCCTTCAGGCGCACAGGGTGAGTTCGAACGCGGCATCCTCCGTGCAGGAGTGCAACCGGCCATCGGCCTCCTGGCGCATGAGCCGCACCGAGACGATCAGACGGTTGCCGCTGATTTCCGGAATGAGCCCCAGGGTGGGATCCATGCGCAGGCGCAGCAACTGGAAGGTGCGGCCCTGGGGCAGGTTCTGCTGGAACTGGCCACGCTCGGCGGCCACCTTCTGCGGCACGCCCGAGTCACGCAGCAGCTTGAGCAGCACATAGATGGATTCGGCCATGGGCGCCAGGGTGGAGGCCCATTCCTGCAGCGCGTTCTGGCGGTAGGCCACGTCGCGGTGCTGCCAGGCATAGTAGGCGGGCAGGTCGAAGCCGCAGGTGCCGCCCGGAATTCCCACGCGGCTGCGGATGCTCATCAGCCAGTCGTTCTCTGTGAGGGCATGGCCAGATTTGCCGCTTTGTGTGTTCAGTGCGGTGAAGCAATGGTCCAGCTGCGTGATGACCGTTTCCAGTGCGGCTTCCGAGATGGACGGGTTGCCGCGGTAGCCTTCCAGTTGGTGCTTGTGCTTCTCGATGTCCTTGAGAACGTCCGCTTTCAGGTCGGCGCGGGCAGCCACGTCCATGATCTCGAAGATCGTGACCAGTGCGAAATGGTGGTCCAGGGCGTGGGAGCGCGGGATCAGTTCGCCGAGCCGGCGAAACAGCTGCTCCAGACGCAGGTACGTTCTGAGGCGCTCGTTGAAAGGGTATTCGTAAAGGATCACGCTGGCGGGTTCCCGGGGCTCTCAGGGTATTTTGCGGCACCGTGCACCGTGGATCACTGCCCGTCAAAGCGGGAGGGGCCCACAGGCGTGCGCATGCATCATAGCCCGAACAGCCGTCCCAGTTGCTCGGCCTGGGCCTGTAATTGCGTCAATGTGCAGAGAGGGCCGTTGTGCACGACGGCATCTGCCGCTGCGCGGCGTGCCGGCCGACTGGCCTGGTGGGAAAGAATGGCCTGCACGGCTTCGCGCGCGAGACCGCTGCGCTGGACCACCCGCTCGATCTGGGTTTCGGCCGGGCAGTCGATCACCACCACGGCATCGAGCTGGCGGGCCCAGCGCCCGGACTCCACGAGCAGGGGAATGTCGTGCACGATCAGGCGCTTGCCATCCTGCTGGGCCTGGCGAGCGCCTTCGGCACTGAATTGCGTCACCAGCGGATGCACGATGGACTCCAGGCGCATTCGCGCATTCCCGTCGGAAAAGGCCAGGGCACGCATGCGGGCCCGGTCGAGTGCGCCGGAGGCATCGACATAGTCGGGCCCGAAGGTCTGCCGGATCGCATCGATGGCCGCACCGCCCGGACCGGTCACGCTGCGCGCGATCTGGTCGGCGTCGATCAGTGCTGCGCCCTGGGACGCCAGCAATTGGCCGAACGTGCTCTTGCCGCTGCCGATACCTCCGGTCAGGCCGATGCGCATGGCTACAGCCCGAGGAGACCCAGCACCGCCTGCATAATGCTTTCGGGGGTGAACACCATGGACACCAAGCCTGCTCCAACTAAGAATGGGCCGAAAGGGACATATCCGCCTTCCCGCAGTCGATTTCGGAATTTCATGACCAAGCCCACGATGGCGCCGACGATGGAGGCCATCAAGATAATGGGGAGTAGGGCTTGCCAGCCATACCAGGCGCCAAGCACGGCAAACAGCTTGAAGTCGCCATAGCCCATGCCCTCCTTGCCGGTGGCGAGCTTGAATCCCCAGTACACGATCCACAGAGACAGATAGCCAGCTGCAGCGCCTACCACCGAGGTAGCCGCAGGAACACCGGTCCAGCCCAGCGTCGAAGCAAGCAACCCTGTCCACAGCAAGGGCAGGGTGATGTCATCAGGCAGCAGGGTGGTGTCCCAGTCGATCATCGCAAGCGTTACCATCGCTGCAGCAAATCCGCACCAGATCAGGGTGGGTAATGACAATCCCCCCCAATGGCCCAGAAACGCGAACAGGCCCGCGGTGCTCAGCTCCACCAAAGGGTAGCGCACACTGATGTTTACCCCGCAGGACGAGCATTTGCCCCGCAGGACTAAATAGCTCAGGACGGGTATGTTTTCATACCATTGCACCATGTGCCCACAGGCTTGGCAGCGCGAGCGCGGAACCAGCAGATTGAAGGGCTCTGGATTGAACGGCTCTGAAACGGGTGGAAGCACCGCAGCTAGCTCTGCCGTCGTAGCGCTAGTGGTTTGCCGGGCTGCACGCTCTGCCGCATAAGCGGCTACTTCTGCATCCCACTGCCGCTCCATCATCTTGGGCAGCCGGTAGATCACCACATTCAGGAAACTGCCGATCATCAAACCGAACAAGCCGACCAGCGCGGCACTCCACCACGGATCCAGGAGCATCAAACAACCTGGCCGAGTTTGAAGATGGGCAGGTACATAGCCACCACGATGCCACCAATCAGGGATCCCAGAAACACAATGATGATCGGCTCCATGAGGCTGGACAAACCCGCGACCATTTCGTCTACCTCGGCTTCATAGAAGTCCGCTGCTTTTCCCAGCATGTGATCGATAGAACCCGACTCTTCACCGATTGCGCACATTTGCAGCACCATCGATGGGAAAACGTTGGCATTGCCCATGGCCGCCGTCAGGCTGGTGCCTGTGGAGACCTCTTGTTGGATTTTCTCGGTAGCGGCAAGATACACAAAGTTACCAGACGCACCTCCGACGGAATCGAGCGCTTCGACCAGGGGGACTCCAGCCGCAAACATGGTAGCCAATGTTCGTGTCCAGCGGGCGACACAGGATTTATCGATCAGCACCCCAAAAATAGGCATCTTCAGCAAAGCGCGGTCCATGAAGCGCTGCATCTTCTCGCTTCGCTTCCAGGCTTGCATGAAGAAATAGAAGCCACCTCCAATCACCCCGAAGATCAGCCACCACCATTTGACAAAAATTTCACTAATGGCCATCACAAACAAGGTGGGGGCGGGCAGGTCGGCGCCAAACGAGGTGAATACTTCCTTGAAAGCGGGGACCACGAAAATCATGATCACCGTGACCACCACAAAGGCCACAATAATCACCGAGATGGGGTACATCAGTGCTGACTTGATCTTGGACTTGATGGCCTCCGTTTTTTCCATGTAGGTGGCCAGACGGTCCAGCAGCGCTTCCAGAATACCTGCTGCTTCACCGGCTTCCACCAGGTTGCAGTACAGGGTGTCGAAGTACAGGGGATGCTTGCGAAAGGCCGCATTCAGCGAAGTCCCTGTTTCCACATCAGTGCGGATATCGTTGAGCAGCTTGGTTACGCTGGCATTGGTGTTGCCGCGGCCGACAATGTCGAACGATTGCAGCAGCGGCACCCCAGCCTTCATCATGGTGGCCAGTTGGCGCGTGAACAGGGCGATGTCCTTGGGCTTGATCTTCTTGCCCGACTTCATCCGCCGTTTCTTGATCTTGGTCGGGAACACGCCCTGGCGGCGCAGCGTGGCCTGGACTTGGTTCTCGCCCCCTGCGCGGATTTCCCCGCGCACGATCTTGCCTGCGCGGTCCTTGCCTTCCCATTCGAAGACGAATTCCTTGATGTCCTTGGTTGCTACTGCAGTCGCCATGGTGTTCCCCGTCGCTACTCTGTAATGTTTATTCGTTGGTCACGGCCAGCACCTCTTCGAGAGAGGTCAGACCCAGCTTGGCCTTGTGCAGTGCTGCCTCGCGCAGGGAGCGCACGCCTTCACTTCGGGCCTGCTCCGCGATCTCCAGAGCGCTGCCATCGCGCAGAATGATGCGCTGGATTTCTTCTGTGATCGGCATGACCTGGTAGATGCCGACCCGGCCCTTGTATCCATTGTTGCAGGCGGAGCACCCCACGGGGCGATAAGGCACCCATGAGCCATCGAGCTCCTCGTCGGAGTAGCCCGCATCCACCAGGGCTTCGTGCGGAATGTCTGCGGGCGCCTTGCAGTTGGGGCACAGGCGCCGGGCCAGACGTTGCGCCGTGATCAGGATGACGCTGGAAGCGATATTGAACGGCGCGATGCCCATGTTGCGCATGCGCGTGAGCGTCGTTGGCGCATCGTTGGTGTGCAGCGTAGACAGCACCAAGTGGCCCGTCTGGGCTGCCTTGATCGAGATATCGGCTGTTTCCAGGTCGCGGATTTCCCCCACCATGATGATGTCGGGATCCTGGCGCAGAAAGGACTTGAGTGCGACGGCAAAGGTCAGGCCGGCCTTGTCATTGACGTTGACCTGGTTCACGCCGGGCAGGTTGATTTCCGACGGATCTTCTGCCGTGGCGATGTTCACCCCTGGCTTGTTGAGCAGGTTCAGGCAGGTGTACAAAGACACCGTCTTGCCCGAGCCCGTGGGGCCGGTCACCAGAATCATGCCGTAGGGGCGGCTGATAGCGTCTAGCAGGCGGGCCTTTTCCTCGGGTTCGTAGCCCAGTGCATCGATACCCAGCTTGGCGCTGGACGGATCCAGGATACGGATCACGATCTTTTCGCCAAACAGCGTGGGCAGGGTGCTCACCCGAAAATCGATGACCCGATCGGGGCCGATTTTCAATTTCATCTTCCCGTCCTGCGGCACCCGCTTTTCGGAAATATCCATGCGCGAAATCACCTTGATGCGCGAAGCCAGCTTGTCCTTGATGGCAATCGGCGGCGAGGTGATTTCCCGGAGTTCTCCGTCGATGCGGAAGCGCACGCGGTACTGATGCTCATAGGGCTCGAAATGCAGGTCGGACGCTCGCATATTGAAGGCATCAAGCAGCATCTTGTGCAGGAACTTGACGACAGGCGCGTCTTCCACGTCCGACGCCGCGCCAGCATCAGCGGCGTCGGGTTCTTCTTCAACAGGAATATCGTCGAACTCGAAATCCCCGCCGCTGGTCATGGCCTCCATCGACTCGGACGTCGATTTCGTGGTGCTTTCAACCAGTCGGTTCAGTTTGTCATATTCAGCGATAATCCAATCCACGCCCATCTGGGTGGTGAACTTGATTTTCTCGGCGGCCTCCTGGTCGGTCGGGTCTGCCGTGGCGACGATCAAGCGGTTGTTGCGTTTGCTCAGCACCACCACCCGGTAGGCTTGGCAGATCTTCGCATCCAGCAGATCCTTGGGCAGCCGCAGGGGGTCAATGGCCTCCAGGTCCAGCAAAGGGGCGCCAAAGACGGCCGATACCGTATGGGCCAGGTCGCCGGCAGAGACAACCCCCGAACCGGTTAACTCGGCTATAAAGCTGGTGCGGCTGGTTTGTGACTTTTTGTAAATATCCTCGGCTGCCTTCTGGGTCAGCTTTCCCGCAGACATCAACGCCCGGCCCAAGCCCGGAAGGGCTATTGCAGGTGTTTCTTTCTGAGCAGTATCTACAGCAGCCATGTAACCGGTAATGTGTTAGGAATTGAACAGCAGGCCATCCTATCATCGCCTATTGGCAAAGACCTGTACAGCTTTGCATATTGGCGCCTGAACCACAGTTCAAAATGAATTTGCCATGCGACACCCTCCGTAGGACGGTGGTCGGGGTGAGAGGATTCGAACCTCCGGCCTCTACGTCCCGAACGTAGCGCTCTACCAGGCTAAGCTACACCCCGTATGGCGCCCGTGGGGCGCCAGGACCTGTGGGTCGCATGAGGGCACGGCCTATGCGCGACGGTCCAGCAATTGAGACGCCAAGTGTAGCAAACCGGCGGTGTAATCGTTGCCCGGCAGGGCCTGCAGAGCGGCAATGGCTCTGCGGGCCTCTGCAGTCGCTGCGGCCCGGGTGACTTCCAGTGCGCCGGTTTCGCGGACAATGGCAATGATGGCGGGGAGTTGCTCGGTGGAGCCTTGCTCGATGGCCTCCCGGATGATCGCGGCCTGGGCCGCCGTGCCGCGTTGCATGGCTGCAATCAGCGGCAGGGTGGATTTGCCTTCGCGCAGGTCATCTCCCAGGTTCTTGCCCATCTCGCTGGCGTCGCCGTCGTAGTCGAGCACGTCGTCGATGATCTGGAATGCCGTGCCCAGGGCCTGGCCATAGGAGGCGCAGGCGTCTTCGAGTTCGGGGGGGCTGCCTGCAAGGACGGCGCCCAGGCGCGCGCTGGCCTCAAAGAGCTTGGCCGTCTTGGAGCGGATCACCCGTAGATATCCCTCCTCGTCCAGTGAGGCGTCGTGCATGTTCATCAGCTGCTGCACCTCGCCCTCAGCAATCACGTTGGTGGCTTCCGAGAGGATTTCCATGACCCGCATGCTGCCGGTCTCGACCATCATCTGGAAGGAGCGCGTATGCAGGAAATCGCCCACCAGCACGCTGGCCGGGTTGCCGAAGGTCTCGTTGGCCGTCGCGCGACCACGGCGCAGGGTGGATGCATCGACCACGTCATCGTGGAGCAGCGTGGCGGTGTGGATCAGCTCGACCACGGCAGCCAGGCCGAAGCGGTGGGCGCCGCGGTAGCCCAGGGCGCCGCAGATGAGCAGCAGCAGCGCTGGCCGCAGCCGCTTGCCGCCTGCAGCAATGATGTACTGCGAAATCTGCCCGACCAGCGGGACAGAGGAGGTCAGGCGTGCGGCAATCACCCGATCCACCTCGTGCATGTCGGCGGCGATGAGCGTGAGTGCGGGCGTGGCGGCTGGTTGGGAGTGGTCAGTCAAGATAGGAGCGCTCGAAGTGCAGCGGATTATAGGAACGGCCATGGCCTTCCTGCCGTGGCGGTGCCCCACGTTTGCGGCGGATGTCGCTGGCTTGCCACGATCTGCTGCCTGTGCTAAAATCGAGGGCTCTGCGGAAATCCGTCTGCAGAACTCATATCAAGAGGTCAACATGTACGCGGTCATAAAAACCGGCGGCAAGCAGTATCGCGTTGCTTCCGGCGAAAAAATCAAAGTAGAACAGATTGCTGCGGACGTAGGCCAGGAAATTGTGATCGACCAGGTTCTGGCTGTCGGCAACGGCGCTGAACTGAAGGTAGGCACGCCCCTGGTGTCCGGTGCAACGGTCAAAGCCACTGTCGTGGCACACGGCAAGCACGACAAAGTGCACATCTTCAAGATGCGCCGTCGCAAGCACTATCAGAAACGCCAAGGTCATCGCCAGCAGTTCACCGAACTGCAAATCGGTGTGATCGCTGCTTAATCGGGAGCTGATGTCATGGCACAGAAAAAAGGCGGCGGCTCTACGCGAAACGGACGTGACTCCAAGCCAAAGATGCTGGGTGTCAAGGCGTTCGGTGGTGAACTGATCAGTGCGGGCTCCATCATCGTGCGCCAGCGCGGTACCCGTTTCCACCCCGGTACCAACGTGGGCGTGGGCAAGGACCACACCCTGTTTGCACTGGTGGACGGCCACGTGTCGTTCGGCACCAAGGGTGCCCTGTCCAAGCAGACAGTCAATGTGACGGCCGCCTGAGGGATCTTTCCTTCGGCAGCAAACGAAGCCCCGCCTGGTCGGGGCTTTGTTGTTTGGACGCCTGGCATCGCCTGCATGCCCGTCCCCCTGGTGTCTTGCACACCCCTCGAAAAGAGCAAAGCCCTGCTGCTCCTTCACCGGTGATTTTCTTGCGCAGCGCTCTTTTGTAAACTGGATACCCATGAAGTTCGTCGATGAAGCCTATATTGACATTGCTGCCGGTGATGGCGGCAATGGCTGCGTGTCGTTTCGGCACGAGAAGTACAAGGAGTTCGGCGGCCCCAATGGGGGGGACGGTGGCCGGGGTGGGCATGTGTTCGCCGTGGCGGACCCAAGCCTCAACACCCTTGTGGACTACCGCTACTCGCGCCGGCACGAAGCCAAGCGGGGCGAGCACGGCATGGGTTCCGACATGTTCGGTGCCGCAGGTTCCGACATCACGCTCAAGATGCCCGTGGGTACCATCATCACGGATGCAGAGACCGGCGAGGTGCTCTATGAATTGCTCAACCCTGGCGAGGTTCTGACCATCGCCAAGGGCGGCGACGGCGGCTTTGGCAACCTGCGCTTCAAGAGTGCCATCAACCGCGCCCCGCGCCAGAAGACCCCCGGCTGGCCCGGCGAGAGGAAGAATCTCAAGCTCGAACTCAAGGTGCTGGCCGACGTCGGCCTGCTGGGCATGCCCAATGCGGGCAAGTCCACCTTCATCACGGCCGTGTCCAACGCACGGCCCAAGATCGCAGACTACCCCTTCACGACCCTGCACCCCAACCTGGGCGTGGTGCGCGTGGGGCCGGAGCAGAGCTTTGTGATCGCCGACATTCCGGGCCTGATCGAGGGTGCCTCCGAAGGTGCGGGCCTGGGCCACCAGTTTCTGCGCCATCTGCAGCGTACGCGCCTGCTCTTGCACATCGTGGACCTGGCGCCCTTTGACGACACGGTCGATCCTGTCGCCCAGGCCAAGGCCATTGTGGGTGAGCTCAAGAAATACGACCAGTCGCTGCATGACAAACCGCGTTGGCTGGTGCTCAACAAGCTCGACATGGTGCCCGAAGACGAACGCGACAAGCGCGTCAAGGATTTCGTCAAGCGCTTCAAGTGGAAGGGGCCGGTGTTCGAGATCTCCGCCCTGACGCGCGAAGGCTGCGAGCCGCTGATCCACGCCATCTTCCGCCATGTGCAGGCCGAGCAGCGCCTGGAGAATGTGCCCGAGGAGATCGACCCGCGCTTTGCCGGGGATGCTCCGGCCTGACCTGGCGGGATGTGCAAGCCCCGGTTTTCCCTGGGGCGACCATACAGAACACAATGCGGTGGCCGCCAAGGCAACCCAGCGACAGAGGCAATAGAAGCAAAAATGGTTTCCAGTGTGCTGCGGGATGCCCGCCGAATCGTCGTCAAGGTAGGCTCCAGCCTGGTCACCAACGAAGGCCGGGGCCTTGACGAGGCGGCCATCGGTGAATGGAGCCGGCAGCTGGCCGCGCTGGTGCGCGGCGAGGGCGGTGGCGCTCCGCGCGAGGTGGTCATGGTCTCCAGCGGCGCCATTGCCGAGGGCATGAAGCGCCTGGGCTGGACTTCCCGCCCCCATGAGGTGCATGAACTGCAGGCCGCCGCCGCCGTTGGCCAGATGGGCCTGGCCCAGATGTACGAGACCAAGCTGCGCGAGCAGGGCATGGGCAGCGCCCAGGTGCTGCTCACCCATGCCGACCTCGCCGACCGGGAGCGCTACCTGAATGCGCGCTCCACCCTGCTCACCCTGCTGCGCCTGGGGGTGGTGCCCGTGATCAACGAGAACGACACGGTGGTCAACGACGAAATCAAGTTCGGCGACAACGACACTTTGGGCGCGCTGGTGGCCAACCTGGTCGAGGCCGATGCCCTGGTCATCCTCACCGACCAGAAGGGCCTGTACACCGCCGACCCGCGCCGCGACCCGGCCGCGCAGTTCGTGCACGAGGCCCAGGCGGGCGACCTCGCATTGGAGGCCATGGCCGGCGGCGCCGGCTCCAGCATCGGCAAGGGCGGCATGATCACCAAGATCCTGGCGGCCAAGCGTGCAGCGGGCTCGGGCGCCTCCACCGTCATTGCCTGGGGGCGCGAGCAGGACGTGCTGGTGCGCCTGGTGAACGGAGAGGCCTTGGGAACCCTGCTGGTGGCGCAAACGCAGAAGAAACAGGCCCGCAAACAGTGGATGGCCGACCACCTGCAACTGCGCGGTGCGGTGCTGGTCGATGCCGGCGCCGCGGCCAAGGTGCGCGATGAAGGCAAGAGCCTGCTGCCGATTGGCATGACGGCCGTTGAGGGGGATTTCTCGCGCGGCGACGTGATCGCCGTGCGTGACCTGGCCGGGGTGGAGATCGCCCGGGGTCTGGCCAATTATGCAAGTGCCGAGGCGCGCCTGCTGTGCCGCAAGTCTTCCTCGGAATTCGAGCGGCTGCTGGGCTATGTGGCCGAAGCCGAGATGGTGCACCGCGACAACATGGTGCTCACCACGGCGTGATGAGGGATCTTGCCGGGGCAGCACCTGGCTGCGGCAAGCACCTGCCCCGGGCGCCAGCCCGGCCGGGACTACTTGGCCGGTGGCGGGCCGTCGTTCGTGCTGCTGGCGTCCAGAGGGGAGGGGGCCGGCAAGCCCTCCAATCCCATGGGCCGGCTGCCCTGCGGGTCGGGGTCGAAGCTTGCGCCCGGCGGCAACTCCATGCCGGGATTCACCAGCAGCGAACCCGTGCGGAACATGGCGCTGCCCGCATGCTCCCCATCGCGCGTGCGCATGCCGCTGCGCAGGTAGCGGTTGCGCTGCTCGTTGCGGGGCAGGAAGCGCGCCAGCTCCGTGAGTGCCATTTCATAGACACCACGTTTGAATTCCACGACCACATCCAGCGGTACCCAGTAGTCGTTCCAGCGCCAGGCGTCGAACTCCGGGTGGTTGGTGGCACGCAGGTTCAGATCCCAGTCGTGCCCCAGCAGCTGCAGCAGATACCAGATTTGTTTCTGGCCCTTGTAATGTCCGCGCGCATCGCGGCGGATGTACCGGTCAGGCACCTCATAGCGCAACCAGTCCCGGGTACGGGCCACCAAGCGCACGTGGTTGGGGTGCAGGCCCACTTCTTCGTGCAGCTCCCTGAACATGGCCTGTTCCGGGGTTTCTCCCCGGTCGATGCCACCCTGTGGAAACTGCCAGCTGTGGGTGCGGATGCGTTTGCCCCAGAACACCTGGTTCTTCTGGTTGAGCAGGATGATGCCGACGTTCGGCCGAAAGCCGTCCCGGTCAAGCATAATCAAACCCCAAATTTTTAAACTGTGTCCATTATGCACGGCGCTTAGAGCGCAGCAAGTGGGCTGCACCTGAACGCCCTCCGCCCCAGCATGAAAGCCTCCCAATTCTTCATTTCCACCCTCAAGGAAGCGCCTGCCGATGCCGAGGTGGTCAGCCACCAGCTGATGACGCGCGCCGGTCTGATCAAGAAGCTGGGCGCAGGTATCTACAACTACATGCCCATGGGGCTGCGTGTGGTGCGCAAGGTGGAAGCCATCGTGCGCGAGGAAATGAACCGCGCAGGTGCTGTGGAAGTCACCATGCCTGTGGTCCAGCCGGCCGAGCTGTGGCAGGAAACCGGCCGCTTCGAAAAAATGGGCCCTGAACTGCTGCGCATCCAGGATCGCCACGGCCGGGACTTCGTGATTCAGCCAACCAGCGAAGAAGTGATCACTGACATCGCGCGCCAGGAGCTGCGCAGCTACAAACAGTTGCCAAAAAACTTCTACCAGATCCAGACCAAGTTCCGCGACGAGCGCCGCCCGCGCTTCGGCCTCATGCGTGGCCGCGAGTTCACCATGAAGGACGCCTACAGCTTCGACCGCGACCAGACCGCCGCCAAGGCGAGCTACCAGGTCATGGCCCAGGCCTACCGCCGCATCTTCGACCGCTTCGGCCTGACCTACCGTGCCGTGGCCGCCGACAGCGGCGCCATCGGCGGTGATCTGAGCGAGGAATTCCAGGTGATCGCCGCCACCGGCGAAGACGCCATTGTCTACTGCCCCGGCAGCGACTACGCCGCCAACATGGAAAAGGCCGAGTCCCTGGCGCCTGCCGGCCCGCGCGGCGCTGCCACGCAGGCGCTGACCAAGACGGCCACGCCCGGCAAGAGCACCTGTGCCGATGTGGCCGAACTGCTGTCCGTGCCCCTGAAGACCACCGTCAAGTCGCTGGTCCTGGCCACCGACGAGACCAACGAGGCGGGCGAGACCGTCAAGACCCAGGTCTGGCTGGTGCTGCTGCGTGGCGACCATGACATGAATGAGATCAAGGTCGGCAAGGTACCGGGTCTGGCGGGCTTCCGCTTCGCCACCTTGGGGGAGATCGAAGAGCACTTCGGCTGCAAGCCGGGCTATCTGGGGCCCATCGGCCTGAAAAAGCCGCTCAAGATCGTGGCCGACCGCGAAGTGGCGCTCATGGCCGACTGGATCTGCGGTGCCAACGAAGCCGATTTCCACATCACCGGTGTCAACTGGGGCCGCGACCTGCCCGAGCCCGATGCCGTGGCCGACCTGCGCAATGTGGTCGCGGGCGATGCCTCGCCCGATGGCAAGGGGGAACTGGCGATCGAGCGCGGTATCGAAGTGGGCCATGTCTTCTACCTCGGTACCAAGTACAGCCGCGCCATGAATGCCACCTTCCTGGACGAGAACGGCAAGCCCCAGCCCCTGGAAATGGGTTGCTACGGTATCGGCATCACGCGCCTGCCAGCCGCAGCCATCGAGCAGAACCACGACGAGCGCGGCATCATCTGGCCCGACGCCATTGCCCCCTTCACCGTGGTGATCTGCCCCATCGGCATGGACCGCAGCGAAGAGGTGAAGGCCGCAGCCGAAAAGCTTTACGCGGACTTCCTCGCCGCCGGCGTGGACGTGCTGCTCGACGACCGTGGCGAGCGCCCCGGCGCGATGTTTGCCGACTGGGAACTGATCGGCGTGCCCCACCGCGTGGTGATCGGCGACCGTGGCCTCAAGGAAGGCCATGTCGAGTACCAGCACCGCCGCGACAGCGCCGCCACCAAGGTGGCGATCACCGAGATCCAGGCCCATGTGAAGGGCCGCATGGCGGTATGAGCGGCGAGGGGGTGAGCACAGGGCAAGCGGGCGGGGGCCTGTCCAGGCGTTCCTGCCTGGTGGCCACGGCGTCGCTGGCGGGCCCTTCGGCCTGGCTGGCTGTGCCTGCGCTCGCCCATGCCGGCGGCCAGCTCGAAGAGCCGCTCATGGACTCGGTGCGCACTGCGCTGAGCTCGGCCATCGCCAACCAGGCACCGCCCGAGCCCGAATTCTTCACCACCGAGACGCGCCTGCACTATGTGCGCTGGCTCGCATCCATGAGCGACCGGCTGCGCCGGCGCAAGCCCGAGTGGCAGGTGCGCCGCGACTTCCTGCAGACCGTCTGGTACGAATCCAAGCGCGCGGGGCTCGACGTCTCCCTGGTGCTCGGCCTGATCCAGGTGGAAAGCGGCTTTCGCAAATTCGCCGTCTCCAGCGTGGGCGCGCGCGGCTACATGCAGGTCATGCCGTTCTGGACGCGTGTGATCGGCGATGGCGATGCCGGCAAGCTGTTCCACATGCAGACCAATCTGCGCTTTGGCTGCGTGATCCTGCGCCACTACCTCGAACGTGAGCGGGGCGACCTGTTCATGGCGCTCGGCCGCTACAACGGCAGCCGCGGGCGTTCGCCGTACCCCGATGCGGTCTTCGGCGCCCAGCGCGCCTGGAACTACGTGGACCGGCCCGCCACGGGCTAGCCAGGGCCTGACCGGCGGCGCCCACCCTAGACGATAGTGCCTGGGGTATTGGTGTTGTCTGGCGCCACAGACTGCGACAGCCGCGACACCATCACCTGGTCGATGCGGTAGCTGTCCACATCGAGCACCTCGAACTTGTAGCCACCCCAGCTCACGCTGTCGGTGCGGCGCGGGACGCGGCGCAGCATCACCATCAGAAAGCCTGCCAGGGTTTCGTACTCCTCGCCATGGGGCAACTCGTCGAGCGACAGCGCACGCAGCACATCGCTGATGGGGGTCACGCCATCGATCAGCCACGAGTTCTCGTCGCGCCGCACGATCTGCTCTTCGTCCAGCGGCGAGACCAGGTCGCCCATCACCGTGCTCATCACGTCATTGAGGGTGACGACGCCCACCACCAGGCTGTACTCGTTGACGATGACCGCGAAGTCCTCGTGCACCTGGCGGAACTGCTCCAGCACCTCCGACAGCGTGAGCCGGTCCGGCACGATCAGCACCTTGCGCACCAGGCTGTCGTCGGCCAGCGAGATCGGCTGGTTGTTGAGCACGCGCTGGAACAGGTCCTTGGCGTCCACGTACCCCACCACATGGTCGATGTCGCCCTCGCAGACCGGGTAGGTGGAAAACGGCTCGGCGGCGATGCGCAGGCGGATCACCGAATCGGGCTCGTCGCGCAGGAAATAGGCGATCCGGTCGCGTGGCGACATGGCGCTGGACACCGTGCGCGTGTCCAGCTCGAACACGTTGGTGATGACCTGCTGCTCGCGTGCCGCGAGCACGCCCGCGCGTGCACCGGCCTCCATCATGGCGAGGATGTCGTCCGAGGTGATGCGGTCGTCGCGCAGCGACGACAGGCCCAGCACGCGGAACAGTGCATCCGCGCCCCGGCTGTAGAACCACACCACGGGGCGTAGCAGGGCCATGCACCAAGCCATGGGCTTGGCCAGGCGCACCACCAGCCGCTCGGGTTCGGCCATGCCCAGGCGCTTGGGAAACAGGTCGGCGAACAGGATGAACAGCGAGGTGATCACCAGGAACGAGGCCAGAAAGCCCACGCGCTGTGCGTTGTCCTCGGTCAGCCACCAGCCGAACAGGGTGCTGAAGTGCGGGCTCAGTGCCCCTTCGCCCACGATGCCGCCCAGGATGGCCACGGCGTTCTGCCCCACCTGCACCACCGTGAAGTAGTCGCCCGGCTGCTCCTGCATGCGCATCACGCGGTCCGCGCGTGCATCGCCTTCGTCGGCCATCTGGCGCAGCCGCAGGCGGCGCGCAGCGGCCAGCGAGATCTCGGCCATGGAGAAGAAGGCGCTGGCTGCGATCAGCAGACCGATGACGAACAGGCTTTGGGACAGGCTCATGGGTGGCAGGCCCGCCGTCAGGGGCGGGGCTGTCCAAGTGTAGCTGCCCGTTTCCGGGCGTGGCGGTCCCTACTGCACGAAGCCGATACGACCGCGCCCTGTGGCCGCCTTGGGCAGGTCGGCCACCTCCACCGTGGAGCGCCGATCGAGTCGGGCGTTGCCGAAGCCCGTCATCAGCGCGCGGCGCATCTCGCGCGGCGGCATGGTCGCCAGCAGGTCCAGCACATCGCCCTGGGGCTCGGGGTCGAGCAGGCGGCCCCAGTCATGGCCGGTGCGGATGCCCTGGTACAGGTTGCGCGCAATGGTGCGCGCCTGGGCCAGCGTGGGGGCCTCCACTTCGAACACATTCATGCGGTTCAGGATGGGATCGGGGATGCCCCGGCTGTCGTTGGCCGTGGTGATCCAGATGACCTGGCTCGCGTCGATGGCCACCTCGGCGAACTCATCGGTGAAGCTTTGCGCCGTGTCGTGCTCGAGCAGGCTGTACAGCGCGCCCAGCGGGTCGTACTGGGCATCTGACGCAGCCTTGTCGATCTCGTCCACCACGATCACCGGGTTGGCATATTCGCCTTCCACCAGCGCCTCGAACACCTTGCCCGGCCGTGCGCCCTTCCACTGTGCAGACGAGCCCGACAACAACCAGCCCGCCGTCATGGAACTCATGGGCAAGAGGTTCATGCCCGTGCCCAGCAGGTCGGCCAACTGGCGGGCAAAGTGCGTCTTGCCAATGCCTGGCGGCCCCAGCAGCAGCATGGGGGTCACCTCCAGTCCGTCGGCGCTGTCCTGCGCCAGGGCCACATGGCGCTTCACGTCGTCCAGAACGTCGGTGAAGTTGGGCAACTGTTCGTAGAGGCTGGCCATGTCGGGCACACCCGAAGGCTTGACCTGGAAGCGCTCCGGCCCGCGTTCGAGCATGCGCTCGTAGACGGTGCGCAGGGTTTCGTACTCGCGCTGGTTTCCCGACTCCTGCAGCCGTGCGAGCTTGCGCTCCACATCGCCGGGGTGGAACACATTGCGCATCTGGGCCACCGGCAGGCGCAGGGCAGGGGCTTGGGGAACAAGGCTATGGCCGGTCATCGCGTGCTCCTGGTGAGTTGCAAAAGCGTCACATCACGCAACCATTCAAGCACACAACATGCCCGTCCTAACGCAGGACAAGCCCTGACAACCTGCCGTGTTGCCAGAAAGCAAAAGCCGCCCGAAGGCGGCCTGGTGCAGAGCGAAGAATCGCTTACTCGCCGGTGCCGAGCACCTGCTTGAGTTCACCCGATTCGTACATCTCCATCATGATGTCCGAGCCGCCGATGAACTCGCCCTTCACATACAGCTGCGGAATGGTGGGCCACTGGCTGTACTCCTTGATGCCCTGGCGGATCTCGTCGTCTTCGAGCACGTTCACCGTGACCACGGACTTGGGGTCCACGCCGCTGGCCTTGAGGATCTGGATCGCGCGGCCCGAGAAACCGCACATGGGGAAGCTCGCGCTGCCCTTCATGAACAGCAGGATGTCGCTGGATTTCACGAGGGCGTCGATGCGTTGTTGGGTGTCGCTCATGGGAATACTCCTTGAAAAGGCTGGCAGGCCTTGCCAGCCTGCAATAGCGCGATTATTTCACTGTCGGCCATTGTCCGCCCGAGCAGCGTGCGATGCCTGCCAGGTCCATGCGGCTTTGCACCTGGTCGAAACCCCGCTCGCGCAGCAGCGCGCACACGGCATCGGCCTGGTCGTGGCCGTGCTCCAGCAGCAGCCAGCCGCCAGGCAGCAGGTGGTCCGGCGATTGCACCACGATGGTGCGTATGTCGTCCAGCCCGTCAGCGCCACTGGCCAGGGCCGAGAGCGGTTCGTGGATGAGTGCCGCCAGGTGCGGATCGGCCGCGGGGATGTACGGGGGGTTGGTGACGATGGCATCGAAATGCCCATCCACGCCACTCAGCCAGTTGGCCTGTGCAAACCGCACCGGCAGGGCCAGGCGTTCGGCGTTGGCGCGCGCCACAGCCAGGGCATCGGCGCTGGCATCCACGGCCAGCACCTGGGCGGCGGGGCATTGGTGCTGCAGGGCCAGTGCGATGGCGCCGCTGCCCGTTCCAAGGTCTACCACCCGGGGGGCGGGCAGGGAGGCCAGGAGGACCAGCGCCCAGTCCACCAGGGTCTCGGTATCGGGGCGCGGGTCGAGCACGCGCGCGTCCACCGACAGGGGCAGGCCATAGAACTCCTTGGTGCCCGTGAGGTAGGCCACCGGCTCGCCTGCCGCGCGGCGCAGGCACAGGGCTTCAAAGCGGTCTGCGGCTTCGGTGGGCAGTGCATCCGTGTCATGCGCCAGCAGCCATGCGCGGTCGGTGGAGGCTCGGCCAACGGCATGCAGCAGCAGCAGTTGCGCGTCGATGCGCGCCAGGCCCAGCGTGCGGGCCTGGCCCAAGGCATCGGCCACGGTGGCGGGTGGGTTGGCGGTGGTGTCGTCCATGGATGGGGTGGGGCGCTGCACGGGGTCAGACCGCCGCGCTGGTCTCCAGTTCCGCAAGCTGTTCGGCCTCGCGTGCATGGGCCATGGCCTGCAGCACGTCGGCCAAGTCCCCTTCCATCACCTGGAGCAGCTTGTACAGCGTGAGGTTGATGCGGTGGTCCGTGAGCCGCCCCTGCGGGAAGTTGTAGGTGCGGATGCGGTCGCTGCGGTCGCCGCTGCCGATCAAGCCCTTGCGCAATGCGGCCTCCTTGGCGGCGCGCTCGCTGCGCTCCTTTTCCTGGATGCGCGCCTGCAGCACCTGCAGGGCCTTGGCCTTGTTGCTGTGCTGGCTGCGGCCGTCCTGGCATTCGGCCACGATGCCCGTGGGCAAGTGCACCACGCGCACGGCCGAGTCGGTCTTGTTGATGTGCTGGCCGCCCGCGCCGCTGGCGCGGAAGGTGTCGATGCGCAGGTCTGCCGGGTTGAGCTTGATGGCCTCGGTCTCGTCGGGCTCGGGCATCACGGCCACCGTGCATGCGCTGGTGTGGATGCGGCCCTGCGTCTCGGTGGCGGGCACGCGCTGCACGCGGTGGCCGCCCGACTCGAACTTGAGGGCGCCATACACGTTGTCACCCTCGATGCGCAGCACGATTTCCTTGTAGCCCCCGAGTTCGGCCGCGTTCTCGCTCACCACCTCGACCTTCCATCCGACGTTGGCTGCGTAGCGCGAGTACATGCGCGTGAGGTCGCCCGCGAACAGGGCCGACTCGTCGCCCCCGGTACCGGCGCGGATTTCCAGAAAGGCATTGCGCGCATCGTCCGGGTCCTTGGGCAGCAGCAGGCGCTGCAGTTCGTCTTCCAGCGCCACGAGCTCGGCCTCGGCGCTGGTGATCTCCTCCTGCGCCATCTCGGCCATGTCGGGGTCGGCCAGCATCTCGCGGGCGCCGGCCAGGTCGGCTTTGCGCTGCTGGTAGCGGGCATAGCGTCCCGCCACCTGGGTCACCTCGGCATGTTCGCGCGAGATCAGGCGGTACTGCGCCATGTCGCCCATGATGTCCTCGCGCGAGAGCAGGAAATCGAGTTCGCCCAGGCGCTGGGCATAGCGCTCCAGCTGGTTTCGGAGAAAGGTCTTCATGCGGTGAAAGAGAGGGAGAGGGCTGCACGGTCGCAGCGGGCGCTGTCCTCGGGCGGGCAGCGGGCCTGGCGGGGCGGCGATCGCCGCTACAGGCCGCTGTTCTTGCTTTGCGAGCGCAGGAACAGGCGCGAGACGGTCTGTGCCGTCTGGGCGCGCATCTCGGCGTCACCGGCGTGCAGCTCGGCCATGGTGCCGTGCAGCATTTTCTGCGTGATGCCGCGCGACAGGGCTTCGAGTACGGCGTCGAGGTCTTCGCCCCGGGCCAGCAGCTTCTTGGCGCGCGCGATCTCGGCGGCGCGCCAGCTGTCGGTCTGGGCGTTGAGCTGCTGGATCAGGGGCACCACGCCGCCCTCGGGGTGACGCTGGTCCATCCAATGCATGAAGCTCTGCACGCCCGCGTCGATGATGGCCTCGGCCTGTGCCACGGCGGCCTGGCGGTTGGCCTGGGCGGTCTGCACCACGCTGGCCAGGTCGTCCACGGTGTACAGGTAGACGTCGCCCAGGGCCTTGACCTCGGGCTCGATGTCGCGTGGCACGGCCAGGTCCACCATGAACATGGGGCGGTGGCGGCGCTTCTTGAGCGCGCGCTCCACGGCGCCCAGGCCGATGATGGGCAGGCTGCTGGCCGTGCAGCTGATCACGGCGTCGAACTCATGCAGGCGCTCGGGCAGGTCGGCCAGGCGCATCACCTCGCCGCCGAAGCGCGTGGCGAGCTTCTCGCCGCGCTCCAGGGTGCGGTTGGCGATGGCGATGGACTTGGGGTTGCGGGCCGCGAAGTGCGTGGCAGCCAGCTCGATCATCTCGCCCGCGCCCACGAAGAGCACACGGATCTTGGACAGGTCTTCGAACAACTGGCTGGCCAGGCGCACGGCTGCGGCCGCCATGCTGATGCTGTGCGCCCCGATCTCGGTGGAGGTGCGTACCTCCTTGGCCACGGCAAAGCTGCGCTGGAACAGCTGGTTCAGGGTGGTACCCAGGGCACCAGCCGTTTCGGCAGCGCGCACGGCATCCTTCATCTGGCCCAGGATCTGGGCTTCGCCCAGCACCATGGAATCGAGCCCGCTGGCCACGCGGAAGGCATGGCGGGCCACCAGGCTGTCTTCGAGGGTGTAGGAATGCGAGCGCAGCAGCGCCGGGCTCACGCCGCCGCTCTGGGCCAGCCAGCCCAGTGTGTGGTCCATGGCAGCCTGCTCGCCCGCGCAGTAGATTTCGGTGCGGTTGCAGGTGGAGATGATGGCGGTCTCCACGCTGGGGTGGCGGCTTTGCTGGCCCAGCGACTGGCGCAGGCCCTGCAGCGTGGGGGCAATCTGGTCGAGCGCGAACGCGAACCGGCCGCGCAGATCGAGGGGCGCGGTGGTGTGGTTGATGCCGAGGGCCCAGACTGCCATGCCCCAATTATAAAATTGTTGGAACATCCCGGTACAACTGGCTGGGATAGCCTTGATCTGGGTCAATTCCTATGGGTCCGCTGGACACGCTCAACCACCTGCTCAATTTCTTCGCCCCGGCCTTTGCCATGGCTGTGCTGATGGCGCTGGGCAGCCGCGTTTTGCGCTGGAAGTCGGGCGCATCCCATGCCGCATGGAAGCAGTTTGCCATCCAGTTGGCCGTAGGCTGCGCCGTGCTGCTGGCCGGCCTGGTGCTGCTGGGCCGGGACGGCAAGATGGCCACCTATGCCGCCCTGGTGGTGGCCTGCGCCACCTGCCAGTGGTGGCTGGGCAAGGGCTGGAAGGCCTGAACTCAGCCCGGGGCAACTGGTGTGACCGGCGCCAGCGGTGTATCGCCCCCTTGGGCGCGCGCACTGTGCGCCACGGCCGTGGTGGCCGGTGGTGACAGGGCCAGCCCCGCATCGCGCAGCTTGTCCAGAATGGCAAACAGCAGGTCGCTGCGCACCCCGCCTGCATTGCGCGGGTTGCTCACATAGCCGATCGCCAGGAAGGTCAGCGTGCCGTTCAGGATGCCTTCCAACTGCACGACGGGCTCGGGGTCGGCCATGATGCCCTCGTGCGCGGTGAAGGCCTCCAGGATGAGCGTGCGCATGCGCTGGGCGTCGGTGTCCAGCGGCGCGGGCAGGCGCAGCAGCACGCGGCCGGGGGCGCCGGTAAGCGTCATGTTGCGCACGGTCTTGGTGATGAACTCCGAGTTGGGCACGATCACGGTGGAGCGGTCGCCGAGCTGGATCTCGGTGGCGCGCACGTTCACGCGGCGCACGTCGCCCTCGGTTTCGCCCAGCACCACCCAGTCGCCCACGCGCACCGGCCGCTCGGCCAGCAGGATCAGGCCCGAGATGAAGTTCTGCACGATGGCCTGCAGCCCGAAGCCGATGCCCACCGACAGTGCGCTCGCCACCCAGGCGATGCGCTCCACGCTGATCCCCAGGCCCGCCAGCGCGATGGCGATCACCGCCACGCCGCCCACGTAGCCCAGCAGGGTGACGATGGAGCTGCGCATGCCCGGCTCCAGCGAGGTGTTGGGAAAGAACTGCTCGCTGAGCCAGCGCTTCAGGATGCGGATCATCACGAAGCCGGCGCAGGCAATCGCCAGCGCCGTGAGCAGCGCCTGCGGCGCCAGCGTGACGCTGCCCACCTGCAGGGTCTGGTTCACGCTGCTGCCGCGGCGGAACACCTCGTCCGGCGCCGTGCCCAGCGGCGCCAGCAGGGCGATCACCATGTAGAACAGCAGCACCAGGCGCAGTGCGCCCGAGGCCACCACGGCGCTCTGGTCCAGCAGCTTGCCGTCGATGCCCAGGCCCGTGTGCAGGCGCTGGCCGAAGCCGCCGCGCGAGGACAGCACGGCCTGTGCCACATCGTCCACCAACTGGAACAGCAGGTAGGTGGTGGCAAAGACCACCCCGGTCCAGACCATCTGGCCCGCCAGCATGTGGGCCAGTGCCACGAAGCCCAGCACCAGCAGCACCAGGATGGCAAAGGCCGTGGCGGCCGCCGCCGCCACCAGCAGGCCGACCCAGATCGGGCGGGCCGGTGGCGCCGGCGCGGTGGCTTCGCTGGCCGGTGCTTCCCCGGAGGGTGCTGGCGCAGCCTCTGCGGGCGCGCGCAGGTGGCGCAGTGCGCACAGGATGACCAGGGCCATGAGCAAGGCCGACAAGGTGTGGGCCGACACCTCGGCCGCCAGGCTGGCGCCGACCACACGGTTGACCTCGATGACCAGCCCGCCCAGCAGGGCCGTGAGCGCCAGCCACCAGGGGTAGGGCGCCAGGCGCGTGGCCAGCTCGTCCGACAGGGCCGCCAGGCGCCAGGAACTGCGCTTGCGCGAGAGCAGTGCGTGGCCCAGCGCGATCATGAAGGCGGCGAACACCACCAGCTGCAGGGTGGCGCGTTCGAACGCCTGCAGGCGTGGGCCCAGGCCGCCCTCCACCGTGAGCCCGCTCCAGGCCAGCTGTGCGGCCAGCGCCAACAGCAGGGTGTGCAGCAGCACCGCGGCAAAGGCCAGCAGCGAGCGCCGCAGACGCCCGGGCGGCAGGCGCGCGGGCGCCAGGCGCAACAGCAGCCGTTCGCCCAGCCAGGGGCCGGCGGTCGCCAGCAACAGGGCCACGGCCAGGCTGACCGCGAAACCCGTGCGGTGCGCCGGCTCCCAGGCCTGTTCTGCGGCGGCCCGCAGCTCATTGCCCAGGGAGCGCAGCCGCATCCAGTCGCTCGGGAAGGCGTTGCGCACATTGCGCCAGAAGCTGCCCGTGAGCGGTGAATCGATGCGGGTGGTGAGGGCGGTCTGGAACTGCTCGCGGCGCTGGCGGATGATCTCGGTGCTGCGCTGCTCGGCGTCCACCGCGATCAGGCGGGCCAGCTTGAGCTCCGAGTCGATGGCGCTGCGCTCCTTGCTCAGGGCCGCGCGCTGCTGCGCCACGTCGGCGGCTTCGGCCGGCGCCCCCTTGGCGGGGGCCGGGCCCAGGCCCGCCAGCCGGGTGTCGATATCGGCCAGCGCTTCGGCACGGCGTGCCGCCACCTGGGTCGCGGCCGTGCCGATGGCGGCCACGTCGCTGAGCCATTGGCGGTAGTCGTCGTCCTCGCCGAGCTTGGTGGGGATGGCATCGAAGCGCTCGCGCAGCGCATCCACGCCGGGCAGTTCGGGCTTTTCGCCGGTGGCGCTGCTGGCGGTGAGGGCCGGCGGCGCGGCGCTGCGGGTCTGCGCCAGGGCGGGAAGCGGGGGCTGGGGCGCGAGCAGCAGCACCAGCAAGGCAGCCTGCAGCAGGCTGGACCAGGGACGGTGGGAGAGAAGGCGCGCCGAAAGAAAGGCCATGCCGGCCTTGGGGCCGGCACAGTTGCGTTGCAAATTCATGCGCGCATTGTGCGGCCCCTGCGGCGCGGCCTGTGAGAGAGTGTTCCAGCCCGGGGCGGGCGGGAACGCAGGATCAGCCCGCCGGGCTGAACAGGTCGACCCGGTCGGTGATGATGCCGTCCGTGCCCAGGTCGATCAGGCGCTGGGCGGCCCAGGGGTCGTTCACGGTGTAGCTCAGGGCGCGCAGGCCCTGGCCTTGCACGGTGGCCACCAGGGCGACATCCCACAGCGCGTGGTTGCAGACAATCGCCACGCAGCCCAGGCCCACGGCCTCGTCCACGAAGCCCTGGCGGTGCACGTCCACCAGCAAGGCGCGCGGCAGCTGGGGCGCGGCATTGCGGGCGCTGGCCAGCGCTGCGGGCTGGAAGGAGGAGAGCAGCGGCGGCACGGCCTGCCCCTGCCATAACCGGGCGGCAGCCTCGGCCACCACGCGGCCGGTCGTCTCGTCCTGCCCGGGTGTGGGCTTGATCTCGATGTTCAGCAAGTACCCGTTGGCGATGCAGTAGCGGGCCAGGGCTTCCAGCGTGGGCAGGGGCTCGCCGGCGTGGGCGCGTGAATGCCAGCCGCCTGCATCGAGCTGCGACAAAGCGCTCCAGTCCAGGTCGCCGCCGGTGCCGTGGCCATTGGTCGTGCGCTGCAGCGTGGCGTCGTGCATCAGGAAGGGCACGCCATCGCGGCTCAGCTTGGCATCGCACTCGAACATGCGGTAGCCATGCTGCGCGCCCAGGCGAAAGGCCGCCAGCGTGTTCTCGGGCGCGAGCTTGCCCGCGCCCCGGTGGGCGATCCAGCGGGGGTAGGGCCAGGCCGTGGTCTGCAGCCCGGTCATGCCGAAATGCGCTTGCCCGAGGCGGCGTCGAAGCTGTGCAGGCGGTCAGGGCGCGGCGCCACGTGGATCACCGTGTCGGGCGCGGGCGAATGCGTGCCTTCTTCCACGCGCACGATGATCTGCTCGCCGTTCAGGCGGCCGTAGATCAGGCGCTCGGCGCCCAGCAGCTCCACGGTCTCCACCGTCACGGCCCAGCCGTCGCTGCCCACGTCCAGGTGCTCGGGGCGGATGCCCAGGATGGCGCCTTCCTTGCCGCCCGGGGCGTTCTTGAGCAGGTTCATGGGCGGCGAGCCGATGAAGCTGGCCACGAAGGTCGAGGCCGGCGTGTGGTAGACCTCCTCGGGCGTGCCAAACTGCTCCATGTTGCCGGCATTCATCACGATCATGCGCTCGGCCAGGGTCATGGCCTCGACCTGGTCGTGGGTCACGAACAGGCTGGTGATGCCGAGTTCGCGGTGCAGCTTCTGGATTTCCAGGCGGGTCTGGGCGCGCAGCTTGGCGTCCAGGTTGGACAGCGGCTCGTCGAACAGGAAGACCTGGGGCTGGCGCACGATGGCGCGGCCCATGGCCACGCGCTGGCGCTGACCGCCCGAGAGCTCGCGCGGCTTGCGTTCGAGCAGGTGACCGAGCTCCAGGATCTTGGCGGCCTTGTCCACGCGCGCCTTGATTTCTTCCTTGGGCACCTTGGCGATCTTCAGGCCGTAGGCCATGTTCTCGAAGTTCGTCATGTGCGGGTAGAGCGCGTAGTTCTGGAACACCATCGCGATGTCGCGCTGGGCCGGTTCCAGGTCGTTCACCACACGGCTGCCGATGCGCAGCTCGCCGCCCGAGATTTCCTCCAGGCCGGCCACCATGCGCAGCAGGGTGGACTTGCCGCAGCCTGAGGGGCCGACGATGACGATGAACTCGCCATCCTTGACCTCGGCGTTCACGCCATGGATGACCTGGTTGGCCTTGGGGCCCACGCCGTAGCGCTTGATGATGTTGCGAAAGGAAAGAGATGCCATTTTGCTATTGAATTAGTAGCTGCTAACGCAGTTGAATAGGGCGATAGGGGCTGTCGGGTTGGCTTTGTCTTTATTTCTCGGTATCCACCAGGCCCTTGACGAACCAGCGCTGCATGACCACCACCACGAAGGCCGGGGGCAGCATCGCCAGGAGGGCGGTGGCCATCACGATGTTCCACTCGTTGCCCGCATCGCCGCCGGCCAGCATGCGCTTGATGCCGATGACCACGGGGTACATGTCTTCCGAAGTGGTCACCAGCAGCGGCCACAGGTATTGGTTCCAGCCGTAGATGAACTGGATCACGAACAGTGCGGCAATCGAGGTGCGCGACAGCGGCACCAGGATGTCCTTGAAGAAGCGCATGGGGCCGGCGCCGTCCACGCGGGCGGCTTCGACCAATTCGTCGGGCACCGTGAGGAAGAACTGGCGGAACAGGAAGGTGGCCGTGGCCGATGCGATCAGCGGCACCGTGAGACCCGCATAGCTGTTGAGCATGCCCAGGTCCGACACCACCTGGTAGGTCGGGCCGATGCGCACTTCCACGGGCAGCATCAGCGTGATGAAGATCAGCCAGAAGCAGATGCCCTTGAACGGGAAGCGGAAGTAGACGATGGCAAAGGCCGAGAGCAGGGAGATCGCGATCTTGCCCACCGTGATGACGATGGCGGTGACAAAGCTCACCCACATCATGCGTGCCACCGGCGCGGTGGAGCCCGCGCCGGTGCCGCCGCCAAACAGCGCGTCGTGGTAGGTCTGCCAGAAGTTGCTGCCGGGCACCATGGGCATGGGCACCTGCACGATGTCCTGCGCCGTGTGGGTGGAGGCCACGAAGGCCAGGTACAGCGGGAAGCCGACGATGATCACGCCCAGCACCATGATGAGGTGCGAGAACGCGGTGAGATAAGGGCTGCGTTCAACCATATCAGTACTGGACTTTCTTTTCGACGTAGCGGAATTGGATGACGGTCAGGACGACCACGATGGCCATCAGCACCACCGACTGCGCAGCCGAGCCGCCCATGTCCATGGCCTTGAAGCCATCGTGGTACACCTTGTAGACCAGGATGGCGGTGTCGCGCCCCGGGCCGCCCTGCGTGGTCGAGTCCACGATGGCGAAGGTGTCGAAGAAGGCGTAGACCACGTTGATCACCAGCAGGAAGAAGGTGGTGGGCGAGAGCAGCGGGAACTGGATGCTCCAGAACCGGCGCCAGGGCCCGGCGCCATCGATGGACGCCGCTTCGATCAGCGACTTGGGGATGGACTGCAGGCCCGCGAGGAAGAACAGGAAGTTGTAGGAGATCTGCTTCCACACGGCTGCGATCACGATCAGCGACATGGCGTGGTCGGAGTTGAGCATGTGGTTCCAGTTGAAGCCCGACTGGCGCAGCATGTAGGCCACGACGCCCAGCGACGGCGAGAACATGAACATCCACAGCACGCCGGCCACGGCGGGGGCCACGGCATAGGGCAGCAGCAGTGCGGTCTTGTAGACGATGGCGCCCTTGATGATGCGATCGGCAAAGATCGCCAGCATCAGCGACAGGCAGATGCCCACCGCGGCCACCAGGACCGAGAAGAAGGCCGTGGTCTTGAACGACGCCAGGTAGCCCGGGTCTTCGAACAGGGCCTTGAAGTTGTCCAGGCCCACCCATTCCTTGGACAGGCCGAAGCTGTCCTGCATCTGGAAGGATTGCACCAGGGCCTGGCCGGCGGGCCAGAAGAAGAAGACGCTGATGATGACCAACTGGGGGGCAATGAGCACCCACGGCAGCCACGCGGAGCGAAAGAGAACGCGTTTTTCCATGTCCAGACTCTCAAAAAGACAACCCGCCAACCAGCAAACCAGGTCGGTTTGCGAGGGAGGCGGGCTTTCGGCAGCGTCCCGGCCGGTGTGCCGGGATGGCTGCCCGCAGGCGGGGCTGCCTGCTTACTTGTTGGCGCGCGCGAAGCGTGCCAGTTGCTCGTTGCCGCGGGTGGCGGCGGTGTCCAGGGCTTCCTTGGGCGACTTCTTGCCCGACCAGATCTGCTCGGTTTCCTCGTCGATGATGGTGCGGATCTGCACGAAGTTGCCCAGGCGGATGCCGCGCGACTTGTCGGTCGCCTTGCGGATCATCTGCGTCACGGCCACATCGGTGCCAGGGTTCTTCTCATAGAAACCGGAGGCTTCGGTCAGCTTGTAGGCCGCCGTGGTCACGGGCAGGTAGCCCGTGCGCTGGTGGCTGGCGGCCTGCACCTTGGTGTCGTTCAGGAAGTTCAGGAAATCGGCCACGCCCTTGTATTCCTCGGCCTTCTTGCCGGACATCACCCAGAGGCTGGCACCGCCGATGGCGGTGTTCTGGGGGGCACCCTTCACGTCGTCGTAGTAGGGCAGGGCCGAGATGCCGTAGGCGAACTTGGCTTCCTTGGCCACGCGGGCGTACAGGCCCGACGAACCGGTGATCATCGCGCACTCGCCCGAGGGGAAGGAGGCGTCAGGCGCGTTGCCGCGGCCCTTGTAGACGAAGCTGCCGTCCTTGGAGGCCTTGGCCAGGTTCTCGAAGTGGCGCACGTGCAGCGGTGTGTTGATCTGCAGCTGGGCGTCATTGCCATCGAAGCCGTTGTTCTTGGAGGCGAACAGCGTGTTGTGCCACAGCGAGAAGCTCTCCAGCTGCGTCCAGCTGATCCAGCTGGTGGTGAGCGGGCAGCTGTGGCCGCTGGCCTTGAGCTTGGAGGCGGCTGCGAACACTTCAGGCCAGGTCTTGGGCGGCTTGTCGGCGTCCAGGCCGGCCTTCTTGAAGGCGTCCTTGTTGTAATAGAAGATGGTGGTCGAGCTGTTGAGCGGGTAGCTCAGCATCTGGCCGTTGGGTGCCGTGTAGTAGCCGGCCACGGCCGACACGTACTGGGTGGGGTCGAACTTGAAGCCGCCGTCGTTGAGCACCTTGGCGGCGGGCACGATGGCGCCCTTGCTGGCCATCATGGTGGCGGTACCCACTTCGAACACCTGGATGATGTGGGGCGCATTGCCTGCGCGGAAGGCCGCGATGGCGCCGGTCATCGACTCGTCATAGGTGCCCTTGTAGGTGGGCACGACCTTGTACTTGGTCTGGCTGGCGTTGTACTGCTTGGCCAGATCGTTCACCCAGTCGCCCAGGGCGGCGCTCATGGAGTGCCACCATTGGATTTCTACTTGTTGGGCCTGCGCGGGGGCGCAGACGGACAGGGCGATGGCAGCAGACAGTGCCAGTTGCTTGAGTTGCATGAATGGTTCCTTCCGGAGATGGCGAAATGCACAAAGGGCGCATGCTAGGCAGCCCTTGTGACAGTGATATGTCGTTGTCGCACAGCACTGTAGTGGTCACAACTGGGGAAATCCCCTTGCGTTGGACGCAGTGTGTCCGATTGTGACGCTTATGTGACAGGATTTTGCCATTCACGGAGCGTTGCAAGGTTTTGTGCATTGCACCATCCTTGGTGCATAGTGGTGCTTGCGCTGCACACCTTCGGTGCGCAGCGCGCAAGACCCGTTCGTTCCCATTCCTCAGCAACCACCAACTGCCATGGCCAACAACTCTCTGGACAAGAACAAGATCAAATTCCTGCTGCTCGAAGGCATCCACCCCTCGGCGGTGGACGTGCTGCGCTCTGCGGGCTACACCCAGATCGAGACCGTCTCCGGCGCCCTGCCCGACGAAGAGTTGAAGGCCAAGATCGCCGATGTGCACTTCCTGGGCATCCGCTCGCGCACCCAGCTGACCGAGGAGGTCTTCGCCAGGGCCCACAAGCTCGTGGCCGTGGGGTGCTTCTGCATCGGCACCAACCAGGTGGACCTGGATGCCGCACGCGAGCGCGGTATTGCCGTGTTCAATGCCCCGTATTCCAACACCCGCTCGGTGGCTGAGCTGGTGCTGGCCGAGGCCATTCTGCTGTTGCGCGGCATTCCCGAGAAGAATGCCGTGGCGCACCGTGGCGGCTGGCTCAAGTCGGCCGACAACGCCTACGAGATCCGCGGCAAGACCCTGGGCATCGTCGGCTACGGCTCCATCGGCACGCAGCTGTCGGTGCTGGCCGAGGCCCTGGGCATGCAGGTGGCCTTCTTCGATGTGGTCAACAAGCTGCCCCTGGGCAATGCGCGCCAGGTGCACCATCTGCACGACCTGCTGGCGCAAAGCGACATCGTGAGCCTGCATGTGCCCGAGCTGCCCTCCACCCAGTGGATGATCGGCGCTGCCGAGATCGCGGCCATGAAGCCCGGCGGCATCCTGATCAATGCCGCGCGTGGCACGGTGGTCGAGATCGAGCCCCTGGCCGAGGCCCTGAAGGCGCGCAAGCTGCTGGGCGCGGCGATCGACGTGTTCCCGGTGGAGCCGCGCACCAACAAGGACGAGTTCCTGTCCCCGCTGCGCGGCCTGGACAACGTGATCCTCACCCCGCACGTGGGGGGCTCCACCATGGAGGCCCAGGCCAACATCGGCCTGGAAGTGGCCGAAAAGCTCGTCAAGTACAGCGACAACGGCACCAGCACCTCGTCGGTCAACTTCCCGGAAGTGGCGCTGCCGGCCCACCCCGGCAAGCACCGCCTGCTGCACATCCACCGCAATGTGCCGGGCGTGCTGTCGGAGATCAACCGCATCTTCTCGGACAACCAGATCAACATTTCCTCGCAGTACCTGCAGACCAACGAGAAGATCGGCTACGTGGTGATCGACATCGACGCGGCCTCGTCCGACCTGGCGCTGGACAAGCTGGCCGGCGTCACCGGCACGCTGCGCAGCCGCGTGCTGTTCTGAGCGGAAAGCGGGGCGGGAGAGGGCCCCGCCCAGCGCCGATCGGGCCTCTGGCGTAAAATCACGCCCCCGAGGCTCATGGGCGCGCGGCGCCCACCCCAGGTAGACCCCCATGAATGTTCCGATAGCGTTGGCTGCCTTGCAGACGCAGGCCGCCGAGCCTGTGCGTCTGCGCGAGATCCCCTATAACTACACCTCGTTCTCCGACCGGGAGATCGTGATCCGCCTGCTGGGCTCCGCCTCCTGGGAGGTGCTCGACCAGCTGCGCAAGGAACGGCGCACCGGGCGCTCCGCCCGCATGCTCTACGAGGTGCTGGGCGACATCTGGGTGGTGCAGCGCAACCCCTACCTGCAGGACGACCTGCTGGACAACCCCGGCCGGCGCAAGCAGCTGGTGGAAGCCCTGCAGCACCGCCTGGCCGAGATCGACAAGCGCCGCACCCCGGGCGACGACGCCGGGCGCGACCGCCTGGTGGGCGAACTGGTCGAAGCCGCCGGCAAGGCGGTGACTGCCTTCAACGCCACCTTCGTGCAGGCGGGCGAGCTGCGCCGGCGCATCCAGCGCACGCTGGGGCGCCTGACGGCCAAGGACAACATCAAGTTCGACGGCCTGTCGCGCGTGTCCCACGTGACGGACGCCACCGACTGGCGTGTGGAGTACCCCTTCGTCGTGCTGGTGCCCGACACCGAAGCCGAGATGGCCGCCCTGGTCAAGGGCTGCATCGAGCTCGGTCTGACCATCATCCCGCGCGGGGGCGGCACCGGCTACACCGGCGGCGCCATCCCGCTGACCTGGAAGAGCGTGGTCATCAACACCGAAAAGCTCGAGGCCATGACCGAGGTGGAGATGCGCCGCCTGCCGGGCATGGACCGCGACGTGGGCACGGTATGGACCGAGGCCGGCGTGGTCACCCAGCGCGTGGCCGACGCGGCCGAGCGCGCAGGCTTCGTCTTCGCCGTGGACCCGACCAGCGCCGAGGCCTCGTGCATCGGCGGCAACATCGCCATGAACGCGGGCGGCAAGAAGGCCGTGCTGTGGGGCACGGCGCTGGACAACCTGGCCAGCTGGCGCATGGTGACGCCGCAGGCGCAGTGGCTCGAAGTCACGCGCCTGGACCACAACATGGGCAAGATCCACGACGTGGAGACCGCCACCTTCGAGCTGCAGTACTTCGAGGCCGACGGCAAGACCCCGGTGCGCACCGAACGCCTGTCCATTCCGGGCAAGACCTTCCGCAAGGAAGGCCTGGGCAAGGACGTGACCGACAAGTTCCTCTCGGGCCTGCCCGGCATCCAGAAAGAGGGCTGCGACGGCTTGATCACCAGCGCGCGCTGGGTGGTGCACCGCATGCCTGAGCACACGCGCACCGTGTGCATGGAGTTCTTCGGCAACGCCAAGGACGCCGTCCCGAGCATCGTCGAGATCAAGGACTACATGTTCGCCGAGCAAAAGCGCTCGGGCGTGCTGCTGGCGGGGCTGGAACACCTGGACGACCGCTACCTCAAGGCGGTGGGCTACGCCACCAAGAGCAAGAAGGGCAACGGCGGCCTGCCCAAGATGGTGCTGATCGGCGACATCGCGGGCGACGACGCCGACGAAGTGGCGCGTGTGACCAGCGAGGTCGTGCGCATCGCCAACTCGCGCAACGGCGAGGGCTTCATCGCCATCAGCCCCGAGGCGCGCAAGAAGTTCTGGCTGGACCGCAAGCGCACGGCCGCCATCAGCCGCCACACCAACGCCTTCAAGATCAACGAAGACGTGGTGATCCCGCTGCCGCGCATGGCCGAGTACACCGACGGCATCGAGCGCATCAACATCGAGCTGTCACTGCGCAACAAGCTCAAGCTGTGCGATGCGCTCACCGACTTCTTCGAGCGCGGCAACCTGCCCCTGGGCAAGCACGACGACGCCAATGAAATCCCCTCGGCCGAGCTGCTGGAGGACCGCGTGGCCCAGGCCATCGCCCTGGTGGCCGAGGTGCGCACGCTCTGGGCCACCTGGCTGCAGAACGTGGACAGCCTGTTCCCGCAGCTGCAGGACCACACCCTGCGCGCCAGCTGGAAGACCCAGCTGCGTGCGCCGCTGCAGACCATCTTTGCCGGCGCCGCCTTCAAGCCCATCCTCGACGAGGCCACGGCCATCCACAAGCGCGTGCTCAAGGGCCGCGTCTGGGTGGCCCTGCACATGCATGCCGGCGACGGCAATGTGCACACCAACCTCCCCGTCAACAGCGACGACTACGAGATGCTGCAGACCGCGCACGAGGCGGTGGAACGCATCATGGTGCTGGCGCGCAGCCTCGATGGTGTGATCTCGGGCGAGCACGGCATCGGCATCACCAAGCTCGAATTCCTGACCGACGACGAGCTGCGCCCGTTCGCCGAGTACAAGCAGCGCGTGGACCCCGAAGGCCGCTTCAACAAGGGCAAGCTGCTGCGCGATGCCGCGCCGGTGCTGGCCATGGACGCCACCCCGGGTGGCCAGGCGCGCGACCCGGCGCTGCTGCATGCCGACCTGACCAATGCCTACACGCCGAGCTTCGGCCTCATGGGGCACGAGTCGTTGATCATGCAGCAAAGCGACATCGGCGCCATTGCCGATTCGGTCAAGGACTGCCTGCGCTGCGGCAAGTGCAAGCCCGTGTGCGCGACGCACGTGCCGCGCGCCAACCTGCTGTACAGCCCGCGCAACAAGATCCTGGCCACCTCGCTGCTGGTGGAGGCCTTCCTCTACGAGGAGCAGACCCGCCGCGGCGTGAGCATCAAGCACTGGCAGGAGTTCGAGGACGTGGCCGACCACTGCACGGTCTGCCACAAGTGCGCCAGCCCCTGCCCGGTGAAGATCGACTTCGGCGACGTCACCATGAACATGCGCAACCTGCTGCGCAAGATGGGCAAGAAGACCTTCCGCCCCGGCAATGCGCTGGCGATGACCATGCTCAACGCCACCAACCCCGAGACCATCAAGTTCATGCGCAGTGCCATGGTGGACGTGGGCTTCAAGGCCCAGCGCATGGCCGTGGACCTGCTGCGCAAGGTCGGCCGCAAGCAGACCGCCAAGCCGCCGGCCACGGTGGGCACCGCACCGGTCAAGGAGCAGGTGATCCACTTCATCAACAAGAAGCTGCCCGGCGGCCTGCCCAAGCGCACCGCGCGCGCGCTGCTGGACATCGAGGACAAGGACTACGTCCCCATCATCCGCAACCCCAAGGCCACCACGGCCGAGGCCGAGGCGGTGTTCTACTTCCCCGGTTGCGGCTCGGAGCGCCTGTTCAGCCAGGTGGGCCTGGCCACGCAGGCCATGCTCTGGCATGCGGGCGTGCAGACCGTGCTGCCGCCGGGCTACCTGTGCTGCGGCTACCCGCAACGCGGCAGCGGCCAGTTCGACAAGGCCGAGAAGATGATCACCGACAACCGGGTGCTCTTCCACCGCGTGGCCAACACGCTCAACTACCTGGACATCAAGACCGTGGTGGTGAGCTGCGGCACCTGCTACGACCAGCTGCAGGGCTACGAGTTCGACAAGATCTTCCCGGGCAGCCGCATCATCGACATCCACGAATACCTGCTCGAAAAGGGCATCGCCCTGCAGGGCAAGGGTGCCTACCTGTACCACGAGCCCTGCCACAGCCCCATGAAGCAGCAGGACGGCCTCAAGACCGTGAAGGCCCTGGTGGGCGAGCAGGTGCTCAAGAGCGAGCGCTGCTGCGGCGAGTCGGGCACCCTGGGCGTGACGCGCCCGGACGTCTCCACCCAGATCCGCTTCCGCAAGGAAGAGGAGATCAAGAAGGGCGAGGCCGCGCTGCGCGCCAGCGGCGCCGTGGGGGCGCAGGACAACGTGAAGATCCTCACCAGCTGCCCGAGCTGCCTGCAAGGCCTGAACCGCTACCAGGACGACCTGAACAACGGTCTGCTCGAAGCCGACTACATCGTGGTGGAGATGGCGCGCGAGATCCTGGGCGAGAACTGGATGCCCGAGTACGTGGAGCGCGCCAACGCGGGTGGCATCGAGCGGGTGCTGGTATGAGCGAACGCATCGCCTGCCCCCTGTGCGCCGCCGATGGCGGCACGCTGGTCTGGCGCGGTGAGCGCCTGCGCGTCATCCGCGCCGATGAGGCCGGCTTTCCGGCCTTCTACCGCGTGGTGTGGGCAGCCCATGCGGCCGAGTTCTCGGACCTGTCGGCGGCCGAGCGCGTGCACTGCATGGAGGCCGTCACGGCCGTCGAGCGGGCGCTGCGCGACCATCTGGCGCCCACCAAGGTCAACCTGGCGGCGCTGGGCAACATGGTGCCGCACCTGCACTGGCACGTGATTGCACGCTTCGCCTGGGACAGCCATTTCCCGGCGCCCGTGTGGGCCGCTGCCCAGCGGCCCAGTCCGCTTGCCGAGGAGGCCGCTTTGCGCGCGCGCCTGCCGGCCGCCGAGGCGGCGATGGTGGCCGCGCTGCAGGGGCTTGGCCACTGAGGCAGACCCCGGGTGGGACAATGTGGGCCGGCCTGGCAATCGTCGCCAGGCCGTTTTTCGAGGTGATATCCATGGCAGGTTTGAAAGCGGGCTCGCCCACGCCGCAGGCACTCACGGTGCACGGCAAGTCGCGGGTGCTCGAAGTGGTGTTCTCGGACGGCGCGGCCTTCCGCATCCCGTTCGAGCTGATGCGCGTCTACTCGCCCTCGGCCGAGGTGCAGGGCCATGGCCCGGGCCAGGAGGTGCTGCAGACCGGCAAGCGCGAGGTAACGCTCGACAGTCTGGAGCCCATCGGCAACTATGCCGTCAAGCCCACGTTCTCGGACGGGCACGACACGGGCATCTTCACCTGGGATTACCTGTACGAGCTGGGCCAGCAGCAGGCCGCGCTGTGGGCGCAGTACGAGAGCCGGCTTGCCGCCGCCGGAGTGGGCCGCGATGCGCCCATGGCCCCGAAGGGCGGGGGCGGTGGCCACGCCTGCGGCAGCCACTGAGCCCGGTCGAGCCCGCACTGTGGCCCGCGCGCACCATCGTGGCGCCCGGCGCACCGGCCTTTGGTGCTCTCCTTACAATAGCAAACAGGGTATGCACGGACAGGTTTCGCCTGTCTTTTGATGCCCCGACTTTCTCCACCCCTGCGGCAGATGCCCCGTTTCAGTGCGGGGTTGTCGCTGTACCTCTGGCGCGCACGCGCCTAGCATGAATCCCATGAGCAGCACCCACTTCGGTTTCCAGTCGGTCGACGAACAGGACAAGGCGCGCCATGTGCGCGGCGTGTTCGATTCGGTGGCGTCCAAGTACGACGTCATGAACGACCTCATGTCGGCGGGCCTGCACCGCGCCTGGAAGGCTTACACCGTGATGGTGGCCAACCTGCGCGAGGGCAGCCAGGTGCTGGACATCGCGGGCGGCACGGGCGACCTGGCGTTGGCTTTCTCGAAGAAGGTCGGCGCCACCGGCCGCGTGGTGCACACCGACATCAACGAAGCCATGCTGCGTACCGGGCGCGACCGCCTGATCGACGCGGGCGTGGTGCTGCCCACCCTGGTCTGCGATGCCGAGAAGCTGCCGTTCCCCGATGCGCACTTCGACGTGGTGAGCGTGGCGTTTGGTTTGCGCAACATGACGCACAAGGATGTTGCGCTGCGCGAGATGTGCCGTGTGCTCAAGCCGGGCGGCAAGCTCTTGGTGCTCGAGTTCTCCAAGGTCGCCAAGCCGCTGACCAAGGTCTATGACTGGTATTCCTTCAAGGTGCTGCCGCAACTGGGCAAGCTGGTGGCCGGCGATGACGCGAGCTACCGCTACCTGGCCGAGTCCATCCGCATGCACCCAGGGCAGGAAGAGCTCAAAAGCCTCATGCAGCAAACTGGCTTTGGGCATGTGGACTATCACAACATGACTGGCGGCATAGTGGCCTTGCATGTTGGAATCAAGTGCTGAACGGCAAAGTTCGGCCGTATACAAGATGGAGATGACATGATGAAACTGTGGTCTGTGGTTCTGGTGGCAATGCTGGCGTTCGCGCATGCAGATGCCGACGCCCGCCGCCTGGGTGGCGGCAACTCCGTGGGCAAGCAGTCCAGCAACGTGACGCAGCGCGAATCCGCGGCGCCCGCCGGCCCTGCCCAGAACGCCAACAACGCGGCCAACAAGCCCGCCACGCCAGCGACGCCACCGGCCGCTGCCGCTGCCCCGAAGAAGCCCTGGGGCGCCATGCTCGGTGGCCTGGCCGCGGGCCTGGGCCTGGCCTGGCTGGCCAGCTCGCTGGGCCTGGGTGCAGGTTTCGGCAACATCCTCATGATCCTGCTGCTCGCCGTGGCGGCGTTTGCCATCTTCAAGATGGTCATGCGCATGCGCAATGGCGGCGGCAACCAGGGCGGCGTGTCTGCAGGCGGCGCACCCTTCGCCTTCCAGGGCGCGGGCGCAGCCACCCCGGCGGCGGCCCAGGTGCCTCCGCAGTACAGCCCCAACAATGTCGGCAACGACGCCTCGGCTCGCCCCTGGGAGCGCAACAGCATGGCTTTCGATGCCGCGCGTGCGCAGCCGGCTGCGGCCGGAGCTGCCGGTTCGGGCGTGGTGATCGGTTCCGGCCTGACCGGTGCCGCCGCCGGCGCCGCCTTGTCCGGTTCGCAGAACTGGGGTGTGCCCGAGGGCTTTGATACGCCCGGTTTCCTGGCGGCTGCCAAGCGCAATTTCGTGACCCTGCAGGCTGCGTGGGACCGCTCGGACATCTCCACCCTGCGTTCCATGATGACCGACGGCATGCTTGAGGAAATCCGTTCGCAGCTGGCCGAGCGCGAGACGCACCGCGGCGCCGAGCCCAACCACACCGACGTGGTGATGATCGAGGCGCAACTGCTGGGCATTGAAGAGCTGGACGACGGCTACATGGCCAGCGTGGAGTTCTCGGGCATGATCCGCGAAGAGCTCTCGGCCGGCCCGAGCCCCTTCCGCGAAGTATGGAACATGACCAAGGCCAAGAGCGGTGCCAGCGGCTGGCTCGTGGCCGGTGTGCAGGCCCTGCAGTGAGCGCAGCGGCTTTGTAAATCAACTCGGATCGGCCCAAAACCCCTGTTTTGGGCCAAGTTCAGGGAATAATCGGGGACTATGGCAACACAGTCCCCTTTTTCGTTCCTGGATGGCCTCTTTGAGCGCCTGGCTGCCGGCCCGCAGCCGCCGCAATGGCTCGTGCACGAGGTGCAGCAGCGGCTGGTGCTGTTCCTGAACCATGTGCTCATGCAGGAGCGGGAAGCCATGGACCGCCTGGTGCGCCAGCGCGGGCGTGTGGCGCGCGTGCAGTGGCGCATGTTCTCCATGGCGCTGGTGATCACGCCGGCCGGGCTGCTGAACCTGGCGCCTGAAGGCGCCGTGCCCGACCTGCTGCTCGAAGTGACCGACACCTCGCCCCTGGCGCTGGCTCAGGCCGCCTTGCGCGGCGACAAGCCCGCCATCCGCATCGAGGGCGATGTGCAGCTGGCGGCCGAAATCAACTGGCTGGTGGACAACGTGCGCTGGGACCTGGAAGAAGACCTTTCGCGCGTGGTGGGGGATGCGCCGGCGCACACCATCAGCGAAGTGGCCCGCAAGGCCGCGCAGGCGCTGCGCCAGTTCGTGGGCTCGCGCGTTCCGCCGGCCGCCGGCGGCAGCACCTCGGCACCGGTCCCTGCGCCGGGCAACCCCAGCAGCACCAGCGCAGACCGGACCGGTCCATGAAGCAATTCGTCCGGGGTGCATCCATCCTCTGGGTGGTGTTCCGCTACGGGCTGGACGGGCTGGTGCTCGACAGCTTCCAGAAGCCGTGGCTGCGCCTGGTCTCGCGCATCGTCTCCATCGGCCGCAACCTCGATGCGCCGCGCGGCCAGCGCCTGCGCGAGGCACTGGAGCGCCTGGGGCCCATCTTCGTGAAGTTCGGCCAGGTGCTGTCCACCCGGCGCGACCTGCTGCCGGCGGACATCGCCGATGAGCTGGCCCTGCTGCAGGACCGGGTGCCGCCGTTCCACCCGGACATCGCCATCGCCACCATCGAGCGCGCCTTCCGCCGCCCGGTGGACCAGGTGTTCACGCATTTCGACCGCACACCGGTGGCCAGCGCCTCGATTGCCCAAGTGCATTTTGCGACCCTGCGCGACCGCCAGGGCATCGAGCGCGAGGTTGCCGTGAAGGTGCTGCGCCCGGGCATGCTGCCGGTGATCGAGAAGGACCTGGCACTGATGCGCATGATGGCCGGCTGGGTCGAGAACCTCTCGGCCGATGGCAAGCGCCTCAAGCCCCGCGAGGTGGTCGCCGAGTTCGACAACTACCTGCACGACGAGCTGGACCTGGTGCGCGAGGCGGCCAACGCCGCGCAGCTGCGCCGCAACATGGCCGGCCTGGACCTGGTGCTGATTCCCGAGATCTTCTGGGACTTCTGCCACGCCGAGGTGATGGTGATGCAGCGCATGAACGGCGTGCCCATCAACCAGATCGAGCGGCTGCGCGATGCCGGGGTGGACATCCCCAAGCTGGCGCGCGACGGCGTCACCATCTTCTTCACCCAGGTGTTCCGCGACGGCTTCTTCCACGCCGACATGCACCCGGGCAACATCCAGGTGAGCCTGGATGCGGCGACCTTCGGGCGCTACATCTCGCTCGATTTCGGCATCGTGGGCACGCTCACCGAGTTCGACAAGGAGTACCTGGCGCAGAACTTCACGGCCTTCTTCCGCCGTGACTACAAGCGTGTGGCCGAGCTGCACATCGAAAGCGGCTGGGTGCCGCCCGATACGCGCGCCAACGACCTCGAATCGGCGATCCGCACCGTCTGCGAGCCGTATTTCGACCGGCCGCTCAAGGAGATTTCGCTGGGCATGGTGCTGATGCGCCTGTTCCAGACCTCGCGTCGCTTCCACGTGGAGATCCAGCCCCAGCTGGTGCTGCTGCAAAAGACGCTGCTCAACATCGAGGGCCTGGGCCGCCAGCTCGACCCCGAGCTCGACCTGTGGAGCACGGCCAAGCCCTTTCTGGAGAAATGGATGCTCGAGCAGATGGGGCCGCAGCGCCTGCTGCGCGAAATCCAGGCCGAGAGCCCGCATTTCGCCAAGATGCTGCCCGAGCTGCCACGCCTGCTGCACGACTACCTGCGCAACCGGCCCCAGGACCACCAGCGCGAACTGCTGGAACTGCTGGCCGAGCAAAAACGCACCAACCGCCTGCTCAACGCCGTCATCTACACCGGGGCCGGCTTTGTGCTGGGCTGGGTGGCGCTGCTGCTGGTACAGCAGTTGCAAGTGTTTGCGCGCTTGCGGATCTTCTAGGCTTCGTTCACCTTTCCACCCCTTCGCGACATCGAGGAGCATGCCGTGCTGTTGACCCTGGTCATTGTCTATCTGTTGATCACCATTGCCATCGGCCTCGTGGCAGCCCGGCGCGTGAAGAACGCGGCGGACTTCGCCATCGCCGGGCGGCATCTGCCGCTGTACATGATCATCACCACCACCTTCGCCACCTGGTTCGGCTCCGAGACGGTGCTGGGCATCCCGGCCAAGTTCATCGAGGGCGGCTTGGGCAGCGTGGTGGAAGACCCCTTCGGCGCGGGCTTCTGCCTGATCCTGGTGGGCCTGTTCTTCGCGGCCAAGCTCTACCGCATGACGCTGCTCACCATCAGCGACTACTACCGTGAGCGCTACGGCCGCCTGGTCGAGATCGTCTGCTCGCTGATCATCATGCTCAGCTACCTGGGCTGGGTGTCGGCGCAGGTCACGGCGCTGGGCCTGGTGTTCAATCTGCTCTCGGGCGGCGCCATCAGCATACCCGTGGGCATGACCATCGGCGTGGTGTCCATCCTGGCCTACACGCTGTTCGGCGGCATGTGGTCGGTGGCGGTGACCGACTTCATCCAGATGATCATCCTGGTCGTGGGCCTGGCCATCATCGCCGTGTTCGCCGGCAACATGGCCGGCGGCGCCGACAAGGTCATCGAGTTCGCCTCCAACCGCGAGCTGTTCCGCTTCCTGCCCGAGCCCAAGTTCCACGACGTGGTGTTCTTCATCGCCGCGGGCCTGACCATGATGTTCGGCTCCATCCCGCAGCAGGATGTGTTCCAGCGCGTCATGTCGGCCAACAGCATCCAGGCCGCCACGCGCGGCCCGGTGATCGGCGGCATCTGCTACATCCTGTTCGCCTTCGTGCCCATGTTCCTCGTGGCCAGCGCGCTGATCATCATGCCCGGCGAAACCGCCACCCTGCTCAAGGAAGACCCGCAGAAAGTGCTGCCCACGCTGGTGATGGCCAAGATGCCCTTCATCATGCAGGTGCTGTTCTTCGGCGCACTGCTCTCGGCGCTCAAGTCCACGGCCTCGGCCACCCTGCTGGCGCCCAGCGTCACCTTCACCGAGAACATCTGGCGCCAGTTCCGCCCCACGATGACGGACAAGGAGCACCTGCGCACCATGCGCATCACTACCCTGGTCTTCAGTGGCTGCGTGCTGGCCTATGCGATCCGCATGCAGGGCACCTCCATCTATGAACTGGTCTCGGGTGCCTACCAGGTACCGCTGGTGGGCGCCTTCGTGCCGCTGGTGGCGGGCCTGTACTGGAAGCGTGCCACCACGCAGGGCGCTGTCTTCGCCATCGTGCTCGGCCTGGGCACCTGGCTGCTGTTGCTCAATACCTCCTGGGGCGAAGTGTTCCCGGCGCAACTCGCCGGCCTTTTGGCCGCCGTCGTGGGCATGGTGGCGGGCTCGCTCCTGCCCCAGATGCTGCGCAACAGCCATGCCGGCCACCACCGCATGGTGGGCGTCGAGTAACGGGTCGAGGCACCCTGCGTGCGGTGAAACCACCCACCGTGGCCCCCGGGGGGCCGCACGCCTATAATTGAGGGTTTTGCACTTTTGCCTTCAACGACGCGCTCGACATGCCTATCTACGCCTACAAATGCAGCTCCTGCGGCCATGCCAAGGACGTGCTGCAAAAAATCTCCGACGCACCGCTGACCGTGTGCCCGGCGTGCGGCGCCGAGGCATTTTCCAAGCAGGTGACGGCTGCGGGCTTCCAGCTCAAGGGTTCGGGCTGGTACGTCACGGATTTCCGGGGCGGTAGCGGTGGCGGTACGTCCGCTCCAGCCACCGACGCCAAGGGCGGCGATGCCCCGGCCGCAGCCCCAGCGGCCAGCGCGGAACCCGCCAAGAAAGACACCGCCTCCAGCACCAGTGCGCCAAGCGCCGGTGCCGGCTCCACCTCCAAGGACTGAGCTTGCTGATGCCCTCGCTGCGCAAATGGTTGTTCACCGGTCTGCTGGTCATCGTGCCCGGTGTCATCACCGCGTGGGTGCTGCACTGGATCGTCAGCACACTGGACCAGACCCTGCAGATCCTGCCCGAGGCCTGGCAGCCCGACCGGGTGCTGGGCGTGCACGTGCCCGGCTTCGGCGTGGTGCTCACGCTGGCCATCCTGCTCGTGGTGGGTGCCATTGCCAGCAACTTCGCCGGCCGCAAGCTGGTGCAGTGGGGCGATGCCCTGGTGCACCGCATTCCGGTGGTGCGCTCGATCTATTCCAGCGTCAAGCAGGTTTCCGACACCCTGTTCTCCGAGAACGGCAACGCCTTTCGCAAGGCCGTGCTGGTGCAGTGGCCACGCGAAGGCGTCTGGACGGTGGCCTTCGTCACCGGCGCGCCCGGCGGTGAGGTGGCGGCCTACCTGCGCGATGAATTCGTGAGCGTGTATGTGCCCACGACCCCCAACCCGACGGGCGGCTACTTCGTGATGCTGCGCAAGAGCGACTGCGTCGAGCTCGACATGAGCGTGGATTCCGCGCTCAAGTACATTGTTTCCATGGGTGTGGTCGCTCCGGTCGACCCCACCCAGTTGCCGCCCAAGTAAGTAACCCTTTTTGTCAATGCGCCCGAGGGGCGCCGGAAGTTCTGCCATGGCCATGCGTTCCCACTACTGCGGTCTTGTGACCGAAGCCCTTCTGGGCCAAACCGTCACCCTCTCGGGCTGGGTGAACCGCCGCCGCGACCACGGTGGTGTGATCTTCATCGACCTGCGCGACCGCGAAGGCTATGTGCAGGTGGTGTGCGACCCCGACCGCGCCGAGATGTTCAAGACCGCTGAAGAAGTGCGCAACGAATACTGCGTACAGGTCAAGGGCGTGGTGCGTGCGCGTCCCAGCGGCACCACCAACGACAAGCTCAAGAGCGGCCAGATCGAAGTGCTGTGCCATGAACTCAACGTGCTCAACCCCTCGGTCACGCCTCCGTTCCAGATCGATGAAGAGAACCTGAGCGAAACCACGCGCCTCACGCACCGCGTGCTGGACCTGCGCCGCCCCTACATGCAGAACAACCTGATGCTGCGCTACAAGGTGGCCATGGAAGTGCGCAAGTTCCTCGACGCCAACGGCTTCGTGGACATCGAGACCCCCATGCTCACCAAGAGCACGCCCGAAGGCGCGCGCGACTACCTGGTGCCCAGCCGCGTGCACGATGGCCAGTTCTTCGCGCTGCCCCAGTCGCCCCAGCTGTTCAAGCAGCTCCTGATGGTGGCCGGCTTCGACCGCTACTACCAGATCACCAAGTGCTTCCGCGACGAAGACCTGCGTGCCGACCGCCAACCCGAGTTCACCCAGATCGATATCGAAACATCGTTCATGGAAGAGCAGGACATCCGCGACATGTTCCAGGGCATGATCAAGACGGTGTTCCAGAACACGCTGGGCGTGGACCTGGGCGAGTTCCCGGTCATGACCTACCAGGACGCGGCCTTCCGCTTTGGTTCGGACAAGCCTGACCTGCGCGTGAAGCTCGAGTTCACCGAGCTGACCGACGTGATGAAGGACGTGGAGTTCAAGGTCTTCTCGGGCGCCGCCAACATGAAGAACGGCCGTGTGGTCGCCCTGCGCGTGCCCGGCGGTGCCAAGGAAGGCGCCGGCCTGTCGCGCGGCGAGATCGACGCCTACACCGAGTTCGTCAAGATCTACGGTGCCAAGGGCCTGGCCTGGGTCAAGGTCAACGACCTGTCCAAGGGCCGTGAAGGCCTGCAAAGCCCGATCATCAAGAACATCCATGACGCGGCGCTCAACGAGACCCTCCAGCGCACGGGCGCCCAGGACGGTGACCTGATCTTCTTCGGTGCCGACAAGGAAAAGATCGTCAACGACGCCATCGGCGCGCTGCGCATCAAGATCGGCCACAGCGAATTCGGCAAGAAGAACGGCCTGTTCGAGGACCGCTGGGCCCCGCTGTGGGTGGTGGACTTCCCGATGTTCGAGTACGACGAGGACAACCAGCGCTGGAACTCGGTGCACCACCCCTTCACCAGCCCCAAGGACGGCCACGAGGACTGGATGGTCACCGCGCCCGAGAAGTGCATCTCCAAGGGCTACGACATGGTGCTCAACGGCTGGGAAATGGGTGGCGGTTCGGTCCGTATCCACCGTGCCGACGTGCAGCAGAAGGTGTTCGACGCGCTCAAGATCTCGCCCGAGGAAGCCAAGGAGAAGTTCGGTTTCCTGCTGGACGCGCTGCAGTACGGTGCGCCCCCGCACGGCGGCCTGGCCTTCGGCCTGGACCGCATCGTGACGCTGATGACCGGCGCCGAGTCGATCCGTGACGTGATCGCCTTCCCCAAGACCCAGCGCGCCCAGTGCCTGCTGACCCAGGCCCCGTCGCCCGTGGACGAAAAGCAGTTGCGCGAGCTGCACATCCGCCTGCGCAACCCGGATGCCGTGAAGACGACGGCTGGGGCCTGAGCGGGCAAGCCTGTCATCCCCATGACCGGGCACCCCTGATGAAAGCGGCAGCGGCCTCGGGCCGGTGCCGCTTTTTTCTTGGAGGGGCCCCCTGTGTTTCCTTTTCGAGTCGATCCGAGGTATTCCATGCGTCCTTCCGTGAGCGTTCCCTTCGTGCTGGCAGCGGCCGCGGCCCTGCTGCTCGCAGGCTGCGGTGAAAAGAAGACCGAGCTGGGCCAGGGCGGCTCGGTGGTCACCGGCTCGGCCGGCCCGGCCGGGGCCAAGGATGCCGCCAAGGAACTGACCCAGTGCAGCCAGCCCGTGGCCACGCTGGCGCTGGCCGAGAACCCGAACGGCTACACCATGTCCAGCAGCTACCAGTTGCCGGCTTCGCCCGTGCCGCTGATCCGGCTTATCGCCCAGCAGAGCGGCTGCTTTCGCATCGTCGACCGTGCGGCCGGCCTGCGCGGCACGGTGCAGGAGCAGGAGCTCAAGGACGCCGGCATCCTGCGCAAGAACTCCACAGTGGCCAAGGGCAAGGGCTACGAGGCGCAGTACACGCTCACACCCAGCCTGACTTTCAGCGAGCAGGACGCAGGCCGCAGCATCGCCGGCATCATCGCCATGATTCCGGTGCTGCGTGACATCGCCGGCCTGGTGGGGCTGGTAGAGCAGGTGAAGTTCAAGGAGGCTCAGACCGCCTTGCTGCTCACCGACAACGAGACCACCGAGCAGGTGGCGGCCGCCACGGGTGCTGCGCGCAGCACCGACCTGGGGGCGGCCGGCCTGCTCTGGGGCCGCATGGGCGGCGCGGGCGGTGCCGGCTGGAGCAATACCAACGAGGGCAAGGTGATCGCCGCTGCCTTCCTCGACGCGCACAACAAGCTCGTGACCCAGGTGCAGATGCTGCAGGCCAAGGAGCTGCCGCCCCCCGTGGCCACCCGCAGCAAGCCCTGAGCAGGCCTTCGCGCCGCCGCGCGGGGACACGCACCCCGTGCGGGCCGGGCGTGCAATATGCCTGTTGGTCGATCGCCCGCCAGGCCGCACAATGCGTGCTCGGTCCTCGCCGGGACCCCCGCGCAAAGGACGATCACCCGTGTCTTCCCTTCCAAACTCTGCGGAGCAATGGCTGCGCTACATGCCCGCGGCGCAGCACCAGCGCCAGGAACTGCGCCTGGTCGAAAGCGCGTGGGACCAGCTGTCGCTGCTGTCCTCGCTGTCCCTGCTGTCCTCCAAGGCCTCGTCGGGCGGTGACCTGGCCCAGGCGCGCAGGGACTTTGCGGCGCTCTCGGGCGATCTGATGCAGGGCCTGGTGAACGAGGCCCTGAAGAACCGCAGCGCCGATCTGGCGGCCCGCGCCCAGGTCTGCATCGATGTGCTGGTGCGCAACCTGTTCGAGCGCACCGCCGACATCGGCTTCTTCGCCACGGATGTGGGTGTGGCCGAGTACCTCGCGGACCCGGACCCGGCCCTGCGCCCCCTGGTCGAGGCGCGCCTGGCCGAGTACGCCAGCAAGTACTCCGTGTACCGCAACATCTTTCTCTTCGATACCGATCTGCAGCTGTGTGCCGGCCTGCGCCCGGTAGCTCCCGTGGGCGGGCTCGACCGGCTCGATGCCGATGGCGCCTTCCTGCGCTCGGTGCTGCAAAGCGATGCCGCCTATGCCGAGCACCATGCCGTGCATGGCTTTTGCGGCACCGAGGCCGAGACGCTGCTCTACGCGCGGCGCGTGCATGCCGGTGGGCGCATCGTCGGCGTGCTGTGCCTGGAGTTCAAGCTGGCCGACGAGATGCCGGCCATCTTCGACTCGGTGCAGCAGGGCGACGCCCAGGGCGGGGGCCTGCAGGGCAGCGATGCGGTGCTGGCCCTGGTCGATGCCCATGGGCGTGTGCTGGTCTCGGGCGATGCGCTGCAGCTGCCCACCGGCTGGGTGCTGCCCCAGGCCGGCAGCGCGGGCATCCACTGCGTGCGCCATGCCAGCCGCCGCTACCTGATGGCCGTGCGCGGCACCCAGGGTTTCCAGGGCTACCAGGGCCCGGGTTGGCGCGGAGTGGCCCTGCTGCCGCTGGACCTGGCTTTCGACGAGACCGCGCACGACGAGCGCAGCCCCCTGGCCGGCGAGCTGTCGGGCCAGGCGGAGCTGCTTTCGCAGGACCTGCGCGAGATCCCGCAGCGCTCGGCCGCCATCCTGGCGGCGCTGGAGCGGTCGGTCTGGAACGGGTTGCTGGAACTCAACCAGATCGGCGACGCGGGTGCGGACGGCCGGGATGCGGCCGCCCCGCGCGAGCTGCTGTTCGCCAAGACCCTGCTGTCCGAGATCGGCGCCACGGCGCGCAAGACCGCGCAGGCCTTCTCGGGTGCGCTGCAGGATCTGTATGGCGTGGTGCTGCGCTCGCTGCTGCGCGATGCCCAGGGCCGGGCTGCGCTGGCCATGCAGATCCTGGACCGCAACCTCTATGAGCGGGCCAATGACTGCCGGTGGTGGGCGCTCGCCCCGCAGTTCGCCCGCACCCTCGCTGCGGGCACGGCAGGCTGCAGCCAGGCCACCTCGGTGCTGGAGGAGATCAACGGCCTGTATACCGTCTACGCCTGCCTGGTGCTGTTTGGCGTCGATGGCCGGGTGATGGCAGTGTCCCGGCCGGGCCTGGCACACCACGTCGGGACCCGGCTCGACGAGGACTGGGTGCAGCGCTGCCTGCGCCTGCGGGGCAGCCAGGCCTACACCGTGAGTCCCTACCAGGCCAGCCGCTTCTACGACCAGGGGCCGACCTTCGTGTATGCCGCCGCGGTGCGGGCCGATGTGGGCGATGGCATGGGCCGGGCCACTGGTCCGGTGCTGGGCGGCATCGCCATCGTCTGGGACGCTGCCAGCCAGCTCCAATCCATCCTCGACGATTGCGCCGTGGGCACGGGCACGCGCGACGTGCTGGCCTTCGTCGATGGCCAGGACCGCATCGTGCGCACCAGCGGTGACCCCGCCAGCCTGCAGCCGCCACAGGCCATTGCCACCAGCCGGCAGGGCGGGCGCTCGGTGGCGCTGGACGGCCAGCTGTACGGCGTGGGCCAGTCGCGCGGCCAAGGCTACCGTGAGTTCCGCAGCAGCGATGGCTATGACCACGGCCTCGGCTGCCTGGTGCTGCGCCACCTGTGCGAGCGCCGCGCGCCGGTGCCTGCCGCGCCGCAGTCCGATGCGCACCTGGGCGCCGCCCGCGTGGGGGCCCAGCACCGCTTGCAGATGGCCACCTTCCTGGTCGGCACGCACTGGCTGGGTGTGGAAGCGGCCCAGGTGGTCGCCGCCGGGCCCGATGTGACGGTATTGCACGGTGGGGGATCGCGCCCGCCCTTTCTGGGCATGGCGCAGATCGGTGAGCGCGTCTACTCCGTGGTGGACCTGCGCAGCGTGGTGTCGACCGCGCCGGGCAGTGCGCCCGTGTCGCGCGCCGCCGACCTCCAGCGCCAGATGGTGCTGGTGCGCGTGCCGCTGGAAAATGGCAGCCAGGGCCACAACAGTGGGCGGGACTTCATCCTGCGTGTCGATGCACTGGGCGCCATGCTCGACCTCGACCGGCGGGAACTGCGTCCGGTGGGCATGGCAGCCGGGTCGGCAGGCACCGCGCTGATCGATGCCGTGGTTCCGGTCGCCACCGCGGGCGACCAGCCTGGGCGCGGCCTGCTGTGCCGCATCTCGCCACAGTGGCTGCAGCAGTGCGCTCTGGGGGCGCTGGCCGACGGGCCCGCGCAGGACGTTGGTGCACTGCTGGCTGCCGCATGAGCAGCCAGGCCACGGCGCGCCCCTTCAAGATACCGCAGTCCGTGCTGGTCGTGGTACACACGCCCGCGCGCGAGGTGCTGCTCATCCGCCGCGCCGACGGAGGGGAGCACTGGCAGTCCGTCACTGGCAGCAAGGACCGTGAGGATGAGGCCTGGGAGGCCACGGCCGCGCGTGAAGTGTGGGAGGAGACAGGCATCGACGTGCAGGCACCGGGCTGCGTGCTGGCCGACTGGTACCTGGAGAACGTCTACGACATCTGGCCCCAGTGGCGCCACCGCTACGCCCCGGGCGTGGTGTTCAACCACGAGCGTATTTTCGGCCTGTGCGTGCCTGTGGGCACGCCCGTGGTGCTGAGCCCGCGCGAGCATGTGGCGTACCAGTGGCTGCCCTGGCGCGAGGCGGCGGACCGGTGCTTTTCGGCATCGAATGCCGAGGCCTGCCTGTTGCTTCCTCGTTTCAGCGGCGCTGCGGCAGCACCTTGACCAGGTGCTCGGCAAAGCCTTCGGCTGCCGGGGAGGTGGCGCGCTGCGTGGGGCTGTACAGGCATACGTAGCGCATGGCCTCGGGAGCGAGGATGCGCCGGCGCACCAGGCCCAGCGGCTTGGCCAGCGCACCCACGTAGTCGGGCGCCAGCGTGGCAGCGACATCGGCCGCGGCCAGGCCCAGCGCGGTGGAGATGTTGTCCACGATTTCCACGGGCGTCACGCGCTGCTCGCTGGGCAGGCCGGTGTGCATTTGCGCCACGCTGCGCTCGTGGTCGCGGCCCGCAGCCACCAGGGGGTGGGCGTGCAACTGCTCCCAGGTCACGCTGCGCTGGCGCGCCAGCGGGTGGGTGGGGGCGCACCACAGCACCCAGGGGCTCTGGAACAGCTGGGTGCGCGCCACGTCCTCGCCGCAGGCGCGGTCCGGGCCCAGGGCCAGGTCGGCATCACCGCTGGCGACCGCGTCCACGAGCTTTTCCACCGGCACGTCACGGATGTGGATGCGCACCTTGGGCCGGTCCGCCACGTAGGCCTTGATTGCGCGCGGCAGGATCACGCTGGCCACGACCAGCGGGGCGGCGATGCGCACCACCCCCGCCGCGCGGTTGCGCACATCGCTGGCGGCCGACTGCGCCATGCGCAGGTGCTTGAGCACCGATTCGGCCGAGGCCAGGAACTCCCGCCCCGCGCTGGTGATGGCCACCCGGCGTGTGCTGCGCTCGAAGAGCTTGAAGTCGAGCACCTCCTCCAACTCGCCCACGAGCTGGCTCACGGCCGAGGGTGTGAGCGCCAGCCGGTCCGCCGTGGCGGTGAAGCTGCGCATCTCGGCCACGGTGACAAAGGCTTCGAGCTGGCGCAGCGTGAAATGGGGCAGGGACATGGTCATTCATTAGACCACCTTCACAATCCATAAGAAAGCATTGATTGTGGGGAGCAGGGTGGCTGCAGATACTTTGCGGCAAGCGCAAACGCGCCAGCAACGAGACAAGCAGCCAGCCGATGACCGCCGATACCCACGCCGCCAGCCCCCTGGACTCCCTGCGCGCCGCCTACGCCGGCCGCCTGTGGAGCGAGCCCGCGGACATGGCCCCCTTCCTCACGGACTGGCGCGGCAAATGGACCGGCCCGGCCCTGGCGGTCGCCCAGCCGGCGGACACGGCCGAGGTGGCGCAACTGCTGGCCTGGTGCCATGCGCACGGCGTGCCTGTGGTGCCGCAGGGCGGCAACACGGGGCTCTCGGGCGGCTCGGTGCCCGAGGCGGCGGGCCAGCACCTGCCGCTGCTGCTGTCGCTCACACGCATGCACCGGGTGCGCCAGGTCGATGCACTCAACAACACCCTGGTGGTGGAGGCCGGCGCCACGCTGCAGCAGGTGCAGGATGCGGCCCGCGCGGCGGGGCGCCTGTTCCCGCTGAGCCTGGCGGCCGAGGGCTCGTGCACCATCGGCGGCAACCTGGCCACCAACGCGGGCGGCGTGCAGGTGCTGCGCTATGGCAATGCGCGCGAGCTGTGCCTGGGCCTGGAGGTGGTGACGCCCGAGGGCGAGGTCTGGAACGGCCTGCGCACCCTGCGCAAGGACAACACCGGCTACGACCTGCGCGACCTGTACATCGGCTCCGAGGGCACGCTGGGCGTGATCACGGCCGCGGTGCTCAAGCTGTTTCCGCTGCCTGCCGCCCAGGTGGCCGCGCTGGTGGCCGTGCCTTCGCCGGGCGAGGCCCTGCAGTTGCTGGCACTGGCCCAGCAGCGCCTGGGCGCGTCGCTCACGGCCTTCGAGCTGCTGTCGGACACCTGCCTGTCGCTGGTGCTGCAGCATGTGCCTGGCGCGCGCCGCCCGCTGGCGGAGGCGTCGCCCTGGTATGTGCTGCTGGAGGTCTCGGTGACCGGTGCCGAGGAGGGCGCCACCGACCAGGCGCAGCAGGCCATCGAAGGGGTGCTCGAAGCTGCGATGGAGGCGGGCTGGGTGGCCGATGCCGCGCTGTCGGCCACGCTGGCCCAGTTCGAGGCCCTGTGGGCGCTGCGCGAGAACATCTCGGAGGCGCAGGGCGCCGAAGGCCCCACCATCAAGCACGACATCGCGCTGCCGATTTCGCGCATCCCCGATTTCATTGCCCACACCGACGCCGCCGTGGCGGCAGCCTTCCCCGGCCTGCGCCAGGTGGTCTTCGGCCACCTGGGCGACGGCAACCTGCACTACAACGCCTCGCCGGCCATTTCCTCACCCGACGCTGCAGGCCGTGCCGCCTTTCTCGCGCTGGAGGCACCGCTCAATCGCCTGGTGCACGACGCCGTGCACGCCGCGGGTGGTTCCATCAGCGCCGAGCACGGCCTGGGCGTTTTGCGGCGCGACGAATCCGCCCGCTACAAGGCGCCGCTGGAGCTGCTTCTCATGCAGCGCATCAAGGCCGCGCTCGACCCGGCGGGCCTGATGAACCCGGCCAAGCTGCTGCCCGAGACCCCTGTGGCCCATCGCCCCTGATCTGCCATTCCCCTGGAGAAACGCCCCGTGAGCACCGAGACCCTGAACGTCGCCGGCATTGCCGTGTCGCCCCACCACTACATCGACGGCCAGCGCGTGGCGTCCGAGATGCGCTTTGACCTGCACTCGCCCATCGACCAGTCGCTGCTGGGTCGCATCAGCGAGGGTTCGCCCGCCCATGTGGACGCGGCCGTCAGCGCTGCAGCGCGCGCCTTTCCGGCCTGGAGCGCGCTCACGGCCGCAGAGCGCAAGCCCTACCTGGACCGCTTTGCCGCCGAGATCGGCCAGCGCGCCGAGGCCTTCTGCACGCTCGAATCCAACGACGCCGGCGTGCTGCTCTCGCGCATGAAGCATGGCGTGGTGCCGCGCGCCATGCTCAACATCACCTGGTTCGCCGAGCATGCGCTGACCCTGCAAGACCGCCCCATCGAGACCGAGCAGGCCACCCACATCGTGCGCCACGATCCGGCCGGCGTGGTCGCCATCATCACGCCCTGGAACGCACCGCTGATGCTGGCCACCTGGAAGCTCGGCCCGGCCCTCGCCGCAGGCAACTGCGTCATCGTCAAGCCGCCGGAATGGGCGCCGCTCACCAGCAGCCTGCTGGCCGACTGCGCGCACGCGGCCGGCCTGCCGCCCGGGGTGTTCAACATCGTGCAGGGCGCGGGTGCCAGCACCGGCGCGCGCCTGGTCAGCGACCCGCGCCTGGCGCGCATCTCGTTCACCGGCTCGGTCCCCACGGCCAAATGGATCGCGCAGTCGGCTGGCGCCAACCTCGTGCCCTGCAGCCTGGAGCTCGGCGGCAAGTCGGCCTTCATCGTGCTGGAGGACGCCGACATCGACAACGCCGCTGCCACCGGCGCGCTGATGTACCGCAATGCCGGCCAGGTGTGCCTGGCGGGCACGCGCTTCCTGGTGCACCGCAAGGTGCACGATGCCTTCGTGGCGGCACTGCGTGGCTATGTCGAGAAGCTCACCGTGGGCGATCCGCGCGACGAGGCCACCGAGGTCGGCCCCATCATCCACCCGCGCCAGGTTGAGCGCGTGCACGGCTTCGTGCAGCGCGCCGTGGCCGATGGCGCCACACTGCTGTGGGGCGGCGCACACCACCCTTTCGGCGCGCAGTACTACCAGCCCACGCTGCTCACTGGCGTGCGCCAGGACAGCGAGATCGTGCAGAACGAGGTCTTCGGCCCCGTGCTCACGCTGCAGACCTTCGACAGCGACGAGGAGGCCATTGCCCTGGCCAACGGCACGGACTACGGCCTGGGCGGCGTGTGCTACGGCGCCACGGAGCACGCCAGCGCCGTGGCGCAGCAGGTGCGCACCGGCTTCATCTGGGTCAACAGCTTCGGCATCCGCGACCTGGCCGCGCCCTTCGGCGGCATCAAGCGCAGCGGTGTGGGCCGCGAGGGCGGGGACTGGAGCTTCGAGTTCTTCTGCGACGTCAAGGATGTCGTGGTCCCGAAGAAACCCTTCCGTGCCAGCTTCAGCCACCGCTAACCACATTCAAAGGAGATACACCATGGGAAGCATCGTTGGCGCCGCCATCGTCTCGCACCACCCCGGCCTGATGCAGTGCGAGGAGTTCCGCGTGCTGCAGGGCGCGGGGGCCGATTCGGACCTCATCCCCGGCTATGCGCGCCTGCGAGAGCGCATCGAGAAAGCCCGGCCCGACGTGGCCATCATTTTCGACTCGCACTGGTTCACCACCGGCTACCACCTGGTGGACGGGGCGCCGCGCTACCAGGGCATGTTCATTTCGGACGAGATGCCCTGGTACCTGCATGGCGTGCCCTACGACTACCGGGGCCACCCGGACCTGGCGCTCCAGATCGAAGCCGTGTCGCGCGAACAGAAGGGCTACAACCGGGTCATCAACCACCCCGACCTGGGCAAGCAGTACGCCACCATCAACCTGGTCAAGCACCTGCGCCTGGAGCGCAGCGACACGCCCGTGGTCACCGTGAGCTCGTGCCAGAACTGCGACTGGCGCCACTTCCTGAAATCGGGCGAGGCGATTGCCGAGGCCGTGCGCCGCAGCGACCTGCGCGTGCTGCTGCTGGCCTCGGGCGCGCTCAGCCACAAGTTCAACCCCATCGACTGGAAGCCCAATCACCCGCGCATCTTCCACGAGAGCAATGTCTCGCGCCCCGAGAACGTGGTGAGCGACAAGGGCGCCATCGCGCTCATGGAGCAGGGCCGGCACGACATGGTGCTGGAGCGCTGGCAGGACGAGTACCGCAAGATGCCCTGGGAGGCCTTCGGCGCCCACTACCTGCAGATGCTGGGTGCCATGGGCGGGGCCGACTGCCGCGCGCGCGGCGTGGCCCTGTCGGAGTACGAGAACGCCCGCGGCACGGGCAATGTGCACATGTGGTTCGACGGTGAACAGGCGACGGCAGAGGTGGCGGCATGAACTTCGAATTCCCGATCACTGAACTGCCTGCCGTGATGCGCGGCCCGCGCGTGGAGCGCCGCCGTGTGCTGGCGGGCGGCAGCGCCTGCTGGGGCACCATCGTGGAAGAGGGGGCGCAGCAGGGCCTGTTGCGCCTGGACGATGGCCGCGTGGTCGACCCGGCGGCCGTGCAGCACCTGCCGCCCGTTTCGCCCAGCAAGATCATCGCGGTGCACATCTCCTACAGCTCGCGCAGCTTCGAGACGCGCAACCAGCCCAAGCCCACCGAGACGCCGACCTACTTCACCAAGCCGCCGACCTCGGTCAACGGCCATGGCTGCGAGATCCACAAGCCCGCCGACAGCCAGTACCTGAACTACGAGGGCGAGTACGCCGTGGTCATCGGCAAGACCTGCCGCAACGTGCTGCCCGACGAGGCCTGGGACTACATCGAGGGCTTCTGCCCTGCGCTCGACATGGGCCTGCAGAACTACCGCGACACCGACCAGGGCAGCATGCTGCGCGTGAAGGGGGCGGACACGCTGCTGCCCATCGGCCCGGGCATCGTGCGTGGCGTGAACCTGTTCGAGCAGACGCTGCGTACCTACCGCAATGGCTTGGTGGTGCAGGAGGCGCACATCGGCGACGAGACCATCTGGGGCCCGCACTACGTGGTGGCCGACATCGCGCGCCACATCACCCTGGTGCCGGGCGATGTGATCCTCATGGGCACGCCCTGCCACTCGCGCTCGGTCGACCCGGGCGATCGGGTGGAGTGCGAGATCACCGGCCTGGGCCGCCTGGCCGGCACGGTGGTTGCCATCGCCGCGCCGCGCGCCTCGGCCCTGGGCGTGGGCCACCAGCCCACCGACAGCCCCGAGGTGCGGCGCGTGGCCTGCGGTTTCGACGAGCGCGTGCCCGAGCATTTGAAGGCCAACTACCGGCAGGCCGCGAAGCCATAACCCACAACGAAAACCCGGAGACAACGCATGACGACATCCTCGCCCACCCCTTCCCGCCGCGACATCCTGCAGCTGGCCCTGGCCGGTGCCGCAGGCACGCTGCCCTTCATGGCCCAGGCCCAGGCCATCGACACCGTGAAGATCCTGGCCGGCTTTGCCGCCGGCGGCACGGTGGACACCCTGGCGCGCCGCGTGGCCACCCAGATCACGGGCGGCTACGCCAAGTCGGCTGTGGTGGAGAACAAGACCGGCGCGGGCGGGCAGATCGCCATCACCACGCTCAAGGCCGCCCCGGCCGACGGCGCCACGCTGCTGGCCACGCCCATGTCCATGCTGGGCATCTACCCCCATACCTACAAGAAGCTGCCCTACGACCCCGTGGCCGACGTGACCCCGGTCTCGCTGGGCGTGGTGTTCGACATGGGCTTTGCCGTGGGCCCGCAGGTGCCCGCATCGGTCAAGACCGTGCCCGAGTTCCTCGATTGGTGCAAGGCCAACCCCACGGGCGCCAACTTCGGCTCGCCCGCACCGGGCTCGGTGCCGCACTTCGTGGGCGAGCTGATCAGCCGCGCCGGCAAGGTGGACATGCGCCACGTGGGCTTTCGCGGCTCGCAGCCGGCCATCCTGGACCTGCTGGGCGGGCAGATCGCGGCCGTCTCGGCGCCCGTGGGCGAGTTCTTGCCGCACCTGCAGGGCGGCAAGATCCGCGTGCTGGCCACCTCGGGCGCCACGCGCAACAAGTTCATGCCTAACGTGAGCACGCTGATCGAGCAGGGCTACAAGGACATGGCCTACAACGAATGGTTCGGCTTCTTCCTGCCGGGCAAGGCGCCGACCGAGCTGGTACAGAAGGCCAACGCCGCCATCCGCACGGCGCTGGCCGACAAGGATGTGGTCGCCGGGTTGGCCGCCATGGGGCTGGAGGCGCGCTCGTCCACACCGGCCGAGCTGGCGGCGCTGCTCAAGGCCGATGGCGAGCGCTGGGGGCCCATCGTGAAGGCCATTGGCTTCACCGCAGAATCCTGAGGACGCACCGATGCTTGACGACGCACTGATCCAGCAACTGGCCAGCGAACTGCACCAGGCCGAGAAGACCCGCGTGCAGGTGGAGCATTTCTCCAAGCGCCACCCCGGCATGACGGTGCAGGACGGCTATGCCATCTCGCGCGCCTGGGTGGCGATGAAGATCGCCGAAGGCCGCAGCGTGCGCGGCCACAAGATCGGCCTGACCTCGCGCGCCATGCAGGTCGCCAGCCAGATCACCGAGCCCGACTTCGGCACCCTGCTGGACGACATGTTCTTCGCCGAGGGTGGCGACATCCCCATGCAGCGCTTCATCCTGCCGCGCGTGGAGGTGGAGCTGGCCTTCGTGCTCAACAAGCCGCTGCGCGGCGAGCCGGGGCGCCCGCCCGTGAGCATTTTCGACGTGCTGGCCGCTACCGAATACGTGGTGCCCGCCATCGAGATCATCGACGCACGCATCGAGCAGCACGACCGCCACACGGGCGTGATGCGCAAGGTCTTCGACACCATCTCCGACAACGCGGCCAATGCCGGCATCGTCACCGGCGGCCGCCCCGTGCGGCCCGATGCCGTGGACCTGCGCTGGTGCGGCGCATTGCTCTACAAGAACGGGGTGATCGAGGAGTCGGGCCTGGCGGCGGCCGTGCTCAACCACCCGGCCACGGGCGTGGCCTGGCTGGCCAACAAGCTGGCGCCCTATGGCGAGGGGCTGGCCGCGGGCGAGGTGGTGCTCGGGGGCTCCTTCACGCGTCCCGTGGCGGCTGCAGCGGGCGACACCTTCCATGCGGACTATGGCCCGCTGGGCAATATCGCGTTCCGTTTCGTCTGAAAGGCTGGCTGTGCAGACACCGGTGAACACCTTCAAGCAGGCCCTGGCGGCGCGCACACCGCAGATCGGCCTGTGGTTCGGCCTGGCCAGCGGCTATGCGGCCGAACTCGTGGCGGGCGCGGGCTTCGACTGGCTGCTGCTCGACGGCGAGCACGCACCCAACGACGTGCCGCGCCTGCTGGAGCAACTGCAGGGCGTGGCCAGCGCGCGCGCCATGCTGGGCGCCGGCCCACACCCGGTGGCCCGGGTGCCCGTGGGCGATACCGCGCTGATCAAGCAGTACCTGGACATCGGCGCGCAGACCCTGCTGGTGCCCATGGTGGACACGCCCGAGCAGGCGGCCCAACTGGTGCGTGCCATGCGCTACCCGCAGGACGACGGGCAGGGCGGCATCCGCGGCATGGGGGCGGGCCTGGCGCGCGCCTCGCAATGGATGCGCTACCCGGGCTACCTCCAGGAGGCCAATGCCCAGGTGTGCCTGCTGGTGCAGGCCGAGAGCACGCTGGCCATCGAGAACCTGGATGCGATTGCCAGCACGCCGGGTGTGGACGGGGTCTTCTTCGGCCCGGCCGATCTGTCGGCCAGCATGGGCCATGTGGGCAACCCGGGGCACCCCGCGGTGCAGGCCGCCATCGAGGATGGCATCCGCCGCGTGCTGGCGGCGGGCAAGGCGCCCGGCATCCTCATGGCCGATGAGCAGCTGGCGCGCCGCTACCTGGAGCTGGGCGCGGTGTTCGTGGCCGTGGGCGTGGACACCAGCGTGCTGGTGGCGGCCACGCGCGATCTGGCGGCGCGCTACGGGCGGGCGCTGCACTCCGCGCCTTTGCAACCCGCTGCGGGCGCTTCGGTCTATGGCTGAAAAGGCCCCTACAGCGGCCGCAGCCTGAGCTTTTCCGCCGGGTCCGGGACTTCGGGCGCGGGCACGCCGAGGATCTCGTCGATGGAGGGCTCATCGGGCATATCCAGGATGTCGTCCGCCGTGAGCTTCTTGCTGGCTGCGAGGGTGTTCAGCGCCGCAGTGGTGGCGGCCGCCGCAGCCGCAGCCGCCGCCACGGCTGGCGCGCGCGTGCGTATCACCACCCCGCCAGGGCGGCGATCGCCATCCTGCCCCAGCACCGCGCGGGTGGGCGCATTGCCGCAGCGCGCGCGCACCGCCTCGACACTCTCCTGCAGGGCCTGGGCATCGGGGATGCGCTCGCGGTGGCGCTGCAGCACCTGCTGGGCCATGTCGGCCAGCTTGGCATTCAGGGTCGTGCCGGCCTGGTGCAGCAGGGCGCGCACGGCGCCTTCGGCATCGCCGGCCAGGCTTTGCGCCATGGCTTTCTCGGCCGTGCTGTTGATTTCCGGCAGGCAGCCGCGCACGATATCCGCATAGGGCGGGTGCATGTTGCAGGCGTTGGCCATCAGTTCCGTCAGGCCGCGCGTGTTGGCGTAGCGCATGCCGAGGGCGCGAATCCAGTTGTCGCCATCGGACAGGTCGATGGAGGTGGCGCCGAGCACGGAGAGCAGGCTGGCCAGGTTGCTGGCTGCCTCGAAATCGAAACCGGCCTCGTCGATCTCGCGCGCCATGTTGCGCACGGCGGCCACTGCCGCCGAGAACTGCCGCTGCTGGATGAGTTGCAGGGTGCGCGCGATATCGGCCAGGCGCTGCACGCGCTGGCTCTCGGCATGGCGCTCCAGGATGCGCCCGAAATCGGCCACGCAGCGCTCGATGCCCTTGCGGTCGTTGTCCGCGAAATAGGAGAAGGCCAGCAGCACCAGGGCCTGGAAGTCGAACAGCTTGGAGTCGACCCCCAGCAGGGCCGCGCGTGCCAGCACGCTGGAGGCCGTCTTGCGGTCTCCCATGTAGAACGACATCATGCCCAGCTTCTGCAGGCGCACCACCGAGTCGGGGGTGAGCGCGCTGGCCGTGCGGTAGGTCTCTATGGCATCGGCAAAGTTGCCCAGTTCGACCTGGGCGCGGCCCAGCACGTCATAGGCATCGGCGAATGAGGCGTCCTCGCCGATCAGCCCCTGCAAGGTGGTGATGGCGCGCGTGGCCTGGCCCGACTCGATCTGCGCGCGCGCCACGCCGAGCTTGGCCCAGGGCAGGGCACGCGCCGCGATCACGGCCTCGAACAGGGTGCGTGCCTCATCGTGCCGACCCAGGCGCAGCAAGAGCTCTGTGCCGATGCGCGCGGCGTACAGCCAGTAGGGCTTGCGGGCCTCGAAGCGTTCCACGCACAGCTGCGATGCCTGTTCGAAATCCTCCTGCTCGATGGCGTCGAAGATCGGCTTCAAGTGGATCTTGCGCAGGCGCGCCAGGCTCAGGCGTTCAAACAGGGCGCTGGGGGTGAAGGGCTTGAGCAGGTAGCCGTCGAGCGCCGACTCGGCGGCCTCGGCCACGGCGGCATACGAGGCCTCGGCCGTGACCATGAAGAACACGGTGGAAAACGGCAGCATCTGCGCCCGGCGCAGGTCGTCGAGCAGGGTCTGGCCCGACTGGCCGGTCTCTGCAAAGAACTGCTCGCACAGCACATAGTCGAAGACCGTGTGCTCCAGCCGGCTGCGGGCGTCGCGCACGCGGCTGCACTGCACGATCTTGGTGACCCCGTACTCGCGCAACTGCCCGACCAGAATGCTGCGCGAGGTGGCATTGCTGTCGATGATCAGCGCCAGGCTCTCTGGCGGATCCGGGTCTTTGCCTGTGGCCATCCGAGGGGCTCGTGGTGGGGTAAAGGTAACAATCTGTGTTTCAAGCACAGTGTATGCCTGCCAGCGCCATTCCGCGATGCGGGAAACCCGCCCCGCCTCGCCAAGTGTCTGTTGCTTGCGACACAATCGGCGCCATGGACAACACGGACATCCTGCGGGTGGCGACCTACAACATCCACAAGGGCGTGCAGGGCATCGGCCCGGCCCGCCGGCTGGAGATCCACAACCTGGGCCATGCGGTCGAGCAGCTCGATGCCGACATCGTCTGCCTGCAGGAGGTGCGCCGGCTGAACCGCCAGGAGGCCCGGTATTTCCAGCGCTGGCCCGAGCTGCCCCAGGCCGAGTACCTGGCGCCCGAGGGCTACGAGGCGGTCTACCGCACCAATGCCTTCACACGCCACGGCGAGCACGGCAATGCGCTGCTCTCGCGCTGGCCCGTGATCGGCCACCAGCACGAGGACATTTCCGACCACCGTTTCGAGCAGCGCGGCCTGCTGCATGTGGAGGTGGATGCCCATGGCCGCAACATCCATGTGATCGTCGTCCACCTGGGGCTGATCCCGGGCAGCCGCATCCGCCAGATCGAGCGCCTGCAGCGCTTCATCGAGCGCGAGGTGCCCGGCAACGCGCCGCTGGTGGTGGCTGGCGACTTCAACGACTGGGGCCTGCAGGTCAAGCGCATGCTGGCGGGCTTCGGCCTGTACGAGTTCGAGGAGCCGCGGGCCTTCACCTACCCGGCGCGCCTGCCCCTGGTGCAGCTGGACCATGTCTACGTGCGCGGCCTCACGCCCCTGTCGCTGCAGGTGCCGCGCGGGCGCATCTGGTGGCGCATGTCCGACCACCTGCCCCTCATTGCAGAGTTCCGGCTCTGATGGCCCAGAACCCGGCCCTGGCCGCCGACCACCGGGTGCGCCTGCTGCAGGGCGCGCAGGAGCTGTTTCCCGCACTGGTCGAGGCCATGGACGCGGCGCTGTCGGACATCCAGTTCGAGACCTACATCTTCGATTTCACCGGCAGCGGCGCCAGCGTGGCCGAGGCCCTGGAGCGGGCCGCCCGGCGCGGTGTGCGCACCCAACTGGTGGTGGATGGCGTGGGTACGGGGGCCTTGCCTGACGGGTGGGCGCGGCGTTTTGCGTCCGCAGGGGTGCAGGTGCGTGTCTACTCGCCGCTGGGGCCACTGGGTCTGCTGCTGCCGCAGCGCTGGCGCCGCCTGCACCGCAAGCTGTGCGTGGTCGATGGCTGCGTGCTGTTCTGTGGCGGCATCAATGTGCTGGACGACCTGCACGACCCCAACCATGGCGCGCTCGCGGCACCGCGCTTCGATTTCGCCGTGCGCGCCACCGGCAGCCTGGTGGCGCTGGCCAGCGACACCATGGACCAGCTGTGGTGGCGCATGCAGGCCCTGCGCGACATGCGCGAGCGCCGCCTGCCCGAAGCACTGCAGGCCTTGCGCGCGGCCAGTGCCGCAAGGCATGCGGCCGACGAGGTGGCACAGCAGGGCCCGGCCATGCGTGCCGCGCTGCTGCTGCGCGACAACGTGCGCCACCGCAGCCGCATCGAGAAGGCCTACCGCCGGGCCATTGGCGGGGCGCGGCACGAGGTCATCATCGCCAACGCCTACTTCATGCCGGGCGGCAAGCTGCGCCGTGCGCTGCTGCTGGCCGCACGCCGCGGCGTGCGCGTGCGCCTGCTGCTGCAGGGGCGCTACGAGTATTTCATGCAGTACCACGCGGCGCGGCCCGTGTATGGCGCGCTGCTGGCGGCGGGCGTGGAGATCCACGAGTACGCGCCGAGCTTCCTGCATGCCAAGGTGGCCGTGGTCGATGCGCTGGGCGAGCGGCCCTGGGCCACGGTGGGTTCGTCCAACCTCGACCCGTTAAGCCTGCTGCTGGCGCGCGAGGCCAATGTGGTGGTCGAGGATGCTGCCTTTGCCGCCGACCTGCGCGAGCGCCTGGTGCAGGCCATGCAGCAGGCGGGCCGGCGCATGGAGCCGGCGCGCTATGCGGGCCGGCCGCTGGGCCAGCGGGTGCTGGACCAGGTGGCCTATGCCTTGATGCGCCTGGCTCTGTGGGTGACGGGCAAGCGGTACTGAAGCGGCCGCTGGCGGTGATGGCGACGCAGGTTTCATGCGTATTGCGCGGTATGGGGCGGTTTTTGCTATGCAAATAGGAGCTTGATCCCGATGCTGGCTGGGCGGCAGCTCCGTAAAACCTTGGCTGGGCGGTGAGCGGCGTTCACTGTTACGATGCCGGGCATGTCCAGTCCCACTGCAGCCGATATGACGACCACCCCGCCGGACGACGAAGGCACGCCTGTTTCCGTCAAGATCCGAGAGCGCCTCAAAACCGCGCGCAAGCGTTTCAACGCCAACGACAACATCGCGGAGTTCATCGAGCCGGGCGAGCTGGAAAAGCTGCTGGACGAGGTCGAGTCCAAGATGCAGGGCGTGCTCGACAGCATGGTGATCAACACCGCAGGCGACCACAACACCCGCAACACGGCCCGCCGCGTGGCCAAGATGTACCTCAACGAGGTGTTCAAGGGCCGCTACGTCACGCAGCCGCCGATCACCGAGTTCCCCAATGCAGAGCACCTCAACGAGCTCATGATCGTGGGGCCCATCACCGTGCGCAGCGCCTGCAGCCACCATTTCTGCCCGGTGATCGGCAAGATCTGGATCGGCGTGATGCCCAACGAGCACACCAACGTGATCGGCCTGTCCAAGTATGCGCGCCTGGTCGACTGGGTCATGGGCCGCCCGCAGATCCAGGAAGAGGCCGTGGTGCAACTGGCCGACCTGATCATGGAAAAGACCCAACCCGACGGCCTGGCCATCGTGATGGAGGCCAGCCACTTTTGCATGTCCTGGCGCGGTGTGCGCGAGATGGACAGCAAGATGATCAACTCCGTGATGCGCGGCGTGTTCCTCAAGGACCCGGCCCTGCGCCGCGAATTCCTGTCCCTCATTCCTGGAAAGAACTGACCATGCTCGTACGCCTGCTCTATGCCAGCCGCGCGGTGGACACCTCCCCCGCCGCCATCGAGGCCATCCTTACCCAGTCGCGCCAGCACAACCCGGGCAGCGGCATCACCGGCGTGCTGTGCTACGGCGGAGGCATCTTCCTGCAGGCCATCGAAGGCGGCCGTGCGGCGGTGAGCGATCTCTATGGCCACATCCAGCGCGACCCGCGCCACAAGGACGTGGAGCTGCTGCACTACGAGGAGATCACCGAGCGCCGTTTCGGCGGCTGGACCATGGGCCAGGTGAACCTGTCCAAGATCAACCATTCCATCCTGCTCAAGTACTCCGAGAAGCCCGAGCTCGACCCGTATGCGGTGTCAGGCAAGGTGTCGTTCGCGCTGCTCGAAGAACTGATGGCCACGGCGTCCATCATTGGCCGCGCATAAAAGTGGGGCGCTTGGCTACTGCGCGGCCTGATCTCGCGCCTGCGGTACTTGCCGCACGGGAGTGCGGCTGCGTTCCTCAACGCAAGCTCAGGCCGCTCGCTACGCCAATCACTCCCACTTTTTCCTGATGGCATAGCCGTTGGTACTCCAGGCCGCAGCTGCCAGCGCGCTGCGGCCTTTTGCTTTTCTTTTTCCTGCATTTTTCACCGTGACCCTCAATGCCTTCGGCCTCATCATCCTGGCGGGCCTGATCCACGCCTGCTGGAACATCGTGGCCAAGAAAGCGGGGGGCGATTCGCGCTTTGCGTTCTTCACCTCGGTGCTGATGATGCTGTTCTGGGCGCCGCTGGGCTGGTACCTGGGGCGCGATGTGGTACCGCTGTGGGGGCCCATGGAGTGGGGCTTCGTTGCAGCCAGCGGGCTGCTGCACGTGGGCTATTTCGTCATCCTGCTGCGCGGCTACAGCAAGGCCGACCTGACCGTGGTCTACCCGCTGGCGCGCGGCTCGGGGCCGCTTTTGTCCTCGCTGGTGGCGATCACGCTGCTGGGCGAGCGCATCTCGGCGTTGGGCGTGGCCGGCATCGCGGGCGTGGTGGGGGGCGTGTTCCTGATCGCGGGCGGGCCCGGCCTGCTGCGCGCTGCGCACGACCCGGCCGCGCGCGAGCGCGTGCACAAGGGCATGCTGTACGGCCTGCTCACGGGCGCCTTCATTGCCAGCTACACGGTGGTCGATGGCTATGCCGTCAAGATCCTGCTGATGTCGCCCATCCTCGTGGACTACATGGGCAACTTCGTGCGCGTGTTCCTGCTCGCGCCCGTGGTGCTGCGCGATCTGCCCACGGCCGGGCAATTGTGGCGCGCGCAGTGGCGCTTTGCGTTGTTGGTGGCGGTGGTCAGCCCCGTGGCCTATGTGCTGGTGCTCTATGCGATGAAAGAGGCGCCCATGTCCCATGTGGCGCCGGCGCGTGAGGTGTCCATGCTTTTTGCCGCGCTGATAGGCGGCCATCTGCTGGGCGAGGGCGACCGTGTGGCGCGCGTCTGCGGTGCGGTGTGCATCGCCGCCGGTGTCACGGCCTTGGCGCTGGGGTGATGGCGGTGCTCCTTGGCTGCGATTTTTCGAGCAGCCCCACGCGGCGCAAGCCCGTGGTGCTGGCCCTGGGCCGGCGCGAGGGTGCCCGCGTACAGCTGACCGAACTGGTGCGCCTGGAAACGCTGGCCGCCGTGGGCCGCTGGCTGGCCGAGCCGCGTGTCTGGGTGGGCGGCTTCGACCTGCCCTTCGGCCTGCCGCGCGAGCTGCTGCAGACCCTGGGCTGGCCCCTGCAGTGGCATGCCAGCATGCAGCACTACCGCACGCTCACGCGCCCGCAGATCCGCGAGGCCTTCGCGGCCTTCTGCGATGCACGCCCCGTGGGCGGCAAGTTCGCGCACCGTGCGACCGATGGGCCCGCGGGCTCCAGCCCGTCGATGAAGTGGGTGAACCCACCCGTGGCCTACATGCTGCACGCGGGCCTGCCGCTGCTGCTCGACGCCGGCGTGCACCTGCCGGGCCTGCATGCGGGCGACCCCACGCGTGTGGCGCTGGAAGCCTACCCCGGCTTGCTCGCGCGCGAGGTGCTGCAGCGGCGCAGCTACAAGAGCGACGACGTGGCCAAGCAGACGCCGGAGCGTTTGATCGCACGCAAGGACCTGCTGACCGCGCTGGAGCTGGGGCAGACACGCTTGGCCCTGCGTCTGAAGCTCACCCATGCCCAGCGCGATGCCCTGGTGGCCGACGCCAGCGGCGACAGCCTGGACGCCGTGCTGTGCATGCTGCAGGCCGGCTGGGCCGAGCAACGCCATGCCGAGGGCGATGCGCTCTATGGCCTGCCGCCCGGGCTGGACCCGCTGGAGGGCTGGATCGTCACCGCACCCATGCCCCTGGTTGAAGCAGGGGTGGAGAAGCGCGCCCCACAATAGGGCCATGACAGGTCCATCCGCTTCCCTGCAGGCTGGCCGGCTGTGGGCTGCTGCAATGGCCTGCGCGGTACTTGCCACAGCGGCGCTCGCCGCCCCCGCGCCCTGGTTCTACTGGCGCAGCAAGGTCGATGGCCAACGCGTCTGTGCCCAGACCTCGCCCGGCAGTGGCTGGGAGAAGGACAGCCCGCCTTACGACGGACCGGGCTGCACCCCGCGCCGCAAGGTGCTCATCGTTCCCATGCGCTGATCAGACCTTCACCGCAGCTTCCTGCGGCTCGCCCAGCGAGAGCATCAACCGGTTCGCCCAGTTGAAGAAGGCCGCGCCGTGCAGCGCATCCGAGATCGCGGCGTCGTCCAGCCCCTGGTCGCGCAATGCGGCGATGTGCTCCGTGCCAAAGTCCAGCGGCGTGTCGCTGAGCGCCACCGAGGCCTGCACGATGGCGTTCCAGCGCGGGCCCAGGTCGGTGTCCGTGCCTTCGTCGAGCAGGCGCTGCACGTCGTCCGCGCGGCCCGAGAAATGCGAGGCAAAGCGCGCATGCACCGAGGCGCAGTAGATGCAGCCGTTGTGGCGCGAGGCGGCCGTGGCCGACAGCTCGCGCTCGGCACGCGGCAGGCCGGCATCGGGGTTGTAGAAGATGTCCTTGTCGGTGCGCGTGCGTGCGCCCAGGATGTCGGGGTCGCGTGCCAGCAGCCGGAAGTAGGGCGACTTGGCGCGCGCCGCATCCACCAGGCCTGCCAGGTGGCGCTCGGTCAACTCGTCTTCGGGCAGCGGCGCCAGCCAGGGCAGCCATTCGAGCTGGGCCTGCGTGAAAGCCACGGGTTCCTGGCTGCCGGGATGGGAAAGGGTGGTGTCGCTCATGCCTGGGTGGTCTCGCTGGATGCCTGGTTGCCGGTGTGTGCGGGGGCGGCGGCCAGGGCCCGCAGCCCGGCGACCACGCGGATCTGGAATGCCAGAAAGGCGACCAGCTGCGACAGGGTCACGATCTCGGTGGTGCGCCAGCCGGCGTCGAGCAGCGCCTGCAAGGCGGCAGGGCTGGCATCGCGCGGGTGCAGGGTGAGCAGGTGCGCGTGCTCCAGCGCGGCCGACAGCGGCGCGCCGAGCACGGCGCGCTGGGCATCGCCCACGTGGTAGGCGGGGCCAGCAGTGTCCTCCTCGCTCAGCGGGCCGGGCGGGTAGTTGCCATAGGGTCCACGCGCCGCGCCGCGCACCACCTCGGCTGCGATGGCCTGGGGCACGCCGGGGCGGGCCTGGCGCGCGCCTTCGGCCGCCAGCGCAGCGTTGTAGAAGGCCGTGGCATCGGGCTGCTGGTGCAGGCCGGCCACAAAGGCCGCCACGGCCTGGCGGTCGGCCAGGCTGAAGCGGCCGGGCTGGGGTGCCTGGGGCTCGAACAGCGCCAGGTAGCTCTGCTGTGCATGGGTGCGCGCCTGCAGGCGGTGGCGGCGGAGGGTGTCGAGCCGGTCGCCGGGTGTGATGCCGGTGAGCAGGTCGATCACGTCAGGGGTGGTGTCGGCGGTCTGGGTCATGCGGGTTCCGTGAGGGGTTGCAAAAGAGGGGCGCGAGGAGTCGCTGCGGGCGGATGCCGGGGCACCCAGCCCAGGGCAGGGGCCACCTCGGTGGCCGTGAGCTCGATGGAGCGCAGGATGGCTGCGTGCGGTGGGTCCACGGAGTGCACCTGGAACACGAGGTCCGTCACGCGCTCGAGCGTGGTGTCCGCGCGCAGCGAGGCGACCACGTCCTCGGGCGTGCCCAGGTGCACGTCGTAGGCGGCGATAAGCTGGGCCAGCGGCGCATCGGGCCCCAGGCGGGGTGCGCTGCCCGACGGGGCGGCCTGCGCTGCAAAGCGCGCGGCTGCGCGGCGCAGGCCGGTATCGGCCAGGCGCAGCGCCTCCTGCCGGCTGTCGGCCACGAACAGGCTGCGCGAGCCCACGATGCGGGGCGTGGCGCCGGCGGGCAGTGCGGCCAGGTAGGCATCGATGATGGGGTTCTGGATGTCCGCCAGCGGGGCCTGGGGCGCTCCGTCGGGCCGCGGCTGGGTGCGCGAGAGCATGAGCCCATCGCCCGCCTGCCCGGCGCGCGTGCCACCCGCCACCGAGAAGGTGGCCTGCCAGATGCGGCCGAGCAACTGCTGTGCGGCGGGGTAGAGCGTGTCGCCCCCTGGAAGGGGTTGCCCGGCCCAGGCTTTGCGCAGCAGCGCCAACTGGCGGGCAAAAATCGCTGAGCGGTCCTCGCTGTCGAGACCGAACGCTGCGAACGACTCGGGCGTGCCGCCCGTGCCCACGCCCACCTCGAGCCGGCCGCCTGTGAGCAGGTCCAGCACGATGGCGTCCTCGGCCACGCGCACGGCGTTTTCCAGCGGCAGGGTGATGATGCCCGTGCCCAGGCGGATGCGCTGGGTGCGTGCAGCCACATGCGCGAGGAAGACCAGGGGCGAGGGCAGGCCGCCTTCGTGTTCGTGGAAATGGTGCTGCGCGACCCAGGCCGAATCGAAGCCCAGGGCCTCGGCGTGGGCGATCTGCTCGGCCACCAGGCGGTAGCGCTCACCCGCCGGGGCGTCGTCAAGCAGCCTGCTGAAGAAGCCCAGGCGTTTCGGGGTCGGAGATTTGATCGGGGATGTTGGGGAAGGCATGGTCGTTGTTTCTGGGTGCGGCATTGCCGGGGATGGCGTTGATGAGTTCGCGCGTGTAGTCGCTGCCGGGCGAAAGGAACACGTCCCGCACGCGCCCCGCGTCCACCTGGCGGCCGGCGTGCAGCACCGAAACGGTGTCCGCGATCTGGCGCACCACGGCCAGGTCGTGCGAGATGAAGAGGTAGGTCAGCGCGAGGTCGCGCTGCAGCTGTTCGAGCAGCGCGAGGATCTGCGCTTGCACGCTCACATCCAGGGCCGAGACGGCCTCGTCGAGCACCAGCACCTGCGGGCCCAGGATGAGCGCACGCGCAATCGCCACGCGCTGGCGCTGCCCGCCCGAGAGCGCGCGCGGCGGGCGCTGCAGCACGGCCGGCGGCAGGCCCACGCGGGCCAGGATGTCATGCACGCGGCGCTCGCGCTCAGGCCGTGCAATGGGCTCGTAGTTGAGCAGCGGCTCCTCGATGATCTGGTAGACCGTCTGGCGCGGGTCCAGCGAGCTGAAGGGGTTCTGGTGCACCAGCTGGATGCGCCGTCGCGCCTGGCGCAGCGCCTCGCCGCGCAGCGTGGCCAGGTCCACCCCTTCGACGAGGATGCGGCCCGCCGTGGGCCGCGCAAAGCCCACCACATCGCGGATGGTGGTGGTCTTGCCCGAGCCCGACTCGCCCACCAGCGCATGCGTGGTGCCGCGCCGCACCTGGAAGCTCACGCCATCCACCGCGCGGAAGGGCTGGCGTTGCCCCGCCACGGGGAACTCGTGCACCAGGCCTTCCACGGCAATGGCGATGTCCTGTGCCGAGCCATCCTGCTGCATGGGGGCGGGGCGGAAGAGGCCGCCCGACAGCGAAGGTGCATCCGCCAGCAACTGGCGTGTGTAGGCGCTGCCGGGGCGGCGCAGCAGGCCCTGCGTGGGGCCCTGCTCCTGGATGCGGCCGCCTTGCATCACGACGAGCCGGTCAGCCCGGTCGGCGGCCACACCCAGGTCGTGCGTGACCAGCAGCACGGCCGTGCCGTCCTCGCGGCGCAGCCCGTCGATCAGGTCCAGGATGCGCCGCTGCACCGTCACGTCCAGCGCGCTCGTGGGTTCGTCGGCAATGATGAGGGCCGGGCGCAGCGCGATGGCGATGGCGATCAGCACGCGCTGGCGCATGCCGCCCGAGAGCTCGTGCGGGTACTGGCGCGCGCGCAGCGCGGGCTGGGACAGGCCCACGCGTTCGAGCAACTCCAGCACACGCACCTGGATGGCCTGGCGGTCGCCATAGCGGTGGATGCGCAGGATCTCGCCCACCTGCTCGCCCACCGTGCGCACGGGGTTGAGCGAGCTGGTCGGGTCCTGCGGGATCAGGCTCACCACGCGGCCCCGGATGCTGTCCAGGCGCTCGGGCGACCAGCCCGCGATGTCGGTGCCGTTCAGGCGGATGGCGCCGTGTTCGAGCACGCCGTTGTCGGCCAGCAGGCCGATCACGGCCTGGGCCGTGGTGGTCTTGCCCGAGCCCGACTCGCCCACCAGGGCGACGACCTCGCCGGGCGCAATGGAGAACGACACGCCGTGCACCACACGCTGGGCCTGTTGCTGCCGGTCGCGGTAGGCGATGGCCAGGTCTTCGACTTCGAGCACAGGGGACTTGGCGGGAAGGCTGCTCATGGCCGGCCTTTCGCAATCGCCGCGCTGATGCGGTTGGCCGAGAGCACCACGGCCACCACCACCACACCGGGCACCGTGGTGAGCCACCAGGCGGTGGAAATGTAGTTGCGCCCCTCGGCGATCAAGAGGCCCCACTCGGGCGTGGGCGGCGGCGCGCCGTAGCCCAGAAAGCCCAGCGTGGAGATGGACAGGATGGCCGAGCCGAACTGCAGCGCCGCCATGGCGATCACCGAGGTCAGCGAGTTGGGCAGCACATGGCGCCACAGCACGGCGGCAAAGCGCCCGCCGCTGCCGAATGCGGCCTCCACGTACTCGGTACGCCGCACGCGCACCACCTCCGAGCGCACCAGCCGCGCGAAGGTTGCCACCGAGGCCACGCCCACGGCAATGGCCGCGTTGATGGTGCCAAAGCCCAGGATGATGATGATGGACAGCGACAGCAGCAGCGGGGGCACGGACAACAGCACGTCCACCGTGCGCATCAAGGCATCGTCCACCCAGCGGCCCACCGAACCCGCCACCAGGCCCAGCAGCGTGCCCAGCACCAGGCCCACGGCCACGGCCACGAAGGCGCCCGAGAGCGAATGCACGGCGCCATGCACCAGGCGCGCATAGACGTCGCGGCCCAGCGCATCGGTACCCAGCCAGTGCGCGGCGCTCGGGCCCTGCAGCTGGTGCCCGGCCGTGCCCTGGATGGGGCTGTGGCCTGTGAACAGGCCCGGTGCCAGCGCCCAGAGGGCAACGAGGGCGATCACCGCCCAGGCCAGCAGCAGCGTGGTGGGCGTTTTGCGCAGCCGGCGCACGGTGCGGGCGCAGGGCAAGGATTGCCGGGGCGCTGGCGCCGCCGCGGGTGCTGCGGCCACTGGAGCGGGTGCCTCCGTGCGCTGGGGCGTGCCCAGCAGCAGGCTGGGGTCGGCCGCGTGTGTATGCGTGGTCATGGGGTCAGGTTCCGGGAGAATGGCGCAGCCGCGGGTCGAGCACTGGGTAGAGCAGGTCCACGGCCAGGTTGATGAGCACGAAGGCGGTGGCCGAGAACACCACCACGGCCTGCAGCACGGCCGTGTCCTGGTTGCCCACGGCCTGCTGGGTGAGGCTGCCCAGGCCGTTGAGGCCAAAGACCGCCTCCGTCACCACGGCGCCGGCCAGCAGCTCGCCGAACAGTACGCCCGCGATGGTCAGCGTGGGCAGCAGCGCATTGCGCGCCACGTGCTTCCAGAGCACCCACTGGCGCGTGGCACCCTTGGCGCGCGCCACGGCCACGAAGGGCTGGGTGAGCACCTCGTCGATGTTGCGCAGCAGGATCTGTGCGAGCGGTGCCGAGATCGGGACCGCGAGGGTCAGCGTGGGCAGCACCAGCCCCTCCCAGCGCCCCGGGTTGATCACGGGGATCCAGCCCAGGCGGAAGGACACGACCTGGATCAGCATGATGCCCAGCCAGAACACCGGCACCGAGACGAACAGCGAGGGCAGCGACTGCAGGGCCGAGCGCAGCCAGGAAAGGCGTGCGAGCTGCGCGGCAAACGCCAGCGCCACGGCCAGCAGCAGCGCCGTGGCAAAGCCGAAGCTGGCCAGCCGCAGCGTGGGCGGCAGGTTGGTGGCCAGCCCCTGGCTGACCGGCACCCCGGCCTGCACCGAATAGCCGAAGTTGCCCGTGAGAAAGCCGGTGAGGCTGTGCAGGTACTGGCGCCACACGGGCGTGTCGGCCCCATAGGCGGCGCGGATGTCCGCGATCTCCTGCGGGCCCAGGGCGAACTCGGGGCTCAGGAACTTGATCAGCACCGCATCGGCCGGCAGCAGCTGCAGCAGGATGAAGGACGCCGTGAAGGCCGCCCAGAGCACCAGCAGGGCCTGGCCGATGCGGCGCGCGAGGTAAGGCAGGTTCATGCAAGGCCTCCGTGCTGTTGCGCCCTATCAGGGCTGCTTGCTCACCCAGGTGCTGTAGAAGCTGGGCCGGCCCACGGCCTCGAAGCCCACATCGCGCACCCAGGTGGCGCCGGCGAAGGCCTGGGGCTCCTCGAACACCGGGATCACATAGGCCTGGTCGATCAGGTAGTGCTGCACCTCACCGGCCAGCGCCAGGCGCCTGGCCGGGTCGGTCTCGGCCGCGATGGCGTCGAGCAGGCCGTTGAGCTTGTCATCGACAAAGGCCTTGACCTTGCCGCTCACCCCGCCCTTTTGCAGCAACACGTTGCGGTTGGTGGGGTAGTAGTTGCTCTTGATCACGTCGGGATCGGCGCGGCCCACCATGCCGGGCGATACCGGGGTCTTCTCGGGGTCGAGGTTGTCCACCGTGCGGCTGCCGCTGTCGCCGGCCAGCACATTGAGCTTCACGCCCACCTTGGCCCACTGCTGGGCGATGAGCTGCAGCGTCTCCTTGTTCTGCGGCTGGGGCAGCGATTCGTAGGCGGCCAGCACCAGTTCCTTGCCGTCCTTCTGGCGCAGGCCGTTGGCGCCCGGGGTCCAGCCGGCCTCGTCCAGCAGCTTCTTCGCGGCCGCCTCGTCGTAGGCCAGCTTGGCCGACAGGTCCACATAGCCCGCCGCCGTGGAGGCGATGACCGACTTCGCCTGCGGGTAGTTGGCCGAGAACAGGGTCTGCACGATCTCCTGCGTGTTGGTGGCGTGCAGCAGGGCCTTGCGTACCTTCACGTCGGCCACCAGCGCGTTGTCGGGACGGAACACCACACTGTTGTTCACGCCGCGCGTGGAGGGCGCGTAGATCTGGAACTTCTGCTCCTGCACGCGCTTTTCGTCATAGGCCTGCACCTGGCGGATGAAGCCGGCCTGGCCCGCCAGCAGCGCGCCGATGCGCACGCTGTCCTCGGGCGTCACGATGAACTTGACCTCATCGAGCCGCGCGCGGCCCTGGTGGGCCAGCCTGGCCGGGCCCCAGGCGTACTCCTTGCGCGCCTGCAGGGTGAGCTCCTTGCCCAGGGTCTCGCTGGTGACCACGAAGGGGCCGGAGCCGATGATCTTGGTCGCGTCGCCCAGTTCCTCGAAGGGGCGTGCCAGCGTGGCCAGCGAAACCAGGCCCGAGCCGATGACCGAGGTGCCCTGCAGAAAGCCCGGCGAAGGTTTCTTGAAGGTGAACTTCACCGTGAGCGGATCCAGCACCTCGCTTTTTTCGTAGTTGTTGATGACCTCCGAGACGGGCAGCTTGAGTTCCTTGTTGCCCAGGCCGTAGGTGTCGAAATTCTTCGCCACGGCGGTGGCATCGAGCGGCGTGCCGTCGGAGAAGGTGACCCCCTTGCGCAGCTTGAAGGTGTATTCGGTGGCCGTGGCGTTCACCTCCCACGACTCGGCGATCCAGGGCTGGATCTCCAGCGTCTTGGGGTCCTGGTAGGTGAGTTTGTCGGTGATCTGGTTGAGCACGCCGCCGTTGGGGTAGAAGCCCCCGGCCGGCGGGTACAGGTTGGTGTGGGCCTGCTGCTCCAGGTACACCAGGGTGCCGCCCTGCACGGGGCCGTCGCTGGCCGCAGCCGCGGCTGGCGTGTCCTTCTTGGAGCAGCCGGCCAGCAGCACGCCCAGCGCCAACACCGGGATGCCCACGGCAGCCCAGACCATCGATTTTTTCAGGGGAAACACGTTCATACCTCGCGCCGCGAAAGGCGTCCAAAAATGCGTTCACAACTCCCGGCTGCCGCCCTCGGCGCAGACCCGGTCCACGCAATTCATGGTATCGGCGCTACATAAACGCATTGGTATAAAAAGTAGCATCGTTATTTGAAAACCGCGCGTGGGCGTGACCGCACCGCATATCCGGAATGCGCATAAGCGCGCGCGGTTTTGTCGCTTCCCAGGCGGCGGTGCGGCGCCGAACAATGGCCCGAACGTCCGTGATCCGCGCTCCGTCTGCCGCGGCACGCACGCACCGGAGAACCGACCCGCCATGAGCCATCTGAACGATTACCTCGCCGAGAAACGCGCTGCCGTGCTGGCGCGCCAGGCCGCCATCGACGCGGGCACGGCCCAGCCCGCCGCCCTGAAGGCGCGCGTGAGCGCCGAGGGCCGCAGCGGCGTGCGCCGCCTGCGCATCCGCGACCACCAGGTCATCAGCGACAGCCCGCCCGATTTCGCGGGCTACAACCTGGGACCGAGCTCGCCGGAGCTGCAGCTCGGCGTGCTGGGCACCTGCGTCACGCACATCTTCCTGATCCAGGCGGCCGAGCGCCAGGTGCCGCTCGAAAGCCTGGAGGTCGAGGTCACCGGCATCATCGACCCGCGCGGCGGCAAGCCCGGCCACGAGGCCACGCCCATCTGGCCGCATGAGATCGCCTACACGGTGCACATCGACTCGCCCGCGAGCCGCGCCGACATCGACGCCCTGTTCGAGGCGGTGGAGCGCAACTGCCCTATCCTGAACCTGCTGCGCAATCCGCAGGCCATCCGTGCCGGGGTGCAGCTCACCAATTCCAAGGCCGCGGCGCCCGTGATCGAAGAGGCGGTGGCGGCATGAGCGCCGGCACTCCCGCCCAGGTCCTGGCCTTGCCGCTCGACCATGTGGTCATCGCCGTCAACGACCTCGACGCCACCATCGCCGACTACCGCACGCTGGGCTTCAACGTGCTGCGCGGTGGCGACCACCCCGGCCGGCCCACGCACAACGCCCTGGTGGTGTTTGCCGACGGCAGCTACTTCGAGCTGATCGCGTGGCGCGAGCCGGCGCCCGCCGACCGCTGGTGGCAACTGTTGCAGCAGCATGGCGAAGGCATCGTGGACTTTGCCCTGCTGCCGCCCGGCACCGCCACCACGGTGGCGGCGGCGCAGGCACGCGGCCTGGCGCTGAGCGGCCCGCACGACGGCGGCCGTGTGCGGCCCGACGGGGAGCAACTGCGCTGGCAGACCGCGCGCCCGCCCTCGCACGACCTGCCCTTTCTGTGCGGCGACATCACGCCGCGCGCGCTGCGCGTGCCCGAGGGCGAGGCGCGCGTGCATCCCAACGGCGCCACCGGCGTGGCCAGCCTGTCCATCGCGGTGCACGACCTGCCCGCCAGCCTGGGCCGCTACCGGGCCCTGCTGGGCGAGCCGCCGCAGGGCGCACCGGCCAGCCATGCCAGCGCCGCGGTGGATCTGCCCCACAGCGACGTGCAGATCGGCCTGGTGCGTGCCGGTGCCAGCACCCTGGTGCTGGGCGCGCCGCGCAGCGGCGAGGGTGCCCTGGCCCGGCATCTGGCCACGCGCGGCGAAGGGCCGTACGCCCTGGTCCTGGCCCGTGGGGCGGAGGGTGCAGCGCCGGTGCTCGATCCGGCCCTGGCGCATGGGGCCCCCATCCGGTTCTGAGCGGCCGCCTTTCCCGCCTGCCAGTGCTGTGCGGGAAAGCACTGGCAAGCGACTTGCTTGCATTACTGTGCATGCATTCGATAATGGACGGGATGACCGAACTGATACTGATACGCCACGGCGAGACCGACTGGAACCGTGAGCTGCGCTTCCAGGGCCAGGTGGATGTGCCCCTGAACGCCACAGGCCACGAGCAGGCGCGCCGCCTGGCCGAGCGCCTGGGGGCCGAGCGCCTGGCCGTGGACCACCTGGTCTGCAGCGACCTCATCCGCACCCGCCAGACCGCGCAGCCCGTGCTGAACACGCTGCTGCCCGCACTGAACCTCGACGATGTGGTGGACGCCAGCCTGCGCGAGCAGAGCTTCGGCCTGGTCGATGGCATGCGCGTGGACGACATCAAGCTGCAGCACGCGGGCGCCTGGGAGAACTGGCTGCGCTTCGACGCCGACGGCGGCATGCCCGGCGGCGAGACCACGCGCCAGTTCCACACCCGCGTGATGGACGCGGTGCGCCGTCTGGCGCAGCAGTACGCGGGCAAGACCCTGATGGTGGTCACGCACGGCGGTGTGCTCGACATGGTCTGGCGCACGGCGCAGGGCGTGGGCCTGCATGGCCCGCGCCAGAGCGACATCCCGAATGCCGGTTTCAACCGCGTGCGCCTGAACGGCGACACCATCGAGCTGCTGCATTGGGCCGATGTGCGCCACCTGGCGGACCTGCCGCCCCAGCCGGTCTACGACCAGAAGAAGCTGCTGGTGGAGAGCGCCGCAGAGTGAGGCGCTTCACGCGGGCAGCGTGATGTCCACCTGCGGTCCGGCCACCTGAACCTGCACGCCCAGGGGCTGCGCCAGTTGCTGCAGGGCCGCCAGGTCCAGCGCCGGAGGCCGCGCCGGGCCACCCGCTTCGGGCGGCGCCAGCAGATCCGGGGATGCGGTCGATGTGCCGTCGGCGCACACCCGCACGCCGCGTGCGCCCAGGGGCTCGACCGTGACCCGGGCGGGCGCCGGGCCGGGCCGTTCGGCCAGGTGGTAGATGGCGGCCAGCACCAGGTACAGCAGGCTGTGCGGTACCTTGTCGTTGCCCTCCCAGCCGGGCGCGTCGTCGGCCAGGGGCTCCATCTCGGTGCCACGCGCCATGAGCATGGGGCGCGCCAGTTCCACGGCCTCGCGCGCCAGCTCCTGCACGGTGTGGCGGTCGTTGATCTGCAGATCCCACAGGCGCAGCCGGCGGATGTGGCGCGCAATCTCGGCGAGCTGCTCCTCGATCTGTTCGATGCGCTCCACGGCCTGGTCCGGGGGCAGATCGCCCTGGCCCAGGCGCCGCTTGAGCAGCATGGTGCCCATGCGCATCACCGACAGCGGGCTGGCCACGTCGTGCCGCAGCACCGGCATGGCGCGCATCAGCACGGCATGCTGCAGTCCGGCATCCGTGAGCTCCCGGGCGGCACCGGACACCAGGGGGGCGGGCTTTTTGGCAGGCATGTGCGGGGACGGTCCTTGAACTCAGGGGGCGGGCGGGGCCTGCAGTGCTGCGGCGCAGCGTGCGAGCAGGGCATCGAAGGCATCGAAGTCGAGCGGCTTGCCCAGGATGTAGTCGAAGGCGCCCATCTGGCCGCCCGCCGTCCTGGCGTTGCCCGAGGCCATGCCCGTGATGGCAATCGCAAAGCAGCGGCCATCGCCGTGGCCGGCCACACTCGCACGCAGCAGGGGCACGAGGTCCGAGCCGGCCATGTCGGGCAGGTTCTGGTCGACGAGGAAGATCTGCGCAGGCTTTTCGTGAGCCAACTCCAGCGCACGGGCCGCGGTGGCGGCCGTGCGCACGGCATGGCCTTCCATGGACAGCAGTTCTTCCAGGAGTTCGGTGGCATCCCGGTTGTCGTCGATGACAAGGATCTCTAGCGGCATGGTGGTCAGGAGGGTGGATGGTCGGCGGCGCCGGGCGGGCGCAGGGGCAGGTGCACCGTGAACACCACGTGCGGCGCTTCGTGGGCGTAGCCGATGCGACCGCCGTGGCCCTGCACGATCTGGTGCGCGATGTACAGGCCCAGCCCCAGCCCGGAGCGGTTGCGCGCCTTGCCCACGGACGAGGACTTGAACGGGGTGAACAGGTCGGCCGCCACCTCGGGCGCGATGGCCGGTGCCACATTGCGCACCTGGACCACGGGCCCGGCCTCGGAGCCCTGGGCGTGCACTTCGACCGGGTGGCCGGCATCGCCATGGTGGCGGGCATTGCTGATGAGGTTGGCAAACACCTGGGCGATGCGATCGGGGTCGGCCTCGGTGCGCAGGCTGTCGGGCAGGTGCGCCACCAGCTGCAGGCCCGGGTGGGCCGTGCGTGCCTCGTCCATCAGGTCGGTCAGCAATTGCACCAGGTCGATGCTGGCGGGCCGCAGGTCCAGGCCCAGGCGGCTTTGCAGCCGCGACATGTCCATCACCTGGCTCACCAGTCGCTGCATGCGGCTGCTGCTGGACTGGATGCGCTGGCCCAGCCGGCCGGTGTGGGCATCGGTGCCATTGTTCTTTTCGAGCACCCGCGCCGCCATGCTGATGGAGTGCAGCGGGTCGCGCAGGTCGTGGCCCAGCACGGCCATCAGGTGGGCGCGAGCGTTGTTCAGTTCGGCATGGCGGGCACTCTGGGCGCGCACCAGTTCCGCGAGCAGCTGGCGGGCGATCTCCAGGTCATCGCCGGCCCATTGCTCGGCGGTGGAGCGCACGATCTCCTTCCACAGATCGAACGAGCCGCGCGGCGTGAGGCGCGGGCCCAGCGGGCCTGGGCGCACCTCCTTCTCGGGCTTGCCGCCCCAGTGGATGGTTTCGATCTGTTCCTTGCGCAAAAACACCAGCCAGCTGCCCCGGTGCATGTCCAGTGGCAGGGCGAGCACGCCGCACCAGGGCGACAGCCGCACGCCGACTTCGGGCGCTTCCAGCGGCAGGGCGTGGGTGGCGTACAGGGGGCTGCCGGCGTGCGTGGCGTCCAGCCACTGCAGCAGCGCCCGGGCAGCGGGGTCACCGATCTCCCCCTGGGTGCACAGCTTGCTGTGCTCGGAGACGATGAGGGCGTCGGCGTGCATCGACTGCATGAGGGCGCCGGCATGGGAGCACAGGGCGCTGAACTCGTCGTCGGAATGCAGCACGCTTTCCATCACGCGCGTGCGCAGCTCGGCCACCTGCTGCTGGCGTTCGGCCTGCTTGCGCGCCAGGGCCGCCTGGATGTTGGCGCCCAGCATCTGCGCCATCACGTCGCAGGCCATGCGCACGCTGTAGGGCACCTGGCGCGGCCCCATGTGGTGGCAGGCGAGCAGCCCCCACAGCCGGTTGTTGATGACGATGGAGATGCTCATGGACGCGCCCACGCCCATGTTGTTCAGGTACTCGATGTGGATGGGCGAGACGCTGCGCAGGATGGCGGCGCTCAGGTCGAGCGCCGCACCACCGGCAGACGCCAGGGGGACCGGCGTGGCCTGGACGTCGGCGATCAGGCGCAGGGTGTTGGCCACGTACAGCGCGCGCGCCTGGGCCGGAATGTCGCTGGCCGGGTAGCGCCGGCCCAGGTAGGGGTCGAGAAAATCCGCGCACGACTCGGCCACCACGTCGCCGCTGCTGTCCGGCCGGAAGCGGTAGGCCATCACCCGGTCGAAGCCGGTGAGTGCGCGCACCTCCTGTGTGGCCAGCTGCAGCAGGTCGTCGATGGAGGCGCGCGGGCGGCGCAGCTTCTCCATGGCGCGGTGGGCCTGCACGGCAAAGCCCGTGAGTTCATCGCTCGATGCCTGGCGCGCCTCGAACTCGATCACCAGCAGTTCGTGCGACTGGTGCAGCACCACGTCGAAGCGGTGGCCTGCAGCCTCCAGTTCGGTGGGCATGGGCAGGTCGGCCGCAGCGCCCAGTGCGGCCAGGCCTTCGTCGAGCAGCTCGCCCAGGGCCGGGTGCTGAGCGACCAGGGCGCTGCTGCGCAGCCGTTCGCCCGGCTGCACGGCATGCCCCAGCAAAGCCTGGGCATTGCGGCTGGCGTGGCGCACCAGGCCGCTCCCGTCCACGGCCACGAGCACGCCATGGGACTGGATGGAGCCTGGAATGTGGATGGGTTCGCGGTCGCAGTTTTCCAGCGTGGCTGGCTGCACGGGGCCCGCGCCGGAGTTCATGCCGGAGTTCCTTCAAGCGCTTCGGCATGCGCCTGCAGGCCCTGGAAGGCCGCCCGTGCGCCGTCGCAGGCGGCCGCAACGGCGGCGGCCGAAGCCAGGTGGGTGCGCAGCAGCGCCATGAAGGTCTTCCAGCGCGCCCCGGTGCCGGTGCCATCGCCCTGCAGGTAGCGCAGCGGGTGCGGGGCCAGGTGCGGTGCAAGCCTGCGGTAGAGCACCTGCCCGCCCAGTTGCGAGCCTTCCACCACATAGGCCATGCCCCAGTGCACAGCGTCCGCCTGGTTCGGGTGGCGGGCCAGTGCCTGGTCCATGCATTGCAGGGTGGCTGTGCTGGGGTAGGGCCAGGGCTGAGCGCGGGCCTGCTCCAGGTCCTGCCGCAGGGCCACGAGCCGTTCGGGGGGCGCAAAGAAAAAGCCCGTCTCCCGGGTCTGCAGGTGCAGCAGCAGGGGCCACAGCGCCTGCAGCCAGGCCGCGACCATGTGCGTGTGCGCGGCGTAGTCGGCCAGGGTGGCACCCTCGCGGCCAATGGGCAGGCTGGCGTCGAGCCGGGCATGCTGCCCGGCGGTGGCCTGGCGCAAGGCCTGCAGCGCATCGGTCGTGGCGGGCAGGGAGGGCGTGGGGGCGTGGGCGTTGTGCGGCAAGGTGCGGAAACCGGTGGAGGGAACGCGCACCGCGCCCCGGGGCACTGTGCGTTGCCATTCTAGAACCGGATTGGCCCGCGGCGGGCCCGCGCAGGCAGGGGTTTGCACCGTGCGCGGCCCCGCACTACGACAATGCGCGGTGCGGCTACACGGCCGCAAGGTCCTGTCCTACGCGGTGCCCAGGGGGCCGTCCAGGGCGAGTGCTGCATACACGCTCCGCAGCTGCCGCGCCAGGCGCTTGGACTCGGGTTGGGCGTTGGCCTGCGGTTGCAGCAGGTTCTGCAGCGGGGTCCACTGGCCGCTTCGGGCCAGTGCGTCAAGGTAGATCTGGTGGAACAGGTCGCGCTGCGCATGGCTGCCGCCCACGGCCACCAGTTGCGGCAGCGCCAGGCCCAGCTGCTGCACGGCGGCGGCCCAGTCGCCCGTGGCATGCGCGAGCAGGCCGTGGGCGGCGGGCACGCAGACCTGCTGCCATACGGTGCGCTCGTGCGCTTCGGTGCGGCTGGCGGCGTGGGCCCCGATGTGCTGCAGCAGGGTGCGTGCTTCGGCCATGCGGCCGGCACGGGCCAGGCCGTAGAGGTACTGCAGGTCCAGGAAGGGCAGCACCTGGTCCGACAGGCGCTGCGCCAGGTGGCCGGACACGTCAGCCCAGCGTGCGGCGCCCACGTCCACCCCGGCCAGTTCCAGCCGTGCGAGCAGCGAGACGGCGTTGATCTGATCCTGCGTGTATTCCTTGACCACGCCCCAGACCTGCTGGTCGTACAGCGCCAGCACCTCGGCATGGCGGTCCTGTTCCAGCAGAAACAGGGCCTGGTGCCACCAGTTGTGGGTGACCATGAAGGAGTTCAGCCCCGTCCAGGTATCGCTGACGCCGGCCATGAAGTCCGTGCCCTCGGCAATGCGGCCCTGGGTCAGCATCACGTGGGCCAGGGCATGGTGGGCCCAGGGCTCCTTGCGGCACAGGGCTACCGCATGCCGGGCCGAGGCCTCGGCGCGGTCGAGCAGGTGGCATTGCTCCCAGCCAAAGGCCAGCATGCCGTGCAGGTACGGCACTTCGGCCGCTGCGGGCAGCGCAGCCAGGGCGATGCGCAGCATGCCCGGCGAATCGCCGCGGTTGAACAAATGGTACTGGCCGAGCTTGAGCGAAGCCAGGTCGCGTGGGTGCAGGCGGGCCTGCTCTTCATGCAGGGCAATGGCGCGCGGCAGGTCGCCCGCCACCCAGGCGGCCACGGCGGCGACAAAGCGCCGCTCGCGCTCCGTGGCCCGGCCGGCCGCGGCCTGCGCGCGCTGCAGGTAAGGCCGTGCATTGCGCGGCGCATCGGCCGATTCGGCAAACATGTGGAGCGCCGCGCAGCAAGCCTGCACGATGGCGCTTTCGTCCTGTTCGGCGGCGAGCACGTTCACGGCGCGCGCCTCGCAGGCGATGAAGCCCTCGACGAAATCGTTCAAGGCGGCCAGGCTGCCCGGCTCGTGCAGGGTGACGGGGTTGCCCAGGCTGTCGGTGGCGGTGTGCATCAGTGCATTGTGCGGTGGACGGCAGGCATGCGCCTTGCGCTGGCTCAGCTGCCGTTGACGAGGGCCTGGTAGGCCGTGCGCGTGGCGGGCGATACCGAGGCCACGAGCTGCTCGTGCGGCGTCTTGTGGCGCGCCAGCATGCGCGCCGTGGCGATGGTCTTGGACTTGCAGAACCAATGGCAGCTGTGCTGCATGAGCAAGAGCTCGGCCGTCATCACGAAGGCCTTGTCCTTGGGTGTGCGGTGCTCACTGTTCTCCGCCACGCTGGCGATACCGCGCGCGTGGATGGCCAGCGCACGGCGCATGTCGAAGGTGGCGGCGGGCAGGATGGCCTGCGCGAACGGGATGGCCAGCGCCAGCCGGCTCACGCGGGCCTGCACTTCGTCGACCTTGGAGAAGTCGGCCGCGAAGCGCGTGAACTGCTCGGCCAGCTGCGATTCGGTCGTCTCCAGCAGCGACCAGATCTGGCCGCGCCGCTCGTCGGTGCTTTCGCCCAGTGCGCGCAGGTAGCCCTCGGTCAGCGCCTCCATGAGCTTTTCGATCTGGTAGTTGGCCAGGTGTGCGCCGAGCAGCGCAATGCGCTTGCGCTGCTCCTTGGCATTGAGCATGTAGACGCCGCTGGCGATCAGGATCGACAGGATCAGGACGTCCATGGATCAGGCCTTGGGCGGCTGGGGCCAGGGGCGCTGGGTGCCGCGCACCAGCTCGAAGGCGCGCGAGACCTGCAGCACGCCCAGGTCGTCAAAGCGCGCACCGGCGATCTGCAGGCCAATGGGCAGGCCGGCCTGTGTGTAGCCGCAGTTGACCGAGGCGGCGGGCTGCTCGGACATGTTGAACGGCACGGTGAAGCCGATGTGCTCCAGCGGGCGCAGCGGGTCGTTGGTGGGCGAGGGCAGCTCGGCCTGGAAGGCGACGTTGGGCGCCACGGGCGAGATCACGTAGTCAAACGCATTGCAGGCCTTGACCGCGGCCACGCGCGTGAGGTGGAACTGCTGGCTGGCGTTGAACACCGCCTGGCCCGACATGCCTTCGGCACTGTCGGCCCAGGCGCGGATGTAGGGCAGCACCTTCTCGCGCTTGGCGGGGGCCAGGGCCTGCATGTCGGTGAAGGAGCGCATGCGCCAGAAGTGGTCCATGCCGTCGAGCATGGCCTGCGTCATGAACGGGCGCATCGGCACGATGGTGGCGCCGGCGGCCTCCATCAGGTGCGCGGCGTTCTCCACGGCGGCACGCACTTCGGGGTCCACGGGCAGGCCGCAGCCGGCGTCCAGCAGCAGGCCGATGCGCAGGCCGCGCAGGCGTTCGGTGCCCTGGTCGAACCGGTCCCAGGCGATGTCCTGGGCCGGCAGGCCCATGCTGTCGCGCGCGTCGGGGCGGCTCAAGACCTGCATCATGAGCGCGGCATCGGCCACAGTGCGGGTCATGGGGCCGGCGGCGCGGCCGGTGTAGGGCGGGTCGATCGGGATGCGGCCCAGGCTGGGCTTCAAGCTGAAGATGCCGCACCAACTGGCCGGCAGGCGCAGCGAGCCGCCGATGTCGGTGCCGATGTGCAGCGGGCCGTAGCCGGCCGCCGCGGCCGCGCCACCGCCGGCACTGGAGCCGCCCGGGCCCTTGCTGGTGTCCCAGGGGTTGCGCGCAAGGGGGTGGAAGCTCGACAGCCCGGAGGAGAGCATGCCGTAGTCGGGCATGGTGGTCTTGGACACGACCACGGCACCGGCCTCGCGCATGCGCGCGGCGGGCGGCGCATCGGCGGCGGCGGGCACCAGGTCCACGGCGGCCGTACCGGCTGGCAATGGATCCCCCTCGGTGGCGATGTTTTCCTTGATGGTGGCCGGCACGCCGTCGAGCAGGCCCAGGGGCTCACCCCGGGCCCAGCGGGCCTCGGAGGCGCGCGCCTGTTCCAGCGCCCGCTCGGGGCGCAGCAGGTAGGTGGCCTGGATGTGGGGTTCCCAGGCTGCGATGTGGTTCAGCACGGCCTGCGTGACCTCGACGGGAGAAAGCGTGCGCTGGCGGTAGGCCGCGGTCAGTGCGTGGGCGGGCAGGTCGTGCAGGTCACTCATGGCAGGGGGCGAAGGGGCAGGGAGGATAGAGAAAAAGGCTGCCGTGCATGCACGGCAGCCAGGGGGGAAGGACGAGGGCCGCTGCAGCAACGGGAGGCTGCGCAGCCCCTGCCGCCGGCGTCGTCAGGCCCAGGACAGGGCCGAGATGTCGTTCACGAACACGGGCATGTCTTTCCACAGGCCCTTGAGGTTCTTGTTGGCCACCGTGATCCACTGGTTCTGGTACAGGAAGGCATGCACCGCATCCTGCGCGATCAGGCGCTGGGCGTCGCCCAGCAGGCGCGAGCGGTCGGCGGGGCGGGCAGCGTTCTTGATCTGGTTGAAGATTTCGTTGAACTTGGGCGAGTTGTAGCCCCAGTAGTAGTCGGGCTTGGCGAAGTTGCCCAGGTCGAACGGCTCCACGTGCGAGATGATGGTCAGGTCGTAGTTCTTGTTGCCGTAGGTGCCGCTGAGCCACTGGGCCCATTCCACGTTCTGCAGCTTGGCGGTGATGCCGATCTTGGCCAACTGGGCCGCGATCACTTCGCCGCCCTGGCGCGCGTAGGGCGTGGGCGGCAGGGTCACGGTCAGTTCCAGCGGCGTCTTCACGCCGGCCTCGGCCAGCAGCTTCTTGGCCTTTTCCACGTCGTAGGGGTTCACGCCCGTGGTGTCCACGTAGCCGAAGGCACCGGGCACATAGTGGCTGCCGATGGGCGCGCCATAGCCATCGGCCGCGCCTTCGATCACGGCCTTGCGGTCCACGGCGGCGGCGATGGCGCGGCGCACGCGCACATCGTCGAGCGGCTTCTTGGCGTTGTTGATGGCCAGGATGGTCTTGGCGCGCGAGCCGCTCACCACCACCTGGAAGCGCGGGTTGGACTTGAACTGCGCCACGCTGCGCGGCGTGACGCGCGGGAAGGCGTCCACATCACCGGCCAGCAGGGCGGCGACCTGGGCCGCCGGGTCGGAGATGAAGCGGAAGGTGGCGCGCTTGATCTTGATGGTGGCCGGGGCGCGGAAGCCGCTCCAGGCCGCCAGCACCACGGAGGAGCCCTTGTTCCATGCATTGAGCTGGTAGGGGCCGGTGCCCACGGGCTTGGTGGCATTGCCTTCGGCGCTCTTGGGCTCCACGATGATGGACGTGGCCTGGCCCAGGATGAACAGCAGGTCGGGGTCGATGTCCTTGTTGAGCACCACCACGGTGTAGTCGTCCACCACCTGCGTGGTGAGGTTGGCGAAGGTGCGCTTGTCCTTGTTGGTGCTCTTCTCGCCGCCCGCGCGGTCGTAGGAGAACTTCACGGCGGCGGCATTGAAGGGCTCGCCGTTCTGGAAGGTCACGCCGCGGCGCAGCTTGAAGGTGTAGGTCTTGAGGTCGGGCGAGACTTCCCAGCTCTCGGCCAGCAGCGGCGAGACGCTGCCGTCGGCATTGATCTTGGTGAGCGTTTCGAAGATGTTGTACTGCACGATCTCGGCGATGGCCGAGGCGGCGCCGGCCGTCGGGTCCAGGCCTGGTGGTTCCAGCGTCATGGCCAGTACCACGGCATCCTTGCGGCCCTGGGCGAGGGCGCCGAAGGGGGTGGCCAGGGGGACGGTGGCGATGGCGCCAGTGGCAAGAACGGTACGGCGGTTCAGCATGTTCGGACTCTCCAGACAAAAAACCAGACGAAAGCCCCGGTGCAAATTGTTACCGGGGAGCACGGAAGCTTTTTACACCATTGGGGACATGTATGGTTATGCGTTTTGCGCTGTGGCGGCCGCCCGGGCCGCGGCGCGGCGCGCACGTGCCCGCCCGGGCTGCACCTGGGGCACGGCAGCCACCAGCGACTGCGTGTAAGGGTGCTGAGCGTTGCGGAACAGCTCGGCCGGCGAACCGCGCTCGACAATGCGCCCCTGGTAGAGCACCACGACCTCGTCGCACAGGTGGTTGACCACCGCCAGGTCGTGGCTGATCAGCATGTAGGTGATGCCGAACTGCTGCTGCAGGTCCTGCATCAGGTTGAGCACCTGGGCCTGCACCGATACGTCGAGCGCGCTCACCGGTTCGTCGGCCACGATGAGGCGCGGGCGTGTGATGAGCGCGCGCGCAATGGCAATGCGCTGGCGCTGGCCGCCCGAGAATTCGTGCGGGTACTTGTCCAGGTCGTTGGTGCGCAGACCCACCTGCGCAAGCACCTGGCCGGCCTGCTCGCGCTGGGCAGCGCGGCTGGTCTCGCCCTGGGCCTGCAGCGGCTCGGTGACGATGCGCTCCACCGTCTGGCGCGGGTCGAGCGAGCCATAGGGGTCCTGGAACACCATCTGGAAATCGCGCCGCGCCTGGCGCAGCTCGGCTGGCGCCAGCGCGTGCAGGTTGCGCCCAAGCAGGTGCACCGTGCCAGAGGTGGGCGCATCGAGCGCCATCACCGTGCGCGCCAGGGTCGACTTGCCCGAGCCCGACTCGCCCACGATGCCCAGGCTGCGGCCCGAGGCGATGGAAAAGCTCACCCCGTTGAGCGCGTGCACCTTGCCGGGTGGGCGAAAGACATGCTCGCGCGGCAGCGTGTATTCGCGCACCAGGTCCGTGACCTGGAGCAGGGGGCCGTTGGCCGTGGTGGCGGGCGGGGTCTGTGCGTGTGCGTTCATGCGGGCACTCCCACGGCCGGGGCGGGCTGCTGTGCGCTCAGTGCCTGGGCGATGGCCTCATGGCGCAGGCAGCGCACGGCATGCTCGCCATCCTCGTCGCGGCCCACCACCTGGGCTGCCGGCCGCTCATGGTGGCAGATGTCGATGGTGTGGCTGCAGCGGCCGGCGAAGGGGCAGCCCGCAGGCAGGTCCACCAGCTCGGGCACGGTGCCGGCGATGGTGGACAGGCGTGGGCGCTCGCCCGGCGCGTGCACCGCACCGAGGTGCGGGCGTGCAGCGAACAGGCCGCGCGTGTAGGGATGGGCCATGGCCGAGAAGACCGAGGCGGTGGAGCCGCTTTCAACCACGCTGCCGCCGTACATCACGAGCATGCGGTCCACGTTCTGCGAAATCACCCCGAGGTCGTGCGAGATGAGGATCAGCGCCATGTTGCGCTCGGCCACCAGGTCGCTGATGAGGTCCAGGATCTGCTGCTGGATGGTCACGTCCAGTGCGGTGGTGGGTTCGTCGGCGATCAGCAGGTCGGGCCCGCAGGCCAGGGCCATGGCAATGGTGATGCGCTGGCGCTGCCCGCCCGAGAACTGGTGCGGGTAGGCATCGAAGCGCTGTGCCGCGTTGGGGATGCCCACGCGGTCGAGCAGGGAGATGGCTTCCTTGCGCGCTTCGGCCGCACCCATGCCGCGGTGCAGGCGCAGCGGTTCGGCCACCTGGCGGCCGATGGTGTGCACCGGGTTCAGCGCCGTCATGGGTTCCTGGAACACCATGCCGATGCGGTTGCCGCGCATGCGGCACATCTGCGCATCGCTGCGGCCCACGAGCTCCTCGCCGTCGAAGCGGATGCTGCCGCTGACCTGGGCACTCTCGGGCAACAGGCCCATGAGCGACATGGCGGTGATGGACTTGCCGCAGCCCGACTCGCCGATCAGGCCCAGGGTTTCGCCGCGTTCCAGGGCAAAGCTCACGCCGCGCACGGCGTCGGCAGGGCCCCGGTGGGTCTGCAGGCGGATCTGCAGGTTGGAGACTTCAAGCAGGGGCATGGCAGCAGGTACTCGTCTTCATCGTCGTCTTGGTCGTTCTTGCTGGCACTGCCAGTCACCGCTTGCGCGACAAGCGGGGATCGAGCAGGTCGCGCAGGCCATCGCCGAGCAGGTTCAGGCCCAGCACAGCCAGCGCGATGGCCACGCCGGGCCACACGGCCAGCAGCGGTGCCTGGAACATCAGCGTCTGCGCCTCGCTGAGCATGCGGCCCCAGGATGGCTGGGGCGGTTGTGTGCCCAGGCCCAGGTAGGACAGCGCGGCCTCGGCCAGGATGGCGATGGCGAACTGGATGGTGGCCTGCACGATCAGCACCGATAGGATGTTGGGCAGCACATGCTCGATGGTGATGCGCCAGCTGCCCTTGCCGCAGGCGCGGGAGGCGAGGATGTACTCGCGCGACCACACGGCATTGGCCGAGGCGCGCGTGACGCGCGCGAAGGTCGGTATGTTGAAGATGCCGATGGCGATGATGGAGTTGACGATGCCCGCGCCGAACACCGCCGTCATCATGATGGCCGAGAGGATGGCCGGAAAGGCGAAGGTGAAGTCCGCCAGGCGCATGATGAGCTCTTCCACCCAGCCGCGCTTGGCGGCTGCCAGCAGGCCCAGCGCCGTGCCGATGGTCAGGCCGATGCCCACGGCGATCACGCCCACCAGAATGGAGTTGCGTGCACCCACGAGCAGCAGCGAGGCCACGTCGCGCCCGAAGGCATCGGTGCCCAGCCAGTGCGCCATGGAGGGCGGCTGCAGCTTCACGGCCAGGTCCATCTCATAGGGCGACCAGGGCGTCCAGACCAGGGACAGGCCGGCCGCGACAAGCAGCAGCAGCGACAGCACGGCGCCGATGACGAAGCTGCGGTGGCGCAGTGCGCGGTGCCACCAGCCGGGGGCGGGTGCCCCAGCGGGGCGGATGGATGGGGTGGTGGGGACGGCGCTCATGGGTTGTCGGCTCTCAGATGTCGCTGGCTTTGACGCGCGGGTCGATCACCGCGTAGAGGATGTCCACCACGAAGTTCACGATGACCACCATGGCGGCCAGCAGCATCACGCAGTTGCGCACCACGATCAGGTCGCGGTTGGAGATGGACTGGAAGATCAGCCGCCCCAGGCCGGGCAGGTAGAACACGTTCTCGACGACGATGGTGCCGGCCAGCAGGTTGGCGAACTGCAGGCCCATCACGGTGATCACCGGGATCATGGCGTTGCGCAGCACATGGCTCCAGAGCGCGGCGCGCTGCGACAGGCCCTTGGCGCGTGCGGTGCGCACGAAATCCTCGCGCAGCACCTCGAGCACGGCCGAGCGCGTGATGCGCGCCAGGATGGCGGCCTGCACCACGGCCAGGGCAATGGCCGGCAGGAGCAGCGCCTTGAGGGCTTCGAGCGGGCTGCCGCCGGCGTCCTCGGTCCAGCCTGGGAAGCCGCCGGCCGAGAACCACTGCAGCTTCACCGAGAACAGCAGGATCAAGAGGATGGCGAACCAGAAGTTGGGAATGGCGATGCCGATCTGCGCCAGGCCCATCATGCCCACGTCACCGAGCTTGTTGTGGCGCGAGGCGGCGTACACGCCCGCGATCAAGGCCAGCACCGTGGTGATGACCATGGCCATCAGCGCCAGTGGCACCGTGAGGGCCAGACGTTCGAGCACCAGCTCCAGCACCGGGGTGCTGTAGGCGTAGCTGTTGCCCATGTCGCCCACCACCAGGCCGCTGATCCACTCCCAGTAGCGCTGCGTGGCCGGCTGGTCCAGGCCCAGCTTGGTGGCCAGGGCCGCCACGGCATCGGGGGAGGCATCCGGCCCCATGAGCATCTGCGCCGCATTGCCCGGCAGGATCTCCAGCACCAGGAAGACGACGATGGAGGCGCCGATCAGCGTCGCCAGGAGGGTGATGAACCGCTTGAGGAAGAACAGTCCCATGGTGGGGTGTCGTGTGGGTGGTGTGGTTGTGCGTGGCAGCCGGAGGGTGGGAATTTCCGGCGTCACAATTAATGTGTATACACAGCATAACGGCAAAAACACCCCCATCGGCGGTGTTGTGTTCCGGTGTGGCTCACAAGGTACATCCGGTTACCACGCGATAATATGCACCATGAAGCCTGCGCTGTCTCCTCTGTGTTCCATCGCACCCCGTGCGCAAGGGGGTGTGCCATGGCGTTGATGATCACCGATGAGTGCATCAATTGCGACGTCTGCGAGCCGGAGTGCCCGAACGACGCGATCTACCTGGGCGAGGAGATCTACGAGATCGACCCGCACAAATGCACCGAGTGCGTGGGCCATTTCGACGAGCCGCAGTGCGTGCAGATCTGCCCCGTGGCCTGCATCCCCGTGAATCCCCAGCATGTGGAAAGCCGCGAAACGCTGTGGCAGAAGTTCCAGCGCTTGCAGGCACCTCCAGCGCAGGCCTGATCACCTGGCACGAACGAGCATCCAAAGCAAAACAGCCCGCCAATTGGCGGGCTGTTTTGCTTCATGCCGTGCACCTGTAGCTCACTCCGGGGTGGGCGACGGTGGCTTGGTGGTCGCCAGTTCCGGCGGCCGCGGTGGCTTGGGGCGGGGCGGTTTCACGGTGTGGATCAGCAGTGTGGCCTTGTCCATCTCGCCAGCCAGCATGGCCGGGTAGGCCTTGACGGAGTGGGTGATGGAGTCTTCGATGGCCGTGCGCTGATCGGGGGCGGGTTTTTTCAGCACCCAGTTGGCCACTTCGGACTTCACGCCCGGGTGGCCGATGCCGATGCGCAGGCGCCAGTAGTCGGGCGAACCCAGTTGGGCATGGATGTCGCGCAGTCCGTTGTGCCCCGCATGGCTGCCGCCGCGCTTGAGCTTGACCTGGCCGGGCGGGATGTCGAGTTCATCGTGCACCACGAGGACTTCCTCGGGCGTGATCTTGAAGAAGCGGGCCAGGGAGGCGACCGACTTGCCTGACAGGTTCATGAAGGTCTGCGGCTGCAGCAGCCAGACGCTCTGGCCGTGCACGGTGGCGCGTGCCGCCAGGCCATGGTAGGAGCGCTCGGGAACCAGGTTCACCTTGAGCTCGCGCGCGAGGGCGTCGATCCACCAGAAGCCGGCGTTGTGGCGGGTGGCTTCGTAATCGGGGCCTGGGTTGCCCAGGCCGACAAACAGCTTGATCATGGGTGGGGATTATCGGTGGTGGGGCGGTGGTCGTCGTGCGGTTGTTGGTGGTTGCTACATGCCTGTGTTGAGGGCGGGAGCCGGGATGTGCGCCCGGCGGCGCACCTACCTTCTTTTGCTTCGTCAAAAGAAGGTAGGCCAAGAAAAGACGACCCCGCTGCCCG
>NZ_JACHLK010000008.1 GCF_014207955.1 Acidovorax soli
ACAGGACAGTGAAACGACTTTGCGCCGATGATAGTGCGGGTTCCCGTGTGAAAGTAGGTCATCGTCAGGCTCTTACAGCCCTCAAAACCCCTCAGTTCCTAGCGGACTGAGGGGTTTTGTCTTTTGGGTCCGCGAAAAGCACGTCGGTCTTGTTCAATACCGTAAAAAAGGGGGCCGCAGCCCCCTTGTGATCTCCGGATCCTGATCGCCCTCGCGTCAGCAGCCCTGCCGCTGCCCATCCACAAAGACCAGCAATTCGCCCTTGCTGAACGCTGTCCACTCCTCGTTCACCGTGAGCGGGGCTGTCACGACGATGGCCACGCGGTCCGTGGCGGTGGTCTGGGTGGCGAAATCGATGCGTACGTCCTCGTCGGACAGCTGTGCCTCACTGAACGGGTGCTTGCGCTCGATGTAGTAGAGGTTCGTGGATGCATGGGCCCACAGCGCCTGCCCATTGGAGAGCAGGAAGTTGAAAGTGCCATGCGGCGCAATGCGCGCGGCCAGTTCCTTCAGGGTGATGGTCAGTTCTGCAATGCTGGGCACGCTGGCATGGGACTTGGCCAGCTCCTGCATGATCCAGCAGAACGCATGCTCGCTGTCCGTGTCACCCACCGGATGGAAATGCGAATGCAGGCGCGGCCGGAAGTCCTTGAGGTCGCCGTTGTGCGCGAAGACCCAGTAGCGGCCCCAGAGTTCGCGTACAAAAGGGTGGCAGTTCTGCAGGCTCACCAGGCCCTGGGTGGCCTTGCGGATATGGGCGATGACATTGCGGCTCTTGATCGGGTAGCGGCGGATCAACTCGGCGACCGGCGAATCCACGGCCGGCAGGTGGTCCACGAAATGCCGCAGGCCCCGGTCCTCGAAGAAGGCGATGCCCCAGCCGTCCGCATGGTCGCCGGTGTTGCCCCCACGCTGCGCAAACCCCGTGAAGCTGAAGGTCACGTCCGTGGGGGTGTTGCAGTTCATTCCAAGCAATTGGCACATGCCTGCAAGGATACCGGAGCTTAGCGCGGCGGGGCGGACTCCGATGGCGTTGGGGCAGGTGCCTGGCGCAGCTGCCAGGCCGCGACCATGGCCAGCGCGCACAGGGCGGTCAACATCAGAAAGGTCTCGCCGAAGGCCGCGATGCGCGCCGGGTTGCTGGCACCCGCGGCCAGCGACGCGCCATGCGCTCCCATGCGCCACTCCAGCACGATGCCGCACAGGCTCACCCCGGCCGCTCCGCCCAGCATGCGCAGGAAGCCGATGGTGCTCGAACCTTGCGAGATCAGCGACTTGTCCAGCGGCCGCATGGCGCCCAGATTCAGCGAAGGCAGGATGAAACCCAGCCCGATGCGCCCGAGGATGGCGAACACCACCAGCATCCACAGCGGAGACCCCAGGCCCACCACGACCATGAGTCCGAAGGACAGCGCCAGCAGCGCCAGGCCGATGCTCACCAGCAGGTGTGTGGGCTGCCGGTCCGCCAGGCGGCCCACTATGGCAATGGTGATGGCCAGTACAAAGCCCGCAGGCAGCATGATGGTGCCCACGTGTGAGGCCGACAGCTGCAGCCCGAGCTGCATGAACACCGGCAGCAGGTAGGTCGAGCCAAACAGCGCCGTGCCGTAGATGAAGGCCACGACGCTGCCCATGGCGAATTGGCGGTACTGGAACAGGCGCAGGTCCATGAGCGGCTTGCGCCCCTGCTGGAGTTGCCGGCGCTGCCAGCCGATGAACAGGCCCGTGGCCACGACCGCGCCGGCGAGCAGCAGAATGGCCTCGTGCAGGGTGCCGCCATGCAGCGCCACCAGGCCGTTGAGCAGGCACAACGTGCCGGCCGTGCCCAGTGCCAGGCCGCGCCAGTCCAGGGCTTCGCCGTTGCGGTTGGCGGCCACGCCGCCCGGTGCGGTCACGGGCACGAACTTGTAGGCCAGCCAGATCGATGCCAGGCACAGCGGCACCACCATGAAGAAGATCGAGCGCCAGCCGAACCAATCGACCAGCAGCCCGCCAATGCTGGGGCCGATGGCCGGCGCCAGCACCACGCCCATGCCGAAGATGCCGCTGGCGCGGCCCTGCTCATGGGGCTGGAACGCATAGAGGATGATGACCGCAGGGATGGGCTGCACCACCCCAGCGGCCAGCCCCTCGGCAACACGGGCCAGCAGCACCAGGCCGAAGTCGCGCGCCAGCCCGCCGCCGATGCCGCCGACCAGCAGCAGCAGCATGGCGCCGACATAGGTCGCACGGTAGCCATAGCGCGACAGCAGCCAGGGCGTGGTGAGCATGGATACGGTGGTCGCCACCATGAAGCCGGAGGTCACCCACTGGGCCCGCTCCTGGCCCAGCGTGAAGTAGTGGCTCATGTCCGGAATCGCCACGTTCACGATGGTCGAGGACATGATGGATGCCATGGTGCCGACCATGACCGAGAGCAGCAGCAGCCAGCGGTAGCGCTCGCCATGGCGCTCGCGCAGCGCGGCAAGGGAGCCGGAAGAAGACGGGGTTGTCATGGCTCAGGATGCAGGGCGTTGTGCAGTCGATTGCGAAGGATCGCAGCATCCTCGTTGGGAGCTGCCGATCCAGGCGAGGGCCGCCAGGTGAGGGCAGCCCCGCAATGCCTCAGGGAGAGGTCAGGTCCGTTCGGACCACAGCTTGCCGCCCGTGGCCCAGTTCTCGCGCTTGATGTCGGTGATCAGGATGTCCACCGATTCGGGCGAGCCGCCCAGCACCTCCACGGACACGCGCGTGATCTCTTCGACCAGCTTGCGCTTTTGTTCGACCGTGCGGCCTTCCATCATTTCGACGTGGTACGTGGGCATGGTGTGCTTTCTTCAGGAAAAAGGGTTGTGCAAACCGCAAATCATATCGGCTGAGGGGCCGGAGGCCCGGCCGCTGCCGCACTGCCGGTGGGCTCGCGCGCACACACCGGGCAGATGCAAGTGAGGCCCCGCTGCCCGGCAGGCAGGCGTGCCAGTGCCGTGGGCGATACCGGGGTGTGCATGCACCAGCAGTCTTCTATGGGGCGGCCGGCCGTGACTGCGCACTGGTTGGGCTGGCCGCACAGGGGGCACTGGGACGGGCCGGTGGGCGCGAGGGCGTCGTGGGACATGGCCTGCACAGTGTAGGCGCTGCCCGTGCCTGGCGGGGCATCTGCCCACGACCCTTACCCTTTGACTTGGGGCAGATGCCCGGTTCAGCCCGCGCCGCGCTGGTGTGCAGCTGGCTAGAATGGAACGCACTTGCAAGGGTAAAAAATACAATGTCCACCATTGCTGCCAAAGTCCAGTCCCAGATTTCCGAGCTGATCATCAGCGGCCAGTTCAAGCCCGGCACCCGCCTCGACGAGCGCGTGCTGGCCGAGCGTTTCAACGTGTCGCGCACCCCCGTGCGCGAGGCCTTGCGCCAATTGGCGGCGCGCGGGCTCACCCAGCTCTTGCCCATGCGCGGCGTGGTCGTCATGGAAATCAGCGTCAAGGAGCTGGCGGAGATCCTGCATGCCGACTGCGAGCTGGAGGCCATGTGCGCGCGCCTGGCTGCCGAGTCCATGACCACCATGGAAAAAGCCGAACTGCGCTACATCCATGAGCGCTCCAACGAGTACGTGGCAGCGGGTGACCTCGACAAGTACCTCGAGGCCAATCGCGAGCTGCATCGCCTGATCCTCGAAGGCGCGCACAACGCGGTGATCAGCAGCATGGTGGGCGAGATCCGCGATCGCCTGAGCCCTTACCGCCAATACCACCCGGCCGAGACGGACCGCCTGGTGACATCGCACGATGCCCACAAGGAGATCGTCGACGCCATTGCCGAGGGCCATGGCGAGAAGGCCTACCTGGCCATGCGCGCACACAACGCGCACCTGGGCAATGCCGCGCTGCGGGCGCTGCGCCAGGCGAAGGAAGCCGAAGGCGCCGTGGAGCAAGCCCCTCCTGCGCCACCGGCGGGCAAGCGTGGCCGGCCGAAAGCCGCGCCCGCGGTGAAAGCCATCGCCCCCGCCCGTGCACGCCGGGCAAAAAAGTCCGAAGGATAAAGTACCCACAGATCGTTTGGTATACCAAACGATGAAATTCACCTAGAATCGCAGCAGCTTCTCCGAAAGGTGCTGTGCCGGCCTGCACGCGTTGCGTCCCTGTGTCGCGGGCCGGGCTGCCAGGCCATGGGCCGCTGGCATGCCCTGCGCCATCCTTCTGCGGCTTGCGCGCGCGCTGTTCGGCCGTGGCGGGGCCGGCACCCGACGGAGTCGCTCGCACGGTTCAACTTCGGCAAGGATGTGGTGATGCTCGACAAGGCTGGCATGGATGCGCTTTTTCATGGCGCACGTTCGCACAACGGATTTCTGGACAGACCGGTGCCCGAGGCACTGCTGCGGGATCTGTATGACCTGGTGAAGTGGGGGCCGACCAGCGCCAACTGCTCACCCCAGCGCATCCTTTTCCTGGCCACCCCCGAAGCCAAGGCGCGCCTGCTGCCCGCACTCAGCCCGGGCAATGTGGCCAAGACGACCTCGGCGCCCGTGACCTGCATCCTGGCCTATGACCGGCGCTTCCACGAGCATGCCGAGGCCTTGTTCCCGCACAACCCTGGCCTGTACAGCAGCTTCGCCCGTGACGAGCGCCACGCCGAGACCACGGCGTTTCGCAACGCCACCCTGCAGGCCGGTTACTTCATTCTGGCCGCCCGGGCGCTCGGGCTCGATTGCGGCCCCATGTCCGGCTTCGACGAAGCACTGGTCAACCAGACCTTCTTCCCGGACGGCCGCTGCCGCGTGAATTTTTTGTGCAACCTGGGGCAGGGCGATTCCGCCAGGCTTTTCGGTCGGCTGCCGCGGCTGGCGTTCGAGCAGGCCTGCTCGGTGCTGTAGGCCGGGACACCTCCTGCATTGCCCGCAGTGAGGGATAGCACTCGTTGAAGTTGTGTATTTTATTGTGTATTCTTGGTATACCAAATAAAAACGAAAGGATGACAATGTACCGAGCACTCGCAGGAATCGCCCTGGCCTTGTGTGCCGCCACCGGCTTCGCACAGACCTGGTCGGCCAAGCCCATCACCATCATCGTGCCCTTCGGCGCGGGGGGAAACACCGACACCATCGCGCGCCTTACGGCCAGCCACCTCACCAAGGCGCTGGGCACGTCCGTGGTGGTGGACAACCGGCCCGGGGCCTCGGGTCTCATCGCCGCCAAGCAGGTGCTCGGGGCCCCGGCCGACGGCTACACGCTGTTCATGGCCACGGCCACGCAGATGGTCACGGCGCCCTTCGTGAACCCGAACTTCAACTACGACCCCGCCAAGGACTTCGCTCCGGTGGTGAACATCGGTGCCAACGCCTTCGTGATCGCCACCAAGTCCGCGCTGCCGGTGAAGAACCTGGGGGAACTGGTGGCCCTGGCCAAACAGCAACCCGGCAAGCTCAGCTATGGCAGCGGAGGCACGGCGGCCCTCACCCACCTGTCGGCCTACATCTTCACCAAACGGGCCGAGATCGACATGGTGCATGTCCCCTACCGGGGCGGGGCGCCGGCCATGACGGACCTGCTGGGCGGCGTGATCGACATGTACTCGGCCAGCCCGTCCGAAGTGATCTCGCAGGCGAACGGGGGAAAGATCCGCTTGCTTGCCATCTCCAGCGCCACACGCTCCAAGGAACTGCCGAATGTGCCGACCATCGCCGAGACCTTTCCCGGCCATGAAGTCACTACCTGGAATGGCCTCGTGGCCCGCGCCGGCACGCCGCCGGAGGTGCTCGACCGCATCGCCACCGAGGTCCTGCGCATGAAGGACGACCCCGTGGCCGTGCAAAAGCTCGAAGAAGCGGGCGTGGTGCCGCTGTTCACCCCCCGCGCCGCATTCGGTGCACAGATCCAGCGCGAGCTGCTGATGTGGGGCAAGGTGCTCAAGAACTCCGGGATCCGCGCCGAATGAGGCCGCGGTCCCCAGCTGCATGAATTCAAGGAAGGAAACTGCAATGAACTGGTTTGGAATTGCCACCTACATGGCGGGAGGCTCGTCGCCGCGCATGGGCCTGGTGGTCGACAATGTGATCTACGATGCGCAAGCCGCCGTGCAGGCGGTCACGCCCGCCGCACCGGCCGTGCCCGTGGACCTCTGGGGGCTGCTGGCGCAGTGGGATGCATCCGCCGCCACGCTCCAGGCCCTGGAATCGGCTGCGCTGGCCATCCGCCTGGGGCGCGTCCAGCTGCCGCGGCAAGAGGGGGCGCTGGCCGTTCCCTATGCGCCCGCCCGCATCTTCGCGACGGCCTCCAACTACTACGAGCATGCCGCGGAGATGGGCACCCAACTGGCCGCGCGCAGCGAGAGTTCGCCCTATATCTTCATGAAGGCCGAGACCAGCGTGACGCCCACGAAGAGTGCCGTCGTCATGCCCGCGAGCACGATGAAGCTCGATTGGGAGGTGGAGCTGGCGGTGGTCATCGGCCGCGGTGGCCGGCACATTGCGCAGGAGGATGCCTACGCGCACATCGCCGGCTACACGGTGATCAACGACATCAGCGCCCGCGACCTCACGCGCCGCACGGACTACCCCTTCTCGCACGACTGGTTCCGCGGCAAGAGCTTCGACACCTTCGCGCCGCTGGGTCCCTGGTTCGTGCCCCGCGATTGCGTGGGGGACCCGATGGACCTGCGCATGCAACTCACGGTCAACGGCGAGAGCATGCAGGATGCGAGCACCCAGGGCATGATCTTCAACATTGCCGAACAGATCGCCTACCTGTCGAGCATCCTTACGCTCAAGCCGGGCGACCTGATCGCCACGGGAACGCCCACGGGCGTGGGCATGGGGCGTGGCCTGTTCCTCAAGCCGGGCGACGTGATGGTGGCCTCGATCGCGCAGATCGGCTCCATCGAGAACCATGTCACGGCAGCGCCCTGAACAGCGCGCGCCACAGATTCACACGCAACGGAGTTCGCCATGGAAAAGCTCAAACCCCGCCGCCTCGGGCACATCGTGCTCATGGTGCGCGATATCCAGAAGTCGGCCAGGTTCTATACCGAGGTGCTGGGCCTCGAAGTCTCGGACTGGATTGGCGAGAACATGGTCTTTCTGCGCGCCGGGACGGACCACCATGACCTCGCGCTCGCGCAGCTGCCCGCCGACTCGCCGGACTTGAACGACCTGCCGCGCTACTCGCGGCCGGGTCTGGAACATTTCTCCTACCTCATCGACAGCCTGGAGGAAATGGAGCGCTCGGTGCGGGTGCTGCAGGCGCACGGTGTGGAAATCGTGCGCGGCATCGGCCGCCACGGGCCGGGCAACAACCTCTTCCTGGTGTTCAAGGACCCCGATGGCAACAACGTCGAGGTCTACTGCGACATGACGCAGATCCCGCAGGATGGCCGGCACCAGGCCGAGGTCTGGGAGCGCAACCTGGAGAGTTTTGACCAGTACCGGCTCGAACGCTTCGTCGTGCCCCCACCACCGCATCTGGTGGCTTCAAAGACCGGGGGGGACAAGGCCTCCTGAGCGGTCACAGAGAGAGGAAAAAGGCGGTGCTCCCGAGGGGTACCGCCTTTGGCTTTACAGGTCCTCAGCAGGGGGCGATGGCCGTCGCCGGCACGCGCCCAGCAAAGCAGTCCGCCAGGCTGGCCAGCAGCACCGTGGTCTGTGCCGCCTGGGAGGCCGGCGAGCGGCCTGCCATGTGCGGCGTGAGCAGCACATTGTCGAGCGCACGCAGCGCCGCAGGCACTTCGGGCTCGTACTCGAACACATCCAGGCCCGCACCGGCAATGCCGCCGGTGCGCAGGGCCTGCACCAGGGCATCGGTATCGACCACCGAGCCCCGGGCCACGTTCACGAAGAAACCCTCGGGACCGAGGGCCGCCAACACCGGCCCGTCCACGATGTGGTGGGTGGATGCGCCGCCTGGGCAGGCGGCCACCAGGTAGTCGCTCGCGCTGGCGAGCGCGAGAAGACTGGGCTCGTGCTGGTAGGGCAGGCCGTTGCCCGGGCTGCGTGTGCAGTAGCACACCTGCATGCCGAAGCCGACGGCGCGCCGGGCAATGGCCTGCCCGATGCGGCCCATGCCGATGATGCCGAGCGTGGCGCCATGGAGCGTCGGGCGCGCTGCCCTGAGGCCATGCCAGCCACACGCGCGCACGGCTGAGGTGAGAGCGCCGTAGCCCCGGCTGAGCGCGAGCAGAAAACCCAGCGCATGGTCGGCCACTGTCTCGTCGTTGGCGCCTGGGGCGTTGGCCACCGTGACGCCGCGCCGTGCCGCGGCGGCAAGGTCCACCGCCTCATGGCCGGCACCGAAGGCGCAGACGATGCGCAGCGTCGGCATCCGCTCCATCTGCGCAGCGGACAGGCCCGTGGTGCCGTTCGTCACCACTGCAGCGATGTCTTCCCAGGGCACGGGTGGGGTGGCCGTCGCGTCATGCACGGTGTAGAGGTTGGCCAGGGCTGCCCGCGTGACCGCAGGCAGCGGGATCAGCGCCAGGATGTGGGGACGCTGCTGCACGCTGCGCTCCATTCAGCCCGCGGTGGCCGGCGCCACCTCTTTGACCGCCCCCTTCCAGCCGGACTCGGTGATGTCGAAAACGATGCCGTCGGGCGTGCGGTACTTCACCTCGTAGAACACGTTGGGGTCGGTCTCCTTGCGGCCTGTGAGGTAGGTGCCGCCTGCGGCGACCACGCGCTTTTCGGCCTCCTCCAGGTTGTCCACCCACATGCCGAAGTGGATCACGCCGCGCACGTCCTTGAGCTTCTCGTAGCCGGGAACCGCCTCGTCCTTGAAGTTCAGCAAGGCCACGTTCATCACGCCGTCGGTCATGTACCAGCCGCGCATGGCGCGGCCCGCGCGGGTCATGCCGAAGGCCTGCTCGAAGAACTGGGCTGCGGCCTCGGGGTCGCTGACCGACAGGGCGATGTGCCTGAGCTTTTCCATGTGATTTCTCCTGTTGTGTATGTCGACATGGAAAGTATAGTGAATTAAATTTCATTTGGTATACCAAAGCATCGATGTGTATAATTTTTGGCATGAACAACGCATCGCAGCCCTTCGGATCGCTCAGTGCCCAGGACCAGGCCGTGCTCGATGGCATCGGGCCGCGCTGGTCCGAGGACATCAACGGACACCGCGACCTGGTGGTGCGCACCTATACGCCCCTGGTGCTGCAGGCCGACAACCGTGGCATCGAGGTGGCCCGCGACCTGCCCTATGGCGCTGCACCACGCCAGGTGCTCGATGTGTACAGCCGCAGCGCCTGGGCGGGGGAGGCGCGCGATGTGCTGGTCTTCTTCCATGGCGGGGCCTTCATCCGCGGCAGCAAGAGTGCCAATGGCGCCATCTACGACAACGTGGCCTATTGGTTTGCGCGCCAGGGCTGCGTGGCGGTGAATGTGGAGTACCGGCTGGCGCCACACACCGCGTACCCGGGCGGCGCCACCGACGTGGTGGCCGCCGCCCGCTGGGTGCGCACGCACATCGCGCGCTTTGGTGGAGATGCGGGGCGCATCTTCCTCATGGGCCATTCGGCCGGTGGATCGCATGTGGCCAGTGCACTGTTCGACCCGGCGCTGGCCGAGCGCCTCACACCGGCCGAGATCGCCGGGGCCCTGCTCGTCAGCGCACGGCTGCGTGCGGACGTGCTGCCAGACAACCCCAATGCCGATGGGGTGCGCGCCTACTTCGGCGAGGACACCACGCTGTACGAACAGCGCTCGCCCGCCAGCCACGCGGGCCAGAGCAATGTGCCCCTGTTCATTGCCGTGGCGCAGTACGAGAACACCCACCTCGACCGCTATGGCCGGGAGTTCCACGCCCGCGCCCTGGCCAGCGGGCGCACGGCACCCACGCGCTTTGCCGTTCTGCCGCGGCACAACCACACGTCCATCGTCGCCCACTTCAACAGCGGCGAAGAGACCCTGGGCCCGCAACTGCTCGACTTCATGCACGCAGCGCGCTGACACGCCCCGACCCCTTCTCCACTCCCCTGCGCACCCATACCATGCAAAGCACCCGCCCCCTCAAGGTCCTCGCTCCGGCCCTCACGCCTTTCCATGCCGACCTGTCCGTCAACCGGCCGGCGTTCATCGCGTTTTGCCGCTGGCTGGTGGCGCAGGGTGCCGGGCTGGCCGTGTTCGGCACCAACAGCGAGGCCAATTCGCTCAGCCTGCCCGAAAAAATCGAACTGCTCGAAGCGTTGGTGGATGCCGGCATCCCGGCCAGTGCCATGGTGCCCGGCACGGGCCTGTGTTCGGTGCCCGAGACCGTCGCCTTGACCCGCCGCGCCGTCGAGCTGGGCTGTGCCGGCGCGCTGGTGTTGCCGCCCTTTTATTTCAAGCCTGCAACCGATGACGGGTTGTTTGCCCACTATGCGCAGGTGATCGAAGCCGTGGGCTCCGAGCGCCTGAAGCTCTACCTGTACCACATCCCCCAGTTCACGGGCGTGCCCATCAGCTGCACGCTGATCGAGCGCCTCCTCAAGGCCTACCCCGGCACCGTGGCCGGTATCAAGGACAGTTCGGGCGACTGGGCCAACACCGAGCGCATGCTGCGCGAGTTCCCGGGGTTCGAGGTCTTCCCCGCATCGGAGGCGCTGCTCGAAAAGGCCTTGCCGCTGGGGGCGGCAGGCTGCATCTCGGCCACCGCCAACGTGCAGCCAGGCGCCATTGCGCAGGCACTGCAGGCCTGGGGGACGCCGGGGTTCGAGGCCCTGCAGGCGCAGCTCAAGGGGGTGCGCAGCCTGTTCCAGGCCCACCCCATGATCCCCGCGCTCAAGCATGTGGTGGCCCGGGCGTTCGGCGATGAAGGCTGGCGCCATGTGCGCCCGCCCTTCGTGCCGGCCGATGCGGCCTGGGCCGAAGGCCTGTGCGCGCAGCTCACCCAGGCCGGCTTCCGCATGGAGCGCCCGTGACGGCGGCTGCCGCCCTGCCGCGCCCGCTGGGTGCCTACGCGCGCTGGCGGCGGACCGGTGATCTGGTGTTCATCGCCGGCGTCAGTGCACGCCTGCCCAGCGGCGAGATCGACGGTGTCCTGCGCGAGGGCGACGGAGTGCGCCACGACGTGGCCGCACAGACCCGCCGCGTGCTGCAGACCATCGATGCGCTCGTGCAGGAGGCGGGCGGGGCGGGCCTCGCCGACTGCGTGGACATGCAGGCCTTCCTGGTGCGCGCCGAGGACTTTGCCACCTTCAATGCCGCCTACGGCGCCTTCTTTCCCGGCGAAGCCCCCACGCGCACCACCGTGGTCGTGCGCGCCCTGCCGCACCCCGACATGGTGGTCGAAATCAAGGCCGTGGCCTGCGTTCCAGTAGCCAGTAGCCAGTAGCCGCCCACGGTGTAAGCAACTGGCGCGCCCCAAGCCAGTGCCCCCGCGCAAGGGCCGCCCCGCCGCACCGGGGGCGTCCCCCTCCCGACTCGCGCAGCGAGTCGAGAGAGGGGTGAAGGCGCGCAGCGCCTCAGGGGGTGCTTCACATCACGCCGGCACCGGCATCCCCTGCAAAGCCTTCACCTCCTGCAGCGAAAAGCTCGTGCGTACATGCTTGACACCGGGCAGGCGCCGCAGCTTGTGCTGCATCAGCGCCGAGTAGGCATCGAGGTCCTGCGCGACGACCACCAGCACGAAGTCCTCGGGGCCCGAGACACCGTGGCACATCACCACCTCGGGAATATCGCGCACCGTGGCCTCGAAGGCCAGCGACAGCGCCTCGTCCTGGCTGTCGATGGTGATGGTGGCAAAGGCCATCACGCCCCAGCCCAGGGCGCGCCGGTCCAGCCGGGCGCTGTAGCCGCTGATCAGCCCCGTGTCTTCCAGCCGCTTCACGCGCCGCCAGCAGGGCGACTGGGAGAGGTGGGCACGTTCGGCCAGCTCGGAGGAGGTGAGCCGCGCATCGCCCTGCAGGGCGTTGAGCAGCAGTCGGTCGGTGGCGTCGAGGGCAATGGGCATGGCGTTTCCTGAAAGTGCGGATGGCGGGAATGTCTAGACCTGCTCCCCCTGAAACGGGGGCGAAATTGCAAAGAAATTTCGGCAGTCACGGCATAGACTACTTCCATGAATACAAAAATACATTCTGGTATTCCAGATGAAGCCGCCGACATCCGGGGTGCGACTCCCATCACATGGGAGGACTGCCTGGCACGTGACGCCACCGACCCCCTGGCATCCGTGCGGCAACGATTTCAACTGCCCGAGGGCGTCATCTACCTGGATGGCAACTCCCTGGGGGCGATGCCGCGCGCCGTGCCGGCGCGCATGCACCGGGCCATCGAGCAGGAGTGGGCCACTGGGCTGATCCGCTCCTGGAACGACGCCGACTGGTACCCCGCGCCCCAGCGCGTGGGCGCGCGCATTGCCCGGCTCGTGGGGGCCGAGGACAACGAGGTCATCGTGGCCGATTCCACCTCGGTCAACCTGTTCAAGCTGCTCGTGGCGGCGCTGCGCATGCGGCCCGGGCGCAGTCTGATGCTGGGCGAGCGCGGCAACTTCCCCACGGACGCCTACGTGGCCCAGGGGGTGGCTGAGATCACCGGCACGCAGTTCCGTGCCGTGGAGCCCGACGAGGTGCTGGCCGCACTCAACGAAGACGTGGCCGTACTCGCGCTCACGCATGTCAACTACAAGAGCGGCCAGGCCTATGACATGGCCGCCGTGACGCGTCGCGCGCACGAGGTGGGGGCGCTCGTGATCTGGGACCTGGCCCACACCGCAGGCGCCATGCCCTGCGCGCTCAACGACTGCGAGGTCGATTTCGCCGTGGGCTGCGGCTACAAGTACCTCAATGGCGGGCCCGGGGCGCCGTCGTTCGCCTTCGTGGCCCGGCGCCACCAGGAGGGGCTGCGCCAACCGCTCACGGGCTGGCACGGCCATGCACGGCCTTTCGCATTCACCCACGGCTACGAACCCGCACCGGGCATCGACCGCATGCTCGTGGGCACGGCGCCGCAGCTCGGCCTGATTGCGCTGGAGGCCGCGCTCACGGCCTTCGACGGCGTGGACCTGCAGGCCCTGCGTGCCAAGAGCGTGGCGTTGACCGGGCTGTTCATCGCGCTGGTGGACCAGGAACTGGGCGCCCACGGCTTCGGCCTGGCCACGCCGCGCGATCCCGCGCTGCGCGGCAGCCAGGTCTCGCTGACGCACCCCGAGGGCTACGCCATCGTGCAGGCGCTGATCGCACGGGGTGTGATCGGTGATTTCCGCGCACCCGACATCCTGCGCTTCGGCTTTGCCGCGCTGTACCTGGGCCATTGCGACGTGTGGAACGCTGTCGCCGCGCTCAAGAGCGTCATGGCCGAAGGCGACTGGCGCAAGCCCGAGTTCATGGCCCGCAAGGCCGTCACCTGATTCCCGTCCTGCAGACCATTACCACCATAAAAGAGGAGACAAAGAACGTGAATCGAAAGAACACCACCATCGCACGCTGCGTGCCCGCCGCCATCGCGGCCTGGGCCCTCGCGCCGACGCTTGCGCTCGCGCAGGTGACGCTGTCCGGCTTCGTCGATCTGAATCTCGAGATCGCCAAGTCCGGCGGCGGCACCCAGCGCAGCCTGGTGTCGGGGGGGCTGAACACCTCGCGCCTGCAGTTCAAGTCGGTCGAGGACCTGGGCGGCGGGCTCAAGGCCACCGCCGTGCACGAGCTGACCTTCCGCGCGGACTCCGGCCAGGCCGGATCGCCGCGCCACACCTATGTCGCCCTGGGCAGCAAGGAATGGGGCGAGCTCAGCGCGGGCCGGCGCGACCTGCCCTCGGCCGAGATGTACGGCTACATCGACCCGACCTTCTCGGGCGACTACAGCCCCATCAGCAACACCCTGCTGTACTTCGCGCCCTGGCGCGAAAGCAACGGGATCTTCTACACCTCACCGCGCGTGGCCAACCTGCAGGCGCGCATCGGCACCACCTTCGGCCGCGAGGATGGCAGCAAGGACGCCAAGGCCACGAGCATCGCCGTCGACTACTGGAACAAGGACCTGTACCTGATGGCCGCCTTTGACCGGCAGTACCGCCGCGACCTGGACAGCCCCGAGCGCATGCGCCACTCCAGTGACCACTACCTGGGCGGGGTGTACTCCATGGGTCCGCTGGACCTGACCTTCCTTTACCACCGTTACAACGGCTACTACGCCTACCCGCCCTATGTCGGCTTTGCCTCCAAGGGCAACGACGTGCAGCTGGGCCTGCGCTACGAATTCAATGCGCTGCAGCGCGTGTTCGCCAGCGTGGTGCGCAAGAACGACCGGCCCAACGCCGCGCTGTCGGATGCCACGAGCTGGGTGGCCGGCTACCTGCACGGCCTGTCCAAGCGCACCGACCTGTACACCATCGTGGGTGCGGTGCACCACGCACGCGACTCGGAGCTGCGCTTTCCGGTGAGTTTCAACCACGCCACCCCCCTGTCCAACGAAAACCCGCGCGGCGTGCAGATCGGCATGCGCCACAAGTTCTGAAGGAGCGAACGAACATGAAGCCCACCACCACCCTCCTGGCCTGCCTGCTGAGCGCCGGCCTGGTCGCACCCGCACTGGCCCAGACCATCGTGCCGCCGCCCGAAGGCACGGCACGGCTACCCGTCAAGGAAGAGCGCGAAGAAGCCAAGGGCACGCCCGGCGAACCGGCGCGGCCGGCCGCGGGCAGCTACGGCCTGGACGCCAGCGGCGCCTTCCGGCACCCGGCCGAGGCCCCGGGCATCGGCGGCACCCACCCCTTCAAGGGCAGCCTCGACTACCTGGACCAGAACAGCTACCTGCACAACACCAAGGTCGAGGCGCGCTACCCCGACATGCTGGGCAGCCCCTACCACTCGTGGCAGACCACGGTGGACATGGAGGGCCGGCGCTACATGGTGATCCACGAGAAGTCGTTCTACAAGGTGTTCGACATCACCGACCCGCGCGCGGCGAAGAAGGTGGCCGAAAAGAAATGGGCCTGGGGCAGCAACGAGCATCCCTTCGGTCCGCTCACCATCCAGTTCAACGAGAAACTGGGCAAGCATGTCGCCGTGCAGTGCTATGAGGTCACGCGCTTCGGCATCCTGGAGAACAAGTACAAGCCCGAGCAGAAGGCCAAGATCGACACCATCCGCCAGCAGCCCATCCTGCGCGGCTTCCGCGTGTTCGAAGTGGGCAGCCCCGACCCCGCGCAATGGAAGAAGCTCTCCGAGCTGCCGCTGGACAGCAAGGCCGTGGCCGACCAGTTCCCGCAGCAGGGCTCCGGCTGCGGCGACGTGCCGGTGTATTGGGGCGGCAAGTACCTGTTCGTCTCGGGTGCGCCCGACGACAGCTTTGCCAACCAGGAATACGCCAACTTCCTCTACAACCCCGCGCAGATGGCCTTCGACCTGAGCGACCCGCGCAAGCCGCAGCGGCTGTCGACCTGGTGGGTGCCGGGGGCGCGCACGGGGGAAGAGGCCGAGTACCGCAAGAACCCGCGCGTGGGCAAGAAGACCGCGTGGATGGGCGCGCGCATGCCGCTGTTCATCCCGCGCGATCCCGAAAAGGGGGGCAAGTACGGCTACGCGGCCATGGGCGGCATGGGCTTTCACGTGATCGACGTGTCCAACCCCGGTGCGATGAAGCGCGTGGGCCACCTGGACATGCCGGTCAGCCAGGCGGGCACCGAAGGCGACAACATCGACGTGAGCCAGGTGGAGAAGACCGGCGTCGTCTACTTCAGCGGCTACCCGCTCAACGAGGACTGCTACGAGCCCTACAAGGACATCTATGCGATCGACGTGAAGGACCCGGCCAAGCCGCGCATCCTGGCGACCTTGCCGCGCCCCACGCCTCCCCAGGGCGCGCCCTTCACCGACTACTGCCAGCGCCGCGGCAGCTTCGGGCCCAAGCGCAGCGGGTATTGGCACCAGCCGGGAACGCCGAGCGGCAAGTACCTGGTCTACGCCTTCTACAACGCGGGTGCGCAGATCTTCGACGTGAGCAACCCGGCAGAGCCGAAGATCGCGGGCTACTTCGTGCCCCCGACCGTCGACCCCAAGGTCAACCAGCACTTCGGTGACCAGACGCATGGCGTGTTCATCGAATGGGACCGCAACCTGATTTGGGTCTTCACCAACCACGGCGCCTATGCCGTGTCCTCGCCGCTGCTCGGGGCTCCCAAGTCCGGCCTGTGACTCTGCCAGAAGAAAAAGGAATACTCATGCCATACAGCCAATATTGGATCGGCGCCACGCTCGCACTGCTGGGCGTGGGCGCCAGTGCGCAAGACGTCGTGCGCATTGGCCACGTGGGCCCCACCAGCGGCCCCATCGCCCACCTGGGCAAGGACAACGAGCTGGGCGCGCGCATGGCCATCGATGAACTCAACGCCAAGGGCGTGGTCATCGGCGGCAAGAAGGTCAAGCTCGAATTGCAGGGCGAGGACGACGCAGGCGACCCGCGCCAGGGCACGGCGGCCGCACAGAAGCTCGTCGATGCCAAGGTGCATGCCGTGGTCGGCCACCTCAACTCGGGCACGACCATTCCGGCGTCCAAGATCTACAGCGATGCGGGCATCGCGCAGGTCTCGCCCTCGGCCACCAACCCCAAGTACACGCGCCAGGGGTACAAGACCACCTTCCGTGTGGTGGCCGACGACGTGCACCTGGGCGGCACCCTGGGCAAGTACGCGGTGAACGTGCTCAAGGGCAAGAGCATTGCCGTGATCGACGACCGCACGGCCTATGGCCAGGGCGTGGCCGCCGAGTTCGAGAAGGGCGCCAAGAGCGCGGGCGGCGCCATCGTGGGCCACGAGTTCACCACCGACAAGGCGGCGGACTTCATGGCCATCCTCACCAGCCTCAAGGCGAAGAAGCCCGATGTGATCTTCTTCGGCGGCATGGATTCGGTGGCCGGCCCCATGCTGCGGCAGATGAAGCAGCTGGGCATCCAGGCCCGCTTCGTCGGGGGCGACGGCGTTTGCACGGCCGAGCTGCCCAAGCTCGCCGCGGGCGACATGGCCGACGGCCAGGTGGTCTGCGCCGAAGCCGGCGGCGTGGAGGGCGCGCAGAAGAAGGGCATGGACGACTTCCGCGCGCGCTTCAAGGCCACCACCCGCAACGAGGTGCAGGTCTACGCCCCGTACTCGTACGACGCGGTCGGCGTGATCGTGGCTGCCATGGTCAAGGCTGGCTCCTACGAGCCTGCCAAGTACCTGCCGGTGCTGGCGCAGACCAAGGGCTACCAGGGCGTGACGGGCAGCATCAGCTTCGACGCCAAGGGCGACCTGCAGGGCGGCGCGCTGACCCTGTACACCTACAAGGCCGGCCAGCGCGAGGCCATCGGCGTGGTGCGCTGACTCGCCGCGGCCCGCGAGCGTCCAAGGTTGGCCTCCATGTCCTGCGGCATGGAGGCTTTTTTTTGCCTGGAGGGGCGCAAGGGAAAGAGGGTGGATCCTCCATTGCTCGCAATTGATGTTTTTGGTATACCTAAACATGTTTGGGTATCCATTGAAAAGAAATCACCAACCACGAGGACCTCTATGAACTCTTCCATGCATCGCGCACTGGCCCTGGCGGGCTGTGCGGCCCTGCCGCTTGCCGCGCTGGCCCAGCCGGCGGACGCCAACCGGGTCAGCCTCTATGGCTTTCTCAAGGTCGACGTGGAGCAGGTGCGCGCATCGGGCACCGCGGGTGCTGCGGCCCTGCGCGCCAACCGGCTGTCCAACAACCTGTCGGTGCTGGGCTTTCGGGCCCGGGAGGACCTGGGCGGCGGCATGGCCGCCTGGGCCCAGTTCGAGGGCAATGTCCGCGTGGACACCGGCGACGGGCCGTTCAGCGGGCGCAACACGGCGGTGGGGCTCTCCACCCCGGCCGGCGAACTGGTGCTGGGGCAATGGGAGGCACCGCTGCGCTTTGCCTCGGTGTATGCCATCGACCCCTTTACGGCCGGCATATTCGCCTCCAACTCCATCATGGGCAACGGTTTCGCGACGGCGGCCAATGGCCAGTCCCCGGCCTCGTTCGACCGGCGCCAGCCCAACCTGCTGCAGTACTGGTCGCCGGCCCTGGGGGCCTGGTCGCTGCGGCTGGCCTATGCCCTGCCGGAGGAAAAGACCGACCAGTCCTCCCCCGACATGTTCAGCGGCCTGCTCAGCTACCGGGATGGCCCGCTCTATGCGGCCTGGGGCTACGAGCTGCACCGCGCCTACTTCGGCGCGCACAGCCGCGACGATGCCCACCGCCTGGCCCTGGCCTACACCTTCGGGCGGACCCGGCTGCGCGGCAGCTGGGAGCAGTTGCGCTACGAGCCCGCGCCCGGCGAGTCCCTGCGGCGCAGCGCCTGGCAGGTGGCCGTGACGCACCAGCTCGACGACTGGCAGGAGCTGGCGCTGTCCTACGTGCAGGCCCAGGCGGCGCGGGGCCATGCCAGCAGCGCCGTGGGCGGCATCGGCGTCCCGGGCAGCGATTCGGGCGCGCGCCAGGTCTCGCTGGGCTACACCTACCGCCTGTCCAAGCGCACGGACCTGTGGGCGGCCTACACGCGCATCACCAATGGCGCGACGGCGGCCTACAACCTGTCGGCCAACGGCATCGCCGGCCTCAAGCCAGGGCAGGACCCTTCGGGCCTGGGCATCGGCATCACCCACCGCTTCTGAGCCGCAGCCCCAAAAAAAACGGCACCCGAAGGTGCCGTTGTCGTGGCGCTGGTTGGGGCTCAGGCGGCGGCAGCGGCCTTGAGCTTCAGGCGCCAGGCATGCAGCAGCGGCTCGGTGTAGCCGCTGGGTTGGGCCATGCCCTTGAAAACCAGGTCGCAAGCAGCCTGGTAGGCCATGCTGGTGCCGAAGTGGCCGGCCATGGGCTGGTACAGCGGGTCGCCGGCGTTCTGGCCGTCCACCACGGCGGCCATGCGCTCGAAGGTCTCCTTGACCTGGGCTTCGGTCACCACGCCATGGCGCAGCCAGTTAGCCATGTGCTGGCTGCTGATGCGCAGCGTGGCGCGGTCTTCCATCAGGCCCACGTTGTGGATGTCGGGCACCTTGGAGCAGCCCACGCCCTGGTCCACCCAGCGCACCACATAGCCCAGGATGCCCTGGGCGTTGTTGTCCAGCTCCTGCTGCTTCTCGGCGTCAGACCAGTGGGGCGTGGCCGTCACGGGCACGGTGAGCAGGCCGGTCAGCAGGTTGTCGCGCTCGGCGTTCACGTCGGTCTTTTCCAGGCCGATCTGGATCTCGGCCACATTGACCTGGTGGTAGTGCAGCGCGTGCAGCGTGGCGCCCGTGGGGCTGGGCACCCAGGCGGTATTGGCGCCGGCCTTGGGGTGGGCGATCTTCTGCTTGAGCATTTCGGCCATCAGGTCGGGCATGGCCCACATGCCCTTGCCGATCTGTGCCTTGCCGCGCAGTCCGCAGGACAGGCCCACCAGCACGTTGTTCTTCTCGTACGACTGGATCCAGGCGCTGGTCTTCATGTCGCCCTTGCGGATCATGGGGCCGGCCAGCATGGCGGTGTGCATCTCGTCGCCGGTGCGGTCCAGGAAGCCGGTGTTGATGAAGGCCACGCGGCTGGCGGCCGCGGCGATGCAGGCCTTGAGGTTCACGCTGGTGCGGCGCTCTTCGTCCATGATGCCCAGCTTCACGGTGTCGGCGGGCAGGCCCAGCAGCTGTTCGACGCGGCCGAACAGCTCGCTGGCAAAGCCCACTTCGGCGGGGCCGTGCATCTTGGGCTTGACGATGTAGACGCTGCCCTTGCGCGAGTTGCGGATGCCATTGGCACCGTGGCCTTGCAGGTCGTGCAGCGCGATGGTGGTGGTCACCACGGCATCCATGATGCCTTCGGGGATCTCGCGCTGCTTGCCCTGGGCATCGGTGTACAGGATGGCCGGGTTGGTCATCAGGTGGCCCACATTGCGCAGGAACATCAGCGAGCGGCCATGCAGGCGCACGCCACCGGCCTTGCCATCGGGGGCCGTGTACACGCGGTCGGCGTTCAGGCCGCGCGTGATGGTCTTGCCGCCCTTGGCGACCTGCTCGGTCAGCGTGGCCTGGATGATGCCCAGCCAGTTGCTGTAGCCCAGCACCTTGTCTTCGGCGTCCACGGCGGCGACGGAGTCTTCGAGGTCGAGGATGGTGGACAGGGCCGCTTCCAGCACCAGGTCGCTCACGCCGGCCGCATCGCTCTGGCCGATGGGCGTGCTGCGGTTGATCTGGATGTCGAGGTGCAGGCCGTTGTGCTGCAGCAGCACCGACGAAGGGGCTGCCGCATCGCCCTGGTAGCCCTTGAACTGCGAGGCGTCCTTGAGGCCCGTGCTGCCGCCGTTGGTCAGCGAGACCACGAGCTGGCCGCCTTCGACGCGGTAGCCGGTCGAATCCTTGTGCGAGCCGCTGGCCAGGGGTGCCGTGTCGTCCAGCACCTGGCGCGCGAAGGCGATCACCTTGGCCCCGCGCACCGGGTTGTAGCCCTTGCCCTTCTCGGCGCCGTCGGTCTCGGGAATGGCATCGGTGCCGTACAGCGCGTCGTACAGGCTGCCCCAGCGCGCGTTGGCGGCGTTCAGGGCGTAGCGCGCGTTCAGGATGGGCACCACCAGTTGCGGGCCGGCCTGGGTGGCCAGCTCGTCGTCCACATTGGCGGTGGTGGCCTGCACGTTGGCGGGCTGGGGCACCAGGTAGCCGATCTTTTCCAGGAAACCGCGGTAGGCCACCATGTCGGTGATGGGGCCGGGGTTGGCCTGGTGCCAGGTGTCCAGTTCGGTCTGCAGGCGGTCGCGCTCGGCCAGCAGGGCGATGTTGCGCGGTGCCAGGTCGGCGACGATGGCGTCAAAGCCCTTCCAGAAGGCGGCGCTGTCCACGCCGGTGCCGGGCAGCACCTTGTCTTCGACGAAGCGGAACAGGGAGGTGGCCACTTGCAGGCCGTGGATGGAAGTGCGGTCGGTCATGGGAGTGCCTCGGGCGGTTGGATGTGGACAAAAGCAGGGCCCACCATGGCAGGCCATGGGCACACTGTATTGCAAATGTTTGTCGATATAAATATGCTCAAAAGCTGGAAACCAATGACTTTTTCGCAAAAATGAGGGCCCCACCGCCCGCCTACCTTCTGGATCCACGCCATGGACAAGCTCAAGGCCTTTGAATCCTTTGTTTCGGTTGCCACGCGCGGCAGCCTGACCGCCGCCGCCAAGGCCGAAGGGGTGGCGCCGGCCATCATGGGCCGCCGGCTGGACGCGCTCGAAGAACACCTGGGCGTCAAGCTGCTGGTGCGCACCACCCGGCGCATCAGCCTCACGCACGAGGGAAGTGCCTTTCTGGAGGACTGCCAGCGCCTGCTGTCCGACGTGGCCAACGCCGAAGCCAGCGTGTCCGAAGGCGGCGTGAAGGCCACAGGGCACCTGCGCATCACGGCCCCCGCGGGTTTTGGCCGCCGCCATGTGGCGCCGCTGGTGCCGCGCTTTCGCGCCGAGCACCCGGACGTGACGATCTCGCTGAACCTCAGCGACCGCGTGGTCGATCTGGCGGGCGAGGGTTTCGACTGCGCGGTGCGCGTGGGCGACCTGCCCGACTCCTCCCTGGTCAGCGTGCGCATTGCCGACAACCGGCGCCTGTGCGTGGCCACGCCCGGCTACCTCAAGCACCACCCGGCGCCGCGCCACCCGGGCGAGCTGCCCTCGCACGACTGCCTCACCCTGTCGAGCGAGGCCTCGCAGACACGGGGCTGGGCCTTTCGCATGCCGCTCGAAGGCGGCGGCACCGAGGTCGTGCACCTCAAGCCCGGCGGTCCCCTCGACTGCTCCGACGGGCAGGTGCTGCACGACTGGTGCCTGGCCGGCTATGGCATTGCCTGGCGCAGCACCTGGGAGGTGGAGGCCGAGATCGCCGCCGGCCGCCTCGTCGAGGTGCTGGAGGACTTTGCCGCACCGCCCAATGGCATCTACGTGGTCTTCCCCCAGCGCAAGCACATGCCGCTGCGCGTGCGGCTGTGGATCGACTTCCTCAAGCACCACTACGCGCAGCCCGCGTTCTGGCGCGGCATGCCGGCCCCCTGACCAGGGTCTTGCGCCTGGATGCACGGTGCCGGCCGTGGCAGACTGTGCACTCCATGTCCGAGCCCACGCTCCTGGTCGCCGATGACCATCCCCTGTTCCGTACCGCCGTGCTGCATGTGCTGCGCGAGCGCCTGCCCCAGTTCCGCACGCTGGAGGCGGCCAGTGCGGCCACGCTGGGCACGGCGCTGCAGGAGCATCCCGAGGTGGAGCTCGTGCTGCTCGACCTGAGCATGCCCGGCGCCCGCGGCTTCTCGGCCCTGCTGCATGTGCGTGGCGAGTACCCGGAGCTGCCCGTGGTGATCATCTCGTCCAACGACCACCCGCGCGTGATCCGCCGGGCCCAGCAGTTCGGCGCGGTGGGCTTCATCCCCAAGTCCGCACCCGCCGAGGCCATGGGCGCGGCCATCGAGGCGGTGCTTGCCGGCGACAGCTGGTTCCCGCCCATGGCGGCCGAGCGTTCCGAGGCCGATGCCGAACTCGCCGCCCGCCTGGCCCAGCTCACGCCCCAGCAGTTCCGCGTGCTGCTGTACCTGGCCGATGGCCTGCTCAACAAGCAGATCGCCGCCGAGATGGGGCTGGCCGAGAACACCGTCAAGGTGCATGTCACCGCCGTCCTGCGCAAGCTCGCCTGCCACAGCCGCACCCAGGCTGCGGTGCTGGTCAAGGGCCTGGAGACGGAAGACGCCGCTTCCGCCTGAGGCTGGCTCAGCGCTCGCGCAGCCGCAGCAAGGTCTGGCTCATCAGCGCACGCAGTGCGGGCGCACGCACCGGCTTGGCCAGAAAGCCCCAGCCGCGCTCGGCGGCCTGGCGGCGCAGCGTGGCATCGCGCTCCGCCGTCACCAAAATCACGGCGGGCGATTGGCCCCAGCGCTGGCACAGGGCCGCATAGACGTCCGGGCCGTGGTGGCCGGCCCCCAGGTTCACGTCCAGCAGCACCAGCTCGGGCGCCTGGCCGGGCAGGGCCTGGTCCAGCGCCTCGGCCGCGCCACCGGCCAGCGGCACCTGGCAGCCCCAGCGCTCCAGCAGGGCCCGGGTAGCCGTGCAGGTCGGTCCGTCGTCCTCGATCACCCAGGCGCTGCTGCCGTGCAGCGGTGCGTCCTCGGGCGGTTGCTGCGTGGTCGCGGGCGCCGGGGTCTGCGGCACGGCGGCCGCATCGCCCAGTGGCACCAGCACCCAGAACACACTGCCCCGGCCCAGTTGCGAGCGCAGCCCGATAGGGTGGCCCAGCAGCCGGCCCAGGCGCTCCACGATGGCCAGGCCCAGGCCCGCGCCACGGTCGTCGGCACGGCCTTCGTCGAGGCGGCGGAACTCCTCGAAGATCTCGCGCTGCAGCGCTTCGGGGATGCCCGGCCCCTGGTCGTGCACCTCGATGCGCAGGTGGCTGTCGCCCACGCGCCGGCAACCCACCACGATGCGCCCGCGCCGGCTGTAGCGGATGGCGTTGGAGACGAAGTTCTGCACAATGCGGCGCAGCAGGTTCTCGTCGGTGCGCACCACCTGGCGCGTGGGGACGCACGCCAGCTGCAGGCCCTGGCTCTCGGCGAGCACGCCGAAGTTGTGCGCCAGCACCTGCAGCAAGGGGCCCAGGGCCACGTCGTGGATGCGCACCTCGAGCTGGCCCGACTCCATGCGCGAGATGTCGAGCAGGCTGTTGAGGATGGCGTCCTGCGCGGCCAGGGCCCCGTCGATGCTGTCGGCCGCATGCCGGCCGGCCTCGTCATGCAGGTGGCCGCGCAGCAGCGAGGTGAACATGCGCGCGGCGTTCAGCGGCTGCAGCAGGTCGTGCACGGCGGCCGCCACAAAGCGCGTCTTGTAGCGGTTGGCCTGCTCGGCCTCGCGCCGGGCCGCGTCCAGGTCGCGCGTGCGGTCGGCCACGCGCTGCTCCAGCGCATCGGCCAGCGAACGCAGTTCGCGCGCGGCGTTCTTGTAGCTCGTGATGTCGGCATAGCTGGTCACGAAGCCGCCTTCGGGCAGCGGGTTGCCGCGGATCTCCAGCACCGTGCCGTCGCCCTTGGCGCTCTCGTGCAGGTGGGGCAGGCCGCTGCGCAGGTGCGACAGGCGCCGTTCGATGGAGTCCTCCACCGGCCCTGCGCCCAGCAGGCCGCGGCGCGCGTTGTGGCGCAGCAGGTCCGCGATGGGCCGGCCCACCTGCATCAGGTCGGCGGGGTAGCGGAACAGCTGCACATAGCGCGAGTTCCAGGCCACCAGGTTCAGGTCGGCATCGATGATGACCACGCCTTGCGGCAGGTGCTCCAGGCTGCGTGAGAGGCCGGTGTCGGTCTGCTGCGCCGCCTGCTGCGCGGCCTGCACGATGCCATCCTGCGCGGTGCGCAGCTCCTGGGCGTGCTGCTGCAGCACGGTCTCCAGCTCCTGGCGGCTGCGCTGGCGCAGCGCGGCCAGGCGCTGGCGTTGGCGCACGAACAGCACCAGCAGCGCCAGCGCCAGCCAGCCACCGCCGCCGGCTGCGGCCGCCCAGCGGCTGTCGGCCACGCTGCTGTGGGTCTCGTGCACCAGGTGCAGCTGCCACGGCGTGCCGGGCAGGGGCTGGGTCTGCCACAGCAGCCGGCCGGGCGCGCCCGGCAGGTCGGCGGTCTGCAGGCGCACCAGGCGGCCGCCGTTGTCCATGTGCTCGTCCACCCGGTAGTCCAGCGGGCGCAGCGGCTGGTCGGAGTACTGGCGCGTGGTGGCCAGCTCGCGCCGCTCGGCATCGGACAGGGGCTCGAGCAGCCGGTAGCGCCAGGCATCCTGGCTCGCCAGGAAGACCACGCCATGCGCGTCGGAGGCGAGCACGATGTCCTCGGTCTGCAGCCACTCGCGCTCCAGCTCCTGCAGCGCGATCTTGATCACCACCAGGCCCAGCGGTTCACCCTGTGCGTTGCGGATGGCCTGCGACAGGAAGTAGCCCGGCTCGCCCGTCGTCACCCCGATGCCGTAGAAGCTGCCGCTGCCCAGCGCCAGGGCCTGCTGCACGTAGGGGCGAAAGCTGTAGTCCACGCCCACGTTGCTCGTCGCCGTGCGCCAGTTGCTGGCCGCCACGGCCAGGCCCTCGCGGTTGATCAGGGTCAGCGTGGAGGACTGGCTGGCGCCGTTGGCGCGCTCCAGCTTGCGGTTGAGCCCGTCCACCTCGGCCGGGCTCTGGGGCCGGCTCAGCGCTTCGTACAACTGCGCGTCCAGCGCCAGCACCTCGGGCAGGGTGCGGTAGCGGTCGATGCGTTGGCCGAGCGTCTGCCCGTACAGGGCCAGCTGGCGCTGCACGCTGTCGCTCTCTTCGTGGAGCGAGTGCTGCCAGGCCCATTGCCCGGCCACAAACATGCTGGCCGCCATGCCGGCGAGCAGGATCAGCACGGTCCAGAACTTGCGGCGATGGGGCAGGGGCATGGCAGGGGCGGGTGTCCGCAGGCGTTTTTCGGTGCGCAGCCGGCAGGAAGAGGGCGGCTGTCCGCACCGGCGCGGTGCGCCTGCGAGTGTGCCGCAGCTTCTGCGGGGATAAGTATTTCCACTAGGTCCCGCGGGCGTTCTCCCTATGGGAGCGCCCGCGACTACTACCAATTAGCTATCTGCTGAAACGGCGTGCAGCGGTACAAACGGCAGCCTCGACGCACCCCGCTGGTGCGGTTTCCGTGACTTCTGGAGTCCCCCATGCACGCCATTCCTGCCCAGGCCACCCCACCGGTGCACCTGCCGTTCTACCGCCAACTGTACTTCCAGGTGGTGCTCGCCATCGTCCTCGGGGTGCTGCTGGGCCATTTCGAACCGGCCTATGGCGAAGCGCTCAAGCCGCTGGGCGACGCCTTCATCAAGCTGGTGAAGATGATCATCGCCCCGGTGATCTTCCTGACCATCGTGACCGGCATCGCGGGCATGTCGCAGCTTTCCTCGGTGGGCCGCGTGTTCGGCAAGGCCATGGCCTACTTCCTGTTCTTCTCCACGCTGGCGCTCATCGTCGGCATGGTGGTGGCCAACGTGGTGCAGCCCGGCGCGGGCATGAACATCAACCCGGCCGACCTGGACCAGACGGCCGTGAAGACCTACGTGGCCAAGTCGCACGAGATGACGCTCACCGGCTTTGCCATGGACATCATTCCCAAGACCCTGGTCAGCCCCTTCGTCGGCGACAACATCCTGCAGGTGCTGCTGGTCGCCGTGCTGTTCGGCATCGGCCTGGCCATGGTGGGCGAGGCCGGCCGCCCGGTGCTCAACTTCCTCGAAGCGCTGACCACGCCGGTGTTCAAGGTGGTGGCCCTGGTCATGAAGGCCGCGCCCCTGGGGGCCTTCGGCGCCATGGCCTTCACCATCGGCAAGTTCGGCCTGGGCTCGCTCGTGAACCTGGCCTGGCTGGTGGGTTCCTTCTACGTCACCTCGCTGCTCTTCGTGCTGGTGGTGCTGGGTTTTGTGGCGCGCCTGTGCGGCTTCTCGGTGCTCAAGCTGTGCCGCTACCTCAAGGCTGAGCTGCTGCTGGTGCTGGGCACCTCGTCGTCCGAATCCGCGCTGCCCTCGCTGATGGAAAAAATGGAAAAGGCCGGCTGCAGCAAGTCGGTCGTCGGCCTGGTGGTGCCCACGGGCTACTCTTTCAACCTGGACGGTACCAACATCTACATGACGCTGGCTGCGCTGTTCATCGCCCAGGCCACCAACACCGAGCTGACGCTGGGCCACCAGGTCGCCCTGCTGCTCGTGGCCATGCTCAGCTCCAAGGGCGCGGCGGGCGTGACGGGCGCGGGCTTCATCACCCTGGCGGCCACCCTGGCCGTGGTGCCCGAAGTGCCCGTGGCCGGCATGGCGCTGATCCTGGGCGTGGACCGCTTCATGAGCGAGTGCCGCTCGCTGACCAACTTCATCGGCAATGCCGTGGCCACGGTGGTGGTCTCGCGCTGGGAAAACGCACTCGACTACCAGCGCCTGAACGCTGCACTCGACGGCCATCCGCTGCCGGAGGTCGCAACGGCTTCTCCGGCGCCGGTGGTGCCTGCCGACGTGGCGGCCCTGGCGCGTCCTGCGGCCTGATCGCGGACGGCCCCTGGCGGGGGGCGACGGGGCATGCCTGCAAGGGCGTGCCCCTTTTTTGCCTGCGGTTGCCGGTGCCGGGCAGGGCGCCTGCCCGCACGGGCTGTTCATCGCGCACAATCGCCGCGAAACGACCCAAGCAAAGGACCTGCGATGACCCTCGAAGCCGTACTGGCCGCCCTGCACATAGTGGCCATACTGACTCTGGTGGTGTTCCTGTCGAGCCAGGCGGCGCTGTGCCGCACCGAATGGCTCAACGCCGCGGTGGTGGAGCGCCTGGCGCGGCTGGACGCCATCTACGCCGCCTCGGCCATGGTGCTGGTGGCCACGGGGCTCGCGCGCGTGTTCTTCGGCGTCAAGGGCATGTCCTGGTACATCTCCCAGCCCATGTTCCACCTCAAGATCACGCTGGTGGTGGCGATCGCCATCGTCTCCATCTTCCCGACCATCGCCTTTCGCCGCTGGTTGCGCCAGCTGCGTGCCAACGGCAGCCTGCCCGATGCCGCCGAGGTCGCCCGCGTGCGCCGCCTGGTGATGCTGCAGGCCCATGTGATCCCCGTGGTGGCCGTGATCGCGGTGTTCTGGGCCCGCGGCTGGTAGCAAAAGAAAACCCGCCGGGCAGCGGGCCGGGCGGGCTGGTCTTGGCTGGCGGGCCGTCCCGCTCAGGGCTTCACTTCTTGAGGCAGTCGCTCATGAAGGCCTTGCGCTCGTCGCCCTTCTTGCCGGCGGCTTCGGCGTTGCAGGTCTTCATCTTGTCCTGCTGGGTGGCGGGCTTGTTGGACAGGCAGGTCTTCATGAAGGCCTTGCGCTCATCGCCCTTCTTGTCGCCGGCTTCGGCGTTGCAGGTGGCCATCTTGGTCTGCTGCTTGGTGGGCGCTGCGGCGGCAGAGGCCGCTGGCGCTGCCGGGGTGGCGGCTGCAGCCGGTGCAGCGGCCTTGGCCGGGGCTGCAGGGGCATCGGCAGCATGCGCCGCGCCGAACGAGAGAACCAGGCCCAGGGCCGTCAGGGAGAGAAGCTTTTTCATGTAGTGCTCCGGTGGTAAGGGCATCCGATGCAATCCACATCGGATTGCCCGATTACAACGTACGGGCATCGGCCGGCGCTGACACGCGCGCCCGGCGGCAAGAATTCTTTACGATCTGTTGCGAAGACGCAGCGCCTTGCGGGCCCGCCAGGGCCGGATTTGGTGGCGTGGGCCATACACCTGGCCAGGGCGTTCCTGGCCGGCCCCGTAAAATCCCCCGATGCTCTCTGTCAAACACGATCTGCTGGCCGCGCTCGCGGCCGAGCTGGACACCCTTTCCCCTGGCGCGGGCGCCAAGGCGGCGTTCGAATCCCCCAAGGTGGCGGCGCACGGCGATTTCGCCTGCACGGCGGCCATGCAACTGGCCAAGCCGCTCAAGCTCAACCCGCGCGCGCTGGGCGAGCAGCTCAAGGCCGCGCTCGAGGCCACGCCGGCCTTCACGCGCTGGGTGGCTGCCATCGAGATCGCCGGCCCCGGCTTCCTGAACATCCGGTTGAAGCCTGCGGCCAAGCAGGAGGTGGTGCGCGAGGTGCTGTCGGCCGGCGAGCGCTTCGGCTACCAGGCCGACCGCGGCGCCAAGGTGCTGGTCGAATTCGTCTCGGCCAACCCCACGGGCCCGCTGCACGTGGGCCATGGCCGCCAGGCCGCGCTGGGCGATGCGATCTGCAACCTGTTCGCCACGCAGGGCTGGGGTGTGCACCGCGAGTTCTATTACAACGACGCGGGCGTGCAGATCCAGACGCTGACCCACAGCACCCAGCTGCGCGCCAAGGGTTTCAAGCCCGGCGACGAATGCTGGCCCACCGACCCCGACAACCCGGCCAGCAAGGCCTTCTACAACGGCGACTACATCCAGGACATCGCCAACGACTTTCTGGCGAAGAAGACCGTCAAGGCCGATGACCGCGAATACACCGCGAGCGGCGACGTGGACGATGTGGAATCGATCCGCCAGTTCGCCGTGGCCTACCTGCGCAACGAGCAGGACAAGGACCTGCAGGCCTTCAACCTGAAGTTCGACGAGTACTACCTCGAATCGAGCCTGTACACCAGCGGCCGCGTCGAGGCCACGGTGGGCAAGCTCGTGGCCAACGGCAAGACCTACGAGCAGGACGGCGCCCTGTGGCTCAAGAGCACGGACTACGGTGACGACAAGGACCGTGTCATGCGCAAAAAGGATGGCACCTTCACCTACTTCGTGCCCGACGTGGCCTACCACATCGCCAAGTGGGAGCGCGGCTACACCAAGGTCGTGAACATCCAGGGCACGGACCACCACGGCACCATCGCGCGCGTGCGCGCCGGCCTGCAGGCGGCCGAGGTGGGCATTCCACAGGGCTACCCCGACTATGTGCTGCACACCATGGTGCGCGTGGTCAAGGGCGGCGAAGAGGTCAAGATCAGCAAGCGCGCGGGCAGCTACGTGACCCTGCGCGACCTGATCGAGTGGACCAGCAAGGACGCGGTGCGCTTCTTCCTGCTCAGCCGCAAGCCCGACACCGAGTACACCTTCGACGTGGACCTGGCCGTGGCACAGAACAACGACAACCCGGTGTACTACGTGCAGTACGCGCATGCGCGCATCTGCTCGGTGCTGCGCAGCTGGGCCGAGCAGGGCGGCGGCGATGTGGCCTCGCTCCAGGGCGTGGACCTGTCCGCCCTGGAAGGCCCACAGGCCCAGGCGCTGATGCTGCAACTGGCCAAGTACCCCGAGATGCTGACCGCTGCCGCCGAGGGCGAGGCGCCGCACGACGTGACCTTCTACCTGCGCGACCTGGCGGCCAGCTACCACAGCTACTACGACGCCGAGCGCATCCTGGTGGACGACGAAACCGTCAAGCGCGCGCGCCTGGCCCTCGTCGCCGCGACCGCGCAGGTACTGCACAATGGCCTGGCTGTGCTGGGCGTATCGGCTCCGGCCAGAATGTAAGCAACCACTACCATGAAGAAAAAGCAACTGGGCGGAACCATCATCGGCTTTATCGTGGGCGTGATCTTCGGCCTGGGTGCCGCGCTGGCGGTGGCCGTGTACGTGACCAAGGTGCCCGTGCCCTTCCTGAACAAGGGCGGCGCGCGCGGCACCGAGCAGGACGCCGCCGAAGCGCAGAAGAACAAGAACTGGGACCCGAACTCGCCGCTGTACGGCAAGAACCCGGCGCGGCCGCCTGCGGCTGCAGCGTCGGCCCCTGCCACGGCCGGGGTGGCCCCTGCGCCCGCGCCCACCGCCTCGGCGCCTGCCGTGGCCGCCGCGGCCTCTTCGGCCAAGCCGGCCGCCGCCGCCAAGCCCGGCAGCGCCGACCCGTTGGGCGACCTGGCAGCCGCCAAGGCCGCTGCGGCGCCGGGCAACAGCGCCGACCCCTTCGACTACTTCGTGCAGGCGGGTGCTTTCCGCACCCAGGCCGATGCCGACGCGCAGCGTGCCAAGCTGGCCATGCTGGGCTGGGAGGCCCGTGTGAGCGAGCGTGAGCAGAACGGCCGCACGGTGTTCCGTGTGCGCGTGGGGCCCTTCACCAAGCGCGACGACGCCGCCCAGCTCAAGGACAAGCTGGACACCACCGGTGTGGAATCCGCCCTGGTGCGGGTGCAGCGCTGACGGTGCAGGCGGGCCGCGCTGTCCGCCTGAACTTTTTCAAGGGGCGTGGCTCACACCCCCCAACACCAGACCAAGGAGTGTCTTTTTCATGAAACGCCGCGAGTTTTCCCTGTCTGCCGCCTCTGCCGTGGCTGCATCCGCCCTGGCCCTGCCCGTGGCCACCCCCGCACTTGCGCAGGCGCGCCAGTTCAAGGAGGGCAAGGACTACCGCAAGCTCGACAAGCCGCTCACGCCCGATGCACCGGCCGGCAAGGTCGATGTGATCGAATTCTTCTGGTACGCCTGCCCCCACTGCAATGCCTTCGAGCCCACGCTGGAAGCCTGGATCAAGGCCGCTCCCAAGGAGCTCTCCATCCGCCGTGTGCCCGTGGCCTTCAATGCCAGCTTCGTGCCACTGCAAAAGCTGTACTACACGCTCGAAGGCATGGGCAAGGTCGGCGAGCTGCACGCCCGGGTCTTCCGCGCCATCCACGTCGAGAAGGTCAAGCTCGCCAAGGACGAGGAGATCATGGCCTGGATCGCCACGCAGGGCGTGGACGTGGCCAAGTTCAAGGAAATCTACAGCTCGTTCACGGTCTCCAACCAGGTGCGCCGTGCTTCGCAGCTGCAGGACGCCTACGGCGTGGAAGGCGTGCCCTCGATGGGTGTGGCGGGCCGCTACTACACCGACGGCACGATGGCGGGCAGCATGTCCGTGGTGCTGCAGGTGGTGGATCAACTGGCGGGTGTGGCGCGCAAAGCCTGACCCTGGCCTGGCAGGACGACCTCCTGCCGCCAACCCAAGCCCGCGCATGCGGGCTTTTTTCATGGGGTGTCGCCACGGGTGGCTACAATGATCTGCAAGATTCGTGCCCTATGAACTACCGCATCCTCCCGACCCTCCTCCTCGCGGCCCTGGCTGTCGTCCAGACCGCGGCCCATGCCGAAAAGGCCGACCGCAACAAGCCCATGAACATCGAGGCCGACGCGTTGCGCCACGATGAGCTCAAGCAGACCAGCGTGTTCACTGGCCGGGTGGTCATGACCAAGGGCACCATCGTGCTGCGCGGTGCGCGGCTCGATGTGCGCCAGGACGCGGACGGCTACCAGTTCGGCGTGGTCACCGCCGAGCCGGGCAAGCGCGCCTTCTTCCGCCAGAAGCGCGACACCCTGCCGGGCGCGCCCGACGAGTTCATCGAAGGCGAGAGCGAAGTCATCGAATACGACGGCCGTGCCGACAACGTGAAGTTCATCACCCGGGCCGAGCTGCGGCGCTTCCGCGAATCCACGCTGACCGACGAGATCACGGGCCAGGTCATCGTCTACAACAACCTGACCGATGTGTTCACCGTGGATGCCAAGCCGCGCGGCAGCACCAATGCCGCGGGCGACGCGCCCGCACCCGGTGGCCGCGTGCGCGCCATCCTGTCGCCCAAGGAAACACCGGCCGGTGCCGCGGCCCCGGCCGCACCGGCCTCCGGCACCACCCTGCGCCCCAGCAGCACCCTCGGCGGCGCCAAGTGAGCGAGGCTGCCGTGAACACCGTCGCCGCATCTCCGGCGGAAAGCCGGCTGGAGGTGCACCACCTCGAAAAGTCCTATGGCAGCCGCAAGGTCGTCAAGGACGTCTCGCTGGTCGTGCAAAAGGGCGAGGTCGTGGGGCTGCTCGGCCCCAACGGCGCGGGCAAGACCACCTCGTTCTACATGATCGTCGGCCTGGTGCGCAGCGATGCCGGCGATATCCGCATCGACGGCCATTCGGTGGCCCACATGCCCATCCACCGGCGCTCGCGCCTGGGCCTGTCCTACCTGCCGCAGGAGGCCTCGATCTTTCGCAAGCTCACGGTCGAGGAAAACGTGCGCGCCGTGCTCGAGCTGCAGCGTGGCGAGGACGGCCAGCCCCTGGCGCGTGCCGTGATCGAGGAGCGCCTCACGGCCCTGCTGACCGAGCTGCGCGTGGAGCACCTGCGTGCCTCGCCCGCGCTGGCCCTGTCGGGCGGCGAGCGCCGCCGTGTGGAGATCGCCCGCGCACTGGCCACGCAGCCGCGCTTCATCCTGCTGGACGAACCGTTTGCCGGCATCGACCCCATCGCGGTCATCGAGATCCAGCGCATCATCGGCTTCCTGAAGGCACGCGGCATCGGCGTGCTCATCACCGACCACAACGTGCGTGAGACGCTGGGCATCTGCGACCACGCCTTCATCATCAGCGACGGCCACGTGCTGGCCCAGGGAACCCCGTCCGAGATCGTCGACAACGCCGAAGTGCGCCGGGTCTACCTGGGTGAACACTTCCGCATGTAGCCCCACGATGGAACGGACGCCCTTTTTTGCCCACCCGCCTTCGCTGCAGTCCCGGAGGGACGCGCGATGAAGCCCGGCCTGTCGCTGCGCGTATCGCAGCACCTGGCGCTCACGCCGCAGCTGCAGCAATCCATCCGGCTGCTGCAGCTGTCCACGCTGGAGCTGGGCCAGGAGGTCGAGCAGATGCTCGACGAAAACCCGTTTCTCGAACGCAATGCCGATGAAGCCCCGCGCGAGGAATTCGGCGTGGACACGGCCGATGCGCCGGCCCAGCCCGATGAGTACAGCTCCGACGATGCGGTCTACTCCAACGCCCCGGGCAGCAGCACGCCGAGCGAGTCCGTGGCCGACACGCCCCAGGGCGATGCGGAACTGGGCAGCAGCGCCAGCGACGAGCCCGACTGGAGCGGGGATGGCACCGTCGACATGTCTCCCAACGATGCCGAGTGGGGCGGCGATGCGCCGGCCCGCAACCGCAACGATGGCGAAGGCGATGAGGCCGATGCCACCGAGCTGGCCCGCTCGCACGAATCGCTGACCGCCTTTCTGCACCGCCAGGCCCTGTCGCTGCGCCTGTCCGAGGTGGACAGCGCCGCGCTGCGCTTCCTGATCGAATCGCTCAACGACGACGGCTACCTCGAAGAGCCGCTGGAAGAGCTGGCCATCGCCCTGGCCGGGCCCGACGACCTGGAGCAGATCGAAGAGCTGGTGCACCGTTTCACCGTGGCTCTGCGCCTGCTGCAGAGCCTGGAGCCCGTGGGCGTGGGCGCGCGCAACCTGGGCGAGTGCCTCACGCTGCAGCTCTCGGCCTTGGCGGCCGACGAAGACAGCGATGCCGACCCCGACACCGTGCAGACCGCGCTGCGCGTGTGCCAGCAGCCGCTGGAGATGCTGGCGCGCCGCGACATCCGCCGCCTGACGCAGCTGTGCGGCGATGGCGAGGAGCGCACACGCGCCGCCATGGCCCTGATCGCCCGGCTGGAGCCGCGCCCGGGCCGCAAGTTCGTCGATGTGGAGCGCAACATCATCGTGCCCGACGTCATCGTGCGCAAGGCCGGCCGTGCCAATGGCCGCGATGGCCAGCACCACTTCATCGTGGCGCTGAACCCCGACGTGATGCCACGCCTGCGCGTGCACGACATCTACGCCGGCGCGCTGCGCGGCCACAAGGGCGGCGAAGGCCACCAGGCCATGCAGCAGCGCCTGCAGGAGGCGCGCTGGTTCATCAAGAACATCCAGCAGCGCTTCGACACCATCCTGCGCGTCTCGCGCGCCATCGTGGAGCGGCAAAAGAGCTTCTTCACCCATGGCGAGCTGGCCATGCGCCCGCTGGTGCTGCGCGACATCGCCGATGAACTGGGCCTGCACGAGTCCACCATCAGCCGCGTGACCACGGCCAAGTACATGGCCACGCCCATCGGCACTTACGAGCTCAAGTACTTCTTCGGCTCGGGCCTGGGTACCGAGACCGGCGGCAATGCATCGAGCACGGCCGTGCGCGCCCTCATCAAGCAGTTCGTCGCCGCCGAAAGCCCGGCCAAGCCGCTGTCGGACAGCCAGATCGCCGAGATGCTCAAGGAGCAGGGCATCGAATGCGCACGCCGCACCGTGGCCAAGTACCGCGAAGCGCTCAAGATCGCGCCCGCCAACCTGCGCAAGGCACTGTGATCACGTGCCCTGCCGGAACGCCCGGCTGGAGATGCTGACGGCATTGCCGTCCGGGTCCTTGGCATTGGCGAAGGCATAGCCGCTGGCCTGGTGCGTGGGGCCGAATTCCAGTCCCTGCGCCCGTGCCTGGGCCTTGAAGGCTTCCACGTCCGGTACATGGAAGCACAGCTTCACGCCCGCCTGGCCCAGCTTCACACTTTTGGCCGCCTGGTGGACCAGGATGCCGGCCCCGCCACCGGGGGCGTGCAGCTCGATCAAGCCCTCCACCACCTCGCCCGTGGTCTCGAAACCGAAGTGCGTGCGGTAGAAGGCCGCGCTGCGCTGCATGTCGCGGGCATAAACCATCACGGTGCCGAGAACGGGAGGCGCAGCCATCGGTCAGGGCGCCTTCGTCGCCGGCGCACGCCGCAGCGAGCGCAACAATTCCAGCGCCTGGGCCGTGGGCTCCTGCGGTGCGCCGTTGACCAGCACCGTGAAGGTCACGCGCAGCTCGTTCATGCCCAGCACGCCCTGGGTCAGGTGCTTGTAGCCATCGGGCTCGGGCGCGCGGTCGGTGGCCGAAAAGTAGTAGCCCGTCTTGCCCGGGGCGCCCAGTTCTTGGAGGGGCAGCTCGCTTTCGACGGCCTTGGGCCGGGCTCGGGCAGCCCCCGCCTGGACCAGCGCCCGCAGCTCGTCGGCCGTGGGGGCCTTGGGCGCACTGCCCACGGGCCAGATGGGGGTGATGAGCATTTGCAAGGCCTTGGCGTCCGGGCCGCTGATGGCCACCGAAGGCGGCAACTCCGCATGCGGGCGGCGTACCTGGGCACGCCAGGGGGCGGGCAGGTCGATCACCAGGTCATCGCGGCCGGGCAGGGGAACACGCAGTTCTTCGGCCAGAACGGGCAGGCACAGCGCAAAGGCCATCGATGCAAGGGCGGTACGGAACATGGGGCTCTTCAGGGGCGTTTGGCAAAGACGGCGTCGTAGGACTGGGTGCTGAAACCGTTCACCCGCTGGCCATTGGTCAGCAGCACCGGCACGCCGCGCGCACCGATCTGCGCGAAGGCGGCCTTGCCGGTTGGTGTGTCCACATCGAACTCCCGGTAGGCAATGCCCTTGCCGCCCAGGTAGGCCTTGGCCGCCTTGCAGTAGCCGCACCAGGTGGCCATGTAGAGCGTCACCTCGCCCCGCGGCTGGGCTGCTTTCTGGGCATCCGCGGGCGCTTGGCCGGGCGTGGCCGGCGGCAGCGGGTTGCCCGGAACCACGCTGATGGGCGGGGCCTCGAGCTTCATGGTCTTTTGCGCCGAACCGGACGCAGGCGGCTGGTCGCTGTAGACCACCTTGCCATTCGGGTCCACGGACTTGTAGAGCGTCTGGGCATGTGCCGCGCCCGTGAGCGCGGCCACCACCAGGGCGAGGATCAGGCTGCAGCGCAGGGTGTGCATGGGGGCTCCGGGTAAAATCGGCATCCCGGGAGCATAAGAGACTTCTGCCGCCCCGCGGCCCGCTGGGGCCATGCCTCACCCGTATGGGGCACCCTCGCAGCCCCCGATGCCCCTTGGCGGGCTTCTCCGCAGGGCGTCAACGTCCCCGGTTCGCTGCCTTTTTCCGATCTCCTGTTTTTCCGCGCCATGGCCCGCATCGTTTTCGACCTTCCCGCGCATTTCGGCTTTTCCACCGAACTGCAGATCTACATCAGCCATGTCAACCAGGGCGGGCATCTGGACAACGCGCAGTTGCTGAGCCTGGTGTCCGAGGCGCGCGTGCGCTTCTTCCAGTCGCTGGGCTACCCCGAGGCCGATGTGGGCGGCCTGTCCACCGTGGTGGGCGACATCGTGGCGCAGTACAAGTCCGAAGGCTTCCACGGTGAGACCATGCGCGTGGACATGGCGCCGGCCGACCTCAACCGCTATGGCTTCGACCTCGTCTTTCGCATGACCGAGAAGACCTCGGGCCGCGAAGTGGCGCGCGGCAAGGTGGGCATCGTCTTCATCGGCCGCAGCGACCGCAAGGTGGCGCCCATCCCCGAATCCATCCGCCAGCTGCTGCTGGCGCGTGCCGCATCCCACGCATGAGCGTATCCTGTCGCCCAGTGCCATGAACCAACTCCAACTCTTTCTTCCCTGCGCCGCCGGTGTCGAGGGCTACCTCGCCGACGAGGTGCACGCCATCACCGGCCTCACGGGCCAGGACCTGCTGGTCGGGCGCGGCGGTGTGCTGCTGCGCGCCTCCTGGCGCCACGCGCTGCTGCTCAACCTGCACAGCCGCCTCGCGCAGCGCGTGCTGGTGCAGCTGGCGCACCGGCCTTACCGCTCGGAGAACGACCTCTACGGCATCGCCAGCGAGGTGGCCTGGGAGATCTGGTTCACCACGCGCCAGACCTTCAAGGTGGAGGTTACCGCCCAGCACAGCCCGCTGCAGAGCCTGAACTTCGCCGGCCTGCGCGTGAAGGATGCGGTGGCCGACCGCTTCCGCCACAAGACGGGCGTGCGGCCCGACGTGAATACCCAGTGGCCCGATGTGCGCATCCACCTGCACCTGACCACCGACGAGGCCACGGTCTACATCGACACCTCGGGCGAGCCGCTGTTCAAGCGCGGCTGGCGCGAGGACAAGGGCGACGCCCCGCTCAAGGAGACCCTGGCCGCAGCCATGATCGCCGCCAGCGGCTGGGACCCGCTGGGCGATGACCCCGTGCCCCTGTACGACCCCTGCTGCGGCAGCGGCACCATTGCCATCGAGGCCGCGCAGATCGCCTGCCGCATCCCGGCCGGCATGCTGCGCCGCTTTGCCTTCGAGAAGCTCCTGCCCTTCCAGGGCCATGTGTGGTCGGCCATGCAGGCCGAGGCCGAGAGCGCTATCCGCCCCAGCCCCGTGCCGGTGTTCGGCAGCGATGTGGCCCACCGCATGGTGGACTTTGCCCAGCGCAATGCCGAGCGTGCCGGCGTGACCGAAGCCCTGCAGTTGCGCGGCGGCGATGCATTGCAGCGCATGCCGCCCTGCGAGCAACCGGGCGTGATGCTGCTCAACCCGCCCTACGGCGAGCGCATTGCCGCCGCCGGATCGGCCGGCCGCAATGCCAACGAGCGCGCGGCCGAACGCGCCCAGGGGGCCAGCGTGGGCCGCGAGGCGGCCCACACCGACGACGGCGGCGAATTCTTCAGCCAGCTGGCCAGCCACTGGAAGAAGAATTACTCGGGCTGGACGGCCTGGATGCTCACGCCCGACCTCAAGCTGCCCGGCAAGATGCGCCTGAAGGAATCGCGCCGGGTGCCCATGTGGAACGGCCCCATCGAGTGCCGCATGTTCCGCTTCGACATGGTCAAGGGTGCGGTGCGCGAGCGCGCCGCCGCCAAGGCCCCTGGCAACGGACCCCGCGATGCGGGTTGAGCTCTCCCTGCCGGCCGAGGCACCTGTCGGCGAGCCCGCGCGCCCGGTGGTGGTGGACACCAATGTCGCGCTGGACCTGCTGATCTTCTCCGACCTCGCCACCGCGCCGCTGCGCCAGTTGCTGGCCGAGGGGCGCCTGGCCTGGATCGCCACGCAGGTCATGCGCGACGAACTGGAGCGCGTGCTGGCCTATCCGCACATCGTGGGCCGCATGGACTACTACCAGGTCGATGCCACTCAGGTGCTGGCCGGCTTCGATGCGCAGGCGCGCCTGGTGGAGATTGCGCCGCGTGTGGCCTATGTCTGCAAGGACGCCGATGACCAGAAGTTCATCGACCTGGCGGCCGCGCACCGCGCCATCCTGCTGAGCAAGGACAAGGCCGTGATCTGCATGCGCAAGCGCCTGCTGCTGCTCGATGCCCATGTGGCGACGGCGCTGGTGCTGGAGGCTGCGCCCGCCATCGCCTGAGCGAAAGGCTCAGGGCCCCAGCAGGTCGTAGGCCGCGCGCACACGCTGCATGTCGCGGCCCAGTTTGCGGCTTTGCGGCAGGTGGCGCATCCAGCCCATGCGCCCGACGCTGCTGGCCATCACGGCCTGCAGCTCGGGGCTGCCGGCGGCGACCCAGGCCGCCCACAGCGCACGGGCATCATCGAGCGCACCCACCAGGCGCAGGTAGATGGCGGTGGAATGCGCGTAGCACAGCGCATCGCGCGCATGGCACACGGGCAGCGGCAGCACGCCGGCCGGGTCGTCCTCGAAGTCGATGTAGCCCACCACGCCATCGGGGCAGCGCACGAGGTTGCGCGCAAACGCCTGGCTCAGGCAGGTGCCAGCCGCATGCACCTGTGCAATCGCCGCCAGGCCCTGCTGCCACAGGGCCAGCACGGCGGCGGGTCCGGCGGAAACGGCATGGTCGATCTCGTTGCCCAGCGAGGGCGTCTGCTGCGCCGGGCGGCCCAGGTGGCGCATCAGAAAGCCGTCTTCCTGCGCGGCCAGCACGGTGGGCACGCGCAGGCCCCGCGCCTGCAGGTCGCGCAGGCGCCGCACCTCGGTGGCGATGGCCTCGTTCCCGCCCCGGTTGGGCACAGGGCGCAGCACCTCCAGGCGCAGCAGGGCCGCCAGTGCCGCCATGGCGCGGTAGCGGCCCATGCCATGCGGCGCCCCCGCCTTCTTGAGCCACACCTGCTCGTCGCCCAGGCGGTAACTGGCCACGTTGAACTGCTGCAGCGCGAGCTGCTGGCGCAGGTAGGCGGCGTAGTCGATGATGCTGCTGTTGCCCGGGGTGGTTTCAGGGGCCTGGCCTGCGTCCATCGTCGTCATACGGCGGCGTTGGCGGGCAGGTCGCCGACGGCGGCCACGGCCGCGTGGGCCACCTCGACATGGTGGGGCACCGAAGGCTCCAGCGCCGGCTCGCTGGCCGCGAAGCTGTGCGCGCTGGCCAGCGGCCAGTACAGGCGGAACACATTGTGCTGGGCATCGAGCGGCCCCAGCAGCGCGCCCGGCTGCATGCGCGTGATCAGGTTGGACAAGAGGCGCACCTCGGTGTCGCTGATGCGGCGCACGATGTGGTGGGCCGTGATGTCCTTGGGGTGCTGCAGTCCGGCCGCCTGCACCAGCTCCTGCAGCGCATGCAGGGTGCTGCGGTGGAACTGCGCCACGCGCGAGGCCTTGTCGGGCACCACCAGGGCCTGCTGGCGCTGCGCGTCCTGCGTGGTCACGCCCGTGGGGCAGTGGCCGGTGTGGCAGCTTTGCGCCTGGATGCAGCCCAGCGCCATCATGAAGCCGCGCCCGGCGTTGCACCAGTCGGCGCCCAGGGCCATCATGCGCGCGATGTCGAAGGCCGTGATCACCTTGCCCGCGCAGCCGATGCGCACGCGATCACGCAGGTTCACGCCCACCAGGGTGTTGTGCACCAGCAGCAGGCCTTCCTGCAGCGGCGCGCCCACATGGTCGCTGAACTCCACGGGCGCGGCACCGGTGCCGCCCTCGGCACCATCGACCACGATGAAGTCGGGCGTGATGCCGGTGATCAGCATGGCCTTGACGATGCCGAACCATTCCCAGGGGTGGCCCAGGCAGAACTTGAAACCCGTGGGCTTGCCGCCCGAGAGCTCGCGCAGGCGCGCGATGAACTGCATCATCTCCACCGGCGTGGAAAAGGCGCTGTGGCGCGAGGGCGAAATGCAGTCCTTGCCCATGGGCACGCCCCGCGCAGCGGCGATCTCGGCCGTCACCTTGGCGGCGGGCAGCACCCCGCCATGGCCCGGCTTGGCGCCCTGGCTGAGCTTGAGCTCGATCATCTTGACCTGCGGGTCCTGCGCGTTCGCGGCGAAGCGCTCGGGGCTGAAGCTGCCGTCGTCGTTGCGGCAACCGAAATAGCCCGAGCCGATCTCCCAGATCAGGTCGCCGCCATGCACGCGGTGGTGCTGCGAGATCGAGCCCTCGCCCGTGTCGTGCGCAAAGCCGCCCTGCTGTGCACCCTTGTTCAGTGCCAGCACGGCATTGGCTGACAAGGCGCCAAAGCTCATGGCCGAGATGTTGAACACGCTGGCATGGTAGGGCTGGGTGCAGGGCGAGACCGAGGGGGAGGGCGCATCGGGGCTGCCGCCGATCCACACGCGGAAGTCGTGCGAGGTGAGCTGCGTAGGCGCCATGGAATGGTTGACCCATTCGTAGCCATGCGCGCCCACGTCCAGGTGGGTACCGAAGGGGCGGTTGTCGGGCTCGCCCTTGGCGCGCTGGTAGACCAGCGAGCGCTGGGCGCGCGAAAAAGGCGCCGCCTCGCTGTCGCTCTCGATGAAATACTGGCGCACCTCGGGCCGGATGTACTCGAGCATGAAGCGGAAGTGGCCGATCACCGGGTAGTTGCGCAGGATGGCGTGGCGCGTCTGGCGCAGGTCGTACACGCCCACAGCCACCAGGACCCCGAAGACCAGCACCAGCGGCAGGCCCACGCCGAACGCCACCAGGGCGAACAGCGCCAGCAGCAGGCCCAGCACGCACAGGGCAAATGCCGTGTAGCGCACCGGGTACAGGGAATTGAGTTGGTGGAGCATGGCTTGTCCTGGTTTTTTGGCGGGCGTGGCGGGAGGGCTACACTGCCGCCTTTGCACCGGGTGGCGCTGCCGCGCTCGCCCCCGGGCCCATCATAAAAGTAAAAGTTTGCCTCCAGCACCCGTCCACGGAGCCCCGCCATGACCGAATCCACCGAAAAACCCGAAGCCGACCCTGAAACCGCCGCCCTGGCACCTGCCCTGGGCCCGGACGAGCTGGAAGAAATCGACAATATTCTCGACGACCTGCGCACCCGCGGGGAGGAAATCCCGCAGTGGGAGTTCTGCGACGGTTTCCTGGCCGCCGTGGTCTGCAGCCGCAGGCCCATCGCGCCGGCCGAGTACCTGCCCATGCTGCTGGGCGACGGCGCCGAGCTCGAGGTCGCCGAGGGCGAGCCCCTGCCCCTGCTGCCAGCCTTTGCCGATGCCGCCCAGCAGGCGCGCTTCCTGGAACTGTGGACGCGCCGCTGGGACGAGGTGGTGCACCAGCTCGATGCCAAGGTCGACCGCCTGGACGACGAGCGCACCTACCAGCCCGAGGCCATGGACATGCGCGGCGCGGTGGCCAGCCTGACCGAGGAACAGCGCGCCGAGATGGATTCGGACGAGGAAGAGATTCCCTCGTTCGGCCAGATCTGGGCCCTGGGATTCATGTTCGCCGTGGAGAACTGGCCCGAGGACTGGGCCGCCCCGCGCGACAAGGAGGCCGCCCAATGGATCAACGATGCGCTGGACAGCATTGTTGCCCTGACCGAGGACGACACCGGCAAGCCCGAGGTCTGCATGTTCGACGAGAACGGCCCGCCCAGCACCAGCCAGGCCCGTGTGGAGGCCTTCGGCGAGGCCATCTGGGCAGTGTACGACCTGCGCCAGGTCTGGAAGAGCCTGGGCCCGCGCGTGGAAACCCTGCGCAAGGCCCCCGAACCCGGCCGCAACGACCCCTGCCCCTGCGGCAGCGGCAAGAAGTACAAGAAGTGCCACGGCGCCGGCTGAACGGCCTGCCCTGACCTGCCGGCGCGCGGCCACGCGCCGGCCGGTGCGTTTCTTGCGCAGGTCTTTCCCCTTTTCCCTGTGACCGTGCGTCTGCGCGTGCGGCCTGCCATGCCTTCCTCCGTCCTGTCCCGGCTGCGCGCCGAATGGGCCCCGGTCAGCATTCCACGTGAACTGCTGGCGGGCGCCGTCGCCACTTTTGCGCTGATCCCCGAGGTCATCGCCTTTTCCTTTGTCGCGGGGGTGGACCCGTCGGTGGGGCTCTTTGCCTCCTTCGTCATCAGCCTGGTGATCGCCTTCGTGGGCGGTCGCCCGGCCATGGTCTCGGCCGCGGCCGGCTCCGTCGCCCTGGTGGCGGCGCCGCTGGTGCAGTCGCATGGGCTGCAGTACCTGCTGGCGGCCGGCATCCTCGCGGGCCTGGTGCAGCTGGCCTTCGGGCTGCTGCGCATGGGGGTGCTGGTGCGCTTTGTCTCCAGCTCGGTGCGCACCGGGTTCGTCAATGCGCTGGCCATCCTGATCTTTTCGGCGCAACTGCCGCACCTCTCCGGCGCGGGTGCGGCCACCTGGGCCATGCTGGCACTGGGCCTGGCCACCATCTACGGCCTGCCCTGGCTGGGCCTGCGGCTGGGCTGGCGCGCGCTCACGGCGATCCCCTCACCGCTGATCTGTGTGGTGCTGCTCACGCTGCTGGCCTCGGGCATGGGCCTGGCGCTGCCCACGGTGGCGGACCTGGGGCGTCTGCCCGATGCGCTGCCCGCCTTGGGCCTGCCGCAGGTCCCGCTGGCGCTCGACACCCTGCGCATCATCGCGCTGCCTGCCCTGGCCATTGCCATGGTGGGCCTGCTCGAATCGGTGCTGACCGCTGCCGTGGTGGACGAGATGACCGACACGCCCAGCTCCAAGAACCGCGAATGCGCGGGCCTGGGCGTGGCCAATGTCGCGGCCAGCCTGTTCGGCGGCATTGCGGGCTGCGGCATGATCGGCCAGGCCGTGGGCAACGTGAAGTACGGCGGGCGCGGACGCCTGTCCACCTTGTTCGCGGGGGTGTTTCTGCTCATCCTGATGGTGGTGCTCAAGCCCTGGGTGTCGCAGGTGCCTGTGATTGCGTTGGTGGCCATCATGGTCATGGTGTCGGCCTCCACCTTCGACTGGAAATCACTGGGTGCGTTGGTGCGCCACCCGCGCCTGTCCAGCACCGTGATGCTGGCCACGGTGGCAGTGACGCTGTTCACGCACAACCTGGCGGCCGGTGTGGCCGTGGGCGTGTTGCTCAGCGGCGTGTTCTTTGCTGCCAAGGTCGCCCGCATGCTGCGCGTGAGCGCGCATGACGACGATGCCGCCGGCACGCGCACCTGGCAGGTCACGGGCCAGGTGTTCTTTGCATCGGCCGACGCCTTCATCGACGCTTTCGACACCCTGGGCGCGCAAGGGCGCGCGGTGTGCATCGACGTGTCGGGTGCGCATTTCTGGGACATCACGGCCGTGGCGGCGCTCGACAAGGTGGTCGAGCGGCTGCAGCACCATGGCTGCACCGTCGAGGTCACGGGGCTCAACCAGGCCAGCGCCGTGCTGGTGGACCGGCTGGGGGCGGAGCCGCGCGCTGGCTGAGGTCAGGGCGTGGCCTGGACCGCTTCGTGCGCACGGCCTGCCGCCTCGATCCGGCCCAGCACATCCAGCCCGTGCGCATAGCCCTGCTGCACGATCTGCTCGAAGCGGTTCCACTGCAGCATGCCCACGCGCTCCATGGGCGGGTTGAAGTACAGGTCGGTCAGCTGCTGCGACTGGCGCTGGCGCGACATGCTGTACAGGATGGTCACCGTCATCAGGTAGCTGGCCAGCGAGGGCAGCTTGTAGCGCCGCTGCGCGCGCGGGCGCAGCTTGTCGCGCAGCAGGGCCCAGCTGCTGGGCACATCGTCCAGGTCGATCTGCCGGGGCTTGCGGAAGTTCAGGTCCACCCCGATCACCGTGCCCACGCCGCGCATGCCGCGCATCACGTCCACGGGAAAATTGTTGAACGTGCCGCCATCGCACAGCAGGTCGCCCTCATGCACCACGGGCGGCAGCGCACCGGGGATGGAGATGCTGGCCAGCAGCGATTTGACCAGGCTGCCCTGGCGCACCACCTGCTCGCAGGCGCGGGAGTAGTTGGTGGCCACGCAGTAGTAGTTCTTCCACAGGTCCTCCACCCGGGCCGGAAATCCCACCAGCCGGCCCACGGCCTGGTCCAGGATGTGGCGCAGGCGCCGGCCCTTGATCAGCGAGAGCATGGGCAGCAGGTTGAAGTCGCCCGTGGGGTTGGTGCGAAAGGCCTCGCGTGCGTTGGCCATCACCGCCTCCAGCGGCTGGTCCGATGCCACGTAGGCGGCCATCACCGAGCCGATGCTGGTGCCGCCCACGCAGTCGATCTCCACGCCCTGCTCCAGCAGCGCGCGGTAGACCCCCAGGTGCGCAAAGCCGCGCGCACCGCCGCCGGCCAGCACCAGGCCCACGGCCGTGCGGCTCTGGATGCGGGCCAGGCGCGCCATGTCACGCTCCAGCGCCGGGCGCACGTGCACATGGTCGGCCACCGTGCGGCGCGCCAGCCACTGCTCGGTATGGCGCGGGCAACGGGCGTCGGCCGGGTGCAGCAGCACCAGGATCTCGGCCGCCTCGGTCAGCGGCGCGCGCTGGGCCAGGCACTGCGCCTCGATGGGGTGGATGGCGGGCTCGGCCGAGGCATCGGCCAGCAGCAGCAACTCGTCGCAGTGCCGGCTCACGCGGCGTGTCCAGGGCGTGGGCTCGGCGTCGGCCAGCAGCAGCACGAAGTCGTTGCGTGCCTCGATCTCGTCGAGCAGCATGGCGATGCGCCGGTTGGCCGAGGCATCGGCCCCTTCGCGCTGGGCGATGCCGGGGTCCTGCAGCTCGCGGTCCACGGTGGCCGAATCCACCACGCGCACCTTGCCCGGGGCGCCGAGCTGGCGCGCGAGCTTCACGGCAAAGCCCTGCAGGTCCACCCCGGCGCTGATGGGCAAGAGGCCCATGGCCACGGGGCGCTCCATCGCGGGATTGGCCGAGCGCGACTGCAGGCGCTCGATGGCCTGGCGCGTGAGCGCCATGGACAGCTGCGCGCTGCTGGCCAACAAGGTCTTGAACACCGGCTTGGTCAGCCGCACCAGCACCGAGTCGCGCACCGCCACGACGGTGGCGGCGCGCGGTGCGTCGGTGAACAGGCTGATCTCGCCGATGGCCTGGCCGCGCCCCATGTCGGCCACGCGGCGCTGCTGGCCATCGTCGCCGCGCACATAGGCGCGCAGGCGGCCGCTCACGGTGAGGTACATGGACTCGCCGGGATCGCCCTGGTTCATCAGCGTACCGCCGCCGGGGATCTCCACCCACTCCATATGGGCGCGCAGCAGCTCCAGGGCGTCGGGCTCCATGCCCTGCAGAAAGCTGCGCAGGTGCTCCATCAGGAGCTGGTTCTGGGTGGCGGTGAAAGGCGACATGGCGGCGGCAGCAGGGGGATCGGCCGGCTCCGCGCAGGCGCAGCTTGGGGACCGAGGAGATTCCAGGTGGCTGCGGGCACCCGGCCGGAGGGGCCTGCCCGCAGCGTGCGAAGCCGCGGATTCTAGGGACGCATCAGCGCGGCGCCCCACCCCATTGGGGTGGTGGGCGCGGCCGGCGTGAACAAATGCACGTTCTGTGCTGAGAACCTGCTGGTGATCCCCAGCCAGACCCTCAACAGGTTCCTACTTCTTTTCCTGCGCCAGGAATTTCGCCAGGTTGCCGGCGGCCGTGCTGCGCACCTTGCGCTTGAGCGAAGGCGACCAGCCCAGCAGCAGGCCGGGCGTGCCCAGGGCCTGGCGCGACCAGCGCCAGAAGTTGAAGCGGTCGCGGTGCGTGGCGATCAGGCCCTCGGGCGTGAAGGTGAACGTGCCGTCGATGATGTTGTGCACCTTGCGCCCCGTGGCGCTGAAGAGGTAGTGCGCTTCCCAGTGCGCGCGGCCGGTCTTGTCGTCGGCTTCGATGCCGCTCGATTCGAGCTTCCAGTGCTCCCGGCCGTTCTTGCTGGTGGCCGTGGCCAGCATGCGCCACATGCCGCCGATCTGCTCGCGCCCCTTGAGCGAGAAGGCCTCGTCGTCGAAGGTTGCGTCGGGCGCATAGCAGGCCTGCATGGTGGCATGGTCGAGCTGGCCGAAGGCGGTGTAGAAGCGCTGCAGGGTCTGGGCGTTGGGGTGCATGGATGGAGGCTCCGTTGGGGCAGTGGCGGGCCGATGCTACACCGGCGTTGTGCAGGCAGTTTGGCGCCTGCGCGACGCGGCCGCAGGCTCAGGTGAGGTAGCCATGCAGGCGCTGCAGTGCATGGGCCACGGTGGCACTGCGCACGGCGGCGCGGTCGCCCGGGAACTGCTGCAGCTCGGTGTACACGGCGCCATCCACGGCCCAGCCGAACCAGACCGTGCCCACGGGCTTGGAGGGGCTGCCGCCCGTGGGGCCGGCCACGCCCGTGACAGCCACGGCCACCTGCGCGCGCGAATGGGCCACCGCGCCAGCCGCCATGGCACGGGCCACCGGCTCGCTCACGGCGCCGTGCGCCGCGATCAGCCCGGGCGGCACGCCCAGCAGCTCGGCCTTGGCCTCGTTGGAGTAGCTCACCAGGCCGCGCTCGAACCACTGGCTCGATCCCGACAGGTCGGTGCAGGCCGCCGCGATCATGCCGCCGGTGCAGCTCTCGGCCGTGGCCAGCATCTGCCCACGGGCGAGCAGGCGGGCCGCAATGTCGGCGAGCAGGTCGTGCTGGTTTGCCGTACCGCTCATTGCCAGAACCTCCACAGCGCGATCACCAGCAGGGTGCAGAAGGCGGCCACGAAGTCGTCCCACAGAATGCCCCAGCCGCCACGCCAGCCAAAGCCCTTGAACAGGCCATCGGCCCAGGCCACGGGGCCCGGCTTGGCGGCATCGAAGAAGCGGAACAGCGCAAACGCCACCAACTGCCCCCACCAGCCCATGGGCATGGCCAGCCACAGCACCAGCCAGAAGGCCACCACCTCGTCCCAGACGATGTTGCCGGGGTCGGCGATGCCCAGGTTGCGTGCGGCCACCGTGCAGGCCCACCAACCGACCACGGTGCTGGCGGCGATCAGGATGCCCATGTAGAGGGGGCTCAGCCACTGCTGCAGCGCCAGAAAGGCCAGCCAGGCCCACAGCGTGCCCACGGTACCGGGCGCAATGCGCGAGAGGCCAGCACCAAAGCCCAGCGCAATGCAGTGGGCCGGGTGCGAGAACATGAAGGCCGCTGTGGCACGGCGTGGTACAGCGGGGGCAATCACTGGCGTTCCTGCAACTGAATATCCTTGGAATAGCGGATGGTGTGTTCGGCGCTGAATTGCGCCGTGGCGCCCGCCGCCAGCGGCTGCTGCCAGGCCACCGTGCCCGGCGTGCGGTTGAACGCCGCCTCGGCCGGCTGCGGCTGGTAGCGCGACTCGACCTCGATCTTCTCGTTGCGCGAGACCGGCGCGGCATGCAGCACCTGCAGCGTGATGCCGGTCTTGTGGCGGTTTTCCACGCTGTAGGCGCGGCGCGTGCGGCGCTCGGTGCGCGAACCGGTGAAGCCCGTGGCGCTGGTCAGGTCCTGCGGGGCCTCGGCGCGCACGGTGACCAGGTCATCCTTGCCGAACGACAGGCTGGTGCTGCCCGTCGGGGCCGTGCTGGGCGCGCCGAAGTCCAGGCGCCCGGTGCCGACGAAGGCACCATCGCGGTACAGGCCCACGGCGCCCGCCGGCCACACGCCGGGAGGTGTAGCGACCTCGGCCACCAGGTAGGCCACGTCTTCCACCGCGGGGGCGGTGCGCGTGAGCAGGGTGGCAGCCGCGCTGTGGTTGCCCAGCGCCAGCGTCACGCGCTGCCCGCTCGAGGGCACGGTGATGCGCTGGGGCACGGCGAATTCGGTGGCAAAGCCCTTGTCGGTGGTGCTCACCTCGAAGCTGGGCATGGCTTCTTCCGCCATGTCGCGCGATCGTGCCACGGGGGCAGGCGCTGCCGCAGGCGCCGCCATGGCCATCACCGGGGCGGGGCTTGCCTGGGGCTGGGGGGGCGGCAGCACATCCAGCGTCCAGGGGCGCGGCAGGCGGCCCTGGGTGGCGCGGCCGGGCTGGCCGGTGGACAGGGTGAGCTGCACGTTGCTCCAGTCCTCGCCACTGTTCTGGGCGACCAGGGCCTGGCGCTCCAGCAGCACGGTGGATTTGGCCGCATCCAGTGTGGCCCGGTAGCTGGGCTGCCAGCCCGGGCCGCGCACCTGGTAGGACAGGCGCAGCTCGCCCTCGCGCTCGGCCGCGAGGTTGATGCTGACCGACACCACGCGCGCACGCTGGCTGGCCACGCGGTTGCGCTCGGCCACCAGGGGCTTCAAGGCCAGTTCCAGCGCTTCCTGCTTGCGCTGGAGCTGGTGGGTGCGCGCCTGTGCGTCCTGACCGGACTTGCGCAGCACCTCGGCCATGGCGGTGATCTGCGCCGGCGTGGGGGCGGACGCACGGCCTCCTGGAGCGTCATCGCCGGCAGCCCTGCCGCCCGCCACGCCCTTGAGGTAGCTGTCCACCAGCTGCAGTCCGCCCGATTCGGCCTTCACCGCGGCAATCTGGTCTTCCAGGTCGCGGATGCGGCCGTCCAGCGGGCTGCTGCAGGCCGGTGCCACGTCGCGGTCTTCGGTGAGCACATTGAACTCGCCCACGCGCACGCTGGCGTCGGCGTTGATCTGCAGGCTCTGTGCATCCAGCGAGGCGGGCAGGCAGCTGAAGGTGAAGCTGCGCGCACCCGCCGCCACCCTGGCCACGCGTTCCACGGTGGCGGTGCCGGAATAGACGGTCACGCGCGCGATGCGCGAGCTGCTGGTGTCTTGCGCGAGCGCGCTGCCGGCCGCACCCAGCAGCAGGCTGGCGCAGAGAGTGGCAACAAGGCGTGTCATGCCGGTGGAAGGGTTCAAGAGATCCTCCTGTGGTGGGGCGCCGATGGCCGGGGCGCGGATTTCCGTGTTTGTATCCCAAATGTGGTCAGTCATCGGCGGGTGCAGGGCCAGCGGGGTCGCTGCCGAACCGACCTTGGTGGATTCATGGGATTGTCACGCAGCCTTCATATGCTGGATGAGCCTTCCATTCTCACTCCAACAAGCATGAAGCATTTTGTTCCCCGTGCCCTGTCCATCGTCGCCCTGGGTTGGGGCATGGTCGCCTGTGGCGGCTCCGATGACGGGTTCCAGTTTCCGGGTGCCAGCGGCACCAGCCTGCCCTACGAGGTGATGGGCAAGGTGGCCAACGCCGAAAAGACCGAGCTGCGCAACGGCAGCTACGGCTCTTCCCTGGCTCCTCACCCCACGCTGGAAGGCTACTTCTACGGCCTGAGCGACCGCGGCCCGAACGCCGCCACCGAGCCGACCCGAACGCCCTCGGGCATCATCTTCATCACGCCGGAATACACGCCCCGCATCGGCCTGTTCAAGCTCACGCCCGAGGGCAAGGCCGAGCTCGTGAGCACCATCCTGCTCAAGGACCCCAAAGGCCGCCCCATCACCGGCCTGCCCAACAGCCAATTCGGCGGCACCGGCGAGACGCCCTACAACCTGGACGGCAGCGTCGTCTCGCTGGACCCCGATGGCGACGGCGTCAAGGGCTTCGACGAAAGCGGCCTGGACTCCGAAGGCCTCGTGGCCCTGAAGGACGGCACGTTCTGGATCAGCGATGAGTACGGTCCGCACATCGTGCACTTCGACGCCACGGGCAAGGAGATCGAGCGCATCAACCCCTTTGCGGCCGACCCGCGCAACAAGGCTGGCCGCACCCTGCCGGCCGAACTGTCCACGCGCTGGCCCAACCGCGGCATGGAAGGCCTGACCATCACGCCCGACGGCAAGACGCTGGTGGGCATGATGCAGTCCAACCTGTACAACCCGACCAGTGCGGTCGGCAGCATCAACCTCACGCGCATCGTCACGGTGAACATCGAGACCGGCGCCACGGCGCAGTACCTGTACCGCCAGGATGCGGCCGGCCTGGCCAACTCCGAGATCGTGGCGCTCTCCGCCACCAGCTTCCTGGTGGTCGAGCGCGACACCAAGTTCTACGGCATCGACACGGGCGTGGTGCGCAAGAACATCTACAAGATCGACCTTGGCCAGGCGACCAACGTGGACCGCTCCAACGCCGCCCTGCGCAGCGCCAACGCCGCGCTCTCGGTGCACGCCGCCAACGGTCTGCTGGTGGACGGCAAGACGCTGGAGCTGGTGGTCAAGGATGGCGGCACGGCCGACAACTATGCCGCGGGCTGGGCGCAACTGGCCGCGCTGGGCATCCGGCCCGTCGCCAAGACCCTGGCCTACGACGCCATCGCCTCGCAGAAGTACCCGCACGACAAGCTCGAAGGCATGTGGGTCATCGACGCGAACCGCCTGGCCATCCTCAACGACGCCGACTTTGTGATCGCCCCGGACAACCTGGGCGGCATCAAGCAGAAGTACCTGTACGACGGCAAGGCCGACAGCAACATGCTGTACGTGGTCAAGCCCATCGCACCGCTGTATTGACCGCGCTTCAGCGCGGGCCGTACACCGGCAGGGCTTGGCCCTGCTCGTAGGCGCCTGCATCGGGCGCGCTGCCCTGGTGGCCCTGGTTGATGTTGGGGATGCGCTGCCCGGCATCAACGGCAGGGGAGCCGGGCTGCAGGCGCAGGTCGGGCACGTTGTACAGCGTGAGCGGCGCGCCCGGGAACACGGGGGCGGCCGCAAAGGAGTCCATGCCCACCTGCACGGCGGCGCGCTCCGTGGTGCGCGCGCGCAGCTCCGTCAGGCTGGCAAAGCTGGTGGCGCCCCAGCGCCCGGTGAAGCTGCCCGCGTTGGAACCGTAGGCGTCGTAGTCCAGATCGGCGCTGTTCACGTCCAGGTCGGCGATGGACAGCACCCGGCCGGTGCCGCTGGAGTAGCCGCCGTAGGTGCCGCCGGGCCCGCCGATGAACAGGTTGTTGCGCGCGTAGAGCCGGCCCACGGTGGCGCCCGCGTAGATGCCCAGTGCATCGCCGTTCTTGACCACGGTGTTGTGCAGCAGCACGTCACCGTAGCTGCTGCGGTAGAGCTTGAAGGCCACATGCACGGCGTTGTAGACCACGTTGCGCACGAAGTAGGTGGGCCCGCCCAGGCCGGGCTGTGACGACAGCGCGATGAACACGTTGGTCAGCCGGTTGCGCAGGATGCGGCAGTTGTGCATGCAGAAGTCGGCCTCCACGCCATCGTCCGCCGCTTCGGAGAGATCGTTGTTCAGGATGTCGATGCTGTACTGGTCCACGGCCTCGCCGTCTTCGAGCAGCGAGATGTTGTCGCGAAAGCGGGCCACGCGGTTGTGCGCGATCACATGGCCCGGCCCCGTCACGAGGATGCCCTCGCCCGCGTTGCCGCCCGACACGCCCAGCGCCGCCTCGGACCAGACCACTGTGCCGGTCACCGTGTTGTCGGCGATGTAGGCGTTCTCGGCCCGCGTGAAGGTGATGATGCCGTGCCCGCCCAGCGCCGCCGTGGCGTTGACGGTGCTGCGCGTCATGCTGAAATCGTTCGTGCCGTTGAAGCGCACGCGGCCGTTCAGGGCCAGCTCGGTCAGCATCACATGGCGCTGGTTGAAGACGCTGATCTCGCCCTCGACCACGGCGCCCGGGGTGCCGCGGATGACCAGCGGCCGGCCCGGCGCGCCGCTGCGCCCCACGCTGAAGCTGCTGTAGCGCCCGGCCCCCAGTTCCACGATGTCGCCGGCATTCGCCGCTGCCAGCACAGCGGCCAGGGTGGCTGGCGTGGCGGGCTTGACCACAGCGCCGGGCGCCGGCATGGGCACGCTGCGCGTGGTGGCCGTGGTGGTGCGCACGGTGCTGCCGCCATCGGGGTCGGTGAGCGTGAGTTCGATCTCGTAGCTGGTGCCCGGTGCCAGGTCGAAGAGGCTGCCCGAGTGGCGCAGCGGCCAGGTGCGGCCCTGGTCCGAGGTCTCGTTGTGGATGCGGCGCAGAGGCATGCCGGCGAGCCAGGCACTGCTGCCCTGTACGCGGTAGCGCACGCCGACCACGGCATTGCGGTTGGCATCGCCGGTGAAAGCCCATTCCACCGAGATGTTCTCCAGCGTGGGAAAGGGCGTGCTGACGGCCCCCGGCACGCTCGCGTCCGCCGCGCTCGGGGGCGGCAGCAACCCGCCCACGGAGAGCAGTTCCAGCCCTGGCCGGGTCAGGCTGACCTTGGGGTAGGTGGCCGTGCCGATCACCACCTGGGGCAGGCGCAGCACACTGCCCGTGGTCAGGTACTGCAGCTCGGCGCCCACGCTCGGATCGTCCACCCGCAACTGTCCGGGATCGAGCAGGCGCACCACCACATCGCGGTAGCGGTCGCCGGCATCGAGCTGCAGGGTGGGCAGGCGCAGCGTGCTGGTCGCGGGCTCGAAACTCGCGGTGTCGGCGGCCATGGCCGGCGCTGCCGCACCCAGGAGACCGGCGAGAAGGCTTGCCGCGAATCGGCGCAGAAGGTGGTGCATGGTCATGGGCAGAGGGGTGGGTTACAGAGCGTCGGGCACGGCCTGGGCCAGAAAATCGTACACCGCCCGGATGCGCTGGTTGGTGCGTATCTCCCGGTGCACCGTGAGCCAGATGGGCAGCTCGGGCAGCTTGAGCATGGGCAGCAGGGCCACCAGGTCGGGCTCGGTGCGTGCCATGTAGTCGGCCACGAAGCCGATGCCCAGACCGCTGCGCACCACCTGCCAGTAGGCGATCAGGTCGTCGGTGCGCAGCGCGAACTGCTGGCGTTCCACCGGGAAGCCCATGGCCGCGAAGCCGCGTGCGATGTCGCCCTGGCGGTCGTTGCCGACCACGTCGTGCTGCATCAGGTCGGCCGGTTGGCGCGGTGTGCCCCGGCGGCGCAGGTAGTCGCTGTGGGCATAGGTGCCCAGCGTGACCTTGCCGATGCGCTTGGCCACCAGGCTGGCCTGCGTGGGCTGCACCATGCGCAGGGCGATGTCGGCCTCGCGGCGCAGCAGGTTGGTGACCTCGTTGCTGGCCACCAGCTCCACCTGCACCTCGGGCAGCTCGATCCGCATGCGGGCCAGCAGGGGTGGCAGCAGCATGCAGGCCACAGGCTGGCTGGCCGTGATGCGCACCGTGCCGCTGACGCCCGCCTCGGCCCCGGAGACGCTGCGCGCCAGTTGGTCGGCGCCAGTCTGCATCGCGCGGGCCGACTCCGCCAGGCGCAAGGCCGTCTCCGTGGGCAGCAGGCCGCGCCCCGTGCGCTCGAACAGCACCACGCCCAACTGCAACTCCAGCTCGGCAATGTGGCGGCCTATGGTGGGCTGGCTCGCGTTCAGCGCGCGCGCAGCGCCCAGCAGGCTGCCTTGGTCCAGGGCAGCCAGAAAGGACTGGATCAGGCCCCAGTCAAAGCGCTGTTGCATCGGCGGTCCCCGTGAAAGGTATTCATTTTTGCATTGCTGCTATGGATGGTTAGCCAATTGTGTAACGGCGGACGTATTTCCACAATCGCTTCCATCCCTTGTTTTTCAGGAGCCAGTCCATGACGAATGCTGCATCCACCGTCCTCATCCTTGGCGCCCGCGGGCGCCTGGGCCTTGCCGCCGCCCATGCGTTTTCCCAGGCCGGCTGGCAGGTGCGTGCCCAGGTGCGCCCAGGCGCCACAGGCCCGGCCGTGCCCGGCGTGCAATGGATTGCCGCCGCGCCCGAGGACACGCCGGCCCTGGTGGCCCATGCGCAGGGGGCCCAGGCCGTGGTGCATGCCATGAACCCGGCCTACACCCACCGGGCCTGGCGCACCCAGGCGCCCGGGCTCATGGACGCTGCCATCGACGTCAGCCGCGCGCTGGGCGCCACGCTCATGCTGCCGGGCAGTGTGTACAACTATGGCCGCGCCATGCCGCCCGTGCTGCGCGAGGACACGCCGCAGACGGCACTGGACTTCAAGGGCCGCATGCGCATCCACCTGGAGCAGCGCCTGCAGGCCGCCACGCGCGATGGTGCCATGCGCGCTGTGGTGCTGCGTGCCGGCGACTTCTTCGGCAGCGGCTCGGGCAGCTGGCTGGACCTGGCCATCGCCAAGGACCTGGCCCGGGGCCGCATCACCTGGCCGGGGCCCCTGGACACCAGCCGGCCCTGGGCCTACCTGCCCGATCTGGCCCGCACCCTGGTGAAGGTGGCCGAGGCGCGCCACCACCTGGCCGCCTTCGACACCCTGCACTTTGCCGGCCAGCAGGTCACGGCGCAGCATTGGGTGCAGGCGCTCTCCGCCGTGGCGGCCGAGCAGGGCTGGGTGCCCGATGCCGCTGCCGTGCGCGTGGGCCAGCTGCCCTGGCCGCTGCTGCGCGTGGCCGGCCTGGTGCTGCCCACTTATGCCGCCCTGGCCGATGTGCGCTACCTCTGGAGCACCCCGCACCGGCTGGACAACGCGCGCCTTGTGGCGCTCATCGGCACCGAGCCGCACACCCCGTTCGAGCTTGCGGTGCGCCGCGCGCTCCATGACCTGGGGCTGCTGGCCCCGATCCCTTCCCCCGCCGCCCTGGCATGAACCGCAAGGAGACATCCACCATGCAACGCCGTACTTTCATCCGCCTGGCTGGCGGTGGCACCATCGCCGCCGCAGTCATCGCTCCCTTGGCCGCCTGCAGTTCGGGCCCGCACTACCCTGCCCAGGCCGTGGAGGCCTGGCAGGGGCCCGTGGGCGAAACCGATCTGCGCCGCCGTGCCGTGGCCTACGCCATCACCGCGCCCAACCCGCACAACCTGCAGCCCTGGGTGGTGGACTTGCGCGAAGAGGGCGTGATCACCCTGCGCACCGACCGTGAGCGCGTGCTGCCCGAGACCGACCCGCTGGGCCGCCAGATCCTGATCGGCCATGGTGCCTTCCTGGAGCTGCTGGTGCTGGCGCTGGCCCAGCAGGGCATGGCCAGCGAGGTCACGCTGTGGCCGCAAGGGCCGCTGCCTGCGCAACTGAGCGCATGGGATGACCGGCCCGTGGCGCGCGTGGTGCTCAAGGCGGGTGGGCAGGCCGATCCTTTGTTCACCCAGGTGCTGCGCCGGCGCACGCCCAAGGTGGACTACGACCTGGCGCGCCCCGTGTCGCCCGAACTGCTGCAGGCCTTGCTCGCGAGCGCCTCCCGCCCGGGCCATCTGCAGGCCGGTGGCACCGTGGACCCGGCCCGGCTCGATCCGCTGCGTGCGCTGTGCTGGCAGTCGGCCCAGGTGGAGATCGGGACACCGCGCACGATGATGGAAAGCATACGCCTCACGCGCGTAGGCCCGTCCGAGATCCTGGCGCACCGCGATGGCATTTCGCTGAACAGCCCTTTCGTGCGGGCGCTCACGGCCTTTGGCATGTTCGATCGCACGGTAGCGCCACCCCAGGGCAGCGCCGGCTACAAGGCCGCGGCAGAGCGCTTCGAGGGCCACAGCCGCACGGCCATGGGCTTCGTCTGGCTGACCGGCGGCAACACCCGTGCCGACCAGGTCGCGGCGGGCCGTGCCTATGTGCGCCTGCAGCTCAAGGCCACCGAGCTCGGTGTGGGCATGCACCCCATGAGCCAGGCGCTGCAGGAGTTTGCCGAGATGGCGCCGCACTATGAACGCGCCCACCAACTGGTGCTGGGCCGGGGTGCACCCAAAGAGGCGGGCGACCCCACGGTGCAGATGCTGTGCCGCCTGGGCTACCCGCAGGGCGAGGTGCCCGCCACGCCGCGCCGGCCGCTGGCGCGCCTGCTGCAGGCCTGAGGCTCAACGTCAAGCCTGCGGTGCCACGTAGGCGATGAGCCGGCCCATGCGGCGTATCCATTCCGAGGTCACGATGAACTGCGGCTTGTCGCGCTTCACATAGGGCTCGATCTCGGGCGGATTGTCGGCCGGGTAGGGCGAGGTGTCGTACACATCGCCCACATGCTTGCTGCGGTAGGCCGTGCCGGCATAGGGCGTCGTGGGTCCATCGCCGCGGTAGCTGTTGACGATCTCGGGCACGGCCGAGGTCCAGTAGTTCTTGGTCCCCAGCTCGGCCAGCAGCGTCTGCACCTCGCTGTCGGGCACCACCGGCGTGGGCATGGTGGCACCGGCGAAGAGGTCGGGGAAGTCCACCTCGCGGATCGAGAAGTAGCGCGGCAAGGCGCGTGTGGCCCCCGTGGACTTGAGGGGCGAGCGCGCCACCATGTCGGCGATCGCCGCGTCGCCCATGCGGTTGAGCGACTGGTAGGTTGATTCGAGCCCGGCGATGTCGATCTGCCGGCCGGCCGAGTAGTGGCTGATGGTGTTGGTGTAGTCCTTGTCCGCGTAGTAGGCACCGTTGTGGATGTTGGAGCCGTAGCGGTGCATGTACAGGCCGTCGTTGGTGCCCAGTTCCACGAAGGTGGGATGGGTGCGCCCGCCGCCGAGCAGCGGGTTGACCGTGGCCGCGTCCGCAGGCAGCGGGCAGGATTTGAGCCAGGCAATGGCTTCCGGAATGCGGGCCAGGTATTTCTTGTCGCCCGTGAGCTGGAAGTAGTTGAACAACTGGCGGATGTTGGTCTGCGTGGTGTGCGTGGCCAGCGAGCGCGGCTCGTAGCTGCGCGCGCCCGCCGGTGCGCCCGCGGGCCGCCCGGCCGTGGGGCGCGACAGGTGCTGCAGGCTCCAGCCGGCCTGGGGCCCGGGCTGCTGCATGAGCCGCATGCACTCCATGGCGCGCTGGATGTTGCCGATCAGGCGCGTCTCTCCCAGGGCCGTCACGCACAGGGTGAGGAACTTGATGTTCTCGCCCATCACATCGTCGTTGAAGGTGACGTGCAGCGTGTAGTCGCCATCGGCCATGCCCACGCGCGCGCCCGCAGGCACCTGCTGCGGGTTGGGCAGCGGCATGCTGCTCACGGCGCCCGGGAAATGCGGGAAGCGCTGCGGCCAGCCCCCGTCGGCAATGCCGTACTCGGGCCCGAACTGCGACTGCACCACGAAGTCGATGGCGCGCAGCAGTGGGCCATAGAAGCGCAGGTCGCGCTTTTCCACGAACATGCGCAGCAGCAGTTGCGAGGCCACGGCCGTGCCCGCGTCGTCGAAGGTGGCATTGCCGTAGTAGTGCTGGAACTCTTCGAGCCGCCAGCCGTTCTTGCCAATGGTGTCGTACCAGCGCTTGAGCGAATCCTCGCCCGCAAAGTCGTGGATGTAGTTCCACCCGCCCGAGCGGTGCTGCGCCGCGACGATGGCCAGTGCGGTGCGTTCGGCGGCCTGGTAGTAGCGTTCATCGCCCGTGGCGTGGTACGCGTCGAGGTAGACATGGCCGACGGAGGGCGTGCCGGGCGGCTGGATCCAGCACATGGTGCGGTAGGCCTCCATCTCGCCGAAGGTCTGCTTGAGATCGGGCGAGTACGACCACACGTAGCCCCCCTGGTAGGACACCACTTCGTCCATGTACTGCGCGGCACGCTTGAGACCGGCCGCGGCCTCGGCCCGGGGGCCGGTCAGTGGCTCGGGCCCCGCGTCACTGCCGCCGCACGCGGACAGGAGCAAGGGGCTCAGGGTGGTGGCAATCGCAAAATCTCTGCGCTTCATGGGTGTGTCTCCTCCAAGGTTGGGAACGGGGTTGGCAGGCACGGGGTGTGCTGCGGTCGCAGGCCGGCCCAGGGGCTCTTGTCCTGCCGCTGTGGCGCATCAAGAAAGATGATGTCGTACAACTTGGGTGCGATTTTCGGCAGACCCGTTCGCGGGCGTGCTGGCGTTTACCCGAAGCCCTTGTATGCAGATGTTGCAGCAGAATCCGCTGAAAACCAGCGCATTGATCCCGTGAAGGATGCCTTGCCTGGTATCGCAAATGGCAATTTAGTTATATGACGTCATATGAATTGGCGCGCTGTAGAACGGTGCAGAGCCTGAGGGCCGGGCACCGCGTCGGCAATGGCAAAGGGGGAGACCTGTGAACCTACGGATCCGATTCGCAATGGCATGGCTCGGTGTGCTGTGCCTGGCCCTGCTGTGCGGCCAGGCCAGCCACGCCCAGGCACCCACGCGGCTGCGCGCCTGGAACATCCACCCCGATGGCTACCCGGTGACCGAGGCCATGAAGGGCTTCGCCGCCCAGGTTGCGCGCGCCACGCAGGGCCGTTACCAGATCGAGGTGTTCTCCAACGCCACGCTGGGCGATCAGCCCAAGGCCGTGCAGATGCTCAAGAGCGGCGAGATCGACATCGCCGAGTTCAGCTCCGGCCCGCTGTCCGATGCGGTGCCCGGCATCAAGGTGCTGAACCTGCCATTCCTGTTCACCGACTCGGCCCATATGTTCCGCCACCTCGACGGCGCGCTGGGGCAGCGCTTCGCCGCCAACCTGCAGGCGGCCGGCTTCGTGGTGCTGGGCTGGTACGACGGGGGTGGGCGCTCCTTCTACTGCGCCAACCGGGCGCCGGCCAACATCCGCGATCTCGCGGGAGCGTCGATCCGCGTGCAGCAGTCCGAGGTGTTCATGGAGATGATCCGGCTGCTCGACGCCAAACCCGTGGCCCTGCCCTTCAAGGACGTGCTGGGAGGGTTCCAGCAAGGCGCCATCGACTGCGCCGAGAACAACATGCCCTCCTACGAGTCCACCGGGCACTTCAAGCTGGCCAAGAGCGTGTATGTGACCAACCACGTGATCTCGCCCGAGGCGCTGGTGGTGTCCAGCGCACTGTGGGCCAGGCTCTCGCCCGAGGACCGCAAGGCCTTCTCCGATGCGGGTGCCCAGTCGGCCCTGCTGATGCGCGAGCTGTGGAACAGGCGCGTGGCCCAGGCCCTGGAGAACACGGCCAGGCAGGGGGCGCAGTTCGTGCGGGTCAAGGACATCTCGCCCTTCGTGCGGCGCATGGCGCCGCTGTACAGCAAGTACATGGCCGACCCGACCACGCGCGAAGAGCTGCTGACCATCATCGCCAAGTAGGCTGCGCGGCCGGTATCGGTCGCACAGCCCTGCGCTCAGGCGGGGAAGGCCGGGCCGTGGGGCTGCAGGCACATGGGCCGCTCATCGAAGGCCAGCCAGCCCAGCCGGTCGCACAGCGATTGCACCCAGGGCGTGTAGTCGATGCGCAGTGAGCAGTGCATGGCCAGCGGGCCTTCGGACACGTCCTCGGGCAGGTGGAATTCCACCTGGTGGCCCAGCACCGTGGCGTGGCCCCAGGTGGGCAGGGCCCACTCCAGGCCAGGGGCCACCTGGGCGAGGCCTTGCTTGATGCGATCAATGTCACGCAGCACCAGCACGGTGTCCGGGGACAACTCGTCGGTGGACAGCGGCAGGTGCGCAGGCTGGAAGAACAGGTAGGTGTAGGCCATGGGGCGCGATGTTGCACCCTGTTGCATGTACCGGGGCGTGGTCCCGTGGCGCATGGCGTGAACTATTGCGCAGCGGGGCCGTTTTGCTGCCCGGGACCCGGCAGGGAAAGTGCCGAGGTGGGCCGGCTGCAGCTGCGTTAACCTCCGAGGGCGTCGCTATCTATGACCACCCGAATTCCGATGATTGTTGCAGCGGCGGCCGCCATGGCCGCCGGCGGCCTGGCCCATGCCCAGGCTTCCGTCGTTCGCCTCGGCACCGTGGCGCCCTTGAGCGGCGGTGCGGCCCATGCCGGGCAGGCCAACCTCAATGGGGTGCGCATGGCGGTCGAGGAGCTCAATGCCCGGGGCATCGCCATCGGCGGCCAGAAGGTGCGCTTCGAACTGCTGGCCGAAGACGATGCCGGTGATCCCAAGCAGGGCGTGGCCGCGGCGCAGAAGCTGGTGGATGCGCGGGTCCACGGCGTCATCGGGCACCAGAATTCGGGCACGGCGATCCCGGCGTCGCGGCTCTACAGCGATGCCGGCATTCCCCAGATTTCGCCCTCGGTCACGCACCCGCGCTACACCCGCCAGGGCTTTGCCACCACCTTCCGCATGGTGGCCGACGACGTGCAGCTCGGCGGCATGCTGGGCCGCTACGCCGTCAAGGAACTGCACTTGCGCAGCTTCGCAGTCGTTGATGACCGCACGGCCTATGGCCAGGGCCTGGCACGCGAGTTCGCCGAGGCGGTGCGGGCCGCTGGTGCGGCCGTGGTCGACCAGCAGTTCACCACCGACAAGGCGACGGACTTCAGTGCCATCCTCACGGCCATCAAGGCGAAGAAGCCCGATGTCCTCTTCATCGGCGGCATGTATGCGACCGCCGGCCCGATGCTGCTGCAGATGCAGCAGCTGGGCCTTTACGCGCGGCTCATGGGCGGTGACGGCATCTGCAACGATGCCATCGTGCCCCTGGCCGCCGGTGCAGTCGGTGAAAACCGTATCGTGTGCGCCGAGCCCGGTGGCTTCGACCAGGCCCAGCAGCCGGGTCTGGAGCGCTTCCATGCCGCCTACCGCAAGCGCTTCGGCAGCGAAGCCGAGGGCATCTCGGTCTACGCCTACGATGCCGTGAACCTGATGGCCGAGGCCATGGTGCAGGCCGGCTCTGCCGAGCCGAAGCGCTACCTGCCTGTGTTGGCCAGCATGCAGGGTTTCCAGGGCGTGAGCGGCGGCATTGCCTTCGATGGCAAAGGCGATCGCAAGGACCCGCTGCTGACCCTCTACACCTTCCGCAATGCCCGGCGCGCCACCCTGGCCGTGGTCCGGGCCGATGCATCCCGGACCCACTGAGCCCGCGCACGGGCAGCAGGGCGCGTCAGGTCACGTCACGATCAATGCCAACCCACGACCCCGGGGATCAGACACCGGCATCACATCGCGCCCGGTGATCTTGATGGCCTGGATATCGGTGTCGAACGAGTTCGTGCTGATGGTGTAGCCGCGCGCCTGCAGCTGCTGCGCCAGGTCTGGCGGAATGGGGGAGAACGGCTCGCCTTCCATGATCCTGCCCTGCGGCAACTGGTGGTGGAAGCGCCGGTTGGCCACCGCGGCGGGCAGGGGCATCTGGTAGTCGTAGGTGTTGGCCAGCACCTGGTAGACGGCGTTGAAGATGCGCGAGCCGCCGGGCGTGCCGATCACCATGGTGGGCAGGCCGTCCTTCACCAGGATGGTCGGCGACATCGACGACAGCGGCCGCTTGCCCGGTGCCACGGCATTGGCGTCCGAACCGATCACGCCGAAGATGTTGGGCTGGCCGGGCACGGTGGCGAAGTCGTCCATTTCGTCGTTGAGCGCGAAGCCCGCACCGCGCACCACCACGCCGCAGCCGTAACCCATGTTCAGCGTGTAGGTGTTGGACACCGCATTGCCCCACTTGTCCACCACCGAGAAGTGCGTGGTGTGCATCTTGGCCAGGCCGGGCTGCACCGTCTCCGTGGGCGTGATCTCGCGCGGGTTCACCTCGGCGGCACGCGCGCGGATGTAGGCCGGGTCCAGCAGGCGCGCCTGCGGGACGTCGACGAAGCCCGGGTCGCCCAGGTACTCGGCGCGGTCCGCGAACACGCGCTTGAGCATTTCGGCGTTCAGGTGCATGTACTGCACGGTGTTGGGCCGCTCGCCCACGAACAGGGTGCCGCGCAGCGCGGCCTTCATGCCCAGCAACTGGCCCAGGGCGATGCCGCCGGAGCTGGGCGGCGGTGCGGTGTACACCGTCATGCCGTTCCACTCGATGGGCAGGGGGTTGCGCCACACCACCTTGTAGTTGGCGAGGTCGGCCTTGGTGATGATGCCGCGGCCGCCGTCCTGCGTCATCGCAGCGACGATCAGGTCCGCCGTGCGGCCCTTGTAGAACTCGTCCGATCCGTTGGCCGCGATGCGGCGCAGGGTTTCGGCCAACTCGGCCTGGCGGAACAGCTGGCCTTCGCGCATGGTGCCAAAGTACTCCATCAGGTTCGCAGGGTAGCCCGACGATCCGAAGTTGGTGATGGCGTAGTCGCGCCAGAAGACCTCGGCCTTGGAGGCGACATGCCCCTTGTCCGCCAGGTCGATGGCCGGCGCCAGCACGTCCTTCCAGGCCAGGCGGCCAAAGCGCTGGTGTGCCTCGTACAGGCCGCGCACGGTGCCCGGCACGCCGGCGGCCTGGGCGCCCCACAGGCTGCTCAGCGGGTCCTGCTTGCCGTCGGCCGTCTTGAAGCGCGTGTACATGTCGCTGGTGGCGGCTGCGGGCGCCATCTCGCGGTAGTCCACGAAGTAGGGCTTGCCCTCGATGAAGATGTTCATGAAGCCGCCGCCGCCGATGTTGCCGGCCTCGGGGTAGGTCACTGCGAGCACGAAGGCGATGGCCACGGCCGCGTCCACCGCGTTGCCGCCTGCCTGCAGGATGGCCTTGCCGGCCTCCGAGCTGTACTTGTCGCTCGACGCGATGGCGCCGCCATCGAGCCGGGCCCCATCGTCGCTGCCGCTGCCGCTGCCGCTGCCGCAGGCGGAAAGGGCCATGCTGGCCGCAGCCGACGCGATCAGGCTGCGCCGGGAAATCAAAATATCGCTGTTCACACAGTCTCCTGCTTTCGTGTCTCGTATGATGGTTTTGTGTCCGAAATGCCCCGTGGGCGGGGGCGCTACGGACTCTAGGGACGTGCAGCCGGAGCGTCCAATGAAACGTTTTTTGGGCCGGCATTCCAAACACTCATGGACTCGAGAAAACTCGAACACCTCGCCGAGCTGGCCACGACCGGCTCCTTCAGCCGCGCGGCGGAGAACCTGCACCTGACCCAGCCCGCGCTGAGCAAGAGCATCCAGGCACTTGAAGAGGAACTGGGCGCGGTGCTGATCGACCGCCGGCGCAAACCCTTTGCGCTCACGGCCAAGGGCGAGATGGTGGTGCAGCGGGCACGCCGCCTGCTCAAGGACATGGACGAGCTGCACCGCGTGGCGGCCGAGGACATCGGCCCCGAAGGCCTGCTGCGCATCGGCTTCGGGGCCGGCCCCTGGGCCACGCTGTCGCGCGGCTTCATCCAGCATGTGGTGGAGCACTTCCCGCGCCTGCACCTGCAGGTGCGCCATGGCTCGGGCGATGCGCTCGTGGGGGCCTTGCATGAGCGGCAGATGGACCTGGCCATCGTCGACGCACGCTCCTTCCCCTCCAGCCCGCACCTGCAGGCCGAGACCCTGGGCCACCTGCACGGCAGCGCCGTGTGCCGCGTGGGGCATCCGCTGCAGCGGCTGGAGCGGGTGACGCTCAAGGACCTGCTGGCCTACCCGACGCTGAACACCTCGATCTCCGATGAGGCCGTGCGCTGGGTGCAGGAGAGCCACGGCGTGGACCTGGACCTGCGCCAGCACACCACCGTGGAGTGCGAGCAGCTGGAAACCCTGCTGGACGTGTGCGCCCGCAGCGACGCTGTGTTTCTCGGTGTGCGCGAGGCCGCGCACCCCTGGGTGCTGCGCGGTGAAATGGCGGTGCTGGCCGTGCACCCGCTGATCACCGAGTTCAGCGTGCCCATCGCCCTGGTGTCGCTGGCGGGGCGCAGCCCGTCACAGCTCACGACCTGGGTGCGGGACTTCGTGGCGGATGCGCTGGACGAGCGCCACTTCGCCGAAGGGCGGCCCTTCTGAAGTGAAACACCCCCTGAGTCGCTTCGCGCCTCGGTGTGTCCGCCAGAGGCGGCCACCCTTCGGGCACGTCCAAGCCTGCGCAGGCAGGCTTGGAGCCGCGGCCCTCAGCCCCGCTCTCGACTTGCTGCGCGAGTCGGGAGGGGGACGCCCCCGGTGCACGCAAGCGAAGCGCCGCCTACGCGGCTTGGCGGCCCTTGCACGGGGGCACTGGCCTTGGCCGCGCCAGTTTCATGCCTCGCGGGTGGTGCGCAGCGCAATGGATAACGGATACCGGCTACGCAGGCGGGGTCAGGTACTCTCGCACCAGGCTGCGCGCGCGGTGCAGCCGGCTCTTGGCGGCCTCGCGCGTGGTGCCAAGGCGCTGGGCCATCTCCTCGATGGTGAGCTCCTCGAAGTCGCGCAGCAGCAGCGCCTCGCGGTACAGGGGCGGTAGCGAATCGATGGCCAGGGCCAGGTCGTGGCGCAGTTCGTCATCGGGCCGGTGCGACCAGGCCATGTGGTCCTCCACCTGCGCCAGCGGCTCGCCGCGCAGCCAGGCCAGGGCCGGGCGCATGCACAGCCGCTGCACGATGCGCACGACCCAGCCGCCAAAGGCCGCCACCTCGCGCAGCGCGCCCACGCGGCGGTAGACGATGATCAGCGCCTCCTGCACCACGTCGTCGGTGGCCGTGGTGGCCGCGCAGTGGCGCAGCGCATAGCGGCGGATGTCCGGGCGCGCCAGCGCCAGCAGGCGCTCCATGGCCTTGGTATCGCCCGCGCGCGCGGCAGGCAGCAGCTGGGCGACGGTGGTCATTCCACAGGCTTTCGGCCCACCATGGCGCAGGCAGGGCAGTAACCGAAGACGCCGGTGAGGATGCCGGTGGCACCCGAGGCGGCCAGCACCAGGCCAAGCGGCGTGAAACCCAGCCAGCCCAGGCTGGCGGCGAGGAGGGCCAGCCCGGCGACGATGCGCAGCAGGCTTTCGGGGCGGGTGATGTTCTTGCGGTACAGCATGGCGGCAAAGCTCCTTGGATCTTGAAGGCGAAGGCGCCGGCACGGGGCGCCTTCCCTGACAAGAGCGGGCTCTGTGGCCAAAGGATTCATGCCGCGTGAAAAAAAGTTCTCAGCCAAAGTGGTCGAACGAGGCGTAGCGGTTTTCCACCGGCCGGCCTTGCCCGTCCACCAGGCGCAGGCCGGGCTCCGCCTCGATCACCCCGATGCGTGCCACGGGGGTCTGGCTGGCCTGCGCAGCGGCCGCCACGGCTGCGCGCTGCACGGGCGGCGCCGTGAAGGCCAGCTCATAGTCGTCGCCGCCGGCCAGGGTGCACTGGCGCAGCAGTTCGGGGTCTGCCACGGCATTGCGGTGCGCCATCAGGGCCGAGGTGAGTGAGGTATCGATGCGTGCTCCCACGCGCGATGCCTGGAGGATGTGGGACAGGTCCCCCAGCAGCCCGTCGCTCAGGTCCATGGCGCTGCTGGCCACGCCACGCAGCGCCAGGCCCAGGGCCACGCGCGGGGTGGGGCGCTCCAGCCTCTGGCGCGTGGCGGCCAGCAGGTCGGGGGCGATCTGCTGGTGGCCCAGTAGCGCTTCCAGCGCCAGCCGCGCGTCGCCCAGCGTGCCGCTCACGTAAATGTCGTCGCCCGCGCGCGCACCGCTGCGCAGCAGGGCCTGGCCGGCAGGCACTTCGCCGAACACGGTGATGCAGAGATTGAGTGGGCCCTGCGTGGTGTCGCCGCCCACCAGCTCGCAGCCATGGCTGTCGGCCAGGGCCAGCAGCCCGCGCGAGAAGCCCGCCAGCCAGGGTTCGTCCACGCGCGGCAAAGACAGTGCCAGCGTGAAGGCCAGCGGCCGGGCACCGCAGGCGCCCAGGTCCGACAGGTTCACCGCCAGCGCCTTGTGTCCCAGGGCCTCGGGGTCCACATCGGCAAAGAAGTGGCGGCCCTCCACCAGCATGTCGCTGGAGACGGCCAGCTGCATGCCCGGTGCGGGCGCCAGCAGTGCGCAGTCGTCCCCCACGCCCAGCGCGGCGCGGCGCACGGGCCGCGTGAAATAGCGTGCGATCAGATCGAATTCACCCATGGGGCGATTGTGGCGTGGGTCATTCGCATTCGCCACGCTGGTGTGACATATCTCTGCAACACAGGCTGCCTAGAGTCACCGCTTCGTGCCCGGCTCGCCCCGAGCCCAGAGGCCACCCCCGCAACCGCGCGGCGAAACCCCGCTTTCGCCCGCGCCTTCCCTTCCCACCCACCCGCCTCCCGCGGAGGAAACGAGCATGACCACCGTCTACCACGCCCTGTCGAGCAGCAACTTTTCCCAGAACTGGACCAACCTTGGCTCCTTGATCACGGCGGCCAACGACTGGAGTGGCGTGCCGTCCGTCGTGGGCTACCGCGGTGATGACCTCACCACGGCGACGGGCACCGATCCGCAGACCCTGCTGGCCAACGGCAGCGCCACGCCCCAGAGCGCCACCCTGCTGGACGCGAACACGGCCAGCACCACGGGCGCCGTGGGCGTCTTCAGCACCCTGGCCAACCCGACGGTGGCGCTCCAGGGTTCGGGCACGGCCGACGCGCCCCACATCGTGGTGCACCTCGATGCCACGGGCCGCCAGGACATCGTGGTGAGCTACACCCTGCGCGACATCGATGCCACCACCGACAATGCCGCACAGGCTGTGGCACTGCAGTACCGCGTGGGCAACACCGGCGACTTCATCAACCTGCCGGCGGCCTACCTGGCCGATGCCTCCAGCGGGCCGTCGCTCACGCTGGACACGCCCATGAGCGTCACGCTGCCCGCTGCCGCCAATGGCGCTGCCCAGCTGCAGCTGCGCTTCATCACGGCCAATGCAGTGGGCAACGATGAGTGGATCGGTATTGACGACCTCTCGGTCACCTCGTCCGCCGCCGCGCCCGTGGGCGCTGGCCTGGCCTACAGCGGCTCCCTCAACGAGTCCCAGGCCTTCGACGGCCAGCTGTCGGCGGCCTCCAAGATCACCATCACGCTGACCGGGGAGACCTTCACGGGTACCGACGGTGCCAGCCTGCTGTCCGCCGCCACCGTGGGCAATGTGCCCGCCGGCCTCACGGCCGTGCTCACGCGCACCAGCGCCACCACGGCCGAACTGGGCTTCACGGGCACCGCCACCAGCCACGCCAGCGACGTCAACAACCTGACCGTCACCTTTGCCGATGGTGCCTTCACCGGTGGCTCGGCCGCCGCCGTCACCAACGCCACCAAGAGCAACCTCCAGATCGACTTTGCTGAACCGGGAGCTGCTGGCAGCGCGCAGACCTTCACGCCCAACGCCGGCACCACGGTGGGCAGCTCCGACGCTTCGGCCGCGCTCGCGCTCGACGCCAACTGGATGGTAGTGGGCGACGACGAGGCCAGCGTGCTGCGCGTCTACCACCGCGAAGGCGGGGCGGCCGTCAAGGAGTGGAACTACTCTGCAGTCCTTGGCAACGGCGGCGAGTTGGACCTGGAAGCCGGTACCCGCATCGGCGACACCTTCTATTTCACGGGTTCGCACAGCAACAACAAGAGCGGCGCGGAGCAGAACAACCGCGAATACATCCTGGCCGTGAAGATCACCGGCACGGGCGCCGACACGCAGTTCACCTACCTGGGCAAGCACGGCGGCCTCGAAGACCAACTGGTGGCCTGGGACCAGGGCAATGTCCACGGCAAGGGGGCCAACTACTTCGGCTTCGCGGCCTCGTCGACCGGCGTGATCCCCGAGAACGTCAACGGCTTCTCCATCGAAGGCATGACCGCCTCGCAGGACGGTACCAAGCTGCTGGTGGCCTTCCGCGCGCCGCAGACCGATGCCAACACACGCGACAAGGCCGTGGTGCTGGAGCTGGCCGTGGCCGGGCTGGTGGACGCCTCCGGCGGCGCTGCTCCCAACGTGAGCGCCGTCCATGAACTCAACCTCGGCGGCCGCGGCATCCGCTCCATCGAAAAGGCGGGCGACGGCACCTACCTGATCCTGGCCGGTCCTTCGGGCGGCGCCAGCACCGAAGTGACGAACGACTTCCGCCTGTTCCGCTGGGATGGCGTGGGCACCACCCCCACCGAGCTGGACGTGAACCTCGACGCCCTGCGCGACGGCACGGGCGGCAGCTTCGAGAGCATCGTCGACGTGCAGAGCACGGCCCAGGGCACCCTGGTGCAGTTGCTGCAGGACAATGGCGACAGCACCTGGGGCGGCGCCACGGCGTCCAAGGACCTGCCGGCCGCGCAGCAGAAGTTCGTGGGCAACTGGGTGCAGATCGGCGGCAATGTCAGCGACAGCACTGGCCCGGTGCTGGCCAGCAGCACGCCGGCGGACGACGCCGGCAGCGTGGGCAAGGCCGCCGACATCGTGCTGCGCTTCAACGAAGGCGTGGCGCGTGGCACGGGCGATTTCGTGATCAAGAAGCTCAGCGACAACAGCGTGGTGGCCACCATCGCCGCGACCGACACGACCCAGGTCACGGTGGCCTTCAACACCGTGACCATCAACCCCGCAAGCGACCTGGACGTGGGCACCGCCTACTACGTCGAGGCCGCGGCCGGCACCCTCCAGGACCACTACGGCAACGCCTGGGCCGGCCTGTCGGGCAACGCGCAGTTGAACTTCACCACCTCGGCGGCCCCGCTGCCCAAGCTGTTGATCACCGAGGTCAACTCCAACGCCACGCCCGGCGACTTCTTCGAGCTCTACAACTACGGCAGCACCGAGATCGACCTGTCGGGCTGGACCTGGACCGACTCCGCAGCCGACCCCACCAAGCTCGGCAGCTTTGCGAGCGGCACCAAGATCGCGGCCGGCGGCAAGCTGGTCGTCGCCGGCGAGGTCACCGATGCCACGGCTTTCAAGGCCGCCTGGGGGCTGGACGCCAACACCGCCGTCGTGGCCGTGGGCGGCCCCGGCCTGGGCAAGGGCGATGGCGTGGTGGTGCTGACCGGCAGTGGCCAGGTGGCGGCCGCCATCAACTACAGCGGCACGGCCTTCACCAACAACGGCACCAGCATCGCCCCCATGGCCAAGACCGGCGGCGGCGCGGTAACGGGCTCCGAGCACGCCGGCGTGGCCTTTGGCGGCACGGCCACGGCATCGGCCGTGTGGGATGGCCTGTCCACCACCAACCCGACCTACAAGGCGGCCGTGGTGGGCGAGCTGGGCGCCTTTGCCCAGACCGGCACACCCGCCAACATCGGTTCCCCCGGCACCCTGGTGGTGGCCCAGCCCAAGCTGCTGATCACCGAAGTCAATTCCAACGCCACGCCCGGCGACTTCTTCGAGCTCTACAACTACGGCAGCACCGAGATCGATCTGTCGGGCTGGAAGTGGACCGACTCGGCCGCCGACCCGACCAAGCTCGGTGCCTTTGCCAACGGCACCAAGATCCCCGCGGGCGGCAAGCTGGTGGTGGCCGGCGAAGTGACCGACCCCACCGCCTTCAAGGCCGCCTGGGGGCTGGACGCCAGCACCGCCGTCGTGGCCGTGGGCGGCCCCGGCCTGGGCAAGGGCGATGGCGTGGTGATCCTGGATGCCAACGGCCAGGTGGCCACGGCCATCAACTACAGCGGCACGGCCTTCACCAACGGCGGCACCACGGTGGCCCCCATGGCCAAAACCGGCGGTGGCACGGTGGCCGGTGCCGAGCACGCGGGTGTGGCCTTCGGAGGCACGGCCACGGCCTCGGCCGTTTGGGACGGCGTGTCCACCACCAACCCGACCTACAAGGCGGCCGTGGTGGGCCAGCTGGGCGCCTTCGCCCAGACCGGCACGCCGGCCAACATCGGCTCGCCAGGCCTGACCAGCGCCCCGGCCGTGCCGGCCGGCGCCGCGCCCAGCTACACCCAGGCCTTCGACAGCCAGGCCGGCTTCAACGAGTTCACCGTGTTCAGCAAGGACGCCGACAGCGCGGCCGCGGTCAACTGGCTGTACAGCAGCGGCAAGGCCAGCATCAACGGCTACAACAGCACGGTGGCGGCCAACGACTGGCTGATCTCCAAGGCCTTCAACCTCAATGACACCGGCGCCGAGTTCCTGAGCTTCACGACCTGGACGCGCTATGCCGATGCCGGCCTCGCCGATCCGGCCCAGCAGCTCAAGCTCATGGTGTCCAGCAACTACAGCGGCACGGGCGACCCCACGCTGGCCACCTGGACGGAGCTCAGCTTCGCCCACCCGGCCGCCAACTCGCAGGTGACCACGCCCTCGGGCCTGATCGACCTGTCGGGCATCAGCGGTACCAACGTGTACTTCGCCTTCCAGTACGCCTCGTCGGCGAACAAGAGCGCCTCGCAGTGGCAGGTGGACGACTTCAAGATCGAAAGCTATGCCGGTTCGGTGGTCTCCATCGCCGCGACCGACGCCGCCAAGCCCGAGGGCAACAGCGGCAGCACGGCCTACACCTTCACCGTGACGCGCGCAGGCGACAAGTCGGGCACGGCGTCCGTGAACTGGGCCGTGACCGGATCTGGATCGGCGCAGGCCGGTGCCGATGACTTTGCGGGCGGCAACCTGCCATCGGGCACCGTCAATTTCGCGGCCAACGAGACCACCAAGACCATCACCGTCAACGTGCAGGGCGACACCAGCATCGAGCAGGACGAGGGCTTCACGGTCACGCTGTCGGGCGCCACCGGCACCACCATCGTGGGCGGCGGAACGGCCCAGGGTCTGGTCCGTACCGACGAGGCGCCGATCACGAAGATCCACGAGATCCAGGGCAGCAGCGACACCGCGCTGCTGATGGGCAACGCGGTCACCATCGAAGGCATCGTGACGGGTTATGCGCCCAACCTGCAGGGCTTCTACGTGCAGGAAGAGGCTGCCGACTACGACGGCGATGCCAGCACCTCCGAAGGCATCTTCGTCTACTACGGTGGCACGCCCATCGCCGGCCTGGACGCCAACAGCATTGGCGACAAGGTCCGCATCAAGGGCACCGTGGCCGACTACAAGGGCCAGACCCAGCTGACCGTGCCGACCGACTTCACCCTGGTGCAAGCCGATGCCGGCCTGCCCGCCGCGACCGTGGTGACCCTGCCCGTGGCCAGCGCCGTGAGCTGGGAAGCCTACGAAGGCATGCTGGTCACCGTGCAGTCCGGCACCGCCAACGGCGGCAAGCTGGTAGTCACCGACAACTACAACCTGGGCCAGTACGGCCAGGTCACGCTGACCTCGGACGCCATCCAGCAGCAGTACACCGAGCACAACGCCCCCAGCGTGGCGGGCAACACGGCCTACCTGGCCGACCTCAAGAAGGACCAGATCATCCTGGACGACCTGAGCAGCACGCAGAACCCCACCAGCCACATCGGCCGCGGCGGCCAGCCGCTGTCGGCCACGAACACGCTGCGCGCAGGCGACAGCGTGGCCAGCGTGACCGGCATCGTGGACCAGTTCGTGGACACCGCCGCTGCCACGCACGAGACCAGCTACCGCGTGCAGCCCACGCAGAGCGTGAACTTCACGGGCGATGCGCGCCCCACCACGGCCAGCATCCCGACCGAGATCCGCAATGCGGAGATCAAGGTCGCGTCGGCCAACGTGCTCAACTACTTCACGACCCTGGGCACGGGCAGCTTCACCACGCCCGATGGCTCCACCCAGTCGGGCCGCGGCGCGACCGATGCTGCGGAGCTGGCACGCCAGCAGGCCAAGGTGGTCGAGAACCTGGTGGGCCTGGATGCCGACGTGCTGGGCCTGATGGAGGTGCAGAACAACGGCTTCGGCGACGGTACCAGTGCGCTCGACTCGCTGGTGGACGCCCTCAACGCCAAGGCCGGCGCTGGCACCTATGCCTACATCAAGGCACCCTACAACAACGGTGCCGCCCCCGGGGACGCTGCGACGGCGGGTGGCGATGCCATCATGGTCGCCATCGTCTACAAGCCCGCCAAGGTCACGCCGGTGGGCCAGGCGGCCGTGGCCGGCCCGAGCGTGTACACCGCGTTCTCGGCCACCTACGGCAACCGCGTGCCCGTGGCGCAGACCTTCAAGGCGAATGCCGACGGCGAGCAGTTCACCGTGGTGGTGAACCACTTCAAGTCCAAGGGCAGCGTGCTCGATCCCGATACCGGCGACGGCCAAGGGGCCAACAACCTGGCGCGCGTGAAGGCGGCCGAGGACCTGTCGGCCTGGCTGGCCACGAAGCCCACGGGTACCACCGACAGCGACGTGCTGCTGGTCGGCGACTTCAATGCCTATGGCAAGGAAGACCCGATCACCAAGCTTGCCGCCAACGGCTACACCAAGGTGTCCACGGGCAACTCGTATTCGTTCGACGGTCTGTGGGGCTCGCTCGACCATGCGCTGGCCAGTGGCAGCCTGGGCAGCCAGGTCACGGGCACATACAAATGGGGCATCAATGCCGAGGAGCCGGCCATCCTCGACTACAACCTCGAGAACAAGAACGATGCGCAGGACGCCAGCTACTTCAACGCCGACCCCTACCGTTCGAGCGACCACAACCCGATCCTGATCGGGCTCAACCTGGGCAGCACGCCCGCCTCCGGCGGCGGTGGTGGTGGCACGCCCACCACGCCGACCATTCCCGTCACCCCGCCCACGGCGCCGGGCCAGCCGGCCACGCTGCAGGGCTCCACCGGCAGCGACACCATCGTCGTGCCCAACCTGCCCCTGACCCGCGTGGTCACTGGCGGTGGTGCCGACACGGTGACCGGTGGCAGCGGTGTGGACACGGTCGTGGTCTCGGCCACGCTGGCCGATGTGCTGCGCCTGGGCATCAGCCAGGACAGCAGCGGCAAGGTGGTGATCAACACCCCCACGGGCCCGGTCACGATGAGGGGCGTGGAGCGCGTGGAGCTGCAGGGCAGCCTGTTCGCCTTTGATGTGGCCCTGCCCACGGCCACCAGCGAAGGTGGCAAGACCGGCCAGATGCTGGCCCTGGCCTACACCCTCTTCGGCCAGAAGCCGGACACCCTGGTGCTGAGCCAGTGGGTGCACAAGGCCGACAGCATCAACGGCCTGGATGCCCTGGCGCAGACCCTCATCGACGCGCTGGCTCCCGGCATCGGCAACGATGGCCTGGTGAACTTCCTGTTCCAGAGCGTCACGGGCGTGGCCCCCACGGCCCAGCAGGTGCAGGAGTTCGCGTCGCTGATCGGTCCGGGCAAGGCCTATGCCACGCAGGGGGCCTTCCTCGCGGCCGTGGCCAAGCTGCCGATTGCCACGGAAGGCCTGGCCGAGCTGGTGGGCGTGGTGCAGTCCCTGGACGCCGCTGCATTCCTGTGACCGGAACGCGCCCTGGCCGGCTCAGGCCAGGGCGCTGCCGCTGGCGAACCACTGTGCCCAGTGGTCGATGCAGGCCTTGATCTTGGGCAGGCGGTGGCGGCGCGTGAGCGTGATGGCGTGGATGGGCGAGGGCTGCTCATCCACCCAGTCGCGCAGCACGGGCGCCAGCACGCCTTGCTGCACCAGCGGCTCGGCCACCAGCGTGGCCAGCCGCGCAATGCCCAGGCCCTGCAGGGCCAGGCGCGCCGTGATGCCGGTGCTGCCTGAGCGCCAGTGCCCATCGGCCACCACCACGCGCGGCTCCCCATCGACGATGAAGGGCCAGCGGTTGAGCTGCGCCACCGCGCTGTTGGTGATGAGCCGGTGGCGGTGCAGTTCGTCGGGGTGCCGTGGCGTGCCGTGGGCCTGCAGGTAGGCCGGCGTGGCGTAGAGCCGGCGCACCAGGGTGCCCAGCGGTCGGGCCACCACCGTGTCGCTGGTGGGCGGGCCGGTGCGGATGGCGATGTCGATGCCGTCGCGCGCCATGTCGGCCATGCGGTCGTCCACCACCAGCTCCACGCGCAGCTGCGGGTGCGCCTGCTGCAGGCTATCGAAGCTGGGGATCAGCAGGTGTTCGGCCACCACCGAACTCGCGGCCACGCGCACCGAGCCGCTGGCCTGCCCGCCCTGGTGGCTGGCGAACTCGCCCTCCAGCTCGTCCAGGGTACTGGTCAGGCGCCGGCAGTATTCGAGAAAGGTCAGCCCCTCGGCGGTCGGCGTGAGGCCATGCGTGGAGCGGTGGATCAGCCGCGCATTGCAGGCGGTCTCGATGCGCGCCAGCGTGCGCGATACCTGGCTCACGGGCACATCGCGCTCGCGCGCGACGGCCGAGAGCGAACCGAGGTCCGCCACGCGGACGAAGAGGTGCATGTCTTCAAAGCGGATATCGCGCATCGTGCCAATGGTAGCGGGCGCGGCCCCGGCACGCTGCCGGCTTTGCAGCCCGTGCAAAACGCCCTTGCAGGCCGGGCTGTTTCCGGGGAGTGCGGGCTTTCCTACAGTCACCGCATCTAGGAAAGGAGGGGCGCCATGCCGCTGCACGAAGAGTGGAGTCTGTCCGGCCATCTGCGCCGCAAGAAGGCGGTGGTGCAGCAGGCACACCGGCTGCGCAACGAGGCCTTGTGGAGTGTCCCGGGCGTGCTGTGGCGTGCCGGGGTGCGTTCACTGGGCGCCATCCGCCGGTGGTGGGGCCGGGCCCCGGCCCGGCGCGCCTGATCTGCCCTGCCGCCGGCTACCCCTGGACGGTGCCCGCCTGCTGGCTGAACGCCTGGGCCGCGAAATCCACGAAGGCCCGCACCCGGGCCGCCATCTGGTGGCGCTGGGGGTAGATGGCATAGATGTCCGCGTCGGGCGTGAAATACTGGGGCAGCACCTGCACCAGGCGGCCCTTGTGCAGGTAGCGCCCGATGTCCCACTCGGCCCGCATCAGGATGCCGTGGCCGTCCAGCGCCCAGTTCACGGCGATCTCGCCGTCGTTGGTGGTGAGGTTGCCGCGCGTCTTGACGGCCTCGACATTGACGCTGCGGCCGCGCCCGTTCGACAGCCGCCACACGCCAAAGGCCTCCTCGCCCTGGCGGATGCCGATGCAGTTGTGTTTGGTGAGGTCGTTGGGCACCTTGGGGATGCCATGGCGTGACAGGTAGGCGGGCGATGCGCACAGCAGCCGGCGGTTGGGCGCCAGGTGCCGGGCGATCACGCGCGCATCGGGCGGTGCGCCGAAGCGGATGCAGACGTCGAACGAATCCTCGGTCAGCGCGGGCGGGTTGACCGACAGTTGCAGCTGCACCTCCAGCTCCGGGTACTTGCGCACGAACTTCGAGATCAGCGGCGCCACATGGCTGCGGCCAAAACCCAGCGTGGCGTTCACGCGCAGCAAGCCCTTGGGCACGGCCTTGGACACGCCGAGCAGCTCTTCCATGCCATCGATCTCGGCCAGGATGCGCCGGGCGCTCTGCAGGTAGAGCTCGCCCTCGGGCGTGAGGCCCATGCGCCGCGTGGTGCGGTTCACCAGTGCCACGCCCAGGCGGGCTTCCATCAGCGCCAGGTGTTTGCTCACGGCGGGCGTGGTGATGCCCATCTCGCGCGCGGCGGCGCTCAGGCTGCCGGCACTGGCCAGTGCCGAGAAGAAGCCCAGGTCGGCCGGCTGGATTCCCTTGCCCATGGCACCCCCATTGTTGAATTCAGGTTAACGGTGGTTTGAATGTAAGGGTGTGCAGAAGGGTTGTCGAGTTCCTACAGTTGCTCCATCCATTGAAACCATGCACGGAGACACGCCATGAAGACATACCAGATCGCCACCATTCCCGGCGACGGCATCGGCAAGGAGGTCGTGCCCGCCGGCCAGCAGGTGCTGCAGGCCCTGGCGGCCACGCAATCGGCCTTCCGCTTCGAGTTCGAGGACTTCGGCTGGGGCGGCGACTACTACCGCGCCCACGGCGTGATGATGCCCGCCGACGGCCTGGACGCTCTGCGCGGCAAGGACGCCATCCTGTTCGGCTCGGCCGGCGACCCGCACATCCCCGACCACATCACGCTCTGGGGCCTGCGCCTGAAGATCTGCCAGGGCTTCGATCAGTACGCCAACGTGCGGCCCACGCGCATCCTGCCGGGCATCGATGGCCCGCTCAAGCGCTGCGGCCCGCGCGACCTCGATTGGGTCATCGTGCGCGAGAACTCCGAGGGCGAGTACGCCGGCGTCGGCGGGCGCGTGCACCAGGGCCATCCCATCGAGGCGGCCACCGACGTGTCGATGATGACGCGCGCCGGGGTCGAGCGCATCATGCGCTTTGCCTTCCGCCTGGCCCAGTCGCGGCCGCGCAAGCTGCTCACCGTGGTCACCAAGAGCAACGCCCAGCGCCATGCCATGGTGATGTGGGACGAGATCGCGGTGCAGATCGCCCAGGAGTTCCCCGACGTGAAGTGGGACAAGGAACTGGTCGACGCCGCCACGGCGCGCATGGTCAACCGCCCGGCCACGCTGGACACCATCGTCGCCACCAACCTGCATGCCGACATCCTGAGCGACCTGGCCGCCGCGCTGGCCGGCAGCCTGGGCATCGCGCCCACCGGCAACATCGACCCCGAGCGCCGCTATCCCTCGATGTTCGAGCCCATCCATGGCTCGGCTTTCGACATCATGGGCCAGGGCCTGGCCAACCCGGTGGGCACCTTCTGGTCGGTGGTGATGCTGCTCGAGCACCTGGGTGAGCAGGCCGCGGCCCGGCGGGTGATGGCGGTCGTGGAAGCCGTGACGGCCGACCCGGCCCTGCACACCCGCGACCTGGGCGGCACGGCGACCACGGCCCAGGTGACGGCCGCTGTCTGCGCGCACCTGGCTGCACAGCCTGAACGCAAGGCCGCGTGACAAGGCTTGTGACAAGGGGCGGCAGCACGCCGCCGAAATGGGAGTACGACGATGAACGGGGAACCCCCGCAGGCGCTGCTGCGCCGCATGTTTGCGGCCGCAGTGGCCGCCGCCCAGCCGGCGCTGTGCGTTCCACCACACCTGCCTGCACCGCCCCTGGGGCGGCTGGTGGTCATCGGCGCGGGCAAGGCCTCGGCCGCCATGGCCCGCGCGGTGGAGGACCACTGGCCCGGCCCGCTGTCGGGCCTGGTCGTCACACGCTACGGCCACGCCGTGCCCTGCGAGCGCATAGCGATCCTCGAAGCCGCGCACCCTGTGCCCGACGCAGCGGGCGAGGCCGCCGCGCGCCGCATGCTGGCCCAGGTCGCCGGCCTCACGGCTGAGGACCTGGTGCTGTGCCTGATCTCCGGTGGCGGCTCCGCGCTGCTGCCGCTGGCCCTGCCCGGCATCACGCTGGCCGACCAGCAGGCCATTGGCCGCAGCCTGTTGGCCAGCGGCGCCAGCATTGCCGAGATGAACTGCGTGCGGCGCCACCTCTCGGCCATCCAGGGCGGGCGGCTGGCGCGTGCCTGCGCACCGGCGCGCGTGGTGAACCTGCTGCTCTCGGACGTGCCGGGCGACGACCCGGCCGACATCGCCTCCGGCCCCACGGTGCCGGACCTGAGCACCTGTGCCGATGCCTTTTCCATCGTGCGCCGCTACGGCATCGCTATGCCACCGGCCGCACTCGACCTGTTGGCCAGCGGCGCGGGCGAAACGCCCAAACCCGGCGATACCGATCTCCCCGCGATCGAGACCCACTTTGTCTGCACACCGCAGATGGCGCTGGAGGCTGCGGCCGCGGTGGCACGCGAGGCCGGCTGGCAGGCCCATATCCTGGGCGATGCCATCGAAGGCGAGTCGCGTGACGTGGCCAAGGTGCATGCGGGTATCGCGCTGCAGGTGGCGCGGCGCGGACAGCCGGTGGCCGCGCCCTGTGTGCTGCTCTCGGGCGGCGAGACCACCGTGACCCTGCGCGGCCAGGGGCGTGGCGGGCGCAATGTGGAGTTCCTGCTCGCCCTGGCGCTGGCCCTCGATGGTGAACCCGGCATCCACGCCCTGGCCGGCGACACCGACGGGGTGGACGGCCAGGAGGAGATCGCTGGCGCCACGCTCTCGCCCGATACGCTCGCGCGCGCCCGCGCCTTGGGCATGAACGCCCGCGACAGGCTGGACGACAACGATGGCCATGGCTTCTTCGGGGCCCTGGGCGATGCCCTGGTGACCGGGCCCACGCTCACCAACGTCAACGACTTCCGCGCGATCCTCATCGAGTGAAACAGGGGGCTGGCCCTGTGAGAGCCTGCCACCCTGTGCGGTGGATGCGGCAAGGCGCCCGGTTCCCGTGCGCCGCAGAACGTGTTTACGGTCTTTTCAGGGCCGCGAAAAGACCGTAGACACGTTCTCAATCGATCGCGACCTTTGCCTCCTTCACCAGTCGGGCGTACTTGGCCGTGTCGTTGCGGATCTGTGCTTCCATCTCGGCGGGCGTGTTGCCGATGGGCTCGGCGCCGATCTCCTCCATGCGCTTCTTGAAGTCGGGCGACTGGATGATCTTCACGAGCTCGGTGTTCAGCCGCGTGACCACTTCCTTGGGTGTGCCGGCCGGCGCCAGGATGCCGAACCAGGTGCCTTGGTCGAAATCCCTCATGCCCGATTCCGCAAGCGTGGGTACTTCGGGCAGGGTGGTGGAGCGCTTGCCCGTGGTCACCGCCACGGCGCGCAGCTTGCCCGCCTTGATGTGCTGCAGCACCGGGGTCAGGGTGTCGAACGACACGTCGATCTGGCCGCCCAGCAGGTCGGTGGTCAGCGGCGCACTGCCCTTGTAGGGCACGTGCAGCAGGTCCACGCCGGCCAGGCTTGCGAACTGCGTGCCGATCAGGTGCTGCACCGTGCCGTTGCCGTTGGACCCATACGAGAATTTGCCCGGCGCGGCCTTGGCCAGGGCGATGACGCCCTTCACATCGGTGGCGGTGGACTTGGCGTTCACCACCAGCACGTTGGGCACCAGCGCCACCGTGGTGATGGGCGCGAAGCTCTTTTCGAAATCGTAGGGCAGCTTGCGGTACACGCTGGTGGCAATGGTGTGGTGCACCGCGCCCATGAGCAGGGTGTGGCCGTCCGCCTTGGCCTTGGAAACATAGTCCGCACCCAGCGTGGCACCGGCACCCGGCCGGCTCTCCACGATCACGGGCTGGCCCAGGGCCTGGCCGAGCCGGTCCGTCAGCGCGCGGGCCAGCACGTCGGAACTGCCGCCGGGCGGGAAGGGCACGACCAGGCTGATGGGCTTGCCGGGCCAGGCCTGGGCAGATGCGGTGAACGGGGCGGCAAGGCCCAGGGCGAACGTGGCGGCGGCGAGTGCCGTCAGCGCCCCGCACGAGCGAAGAGGGGTGGTCATGGTCCTGTCTCCTGGTGGTGTTTCCCCGGGTGGGGAAGCCCGCAGTCGGTTGCTGCGGTGCATGGCACCATCATGAAGTCACAGGTTCCTGGCGCGCGGGCGGGAAGTTAACCCGCCTTTAACTGGAGGTGAAGAATCAGGCCGGCGCGCCGCGAAAGCGCTGCGCCGCCTGGCGGCTGACTTCGGCCAGCAGCTGTTCCTCGCGCTGGCGTTCGCGCAGCCAGCGTGCGTCGTTCTGGCCGGCCTCGGTCTCGGTGCGCAGCATGTGCATGGCATTGGCCGCGCCCTGCATGGCGGCATGGCTGGCGATCTTGTCCATGGTCATCATGATGTGCTCGCGCAGCGGCATGTGGTCGCCGGTGGAGGGGTCCACGTACACGGCATCCATGCCGAAGCGGCAGGCCTGGAAGCGGTTGTAGGTGTAGACCAGGTAATCGTCCTCTTCGGGCATGAAGGGCTGGTCCGCGAGGAACCAGGCACCCAGCGACTGCACATAGCCCGCCAGCGCGGCGGCACGCTCGATGGTCAGCGGCGTGTCGAACACGCGGATCTCGATGGTGCCGAACTCGGGCTTGGGGCGGATGTCCCAGTAGAAGTCCTTCATGCTCTTGACCACGCCGGTGCGCGTCATCTTGTCGAAGTAGGCCGTGAAGTCCTCCCAGGTCAGCGCGAATGGCGCGCGGCCTGACAGCGGGAAGGCGAACACCGAGTTCAGCCGCGCCGAGTCGAAGGCCGTGTCCTGCCCCTGCACATAGGGGCTCGACGCCGACAGCGCGATGAAGTGCGGGATGTAGCGCGACATGCGGTGCAGCATGAGCAGCGCGGCATTGGCATCGGGGCAACCGATGTGCACGTGCTGGCCGAAGATGGTGAATTGCTTGGACAGGTAGCCGTACAGCTCCGACAGCTCGCGAAAGCGCGGCTTGTCGTAGATGCGCCGCTCGTGCCACTGCTGGAAGGGGTGCGTGCCGCCCCCCACCACGGCGATGTTGAGCTTGTCGGCGCTTTTCACCAGCGCATCGCGGATCGGCGTGAGCTGGCCCAGCACCTCGCTGGCCGAGTGGCAGATGCCCGTGGAGACTTCGATCATGCTGTTCGTCATCTCGGGCACCACGCTGCCGGGCAGCGGAGTCTTGTGCATCAGGCGCAGCATGTCCTCGGCATAGGGCGCGAGGTCGTAGTCGTTGGTGTTGACGAGCTGCAGCTCCAGCTCGACGCCCAAGGTCAGCGGTTCGGAATGGTTGAAGGCTTCAAGGCTCACGCGGTGTCTCCGTTGCTGCTGGCGGCGTTACCCGACAGTGGTGCCCAGGGTTTCGAGCTTTCGCCCGCACGGTAGATGGCCACGGTGGCGATCACGGCGCCCAGCACCTCCATGAGCAGGATGGCGGGCAGCGCCACACGGGCAATCAGGTGGCCGGTGGACGCCGATGCCACCACGAACTGCGAGGCGATGAGGAGGGCGATGGACGACATGGGCGTCATCGCGCCGCCCACCCACAGGGCCTGGCGCCAACTCGCGCCGCTGCCCACGTTGCCCAGTGCCACGCCCAGCACCTTGGCCACCAGGCGCACGGCGATCAGGGCCAGCACCACGCCGGCTACCGGGCCGCTCCAGTCGGCCTGCGCGGCCACGGTGGAGACCAGCACGAACATCAGCATGGTGAGCAGCGAGGACGCATTGCCCAGTTGCCGGGGCCAGGCCCAGGGGCGCGGGTTGACCTGCTTGAGCAGGATGCCGCCCAGCAGCGCGGCCAGCGGGGCCGAGCCGCCCATGTGCGCGGCCACGGCCGTGCCGGCCGCGATCAGCGCCAGCAGCAGCATGGAGGTGTTCTCGCTCGTGGGGCTCATGAAGCGCAGCGCCATGCGCATCACCAGCGCCAGCGCGGCCGCCACCACCACCGAGACGCCGAGCACCACGATCACCGGGTACATGGTGTCGATGAGCGTCAGGCTCTGGCGGTTGATCTGCTCGGCCCGGGCGCTGCCCAGGGTCAGTGCGTACAGGGTGGACAGGGTGGCGAGCACGATGGCGCGCTCCGTCACCGGTCCGGCGGCCCGCGTGTCGGCCACCACGCGGGTGAGCACGGCCGGCGAAGCCGCCAGCGCCACCAGGGCCAGGGGGCCTGCGACCTGCGTGGGCTGGTTGAGCCAGACCAGCACCCAGTACACGGCGAAATAGGTCAGCACCGACTCGGCGATGCTCTGCACCAGCACCATGGGGTTGTGGCGGAACCAGCGCAGCGGAATGCGCCCGCCGCATTCGAACAGCACCAGCGCAATGCCCAGCTCCAGCAGGAACAGGCCGATGCCCTGCAGTGGCCACAGCGCGCCGCTGAAGCCGGCCAGGCCCGCGGCCGTGCCCACCAGCGAGTAGCCCACCACCTTGGGCAGGCCCGTGTGGCGCTGGCACAGGTAGCCCGCCACCGCGGCCACGGCCAGCAGCAGGGACCATTGCACCGTGGGGAGCCCGGCCGAGGGGCGCAGCCATTGCGCCCAGAAGCTCAGGATTTCATTCATGTCATGTGACCCCTGCATGGCGCGGGCACCGGAGGCACCCGCGGGTTGATTCTTGTGCGGCATGGCGCCACGGCGAAGGTGGTGGCATGCCGTGCGCTACCGGCCAGATCACATCCGTGCGGCGCGGCGTGGTGCACAGCCATGACCCAGCGGAGCGCCGCTGGTGCGCCGTTACCTTAACGTACCCGGCAAAGGCCACAGGATCCGCTTCGGTTTTGCCGAAGCACCGTGGTCTGCCAGGGTGCGCCTAATTTAACTGCCGCTGCAGCGGCTTCTTGTAGGACAGTTTCGAGCTTTGTAAGAAGCTGTGGGCGCCCGGTGTCCGTGTGTTTCAGCCGGTTGCCGAACGTCCCCGCCCCGGCATGAAGAAGCTCAAGGGGGCCGAGCGCAGCCGCTGGCGGATGGCGGCGTAGATGCGCGAGCGGTCCACGCCGCTCACGTTCTGCGCACGCAGTGCCACGCTGAACGCGAGGTAGAAGCTCACCGTGACGTTGAGTGCACCGATCAACGGAATGGCCGCCACGGCCCACCAGAAGGCAGGCATGTGCAGTGTGGGCGGGCCCAGCGAGGCCAGGGCTGCGCCGATCTGCCCGGTGGACAGGGTCACATGGCGCACATCCAGCCCCAGGCCGAAGAAGCCCGCGATCGCGGGCACCAGGCCGAGCATGAAGCCCAGTGAGATGTTGGCCGCAAAGCCCGAGATGTTCTCGCGCAGGAACTGGGCCCAGCGCGCTGCACGGGCCTGGCCCAGCAGGCCTGTGATGCGCGGGTTGTAGCGCATGGCCGAATCGAGCCGGTGCAGCACGAACCAGTTCTCGGTCCAGCCCGCGATGATGCTGGCCACGAACAGCAGCACCCCGGTGAAAGCGGCGAAGAACAGCGAGGGCCCGAGCAGGTGCAGCGACTCGAACACATGCTCGGCCTGCCGGTGCGTGATGGCCGGTGCGCCGGTGGCCTGGGCGATCAGCCAGGCCAGCGCCAGCACGGCTGGAAACACCACCAGCACGTTGCCCAGCACAGCCGCCACCTGCGAGCGCACCAGGTGCGTGATTTCGTCCACGAAGGACTCGATGGCATCGCTGGCCCCGAGCTCCTTGAGCTTGGCCGCCATGGCCGGTGCCGTCATCGCGGGCTGCTTGGTGGCCACCGTGAGGTGCAGCAGCTGGATCAACACGAAGGTCACGGCGTAGTTCACGCCGGCCCAGAAGCCACCCCAGAAGGCCGACAGTGCCAGCGCATACAGGCCGAACTTGGCCAGCGTGGTGAAGGCCATCAGGGCCCCGCCGCCCGCGGCCTTCTGCACCATGGAGCGGTACTCGGCGCCCGTGCGGGTGATGTAGTGCTCGCCCGTCTCGGCGCTGCGCTCGGCCACCTTGGCCGCGAGCAGCGACGAGTTGGAGGCGAACAGCGCGCGCAGGCTGCGCCGCTCCTGCCCCACCAGCACCAGGCTGGCCATGAGCCTGGCGGCCGTCAGCGCGGGCTGGGGCGACAGCAGGCAGTCGAGCAGCAGGCGCACGCGCAGGATGCGCTCGCGCAGCTGGCGCAGGCGGAACACCAGGCCCACCGAGATGCCGTTGTCCTCGAAATGCGTGTAGACCGTGGCGGCCGCGGCGCGGCAGGCCTCCAGGCGATCGCGCAGGCGCTGCACCGCGGCGTCGAGCCGCTCGGGTGTGCGCAGGCCATGCAGTACCTCCACACGCAGGCTTTCCACGTCGTGGATCAGCGCGTGGAAGGGCTGGGACTCGCGCGCCGCCTCGCTCATGCGCAGGCGCAGCTCGGGCGCAAAGCCGGTCGAGAGGATCTGCCCCGCGCAGTAGGTGATGGCATCGAGCAGCGCCTTGTGCCAGCGCGAGGCGCCGCCCGTGTCCGTGGGGGCCAGCAGGCGCACCAGGCGCGCGAGCTGGGCTTCCTCGAGCGCCGCCACCCACTGCGCATCGAACTCCCCGGGCAGGGCCAGCATGAACAGTTCCGACGCATCGATGGTCTCGGGGCTGGCCGGCAGCAGCTTGGTGCGCAGGCGCTCGGCCACCTCGCTGGCCAGCGCCGTGCGCGGCGCAAAGCCGAAGTCGGCCAGCAAGGTGGTGATGTCCACCGTGTCCACCAGCGCCGCCCACCAGGCCTGGAGCCTGGCCTGCACCTCGGGGCGGGCTTCGGCCGCGTCCAGAAAGAGCTGCAGCCGTGCGATGGCGCCCGGCACGGAGTCGCGCTTGCCGCGCACCCAGCCGAGCAGGCCGATCAGCCACAGGTGGCGCTGGGCCGTGTCGGCGGCCGGGTCCAGTTGCGCCAGGATGCTGGCCAGGTCGGGCGTGCGGCTCAATGCAGCACCCGGCCCGACAGCGGCTGGCCCGAGGGGCCCTGCTGGATGGCCTCCAGCATGAACAGGTCGATCGGGGTGTCGAAGGGCTCACCCTCCTCACCCACGCAGTGGAAGGTGCCATGCATGGTGCCGCTGGCCGTGCGCAGCCGGCAGCCGCTGGTGTACTGGAAGGATTCACCCGGCTTGAGCAGGGGCTGGTGCCCCACCACGCCCAGGCCCTTGACCTCCTCGGTGTGGCCGCGCGAGTCGCTGATGATCCAGTGGCGCGAGATCAGCTGCGCAGGGGCCTCCCCGGCGTTGGTGATGGTGATGGTGTAGGCGAAGCTGAACACCCCCGTCTCCGGCGCGGATTGCTCCGGCAGGTACTCGGGCTGCACCTGCACGTCAAACTGGTACTTTGGCATGGGCGAATGGTAACTGCGACAATCGGTGCATGAGCCGACCTTTCCGCATAGCCCCCTCGATCCTCTCCGCCGATTTTGCCCGCCTGGGCGAAGAAGTGCGCAACGTCATTGCCGCCGGAGCGGACTGGATCCACTTCGACGTGATGGACAACCACTACGTGCCCAACCTCACTTTCGGCCCCATGGTGTGCCAGGCGCTCAAGCCGCATGCCAAGACCGCTGACGGAACCGCCGTTCCGGTGGATGTGCACCTGATGATCGAGCCCGTGGACGCCCTGGCCGCCGCCTTTGCCGATGCCGGCGCCGACTACATCAGCTTCCACCCCGATGCCTCGGCCCATGTGCACCGCAGCATCCAGGCCATCCGCAGCAAGGGCGTCAAGCCCGGACTGGTGTTCAATCCGGCCCAGCCCCTGGATGTGCTGGACTGGGTGATCGACGACATCGACCTGATCCTCATCATGAGCGTGAACCCCGGCTTCGGTGGCCAGAGCTTCATCGATTCGGCCCTGCGCAAGATCGAGGACGTGCGTCGACGCATCGACGCCTCGGGCAAGGACATCCGCCTGGAAGTCGACGGCGGCATCAAGACGGACAACATCCGCCGGGTGGCGGATGCGGGGGCCGACACCTTCGTGGCAGGCAGCGCCATCTTCGGCAAGCCCGACTACAAGGGCGTCATCGACGCCATGCGCGTAGAACTTAAGTAACCCCCTGAGTCGCTTCGCGCCTTCCCCCTGGAAGGGGGACGCTCCCAGCGCCAGTGCTGGATACGCCGCCCTCGCGGCGGGGCGGCCCTTGCGCGGGAGCACTGGCCTCGCGTGTGCCAGTTTCAACCGTCGCGCTCACTGCGCTGGGACGATGATGGTGGTGGTCGTGGACTCGCGCAGCACACCGCCGCCGGCCACCGAGCCGCTCACGGCACTGCTCTCGACGCGGCGCACGCATTCCGAGCGCTCCTGCGCGCTCTGGAAGGCATTGCAGCGGTCGGTGCCGTTGGCGGCAGCGATCGGGCCGGGGTCGCTCAACTGGCCCTTGCGCGAGGCATCCAGCGCATTGGTGGCTTCGCGCAGGCAGGTGGCCAGGCTGTCCTGGGTGTTGTTGGTGTGGCACTTCTGGCGTTCCTGCTCGTAGCGGGCCCGGGCATCGCTGGCCGGCACCTGGGCGATGGCAGCGGTGGACAGGGCCAGCAGGGTGGCGGTGAGGGCGGGGGCGGCAAAGGCAAAGCGTTTCATGGAAAAGGCTCCTTGCGACGAGCGCGACAGGTGGGGGAGGCACCCATGCCAGGGTGCGAACGGTATGGGTGCAGCGTAGCCCCCGGTCCCCCCGCGCACTGTCGGACAGCGCCGCCCGGCACCGTCCGCCCTGGCGCCAAAGCCTTGTCGCTGGACTTCAGCCCAGCCGCTGGAACGTCAGGATGAACGCCACCCCGTCGGCCGTGTTGCGTGCATTGATGGTGCCGCCCATCTTGGCCATGTAGGTCTTGGCCACGAACAACCCCTGGCCCCGGTGTTCGCCCTCGCCCACGGGCGTGGGCAGGTCGGGGTCAGACACCCCGAGCTCGAAGATGCGCTCCAGCAGGTCTTCGGCAATCGTGGCCCCCACGTTGTGCAGCGTGGCGCTGGCCGTGGACTCCGACGCCGTGAGTGTGAGCGTAATGGCCGTGCCCGCAGGGCGGTAGCGGTCGGCATTGCGCAGGATGTGGGTCACCACATCCTCCAGCGCGAACTCGTCAGCGCGCACCACCACGGGGGTGTTGCCCCCCTCGTACACCACCTGGGCGATGCCCGCGAAGTGGGCGTTGTCCGCCACGTGGCGCAAAAAGGCGTCCAGGTCCAGCCGGCCCTGGGGCACATCGGCCGCCTGCAGCGCCTCGGCCGGCGAGGCCGTGCCGTAGAGCACATGCACGGCCTGTTGCATGCGCTGCACATAGCGGTGCCCTGGGTCGCCGGGCCCGCCGTGCAGCACCATCAGCGATTGCAGCGGCGACATGATCTCGTGGCCCACGGCGTGCCACATGTCGCGCTCCTGCTGGGCGCGCAGCTGCTCGCGCTGGATATCGTCCTTCACGCGTTGCAGCAGGTCGGCCAGGCCGCCCGCCAGGATGCCCAGCTCGTCCGAGCCGCGCAGGTCCGACACATCCAGATCACCGAGGCGCGGGCCGATGTGCCCGTCCTGCACGTTGTAGGACACGGCGGCCGCGCGGCGGGTGAGGGCGGTCACGCGGCGCAGCAGCCCGACCTCGACGATCAGCCAGGCCAGCGCGATCGCGGTCAGCATGGCGCCCAGGTACCAGGACATGCGCGTGGCCACGGCGGCCAGGCCCTGTTCCAGCCCGCGCAGGTTGCCGGTGAAGGTGACCACGTAGTTGCCCGTGGGGGTGTCGAGGATGTCCAGGCCCGAAGGCGTGGCGTGCGCATCGGGCGCGTCCAGCGGCAGCCAACTCACCAGGCGGATCAGCCAGGGCGACGAGGGCTCGGCCTGCAGCTCCGTGCCCTTGAAGGTGAGCGCACGCTCTTCGCCCTCGCCCATCTTGCGCACCTGCACCTTCTCGCCGGGCAGCAGGCTGCGCGTCACGTCCGTGAGCGATGCACTGGGCTGCGCGCCGGGTGCGTTGCTGTCGAACAGGGATGGGCCCTCGCCGGGGGCCTGCATTTCCACGCGCACGCGCATGCTGCCCAGGTCCTCGGGCGGCCAGACCAGGCGCTGGTCCTTGCGGAACAGGGCTTCGCGGAACAGCTCCACCGGCAGGCGGATGGAATAGAAGGTTCGGCGCTGGCAGTCGGGCACCGCGCCTGCCAGGTCGCGGCATTGGCCGTTCTGCCAGAGCCAGCCGCGGAAATCGCGCACCGGGCGCGCACGGGCGTCGAGCAGGTCGCCGCCCGCGTCCACGAAACCAGTCAGCCGCCCGCGCGCGCCGGGCAGGGTGCCGGCGGCCGTGCCCGATGCCGGCGCCATGGCCTCGAAGGGCGCGACCCAGCGGCTGGTGGTGCCGCGCATGTCCAGCGTCACGCGCGCGCGGTGCACGGCCGCCAGGTCCAGCGCGCCGCGCTCGCGGCCCGCCAGCTCACCCGCATAGAAGCTGCCCACGATGTAGATGAAACCGCCCGCATACGGGTTGTTGCCGATGGCCGCGCAGACCGAGGCGCCATCGGGGTACTGCACCGAGCAGCCCGCCATCTCCACCGCCTGCTGGGCCTTGTTCTGGTCGTCGAAGTCGATGGCCGAATAGGGCAGCAGCAGCGGGGCCAGCGGCGTGGCGCCCTGGCCCAGGCTGGCCGAGTTGAGCAGCGCCAGCTGCCCCGAGGGGTGGCGCAACCGCGCCATCACCTCGGCCTGGCTGCGCTGAAAGCCGTGCTGGTAGCTCTGCCAGGCGCGCTCTTTCTCCTCGCGCAGCAGCACCACGCTGAGCGCCACGGTAGCCACGGCCAGCAGGATGAACACGCTGCGCACGAGGATGCGCAGGCGAAAGGCCGGCAGGCCCAGGCGCGGCATTTCGAGCCGGGGCATTTCCAGGCCGGGGCGCAGCAGGCGCTTCATTTCAATTTTCCACCGTGCAAAACGCCGCACGCAGCGGATGAAACTGGCGCGGCCCAGGCCAGGGCCGCCGCGCAAGGGCCGCACCGCCGCGCTGGCGGCGTCCCCCTGCCCGCATTGCGCAGCAATGCGAGAGCGGGGGGAAGCGGCGCAGCCGCTCAGGGGGGTGTCTCATTTCGCCACCCAGCGGAAACCGCGCATGGGTACGTTCTCGATGCCCTCGAAGCCCGGATCCACCTCGCGCAGCGCCTCGCGGATGGTGCTCACGTGCTTGCGCACGTTGTCGCGGTTGCGCCCGCTCTTGACCACCTCGAACAGCTCGTCGTAGGAGACCACCTCGCCGCTGCGCTGGTGCAGCGTGGCCAGGATGCGCTGCGCCGTGAGCGGCAGGTTGATGCGCTCGCCGCGCCAGGTGGGGCTGCGCTGCCACAGCGGGTCCAGCACCAGTGCATCACCAGGGGCCGCGGTGGCAGCGGCCGGTGTGGCCGCCTGCGTGGTGCGCAGGATGTCGAGGAAGGTCTCGATGAAATCGGCCTCCTCGAAGGTCGTCTTCTGCAGGTAGTCCCAGGCGTCCAGCGCCTTCATGATGCTGCGGTAGATGGCCGCCGGCATGGCCGAGACCACCAGCACCGGCGTGCCCTGGCGCAGCTTGTTGATGGCGTTGATGAGGGCCACGCCCGCATGGCGCTCGCGACCGAGCTCGATGTCCAGCACCACCGCGTCGTAGTGCTCGCGCGCCAGCGCGGCCTCGGCCTCGTCGCGGGTGAACCACTGGTCGATCACGATGCCGCTGCGCGCACTGCGGATCCAGCCGGCCAGCTGGTTGCTGGTGGGCAGGTCGTCTTCGATCACGGCGATGCGGGTCATGGCGCTGAGGGGCAAGAGTGGTCCTGCACGGATTATCCGGGCCCCCTGCGGCGGGCGGTGTGAGTTTTTCTTCCGGGGGCGGAACGTTTGCACGGCCGCCGTGAGCGCTTTGGCGCGGCCGCCGCATTGTTGCTTCCGGGGCGGATGCGAAGAATTGGTCACCAATGCAGCACGGAAATCCGGTGCCGCAGAGCAGACACCAACCGCACCGAACTGACGAGGGAAACACCATGAAAGCCACCTGGAACCGCATCATCCGCGCCCTGCGCCGCAACGCCGCACCGGTCGAGCCCATCGACCCCACCGACCCCACACTGGACGCCGCCGTGCAGGACACCATCGACACCGCGCCTGCCGCTGCCACCCCGCGCCGCCTGCCCAGCGTTTCGGGCCGCACCCTGGCCTGCCTGGCCGCAGGCGCGGCCGTGGTGGCGGCGGGTGCCATGGTCTACCGGAACCCGCCCGTGCAGCACCTGGACCAGGGCGAGCTCGGCGTGCGCGTGAACCAGTTCACCGGCTCCGTCACCCAGTGGCGCGATGGCAGCGTCTGGGTGCTGCCCGGCCTGCACAGCGTGCGCGTGTTCTCGCTGCGTGACCAGACCTACCGCCCCGAGCAGATGCGCCAGGCCAACGGCGGCGCGCCGCTGCAGTCGGTCGAGGGCCTGTCCTTCGGCCTGGACCTGGGCGTGCGCTATGCGCTCGACCCGGCCACGGTGGCCTCGCGTTCGGGCAGCCTGCCCGACAACGTGGGGGCCGAGATCGTCGAGCCCGCCGTGCAGGGCCTGATCTACAAGGTGTTCGCCCGCTACACGGTGCGCGAGATCTTCTCCACCAAGCGCGCCGAGATCCAGCAGATCATCGAGACCGAGCTGCGCACCCGCCTGGCTGCCGACGGCGTGCTGCTGCGCCATGTGCAGATCGGCAAGGTCGACCTGCCCGCCGAATACCGCCGCGGCATGGACAGCCTGCTGGCCGAGGAGCTGGCTTCCGAGAAGATGCGCTACACGCTGGAGCTCAAGGACAAGCGCGTGAAGGAGACCGAACTGGACGCCAGCGCCGAAAAGGTGCGCCGCGAAGTGGCCGCCGAGGCCGCCGCGCGCGAGCAGGTCATCGCCGCCCGCGCCCAGGAAGAAGCCATGAAGCATGTGCTGCCCTTCAAGCAGCGCCAGATCGAGCAGCGCCAGCTGGAAGCCGAGGCCGAGCGCGTGGCCCGCGTCAAGGCCGCCGAGGGCGCGGCCCAGGCCCGCCGCATCGAAGCCAACGGCGAGGCCGACGCGCGCCAGAAGCTGGCCGAGGCCGAGGCCTTCCGCATGGACCGCATCGGCAAGGTCAATGCCGAGCAGATGGCGCGCGAGGGCGCGCTGGTCACGCGCCACCCGCTGCTGATCCAGAAGACGCTGGCCGACAAGCTCTCGGACAAGATCCAGGTCATCATCGCGCCCCCACCGACCAACGGCGACTTCATCGGTGCCGCGCTGCTGGGCGGCAACCGCAATGCCCAGGCCGTCGCCGCCCAGGCCAACACCGGTGCCGACGACACCGCCGCCGCCCAAGCCACGGAGCAATGAACATGAACCGCACCACCCTGACCCTCGTCGCGGCCGTCGCTTCGGCTGCCACCATGGTCGCCACCGCTGCGGTGCAACCACCGCCCGCCAGCAGCCTGGGCAATGCCATCGTCGTGCAGGACCAGGCCGTGCTGCGCGCCGCACCGCGCGAATCGGCCCAGCAGCAATCCGCCCTGTGGCAGGGCGAGGTGCTCGAAGTGCGCGGCGAGCGCCTCGACTACCTGCAGGTCTGGGACCACAAGCGCGAGCGTGGCGGCTTCATCCGCACCAGCGAAGTGCGCCGTGTGGCCGAGGGCGAGGCCGAAGCGCCGGCCCTGCTCTCTGTGCTGCGCTTTGTGCGCGACACCCCCGGTGCCGAGGCCCTGGGCATCGGCATCACCGCCGCCTACCTGCAGGCCGCCCCAGCCAAAGCGCTGGCCGGCGAGCAGGGCGCCCAGGCCTTCGATGCACTGGGCACCTTGGCCGACCGCCTGGCACGCCGTGCCTCGGCCGCCACGCCCGGCAAGGCCTCGGGGGCCACGCTGTCGGCCCACCTCGATGTGGCCAATGGCTACGGCGTGCGCTTCACCACCTACGAGGTCGAAGGCCGCATGCAGGTCTGCTACGACGGCGAGGCCTTCCGCCGCGTGCTGGCCATGCCCGTGGCCGATGCCGAGCAGCGCGCCCGCGCCGCCCTGGCCCTCACGCGGCCCGAGTGCGTGAACCCCGACCTGCCGGCGCACGAACGGGCGCGCGTGCAGGAATGGCAGTCCGAGGTGCTCGAACGCGTGGACGTGGCCGGCCTGCCTTCCTATGTGCGCAACCGCATCCAGATGCGCCGCGCCAGCGTGTGGAGCGCCCTGGCCTTCCAGCAGGCGCGCAAGGACGCCGCCGGTCCTGCCAGCGCCGCAGCCGCATCGCGCGCGCTGGCCGAGTTCGCCGGTGTCGCGAAGAACGACCTGCCCGATGAAGACCAGCCCGCCTACAACGACGCCGCCATGCGGGTCAGTGCCGTGCGCTGGGCCCTGGCACCTGCCAGCCTGCCCCCGGCCCAGGGCAGCCGCCCCGGCATCGTGACCGAGGCCGGTGCTCCCGGCGAGACCTGTGTGCTGCTGGTCGATGCCCAAAAAGGCGCCAAGGCCCCACTGCTGCGCCGCTGCACCTACGGCGTGGTCTGGGCCGGCTCGGCCAGCATCAACCGCGAGGGCACAGCCGTGTCCCTGGCCGTGCAGCCCCTGGAAGGCTGGCGCGAGCTGTGGGTGATGCGCAAGACCGCCGAAGGCTGGCTGGTCGACGTGCTGCCCCCGGCCGCCACCGCGCCCGAAACCGGTGTGGCCGAATGGGCCGGCTGGGTGCCTGGCGGCCAGCAGATGCTGGTGGCGCGCGAGGCGCGTGGCCAGGGCCGCTACCGCCGCAGCTTCGAGATCGTGCGCCTGGAAGGCCTGGCCACCGAGCGCGTGACCGGCGATGTGGCTGCACTGCCCCTGTTCCAGCGCTGGCAGGACCCGGCGTGGAAGCGCCAGACCCTGAGCTTGCGGTAACCCACGCTTTAAAATCCAGGCAGGCCGGGCCACCACGCCCGGCCTTTCTTCGTCTGTAACACAAGGAGCCCTCCGCATGTCCGCAACGTCCCCTCTGTCCGCCCTGTTGTCCCGCGTGGATGCCGCCATCGTGGATCTGGACGGCACCATGGTGGACACGCTCGGGGATTTTGCCGAGGCACTCAACCGCATGCTGCGCGAGCTGGCGCTGCCGGCCATCGGTGCCCAGGCCATCGAGCACATGGTGGGCAAGGGCTCGGAACACCTGCTGCGCTCGGTGCTGGCCCATGTGCTGGCATCGCAGGGCCAGGCGGTCGATGCAGCGCAGGTCGAGGTGCTGTACCCCGCGGCCTGGGCCAGCTACCAGAAGCACTACCTGGCCATCAATGGCCAGTACGCGCAGGTCTACCCCGGCGTGGTGGCGGGCCTGCAGGCGCTGCAGGCGGCGGGCCTGCGCCTGGCCTGTCTGACCAACAAACCCACGGACTTTGCCGTGCCGCTGCTTCAGGCCAAGGGGCTCGATGGCTACTTTGCACAGGTTTTCGGCGGCGACAGCTTTGCGCGCAAGAAGCCCGATCCGCTGCCCCTGCTCAAGACCTGCGAGGCCCTGGGCACGACGCCCGCGCGCACGCTGATGCTGGGCGATTCGAGCAACGATGCGCAGGCCGCGCGTGCCGCCGGCTGCCCCGTGGTGCTTGTGACCTATGGCTACAACCACGGCCAGGCCGTGCGGGCCGTGGATGCCGATGGCTTTGTGGATGCGCTGGCGGAGTTCGCGGCCGCCAGCGCCTGATGTTTCTTCAGGCCGCGATGCGGCGTTGACCGCTGGCCGGCAGCAGGCGCGCGGCATTGCTGGCGGCTGCGCGCGGCGCACCGATCGGCACGGCCTGGGTTGCTGCATCCGCATGGCCCGCGCCGAGGCGGAACACGGCCACTGCCTCCACCAACTGGCCGGCCTGGGTCTTCAAGCTGTCCGCGGCGGCGGCGCTCTGCTCTACCAGTGCCGCGTTCTGCTGCGTGGCCTGGTCCATCTGCGTGATGGCCTCGCCGACCTGGCCCACGCCCGAGCTCTGCTCGCTGCTGGCGGCGCTGATCTCGCCCATGATGTCGGTCACGCGGCGGATCGAGGCCACCACCTCGTTCATGGTGGCGCCGGCCTTGTCCACCAGGGCGCTGCCGCGTTCCACGCGCTCCACGCTGGTGCCGATCAGGCCCTTGATCTCCTTGGCGGCCTCGGCGCTGCGCTGGGCCAGGCTGCGCACCTCGCCAGCCACCACGGCAAAGCCGCGGCCCTGCTCGCCCGCGCGGGCCGCTTCCACGGCGGCGTTCAATGCCAGGATGTTGGTCTGGAAGGCGATGCCGTCGATCACGCTGATGATGTCGGCGATCTTCTTGCTGCTGTCGTTGATGCCCTTCATGGTGTCCACCACCTCGGCCACCACCTGGCCGCCCTGCACGGCCACGGTCGATGCGCTCATCGCGAGCTGGTTGGCCTGGCGCGCGTTGTCGGCGTTCTGGCGCACGGTGGAGCCCAGTTCTTCCATCGAGGCGGCGGTTTCTTCGAGGGCCGAGGCCTGCTGTTCGGTGCGTGCCGACAGGTCGTTGTTGCCCGAGGCAATCTCGGCACTGGCGGTGGCCACGCCTTCGGCGCTGTGGCGCACATTGCCCACGATGGTGGCCAGCCGCTCCTGCATGGCCGCCAGGGCCTGCAGCAACTGGCCGGTCTCGTCGTTGCGCGTGGCGGTGATGGGGTGGGTCAGGTCACCATCGGCAATGCTCTCGGCCGCCTGCTTGCCCAGTTGCACGGGCCGCACGATGGAGCGCGTGACCGTGAAGGCCAGCAGCGCGCCCAGCGCCACCGCGATCAGCGTGCCCACGCCCAGCAGCACCTGGCTGGCCTGGGCCAGCGCACCGGTATCGCTCTGGCTCGCAGCCAACTGGGTGGCCATGGCCGTGCGCAGGTCGTCCAGTGCCTTGAGGTACTGGTCTGCCAGGGGGCGCAGGTCCTTGTCCACCAGCGTGGGCACATTGGGTTCACCGCCGCGGTGCAGTTCGCGGATCTCGGCGAGCTTGTCGTTGTAGGCCTTGCTGGCCGCGGCGATGGTCGCCAGCTGCGCGCGGTTCTTCTCGCCCTGCACCAGGGCCTCGATGCGCTGGACCCTGGTCTCGATGCCCTTGGCCGTGGCCTGCGTGTCGACCGTGAGCTTGTCCATGTAGTCGCGGTCGATGGCCTTGAGGAAGGCCTCGGTGCGCACCCAGTTCAGGCGGATGTCGGCGGCCCAGTTCTCGACCAGGGTCTGCTGTTCAATTTCCTGGGTGGCCACGCGTTCGCTGGCGCTGTTCAAGCTGGCGATGCGCCACATGCCGGTGGCGGCGATCAGGGCGGTGATGAGCAGGATGGCCGAGAAGGACAGGCCCAGGCGCAGGCCGATGGAGAGCTTGGCGTGTTTCATGGTGTGGTCAGTCAGGCGCGAACGAAGATGCGGGGCGGAAGGCACGGGGCCGGTGGGTCGCTCCTGGGCGCGGGTAGCGCGGAGAATGCCCGGCGCATGGCGTGCTGCGGTGGTGCGCGCACAGGCTGCCGGGTCTTGAAAGGTTACGCCTGCGGCTGGCAGGCGCCGTGTCTGGCGGGTGACAGAAACGGCTAGGGCTTTCCCGAAAGGAAGAGGGCAGGGGGCGCGGGTTCAGGCGGCGGGCTTGCCCAGCAGCGCGTCCTTGAGCTTCCAGTCCGCCGGCGCATTGCCCAGCCAGATGCCCAAGAGGGCGTTGAAGAACTCGGGTTCCTTGAAGGGCTCGCCCTGGGGCTTGCCCTTGACCGTGATCACCGTGCCCGTGCCCGGGATCCAGTCCACCTGGAACTGGTCGCCCGCAACCAGCTTCTTGTGGTCCGAGAAGATCTGGCTCATGCGCATCACGCCGGGGATCAGCTTGGAGAAAGCGGCCCGGTCCATGTTGTCCTCCATGCCGCGCGAGAACAGCTTGCCCAGCTCGGTGGAGTCGATCTCGCGCAGCATGGTGATGCTCATGCGCTTGGGGCCTTTCTGTGCCGCGACCTCCTGCGGGGTGCCTGCCTTTTTCTCAAGGTAGAGGCCGGCGGTGTAGACCTTGAACACGGCCTTGTAGCGCACACCGGCGCCATTGAGCTGCAGGGTGCTGTCGGCCAGTTGGGTGGTTTCCTCGTACTTGACGTTGGATACGGTGATCGGCTGGGCCACCGCGGCACCCGCCAGCAGGCATGCGGCGGCGAATGCAGCGCATCGCTCCATCAGGTTCATGCTTGTCTCCTCGGTTCTTAAAATAGAACGGTCGTTCGTTTCCAATTGTTGCAAGGTCGGCCCGCGGCTGCAACAGGGTTTTCGAGTGGTCCATCATGGTGATTGCATGGGAAAAAACCGAAAGCGCCAAGACCTTTGCTACACTTTGGCCCATGTTCATTCACCACGTGTTCATCACAGGTTGCAGCGACCGGGGAGCCTGGCCCTGGCGTACGCCTGCTCGCCTGAACGCCTGATGGCACCTGGGCAGTTGGCCCCAGCGTGCACCCGTGGCCCTTTCTCGGGGCCGATTGAATGAACCGCAGCGCCCCCTTGTGTGCCGATTCGGCCGGGATTTCACGCGCTGTGACAGCTGGGAGCACTCCCCGTGATCACTGAACTCGAATTCAAAAGCCTGGCCGGCGAAGGCTACAACCGCATTCCGCTCATGGCCGAAGCCTTTGCGGACCTGGAAACCCCGCTCTCGCTCTACCTGAAGCTGGCGCGCACCAAGGAGGGCGGCAAGCACAGCTTCCTGCTCGAATCCGTGGTGGGGGGCGAGCGCTTCGGGCGCTACAGCTTCATCGGCCTGCCGGCGCGCACCCTGCTGCGCGCCAGCGGCTTCGGCGCCGCGGCGCGCACCGAGGTCGTCACCGACGGCCAAGTGGTCGAAACCGCCGAGGGCAACCCGCTCGACTTCATCGCCGCCTACCAAAAGCGCTTCAAGGTCGCGCTGCGGCCCGGCCTGCCGCGCTTCTGTGGCGGCCTGGCCGGCTACTTCGGCTACGACGCCGTGCGCTACATCGAGAAAAAGCTCGAAAACTCCTGCCCACCTGACACCCTGGGCTGCCCCGACATCCTGCTGCTGCAGTGCGAGGAACTGGCCGTCATCGACAACCTCTCGGGCAAGCTCTACCTCATCGTCTACGCCGACCCGGCTACGCCCGAGGCCTATGCCAAGGCCAAGAAGCGCCTGCGCGAGCTCAAGGAGCAGCTCAAGTACTCGGTGAGCGCCCCCGTGGTCAAGCCCACCGAGAGCCACCCCGCCCAGCGCGATTTCGCCAAGGCCGACTACCTGGCCGCGGTGGACCGCGCCAAGGAGCTGATCGCCGCGGGCGATTTCATGCAGGTGCAGGTGGGCCAGCGCATCCACAAGCGCTACACCGAAAGCCCGCTGTCGCTGTACCGCGCGCTGCGTTCGTTGAATCCGTCGCCGTACATGTACTTCTATGACTTCGGCGACTTCCACGTGGTGGGCGCCAGCCCCGAGATCCTGGTGCGCCAGGAGGGCACGCCCGACGGGCAGAAGATCACCATCCGCCCGCTGGCCGGCACGCGCCCGCGCGGCGCCACGCCCGAGAAGGACAAGGCGGCCGAGGTCGAGCTCACCAACGACCCCAAGGAGCGCGCCGAGCACGTGATGCTGATCGACCTGGCGCGCAACGACATCGGACGCATCGCCAAGACCGGCACCGTCAAGGTGACCGAGGCCTTTGCGGTGGAACGCTACAGCCACGTGATGCACATCGTGAGCAACGTCGAAGGCATCCTCAACGAGGGCATGACCGCCATCGACGTGCTCAAGGCCACCTTCCCCGCGGGCACGCTCACCGGGGCGCCCAAGGTGCATGCCATGGAACTCATCGACCAGCTCGAACCCACCAAGCGCGGCCTGTACGGCGGCGCCTGCGGCTACCTGAGCTATGCGGGCGACATGGACGTGGCCATCGCCATCCGCACCGGCATTGTGAAGAACGGCACGCTCTATGTGCAGGCCGCCGCCGGCGTGGTGGCCGACTCGGTGCCCGAACTCGAATGGAAGGAAACCGAGCACAAGGCCCGCGCGCTGCTGCGCGCCGCCGAACTCGTCGAGGAGGGCCTGGAATGAGCGGCCGCAGCATTGAGCAGGTGCAGCACTGCACCACCATGGCCGATGTGCGCCGCGAGATCGACGCGCTCGACGACATCCTCGTGCCGCTCCTGGTGCAGCGCACGGGCTACATGACCCAGGCCGCGCGCATCAAGCAGGCCGACACAGAGGTGCGTGACGAAGCGCGCATCCAGGCCATCGTGGACCGCGTGCGTGATCGGGCCCTGGCCCAGGGCGGCCAGCCTGACGTGCTGGAAGCCATCTACCGGGGCGTCATGGAAGCCTCCATTGCCTATGAACACCGCGAGTTCGTGCGCCTGCGCGCCGGGCACGCCAGCGACGCGGCCGCACAGACCGCAGGGAGCGCAGCATGAAACTCTTGATGGTCGACAACTACGACAGCTTCACCTACAACATCGTGCAGTACTTCGGCGAGCTCGGTGCCGAGGTCGAGGTGCACCGCAACGACGAGATCACCGTGGACGAGATCGCCGCCCGCCTGGCCGCCGGCCAGCTCGACCGGCTGGTGATCTCGCCCGGCCCCTGCTCGCCGGCCGAGGCCGGCATCTCGGTGGCTGCCATCCAGCACTTCGCGGGCAAGCTGCCCATCCTGGGCGTGTGCCTGGGCCACCAGGCCATCGGCGCGGCCTTTGGCGGCACCATCGTGCGTGCGCAGCAGCTCATGCACGGCAAGACCAGCGTCATCACCACCACGCAGCAAGGTGTTTTCGCGGGCCTGCCCGAGCAGTTCACGGTCAATCGCTACCACTCGCTGTCCATCGAGCGTGCCACCTGCCCCGAGGTGCTGGCCGTGACCGCATGGACTGACGACGGCGAGATCATGGGCGTGCGCCACAAGACCCTGGACATCGAGGGCGTGCAGTTCCACCCCGAGAGCATCCTCACCGAGCACGGCCACGCCATGCTCAAGAACTTCCTGGAGCCGCGGGCATGATCATCGAGACCCACCAACTGCTCATGTTCATCGCGGCCGGCTGGCTGCTCAATCTGACGCCGGGGCCCGACGTGCTCTACATCGTCTCCAACGCGCTGCGCTCGGGCACGCGCGCGGGCATCGTGGCGGGCCTGGGCATCACCACCGGCTGCTTCGTGCACATCTTTGCGGCCGCCGTGGGCGTGGGCGCGCTGCTGGCCGCGTCGGCCACGGCCTTCACCGTGCTCAAGTGGGTGGGGGCTGCCTACCTGCTGTGGATGGGTGTGCGCATGCTGTTCGCCAAGGCCTCGGGCGACGGTGGCAGCGGCGCCGCCATCGCAGCGGCACAGGCAGCGCCGGCCGCGGCCGTGTCGCTGCGCAGCGTGTTCATGGGCGGCTTCTGGACCAATGTGCTCAACCCCAAGGTCGCCATCTTCTTCCTGGCTTTCGTGCCGCAGTTCATTGCACCGGGCACGGACAGCAAGGCCCTGGCCTTCGTGCTGCTCGGGGTGCTGTTCAACCTCAACGCCATTCCTGTCAACGTGGGCTGGGCCCTGGCCGCGGGCTGGATGGCGCGCCGCGTGGGCGCAGTGCAGCGCGGCATGCACTGGCTCGACCGCATCGCCGGGGCGATGTTCATCGGCTTCGGCCTCAAGCTGGCGTTCTCTGACCGCCCAGCCCCCTGACAACGACGAGACGGAGACTTTCACCATGTCCATCACCCCCCAGGAAGCGCTGCAGCGCACCATCGAGCACCGCGAAATCTTCCATGACGAGATGCTGCACCTGATGCGCATGGTCATGAGCGGCGAACTCTCGCCCGTCATGACCGCGGCCATCATCACCGGCCTGCGCGTGAAGAAGGAAACCATCGGCGAGATCACGGCCGCCGCGCAGGTCATGCGCGAGTTCTCCACCAAGGTCCACGTGCCCGACAGCACGCACTTGGTGGACATCGTGGGCACCGGCGGCGACGGGGCCAACACCTTCAACATCTCCACCTGCTCCATGTTCGTGGCCGCAGCGGCCGGCGCCAAGGTCAGCAAGCACGGCGGGCGTGGCGTATCGAGCAAGAGCGGCAGCGCCGACGTGATGGAGGCCCTGGGCATCCACATCAACCTGACGCCGGAGGCGATCGCGCAATGCATCGCCGAGGTCGGCATCGGCTTCATGTTCGCGCCCAACCACCACCCGGCCATGAAGAACGTGGCGCCTGTGCGCCGCGAACTCGGCGTGCGCACCATCTTCAACATCCTGGGCCCGCTGACCAACCCGGCCGGCGCGCCCAACATCCTCATGGGCGTGTTCCACCCCGACCTGGTCGGTATCCAGGTGCGCGCGCTGCAGCGCCTGGGCGCCGAGCATGCGCTCGTGGTCTATGGCCGCGACGGCATGGACGAGGTCAGCCTGGGCGCCGCCACGCTGGTGGGCGAACTGAAGAACGGCCAGATCACCGAGTACGAGATCCACCCCGAGGACTTCGGCCTGTCCATGTCCAGCAACCGTGCGCTCAAGGTCGACACCCCCGAGCAGTCGCGCGAGATGCTGATCGGCGTGCTCAAGGGTGAGCCCGGCGCCGCGCAGGACATCGTCTGCCTGAACGCCGGTGCGGCGCTGTACGCTGCCAATGTGGCCAGTTCCATCGCCGACGGCCTGCAGAAGGCGCGTGCCGCAATCGCCTCGGGCGCCGCGCTGGCGCGCCTGGAGCAGCTGGTTACGCGCACGCACGCGCTGGCGGCCTGATCGCCGTAGCACGCATGGCGGCACAAGGGCACCGCATGTTGCGGAACGTCAATGATCTAGCGGCTGCCGTGAAGGAGGACGCCTGCCTGTGCCTGCCCGAGCGAGTGCACCAGAGGCCCGCATGGGCTCCTCCATGGAACATCCTGTACGTTTGGGGGATGGGCTATGTTGTGCTCCTCGTCCTGCAACCCTCGATCGCCAACGCGTGGTGGTGCATTGCGCTGGTCGTTGCCAGCGGCCTGGGAATGTGCTGGTGGCAGGTGCGGCACTTCACGTACCGGGTGCAATGGTTGCTGGACATGACCCAGCGTACGCTGCAGCCGGCGCGAGGCGGTTCGGTCATTTCACTGGACCTTGCACATTCCATCGGCATCATTCCCGGCCCTCCGGACCACGGTGTACTGTCCTGCGAAGTCGAGTTCCGCCACAAAGCGGCGGGTCCGATAGCGACCCTGTGCGCGGTGGAACTGCAGTCCTCCGATTCCGAAACGCTGTCCATGCAGATGGACTCCCTTGACCGGTGCGTGGATGAATTGGTGGAACGCCTCGGGATTCGGCGTTCAGGTGGCCGGTTGGTACCTGCCCGTTGAGTCAGAGGGCTTGTTGTGACTGGCAAACCTTCTCCTGGGCTCGAACGTCTGCGCCGTTTGTCCGCCTGGGTGGCCTTGATCGAACAGCGACCCAGGGCGTGGCTCCCGTTGAGCATCGGGGGCAGTAGCCTTGCTGAGTTGACGATCGGTGTACCGTTTTGCGGCATGTCAATATTGGTGGCGCTGGCCACGGTGATGATGACGCTGGATTTGCGGGCGCAGTATCTCTGGAGCATTTTCTGGTCCGTTGGTGTGGTTTTGGTTGGCTGCGCAACCATCGCACTGCGACATCAATTCCGGCGCAACCAGTCGCGGGGCTGGATATTGGATTTTCAACGCCGCACGCTCACGCCTTGGGGCCTGAAAATGCAAGACACTCTCGTTCTGCATGAAGGGTGCCGTTTAAGCTGGGAGTTCTTTGCAACAGCGAAGAGTCCGACATTCACTTGTCGCCTGATACTGCATCCTGGGCCAGTGGGCAGGAAGATTCTCTTGACGCGCGTGACGTTGCTGTGGGGTTCCAGGCGGGAACAAGCATTGGTTGATCAATGCTTGGAGCATTTGAACCGTCGTCTTGGTCTTCGGAATTTCGAGCCAGTGCAAGGCCGGTAGCGAGGGGCGGTGCCGCGCCGATGCTGGTCTCTTGTGTGCCGAAATCTTCGTGGTGTATTTTTGGCATGGCCAGTTTGAATTTTTCGTGAAGGTTTTTCCATGAGTGACATCCTCAACAAGATCGTGGCCGTCAAGCACGAAGAAGTCGCCGCCGCGATCAAGCGCATGCCCCTGGCGGCGATGCGCGCCGACGCCGAGAGCCGTGTGCTCACGCGCGACTTCGAGGGCGCGCTGCGCGCCAAGATCGCCCGGGGCCAGGCGGCCGTGATCGCCGAGGTCAAGAAGGCCAGCCCCAGCAAGGGCGTGCTGCGCGCCGACTTCATCCCCGCCGACATTGCCCAGAGCTATGCCGATGGCGACGGCACGGTGAGCGCGGCCTGCCTCTCCGTGCTGACCGACAAGCAGTTCTTCCAGGGCAGCGTGGACTACCTCAAGCAGGCGCGCGCCAGCTGCCAGCTGCCCGTGCTGCGCAAGGATTTCATGGTCGATGCCTACCAGATCTACGAATCGCGGGCCATGGGCGCCGACGCCGTTTTGCTGATCGCGGCCTGCCTGGACGATGCGCAGATGGCCGATTTCGAGGCCATCGCACGCAGCCTGGACATGGCCGTGCTGGTCGAGGTGCACGATGGCGCCGAGCTGGACCGCGCCCTCCAGCTCAAGACCCCGCTCGTGGGCATCAACAACCGCAACCTGCGCACTTTCGAGGTCTCGCTGCAGACCACGCTGGATTTGCAAAAGAACGTGCCGGCCGACCGCCTGCTGGTCACCGAGTCCGGCATCCTCTCGCCGGCCGATGTGAAGACCATGCGCGACGCGGGCGTGAACGCCTTCCTCGTGGGCGAGGCCTTCATGCGCGCCAAGGAACCCGGCGAGGCCCTGGCCAAGCTGTTCGCCTGATCCGCTGCAGGCTGCCCATGACCGACGCCACCCAACTGCAAAGCGCCGATCCGGCCGACTGGCCCGTGGCCGCCGGCTGGCAACCGCTGGTCGATGCCTTCTTCGCCGGTGCCCGCGGCCAGGCACTGCGGGCCTACCTGCAGACGCGCCTGGATGCGGGCGCCGCCATCTTTCCGCCCAAGCCGCTGCGCGCGCTGGAACTGACCCCGCCCGAGCAGGTGCGCGTGGTCATCCTCGGCCAGGACCCCTACCACGGCCGCGGCCAGGCCGAGGGGCTGGCCTTTTCCGTCGCACCCGGCGTGCAGCTGCCGCCCTCGCTGCGCAACATCTTCAAGGAGATGCAGCGCGACCTGGGCACCGCCTTCCCCGCCTGGCCCGAGCCCGGCGGCAGCCTGGTCAAATGGGCCAAGAACGGCGTGCTGTTGCTCAACACCGGCCTCACGGTCGAAGAGGGCCAGGCCGCGAGCCACTCCGGCAAGGGCTGGGAGGAGCTGACCGACGCCGTGATCCGCCATGTGGCCGAGGGCGAGCGCCCGGTGGTGTTCATGCTCTGGGGCTCGCATGCCCAGTCCAAGCGCGCCTGGATCCCGGCCGACCGCGGGCACCTGGTGCTCACCTCCAACCACCCCTCGCCGCTGTCGGCCCTGCGCCCGCCCGTGCCTTTCATCGGCAATGGGCACTTCGGCAAGGCGCGGGACTTCCGCGCCCAGCACGGCTATTGAGGCGCCGCCGGCCGGCCGGAGGCGGCAGCGCGTTCCGGGCGTGGTTCCACGATGGGGAACACGCTCTCGAAGCGGTCCAGCATGCCCATGAGGGCCGCCACCTTGCCGGCGTCGCCCTCGATCTTCAGCTGGCCTGAGCGCATGGCCTCAGGCAGGGTGGTCTGCTGGCCGGCGATGGCGTCCAGTGTGGCGCGGCCCAGCCGCACCGTGGCATTGGCGCCAGGCGCCAGGCCGGGCGATTGGGTAAGGGCGCTGTTCTCCAGGTTCAGGGCCACCTGCTCGCCGGTGTCCGTGAAGATCCAGTTGAGCACGATGTGCTGGCCCCGGGCCTTGTCGGCGTCCAGGCGCACGGCGAGGTAGTTGAAAAACATCTCTAAGGGCAGGTTGCGCACCAGGTCGCGCGATGCGGCGCCCGGGCGGGGCAGTTGCGGCACGCCCTGGCGCAGTTCCGCCGCCCCCTGCAGGAAGGCGTTGCGCGCCGTGGCCGATTCCATCTGGTAGCCCAGTTGCTCATAGGCGTTGGCGGCCAGCTGGCGCGCGGCCTGGTTTGTCGGCTCGGCAAACACCAGTTGCGAGGCGACCTGCGCCACCCAGCGGTAGTCTCCGCGCACATAGTCGGCCTGGGCACGGCGCAGCACGGCCTCGGGCCCGCCCATGTACTCCACCGTCTTCTTTGCCGCGGCCGCGGGCGGCAGCGCTTCGAGCTGTGCCGGGTTGCCTTCGTAGTAGCCCAGGTAGTGCTGGTACACGGCGCGCACGTTGTGCTTGAGGTGGCCGTAGAACGCGTGGGTGGCACCGTCTTCGGCCAGGGAGTCGGGCAACTGCAGCATCTCGGCGATCTCGGAGCCCACGTAGCCGTGGTTCATCCAGCGCACCGTCTGGTCGTGCAGGTACTTGTAGGTGTCGCGCTGGCGCGCCAGTGATCCGCGCAGCCGCGCCTGGCCCCACACGGGCCAGTGGTGCTGTGCGATCAGGATCTCGGCCTGGCTGCCATAACGGTGCAGGGCCATGTTCAGGTGCCTGGACCAGCCCAGCGCATCGCGCACCTGGGCACCGCGCATGGGCAGCAGGTTGTGCTGGGTATGCACCGCCAGCTCGGCCATGTTCAGCACCTTGAGCTGCGGGTAGTACATGACCATCTCGGCTGGGGCCTCGGCATGGGGGGTGAGCGTGAACTCGATGTCGATGCCGTCGATGTGCAGGGTCTCATGGGGCTTGTCGATCAGCCGCGTGGGCGCAATCAGGCCCAGCGTGCCGGGTGCGCCCGCCTTGCCCAGCCCGGCATCCACCTGGCCTTGCGCGTTGCGCGGCAGCAGCATGCCGAACTGGTAGAGCGCGCGCCGGCCCATGGCATGGCCGGCGATCACGTTCTCGCCCACGGCCTCGGCCATGAAGCCTGCGGGGGCGATGACCTGCACGCGCCCGGCATCCACGTCCTCCTGGCGCACCACACCGCGCACGCCGCCGAAGTGGTCCACATGGCTGTGCGAGTACACCACCGCGACCACCGGCTTGCGTGGCCGGTGCTGGTAGTACAGCGCCATGGCGGCCTGCGCGGTCTCGGTGTACATCAGCGGGTCCACCACGATCAGGCCGGTATCGCCCTCCAGGATGCTCATGTTCGACAGGTCCAGGCCCCGCACCTGGTACAGCCGCTCGGTCACCTGGAACAGGCCGCTCACGCGGTTGCGCTGGGCCTGGCGCCACAGGGCCGGATGCACCGTGTCCGGTGCGGTCTCCTGCGCGAGGAAGGCGTAGTCCTGCATGGCCCAGATGGGGCGGCCCTGGGCATTGCGCACGGTCAAGGCGTCGGCCGACGCAATCAGCCCGCGCCGAGCGTCTTCCATCGCCTGCGCGTCGTTGCGTGGCAGCCGTGCCAATGCGGCCTGCTGGGCCGCTCGCGTGGCGGTGGTGGCTTGCCGGGCCGCGGATGCACCGGGGGCGGCTTCCGGCACGGGGGCGGTGGTGCAGGCGGCCAGCAGGGCAGCGCTGGCCAGCGTGGACAGCAGGCGGGTGCCTGGGGCGGTGGAATGGGGGGCAGTGCGCATGCGATGGTGTCTCCAGAGGATGGCGGGAGAGGGGAAAATACGCAGCCGGTCTGCGGGCGTCTGTCGGCCAGCCGACACCGATTTTTAGCCCGCTGCCCCTCCGCCATGGATCTGTCCCCCTCTGCCGCCGCCTACCTGCCTGCTTTGCGCGAGGGCCGCTGGTTCAGCGCGCTGGCGCCGGCCTTCGCAGACCAACTGGTGGCGTTGGCCCACCCGCGCCGGCTGGAAAGCGGCGAAGCGCTGTTTCTGCGTGGCGATGCGCTGGAAGGCGGGCTGTTCGCCGTGGTGGAAGGCGCCATCGGCTTTTCCGGCGTGGGCGGGCAGAGCGAGCACGCGCGCGAGGCGCTGCTCACCCTCATGGGGCCCGGCACCTGGTTCGGCGAAATCGCGCTGTTCGATGGGTCGCCCCGCACCCACGATGCCCATGCGGTGGAGCCGTGTGTGGTGCTGCAGGTGCCGCGCCCGCCGCTGCTGGAGTGGCTGCACGGGCACCCCGCCCACTGGCATGACCTGGGTGTGCTGATGTCGGGGCGCATGCGCGCCGCCTTTGCCGCGCTCGAGGACCTGGCCCTGCTGCCGGCGCCCCAGCGGCTGGCGCGCCGCATCGTGGCCATGGCGCGCGGCTATGGTGAGCGCGTGGCCGACGCGCCGGCCCAGCCCCGCCTGCAGGTCACACAGGAGCAACTGGCGCTGATGCTGTCGATCTCGCGCCAGACGGTCAACCAGCTGCTGCAGGGCCTGCAGGCCCGGGGCATTCTGCGCGTGCAGCGGGGCGAGATCGAGATCCTGCAATGGCAGGCACTGTGCGCCGAGCGGTTCTGACCGACCGCAGGAGGGTGGCCTTGCAAGGGGGCGCTACCAGCGCCCCGGCAGCCGTTCCTTGAGCAGGTCCAGAAAAGCCTGCGCCGCCACCGGCAGACTGCGGCCCGCCAGTGTCTGCAGCTCCAGGTCGCGCAGGTCCATGCCCTGGTCGCTGATGGGCAGGGCCACGATGGCCCCTGCGGCCACCAGGTGGCGCGCCGCGATTTCGCTGGACACCGACAGCCCCCCTCCGTTCGCCACGAAGTTGAGCATGGTCTTGGCATGGTTGCTCACCAGCACCGGCGTGAGCTGCAGCCCCTGGCGGCTGCAGACGATGTCGACCATCTGGCGGATGGTGGTCTCGGGCGGGGGCAGGGCCAGCGGGTACTGGCCCATGCGGGCCAGGGTCACGCTTGCGGCATCGGCCAGGGGGTGGCCCGGCGGCACGAGGGCCAGCACCGGCGCGGTCTGGCGGTAGGCCACCTCGATGTCCTTGTGCGGCGCACGGCTGAAGCACAGGCCGATGTCGGCGGTTCCGCTGCGCACCGCATCGGGCACCTGGGCCGTGGGCAGGGACTGCACCTCGAACTGGATGCCTGCATGCGTGCGCTGGAACTCCACGCACAGCCGCGGCACCAGCTCGTTGGCGAAGGCATCCGAGGTGGCCAGCCGCACCTGGCCCGCGCGCAGGCCCTGCAGTGCGCCGATCTCGCCCAGGGCGCGTTCGGCATCGAGCACGGTGCGCCGTGCATGCGTGGCCAGGATCTCGCCGGCCGCCGTGAGCACCATGCCGCGCGGATGCCGCTCGAACAGCGGTATGCCCAACTGCGACTCCAATCCCGCGATCTGCCGGCTCAAGGCCGAGGCGGCCACGTGCAACCGCGCCGAGGCCTCGGTCAGCGAGCCACTCTGCGCCACTTCGAGGAAGTAGCGCAGGGCGGTGTCTTGCAGGAGCTGGGCGCGCATGGGAGGGGCTGTAAGGTCGGTTTGCCGCCAATCATCTCAAAAACCGAAGCGCTTTGCTGTTACGGCAAAGCCATTTGCTGATTTGGTGGTGGTCATACGACTGCCACATTCCTAAGATGAAGCCTGTTTTGGCGGTGTCCCCTTTCCTTTCTGGAGTGCTTTGTATGCGTCTTTCGTCCCTGCGCCGTGGCCTGTTGGGCCTGGCATGGTTTGCGGCATGGTCGGTGGGCGCGCACGCCCAGGCCCAGTGGCCCGACCGGCCGGTGCGCATGATCGTTCCTTTCCCCGCCAGTGGCGCCACCGACCTCGTGGCCCGCGTGGTCGCGCAGCGCGTGGCCCAGGACCTGGGCCAGCAGATGGTGGTGGACAACCGCCCCGGCGCGGGTGGCACCATCGGCTCGGCCGAGGCCGCCAAGGCGCAGCCCGACGGCTACACCCTGCTGCTGACCACCAGCAGCACGCACGCCATCTCGCCCCACCTGATGCCGCGCCTGGCCTACGACGCGCGCAAGGACTTCACGCCCGTCGCCCACCTGGCCGACGCACCCAGCGTGCTGCTGGTCACCAACTCCCTGCCCGTGAAAACCGTGGGCGAACTCATCACCTACGCCAAGGCCAACCCCGGCAAGCTCAACTACGCCACCAGCGGCAACGGCACCATCGTGCACCTGAACGCCGCCGCCTTCAGCGCCCAGGCGGGTGTGGAGATGACGCATGTGCCCTACAAGGGCACGGCCCTGGCCATCCCCGACCTCGTGGCCGGGCAGACGCATGTGCTGTTCGACTCCCTGCCCACGGGCATGCCGCACGTCAAGAACGGCCGCCTGCGTGCCCTGGCCGTGACCAGCGAAAAGCGCAGCTCGCTCGCGCCCGAGCTGCCCACCATGGCCGAATCGGGCCTGCCCGGCTATTCCTCGGTGACCTGGTTCGGTGTCTACCTGCCTGCCGGCGCCAAGCCGGAGCTGGTGGACCGCGTGCACAAGGCCTTCGCCAAGGCCATGCAATCGTCCGAAGTAGTCGAAGGCCTGGCCAAGCTTGGCGTGGAGCCCGCCGCACCCGGCACGCCTGCCAAGTTCGCGGCCATGGTGCAGGCCGACAGTGCCCGCTGGGCCACCGTGATCCGCCAGCACAAAATCTCCCTGGAGTGAGCTATCCGATGACTGCACCGACCATGGGCCTGGACTGGGCCCTTCCCTACGCATCGAACCGCAGCGCGGTGATGGGCCGCAATGTGGTCTCCACCTCGCAGCCCCTGGCCGCGCAGGCCGGCCTGCGCATGCTGCTGGCTGGTGGCAATGCCGTGGACGCGGCCATCGCCGCGGCCATGGCGCTCACCGTGGTCGAGCCCACGGGCTGCGGCATCGGCAGCGATGGCTTTGCCATCGTCTGGGACGGCAAGGAACTGCATGGCCTCAATGCCTCGGGCCGTTCGCCCGCCGCCTGGAACCCGGCCTACTTCGCCGAGCGCGGCGGCCTGCCCGAGACGGGCTGGAACGCTGTCACCGTGCCTGGCGCCGTCTCGGCCTGGGTGGCACTGTCCAAGCGCATGGGCAAGCTGCCCTTTGCGAAACTGGCCGAACCCGCGATCGATTACGCACGCAACGGCTTCCCCGTTTCGCCCACCATTGCCCGCCTGTGGGCTCTGGGTGCCGCCAAGCTCGGCGCCCAACCAGGCTTTGCCGAATGCTTCATGCCCGGCGGCCGCGCGCCACGGGCCGGCGAGATCTTCCGCAGCGAGGCCCATGCGCGCACGCTGGAGCTGATCGCCCAGACCGAGGGTGAAGCCTTCTACCGTGGTGAACTCGCACGCCAGATGGTGGCGCACGCCCGCGCCCACGGCGGCGCCATGACCGAGGACGATCTCGCATCGCACCAGGCCGACTGGGTGGGCACGGTGAGCCAGCGCTTCGGTGACTCGGTGGTCCACGAGATCCCGCCCAACGGCCAGGGCATCGCCGCGCTGATGGCGCTGGGCATGCTCGAATCCCGTGGCATCGGTGGCCAGCCTCTGGACCATGTGGACACGGTGCACGCCAGCATCGAGGCCATGAAGCTCGCGCTGGCCGACTTGCATGAGTACAACGCCGACATCGATGCCATGCAGAAGGTGACGCCGCGCGACCTGCTCGATGCCGACTACCTGCGCCAGCGCGCCGCGCTGATCGATGCCGAACAGGCTGGCGACCCTGGCCACGGAGCGCCGCGCCCCGGCGGCACGGTGTACCTGGCTGCGGCCGATGCCTCGGGCATGATGGTCTCGTTCATCCAGTCCAACTACATGGGCTTCGGTTCGGGCGTGGTCGTGCCGGACACCGGCATCAGCCTGCAGAACCGCGGCCACGGCTTCACCCTGGCGCCCGGCCACGCCAACGAGGTGGCGCCGCGCAAGCGCCCCTCGCACACCATCATCCCGGCCTTTGCCATGCATGCCGACGGCACGCCGCAAATGGCCTTCGGCGTGATGGGGGGGCCCATGCAGTCCCAGGGCCACCTGCAGATGGCCTTGCGCGTGCTGCGCTACGGCCAGAACCCCCAGGCCGCAGCCGACGCACCGCGCTGGCGCGTGACGGGCGGCAAGGGCGTGGCGGTGGAGCCGGCCTTCGACCCCGCCGTGGTCGCGGCCCTGCGTGCGCGCGGCCATGAAGTCTCGGTGGAAGAGGGCAATGGCGTCTTTGCCTTCGGCGGCGCCCAACTGGTGCTGCGCCAGGGCGAGAGCTATGTCGCCGGCTCCGACCCACGCAAGGACGGGCACGCGGTCGCTTTCTGACCGGTCCGTCCCGTGCCGGCCCGTGCCAGGGCCGGCGCTTGCCTTTGCTGATTTCTGTATGGCAGAATATTATTATTGTTTTACAGAAAACATGAGGCAAGCACCATGGCATCCATCCAGAGCCCGGCGTTCCGGCGCCTGTCGCGTGGCCTGCACGCGCTGACCCTGTTGTGCGCCTTGGCGGGCGTGTGCTTTTCCGTGGCGCGCTGGCTGCTGCTGGGGCGGGGCGAGCCGGGCGGCCTGGCGCAGATGCTGCTGCCCGCGCAGGCACTGCAGGTCGGCATCGGTGCGCCGGTGCAGATCGACGCGACCTGGCGCCTGCTCGGGCTGGCCATCGAGTGCCTGCCCACGGCGGCCATGCTGTTCACCGTGTGGTGTCTGCACCGCATCTGCAGCGCCTTCCTGCGCGGCGAGGTCTTCGGCCCCGCTGTGGTGCGCGGCTTTCGCGGCGTGGGCTGGGGCTTCATCGCGATGTGCGTGGCCTCGCTGGTGCATGGCGCGGCGGTGACCGCGCTGCTGTCCTGGCTGGCCTCGGGCCAGCGCGGCGGGCAGGTGGCGCTGTCGGTGGGTTCGTTCGAGATGAGCGTGCTCATTGTGGGCCTGATGATGCTGCTGCTGGCCCATGTGATGGCCGAGGGCCAGCGCCTGCAAGAGGAGTCGCATGCGTTTGTCTGAGTGCGCAGGGGCTCCGTGCCGTTTCAAATTCCAGGGCATGCGCCGGAAAGGTGGCCGCCATGCCCATCGTCGTCACGCTCGATGAGATGCTGGTGCGCCGCAAGGTGAAGTCGCGCGACCTGGCGGCGCATGTCGGCATCACCGAGGCCAATCTCTCGCTGCTCAAGAGCGGCAAGGTCAAGGGCGTGCGCTTCGAGACCCTGGCCGCCATCTGCGACTACCTGCAATGCCAGCCCGGTGACCTGCTGGTCTGGGTGGAGCAGGAGGGCGGTGCTGCCGATGATGGCGACGCGGCCACGTCCTGAGCGCCTTCGCCCGGGCCGCTGGCGCCTGGGCAGTGCCGTGGCGGCTTCGCTGCTGCTGCATGGCGCGGCGCTGTGGTGGCTGGTCGCACCGGAACGGGCCGGGCGCCCACCCGTGCCACAGCCCCGGCAATCTATGCAAGTCCTCTGGATCACTGCGCCACCATCCGCCCCGCCGGTCGAGGCGCCGGTGGCCCGGGCAGAAGCGCCAGGGGCCAAGCCGCTCTCAGGCCCTGCTCGCGAAGTCCGCAGTGCGTCCCCGCCCGTTGTGCTGGCGCTGCCCGAAGGCACAGGGCCCGGCATGGTGGCCCTTCCCGCTCCCTTGCCCGCCGCCTCGGATGCCCGCGAGGCGCCCGCCGTGCGCTGGAGCCCGGAGGAAGTGGCCCGTGCCGCACGCCAGGAGCGGGAATGGCAGCGCCGCCACGGCACGCCAGCGGCCGCCGCGCTGGCGGCAAGCCCGGCGCCACGGGCCCTGGGCACCATGTCCGAGCAGGAGTGGCAGAACCACGCCACGGGCCGGGTGACCCGGGTGGAGAGCGAGGCGGGCGTCTACTGCGTGCGCCTGCCGTCGGCCAACCGGCTGCCCGAGGTGGGCGCCGCGCCCCGCATCGCAGCGGTCACGAATTGCTGAGCGGCGTACGTTCGCGTTCCAGCAGCATCGAGTCGCCGTAGCTGAAGAAGCGGTACTGCTGCGCGATGGCGTGGCGGTAGATGGCGCGGATGCGCTCGTAGCCCGCGAAGGCGCTCACCAGCATCATCAGCGTGCTCTTGGGCAGGTGGAAGTTGGTGAGCAGCAGGTCCACCACCTGGAAGGAAAAGCCCGGCGTGATGAAGATGTTGGTGTCGCCCGAGGCCTGGCCGCTGCGTGCCCAGGACTCGAGGGTGCGCACGGTGGTCGTGCCCACAGCCACCACGCGCCCGCCGCGCTGGCGGCAGCGCTCCAGCGCCGCCAGCGTGGCCAGCGGCACCTCGTACCACTCGCTGTGCATCTGGTGCTCGGCCAGGTTCTCGGTCTTCACGGGCTGGAAGGTGCCGGCACCCACGTGCAGGGTGACGCTCGCGCGCTCCACGCCACGCGCGGCCAGGGCGGCCAGCACACCTTCGTCGAAGTGCAGGGCCGCCGTCGGGGCCGCCACGGCACCGGGTGCGCGTGCGAACACGGTCTGGTAGCGCTGGGCGTCCTCGGCCGCATCGGGGTCGTGGTCGGCGTTCTGCTGGCGCTCGATGTAGGGCGGCAGCGGCAGGTGGCCATGGCGCTCCATCAGCTCGTGCGGGGTCTCGCCGGCCGGCCCTTCGAGCGCGAAGCGGAACAGCGGGCCGTCCTCGCCCGGCCAGCGCGAGAGCAGCGTGGCGTTGAAGCCTCCACCGTGCAGGCCGCCCGCCATGTGCACCACGGCACCGGGCAGGGGCTTCTTGCTGACCTTCATGTGGGCCACGACCTCGTTGCCCAGCAGCACGCGCTCGATCAGCAGCTCCAGCTTGCCGCCGCTGGCCTTTTCGCCAAAGATGCGCGCCTTGACCACGCGGGTGTCGTTGAACACCAGCAGGTCACCGGGCTGCAGCAGGCCGGGCAGTTCGTGGAAGATGCGGTCCACCGGCTCGGCGGCGCGACCGTCCAGCAGGCGCGAGGCGCTGCGTTCCGCGGCGGGGTGCTGGGCAATGAGTTCGGGGGGCAGCGAGAAATCGAAGTCGCTGAGCGTGAAATGGCGCGGGGCCGCGGGCGTGCTGGGAACGGTCATGTGCTTGAGGGCCGGACGGGCCCGTACCAAGGTGGAAACAAACAGGGGCGTTATTTTCCCACGCCCTGGGGCCGTTCCCTGGCGCCTACCAGGCCTGCCCCGAAAATCCGGACCACAGTTCGTTGAGGTCCGGAAACTTCCATTTCTCGGGGTCCTCGCGCGCCACGATTTTCTCCGTGGTGCCCGGAACGGCCAGATCCACCATGTCGGGCGGGATGCGCATGCCCGACTTGGTCGAGAAAAAGACCTTGACCTTGGGCGAGGTCAGCGACTGCGCTCCCTGCTCGGTCACCACGCCGATGCGCCCGGAGGTCAGCCGCACCAGCGAGCCCACCGGGTAGATGCCGATGCTCTTGACGAAAGCCTGGAACAGGCGCGGATCGAAATGCCCCTTGGTCCACTCAGCCATGCGGCGCAGCGACTCGGCCGGGTCCCAGCCCGACTTGTAGGGGCGGTCGGAGGTGATGGCGTCGTAGACGTCGCAGATGGCCGTCATGCGCGCGATCAGGCTGATCTGGTCGCCCTTGAGCTTGTCAGGATAGCCCGAGCCGTCCATCTTCTCGTGGTGGTGGCGGCAGGCGTCGAGCACCGCGTCCTCCACGGCCCCGCCTTCCTTGAGCATGTCATAGCCTTGGGCCGGGTGGCTCTGGACCACGGCGAATTCGGCGTCGGTGAGCTTGCCCGGCTTGTTGAGCACGGCCAGGGGAATGGCCGCCTTGCCCAGGTCGTGCAGCAATCCCGCCATGCCGGCGCTGCGCGTGTGCTCTTCATTGAGGTTGATCTGCTTGGCCAGCGCCACCATGAGGGCGCAGACGGCCACCGAATGCATGTAGGTGTAGTCGTCGGCCGTTTTGAGCCGGGCCAGGCTGATCAGCGCGCCCGGGTTGCGCGTGACGGAGTCGGAAATCTCCTCCACCAGGCCGCGCGCATTCTCCGGGTTCACGGCCTTGCCCATGCGCGCCTCGCGGAACATGGAGACCATGGCCTGCTTGGCTTCTCCGCAGATCGTGGCGGCGGCCAGCAGTTCGTTGTGCATGCTGGCCGGGGCCTTGCCGCGGGACTGGCGCCGGGCCGGGGCTGGCGGCGGCGGGGGATCCACCACCAGGGGCGGCAGGTTCTCCAGCAGGCTGAAATCCGTCTCGACCTGGATGTCCGCCTCCTCGCGCGAGACGGAGCGCACGCCGGCCGCCACGTCCAGGCCCTTGGAGGTGTCGATCCACACTTCCTCGATGGACGTGCTCTTGATGCGCGCCAAGTCCTTGGGCTCCTTCAGGACGAACTTGGCCCGCCAGAAGGGGTGGTCCATCCACGAGCCGCAAAAATCGTGCAGGTACATCCCCAACGTGAGATGCTGAATGCTGATGCGTTTGAGCATGGAAACTGTCCAGATCGCCGGGGCTGCCGAAACCAGGTAAGAAACGGTAACCATGTTAGCCTTTTTGGCCCATGAATCCTTCGTCTTTTCGGATAACCCTTGAACACCACGCCCGCCGCTCCTAGGGCAGCCTCCACCGCCAGCGTTGCGCAAAAGGCACTGCACAAGCTGGGCCTCGTGCGCGACATCGATCTGGCCCTGCACCTGCCGCTGCGCTACGAGGATGAAACCCGCATCACACCCTTGTCCAGCGCACGCGATGGCCAGATGGTGCAGATCGAGGCCACCGTGACCGCCAGCGAGGTGCAGTTGCGCCCGCGCCGCCAGTTGCTGGTGCAGGTCGAGGACGCGTCAGGCTCCTGCGAACTGCGCTTTTTCAGTTTCTACCCCTCGCACCAGAAAACCCTGGCCGTGGGGGCGCGCCTGCGCATCCGCGGTGAGGTCAAGGGGGGCTTCTGGGGGCGGCAGATGCTGCACCCGGCCTTCCGCCAGGCCGGCGGCGAGCTGCCCGCCGCCCTCACGCCCGTTTACCCCACCACCGCAGGCCTGCCGCAGCCCTACCTGCGCAAGGCGGTCGTCGGCGCGCTCCAGCGGGTAGATCTGTCGGAAACCCTGCCCCCGGGCACCGAGCCGCCCTACGCGGTGTTCCGGCGCGACGGCGGCAGCTACCGTGCATTCAACCTGCGCGAAGCGCTGCAGTTCCTGCACCATCCCACGCCCGATGTCTCGCTGTCCACGCTGGAGGACCACAGCCATCCCGCCTGGCAGCGCCTGAAGGCCGAGGAACTGCTGGCCCAGCAACTGTCGCAGCAGCAGTCGCGCCGCGAGCGCGACCGCCTGCGCGCCCCAGTGCTGCGCCCGCGCAAGCCGGAGGGCGGCGTGCTGCCCCTGCACGAGCAGCTCATGGCCGTGCTGCCCTTCGATCTGACCGCCGCCCAGCGGCGCGTGGGGCTCGAAATCGCCCAGGACCTGGCCCGCCGGGTGCCCATGCACCGCCTGCTGCAGGGCGATGTGGGCTCGGGCAAGACCGTGGTGGCTGCGCTGGCGGCCACCATCGCCATGGACGCCGGCTGGCAGTGCGCGCTGATGGCACCCACCGAAATCCTGGCCGAGCAGCACTTCGCCAAGATGATCGGCTGGCTGGAGCCGCTGCTGGCCGCGCACGGCCGCCGGGTGGCCTGGCTGGTGGGCGGGCAGAAGAAAAAGGACCGCACCGCCATGCTGGCCCTGGTCGAAAGCGGCGAGGCCGCCCTGGTGGTGGGCACGCATGCCGTGATCCAGGAGCAGGTGCGCTTCAAGAACCTGGCGCTGGCCATCATCGACGAGCAGCACCGCTTCGGCGTGGCGCAACGCTTGTCCTTGCGGCAAAAGCTCGCCGCCCAGGGGATGGAGCCCCACATGCTGATGATGAGTGCCACGCCGATCCCGCGCACCCTGGCCATGAGCTACTACGCCGATCTCGATGTCTCGGTCATCGATGAGCTGCCCCCTGGGCGCACGCCCATCGTCACCAAGCTCATCGCCGACAGCCGCAAGGACGAAGTGATCGCTCGCATCGGCGCCCAGGTGGCAGACGGTCGGCAGGTCTATTGGGTCTGTCCGCTGATCGAGGAGAGCGAGGCGCTGGACCTGAGCAATGCCACCGCCACCCATGCCGACCTGAGCGAGGCCCTGCCCGGTGTCATGGTCGGCCTGCTGCATTCGCGCATGCCGGCGGCCGAGAAGAAGGCCGTGATGGCGCTTTTTTCCAGCGGGCAGATGGGGGTGCTGGTGAGCACCACGGTGATCGAGGTGGGGGTGGACGTGCCCAACGCCTCGCTCATGGTCATCGAGCATGCCGAGCGCTTCGGCCTGTCGCAGCTGCACCAGCTGCGCGGGCGCGTGGGGCGCGGTGCGGCGGCGTCGGCCTGCGTGCTGCTGTATTCCACCAACGAGAGCGGCCGGGTGGGCGAGACCGCCAAGGAGCGTCTGCGCGCCATGGCCGAGACCAACGACGGCTTCGAGATCGCCCGGCGCGACCTGGAGATCCGCGGGCCGGGCGAATTCCTCGGGGCCCGGCAGTCGGGTGATGCCCTGCTGCGCTTTGCCGACCTGGCCACCGACACCCACCTGCTCGAATGGGCGCGCGAGCTGGCACCGGCGATGCTGGACCGCCACGCCGCCCTGGCCGAGCGCCACGTGATGCGCTGGCTGGGCGGGAAATCCGACTACCTGAAAGCATGAGATGACGTCCCCTGTCCCTGTGGAACCGGTAGCCGCCCCGGTGGTGGCGCGCTGGGTGCGCGACCAGAACTACCTGCAGACCGCCGTGTGCTTGGCGTACCAGGACGAACACGCGGTGCGGCGCTTTGTCCTGCCGCTGTTCATGGCGCTGCTCGTCGCCGGGCTGTTTTCCCCGTGGGGCATCCCTTCCCTGTGGGTGGGTGGCATCGGCGGCTTCCTGTTGAACGCGGTCGTGTTGCTGGTGCTCCTGCACACGCTGGCGCATCTTTCTTCCCAGACCTATCCGTCCCTGGTGCAGTCCAATACCCGCCGCTATGCCTTTGCTGGTGCCTCGGTGTGGTGGGATTTCAGTGCCCAGGATCTGAAATACGGTTCCGCGATGCCCGATGGCAGCGGTGTGTTGCATGAAGTCCGCTCCCATTGGCGCTGGCTGCGCGCGATCTCCGTCGATCCAATGGGGCTGCGCCTGCACCGCGCAGGATCGAACGAGTCACATGCCATTCCCATGGACGCCTGGGTGGCCGGCTCGCCCGATGGGCGGGCGCGTCTCCAGGCGGCAGCCGTGGAATGCGCGCGTTCGGCGGGCGTACCCATTCGCTGGATGGCGCGCACGGACTGGGCAGGCCTGCTCGGGACCCTGGCCGGTCTGGCCATCTTGCTCACCATGTGGATGACGGTGTGCGCCATGGCAGCGGCGCTGCCCTACCTGCGTCACTGGAACGTGGCGCAGCTGTACCTGTCCGGCGTGGACACCTTCTGGTGGGCGGGTCTGTTGCTGGCCCCCGTGGTGTTGGCCGCGCACCTGCTGCTGGCCTGGCTGCTGCAGCCGCGACTGTGGGGGCTCGGCCTGCCGCGGCTCACGCCCCACCTGGCGCTTGCCGGAGTCTGGGCCCTGTTGCTGCTCGTGGTGCTGCAGTCGCTGGCCTCCGAGATCTTCGAGGAGCCGCAGGCTGCCAGCAGCTTCTTCGACCCCTTGCCCCTGGTGTGCGGCATCGCCCTGGCGCTGCTCATCGCCCTGGTCGTGCACCGGGGTTGCATTGCCTATTGGGTGGTCCGGCGCCTGGCGCTGCACAATGCGCGTACCATCCGTCTGGAATCTCCATGACCCTCACCGAACTCAAATACATCGTTGCCGTGGCGCGCGAAAAGCACTTTGGCCATGCGGCCGACGCCTGCTATGTGTCCCAGCCCACGCTGTCGGTGGCCATCAAGAAGCTCGAGGAAGAGCTCGATGTGAAGCTTTTCGAGCGCAGCGCCGGCGAGGTCACCGTCACCCCGCTGGGCGAGGAGATCGTGCGCCAGGCGCAAAGCGTGCTGGAGCAGGCCGCCGCCATCAAGGAGATCGCCAAGCGTGGCAAGGACCCGCTGGCCGGGCCGCTGACCCTGGGCGTGATCTACACCATCGGCCCCTACCTGCTGCCCGACCTGGTGCGCCATTCGATCGCGCGCACCCCGCAGATGCCGTTGATGCTGCAGGAGAACTTCACCGTCAAGCTGCTGGAGATGCTGCGCACCGGTGAAATCGATTGCGCCATCCTGGCCGAGCCGTTTCCCGACACGGGCCTGGCCATGGCACCGCTGTACGACGAGCCCTTCATGGCCGCCCTGCCGGCCAACCACCCGCTGGGAACGCAAAAATCCATCTCCGCCGCCGAACTCAAGAGCGAGACCATGCTGCTGCTGGGGGCCGGCCACTGCTTTCGCGACCATGTGCTCGAGGTCTGCCCTGAATTCGCGCGCTTCGCCAGCAATGCCGAGGGCATCCGCAAGTCCTTCGAGGGCTCGTCGCTGGAAACCATCAAGCACATGGTGGCCGCCGGCATGGGCGTGACCCTGGTGCCGCGCCTGTCGGTGCCGCGCGATGCGCTGCTCACGGTGTCGCGCCGGCGCAAGAGCGATGAGAACTACATCCGCTACGTCCCCATCCGCGAGGACGATGGCAGCCCGCCGCCCATGCGCCGCGTGGTGCTGGCCTGGCGCCGCAGTTTCACGCGCTACGAGGCGATTGCCGCGCTGCGCAACGCGATCTACGCCTGCGAGCTGCCGGGCGTTACCCGCCTTTCCTGACAAGCTTTGCTGCAGGCGCCCTGGCGCGCAGGGGGCCGGCGGCGATACACTTTCGCCGCGCAGGGCCCTGCGGCTTTCGGCAGATTGCCCGCCGGCGCGCCCCTACAGGGGCTCCGGCGCTGCGGGTTGGCGCCACATGCCGCCCGCACCGGTCCCGCGCTCCCCCATTCCCTAGGAAAGCTACTGAGATGAAGAAGATTTTGATGGCCGCTGGCCTTGCCGTGGGCCTGGCAGCCTGCTCCAGCGTGACGACGACCGACGCGCCGCAGGCCGCTACGATCAAGAAGGCCCAGATGGACCGTCTGGTGGCCGCCTTGCCCGCCGCCGCCCAGGGCAGCTTCAACGAGTTCCTGGCGCAGGCCGCGCGGGAGAACCCGCTGCTGCAGGCCAGTGTTGCGGCCTACAAGGCCAAGGCCCCGCTGGCTGGCGACGACCTGGTCAACATCAGCCGCCTGCTGGGCCTGTACAACCGCCTGCGCAACCAGGCGGCGGTGATCGACGCCACCGCGCGCATGGTCGCCATCCCCACTTTCCGCAACGACAAGGTGCCGCCGCACGAGGACAAGGCCATCATCGCCTTCGGCACCCTGGTCGAAGGCATGGCCAAGGAATTCGGCCTGGAATACCGCAACGTGGACAACCGCATCTTCGAAGTGAAGCTACCGGGCACGGGCAAGGAAGAATTCGGCATCCTCACGCACGCCGACGTGGTGCCCGTTGTGGCCGACGAATGGGTGCTGGACGACGGCACGCGCCTGGACCCCTTCAAGCTCACGCGCGTGGGTGGCAACCTGTACGGCCGCGGCTCCATCGACGACAAGGGCTCCATCGCCACCGTGCTGTACGCGATGAAGGCCGTCAAGGAAAGCGGCCTGCCGCTGTCGCGCACCATCCGCCTCATGATCGAAACCACCGAAGAGACCGGGGGCGACGCCATGAAGTACTACCGCACCAAGACCGAGCTGCCCGAGTACAACATCGTGCTCGACAGCAAGTACCCCGCCGTGGTGGCCGAGAAGGGCTCGGGTGCGCTGCGCGCCTCGTTCCCGCTGCAGGACGCGCCGGCCGGCTACACCGCCATCACCGCCATGACGGGCGCGGCGTCCACCAACGCCGTGCCGCAGACCGCGACGCTGCGCCTGCAAGGCGGTGACCTGGCCGCTGCCGTCGCGCGCCTGAACGCCGCCAAGGCAGCCTTCATCGCCAAGTACACGCCCCAGGGTGGCGCCTTCGGCATCGACGTGACGCAGGATGCGAGCGGCGTGCTGATCAAGGTGACCGGTGTCTCCGCCCACGGCTCGCGCCCCGAGGAGGGTGTGAACCCGCTGCCGCGCCTGGCGCTGTTCCTGCGTGAGTCCGGCGTGTCCTATGCGCCCACCGGCTACGCCAGCGCCGTGCGCTACATCGCCGAACTGTATGGCACCGATTACCTGGGCCGTACCATCGGCATGGCCTACAGCGACGACTTCATGGGCCCGCTGACCATGTCGCCCAACCTGGTGCGTGTGAAGGACGACATGGTCGACGTGCTGGTGAACGTGCGCATGCCGCGCGGCACCACCCCGGAGGCCCTGGTGCACGCCAGCAAGGTCAAGATCAACGACTGGGCGGCCCAGGCGTCCGTCCCGGTGATCATCGACCACCAGCAGGGCAACTGGATGGCGCGCGACCCCAAGGGCGCCTGGCTGTCCACGCTGCTCAACACCTTCGGTGACACCACGGGCCTCGAAGCCAAGCCCGTGCCCACCGCCGGCAGCACCACCGCCAAGCTCATGCCCAACGCCATCAACTTCGGCCCCGCCATGCCGGGCAAGAAGTACACGGCGCACAACGCCAAGGAGTACAAGGAAGTGGTCGACCTGGATGCCGACATGCAGATGTTCACGGAGATGCTGGTGCGCATCGGCAATTTGGACAAGATGCAGTAACGGGATCCGGGCTTGCGCTACATTGGGCGCGAGCCCCAGCCCCCTGGTCCGGTGTGAGCCGGCTCCGGGGGGCCGGTCCATCGCTTGTTTCCAACGAAGGAGCCTCCATGGCCAAAGCCGCCAAGTCCACCGCCCCCAGCATCAACATCGGCATCAGCGAGAAGGACCGCGCTGCCATCGCCCAGGGCCTGTCGCGCCTGCTGGCAGACACCTACACCCTGTACCTGACCACGCACAATTTCCACTGGAACGTGACGGGGCCGATGTTCAACACCCTGCACACCATGTTCATGGCGCAGTACACCGAGCTGTGGAACGCCGTGGACCCGATCGCCGAGCGCATCCGCTCGCTGGGCCATGTGGCGCCCGGCTCGTACGCCGACTTCGGCAAGCTGGCCACCGTGGCCGATGCGCCCAGCAAGCCCCCCAAGGCGCTGGACATGGTGCGCGTGCTGGTCGAAGGCCATGAAGCCGTGGCACGCACCGCACGTGGCCTGTTCCCCCTGGCCGACAAGGCCAGCGACGAGCCCACGGCCGACCTGCTGACCCAGCGCCTCACGGTGCACGAGCAGACGGCCTGGATGCTGCGCTCGCTGCTCGAGGAGTGAAAAAAGCAAACGGGGCCGCAAGGCCCCGTTTTTTTGTAGGCGCCCCATTTTTTCCCGTGGCCGACCGCATTGGCCTCCCGTCCTACAGGCGATGCCCGGGCTTTCCGGAATGATCCGGGCTGGCGATTCCTTTCTCCTTGCGCCACGTTCCGCTTTCCAGAACACGACGACACCACTCCTATGCGAATCCTTTATGTGGAGGACAACCCCGAACTGCGCGAGACCATCGGCATGCTGATGGAGGGGGAGGGGCGCATGGTCGTGACCTGCGCCACCGCCGAGGAGGCGCTCGAACTGGAGCGCGATGGCCGCTTCGACCTGCTGGTCACCGATGTGAGCCTGCCCGGCCTGTCGGGCACGGACCTGGCCCGCCAGGTGCTGGCCGCCGACCCCGGGCGCTGGGTGGTGCTGTGCAGCGGTTATGACCTGGGCACCCACCCCGCGGGCTGGGGCCCCAACGTGCGCACGCTGATGAAGCCTTTCGAGCTCGAAGACCTGGAGGCCTTGCTGGTCCAGGCGCAGGCCACGCTCGACGCGGCTGCGCACGCCGGGCGCTGAGCGCGCAACCGCACCCCTTGCGTGCGCCCCGGGCGATCAGGCTGCGGTCGGGTGGCGGCGCGGCAGGACCACGTGAAACCGCGTGCTGCCATCTTCGGACTGTACGTCGATCCGGCCCCCATGCGAGCGCACGATCTGCTGCACGATGAACAGGCCCAGCCCCAGGCCCTGGTGGCGCCCCGGGGCCTGCTCCCGCCCGCGGAAGGGGCTGAACAAGTGCGGCAGCAGCGCCGCCGGAATGGTGCCGCCGTTGGTCACGGTCAGGGCCAGGGCGTGCGGATCCGTGCCATCGAGCGCGACCTCGATCGCCACCGCGGGATCGCCATGGTGCACCGCGTTGCCGATGAGGTTGATGGCCAGCTGGCACAGCCGCTCTTCGTCCCCCATGCCGGCGAGGTCCCCCTGGTCGCTGGTGCTGATCACGTGGTTGGGAAAACCCGCGCGTATCTCCTGCAGTGAGCGCTGCAGCACGGCCCCCAGGTCCACGGGGGCCATGCGCATCGCCAGCCCGCCACCCTGGCGGATGCGTGTCACGTCCAGCAGGTCCTCGATCATGCGGCCCATGCGCTGGCTGCTGCTGAGCACGCGGCCGGCCAGGGCCTGGGCCTTGTCGGCGGGCAGGGGCTGGCGCTGCAGGGCCGTGGCCGCCGCACCGATGGACATCAGCGGCGTGCGCAGGTCGTGGCTGAGCACGGCCATGAACATCTCGTTGATGCGCAGCGCCTCGGTGCGCTCGCGCAGCTCGCGCGCCAGTGAGCGCTTCTGGCGGAACAGCTCGAAGAACACCCCTGCCTTGGACGTCAGCACCTGCGGATCGATGGGCTTGTACAGGAAATCCACGGCCCCGGTCTCGTAGCCGCGGAACTGCCAGTTCTGGTCGCGCGAGCCTGCCGTCATGAAGATCAGCGGGATGTGGCGCGTGCGCTCGCTGCCGCGGATCAGCTCGGCCAGCTCGAAGCCGTTCATCTCGGGCATCTGCACGTCCAGCAGGGCCAGGGCCACGTCGCCGTGCGAGAGCAGCAGCTCCAGCGCCTCGGGGCCCGACTGGGCCTTGAGCACCTCGATGCTGTCGCTGTGCAGCAAGGCCTCCACCGCCACGAGGTTTTCCGGCACGTCATCCACCACCAGGCACTTGATGCGCTCGGCGGGGGCTGGCTGGGGTTGGAGGGGGGTGAGGCTCACAGGATTCTCCGCATTTGCAACTCGGCCAGCAGGGAGGCGATCTCCGAAGGGGCGAGGGTGTGGTGGGGGGCCATCAGGTCCAGCGCGGACTGGGGCATGGCGGACATGGATGCACTCCCCGGGGCCTGCACGATGGTGAGGCCTCCCGCCGCACCGATGGCGGCCAGGCCGCGGGCGCCATCCTGGTTGGCACCGGACAGAAGCATACCCATCAAACGTTCTCCATAGAGGTCCGCGGCCGATTCGAACAGCACGTCGATGGACGGGCGCGAGAAATGCACGGGCTCATCCACCGAGAGTGCCAGCCGGGGCCCGGCGTCCACCAGCAGGTGGTAGTCCGGCGGTGCGAAGTACACCGTGCCGGCCTCGATGGGCTCCTTGTCCTGGGCCTCCGCTGTGCGCAGGGCACAGCGCGGGCGAAAGATCTCGGGCAGCAGGCTGGGGGCCTCGCGTGGCAGGTGCAGCGTGACCAGCACCGCCACCTGGGCCTGCGCCTGCAGGGCCGGCAGGATGGTGGCGATGGCGTCGATGGCGCCCGCCGAGCCGCCGATCACGATGGCGTCGAAGGCGCGCGGCCCGAGCGCGTGCAATGGAGCCGGGCCCGTCATGCGCCCACCTTCTTGCGGTAGATGCGGTCTTCGAGCACGAAGTCGTCGAAGGCCGGGGCCTGCTCGGTGAAGCGCATCGATTCCTTGGAGCCCAGGCCCAGGAAGCCGCGGTGGCACAGCGCTTCCCTGAACAGGCCGAGCGCCCGGTTCTGCAGTTCGCGCTCGAAATAGATCAGCACATTGCGGCAGGACACCAGGTGCACCTCGGCGAACACCGTGTCGGTGGCCAGGCTGTGGTCGGAGAAAACCACCTGCTTGCGCAGCGCACGGTCGAACACCACGCGGCCGTAGGCGGCGGAATAGTAGTCCGACAGCGAGGTCTTGCCGCCCGAGCGCACATGGTTCTCGGTGAAGGAGGCCACGCGCGCGAGGTCGAACACGCCGGCTTCGGCCGCCTGCAGGGCCTGCTGGTTGATGTCGGTGGCGTAGAGGATGGTGCGCTCGAGCAGGCCCTCCTCGTGCAGCAGGATGGCCAGCGAATACACCTCTTCGCCCGTGCTGCAGCCGGCCACCCAGACCTTGAGAGAGGGGTAGGTGCGCAGGATGGGGATCACCTGCTCGCGCAGCGCCTTGAAGTAGCGCGGGTCGCGGAACATCTCGCTGACCTGCACCGTCAGATACTCCAGCAATGGCGGGAACACGCTGGCATCGTGCAGCACCTTGTCCTGCAGCTGCGACAGCGTCTGGCAGCCAAAGCGCGACAGCGCCGTCTGCAGCCGCCGCTTGAGCGAGGCCTGCGCATAGCCGCGAAAGTCGTAGTGGTAACGGTAGTAGATCGCATCGAGCAGCAGGCGCTGCTCGATGTCGCCGATGCGGGCCGTCCTGGGGTGCTGCAATCGGGGCTCCGGCGTGCTGCTCACTTGGGCATCCACACCCGCACCAGCGAGAGCAGCTTCTCCACGTCCAGCGGCTTGGCGATGTAGTCGTTGGCGCCGGCGGCCAGGCACTTCTCCTGGTCGTCCTTCATGGCCTTGGCCGTGAGCGCGATGATGGGCAGCCTGCGCCAGGCGGGCTGCTTGCGGATCTCGCGCATGGCCGTGTAGCCATCCATCTCCGGCATCATGATGTCCATCAGCACCAGGTCGACGGCCGGGCCCGTGCTGCCCGAGCGCTCCAGGTGCTCCAGCGCCTCGCGCCCGTTGCGCGCGATCTGCACGGCAATCCCCGTGGGCTCCAGGATGCTGGAGAGCGCGAACACGTTGCGCACATCGTCCTCCACCACCAGCACCGTGCGGCCCTCGAAGGCCGCGTCGCGGCTGCGTGCCACCTGCAGCATCTGGCGGCGCTCCACCGACAGCTCGGACTCCACCTGGTGCAGGAACAGCGTGACCTCGTCGAGCAGGCGCTCGGGCGAGCGCGCGTCCTTGATGATGATGGACTTGGAGAAGCGGCGCAGCTGCTGCTCCTCGTCGCGCGTGAGCGCGCGGCCGGTGTAGACGATGACGGGCGGGAAGGACACCTCCTCCTGCTCCGACATGGACTGCAGCAGCTCGTAGCCGCTCAGGTCGGGCAGGTTCACGTCCATCACCATGCAGTCGAAGGTGCTGCTGCGCAGGTAGTCCAGCGCCGCCTTGGCGTTTTCCACGCACACGATGTCCACGCCGTCCGTGGCCAGCAGGGCGCGCACGCTCTCGCGCTGGCGCTCATCGTCCTCGACCACGAGCACGCGGCGCATGCCCTGGGTGAACTTGGCCTCCAGGCGCTGCAGCGCCTGCACCAGCTCCTCACGCTTGACGGGCTTGAGCGCATAGCCGATGGCGCCACGGCCCATGGCCTCCTGCGAGTAGTCGGCCACCGAGACCACGTGCACGGGAATGTGGCGCGTGGCCGGGTTGCGCTTGAGCTGGTCCAGCACCCCCAGGCCCGAGAAGTCGGGCAGGTTCACGTCCAGCACGATGGCGCTGGGCTGGTGCAGAGTGGCCGCTGCCAGGCCCTCGCTGGCCGAGTGGGCGAGGAGGCAGTGGAAATCCATCTCCTGGGCCAGATCGCGCAGGATGTGGGCAAAGCGCACGTCGTCCTCGATCACGAGGATGTTGCGTTCCCCCTTGGGGCGTGCCATCGCCACGGGCAGGATGGCCGGCGCAGCAGGTGCTGGCGCCGCTGCGGTGGCCGCAGGTTCAGGGGCGGGTGGGCTGGCGTGGTTCTGGGGGGCCTGCAGTGCCATGCCGGTGGAGGGGGCATCCAGCGGTTGAGCGTGGCGCGGCACCGTGAGCGTGAATTCACTGCCCTCGCCGGGCGTGCTGCGGATGGCGATGCTGCCGCCCAGCAGGTGCGCGAGGTCGCGCGAGATCGACAGTCCCAGACCCGTGCCGCCGTACTTGCGGTGGGTGCTGCCGTCGGCCTGGCGGAAGGCCTCGAAGATCAGTTCCTGCTGGTGCTCAGGGATGCCGATGCCGGTGTCACGCACCGCGAAGGCCAGCCGGTCCCCGGGCAGGGGCGAGACATGCAGCGCCACGCTGCCCCGCTCGGTGAACTTCACGGCGTTGGACAGCAGGTTCTTGATCACCTGGCCCAGGCGCAGGGCGTCCGTGTCCATGGTGGCCGGCACGCCCGGGTCCATGGTGAGGGCCAGGGTCAGCCCTTTTTCCTCGGCGATGGGGCGCAGCGGATCGACCAGGGCCTGCATGGCACGGGCGATGTCCACCGTTTCGATGTCGATGGTGGCCTGGCCGGCCTCGATCTTGGACAGGTCCAGGATGTCGTTGATCAGCGCCAGCAGGTCGTTGCCGGCCGAGGAGATGGTCTGCGCGTACTTCACCTGCTCGGCCGTGAGGTTGCCGGCCTTGTTGTCGGCCAGCAGCTTGGCCAGGATCAGCGTGGAGTTCAGCGGGGTGCGCAATTCGTGGCTCATGTTGGCCAGGAACTCGCTCTTGTACTGGCTGGTCTGCTCGATCTCGCGCGCCTTCTCGGTCAGGTCGGTCTGGGCGGCCAGCAGCTCCTCGCGCTGGTTCTCCAGCTGCTGGGTCTGCTCTTCGAGCTGGGCATTGGTCTGCTCCAGCTCGGTCTGCTGCAGTTCCATCTGCGCCTGCGATTCCTGCAGGATGCGGCTTTGCTGCTCCAGCTCCTCGTTGTTGACGCGCAGCTCCTCCTGCTGGGCCTGCAGTTCCTCGGACTGGCGTTGGGTTTCCTCGAGCAGGGCTTCGAGCCGGCTGCGGTCCTGGCCCGCCCGGATGGCCACGGCCAGCAGCTCCGAGGCCTCCCGGAACAGGCGGTGCTCGAACGGGTCCACCGCGCGGTAGAAACCCAGTTCGATGACGGCGTGCACGCGTCCGTTCTCGATGGCCGGCGCCACCAGCAGCTCGGCCGGGGCGGAGGCACCGGTGCCCGAGGACACCATCAGGTGCTCGGTCGGTGCCCCGCGCACGTGCAGCAGCTCGCGCGACCGCGCGCACTGGCCCACCAGCCCCTCGCCGTCGATCAGCTTCTGCGCCAGGCGTTCGCGCGGCAGGGCGTAGCCACCGAACAGCGTGAAGCCGCCGCCATGCTCGTCGGCGGCATAGGCCGCGCCCACCTTGGCGTTGAGGTAGGTGGCCAGGTATTCGAGGGCCACCTCGCCGATGTCCTCCACGCGGCGGTCGCCCTGGAGCTTCTGCGCCAGGCCGCTCAGGCCGGTCTCCAGCCAGTTCTGGCGTGCCTTCAGGCGGTATTCGCGCGCCGTCAGCGTGGCCGACATGCAGATCAGCGCCAGCAGCACCAGGGAGCCGCCCCAGGAGTAGTAGGTCGACGCCAGGGTGGCCTCTTCCCACAGGCGGCGGCGCTCTTCGAGTTGCTGCGTCTGCAGGCCTGCGAGGTCCGACGCCAGATCGCGCACCCGGTCCATGATGTTCTTGCCCGCATCGGTGCGCACCAGCGCCATGGCGGCTTCCGTGCTGCCCGCCTTGCGCAGTTCCACCGTCTCGCTGAGCTCGCGCATCTTCTGCCGCGCCAGGTCCTCGATCTGGACCACCAGCCGCCGCAGGCTGGGTTGGCTTTCGGTGGTGTCCTTGAGGGCGGTGAGCTGCCGCTCGAACACGCTTTGGGCCAGCAGGTAGGGCTGCAGGTAGGAGGGGTCCCCGGTCAGCAGGTAGCCGCGTTGCCCGGTCTCCATGTCCTTGAGGGCCGAATGCACCAGCGACAACTGGCGCATGCCCTGGGAGGTGCGGTCCATGGCCACCACGGCGTCGCCACGCACCTCCGAAGCCCGGTAGTTGACAAAGGCAATGACCAGGGTGGCCAGCGCTGCCACCACGAAACCGAGCATCAGGCTGCGGGGGATGGCAAAGCGCTGGGCGGCCTGGGAACTCGGTGATTGGGGCATGCGGTGGTGATTCCGGACAAAGGGGCAACCGGTCAATGTAACGGTTTTATACAAACTGCCGGTGTAGGACATGTCCTGCATGCGGGATGGGCGGGCCTGCCCGCGCGGCTGCTACATTCCGTGCGCACAGGCCCACCGCATTCGTCCCTTCTTCCGCCATGTCCGCACTTCCGCGCAGCCGCTTTTCCCTCTATCTCGACCTGATCCGCTGGGACCGGCCCGCCGGCTGGCTGGTCTGCCTGTGGCCCACGCTGAGCGCGCTGTGGATTGCGGCGGACGGCTTTCCGGGATGGCACCTGCTGGCCGTGTTCGTGCTGGGCACCTTCTTCATGCGCAGCGCGGGCTGCTGCGTCAACGACGTGGCGGACCGCGACTTCGACCGCCATGTCAAGCGCACCGCGGCGCGCCCCGTGACCTCCGGGGCCGTCTCCGTCAAGGAAGCTCTGGCCCTGGGCGCCGTGCTGGCCCTGGTGTCCTTTGGCCTGGTGCTCACCACCAATGCGGCGGCCATCGCCTGGTCGGTACCGGCCGTGCTGGTGGCCATTGCCTACCCGTTCTCCAAGCGCATCATCTCGATGCCGCAGGCCGTGCTGGGCATCGCTTTCAATTTCGGCATCGTCATCGCCTTTGCGGCCGTGCAGGGCCAGGTGCCGGCCGTGGCCTGGTGGATGTGGCTGGGCAATATGTTCTGGGTGCTGGCCTACGACACCGAGTACGCCATGGTCGACCGCGACGACGACCTCAAGATCGGCATCAAGACCTCGGCCATCACGCTGGGCCGCTTCGACGTGGCGGCCATCGTGCTGTTCTACCTGCTGTTCCTGGGTATCTGGGGCGTGGCGCTCGCGCCCTACGGTCTGGGCCCGCTGTACTGGCTGGCCACGGCCGCCGCACTGGCCCAGGGTGTGTGGCACTGGACGCTGATCCGCGGCCGCACGCGCGAGGGCTGTTTCAAGGCCTTCCGCGTCAACCACTGGCTGGGCGCGACGGTGTTTGCCGGCATTGCCGGCAGCTACCTGTGGCGCCAGATTGCTATCAATTAGATAGCAATCCGGGATTTACTTCCCGAACTCATCACCCAGCTCGTGGGCACGCTGCTCGGCCGCACGCATGGCGCGCTCGAAGGCGGCGCCCACGCCGTCCTTTTCCATGGACTGCAGGGCGGCGTAGGTCGTGCCACCCTTGGACGTGACGCGCTCGCGCAGCGTGGCGGGCGGCTCGTCCGAGCGGCGCGCCAGCTCCGAAGCGCCCACGAAGGTGCCCACAGCCAGCCGGTGGGCCTGCTCTGCCGACAGGCCCATGGCCACGCCGGCACGCGTCATGGCTTCCATGAAATAGAACGCATAGGCCGGGCCCGAGCCCGAGAGCGCCGTCACGGCATCGAGTTGCTTTTCGCTGTCCACCCACAGGTACTCGCCCGTGGTGGCCATGATGGCTTCCACGCTCTGGCGCTCCGCGTCGGAGACACCGGGGCGGGCGTAGAGCGCGCTCATGCCCTTGCCCACCAGGGCGGGCGTGTTAGGCATGGTGCGCACGATGCGCTCGCTGGCGAGCCACTGGGCGATGCTGTCCGAGCGGATGCCGGCGGCCACGCTCAGGTGCAAGGCGCCCTGCGTGTGGGCACGCGCCTGGGCGGCGGCGTGCTTGAAGGTCTGGGGCTTGACGGCCCAGACCACGATGCGCGCGCGCTGCAGGGCGGGGCTGGCCTCGGTCTGGGCTGCGATGCCGTAGTTCGTGCGCAGTGCCTCGCGTGCCTGGTCCCAGGGCTCGACCACCTCGATCTGGCTGGCCGGGTGGCCCTGGCGGACCAGGCCACCGATGATGGCGCTGGCCATGTTGCCGCCGCCGATGAAGGCGATCACGGGGAGGGAAGGGGAGGCGGTGGTCTGGCTCATGGTGTGCACAAGGGGGAAACAAACTGCGGGGCCCTGATGGTAGCCGCACCGCCCTGCGCCGCCGGTCGGGTCATTCTGCGGTGGTTTGGCGCACCGCGCGTTCCCAGCGCTCCATGAGCTCGTGCGCACGTGCCTTGCCCAGGGTGGGCAGAAAGCGCCGCTCGGCACGCCACAGCTGCGACAGCTCGGCCGTGCTGCCGTACACGCCGCTCGACAGGCCCGCCAGGTAGGCTGCGCCCAGGGCGGTGGTCTCGATCACGGCGGGCCGCACCACCGGGATGCCCAGCAGGTCGGCCTGGAACTGCATCAGCAGGTCGTTGACGCAGGCGCCGCCGTCCACACGCAGCTCGCTCACGGGGGCGCCGCCGGCGGCCACGGCATCGCGGCTCATGGCCTGCAGCAGGGACGCGCTCTGGTAGGCAATGCTCTCCAGTGCGGCGCGCGCGATATGGCCCAGGGTGGAGCCGCGCGTCAGGCCCGTGATGGTGCCGCGCGCGTCGGGCTTCCAGTAGGGTGCGCCCAGGCCGGTGAAGGCCGGCACCATCATCACGCCGCCCGAGTCGGGCACGCTCTGCGCGAGCGACTCGACCTCGCCGCTGGTGGAGATGGCGCGCAGGCCATCGCGCAGCCACTGCACCACGGCCCCGCCCACGAAGACACTGCCCTCCATCGCAAACTCGGTCTGCGCGCCGGCCTGGGCTGCGCTGGTGGTGAGCAGGCCGTTGCGCGAGGTCTGGAAGCTGCCGCCCGTGTGCATCAGCATGAAGCAGCCCGTGCCATAGGTGTTCTTGGCCATGCCGGCGCTGAAGCAGGCCTGGCCGAACAGCGCGCTCTGCTGGTCGCCGGCGACGCCGCCCACGCGGATGGCATGGCCCAGCAGGTCCGGCGCCACATCGCAGAAGTGCGAGCTCGATGGCTGCACCTGCGGCATCAGCGCCTTGGGGATGCGCAGCAGCGCCAGCAGCTCGTCGTCCCACTGGTTGGTGTGCACATTGAACAGCATGGTGCGCGAGGCATTGCTCACGTCCGTCACATGCACCGCGCCATGCGTCAGTTGCCACATGAGCCAACTGTCCACCGTGCCGAAGGCCAGTTCGCCGCGCTCGGCCTGTTCGCGCGCCCCGGGCACATGGTCCAGCAGCCACTGCAGCTTGGTGCCCGAGAAGTAGGCGTCGATCAGCAGCCCCGTCTTGGCCTGGATGGTGCCGGCATGGCCCTGCTCGCGCAGTTGCGCGCAGGCTGGCTCGGCCCGGCGGTCCTGCCAGACGATGGCGTGGTGCACTGGCTGGCCGGTTTGGCGGTTCCACAGCACCGTGGTCTCGCGCTGGTTGGTGATGCCCACGGCGCGCACGGCGCTGGCTTGGATGTTCGCCTTCTCCAGCGCCTCGCGCGCCGTCGCCAGCTGGGTGCGCCAGATCTCCATGGGGTCGTGCTCCACCCAGCCGGGCTGCGGGTAGATCTGCGGCAGCTCGCGCTGGGCCAGGGCCACGATGTGGCCCTGCTCGTCGAAGACGATGCTGCGGGAGCTGGAGGTGCCTTGGTCGAGTGCGAGCAGGTAGGTCATGGCGGGCAAGGATAAGTCAGGCAGGGCGCTGCCGGGTGGGTCAGGCCGCCACGGTGCACAGGACTTCCGCGTCCTGCAACAGCATGGGGAAAGGCTCGGGCGGTGGTGCGTCGGTGAACAGGCGGTCGATCTGCGCCAGCGTGGCCAGCTGCACCATGGCCGGGCGGTTGAACTTGCTCTGGTCGGCGGCCAGCCAGACTTCGCGCGACTGCTTGATGATGGTCTGTGCCACCTTCACCTCGCGGTAGTCGAAGTCGCGCAGCGAGCCGTCGGGCTCGATGCCCGAGATGCCGATGAGCGCGATGTCCACGCGGAACTGGCGGATGAAGTCCACCGCCGCCTCGCCCACGATGCCGCGGTCGCGCGCGCGCACCACGCCGCCGGCCACGATGACCTCGCACTCGGGGTTGCCGCTCAGGATGGCGGCCACATTCAGGTTGTTGGTGATCACGCGCAGGCCGCGGTGGTGCAGCAGCGCCTTGGCAATGGCCTCGGTGGTGGTGCCGATGTTCAGGATCAGCGAGCAGTCGTTGGGCACCTGTTCGGCCACGGCGCGCGCAATGCGCGCCTTGCCTTCGGCATGCAGGGTTTCGCGCTGGGTGTGGGCCAGGTTTTCCACCGTGGAGCTGGGCACGCGCACCCCGCCGTGGAAGCGCGTGAGCAGGCCCGATTCGGCCAGGCGCTGCACATCGCGGCGCACCGTCTGCAGGGTCACGCCCAGGGTCTCGGCCAGTTGTTCGACGCTGGCCGACTTGCGCGCACGCACTTCTTCGAGGAGCAGGAGTTGTCGGGGATTCGTATTCACGCGGTCAAGGCAGCAAGAAAGAAGCCAATAGGGTGGCCGTACTTTAAATGGAACAAAAAGGAACACATTAAGGGTAAACCTTGATTTGAAACGATCACAAAAGAACAAGAATGAAAGGAATCGAAAACAAACGACCGCTGCGCGCCTGCGCCGGCGGTTTGGCACAACAGGCCTCTAGGGGGCGCAACGGAAAGGCGTGCGGGATGCAGCTGGCACTGGACAGCATCAGCAAGAGGGTGGGGGCGCAGACCTGGCTCCATGACATGAGCATGGCGCTGCACAGTGGCGCGGTGACGGTGCTGCTGGGCGCCACCCAGGCGGGCAAGACCAGCCTGATGCGCATCATGGCGGGGCTCGATGCACCCACGGCCGGCACGGTGCGGGTCGACGGGGCGGACGTCACCGGCATGCCGGTGCGCGAGCGCAACGTGGCCATGGTCTACCAGCAGTTCATCAACTACCCCTCGATGAAGGTGGCCGACAACATCGCCTCGCCGCTCAAGCTGCGCGGCGAGAAGAACATCGACGCCCGGGTGCGCGAAATCGCGGCCCGCCTGCACATCGAGATGTTCCTGGACCGCTACCCGGCCGAGCTCTCGGGCGGCCAGCAGCAGCGCGTGGCGCTGGCGCGGGCCCTGGCCAAGGGTGCGCCGCTGATGCTGCTCGACGAACCCCTGGTGAACCTGGACTACAAGCTGCGCGAAGAACTGCGCGAAGAGCTCACGCAGCTCTTTGCTGCCGGCCAGTCCACCGTGGTCTACGCCACCACGGAGCCGGGCGAAGCCCTGCTGCTGGGCGGCTACACGGCTGTGCTCGACGAAGGCCGGCTGCTGCAGTACGGCCCCACGGCCGAGGTCTTCCATGCGCCCAATTCGCTGCGCGTGGCGCGAGCCTTCAGCGATCCGCCGATGAACCTGGTCGCCGCCACGGTGGTCGCACAAGGCGTGCAACTGCAGGGTGGGGCCACGCTCGCCATCGCGCTGCCGCAGGGCACCTCTGCCGGTGGTGTCACCGTGGGCATCCGTGCCAGCGCCCTGCGGGTGCAGGCGCGTCCCGGCGACGTCAGTGTGAGCGGCAAGGTCGAACTGGCCGAAATCTCGGGCTCCGACACCTTCGTACACGTGGACACCCCCTGGGGCGAACTGGTGGCGCAGCTCACCGGTGTGCATTACTTTGAACTGGGCGCGTCCCTGGCGCTGCACCTGGACCCGGCGCAGGCCTATGTCTTCGGTGCCGATGGCCGGCTGGTATGGGCGCCCGCGCGCCTGGGAGGGCGTTGAGATGGCACGCATCAGCCTGGACCTGGCGCACTCGTACAAGCCCAACCCGCAGCAGGACAGCGACTACGCCCTGTTGCCGCTCAAGATGGAGTTCGAGGACGGTGGCGCCTATGCGCTGCTCGGCCCCTCGGGCTGCGGCAAGACGACCATGCTCAACATCATGTCGGGCCTGCTCGTGCCCTCGCATGGCAAGGTGCTGTTCGATGGCCGCGACGTGACGCGCGCCAGCCCGCAGGAGCGCAACATCGCCCAGGTGTTCCAGTTCCCCGTGATCTACGACACCATGACGGTGGCCGAGAACCTGGCCTTCCCGCTGCGCAACCGCAAGGTGCCCGAAGACCAGATCAAGCAGCGCGTGGGCGCCATCGCCGAGATGCTGGAGATGAGCGGCCAGCTCAACCAGCGCGCCGCGGGCCTGGCGGCCGATGCCAAGCAGAAGATCTCGCTGGGCCGTGGCCTGGTGCGCTCCGACGTGGCGGCCGTGCTGTTCGACGAACCGCTCACGGTGATCGACCCGCACCTCAAGTGGCAGCTGCGGCGCAAGCTCAAGCAGATCCACCACGAGCTCAAGCTGACCCTGATCTACGTGACGCACGACCAGGTCGAGGCGCTGACCTTCGCCGACCAGGTGGTGGTCATGACGCGCGGCCGTGCCGTGCAGGTGGGCTCGGCCGATGCGCTGTTCGAGCGCCCGGCGCATGTCTTCGTGGGGCACTTCATCGGCTCGCCGGGCATGAACTTCCTGCCCGCCCAGAGCGCCGCGGCGGCCCTCTCGGTCGCCGGCCACCGCCTGGCGCTGCCAGCCGCGCGTGCCCTGCCCGAGGGCGCGCTGCAGGTCGGCGTGCGCCCCGAGTACCTGGCCCTGGCGCAGCCCGAAGAGGCTGGCGCGCTGCCCTGCACGGTGGTGCAGGTGCAGGACATCGGCACCTACCTGATGCTCACGGCCAAGGTCGGCGAGCACACGCTCAAGGCGCGCTTTGCCCCCGAAACGCGCCTGCCCTCGGCCGGCGACACGGTCTGGCTCCAGGTGCTGGGCAGCCACACCTGCTTTTACCAAAATGAGGAGTTGCTGGCATGAGCGCCACGACCAAGCCCGTGAACCAGAAGGCCTGGTTCCTGATCCTGCCAGTGATCCTGTGCGTGGCCTTCTCGGCCATCCTGCCCCTGATGACCGTGGTCAACTACTCGGTGCAGGACATCATCTCGCCCGAGCGGCGCGTATTCGTCGGCACCGAGTGGTTTGCCGCCGTGATGCGCGACGAGGAGCTGCACGCCGCCCTGTGGCGCCAGATCAGCTTCTCGCTGGCCGTGCTGGCGGTGGAGATCCCGCTGGGCATCATGCTGGCGCTGTCCATGCCCGCGCAGGGCTGGAAGTCTTCTGCCGTGCTCGTCGTGGTGGCACTGTCGCTGCTCATTCCCTGGAACGTGGTGGGCACCATCTGGCAGATCTACGGCCGGGCCGACATCGGGCTCATGGGCCGCATGCTGGAGGTGATGGGCATCGAGTACAGCTACACCGGCAATGCCACGCAGGCCTGGCTCACGGTGCTGCTGATGGACGTTTGGCACTGGACGCCGCTGGTGGCGCTGCTGGCCTTTGCCGGCCTGCGCTCCATCCCCGATGCCTACTACCAGGCCGCCCGCATCGACGGCGCCAGCAAGTTTGCGGTGTTCCGCTACATCCAGCTGCCCAAGATGCGCGGCGTGCTCATGATCGCCGTGCTGCTGCGCTTCATGGACAGCTTCATGATCTACACCGAGCCCTTCGTGCTCACGGGCGGCGGGCCGGGCAACGCCACCACCTTCCTGAGCCAGTACCTGACGACCAAGGCCGTGGGCCAGTTCGATCTGGGCCCCGCCGCAGCGTTCTCGCTGATCTATTTCTTCATCATCCTGCTCTTGTGCTTCATCCTCTACAACTGGATGCAGCGCGTGGGCACCGCCAGCAACGAAGGGGCCGGCCATGAATGAAAAGCGCTTTCACAAGCGGTCGCTGTTCCTGGCGGCCTACCTGGTGTTCGCCGTGCTGCCTATCTACTGGATGGTCAACATGAGCTTCAAGACGAACGCGGAGATCCTCTCCACGTTCTCGTTCTTCCCGCAGCATTTCACCTGGGACAACTACAAGACGATCTTCACCGATGAGTCCTGGTACTCGGGCTACATCAACAGCCTGATCTACGTGGGCATCAACACGGTGATCTCGCTCACTGTGGCGCTGCCCGCGGCCTATGCCTTCTCGCGCTACCAGTTCATGGGCGACAAGCATGTGTTCTTCTGGCTGCTGACCAACCGCATGACGCCGCCGGCGGTGTTCCTGCTGCCCTTCTTCCAGCTGTACACCACCGTGGGCCTGATGGACACGCACATCGCCGTGGCGCTGGCGCACCTGTTGTTCAACGTGCCGCTGGCGGTGTGGATCCTGGAAGGTTTCATGAGCGGCATCCCGCGCGAGATCGACGAGACGGCCTACATCGATGGTTACAGCTTCCCGCGCTTCTTCGTGACCATCTTCCTGCCGCTCATCAAGGCCGGCGTGGGCGTGGCAGCGTTTTTCTGCTTCATGTTCAGCTGGGTGGAACTGCTGCTGGCGCGCACGCTGACCAGCGTGAACGCCAAGCCCATCGTGGCCACCATGACGCGCACCGTGAGTGCCTCGGGCATGGACTGGGCCACGCTGGCTGCGGCCGGCGTGCTCACCATCGTGCCGGGCGCCATCGTGATCTGGTTTGTGCGGCACTACATCGCGAAGGGTTTCGCGATGGGCCGGGTGTAAGGAGAGATCGACATGTTCGAGTGGATGGCCTGGACCCTGCCCGTGGCAGTGTTCTTCACGTGCATCGTGCTGATGCTGGTGGGCATGGCGGTGTGGGAGGCGAAGTCCCCCACCACCCTGCGCAAGGGTTTCCTGCCCCTGGAGACCACGCGCGGCGACCGCCTGTTCATCGGGCTGCTGACGGCGGCCTACGTGAACCTGATCTTCGTGGGGGTGAGCGGCAAGCTCGCGCAGTGGTTCGAGCTGGGTGCGGACCCGTCGGTCTGGTACAGCTTTGTGCTGTCCATGCTGCTGCTCGCCCTGATCATGCGCAAAGGCTGACGCGCGCGCATCCCACAGTTCCCGTTGCACGGCTCAACCCTTCCCCGGAGCCGGGCGACCCATGTGCATCCAAAGGGGAGTGACTATGAGGAGACAGGCACTATGAAGACGCGGTATACAGCGCTGGCATTGGCGGTAGCGGTTCTGGCCGGGCAGTCGGCCATGGCCGGCGAGGCCGAGGCCAAGAAGTGGATCGACAGCGAGTTCCAGCCCTCCACGCTGAGCAAGGACCAGCAGATGGCCGAGATGAAGTGGTTCATCGACGCTGCCAAGAAGCTCCAGGGCAAGGGCGTCAAGGAGATCTCCGTGGTCTCCGAGACCATCACCACCCACGAATACGAATCCAAGACCCTGGCCAAGGCCTTCGAGGAAATCACGGGCATCAAGGTCAAGCACGACCTGATCCAGGAAGGCGATGTGGTCGAAAAGCTGCAGACCTCCATGCAGTCGGGCAAGTCGATCTATGACGGCTGGATCTCGGACTCGGACCTGATCGGTACCCACTACCGCTATGGCAAGGTCATGAGCCTGACCGACTACATGGGCGGCGCGGGCAAGGAATACACCAACCCGGGCCTGGACCTCAAGGACTTCATCGGCACCAAGTTCACCACGGCGCCCGATGGCAAGCTCTACCAGTTGCCCGATCAGCAGTTCGCCAACCTGTACTGGTTCCGCGCCGACCTGTTCGACCGCAAGGACATCAAGGACAAGTTCAAGGCCAAGTACGGCTACGACCTGGGCGTGCCGCTGAACTGGAGCGCCTATGAGGACATCGCCGAGTTCTTCACCAACGATGTGAAGAACATCGACGGCAAGCCGATCTATGGCCACATGGACTACGGCAAGAAGGACCCCTCGCTGGGCTGGCGCTTCACCGATGCCTGGCTGTCCATGGCCGGCACCGCCGACATCGGCGCGCCCAACGGCCTGCCGATCGACGAATGGGGCATCCGCGTGGCCGATGACAAGTGCACGCCCGTGGGCGCCTCGGTGGCCCGTGGCGGTGCGACCAACTCGCCTGCCGCCGTCTATGCGCTGACCAAGTACGTGGACTGGATGAAGAAGTACGCGCCCAAGGAAGCCACGGGCATGACCTTCGGCGAAGCCGGCCCCGTGCCTGCCCAGGGCCAGATCGCGCAGCAGATCTTCTGGTACACCGCCTTCACGGCCGACATGACCAAGCCCGGCCTGCCCGTGGTGAACGCCGACGGCACGCCCAAGTGGCGCATGGCCCCCGGCCCGAACGGTCCCTACTGGAAGCAGGGCATGCAGAACGGCTACCAGGACGTGGGCTCCTGGACCTTCTTCAAGGACCACGATGCCAACAAGACGGCAGCGGCCTGGCTGTACGCCCAGTTCGTGACGGCCAAGACCACCTCGCTCAAGAAGACCCTGGTGGGCCTGACCCCGATCCGCGAAAGCGACATCCAGTCCAAGGCCATGACGGACGCTGCGCCCAAGCTCGGCGGCCTGGTGGAGTTCTACCGCAGCCCCGCCCGCGTGGCCTGGTCGCCCACCGGCACCAACGTGCCCGACTACCCCAAGCTGGCCCAGCTGTGGTGGAAGAACGTGGCCCAGGCGGTCACGGGTGAGAAGACGCCCCAGGGCGCCATGGACACCCTCGCCGACGAGATGGACCAGGTGATGGCCCGCCTGGAGCGCGCCGGCATGGCCAAGTGCGCGCCCAAGCTCAACCCCAAGAGCGCGCCCACCAAGTGGCTGAGCGACAAGCAGGCCCCCTGGGCCAAGCTGGCCAATGAGAAGCCCAAGGGCGAAACCATTGCCTACGACAAGCTGCTGCAGGCCTGGAAGGACGGCAAGGCGCGCTGAGCGGCCGCCGGCCTGGGGAGGCCGGCCCCCTCTCTCTCTATATATAGATAGATGAGGGGAGGGTGCCGGCCTCCGTTTCTCTCCCCCGAACCTGCGGCGGCGGGCGGTCCACAAGGCCAATCCCGCTCCGCAGGTGTCAAGAATTTAAGGGTTAACCCTGGGCTCAACCCCGTGCCTGTGGACAATCGCTACCTATGACCCACGTTTCTTCCCCCCTGCCCACGCGGCGCTCCGACCTCCTCGACCGCCTTGCCGAACCCCGCCAGTACGATCTGGCCGTGATCGGAGGCGGTGCGACGGGCCTGGGCGTGGCGCTCGATGCGGCGGCCCGGGGCTTCAGCGTGGTGCTGGTCGATTCGCACGATTTCGCCAAGGGAACCTCCTCGCGTGCCACCAAACTGGTGCACGGGGGGGTGCGCTACCTGGCCCAGGGCAACATCGCGCTGGTGCGCGAGGCCCTGCACGAGCGCACCACGCTGCTCAACAACGCCCCCCACCTGGCCCAGCCCCTGGCCTTTGTGATGCCCTCCTACAAGGTCTGGGAGACGCCGTTCTACGGCATGGGCCTGAAGATGTACGACGCCCTGGCCGGCAAGGCGGGCCTGGGGGCCACCCAGTTCCTGGGCCGTGCCAAGACCCTGCAGTGCCTGCCCAATGCCCGCCAGGACGGGCTCAAGGGCGGCGTGAAATACTGGGACGGCCAGTTCGACGACGCCCGCCTGGCCTTGGCGCTGGCCCGCACGGCCGCTGCCAGGGGCGCGCTGCTGGTCAACTACTGCCCCGCGACCTCGCTGGTCCATGAAAACGGCAAGGTGGCCGGCTTCGTCTGTGAAGACAGCGCCAGCGGCCGCCAGTTCACGGTGCGCGCCAAGGCCGTGGTCAATGCCACAGGCGTTTGGGTCGATGCCCTGCGCCAGATGGATGGCGAGGCCATCGGCCGCCCGGTCAAACCCATCGTGGCGCCCAGCCAGGGGGTGCACATCGTGGTGGACCGCGAATTCCTGCCCTCCGACCATGCCCTCATGGTGCCCAAGACGGCCGATGGCCGGGTGCTGTTTGCCGTGCCCTGGCTGGGCAAGCTGATCCTGGGGACCACGGACAGCCCGCGCCAGGACGTGGTGCGCGAGCCCCAGGCCTTCAAGGAAGAGGTGGCCTTCATCCTTGACGAGGCCGCCCGCTACCTCACCCGCGCGCCCAAGGCGGCGGACATCCGCAGCATCTGGGTGGGCCTGCGCCCCCTGGTCAAGCCGCAGGACGACGATGGCGACAACACCAAGAAGATCAGCCGCGAGCACACCGTGCTGGCCAGCAAGAGCGGCCTGGTGACGGTGACTGGTGGCAAATGGACCACCTACCGGGCCATGGCCGAGGATGTGTTGCAAAAATGCTTCACCGTGGGCCTGCTGCCGGAAAAGGCCGCCGGAGTCACCAACCAGCTGCCCCTGGTGGGCACACCTGGCGAGCCCGTGCGCCACCGCATCAGCGACGCCCAGGGCCTGCACTCCTACGGGGCCGAGGCGGGCGCCGTGCAGGCGCTGCCAGGGGGCGGTGTGGAACTGGGAGGCGGCCTGAGCGAGGCCATGGTGCGTTTTGCCGCACGCCATGAATACGCCTGCACGGTCGAAGATGTGCTGGCACGCCGCTCGCGCATGCTGTTCCTGGACGCCCGCCAGGCCATCGCCTGCGCTCCCCGGGTCGCTGCCCTCCTGCAGGAGGAACTGGGCACCGATCCGCAACTGGATGCATTTTTGTCACTCGCCGAGCAGTATCTGCACGCGCCGATGTGATAGGCACTTGACTTCGGGTTTCCCCTTTGCAATAATCGAGGGCTTCGCGTTTCCTGCGTGAAGTTTCTGCCCAGCGGGAAGTGCTGCAAATGGTTTGCGGTGCGGACGACGGGCCCAAGACTGACTGGCTGATTGGCAGCCCTTGAGAAGTTCTCTGGGGCCCTGGTCTTCTGGTGCAAGTTGGGAATATTGAAATGATCCAGACAGAATCTCGGTTAGAGGTTGCCGACAATACCGGCGCCAAGTCCGTCCTTTGCATCAAGGTGCTGGGTGGCTCGAAGCGTCGCTATGCAAGCGTTGGCGACATCATCAAAGTGAGCATCAAAGAAGCTGCTCCGCGCGGCCGCGTCAAAAAGGGCGAGGTCTACAGCGCAGTGGTGGTGCGTACGGCGAAGGGCATTCGCCGCGGCGACGGCTCGCTCGTCAAATTCGATGGCAACGCTGCAGTGTTGCTGAATGCAAAGTTGGAGCCTATCGGCACCCGCATCTTTGGACCCGTGACGCGTGAACTGCGTACCGAGAAGTTCATGAAGATCGTGTCCCTGGCTCCTGAAGTTCTCTAAGGACTCGCCATGAACAAGATTCGCAAGGGCGACGAAGTCATCGTGCTGACCGGGCGCGACAAGGGCAAGCGCGGCACCGTTTCGCTGCGCAAGGATGACTCCCACCTCGTCATCGACGGCATCAACCTGGTCAAGAAGCACGCCAAGCCGAACCCCATGAAGGGTACGACGGGCGGCATCGTGGAAAAGGCCATGCCTATCCACCAGTCCAATGTTGCCATCTTCAATGCGGCCACCGGCAAGGCTGACCGCGTGGGCATCAAGGTGCAGGCTGACGGCACGCGCGTTCGCGTGTTCAAGTCCAGCGGCGCCGAAATCAAGGCGGCCTAAGGGGTAAACATGGCACGACTCCAAGAAATCTACCGCGACAAGATCGCTCCCGAACTGACCAAGCAGTTCGGCTACACCTCGCCCATGCAGGTTCCCCGTCTGACCAAGATCACGCTCAACATGGGTGTGAGCGAAGCCGTGTCGGACAAGAAGGTGATGGACAACGCCGTGGCTGACCTGACCAAGATCGCTGGTCAGAAGCCCGTGGTGACCAAGGCCAAGAAGGCTATCGCCGGTTTCAAGATCCGCGAAGGCCAGGCCATCGGTTGCATGGTCACGCTGCGCGGCGTGCAGATGTATGAGTTCCTGGACCGTTTCGTGACCGTGGCTCTGCCCCGCGTGCGTGACTTCCGTGGTATCTCTGGCCGCGCCTTCGACGGCCGTGGCAACTACAACATCGGTGTCAAGGAACAGATCATTTTCCCTGAGATCGAGTACGACAAGGTCGACGCACTGCGCGGTCTCAACATCAGCATCACCACGACGGCCAAGTCCGATGAAGAAGCCAAGGCGCTTCTCGCCGGTTTCCGTTTCCCGTTCAAGAACTGAGGCAGGGTATGGCTAAAGTAGCTTTGATCCAGCGCGAACTGAAGCGCGAAAAACTGGCCGCCAAGTACGCAACGAAGTATGCGGAACTGAAGGCGATCGCCGGTGACGCCAAGCGCAGCGACGAAGAGCGTGATGCAGCCCGCCTGGGTCTGCAGAAGCTCCCCCGCAACGCGAACCCCACGCGCCAGCGCAACCGTTGCGAAATCACCGGTCGCCCACGCGGTACCTTCCGTCAATTCGGTCTGGCCCGCGCCAAGATCCGTGAACTGGCTTTTGCAGGCGACATCCCCGGTGTCACCAAGGCCAGCTGGTAAGCAGGCAGGAGAATTACAACATGAGCATGAGTGATCCTATCGCTGACTTGCTGACCCGCATCCGCAATGCACAGATGGTCTCCAAGGCCACGGTGCTGGTGCCTTCTTCCAAGGTGAAGGTTGCCATCGCCCAGGTGCTGAAGGACGAGGGTTATATCGACGGATTCCAGGTCAAGACCGAATCCGGTAAGTCCGAACTCGAAATCGCCCTGAAGTATTACGCTGGTCGTCCGGTGATCGAGCGCATCGAGCGCGTCAGCCGCCCCGGCCTGCGTGTGTACAAGGGCCATGATTCCATTCCACAAGTCATGAACGGTCTGGGTGTGGCAATCGTCACGACGCCCAAGGGCGTGATGACCGACCGCAAGGCGCGCGCAACCGGTGTCGGTGGCGAAGTGCTGTGCTACGTGGCCTAACCCGCGGCATTGAGGAGAAAACTGAAATGTCCCGAGTAGGAAAAATGCCCGTGACCATCCCCGCTGGCGTGGATGTGTCGATCAAAGATGACCAGATCTCCGTCAAGGGTTCTGGTGGTTCCCTGTCGCTGGCGCAGAACGTGCTGGTGAAGGTGTCGAACAAGGACGGCAAGCTCAGCTTCGAGCCCGTCAACGACTCCCGCGAAGCCAATGCCATGAGCGGCACGATCCGCCAACTCGTCAACAACATGGTTGTGGGCGTGAGCAAGGGCTTCGAGAAGAAGCTGACGCTGATCGGCGTGGGCTACAAGGCCGCCGCATCCGGCGCCAAGCTCAACCTGGCTGTCGGTTATTCGCACCCCGTCAACATCGAGATGCCTGCTGGCATCACGGTGGCCACCCCCACGCCCACGGAAGTGGTGATCAAGGGTGCCGACCGCCAACGTGTTGGCCAAATTGCCGCTGAGATCCGTGCTGTTCGTCCACCCGAGCCCTACAAGGGCAAGGGCATCCGCTATGCGGACGAGAAGATCACGATCAAAGAGACCAAGAAGAAGTAAGGAGCTGCAGCATGTTGACCAAGAAAGAGCAGCGTCTTCGTCGTGCACGCCAGACCCGCATCCGCATTGCCCAGCAAGGCGTTGCCCGTCTGACCGTGAACCGTACGAACCTCCACATCTACGCCAGCGTCATCTCCGGCGACGGCAGCAAGGTGCTGGCAAGTGCCTCCACCGCAGAAGCCGACGTCCGCAAGGAACTCGGCGGCTCTGGCAAGGGTGGCAATGCCGCCGCTGCCACGGCCATCGGCAAGCGCATCGCTGAAAAGGCGAAGGCAGCCGGTGTCGAGAAGGTTGCGTTCGACCGCTCGGGCTTTGCCTACCACGGTCGCGTCAAGGCCCTGGCCGATGCAGCCCGCGAAGCGGGTCTGCAGTTCTAAGCGGAACGGAATACAAAATGGCTAAATTTCAACCCAAGGTGCAAGACGAAGGTCGTGACGACGGTCTGCGCGAAAAAATGATCGCGGTCAACCGCGTGACCAAAGTCGTGAAGGGCGGCCGTATCCTCGGCTTCGCTGCACTGACTGTGGTCGGCGACGGTGATGGCCGCGTGGGCATGGGCAAGGGCAAGTCCAAGGAAGTGCCTGCTGCCGTGCAAAAGGCAATGGAAGAAGCCCGCCGCAACATGGTGAAGGTGTCGCTCAAGAACGGCACGATCCACCACAACGTGACGGGTCACCACGGCGCTGCCGTCGTGATGATGGCTCCCGCCCCCAAGGGTACCGGTATCATCGCCGGCGGCCCGATGCGCGCCGTCTTCGAAGTGCTGGGTGTGACCGACATCGTGGCCAAGAGCCATGGTTCGTCCAACCCCTACAACATGGTCCGCGCCACGTTCGACGCGCTGGTGAACTCCACCACGCCCGCACAAGTGGCAGCCAAGCGCGGCAAAACGGTCGAAGACATCTTCGCCTGATTGGAGCTGTAATGACTACGCAACAAACCGTCAAGATTCAACTGGTGCGCAGCCCTATCGGCACCAAGGAATCGCACCGCGCCACCGTCCGTGGCCTGGGTCTGCGCAAGCTGAACAGCGTCAGCGAGTTGAAGGACTCGCCCGAAGTGCGCGGCATGATTAACAAGATCAGCTACCTGGTCAAAATCGTCTGAGAGATAGATCATGGAACTCAATAGCATCAAGCCCGCAGACGGCGCCAAGCATGCCAAGCGCCGCGTAGGCCGTGGTATCGGCTCCGGCCTGGGCAAGACCGCTGGCCGTGGTCACAAGGGCCAGAAGTCCCGCTCGGGTGGCTACCACAAGGTGGGTTTCGAAGGCGGTCAAATGCCTCTGCAACGCCGTCTGCCCAAGCGTGGCTTCAAGTCGCAGTCGCTCAAGTTCAACGCCGAAGTCACGCTGTCCGACCTGGACAAGCTGGGCCTGGCTGAAGTGGACATGCTTGCTCTGAAGCAAGCCGGCCTGATCGGCGAGCTGGCCAAGGTGGTGAAGGTCATCAAGAGCGGTGCTCTGTCCAAGGCTGTCAAGCTGACGGGCGTGGGCGCTACTGCGGGTGCCAAGGCAGCTATCGAAGCTGCCGGCGGCAGCCTGGCCTGATTTTGGTTCTGAAAGAAGGTACCTGTGGCTACTAGCGCAGCTCAAATTGCAAAGACCGGCAAGTTCGGCGACCTGCGTCGCCGCCTGGTTTTTCTGTTGCTCGCGCTGGTCGTTTACCGCATCGGGGCGCATATCCCCGTGCCCGGCATCGACCCAGCCCAGTTGCAGCAGCTGTTCAGCGGCCAGCAAGGCGGCATCCTGAACCTGTTCAACATGTTCTCGGGTGGTGCGCTCTCGCGCTTCACCGTCTTTGCACTGGGGATCATGCCGTACATCTCGGCATCGATCATCATGCAGCTGATGACCTACGTGGTCCCGACATTTGAGCAGCTCAAGAAGGAAGGCGAAGCCGGCCGCCGGAAGATCACCCAGTACACGCGCTACGGCACGCTGGGCCTGGCCATCTTCCAGTCGCTCGGCATCGCCGTGGCACTGGAAAGCTCGGCCGGCCTGGTGCTCAGCCCCGGCATGGGTTTCCGCATCACGGCCATGGTCAGCCTCACGGCCGGCACCATGTTCCTGATGTGGCTCGGCGAGCAGATCACTGAACGTGGTCTTGGCAACGGCATCTCGATCCTGATTTTTGCAGGTATCGCGGCCGGCCTGCCAAGCTCCATCGGTGGCCTGCTGGAGCTGGTGCGCACGGGTGCGATGAGCATCCTCGCCGCCATCTTCATCGTGCTGGTGGTTGCTGCGGTGACCTACTTCGTGGTGTATGTGGAACGTGGCCAGCGCAAGATCCTCGTGAACTATGCGCGCCGGCAGGTGGGTAACAAGGTCTATGGTGGTCAATCGTCCCACCTGCCCTTGAAGCTGAACATGGCAGGTGTGATTCCTCCCATCTTCGCTTCGTCCATCATCCTGCTGCCAGCCACCGTGGTGAACTGGTTCAGTGCCGGGGAGTCGATGCGCTGGTTGCGCGACATCTCTGCGGCCCTGACGCCTGGTCAGCCGGTGTATGTGATGTTCTATGCTGCTGCGATCATCTTCTTCTGCTTCTTCTACACGGCGCTGGTCTTCAACAGCCGTGAGACGGCAGACAACCTGAAGAAGAGCGGTGCGTTCATTCCCGGGATCCGTCCTGGTGAACAGACGGCCCGCTATATCGACAAGATTCTTGTGCGACTGACACTGGCGGGGGCGATCTACATCACCTTCGTCTGCCTGCTGCCCGAGTTCTTGATCCTGAAGTACAACGTACCGTTTTACTTTGGTGGAACTTCGCTGTTGATCATTGTGGTGGTCACCATGGACTTCATGGCCCAGGTGCAGAACTACATGATGTCGCAACAGTACGAATCGCTGCTCAAGAAAGCCAACTTCAAGGGCAATCAGGGCGGTTGATGGGTTCGACAGGGTCCGGGTGCACAATGCGCCTGGGCTCTGGAAGCAAGGTTTGAGTTGGTTGGCGCCCCACGATTTTGTAGCGGGCACAAAGATTGTGTTCCGTGCAAGACAGGCCGGGACGGATGGAAAAGTTTTAGGAGAATTGCAATGAGAGTTTCGGCTTCGGTCAAAAAAATCTGCCGCAACTGCAAGATCATCCGCCGCAAGGGTGTGGTGCGCGTGATCTGCACGGATCTGCGTCACAAGCAGCGCCAGGGTTGATTGGAAAGTATTAGAGGACGCATATGGCACGTATCGCTGGCATCAACATTCCGCCCCACAAGCATGCGGAAATCGGTTTGACCTCCATTTATGGGATCGGTCGCACACGCGCTCGCAAGATTTGCGAAGCCACCGGCATCGCTTACTCCAAGAAGATCAAGGATCTGACGGACAGCGACCTGGAAAAGATTCGCGAGCAGATCGAGCAATTCACCATCGAAGGTGACCTGCGCCGCGAAACCACCATGAACATCAAGCGCTTGATGGACATTGGCTGCTACCGTGGTTTCCGCCATCGTCGTGGTCTGCCGATGCGTGGTCAGCGTACCCGTACCAATGCACGCACCCGCAAGGGCCCGCGCAAGGGTGCTGCTGCACTGAAGAAATAAAGAGATTGAAAGATCAATATGGCCAAGTCTCCAGCCAATAACGCAGCACAGCGCGTTCGCAAGAAGGTTCGCAAGAACGTGTCGGACGGCATTGCCCACGTGCATGCTTCGTTCAACAACACGATCATCACGATCACGGACCGCCAGGGCAATGCCCTGTCGTGGGCCTCGTCGGGTGGCCAAGGCTTCAAGGGCTCGCGCAAGTCCACGCCTTTCGCAGCCCAGGTGGCTTCGGAAGTGGCTGGCCGCGCCGCCATCGACCAAGGCATCAAGAACCTGGACGTCGAGATCAAGGGCCCAGGTCCTGGTCGCGAATCCTCGGTGCGTGCACTGGGTGCCCTGGGCATCCGCATCACGTCGATCTCCGACGTGACGCCCGTCCCGCACAACGGCTGCCGCCCTCAAAAGCGCCGTCGTATCTAATTTTCACAAGCCCACCGCCGCCTGCGTACGCGAGAGCGACACAGGCGGCTCCCGCACTGGTTTGCGGTAGATGACATAAAGGAAGTTCAAGTGGCACGTTACCTCGGCCCCAAGGCCAAACTCTCCCGCCGTGAAGGCACCGACCTGTTCCTCAAGAGCGCCCGTCGCTCCATTGCGGACAAGTGCAAGTTCGACTCCAAGCCCGGTCAGCACGGCCGCACCTCCGGTGCCCGTACCTCCGACTACGGCCTGCAGTTGCGCGAAAAGCAGAAGGTCAAGCGCATGTACGGCATCCTGGAAAAGCAGTTCCGCCGCTACTTCGAAGCCGCTGACGGCCGCAAGGGCAACACTGGCGCCAACCTGCTGTTCCTGCTGGAATCGCGCCTGGACAACGTCGTGTACCGCATGGGCTTCGGCTCCACGCGTGCAGAAGCCCGCCAGCTGGTGTCGCACCGCGCCATCACCGTGAACGGCCAATCGGTCAACATCCCCTCGTACCTGGTCAAGGTCGGCGATGTCGTGGCCGTGCGCGAAAAGTCCAAGAAGCAGAACCGCATCGTCGAAGCCCTGCAACTGGCAGCCCAAGTCGGCATGCCTGCCTGGGTGGACGTCAATGCCGACAAGGCAGAAGGCGTGTTCAAGAAGGTGCCTGACCGCGACGAGTTCGGTGCCGACATCAACGAATCGCTGATCGTTGAGTTGTACTCGCGCTAATCGCTAGTTCGAATCACATTTCGAAAAAACCGTACCTGAACCGCGAGGCATCGCGGTTTAGGCGCTTCACCAGCCTTACCGGTGTAACGAGCTGGGGGTATTGAGAGGAAGTCTGAATGCAAACCAATTTGCTGAAACCCAAGGCGATCAATGTCGAGCAGCTTGGCCACAACCGTGCCAAGGTCGCGCTGGAGCCGTTCGAGCGTGGTTACGGCCACACGCTGGGCAACGCCATTCGGCGCGTCCTGCTCTCGTCCATGGTGGGTTACGCAGCGACGGAAGTCACCATTGCAGGCGTTCTGCACGAGTACTCGTCCATCGACGGTGTCCAGGAAGATGTGGTCAACATTCTTCTGAACCTCAAGGGCGTGGTGTTCAAGCTGCACAACCGTGACGAAGTCACGCTGAGCCTGCGCAAGGATGGTGAAGGCGTGGTGACCGCGCGCGACATCCAGACGCCCCACGACGTCGAGATCGTCAACCCCGACCACGTGATCGCCACGCTGTCGCAAGGCGGCAAGCTGGACATGCAGATCAAGGTGGAAAAGGGCCGTGGCTACGTGCCGGGCAACCTGCGCCGCTATGCCGACGAATCGACCAAGTCGATCGGCCGCATCGTGCTGGACGCATCGTTCTCCCCCGTGAAGCGCGTGAGCTACACCGTGGAAAGCGCCCGTGTGGAACAGCGCACCGACCTGGACAAGCTGGTCGTCGAGATCGAGACCAATGGCGCCATCACGGCCGAAGACGCCGTGCGCGCATCGGCCAAGATCCTGGTGGAGCAGCTGGCCGTGTTCGCACAGCTGGAAGGTGGCGAGCTGGCTGCGTTCGACGCACCCGCAGGCCCACGCGGCAATGCCACGTTCGATCCTATCCTGCTGCGCCCAGTGGACGAGCTGGAACTGACCGTGCGCTCCGCCAACTGCCTGAAGGCCGAGAACATCTACTACATCGGTGACCTGATCCAGCGCACCGAGAACGAGCTGCTCAAGACGCCTAACCTGGGCCGCAAGTCGCTCAACGAAATCAAGGAAGTGCTCGCCTCGCGTGGCCTCACGCTGGGCATGAAGCTCGAGAACTGGCCACCAGCAGGCCTGGACAAGCGTTAAACAAACGTTATAATCCCGAGTTCCCCGGAAAACGGGGAGCCCGGTTTTGGGTCCCCCGCGAGGGGGACTTTTCGTTCCTGAAGCAGGATTCATTTCTGCGCAAGGAACAGTGCCTCGGACAGTACCTGACACGGCTGGCCGATTTAATTACACAGACAGTAGAAGGAAAGCACCATGCGCCACGGACACGGCCTCCGCAAACTCAACCGCACCAGCTCGCACCGCCTCGCGATGCTGCAGAACATGATGAACTCGCTCATCGAGCACGAGGCCATCAAGACCACCGTCCCCAAGGCCAAGGAACTGCGCCGCGTGGTCGAGCCCATGATCACCCTGGCCAAGGTCGACACCGTCGCCAACCGCCGCCTGGCCTTCAACCGCCTGCGCGACCGCGACAGCGTGACCAAGCTGTTCAACGACCTGGGCCCCCGCTTCAATGCGCGTCCCGGTGGCTACACCCGTATCCTGAAGATGGGCTTCCGTGTTGGCGACAACGCGCCCATGGCACTGGTTGAATTGGTCGACCGTGCTGAAGAAAAAACTGAAAATTCTTCGGCTGCAGCCGCTGAATAAGGTATATAATTCAATCTTGCCGCGCGATGGAGCAGTCTGGTAGCTCGTTGGGCTCATAACCCAAAGGTCGGAGGTTCAAATCCTCCTCGCGCAACCAATATTGCAAAAAGCCCACTTTTGAGTGGGCTTTTTTGTCTTGGGCGCCGGCAGTCTCACTGGGGATGCTGGTGCCGGAATTCCTGGGTCTTGCCGCCATAGCCATAGGCCGTGGCGCGCACGTCCTGCACATAGATGTAGCTTTCCTCGTGCAGCTCGCCCAACAGGCCCTGGAACGCCGCGAACACCTCGGCGATGTAGCGCGCCTTCTCGGCCTTGGTGTTGGTCTCGTCCACGACCTTGATATCGAGGTAGACGCTGCGCTTGCCTTGAGCGGCCAGGCTGCTGCCGCCCACGATCCAGTCCTCGGGGTGCACATAGGACACGGTCACGGCCGTGATCTTGGGGTTCTTGCCCAGGATGCGGGTGGTCAGATCGAGCAGTGTGTCCGAGATGCGCTGCGACAGGGCGGCCGAGCGTTCGGCCGAGACTTTGACGTTGATGATGGGCATGGAAAACTCCTTGTCAGTGATTGCCTTGGTAGGTGCCTCCACTGTAGTTTTCGGCCCGGTTTCCGGACACGGCGCCCGGCAGGAAGTGGCTTTGCAATGGCTGCAAAGCCCGCTTTGGGCTAGTCCGTATCAGCGGTGCATTGCACTGCGCACCACCCGCGACGCGTGAAACTGGCGCGGCCCACGCCAACGCCCCCGCGCAAGGGCCGCCAAGCCGCAGATGCGGCGCTTCGCTTGCGTGCACTGGGGGCGTCCCCCTCCCGACTCGCGCAGCGAGGAGAGAGAGGGGGAAGGCGCGAAGCGCCTCAGGGGGTGTTCTACTTCAGGCGGGCAGGGTGGCCTGCCGGCGGATGAAGCGCCCGGCCCGCGCCCCGGTGGCGCGGCCATCGGCGGTGTAGCTCAGCACCCCGTTCACCCACACGCGCTCGATCCCTTCGCTGAACTGCACGGGCTGTTCGTAGCTTGCGGTATCGCGCACGCGCGCCGGGTCGAATACCACCACATCGGCCATGAGGCCCGGGGCCAGGCGGCCCCGCTCGCCGATGCGAAAGCGCTGTGCCGACAGGCCCGTCATCTTGTGGATGGCTTCCTCCAGCCGCAGCAGGCCCTTCTCGCGCCAGTAGCAGGCCAGCACGCGCGGGAAGGCGCCCCACAGCCGGGGGTGCGGGCGCTCGTCGTGCGGCAGCCCGTCCGATCCGATCATGGCCAGCGGGTGTGCAATCACGCGCTCCACATCGTCCTCGCGCATCTGGAAGTAGCAGGCCCCGCCGGGCTGCAGCCGGTCACAGGCCGCCTGCTCGGTCATGCCCCATTCGCGCGCGATGTCCTTGAGGTAGCGGCCCACCATCTCCGGGTGGGGCTGGCTGCCGGTGATGAGGATGTCGATCACACCATCCACCAGGTCGGTGCGCAGCACCGTGGAACCTGCGGTGTAGGGGTACACGTCCAGGCTGATGGGCTGGCCCTGGGCCAGCGACTCGATCAGCGGCAGGGTTTCGCGCGTGCGGCCCCAGTTCGAGGCCCCGGCGCACTTGTGGTGCGAGAGCACCAGCGGCAGCCCGGCCTGGCGCGCTGTCTGGGCCGCTTCCTGCAGCGCGGGCAGGATGCCGGCCAGCTCGTCGCGGATGTGGGTGGCATAGACGCCGCCATTGCGCGCGGCCACGCTGGCCAGCTCCGTCAGCTCCGTGAGGTCGGCCGCATAGGCCTCCTTGTAGAACACGCCCGACGACAGGCCCAGCGCGCCTGCGTCCATGGCCTCCTGCATGTCGGCGGCCATGGCGGCGCGCTCGCTGGCCGAGGCGGCCTGCCCCAGGTCGCCCAGGTGGCGCATGCGCAGGGCGGTGTGGCCCAGCAGCGCCGCCACGTTCACGCCGGGCTGGGCCGCGTCCACGGCGCGTGCGTAATCGGCCATGCCGGCATGGCGGAACTGGCGCGTGCCCAGCAGCGACAGCGGCGCCGCAGGCGTGTCGGTCACCATGGGTGCCAGCGAGATGCCGCAGTTGCCCACGATCACCGTGGTCACGCCCTGCGAGAGCTTGGGCAACATGTCGGGCGCGTCGATGGCTGCGGCATCGTCGTGGGTGTGCACATCGATGAAGCCGGGGGCGATCACGCGGTCCGTGCAGTCCACGGTCTCCAGCACCATGCCGTCGAACAGGCTGCGGTCGATGCCGCCTGGGGCGGCCAGCGCCACGATGCGCTCGCCTGCCAGCAGCAGGTCGCCCACCCACCCGGGGCGGTCGGTGCCGTCGATGAGGGTTCCGTTCTTCAGAAGAGTCGCTTGCGTCGCTGCCATCAATGGTCTTTCTGGCCCGGCTTGTGCATGCCCGGGCCGTGGTCCATGGCGCCGGAGTATTCGGCGCTGTCGAACCCGTGTTTGTGCAAAAGCTGCTTGAACTGCTGCAGCCCGCGCGTGGCGACCGGCCCCAGCTGCTGCGCCAGGCGCACCATGAGGATCTCGATCACCACCAGGTGGGCCAGGTAGGCCTCGGTGCCCACGCGCATCACTGCGTCCTGGGGCACCGAGACGGCCAGCACCAGATCGGCGGTTTCGGCCAGCGGCGTGCCCGGCTGGGTCAGGGCCACCACGGTGGCGCCCTGCGAGCGCGCGAACTTGGCCGCCTCCACCGTGTAGGGCATGCGCCCCACATGCGAGACCACGAAGGCCACGCCCTCGGGGCCCAGCGTGCTGGCCGACACCAGTTGCTGGTGCGCGTCAAAGATCGCGTTGGCCGTGAGGCCCAGGCGGAACAATCGGCTCTGCAGCTCGCTGGCCGTGAAGGTCGAGGCCGCGCCGACCGAATAGCAGTCGATGCGTCGCGCCTTCGCCAGCTTGGCCGCCACCTGGTCGATCACGTCCACATCGATGCGCCGGCCCAGCTCGGTCAGCGAGGAGACGGCGGCATGGATGATCTTGCTCGAGACGTCCTGCGCGGTGTCCTCGGCCAGCACGCTGCGGTGCAGGTAGGAGCCCGAGACCGCCAGGTCCTGCGCCAGCGCCAGCATGAACTCGCGCACCGAGTCGTAGCCGAAGCTGCGGCAGGTGCGAACGATGGTGGGCATGGACACCCCTGCCTGCTGCGCCAGCTGCTCCACCGTGGCCGCCACGGCGGCGCGTGGGTCTTCGAGCACGGCGCGCACCACGCTGCGCTGGGCCTCGGGCAGGCTGTCCTGGCGCTCGCGCAGCTGCTGCAGCAGCCCGGGCGCCGGGCTGGGGGGCAGGGAGGTGGGCAGGCTGCTGGTGTTCATGCGCGGCTCCGCATCAGAAGCGCGTGTGGATGGCACCGGTCACGGCGCCATCGTCTTCCACCAGCGGCATCCAGCGCCACTTGTCGAAGGTGGTGCAGGGGTGCGAAATGCCCAGTGCAACGCGGTCGCCCACACGCGGCGTGCCGGCGTCGCCCGCGGCAGCGTCGAAACGCAGGTAGGCATGCTGGTCGTTGAGTGCGCTCACGCTCCAGCCCGCAGGCGCATCCACGGCCGTGCGCTCACCGCGCCGCGCCAGTTGCACGGGGATGGGCATCTCCAGGTCGTAGGAGATGTCGCGGCGCCCGCAGGTCAGCAGGGCCAGGCCGGGCTCGGGCACCGACTGCACCATGGCCCAGACCGTGAGGGCCGGGCGCAGCGAGGCGTCGAGCCCTTCGCGCTGCTCCACGTTCTGGAGGAAGCGCCGGTAGTTGCCATGGTCGTGCGTCACGTAGCAGCCCGAGCGCAGCACCCCCTCCACCGGCCGCGACAGGCCCTGGGCCTGCAGCAGCGGCACCACCAGGTCGAACACGGCCGAGCCGCCGGCCGTGAGCAGGATGCGCTCGCGGGCAAACAGGTGCTCGCCATCGCAGGCGCGCGCCACCTCCTGCACGCGGCGCACCAGGGCCGTCACCTCGCGTGCATCGTGCTCGCTGTCGCAGCGTGCCACGCCGCCCTCATAGAATTCGATGCCGTCGAACTGCACGGCCTGCGACGCCGCCAGCGCGCGCGCCAGGGCCAGGGCCTCGTCCAGCGTGCGGCAGCCGGTGCGCTGGCCGGGGATGCCCATCTCCAGCAGCACGTGGAAGACGCGGGCGCTGCCACGGCGCTGCTTCCAGTCCTCCACCAGCGCGAGCTGCGCCAGCGAGTCCACGAGGAACCAGACCGTGAGGTCCGGGTGGCGCACCAGCAGCGCGTCGAGCGCATCGAGGTCGGCATCGCAGACCACCTGGTTGGCGATGATGATGCGGCGCGCGCCCGCCTCCACGCCCGTGGCGACCTGGAAGGCCGTGGCGAAGGTCAGGCCCCAGGCGCCAGCGGCCAGCTGCTGCGCGAACAGCTCGGGTGACATGGTGGTCTTGCCGTGCGGCGCCAGGGCGATGCCCTTGCGCGCGGCAAAGTCCTGCATCCAGGCCAGGTTGTGCGCCAGGGCCGTGCGGCTCAGCACCGCGAGCGGGAAGGCCAGGTCATCGGCCAGCAGGTTCCAGCCGCGTGCAGCGATCTCGCTGGCGCGGCAGGGCGCTGCGGCGAGGGGATAGCTCTTGCAGGTGGCGTCCAGGGTGAAGTCAGGGGTGGTGCTCATGGTGTCTTTTCATGTTGCGAGCGCGCAGCCAGGCTGCACAGTCAGATGTCATCGCGCCAGCAGGCCTTCCAGTGCTCGGCACCCACGGGGCGCAGGGCCATGTCGGCGCTGGCGCATTCGGCCACCGCGTGCGGGCAGCGTGTGCGGAACACGCAGCCCGAAGGCGGGTTGGCGGGGCTGGGCAGGTCGCCCTGCAGCAGCGGAATGGTACGCCGCTGCGCCGGGTCGGGGATGGGCGCGGCCGCGAGCAGCGCGCGTGTGTAGGGATGGGCGGGGTTGGCGTACAGCGCGCTGGTGGGCGCGATCTCCATCACCCGGCCCAGGTACAGCACCACCACACGGTCGCACAGGTACTCCACCACGTCCAGGTCGTGCGAGATGAACAGCAGGGTCAGGCCCAGCTGTTCCTTGAGATCGCCCAGCAGGTTCACCACCTGGGCCTGGATCGACACGTCCAGCGCCGACAGCGGCTCGTCCGCCACGATGAAGTTCGGCTGCACGGCCAGCGCGCGCGCAATGCCGATGCGCTGGCGCTGCCCGCCCGAGAACTCGTGCGGAAAGCGGTCCGCGTGCTCGGGCCTGAGGCCCACCTGGGTCAGCAGCTCGTGGATGCGCGGCAGGCGTGCCGCGCCGCGCGCCTGCCCGTGCGTATCGAGCGCCTCGCCCAGCACTTCGCGGATGCGCATGCGCGGGTTCAGGCTCGCGTACGGGTCCTGGAAGATGATCTGGATCTTGGAGCGCAGCGGGCGGAACTGGCCCTGGCTCATGCCGGCCAGGTCCTGCCCACCGGCCTCCCCGCCGTGGTAGAGCATCTGGCCCGCCGTCGGGTCCACCAGGCGGGTCAGCAGGCGGCCGATGGTGCTCTTGCCCGAGCCCGATTCGCCCACCAGGCCCAGCGTCTCGCCGCGCCGGATGGCAAAGCTCACATCGTCCACCGCGCGCACCGGGTGCGTGCCGCTGCCGAAGTATTTGCGCAGTCCGCGCACCTCGATGAGGTTGTCGCCAGGAGCTGGCGCCATGGCAACGGCGTTCATGCGGCCACCTCCTGCACGCTGGTCTCGCCCACGCGGATGCAGCGTACGCGGCGCCCGGCCTCGGTGCCGCTGCCGTCGGACAGGGCGGGCATGCGCGCATCGCAGGCCGCGATGCGGCGCTCGCAGCGCGGAGCGAAGGCGCAGCCCGGCGGCGGCGCGAGCGGGCTCGACACCTGGCCCGGTATGGCCACCAGATGGGGGCGCTGCCCGGCCACGGCGGTGGCATGGCGCCTGGCCACGCCGGGCAGGCAGGCCAGCAGGCCGCGCGTGTAAGGGTGCTCGGGCTGGGCGAACAGATCGTGCACCGGGGCCGACTCGACGATGCGGCCCGCGTACATCACGGCCACGGCGTCGGCGTACTGCGCCACCACGCCCAGGTTGTGGGTCACGAACAGCATGCTCATGCCCGTCTCCTTCTGCAGCCGGCCCATGAGCGCCAGGATCTGCGCCTGGATGGTCACGTCCAGGGCGGTGGTGGGCTCGTCGGCAATCAGCAACGTGGGGTTGCAGGCCATGGCCAGCGCGATCATCACGCGCTGGCGCATGCCGCCCGAGAGCTGGTGCGGGTACTCGTGCACGCGCTGCTTCGCGGCCGGTATCTCCACCAGCTCCAGCATGCGCTGGGCATGGGCCAGGGCGGCCTTGCGGTCGAGCTTCAGGTGCAGGCGCACCGATTCGGCGATCTGCTCGCCCACGGTGAGCACCGGGTTCAGGCTGGTCATGGGCTCCTGGAAGATCATCGCGATCTCGTTGCCGCGCAGCGCGCGGCGCTCGGCCTCGGGCAGGGCCAGCAGGTCCACGCGCCGGCCGTCGCGCCGGGTGAACCAGGCCTGGCCGTCGACCCGCGCCTGCGAGGTCTTGGCATGCAGGCCCATCAGCGACAGGCTGGTGACGGATTTGCCCGAGCCCGATTCACCGACCAGCGCCAGCGTCTGGCCCGGGTGGATGGCAAAGGACACGTCGGCCACGCTCTGGATGCGGCCGGCGTCGGTGGCGAACGAGGTGGACAGGCCTAGCACTTCGAGCCGGGCAGCCGTGGGGGTGGTCATGGGGTGGGTGCCTTCGTAACGCGCTCGCCAGGGGCGGGCGCTTGCGTGGGTCGGTGAAAGAGGCTCATGCGGCCTTCTTGAGCTTGGGGTCGAGCAGGTCGCGCACGCCATCGCCCAGCATCTGCAGCGACAAGGCGGTGAACACGATGGCCAGACCCGGGTAGAGGATGGTCCAGAACGCGCGGTCGGCCGACTCCAGGCTGCCCGCGATCATGGTGCCCCAGGTGGGAATGTCGGGCGGCACGCCCACGCCCAGGAAGGACAGGCCCGCCTCGGCCAGGATGGCGTAGGCGAAGATGAAGGTCACCTGCACCAGGATGGGCGAGACCAGGTTGGGCAGGATGTGCTTGAGCAAGATGCGCGGCGTGCGCACGCCCAGGGCGCGCGCCGCGTCCACGAACAGCAGCTCGCGCAGCACCAGGGTGCTGGCGCGCACCACGCGTGCCACGCGCGGCGTGTAGACGATCACCAGCGCCAGCATCACGTTCCACAGCGAGGCGCCCAGGATGGACACCAGCGCGATGCCCAGCAGGATGTCGGGGAAGGACATCATCGCGTCCACCACGCGCATCAGCGGCGCGTCCAGGCGCCGAAAGAAGCCCGCAAACATGCCCAGCAGCGTGCCCAACAGCACGGCCCCCGCGGCGGTGAGCCCGCCGATCAGCAGCGAATAGCGCGCACCGTGCACGATGCGCAGCATCACGTCGCGCCCGAGCTCGTCGGTGCCGGCCCAGTGCGCGGCCGAAGGCGCGTTCAGGCGCTCGCTGATCGAGATGGCGTTGGGGTCGGCATCCGACACCCAGGGGAACACCGTGGCCACCACGACCACCAGCGCCAGCACGATGGCCGAGGCCAGCACCACCTTGCGTGCGAACAGGCGGCGCGCCAGCGGCAGCCAGTAGTCCCGGAGATTGCGAATCAGGCGTTGCCACATGTCACTTGCCCTCCAGCCGGATGCGCGGATCGACCAGCGTGTACAGAAAATCGATGGCCAGGTTGATGAACACGTAGATCGCCGCGATGACCAGCAGCGTGCCCTGGATCACCGGGTAGTCGCGGCGCAGCACGGCGCGCACCACCAGGTTGCCCACGCCGGGCAGGTTGAACACCGTCTCCGTCACCACGGTGCCGCCGATCATCAGCGCCAGCGTCAGGCCCAGCACCGTGACGATGGGCACCAGCGCATTGCGCAGCACATGCTTGACCATCACGGTGCGCTCGGCCAGGCCCTTGGCACGCGCCGTGCGCACATAGTCCTCGCCCAGGATGTCGAGCATCGAGGCGCGCGTGAAGCGGATGATCAGCGCCGAGTTCAGCAGCCCCAGCACCAGCGCCGGCAGCAAGAGGTGCGACAGGCGCTCGGCCAGCGGCGACGAAGGATCGCCATAGCCCGAGGCCGGAAACCAGCCGAGCTTGACCGCGAACAACTGGATCAGGATCAGCCCCAGCCAGAAGCTGGGCACGCTGGCGCCCAGCATGGCCACGCCGCTCAGGGCCTGGTCGCCCGGGCTGCCGCGCCAGATGGCCGCCGCCATGCCGCAGGGGATGCCGATCAGCGCCGCGATGCCCACCGCGAACAGCGCGAGGAACAGCGTGGGCTCGGCGCGCTCCAGCAGCGCCTGCGCCACCGGGCGCTGCAGAAAGATGGACTGGCCCAGGTTGCCCTGCAGCAGCTCGCCCACCCAGAGCGCGAACTGCGTGGGCAGGGGCTTGTCCAGCCCATACTGCACGCGCGCCGCGGCGATGTCGGCAGCCGTGGCCTGGTCGCCCAGCAGCAGCGCCACCGGGTCGCCCGAGGCCAGGCGCGTGAGCGCGAACACCAGCACCGCGACGAGGGCCAGCACCACCAGGGCACCGCCCAGGCGGGTCATCAGAAAACGCATGGCAACGAACCTTCGTGCAGAGGGGCCGGCTTACTTGGCCAGGCCCGTGTTCCAGAAGAAGGGCCAGATCGCTGGCGTGTAGCCCTCGAGCTTGGCCGAGCGCGCCGACAGGCCGTTGAACTTGCCGACTTCGATGAAGGGCACCTCGTCGTACACCACCTGCTGCACCGCGCCCCACAGCGGCCCGCGCTTGGCGACATTGGTCTCCTGGTTGAAGGCCGCGAGCGCAGACTTCTTGGCCGGGGAGTCCCACCAGCCCGGCGCACCGTCACCGAGTTGCGGTGGCGAGAGCATGGGTTCGGGGAACAGGCCCGAGTGCGTGAAGTACACATCCCACAGCTTGGCGTCGTTGCGCCGCTGTACCAGCGTGGCCCAGTCCACCACCTGCAGCTCGGTCTTGAAACCGGCCTTCTTGAGTTGCTCGGACATCACCAGCGCCATGTTGTAGTGGAACTCGTACTGCCGGCTGGCCATGATGCGCACCGGCTGGCCGTTGTAGCCGGCCTTGGCTGCCTGGTCCTTGGCGGCCTGCGGGTTGCGCTCGTTGTAGAGCTTGCTGCCGGCATCGGCGTAGTAAGGCGTGCCCTTGGGAAAGAAGTTGGGCTCCACCACGAAGAAGCGGTTGTCGCCAAAGCCCGCAGCCATCAGCTCGCCCGCGCCCACGGCGGTCTGCACCGCGCGCCGCAGCGGCTGCGCGGCCAGCACGCCTTCCTTGGTGTTGAAGACGATGTAGGGGAAACCGAAGTTCTTGGTCACGATGGGCACCACGGCCGGCGCGCCCTTCTCGATGCGGCCTGCGGCCTCCACGGGCAGCAGGTCGGCGTACTGGAACTGGCCCGAGAGCGCGCCTTCCACGCGCGTGTTGGCATTGGGCACGGGCACGAAGCGCAGCTCGTCGAGCAGGGCCTCGCGGCGGCCGGCGTAGCCGCTCGGTGCCTCCTTGCGTGCGCTGTAGGTGTCGTGGCGCACCAGCACCGTGAACTGGTCGGGGCGGCGTTCCTTGAACTTGTAGGGGCCGGTGCCGACGAAGTCCTTGAGCTGCGGCGCAATGCTCTCCTTGGCCATGATGGCCGCCATGCCGCTGGGCAGGGCCAGCTGGGCCAGCAGCGGGGCATAGGGGGCCTTGAGCTTGAGTTCCACCGACAGCGGGCCCTTGGCCGTGAGCGAGGCCACTTCCTTGGCCACCGATTTGCCGCGGGGCGACAGCTCCATCCAGCGCTGCAGCGAGGCCACCACGTCCTCGGCGTTCAGGTCGCGGCCGTTGTGCAGCTTGACCTCCTTGCGCAGCGCGATGGTGTAGGTCAGCCCGTCCTTGGAGACGGTGGGCAGGCCTTCGGCCAGCATGGGCGCCACGGCCCAGTTCGCGTCGAAGGTGTACAGCGGCTCGTAGACGTGCTGCATGATGGTGCCGACCAGGTCGGCCGTGCTCACCATGGGGTCCAGCCCCTGGGGCTCGCCGACCATGGCCAGGTTGGCCGCGCCGCCCTTGGCGGGGGCCGCCTGGGCGGGCGCGCCCGACCCCAGGGCCACGAGCACGGCCGCACTGGCGGCCAGGCCCAGAACACTGCGCCGGGCGGCCTGGACAGGCATTCCGGGCGTCAACCAATCGCGGATGGATGAGGATTGCATCGTGGCTCCATAAGTAATAACATTACATTTTTCATCGTAGATTACCCTTTTGTGAAAGTCAAACGGGTTTTTTCGGATGTTTGATGTAAATAATTTACACAAGGAGCTTGCATGAGCCACGTAGAACTGCTGGGCCAGTCCCCCATCGCCTCCGACCGCCAGGCGCGGCCCCTGTCGCCCGCCACGCGCGCCGGCGACTTCGTCTTTGTCTCGGGCCAGGTGCCCACCGACGACCAGGGCCAGGTCATCGTCGGCGGCATCGAGGCGCAGACGCGCCAGGTGTTCCAGCGCGTCAAGGACGCCCTGGCCCTGGCCGATTGCACCCTGGCCGATGTCGCCAAGGTCGGCGTCTGGCTGGCCGATGCGCGCGACTTCGGCAGCTTCAACCGCGTCTACATGGAGTGCTTCGGCGACCACCGCCCGGCACGCTCCACGGTGGAGTCGCGCCTCATGATCGACGCCAAGGTCGAGATCGACGTCACCGCCTACAAGCCCCGTGCCTGAGCACCGCGCACCCTCTGTGGGCAAAGCCTTCGACGTGGCCGCGCTGGGCGAGGCCATGGTCGAGTTCAACCAGGTCCACCCCGGCCAGCCGCAGTACCTGCGCGGCTTCGGTGGCGACACCAGCAACGCCGCCATCGCCGCGGCGCGCGCCGGTGCCCGCGTGGCCTACCTCACGCGCATCGGGCAGGACAGCTTCGGCCAGGCCCTGGCCGCGCTGTGGCGCACCGAGGGCGTGGACGTGCGCGGCGTGCAGAGCGATGGCGAGCACCCCACGGGCATCTACTTCGTCACGCACGGGGCACATGGGCACGAGTTCAGCTACCTGCGCGCCGGCTCGGCGGCCAGCCGCATGACGCCGCAGTGGCTGGCCGGCGAGCCGGCGGCCGTGCTGCGCGCCGCGCGCATCCTGCACCTCTCGGGCATTTCGCTGGCCATTTCGCCGCAGGCCTGCGACACCGCCTTCGAGGCCATGCGCCTGGCGCGCGAGGCCGGCACCCGGGTGGCCTTCGATTCCAACCTGCGCCTGAAGCTCTGGCCGCTGGCGCGTGCCCAGGCCTGCATCGCACAGGCGGTCTCGCTGTGTGACATCTTCCTGCCCAGCCTGGAGGACATGCAGGCCCTGACCGGCCTCGCCGACCCCGATGCCATCGTCGACTGGGGCCATGCGCGCGGTGCTGCCACGGTGGTGCTCAAGCTCGGTGCCGAAGGGGCTCTGGCGAGCGACGGCCAGCGCAGGGAACGCATCCCAGGCCTGCGCGTCACCCCCGTGGACGCCACGGGCGCGGGCGACTGCTTCTGCGGCAACCTGCTGGCCCGCCTGGCCCAGGGCGACGACGTGTTCACCGCGGCGCGCTATGCCAACGCGGCGGCTGCGCTGGCCGTGCAAGGCTATGGCGCGGTGGCGCCGCTGCCCTACGCGCGCCAGGTGCAGGTAGCGGCTTGATGTAGAGGCAGCGTGGCACTGGCTCCAGGCTCAGGAAACTGGCGCGATCTGGGCCAGCGCTCCCGCGCAAGGGCCGCCCCGCCGCGAAGGCGGCGTATCCAGCGTCTGCGCTGGGAGCGTCCCCCTGGGGGGAAGACGCGAAGCGGCTCAGGGGGGCTTTCTACCCTGCAAAGAGGTCGGAGCGCGCCGCCTTGGTGATGGCCGCCACGCAGGGGTGGCTGATGCGCCGCTCCACCGAGATCGCGAAGAACTCCTCCACCAACTCCCCCGAGCGGCCGATCACCTCCACGCCGAACTGGGCCCGGGTCTCTTCCTCCAGCACGGTCGGCGAGGTGAACACGCCGCGCCCCTCGCGGCCGAAGGCGTTCATGAGCGCACTGTCGTCGAACTCGCCCACCAGGCGCGGTTGCAGGTGGTGCTTGTTGAACCAGTGGTCCAGCTGCTGGCGCACCGAAGACTGCGGCCCCTGGATCAGCATGGGCGCGCCGTGCAGGCATTGCGGAAACGCCCCGTCGAGCTGGCGGCGCAGCGCCGGGGCGCTGAAAAAGCTCATGCCGCTGCTGCCCAGCGCATGGTTGAAGGCCTTGACGCCGATCTTCTTGGAGACCGGCTCGTCGGCCAGCACCAGGTCCAGCCGGTGCAGGCTCAACTGTGCCACCAGCTCGGGGAACTTGCCCTCGTGGCAGGTCATGTGCACCTGCTCGGCCAGGCCCAGGGCCGGCTCCAGCAGGCGGTAGGCGACCGACTTGGCCACCGAGTCCGCCACGCCCACGCGGAACTCCAGCGGCCGCGATTGCCCGCGGGCCAGGCGGATGGATTTTTCGAGCTCGTCGCCCAGTGCAAAGATCTGCTCGGCATAGCCCAGCGCCACGCGGCCCTCGCTGGTCAGCTCCAGGCCCCGGCCGCGCTTCTTGAACAGGTCGTGCCCCAGCCATTCCTCGAGCTGCTTGATCTGGCCCGACAGCGTCTGCGGCGTGGTGTTGAGCTGCTCGCCCGCGCGCATGATGCCGCCCGCCTTGGCCGTGGTCCAGAAGTAGCGCAGGTGCTTGAAATTCATGGCAATCCAATACTTCGTAAAAAACGAAGAAAAAATCTCAATAAATCGAATATACGCGAAGTGTCAATATCCCTAGAGTACGTACATGGACAGATCGCGCCACGCCCATTCCGGGCACCGAAACCTGGCCATGCAACGTTCACAAGGAGTCAATGATGCGCATCACTACACGAGGGCAGCTCGCCGTTTCGGCCATGACCGATCTCGCGCTGCGCCAGCAAATGCGTCCTGTGGCACTGTCGACCATCAGTGCACGCCAGGGCACTTCGTTGTCCTACCTGGAGCAGCTGTTCAGCGCGCTGCGGCGCGCCGGGCTGGTGGACAGCACGCGCGGCCCCGGCGGCGGCTACACGCTGGCACGCCGTGCGGACCAGGTGTCCGTGGCCGACATCATCCTGGCGGTGGAAAACCTCAAGGGTGACGACACCCAGAGCTTGGCCCAGGGCCAGGCGGCGCAGATGAAGGCCATGACGGGCGAGCTGTGGATCACCTTCAACAGCCGCGTGATGGAGTACCTGCAGTCCGTGACGCTGGCGGAACTGGTGACGCAGGAGCTGGCGCGTGGCGTGGTGGTGGAGTCCGGCGAGCCGGCGCCGCAGCGCGCCCGCGCCGTGCCCACGGCCAAGCCCAAGCCGCGCCTGGCGGGCCTGGGCGTGCCCAACTCGGTGTTCGCACTGGGAAGCATGCCGCTGATGCAGCGGCGTTGAAAGGGCCAGGGGCGGTGGCTGCCGCCCCTGCGTCTGGCCAGGAGCAGGGCCGATCAGGCCGCGTACACCTGCTCCATGGACCGGAAGCCCTTCATTTCGATCGGGTTGCCGCTCGGGTCGTAAAAGAACATCGTCCATTGCTCGCCGGGCTCGCCCTCGAAGCGCACCTGCGGCGCGAGCACGAACTGCGTGCCGGCGGCCTTCAGGCGCTCGGCCACGGCCTTCCAGGCCGGCAGCTCGAGGATGGCGCCGAAGTGCGGCATGGGCACCAGGTGCTCGCCCACATGGCCGGTGGCGGCGCTGGTGAACGGCGTGCCCAGGTGCAGCGAGATCTGGTGGCCGAAGAAATCGAAATCGACCCAGGTGTCGGTGCTGCGGCCTTCGCGGCAGCCCAGCACGCCGCCATAGAAGCGGCGGGCCTCGTCGAGGTCGGTGACGTTGAAGGCGAGATGGAAAAGACTGTGCATCGGCCCAGGATAGCAGCCGATGCGCGCGCCCTTGGCGACGTCAGCCTTTCGGCCTGGCCAGCATTTCAGCCGTGTTGGTCTTGCGGTCGGCATTCACGCGCGCCACGTGGGGGCGTTCGTTCATGCGCGTGAGGTACTCGCGCACCGGCAGCTCGGCCAGGAAGTCGCGCCCGTAGATGATCTTGGTGGCCGACGACACCAGCGGCAGGTGCACGATGGCCGCGCAGTCCGCCGCGGTGAAGTGGTCGCCGCCGATGTAGGGCGCGAACTTGGTGAGCTGGGCGAAGGCCGCGATGTTCTTGGCCAGCTGGAGGCCCACTTTCTCGCGGGCCGCTTCGCTCACCGTGCCGCCAAAGAAGGCCTGGGGGTAGAGGTTGCGTGCCACCAGCTCCAGGTGCAGCTCCATGAAGGTGATCAGCTCGCGCACCTTTCCGGCGGCCAGCGGGTCGGCCGGGATCAGCGGGTGTTCGGGGTAGGCCGATTCGATGTAGTCGGCTATCACGGCCGACTCGCACAGCGTGCCGTTCGGCGTGCGCAGGTAGGGCACCTTGCCCAGCGGGCTGGCGCTGCGGTCGGTCTCGCCGATCCAGGCCAGTTCCTCGGTGAAGGGCACGCCCTTTTCGAGCAAGGCGAGCTTGACCTTGTTGTAGTAGTTGCTGGCCGAAAAGCCGCAGAGGGTGAGCATGGGGTAGTCTCCTTCCAGTGTCCTTTTGTGTGGATATTAGGGGCGTGGCAGACTGCGCCGCGTCGCGCAGATGACGCAAGGCGCCCTCCTGGGCTGGTTTTGCGATCCCCGGGGGCGCGGCCCTCTTTCCCGTTTTCAGGAGTTTTCCCCATGATGTTCCGCATGCATACCCTTGCCGGCCTGGCACTGTCGACCCTGCTCGCCGGTGCTGCGTGGGCCCAGGCCCCCGCCGCTGTGAAGGTCGATGGCGCCTGGGCCCGTGCCAGCGTGCCCGGCCAGAAGGGCACCGGCGCCTTCATGACGCTCACCGCCCCGCAGGGCGCGCGCCTGGTGGGGGCGTCCTCGCCCGCCGCCGGCGTGACCGAGGTGCATGAGATGAAGCTCGACGGCGACGTGATGCGCATGCGTGCCGTGCCCGTGCTGGAGCTGCCTGCCGGCAAGGCCGTGGAACTCAAGCCCGGGGGCTTTCACATCATGCTGCTGGACCTCAAGGCCCCCCTGGCCAAGGACGGCTCCGTGCCGCTCACGCTGAGCTTCAAGGACGCCAAGGGCGTGGACAGCAAGCTCGAACTGACCGTGCCCGTGGCCACCAGTGCGCCCGGCGCTCCTGCGGGTGCGCCAGCGCACGCGCATGGGCACAAACACTAATCCCTGGGGGCCTGGCTGCCATCGCAAGCCGTAGAACCTGTTCAAAGTCTTTTAGCAGCCGCGTTGGAGTGCAATCGGGATGAGTGGATGCTTCGGATGCGCCGCATGGGCTCATGCCCATGCAAGCAGCCGGGGCGTCCAATCGCCCGATTTCACTCCAACCCTTCGGGCAAGTGCCTTTTCGGGCGGTCTGCGGCGTTGCGGCGCTTGTTGATAGCTGAGCTATCAACTGCACCCCGCGCCTTGCATCCCATCCCGAAAAGGGACTTGCGCGGCTACTAAAAGACTTTGAACAGGTTCTCAGTCATTGGGGTAAGCTGTGGCACCACCACAGACCCCCACCTCTTGCGGAGCGGCCATGAGCGACACATCCAACTTCGGTTTCGGCAAATTCGTCCCCGGCTTTGATTTCCTGCAGAGCCTGGCCAAGGGTGCGACCAACAGCATCCCGCAATTGCCCAACCTGTCCAACTGGGTGGCACCGACCATCAGCGTCGAAGAGCTTGAAAAGCGCATCGAGGAACTCAAGGCCGTGCAGTTCTGGCTGGAGCAGAACTCGCGGGCGCTGGCCGCCACCATCCAGGCGCTGGAGGTGCAGAAGATGACCCTGGCCACCCTGAAGGGCATGAACTTCAGCATGGGTGATGTGGCCAATGCCTTCAAGCTCAAGACGGCCGACACCGTGATGAGCGGCGTGCAGAAAGCGGCCGACACCGTGAGTGGCGCGGCCGAGGCCGTGGCCGGTGCTGCCGCACGCGTCACGGGCCGCGCGAAGGACGAGGAAGAAGAGGACGACGCGCCCGAGGAGCCCGCACCGGCCAAGGCGGCGGCCCCCAAGGCGAAAAAGGCCAAGGCGGCGGCTGCACCCCAGGCCTCCGTGGTCGACCCGCTGCAGTGGTGGGGCGCGCTCACCGGCCAGTTCCAGCAGATCGCGGCCAACGCCATGAAGGATGCGGCCAAGCAGACCGCGCTCGACACCACCAAGAACATGGCCACCGGCCTGGCCAAGGAGGCCCTGAAGACGGCCACCGGCATGGCCAGCCAGTTTGCCGCCAAGGGCATGAAGACCATGTCGGGCGAGCGCAAGCCCGCCGCCGCAAAGGCTGCCGCCAAGCCTGCAGCCAAGTCCCGTCCGGCGGCGAAGAAAAAGACGACGACTGCGGCGGCCAAGCGCGCGCCGCGCAAGAGCGCCGGCTGACACCGGCCTGTGCGTCCCACGCGGCTGGGCACCGCGCACCTGCCTGCGAGAAGACACACACCATGAAACTCTTTCCCTCCGGCCACGCCACCCATCCCCAGTGGCGCATGGCCGCGGCCCTGGCCCTGGCGCAACTGCGCGCCCAGATGGCCCTGCCCGAGTACGCAGGCGCTCCCACGCTGGGCCTGCTCTACATCACCGACCACTATGCGGGCGAGGCCCAGGCCCTGCTTGACTACCTGGCCGGCGAACTGCCCGAGGTCACCGACTGGAGCGGCACCGTGGGCGTGGGCGTGGCCGCGAACAACGCCGAGTATTTCGACGAGCCTGCGCTGTCCGTGATGCTGCTCGACGTGCCGCCCGACCAGTACCGCGTGTTCTCGGGCGTGGCCCCGCTGCCTCTTCACCCGGTGGGCGGCTTCGTGGCCCACACGGCGCTGGTGCATGCCGATGGCCACACACCCGAGCTGACCGAGTTGCTGGCCGAGATGGCTGCGCGCACCGAGGCCGGCTACCTGTTCGGCGGCCTCTGCGCCAGCCGGGGTGCGAGCGTGCAGTTCGCGGTCGGTGGCGATGGCAACATGGCCGGGCAGGGGGGCGCCAGCGGGGTCTTCGATGGCGGCCTGTCGGGCGTGGCCTTTGGTGCCGAGGTGGCCCTGGTCTCGCGCGTCACCCAGGGCTGCCAGCCCGTGGGGCCGCTGCGCAGCGTGACTGCGGCGCACGAGAACGTGGTGCTGCAGCTCGATGGCGAGCCCGCACTCGATGTGCTGCTCGACACGCTGGAGGTCTCGCTCGATGGCGATCCGCAGCCCGCGCTGCGCAAGGTGCGCGCCACGCTGGCCGGGCTGGTGGATGCCGGAGTGCAGCCCCAGGGCCAGCAGCGCACGGGCCATTTCGGTACCGATACCCGTGTGCGCCACATCGTGGGCCTGGACGGCGCACGGCGCGGGGTGGCCCTGGGCGACCGCGTGGAGCCCGGCATGCGCCTGGCCTTCTGCCAGCGCAACGTGGCGGCGGCCCGTGCCGACCTGATGCGCATCTGCGCCGAGATCCGCGAGGAGCTGGAGCCCGAGGAACTGGAACCCGTCCCGCTGGCGTCGCAGGACCAAGCCGGCCGCACCATGGCGCCAGCGCCCGGTACGGCCGCCCATGGCCCGGCGGCCGCCGCTGCGCAGAGTGGGCGGCGCATCCGCGGCGCCATCTATGTCAGCTGCTCAGGCCGCGGCGGCCCCCACTTCGGCGGGCCCAGTGCCGAGCTGCAGATCGTGCGGCATGCGCTGGGCGACGTGCCGCTGGCCGGCTTCTTTGCCGGTGGCGAGATCGCGCGCCACCACCTGTACGGCTACACCGGGGTGCTCACGGTCTTCACCTGACGGCGCTCAGGCGCAGGCGCCCTAGCCGGCGGGTCCGTTGCTTTCCGTGGGCAGGCCATCGGCATCCCACTCGGGCAGGCCGCCGCGCAGCCAGTACACCGTCTTGTAGCCCTTGCTGGCGGCCACCTTGGCCGCCTTGTAAGACTTCCAGCATTCGGCGCCGTTGCAGGCAAAGATCACCGGCTTGTTGCGGTCCACCTTCTCCAGGGCCTGGAAGTCGTCCTGCGCGGCGTTGAAGGCCACGTCCTTGAGGCTCTTTTCCACATAGGCCGCGAACACCGCGCCGCGGATGCGCTTGGTCTTGAATTCCTTCTCGGTGCGTGTGTCGACCACCACGGCGCCTTCGGCCTGCAGCTTCTGGGCTTCGCGCGCCGTGATGCGGTTCACACCAGGCAGGCTGTTGGGGGTGAACAGGCCGAGCTCGGCCACACGGCGGTACTCGCCCGCTTCGGGCCGCAAGGCGATGGGGTTCAGGCCGGCGGCGCTGGAGCCCGAGGCGAACCATTGGCCCAGGCGCGCCTTGACGTCGGCGGGCAGGTCCTTCTTCACGGCGATCGAGAAGCCGCCCGGCACCGGCTGCGACGTGGCCAGCACCCGCGCCTGGCCCTTGTGGGTGGCCGACCATTCGGCCCAGTCGTCGGCGCGCACCACGGTGGCATCGGTGCTGCCCAGCACCAGCGCACTGAGCCCGGCCTGCGGGTGCTTCTCGTGCAGCACCGACTTGAGGTCCTGGAACGACAGGCCGGCTTCATTGAGCATGCCGCGTGCCATGTAGGTGTAGATCGAATCCTGCTGGGGCAGGTACAGGCGCTGGCCTTTCATGGCCGCCACATTGGCCACCTGGGCCGAGCCCACGAGCAGGTACAGGTCCGACTTCTGCGTGGCGCCCACGAGCTCGTAGCCGCGCTGCAGGGCCGAGGCCGCCACCTGGGCCGGGCCGACGAACACATCGTAGCCCGCGCTGCGCGTGGCGCGCATGACGTCGGCCAGGTCTTCGCTGGTGGCCACGGTGGCCGATTGCCCGGCCGCCTTGGACAGGCCGGACTCGAATGCGCTGCGCAGGATGCTGTGGGCCGCCTTCTTGGCCGTGGGCTCCACGGCCACGATGGCCGTGAGCTGGGCCTGGGCCAGGGGACTGAGCGATAGCAGCAACAGGGACAGCAGGGCAGGGCGTGTTGTGCGGTACATGGCTTCTCCTCGAAGGTCTGTCAGCCAAATGTCAAATATGCACCAGGGCGCTACGAAGCACACGTCCTTGCGCGGGTTGTTGCCATTTCTTACACCTGCTCTCCAAAACCCCCAGGGCAAAACGCGGCTGCCATACCAGAATGGGATATGCCCCGCGCCTGCTGGCGGTCGCCGTGACCGGTGCGTGCTGCGGAAAAACACATGAACCTGACCAACCCCCGGAGGACCGTTCCATGAAGAATCCCGCGACCCTGCCACGCCGGCACCTGCTCACTGGCAGCGCTGCCGCACTCAGCGCCCTGGGCCTGGCCGCATGGACCCGGGGGGCGCATGCCCAGACCGAGCCGGCAGCAGCGGCCAAGCCGCTGCCCGCCTATGCGGGATGGAAGAACCCCGGCAGCCTGATCGTGCACAGCAGCAGCACCCTGGAGACGCGCCGCGGGGCCTTCGGTACGGGGGTGGTCACGCCATCGAGCCAGCTGTACATCCGCAACAACCTGCCGGCACCCGATGCCGCCATCGTGGCCGACCGCGATGCCTGGAGCGTCTCCATCGAAGGCGTGAAGGCGCCTCGTGCGCTGACCCTGGCCGAACTGCGCACGCTCGGCATCGAGACCGTGACCACGGTGCTGCAGTGCTCGGGCAACGGCCGCGGCTTTTTCCCCAGCAAGCCCAGCGGTACGCCGTGGACCGTGGGCGCCGCCGGCTGCGTGGTCTGGAGCGGCGTGCCGCTGCGCAATGTGGTCGCCGCGCTGGGCGGCCTGGCCGGTGGCGCGGCCTACCTCACGGGCACGGGCGGCGAGAAGCTGCCCGAGGGGGTGGACCCGCTCACCGTGGTGGTCGAGCGCTCGGTGCCCATCAAGGCGCTGGACGATGCCATCCTGGCCTGGGAGATGAATGGCGAGCCCATGCCGCTGGCCCACGGCGGGCCGCTGCGCCTGATCGTGCCGGGCTACCAGGGCGTGAACAACATCAAGTACGTCAAGCGCGTGGTCTTCGGGGCCGAGCAGTCGCAGGCGCGCATCATGTCGCACGGCTACCGCATGTCGCCGCCGGGCACCAAGGCCGGTCCCGACCAGCCCTCGGTGTGGGAGATGACGACCAAGTCCTGGATCAACGGCCCCCTGCCCGAGCAGGGCACGCTCAAGGCCGGTCTGGTGCAGGTGCACGGCGTGGCGTTTGGCGGCACGCGCGGCATCAAGGGCGTGGATGTGTCGGTCGATGGCGGCAAGACCTGGCAGGCGGCCCAGCTCATCGGCCCCGACCTGGGCCGCTTTGCCTGGCGCCAGTTCGTGCTGCCCGTGCGCCTGGCCGCAGGCTCGCACGCGCTGCTCAGCCGTGCCACCGATACGGCTGGCAACGTGCAGCCCGAGCAGCGCGAGGAAAACCTGGGGGGCTACAACAACACCAGCTGGCGCGACCACGGCGTGACCGTGGTGGTGGCGTGAAGTGAAGCACCCCCTGAGTCGCTTCGCGCCTTCCCCCTCTCTCGACTCGCTGCGCGAGTCGGGAGGGGGACGCCCCCAGCGCGGCGGGGCGGCCCTTGCTCGGGGGCGCTGGCCTTGGGCGCGCCAGTTTCATGGACTGTGGGTCGTGCGTGGGATCGGGGGGGGCATATTGGCGCTTGTTGCTGGTGTGGGCTGGGCCGCCGACGCCACGGAGATCGCACGGGGCAAGGAGCTGTTCGGCAAGATCCAGCCGTCCTGCGCCGTGTGCCACACGCTGCAGGCGGCGGGGGCCGAAGGCCAGGTCGGCCCCGTGCTCGATGAGCTCAAGCCCAACGCCGACCGCGTGCTGCGCGCGCTGAAGGCGGGCATCGGCGTGATGCCGTCCTATGCCGACAAGCTCAGCGACAAGGACATGCGGGCCTTGGCGAGCTTCGTCGCCAAGGCCTCGGGCGCTGCGCCCTGAGCTGGAGCGCGCTCAGGCCTTCGATGCGGCAGGCAGCAGGCCGGGCGCGCTGCGCTGCGGCATGCCGGTGAACGCAAAGTCCAGCTCGGGTGCCAGGCCGCTCACGATGCGGGCCACCGACTTGCCCGAGCCGCAGGCATGGGTCCAGCCCAGGGTGCCGTGGCCGGTGTTGAGGAACAGGTTTGGCAGCTTGGTCTTGCCGATCAGCGGCACGTTGCTGGGCGTGGCGGGACGCAACCCGGTCCAAAACTGTGCCTGGCTCGCGTCGCCCGCGCCCGGGAAGAGCTGCTCCACGCGGCGCACGATGGCATCGCAGCGCACCTGGTTGAGGTCGCGCTGGTAGCCGTTGAGTTCGGCCGTGCCGGCGATGCGCAGGCGGTCGCCGCGCTCGCTGGTGTAGCGCGAGAACACCAGCTTGTACTCGTCGTCCGTGAGGCTCACCTGGTGGGCCATGGCCGCATCCTTGACCGGCATGGTCACCGAGTAGCCCTTGGCCGGATAGATCGGCAGGTGGATGCCCAGCGGCTGTGCCAGCAGCGGGCTGAACGAGCCCATGGCGAGCACGAAGGCATCACCGTGCACGCGCTCGAAGCGGCCGTCGGCGTTGGTCACCTCCACATGGTCGATGCGCCCGCCCGCTTCGCGCAGGGCGGTGATGTGGTGGCCCATGCGGAACTGCACCCCCGCGGCCTCGCACAGGCGCGCGAGTTCGCGTGTGAAGGTGTTGGCGTCGCCCGACTCGTCTTCGGCCGTGAAGGTGGCACCGGCCAATTGCGGGCGGATATGGGCCAGCGCCGGTTCGATGCGCACGGCCTCGTCGGCGCTGACCACCTGGCGCTCGCAGCCCAAGGCGCGCATCTGCTCGGCGGGCGCCAGGGCGCCATCGAACTCTTTCTGGCTGGTGTAGAAATGCAGGATGCCCTGCGTGCGCTGGTCGTAGGCGATGCCCGTGGCCGCGCGCAGCTGCTGCAGCGTGTCGCGGCTGTAGGTGCCCAGGCGCACGATCTGCTCGATGTTGTGGCGCGTGCGCGCCGGCGTGCAGTTGCGCAGGAAGGACAGGCCCCAGAGCCACTGGCGCATGTCGGCGCGCAGGCGGAACAGCAGGGGCGCGTCTTCCTTGCCCAGCCACTGCAGCACCTTGAGCGGGGCGCTGGGGTTGGCCCAGGGCTCGGCGTGGCTCACCGAGATCTGGCCGCCGTTGGCAAAACTGGTTTCCGCACCGGGGGCTCCCTGGCGGTCGATGACGGTCACCTCGTGGCCGAGCTGTTGCAGGAAATAGGCCGAAGTCACGCCGAGCAGGCCGGCGCCAAGAACGATCACACGCATGTTGAAAGCCTTTGAAAGGGCTGTGCCGGACGCACGTGTGTCGGCCAGGCGATGCGGGTGCATGCGCGCAGCGGGCACAGGTCTGCCGGCTGCCGCTCCCCCTGTCCTTTGTACCTGAGAGATTCACCGCGCACCCCTCATGGGCGGCGGCTTGCTCCTTCGGTGCGCTGCATGGTGCAGCGGCTCTCCAGACGGCTTTGATCAATGGTGCAGTACGGGACCTGAGCGTGCATGGGAGTTTGCGCCTTCGGTGAAGCGGGCAGTGCCGCTTGCTCTCCTGCGGTGTCCATTCTAGGTGCAGCAAAGACAAACGCCGCAGCTAATGTGCGGCGTTTGTTGCTGATGCAAGCCAGGCCGGGCCGTGGCCCGGTCATGCGTCAGTTGCGGCGCGGGTTGTTGGGGTTGCTGTCGTAGCGGTTGGGCACACCGTCGCCATCGCGGTCGCGGTCATGGCGGTTGGCCACGCCATCGCCATCACGGTCCCAGCCGCCGCGGCGCATTTCCCAGCGGCCATCGCGCTCCTGCCAGGTGGGCTGGCGGTAGGCGTAGCCCGGGCGGGCCTTGACCCAGTGTCCGGCCACCCAGACGTGGCGGTGGCCACGCCATTCCCAGTGGCCTTCCTCCCAGACCATGCCGCGGCGTGGCGCGGGCATCACCTCGTGGCGGGGTGGGGGCGGGGCGGGGATCACCTGGCCGGACTGGATGACCACCGTCTGTGCGACGGCCACAGGAGCGAAACTGCCCAGCGCCAGCGTGCTGGCAATCAGGGCGGCGGCGGAGATGGTTTTGTAGGTCATGGGTGACTCCTTCTTCAATGTTGTCGTATCGCCTTCACATGGTGGCTTGGCGGCAGCACCGGGTCTGTAGGTGCCGGGCCTCGCCCGCTGTAGGCGAGAGGGGCCGCGCGCCAAGGGCGTGCGGCAGCACCTCCATCAGTTGCGGTAAGGGTTGTCGGGGCGGCGGTCATAGCGGTTGGGCACACCGTCGCCATCGCGGTCCCAGCCGCCGGGGCGCATGTAGTGGCGGCCGCCGCGCTCTTCCCAGCGCGGCTCGCGGTAGTGGTAGCCGGGGCGGGCCTGCACCCAGTGGCCGCCGATCCAGACATGGCGGCCGCCACGCCACTCCCAGTGGCCGGGCACCCAGGCCATGCCGCGGCGGTGGGGTGGAACCGCCTCGTAGCGGGGCGGCGGTGGTGCGTGGTGGTACTGCACCGGCACAACCTGCAGAGGGGCAAGTGCCGGGCGTTGCACCGGGGTGTAGTACGAGGGCGTGCCGGTCTGGATGACGACGGTGGCGCTGGGGGATGCCAGCGCCGGGGCAACGGCGCTCAGCGACAGCAAGGCCAGGGAAGCGGCGGCGAGGGCAATGCGGGCCATGGAGGTCTCCTTGGAAATGATTCCTTGCGGAACCGGAGCCTTGATCGTGGACTTTTTGCGTCAAGCCGGTGTAGTGGCTGTGCGAAGAGTTGTAAGCGGGTGTTGCTGGTGGGCGGCTTGCGCTCCCGAAGCGTGATTTATGTCACATCACCGGACCAGCATCGCAAGTGCGGGCGGCAGCACCAGCCAGAACCCCGACACCGGCATCAGCACCAGGCCAGCAGCCACCAGGGCCAGCAGGCACCAGCCCATGGGCCGCAGCGCGGCCCGGGGCTGGCTGCGTTCGAGCGCCGTCACTTCCCAGGCCAGCAAAGCCAGTACCGCGCCGAACAGCAGGAACCAGATGGCCGCGCCCATGTGCACATCGCCCGCCACCGCGTTGAATACACCGCGTTGCCACAGGATTTGCCACTGCGGCGCGAACAGAAAGGCGGCCACCACGGTGTGCAGCAGGGCTACGGCCAGCAGCCAGCGGCCTTTCCAGGGGCGGGCTGCAAGCAGGGCAAGGGTCGGGGTGAGGCTGTGCATGGGGTTCTCCTTGGGGCGTGAGAGGGGGATGGTCAGCCGATCCAGCACTCGGCCCGCGTGTGCACCTGTGCCTGCATTTCGGTCAGCAGGTGCATGAGCCCGAGCCAGGCGCGCTCGAACGACGGCAGCTCCGGTGGCACGGCGGCCAGGTGCCGGGCCAGCACCTTCTGTTGCGCCGCCACGGGCGCGGGCGGCCGGCTCTTGCCGGCGAAGTCGAAGACCGGTGCGGTGAAGGGTTCGGTCTGCCAGGCCTGCATGATCGAGAGGGCGGGCATCAGCTCGCCGGTGAAGGTGGCGAGGTCCAGCGATGCATCGACCAGCCCCAGTGCCCCATAGGCCTGCAGCACGCCCTGGTCACGTGCGGGCGATGCGGGTTGCAGCAGCGCGCGCCAGGCCTGCAGCACACCGCTGCGGAAGGCCGGCGAGAGCTGGCGCGTGCAGCCGAAGTCGAGCACGCCGAGCTGCCCGTCCGGCAGGAACAGGAAGTTGCCCGGGTGCAGGTCGGCGTGCATGTGGCCCAGGCCGAAGGTGCAATGCATGAACCAGTCCCAGAGCCACTGGCCGGCCTGGTTGCGCTGCGCCTGTGTGGGGTCGGTGCGCAGCCAGTCGGCCAGGTGCAGGCCGTGCAGGTACTGTTGGGTCAGCACCTGCGCACGGGTGTGCGAGGCGATGGGCTGCGGCAGCACGATGCCCGGCAGCGCCGCATGCTCGGCAAACCACTGCAGCTGGCGGGCCTCGTGCAGGTAGTCCACCTCGTGCAGCAGCGTGCGCTCGATCTCCTCCAGCACGCGCTCCACCACCACATCGCCAGGCAGGGGCAGGTCGCTGTGCGCCAGGGCGCGCAGGGTGGTGCGCAAGAGGCGCATGTCCGAGGCGATGGTGGTGGCGATGCCGGGGTACTGCACCTTGACCGCCACGGGGCCATGCCCCGCGAGCTCGGCACGGTGCACCTGGCCCAGGCTGGCGGCGGCAAAGGCCTGGGGCTCGAAGCGGGTGAACAGGGCCTCGGGTTCCTGCCCGAAGGACTGGCGGAACACCCGCCCGACCAGCGCCCGGTTGAGCGGCGTGGCCTGGTGGCAGGCGCGTGCCAGCTCGCGCCGCACGCCTTCGGGCAGAAAGCTGCTGTCCATGCTCAGGATCTGCGAGACCTTGAGGGCGGTGCCGCGCAGCTGCCCCATGGCCTGGAACAGGATGCGGCCCATGGCCGCCTCATGGCGTGCCTGGGCATCGGCCTCTGCGGCCGCGTCGGCGCCGGCGGGGCGCATGCGTTCGCCCAGCCGGGCCAGGCCCAGGCGTGCGGCCGCCACGCTGGTGATGGTGCCGCGCGCCAGGGCGCCGGTGCGCGGGGCCTTGGCGCTGCGCGTCATGCCCGTGCCAGCATGGCGCGCACGATGCGGCGGTGAAAAGGCGCCACCACGGCCATGTAGGCATGGCCGAGCGGGTTGTGGATGTGCACCACCGTGCCCAGGGCCAGTACGGCCTGCCCGCCCTGCATGCGCTTGTGCAGCGAGACCTGCACATTGAGGTGCTTGTCGTCCTGCCCCATTACCACCTCGCGGTCGGAGAGGTGGCGGATCTCGAAGATGCCCACCCGGTCGCCCACGCGGTAGCCGCTGGCGTCGCGCCGCGTGCCATCGTTCAGCTGGCCCAGGCCCTTGAGCCCGACCAGGCGCACCAGGCGGTTGCGCAGCGCCATCAGCGTCCGCGTCCAGCCCGGGGTGCGGGCCACCACGTCCAGCCAGGATTGCAGCGCACTGTGGCCTGGCGCGGTGTCGGTGGTCTCGTAGCAGTCGGCGAACTGGGCGCCGGGCAGGCGGGCTTCGATCACGCTGCCGGCGGGCAGCGGCGTAGCGTGGATGGTGCGGAAAGCGGTCATGGTGCGGCCTTGCGGGTGCGGGTTTTGCGGGCGGGCTTGGCGGCCGGTTCGGCAGGGGCCGGAGCAGGTGCGGGCCTGCGCGGCCGGCCCGCAGCGGCGCTGTCTCCCAGCGACGCCTTGGCCATGCGCAGCACGCCGATGAGCCCGCTGCCGTGCTGCATGAAGCGCGCCATCTGGCTGCGCAGCACAAAGCCGCCGAGCTGCAGCACGCGGTTGACCAGGCCCGCACGCAGCGCTGTGACCAGCACGCCCAGCGACAGGTCCACGAGCTGCGTCGTCTCCGCGAATTCGTCCGAGGTGTCGGCCAGCCAGTAGGCCGCCACGCCGGCCAGGTAGTCGCCGAACAGGCCGCTGGCCACGCCCTTGAAGTCGCAGGGCTCGATCTCGCCGCTGTCCTCGGCCGCGCTGATGAAGTCCGTCACCGCCTCGCGCAGCGCCTGGCGCGAGGCCAGGGGCTCGGCCAGCATGGACAGCGGCGAGCGCCGGGCCAGGGCCATCACCTCGGCCACGAACTCGCGGTCGGGCAGCAGGCGTTCGAGCAGGGCGTCGGTCAGGCGTTGCAGTTTTTCCTGCAAGCCATAGTCCGCCAGGCCCGGCGTGGCCAGGGTGTCGGCCAGCGCGCCGCGCACGGCTTCATCTACAAAACCCAGCACCACGCGGTCCTTGGTGGGGAAGTACTTGTAGATCGTCGCGTCGCCAATGCCGGCTGCGCGCGCGATGTCCTTCATCGTCGTGCCATCGAAGCCCTGGCGCGTCATCATATCGACCGCGCTGGCCACGATCTGGCGGCGGGTCTCGTCCTGCTGCTGTCGGGTGGTTTTCAATTTGCTATCCTTAAATCAAGGAATTCAATGATTTAAAGAATAGTAAATTTTGTTTAACCCGTCAACACCACCCCCTTCCGGGCACGTCCGGGTGTCGAGTGGTCTTAGTCGTCGGGCAGGAAGATCTGCTCGATCGGCCGCTGCAGCAGCCGGGCGATCTTGAAGGCCAGCGGCAGGCTGGGGTCGTACTTGCCGGACTCGATGGAGTGCACGGTCTGGCGGCTGACGCCCAGGGCCTCGGCGAGGGCCTGCTGGGTCATGCCCTGGTCTTGGCGCAGGGTCTTGAGGTGGTTGCGCATGGCGGCAGGGGAAGGGGGTTCAGCGGCCGGGAGCGGCCTCTGCGGTCAGTTGCCGGGCATGCTCGCCCAGGGTGGCGCGTGCGGGCCGGTACTGCACGCCCAGGTCGGACACGCTGCGCGCGGTCTCGAAGTTCAGCGGGTGGCCGACGTTGTGCTGGACGTACTCGCGCGTCATGCCGGCCATGGGCGCAATGGCCCACATCAGCCATTTGGGCACTTCCTTGCGGGGCAGGTTCGCGCCCGGGGCCACTCCGGTGGCGCGCAGCAGCTCGGCAATCTCCAGCAGGCGCAGGCTTTCGCCCACGACGATGTAGCGGCCCGCGGCATGGTCGCCCAGCGCAGCGCCCACATGGGCCTGCGCCACGTCGCGCACGTCCACGATGCCCAGCCAGAGCCGGGGCACGCCCTGGCGGAACGAACCGTCCAGGAACTGGCGCAGCATCTGCACGCTGGTGGCATCGTCCCGGTCCGACAGGGAGGGGCCGAAGATCGCGCCCGGGTGCACACTGACCAGGGTCCAGCGCGCTTGCCGGGCCTGCATCTCCCAGGCCAGGGCCTCGGCCCGGGTCTTGGACAGCGCATAGGGGTTGCTCTGCGCGGTCGAGCTGCGGTTGACGTCGTCGGCCCGCAAGGCATGGCCAGGACGGTCGCGCAGCTCGGCGCTGTCGCCGAACATGGACACGATGGAACTCGTGACCACGACACGCCGCACCGAGGGCGTGCGGTTGACCGCGTCCAGCACGTGGCGCGTGCCGGCGGTGGCAGGGCCGATCAACTCCTTCTCGGCGTCCGCCACCGGCCCCAGGCGGTAGGGCGAAGCGGTATGCACGACGGTGTCGCAGCCGGCCATGGCCGTGTCGAAGCCGGCGGGGCTGAGCAGGTCGGCCTCGAAGAGGGCCAGGCGGCCCGGGTGCTCCTGGGCCATGCGCTGCAGATGCCGGGTCTTGCGGGCGTCCTGCAGGCTGCGCACGGTGGCGTGCACGGTGTGGCCCTGCGCGAGGAACAGCTGCACGACCCACGAGGCGAGGTAGCCGGCGGCGCCGGTCACGAGGATGCGCGCCATGTTCAGCTCAAGCGGTGGTGGGTGATGCACAGGCCGACGCCCCAGGCGGCGACCAGGGTCCCCGCCAGCACCAGGGGATGCATTGGTGGGCTGAACCCCAGTGTCTGCAACGCCGATGCGGCCAGCAGTGCGAGCAGGCCGAAGCCCAGCGCCCACTGGCATGCGCGGCCATGCATCTGGCGCTGCAATTCATCCAGCCGGCGCAAGCGGCCCAGGGCCACCCAGCCGAGCAGCCCTGACGCTGCGGCCAGCAGCAGCACCGCCCACTGGCCTGCAGGCCGCGACAGCGAGGGAAGCTCCAGGCTCGCAAGCCCGAGAAGAATCAGGACGAGAACCCCGGCCAGCACCTTGGTCAGGTAGCCGAGTTGTTCCAGCAAGGGAGGCTGCTCATGCATGGCGGAAATCCTTCGATGTAAAGTTTGCTTTACTCATTGTGGCGAGCTCTGGCGCAATGTCAAGTTTCTTTTACTTTTCCGAAGGGCCGTCTAGCGGCGCATCCCCGTGAAGGCCTCGAACTCCCAGCTGCGCAGCGCCAGCAGCAGGGTGTAGCCCTCCAGTTCGCGCGGCGGCAGCTTCTGGTCGGCCAGGTGCTGCTGGGCAAAGTCCTGGGCCACGCGCTGCATGCGCTCCATGAAGGCCGGCGCCAGGCTGCGGCTGATGGTGCCGTGCACCAGCAGCACGCCTTCGCCCGCGCCGTCGAAGCCGCCCGCAAAGTAGTCGAGCAGCGCGTGCTCGCGGAAGTAGTTCATCACCGGTCCGTGCGGGCGCCAGCGGAAGGTCTTGGCCAGCTTGAGCCGGTAGCGGTTGAGCGGGCGCAGCTCGATGATGCCGATGCGGTCGAGCTGCGCCAGGTACTTGATGCCCTCGGCCTCCGACAGGCGGTAGGTGGTGGTCACCTGCTCCAGCGTCCACTGGCTGAGCACGCAGATGGCCATCAGCAGCAGCCGTTTATCGGCCACGACGGCCTTTTCCTGCTCCTGGCTCAGCTCCTTGAGCAGGGGCTGGCTCTCGGCCACGCGGCGCGCCAGATCGGCGAAGTCCAGCGCCAGCGCACGGCAGATGGCGTCGATGCGCGACAGCGGCATGTCTCCCTTGGCCAGCATGCGTTTGACGCTGGACTCCGCCATGCCCAGCTGAACCGCCAGGTCGGCGTAGGTCATCTGCGCGGTCTTGAGTTCCTTCTTGAGGGCGGTGACGAGGTCGGCGGTGGTGCTCATGGGTATCGATTATCGGTACCTGCGGTGCATTTGGCAGCCCTTTGCACAGATTTCGGTACCGCTTGCGCCCTCGGCATTCCCACACTGCGCACCACCAACCACTCCCGGAACCCGCACCATGCCCTTGCCACTTCCTCCCCGCGCCACGGGCCTGTCCCGCCCGGAGGCCGCGCTGCTGCTCGCTGCCTGCGCGCTGTTGGCGCTGGCCGTGTTCGGTCCGGTGCTGCACGACAGTGCCCACCAGCACGGCTTTGCCGACCAGCGCATGCTGCTGGGCATTCCCTGCGCGCTCGACGTGCTGAGCAATCTGCCGTTTGCCATCGCCGGGGCGCTGGGCCTGGCGTGGCTGGCCCGGCTGCCATCGGGCGCAGTGGAGGGCGTCTCACGGGCCCTGGCGGGCCTGTTCTTTGCCGGCCTGGTCTGCACCGCGGCAGGGTCGGCCTTCTACCATTGGCGCCCCAGCGACTTCGGGCTGATGTGGGACCGGCTGGGCATGGTGCTGCCGTTCGCGGGCCTGCTCGGGCTGGCAGCGGCGGGACGCGTCAGCCAGCGTGCCGGCATCGCCACGGCGGGCGCCGTCTTGCTGGGTGGTACGTCGGCCGTGCTGTGGTGGGCCCTGTCGGGCAATGTGCTGCCCTGGGCCGTGGTGCAACTGGGCGGCATGCTGGTGGTGCTGGCGTTGGCAGCCCTGCCGCGCCGGGCCGGCACCCTGGCCGTGCACCTGGGCGCAGTGATCGGTTTCTATGCGGTGGCCAAGCTCTTCGAGGCGGCCGATCACCCCATCCTGGAGGCCACGGGCCAATGGGTATCGGGCCACAGCCTCAAGCACCTGGCGGCTGCCGCCGCGGCCCTGCCGGTGCTGTCCGCACTGGCGGGCCCGCTGCCACGCAACGCAGGCCATGGCCCTGTCGCCACAACCGGGCAGAATGGCGCCCAGCACCGGTCCGCAAGCGGGCCGGTGGCAGCGCCTGAAATGCCGTTCCTACATACCAAGATGCCAACGAGGAGAGACGCATGAGCACCGAGACCCCTTCTGCGGGCGCACGCCCCCTGGACGGCAGCCCCGGCGTCCACGCAGGCCATGGCGGCCACGAGGATCCCAACCAGTTCGCCCTGCTGCGCCAGCGCCGCTTCGCCCCCTTCTTCTGGACGCAGTTCTCGGGTGCCGCCAACGACAACCTGTTCAAGTTCGCCTTCACGGTGATGGTGACCTACCAGCTCAGCGTGGGCTGGCTGCCGCCGGCCATGGCCGGGCTGGTGATCGGTGCACTGTTCATCCTGCCCTTCCTGCTGTTCTCGGCCACCTCGGGCCAGCTCACGGACAAGTACGACAAGACGAAGATGATCCGCTTCGTGAAGAACCTGGAGATCGCCATCATGCTGGTGGCGGCCGTGGGCTTCGTGGCGGGCAACGTTCCCATACTGCTGCTGTGCACCTTCCTCATGGGCATGCACTCCACGCTGTTCGGGCCGGTGAAGTTCGCCTACCTGCCCCAGGTGCTGACCGAGCGCGAGCTCACCGGCGGCAACGGCATGGTGGAGATGGGCACCTTCGTCGCCATCCTGCTGGGCAATGTGGCCGGCGGCCTGCTGGTGGCCCTGCCCGGCATCGGCCACACCACGGTGGCGATTGCCTGCGTGGCACTGGCCCTGCTTGGCCGCCTGGTGGCGCAGGCCATTCCCTCGGCACCGGCCACCGACCCGGGCCTGGTCATCAACTGGAACCCCATCACCGAAACCTGGCGCAACCTGAAACTCGCGCACGGCAACATCGTGGTGTTCCGCTCGCTGCTGGGCATCAGCTGGATGTGGTTCTTCGGCGCGGTGTTCCTGTCGCAGTTCCCCAGCCTCGCCAAGGAGGTGCTGCACGGCAATGAGCAGGTGGCCTCGCTGCTCCTGGTGGTGTTCTCGGTGGGCATCGGCATCGGCTCGCTGCTGTGCGAGGTGCTGTCGCGCCGCCATGTCGAGATCGGCCTGGTGCCCCTGGGCGCCATCGGCATGAGCGTGTTCTCCATCGACCTGTACTTCGCCGCGCGCAGCCTGCCGCCTGCGGAGATCATGGGCCTGGGCACCTTCCTGGCCCAGGCGCCGCACTGGCGCGTGATGCTCGACCTGGCGCTGCTGAGCCTGTTCGCCGGCCTGTACAGCGTGCCCATGTATGCGCTGATCCAGATGCGCAGCCAGCCCACGCACCGCGCGCGCATCATCGCCGCCAACAACATCCTGAACGCGCTGTTCATGATCGCCAGCTCGCTGATCGCGGGCGCGCTGCTGGGCGCGGGCTTCACCGTGCCGCAGATTTTCCTGTTCACCGGCCTGGCGAATGCGGTGGTGGCGTTCTACATCTTCATGCTGGTGCCCGAGTACCTGCTGCGCTTCGTGGCCTGGGTGTCCTCGCGCTTCGTCTACCGCTTCAAGGTGCAGGGCGACGAGAACCTGCCGTCCGCCGGTGCCGCCATCCTGGCCTGCAACCATGTGAGCTTTGTCGACGCCGTGCTGCTCATGGCCGCCAGCCCGCGGCCGATCTACTTCGTGATGGACCACCGCATCTTCCGCGTGCCGCTGCTGGGCTGGCTGTTCCGCCTGGCCAAGGCCATCCCGATCGCGCCCTACAAGGAAGACCCCGCCACCTACGAAGCCGCCTTCGAGCGCGCGGCCCAGGTGCTGCGCGAAGGCGATCTGCTGGCCATCTTCCCCGAAGGCGGCATCACCAAGGACGGGCAGCTGCAGGAGTTCAAGGGCGGCATCATGAAGATCATCGACCGGGCGCGCGAAGAGGGCATCCACGCCCCCGTGATCCCCATGGCGCTGACCAACCTCTGGGGCTCGTACTTCAGCCGCATCGAGCAGGGCGGTGCCATGGTGCGCCCCTTCCGCCGCGGCTTCTACAGCCGCGTGGGGCTCAATGTGGGCCATGCGGTTCCTGCGGCCGAGGTGCAGCCCGCGTCCCTGCGCTCGCGCGTGGCCGATCTGCTGGCCGCCTGATGCAGGGCACAGACAACCACCTGGAGGTGCCGGAGCGGATTGTGCTGGCGCGCCGCATCATGGCCTTCCTGCATGACATCGGGCTGGCGGTGACCGAGGCCGAGGTGCCTGCCGACAGCTTCCTGCCCGGCCTGCGCATCGCGCAGGGTGGGTTGCGGGTGGACCTGGACCGCTTGCGTTGGCCGGGTGACCTGCTGCATGAAGCGGGGCACCTGGCCGTGGTGCCTGCGGCGCTGCGCGGCGGCATGGACGATGCGCTGGCCGAACTGCCCCCTGTGCCGCACGGGGGCGAGATCGAGGCCACCGTGTGGGCCTGGGCCGCCTTGCTGCACCTGCAGTTGCCGTCCGCCGTGCTGTTCCATGACGGCGGCTACCATGGTCAATCTGCGGGCCTGCGCACCACCTTCGAGTTGGGCGTGTACCCGGGCTTGCCAGGGCTCGTCGCGGCGGGGCTCACCGCATCGCCCGGGCAGGCAGCTGCCCTGGGCGTGGCGCCTTACCCGCACATGCTGGCCTGGCTGCGCGCTTGAAGTGAAGCACCCCCTGAGTCGCTTCGCGCCTCGGTGCCACCGCCAGAGGCGCTGGCTCTTCGGGCACGTCCAAGCCTGCGCGGGCAGGCTTGGAGCCGCGGCCCTCAGCCCCTCTCTCGACTCGCTGCGCGACTCGGGAGGGGGACGCCCCCAGTGCGGCGGGGCGGCCCTTGCACGGGGGCACTGGCTTGGGCTGCGCCAGTTTCATGCGATGCGGGTGGCGCGCAGCGCCATGAATAACTGAGACGATCAGATCACGGAGAGGCCTGCCAGTCGCGCCAGGCGCTGTGCCTCGGTCTCGCTGCGTTCAGCCGTTGCGAAAAAGAAAGCTGTAGGCGTTCAACGCCGGCACCCCTCCCAGGTGCGCGTACAGGACACGGGAACCTTCGGGGAATTCGCCCTTGCGCACCATGTCGATCATGCCGTGCATGGACTTGCCTTCGTACACCGGGTCGGTGAGCATGCCTTCCTGGCGCGCGCACAGGCGGATGGCTTCGAGCGTGCCCTCATTGGGCAGGCCGTACTCGGGGCCGCCGTAGCGCGTGTCCAGCACCACGTCCTCGGCCGTGATGTCCTGGCCCAGTTCCACCAGTTGGGCGGTGTTCTGCGCGATGCGCAGGATCTGGGCATGGGTCTTCTCGGGCTTGGCCGATGCGTCGATGCCGATCACCTTGCGCGCGCGGCCGTCGGCCGCGAAGCCCACCACCATGCCGGCCTGCGTGCTGCCCGTGACCGAGCACACGACGATGTAGTCGAACTGGAAGCCGAGCTCCTTCTCCTGCTGGCGCACCTCTTCGGCAAAGCCCACGAAGCCCAGGCCGCCATAGGGGTGCTCGGAGCAGCCCGCGGGGATGGGGAAGGGCTTGCCGCCGGCCTTCTTCACGTCGTCCATGGCCTGCTCCCAGCTGGGGCGGATGCCGATGTCGAAGCCCGCAGCATCCAGGCGCACGTCGGCACCCATGATGCGCGACATCTCGATGTTGCCCACGCGGTCGTACACCGCGTCGGAGTAGTTGACCCAGTTCTCCTGCACCAGCACGCACTTCATGCCCAGGTGCGCGGCCACGGCGGCCACCTGGCGTGTCTGGTTGGACTGGATGCCGCCGATGGACACCAGTGTGTCGTAGCCACCCGCGATGGCCTCGGGGATCAGGTACTCGAGCTTGCGCGTCTTGTTGCCGCCAAAGGCCAGGCCGCTGTTGCAGTCCTCGCGCTTGGCGTACAGGTGCACCTTGCCGCCCAGGTGGGCCGACAGGCGGTTGAGCGGCGTGATCGGCGAGGGGCCGAAGGTCAGCGGGTGGCGGGCGAATTTCTGCAGGTTCATGGCGGCTCTCGTAGGCGATGGAAGAGGGGGAATCCGTTGCAGGAGCGCTTCGGTGGCGCCTTGCCTGCAATGCCTCCATCGTAGGAAAAGCCGTGGCTAACGTGGTTGTGAATATGGATTGAATTTCGGAGATTTGGTATGTGAAAATTCCAATAACAAACCATTGATTCCAAAAATCAAACCATGCGCGCAACAAAAGTTCGCAGCAAGAGTGCGCCTGAGAGCGCCGCGGTCACCGATGACCTGGACCGCACCGACAAGGCCATCCTGCGCCTGCTGCAGCGCGATGCCTCGCTGTCCAATGTGGCCCTGGCCGAGAAGGTGCACCTGAGCCCGCCCGCCTGCCTGCGCCGTGTGGAGCGGCTCAAGCGCCTGGGGCTCATCGACGGGGTGGTGGCGCTGCTCAACCCCAAGGCCGTGGGGGCCGGCATGCTGGTGATGATCGGCGTGGTGCTCGACCGTTCCACGCCCGAGTCCTTCGCGGCCTTCGAGAAGGCCGCCGTGAAGATCTCGGGCTGCATGGAGTGCCACGTGGTGACGGGCGAGTTCGACTACTTCATGCTGGTGCGCACGCGCGACAGCGACAGCTTCAACCGCCTGCACGCAGAGCAATTGATCTACCTGCCGGGCGTGCGCCAGGTGCGCTCCTTCATGGTGCTGCGCAACGTGCTGTCGACCACGGAGCTGCCGCTGGCCCTCTGACCTCCAAGGCCCTTAGTTCGCCTCGACCGCGAAGCTCAGCCCGGCATTTGCCTGCAGGCGCGCGATCAGCGGCTCGCCCATGGCGGGCGCCGTGGTCCAGATGCCGCCCGGCGTGGCCGCAGCCTCCTGCAGCAGGCAGACGGCGGACTCGGCGATCATCTTGCTGGTCGATCCGTAGCCTGGGTCGCGGTCGCCCTTGACGCCCACGCGCAGGGTGTTGCCCTGGCCATCTTCGCCGAGGAACAGCACGTCGTAGGAGCCCGCCTCGCGCTCCTCGCGCGACGGGCCTTCGCCGGGCTTGGGGCCTTCCTTGGAGCCCATGGACTTGTCGCCCGCCACCGCATTGGCGATGGCCTCGCCTTTCTCGCCCGGGCCGGTGATCAGCATCTCGTCGTAGACGAAGTCCGTGCCATAGGCGTGCTGCAGCAAGAAATTGGAGCGGTGCACGTTGCGCGTGTTGATGGCCGCCATCACGAAGGGCGCGACCCACACGCCCAAGGCCTCGTCCTCCATGGGCTTGTGGCCCGTGGGCTGGCGCGGGCCCTCGAAGCCGGGCGTGAGCGAGAACGGGTTCTTGAGCAGCTCCAGCACCTTGGGGTCGGCGGCCGAGGCGGCCATGGTGGCCTGCAGGCTTGCGGCCGTGCCGCCCGAGAACGTGCCCTTGAGCTTGCGCACCCGGCCGCGCACGCGGCTCGCGGGGTGGCCGTAGCGCACCTTCATCTCGCGCTGCAGCATGAACACGCCCAGGTCGAAGGGAATGGAGTCGAAGCCGCACGAGAACACGATGCGCGCGCCGCTGGCCTTGGCCGTGGCCTCGTGGGCATCGATCATGTGGCGCATCCAGGCTGGTTCGCCGCACAGGTCCACATAGTCCACGCCCGCGGCGGCACAGGCGGCGACCAGCTCGTTGCCGTAGAGCTGGTAGGGCCCCACGGTGGTCAGCACCAGGCGTGTCTGCGCCATCAGCGCCTGCAGGCTTTCTGCGCTGGCGCTGTCGGTCACCACCAGGGGCGTGTCGGCCGGGGCGCCCAACTCGTCGCGCACGGAGGCGAGCTTCTCGGCGCTGCGCCCGCCCATGGCCCAGCGCAGGCCGCTGCCGGCGGGGTAGCGCTGCAGCAGGTATTCCACCACCAGGCGGCCGGTGAAGCCGGTGGCGCCGTGGACGACGATGTCATAGGGTTTGGTCATGGCGGTTCTCCAGGAGATTCGGTAGGGCAGGCAGGCCCGTGGTGGCCGGGATTGTCGAAGACCAGGATGCCTGCGCCTGTCGCACAGGCGCTTGCCGTTGGTGGCTTACAAGCAACTTTTGGCTCGGATAAGGGTGTCAAAGTGTGACCAAGTACCGTAAAACGATACCGAGGAGATGGTGCAGCGCCACTGTGGTGGTTCAATGCGGACAGCCGGCTGGTGCTTTGCGACCATCCGTTCCGTGTTCAACAACGGCCCCAGGGCCACACCACCCTTATGTCAGCATCTCCCGTTCTCGTTCAGCGCGATACCAAGGCCTGGCAGCTCCAGGTCTGGATTTCGTTCGGCATCGCCGTGTTCCTGTGCGCAGTCGGCCTGGCCTGGCTGCCCGGGGAACAGCTGGAGCGCGCGTTCATGGTGATGGGCTATGTGTTCTGCCTCTCGGCCGCCTTCGTGCTGGCCAAGTTTGTGCGGGACAACGAAAGTGCGGCACGCCGCGGTGCTGGCGACACGCCCATGTGGAAGCTGGTGGTGTGGGGCGGCTTCGCCGTCGCCATGGGCCTGACGGGCTGGGGCCTGTTCGGCATGGAGATCAACGTGACCTACAAGGCCTTTCTGGGGGTGAGCTGGCTGTACCTGATCACCACCGCCTTCACGCTGGCCAAGATGCTGCGTGACCGCCACGAGGCCGACCTGCTCGAAGCCCGCCTGCAGGGCCGCCGCGAAGCCGCCCAGTCGGCTTCCCAGAACAGCAATAGCTGATCCTGCCCGTGTCTGGAATGCCATTCCCCGGCACACCGGGTGCCGGGGGCGCCCACCTCTGAGGAGTGAATGACCATGAGAACCCTGCAACGCACCCTGGCCCGCACGCTGCTGGCCGCCACTTTCCTCGCGGCCCTGGCCAGTGTGCCGGCCCGCGCCCAGAGCGAGGCCTCGGCCGCGCTGTCCCTGCTGCCCGTGGCCTCCGTGGTCGGTACGGCCTCGGTCGCCTCGACCGCCGCCGGCGCCGTGGTGGCCCTGCCCGCGGCCCTGTCGGTCGGTGGCGCGGTGCTCTCGGTGCGCGCCGTGGAGGTGTCGGCTGTCGGTACCGTGTATGTGCTGGAACGCGCCTCGGACGGCGCCCGCGTCAGTGTCGAAGTGCTGGGCCGTGGCATCGGTGCCTCGGCCCACGCCGTGGGCACCGTGGTGGTCTGCACCGTGATCGGTTCGGGCGTGGTGCTGTCGGTGGCCGGCGAGGCCCTGGCCTTCGTGCCCAATGCCATCGGCCGGGCCCTGCTGTACAACGAGCGCCTGTGAGGACGGTCGCAGCCATGCACACCACCACTGCTTTGCACCCGGCCGGTCTGCGCTGGGCCCTGGGCGCGGCGCTGCTGACCGGCGCTGCCCTGTTCACGGCCACAGAGGCCCATGCCGGCCGCTCCTGCGAGGCGGCCAAGCCGCCCCCTGCCAAGAGCATTGAGCGCGGCATGCAGCTGGCCGAGCGCACCTCCCAGGCCCTGGACGCGACCGGTGCCCAGGTCGTGATGCTGGGCCGCGCGGGCCAGGACCTCAGCAAGTACGGGCTGCGCTACTCGCACCTGGGCTGGGCCTACAAGACGCCCGAAGGCCCCTGGCGCGTGGCGCACAAGCTCAATGAATGCGGCACCGCCGTGGGCCATGTCTACCGCCAGGGCCTGGGCGAGTTCTTCCTCGACGACCTGTGGCGCTACGAGGCCGTGTGGGCCGTGCCCACGCCCGAGGTGCAGCAGCGCCTGCTGGTGCTGCTGCAGGACAAGGGCCGCACCAAGGCCCTGAACCAGCCCGCCTACAGCATGGTGAGCTACGTCTGGGGCACCAAGTACCAGCAGTCCAACCAATGGGCGCTGGAAACCCTGGCCGCCGCCATGGAGCCGGCCACCGTGAACTCGCGCGAGCAGGCCCAGGCCTGGCTCAAGTTCAAGGGCTACGAGCCCACCACGCTCAAGATCGGGCCGCTGACCCGCATGGGCGGGCGCGTGGGCTCGGCCAACATCGCCTTCGACGACCACCCCAACGACAAGCGCTTCTCGGACCGCATCGAGACCGTCACCGTCGATTCGATGCTCGTGTGGCTGCAGCGCGCCCAGTTGGGCGCTGCGCCAGCCACGCTCGTGCTCAAGTGACAATGCGCCTGCCCACGATGCCTTGACGGCTGCCCACACGACGGAGATGTGCCCATGAGCAAATCGCTGCGCCTGTCCGAAAAATGGTTCCGCCGCGGCCTGTGGCTGGTGGCCTTCGTGTTCGCGGGCTTTCTGATCGGCCTGGGCGGCACCATTGTTGGCGACCTGCCCCAGGTGGAAAAGCAGCTGGTGGTCGAGGACTTCGTCGACAAGGCAGCCTATGACCGCGTGCGCGAGGAGGTGCGCAGCTCACGCAAGGCCGAAGAGGATGCCGAGACCGCGCTGCAGCAGGCCCAGCTGCAGCGCAGCAAGGCACGCAGCGAGAGCGCGGCCGAGCGCGAGACCTTCAACAACTGGCTGGCCACGCGCAGCGCCACGCAGCGTGCCGACCAGGACCCCGAGGTCATCGCCCGCACCCAGAAGCTTGATGTGCTCAAGCAGGCCGAGCGCAAGACCCAGCAGGCGGTCGAGGCGCAGCAGCAGGCCGCGCTCGACGCACGCCAGGCCGCCAGCGCCGCCCAGCAGCGCCAGAGCGAGATGGAGCGCGAGGGCTATGACCGCATGTCGGTCGAGCAGCGCAAGCTGGAGCTGCGCGTCTTCCTGTACCGCCTGGCGCTGACCCTGCCGCTCCTGGCCATTGCCGGCTGGCTGTTCGTCAAGAAGCGCAAGGGCACCTACTGGCCCTTTGTCTGGGGCTTCATCTTCTTCGCGCTGTTCGCTTTCTTCGTGGAGCTCGTGCCCTACCTGCCCAGCTACGGGGGCTATGTGCGCTATGTGGTGGGCATCGGCATCACGGTGCTGATCGGCCGCTATGCCATCCTGGCGCTCAACCGCTACCTGGAGCGCCAGAAGCTGGCCGAAGCCCTGCCCGACCAGGAGCGCCGCAAGGAACTGAGCTACGACGTGGCCCTGGCGCGCCTGGCCAAGAGCGTGTGCCCTGGCTGCGAGCGCCCGGTGGACCTGAAGAACGAGCACATCGACTTCTGCCCGCACTGCGGCATCGGCCTGTTCGACCACTGCGGCGTGTGCACCACGCGCAAGAGCGCGTTCGCGCGCTTCTGCCATGCCTGCGGAGCCGCCGCAGCCGGCGCACCGGCACCCCAGGTGCTGCCGGCCATCCCGCCCACGCCGCCGGTGCCCCCTGGTGCCGAGGTGGCGCCCGGCAGCGTTCCCTGATCTCAGGGGCCCGGCGTGGCCCGGGGCTCTTCGTACAGATGGGTGCGGTCGCGCCCGGCCGCCTTGGCTTCGTAGAGTGCGGCGTCGGCATCGGACATCAGCGCCCCCAGCGAGTCCTGTGCGGACACGCCCGTGCGCACCACCAGGCCGATGCTCACGGTGGCGTGCAGCGGCGTTGCATGGCCTGGCAAGGCGAACGGGTGGTTGCGCACCTGTTTGCACAGGCGGCGCGCCACGGCCATGGCATCGGCCTGGCGTATGCGTGGCAGCACCACGGCAAACTCCTCGCCGCCCAGCCGGCCGAACAGGTCGCCCGGCCGCAGCGCATCGCTCACGGTGGCGGCAAATCCATGCAGCACCTTGTCGCCCTGGGCGTGGCCATAGGTGTCGTTCACGCGCTTGAAATGGTCCAGGTCCAGCATCAGCACGGCCACGCTGCTGCGCTCGCGCGCCAGCCGGGCCAGCAGCTTGCTGCCCTGGGCCATGAAGGCGCGGCGCGCCAGCGCATCGGTCAGGAAGTCGTGGCTGGCCGCGCGGTGCAGGCGGCGCATGGCCTCGACGCTGGCGGCCTTGGCCGTGGCCACCGACAGCGGGCCCAGGCCCAGGAGGGAGATCCCCACGCGCAGCGAGAACACCGACCAGGCATGGGTGGGCGCGAAAGCGAGGTCCAGCACGCCCGCGCCAGCCGCCATCGCCAGGCCGAAGCAGGTCAGCATGGACAGCACGCTGGTGGCAAACACGCCATAAGTGAGCGCACACCACAGCAGGGCGGGGACGGGGAAGGCCAGCGCTCCGGGGCCGCCAATGGCGATGGCTGCTGCCTCGCTCGCCGCGAGGGCGAGCAGCGGGGCTCCGTATTTCCAGCGGCGCCGGGACCAGCGGCGCTTCTTGAGCGTGCGCCGCGCCTCCTGCGGGGTCGGCAGGCTCAGCAGGACCGGGAGAATCAGCACGCTGTTGATCAGCTCCGTGCAGAACCACATGCCCAGGGCCGTGGGCCAGGCCGTGTTGAACAGCAGCGGGCCCGTGCCCGAACCGACCAGGGCAGCCGCTGCACTGCTGGCCACGCAGATGCCGAACATCAGCACCACCGACATCTGCCGCTTGAGGAAGCGCGTGGCCACCGGCACCTGGCCGAACAGCCACCATCCCATGGCCACGCCGCACAGGTTGGCCGCGGCCAGCCACAGCGTGGCCAGCGGGGGCGTGCCGGCAGCCAGGTCGGCAGCCACGTAGCCCACGGCGGCGGCGGCCCAGGTGCCCGATGCCGCCAGCCGCGGGTAGCGCACCAGCAGGCCCAGCAGCAGGGCGTTGGCCGGCCAGAATGCGGCCATGAAGCCCACGGGCCGGGTCACGATGCCCAGCAGGGACGCGGCGAACACCAGTGCACCGATGCCCAGGCACAGGCCCCAGCCCTTCACGGGGCCGGCCGCGGTGCCGGGAGAGGGGGGGCGCAACAGGGACTTCATGCGTGGTAATCCGGGGCAGGGGACCACTGTAGCCGCGAATGCCGGCTGGTACCGGTCCGGCCCCCTCGGGTGTGGAATGGGTCAGGGTTTGTTCACAATTGGCGGGAGTTTTGCGTGCTGGCCTCACGGCATACGGCGGCGCCAGGCCTGCCAGCGCATGCGCCACTGCCGCTTGAGCACCCGTCCCGCGCGCCAGGGCCAGGAGGCCCGCACGCGTTCGAGCAACAGTGCCTTGGTGTGCATCCAGCGGGCGTACACCCAGGCAAACCAGCGCAATTGCAGCAGGGCCGGCTGGGTCAGCGTGAACAGCCGCGCCAGCACCGCCGTGCCCACCAGCTTGGCACCCACGATGATGAGCATGCCCAGCACCAGATGCCCCTGGCCGATGGTCCACAGGGCCAGCAGCTTGACGGGCAGCAGCATCAGCGAGGGCAGGGTGAACAGCAGCAGGGCCGCCCAGGGCGGCAGCCCGCGCACGGTGCCTTCGATCCAGCGCAGCCCGGGCCAGCGGCCGATGCGCGCCAGGATCTTCTGCAGCGGCTCCCAGCCCCACTCCTCGAAGACGATGAGCAGCGCCAGCAGCCAGCCGGCCAGGTGGCCGATCGGCCGCAGCGGCCACAGCAACAGCTTGCGCAGGGCGGGCGGCACGGTGGTCGGAGGGCCGGCGGGTGAGGGATCAGACGCCGCGCGCCCGGTCCGCCTTGAACTGTGCGCGGAACTGGGCGAAGGTGCCCGCGTCCAGTGCCTCGCGCACTTCGCGCATCAGGTTCAGGTAGTAGTGCAGGTTGTGGATGCTGGTGAGCATGGGCCCCAGCATTTCGCCGCAGCGGTCCAGGTGGTGCTGGTAGGCGCGGCTGAAACCCTCGCGCCCGCCGGCCTCCCAGGAGACGCCGCTCTTGCCCGCGCAGGCGTGGCAGGTGCAGCTGGTGTCCAGGGGCTGGTGGTCGCTCTTGTGGCGCGCGTTGCGGATCTTCAGGTCACCGTAGCGCGTGAACATGGTGCCGTTGCGCGCATTGCGCGTGGGCATCACGCAGTCGAACATGTCCACGCCCTGGGCCACGCCCTCGACCAGGTCCTCGGGCGTGCCCACACCCATCAGGTAGCGCGGCTTGTTCGCAGGCAGCAGGTGCGGGGTGTGCGCCATGATGCGCAGCATCTCGTCCTTGGGCTCGCCCACCGAGACGCCGCCCACGGCATAGCCTGGGAAGTCCATCTCCACCAGGCGCTCCAGCGATTCGGCGCGCAGGTTTTCGTACATGCCGCCCTGCACGATGCCGAAGAGCGCATTGGGGTTGTTCAGGCGGTGGAACTCGTCCTGGCTGCGCTTGGCCCAGCGCAGGCTCATCTCCATGGACTGGCGCGCCTCGCGCTCGGTCGTCAGGTGGCCCTTGGTCTCGTAGGGCGTGCACTCGTCGAGCTGCATCACGATGTCGCTGTTGAGCGTGGTCTGGATCTGCATGCTCACCTCGGGCGACATGAACAGCTTGTCGCCGTTCACGGGGCTCGCGAAGGTCACGCCCTCCTCGGTGATCTTGCGCATGGCACCCAGGCTCCAGACCTGGAAGCCGCCCGAGTCGGTCAGGATGGGCTTGTTCCACTGCTCGAAGCCGTGCAGCCCGCCAAAGCTTTCCATCACGTCCAGGCCCGGGCGCATCCACAGGTGGAAGGTGTTCCCGAGGATGATCTGCGCGCCCATGTCGTGCAGGCTCTGCGGCATCACGCCCTTGACGGTGCCATAGGTGCCCACGGGCATGAAGATCGGGGTTTGCACCACGCCATGGTTGAGCGTGAGCGTGCCCCGGCGCGCGTGGCTGGTGGGGTCGGTGGTGAGAAGGTCAAACTGCAGCATGGGCTGCATTGTCCCAGACCGCAGGTCCGGGCCCGCCGGCACCCTGCCCGGGCGGTGCCAAAAGGGTATTGACAGGCGCTGCATGAGGCCATGGGGTGCGGCGCCACCCGCAGTCTGTACACTGGTTCGTACCAACGGAAGGAGAACCCCATGTTCAAGATCCTGATCGCCGTGGACGGCTCGGACCTCTCCCTGGACGGTGTGCACCACGCCCTGGGCCTGGTGCGCCAGGGCCTCAAGGCCAGTGTGGTGCTGGCCAATGTGCAGGAGCCCGCCACGCTCTACGAAATGGTCACTGCGCGCGATGCCGACCTCATCGCCGCGGCCAGCCTGGAGGCCGGTGAGCACCTCATGGCCCCGGCGCGGGCCCTGCTCGATGCGGCCGGCGTCGCCTACGAAACCGACATCGGCGTGGGCGATGTGGCGCACACCCTGGTGGACATGATCGAGCGCAGCGGCTGCGACCTGGTCGTCATCGGTGCGCGCGGTCAGGGGGCCATCAGCAGCGCCCTGCTGGGCTCCGTGTCGCAGGAGGTGGCCCATGCGAGCCCGGTGCCCGTGACCATCGTCAAGCATGTCGACGTGGCGCGGCAGCTGGAACCTGAATCGGAAGAAGACGGTACGGCCGAAGCCTCGCTGTGAGGGCCGGCACGTTGGCGGGCCACCATGTGACAAGGGCCGCGTGAGCGGCCCCTGGGTGTCCCCGGTTCACTGGCGGCTCAGGCCGCCTTGCGGAAAGGCTGTTCGGTGCTGCTGCTGCGCTGCAGCTTGCCGTGCGGCAGGCTGGCCAGGCGCGAGAACATGCGCCGCACATAGCCATTCACCCACAGGCACTTGTTGAGTTCGTCCACGGGCAGCGGACCGGACACCACCACGATGTCGTTGGCCATGTCCTGCGCCCCGGCGGCACGCAGGCGCCGGCGCGTGTTGTTGGCCCAGGACTGGATGCGCGTGGGGCTGCCATGCTGGTGCACCTGGCCCGTGTGCGCATCGAAGGCAATCGCCACGGTATCGGTCTTGAGCTTGAACCTGCGCTCACCGGTCACGGCGCTGGGCTCCTCGCGCATGTCGTACAGGTAGTAGCTGCCGGCCTTGAGCTGGTATTGCATGTCCATGGTGGTTCCTCTCTGGGGGCATTGTCGAGGGCGCACCACAGGGCAATCGCAGGGAATGGGGCCGGAAAACGCCTCTTATCGGCGCGTGATCCGCGCTGGCATGCCAGTCGGTGCGCGTGCCATTGTGCGCGGCCCCTCGGCATGTGCAAATGAAACTTGACCGCAATTAGGTAACGGTTTGTGAAGGGCGGGACGGACCACGTTCAGCGGCGCCTGCGATCGCCGGCTGAGGTTCGAAAGCGCACGGCCAAGGCCAGTGCCCCCGTGCAAGGGCCGCCCCGCCGCACTGGGGGCGTCCCCCTCAGGGGGATGGCGCGAAGCGCCTCAGGGGGAGCCTAAAAATCCACCAGGCTCAACCCCAGGCTGAACACCGTGCGCTTGCGGTTGTAGTCGATCATGCTGTCGCCATAGCCGCTGAACAGCTGGGTGTGCAGGCGCAGGTTGCTCTTGCTGCCCAGGAAGCCCGTGCCCAGGGTCTGCAGCCATTCCAGGCGCAGCGAACCGCGGTCGCTGTTGGCCAGCGAATGGCGCATCGTGGCGCCCACGGTGTTGTCCTTGTCGTAGTTCCAGAAGGCGGCCAGCTCGGCGCGGCCCACGTAGTCGCTGATGCCGGGGTTGTCGTCGCTGCCCGTGCTTTCGGGAATGCGCTTCCACAGGCGCGCGCGCACATTGAAGCTGTTGCCCAGCTCCATGCCGGTCATCAGGTAGGCGCGGTTCCAGCTGCGCGACAGCGGCTTGCTCTGGCCGTTGGACTGGTGCACCAGTCCGATGCCGCTGTAGCGCCAGCGCCAGCCAAGCGGCAGCTTGGCATCGGTGGGGTAGACATACATCACCTCGGGCTCGTGGTCCGTGGTGCGGAAGGGGCGCGAGATCTCGGGCGTGAACAGCTGCCAGTACGACTGCTGCGTGTAGCCGAACCAGACCGAGTCCTTGAGCGTGGGGTGGCCCTGCGTGAGCAGGCCCTGGGCGATCTTGGTGCGCACCGACAGCTGGATGCGGTTCTCGGTGCGCCGGTAGGGCGTGGATTCGGTGGCCGAATTGCCATCCGCGTCCGATGTGGGCTGGCGGTTCACATTGCTGCCCGCCACCACCGACACCGTGATCGGCCGGTAGCCCCGGAAGCTGAAGGTGCCGCAGTCGCTGCCCGACTCCAGCTCCCAGAAGCGTGACAGGTCGCTGTACTGCGGGTCGCGGCAGCCCTCGGTGCGCGCCACCTCGATGATGCGCGTGGCCGGCAGCGTGGTGTCCACGGGCGATGGCACGGCATTGGCGGCTTCAGCCGTGGCTGCGGGCGATTGCCAGGCCTGCTGGCCGGCCCACTGGTCGAAGCAGGCCAGGCGCGCCTGGTTGTCGTCGGCCAGCGCAGCGCAGCGGCGCCAGGCGCTCTGGTCCGCCGCGCTGGTGCTGCCGGGGGCCATGGCCGGTGCGGGTGCTCCCTGGGCCAGGGCTGCGCCCGCCGGGACCAGCATGGCCAGGGCCAGGGCGACCATGCCCGGTGTGCCCGCAGGGGCTGCGCGAAGCGACGGGAAGGATAAGGTGCTGTGGATTGGGTGCATGTGCCGGGTGGTTTCTTGCCGCAGGGGCCATGGACGACCGGGCCTGGCCGGGTCGCAAAGTTTCATTGTGGCGCCATTCTTCCAGAGCCGGGCGGGCAGGGGGTGTCGGCCGCCATCCCGACTTGCACGCCCGCCTCCACCCGCAGGGTGGCGGCGGCGCGTGCATCACACGGGCGGCGTGGTGCTGCTCGCCGCCTTGGCCTTGGCCGCGAATTCGGCGCGCAGGGCCTTGAGCTTCTCGCGCGGGTCCTCGCGCGCCGTGGTGCGGTCCAGTCCCATCTCGGCGATGAAGCGGCTGGGCCGAGCCTGCACCATCTCGCGGCCCTTCTTGCGCCGCTTGGTCCAGCTCACGGCCAGGGTGCGCTGGGCGCGTGTGATGCCCACGTACATCAGGCGCCGCTCTTCCTGCAGGCGCTGCTGCGTGTCCTCTGCCACCACCTTCTGGCGGCCCTCGTCGTCGTCGAGCTTGAAGGGCAGCATGCCCTCGGTCACGCCGACCAGGATCACGTGCGGCCACTCCAGGCCCTTGGACGCGTGCAGGGTCGAGAGCACCACCATGTCCTGCTCCTGCTCGCGTTCGGAGATGGTGGACAGCAAGGCGATGGTCTGCGACACCTCCAGCAGGCTCTTGGTCTCGGCCGCCATGGGCGTGCCCGAGCTGTCGTCGATCTGCCCTCCCGCGCGCTGGGCCATCCAGTCGCAGAACTCCAGCACATTGGACCAGCGCGCAGCGGCCACGGTCTCGCTGTCCTCGCCATCGTAGAGGTGCTGCTCGTAGCCGATCTCCTTGAGCCAGTCGCCCAGGAAGGCGCGCGAGGCCTCGGCCCCGTGCGTGTGCCGGGCACGGTACTCCAGGTCGTTGATGTAGCGGCCGAACTCGTGCAGCCCGTCCATCGCCCGCTTGGGCACGGCGGCCGGCAGCATGGCGTTGAACAGCGCGGCGAACATGCTCTGCTTGTGCTGGGTGGCAAAAGCGCCCAGGGCGCCCAGCGTGGTGTGGCCGATGCCGCGCTTGGGGCTGGTGATGCAGCGCAGAAAGGCCGGATCGTCGTCGTTGTTGATCCACAGGCGGAACCAGGCGCACAGGTCCTTGATCTCGGCGCGGTCGAAGAAGCTTGTGCCGCCCGACACCTTGTAGGGAATGCTCACCTTGCGCAGCGCCTTCTCGAAGGGCTTGGCCTGGTGGTTGGCGCGGTACAGGATGGCGAACTGCTTCCAGTCCGGCGGCGGGTTGGCCGCTGCGCGCAGGCTCAGGATGCGCGCCACGGCGCGCTCGGCCTCGTGCTCCTCGCTGTCGGCGTCGATCACGCGCACCGGCTCGCCCTCGCCCAGCTCGCTGAACAGCGTCTTGGGAAAGAGTTTGGGGTTGGGCCCGATCACATTGTTGGCCGCACGCAGGATGGCGCTGGTCGAGCGGTAGTTCTGCTCCAGCTTGATGACCTTGAGCGCGGGGAAGTCGAGCGGCAGCTTGCGCAGGTTATCGAGCGTGGCTCCGCGCCAGCCGTAGATGGACTGGTCGTCGTCGCCCACGGCCGTGAAGTGCGCGCGCTCGCCCACCAGCAGTTTCAGGAGCTCGTACTGCGTGGCATTGGTGTCCTGGTACTCGTCCACCAGCACATGGCCCAGCAGGGCCTGCCACTTGGCGCGCACCTCGGGAAAGTCGCGCAACAGGCGCAGCGGCATGCCGATCAGGTCGTCGAAGTCCACGCTCTGGTAGGCCGCCAGGCGCTCCTCGTAGCGCGTCATCAGCACGGCGATGGCGCGTTCGTTGTCGTCCGCTGCTTCGGCCAGCGCCTGTTCGGAGGTCAGGCCCTTGTTCTTCCAGGCGCTGATGGTCCATTGCCACTGGCGTGCCGTGGCCATGTCCACCGTGCCGCCGGCCGCGTCCTTGAGGATGCCGGTCACGTCGTCCGCATCAAGGATGCTGAACTGGGGCTTGAGGCCCAGCACCGCACCGTCCTCGCGCACCATGCGCACCCCCAGGGCGTGGAAGGTGCAGACCAGCACGTCCTTGGCGCGCTTGCCGATCAGGCCCTTGGCACGCTCGCGCATCTCGGCCGCGGCCTTGTTCGTGAAGGTGATGGCCGCAATGCGCTTGGGCTCCAGCCCGCGCTCGATCATGTGCGCGATCTTCTGCGTGATCACCCGCGTCTTGCCCGAGCCGGCGCCCGCCAGCACGAGGCAGGGCCCGTCGGTGTAGTGGACAGCCTGGAGCTGGGCGAGGTTGAGACCGAAAGACATGGGGGGGGAACAGCGGGCAGGCGGGGCAGGGGACGCGCAGGGGCGCCGCAGGGCGCACGGCGTGTTTCAGCAAGGGAGGGATGCAGGGGATCATACCTTGGGCCCTTCTGGGCGCCCTTTGTGCACAAATGGCCACAGAAAGGTCAACTACTGTCATAAAACCCGACTGATACGGGTTTGTACTGGCCCCGGATGTAGGGCTCACTTAAACTGACCAGTTGCTTCTTGCACCGAGGGGTATCGAGAGTGAAGACCAATCTGAAGGGGGATCTGGCGACCAGTTTGCTGGCGCCTGCGTTGCGCACCCGGTTTTCCGAGCTGTTTGGCGTGGCGGCCCGCAAGTCCTTCTTTGCCTGGCGCGAGTCCCCCGTGGCCCAGGCACAGGTGGTGGTGCTGGATGTCTCGTCCAACCTCCTGCGCCTGCAGCCCCTGCCCCCCTGTGTCATCTGGATCGGGCGCGAGCAACCGGCCGCGCGGCTGCCCGAGGCCTGGGTGGGGCGCCTGGCGCAGGACTACACCGTCGCCGACCTGATCGACATCCTGGACCGTGCAGCCGTCTTCCTGATGGACTGGAAGGCGCGCCAACCCGCTGCTTCGGTCGCGGTGGCCGTGGCGGCGCAGCCGCCCGTGGTTCCGCCGGTGACCCCGGTTGCGGCCCCTGCACGCTCCTTTGCCCACAGCACCATCCAGCCCACGGCGCCCGCGGCTGCCGGCACGGCGGCCATGGCCGTGGCCCAGGGCAGCCGCTACCGCCTGGGCGCCTGGGTGTTCCTCGGCCCGCCCTTCGACAGCTCGGGCTGCATCAGCGCCCTAGCCCTGCTGGCGCGCCAGCCCGTCACGGCGCAGCAGCTGCATGCGCACAGCGGCCTGGCACCGGCCGAACTGGCCGAGCTGCTCAAGGAGCTGGCGCGCCGCAAGGTGCTGCAGGTGATCGCGCCGGCGCAGGCCGTGGCGCCCCCGGCCACCGCTGCATCCGCCTCACGCGGCCCAGCCCCCGTGAGCAAGGGCCTGGTTCGCCGCCTGTCCCACTGGATCAGTGGCGCAAGCCGTCCTTGAGTGCCTCTGCAATGACCACCTATTCCAGCACCTCTCCGATGCCGCGCATCGCCTTCATGGGACCCATGGGCGTGGGCAAGACCACGGCCATCCGCGCCCTGTGCGGGGACGACATGGTCGAGTCCGACGTGCCCAACCTCGATCGCCAATCCCATGCCAAGGAGTTCACCACCGTGGGCGCCGAGTTCGGCCAGATCGACCTGGGCGATGGCGAGTTCGTGCAGGTCTGCGGCTGCCCGGGGCAGGACCGTTTCGACTTTCTGCGCCAGTGGGTGGTGTCTGCTTCGGTGGGCGTGTTCGTGATGGTCGACGTGAATGCGGCCAATGCCGTGCAGGCGGCCGGGCTGCTGCTGGCCGAAGCCGCAGCGGCCGAGAACCCGCCGCTGGCCCTGGTGCTGAGCGCCCGCCCGGCCTCGGCCGCCGCGACCCAGGCCTTTGCGGACGGCCTGCAGGCCGCAGGCCACGGCGTGGTGCCGGTGCTCCAGGTCGATGTGAGACGGCGTGCCGATGTGCTGCAGGCCCTCAGCGTGCTGGTGTCGATGTTGTCCCTTCGCAGCGAATCCCCATGAAAAGCAGTGCCCCCCTGATTTCCGAAGCCTTGGCCGAAACCGCCCTGCGTGCCCTGGAAACCCATGCAGCGCCCATCACCGGCCTGCACCTGGCCCTGCTGGCCACGCCCGATGGCTTCGAGATCGCCTGCCTGCGCAACCGCGGCGAACTGCAGGCCAGCCGCCTCTCGGCTATGGCCAGCTCGCTCATGGCCATGGCCCGCGCCGTGGGCCGTGAGATAGCGACCCCCCAATGCAAGCGCCTGACCTTCGAGGCCGAGGGCAGCACCGTGGTCTTCCAGTCCATCGACGCACCCGTGCCCTGCATCCTGTGCCTGGTGCTCGGCCCTGATGCCTTGCTCGGCCGCGCTCTGTGGGCTGCGGGCGAGGTGATGCAGGACATGGCCAAGGCGTGAAGTGAAGCACCCCCTGAGTCGCTTCGCGCCTTCACCCCTCTCTCGACCCGCTGCGCGAGTCGGGAGGGGGACGCCCCCAGTGCGGCGGGGCGGCCCTTGCACGGGGGCACTGGCCTTGGCCGCGCCAGTTGCATGCGTCGCGGGTGGCGCACGGCGCAATGGACAACTGATGCGCATGTGCCTTCAACCGAATGCACGTGTGCGGCGCCCGCCAGCGCTCCCCCTTTTTTCACCCATTTAGCAACCAACGAGGAACCCAAGAATGGCGAGCATCAATGAATCCCTGAACCAACTGCTGGCGGTCGAAGGCGCGCAGTGCGCGGCCGTCGTGGACAGCGGCAGCGGCATGCTGCTGGGCAGCGCGGGCACGGGGGTAGACATGGAGCTGGCAGCGGCCGGCAATACCGAAGTCGTGCGCGCCAAGAACAAGACCATGCAGGCGCTGGGCCTGCAGGACAGCATCGACGACATCCTGATCACCCTGGGCAAGCAGTACCACATCATCCGCCCCATGGCGTCCAAGGAAGGCATCTTCCTCTACGTGGTGCTCGACAAGGCCCGCGCCAACCTGGCCCTGGCGCGCCGCAAGGTGCAGGACATCGAAAAGCTGATCGAATTCTGACGGGTCGCGCCGGCGCGCGCCTTCCTGCGGGAAACCCCGCTGTCCCCGGTCGGGTTGCACTTTGATACTGCACGGACCAACGAGACAAGCCTGAAAGGCCGTGCCATGCCGACCAAGAGCCTCGCGCCACCGCGCTCCATCGCCCCCGCCGCGCTGCTGCAGCGTGCCGGATGGCATGGGGCGTTTCTTCTTCTGGGCGCCCTGGTGGTGACCGCCCTGGCCGCGCTGCCCGCGCGTGCCCAGATCGGCAGCACCGCGCCCGTGCGCATCGGCGTGGTGGGGCCGTTCACCGGGGCCTCGGCCGATTTCGGTGTGCCCATGCTCAACGGCATCCGCATGGCGGTGGACGAGATCAATGCCGGTGGCGGTTACCTGGGCCGGCCGCTGGAGCTTGTGGTCAAGGACGATGCCGCCAACCCCGACCAGGGGCGCAAGGTCTCGCAGGACCTGCTGGCCGAGAAGGTCGTCGCCACCATCGGCTTTTGCAACACCGGCGTGGCCATGAAGGCCATCGACCTGTTCCAGGAGGCCAAGTCGCCGCTCATCGTGCCCTGTTCATCGGGCACGGCCGTCACCGCCAAGTACCCGCCGGCCGAGAGCTACATCTTCCGCGTGCAGGGGCGCGATGCGCTGCAGGCGCCCTTCATGGTGGAAGACATCGTCAAGCGCGGCTGGGACAAAGTGGCCATCTTCGCCGACAAGACCGGCTACGGCGAAGGCGGCTACAACGACGTGGTGGCAGCGCTGGCCGCCAAGAACCTCAAGCCCGTGCACGTGGCGCGCTTCGACCTGGGCGTGAAGGACCTCACTGGCGAGCTCACGGCGGCGCGCGCGGCGGGCGCCAATGTGGTCTTCAGCTACACCGTGGGGCAGGAGAACGCCGTCATCGCCAATGGCAAGAAGACCCTGGGCTGGAAGGCCCCGCAGGTCGGGCCGTGGACCCTGTCGTTCCCGTACTTTCTCGACGGTGCGCGCGATGCGGCCGAGGGCGCGCTCATGGTGCAGACCTTCATCGCCGAGCCCAGCAACGAGCGCCGCGCCTCCTTCCTGTCGAGCTACACGCGCAAGTTCCAGCGCAAGCTGGCCGTGCCCATGGCCGCGGCGAATGCCTACGATGCCACCTATTTGCTGATGTACTCCTTCCTCGGCATCCGCGATGGCAACCTCAACGGCCCGGCGCTCAAGGAGTCGCTGGAGGGCAAGATGAAGACCTACTACGGCGTGGTCGCCACCTACGACAAGCCCTTCAGCCCTGTCGACAAGGACGCCATCACGCGCAACATGCTGGTGATCGGTGTGGTGAAGAATGGCGCCATCACCTTCGCGTACCCCGAAGACGCCAAGCGCAACCTGATCATCCAGCGCAAGCAATAGAAGAAGCGGCATCGCCACAGGCGATGGCCCCCGCCTGACTCTGCGCTGACGGTGCGGCCCGGCCAGCGCCCTGCCGCCCGACAATATCCGCTGTGCTCTCCGTCCTGCTCGTCACCTTCCCCTTCTTCGCGCTCGTGCTCTGCGGCTACCTGGCGGCCCGGCGCGGCGTGCTGCCGCAGCCGGCCATCCCGGGGCTCAACGCCTTCGTGCTGTTCTTCGCGCTGCCCTGCATGCTGTACCGCTTTGGCGCCAGCACGCCGATCGGGCAGTTGCTCGATCCGGCCGTGGCCGGTGTCTACCTGCTGTGCGCGCTGGCCATGGTGGCGGGCACCGTGGCGCTCACCAGGCGTGGCCGCATCGGCTGGAACGATGCCTCCTTCGGCGCGCTGGTCGCTGCCTTCCCCAACACCGGCTTCATGGGCGTTCCCCTGCTCATTGCGCTGCTGGGCAGGGAGGCGGCCGGCCCCACCATCGTCACCATCGCGGTCGACATGCTCATCACCAGCTCGCTGTGCATCGCGTTGTCACGCCTGGATGGCGCGGGCACACATGGCGTGGGCGTGGCGCTGCGCAATGCGCTCAAGGGCATGGTCGCCAACCCCATGCCCTGGTCCATCGCCCTGGGCGCACTGGCCTCGGCCCTGAGCTTCAAGCTCCCCGTCCCCGTGGACCGCACCGTGGCCATGCTGGCCGACGCCGCTTCGCCCGTGGCGCTGTTCACCATCGGTGCCGTGTTGGCGCGCTCGCAGATGAACCAGCACGAGCAGGTGCCCACGCGCGAGTATGTGCCCGTGGCCCTGGCCAAGCTGCTGGTGCACCCGGTGCTGGTCTGGGCCGTGGGCACGGCCGCCATCGCTGCGGGTGTGCCGCTCACGCCGTTTGCGCTCACCGTGCTGGTGCTGGTCGCGGCCCTGCCCAGCGCCAGCAATGTCTCGCTGCTGGCCGAACGCTTTGGTGCCAACAACGGGCGCGTGGCGCGCATCATCCTGGTGTCCACGGCGCTGGCGTTCCTGAGCTTTTCAGGGGCCGTGGCCTTGCTGACCTGAGTGCAGCGCAAAGCAAAACAGCCCACCGAAGTGGGCTGTTGTGTTTCTGGTGCCTGCGGGATCAGTTGACGAAGGCTTCGCTGTTCTGGATCTGCGGGGCTTTCGCGGCAGCGGGCTTTTGCTGGCTGCGCACGGGGGCATCGCGGCCCAGGTTGGGAGGAACCGTCGTGTCCTTGTCCTGCAGCATCGCGCGCAGCTTGTGCAGGCTTTCCTGGAAGGTGCCTGCCAAGCGATCCGCCTCATCGCGGCTGTTCACGATATAGGGCGTGATGCTGATCAGCAGCTCCGTCTTGTTCTTGGTCTTGTTGGTGGTGCCAAACAAACCTCCCACGATGGGGATGTCCTTGAGCACGGGGACGCCGACGATGCCGTTCTCGGTCCTGTTTTCAATCAGACCGGCCAGCATGATGGTCTTGCCGTCTTCAATGGTGGCATCCGTGGTGACCTTGCGCTTGAGAAAGCTCGGGTACTTGGTGCCACCCGCGTCCACGGCATCGCCCACACTGCTGACTTCCTGCGAAATGCTGAGGGTCAGCCGTCCAGCCGAGGTGATGCTGGGTTTGACTTCCAGCAAGATACCCGTGGGACGATATTGGACCGAATTGGACGTGGAGAATTGATTGCTGCTGATCAGGCTGTTGCTGGGGGTGGAAACGGTCTGCGTGATCACAGGGACCTCGCTGCCCACTTCGATCTTGGCGACCTTGCCATCGCTGGCAAGGACATGGGGCGCCGACAGGATGTTCACATTGGTGTCCCGGCCCAGAACGTTCAAGAGGCCGATGACCTGGCCGGCACTGCCAAACACCGCGTAGTTCAGGCCCGTGGAGGTGCCTGTCACCCGGGGGGTGGAGCCAATGACCGGGGTTCCAGTGGTTGATCCGACGGCAGAAATGTTGACACCCGAAGTGCTGATGCCACCATCCAGTCCGAGAAAGCCTGGCCAGCTTTTCCCGCCCGAGGTCAAAGCCGACTTGATCCACCATTCCACACCGTACTGCAAGGCATCGGTCAAGGTCACTTCCGCCACCATGACCTGCACCATCACCTGGCGTGGAGATGCGTCCAGGCGCTCCAGCACCTTGCGCACCTGCTGGTAATCCTGCGGCGAAGCGCGCACGATCAGCGTATTGGTTTCCGTGTCGGCAATCACCTGAACCGAGCCGCCCAGCCCAGGTGCTGTTCCGGTGGTGCCCTGCGAAGGTGTGTTGCCCCGTTCGATGGTGCGCGCCGCGGAACTGTTGTTCTGGTTGTTGGTGCCCCCTGCTGCGGCGCCTGCGAGTCCGGTGTTGCTGCCGGTGGCGCCCGTGGATGAACCAAAGGCGGTTCCCGAAGCCGACGGCAGCCCCGCAGCCCCCGTGTTCGCATTGTTCTGCGTTGGCGCCGATCCCCCAAAGATCTGCGTCACCAGGCTCGCCAGGTTCGCCGCATTGCCATTGGCCACCGGGTACACGTGCACAAACGAGCCCAGGCCGTTGCGCGGCTCGGCGTCCAGGGTCTTGATCCACTGTTCGGCCGTCTGGATCAGGGCCGGGTTGGCGGCCGCCACCATCACGGCGTTCATGCGCGCCACAGGCAGGAAGAAGGTCTTGGTGGCGTCGGTGCCGGGCTTGTTGAAGATGCCCGAGGTCTTGAACAACGCGTCGAGCTCCTTGGCCACGTCGGCGGCTTCGCTGTGCGCCAGCGGGAACAGGCGGATCTGCACCTGGCTCACGTAGTCCGAGTCCAGGGTCTTGACCATGTCGACGATCTTCTCGACGTTGGCGGCCTTGTCCACCACGATCAGGTAGCGGTTGGAGGGGTCGTTGGTGATGGCTGCTTGCGGGCCGACAAAGCCGCGCAGCGTGTTGGCCAGCTGGTTGGCCTGCACGAACTGCACCGGAATGATCTGCATCACCGACGAGGCTGCGCCCACGCCCGGGCCCAGACCGACATCGCGCACCGCGTTGGTGTCGCGCAGCACCTTGTACAGCTTGCCCTGGCGCACGATGGAGATGTTGCTCGCGGCCAGCGCCGTTTCCAGCGTGCTGTAGATGTCGGCCATGCTGATGGCGCCGGTGCTCTTGAGCGTGACGCGGCCCTGCACGGTGGGGTCGATCACGTAGTCGAGCTTGAGCACTTCGCCGAGCACGACCTGGATCACCTCGTAGATGTCGGCATTGTCGAACTTGAGCGTCACGCCCGGGTTGGGCGTGTTGGACAGCACTACCCCGGGGTTGCTGCTGCTGCCTGCAGGCGTTGCCGCAGGTGCCGCAGCGCCAGGGGCGGGCATGGCTATCGGGGCGGCAGGTGGCGTTGCAGGGGCCGCCAGCGTCGGTGCGGCGGGTGACGGGGCCACCGTGGCGGGTGCCGCTGCGGCGCCGCCCGGCTGAGGTGTTGGAGGTGCCTGGATGGTGACGCCGGGCATGCTGAAGCCGCCGGGCACGGGGGTGCCACCGCCGCTGGGCACCGCGGGCATGGGCTGGCCGGTGAAGGGGTTGATCGGTGGCTGCTGCGCCATCACCAGGTGCGTTGCCGTCAGCGTGGGCAGGAGCGCAACGCTCACAGCGGTCAGTTTGCGCAGCATGGGAGGAATGGATTTGTTCATTGCAGTCTTCTGAAATTCAGCCGTGTTCGGTTTACTTGCGGGCGGCCGCAGGCGCGGCAGGGGCAGCGGCCTCGGGCAGCGGCTTCATGTGCAGGCCCGAAAAGCGGGCCACGATGTGCAGTTGCTGGCCGCCGCGCTGGGTGTCGTCCACCACCTTGATCTCGACCTTGTCCATGACCAGCATCTTGGGCGACTGCGCCAGGGCGATCTGCAGGCGCGGCAGCTGCTGGGGCACGCCGTTGAAACGCGCCGTGAGCGACATGCGCGAGACGCTGCCCTTGGGGGCGTCCGAGAATTCCGACAGGTCGATGTTGTCGAAGTACAGCCCCTGCAGCAGCTTGGTCACCTGCTGCTGCATGGCGTTGACCGACTCGGTGATGTCGTTGGCCACGAACAGCTGCGTCTCTATGGGCGTGTAGCTGCCGCCCAACTGCTCGCTGTTGGCCTGCACCTTCTTGTCCAGGTCCAGGGTGTTCTGGTTGCTTTCGAGCAGCGTCTGCAGATCGCTGGCCTGCTCGCGGTGCTCCAGGTAACCGGTGAGGCGCTGGTCCACGAGCGCGGCAATCAGCAGCAGCACGATGACGGGGAAGGCAAAGTACTTGATGCCATGGGCGGCATGCACCCGCTTGAGATCACGCTTCATCATGGTTGGGAGGCCCCCGATGCGGGTGGCTTGGCTGGGGCGGGTGCGGCAATGGGTTTGGGCGCTGCGTCCTTGCGCGCCTGCAGGTGGATCTGCGGGGTGCTGGCGGCCAGATACTCGGGCACGGGGAAGTCGCTCCAGGCGCCGAAGCCGGCCAGCGGCCGCTCCTGCAGCCACTTCACGCTGCCCTCGTTGCCCTGGCCTGCCAGCGCGACGACGCCATTGTCGGAGCTGAAATACTGCAAGGTGGCCGGTGGCGGCGGGAAATACGCAACCAATTGCGCGAACGGGCCCAGCGCGGACGGCGCTTCGCGCGCGGTGTTCACGGCCTGCACCGCGTCGGCCATGCGCAGGGTGCGGGCCTTGAGCAGCTTGGCGGCCTCCACCTTGGGCAGGTCCTTGCGCACGCGCTCGCGGCCTTCCTCGATCTGGCGCACCAGCCGGCCGTCGTGCCAGATCATGAGCGCCAGGCCTGCCATGCCGGCAACGCCCAGCCCCAGGCTGAGCACCTTGAGCGTCTGCACCATGTCGTTGTGCGTGTGGCGCACGATGATGCCGCCCTGGTCCGAGCGCCAGAGCTTCTCCAGCAGGTCGGCATGCGATGCTGCCGGCAGCACATGGTGCTGGTAGTCGGCCCAGGTCTGCGGCTCGGCCGCGTAGCCCTTGGGCGTGGTCAGCTGCACCGGGCGGCCGGGGGCGGTATCGGCGGGCGCACCCAGCGCGGCCAGTTCCACCTGCAGGGTCTGGGCCAGGTGTTCGTGGGTATCGCCGGCGTCGAGCACGCGCGTGCGCAGCATGGTGCCGTTGGCCGCATACACGTGCAGGTACTGGTCGGAGGCGTCGGTCTCGACCACGGCGCGCAGCGAAGCGGGCTGCCTGGCAGCCAGGCGCTGGAACAGCTGCGCGCGCGCATACAGCTCCACCAGGGCGAGGCGGCAGGCGCTGCTGATGCGCTCGATCTCGGTCACCCAGTCCTTGTGCAGCCACATCAGCGAGGCACCCTCGGCTCCGCCGAAGCTGTCCACCTGCGTGCGCGTGTCGCTGGCCGGGAAGGGCAGCGAGGGCGGGGCGCCGGCGCCCTGCGTGCTGGGCGGAACAATGCCCAGGATGTCGCCGGCCAGCACCCAGTGCGCGCGCGTGCCTGCCGGAATCTTCCAGCGCGTCACGCTGTCGGCCAGTTGCTGCTGCAATTGCGATGCGAAAGCCTCCCCCTCGGGCAGGGGCACCACGAGCTCGTGCGCCCGCTTCCAGCCCAGCAGCCCGCGGTAGAAATGCAGGATGCACAGGCTGTGCGGTGAGAGAGAGAGCACCAGCTGGTGCCGCCAGCTGGCAGAAGGGGAGAAATTGCGCATCGGTTGAGGTTTCAATCGGGTCGGGATGTTCTTTTCAGGCAGCTTTCGGGTGTTCGGTCACAGGGCTGTACGCGGTCAGCGGGCGCTCACATCGACAACGGAGTCCACCACGCTGAACTTTCCGCCCTGCTGGGCCAGGGTGGCCACCAATGCTGCACCGGTGGGCCGGGCCCCTCCCAGGCGCAAGCGCGCGGTGACGGCCGTGGGCGGGCCCGCCATGTCGGCGGCAATCAGGCCCGTGCCAGCGGTCCATTGCTGGGCCAGTGCTGTCGTGATGGGCGTGCCCGAGCGGCGCATGGCGGTCAGCCGCTGCAGGTGCTCGTCCGTGAGATTGCCCAGGGTCCGCAGCAGCACGGGGGGCGTGGTGTCCAGCCGCACCTTGCGGTTCTTGGTACCCACCACCAGCAGGTCCTGCAAACCCACGGGTACCTGGGTCGTGCCACCGCGCACCAGGGTGCGGGGTATCTCGTTCCAATCCAGCAATTCTCGCATGCTTGAAAATCCGGCCGTTCCGCGCGCGTCCATCACCCGGTTCTTGAACTCCATGGTCAGCAGCGCCAGTTCGCGTGCGCGCTCCGGGGCCGTGCCCAGCAAGGCATACAGGCGCTCCCATTCCTGGGCGGTCAGGTCGTTGGCATCGGGCAGGCCGCTGGCGTCCTGCAGCTCGGCCGTGAAGGCCTGGCGGCCCAGCGTGGCCTCGTAGCGGGCCGTGGGTGTGGTGCCCGCGGCCGCCGCTGCCGCCGCGCCCCGGGCCGAGGGGGCCGTGCCGGGCGCCGCCGCGGGCGGGGCACCGGGATCCGGCAGGCGCCACAGCGGCCAGTTGCGGCGCACGTCTTCGGGCAGGGGCGGGTTGGCCCCCGCCACCGCCTGGGCGATGCCCAGCTGCAAGGCGGTGTAGGCTGCGGCAGACTGCAGCGCATAGCCTTCCTGCAGCGCGTCCTTCTCGCGGGCCAGTAGCTGCGCGTCCAGGCGCAGCGACACCGAGACGCCCAGCACCACCGTGGTCACCACGGCCATCAGGCCCAGCGCGAACAGCAGGATGTAGCCGCGCTCCGGGCCGGCCCCGCCCGGGACGCGGCGGCGCGGCAATGGCGTGCGGCGGCTCATGGGGCACCCGCCTCGCTGCGGGCCTTGTACACCAGGGCCGGCATGTCATCGCGCACGCCCGACAGGCCCATGCGCAGCAGGTCGGGCGGCTGGCGCGGCTGCTCCCACTTGGCGAGCCAGGTGGGGATGGGCTTGCCCTCGCGGTTGGGCAGGCGCGTCAGGTACGAGAACGCGCACATGCGCAGGCCCGAGGCTAGCACCTGGGTGTCCAGCAGGGTCGGGGTCTGCGGCCGCGCGGTGGTGTTGGCGGCGGTGGCGGGCGGCAGCGTCTTCACGCGGTGCACCAGTGCCATGGTGCTGCTGCCCTCGGCGGTTTCGCAGGCATATTCCACACGCGCGATGGCCGGGCCCGTCCCGGGCGTGCCCATCACCGGGTGCAGGGTGTCGAACTCCAGCGTGGTGGCGCTGCCCTTGACGGTGATGCCGCGCGTGGTCCATTCATGGCGCAGGATGCGTTCGGCCCCGCGCACCTCTTCGCGCGAGCGGGCGCGCTCGCCGTTGCGGCTGTAGGAGTCGAGCGCCGTGGACATGGCCGAGGCGCCGATCACGGCCACCACGGCCGAGATGGCGAGCGCCACCATCAGCTCCAGCAGCGTGAAGCCGCCCTGGGTGCCTGGGAGGAGGGGGGCGTGCCGGCGCATCATGGCGTGGGCCGCACCGGGTTCTGGGGATTGTTCTGCGGGGTCGACGAGGTCGGCGCTGCGGCGCCGCCTGCCGTGCGCTCGCCGGGCGGTGGCGGCGCCAGGCGGTAGCTGTTCAGGCGGTAGACCTGCTGGTTGCCCTTGGGGCCCCAGAAGACCTCGACCTCGACCTCTTCGATCTTTTGCCGGAACGCGGGGAGGCGCTCCTGCTGCGCGCGCGTCAGCGCCTCGAAGGGGCGCAGGTGGATGCGGTAGCCGAAGTCGGTGCCTGCATACCCCTGGTCCACGGCATCGTCGGCCACGGCGAAGGTAGGGTTGGCCAGGGCTTCGTCGAGCTTGGCCTGGGCCAGTGCCATGGCGGCGGTGTGGCCGTTGATCTTGTCGTCCAGGCGTGCCGTGCCCGAGATCGCGGTGAACGCGATCGCCAGGCCAAAGCCGATCAGCACCATGGCCACCAGCACCTCCAGCAGCGTGAAGCCGTGCTGCAGGGCGCGGGGCTGGGCTGGCGACGGCCTACTGCTCGGTCGGCGCGGCATCGGTTCTTTCAATGCGCCCGCTGATGCGGGCCAGGCGGAATTGCTGCTGCACACCCGTGGGCGTGCGCAGCAGGAAGCTGGCTTCCTGCATGGTGCCGTCGGGGTAGAAGACCAGGGGCAGGGATTCCTCGTCCGCGCTGCGGGCAGCCACGGTGCGCACGCGGGGCGTTGCCGCGGCGACGAAGCGGTAGCGGTCCGGCAGCTCCAGCACATTGCTGCCGGCCAAAGCGATGCGCCCCGAGTCGAAGAACAGCGTGGCCTCGACCACCCGGCCGCCGAGCACCGCGCGGTTGCGCAGGCGCTTGAGCTCCTGCTGCGTGCGGTCGAGCCAGCGGCGCTCCTCGGCGCGGCCGGCCAACTGGTCCACCGACACCATGGCCAGGCCCGTGCCGATGCCCACCAGCACCAGCACCAGCAGCAGTTCGAGCAGCGTGAACCCGGCGGCTCTCTTCATGTGCAACCGCACGGTGTCCCCAGGAGGCGGGCTTATTCCCAGCTGCGGATGTCGGCGTCGTCGCCCGAGCCGCCTTCCTTGCCGTCGGCACCCAGGGACGAGAGCTCGTAGTCGCTCTTCTCGCCCGGTGCGCGGTAGACGTAGCTGTTGCCCCAGGGGTCCTTGTCCACCTTCTTCTTGAGGTAGGGGCCACGCCAGCGGGCGGCCTCGGCGGCGTCGGCCGGCTTCTCCGACAGGGCGGCGATGCCCTGCTCGGTGCTCGGGTAGCGCGACATGTCCAGGCGGTAGGTGTCCATGGCGGCGCCCAGCATCTCGATCTGGGTGCGCGCGGCCTTGACCTTGGAGGCGTCGAGCTGGCCGAACAGGCGCGGACCGACCAGCGAGGCCAGCAGGCCCAGGATGACCATGACGATCAGCAGTTCGATCAGCGTGAAGCCGCCAGCGCGGCGCAGCGCGGGCTTGCGGGAGGGGTGCTTGAAGGGAATGTGCATGAAAAACCTACTTACTACGTCACTTGTTCATTTACAGGGGCATGTCGTTGATCGAGAAGATCGCGGTCAGCATGGACACCACGATGGTGCCGATCAGCCCGCCCATCACCAGGATCATCACGGGCTCGAACAGGGCCACCAGGTTGCGCGTGGCCTTCTGGATGTCCTTCTCGTACTGGTCGGCCACCTTCACGAGCATGGCATCGAGCGCGCCCGACTCCTCCCCCACTGCGGCCAGCTGGCCCAGCAGGCGGGGAAAGAACGGGTCGGCACGCACCGGGCCCGACACGCCCTTGCCCTCTTGCACGGCGCGCACCAGCCGGTCCAGCGCCTTGCGCAAGGGGATATGCTCGGTCAGCTCGCGCACGATGCGCATGCCGGTGAGTATCGGAACCCCGCTGGCCAATAGAGTTCCCCAGGTGCGGCAGACATGGGCCAGCTGGATCTTGAGCAGCAGCGGACCCAGGATGGGCATGCGCAGCAGCAGCAGTTGCCAGCGCTCGCGCCATTTGTCGTCCCGCAGGGCCATCACGAAGGCCGTGATCGCCACGGCGATCACCCCCAGGATGTACAGGCCATAGGCCTTGAGGAAGTCGCCGGCACCGATCAGGATGGCCGCCGCCATGGGCAGCTCCTGGTGCATGTCGGTGAAGATCTGGCCGAACTTGGGCAGCACGAACACCGTGAGCCCGAGCAGCGCGCTCACGCCGAAGAAGAACAGCAGCACCGGGTAGATGGACGAGGTGATGAGGAACGAGCGGAACTCGATGCTGCGCGTGTAGAACTCCACCAGCCGCTGCATTACCACGGGTAGCACGCCGCCTTCCTCGCCGGCGCGCACCATGTTCACGTACAGGCGCGGGAACACCGAGGGGTGGCGCATGAAGGCATCGCCCAGCGAATTGCCCTTTTCCACATCCACCACCACGGCCTGCATCACGCCGCGAAAGAACGGCTGCTCGATGCTGCTCTGGCAGATGTGCAGCGCCCGGTCCAGCGGCAGGCCAGCGTCGAGCAAAGTGAGCAGTTGCTCCGTCATGGCCAGCACATGCTTGATGCCCACGCGCTTGCTGCCGCCGCCAAGCGAGGCGGTCCACTGGATGCCGGAGGAGGCCGGCTTCTGCTCGGCCGCCAGGGGCGGGGGCGGTGCGTAGTCGGCGGGGGGCAGGTGGCCGCCGGTTTCGACCGGATTTGCCTGGCTGGTGGTCCCTGCCGATCCTGGGCGCGGCCTCACGTCATCTCCTGGCGCGTGACCCGCGCCAGCTCTTCGAGCGTGGTGATGCCGGCCAGCACCTTGCTGATGCCGTCGGCGCGCATGGTGCGCACACCCTGCTCGATGGCCTTGCGGCGCACGCCTTCGGCCGGCATCTTCTGGATGATGGCTTCCTTGATCGCCGTGGTCATGGGCAGCATTTCGTAGATGCCCGTGCGGCCGATGTAGCCCGACTGGCCGCAATGGTGGCAGCCCTTGCCGTGGAACAGCTCGGTCACCTGGTGGGCCTCAACGCCCTCTTCGGCCAGGAACAGCAGGTCGGCCGAGGTGGGTGTGGTGCTCTCCTTGCAGTGCGGGCAGATCACGCGCACCAGGCGCTGCGCCACGATGAGCACCACCGATGAGGCGATCAGGTAGCTCTCCACCCCCATTTCCATGAGCCGGTGGGGGGCGCCGAACGAGTCGTTGGTGTGCAGGGTCGAGAACACCAGGTGGCCCGTGAGGGCCGACTGGATGGAGATCTCGGCCGTCTCGCGGTCGCGGATTTCGCCGACCATGATGATGTCCGGGTCCTGCCGCACGATGGAGCGCAGAGCGCTCGCAAAGGTCAGATCGATCTGCGACTTGACCTGGATCTGGTTGATGCCGTCGATCTGGTACTCGACCGGGTCTTCCACGGTGATGATCTTGTTGCCCGGCAGGTTGACCTGGCCCAGCGAGGCGTACAGCGTGCTGGTCTTGCCGCTGCCGGTGGGGCCGGTCACGAGGATCATGCCGTGCGGCTGCACGATGGCGGCCTCCAGCATGGCCAGCGCCTCGGCGTTCAGGCCCAGCGAGTCCATGCCCATCATGCCCGGGCCCTGGTCGAGCAGGCGGATGACCATGCTTTCGCCATACACCGTGGGCACGGTGGAGACGCGCATGTCGATCTGGCGGCCGCCCACTTCCATCTTCATGCGGCCGTCCTGGGGCAGGCGGCGCTCGGCGATGTTCATCTTGGCGCGCAGCTTCAGGTGCGAGATGGACGCCATGTACATGCGCCGCGGTGGCGATTCGGCGTCGAAGAGCACCCCGTCGATGCGGTAGCGTACGCGGAACTTCTGCTGGCTGACCTCCAGGTGCAGGTCGGAGGCGCGGCTTTCCACCGCGCGCAGCAGCAGCGATTGCACCAGGCGCACCACGGGCGCGTCTTCGGCCAGGGCCTTCAGGGTTTCGAGGTCGTCGTCGGGGTTTTCCGAGCCCGAGGCGTTCTCGTCGTCGAAGGCGGCCAGGCTGGCGTTCTCGGGCCGGTAGATCTGGTCCAGCCCCGAATGGATCCACATGCGCGGCGCCAGGTGCAGGCGCGTGGGCACGGTGAAGAACTGCTTCAGGGCATCGAGCGCGGCCAATTGCACCGGCACGCTGGAGGCGATGTGCACCGCCTCGTCCGTCACCGAAAAGGGCAGCAGCGAGTTGGTACGCAAAAAGGCCGGCGACAGCCCCTCGATGGGCGATACGTCCTGCAGGCCGTGTGCCATGGTGTTGAGCAGCGGCACCTTGAGGTTGCGCGCGAACTGGGCCAGAAGCTCGGCTTCCTGGTTGCCGGCGTCATCGGTGCCGATGGGGAGACTGCTCATAGTTACGGTGGGGGTGGCCGGTTCGGCGCTGGGGCACGGGGTGGAAAAAAGGGGGTAGCCAGCGGCCCATGGCCTGCAGGATGGGCGCAGAACGGCCCGTGCAGCCACAGGCCGGGGGTGTTCTGGCACCACCCGGCATTGTAGTTTGTTCGCATTTCCCGGGGCACCCCCTGCATGGGTGGGCTTGTGCCGGAGTGCGTAACAAGCACGAGTTCCTGTTAACAGGGATCAAATGGCCAGTGGATCGACATCCACCAGCCAGCGGACCAGCCCCCTGTGGGCGGGATCTCCCCGTGCGGCGTGCAGCACGGGTTGCCAGGCGGCCAGGAAGCGCTGCAGCGCCGCGCGGCTCCCGCTTTCCAGCAGCATCTGGGCGCGTTCCACATTGGCCACCCGCTGAATGGTCAGTGGCACGGGCGGGTACAGGGTGACATGGGCGAGGCCCGGCAGATCCTGCTCGCGCGCGGCGGCACTGGCCGCGGTCAGGAAGGCCTGGGCCACCTCCTGGGTGCGGGCGTCGGCCCGCACCAGGGCCTGGTAGGCAAAGGGGGGCATGCCCGCCTCCTGGCGCTCGGCCAGTTGCTGCGCGGCGAACGCCGGGTAGTCGTGCCGGCGCAGCGCCTCGAACACCGCATGCTGCGGGTGGTAAGTCTGCACCCACATCTCGCAAGGGGCCCCGCCCTGGGCCGCCATGTAGGCGGCATCGCGCCCGGCCCGCCCGCCGGCCTGCATCAGCAGGGCGAACAGCCGCTCGGCCGAGCGGAAGTCGCTGGAGAACAGCGCCCCGTCGGGCTGCACGGCCGCCACCAGGGTAATGCGGCGAAAGTCGTGGCCCTTGGCGATCATCTGCGTGCCTACCAGCACGTCCACCTCGCCCGCATGCACCTGGGCCAACTGGGTCTCCAGCGCGCCCTTGGCCTTGGTGGTGTCGGCGTCGATGCGGGCGATGCGCGCGGGTGCGCCATCGGGCCGCAGCACTTCGGACAGCAGGCCGGCGAGCTGCTCCTCCAGCTGCTCCGTGCCCCGGCCCATGGACTGGATGTCGGGGCTGCCGCAGGTGGGGCAGTGGCGCGGCACGCGCACGGTGTAGCCGCAGTGGTGGCAGCGCAGGGTGCGGTCGGTCTTGTGGAACACCTGGTGGGCGCTGCAGTGCGGGCAGTTGCTCTTCCAGCCGCAGTCGGCGCAGTGCAGCACCGGGGCGTAGCCACGCCGGTTGAGCAGCACCATGCACTGCTCGCCGCGCTGCACCCGTTCGGTGATGGCCGCCAGCAGCGGCGCGGTGAACACTGCGCGCCTGGGCTGCTGGTTCATGTCCACACGCCGCACGCGCGGCAGTTGCCCGGCACCGATGCGGCTGGGCATGTGCAGCCGCAGGTAGCGGCCGCCTTCGGGGTCCTCGGCGGTGGGTGGGCGGCTCGCGTGCCAGCTTTCCAGCGAAGGCGTGGCCGAGCCCAGCAGCACCTTGGCGCCCTGCTCGCGCCCGCGCCAGATGGCCAGGTCGCGCGCGGAGTAGCGCGCGCCCTCCTGCTGCTTGTAGCTGGGGTCATGCTCCTCGTCCACGACGACCAGGCGCAGCCCCGGCAGGCTGGCGAACACCGCCATGCGCGTGCCCAGCACGATGCGCGCGGTGCCGCTGTGCGCGGCCAGCCAGCTCTTGAGGCGCTGGGGGTTGGTCATGCCGCTGTGCAGCGAGACCACTGCCTGCGGGCCGAAGCGGCGCACGAAGCGTTCCTCGAGCTGGGGGGTGAGGTTGATCTCGGGCACCATGACCAGGGCCTGGGCCGCGGGGTCGGCGTCCAGCGCCTCCTGCACGCAGCGCAGGTAGACCTCGGTCTTGCCGCTGCCGGTGCTGCCGAACAGCACGAACGGGCCTTTTTCGGCGGCGATCTGCGCGCGCGCGCTTTCCTGCTCGGGTGTCAGCGCCACGGCGGGCATGTCCTGGCCGGTGCCTCCGGCGGGTGCGGCTGGTCGGCGCAGGCGCCGGGCCAGCTGTTCCGGGTCCAGGTCGCGCAGCTGGGGGGGCAGGGCGGCCAGTGCCACCTCGCCGAGTGCACGCTGGTAGTAGCGCGCGGCAAATCCCACGAGCCGGCGCCACGGCGCGTCGAGCGGTGCCACGCCGGCCAGCACCCCGGCGATGGGGCGCATGGTCGCGCCCTCGGGCAGCTCCCCGGTGGCTTCGTCCGCATCCCAGACCACACCCAGCACCTCGCGGGCGCCAAAGGGTACCCGCACCAACGTCCCTGGAGGCAAGGGCCCGGGACTGGCGTAGCTCAGCAGATCGCCCACGCCACTGTGCGAGGGCGCGTGCAGGGCGACTTGGACGATGGAGGCGGCAGCAGTCTGCAAAGTGGGGGGAGGTGGGCGATCCGGGGCGCAGGGCCGCCGCAGGGGAGGGGCGGGCGACCGGGAATCCTACGCGAATCCACCAGGCCTGCGGCCCGCACGGGGGCATGCGTCTGGTGTTCCTGGCTCTTCATGTGCTCTGGCGGTTTCGGAGCTAAGTGCTTGAGTGGATTCGGCTTTCCAAGTCATCCCACGAATCTGTGGATAACTTTGTTGACATCCTGTCTTCACCCCGCGCGAGGCCGCATGGATGCTGGGCCTCAACAGAATGCCTGTCAAAACGGCAGGGTCAAAAAATCCATATGAATCAATGATCTGAAGATTTTTCAGCGGACTTTCTGTGCTAGGCCAGGACACCCGGTTTTTGCTGCGCCGCATCACGTTTGGTGTGCATAAGTGCAATGGGCGTGGCCCGTCAAGAGGGCGTTGCCTGCCCCCTTGGGCCTGGGTGCAGGTGGGAGATGTTCACTGATTTTTCAGGTTTCTCTTGCAAGTGTTTGATTTGTTGAGGTTTTTTCAGGAAGTTCAAAAATTCTGTGGATAACTTTGTTGATATCCCCTGTGTGCAGTCCGGCGGGCCTTGCCAATGCGTGCTTTCGGTAGGTTGCCTGCCAAAAGGGCAGTCCATGGATCTCTATACAAATCAAATACTTAGAGCGCTCGTTGAACGAGGTTTCCTGGCGGTCTTCGGGCCATTGAATTTTTTCATCGGTGCGCTGCCGGTGTGCACAACCCAGACTATGTCGCACCCGGGGAGGCACGGCCTTCTCCTTGGGTATGCCGCTGGGCGAAGGCGTGAAGGCACTTCCTGGCGACCCTGGCGTCGGCGGGCTTGGTGATCCCGTCCGGCGCGCCAGATCGGGCTGTTTCCCTCTCTATCCCACAGTTTGTGTGGATAACTTTGTTGACATCCTGTAACGAGTCAGCGGAGACCCGCATGGAGACTGGGGGCCAACGGAATGCCTGCAAAAGCAGCAGTGCCAAAAAAATCCATATGAATCAATGATTTGAATATTTTTATGGCATTTTTTCGTGCTAGGGCTGGGCAGGCTGCACTGGCGCCGGTGCATCGCTCGGTATGTGCACAAGTGGGGTGGCCTGGGGTCGCCAGGAGGGCATTGAGGGTCCTGCCAGCACGGCAGGGGGGGCCACCGATGTGTGCGACGCGCTCCGCAGATGCCCGATTGGTGGTGAACGCCCAAGAAATCCCGCAATTCTGTGGATAAGTTTGTTGGTATCCCCTGCATGCTGCCCGCAAACCCTTGCTGGTGCTGGCTTTGGCCGGGTTGCACTGCAAAAGAGCAGGCGGCGGGACTTGGCAAAGAACACCATGGGGGGAGACCGACCGAGTCATTTCTCGATGGACTGGATGCTCTGGCTCAGGGATGGTGTGGGCTCTGCTTGCGGCCTGCGCGATGCAGCGCTGTTGGGGCGGAGGGAGGCTCACCGCAGCGTCGTTTGCCAAGTCATCCCACAATTTTGTGGATAACTTTGTTGACATCCTGTCTCCAGTGCGCTGCAGGCCGCATGGATACTGGGCTTCAACGGAATGCCTGCCAAAGTGGCAGTGCGAAAAAATCCATATGAATCAATGATCTGATGAATTTTCCTGGGATTTCCTGTGCTAGGCCCATGCCGCTGGCTTTTGCGGTGTCGCACCGCAGTCCGTGTGCACAAGTGCAGTTGGCAGGCTCCGTCAAGAGGACATTGACCGCCAATTTGGCACCGGCGGCGTAGGACGATATCCACTGATTTCTGCAGTTGTTGGCGCAAGTGGTTGATTTGTCATGGGTTTTTCACAAAGTTCAGAAATTCTGTGGATAACTTTGTTGATATTCCCTGCGTTCGGCCTGCCAGCCCTTGAAAGACAGTGCTTTCGCTGGATTGCCCGGCAAACAGGCAGGGGCAGAACCCCCATACAGATCAAGCACTTGCGTGTGCGTACAAACAAAAGGCCGTCCCATGGACGGCCCGATTGATTTTTTTGTCGATGCACCGCTTGTGTGCACAACCCAGGCTATTTCCAGAGCCTGGGCGGGCTGGTCAGGCCCCGCGGCGCTGGTTGCGTGAGTGGCTGTGCACGGCTTCCACCAGTGCGGCCACGTGCTCGGGCGGCGTGAACTGGCTGATGCCATGGCCCAGGTTGAAGATGTGGGTCGGGCCGGTGGTGGCGCGGTCGGTGTGGGGCGTGCCAAAGCTGTCCAGCACCTGGCGCACCTGCCCGGCGATCTGCGCGGGCGGTGCGAACAGCACATTGGGATCGATGTTGCCCTGCAGCGCCTTGCCCGGACCGCCCACGGCGCCGCCCACCAGGGCGCGGGCGCGTCCCAGGTTGGCCGTCCAGTCCAGGCCCAGAACCTCGCAGTCCAGGGGTTTCATGTCTTCCAGCCACAGGGCCCCGCCCTTGGTGAAGACGATGCGCGGCACGTCGCTGCCGTCCACGCCGGTGCGCTTGAGCTGGGCCAGCACGCGCGCCGTGTAGGCCAGGCTGAACTCCTGGAAGGCGCCATCGGCCAGCACGCCGCCCCAGCTGTCGAACACCATCACCGCCTGCGCGCCGGCATCGATCTGGGCGTTGAGGTAGGCGGCCACGGCATCGGCATTGGTGGCCAGGATGCGGTGCATCAGGTCCGGGCGCGCATACATCAGGCTCTTGACCAGGCGGTAGTCGTCACTCCCCTTGCCTTCCACCATGTAGCAGGCCAGGGTCCAGGGGCTGCCCGAGAAGCCGATCAACGGCACGCGACCGTTCAGTGCGCGGCGGATGCTGGTCACGGCGTCGAACACGTAGCGCAGCTTGTCCATGTCGGGCACGGCCAGCTCGGCCACGGCGGCCTCATCGCGCACCACCTTGGCAAAGCGCGGGCCCTCGCCTTCGGCGAACGACAGGCCCAGGCCCATGGCGTCGGGCACCGTGAGGATGTCGCTGAACAAAATGGCCGCGTCCAGCGGAAAGCGTTCCAGGGGCTGCAGCGTCACTTCCGTGGCGTAGTCCACATTGGTCGCCAGGCCCATGAAGCTGCCGGCCTGGGCGCGCGTGGCCTTGTACTCGGGCAGGTAGCGGCCCGCCTGGCGCATCAGCCACAGGGGCGTGTAGTCGGTGGCCTGGCGGCGGCAGGCGCGCAGGAAGGTGTCGTTGGAAAGGGGGGCGAAGCTCATGCCCCGATTGTCGCAGGGCCCGGCAACTGGACTGAATCGCCAAAGCCGATGGTTTGGGGTGCTGCCTGCGCAGGTGTCGCGGAGGTCTGCAACAAGGTCCGTCATGGAGTGGGCGCGGCCCTGCAAGCGCCACCGTGGATCCGGCTTTGCCGGTCCACCGGAGGCGTCCCCCTCAGGGGGAAGACGCGAAGCGGCTCAGGGGGAGCTATCTTTCTGCGATGTAGTGGGACATGCGAACTACCTCTCCAGGGGCGAGGAAGGCGCGCACCTCGGTCTCCAGCGCCTGGTCGGCCATGGTGGCCCGCGCGCGCTGGTGCAGGTAGTCGGCCCAGGACTCGACGATGAAGCGCTCCACATAGCGCGAGGGGTCGCCCAGGTCCTTGTACACGCGCCAGAAGGTGGCGCCGTCGCGCCGTCGCGGCGCCTTCATGCGGCTGATGGTGTCCAGGAAGGCGGTGTCCGAACCCTCGGCAATGCGGTAGCTCACCTCCACGGCCACGGGGCCGGCCTCGGGCAGGGGCTCGGCCTCGATGAACAGTTCGTCCCAGGGCGTGGCCTGGGTCACCTCGTGCAGGGCGCCCATGCGCAGCGGCATGGGGCGCGCCAGCAGCAGGCCTATCCCCATGCAGGCGGCTGCGGCGACCAGGGTGGGGGCCAGGCCCACGATGTCCGACGCCGCGCCCCAGATGGCCGAGCCCATGGCGAAGGCGCCCAGGGCGGTCACCATGTGCATGGCCACGGCGCGCGAGCGCACCCAAGGCGGTGCGCTGGCCTGGGTGGCGGTGTTGAAGGTGGACATGGCCGACATCCAGGCCGCGCCGCCGAGCATCATGGCCAGGTAGACCACGATGGCGGTGTGCGAGAACGCGGCCACCAGCATGGCGCCCGCGAACACCACGCAGGCCACATTGACGATGGCTTCCAGCCCAAAGCGCGCACGCAGCTTGCCGATGACCAGGCCCACGGCCACGGCGCCCGTGCCCAGGCAGCCCATGAGCAGGCCGAAGCCCTGGGCCCCGGCGCCCAGCTGGCGCTGGGCGATCACGGGCAGCAGGGCCCACAGGGCCGAGCCGGCGGCGCTGAAGGCCGTCACGCGCACCAGCTGCGCCAGGATCATGTGCGAATGCCAGGCAAAGCGCAGGCCGCTCAGGGTGCCGCCCCACAGGCGCTCGGCCGGCAGCCGGGTAGGGGCATGCGGGCGCGGCGGCCAGCGGCGGATGGACTCCCACATCACCAGTGTGGTGGCGGCCGCGATGGCGAACACCCAGCCTGCCCCGAGTTGCGCGAACACCAGGCCGGCCAGCGTAGGGCCCACGGCGCGCGCCGCGTTGTAGGCGATGCTCACCGCCGTGATGGCCTGGGGCCACTCGTCGCGCGGCACCGGGTCGATGACCGAGGAGTTCCAGGCCGGTGTGAGCACCGCCGTGCAGCAGCCGCAGACGAACACCAGGAACAGCACCGATGCCGGCCCGCCCTTGCCAAAGAGCACCAGCAGCGCCAGCAGGCTGCAGGCCGCAATCTGCGCCAGCAGCGCCCCGGAGATGAGCCGGCGCCGGTCCGTGGTGTCGGCCAGCACCCCGGCCGGCAGCGCCAGCAGGAACATGGGCATGAACACGGCCGTCTGCACCAGCGCGGCCAGGAAGGAGGAGCCCGACAGCTCCACCATCAGCCAGGCCGCCGCCATGGTCTGCATGCCGCTGCCCACGAAGAACACCCCTCCGCAGATCCACAGGCCCCGGAATGCAGGTTGGCGCAGCGGACTCCAGAGCGAGGTGGATGAAGACATGGATGGCGTGGGGGGCGTGTCTAGGGGAGAAAAAGGAGGCGCGCACCGCCCCGCCGCCACAGGATAGCGGTACCCGCCGTGTTCCGGTGCACCAAAGTCCGTTTTTCCTGTACGGCGGCCAATGGTGTGGGTGCGCCGCTACTCCGGCTGGCGTCCCCCACGCAGCCGGTAGGTGCGCGGCACATCGGTGCGCGTGGCGACCAGGGCCTCGGCCTGCTGCTGCATGTGCGCGAGGCTGGTGTCCAGGGTGTCGAGTGCCTGGGCATCGAGCCCGGTGAGCAGGGCCTGGTTGAGCGCCTTGATCTGCGGGAACAGTGCGTCGTGCACGGCCTGCCCCGCCGGGGTGAGCATCAGCTGCGCCTGGCGGCGGTCCCCGGGCATGGCCTCGCGCGTGATGAGCTTCTTGCCCAGGAGCGAGGTGATGGCGCGCGAGGTGCGCGCCCGGTCCAGCCCCAGGCGCCCGGCCAGCTCGGCCGGCGGCATGCCCGGGCGTTCGGCCAGCCACATGAGGAGGCCCCATTCGCGCCGGGTGATGCCGTAGCCGCCCTCGCACAGGCGCACCACCAGGCTGCCGGCCACGGCCAGCAGGCGGTTGAGCCGGTACATCAGCAAATGCCGGGCGGCTTCGGGGTCGGCCAGCCGCAGGGCGTCGGTGGGCTCCTCGTCGGGCATCAGGGTAATTCCGGGCAATGGTTGTTTAGATCAATCGATTGTGGCCCTTCTACAGTGCGGCATTTCTTCTATCCTTATTCGTTCGGGAGCATCGCCATGTGGAAACCCCTCGCCTCCGTGTTCACCGCCGTGCTGGCGCTCTCGGCCACGCTGGCCCAGGCGCAGGAGGCACCGCTGCGCATCATCGTCGGCTACGCGCCCGGCGGCTCCAGCGACCGCGTGGCCCGCATCGTGGCCGACAAGCTGCAGGCCAAACTGGGCTCGCCCGTGATCGTGGAGAACCGCACCGGCGCGGGCGGCCGCCTGTCGGCCCAGGCCGTCAAGAGCGCGCCGGCCAACCAGCCCGCACTGCTGCTGGCCAACCCGGCCGTGATGCTGGTCGCACCCCTGGTGTTCCCCGATGCCGGCTACGACGCCGAGCGCGACTTCCGCCCCGTGAGCCATGTCAACAGCTACGAGTTCGGCGTGGCCGTCTCCAGCGCCGTGCCCGTGCGCGAACTGCCCCACCTGGTCGCCTGGCTGCGCGCCAACCCCGACAAGGCCAACTTCGGCGTGCCCGCCACGGGCAGCCTGCCGCACTTTTTCGGCCTCATGGTGGGCGACGCCGCCAAGGTCAGCGCCGAGGTGGTGGGCTACCGCGGCTCGGCGCCGCTGCTCAACGACCTGATCGGCGGCCAGGTGCCCGTGGCCTTTGACACCTTCGACACCCTGCTGCCCCAGCACGAGGCCGGCAAGATCCGCATCCTGGCCGTGTCCAGCGCCAAGCGCAGCCCGCTCGATGCCAAGATCCCGACCTTCAAGGAAGGCGGTCTGGACCTGGCCGCCACGGGCTGGAACACCTTCTTCGCGCCCATGAGCATGCCCAAGGCCCAGGCCGAGCGCCTGGCCGGCCTGATCCACGAGGTGATGAAGGACCCCGACACGCGCCGCAAGTTCGAGGCCGCCAAGATGGAGCCCGTGGCCAGCAGCATGGCCCAGACCGAGGCCATGCTCAAGGCCTACCGCGCGCAGTGGGCACCCGTGGTGCAACGCTCCGGCTTCAAGCCCTGAGGTGCTGCCCATGAGCCATCCCCGTCCCAACATCATCTTCATCGTCGCCGACGACCTGGGCTATGCCGACCTGGGCTGCTACGGCGGGCGCGAGGCCGCCTTCGGCCCCGTCTCGCCCGTGCTCGACGGCCTGGCCGCGCAGGGCCTGAAACTCACCCAGGGCTATTCGAACTCGCCCGTGTGCTCACCCACCCGCTTCGGGCTGATGACGGCGCGCTACCAGTACCGCCTGCGCGGCGCGGCCGAAGAGCCCATCAACAGCAAGAGCCGGGGCAGCAGCACGCTGGGCCTGCCGCCCTCGCACCCCACGCTGCCCTCGCTGCTGCGTGCTGGCGGCTACCGCACAGCGCTCATGGGCAAGTGGCACCTCGGGTACCCGCCGGCCTTCGGGCCGCTGCAGTCGGGCTACGAGGAGTTCTTCGGCCCCATGTCGGGCGGGGTGGACTACTTCACGCACTGCAGCTCCGCAGGCCACCACGACCTGTACCTGGGTGAGGCCGAGCAGCAGGAGGACGGCTACCTCACCGACCTGATCACCGAGCATGCGCTCGACTTCGTGGAGCGCATGGCGCCCGGTGCCCAGGCCGGCACGCCCTTCTTCCTGAGCCTGCACTACACCGCACCGCACTGGCCCTGGGAAACGCGCGATGACGCGGCACTGGCCGAGGAGGTGCGCCAGAACCTGTTCCACCTGCACGGCGGCAACATCGAGACCTACCGCCGCATGATCCACCACATGGACGAGGGCATCGGCCGCATCATGAAGGCGCTTGCCCGCCATGGGGTGGACCGCGACACCCTGGTGGTCTTCACCAGCGACAACGGCGGCGAGCGCTTCTCGGACAACTGGCCCCTGGTGGGCGGCAAGATGGATCTGACCGAGGGTGGCATCCGCGTGCCCTGGATCGCCCACTGGCCTGCCGTGATCGCGCCGGGCGGCGAAAGCGTGCACAGCTGCATGACCATGGACTGGTCCGCCACCATGCTCGACGCGGCGGGTGTGCAGGCCGATGTGGACTACCCGCTCGACGGCGTCTCGCTGATGCCGCTGCTGCGCGACGCCGCGTGGGACTGCGAGCGCCCCCTGTTCTGGCGCATGAACCACCGCGGCCAGCGCGCCATGCGCCTGGGCGAATGGAAGTACCTGCGCGTGGACGGCAACGACTACCTTTTCAACCTGGCCGACGACGAGCGCGAGCGCGCCAACCGGGCGAAGGTGGACCCGGAGCGCCTGGCGGCGATGCGCGCGGCATGGGAGGCGTGGAACGCCACCATGCCGGCCATCCCGGAAGACGCCACGGTCAGCCTTGGCTATTCAGTCAAGGACATGCCGCAGCGGTGATTCGGTACAACCCCCTGAGGCGCTGACGCGCCTTCACCCCTTCTCTCGAATCGCTGCGCGATTCGGGAAGGGGGACGCAGCCAGTGCGGCGGGGCGGCCCTTGCACGGCTGCCCTGGCCTTGGCTGTGCGCTATCGACAGGTTGGCGTCTTCTTCACGCTGCTGCTGGCGCGGCCGCCACGTGCTCGCGCCGCTGCACGATCACGAAGCGGTCGGCCACGAAGGCCAGGTTGGTGTAGCTGGCGTTGGCGGCCGGGTTGCCGCCTGTGGCGTGGTAGTCCGAGAACGAGGCCGACTGGTTCACGAACACGCCCTGCGTGAGGTTGATGGACAGGGCCACGCGCGTGCGCCGGCCCAGGGCGATGGCGGCGTCGATGTAGGCGCGGTCGGTGGAGTACACGCCCAGCGTCAGCGCGCCGTGCGCGCGCAGCGTGGCCTCGGCCACCTGCAGGCTGGCGGCGCCTGAATCGGTGGCCACCAGGTAGGACACGGGGCCGAAGCACTCCTCGCTGTAGATGGCGCTGTCGGCCTGCTCCAGCGCCACGATCACAGGCGTGTGGATCTGCGCATTGGCGAACTCGGGGTGGGGCAGGGCGCGCGAGGCCAGCACCAGGCGGCCCTTGCCGGCGGCCTGCTGCATGCGGGCCACGGTCTCGGGCGAGCCCACGGCGCCCAGCACCGAGGTGGCCACGCGCGGGTTCGAAGCCAGCTCGGTCACCGCAGCGGCCAGGTCCGCACCCACCTGCTCGAAGCTCTTGTGCCCTTCGTCGGTGGTGATGCCGCCGCGCGGCACCAGGATGTTCTGCGTGGTGGTGCACATCTGGCCGCTGTACAGCGACAGCGTGAACGCCAGGTTGCGCAGCAGGGCCGCGTACTGGTCGGTGGATTCGATGATCACCGTGTTCACGCCGGCCATCTCGGCGTACACACGCGCCTGGCGGGCGTTGTCGATGAGCCAGCGGCCGAACTGGTTGCTGCCCGTGAAGTCGATGCTGGCCACTGCGCTGTGCGTGGCCAGGGCCTGCGTGCTTTCGGGGCGGGGGCTCAGGGCCAGGGTCACGGTGTTCGGGTCCAGCCCCTGTTCGGCCAGCACCTCGCGCAGGATATTGACCGAGATCGCGGCCGGCAGCACGGCGTTGGGGTGCGGCTTGACGATGACCGGGTTGCCCGTGGCCAGTGCGGCGAACAGGCCGGGGTAGGTGTTCCAGGTGGGGAAGGTGGCGCAGCCGACCACCAGCGCGATGCCGCGGCCCACGATCTCGTAGTGCTTTTGCATCACCAGCGAGGGGCTCTTGCCCTGGGGTTTGTCCCACAGCGCCTGGCCGGGCACGTCGGCCATGGCCTTCCAAGCGTAGGCAATCGCTTCGAGCGCGCGGTCCTGCGCATGCGGGCCGCCGGCCTGGAAGGCCATCATCGGGCCCTGGCCGGTGGTCAGCATCACGGCGTGCGCGATCTCGTGGCTGCGGCGGTGGATGCGCACGAGTGCTTCCAGCAGCACGCCCACGCGGCCTTGGGCGCCCAGCGCCTGCCAGGCGGGTTCGGCCGCCTGGGCGGCCTCTACCAGGGCCTGCACGTCGCAGTCGGGGTAGCGCACGTCCAGCGCCACGCCGTAGGGCGAGCGCTCGGTCGCCAGGCGGCCCTGCTCGCCGGGCTGCTGCAGCGCAAAGTCCTTGCCCAACAGGGCATTCACGGCCGCCTGGCCGTCGGCCTGGCCGGTTTCGCCATAGACCTTGGGCGAGGGCGATTCGGGGAAGGGCGTCCAGTGGCCACGGGTGGCCAGGGCGTCGAGGGCTCCCTCCAGGAGGGCACGGTGGGTATCGAACAGGGGCATCAAATTGTCTCCGCTAGGGTTTGCCCTGATGGGTTTGACTTGCATCAGGGTTCGGGAAAGTTTATTCTCTACCGAACGGTCGGTCAATAATGTTTGCGATCGATCAAAACAGGTTTTCCCCCACCTTGATAGGCAGGAGCATCCATGTCTGAACCCCTGGTCCTCGTGACGCAGTCGGGCGCCGTGCAAACGCTGGCGCTCAACCGGCCGGCCGCGCTCAACAGCTTCACGGCCGAGCTGCATGCCCAGTTGCTGGCCGCGCTGGAGGCGGCTGTCGCGAACCCCGAGGTGCGCTGCGTGGTGCTCACGGGCACGGGCCGCGCCTTCTGCGCCGGGCAAGACCTGGCCGATCCGGCCGTGGCGCCCGATCTCACGCCCGGCGCCGCCTCCAAGGACCTGGGCGGGGTGATCGAAAAACTCTACGGCCCCTTGTGCCTGCGCATCCGCAGCATGCCCATCCCCGTGGTGGCCGCCGTCAACGGTGTGGCCGCGGGCGCGGGCGCCAACCTCGCGCTCTCGTGCGACCTGGTGCTGGCCGCGCGCTCGGCCAGCTTCATCCAGGCCTTCACCAAGATCGGCCTGGTGCCCGACACCGGCGGCACCTGGCTGCTGCCGCGCCTGGTGGGCCGCGCCCAGGCGCTGGGCCTGGCGTTGCTGGGCGACAAGCTGCCCGCGGCCGACGCCGAGCGCCTGGGCCTGATCTGGCGCTGCGTAGACGACGCGGCCCTGCAGGACGAAGCCCAGGCCCTGGCCCAGCGCCTGGCCGCCATGCCCGTCAAGGCGCTGGTCGCCACGCGCAATGCCATGGACGCCGCGGCGCAGATGGACTACGGCCAGGCCCTGGCGCAGGAGGCGACCTTGCAGCGCACGCTGGGCGCCTCGGCCGACTACCGCGAGGGCGTCGAAGCCTTCATCGGCAAGCGCGCCCCCGTCTTCAAAGACCGCTGAACCACACCCACCCAATGGACTCCACCACCGCTTCCATGGACCCCCAGGCCATCGCCGAGCACGTGCGCACCGGCATGCTCGCCAACGACCGTGCCACGCAGGGCCTGGGCATCGCCATCACGGCCATCGCGCCGGGCCGGGCCACGCTTCAGATGACCGTGCGCGCCGACATGCTCAACGGCTTCGACATCTGCCACGGCGGCTTCATCACCACGCTGGCCGATTCGGCGTTCGCCTTCTCGTGCAACGCGCGCAACGACATGACCGTGGCCTCGGGCCTGTCCATCGACTTCCTGGCGCCGGCGCGCGAGGGCGACCGCCTCACCGCCGTGGCCACCGAGGTCTCGCTGGCCGGCCGCACCGGCGTCTACGACGTGAACGTGCACAACCAGCGCGGCGAGGCGATTGCCGTGTTCCGCGGCCGCTCGTACTGCATGAAGGGCAAGCACACCGTGCCCTTGGCCGACGCCGCCCGCTGACATCCCATCGAGAACACCACAGGAGACATCCATGGCCGTGCGCCACCCCGCCCCGGGCGACCTGGAGCCCATCGAAACCGCCAGCCGCGACGAAGTCCAGGCCCTGCAGCTGCAGCGCCTGCGCTGGACGCTGCAGCATGCCTACGACAACGTGCCGCACTACCAGCGTTCCTTCGACGCCAAGGGCGTGCACCCGTCGGACCTGAAGCAGCTGTCCGACCTGTCCAAGTTCCCCTTCACGGTCAAGAAGGACCTGCGCGACAACTACCCCTTCGGCATGTTCGCCGTGCCGCGCGAGAAGGTGGCGCGCATCCATGCCTCCTCGGGCACCACGGGCAAGCCCACGGTGGTGGGCTACACGCTCCAGGACATCGACACCTGGGCCGACCTGGTGGCGCGCTCCATCCGCGCGGCCGGCGGGCGTGCGGGCGACCTGATCCATGTGGCCTATGGCTACGGCCTGTTCACGGGCGGCCTGGGCGCGCACTACGGGGCCGAGCGCGCGGGCTGCACGGTCATCCCCATGTCCGGCGGCCAGACCGAAAAGCAGGTGCAGCTGATCCGCGACTTCGCGCCCAGCATCATCATGGTCACACCCTCGTACATGCAGGTCATCAACGAGGAGTTCGTGCGCCAGGGGCTGGACCCACGCGAAAGCTCGCTCAAGGTCGGCATCTTCGGCGCCGAGCCCTGGACCGAGGCCATGCGCCGTGAGATCGAGACCAAGGCCGGCATTGACGCGGTGGACATCTACGGCCTGTCCGAAGTGATGGGCCCGGGCGTGGCCAGCGAGTGCATCGAGAGCAAGGACGGCCCGGTGGTCTGGGAAGACCATTTCTACCCCGAAATCATCGACCCCGAGACGGGCGAGGTGCTGCCCGACGGCGAAGAGGGCGAACTCGTCTTCACCTCGCTGAGCAAGGAGGCGCTGCCCATGATCCGCTACCGCACGCGCGACCTCACGCGCCTGCTGCCGCCCACCTCGCGCGCCTTCCGGCGCATGGGCAAGATCGTGGGCCGCTCGGACGACATGCTCATCATCCGCGGCGTGAACGTGTTCCCCACGCAGATCGAAGAGATCGTGCTGCAGAACCAGAAGCTCTCGGGCCAGTACCAGATCCTGGTGGCGCGCGACGGCAACCTCGACCAGGTCACCGTGCGCTGCGAGCTGCAGCCCGGCGTGGCTGATGGCGAGCGCAGCGAACTCACCGGCTGGGTGCAGCACCGCATCAAGACCCTGGTGGGCATCACCTGCCAGGTCGAGGTGCTGGCCACCGATTCCATCGAACGCACGCTGGTGGGCAAGGCCCGCCGCGTGATCGACCAGCGCGCGCGCTGAAGCGGCCCCCGAACGAAAGGACACCACCATGTACACCCAGGCCATGGACACCATGGGCAAGGAAGCCGGCGACGCAGGCAAGGCCCTGCGCAGCGCCGAGGAGATGCAGCGCCAGGAGGCCTTCGATGCGCGCATCGACGCGGGCGAATTCATCGAGGCCAAGGACTGGATGCCCGACCACTACCGCAAGACCCTGCTGCGCCAGATCAGCCAGCACGCGCATTCGGAGATCGTCGGCATGCTGCCCGAGGGCAACTGGATCACGCGCGCGCCCACGCTCAAGCGCAAGGCCATTCTGCTGGCCAAGGTGCAGGACGAGGGCGGCCATGGCCTGTACCTGTACGCCGCGGCCGAGACGCTGGGCACCTCGCGCGACCAGATGCTCGACGCCCTGCACACCGGGCGCGCCAAGTACAGCTCCATCTTCAACTACCCCACGCTGACCTGGGCCGACATGGGCACCATCGGCTGGCTGGTCGACGGCGCGGCCATCATGAACCAGGTGCCGATCTGCCGCTGCTCGTACGCGCCCTATGCGCGGGCCATGGTGCGCATCTGCCGCGAAGAAAGCTTCCACCAGCGCCAGGGCTACGACGCACTGTTGACGATGATGCAGCAGGGCACCGACGCCCAGCGCGCCATGGTGCAGGACGCGGTCAACCGCTGGTGGTGGCCTTCCATCATGATGTTCGGCCCGCCCGACGACCAGTCGCCCAACTCCGCGCAGTCCATGCGCTGGGGCATCAAGCGTGTCTCCAACGACACCCTGCGCCAGAAGTTCATCGACGCCACGGTGGAGCAGGCCCGCGTGCTCGGCGTGACCCTGCCCGACCCCGACCTCAAGTGGAACGAAGAGCGCCAGGCGCACGACTACGGTGCCATCGACTGGGCCGAGTTCTGGCGCGTGATCGGCGGCGACGGCCCCTGCAACGAAGAACGCCTGGGTGCACGGGTCAAGGCCTGGGACGACGGTGCCTGGGTGCGCGAAGCCGCCCTGGCCCATGCCGCTAAGCACGCCCCGGAGCGCGCCGCCGCCTGAATTTTCCAAATCCGAGATTTCCCCATGACGACCCCATCCTCTCCCTCCACCCCCGCCGCCGATCCCGCGATGGCCACCGAATGGCCGTTGTGGGAGGTGTTCGTGCGCAGCAAGGCGGGCCTTGACCACAAGCACTGCGGCAGCCTGCACGCGGCCGATCCGCGCATGGCCATCCAGCTGGCGCGCGACGTCTACACCCGCCGCCAGGAAGGCACCAGCGTCTGGGTCGTGCGCTCCGACCAGATCGTGGCCAGCGACCCCGGCGAGAAGTCCATGTACTTCGACCCCGCGCAGGACAAGGTCTACCGCCACCCCACCTTCTACGTGCTGCCCGAGTCCGTGGACCACATGTGAGCGCGCCCGCCATGCAAGCCACCAGCATCTCCATCAGCCAGGACGCAGGCGTGCAGTACCTGCTGCGCATCGGCGACACCTGCCTCATCCTGGCCCAGCGCCTCTCTGAATGGTGCGGCCACGGCCCGGTGCTCGAAGAAGACATCGCCCTGTCCAACATGGCGCTCGACCTCGTGGGCCAGGCGCGCGCCGTGCTCACGCGGGCCGGCCAGATCGAAGGCCGCGGCCACGACGAAGACCAACTGGCCTTCCTGCGCGACGAGCGTGACTACGTGAACCCGACCCTGGTGGAGCTGCCGCGCGGCGACTTCGCCTTCACCATGGTGCGCAACGCCATGGTGGCCACCCTGCTCAAGCAGCTGTGGGAGCGCCTGCTCACGTCCAGCGACACGGAGCTGGCCGCCATCGCCGGCAAGGCCCTCAAGGAGGCGCGCTACCACCAGCAGCATGCGGCCGATTGGGTCGTGCGCCTGGGCGATGGCACGGCCGAATCACGCCGCCGCACCGAAGCGGCCCTGAAGGCCCTGTGGCGCTACACCCCCGAGCTGTTCGCCGCCGATGCGGTGGACGAGTCCGCCCACGCCACGGGCCTGGGCCCGCGCTGGGCCGACCTCAAGGACGCCTGGACCGGCGAGATGGCGCAGATCCTGGCCGCCGCCAGCCTGGCCACGCCCAAGGAGTCGGCCTTCCTCAGCACCGGCAAGCAGGGTGTGCACAGCGAGCACATGGGCTACATCCTGACCGAGATGCAGTACCTGCAGCGCAGCTTCCCCGGAGGCGTGTGGTGATGGTGGCCAACGCCATTGACCGGCCGGCAACCACCGATGCGCGCATCGCGCGCGCATGGGAGGTGCTCGACGGCGTGCCCGATCCCGAGGTGCCTGCGGTCTCCGTGTGCGACCTGGGCATCGTGCGCGGCGTGCGCCTGGCGGGCGATGGCCTGGAGATCGTGCTCACCCCCACCTATTCGGGCTGCCCGGCCACCGAGGCCATCGAGCGCGACGTGCTCGCCGCCATCGAGGCGGCAGGACTGGGCCCGGCCCATGCCACGCTGCAGCGCGCCCCGGCCTGGACCACCGAGTGGATCACCGAGCGCGGCCGCGCGCGCCTGCTGGCCTACGGCATCGCGCCGCCCGGCCCGCTGCCGCCCGGCACCGAGGTGCCGCTGCGCTTCATGCCGCGCGCTGCGGCCGCACCGGCCCTGGCCTGCCCGCGCTGCGGCAGCCTGCAGACCGAGCGGCTCTCGGCCTTCGGCTCCACGGCCTGCAAGGCGCTGTACCGCTGCATGGCCTGCCGCGAGCCCTTCGAACATTTCAAGCCCTTGTGAAGCACCCGCCTTCGCCCCCACACCAGACACCGACATGAGCGTCATCTTCCATCCCCTGCGCGTGCGCTCCATCGAGCCCGACACGGCCGAGGCCGTCATCGTCTCCTTCGACGTGCCGCCCGAACTGCGCGAGGTCTTCGGCTTCACCCAGGGCCAGTACCTCACCTTGCGCACCGACATCGGCGGCCAGGACCTGCGCCGCTCGTACTCCATCTGCGCCGGCGTGGACGATGCCGAACTGCGCGTGGGCGTGCGCAAGGTCAACGGCGGCGTGTTCTCCAACTGGATCAACGCGCAGCTGCAGGTGGGCGACACCCTGCAGGTCATGGCACCCCAGGGCCGTTTCTTCGTGCCCATCCAGGCGGAGGCGCAGCGCCACTACCTGGGCATTGCGGGCGGCAGCGGCATCACGCCCATCCTGTCCATCATGAAGACGGTGCTGGCGCGCGAGCCCGGTAGCCGCTTCACGCTGATCTATGGCAACCGCACTCTGCAGTCCACCATGTTCAAGGAGGAGATCGAGGACCTCAAGAACCGCTACCTCACGCGCCTGGTGCTGCACCATGTGTTCTCGGCAGAGCAGACCGATGCGCCGCTGAACATGGGCTTCGTCAACCGCGAGAAGCTCGCCGAGTTCCTGCAAGCCCTGATCCCCGCGCAGAAGATCGACGAGGCCTTCATCTGCGGCCCCTTCCAGATGAACGACGAGGCCGAGGCCGCGCTGCTGGCCGGCGGCGTGCCGGCCGAGCGCATCCACGTGGAGCGCTTCGGCGTGGCCCTGCCAGCTGGTGGCCAGGTGGGGGCGGTGGTGCACGAGGCGCTGCCGGGCGATGCCAAGGCCGCGCGCATCGCCATCGTGCGCGATGGCCTCAGGCGCGAATTCCCGTTCTCGGGCGAACAGGCCAGCATCCTCGATGCCGCCTCGGCCGCCGGACTGGAGGTGCCGTTCTCGTGCACCTCGGGCGTGTGCGGCACCTGCCGCGCCAAGTGCGTGGAGGGCGAGGTGCGCATGGAGCGCAACTTCGCGCTCGACAAGAACGAGGTGGCCGCCGGCTTCGTGCTCACCTGCCAGTGCCGGCCGCTGTCCGACCACGTGGTGCTGTCCTTCGACGAGCGCTGATGGACGCAAGCAGGGCCTCCATCGCGCTGCACGGCACCACCCGCTGCCGTGGGGACATCTGCGCGTGCAGGCCCTGGGGGCGCCGGCATGCGGCAAGATGGCGGCCCTTCACTACCGCATGCAAAGGAACACTGTCCATGGCCCGAGGACGCTCTCCCGGATACGACGACCAGCGCGAATTGATCCTCCGCCATGCCGCCGAACTCTTCGCACGCCGCGGCTACCCGGCCACGTCGATGAACGAGGTGGCCGAGGCCTGCGGCCTGTCCAAGCCCACGCTCTACCACTACTTTCGCGACAAGTACAACCTGCTCGTGCACATTGCCGATGGCCATGTCTCGCGCCTGCAGGCCCTGGTGGAGGACGTCGAGGCCCGGCAGCTCGAACCCGAGGCGCGGTTGCGCGAGCTGATCCACCGCTTTGTCGAGGAATATGCCGAGGCCCAGCATGCCCACCGCGTGCTGACCGAGGACGTGCGCTTTCTGCAGCCCGAGGACAGCGAACGCATCCTGGGCAAGGAGCGCGCCGTGGTGGCCGTGTTTGCCCAGGCGCTGGCGCAGATGCGGCCCGACACCGAAGCCGCAGGCCTGAGCAAGGCGCTGACCATGCTGCTGTTCGGCATGATCAACTGGATGTTCACCTGGCTCAAGCCCGACGGCGAGCTCGACTACCAGACCATGGCCCCCATCGTGGCAGACCTGTTCTTCGGCGGATTCCCTGCCGTTCAAATGCCCATGGAACTGGTGCAAAGGCCTGTGCCTCCATGACAATGGACCGCACGCACACCGCGTCCCCCCAACCGGCCGACAAGAGCCGGCGCAGCGCCGCAAGTCCGCTTCCGCGCTGACACCACCATCCTTTCTTTTCCACAGGAGACAAACGCATGAAAAAATCCCGCTTTGCCCAACTCGCCCTGGTGGCCGCTGCCGCCGCCGTGGCCTGCGGCGCCGCCCTGGCCGACATCACCGTCGGTGTCACCGTGTCGGCCACCGGGCCCGCCGCCTCGCTGGGCATCCCCGAGAAGAACACTGTGGCCCTGATGCCGCGCACCATCGGCGGCCAGAAGGTCAACTACATCGTGCTCGACGACGCCTCGGACACGACCACCGCCGTGAGCAACACGCGCAAGCTGATCAGCGAAAGCAAGGTCGACATCATCCTGGGGTCGAGCACCACGCCCAACTCGCTGGCCATGATCGACGTGGTGGCCGAGGCGCAGACGCCCATGATCTCCATGGCCGCCTCGGCGCGCATCGTCGAGCCCATGGACGCCAAGAAGAAGTGGGTCTTCAAGACCCCGCAGAACGACATCATGATGTCCCTGGCCATCGTGGACCACATGTCCAACGCGGGCGTGAAGAGCGTGGCCTTCATCGGATTCTCGGACGCGTATGGCGAAGGCTGGTACCAGGAATTCACCAAGGCAGCGGCCATCAAGAAGATCCAGATCGTGGCCAACGAGCGCTATGCGCGTACCGACACCTCGGTGACCGGCCAGACGCTGAAGATGATCTCGGCCAAGCCCGATGCGGTGCTGATCGCTGGCTCCGGCACGCCGGCCGCGCTGCCGCAGAAGGCGCTCAAGGAGCGCGGCTTCACGGGCAAGGTCTATCAGACCCATGGCGTGGCCAATGCCGACTTCCTGCGCGTGGGCGGCAAGGACGTGGAGGGCACCTTCCTGCCCTCGGGCCCCGTGCTCGTGGCCTCGCAGCTGCCCGCCTCGCACCCCGTGAAGAAGTCGGCCAGCGCCTACGTGGCCGCCTACGAAGCCGCCCATGGCAAGGACAGCGTCTCCACCTTCGGCGCCCATGGCTGGGATTCGGGCGTGCTCATGGCCGCCGCCGTGCCCGTGGCGCTCAAGAAGGCCAAGCCGGGGACCGTGGAATTCCGCGCGGCCCTGCGCGATGCGCTGGAGCAGATCAAGGAAGTGCCCGGTGCGCACGGCATCTTCAACATGTCCGAGAACGACCACCTGGGCCTGGACCAGCGCGCCCGCGTGATGGTCAAGATCGAGAACGGCACCTGGAAGTACCAGCCCTGACCGAGCGCAGCGAGGTCTGATGCAGCAGGTGCGGGGCGGCGGGCGCATGAAGCGTCCGCTGCCTGCGCAGCCCTGCGGCATTCCTGCCTTCAATAGACAGAAAGCTGAATATGGATTTGCAGATCGCCCTGCTCTTGGGGCAGGACGGCATTGTCAATGGCGCCATCTATGGACTGATGGCGCTGGCGCTGGTGCTGGTTTTTTTCGTGACCCGGGTGATCTTCATCCCCCAGGGCGAGTTCGTGGCCTTCGGGGCGCTGACCATGGCCATGATGCAGGGTGGGCGCATTCCCGGCACGCTGTGGCTGCTGGTCGGCCTGGCAGCCGTGGTGCTGGTGGTCGAGGCCGTGCGCTACCAGCGCGGCAATCCCGTCAACTGGCCCGCCACCGTGGTCTGGTGCCTGGTGCTGCCGGCCATTGCCGCGGCGCTGATCCTGGGCCTGCGCCCGACCTCGCTGGGCATGCAGGCGCTCACCACCCTGATCCTGATCACGCCCATGGGGCCGCTGCTGTACCGCCTGGCCTACCGCCCGCTGGCCGATGCCACGGTGCTGATGCTGCTCATCGTTTCGGTGGCGCTGCACGGCGTGCTGGTGGGCCTGGGCCTCTTGTTCTTCGGTGCCGAGGGGCAGCGCACGCCGCCGTTCTCCGAGGCGCGCTTCGACCTGGGCGGCATTCCTCTCTCGGGCCAGTCGCTGGTGGTGCTGGGCGTCACGCTGGCGCTGGTGATGCTGCTGTTCCTGTTCTTCGGCCGCTCCATGGTGGGCAAGGCGCTGCGCGCCACGGCCCTCAACCGGGTGGGGGCGCGCCTCATGGGCATTCCCACCGAACTCTCGGGCGACGTGAGCTTCGCCCTGGCCGCGCTGATCGGCGCGGTCTCGGGCCTCTTGATTGCCCCGCTCACCACCGTGTACTACGACACGGGGTTCCTGATCGGCCTCAAGGGCTTCGTCGCGGCCATCGTCGGCGGCCTGGGCAGCTACCCCATGGCGCTGCTCGGCGCGCTGATCGTGGGCCAGCTGGAGGCCTTTGCATCGTTCTGGGCCAGTGCCTACAAGGAGGTTCTCGTGTTCACCCTGATCGTCCCCGTGCTGTGGTGGCGTTCGCTCAACAGCCGCCACGTGGAGGATGAGGAATGAGCGCGCCCACCAAGACCGAATCCGCTGCCGGCGTGCCCGCCACCGCCGCCTCGCGCGGCATCGCCACGCGCACCCAGCTCACGCTCGCTGCCGTGGCGCTGCTGGCACTGTGCTGGGGCTTCCTGCCCGACTTCACCGTGGTCACGCTCAGCTACATCGGCCTGTACGCCATTGTCGCGGCCGGCCTGGTCATGCTCACCGGCGTGGGCGGCATGACCTCCTTCGGCCAGGCCGCCTTCGTGGGCGTGGGCGCCTACGCCACGGCCTGGATCTGCACCGCACCGGCCTCGGTGCAGGCGCTCTCGGGCATCGTTGGCATGGCCGGCATGCCCTGGGTGGGCCTGGTGCTCGGCCTCGTGATCACCTTCGCCGTGGCCTGGGGCCTGGGCTCGGTCACGCTCAAGCTGTCGGGCCACTACCTGCCGCTGTGCACCATCGCCTGGGGCCTGTCGCTGTACTACCTGTTCGGCAACATGGAGTTTCTGGGCGGGCAGACCGGCATCACGGGTATTCCGCCGCTGGTCGTAGCGGGCTTCTCGCTGGCCTCGCCGCGCGCCATCGGCGTGCTGATCTGGGCCGTGCTGCTGGTGGCCCTGTGGCTGCTGCACAACCTGCTCGATTCGCGCGAGGGCCGCGCCATCCGCGCGCTCAAGGGCGGGCGGGTGATGGCCGAGTCCATGGGCGTGGACACCGCGCACTACCGCATCAAGCTGTTCGTGCTGGCGGCGCTGCTGGCGGCCATCTCGGGCTGGCTGTATGCGCACCTGCAGCGTTTCGTCAGTCCCACGCCCTTCAACCTCAACATCGGCATCGAGTACCTGTTCATGGCCGTGGTCGGTGGTGCGGGCCACCTCTGGGGCGCGGTGCTGGGCGCCACGCTGATCGCCCTGCTCAAGGAAAAGCTGCAGGACGTTCTGCCCTCGCTGCTGGGCACCAGCGGCAATTTCGAGGTCATCGTCTTCGGCCTGCTCATGGTCTTCGTGCTGCAGCGTTTTGCCGACGGCCTGTGGCCCACGCTGAATCGCTTCAGCGAACGCTGGCTGCGCCGCGAGGCGCCGCGCGCCGTGCGCGAGGCCGCGCCGCTCGGCCAGCGCACGCTGCCGGCGGCCGGCACCGTGCTGCTGCAGGCGCGCAACGTGACCAAGCGCTTCGGCGGCCTGGTGGCCAACAACAACGTCTCCATGGACGTGAAGGCCGGTGAGGTGCACGCGCTCATCGGCCCCAACGGCGCCGGCAAGAGCACTTTCTTCAACATGGTCTCGGGTGTGGACGACGCCACCGAAGGCGAGGTGCGCCTGATGGACCAGGCCATGCTGCGCCGCCCCTCGCGCGCCTTCGCCCGGCTGGGCATGGCGCGCACCTTCCAGCATGTGCGCCTGCTGGGCCAGCGCAGCGTGGTCGAGAACGTCGCGCTGGGTGCGCACCAGCGCGCGCAGCGCGGCTGGCTCGCCTCCATGCTGCGCCTGGACCGCGCCGAAGAGGTAGCCCTGCTGGCCGAGGCGCGCCGCCAGATCGAGCGCTGCGGCCTGGGCGCCCATGCCGATACACCCGCCGCCTCGCTGGCGTTGGGCCAGCAGCGCATCGTGGAGATCGCGCGCGCCCTGGCCGGCCAGCCGGCCATCCTGCTGCTCGACGAGCCGGCCGCCGGCCTGCGCCACCTGGAGAAGAAGGCCTTGGCCGACCTGCTGCGCCAGCTGCGCGCCGAGGGCCTGGGCATCCTGGTCGTGGAGCACGACATGGAATTCGTGATGAACCTGGCCGACCGCATCACCGTGCTGGAGTTCGGCACCGTGATCGCCGAGGGCACGCCTCTGGAGGTGCAGCGCAACCAGCGCGTGCTCGACGCCTACCTGGGCGGCGCCGACGACGACCTGCCCGCTGCCGCCACCGAAGGAGCCCGCGCATGACCGCCCCCCTCTTGCAACTGCAGGACCTGTCTGTGTCCTACGGCCCTGTGGAGGCCGTGCACCAGGTCCGCCTCGACGTGAACGAGGGTGAGATCGTCACCGTGATCGGCCCCAACGGCGCCGGCAAGACCACGCTGCTGTGCGCGGCCATGGGCCTGTTGCCAGCCACCGGTTCCATCACCCTGGCGGGCGAGCGCATCGCCCGCCCCAGCGTGGAGGCCATGGTGGCACGCGGCGTGGCCCTGGTGCCCGAAAAGCGCGAGCTGTTCGGCGAGATGTCGGTGGAAGACAACCTGCTGCTGGGCGGCTTCTCGCGCTGGCGCAAGGGCCAGCGCGACCAGGCCCAGCGCATGGAAGAAGTGTTCGGCATCTTCCCGCGCCTGCGCGAGCGCCGGGCGCAACTGGCGTCCACGCTCTCGGGCGGCGAGCGCCAGATGCTGGCCATCGGCCGCGCGCTGATGGCGCGCCCACGCCTGTTGATGCTCGACGAGCCTTCACTGGGCCTGGCGCCGCTGATCGTGCGCGAGGTGCTGCAGGTCGTCTCCTCGCTGCGCCAGCACGGCGTCTCGGTGCTGCTCGTGGAGCAGAACGCCCGCGCCGCGCTGCGCGTGGCCGACCGCGCCTATGTGCTCGAAATGGGCGCCGTGGCGCTGAACGGGGCCGCAGCGGACCTGCTCAACGACCGCCGCATCATCGACACCTACCTGGGCATGGGAGGGGCTGCGCACGCCCAGGCAGAAGAAAGCCATTGACAAGACACCCGAGGACCGCCGTGTAACGCAGCGGCGGTCTCCTCTCCACCCTTCCGCGGCCGTGTTGGCATCGGAAGGGTTTTTGCGTTGTGAAAAAGCATAAAGACGACAGGAGACAAGACATGAATGCAGGCGTTCAACCACGCTGGGCGCGCAGGGACTTTCTGCGCTGGGGAACGGCCCTGGGCCTGGCCGGCGGCCCGGCCTTTGCCCAGGACAGCGCGGGCGTGACCGACAACGAGATCGTGATCGGCCAGTCGTGCCAGCTGAGCGGCCCGCTGGCCGCGCTCACCACCGAAGTGCGCCAGGGCGCCAGCCTCTACTTCGACCACGTCAACGCCTCGGGCGGCGTGCGCGGGCGCAAGATCCGCGTGGTCGCCATCGACGATGCCTACGACCCCAAGAAGGCGGCCGAGAACACCAAGAAGCTGATCGATGAGGACAAGGTGCTCGCGCTGTTCCAGTACGCAGGCACCCCGCCCGCGCTGGCCGCGCTGCCCATCGCCGAAGAGCGCGGCGTGCCTTTCATCGCGCCGTTCACCGGCTCGGACGGCCTGCGCCAGCCCGGCAGCCGCTACGTGTTCAACATCAAGGCCGGTTATGCAGCCGAACTCGACGCCACGGTCAAGCAGCTGGCCTCGGTGGGCATCTCGCGCATCGCGGCGGTCTACCTCAACAACCCCTTCGGCACGGGTGGCCTGGCCTCGGTCGAGAAGTCCGTGCAGGCCCACAAGGTCAGCCTGGTGGCCAAGGCGCCGCTGGAGGTCGATGGATCGAAGATGGCCGATGCGGTGGCCACGGTGGCCAAGGACTCGCCCCAGGCCATCATCGTCATCAGCGCGGGCAAGCCCAGCGTGGATTTCGTCGCGGCCTACCTCACGGCTGGCCACCGCTCCACGTTCTACATGCTCTCGGTGATCAGCAATGCACAGCTCGTGCAGGCCCTGGGCGAGCGGGCGCGTGGCGTGGTGGTCTCGCAGGTCGTGCCCTCGCCGTGGAACCAGAGCATGCCGATCTCGCGCGAGTTCCAGACCCTGGCCAAGGCCAAGGGCATCACCGAATACACGTTCAGCCAGATGGAGGGCTTCATCTCCGCCCGTTTCCTGGTCGAGGCGCTGCAGCGCGCCGGTGCCAAGCCCACGCGCGCCGGCCTGGTGCAGGCCATGGAGTCGATGAAGAACGTCAGCCTGGGCGGCTACCCCGTGGAGCTGGCGCCCGGGCAGCACAGCTCGGGCAAGTTCGTCGATCTGCTCATGATGGGCCGCGACGGAAAGTTCACCAAATAAAGCAGATTCGTCATATCCAGTGGCCCATTGCCTTGCGCGCCACCCGCGACGCATGCAACTGGCGCGACACAAGCCAGTGCCCCCGTGCAAGGGCCGCCCCGCCGCACCGGGGGCGTCCCCCTCAGGGGGAAGGCGCGCAGCGACTCAGGGGGGCTCCATTTATGACGTGAGGAGCGCGCCGTCTGCCGAGGCCTCCAGCAGCCGCGTGAGCAGCGGGTGCATGACCTTGCGCGCGTTGTAGATCAGGTGGAACTGCTCCTGCACGTCGGGCGTGGTGCCCACGTGCACCAGGCCATGCGTGCGCGCCAGGTGCTCGCCTACTGACACGGGCGCCGGCATCACGCCCATGCCCGTGGCTGCAAAGGTGCTGAGCAGGGCGCTGTCCTCGAACTCGCCCACGATGCGCGGGCGGATGCGTTCGCGCTCCAGCCACTGGTCGATGCGCGCGCGCGTGGCCGCATGCCCGGTGGGCAGCAGCACCGGCACCACGGCCAGGCTGTGCGGGAACTTGCGCGTCGCCGCCTCGGCCCAGGTGGGGGGCGCATACCAGGCCACGTCGCTGGTGCCCAGCAACTGGCTGGTGGTCTTGAGCGAGGGGTTGGGGGGCGCGGCGCGGTCGGCCAGCACCGCATCGAGCTTGTGCAGCGCCAGCTCGCCCAGCAGGGGTTGGAACTCGCCCTCGTGGCACAGCAGGCGCAGGTGCGGCTCATCGAGCACGGGCGTGAGCAGCCGGTGCATGGCCAGCTTGGCGATGCCGTCCGAGATGCCCAGGTTCAGCCGCAGCGTCTGGCCGCTCGCGGCCTCGCGCACGCGGTGCGTCAGCTGCTCGCCCAGGGCAAAGATGTGGTCGGCCTCGTGCAAGGCCGCCACACCGGCCTCGGTCAGCACCAGGCTGCGCCCCTCGGTGCGCAGCAGGCTGGTGCCCAGGGCCTGCTCCAGCAGGCGCACCTGCGCGCTGATGGTCTGCACGGCCATGTCCAGCCGCTCGGCGGCACGCGCGATGCCGCCTTCCTTGGCAACCACCCAGAAGTAGTACAGGTGGCGGTAGTTGAAGCTCTGGCTCATGGCGTGGGTGTCCCAACAGGGTGAAGGGGTATCGGACAAGAACTATTTGGTTCGTAAAAACCAGATGAATGGTACCGAAAAGACAGGTTTTAAAGATGCAATGGCATCCCTACAGTGCGGGCTTGCCTTGAATTTCTCAGGAGCCCCCTCATGCACGACACCGCCATCCACCCCACCCCCGCCACCCCGACCCCGGGCCTGCCACCCCTGCCGCGTTCGCGGCGCTGACGCCGCTGCTGCGAAGGAGAACGACATCATGGAAACCATTGGAACCTGGTGGATGTGGGCGGGATTCGCCGTCTTCGTGGTCGTTGCCATCGGCATCGACCTCTTGGTCATGGAGCGCCAGGGCGCGCACAAGGTGACCACCAAGGAAGCCCTGAAATGGAGCGCCCTGTGGTTCTCGCTGGCCTTCGTCTTCGTGGCCGGCCTGTGGTGGTACCTGGACGGCAGCCAGGGCCGCGAGGTGGCCAACACCGTGTCGATGCAGTTCATCACCGGCTACCTGGTGGAGAAAAGCCTGTCCATCGACAACATCTTCGTGTTCCTGATGCTGTTCAGCTACTTCGCTGTGCCGCCCCAGTTCCAGAAGCGCGCGCTCATCATCGGCATCATCGGTGCCATCGTGTTGCGCACGCTGCTGATCCTGGCGGGTGCCTGGCTGCTGGCTTCGTTCCACTGGCTGCTCTACGTGTTCGGTGCCTTCCTGGTGTTCACGGGTGCCAAGATGTGGTTCGCTGCCGGGCAAGAGCCCGACATCGCGACCAACCCGGTGCTGCGCTTTTTGCGCAAGCGCATCCGCATCGCCGACGTGTTCGACGGCGAGAAGCTGACGACCTCCATCGGCGGCGTCAAGCACTACACGCCGCTGTTCGTCGTGCTCATCCTGATCGGCACCACGGACATCATCTTCGCGGTGGACAGCATCCCGGCCATCTTCGCGATCACCAGCGACCCGTTCATCGTGCTCACCGCCAACATCTTCGCCATCCTGGGCCTGCGTGCGCTGTACTTCCTGCTGGCCGACCTGGCCGACCGCTTCCACCTGCTGGCCTATGGCCTGGCCCTGGTGCTGGTGTTCATCGGCAGCAAGATGCTGCTCATCGACCTGGTCAAGATCCCGATCGGCTATGCCCTTCTGGTCACTGCGGGCTTGATCGCCGGCTCCATCATCCTGTCGCTGCGTACCTCCTCGGGCAAGGCGCATGGGGAAGAAGCCGCAGCCCTGCCCCCCAAGCATTGAAATGAAGCACCCCCTGAGTCGCTTCGCGCCTCGGTGCCATCGCCAGAGGCGGTGGCTCTTCGGGCACGTCCAAGCCTGCGCAGGCAGGCTTGGAGCCGCGGCCCTCAGCCCCTCTCTCGACTCGCTGTGCGAGTCGGGAGGGGGACGCTCCCGGTGCGGCGGGGCGGCCCTTGCGCGGGGGCACTGGCTTGGGCAGCGCCAGTTTCATGCAATGCGGGCCAGCGCAATGGACAACTGAAGAAAGAACCATCTCTATGGAATTGGGATTGATCGAATCGGTGATGCTCACCATGCTGGTGGCCCTGGCGGGCACCGCCCTGCTGGCCTGGCGCCTGGGCAATGACCGGCGCGATGTGGGCCTGCTCACGGCCCTGGCCACGCTGTGGGGTGCGGCCACCGCCGCTGCCTTCACCTGGTGAGCGGGTGCCGATGCTGAACGCCTTGCGCCGCAAGCTGCGCCACCTGGAGCCCAGCGTGCGTGCGCTGCTGGGCCGCACTGCCCTGGCCGGTGCCTTGCCCTGGATGGAGCGGCATGCGCTGTTCCGCTTCCAGCGCGAGCCACTGGCACGCGGCGTGGCGGCGGGCCTGTTCTGCGGGCTGATTCCCGGCCCGCTGCAGCTGGTGGGCACCGTCGGCGCCTGCGCCTGGCTGCGCGGCAATGTGGTCGCCGGCGCGGTCACCACCTTCTATACCAACCCCCTGACCACGGTGCCGCTCTACGTGCTGGCCTTCCAGATGGGTTCAGCGGTGCTGCCGGGCGAGCAATCGCTGCCGCCCTTCAATGCCGATGGCCCGGCCGGTGCCTTCAGCGTGCAGGCCCTGGCCGAGTGGATGCAGGCCCTGGGCACGCCGCTGCTGGTCGGCCTGCCGGTGCTGGGCCTGGTGCTGGCGGCACTGGGCTATGCCATCGTGCAGGCCCTGTGGCTGGCCCCCGTGCTGCAACGCGGGCGCCGCTTGCAGCGTGCCCGGGCCCTGCGCGGCACGCCGTGAGGCTGGCGGTTCAATCGAAATCACTCCGCCCCACCTCTCGTGCTCGGCGCGCGCGTAGCAGACCATATGGGGCGGATGTTGGGCAGGGGCTGCATTCCCTAGGGTATGCAGGCGCGTATTACCCTTCTATGAAGCGGAGGAACTGATCGGCCAAATCGGTTGTCCGCTTGGATGAAAGTCCACTTTGGGAAATTGTCCCGCCCAAGTCTGCGACGTTAATTAGGCCGCGGTTGTACAAGTCCCGCCATAGTTGGCGATACAGATCGTTCTTGCCTCTACAGGAGGGAATGCAATGTTCCAGAACATGATTCAGACCGCCCATCGACATTCCAGGAGGTGATGTGGGCGCTTGAAAGACTGCCAGTATCTGAATCTGCAACTCAGCCAGATCGTCGATTAGATGAAGATATATGTGCAACACGGCATCTTCAGGGGTCTGGCCCTTTGCGATGTTGATGACAGCGTTCTTCAATGCCTCAAGTTTGGCTTTCTGGTGAGTCTTCAGGGCTAGCTGCGAGGCGTGCATCACGGCAGTTACAAATTCATCGCTTTTAGAAAGCCGGTCAAGATCAATCTGCTGAGACGCTTGTAGTTCTGCAAGGCGCTCACCGACGGCACGCATCCATTCAATTCTTCGCTTCTCAAGAGGTGGTTGGATAGTCGCTTGGAAAAGCTCAACCGCTGGGCCGCCTATCAGCGGAATGGCGGAGAGACTAGCCTTCGCAAGCGCATGAGCGTAGTCTCCTTTGGATTGGGTCGGAGTGGTAGCTTCATTCATGATTGCCTCCATCGCTTAACGAACTCAGGGCTGCCCAGGTTCCATGCGACCTTTAATTTCTTGGAGATACTCAATAAGCAAGTCGACTTGGCGTGGAGTTGCGGCTATAGGGTAGTCACCGAAACATGATCTAAGAACGTCGTGGTGATCGACGAAAAAGAGACCGCCGTCAAGGTAGCTCGCATAGCCAGCATCGGGCATTTGCTGCATCGTAGGAATGTCAGCAGCAACACTGTCATTGGTAACGACAACTGGGATAAAGCCTGTGTATGCCATAAAACCTCCGGGGATTGGAAGGCATTCTAGGGATAACAGCACCCGCATCACGCACGGCAAGCTGCGAGCCTTGTGGCTCAATCCAGCTTGACGCCCACCTTGGTGATCACGCGGCCCCACTTCTCGCGTTCGGCGCGCGCATAGCTGCCCATCTGCGCTGGCGTGCCGGGCAGGGGTTCCACGCCCAGCGCCTGCAGCCGTGCGCGCGTGCGGGTATCGGCCAGGGCCGTCTGCAGCGCCTTGCTGAACTGGGCCACGGCCTCGGGCGAGGTGCCCGTGGGGGCCACCAGCCCCTGCCAGGCATAGCCCTCGAATCCCTGCAGGCCCTGCTCCTGCAGGGTGGCTACGTCGGGCATGGTGGCCACGCGCTGCGGGCTGGCCACGCCGATGGCGCGCACCTTGTTCGTTGCGAGGAAGGGGTAGACCGTGGCGCTGTCGATCCACATCGCAGGTACCTGGCCGCCGATCACGTCCTGGATGGCCGGCGCCGCGCCGCGGTAGGGTACATGGGTGAGCGACAGCCCACTCTGCTCACGGAACAGCTCGCCCACCAGGTGGTGCGGGCTGCCAGGGCCTGCCGACGCCCAGTTCACCCCATTGGCCTGGCCCTTGGCCCAGGCCGTGAATTCCTTGAGGTTCTTGGCCGGCACATTGTTCGAGACCACGAGGAACATCGGAAAGCGCACCAGCAGCCCCACGGGCTGGAAGTCCTTCTCGGCGCTGTAGCTGAGCTTGCTGAACAAGAAGGGGTTGGCCGCCAGCGTAGCGAAGTCGGCCGAGAAGACCAGGTTGCCGAAGTCCTTGTTGCGCGCTGCATAGTCGGCCGCGATGTTGGTGCCCGCGCCGGGCTTGTTGTTGATGACGATGGGGCGGCCCAGGCTGGTGCCCATGGATTCGGCGATGGTGCGCGCCACGATGTCCGAGCCGCCGCCGGCTGCGTAGCCGACCACCCACTCCAGGGGCTTGCTGTTGTCCTGCGCATGGGCGCTCAGGGCGAAGGGCGTGAGTGCCAGGCCCGCGAGGGTGGCGAGGAAGTGTTTGCGCAGCATGGTGTTGTCTCCGGTGGTCAAGGGATGGATGGATGTTTCGGGCACGGCGCTGCCGCAGGCCCCGTCTGTGCGGGGCTTGCGCGGTGGCGCTTGGGGGGTGAGATTGGGGGGTGAGATTGGGGGGGGCGTGTCAGGCCGCGGCGTGTACCGGGGCGACCGGCGTCACGGGCGCGATGCCCGCAGTGCCGGCAGGCACCTGGGTGCCGCGTGCACACTGCAGTGCCTGCAGCAGCGTGGCCTGGTCGCCGATGTGGTTGGCCAGCAGCAGGATGAGGCGGGCGTTCATCGCGTGGCTCTCGGGCGGGGTCAGACCGTGGTGGCTGGCGATCAGGGCTTCGTAGAAATCGTCGCAGGCCTGCAGGTGGGGCTGGGTATCGAGCATGCTCATGGACTCCTTCGTCAGGCGGTTGCGAGGTCGGCAGAGGCGGCTGCGGGCTGGCGGCTGGCCGTTGCGGTCGCCAGCGCGGCGTGCACGGCGGCTTCGTCCAGCGTGCGCCAGCGCGCACACACATGCTGGTCGGGCCGCACGAGGTAGGCTGTACCCGGCTGGGCGTCCAGGCGCTTTGCCAGCAGGCCCTGGGTGTCCAGCACATCGGTACCCACCTGCAGCAGTGTCACCTGGGGCAGGGCGCTGGCCCAGGCCGGTGCCTTGCCGAAGACGAGCAGCGTGAAGTCGGGCCCCAGCGTGCGCAGCAGCCAGCCGCTGCGGCCACCGTGCTGCACTGGCGCGTCGAGCAGCACGGCACCCGGCACCTGGATGCCGGCAAAGCTGTCCGTATCCGGGGTGTTGAGCGACGAGCCGTGCAGCGTGGCCGGCACCGACAGGCGCCCGCTGTTGACGATGCGGCGCGCAAACGGGTGCTCGCGCGCCAGTTCCAGCGCCGCGTCGCGGAACAGGCGGCTGATCTCGCTCTTGGGCGTGATGAAGTCGGTAGCGCGCGTGGAATTGGCGATGTTCTCGTCCGCCGCGTATTCGCGTTCGGGCCCGTACGTGGCCAGCAGTTCCTGCCCGGCGCGGTCGCGCAGCACCCAGTCAAGCTTCCAGGCCAGGTTTTCGGCGTCCTGCACGCCGCTGTTGGCGCCGCGCGCGCCAAAGGGCGAGACGCCATGCGCGCTGTCGCCCGCGAAGACCACGCGGCCGTGCACGAAGCGGTCCATGCGCAGGCAGGCAAAGGTGTAGACGCTGGCCCATTCCAGCTCGAACTGCGCATCGGGCCCCAGCAGCGCACGCACGCGCGGCAGGATGTTCTCGGGCTTCTTCTCTTCCTCGGGGTCGGCGTTCCAGCCCAGCTGGAAGTCGATGCGCCAGACATTGTCGGGCTGGCGGTGCAGCAGCACGCTCTGGTTGGGGTGGAAGGGTGGGTCGAACCAGAACCAGCGCTCGGTCGGGAAGTCCGCGCTGCCGGCCATCTTCACGTCGGCGATCAGAAAGCGGTCCTGGAAGATGCGGCCCTTGCTTTCCAGGCCCATCATCTGGCGCATGGGTGAGCGCGAGCCATCGCAGGCAGCCACCCACTGCGCATCGATGCGGTAGTCGCCCTCGGGGGTCGTGATGCTGAGCAGTGCGCCAGCATCGTGCGGTGCAACGCCGGTCACCTTGTTGTGCCAGCGCAGCTCGATGTTCGGCAACTGCAGCGCCCGCTCCACAAGGTAGGCCTCGGCGTAGTACTGCTGCAGGTTGATGAAGGCCGGGCGCTCGTGGCCTTCTTCGGGCAGCAGGTTGAATTCGTACAGCGGCGCGTCGTGGAAGAACACCTTGCCCACGTTCCACGACACGCCCTTGTCCACCATGCGCTGGCCCACGCCCAGGCGGTCCCAGATCTCCAGCGTGCGCTTGGCAAAGCAGATGGCGCGCGAGCCGGTGGAGAGCTTGCAGTCGTTGTCCAGCACCACCACGCGCTGGCCGCGCTGGGCCAGATCGATGGCCAGCGACAGGCCCACGGGGCCTGCGCCCACCACCACCACGGGGTGCTGCGCGGGCTGGGGTGCATCCTGGTCGGGGGAGCGCTGGTACGCGAATTCGATGGCCTGGACCTGGGCACCAGTGCCATCGAAAGCAGGTGGGGCGGTTGTTGTGGCTGTCATGCTCTTGTCTACTCCGCGCAGGTTCTCAGCCTTCCAGGGCTTTCCACATCTGCACGTCGCGCTCGGCGGTCCAGATGCGTGGATCGGGGTACTGCGTGGCCTCGTCATAGGCCCGCGTCACGTCGAAGGGCATGCAGTGGTTGAAGATCACCCAGTGGCCGTACTTGGGCTGCAGCTTGGCGAAGGTGGCCTCGTAGACCTTGCGCAGGTCCTCGCCCTTGGCGGCGCTGTCCTTGACGCTGGCATACAGGTCGCTGATGAAGGCGCGCGTGCCCGCCAGGCCGGCCTGCACCTGCTCGGGCGTCTGCAGCGCCGCACCGCGGCCGGGCACCAGCTTCTCGGGCTTCAGGGCCGCGATGTTGTCCAAGGTCTGCGGCCAGTCCTGGAAGTAGGCATCGCCCGCGTACGGCGTGGCATCGAACTCCACCAGGTCGCCCGAGAACAGGATCTTCTCTGCCGGCAACCAGGCCACGGTATCGCCCTTGGTGTGGCCGCGGCCCAGCTGCAGGATCTGCACTTCCAGCGTGCCCAGCCACAGGGTCATCTTCTTGTTGAAGGTCATGGTCGGCCAGGTCAGGCCATCGGGCACGCTCTCCACGTTCTGGAACAGGCGCGGAAAGCGGCCGATCTCGCTGTCCTTGTCGAACTGGCCGCGCTCGACGATCAGGTCGCGCGTGTCCTCGCTGGCGATGATGTGCTCGGCCCCGTAGGCGCTGGCGCCCAGCACGCGCACTGCGTGGTAGTGCGAGAGCAGCACGTACTTGATGGGCTTGTCCGTCACTTCGCGGATGCGGCGGATCACATCCTGCGCCATCACGGGCGTGGCCTGGGTGTCGATGACCATCACGGCGTCGTCGCCAATGATGATGCCGGTGTTGGGGTCGCCCTCGGCCGTGTAGGCGTAGGCATGGTCGGAGAGCTTGTCGAAGCTCACCTTCTTGACTTCCAGGTCGGCGGCAGAGGCAAAGGTCTTGGTGGTCATGGTGTGGGTCCGGTTGATTTGGTTTAGTGAAATGCATTCATCTAAACAGAATGCTTTGATCATAGGCAATAAATTCGTCAATGTCTAATTCATTTGTTTAAGTGGAAACCCCAGGGTGATCCAGAGGGCCGTGTGCCCGGTGGACAATGGCAGCATGGACGACCTCTCCCGTGACCTTTCTCCCGCCGACGACGAAGACAGCCCGCGCGCGCCGCGCGGCATCCAGAGCGTGGAGGTGGGCGGCCAACTGCTCAAGGTGCTGGCGCGCACCGGCCGTCGCATGGCGCTCAAGGACCTGGCGCGTGCCGCCGACATGACGCCCGCCAAGGCGCACCCCTACTTGGTGAGCTTCGGCAAGCTTGGCCTGATCGAACAGGACGCCGTGAGCGGCCACTATGGACTGGGCCCCCTGGCCATGCAACTGGGGCTCATCAGCCTGCAGCAGGTCGACCCCGTGCGGCTGGCGATTGCCGAGCTGCCAGGCCTCGCCCAGCGCATCGGCTACACCGTGTCGGCCTCGGTCTGGGGCGACAACGGGCCCACCATCATCCGGGTGGAAGAAGGTCCGACGGCCGTCTACGTGGCCATGCGCCACGGCACGACCGCATCGGTGCGGCACACGGCCACGGGCAAGGTGTTCGCGGCCTTCGGCCCGCGCGAGCGCACGGCGGCCGCCCTGGTGGCCGATGGCCATGCCGGGGCACTCGACGACCCGGCCTTTGCCGCGGAGCTGGACGCCGTGCGCACCCACCAGGTGGCCGAGGTCACGGACCAGTTGCTGCCCGGCATCAGCGCCCTGGCCACGCCGGTTTTCGATGGTTTCGGCCAACTGGTGCTGTGCCTGGCCGTAATCGGCCCCAGCGCCACACTGCGCACCGGGCCAGACAGCGCCGCGGCGGGCCACCTGCGCGAGACCGCGCGCAGCCTGTCGCAGCGGCTGGGCGCTGCTGCGCAGACGGGCTCCTAGGTCTTGGACAGCGCCTGGTCAATGTCCCAGAGGATGTCGTCCAGGTCCTCGATGCCCACCGACAGGCGCACCATGTCGGCGCTCACGCCGGCGCGGGCCAGTTCCTCGTCGTTGAGCTGCCGGTGGGTGGTCGATGCCGGGTGGATCACCAGCGTCTTGGCGTCGCCGATGTTGGCCAGGTGGCTCAGGAACTCGCAGGCGTCGATGAACTTCTCGCCCGCTGCGGCCCCGCCCTCGATGCCAAAGGTCAGGATGCCCGAGGCGCCGGGCGTGCCGTCCACTGTGCGGAACTGCTTTTGCGCCAGCGCGTAGTACGGTGAATCGGCCAGGCCCGGGTAGTTGACCCAGCGCACCTTGGAGTGCTGCTGCAGAAACTTCGCCACCGCCAGCGTGTTGCGGCAGTGCTCGCGCATGCGCAGGTGCAGGGTTTCGGCGCCCTGCAGCAGCTGCCAGGCGTTCATGGGTGAGAGCACTCCGCCGAAGGTGCGGTTGATCTCCATGCGCGCCTTCATGGTGTAGCCGAAGTCGCCAAAGGTCTCGTAGAACTTCACGCCGTGGTAGGCGCGGCTGGGCTCCACCATCTCGGGGAACTTGCCGTTGTCCCAGGGGAACCTGCCGCCCTCGACCACCACGCCGCCCATGGTCGTTCCGTGACCGCCGATGTACTTGGTGGCGCTGTGCACCACGATGTCGGCCCCGAAGGCCAGCGGGTTGCACAGGTAGGGGCTGGCCACCGTGTTGTCGATCACCAGGGGCACGCCATGGGCGTGCGCCACGTCGGCCACGGCCGCGATGTCGAGCACATTGACCAGCGGGTTGCCGATGGTTTCGCCGTAGAAGGCCCGGGTGGTGGGGCGCACGGCGCGCGCAAAGTTCTCCGGGTCGGCCGGGTCCACGAACGTGGTCTCGATGCCCAGGCGCGCAAAGCCCACGCCGAGCTGGCCCACCGTGCCGCCGTACAGCGTGCTGGCCGCCACGATGTGGTCGCCCGCCTTGAGGATGGCGAGCAGCGCCGCCATCTGCGCGGCCATGCCGCTGGCGCAGGCCAGGGCCGCGCGGCCACCCTCCAGGCTGGCGATGCGCTCTTCGAACACGGCCACCGTGGGGTTGCTGATGCGGCTGTAGACGTTGCCAAAGGTCTGCAGGTTGAACAGGCTGCTGGCGTGCTCGGCGCTGTCGAAGACAAAACTCGTCGTCTGGTGGATGGGCGTGGCGCGTGCGCCGGTCACGGGGTCGGGAACCGCGCCCGCGTGGATGGCGCGCGTGCCGAAGCCGTAGTCTCTGTCCTTTTCCATGGGCGGATGTCTCGCTGGTGTTCTTGTGGTTCAGTACGGGAGCTGCTGCGGGCGCTTGGCCGAGATCACGCGCGTGTTCACGCCCGCCCAATTGAGCCCGCCGAACAGGCGCGCATGCTCGATCTTCACGCAGCGGTCCATCACCACCGCCAGGCCCGCCGCGCGCGCACGTGCTGCGGCCTCTTCGTTGACGACGCCGAGCTGCAGCCACAGGCACTTCGCGCCAATGGCAATGGCCTCCTCGGCCAGGGGCGGAATGTCCTCGCTCTTGCGAAAGCAGTCCACCATGTCGATGCGGTGGTCGGCCGCAGCGGCCGTGACACTGGGGTAGCTGCGCTCGCCCAGGATCTCGCTGGCCATGGGGTTCACCGGCACGATGCGGTAGCCATGGGCCTGCATGTACTTGGCCGCAAAAAAACTGGGCCTGTGCCATTGCGGCGACAGGCCCACGACCGCAATGGTGCGGCAGGTTCCGAGGATGTGGCGCAGTTCGCTGATGGTGCTCATGCCACCAGTGTAGGAGACGGCCAGCCGGTGGTCCATGCCAGTGCTTCACCATCTTCCACCATGGGTGAAACGCTGCGGGCCAATGCCAGGACCGCCGCGCAAGGGCCGCCCCGCCGCGCTGGCGGTGTCCCCCTTCCCGAACTACGCAGTAGTTCGAGAGAAGGGGGAAGGCGCGAAGCGACTCAGGGGGATGCTCTCTATGCCGGGTCTTTGTACTTGATGGAGCAGCCGTAAGGGCGGGTGGTGGCGGCCGTCAGCGGCTTGCCCGCCAGCGCTTCGGCCAAGCCAGTCTTCACATAGTTGGTGGCGCGCGGGATGTCATCGATCTTGGCCGAGGCGATGCTGTCGATGCCGCCCGCATAGATCAACTGGCCCTGTGGGTTCACGATGTACATGTGCGGCGTGGTGCGGGCGCCGTAGGCGCGGCCGGCCGTGCCTTCCTCGTCCATGAGGATGGCGGTGGGTACGGACTGGCGTTCCTTGAGCCAACTGCTCAGCTTGGCGGGCTCCAGGTAGTCGCCGCTGGCTTTCTCGGTGGAGTTGACCGCGAGCCAGACCACGTCCTTGCCGGCCGCATCCTTCTGGGTGGCGGGCATGTTGCCGCTGTCGTAGTGCTTGCGCACGAAGGGGCAGCCGGGGTTGGTCCATTCGAGCACCACGTGCTTGCCCTTGAAGTCCGACAGGCGCACGGTCTTGCCCGTGGTGTCCTTCAGGGTGATCTCGGGGGCCGGCTGGCCCACGGTGGCGGCGGCCTGGGCGCCCGCGGCGGCCAGCAGCAGGGGCAGGGCGAAGAGGGTACGTCGAAGCAGCAACATGGACGGCATCTCCAGATGAGGGACGAAGCGGCCAGTATCCGGCAAGCGGGCGGCGGACTCCACAAGGAAGCCCTGTAGGCCGGCTGGTTTTAGCGCAGCATCACAGGGCCGCCACCGCGGCGCGCAGTTCGCCTTCGCTGAGGATCTCGGAGAACACCACGGGCGCCTTGCCGGGTGCATGCAGCACATACACCGGCACACCGCTGCGGCCCAGCTGGGCCAGTGCGGCGGTGATGGCCGGGTCGCGGCGCGTCCAGTCGGCGCGCAGCAGGGCCACGTTCTTGGCCGCGAAGCCGGCCTGCACATCGGCGTCGGCCAGCGTGGTCTTCTTGTTGTACTGGCAGGTCACGCACCAGGCCGCGGTGAAATCCACGAACACCGGGCGGCCGCTGGCCACCAGCTGCTCGGCCGCGCCTGGGGTCCAGGCCTGCCACTGGGCGGTGCTGCCAGCCGCTGGTGGGGCTGCGGGGGCTGCAGCCACGTTGGTGATGTGGGGCGCAAAGGTCCAGGCCAGCAGCGCCAACGCCAGCACGGACACCGGCGCCATGAAGCGGCGCGCCGTGCCCGCGAGCGACAGTGCCCAGGCCACCATGCCCAGCGCCACCAGCAGGATCAGCAGCGCACCCGCGCCGTCGATGCCGCTTTGCTGGCCCAGCACCCAGACCAGCCAGACCACGGTGGCCAGCATGGGGAAGGCCATGAACCTGCGCAGTGTGTCCATCCACGCGCCAGGGCGCGGCAGGGCGCGCGCCACCGCGGGTACGAAGGCGGCGGCCAGGTAGGGCAGGGCCAGGCCCAGGCCCAGCGCCGCGAACACGGCCAGCGCCTGCGGCCCGGGCAGCGTGGCCGTGAGGCCCAGCGAGGCACCCATGAACGGGGCGGTGCAGGGCGCTGCCACGGCCACGGCGAGCACGCCCGTGAGGAAGGAATCGGCCACCGGGTGGCGCGCCTGCAGGCTGGCCACCGACGAGGGCAGGACATGCCCGAACTCGAACACCCCCGCCAGGTTCAGCGCGATCAGCGTGAACAGCGCCGCCAGACCCGCCACCACGGCTGGCGACTGCAGTTGAAAGCCCCAGCCGATGGCCTCGCCCGCAGCGCGCAGGCCCAGCATCAGCCCGCCCAGCGCGATGAAGGACAGCACCACACCCGCCGTATAGGCCAGACCGCTCAGCCGGTGGGCGCGCCGGTCCTGCGCATGCTGGGCAAAGCCCACGACCTTGATGGCCAGCACCGGGAACACGCAGGGCATGAGGTTCAGGATGAGGCCACCCAGGAGGGCGCCGAGCAAAGCGGCCACCAGCGTGGCGGCGGGTGCCGAGGTGGTCGTGGCAGGCGGAGGCGCGGCGGCCGCATTGGCCTTGAGCGCCGCCTCCAGCGCGGGCGACACCGTGGCCGCGGCGGCCACCGTGGGCCAGGCGCCCAGCACCTTGAGCGCGGTCCGGTAGCCCTGGCCCTCGGCGGCCAGCACCACGGGCATGGGGTCGGGGCTGTTGCTGCGCTGGGCCGACAGGGGCACCTCGGCGGTCCACACGGCGCCCTTCCAGGCCTGGGTCCAGGCGGCGGCGTTCTCGATGACCTCGGGCGTTTCGGGGAACAACTCCAGCGTCTTGCCGCGCAGCGCCTCGGGCAGGCCCTGCACGCTCAACTGCAGGGTGTTGCCTTCGATGCGGGCTTGGCTGCCCTGGGCCTCCACGGATTTCGGCTGGGCGGCCAGGGCCGCGTCGAAGGCCGCGCCGTGCATGGCCGTGGTGCTGCGCGCGGGAATGGTGAGGGTGAAGTCGCCTTCTTCGGGGATGCACTCCTTGCGGCAGACCAGCCAGGTGGCATGCAGGCGCACCGTGGCATCGCCCGACAACACCTTGGGCGCAAAGCTGCTGGCCACGGTGACGGGCACGGGCAGCAGCACCGTGCCCTCGTAGCCGTAATTGGCCAGGGTGCCGATGGGGATCTTTTTCGGCAGCGGCCAGGCGATCTCGCCCGCGTCCAGGCCCGCGGGCAGGGTCCAGGCCATCTCGATCGGCAGGCCCGAATCGCCGGGGTTCTTCCAGTAGGTGTGCCACTCGGGCTGGTGGGTGATCTGCAGGCCCAGCCACAGCGGCTGGCCGGGCTCAATCCCCTGCGGCGCATGGGCGACCAGTTCGGCGCGCACATGGGGGGTGGTGACCACGGCGCTCGCGGCACCGCCGCTGCCCTTGGTCGGCAACTGGGCCCAACTGCCCGCACCGGCCAGCAGGATTGCTATGAAAAAGATAGCTTTTGTGAGCAGGGACGGCGAGCGGTGGAGCATGTTGCAGGGTGTGAGCGCCGAAACCGGGGATTGGTTCCGGCGCGATGGCGTGGCCCCTTATTGTGTCGCCAGGCTCATCTGTGCCTGGGGCGTCCATTTCTCGGGCTGGTTTCCCGCCCGCGGCGCGGCCAGGAACAGGCGCTCCACGGGCAGCTTCTGCGCGATCAGGTAGCTGCGCACCGCCTGGCCCCGCTGGGCGGCCAGCTCCTGCGCCATGGCCTCGGTGGCGGGCTGGTTGGCCAGCAGCAGGGCCTCCATCTCAGGCACCGTGAGTTCGCGCGCCAGGCCCACCAGGTTGCGCGGCTTGGGGATGTCGGCGCGGCGGTAGACCTCCTTGAGCAGGGCAGGGTACTCGGCGGCCTGCACGGGGGCGCTGTCGGCCGGGCTGGCGCGGCGCTTTTCGGCCAGCACCAGCTGCTGGAGGTGTTCGCGCTGCAGGCCTTCGCGCTCGGCCTGCAGGCTGGCCTGGCCAGTCACCGTCAGGCGCAGGTTGGGCCGGTCGGTGAGCGCCTTGACCACCTTGGCCAGGTTCTGCTGCGCCTCGGGCGTGAGGGTGGCGCTGCCGGGGGTGAAGGCCACGGTGCTCAGCTCGTCGCCGCCGCCCAGGGCGTTGGCCAGCAGGCTGAAGGGCGCGGTCAGGGCCTTGCCGATCAGGTTGACGACGATCTTCCAGATCACCGGGCCGACGCGGAACTCGGGGTCGTTGAGCGAGCCGCTCAGCGGCAGGTCCAGGTCGATCACGCCCTGGCGGTCGGCCAGCAGGGCCACGGCCAGCTTCACCGGCAGGCTGTTGGGGGCGCCGGCCACGGGCTCGCCGAAGCTCAGCTGGTTGAGCACCAGCCGGTTGCTGGCCGTGAGCTGGCCGCTGGGCAGCACCTTGTAGGCCACGTCCACGCTGAGCTTGCCGCGCTCGATGCCATGGCCGGCGTACTTGACGGCATAGGGCGACAGGGGCGGCAGCTCCAGGTCGCGCACCTTGCCCGCGATGTCGAGCGCCAGCGGCTTGGCCAGCGGGTTGAGCTTGCCCGTGATCTCCAGCGAGGCCGTGCCCTCGGCCTTGCCGCGCAGTTCCAGATCGGCCAGCACCGGTTCGCTCCCGGGCGCGGTGGTGGAGAAGGCGCTGAGCCTGCCCGTGAGCTCCGACAGGTCGGCCGAGTAGTTGGGCTTGATGAAGAAGTCCGAGAACAGCACCTTGCCATTGACCAGGCTCACCGGGCCGAACTGCACCACCGGGGCCAGCGGGTCGGCCGGCGCTGTGGCCACGGCAGCGGATGCCGCCGAAGCCGCGGGCACCGGTGCCGGAGGCACGGACTTCGCGGCGCTGGCGGCATTGGCCGCCTGGGCCTCGGCCGGGGTTTTGGCAATGTCGCCCAGGTTGATGCGGCCGGCCTCGTTGATGGTGATGCGTGCGAAGAAGTCGGCCAGGCTGGTCTCCTTGACTTCGATGCGCGGTGCCGTGCCGGGGGCGGTGGCCAGGGCCAGGCCGCGCAGGTTCAGGCTCTTCCAGGCCAGCAGTTCCTCACCCACCTGGGCCTCGGTCTTGGGGGTGGAGGCCGAGGTGCTGTTGGCCTGGAGGTCCTCGACCACGGCATCGCCCGCCAGGCGCAGGCTGGGGCCTTTGTCTCCCTGTGCAAAAGCCAGGTCGCCGCGGAAACCCACGTCCGCGCGCAGCAGCTCGACGGACAGCTGGCTGGCCAGGTAGCCGTCGAGCGCGTGCAGCGGCAGGCGTGTGGCGTTGAGCTTGCCCTGTGTGGCCAGCGGCTGCAGCGCCAGCGTGCCCTGGTAGTCGAGCTTGCCCGCGGCATTGCCCTTGCCGCCTGCCGCCACCTGGGCCGACAGCTGCAGGGCCTCGGGCTTGCTGCCGTCGGTGGCCAGGTTTTTCGCCGTGATGCCCAGGGACGACAGCTCCAGCGCCACAGGCCGGGCCTGGGCCTTGTCGGCCAGGGACACCGCGCCGCCCTGCAGGCTGAAATCGGCCACGCGCAGCACCCAGGGCGCGTCTGCCGCCGCAGCGGCCGCCGTGTCTCCGGCGGGGGCTGGCTTCATCCAGCGCTCGACCATCCAGCGGCCGTCCGCATCGCGGTCCACCGTGATCCTGGGCTGCGTGATCGCCAGGCTCTCCAGCGTGGCGGTGCGTTGGTCCAGGGGCAGTTGCAGGCCCTTGATCTCCAGCCTGCCCAGGCTGGCCAGTTGCGCCTTGCCCTGGCGCAGGGCGAGTTGTTCCAGCGCCAGCGGCCCGGCGGTCAGCGTGACACCGGTGGCTGCCGGGGCATCGGCCGCAGCCCATTGCACGCCGATGTCGCCCGTGAGCTGACCGGCCACGCTGGGCTCCAGCACCTGGGCGAGGTAGGGTGCGGCCAAGGGCAGCGCCAGCGCGGTCAGGTTGGCCTGCACCTGGGCCTGCTGGTCCGTGGCCTCGCCCTTGAACGCGAGGCTGCCATCCTGCAGCTTGAGGCCGCCCTCAAAGGTGACGGGGTGGGCCCAGGGCAGGGCCAGGTCCTTGGCGTCCAGCGTGAACTCGCGGGCCTCCAGTGCAGCGGTGGGGCGGGTGGACTGGTCGGCCCAGCGCAGCGTGCCGCCGCGCACCAGGGTGTGGGCGACCTCCACGGTCCAGGGTTTGGCCGTGGCAGCCTTGCCGGTGCTGGCCGACGCCGGGCGGGAGGCTGCACTGGCAGCCGCGGTGGGTGCGGCGGCGGGTGCGGCCGGGGCCGCGAGCTGCGCCAGGTTGATCTGCCCGGCCGCATCGCGCGAGGCGTGGAGCACGGGGGCCGTGAGTTCCACCTGCGACAGGCGCACCACCTGGTCGAGCGGGCGCACATCGGCCATGTCGATCTTCAGGCGCTCGTAGGCCAGCAGGTCCTGGCCCTGGCGGTCGGCCACGCGCACCTGGCTGGCCTGCACACTGCCCGTGAGCTTGACGGCCATCTTGGGCGCCTGCTCGAAGGCGATCTTCAGGTCCACGTCCAGCATGGCACCCTGCACCTTCACGGGCAGGCTGGCGGGCAGGTAGGCCAGGTAGGGGGCCAGGTCCACGGCTTCCCAGCGCACGGCGGCATCGGTCTTGCCGGTCTGGGCAAACGGCGTGCCCTGGGCGGACGAGTCGAAGCGGCTGCCGTTGAGCGTGAAGGCCAGGTGGGGCTCCACCTTCACCTCGCGCTGCGAGGGCAGGGTGCTGATGAAGGGCACCTTGAGCGCCAGGTCGCGCAGCTGGTGCTGCTTGCCCACGCTGAGGTCGTCGTAGTCGATGCTGCCGCCGGTGAGCGCCAGGTTGTACAGGGCCAGGCGCGCGGGGCCGGTGTCGGGCTGGGGCTCGGCCGGCGGGGCCGTGACTTTGGCGATGATGTCGTCCACGTCGTAGCGGCCCTCGCCCAGGTGGGCGATGTGCAGCACGGGCGACTCCACGGTGAATTCGTCCACCACGGGCGCCAGGCGCAGCAGGGACTGCAGTTCACCGTCCACATGCACGCGGGCGATGGTGAGCTGCGGTGGGGCGCTGTCCCCGGCGCCGGCCACGGCGATGTCGCGCAGCGTGAGTTCCAGCGACCAGGGCGCAAAGTCGATGGCACCCACCGTCACGGCCCGGCCCAGCTGTTCACTGGCCATGCGCTGCAGCGGCCCCTTGAGCAGCGGTGGCACGGCCAGCCAGGTCAGCAGCCACAGCGCCAGCAGCGTGGCCAGGGCGATGGCGGCACGGCGGGCCCAGGGCTGCTGGCGCAGCGTGGCCAGGGAGGGGCGGGTCAGGGAGAACTTGGGGACGGGCATGGAGGCAGCGGAAAACGGCGGGCGGTCAGGGGGCTCGGCCGCAAACGGGCGGCAGGCCGCCCAAGGTACCACCGCGCGGGGGCGCGCAGTGTATCCAGGGGTTTGGTTGATGTTTTTTGACGATTGGCCGGCGGTGGGCAGCGCCGGGCCTCAGGCAGCAAAGCCCAGCACCACGCGGCGCGTGGTGGCGCTCTTCTTCTCGATCTTGGTCACCACGATGGCGCCGATCTCCGCGGTATTGGCCACGTGTGTGCCGCCGCAGGGCTGCAGGTCGATCAGTGGGGCACCGCCCTCGCCGCCGCCGATGCGGATGGTGCGGATGCGCCCTGTGCCGCGCGGCGGCTGCACGCTCATGCTCTTGACCAGGGCCGGGTTGGCGTCGAGTTCCTCGTCGCTGATCGATGCCACGGTGAGCGGGTGGGCCGCGGCCACCAGGGCGGCGATGCCGGCCGTGAGCACATCCTTGTCGAGCGGGTCGGTCATCGAAAAGTCCAGCCGCGCGTACTCGGGCGTGATGGAGCAGCCATTGACCAGCTGCGGCACCAGGTGGCACAGCAGGTGGGTGGTGGTGTGCAGCCGCATCAGGCGGTGGCGGCGCTCCCAGTCGATGCGCGCCGTGACGGGCAGGCCGGCGGCCAGCGTAGCCAAGCGCTCTTCCTGGCCCGGGGCCAGCACATGCACGATATCGGCCGTGGGCTGGCCTTCGGCATCCTTGCCCTTGCGCGTGTCGGCGATGGCGAGGGTGCTGCCATCGGCCAGCGTGAGCGTGCCGCTGTCGCCGGCCTGGCCGCCACCCAGGGGGTAGAACACCGTGCGGTCGAGCACGATGCCGGCTTCGGTGACGGCGGTGATGTGGGCGCTGCATTCGCGCAGGTAGCTGTCTTCTCGGAACAGATCGTGGGTCATCCCTGCATGGTAGCGGCAGCGCAATGGGGCTGCAGGGCGCTACCATCGGTGCACCATGAAACGCCGCACCGCCCTGATCGCCGCCCCCCTGGTCCTGGTCCCTGCCCTCGGCTGGGCCGACGAGCCCAAGGTGGCCGACCTGTCCGGCGCGCTGCGCTGGCTCGACAAGCTGGAGGCCACGCCTCAGGCCCGCACCACGGGCGCCTGGCCCCTGGTGGCCGTGCTGGAGCACCTGTCGCAGAGCATCGAGATGAGCATGGACGGGTTTCCCAAGGAGAACAGCGCCCTGTTCCAGCGCACGCTGGGTGCGGCGGCATTCGGCTTTTTCGGCTGGCGCGGGCGCATGTCGCATGGCCTGGCCGAGCCCATTCCCGCGGCGCCGGCGCTCACGATGTCGGGCGACTGGAAGCCCGCCGCCCAGCGTTTGCGGGCCGCCATCGCCCGTTTCAATGCCCACACGGGGGCGCTGCGCCCGCACTTTGCCTACGGCGCGCTGGACAAGGCCGACTTCGCGCGGGCCCACACCTTCCACATCGCCAACCACCAGGACGAGATCGTTCTCGCCTGAGGCCGCTACCATGGCGGCATGACGCAGCCACCGGTACCTCCCTCTTCCGCAGCCACCAAGCCCCCGCGCTGGTGGGCCGACCTTGGCACGCGCGATTTCGCAAAACGCAAGGCTTCGGGCCTGGCGGCGCAGACCGTGGCGGTGCTGCCGGTGGCCGCCATCGAGCAGCATGGGCCGCACCTGCCGCTGTCGGTCGATGCCACGCTGCTGCAGGGCGTGGTCGACGCCGCGCTGCCGTTGCTGCCGGCGGACCTGCCGGTGCTCTTTCTGCCGCCGCAGAACGTGGGCCTGAGCCCCGAGCACATCCGCTACCCCGGCACGCTCACGCTGTCGCCGGCCACCATCATCGCGCTGTGGACCGAGCTGGGCGAGTGCGTGGCGCGCGCGGGCGTGAAGAAGCTCTTGCTGTTCAACGGCCATGGGGGCCAGGTCAGCGTGATGGACATCGTGGCGCGCGAGCTGCGCACGCGCTGCGACCTCCTGGTCTATAGCGCCAGTTGGTTCGGCCTGCCCCTGCCCGAGGCCGTGGCCGGGCAGTTCAGCGCGCAGGAGCACCGCTTCGGCATCCATGCGGGCGAGATCGAGACCTCGATGATGCTGCACCTGGCGCCCGCCACTGTGCACATGGAACACGCGCAGGACTTCCGCTCCACCTCGCAGGACCGCTCGGAGCGCTACGCCATCCTGGGCAATGGCAAGAGCGCCAAGCTCGGCTGGCAGATGCAGGACTACCACCCCGCCGGTGCCGTGGGCAATGCCGCGGCCGCCACGGCCGACAAGGGCCGCCAGGTGGTCGAAGCCGCGGCCACGCAGCTCGTGGCCCTGCTGCAGGAGATGGTGGCGCTGCCGCTGAGCACCCTGCGTGACGGGCCGGACGGCGCCAGCCCGCCCTGAGTCAAACCAGTTCCTGCAGTACCAGCGTGGCCTGGCGCTCGGCACCCTCCGGGCCACGCAAGCGCAGGGCGAGCGCCGTGCCGGGCGGTGCGGCCAGCCGCTCGCGCAGCCAGCCGGCATCGCCCGCGCCCAGCCCGTGCCCCTGCACCGCCAGCAGTGCGTCGCCCGACCGCAGGCCGGCCTGGTCGGCGGGGCCGCCGGCCAGCACATGGAGCACCTCGAAGTGCGTGCCATTCCAGCGCGCCAGCAGGCCACTGCGTGGCCCGGCAAAGGGCTCGCCAAGGGCGGCCTGTGCGTCCAGGTACAGCGCACCGCCGGCCACGTCGATGGTGAGGGCAAAGCGCCGCCACAGTTCATTGCCCAGGTTGCCCATCCAGGCATCGCTGCCGAACAGGCCATCGGTGGCCAGCGCCAGGTGCACCGGCACCTGTGGCAACTGCCAGGGGCCGATGCCGAACTGCGGCAGCCGCGCCACATCGGCCCAGGTGATGCCGCCCACGCTCACGCCCGTGGGCATGCGCACGGCGGGTTGCAGCGCGGCGCGCAGGCCCAGCCGTTCCACCGTGGGCCTGAACAGCGTGACGGCGCCGCTGTCGCCCGTGTCCAGCGAGAACCAGCCCGCATGCCCGGCGGCGCTGGCCTGCACCAGCAGCTTGCCACCGGGCAGCACCTGCAGGGGCAGGCGCACGGCCCCGGGCGGCGGTGGCATGCGGCCGGGCAGGTCCAGCGTGAATTCGCCACGCGCAAAGTCCAGGTGCGTGGTGAAGGCGCGCCAGAGCGGCGCGCCCAGAATGCCGTCGTAGGCGAACTCAGCCGGCAGCGGTATGACGAAGGCCAGGGCCTGGCGCAGGCGCGCGCTGCCGCCCAGCACGATTTCGTCCACCCGGGTCCAGGGCACGGGCTGGTCCGAGGCCTGCGCGCCCGAGCTGGGCACCCGCTCCTCGGACAACACCAGCCCCAGCGCCTCGGCCGTGCGCGGGGTGAGCACATGCTGGTCGGCACCGGTGTCGAGCAGCAGGCGCAGCGGCCGGCCATTGGCCTGCGCCACCACCGACACATGGCTGAGATCGCGCTGCAGCGGCAGGGTGGTGGGGCCGCCGGCCAGGGCCTCGCCCTCGGGGCTGCGCCCCATCGAGCCGCCGCAGGCGGCCAGCAGGGGCACAGCGCTCAGCAGGCTGTGGCCCAGGAAATGTCGACGGCGCATGGCAACTCCCGCAAAGCGATGGAGTTGCTATTAAACAGTAAAAATTTATTGTTTTGCAATAAATTTAGGTTTCACGCGTGCGTCAACCAATCCGCATGCTCCAGCGCCTGCAGGTGCGGCAAGGTGTTGAAAGTCTGCAGCATCAGGCGCTTGGGGCTGATGGTGAACTCCGTGACCGCGCTGTTGCGGATGCGCATGTTGAGCGCAATGGTCACCTCGGGCGCCGTGCCCAGCACCTGGCCCACGGCGGTCGAGATCGGGCCGCCGCTGCTCACCAGCAGCACCTTGTGGCCCACATGGTGCTGGCGCACATGGTCGAGCGCGCCGCGCACACCGGCGCTGAATTCGTTCCAGCTGGGCATGCCCTGCGGGCTGATGACGCCGGCCATCCACTGCGCGAGCGCGTCGCACAGCAGGCGAAAGTGGTGGCGGTACAGCTCGGGCGTGTCGGGCCGGGGCAGGGGCTGCGGGTGGATGGCGGCGATCAGCGCGTGGCTGTCGTACTCGTTGAGGCCGGGCATCTGCAGCACCTCGGGGGTGGTGCGCAGGCCCTCGGCAATGCCTTCGAGCGTTTGCGTGTGGCGGCGCAGCGTGCCGGTGATCACGGCATCGAAGGCCTGGCCGCGTTCACGCCAGTGCTCGCCCAGGCGCACCGCCTGTTCGCGCCCACGCGCACTGAGCTGGTCGTAGTCGTCTGCGCCAAACGAGGCCTGGCCGTGGCGCACGAGGTAAAGGGTTCCCATGCGCCGGATTGTGGGCAGGCACCGGCCTGGCCGTTTGTCTCCCAAGCGACCGGCGCAGCCGCGCCAGTAGCCTTGGAGACAGGTTCATCCCGCCAGCACGCGGCTGAACACGGGGGCGTCGACATTGCCGCCCGTGAGCGCCAGCCCCACGGCCTGGCCACGCAGGGCGTCGCGCTCCTGCAGCGCCGCAGCCAGGGCGGCCGCACCCGCGCCCTCGGCCACATTGTGCGTGTCGGTGTAGATCGCATGCATGGCCGCGGCCACCTCGGCATCCGTCACCTGCACGATGTGGTCGATGTGCGGCGCGAGGAGGGCCAGCGCCTGCGCATCAGCCACGCGGCAGGCCATGCCGTCGGCCAGCTCGGTGGTCACGGGCGCCTCGACCACGCGGCCCGCTGCCAGCGAATCGGCATAGGTCGTGGCATGGCTGCTCACCACACCGACGATGCGCACGCCATGGCCAAGCGCCAATTTGGCTGCGATGGCCGAGCAAGCGCCCGAGCCCTGGCCGATGGGCACGTAGACCACATTGAGCTGCGGTACGGCACGCAAAAACTCCCACCAGTAGGTGCTCACGCCGCGCAGCAGGTCGGCATGGAAGCTCGGCACCATGTGCGCCCCGCGCTCGGTAGCCAGCTGCATGGCGTGCTCGCGCGCTTCCTGGAAGTCGCTGCCGTGCTCGATCAGCGTGACGCCCAGCGCGCGCATGGCGGCATTCTTCTCGACCGAGTTGCCCCGGGGCACGACGATGGTGCAGGCCACGCCGTGCCGGCGCGCGGCCCAGCCCATGCTCTGGCCATGGTTGCCGCGCGTGGCGCTGACCACCTCGCGCGGCAGGGCTCCGCGCCGGGTCAACTGGTCGAAATAGGTCAGTCCGCCGCGGATCTTGAAGGCGCCCACGGGCGTGTGGTTCTCGTGCTTGAGCCAGCAGTCGGTACCCAGGCGCTCGCTGAGCAGGCCCCAGCGGTACTGCGGCGTGGGCGCAAAGTCGCGGTACACGACCTCGGCCGCCGCCTCGATGTCGGCCAGGCTGGGCAGCCAGGGGAGGGTGGGGGTGGGCAGGGCACTCATGCCGCAGGCCTCTTTTCGGCGAGCAGGCGCACGGCCAGCAGGCCCAGCACGGTGCCCATGACATAGCGCTGGGCGCGCATCCAGCCCTGGCTGCGGTTCATGAACAGCGCCACGCGGGCTGCGAACAGCACCAGCAGCGCATTCACCAGCCCGCTGATGCTGATCTGCACCGCGCCCAGGGAGAGGCTTTGCAGCAGCCACTGGCCACGCTCGGGGTGCAGAAACTGCGGAAAGAACGACAGGTAGAACATGGCCACCTTGGGGTTGAGCAGGTTGGTCATGAAGCCCATGAGGAAAAGCTTGCGCGGCGTGTCGTGCGGCAGGTCGCGCGCCTCGAAGGGCGCGGCACCGCCGGGCTTCACGGCCTGCCAGGCCAGCCACAGCAGGTAGGCCGCACCCGCGATGCGGATCGCGTCAAAGGCCATGGGCACGGCGGCCAGCAGGGCCGTGAGGCCGAGCGAGGCCGCCAGCAGGTGCACGCCAAAGCCCGCCAGCACACCGGCCAGCGAGAGCAGGCCGGCACGCGGCCCCTGCGTGAGGCTGCGCGAGACGCAGTAGACCATGTTGGGCCCGGGCGTGAGCACGAGCAGCAGCGCAGCGAGCGCAAAGAGCATCAGTTCCTGGGGTGTGAGCATGGGGGCTTACTCCGTTGAGGGGGTGGAGGGGGGCGGGGCCGAGCGCAGGACCACAGGGCCGCGCGGTGTGGTCAGCGTCGCCTGCAGCAGCGGCACCGGGCCGGCGCTGGCCGGGGCAAGGATGCGCAGGCCGGCGGCATCGCAAGCCGCAGCGAGGGCCGTGCCGTCGGGGTGCTGCAGCGTGAGCGACTGCAGCTGCACGCCGCTGTCCGGCAGGTGGTCGCAGGGGTGTGCGGCACCCCACTGGATCAGCGTGGGCAGACAACCGTCCCACAGGCGCCGGCCGTCGGGCCGCACCGTGATCTGCCACTGCAGCAGGCCCTGCGGCGTGGGGCGGCTGGCGGCGATGGCGCGGCCCCGGTCCACGCCCAGGGCGGCCAATGCGCCCAGGCTGGCCGCCACATCGGGCACCGAGGCCACCCAGTGGATGGGCTGCGGGCCGTGTGCGGCCATCTGCTGTTGCAGCGCGGCGTCGTCCATGTCGAACCAGCGCCGGTCGCCATCGGGGATGGTCTTGGTGCCCACGGGGTTGATCGCGATGATCTCCAGGTAGGCACGCGGGTGCGTGGGGCTGGAGATGTTGAGCAGGCGGTTGTGCGTGCCCATCAACGGGTGCTCGCCGCCGCCTGCGGGCGTGACGCCCAGTGTGCGTTCGCACCATGCAACGCCCGTGGCCAGGTCGCTGGCCAGCACCACCAGGTGGTCGACGCAGGGGGCAGCGGGTGCCGTCACAGCAGCACCTCGCCCTGCACGCAGGTCACCGAGTGGCCGCCGATCCAGATGTCGGCGCCCTCCTGGTGCACATGCACGCGCCCGGCGCGGCCCAGGGCCGTGCCCTGGCTGGCGATGTAACTCGTGGGCGCCAGGCCTGCGCCGATCAGCCACTGCGCCAGGGCGGCATTCAGGCTGCCCGTCACGGGATCTTCCGCCAGGCCCGCATTGCCGGGGAAGAAGGCCCGCACCTCGAAGGCGATGTCCTCGCGCGAGGTATCGGCGCCGATCACGCCGACCTTGCCGCGCGGCCCCACCACGCCGATGTCCAGGCCCGCGAGGATGGCGCTGTCGGGCCGCAGCGCCAGCACCTGTTCGGCCGATTTCAACATCACGCCGCGCCACTTGGGGCCGTTGTCGCACCAGGCGTGGTGCAGGATGTCGCTGCGGGGAACGCCCAGGCCGCGCGCGATCAGCGCCACATCGGCCTCGTCCAGCGGGCCGCTGCGCAGGCGCTCGGGGGCGGCAAAGGCCAGGCGCGCACCGTCCTGGCGCAGCGGCACCAGGCCCACGCCGCATTCCTGCACCACCCGGCCCGGTGTCTGCGGCTGGCCGCCGGCGCCCAGCCAGGCATGGCAACTGCCCAGTGTGGGGTGGCCGGCAAACGGCAGTTCGCGCCCGGGGCAGAAGATGCGCACGCGGTAGTCGGCGCCGGCCGCGCGGCCCTCGGGGGTGGGCGGCAGCAAAAAGGTGGCTTCCGACAGGTTGGTCCAGTTCGTGAACTCCTGCATGGCCTCGGTGCTGATGCCCTCGCCATCGAGCACCACGGCCAGCGGGTTGCCGCGGTAGGCCTGGTCGGTGAAGACGTCGACTTGCTGGAAGGGGCGCAGTTTCATGGTGGAGTGCCTGTCTCGGTGGTGGTGGGTTGAATGAACAAGAGAACAAGAAAAGAGGTCGGTGCTGCGGCCACGCCAGGGGGCTGGCCTGGGGCCATGGGCACCTGCGGGCAGGTGGGGTCAGCCGCCGGCGCGGATCGGAAGGGAGGACGGTTTCAGAGCAGCACCGTCCCTTCGATGCAGGTGACGGAGCGCCCGCCCACCCAGACCTGGTGGTCGTCCTGGCGGATGTGCACGCGGCCCGCGCGGCCCAGGCATTCGCCCTGGGCCACCTGGTAGTGGTGCGGTGCCAGGCCTTCGGCGATCAGCCATTCGGCCAGGCTGGCATTGAGGCTGCCGGTCACCGGGTCCTCGCGGTTGCCCATGGGCGCGGCAAAGGCGCGCACCACCACGCCGGGGCGGCTGGCGTCGCTGGCCTCCTTGCCCACGTGCACCACGCCGACCGACTGGCCCAGGTCCATGAGCCGCGCATGGTCGGGCTGCAGGCCGAGCACGGTGTCGGCGCTGTCCAGCAGCATGCCCAGCCACACGGGGCCGTTGTCCAGCAGCTGGGTGCCCAGGATCTGCGCCGGGCGCACGCCCAGGGCACTGGCGATCAGCGGCACCAGCGCCGGGCTGGGCGCGCTGCGCGTGAGCGGCGGGGCGGCAAAGGCCAGGGTGTGGTCCTCGCGCCGGATGCGCACCAGGCCCAGGGCACATTCCTGCACCACCAGCCCCTGCTGGCGGGGCGTGTTGCCGGCCTGCAGCCAGGCGTGGCAGGTGCCCAGCGTGGGGTGTCCGGCAAAAGGCAACTCGCCTTGCGGGCTGAAGATGCGCAGCCGGTAGTCGGCCCCGTTCGCTCGGCCGGCCTCGGTGGGCGGCAGCAGAAAGGTGGTTTCCGACAGGTTCATCCACGCCGCAAAGCGGCGCATGTCCGCATCGCTCAGGTCTTCGGCCTGCAGCACCACGGCCACGGGGTTGCCGTCGCCGGGGCGGTCGCTGAAGACGTCGATCTGCTTGAACGGGCGTGGCTGCATGGTGCGATCTCTGGCGGGTGGTCGTCCGCTCAGGATAACGGCTGATCGAGCACGCCGCGCGCGCCGGGGCGCGCGCTCACCGCCTGGTACCAGCGCTCCAGGTGCGGCCGTGCGGTCCGTTCCTGGGGCAGACCCCACCAGCGGTGGATCTCGCAGCCCACGGGGATGTCGGCCATGGTGAAGTGTTCACCGGCCAGATAGGGCTGGCGCGCCAGGTGGGCGTCCAGCAGGTCCATCAGCGGCTCGGTGGCGGCCACCGAGGCGGCGATCAGCGCCTCGCTGCGCTGCGCGGCCGGCGTGCGTATCCACTGGATGAAGGCATCGCGCCCGGCCGGGTTCAGCGTGGTCTGCTGCCAGTCCATCCACTGCTCGGCGGCAAAGCGGGCGGCGATGTCCTCGGGGTAGAGGCTGCCCGGCGCATGCCGGGCGCACAGGTAGCGCACGATGGGGTTGGATTCCCACAGCACCACACCGGTGTCCTCGTCCTCGATCAGCGGCACCAGGCCGTTGGGATTCATCGCGAGGTAGCGCGCTTCGCGCACGATGCCGAACTGCCCGCCGGCATCGGTGCGCTGCAGGCTGATGCCGAGCTCCTGCGCGGCCCACACGACCTTGCGCACGTTGATCGACGACAGCCGTCCCCACAGGCGCAGCATGGCGCTCAGCCCTTGGCCTGGTGGTCGCGGATGGCGGCGGCCAGCGCGGCGATGCCGGTGGCGATCTGCTCGGCCGTGGAGGTCACGAACGACAGGCGCAGCGTGCGGTGGTCGGCATCGTCGGCGTAGAAGGCGGCGCCGGGCACGAAGGCCACATTGCGCTCCACGGCCTTGGGCAAGAGTTCGATGGCGCTCACGCCCTCGGGCAGGCGCAGCCACAGGAACATGCCGCCGTCCGGCTTGTTCCACTCGACGGACAGGCCCTGCATCTCCTTGGTGAGCGCGGCCAGCATGGCGTCGCGCTGCTCTTTGTACAGCGCGCGGATGGTGGGCACGTGCTTGTCCAGGAAGCCGCCCTTCATCACCTCGGCCACCATGCGCTGGTTGTAGCCGGGCGTGTGCAGGTCGGCCGCCTGCTTGGCCTGCAGCAGCTTGGGGTAGACCGACTTGGGCGCCACCAGGAAGCCCAGGCGCAGGCCCGGGGCCAGCACCTTGGAGAACGAGCCCATGTAGATGCAGCCTTCGGGGTTGCGCGCGGTCAGCGGCGCGGGCGGCGGGTTGTCGAACCACAGGTCGCCGTAGGGGTTGTCTTCGACCAGCGGCAGGTTCAGCTCGGCCGCCTTGGCCACCAGCGCGGCACGGCGCGCATCGCTCATGGTGCGGCCCGTGGGGTTCTGGAAGTTGGGCAGCACGTACAGGAAGCGCGCCTTGTCGGCACCCGTGCCGACCTTGGCCACCAGGTCGTCGACCAGCACACCCTCGTCATCGCTGGCTACGGCCACCACCTTGGGTTCCATGGGCGTGAAGGCCTGGATGGCGCCCAGGTAGGTGGGCGTCTCCACCAGCACACGGCTGTCGGTATCGATCAGCACCTTGGCGATCAGGTCCAGGCCCTGCTGCGAGCCGGTGGTGATCAGCACCTGGTCGGGGCTCACGTCCCAGGGCAGGAAGTCGGCGATGGCCTCGCGCAGCGGGCCGAAGCCTTCGCTCGCGGCGTACTGCAGGGCCGAAGGGCCGTCATTGGCCAGCACGGCGGCCGAGGCCGCAGCAAACGCCGCGACAGGGAAAGTCTTGGGCGAGGGCAGGCCGCCGGCCAGGCTGATGATGCCGGGCTTCTCGGTGACCTTGAGGATTTCGCGGATCACCGAGGGGTTCATGCGCTCGGCGCGGCGGGCCAGGGTCCAGGTTGTTGGCAGGTCGTTCATGTTCACTCTCGTTCTCCTCCGGGTGGGCCCCAAAAGACCACCCACGTTGCAAAGTCGTCAGAAAAATCTTCAAAGCGGTGGGGTTGGCCCGCCGGTACGAAAAACGCATCGCCAGGCGCAAAGCGGTGCCGCTCCTGCCCCTGCACGAATTGTCCCCGCCCGCTGTGGATGAAGTACAGCTCATCCTGGGCGTGCGGTTGCTGCGGGTCGTGCCCGCGCGGTGCATACAGTTCCGTGCGCATGCTGCCATGCGCGATCAGTTCGGCAAAACGCTCCCCGTTCGGCCCCGGGAGCCGCGCAAGTCCTTGTTCCACCGAGTATTTCATAGTGCCAGAGCCCTTGCCCTTCAGTCCACGATGAACAGCGTGGCGCCCCTGGGCGCGGTCGAGCGGTGCGCCTCGGCATTGTCCGCCACCTGGTAGCTCATGCCGGGCGTGAGGGTGAACTGCCGGCCATCCTCCAGTTCGGTGTGCAGCTCGCCCGCCAGGCACAGCAGCACATGGCCCTTGCGGCACCAGTGGTCGGACACATAGCCCGGGGTGTACTCGACCTTGCGCACACGCAGGTCGCCGTACTGCAGCGTCTGCCAGAAGGCCTGGCCGGCCTGGGCGCTCTTTTCCACGCGCTCGACCGTGCTCCAGTCGGTGGCGGCGAAGGGGATGTTGTTCATCTGCATGGCGTATCAGTCTTTCACGCGCACGATGGCCTCGATCTCCACCGCAAAGCCGCGCGGCAGCGAGCCCACGCCCACGGCGGAGCGCGCATGGCGGCCGGCCTCGCCGAACACCTCGACCAGCAGGTCCGAGCAGCCGTTGACCACCTCGGTGTGCTGCATGAAATCGGGCGTGGCGTTCACCATGCCCAGCACCTTGACCACCCGCTGCACGCGGGACAGGTCTCCGAGGGCCTGCTGCATGGTGGCGATCAGGTGCAGGCCCACCTCGCGGGCATGCCCGCGCGCCTGGGCGGCGCTGATCTCGCGCCCCACCTTGGGCACGCTGTCCATGTCCTCGCGCAGGGGCGATCCCTTGCCCGACAGGTACAGGGTGTGGCCATCGAGCACCCAGGCGTCGAAGTTGCCGCGGGGTGTCGTGACGGTGGGCAGGGCCAGGCCCAAGGCGGCCAGGCGTTGTTCGGGGCTCATGCAGGGCTTCCTTGGTGGATCGGCATCTTCTTGCCCACGAACACCGTGGCGATCACGGCGAGCGCAAAGGCCGCGGTGGCCAGGTCCAGGCGCTCGCCCACCAGCGGCACGGCGAACAGCAGGCTCAAAAAGGGCTGGATCAGCTGGATCTGGCTGACCCGCACGGCACCCAGCGCCAGGGCGCGGTACCAGGCGAAAAAGCCGATCCACATCGAGAACAGGGCCACATAGGCGAAGCCGAGCCAGGCCATGGGGCCGATGGCCGCGGGCGTGGCCGGCGCGAACCACCAGGTCACGGGCAGCGTGAGGGGCAGGCTGCAGGCCAGCACCCAGCAGATCACCTGCTCGGCACCCAGGCTGGGCGTGAGCCGCGCACCGCCGATGTAGCCCAGGGCGCCGGTGGTCATGGCCACGATGAGGTAGAGGTTGGCCGCACCCAGGTAGAAGCCGCCCGCGCGCCAGGCCATGAAGGCCAGCACCAGGCCGCTGCCCAGCACGGCGCAGGCCCAGAAGCCGGCCGAGGGGCGTTGCCGGTACCACAGGGCGCCGAGCACGGCGGTGGACAGGGGCAGCAGGGCGGTGACCACGGCACCATGGGTGCTCGGCACATAGCGCAGGGCCAGCGCCAGGAACAGGGGGAAGCCGACAATCACGCCGAAGGCCGTGACACCGAGCACCGGCCACTGCGAGCGCACGGGAATCCGCAGGCGCCCTTGGGCGTGCTGCCAGCCCAGGTAGGCCAGTGACAGCAGCCCGGCCACGGCCGCCCGGCCGAAGGTGACGAACCAGGGAGACAGCTGCGGCGCATCGGTGGAGCCGACCGCCAGGCGCGTCATCGGCAAGGTGGCGGCAAACAGCGTGACGCCCACCAGGCCCCAGACCAGGGCTTCGCGTTCCTGGCCGCGGTTCATAGCGTGAGCATCCAGGCGGCCGTGGCCACCAGCACCAAGGCCAGCGCACGGTTGAACCACAGCAGGCGCGTGCCCTGGGCCAGCCACTGGCGCAGCAGCGAACCCACCAGGGCATAGACGAAATTGCTGGTGAACGCGAACACCATCATCACCACGCAAATGATGGCCAGGCGCTCGCCGGGATTGCTCGAAGGCTGGCCCGCGGCGTTCACCACCCAGCCCGCGCTGAGCGTGAGTGCCAGCATCCAGGCCTTGATGTTCACGAACTGCAGGCCCACGCCCTGCCAGAAGGTCACCGACAGGCGCGTGCTGTCCACCTGGGCCATCTGGCCCGCGCGGCTGAGCTTCCAGGCCAGCCACAGCATGTAGGCCACGCCCAGCAGGGTCACGGCCATGCGCAGGGCCGGCACGCCCGTGATCAGCGCGCCCAGGCCCAGGCCGCTGACCAGCATCAGCAACGTCCAGCCCGTGGGCACGGCCACGCAGAAATTCAGCGCCCGGCGCAGCCCGAGGTTGGCCGCCAGGGCGGTGGACAGGGTCGTGTTGGGGCCCGGCGAAAAGCTCATCGCGGTGCAGAAGACCAGCAGGGCAGTGAGTTCGGCGGCGGTCATGGGGCGGGCTCGGGATTCGTGGGCTTGTCAGCGTCTGGCCTTCACTGTAATCTTGAGCGCCAGTACACGACCAGTACAGTACAGCAGGTCAGTTGGTCATCTGTATTGGCCGCCTTGGCAGTACACCGGATTTCGCCCATGTTGATGAAGACCCCCACCCAGTCGCTCACCGAGCAGCTCTCGGTCCGTTTTGGCGAACGCATCCGCAACCGCCTGCTGGCGCCCGGGGCGCGCCTGCCCTCGGTGCGCCAGTGCGCGCTGCAGCATGGTGTCAGCCCCTCCACCGTCGTGGCGGCGTATGACCAGCTGCTGGCGCAGGGGCTGGTCGAGGCGCGCAAGAACCGCGGCTTTTTCGTGCGCGAAGTGGCCCCCGTGGGGGCCGAGGCCGTGAAGGCCGGAGAGGCCGCGGCGATGGAGGTGGCGGCCGGCAACTGGACCACGGCCCACTGGTTCGCCGCGCGCGGGGCGGCGCGCGGCTCGCCGCCGGTGAATGCCACGGCGCTGATCCGGGGCATGTTCCACAAGATCAGCGACAAGCCCCAGCCCGGCATGGGCGTGCTGCCGCCGCAGTGGCTGGAGTCGACCTTCATGCCCGCCGCTGTGCGCAAGGTCACGAGCACCCGCGCGCTGCAGGAATACTCGCTGCAGTACGGCGAGCCGCTGGGCGATGGCGCACTGCGCCGCCTGCTGGTCAAGAAGCTGGCCAGCCTGAACGTGCACACGGGGCCCGAGAACATCCTGACCACCGTCGGGGCCACGCATGCCCTGGACATCGTGAGCCGCACCCTGCTGCGCCCGGGCGATCCGGTGATGGTGGAGGAGCCTGGCTGGGCCGTGGAGTTCGCGCGCCTGTCGGCCCTGGGCATGCACATCCTGCCCGTGCCGCGGCGCGCCGACGGTCCCGACCTGGAGGTGATGGCGCGCTACTGCGAGGTGCACAAGCCCAAGCTCTACGTGAGCGTGAGCGTGTTCCACAACCCCACGGGCTACTGCCTGTCGCCGGGCAGTGCGCACCGCATCCTGCAACTGGCCAACCAGCACAACTTCCACATCGTCGAGGACGATACCTACAGCCACATCGCGCCGGAACACGCCACGCGGCTCACGGCACTCGACGGCCTGCAGCGCACCATCTACGTGAGCGGCTTTGCCAAGATCCTCGCGCCCAACTGGCGCATCGGCTTCCTGGCCGCACCGCAGGGCCTGGTCGAGCAACTGCTCGACACCAAGCTGCTGGCCACACTGACCACGCCCGCCCTGCTCGAAAAAGCGCTGGCGCTGTGCATCGAGCAGGGCCAGCTGCGCCGGCATGCCGAGCGCATCCGCACCCGGCTCGATGCGGCGCGGGCGCGCAGCGTCAAGCTCGCGCTCAGCGCGGGTTGTACCTTCGCGGCCGACCCGGTGGGCCTGTTCGGCTGGGTGGACACGGGCGTGGACACCGATGCGCTGTCGCAGCGCATGCTCGACGAAGGCTACCTGCTGGCACCGGGTGCGCTGTTCCATGCCGAACGCAAGCCCAGCACGCTGATGCGCATCAATTTCGCGACCACGCAGGATGCCACCTTCTGGCGCACCTTCGAGCGCATCGTCAAACAAAGCCGCTGAGCTTCCGATGGCATCGCGCCTGCCTACAATCGCCCCCTGATCCCACAACCGCAAGGAACCATGGACGTACAAGGGCGCTGGGCCGCAATGACCGAGGGCCTGCAGTCCCTGGTGCAGTTCTTTCCCGGTGGGCACGAGGGCCTGCTGGCGGCGGTCTCCGTCACCTGGAGCCTGTACATCGCTGTGCTGGCGGTGTGGATCGTGCTGCAAAAGCGCCCCCCGGTGTCCACGCTCAGCTGGATCCTGTCGATGGCGCTGCTGCCCTTCGTGGGCTATGTCATCTACTATTTCTTCGGCCCCCAGCGCCTGCGCAAACAGCGCTTGAAGCGCATGCGCAGCCAGTCGGCGCTGTATGCCCATGCCGATTTCGCCAGCCTGCGGGAGACGGCGGCCGCAGCGCCCGAGGCCTTGCGCCAGCTGGTGCTGCTGGGAGAGGCCAGTTGCGACCTGCGCGTCTCCACCGCGGCGCGGGTGGACCTGCTGGTCGACGGGGCTGAGACCTTCGATGCGATCTTCGACGCCATCCGTGCGGCGCGCCACCATGTGCACCTGGAGTACTACATCTACGAGCCCGATGGCATCGGCACGGCCCTGCGCGACCTGCTGGTGGCCAAGGCGCGCGAGGGCGTGATCGTGCGGCTGCTGGTCGATGCCCTGGGCTCCAAGCGGCTGGGCCGGCGGTTTCTCGCGCCGCTGCTCGATGCGGGCGGGCAGGTGGCGTTCTTCCATGCCTCGCGCATCGGCCGGCGCGTGCGCCCCGTGATCAACTTCCGCACCCACCGCAAGATCGTGGTCTGCGACGGTGTTATCGGGTTCACCGGCGGCATCAACATCACCGACGAAGAGGACCCGCGCGCGCGGCGCGATGCCTACCACGATGTGCACCTGCGCATCGAGGGCGGGGCCGTGCGCCTGCTGCAGATGACCTTCATGGAGGACTGGGTCTACACCACGGGCGAAGGCCCGGCGGCCGTGGCGCGCGAAAGCCGCCACCTGCTGCCCGCCACCGAACCGGGCGACCACCCGGTGCAGATCCTCACCTCGGGGCCGGACAATGCCAACGAGGCCATCCACCGCATGTACGTGGCCGCCATCCACATGGCCACCGAGCGGGTGTGGCTCACCACGCCCTACTTCGTGCCGGGGGAGCCTGCGCTCATGGCGCTGACCAGCGCCGCACTGCGCGGGGTGGACGTGCGCCTGATCGTGCCCCGGCGCAGCGACTCCTTCGTGGTCAGCGCAGCCGCGCGCTCCTACTTCGACGAGCTGATCGCGGCCGGCGTCAAGGTCTGGGAGTACACGGCCGGCATGCTGCATTCCAAGACCATGCTGGTGGACGGCGACTGTGCCTTCATCGGCACGGCCAATTTCGACAACCGCAGCTTCCGGCTCAACTTCGAGGTCTGCGCCGTGGTCTACGGCCCGGCGTTGGCCCTGCCGCTGGCGCGCCAGTTCGAGGCGGACATGCGGCGTGCCCGGGCCGTGCCCACGCGCCGCCGCCAGGCCTTCCTGCCGCGCCTGGGCGATGCCACGGCGCGCCTGTTCTCTCCGTTGTTGTGAGGCCTTGTGGCCATGTGGCAGTGGCGACGGCATGCGCTGGAGCGCTTCGCTTTCACCCGCTGACCTGCGAAACTGGCACGCACAAGGCCAGTGACCGCCGCGCAAGGGCCGCCCCGCCGCGCTGGCGGTGTCCCCCTTCCCGAATGGCGCAGCCATTCGAGAGAAGGGGGAAGGCGCAAAGCGCCTCAGGGGGATGGTTATCGTTCCACCTCGAGGTCGGAGAGCACGCGCAGCAGGCCGCGGTTGACCTCTTCCAGGTCCATCTCGTGGGTTTCGCACAGGTGGCGGATGGCGCTTGCGTCCCCGGTCTCCAGAGCGCAGGCCATCTGCAGGCTGGGGGCGTAGGGTCCGGTCTGCAGCACGGTGGCGTCGTAGATGCGCTCGGACAGCGGGATGCGCCTGAGGATGTTGGCCAGGGGCTCCTGCATCAGCTCGTCGATCTGCGAGAGCAGGCCGCACAGGTAGATCTCGCGGCGCAGCTCGTTCTCGATGCCGGCATCGAGCAATTGGGTCATGAGCGTGGCGCGCAGCACCATGGATTCGCGCACGGGCTGCATGTTGGGATCGGTGTTGGAGTGGGGCAACTGGTCCGACAGCCAGCGGTTGATGGAGCCATAGCCCATCATCACCAGCCCGCGGCGCAGAGAGTCGATGCCGGTGCGCAGGCCCAGCGAAGCGGAGTTGGTGTAGACCATGAAGCGGTAGGCCAGGAGCGGGTCCTCGCCCATGATGTCCTCGAAGGTCTCGAGCGACTGCTCCGCGTCGATGGCCTTCTGCAGCTTGGCGATCACGGCGTGCGAGGGCTGCTGCGGCGTGTGGCGCATGCTGTAGAGCACGTCTTCCGTGGGCCAGCCGGCCAGGGCCAGGGCGTTGTGCTTGTCCAGGCAGTGCTCCATCAGGGCACGGCTGGGGATGTTCTCGTACATCTGCCCGGCCAGGATGGGGCTCACGGCGCGGGGCGGGGCCTTGGAGGCCGGGCTGCCCGGCCGGGGATTGGCCTGCAGTGCCGCGACGGCGTCCGCTGGCGTCAGGCTCAGCAGGCTGTTGTCAAAGCACTGGGCCACGGCGGGCTCGGGCAGCTGGCCGATGTCGCCACGCCAGACCAGCTTCAAGCCGCGCTGGTGTGCCGCCTTCACCAGGGTGTAGATGCCCGAGTCCTGCAGCCAGTCGCCGCGCACCTCGATCCACGGGGCGCCCCGGGGCGCATGCTCGAGCATGTCGGCCAGCACCTGGTGGGTCTGGGGCGAGAGCAGCAGGGGTGGCGAACTTGCGGACCACAGCTCCTGCAGCGTGCGCAGCAGGTGGCCGGTCTCGACCACGGCGGCGGGGGATTCGTTCTGGACGTAGAGCTGGATGGCAGCCAGCTTGCGGGCACGGTTCCACAGGGGGCGGTACCCCAGGATCAGGCTGCCGAGGACGGATTGGACCATGGGCTCTCAGGCGTTGTCTCGTTGGGGGCCGGCCCCCGCCCGGGAGTGCGGCTCGGGGCAGGCCCGCTTAACTGATGAAATTGAACAGCGACAGCTTCTGCACCTGGGCATAGGACTTGAGTGCTGCCTCGTAGCCCACCTGCTGGTTCTGGAAGTCTGAAATGCCCTTGATCATATCCAGATCCTCGGCGCGCGAGCGGTCGCCCTCGAGCTGGATCGAGCGCTTGTCCTGGTCGCCCGTGATGCGGTCGGCGCGGTTGAGCAGCTCGCCTGCATAGCTGCGCATATTGCTCAGGCGTTCGAGGCCGATGTCCACGTTGGTGAGGGCCTGGCCTACGGCCTGGGTGGCGGCATTGCTGTTGGCGGCGCCGCGGATGTCGCGGATCGCGCTGTCCAGGGTGCTGAACACGCTGGCCGTGGGCTGCAGGGTGATGGCATCGCCGTTGGCGGGGTTGCCCTTGATGTCGAAGGTCAGCCCCGGAACGCCGGTCACCGAGATGGTCACGGGTTTGTCGGTCGGGTAGTCGGGCACCACCACGGGGGCCGATACCGCACCGGTCGTGGTGTTGGTGATGGTGTAGGTCGCAGTGGTGGTGCCCGGGGTGGCTCCCGGGCCTACGGCACTGAAGGTGATGGAGTAGTTGTTGCCGGTCACCAGGCTCAGGTCCACCGGCTTGACGCCCGTGGTGGTCAGCTGCTGGTTGTTGTTGACCGTGGCCGGGTTCACCTGCACGTTGTAGGCCCCGTCGCGCTGGGGCTGGAACATGAAGGCGAACTCGCCGTCCAGGGTATTGGGGATCGATGTCCCGGTGCTGCCCGTCTGCCCGGGCTGCCCGTTGAACAGGTAGTCCGGCGACACGGATTGCGGGCCCAGGAAGGGCGCGAGTGCGCTGCCCAGCGCGCCCAGCAGCGGGATGCCGTTGGTGTCTTTGCGGTTGGCCACTTCCAGCAACTGTTCGCGCAGGCCTTGCAGTTGGTTGGCGATGGTGGCGCGGTCGTTGGGTGTGAGGGCCGGGCTGCCGGCGCTGACCATCAGTTCGCGGGCGCTCTGCACCAGCCCGATGGCATCGCCGAGCGAGGACTCGGCCTGGGCAATGGCATTGCGCTGGGTTTCCAGTGCACGCTGCTCGGTCTGGATGCGGGTCAGGCGCGTGAGCGCGCGCTCGGCCTGCGCGGCCGAGACCGGGTCGTCGCTGGCGCGCACGACACGCTTGCCCGAGGTCAGGTTTTCCTGCAGGTTGGACAGGTTGGTCTGGCGCGCGCCGAGGTTGCGCAGCGCGTTGTCGTACATGTTGGCCGTGCCAAGGCGGTAGATGGTGTTGCTCATGTCGAACTCCTGGACCTGCTTTCAAGCGCCATCATCACCGTGTCAACCCTTGGATCAGGGTATCGAAGACGCTTTGCGCAATCTGCAGCATTTTGGCGGATGCCTGGTAAGCCTGCTGGTACTGGATCAGCTTGGCGGCTTCTTCATCGAGGTTGACGCCCGAAACCGCCGTGCGGTCGCGCTCCAGGTTGGCCGCGATGGTGGTGGACAACTCGGCCGCGAAGGTGGCGCTCTGGGTGCGCGTGCCCACCTGGGCCATCAGGCCCGCGTAGCCATCGGCCAGGGTGGATTCGTCGAACATCTTCACGTCGCGCAGGTTCATCAGCGAGGTGGCGTTGCCCGCATTGCGCGTGTAGTTGTCGCCGTACTGCGGGTCCAGCGCATTGCCCACCCGCACGGTGTCGCCGGTCTTGGGCGTGCCCTGCAGCTTGATCTCCCAGCCGTCGATGGTGATGGTGGACCCCGAGGTGTAGGGGATGCCCGCAGTGCCCGAAGGGGGGGTGGTCGAGCCGTTCACGGCATAGGTCGTGGGCGGGCCTGCCGTGAAGGTCAGGGTCACGCCGCCCGGGATTGGCGGGGCAACCAGCGTGTCGGTGGCCTTGAGCCCGGCCAGCTGCAGTGTGCCGCCATTGGTTGTGCCCATGGCCGCGTTGATGGGGTTGGCGGCCGCCAGGTCGCGCGGCGAGTACACCAGCGCGTTGATGTTGGCCCCCGCGCTGCTGAACGGCTGGAACAGCATGCGCTCGCCGGGCGCGCCCGGCGTGGTGAGGTTGAAGGTCAGCCCGTCGATGTCCAGGGTGGCCAGGTTGGCCGCATCGGTGAAGGCCGTGGCCTTGCCGTCCGACAGGCGCACCACCTGGCCGGCTGTGCCCGTGGTGAAGCGGATCTCGTAGTCGGAGGCCGCAAACTTGGTGGGGTCGCTGAAGGTCACCGTGCCCACACCCGCGCCGTTGGTCAGGCCCGGCATGCTGGTGGGAAGGCTGAACAGGTCCTTGCCCATCTGACCGTCGAGCGTGAGGCCGAGATTGTGCTGCTCGTTCATGGTCATGCCGATGGCCATGGCCATGCGCCCGAGCAGGTTGCGGCTTTCCGACAGATCGGTGTTGTTGAAGCGCAGCAGGCCCGAGACCGAGCCACCGCCGAGCATGTTCTCGTCCACCTCGATGGCCGGCGCGCCGGGCCGGTTGAAGAACAGCTTGAGCTGGCCGCTGCCGGGGAACTGGCTGGCATCGTCCACCGACACCTGCGAGGCCGTCGTGCCCAGCACCAAGGGCTGGCTGCCGCCCACGAAAAGACCCACGGTACCGTCGTCGGCCGGAATCTGGGTGGTCTGCACGTACTGGTTGACCTCCCGGATCAGTTGGTCGCGGTGGTCGAGCAGGTCGTTGGGGGTCTGTCCATTGCCCTTGGCGCGTGCGATCTGCTCGTTCACCGCAGCGATCTGGCCGGCCAGGCTGTTGATGGCGGTGATGCTGCTTTGCAGCTGTTCGTTCACCGTGTACTCGATCTCGTCGACACGTTCTGCGGCCGCGCGCATGCGCGAAGCGGTTTCGTCGATCCGCGTGAGCACCAGGGTGCGGGCCGTGATGTCGGTGGGAGCGCTCACCACGTCCGAGAAGGCGTTCATCATGTCGTTGATGGCCGCCCCCAGACCTGTGGCGCCACCGCTGAACACGTCCTGCAACTGCCGCAGGCGTTCGGCGCGCACGATGTCACCGCTCTGTACCGAGCCGGCGGCGGCCGACTGGCGCGTGAGCAGCTCGCTCTGGTTGCGCAGGATGGTCTGCACATCCACACCCTGGCCGATGTAGCCGCCGCCCGTGAACTGGCCCTGCACGGTCTGCAGCACCACGGTCTGGCGCGAATAGCCGGGCGTGTTGACGTTGGCGATGTTGTTGCCCGCGGTCTGCAGGGCCACCTGGTTGGCGAGCAGGGCGCGGGCGCCGACGTTGAGCAGGCTCATGGTCTACCTCGTGTTCTCACGCCTGTGCACGCTGCTGCTGCGCGCGTTGCACACTGTTGATGGCGCCGCTGAGCTTGCGGGCGTACTCGGGGTCGGTGGCATAGCCCGCCTTCTGCAGTGCGGAGGCATAGTCCATGGCCGAGCCGGACTGCGCCACGGACTCCGCTTTCTCGTAGCGCGGGCTTTCCTTGATGAGGCGTGCGTAGTCGCGGAACGAATCCTCGTACGAGTCGTAGGCGCGGAACTTGGCCACCACCTTGCGCGGCGTGCCGTTGATGTACTCGGTGGTCGTGATTTCGGCGACCTTGCCGGTCCAGCCCTTGCCGGCCTTGATGCCAAACAGGTTGAAGGAATTGCTGCCGTCGGCGTTCTTGATCTCGCTCTTGCCCCAGCCGGTCTCGTGGCCGGCCTGGCCGAGCATGAAGCTGGCGGGGATGCCGCTTTCCTGCGACACCTTCTCGGCCGTGCCGCTCAGGTGCTGGACAAAACCATCGCGGCCCTTCGGGGCCTGGCCCACGGGCTCGCTGCCGGTGGAGCCGGGTGCGACCCGGGCCGCCGCAGTGCGCTGGACCTGCGACAGGCTCACGGTGGAAGGCACGGAGAAGGTCGGATCGGGTCCGCCCATCTGGCGCGAGAGCTGGCGTGCGATGGCTTCGGACAGGCCGCCGGGCTGGCCGGCCATCTGCACCGACAGTTGCTGATCGAGCAGATCGGTGCTCAGGTTGCCCCCGGCGCTGTCCAGCAGGCCCGACTTCATGGTGGCCTCGCGCATGCTCTTGATGAGCTCGCGCATGAACAGGGACTCGAACTGCTTGGCCGCCTCTTTCGTGGCCTGGGGGTTGTTGGCGCCGGCTTCGTACTTGAGCGCATTGAGCGAGCGAACGTCGGCCGCCAGCGCATTGGACGCGCTGGTGGTGGAGGACGAAGGCAGCGTGAGGGCCATGGTCAGATCACTTCGAGCTCGGCGTTCAGGGCGCCTGCGGCCTTGATGGCCTGCAGGATGGCCAAGAGGTCACCCGGTGTGGCGCCCAGCGTGTTCAGCGCGCGCACCACGTCGGCCAGTTGCGGCGAAGGCGGCATCTGGATGATGTTGCCCGGCTCCTGGTTGATCTTGATGTCGCTTTGCTGCGTGACCACGGTCTGCCCCTGCGACAGCGGGTTGGGCTGGCTGATGACGGGGCGCGAACTGATGGTGATGGACAGGTTGCCGTGCGCGATGGCACAGGGGCCCAGTGTCACGGCCTGGTTGAGCACGATGGAGCCGGTGCGGGCATTGATCACCACCTTGGCGGCCGGGGCGGCCATTTCCAGCGGCAACTCTTCCAGGTCGGCAATGAAGCCCACGCGGGCGCCGGGATCGCTGGGTGCGCGCACCTGCACGGTGCGGCCATCGAGCGCCGTGGCCAGGCCATTGCCCAGGCGGCTGTTGATGGCCTGGGCCACGCGGCGTGCGGTCTGGAAGTCGGAGGCGTTGAGCCCCAGGCTGATGCTGTCGCCCTCGTTGAGGGGCGTGGGAACGGAGCGCTCGACCTGGGCACCCAGCGGGATGCGGCCCGCAGCCAGGTGGTTGATCTGCACCTTGCTGCCGCCGGACGAGGCGCCGGCACCGCCGACCACCAGGTTGCCCTGGGCCAGGGCGTAGATTTCGCCATCGGCACCGCGCAGGGGCGTGACCATGAGCATGCCGCCCTTGAGCGACTTGGAGTTGCCCATGGACGAGACGTTGACGTCGATCTGCTGGCCGGGTTGTGCAAAGGCGGGCAACTGGGCGGTGACGATCACGGCGGCGACGTTCTTGAGCTGCAGCTGCGAGGCCACGCCTGGCGGCAGGCTGATGCCCATCTGCTGCAGGTAGTTGGACATGGCCTGCGTGGTGTAGGGCATCTGGGTGGTCTGGTCGCCCGTGCCGTCCAGGCCCACCACCAGGCCATAGCCGGTCAGCTGGTTGCTGCGCACGCCCTGCACCGCCGCGATTTCCTTGATGCGCAGCGCATGCGCCGGCCAGGTGGCGCAGACCATGGCCACGGCAATGGCCATGAGCCACAGGGTGCGCAAGGGGGCGGCCGAAAAGGGCGAGGGCAGGGCTTTCATGGCCCTTATTGTGGGCGGATGCTGCCCGCAAGGAATGTCCAAAAAGAGGCGCATTCACCCGTCTTTTGGCGGTGGGGCCTGTTACAAACAAGGGCCTGCCGCACGGCTGCGGCGGGCGCCGGCGTCCCGCCGCCCGCCAGGCGCGTAGCGATCTCAGTCGCAGCTGTTGGTGATGATGCCCTTCCAGGGCTTGCGCAGCATGAAGGGCACCGTGTCCCAGGCGGACCAGGTGCGGGGATCGTCGAAATTCACCGTGGCGGCCGGCGCAATGATGGCGGTGAGCAGCCAGACGCCTGAATCCAGTCCATGGACCGTCAGATTGCCCCCCAGGATCACCTCGGTCTGGGCGCCGCCCAGGTTGTCGCCGACGGCCGTGTAGGTGTCGGCAGCCTGGATGTTGCCGGAGGCGGGGTAGACCTTGAAGATCGCGCCGGTGGTCATCAGCGGGTTGCGCACCAGGGGGAAGAACAAGCCGCCATCGCGGTTGAAGATCACGTACACGTTCTGCAGCGTGCTCGGGGTGGTCCCCACCCCGGGCTTGCCGGCGTCGTACTTGATGGTGAAGGCCAGCTGGTCGAGCGCGCTGGCATCGCAGGGCGAGAACTTGATGCCTGCGGGCAGTGTCTTGTTCTTGGACACCGCCTCGGAGGCCGAACCCTTGGGGGCGGTCACCGTGAGGGCCACGGAGTAGGCGTAGGTGGTTCCTTGTGCCGAGGCTGCTGGCGAGAATGCAGCGGCGGCAAGGGTGATCAGGCCGCAGGCCAGGGAGCGGCGAAGAAAGGGCATCGGAATCCTCGGATCTGACAGTACAAAAGGACAAATCGGGGCGCCGCAGCGCCCCTTGATGTCACATTTTGTATCAGAACGGCGTCACGGTGTTGAAGAAGCGGCCCAGCCAGCCCGTGACCTGGGCCTCATTCTGGGCGCCGCGGCCACGCGATTCCACGCGCACATTGGCCACCTGGGTGGATGCCACGATGGAGCCGGGCTGCAGCGCGCGCGGGTCCACGGTGCCGGAGAAGCGCAGCACGTCCACGTTCTGGTTCACCCCGATCTGCTTCTCGCCGGTCACGACCAGGTGGCCGTTGGGCAGCACATCGACGACGGTGGCGGTGATCGAACCCTGGAAGGTGTTGGCGCTTTCGGTGCCACCCTTGCCCTCGAAGGCATTTTCCGAATTGGCGCCCACGCCCAGCTTGTTGGTGAACTTCTGGCTTGTGAAGGGCAGCGCCGTCACCCCGCTGGTCATCTTGGAGGTGCGGTCCACGGTGGAGGAGGACTTCTGGCTGGCGGTCACGTTCTCCACGATCTGGATCGTGACGTTGTCACCGACCATGCGCGCGCGCCGGTCCTCGAAGGCCGGGCGGTAGCTGGCCGAGTGGAACAGGCCGCCGGTGACCGGGGGCGGTGTGCGCGGCGTGGTGGCGGCCAGGGGCGGCGGGGTGGTGGGCAGGATGTCCACGGGCGGCGGCGGGGACATGCTGGCGCAGCCGGTGCCGAGCACGGCGGCGGCCAGGGTCGGCCACGCCAGAGGGCGGCTGCGGGCAGCCTGGAAGAGTGCGTGGAGGAGTGTCATGGCGAGAGTCCTGGCTGAATGGCTTGTGGCCGCTGGGCGTGTTACATCTGGCTGAGCTTGGCCAGCATCTGGTCCGAGGTCTGGATGGCCTTGGAATTCATTTCGTAGGCGCGCTGGGTCTGGATCATGGTCACCAGCTCCTGCACCACGTTCACGTTGGAGGTCTCGAGGTAGCCTTGCATGATGGTGCCCAGGCCGTTGGTACCGGGCGTGCCCTGCTGGGGCTGGCCCGAGGCCGCCGTCTCGATGAACAGGTTCTGGCCGCGCGGCTCCAGGCCGCCCGGGTTCACGAAGGTGGCCATGGCGATGTTGCCCAGCGGCTGCGGCGCGGTGTTGCCGGGCACGGTGGCCGTGACGGCACCCTCCGCGCTGATGGAGACACTGGTCGCGTTGGCGGGAACGGTGATGCCGTTGGCGATGGGCAGGCCGCTGGAAGTCACCAGGCGGCCCTGCGAGTCGAGCTGGAACGAGCCGTCGCGCGTGTAGCCGATGGTGCCATCGGGCTGCGTGACCTCGAAGAAGCCATTGCCCTTGATGGCCACGTCCAGGTTGTTGTTGGACTGCTGCATGCTGCCCTGCATGAAGTTGCGGGCCGTGGCGACGGTGCGCACGCCCAGGCCCAGGTGCAGGCCGGTGGGCAGCTGGCTTTGCTCGGTGGTCTGGGCACCCACCTGGCGCAGGTTCTGGTAGATCAGGTCTTCGAACACCGCGTTGGCGCGCTTGTAGCCGGTGGTCGAGACGTTGGCCAGGTTGTGGGAGATGACGTCCAGCTGGGTCTGCTGGGCTTCCATGCCGGTCTTGGCGATCCAGAGGGAATTGATCATGGCGTTTTCCTAGGGGCTGGTGGCGGTTCAGCCGTTGATGCTCAGCAACTGGCTGGCAGCCTTGTCATTGGTCTCGGCGGTCTGCAGCATCTTGATCTGCTGCTCGAACTGGCGCGAGGCGGCGATCATGCCGACCATGGTTTCCACGGCGTTCACGTTGGAGCCTTCGATCGCACCCGACAGCAGGCGCGCATTGGGGTCATTGGGGATCTGTTCGCCCGAGGCGGCGCGGAACAGCCCGTCGTCGCCGCGCTTGAGCGGGTCTTCGGCGGTGGGCGTGGCCAGTTTCAGGCGCCCGATGGCCGCCGGGGGCTGGCCAGCCGTCTTGGCGGTGAGGGTGCCGTCCGATCCGATGGACACCTCGGCGTTCGGAGGCACGTCGATGGGGCCCCCCCCATCCGAGAGCACGGGCAGCCCGGTGTTGGTCAGCAGCGCCCCGGTGGGCGAGACCTCGAAGCCACCGTTGCGGGTGTAGGCCTCCACGCCATCGAGGCCCTGCACCGCGAACCAGGCATTGCCGACAGCCATGGCGTCAAGAGCGCGGCCCGTGCGTTGCACGGGGCCCGGCTTGTCGACGTAGCCCGAGGTGGCTTCCAGCGCGAACACGCGCGTGGTGGAGCCATCGCCTTGCAGCGGCACGGAGCGGAAGGTGGACATCTCCGCGCGAAAGCCGTTGGTGGACGCATTGGCCAGGTTGTTGGCCAGCACCGACTGCCGGTGGGCAGCGGCGCTGGCACCAGTCATGGAGGTGTAGATGATGCGGTCCATGGCGGCTTCCGGTCAGGGGATCAGGGGCGCGTCAGCGCAGGTTCACCAGGGTGGACATCACCTGGTCTTGTGTCTTGATGGTCTGCGCATTGGCCTGGTAGGTGCGCTGTGCGGTCATCATGTTCACGAGCTCGGCCGTGAGGTCGACGTTGGAGTCTTCCAGCGCACCCGAACGCAGCGCGCCGAAGTTGCCATCGGTGGCCGTGCCCATCACCGGCTGGCCCGATTCGAAGGTGGCCACCCAGTTGTTGCCACCCACCGAGGCCAGGCCCTGGGTGTTGCGGAAGCTCGACAGCGCGATCTGGCCTTCGGCGCGCGTGACGCCGTTGGAGTAGCGCGTCATGATCATGCCGTTGTTCTCGACGTTGATGCCCGTGAGGTCGCCCGCGGTGTAGCCGTCCTGCGAGAGATCGGACACCGAGAACTTGCGACCGAACTGCGTCACGTTGTCCAGGTTCACCTCGACGTCGTAGGCGGGCAGGTTGTTGGGGTTGGGCGGCGTGGGGTTGACGTTCAGCGTCAGCGCAAAGCCGGTGGCCGGCGGCGTGGCCGCCGGGCCGGTGATCACGCCGTTGTTGTCGAAGGTGATCTGGCCGATGGCCGTGGCCACCACGGGCGGCACGGCCGTGGGGTCGTCGAGGGCGTCGTACACGTCCCAGGTGTTGTCCGTGGCGGTCTTCTGGAAGTACAGGTTGACCGGTTTGGCCACGCCCTGGCTGTCGAACACGTTGATCGAGGTGCCGTAGGTGGCACGCGGCGTGGCGGGCACGGGCGGGGTGGCGGCCGGATCGCCGGCGGCGTCCGTGGCGCGCGCATCCAGGTTGAAGGCGGCGTTGATCCGGGTGGTCTGCTTGGCGGGGATGGGCTCCGAAGTGGGGAACACCATGGGGATGGGGTCGGTGCCCGTGCGCAGGCCGGTGGTCGGGTCGATCGGGTAGCCCATGACCTTGGCGTTGTCATTGGTCACCATGTTGCCTTCCTTGTCCAGCTTGAAGTTGCCGGCGCGGGTGTAGGCAGCAGAGCCATCGGGCAATTGCAGCGTGAAGAAGCCGTTGCCATTGATCGCCACGTCCAGGCTGTTGCCGGTGATGGTCAGGTTGCCCTGAGTGAACTGCTGGGCCACGGCGGCCGTCTCCACGCCGATGCCGGCGTTGGTGCCACCGGCCGAGCCGATGGCATTGGCCACCATCTCCGCGAATTCGGCGCGCGATGCCTTGAAGCCCACGGTGTTGGAGTTGGCGATGTTGTGGCCGATGACGTCCAGGTTCTTGCTGGCGGCATTCAGGCCGGAGAGGCCTTGCTGGAAACCCATGGTGTTCTCCTTGAGGGGGCGTGGTGTTCAGGTGTCGGGGGCGAAAGCTGGGGGCAGGCTCAGACCAGTGACTTGATCTGGCTGTAGCTGATGTTCTTGCCGTTGGCCAGCGTGAGCACGAGCTGGCCGTCGGTGGCACCGGCGGCGGTGACCTTGGACAAGGTGAGCGCGGTGGATTCGAGCGTGGTCGCGCCGTTGACCGCCTTGACGCGGAACTGCAGGCCTTCGGTGCTGCCCTTGTAGGCACTGGCGTCCCATTCGAAGTTGTGCCGGCCGGCGTCCTTGGGGCCCAGGTCCAGCGTGTCCACGACCTGGCCGCCGGGGGTCACGACCTCCACGGTCACCTTGGTGGCCGCATAGGGAATCTCGAAGCCGGCCTTGCCCACGCCGCTGGCCACCGTCATGCCCGAGCCCTCGGTCAGCACATTGCGCCCCACCAGGGTCGTGCCCTGCATGACCTGCAGCGAATTGAACTGCGCCGCCATGCTCTGCATCGTGGTGTTGAGCTGCTGGATGCCGGTGACCGTGTTGATCTGTGCGATCTGCGAGGTCATCTGGGCGTTGTCCAGCGGGTTCATCGGGTCCTGGTTGTTGAGCTGGGCGACCAGCAGCTTGAGGAACCGGTCCTGGGAGGCGGCAGGGTCGTTGGCTGCCGTTGCCTTGGCATTGGCGGTGTCGGCGGTCGTGGTGGCGTTGGTGGCGTTGAGGATCATGGCGAGGGTCTCCCGGGTTACTGGCCCATCTGCAGGGTCTTGAGCAGAAGTGACTTGGCCGTGTTCATCACCTCGACGTTGTTCTGGTAGGAGCGCGACGCGGAAATCATGTTCACCATCTCTTCCACGGCATTGACGTTGGAGTGGGTCACATAGCCCTGCTCGTCGGCCGAGGGGTGGCTGGGGTCGTGGATCTTGCGGCCGGGCACGTTGCTCTCGGTGATGGCACTCACGCGCACGCCGTCCGAGCCCTCCTGCCCCATGTTGGCGGTGCGAAAGACCACCTGGCGGGCCTTGTAGGCATTGCCATCGGGGCCGGCCACCGCGTCGACGTTGGCCAGGTTGCTGGCCACGACGTTCAGGCGCTGGGACTGCGCGCTGATGGCGCTGCCCGAGACATTGAAGATGGAGAACATGGACATGGTGGAGAGCCTCTTCTATCGCGGTGGGGCGGGTTACTGGCCCTGGATGGCGCTGAGCATGGTCTTGGCGTTGCCGTTGATGAAGCGCAGCGTGGCTTCGTAGCGCACGGCGTTGTCCACGAAGGCGGCGCGCTCGCGGTCCAGGTCCACCGAGTTGTTGTCCAGCGCGGGTTGGGTCTGCAGCGAGTAGGCCAGCTTGCCCTTGCTGCCCAGTTCTGCCGACGAGCCTTCGTCGGCGGTGGATGCGGTGATGTGCCGTGGGTCCGTGCCTATCGTGACCGTGGGCCGCTGGGTGGTGTAGCCGGAGTTGCCCAGTGTGGTGGTGGACAGGCGGTGGGGCGATTCGGTGTACGAGGAGCGCTCGCCCATGGCGTTGCTCAGCGCGTCGGAAAATTTGAAGTCGCGTGCGACGTAGCCGGGGGTGTCGGCGTTGGCGATGTTGCTGGCGATGGCGCGCTGGCGCTCGGCACGCAGGATCAGTGCGTTGCCGTGGAAGTCCAGCCGGTTGGTCATCTTGTCAAGCATGTCTGCCTCACGTCCAGGTTGCGAAATGCCAGCAAACACGGTTTTCTGGCGTGGCTCGATTATGAAAACCGCCCGGATTTTCTAAAGCGCGAAGAGCCCGCGTTTGGGGCCGCAGTTCGGGACTTCGGCGCCGGCGCCAGGGCCTACAGTGGTGGTCGTGAAATGGCCCTTGCACCGAGCTGCAGGGCCGCATTGACCTACCAGGAGGCGCCCCATGGCACCCGCATTCCCCATCTTGTCCACGGCCGGCCGCACCGTGCTCGCCACACTCGCATGCGCATGGCTGGCCAACGCGGCTCAGGCCCAGTCCGTGGCCGACCCGGCGGCGGACCTGCCCGCCCTGACCCAGCGCTGGCTGGACGATGCCATCACGCGCAACCAGCCTGCGGGCCTGCCGCTGCGCATGGAGGTGAGCATCGGTGCGCTCGACACGCGGCTGCGCCTGGCGCCGTGCGCCCGGGTCGAGCCCTACCTGCCGGCCGGCTCGCGCCTGTGGGGGCGCACCCGCCTGGGCCTGCGCTGTGTGGAGGGGCAGACCGCCTGGAACGTGTTCCTGCCCGTCACGGTCAAGGCCTTCGGGCCGGCATGGGTGCTGACGGGCAATGTGGCCTCCGGGGCCGTGCTGGCGGCCACCGATGCCGCGGAGGCGGAAGTGGACTGGGCGGCCGACGCCGCCGCGGTGGTGGCCAATCCCGACCAGTGGGTCGGCCAGATCGCCTCGCGCCCCCTGGTCGCGGGCCAGGCCTTGCGCCAGTCGATGGTGCGCCCGCCCAGCATCTTCAAGGCCGGGGCCCAGGTGCGGGTGGTGGCACAAGGCCCCGGATATGCGGTAACCTCGGCAGGCCAGGCGCTCACTGCGGGTGCCGTGGGCCAGACTGTGCGGGTTCGCATGGACAATGGGCGCACAATCTCTGGTATTGTGGGTGAAAATGGGACGGTTGACGTTACCCTTTGATGCATCACACCTGCATAAATAGCTAAAGTCCAGCGCCGAAGGGTCGAAAACATTGCTACGAGCTCCGTGTCATCGGAGCGCTGGAGAAGGCGATGAAGATAGGTCAACAACCGGAACTTCCGGGCGCACTGGCGCAGACGGGGCAGGCCAAGCAGGCCAAAACCCCCGCACCTGCCCCTGCGGCACCCCAAGGAGTGGCCCAGAGCACCACGGCGGCTCCGGCCCCCGGCGTGCCTGTGACGGTTTCCACAGCGGCGCGGGCCCTGGACCAGACCACCCGTGCAGCGAGCGATTTCGACACGAAGAAGGTGGCCGCCGTGCGCGCAGCCATCGAAAAGGGCACGTTCTCGGTCAGCGCCGGCGCGATCGCCGACAAGCTGCTGGCCAACGCCCAAGAGATTTTCTCCCGTTCGCGCGGCTAGCGCGCCATCGCCTCTCGCAGGCGCACCAGCCGCATCCACCAGGAAACACCCGTGAGCATGCCGCTGGAAGAAGCCCTGCAAGCCGTTGAGCAGCACATCGAGGCAGTGTCTGCCGCCCTGCTCAAGGCCGACGCCCCCACCTTGGAACAAGCCAGCACCGGGTTGCGCGACGCCGCAGCCCGTTTTTCGTATGCGCTGGACCTCTCCCGCCAGCAGGTGAGCTCCATCACCCCCGCCCTCCGGGCCCGCATGGATGCCATCGCCGCCACCCTGGTGGTGCACCGTGAAAGCCTGGCCCGCCTGGCCGCCATCACCGACCGCCAGACCGCCGTGCTCGTCCCCTCCCAGGACAGCTCCGCCAACGCCACCTACGGCAACGGCCTGGGCGGCAAGCAAAAAGCCGCCGGCATCGCCAAGATCTACCGCTCGGCCGGCTGATAGGCGGGTCACGGGCGCAGCAACGCTGCGCTGTATGGGCACAATTCTCTGTTTGTATTAGTACATAGCCACCGGCGCCCAAGCGCTGAGAACAGGCCGTGGATAGCGCGCTGCCCAAGCCAGTGCAGCCGTGCAAGGGCCGCCCCGCCGCACCGGCTGCGTCCCCCTTCCCGAACCGCGCAGCGGATCGAGAGAAGGGGCTGAGGGCCGCGGCTCCAAGCCTGCCTGCGCAGGCTTGGACGTGCCCGAAGAGCCGCCGCTTCTGGCGGCGGTGCCGAGGCGCGCAGCGCCTCAGGGGGTTGTACGCTTAATGACTTCGCATTTTTGCCCGCAAGCGGGCAATCGACTGGCTGTGCAGCTGGCACACCCGGGATTCGGTGACGCCCAGCACGGCTGCGATCTCCTTGAGATTCATGTCGTGCTCGTAGTACATGCCCATGATGTGCTGCTCGCGTTCGGGCAGCGATTCGATGGCGCTGACCAGCGCCGAGCGCAGGCGGTGGTCGCGCAGCATTTCGAGCGGGTTGGCCGCCTCGTCGCCCACATGGCGGTCGAGGAAACCATCGTCCTCCTCGTTGCCATGGGTCATGTCCTCCAGGTACACGAGCTGCGTGCCGCGCACCTTGCCCAGCAGGTTCTGGTATTCGGGCAGGGGCATGCCCATCTCGGTGGCGATCTCCGACTCGAGCGGGCTGCGGCCCAGGCGCTGCTCCAGCCGGTTGACGGCCTGCTCGATGTCCTTTTGGCTTTTGCGCGAGCTGCGCGACATCCAGTCGCCCTCGCGCAGTTCATCGAGCATGGCGCCGCGGATGCGCTGGGTGGCAAAGGTCTCGAACTGCACGCCCTGGGCGGCTTCGTAGCGCGAAAGGGCTTCCGCCAGGCCCATCATGCCGACCTGGATCAGATCATCCAGCTCCACATTGGGAGGCAGCTTGGCGATCATGTGGTGGGCGATCCGCCGTACCAGGGGTACGTGCTGGCGAATCATCGCATCACGATCGAGCTGGCCTTTGGCGGTGTACATCAGTTCAGTGGCTCCGGACAAGATGTGCGGGCGTGGATGGGAAGCTGCTGGACGTCGCAGCTGCCACCATCGACCCATTGATGGTGCCCGCGTTTTCCAGCAGTTGCAAGGCCAGGCGCTGCAGGTCCTGCGGGTTCTGCGTGGAGACGGCCGTAGTGTGCACCTGCCCGCCCAGATGGCGCTCGGCGCAGTCCTGCAATGTCTGCAAGGCAACAAGGGTCTTGCGGCGCTCCCGGACTCCCGAGCCGCGCACCAGGGCCGCCACTGTACAGGACAGCCCGGTGTACTGCGCCATCTGTTTCAGACTTTTGTACGTGGTGAGCACTCCGGCGGAGCCGCCCTCCATCACCATCAGCGGGGTGGTGCGGGTGTGGGTGAGCAACTGCCCCAGCAGGGGCGCGGGCGCATGCAGCACCAGGATGCTGTAGGCGCGGAAATAGGGCTGGATGTCCTGCAGCGGCGAGACATGGGGCGGGCGATCGGTCCGGGTGAGCTGCCACAGGCCCCGGGCGGCGGGAAGCACCGCCAGCGAAGAGGCATTGGCACCGCCTTCCAGGCCGTCGTGCCAGGGGGCCTGGCGCAGCAGGTGGTACAGGCCGGGCGATTCCTCGGACTCGTAGCCCGTGGCGTCGAGCACCACGACCGGATAGCCCAGGCGCTGCAGGCTGGCGCAGACCTGCCACAGGGTTTCCAGGCCGCTGCCGGGCTGCTCCTGGCTGGCCACGGCCAGCACGCGCAACTCGGTCTGCGGGGTGAAGCTGTGCAGGCTCGCAGCCTGGTGAAAGCCGGTATCAAGCATCGACCAACCCCCTGTCTGTCACCAGTTCTGGCGAGTGTGAGAAAAAGAAATTCAGATCGCTGGCCTTGGGGTCGAACGGCGACTTGACGGGTGCACGCATCGAGGTGCCGATGAGCTGGTGGGCGTCGGCGGCCTCCCAGTCCTCGGGCACGCGCTGGCCGTTGGTCACGCCGCGCAGCACCATCTGGTGGCGGATCAGCGCGTCGATCGAGGGGCCAAGCTTCACGGCCTCGTCGACCTTGGACAGGATGGCCTGCTGCGAGCCGTTGGTCTTGAACGAGGTCAGCACATCGTCCAGCGTGTCGCCGTGGCAGCCGGCGTTGAGCACCAGCAGGCGGTTGACGTGGGGCAGGTCGAGCACGTCGAGCATGTCGCGCTTGCGTGGATCGCGCGGCGCGACACCCGTGGTGTCGATCAGCACCATCTTCTTGCCGCTGAGCAGGCCCAGCAGGTCCTGCAGTGCGGCGCGGTCGTGCGCCAGGTGGGCCACGATGCCCAGCATGCGGCCATAGGTGCGCAGTTGCTCGTGGGCACCCACGCGGTAGGTGTCCAGCGTGATCAGGCCCACGCTGCCGGGGCCATGGATGCGCGCGCACAGGGCTGCGAGCTTGGCCGTGGTGGTGGTCTTGCCGACGCCGGTGGAGCCCACCATGGCAAAGATGCCGCCCTGTTCGTACAGAGGGAGGGCGCCGGCATCGGTCTTGAGGTTGCGTTCCAGCACGTCCATGAGCCAGCGCACGGCTTCGGCGGCCGACAGGTCCTCGGGCAGGCGCTCCAGCACGGCGCGGGCCAGGGCGGGCGAGTAGCCGGCCCGGATCATCTTGAGCATCAGATTGGACTGGATCGGGTTCTGGCGCGCCTGGCCCAGCCAGGCCAGCGTGTTGAAGCGGTCCTCTATGAGATCCTTCATCGATTGCAGCTCGTTCATCAGGTTCTGCTGGCCGTTGAGCTGCGCGTTGGACAGGGCCGGCGCTTCCTGGTGGTGGTGGCGCTGTGGCTTGCGCGGTGCCGGCTCGGGCAGGTCCATGGGAATGGAGCGCAGCGGGTTGTGGCGGGCCACCTGGGCGGCAGGGCGCTCGCGGGCGAGTTCCTCCGCGCGGTCGCGGCTGCGCTGCATCATGGGCACGGGGTCCGACGGGCCGGCAATCGCCTCATGGCGGCGGCGCAGCATGCGCTCGCGCACGTAGTCCTGGAAGGACAGGGTGCTCATGGCCAACTGCTCGGTGTCTTCCTCAACCGGATTGCGGTTCGTGGCGATCGGCTGGGCAGCGCGGGGCTGCGGCTGCTGCTGTTGTTGCTGCTGGCGCTGGCTGGCCTGCACCAGGGGCGAGGCGGCACTGGCGGCCGGTTGCTTGGCGACCGCGGCGCTGTCCAGGGCGGACAGGGTGTCCTCGGCCGTGGCCATCACTTCCACGCCATTGGCCGTGGGGCGGTTGGACAGGATCAGCGTGCCCTCGCCAAAGGCCATGCGTGCTTTGGCCAGTGCTTCACGGGACGTGGCAGCGTGGAAGCGTTTGATGTTCATGATGCACCTTTGAGGATGGGCCCGATGCGGATCGTGTGGGTCTCGGGAATTTCACTGTGGGCAAGGACCTGCAGGCGGGGCGCCACGCGGCGCACCAGGCGGGAGATCGCATTGCGGATCTGGTCGGGAACGAGCAGGCAGGCGGGCAGGCCCATCTCCTCCTGGCGCAGTGCCACTTCGGCGGCCTTCTGCGTCAGGATGTCGGCCACACCGGGGTCGAGCGCCGGGGCGGCGGTATTGCCCAGGGCCTGCACCAGCAGGCGCTCCAGACCGGGCTCGATGGCGATGACGTTGAGCTCGCGCGTCGGGCCGTAGATCTGCTGCACGATGGCCGGCGACAGGGCGATGCGCACGCGGCGGGCCAGTTCCACGGGGTCGGAGATGCCGCCGGCGTGCTCGGCCAGGGTCTCGATGATGGTGCGGATATCGCGGATGTGCACAGACTCTTCCAGCAGCAGCTGGAGGACTTTCTGGAACGTGGCGATGGAGACCATTTTCGGGACGACTTCTTCGATGAGCTTGGGGGCCAGCTTGGCGACGTGTTCCACCAGTTGTTGGGTTTCCGTGCGGCTCAGCAACTTGGCTGCCTGCACTTGCATCAAGTGTGACAAATGCGTCGCCATCACGGTTTCCGAATCAACGACCGTAAAGCCGGCCATTTGCGCCGCTTCCTTCTGCCGGTCATCGATCCAGTGGGCGGGCAGGCCGAAGGCCGGGTCGGTCGTGGGCGTGCCGATCAGCGGCGTGGTGATGCCGCCGGGGTTGATGGCCAGGAACATGCCGGGGAAGGCCTCGCCTTCGCCCACCACCACGCCGCGCAGCGTGATGCGGTAGCCGCTGGGCTTGAGTTCCAGGTTGTCGCGCACGTGCACGGCCGGCGGCAGGAAGCCCACTTCCTGGGCGAACTTGCGGCGCACGCCCTTGATGCGGGTCAAGAGGTCGCCCTGGCGGCTCTTGTCCACCAGCGTGATCAGGCGGTAGCCCAGCTCCAGGCCCAGCAGGTCCACGGGCTGCAGGTCGTCCCAGGTGGCCTCGCCATCGGTGGCCACGGGGGGCGGTGCGGGGGCTTCCACTGGCACTTGCTGGCGCTGGTGCAGGGTCCAGGCCCAGTAGCCGATGCCGCCGCCCACGACCAGGAACACCAGGTGGGGCATGCCGGGGATCAGGCCCAGCAGGATCAGCACGCCGGCCGTCACGGCCAGCACGCGGGGCGACATGAACAGCTGCTGCACGATCTGGCGGCCCATGTCCTGTTCCTTGCCCACGCGCGAGATCACCATGGCGGCGGCCACCGAGATCAAAAGGCCGGGGATCTGGGCCACCAGGGCGTCGCCGATGGCCAGCAGGATGTAGCTGTCGGCCGCCTGCTTGGCCGAGAGGTCGTGCTGCAGCACGCCGATGGCGAAGCCGCCAATGATGTTGATGAGCAGGATCAGGATGCCGGCGATGGCGTCGCCGCGCACAAACTTGGAGGCACCGTCCATGGAGCCGAAGAAGTTGGCTTCCTCGGCCACTTCGGCGCGGCGGCGCTTGGCCTCCTTCTCGTCGATCAGGCCGGCGTTGAGGTCGGCGTCCACCGCCATCTGCTTGCCGGGCATGGCATCCAGGGTGAAGCGGGCCGACACTTCGGCGATGCGCTCGGCACCCTTGGTCACCACCACGAAGTTGATCACCACCAGGATGGCGAACACGATCAGGCCCACGGCGAAGTTGCCGCCGATCAGGAAATGGCCGAAGGCCTCGATCACGGCGCCGGCGGCACCGGGGCCGGTGTGGCCTTCCAGCAACACCACGCGGGTGGAGGCCACGTTCAGCGACAGGCGCATCAGCGTGGTCAGCAGCAGTACCGAGGGAAAGGCGGCGAAGTCCAGCGGCCGCACCATGTAGGCCGACACCATCATCACCATCAGTGCCACGGCGATGTTCAGGGTGAAGAAGGTGTCCAGCATCCAGGGCGGGATGGGCAGCACCATCAGCGCCAGGATGGCCACCACCAGCAGGGGCGCCGACATGCCCTGCAAGGCGGAGCTGTTGCTGCCCGCCCATTGCCGAAGGGTGTTCAATTGGTTCATGGCGCGCTGCCTTGCACGGTGGAGGGAGTGGTCTTGTTCAGCGGATCGAGCTCAGGTGGCACGAAAGGCTCGACCAGTTCGCCCGGCATCTGCCCCTCGCCGCGCAGGGCGGCCTTGAGGCGGTACACATAGGCCAGCACCTGGGCCACGGCGGCGTACAGCGTGGCTGGGATGGCCTGGTCGAGTTCGGCATGGGCGTACAGGGCACGGGCCAGCATGGGCGACTGCAGCACGGGCACGTCGTGGGCCTTGGCCAGATCGCGGATGCGCATGGCAATCAGGTCGGTGCCGCGCGAGATCACCTGCGGGGCGGCCATGGTCTTGTCGTCGTACTTCAGGGCTACTGCGTAGTGGGTGGGGTTCATCACCACGAAGTCGGCCTTGGGGACCGCGGCCACGCTGGCACCGTCGGCCAGCTCGCGCTGTTTCTGGCGGATACGGCCCTTGGTGTGCGGGTCGCCTTCGGACTCCTTGTGCTCCTGCTTGACTTCCTCGTGCGACATTTTCAGGCGCGAGCGGAAGAAGTAGGCCTGCAGGGGCACGTCGATCAGGGCCGCCATGAACACCACCAGCAGCATCAGGCTGACACCCGAGACCAGCCATTCGCACATCTGGCGGATGGCCATGGGCGAAGGCTGCAGCACCAGCATGGCCACGCGCTCGATGCTGCCCGCCATGTAGTGCCAGGCCACGGCGGAGATGATGGCCGTCATGAGCACCATCTTGGCCACGTTGGCCATCTGCTGCTTGGAAAACAGGTTGGCGACGCCCGAAAGGGGATTCAGGCGGTTGAACTGGGGGCTGATGGGCTTGCTGCTGAAGATCCAGCCACCGGCGCCGATGGCGCTGAGCAGTGCTGCGCCGCTGGTGAGCAGGGCGAACACGGTGCTGGCCACCAGGCCCACGATGACCATGGTGCGCAGCCGGTCCAGCATGGTGGCGGGGGCCATCACCGTGTTGACGTTGAACACCAATTGGTGGCTCAGCGCCTGCTGCAGCTGTTCCATGAGGGTCGGGGCCAGGACCAGCATGGCGCCGCCACCTGCACCCAGAATCGCCAGGTGCGACAGGTCGCGCGAGCGCGCACCCTGCCCGTCTTCGCGCGCTTTCTGCAGCTTGCGTTCGGACGCCGGAAGGCTTTTTTCTTGGCTGGATTCCATGATGGCATGACAACTCGTGTCCTGCCATTGTCGTGAGCGACCCGGAAATCTAAAGACGGATAAAAGGCGGCTGCAGGCCTCTTTTCCCTTGTACCTTGCTGCCGCTGCGCGGCGCCGGGCGCGCGGGCATGGCTAGCGGTGGCGGTGGCGGGCGGTGTGTGGCGCCAGGCCCGTCACCCAGCGGGTCAGAAACCCAGGCTGGCCAGCAGGTCGTCCACCTGGGACTGGTCGGTGACGATGTCGGGGGTGTTCTCCGGATCCACCACGGGGCCGGCGAGGTGTTCGCGCGGGGCCTCGGCGGTCAGTGCCGCAGGCACATGGGCATTGGGGGGCGCGGTCTGGATCAGCAGCTGCACGAGCTGCTCTTCGATGGTGGCGGCCAGATTGACCACCCGGGCGATCACCTGGCCCGTGAGATCGTGGAAATCCTGCGCCATCATGATTTCGGTCAGGTGCGTATCGGCTTCCATGGTGACGCGTTCCACGTCGGTCAGGAAGTTCATGATCTCGCCCTTGGCCACGGCCGCCACAGGGTCTTTCACCAGCGAAGCCACCACGCGGCGCGTCTCGGCCGCGATGAAGTCGTGCTGGGCCTTGGCCTGTTCGACCCGATTGAGCACCTTTTCGGCCGCCTCACCCGTGAGGCGGGCGATGTAGGACAGGCGGCTCTGGGCATCCGGCAACTCGCCCATGGAGCCGCGCAGCTTGTCGGCGTAGCCCAGTTCATTGAGCGAATCGTGGAGCTGGCGGGTCAGCAGGCCGATCTTGTGGTGGACATCGGTCGCAGGTTCCCCAGGGGTATGGTCGGGTGTATCCATGGCGTCACAGCCCCATCTTCTTGAGAATCAGCAAGACCTTTTCTTCAAGCGTTGCCTTGGTGAAAGGCTTGACGATGTAACCGGCGGCACCGCCCTGGGCGGCTGCAACGATGTCTTCCTTGCGGGCCTCGGCAGTCACCATCAGCACCGGCAGGTGCTTGAGCTTGTCGTCTTTCTTGATTTCCGCCAGAAGCTGGAAACCGTTCATGTTGGGCATGTTGATGTCCGTCACCACGAAGTCAAACTTGCCGTTGCGCAGTTTGTTCAGTGCGGCGACGCCGTCCTCGGCCTCGTCGGCGTCGGAAAATCCGCTCTCCTTGAGCAGATTGCGCACGATGCGCCGCATGGTGGAGAAGTCGTCAACGATCAAGAAGCGAAGGGCTGTGGTCACTTGGGACCCTTTCGGTCGAAATAGGCTGGTTGTATTGTCAAGTGTGGCAGGTTTGGTGACAAGTCGTAACGATCACCTGCCAGTCGTTGGATTTTCGCGCTTTTCCGTTGGCACTTCCGGAGCACTTGCCGCAGGAGTTCCCTTGCCCAGGAGGCGCTCTTCGGCCTCGCGGGTCAGCACCGTGATGGTAATACGGCGATTGGCGGGTGCGCGTGGATTCGTGGGCTCGAGCAGATCGCTGGCGGCCAGGCCGACCACGCGGCCGAGCTTGGCGTCGGGCATGCCGGCCGAGACCAGCTCGCGGCGCGAGGCGTTGGCCCGGTCGGCCGAAAGCTCCCAGTTGCTGTAACCGCGCTCGCTGTTGCCGTAGGGGACGGCATCGGTATGGCCGGCCAGGCTGATGCGGTTTTCCACCCCGCCCAGGGCAGCGCCGATCTCGCGCAGGATGTCGCGCATATAGGGTTTCACCAGCGCACTGCCACTGTCGAACATGGGGCGGTTCTGGTCGTCCACGATCTGGATCTGCAATCCGTCGGGTGTGACGTCGATGCGGATCTGCGACTTGTACTCGTTCAGGCGCGGGTTTTCGGTGATCAGCGCGTCGATCTTGGCCTGCAGGGCCTTGATGCGCTCCTGGTCCTGCTTGGCCCGCTCGGCGCGCGCATTCTCGATGCTGGCGCGGCGGTCCTTGTCGGGATCGGAGTCGGAGCGGCGCACCTGGCCGTGCACCTTGGACAGGTCGTTGCCGCCCCCGGGGATCACGCTGGAGCTGTTGCCGGCGCCATCGCCCCCCGTCATGGCCACCTTGAGCGGCGAACTGAAGTACGCCGAGATGCCCTGCAACTCTCCCTTGGCCGTGGAGCCCAGCAGCCACATCAGCAGGAAGAACGCCATCATGGCCGTCACGAAGTCGGCATAGGCGATCTTCCAGGCGCCGCCATGGGCGGCATGGCCGCCCTTCTTGACGCGCTTGATGATGATGGGCTGAAGCTTCTTTTCTGCCATGGCGCTAGTAGGGGCTTACTTCTTGCCCTTCACATGCCCTTCGAGTTCGGAGAAGGTCGGCCGGTCGGTCGAGAACAGGACCTTGCGGCCGAATTCGATGGCGGTAGCCGGGTTGTAGCCCTGCATGCTGGCCAGCAGCGTGGACTTGATGCACAGGAATTCCTTGGCGGCATCTTCGCTCTTTTGTTCCATCAGGCCGCCCAGGGGTTCCACGAAGCCGTAGGCCAGCAAAATCCCCAGGAAGGTGCCCACCAGGGCGGAGGCGATCATGCCGCCCAGCACCGAGGGCGGCTGGCCCACCGAGCCCATGGTGTTCACCACCCCGAGCACGGCGGCCACGATCCCGAAGGCGGGCAGGGCGCCGGCCAGGCGGGCAATGGCTGCCACCGGGGCGTGGGCCTCCTGGTGGTGGGTGTCGATCTCGTTGTCCATCAGGGCCTCGATCTCGTGCGAGTTGAGGTTGCCCGAGACCATCATGCGCAGGTAGTCGGTCGTGAACTCGATCACATGGTGGTCGCTGCCCACCGTGGGGTACTTCTTGAAGATCTCGGATTCATGGGGCGTTTCCACATCCTTCTCGATCGCCATCAGCCCCTCCTTGCGGGCCTTTTGCAGGATGTCGTAGAGCATGGCGAGCAGCTCCATGTAGCGCGCCTTGGTGTACTTGGAACCCTTGAACGCGGCGGGAACCGCCTTCATGGTCGCCTTGAGCACCTTGGGCTGGTTGTTCACCACAAAGGCGCCCAGCGCGCTGCCGCCAATGGTGATCAGCTCGAACGGCAGGGCCTTCAGGATCACCTGGATGTTCCCGCCGTGCACGATGTACACACCGAAGATGCAGACCATGCTGACGACGTAGCCAATGATGACGAACATGCTGATTCAGTTTGTTTTGTCGGGCGCCAGGCGGTCGGCTGGGCCAGTGCGGGTGGGCATGGCCCTGTGCCATGCTTTGGGCGACTGTATCGGATTGTGCTCGAACCGATCCCATGAGCAAGCGGTAAAGCACCCACCACTTTCCTGGTTGGGGCGGGTAGCGTGGTTTTTACGTTGGTTTTCCCGATTTAGGAAGCCGCCAAGGTGTTTATGCTGGACGGCATGGGCAGATTGCCTGCTTGTCCGGCCCCTACACCGACGCCAATGACCGACACCACGACGACAGACCGTTCGCACCATCCAGGACAGGCCGGCGCCGCCTTGCCTGTCTCGCCGGTACAGATGCTGGTGGAGCGCAGCATGGCGCTGGCCATCGAATGCCACCGCGCGGGCAACTACCCGCAGGCGGAAGAACTGTACCGGGCCGTGCTCAGCCTGGATCCGGCCCATGCCGACGCCAACCACAACCTGGGCGCCATCGCGGTCGAATGCGGCCAGTTCCTGGCCAGCGTACCCTTCTTCCAGGCCGCGCTGGAGGCCAACCCCAAGGAGCGCCAGTACTGGGTGAGCCTGGTCGATGCCTTGATACAGGCAGGTGAAGATGCGCTGGCCGGCGGGGTGCTGGAAGATGCCTTGCGCGCGGGCCTGGCCGGCGATGCGGCTGGCGAGCTCGTGGAGCGGCTGGTCGGGGCGGCCATGGAGCGGGCCCGCTTGGCGCGGCCAGTGGTCGGGCGCATGCCGCCCCGGGAGCAACTGGCGGAGATCAACCGCCTGTTCGAGGAAGAAAAATTCGACGCGGTGCTGCGCATGGGTCGCAAGATGACGCGCCAGTTTCCCCAGTGCACCATGGGCTGGAAGTCGCTCAGCGCGGCCCTGATGCGCGTGGGCCAGCGCGACAAGGCGATCGAGCCCATGCAGCAGGCGCTGGCGCTCGATCCCGGTGACGTGGACATGCTGAGCAACTACGGCCTGGCCCTGTCCCTGCGCGGCGACCTGGTGCAGGCCGAGATCCTGCTGCGCCAGGCGGTGGGCCACGGGCCCCGGTTCAAGCAGGGCTGGTTCAACCTGGGCATCGTGATGCGGGGGCAGGCGCGGCTGCAGGCGGCCGAGGCGGCCTACCGCACGGCGCTGGAGATCGACCCCGGCGATGTCGGCGTGCTCATCAACCTCAGTGTGTTGCTGGGCGAGATGAACCGCCTGCCGGAGGCCGAGCAGTACGCGCGCAAGGCCATCGAGGTGCAGCCGGGCCATTTGCAGGCCCGCATCAGCATGGGCATGTTGCTCAAGGACCAGGGGCGTTTGCCGGAGGCGCTGCAGGCCCTGCGCGCTGCGATGGATCTGGCACCGGCCGACGCCTCGGCGCTCAGCTCCTACCTGTTCGTCGCGAACTGTATTCCCGACCTGGACCCGGTGGACCGGTTTGCGGCCTACCAGCGCTTCAACCAGCATTTCGGCGAGCCATACCGCCATCTGTGGCGGCCGCATTCCAATGAGCGCAATGCCGAACGCCGCCTGCGCGTCGGCTATGTGGCCCCCGTGTTCCGCAACCATGCATGCCGCCAGTTCCTGGAGCCTCTGCTGGCCAACCATTCCCACGAGCGCGTGGAGCTGTTCGCGTACAGCGGGCCGTATGAGCTGGAGGACGAAGTGACGGACCGGTACCGCACCTACTTCGAGCATTGGATCGATACCCGTGACCTGGACGACGATCAACTGGCCCAGCGCATCCGCGACGACGGCATCGACGTCCTTGTGGACATTGCAGGCCACACCAAGGGCCACCGGCTGGGGGCCTTTGCCCGCAAGCCCGCGCCCGTCTCGCTGCACTGGCTCGATTCCGGATACACCACGGGGCTCAAGGCCATCGACTACTACCTGACGGACGAGCCGACCGTGCCGGTCGGGCAGGAGGGGCTGTTCTCGGAAAAGCCCTGGCGCCTGCCGCACGCGTCGCTGGTCTACCGGGCCAACCCCGGCATGGGCGAGGTCAGCGAGCTGCCGGCCATGTCGAACGGCTACGTGACCTTCGGTACCCTGACCCGGGCCGTGCGCCTGAACGAACGCGTCATCCGTGCCTGGTCTGCACTGCTGCAGCGGGTGCCCGGTTCGCGCCTGGAGATCAACAGCGGCAATTTCAGCCAGGCGGAGGTGCGCGAGCAGTGGTTCCAGCGCTTCGAGGCGCATGGCGTCCAGCGGGAGCGCATCCTCATGGGCTTCGAGAGCCCCCCCTGGAATGTGCTGCGCAGGATGGACATCGCGCTGGACTGCTTTCCGCAGAACTCGGGCACGACGCTGATCGAGTCGCTGTTCATGGGCCTGCCCCTGGTCACCCTGGCCAGCGCTCCCAGCATGGGCACGCTCGGCGCATCGGTCCTCACCTCGGTGGGGTATCCCGAGTGGATCGCATACAGCGAAGAAGAATATGTCGACAAGCTGGTCGCGCTGGCGTCCGACCTGCCGCAGCTCGCGCAGATCCGCGCGGGCCTGCGGCCGAAGATGCAGTCGTCTGCGCTGATGGACGAGGCGGGTTTTGCCCGCGATGTGGAGGCTGCTTATGGCCAGATGTTCCGGGCATGGTGCGATGCGCAGCCGCCAGGCCGTTGACTGGCACCCGGGGGGATCCTCCGTACCCCTTGGAGAGGCGTGCCTTGCCGCTATAGTGCCTGCATTGAGGCAACGCCCCGTCCGGGTATCGAGCCCAGGGGTGCTGTCGTGGTACGGAGACCCACCGAGTTGCAATCCATGAAAGCTGTTCTGCTGGCCGGGGGCCTTGGCACCCGCATCTCCGAAGAGTCGCACCTGCGGCCCAAGCCCATGATCGAGATCGGCGGGCGGCCCATCCTGTGGCACATCATGAAGACCTATGCCGCCCATGGCGTCAATGACTTCATCATCTGCCTGGGCTACAAGGGCTACGTCATCAAGGAATACTTCGCCAACTACTTCCTGCACATGTCGGATGTGACCTTCGACATGGCCGAGAACCGCATGGAAGTGCACCACCGCCATGCCGAGCCCTGGCGGGTGACGCTGGTGGACACGGGCGAATCGACCCTGACGGGAGGGCGCCTCAAGCGCGTGCGCGAGTACCTGCCGGCCGATGAACCGTTCTGCTTCACCTATGGCGATGGGGTTGCCGACATCGACATGGCGGCCCAGTTCGCTTTCCATGCGGCCCATGGCCGCCAGGCCACCGTCACTGCGGTGCTGCCGCCGGGGCGCTACGGCGCGCTGGTGCGCGATGGCGACGACGGCGAGGTGGTGCGGGGCTTCGTGGAAAAGCCCCGCGGCGATGGCGGCTGGATCAACGGCGGGTTCTTCGTGCTCTCGCCCCAGGTGATCGATCGCATCGAGGGCGACACCACCCCCTGGGAGGCAGGTCCGATGGAAAGCCTGGCGCGCGACGGCGAACTGCGGGCTTTCGAGCACCGGGGCTTCTGGCAGCCCATGGACACGCTGCGCGAGAAGAACCTGCTCGAAGAACTCTGGCAAAGCGGCCAGGCCCCGTGGAAGTGCTGGTGAACATGGTGCTGCCCGATCCGGATTTCTGGCGTGGCAAGCGCGTGGTGCTCACGGGGCACACGGGCTTCAAGGGCAGCTGGCTGGCCCTGTGGCTGCAGCGCCTGGGGGCCCAGGTCACGGGCATCGCCCTGCCGCCGGCCAGCGAACCCAGCCTGTTCGCACAGGCGGGTGTGGCCCAGGGCATGGAAAGCCATGTCTGCGACATACGCGATGCCGGGGCCACCGCGGCCCGCATCCAGGCGGCACGCCCCGACATCGTGCTGCACCTGGCCGCCCAGGCGCTGGTGCGCCCCAGCTATGCGGCGCCGCTCGAGACCTATGCCACCAACGTCATGGGGACGGCCCATGTGCTGGATGCTCTCCGGGGCCTGGCCGATGTGCGCGTGGCCGTGGTCGTGACCACCGACAAGGTCTACCGCAACCGGGAGTGGGTCTACCCCTACCGCGAGGACGATGCGCTGGGCGGGCACGACCCCTACAGCGCGAGCAAGGCCGCCGCCGAGATCGTGGCGGCCAGCTACCGCGATGCCTTTCTGTCCGCGCAGGGCATGGCCTTGGCCACGGCGCGTGCCGGCAACGTGATCGGCGGCGGGGACTGGTCGCCCGAGCGCCTGCTGCCCGATGCCGCAGCCGCCTGGTCGGCCGGCGAGACCCTGGTGCTGCGCAACCCCCACGCCACACGCCCCTGGCAGCATGTGCTGGAACCGCTGGCGGCCTACCTGCGGCTCGCCGAACTGCTCTGGAACGATGCCTCGCAGGCCGGCGCCTACAACTTCGGGCCCGCGCCGCACGAGGCGGCCACGGTGGGGCGCGTGATCGAGATCGCCGCGGCCGCCTACCCCGCGGCGCCCGTGCGCTACCAGAGCGACGTGAAGCAGCCGCACGAGGCGGGCCTGTTGGCGCTCGACACCGCGCTGGCGCGCAGCCGGCTGGGCGTCGTTCCCTGCTGGGCGCTGGCGCAGGCCGTGGGCCGTACCATGGCCTGGTACCGGGAGTTCCATGCAGGAGCCTCGGCGCGTGCGCTGTGCCTGTCTGACCTCGAGGCCTACGAAAAGGCGGGCAGCGGGGGCGCCGCGCCATGAGCCGCTTTGCCGTGGAGTCCACCCCGCTGGCCGGCCTCGTGACCGTGCAGCGCCAGCCACTGGGGGACAGCCGGGGCTTTCTCGCGCGCATGTTCTGCGCGCAGGACCTGGCGCCGGTGGGCTGGACCTGGCCCATCGCCCAGATCAACCACACGCACACCGCGCAGCGTGGCACGCTGCGGGGCCTGCATTTTCAGCACCCCCCTGCGGCCGAAGCCAAGCTGGTCAGCTGCCTGCGGGGTGCGGTGTGGGATGTGGCCGTTGATCTGCGCGCCGGCTCGCCCACATTGCTGCAGTGGTTCGGCCGCGAACTCTCGGCCAGCAACCATTGGGCCATGCTCATTCCCCCCGGTTTCGCCCATGGCTTCCAGGCGCTGGCCGACGACTGCGAGATGCTGTACCTGCACTCCGCACCCCATGCGCCCGACGCCGAAGGCGGGCTCGACGCACTGGACCCGCGCCTTGGCATTGCCTGGCCGCTGCCCGTGGCGGCGCGCTCTGCGCGCGATGCCGAACACCCCCTGCTGACGCCCGCATTCACCGGGCTGCCACTGACCTGATCCGAGCTCCCGACCATGAAATGCCGCCACTGCGCCGCCCCCGTGACCTTGCCCATGGCAGACCTGGGCACCGCGCCCCCGTCGAATGCCTACCTGCGCGAGCCGGCGCTGCATGCCCCTGAACGCTGGTACCCGCTTCGGGTGCTGGTGTGCGAGCGCTGCTGGCTGGTGCAGACCGAGGACTTCGCCGCGGCCGATGCGCTGTTCGATGCCGAATACGCCTACTTCAGCTCGTTCTCCAGCAGCTGGCTGGCGCATGCGCAGGCCTATGTGGACGGCATGGCCGAGCGCCTGGCGCTGGGGCCGCACAGCCATGTGGTCGAGGTGGCGGCCAACGACGGCTACTTGCTGCAGTACGTGGCCGCACGCGGCATTCCCTGCCTGGGCGTGGAGCCCACGGCCAGCACGGCCGCCGCGGCACGGGCGCGGGGCATCGAGGTGGTGGAGCGGTTCTTCGGCGTGGAACTGGCCCGCGAACTGGCGGCACAGGGGCGCTGTGCCGATCTCACGGTGGCGAACAACGTGCTGGCCCACGTGCCCGACATCAACGACTTCGTCGCGGGCTTTGCCGTGCTGCTCAAGCCGCAGGGCGTGGCCACCTTCGAGTTTCCGCACCTGCTGCAACTGGTGCAGCAGTGCCAGTTCGACACCCTGTACCACGAGCATTTTTCCTACCTGTCGCTCACGGCGGTGCAGCGCATCTTTGCCGCCAACGGGCTGGTCGTGACCGATGTGCAAGAGCTGCCCACCCATGGCGGCAGCCTGCGCGTGTTCGCGCAGCGCAGCGATGCCGGTGCACAGCCGCAGGAACGGGTGGCGTGGCTGCTGGACCGCGAAGCGGCGGCGGGGGTGTCTTCCGCCGCGTTCTATGGCCGCCTGCAGGGGGAGGCGCTGCGCATCAAGCGCGAGCTGCTTGGCTTCCTGCTCGACTGCCATGCGCGCGGCCTCAAGGTCGGCGCCTATGGCGCGGCCGCCAAGGGCAACACGCTGCTCAACTTCGCCGGCGTGCGGGCCGACCTGCTGCCCTATGTGGTGGACCGCAATCCCGCCAAGCAGGGGCAGTACCTGCCGGGCAGCAGGATTCCCATTGTGGATGAGGCGCACCTGCGCGCCCACCGGCCCGACCGTGTGCTGATCCTGCCGTGGAACCTCAAGGACGAGGTGGTCGCGCAGCTGGACTATGTCCGCGAGTGGGGGGCGCTGTTCACGGTGGCGGTTCCGGCCCTGAAGACCCTTTGAGAGGACGCGCCGTTCTCGCAACCATCCCATTGAGTGACCGATCAACCAAGGAATCCCATGAGCAACGATCCCAGAGACCTCGACGGCAAGCGCCTGCAGCGCGCCATGCACCTGCTGGGCCGTGACCCGGCCTTGCGGGCCCGGCTGGTGGATCTGCTGCGCCAGGCAGAGAGCTCCATCGCCTATGACGGCGCCGTGCGCGACGACGTGGTGGGCCCCATCGTCGATGCCCTGCACGATGACAAGGACGTCTACCACCAGCAACTGGCCGATGGCACGCGCGTGCAGTACCTCTACCGCACCAAGATCGCCCGCGACCTGCTGCTGTCCGCCAGCGAGCGGCCGACCCATGTCTGGGAGCCGCAGACCACCAAGCTGCTGCTGGAGCTGGCGCCACGCCTGCAGGGCGATGTCATCGTCGGGGGGGCCTACTTCGGCGACCAGGCGGTGCTGGTGGCCAAGGCCATCGCGCCCGCGGGGCTCAAGGTGCACTGCTTTGAGCCCAATCCCGACCAGGCCGGCATGCTGCAGACCAATCTGGCGCTCAACCAGCTGGGCAATGTGGTGGTGAACCACGAGGGGCTGTGGAGCCGCAGTGGCGAGCACATGCGGCTCGATGGCTTCGATTCCTTCGCCAACGCGGTGGCCGCCTCGGCTGGCGAAGGCTTCGAGACGGTGGCCATGGACGACTATGCGCAACGCCTGGGGCTGCGTGTCGGCCTGATCCAGCTGGACATCGAAGGGGCCGAACTGTCGGCGTTGCAGGGGGCCGTGGGTATCCTGGACAAGGACCGCCCCTGGGTGGTCTTCGAGCTGCACCGCACCTATGTCGACTGGAGCCAGGGCCTGCGGGCCACGCCGCTGTGCCAGCTGTTCCTCTCGCGCGGCTACGAGGTGTTCGCCGTGCGCGACATCAACTCGCACCGCGAGATGCCGGGCAAGCCGGTCGAGCTGGTGCCATTGGACACGGTCTACCTTGAAGGCCCGCCGCATGGCTTCAACATGCTGGCCGTGCCGGCCAAAGGCCTGGTCGACACGCCCGCCTTCAGCGTGGTCGACGGGGTGAGTCCCAAGTTGCTGCCGCACAAGGATGTCCGCCTGCACCATCCCGTGGGCGGCTTCTAAAGCATGTCCGGGGTTGTCGAAGGCCTGGAGGGCCGTGTCTTCACCGTGCTCGGCGCGGCGGGTTTTGTCGGGCAACGGGTGGTTTCCCGGCTGCGGGCCGCGGGCGCCGAGGTGTTCGCGCCGGCGCGCGGCGATCCTGCGCTGTGGACCCGGCCGTTAGGCCATGTGGTGTATGCCGCCGGGCTCACTGCCGACTACCTGGTGCGGCCTTTCGATACGGTGGAAGCCCACGTGGGGCTGCTGGCCCGGGTGCTGAAGGAGGCGCAGTGGGAGTCGCTGGTCTATCTGTCATCCACCCGCCTGTACGACAGCCTGGGGGCGGTGGATGCGCACGAGGCGCTGCCGCTGCGCCTGGATCCCGGGCAACCCCGCCATCTGTACGACCTGTCCAAGGCCCTGGGCGAATCCCTGTGCCACACGCAGGGCCAGGGCCGCGCCCGGGTGGCGCGGCTGGCCTGCGTCTATGAAGGGGCCCAGGATGCCGATGGCTTCCTGCCCTCCCTGCTGCGCCAGGTAATGGCCGCCGGCGCGCAGCCGGGGGCTCCAAGGCCGGCCATCGAGGTGCCGTCTTCGCCCTCGTTTGAGCGGGACTATGTCCACGTGTCCGATGTGGTGGAAGGCCTTGTCCACCTGGCCCTGCGGGGGCAGCACACGATCTACAACCTGGCCAGCGGCGAGAACACCTCCAATGCCAGCCTGTTCGACGGCCTGGGCCGGCGCTGGGCTTGCGAGCTGCGTGCCACCCTGCCGGCAGGTCCCAGCGAAGCCCCGCGCATCCGCATCGATCGCATGCGCGAGGAGTTCGGCTGGCGACCCAAGGGCCTGCACAGCGTGCTGGATGCCATGAAAGAAACCTGCCCATGACCAAGCTGGTGCACCTGACGCACGCCGAGCTGCTGCATTACCTGGTACGGCAGCTGGAGCATTTCTTCCCCGATGGCCTCGATCCCGACGCGCGCGAGGTGCTGCGTCCCCATATGGACCCCGCACTGGCGCGCCTGGGCCACTGCATCGACGCCGTGCGCATGTGGAAGCCTGGGGAATTCGACCACCTGCACTCCTCGCAGTACACCATCTTCCTGTACTACCTGGCCAACACCGTGTGGAAGGCCACGGGCAACCGGCGGCTTTGTGCCAAGCTGTTCGGCCTCAACAAGGCGCTGAACGGCATCGACCTGTTCTACGAGATCGAGATGCCGCCGGTGTTCTTCATCGGGCACTCGGTGGGCATCGTGTTTGCCAAGGCCACCTATGGCAACCACCTGGTGATCTACCAGAATTCCACCGTGGGCAAGAACCACGGGGTGGGGCCGGTGCTGGGCGATGGGGTGGTGATGTACCCCGGCACCGCGATCATCGGGGGTTGCCAGGTGGGCGACGGCACCGTGCTGTCCCAGGGAGTCAGCCTCATCAACACCGATACGCCCGGCCACTGCACGGTCTATGCGGGCCAGGGCGGGGCCGTGGTCTGCAAGCCGTCCAGGCGCGACGTGCTGGCCGACATCTTCCGGCTCTGAGGTGCCTGCGCGGCGGCACGCCTGCGGGGGCAAGCATGTAAAAAAACCCAGCCCACCGGTCGGTGGCTGGGTTTTTCAAAGCGCGCCCGGCAGCACCCGGGCCGGCGGTGCCTGGCTTACTTGAGCAGCGACAGCACGCCCTGGGGAATCTGGTTGGCCTGTGCCACCATCGCCGTGCCGGCCTGCTGCAGGATCTGGGCCCGCGACAGGTTGGCGGTTTCGGCGGCAAAGTCGGCGTCCAGGATGCGCGAGCGCGATGCGGACAGGTTCTCCGAGGTGATGTTCAGACTGGAGATGCTCGACTCGAAGCGGGCCTGCAATGCGCCCAGCTTGGCGCGTTCGCCACTGATGAAGGCGAGCGCCGAGTCGACGGTCTTGAGCGATTCGGTGGCCTTGGCAAAGGTGGTCACGTCCAGGTCGGCCACGCGCTTGAGGGTGGAGCCCCCGGTGGTCAGTGCATTGCTGGCCGAAGTCACCGCGAAGGACTTGTCGGAGTCGAGGGTGATGTAGCCGCTCACGGTCGTGAAGTTGGCCGTGGTGTCGGCTGCCAGGGTGATCGTGCCGCCCGTGGCGGTTCCGTCGGCCTGCAGCTTGGTCACCGTGGTCGTGCCGGCGTTCTGCACGGCCGTGTCGCCCACGATGATGTCGCTGCCGGTGGCGTTGGCCAGGATCACGCGGTCACCCGTTTCATTGAGCGATGCGGTGATGCCGGTCTTGGCGGACTGGTCGTTGATGGCTGCCACTGCGGCCGAGAGGCGGTCGGCCCCCGAGGTGGCGGTCAGGGTGAACGACGCTGTCACCGGGGTTGCATTGTCCCCTTGCAGCGACAGGGTGAACGAGCCTGCGACGGCGGCGATGTCCAGTTCCACTTCCGTGCGGGCCGTGGCGGTCACGCCGGAGTTGGCCTTCACGGCGTTGATCTGGTCGGCGATGGCCTTGGCGGTCGAGTTGCTGGCCACCGACAGGGTGGCCGTGCCCAGCGAACCGCTGATCGACACGGCACCCGAGGTCACGCCGTTGGCGGGCGCCGAGGTGGCCGCGGCAGCCGCGGAGGCACCGGCACCGGCCGATGGCAGGTTCTGGTTGTTGCCGTAAACACTGGTGCGCAGGTTGGCCGTTGCAGCGACAATTGTCTGGTTGGCGTTGGCGCCGACCTGGAACTGCTGCGTACCAAAGGTGCCATCCAGCAGTTTCTGGCCGTTGAACTCGGTGGTCTGGGAGATCCGGTCCAGTTCTGCTACCAGTTGGCCGACTTCCTGCTGCAGGGCCTGGCGGTCGCCGGCGCTGTTGGAAGCGTTGGCCGACTGCACCGCCAGTTCACGCACACGCTGCAGGATGTCGCCGGCGGCCTTCATGGCGCCTTCCGTCACCTGCGCCAGCGAAATGCCGTCGTTGGCGTTGCGGGCCGCCTGGTTCAGGCCGCGGATCTGGCTGGTGAAGCGCTCGGAGATGGCCAGACCGGCGGCGTCGTCCTTGGCGCTGTTGATGCGCAGGCCCGACGACAGGCGCTGGATGGAGGTGTTGAGCGAACTCTGGCTCATCCCCAGGTTGCGTTGCGCCGTCAGGGAACTGACGTTGGTGTTGATGGTAGCTGCCATTGCATGACTCCTGCAGAGCTGAAAACAAACATTTCTGCCGGTTTAAGCGTTGCCCCTCCGGCGGACTTTGTGGGAACGTTGGGTGAATTGTGGGCAAGGGGCGTTTTTGCGTTGGCGCGATAAGCCCGAGAAAAACCGCTCAATCTGCGCGTTTGGGCCTAAAGTTTTCCCGCCGCGGCCCGAAAACCTTCTCAACGGGACGCATGAATCAAGAGTGAGGCCCGCCGTTCACCGAGAGCAGACGCGCTGCTGGTGGGCACAGCGGCCAGGTAGACCTGGCGCCCAGTTGGCGGCAACGCCATATTCAGTCAGTTCTTTTCAGGAGATTTGCCATGGCAGCTACCATCAATACCAACGTCAGTTCCCTGACGGCACAGCGCAACCTGGGTACCAGCCAGACGTCGCTGAGCACGTCCATCCAGCGCCTGTCGTCGGGCCTGCGCATCAACAGCGCCAAGGACGACGCCGCCGGTCTGGCCATTTCCGAGCGCTTCACCAGCCAGATCCGCGGCCTGAACCAGGCGGTGCGCAATGCCAACGACGGCATTTCGCTGGCGCAAACGGCTGAAGGCGCCCTCAAGGCCTCCGGCGACATCCTGCAGCGTGTGCGTGAACTGGCGGTGCAGTCGGCCAACGCTTCCAACAGCGCTGGCGACCGCCAGGCCCTGCAACAGGAAGTCTCGCAGCTCGTCTCCGAACTGGACCGTATCTCGCAAACCACGGAATTCAACGGCTCCAAGCTGCTGGATGGCACCTTTGGTACGCAACAGTTCCAAGTGGGCGCCAACGCCAACCAGACCATCACGGCCTCGACCGCCAACCTGCGCACCAGCGTGTATGGCAACAACCAGAACCTGTCTTCCGCAGGTGCCGGTGTGTCCGCCGCCGCGGCTGCCACGTCCACGCCCGCCAACGGCGTGACCTCGGGTGCCGTGTCGATCAGCGGTTCGCTGGGCACGGCCACGCTGTCGGTGGCCAGCAGCTCGTCGGCCAAGACGATCGCCGACCAGATCAACGCCGTGAAGGCCAACTCCGGTGTGACCGCCACGGCCCGCACGGAAGTGGAACTGGACGTTGCTGCCACGGCAGGTTCGTACACCCTGTCGATCCTGGGTGACAACACCACGGCGCAGAACGTGTCGTTCACGCTGACGGCCACCTCGGGTGCCGACCGCCTGTCCGCCGCTGTGGCTGCCATCAACGACCAGTCTGCCAAGACCGGTGTGACGGCCTCCCTGAACAGCGCTGGCGACCGCGTGATCCTCACGAACACCTCGGGCAACGACATCGTGGTGGGCGACACGGCCGTGCAGAACGCCGGCACCACCACCGTGACCAAGCGCCAGGCCGATGGCACTGCTGTGGGTGGCGCTGTGACCCTGGCTGCCGACACGACGGCCCAGCAAACCACGGTGAGCGGCTACATCACGCTGGATTCGGACAAGTCCTTCTCGGTCACGTCCGCCAGCAACGCCCTGACCACGGGTGGCTCGGCCCTGCAAAAGGTGTCGGATCTGGACGTGACGACCTTCTCCAAGGCGACCAATGCCCTGAAGACGGTGGACTCCGCCCTGTCCTTCATCAACGGGGAACGCGCCAAGCTCGGTGCTCTGCAATCGCGCTTCGAGACCTCCATCTCGAACCTGCAGGTGACCTCGGAAAACCTGTCCGCATCGCGCTCGCGCATCCTGGATGCCGACTTCGCTTCGGAAACCGCCAACCTGTCGCGTGCCCAGATCCTGCAACAGGCCGGTACGGCGATGGTGGCCCAGGCCAACCAGTTGCCACAAGGCGTGCTGGCCCTGCTGCGTTAAGCAGCGCACAATGGCTGGCAGGGCCTGAAATGGCCCTGTGAGGTGCCCCGGCGGCGACAGTTTTCCTGTCGCCGCCTTTTCACCTTCAGGCCGCGCGTGCCGGGAGCGCGGGAATTGGCGGGTTTCCTGGTGTGAATAAGGACGTTCTTGGCGGCCGAACGGCGCCATAATTTCCGTTGACCAGTTCAGGAGGTTCTCATGGCTACCATTTCTTCACCAGGCGTTGCGGTCAGCGGCCTGGATGTCAAGAGCATCATCTCCCAGTTGGTGAAGCTGGAAGAAAAGCCGCTGGACACCTTGAAGCTCCAGGCGGCTGCCACGACGAGCAAGATTTCCGCCTTTGGCCAGATCAAATCCCTGGTGTCTGCACTGTCCGACGCGGCAGGCAAGCTGACCAGCGTGACCGGCTGGAATGCCGTATCCACCACCTCGTCCGACAGCAAGTTCGTGAGCGCCACCGCAGTCGGTGGCACCTTGCCTACCACCTTCAGTGTGGAGGTGCAGGGCCTGGCCAAAGCGCAGGCCACCGCGTCGGCGGCCTTGCTGCCCGTGGGCGGTGCCCTGGGTGCCGGGACCCTGCGGCTGGAACTTGGCCAGTGGAGCGTGGCACCGGCGTCCTTCACGCCGGGCTCGGGTACGCCCGTGGACATCAGCATTTCCGCCAGCGACACCGTGAGCGATGTCGCCAGCAAGATCAATGGCTCCAATGCCGGGGTCACCGCCTCGGTGCTCAAGGATGCTTCGGGCGAGCGCCTGCTGCTGCGCAGCAAGAGCACGGGGCTGGAATCGGGCTTTCGCCTGAGCGTGATGGAGGGTGGCGACACCGACATCAACAGCGCCGGCAACACCGATGCCACCGGCCTGTCCCGCCTCGTGGCGGGCAGCACGGTGACGCAGGTCGCGGCCAATGCCAAGGCCACGGTCAATGGCATCGCGGTGACATCGGCCACCAACACCTTTGCCGACACGGTGTCGGGCGTGACCTTCAAGGCCGAACAGATCACCACTGCGCCCATCGAAATCAGCGTGGCCAAGGACAACAGCGTCGTCCAGAAGAACGTCGATGAGTTCGTGGCCGCCTACAACGCGATCAACCAGATCCTCAACGAGGCGACCAAGTACGACCCGGCGACCAAGTCGGCCGGCATGCTCCAGGGGGATTCGACGGCTGTGGCCCTGCAGAACTCGCTGCGCTCCGCCATCCAGTCGGTGACGAATGGCAAGGAAGGTTTCCAGCGCCTGGCAGATGTGGGCATCACACTACAGCGCGGCGGCGACCTGGCGGTGGATTCGACCAAGTTCTCCAAGGCGATGAACGAGAACATGGACGATCTGAAGAGCCTCTTTCGCAACCCAGACCCCGGCGCGGCGTCGGGCGTGGCGGTCCGTGTCAAGGCGCTGGCGACCAATTTGCTGGGCAATGACGGATTCTTCAAGTCCAAGGACGACACGCTCAATCTGTCGCTCAAGCGCAATGAAAAAGACCGTGTGGCGACCCAGGCGAAGATCGACGCGTTCGAGAAGCGCATTACAGCGCGCTACAACGCACTGGATTCGCAGATGAGCTCGCTCAACGCCTTGAACGCCTACATCGCCCAGCAGGTGACCACCTGGAATAAATCGACCTGACGGAATGCCTTTAGTTTTATCGCCATCCGCCGATAAATAAAGTATCAACCGCAAGGACCCGTCACCATGTTCAGCGCCCACAACCCCCGTGCAGCCAACGCTTACCAACGCATCAATGTGGAAACCAGCATGCACACGATCGACCAGCACCAGCTGGTCGCCCTGCTGTATGAAGGTGCGCTGGGCGCCATCGCCACGGCGCGCGGCGCCATGGCCCGCGGCGACGTGGCAACCAAGTGCAACGCCGTCTCCAAGGCAGTCCGCATCATCGAGGAAGGCCTGAGCACTGCGCTGGACCCGGTCGACGGCGGCGAACTGGCGCAGAACCTGGGGGCTCTGTACGACTACTGCGTGCGCCGCCTGATCCTGGCCAATGCCCGCAACGACGACGCCATGATGGAGGAAGTCATGCGCCTGATCGAGCCCATCGCCCTCGGCTGGAACGAGATCAAGAAGAACAACAACGGCGCAGCCCCGGCTGCTGCCACCGCTTCGGGCCAGCCTGTGCTGGTGGAGGCATGAACCATGTCCCACATGCTGATTGATTACTACAAAGCCATTGAAGACAGCAGCGCCAAGATGCTGGAGGCCGCCAAGCTCAAGGACTGGGATGGCGTGGTGCGCTACGAGGGGGCCTGCGCCGTGCTGATCGAGCAGCTGCGCTTCAAGTCCCAGGAGCACGAGCTGCTGCCCGAGCACCGCCGCGAGAAGACGCGCATCATGCAGCGCATCCTGCGCAACGATGCCCAGATCCGCTGCCTGGCCGAACCCTGGCTGGCACAGTTCGAACACCTGTTCGAAGGCCAGCCGCAGATGATGCACTGAACAGGGTATGGGCAAGGAGGGCGCCGCTTGGTGGCCTCCTTTTGCCGGTCCTGCTTCCTGCCGGGAAGAAAAAAGCCACCGCACGTCGCAAGACGGCCGGTGGCTTTTTGCTGCCTGTTGGCTACGGCAGAAGGTGCCTGGTGGGCCATGCCGCTGCAGGATCAATGGCGTTATCGATGTGGCGAATGCTGCTGGGCGAGCGGAATTGAATCGAAATCTGAAGCAAACTGGGCGTGCCCATTACCCATGGCGCATGAAACCGGCGCGCCCCAATCCAGTGCCCCCGTGCAAGGGCCGCCCCGCCGCACCGGGGGCGTCCCCCTCCCGACTCGCGCAGCGAGTCGGGAGAGGGGCTGAGGGCCGCGGCTCCAAGCCTGCCTGCGCAGGCTTGGACGTGCCCGAAGAGTGGCCGCCTCTGGCGGACACACCGAGGCGCGCAGCGCCTCAGGGGGTACGTCAGACCTGCATATTCATGATGTCGGTATAGGCCTGCACCATGCGGTTGCGCACATGCAGCGTGGCCTGGAAGCCGATCTGCGCCTTCTGGATGGCCACCATGGTCTCTTCCAGGCTGACCGAGGGATTTTCCAGCTGAACTTCCTTTTGCAGGTCGCCCGACTTGTTCTGTGCGGCGCTCACCGACTGCAGGGCCCCCTTGAGCGCGCCCGAGAAGCCCACATCGTTGCCTTCGGCCTGGGGCATCGCGGCGCGGCGCGCCATGCCGGCACCCATCATGGGGGTGGTGGAGCTGGGGATGCGGAGGTCCATGGCGGTGTCCGTTGGGGATGGGGGATGTTGTGATCGTAGCCAGGCCCCGGCCGGCCATCATGGGGAATAGATGGTCAAAGGGGCGGCTTATCGGCAGAACATGGCGGCACCTTGAGCCGAATAATCGAGCCCACGCCAAGGTCCGTTGCCGGGCCCCACCTATTGGAAAAGCACGATGTCTGCAGTTGCCGAAGTCCCACTCGCTCCGCTCGCACCTCCCGCTGCCACCCCCAGTCCCAACTGGCTGCAGCGGTTGACCAGCCTCGACCGGGCCCAGCGCATGCGCCTGGGTGTGGGGGTGGCGCTGCTCGTGGCCGTTGCGGTCGCTGCCATCGTGCTGGGCCGCCAGCCCGACTACCGCGTCCTGTTTTCCAACCTCAACGACAAGGATGGCGGCGCCATCGTGGCCCAGCTGTCCACGATGAACGTTCCCTACAAGTACGCCGAAGGCGGCGGCGCGATCCTGATTCCCGCCGAGAAGGTGCACGACGTGCGCCTGCGCCTGGCCACCCAGGGCCTGCCCCGCGGCTCGGTCACGGGCTTCGAGCTGATGGAGACCAACCGCTTCGGCATGACCCAGTTCCAGGAGCGCCTGAACTTCCAGCGCGGCCTGGAGGGCGAACTGACCCGCTCCATCCAGGCCCTGTCCTCGGTGCAGAGCGCCCGCGTGCACCTGGCGCTGCCCAACCAGAACGGCTTCTTCCGCGAGCAGCAAAAGCCCTCGGCCTCGGTGCTGGTCAGCCTGCACCCCGGCCGCTTCCTGGACCGTGCCCAATTGGCCGGCATCGTCCACCTCGTGGCCTCCAGCGTGCCTGAACTGGCCCCCTCGGCCGTGAGCGTGCTCGACGACACGGGCAAGCTGCTGTCGCAGTCGCCCGATGGCGCTGGCGCCAATGCCATCGATGCGCAGCAGATGCTCTATGGCCAGCAGATCGAACAGCAGCTCACGCGCCGCATCCAGGAGATTCTGGAGCCCGTGGTCGGCCGCAACAATGTGCGGGCCCAGGTGTCTGCCGAGCTGGATTTCAGCCGCACCGAGTCCACCTCCGAGCAGTTCCGTCCCAACCAGACCCCCGATGCCAAGGCCGTGCGCAGCCAGCAGATGCTGGAAACCTCCGGCACGGCCCAGAAGACCGCCACCGGCGTGCCCGGTGCCGTTGCCAACCAACCGCCTGCACCCTCGGCTGCACCCATCAACGGTGCCAATCCTGCGCCCCAGGCTGCTGGCCAGCAAGGCTCGGAAGAGTCCTCCAGCAAGCGCGAGTCCACCACCAACTACGAAGTGGACAAGACCGTGCGGGTCGTCCGTGGCAACAACTGGGCCATCAAGCGCCTGAACGCCGCCGTGGTGGTCAACTACCAGTCGACCGAAGACAAGGGCAAGACCGTCACCAAGGCGCTCACCCCCGAGCAGCTGGAGCAGATGAAGGCCCTGGTGCGTGAAACCATTGGTTTCAACAGCGAGCGCGGCGATTCGGTGAACATCATGAACACGCCGTTCCAGGTGGAAGCCGCTTCCTCGACCGAGGTGCCGCTGTGGAAGCAGCCCGAGGTTATCGATGTGGCCAAGAGCTTTGCCTGGCCGGTGGGGGCCCTGCTGTTTGCTGCCATGGTGCTGCTGGGCCTGGTGCGCCCGGCGCTCAAGGGAGCAGCGGAACCCAAGACGGCCAAGGCCGGTGAACTGCCCAGGTCCGGCGGACAGCTCGATGCCATCGAGGCCGAGCAGCCCGATCGCCCGGCTTTGCCGTCCCCTGGCAAGAAGGAAGAGAATGTGGTCGCCACGCCAGAGCAGCTGCGCCTGGAAGAGGCACGCGTGCTGGCCAAGGAAAACCCCGTGGCCGTCGCCAATATTCTCAAATCCTGGGTGAACGGCGAAAATGCCTGAGCCCGTCGCAGCTTCACATGCTTGGATAGCCCATGGATGAACAAGGTCTCAACGACGCAGCCATCATGCTGATGTCCCTCGGCGAGGAGGAGGCTGCCGAAGTCTTCAAGCACCTCTCGCCCAAGGAGGTCCAGAAGCTGGGCGAGACCATCGCGCGCATGAAATCGGTGTCGCGCGAAAAGGTGGACAGCGTCATCAACCGCTTTGCCGACGCCGCTGCCGCGCAGAGCCTGCTGGTGTCCGACACCGGCAACTACGTGCGCGCCGTGCTCAAGCGCGCCCTGGGCGACGACAAGGCCTCGCTGCTGATCGACCGCATCCTGCAGGGGGGCGACGTCTCCGGCATCGAAAGCCTCAAGTGGATGGACCCGCTGTCGGTGGCCGAGCTGCTGCGCAACGAGCACCCCCAGATCGTTGCGGCCATCCTGGTGCACCTGGACAGCGAGCAGGCCTCGGGCATCCTGATGCACCTGACCGACCGCCAGCGCAGCGAGATCCTGCTGCGCGTGGCCACGCTCGAAGGCATCCAGCCCACGGCGCTCAAGGACCTCAACGAGGTGCTGTTCAAGGTGCTCGCCGGCGGCGACAAGATCCGCAAGAGCTCGCTGGGCGGCGTCAAGGCCGCGGCCGAGATCATCAACCTGCTGGGCTCCAACATGGATGCCGTGGTGATCGAGTCCATCCGCGGCTACGACCCCGACCTGGCGCAGAAGATCATGGACAAGATGTTCGTGTTCGAAGACGTGCTCAAGCTTGACAACACCGCCATCCAGGCCGTGCTCAAGGAAGTGGCGTCGGAGACGCTCATCGTCGCGCTCAAGGGGGCCGTGCCCGAGTTGCGCGACAAGTTCCTGTCCAACATGTCCTCGCGCGCGGCCGAAGCCCTGCGCGAAGACCTGGAATCGCGCGGCCCGATGCGCCTGTCCGAAGTGGAAGCGCAGCAAAAGGAAATCCTCAAGACGATCCGCCGCCTGTCCGACGAAGGCCAGATCGTGATCGGTGGTGGTGGCGACGATGCCTTCGTCTAGCCAACGCTCCTACTCGCGCTTCATCCCCAGCGAAGAGGTGGGGGTGGTCACGCAATGGAAGTTCGGCGCCGTGGACGGCTCCGAACCGGAGGAGCCCGAACCGGAGGTGCTGCCGGAGCCCGAGCCGCCGCCCCCCGATCCCGCCGAGGTGGAAGCCGCGCAGCTGGCCCTGGTGCAGCAGGCCTGCGATGCCGCGTTTTCCCAGGGCCTGGCGCAGGGCCAGTCCGACACCGCGCTCGAATGGCAGCAGCGCATGGACGACTATGTGGCCGGCCAGGCGCAGGAGATGTCCCAGAGCATCGCCAGTGTCGTGAGGTCCCTCGAAGAATCGTTGAGCGCCATGCAGCAGCGCATGGCGCAGGACGTGCTGGCGCTGGCCTGCGACATCGCCCGCGAGGTGGTGCGGCGCGAACTCTCGGTCAGCCCCGACGTGCTCGAGCCCGTGGTCCGCGAGGCCGTGGGCATGCTGGTGGCCGAGGGCAGGCCCGCCCTGGTGCGCCTGAACCCGGCGGACATGAGGGCCGTGGAGCAGCCACTGCGCGAGGAATTGGGCGCCGGCATCCAGTGGATGGCCGATGCGGCCATCCCCGCAGGCGGCTGCCTGGTCGAATCCGGCGGCACGGTGGTCGATGGCAGCGTCAGCAAACGCTGGGAGCGCGCCATCGCCTCGCTGGGCCTGGAGTCCCCTTGGCAGGAGAGCGGCGATGAGCGTTGATGCCCCCGCCGACAACGCCTGGACGCAGTTCATGGACGACGCACGCGAGCGCGTGCGCACCCGTGCACCGCTGGAGACGCGCGGTACCCTGACCAAGCTGACCGGCCTGGTGCTCGAAGCCGCGGGCATCCGCGTGCCCGTGGGCTCGCAGTGCATGGTGCAGATGCCGGGCCACACGCCGGTGCTGGCCGAGGTGGTGGGCTTTTCCGCCGACCGGGCTTTTCTGATGCCCGCGGGCGATATCCACGGCCTGTCCAGCGGCGCCAGTGTGGTGCCGGCGGCGCCCTATGTGGCATCTCCCCGCCTGGGGGAGGCCTCGCGCGCAAGCCAGAAGGCCGGCGTGCTGCGCCTGCCCATGGGCGATGGCCTGCTGGGGCGGGTGGTGGATTCCCAGGGCATTCCGCTGGACCATGGCGGCCCCATCCAGGACGTGGTGTCCGAACCCATGGACCGCCGCCAGATCAATGCCATGGACCGCGACCCGGTGCGCCTGCCGCTGGACACGGGCGTGCGCGCCATCAATGCCCTGCTCACCGTGGGCCGGGGCCAGCGCCTGGGCCTGTTTGCCGGCTCGGGCGTGGGCAAGAGCGTGCTGCTGGGCATGATGGCCCGCTACACCGCGGCCGACGTGATCGTGGTGGGCCTCATCGGCGAGCGGGGCCGTGAGGTCAAGGAATTCGTCGAAGACATCCTGGGTGCGGAGGGCCGTGCGCGCTCCGTTGTCGTGGCCGCCCCGGCCGATGCGCCGCCGCTGCTGCGCATGCAGGGCGCTGCCTACGCCACCGCCGTGGCCGAACACTTTCGCGACAAGGGCAAGCATGTGCTGCTGCTCATGGATTCGCTGACCCGCTATGCCATGGCGCAGCGCGAGATCGCACTGGCCATCGGCGAACCGCCGGCCACCAAGGGCTACCCGCCCTCGTGCTTTGCCAAGCTGCCGGCGCTGGTCGAACGCAGCGGCAACGGCCTGCATGGCGTGGGCTCGATCACCGCTTTCTACACCGTGCTGTCGGAGGGCGACGACCAGCAGGATCCTATCGCCGATGCCGCGCGCGCCATCCTGGACGGGCACTTCGTGCTGTCACGCGCGCTGGCCGAGTCCGGGCATTTCCCTGCCATCGATATCGAGCAATCGGCGTCGCGCGTGATGCACAACGTCGTCTCGCGTGGCCACTTCGACGTGGCGCGGCGCTTTCGCGCCGTGTACTCGCGCTACCAGAAGAGCCGCGACCTGGTGCAGGTGGGGGCGTACATGAGCGGCTCCGACCCCGCGCTGGACGAGGCCATCCGCCTGCAGCCGCAGATGGCGGCCTTTCTGCAGCAGGACATGTTCGAGGCATCCACCATGGACCAGAGCGTGAATGCCATGGCCATGGTGCTCGACCAGTAAGCACACCGAGGCTGCCCCATGTCCGCGCTCAATGCACTCATCGTCGCCGTCGAGATCGCTTCGCGCAAGCGCGACGAGGCCCGCCAGGCGCTGCGCGAGGCCCAGGCCGTGCAGCAGGCAGCACAGGCACAGCTGAGCCAGCTGCAGGACTATGCGCGCGAGACCGAGCAGCGCTGGGGCATGCAGGCGGACACCACCGTCAAGCCCGAGGTGATGTTCCACCACTACCAGTTCATGGGCCGCCTGGACCATGCGGCCGGCCTGCAGACCAGTGTGGTCGGCGACCAGGCGGTGCGCGTGGAGCGGGCGCAGCGCACGCTGATGGAGACCGAATTGCGCCTGGCCAGCCTGCGCAAGGTGCTGGAGGCGCGGCGCCTGGAGCTGGAGCGGGCCCAGGCCCGCATGGACCAGAAGCAGACCGATGAGCGGGCGGCGATGCAGTACAGCCGCCGGGTGAACGATCGATAGGACGACAGGGCAGGAGTTTTGACCATGGAACAAGCACGCATATCCACCCCGCAGGGAACCCAGTCTCCACAAGCGGCCCGTACACGCCAACACACCGCCCAGAAGGGCACGACGGACGATGCCGCAGGGGCGGGTGCCGCGCAGGCTGGCAGCTTCCTGGCCCTGCTGGCCGCACAGGACCCGGAACTGATCGAGGGGGACCCGCTGGCGGCGGACCCTGGTGCCGGGGACGCTTCCCTGCTCGCGCAGAACCTGGGCGACCCGTCGGCGCTGGCGGGATTCCAGGCCCTGGCCGCGGCGGACAGCATGGCGGCCCAGCAATGGCAAGGGCTGGTGGGGCAGGGCGCTGTCGCCGCGGGGAGTGATGGCGCGGCCTCGGGCCTGTCCACGGTGGGTTGGGGTGGAGCGGCACGCGGTGCCCTGGCAGGCCTCGGGCAGGACGCCGATGCGGCCGCGGCCCTCAACGGCCGCCTGCTGGCCACCGATGGCCTGGTGGCACAGACTGCCGCGCTGGATGGTGGGGCACAGGGTGCCCAGACGCCCTCCACCGCCACCATGGGATTCGGCCGCCAGTTCTCGCGCATGCATGCGGCGGCGCTGCAGCGTGGCGGTGGGGAGGCCGGCACCGGCCTTGCGGGTGGTGCGGGCGATGCGCTGGCGGCACGCACGGGTGGCCGGGTCGATGCGAAGCAGGCGGCATCGACCACCACCGACCTGTCGGCGGCATCCCCTGCCCTGGCGGCGCTGGTGCGCGAGGTGGGCGCAGGCACGCACCGCGCCCTGGGCGACAACCTGGGCGCGGCAGGCCTGGATGCGGCCGCCCTGGCGGGCCAGGACCCGGCAGCCGCCGTGGCGGCGACCAGTGCGCGCAGCGGTGCGGATGCGGGCGGCGGGGATTCCTCCGCGCAGGGCGGGGCGGGCGGGCTGGCCGAGGCCGGCGCGGATACCTCTTCCACCTATTCCGTGGACGGCACCTCGGGTGCGCCGGGCTTTGACGAACTGGCCCAGGCCAGCATGGAAGAGCAGTTGGCGGAGCAGGTGACCTACTGGGCCAACCAGAAGAGCCAGAACGCCGAAATGACCCTGAACCGGGACGGCCAGCCCCTGGCGGTGACCGTGTCCCTGTCGGGCAACGAAGCCCATGTGAGCTTCCGCAGCGACCAGGAGCAGACCCGCACGCTGCTGGACCAGAGCATGGCGCAACTGAGCGACCTGCTGCGCGGCGAAGGCCTGGTCCTGTCGGGCATGACGGTGGGCACCTCGGGCGGGCAGGGTGCGGCAGCGGGCGATGGCGGGCAGCAGCGCGATGGCCGTGCCGGGGAGGGCCAGCAGGCCACGGTCAAGGTCGCAGGCCCCGCGGATGTGAGCCAGCGGCTGGCGGGTAGCAGCACGCGCAGCAGCGGGGTCGACGTCTTCGTCTGACACGCCCGGGCACAGGGGCGCATGGCCGCAGGCGCCATGGCACCCCCGTGGCACGCTGAATGCCATGGTTTTCGGTATGTATTCTGGCTATTATCGGGTCGGCAGCTGCGCCACAATCGGGGCATCCGCAGGTGGCGCCGTCGACCGCGGGGTGCCACCACCGAATCCCATCTAAGGAACCAGCCACGTGTCTGCCAACGCTGCCGCTCCGGCCAAGGAGAAGCCCAAAAGCAAGAAGATGCTGATCATCGTGGTCGCTCTGGTGCTCGTGCTGGGCATCGGGGGCGCTGCGGCCTTCTTCCTGCTGGGCAAGAAGAAACCTGCCGGCGATGAGGAAGAGGCCGCTGCGGCGGAGCCGGCCCACCAGACGGCCAAGACGCCGCCGACCTTCCTGCCCTTCGAGAACATGGTGGTCAACCTGGCCGACCCGGGGGGCGACCGGTTCGCGCAGATCGGCATCACGGTCGAGGTGGCTGATGCCAAGACGGCCGAGCAGATCAAGCTCTACCTGCCTTCCATCCGCAGCAGCGTGCTGCTGCTGGTCTCCCAGCGCACTTCCGGGGAGCTGCTGGCGCGCGAGGGCAAGGAAAAACTCGCCAAGGACATTCTGCGCGAGGTCTCGCGCCCGCTCGGCTACACCGTGCCGCGCGACCGGCCCAAGCGCGCCGCCTCGGCCGAGGACGAGGATGAGGACGACCGCCCCGTGCGCAAGCCGCCGAAGAATCCGGTGCAAGGCATTCTTTTCTCCAGCTTCATCATCCAGTGACGCAAGGACAATCCTGCCATGAGTGATTCATTCCTATCGCAGGAAGAGGTTGATGCCCTTCTCGAAGGCGTCACGGGCGAGAGCCAGAAGTCCGTCGAGGAAGTGGCCGAATCGGGGTCGGTACGCAACTACGACATTTCGAGCCAGGAACGCATCGTTCGCGGCCGCATGCCGACGATGGAAATCGTCAACGAGCGGTTTGCGCGCAACTTCCGTATCGGCCTGTTCAACTTCATCCGCCGCAGCCCCGAGATTTCGGTGGGCACCGTGTCGGTGCAGCGCTACAGCGCCTTCCTGCGCGAGCTGGCCGTGCCGACCAACTTCAACATCGTGGCCATCCGCCCGCTGCGCGGCAGCGGCCTGATCGTCTGCGAGCCCTCGCTGGTGTTCGGCATCATCGACACGCTGTACGGCGGGGTGGGCAAGTTCCAGACGCGCATCGAGGGGCGTGATTTCTCGCCCACCGAGCAGCGCGTGATCAACCGGCTGGTCGATGTGATCTGCGCCGAGTACAAGAAGGCCTGGCAGGGCATCTACCCGCTGGAGCTCGACTACCAGCGCTCGGAGATGCAGCCCCAGTTCGCCAACATTGCCACGCCCAGCGAGATCGTGGTGTCGACCGCGTTCCAGCTGGAAATCGGCGACCTGTCGGGCGCCATCCACGTCTGCATGCCCTATGCCACGCTGGAGCCCATCCGCGACGTGCTCTACTCGTCGACTCAGGGCGACTCCATCGAGGTGGACCGGCGCTGGGTGCGGGTGCTTACGCGCGAGATCCAGGCGGCCGAGGTGGTGCTGGTGGCCGAGCTGGCCAAGGCCGACGCCACGGTGGAGCAACTGCTGGCGATGAAGCCCGGTGATTTCATCGAGCTCGACCGGGAGCCGCGCATCCGCGCCTCCATTGGCGGTGTTCCCATCTTTGAGTGCCAGTATGGGACCCACAATTCGAAATATGCCATCCGTATCGAAGAGTGTCTGCGCAATTCGGACATGAGCTGGCTGGGAGAAAAAGATGTCAACTGAAGACGAGAACAACAAGGACGCTGCGGCCGAGGACCCGTTTGCCGGCTGGGCCGAAGCGCTCGAAGAGCAAAAGAGCTCGGACGCCAAACCGGGCGATGCCGAGCAGGGCGGCCCGCTGTCCGGCGATGCGGTGCGCCCGTCGTCCTCGTCGACCAACAGCGACGGCACCGTCAACGACATCAACATGGTGCTGGACATCCCCGTCCAGCTGTCCGTGGAACTGGGTCGCACCAAGGTGCCGATCAAGTACATCCTGCAACTGGCGCAGGGCTCGGTGGTCGAGCTCGATGCGCTGGCCGGCGAACCCATGGACGTGCTCGTCAACGGCTACCTGATCGCCCAGGGCGAGGTGGTGGTGGTGAACGACAAATTCGGTATCCGCCTGACGGACGTGGTGACGCCTTCGGAGCGGCTGCGGCGCGTGAGCCGTGGCTGACGGGGGCAACGCCATGGGGATGACCCAGACGCTGGTCGTCGTCGTCCTGTTCGTGGGGGCCATGGCCTGCCTGCCCTGGCTCATCAAGCGGCTGCAGCAGCACCAGGCGAGCGGCGGCCTGCCGGCAGGCGCCGCGTCGCGCGTGCTCTCGGCCGTGGCCGTGGGGCCCCAGCAAAAGGTGGTCACCGTCGAGGTCGGGCCCGAGGGCGCGCGCACCTGGCTGGTGCTCGGTGTCACGGCGCAGCAGGTCACCTGCCTGCATGTACTGGCCGCTCCGTCCGCCAATGCCGTACCGGCTGCCCTGCCGGTGGTGGCGCCCGATGCGTCCGCCTTTGCCCGCGAAATGGCGGCCGCCGAGGCGCGCAAGGAGCCGCATGTCTGACCTGGCGCGCCCTGCGATGCTGCCGCGCGCCGCGCGCCTGGCCGCGCTGGCTGCCATCGGGCTCCTGGCCTGGCAGGTGCCGGCCCTGGCGCAGACTGGCGCCGCGCCCTCGGCTCCGGGAACCCTGCCCGTGCTGATCGGCTCCGGCAGCGGCGGCTCAAGCTACTCGGTGCCGATCCAGACACTGCTGTTCTTCACGGCCCTGTCCTTTCTGCCGGCCATCCTGCTGCTGATGACGGGGTTCACGCGCATCGTCATCGTGCTGTCGCTGCTGCGCCAGGCGCTGGGCACGCAGTCGGCACCGCCCAACCAGGTGATCATCGGCCTGTCGCTGTTCCTGACCTTCTTCGTCATGGGGCCGACCTTCGACCGGGTGCACAAGGAAGCCTATGTGCCCTACACCACCAATGCCATCACCTTCGAGCAGGCGGTGGACCGGGCCGAGGCGCCGATGCGCGAGTTCATGCTCAAACAGACCCGGCAGTCGGACTTTGCGCTGTTCGCGCGCCTGGCCCGGCTGGCCCCCGAGGTGACGGCCGAGACGGCACCGTTCCGGGTGCTGGTGCCGGCCTTCGTGACCAGCGAGCTCAAGTCCGCGTTCCAGATCGGCTTCATGATCTTCATCCCGTTCCTGGTGATCGACATGGTGGTCTCCAGCATCCTCATGTCGCTGGGCATGATGATGCTGTCGCCGGTGCTGGTGGCGCTGCCGTTCAAGCTCATGCTGTTTGTGCTGGCCGATGGCTGGAACCTGCTGATCGGCTCGCTGGCTGCGAGTTTTGCAACATGATGAGGCACCCCCTGAGGCGCTGCGCGCCTTCACCCCTCTCTCGCATCGCTGCGCGAAGCGGGAGGGGGACGCTCCCAGTGCGGCGGGGCGGCCCATGCACGGGAGCGCTGGCCTGGGCCGCGCCAGTTGCATGCGTGGTGGGCGGTGCGCTGCGCAATGAACGCCTGAAGGATTTGCCATGACTTCACAGATGGTCCTGACCATGGGGCGTGATGCCCTGACGCTGTTGCTGATGATCGCCATGCCGGTGCTCGGGGTGGTGATGGCCGTGGGCCTGGTGGTGAGCATCTTCCAGGCCGTGACGCAGATCCATGAGGCCACGCTGGCCTTCGTGCCCAAGCTGATCGCCGCGATGGTGGTGTTCGCAATCGCCGGGCCGTGGATGATCAGCACCCTGGTCGACTACATCCGCCGCACCATCGAATCGATTCCTTCGGTGGTCGGCTAGCGCAGCCAGCCCCTGTCCCGCCCGTGATCACCTTCACCGAGGCCCAGCTGGTGGCCTGGATATCGCCCATCCTGTGGCCGTTTCTCCGGGTGCTGGCGATGTTTTCCGTGGCGCCGGTGTTTTCCATGCGCGCGATCCCCATGCGCGTGAAGATCGGGCTGGCCTTCTTCGTGGCGGTGTCGGCCCAGGCCGTGCTGCCCGCCCCGCCCGTGATCGACATCAATGGGCGCGAAGCCCTGGGGGCCGTGGCCCAGCAGGTGGCCGTGGGCCTGGCCATCGGGTTCTCGGTGCGCCTGGTGTTCGCCTCGGTGGAGCTGGCCGGTGAAATGATCGGCCTGCAGATGGGCCTGAACTTCGCTTCCTTCTTCGACCCCGCCAGCAACGGCCAGGTGAGTGCTGTGGCGCGCTTCTTCGGGCACATGTCCACGCTGCTGTTCATTGTCATCAATGGCCACCTGATGGTCATCATGGCCGTGGTCAAGAGCTTCGACCGCTTTCCCGTGAACGGCAACTTCCTGCAGGCCATCGGCCAGATGCGGCTGTACGAGCTGGGCACATCGCTGTTTTCCAGCGCCCTGTGGATCGCCCTGCCCATGATCGCGCTGCTGCTGTTCGTCAACCTGGCCATGGGCATCATCTCGCGCGTGGCGCCGCAGATGAACATCTATGCGGTGGGCTTCCCGGTCACGCTCACCGTGGGCCTGCTGGGCATCGCCGCCACCCTGCCCATGCTGGAGCAGCCCATCCTCACATTGATGCAGCAATCCATCGACCTCTTCTCCAGCCAGCGGTAGCCGGCGGGGTGGGGGCTACACCAGCTGATTGCGGATGGCGTAGACCGTGAGTTCAGCGTTGTTGGAGAGCTTGAGCTTTTCGAGCACGCGCGAGCGGTAGACGCTCACGGTCTTGGGGCTGAGCATCAATTCTTCGGCAATGTCCGCCAGGCGCCGGCCCGAGGCGATCTTGATCAGCGTCTGCAGCTCGCGCTCGGACAGCGTGGCGTGGGGGCTCTCCAGCACCGGCTGGGCCAGGCTTTCGGCCAGCATCTGCGCCACTTCGGCCGTCAGGTACTTGCGGCCCTGCATCACCACCCGCACCGCGTTGATCAGCTCCGCCGGGTCGGAGGCCTTGTTCGCATAGCCCTGGGCGCCGGCCTTGAGGCAGCGCAGCGCATACTGGTCCTCGGGGTACATCGACACCACCAGCACCTTGATGGTGGAATGCGTCTCGCGCAGCGTGGCCAGCACTTCCAGTCCGCCGCGGCCGGGCATGTTCAGATCGAGCAGCAACACGTCGCAAGGGGCGGTGCGCAGCACCTCGCGCAGCTCGGCATAGCCGCCGGCCTCGCCGGTCACCTTGATGTCGGTGGCCTCGATGAGCGTATCGCGGATGCCGCGTCTGAGCACGGCATGGTCATCGCACAGAACGACGTTGATCACCAGACATCTCCAGGGTGGGCGGGCTGCTCCGAGGCGGCCAGCGGTATCGACAGTGTGAGGCAGGTTCCCTTGCCCGGCTGGGTGCTGACATCGAGCCAGCCGCCCACCGTGCGCGCGCGCTCGTGCAGGCCCTTGATCCCGAAGGCCTTGGGCTTGTCGGCCAGTTGCGCGACGTCGAAGCCGCAGCCATCATCGGCTATCTCCACGGTCAGCACCCCTTCATGATCGGACAGATCGATATGCACCTTGCCAGCCTGGGCGTATTTGGCGATGTTGGTCAGCGCCTCCTGCGCCGTGCGGTAGGCCACCAGCCGGACATCGCCGGGCACGTCGATCGCCTCGCCGCTGGCCGTGACCTGGGTGCGCACGGCGCTGCGGCGCTCGAAGCCTGCCGCCAGCCACTGTACCGCCGCGACCAGCCCCTGCTCCAGGATGGGCGGGCGCAGGTTCATCATGATGCGCTGGCTGGCACCGATGGCGTGTTGCAACATGTCCGAAGCACTGGCCAGGTGGTCCTGTGTGGCCGGGTCCTCGGCGTGCCGGCCGATCCAGGCCAGGTCCACGCGCACGGCGGTGAGCGCGCCGCCGATGTCGTCATGGATCTCCCGCGCAATGGAGGCGCGTTCCTGTTCGATGGAGGTCTGCAGGTGCTCGGTGAGTTCCGCCAGGCGCTGCTGGGAGGCCGCCAGCTCGGCCACGGCGCGTTCGCGGTCCTGGCGCGCCTGGTGCACCTCGATGGCCCGGGTGACCACATGCGGCAGGCGGGCAATGTCATCCTTTAGCAGGTAGTCGGAGAAGCCCAGGCGCATGGCATCCACGGCCGCGGCCTCGCCAATCGCCCCGGACAGCAGTACAAAGGGCACCGGTGTTGCTAATTTAGCCACATGCGCCCATGCGTCGAGCGCAGTGAATCCTTGCAGTCTGTAGTCGGCAAGGATCAAATCAAAGGACTCGCTGCGGGTAAGGTCGCAAAATTCCTGCAGGGTATCGACCTGCTGGAGGCTGCAATCGAGCTTGGCACGCTGCAAAGTGAGCCTGGCAAGAACATGGTCTGCCAGCGAATCCTCCAGGTGCAGAAGGCGTAAGGGATGGCCTGCTACTGTCATGACCATATGAGCGCTATCATAGGATACAAATTGGAACAAACAAGCGGTGTTTGTCCCTGTAGGGTGGGTGAGAAGGCTATCGTCCAATAGAACGCAATGTCGGGGTTTTTGCAAGGGTTGGCGGGGTCTGCCAGCGCGGGCTGCCTGTTACAAGGCCCGGACCCTGGTCTGCTTGTTGCTATGGAGAAACAATGCAATCTACGCTATCAACATCAACTGGGCCGGCAGTTCAGGTTCCGGTCATGGTGGCAGCAGAACTGCAGGATTCCCTGCTGGTCGTCATGCACGACCTGCACCGCCTGGAAGGCTTGTTGAACCATGCCACGGACAACCTGCTGGAGCGCTTTGGCGAAGCCAATGCGGTCCTGAACGATGCCTTCGTGGCGGATTCGCCCGAGCTGGCGGCCGCGCGCGATGCGCTGCGCAGTGCCGTCACCGAGCTGCAGTTCCAGGACATGGCTTCACAGCTCATCTGGCACACCACCAAGGTGCTGCAGGGCTGCGCGTTCCGACTGGCCTCCGAGGCCATGGGACATGAAGAGGGCGAGGAGGCTGCCCCGTTTGCCGAAATGGCACCGGATCGGCCCAATCCGGTCACGCAAAGCGAGATGGATGCCGGTTCCATTGATCTATTTTGAAGCGGGCATCGCTGGTTCACCTATATATTCAAGTCAGTTGGAGTCCTAAATGCAATCGATACTTGCCGTAGATGATTCACCGTCCATGCGGAAAATGGTGTCCTTCACCCTCACCGGTGCCGGCTACCACGTGGTGGAGGCGGTGGATGGGCAAGATGCCCTGGAAAAGGCCGAGAGCCACGACATCCACCTGGTGCTGGCCGACCAGAACATGCCCCGGCTCGACGGCATAGGCCTCACGCGCAAACTGCGCGAGCACCCCAAGTTCAAGACCATCCCCATCCTGATCCTGACCACCGAATCGAGTGACCAGATGAAACAGGCGGGACGCTCGGCCGGTGCCACCGGTTGGCTGGTCAAGCCGTTCGATCCCAACCGCTTGATCGAAGTCATCCAGAAGGTGATCCGTTGAAACGCGCGCACGGGCACCACCACGTATAAAGGAGCCGACCATGGCTGAAAGCTATCAAGAGGGATCAGGGGCAGGCGGTGCTGACTTCGATCTGAGCCAGTTCTACCAGATCTTTTTTGAAGAAGCGGGCGAGAACCTGGACCAGATGGAGCAGATGCTGCTCGACCTGGACCTGAGCGCTGCGAACGACGAAGAGCTCAACGGCATCTTCCGCTGCGCGCACTCGATCAAGGGCGGGGCCGCCACCTTCGGCTTCTCCGATGTGGCCGAGCTGACCCACCAGATGGAGTCGCTGCTCGACCGGCTGCGCCGCCACGAACTGCAGCCCATCCCGCAGATGGTCGATGTGCTGCTCGAATCGGCCGATGCCTCGCGCAGCCTGCTGGCGCGCCACCAAGCCGGCGGGCAGGGCGAGGCCGTGTCCACCACCTCCCTGGTCAAGCGCATCAGCGAACTGGCCGCGGGCGTGGTCCCTGAGGACGCACCCGCACCCGTTGCCGCCCCTGCTCCAGCGCCTGCCCCGGTGGTGGCTGCGCCCGCCCCGGCCCCCAAGGCCCATGTGCCTGGCCAGCCGCGCAAGCTGCAGATCCACATCGGCCCGCTGGACAAGACCGAGCAGGCCGACACCATCAAGGAGCTGTTCCGCGACATCCCCGGCCTGGGCTCGATCAGCGACCTGCCCAGCACGCAGACCGGCGTGCGCATGTTCGCGGTGGAGACCACCTCGTCCACCGACGACCTGCTCGACCTGTTTGCCTTCCATGTCTCCAAGGAGCATGTGCGCTTCATCGAGGGCGACGAGGCGCCCGCAGCCGCTGCTGCGGCCGAGGTCGACCCCGACCAGGCCATCCATGAAAGCGAGCCGCCGGCCGGTGGGGCCGATGTGGCCTACGGTTTCTTCTCGGACGCGCCCGGCGCCCCGAGCGCCTCGGCGCCTGCTGCCGGTGCGGCCGCCAAGCCTTCGGCGAAGGCGGCGGCTGCGGCAGAGCCCAAGGCTGCGGCCCAGGCCCAGATGGAGTCCACGACCATCCGCGTCGCGGTCAACAAGGTCGACCAGCTCATCAACCTGGTGGGCGAGCTCGTGATCACCCAGGCCATGCTGGCGCAGAACAGCCGCGGGCTGGACGCCGGCGCCTACCAGCAGCTGCTGGCCGGCCTGGCCGACCTGGACCGCAACACACGGGACCTGCAGGAATCGGTGATGTCGATCCGCATGATCCCGATGTCCATCGTGTTCAGCCGCTTCCCGCGCATGCTGCGCGACCTGGCCAACAAGCTGGGCAAGAAGGTCGAGCTGGTCACGCTGGGCGAAGCCACCGAACTGGACAAGGGCCTGGTCGAGAAGATCACCGACCCGCTGACCCACCTGGTGCGCAACAGCTGCGACCATGGCATCGAGATGCCCGCCGAGCGCCTGGCCAAGGGCAAGCCCGAGCTGGGCACCATCACCCTGTCAGCCTCGCACCAGGGCGGCTCCATCGTCATCGAGGTGCGCGACGACGGCCGCGGCCTGTCGCGCGAGAAGATCCTGCGCAAGGCGCAGGAACGGGGCCTGGATGTGTCCGACCAGATGAGCGATGCCGACGTCTGGCAGCTGATCTTCGCGCCCGGCTTCTCCACTGCCGAAGAGGTCACCGACGTCTCGGGCCGCGGCGTGGGCATGGACGTGGTCAAGCGCAACATCGCAGCCCTGAACGGCTCGGTCGAGGTGGATTCCGCCGAAGGCTATGGCATGAAGGTCTCGGTGCGCCTGCCGCTCACGCTGGCCATCATGGATGGCATGTCGGTCGGTGTGGGCGACGAGGTCTACATCCTGCCGCTGTCCTCGGTGGTGGAGTCCTTCCAGGTCAATGCCGACGATGTCAGCACCGTGGCCCAGGGCTCGCAGCTGGTCAAGGTGCGCGACGAGTACATGCCTGTCATTGCGCTGGAGAAGATCTTCCAGGTGCCGCGTTTCGACCTCAACAAGTCGAGCAACATCATGGTGGTGGTGGAGGCGGACGGCAGCCGCGTGGCGCTGCTGGTCGACGAGCTCCTGGGCCAGCACCAGGTGGTGGTGAAGAATCTGGAGACCAACTACCGCAAGGTACCCAACGTCTCGGGCGCCACCATCCTGGGCGATGGCACGGTGGCGCTGATTCTGGACACGGGCGGCCTGGTGCGCCGGGCCCGCCACTGATTCGGGTGCGATGCGTCCATGGAATGCATGCGCCCAGCTAACAAGGAGAACGCACCATGAGTGTGATCGGTAAGACTGCAGACAGCGCGCCGACCGGTGCGCGCGAATACCTGACCTTCCGGCTGGACCAGGAAGAGTACGGCATCGACATCCTGAAGGTTCAGGAGATCCGCGGCTACGAGCCGCCGACGCGCATCGCCAATGCGCCCGAATTCATCAAGGGCGTGACCAACCTGCGCGGCACCATCGTGCCCATCGTGGACATGCGCCTGAAGTTCAACTGCGCGCAGGCCGACTACAACAGCTTCACGGTGGTCATCATCCTGAACCTGCGCAACCGCGTGGTCGGCATCGTGGTGGACTCGGTCAGCGACGTGATGGAACTCACGCCCGAGAGCATCCGCTCGGCACCCGACATCGAAAGTGCCATCGACAACAGCTGCATCCTGGGGCTGGGGTCGGTGGGTGAGCGCATGCTGATTCTGCTGGACATCGAGAAGCTGATGTCCAGCGTGGACATGGGATTGGTGACGGCGGCGGAGTAAGAGCGCCAACGCTTTCCCAGCCAGGTGGATGGCCGCAAGCCAAACTGCAGACAGGGGTCTGCAGGCCTTTTGGAGCGAAATGGACTTCCGAGCGGATGATCAAAATGATGCCCCAGACCACCAGTGTTTCCTCGGCCGGCGCGCGTGCTGCCGCCGCAGCTGCTGCCAGCGCTCCCGCACCGTCGGGCCCGCTGGCGCAGGGGCGTGAATTCGTATGGACCAACGCGGATTTCGCGCGCGTGCAGTCGCTGATCTACCAGCGTGCCGGCATCAGCCTGCACGATGGCAAGCACGCCATGGTCTACAGCCGGCTCTCGCGCAGGCTGCGCGATACGGGGTACAACAGCTTCCATGACTACCTGAGCTGGCTGGAAAAGCACGACGGTCCCGAGTGGCAGGAGTTCATCAACGCCCTCACGACCAACCTCACGGCCTTCTTCCGCGAGCAGCACCACTTCGAGATCTTCGCCACGCTGCTGCGCAGCAAGCCGGCCAACACGCCCTGGAAGGTGTGGTGCAACGCGGCCTCCACGGGTGAAGAGCCTTATTCCATCGTCATGACGGCCTTCGAGGCGCTGGGGGCCAATGCCTCCTTCAAGCTCACGGCCAGCGACATCGACTCCAAGGTGCTGGCCACGGCGGCCCAGGGGGTCTACCGGCTCGACAACCTCAAGGGGCTGGGGCCCGAGCGCCTGCAGAAGTTCTTCCTGAAGGGCAAGGGTGGCAACGATGGCATGGTGCGGGCCAAGCCCGAGCTGCGCCGGGCCATCGAATTCATGAGCGTGAACCTGATCCGCGACGACTGGCCGTTCAAGGACCCGTTTGACGTGGTGTTCTGCCGCAACGTGATGATCTACTTCGATGCACCCACCCAGCGCAAGGTGCTGGAGCGCATCCACCGCGTGCTCAAGCCCGGTGGCATGCTGTTCGTGGGGCATGCGGAGAATTTCAGCGAGTCGCGCGATCTGTTCACCCTGCGTGGCAAGACGGTCTATGAACGCCGGTGATCCGCTCCCCAGTTCACCCATAGGAACTTGTTCCAGACAGCTCCCATGACCAATTACCAATCCGGCCCCACGCCCAACACCTTCACGCCCGGTGCCGCAGCTGCCGCATCGGGAGCGCCGGAGCGCCGACGGGCGCCACGCATCGCACCGCTGAGCGCGGACATCTATGCCTCCAGCACGGCACCGCGCGAGTCCTCGCTCAGCGAGCTCAAGGCCCGTTCCAGAAAGCCCGGCGAGGCCTCCTTCTTCTACCTGGACCACCACTTCCAGCACAACGCCGTGAAGGTGCTGCCCGGCGAGTATTTCGTGGCCGATGAAAGCATGGTCATCATGACGGTGCTGGGCTCGTGCATTGCCGCCTGCCTGTGGGACAGCCGGGCCCATGTCGGTGGCATGAACCACTTCATGCTGCCCGATGGCGACCTGGCCGATGCCTCGGGCCGTTATGGCTCGTACGCCATGGAATTGCTCATCAACGAGATGCTCAAGCTGGGCGCGCGGCGCGAAACCATGCAGGCCAAGATCTTTGGCGGGGCGCAGGTGATGCACAATTTCACCACCATGAATGTGGGTGAACGCAACACCACCTTCGTGCTCAACTACCTGCACACGGAGCGCATCCCCATCGTCTCGGAGGACGTGCTGGACATCTATCCCCGCAAGGTGGTGTTTTTCCCGGTCACGGGCAAGGCCATGGTCAAGCGTCTGGCCCATGCCCATCCCGAGACCCTGGAGGAAGTGCGTGGGAATGCCGCGACGGTGGCCAAGAGCACTTCGGGTGGCTCTGTGGATCTGTTTTGATTGACTGATGAAGACGAAGAAAGCCTGAGCGAACAATGAGCAGGAAAATCCGGGTGATCGTGGTGGACGATTCGGCGCTGGTCCGCAGTCTGCTGTCGGAGATCATCAACCGGCAGCGGGACATGGAGTGCATCGGCACAGCCAACGACCCCTTGGTGGCGCGCGAAATGATCCGGGAAATGAACCCGGACGTGATCACGCTCGACGTCGAAATGCCGCGCATGGACGGCATCGACTTCCTCGGCCGCCTGATGCGCCTGCGGCCCATGCCGGTGGTGATGATCTCCACGCTGACCGAGCGCGGGGCCGAGGTGACCATGAAGGCCCTGGAGCTCGGTGCCATCGACTTCGTGGCCAAGCCCCGGGTGGGCCTGGCCAGCGGCCTCAATGACCTGGCCAGCCAGATCGTGGACAAGATCCGCGTGGCGGCCGTGGCCCAGGTGCGCCGCGCCGCGCCGCGCGAGGCCGCGGCATCTGCGCCACATGCGTCCGGTGCGGGTGCGGCGGCACCGGCGGCCCCCACCACGCTGCTGGGCCGCCTGTCCACCGAAAAGCTGATCTGCATCGGTGCCTCCACGGGCGGTACCGAGGCCATCAAGGAGGTGCTGGTGCACATGCCCGCCGACTCGCCGGGCATCGTGATCACCCAGCACATGCCACCAGGCTTCACCACCAGCTTCGCGGCACGGCTCAACGGCCTGTGCCAGATCACGGTGAAGGAAGCCGTGAACGGCGAACGCATCCTGCCCGGCCACGCCTACATCGCACCGGGCGGCACGCAGTTCCATGTGGCGCGCAGCGGTGCCAATTACGTGGCCGTGGTGGACGATGGCCCGCCGGTCAATCGCCACAAGCCTTCGGTGGAGGTGCTGTTCAAATCCTGTGCCGCCGTGGTTGGGCGCAATGCCTTCGGCATCATGCTCACGGGCATGGGCAACGACGGCGCCGCTGCCATGCGCGAGATGAAGGACGCCGGCAGCTACAACTACGTGCAGGACGAGGCGACCTGCATCGTCTTCGGCATGCCGCGCGAAGCCATTGCCCATGGCGCATCGGATGAGGTGCTGCCGCTGGGCCAGATCGCCCCGGCCCTGGTCGCGCGCCTGCGCGGCGCGACCGATCGCCTGCACCACAGAATCTAACCCCCCTGAGTCGCCTTCGGCGCCATCCCCCCAGGGGGACGCCACCCGTGGCCTGGCAAAGCCAGTTCCACGGTGGCGCTGGTTTCAGGGCATGCCTTTGGGCTGGTCGCACCCCAGGCACACCAACGCGGCCTCCCGCTTCGCCGTGGGGTCAGGCCGACAGCGCCGTCCAGCGCTCCAGGGCAGCCATCAGCTCCTCGTCGATCTCGGCAGAGCGGGCCGCGAGCTGGGCCGCACGGGCGCCATCGGTGGCGTAGAGGCTGCCATCGGCCAGCAGGGCCTGCAGTTCCGCCTGTTCCTTTTCCAGGGCGTCGATGCGCTCGGGCAGGGCCTCAAGTTCGCGCTGTTCCTTGTACGACAGCTTCTTGCGTGTGGTCTGCTCGGTCTTGGACGGCGCTGCCGGTGCTGGCGCAGGCGCTGCGGCCTCCTTGGCCGAGGCCACGGGCTTGGCATTCGCGGCCGCCGCAGCGGCTGCGGCGCGGCTGCGGCGCGATTGCAGCAGCCAGTCCTGCACGCCGCCCTCGTATTCGCGCCACAGGCCATTGCCCTCGAAGGCGATGGTGCTGGTCACCACGTTGTCCAGGAAGGTGCGGTCATGGCTCACGAGGAACACCGTGCCTTCGTAGTTCTCCAGCAGTTCCTCGAGCAGGTCCAGGGTGTCGATGTCCAGGTCGTTGGTGGGCTCGTCGAGCACCAGCACATTGGCCGGCCGCGCGAACAGGCGCGCCAGCAGCAAGCGGTTGCGCTCGCCGCCCGAGAGCGAACGCACGGGCGAGTGCGCACGTGCCGGAGAGAACAGGAAGTCGCTCAGGTAGCTCTTGACGTGCTTGCGCTGGTTGCCGATCTCGATCCACTCGCTGCCGGGGCTGATGAAGTCCTCCAGCGTGGCGTCCAGGTTCACCGCATGGCGCATCTGGTCGAAGTAGGCCACCTGCAGATTGGCGCCCTGGCGGATGGTGCCCGTGTCCGGTGCCAGCTCGCCCAGGATCATCTTGAGCAACGTGGTCTTGCCCGCGCCGTTGGGCCCGATCAGGCCCACCTTGTCGCCGCGCAGAATGGTGCCCGTGAAGTTGTGCACGATGGTCTTGTCGCCGAACGACTTGCCCACCTGGGTGAGCTCGGCCACGATCTTGCCCTGGTAGCCATTGCCGCTGCCCGTGGCCACGTCCATGCGCACGCTGCCCACCACGTCACGGCGCGCCTCGCGCCGGGCGCGCAGGTGCTCCAGGCGCGTGATGCGGCTCTGGCTGCGCGTGCGCCGGGCTTCCACGCCCTTGCGGATCCAGATCTCCTCCTGCGCCAGCAGCTTGTCGGCCTTGGCCGCAATCACGGCTTCCTGCGCCAGCTGCTCCTCCTTCTGGATCTGGTACTGCGCGAAGTTGCCGGGGTAGGAGCGCAGCTGGCCGCGGTCCAGCTCCACGATGCGCGTGGCGATGCGGTCCAGGAAGGCCCGGTCGTGGGTGATGGTGACCACGCTGCCCGGGAAGTCGATCAGCAGGTCCTCCAGCCACTCGATGGAATCGAGGTCCAGGTGGTTGGTCGGCTCGTCGAGCAGCAGCACATCAGGGCGCGCCACCAGGGCCTGGGCCAGTGCGACGCGCTTCTTCGTTCCGCCCGAGAGCTTGCCCACGATGGCCTCAGGATCCAGGTGCAGGCGCTGCAGGGTTTCTTCCACGCGCTGCTCCCAGTTCCAGGCGTCATAGGCCTCGATCTGCGACTGCAGGGCATCGAGGTCCAGGCCCTCGGCGCCCGACAGGTACTGGTCGCGCAAGGCGATCACGGCCTGCAGGCCTTCCGAGGCGGCCTTGAAGATCGTTGCATCGGGGTCCAGCGCAGGCTCCTGCGCCACAAAGGCGATGCGGATGCCCTGCTGCGCCTGCAGTGACCCGTCATCGGGCTTGGCCATGCCGCCCAGGATCTTGAGCAGCGAGGACTTGCCGGCGCCGTTGCGCCCGATCAGGCCCACGCGCTCGCCGGTTTCCAGGGAAAAGCCGGCATGGTCCAGCAGTGCAACATGCCCGAATGCGAGTTGGGCGTCCAGTAGAGTGATAAGTGCCATAGGGGGAGGATTATCGAGGGCCCGCGCACTTTGCAGGTGTCGAGGGGCTGAGGCACCCTGTGGTGGCCCCCCCCTGGGGCCCTACGCCAGGTGGCCTGGCTCCCCGGGGAGGCTTGGCCGTGCCTGCTGCGATGCACTGCTCTGCGTTGTTCTCTGTATATAGAGAGGGCCCCTTTGGGGATGGTCCGGATGCAGTGCGTGCTGTCGCCGCTCTCACTTTTCTTCCCACTTCTTGCGCGGCCCCTCAAAACAGTGCTATAGTCGAGGGCTTCGCTGCACGGAGGTCCTTGTTGGGATGATCTGGGT
>NZ_JACHLK010000009.1 GCF_014207955.1 Acidovorax soli
CGCCCAAAGTGTTCACCATGTCCTCGCACACCTGTTCACCATGTCCCCGGTCTATACATGCGCAAAAAGAAAGTAGGTGCGCCGCCGGGCGCACACCCCGGCTCCCGCCCTCAATCAAGGCATGCAGCAACCATCACAGAGACTAGCGATGGCTCAGCCGACGCACAGCCCAATCCCCGAGACTCTGCACCGCCTGCACAAAGAAAATCAACACCAGCACCACAGCCAGCATGATCTCCGGCAAGAACCGCTGGTACCCATACCGAATCCCCAGATCACCCAGCCCACCACCACCAATGGCCCCCGCCATGGCAGAGTAGCCAGTCAGGCTGACAAAGGTGATGGTCAACCCAGCAACGATGCCCGGCAAGGCTTCGGGCAGCAGAACCTTCCAGACGATCTGGCTGGTCGTAGCCCCCATGGCCTGGGCGGCCTCGACCAGCCCATGGTCCACCTCGCGCAACGCTGCCTCCACCAACCGCGCCACAAAAGGGGCTGCGGCAATGGTCAGCGGCACCACGGCCGCCGCCGTGCCGATGGACGAGCCCGTGATGAAGCGCGTGAACGGGATGATGGCCACCAGCAGGATGATGAAGGGCGTGGAGCGCACCGCATTCACCAGCCAGCCCACAAGCTTGTTGACGGGGCCGTTCTGCAGCACGCCGCCATGGTCGGTGAGGCGCAGGAACACCCCCAGCGGCACGCCGATGAGGCCGCCGACGATGCCCGAGATGCCCACCATGATGAGCGTCTCCCACAGGGACGAAGCAAAGAGTTCCAGCATGGCCGGAGTGAAATGGTCGAACATTGCTTTTGCCCCCTCAGGTTTCGATCATGACTTCTTCGACCGCGACGCCACCGGCGCGCAGGTGCTCCACGGCACCGCGCAGGCGCGCGGGCTCGCCGCTGGCGTACACGGCCAGCGAGCCGAAGGTCTCGTCCTGGATCTCGTCGACCTGGCCGTGCAGGATGCTCATGTCCACGCCGAACTCGCGGATCAGCTGCGACAAAATGGGCTGGTAGGCGCTGTCGCCCGAGTACGACAGGCGCAGCAGGCGGCCGGCGTTGCCGGGTGCCGTGGTGGCCAGTTGGCCGGTGAGCTTGCGCACGTGGTCGAGCACGCTGGCGGGCAGCTCCTGCGGCAGGATCTCGTCGATCAGGCTCTTGGTGATGGCCTGCTCGGGACGCGTGAACACGTCGAGCACGCGGCCCTGCTCCACGATGCGGCCGGCCTCGATCACGGCCACGCGGTCGGCGATCTGCTTGATGACCTGCATCTGGTGGGTGATGAGCACCACGGTGAGGCCCAGCTCCCGGTTCACCTGGCGCAGCAGGTCGAGGATGGAGCGCGTGGTCTCGGGGTCCAGCGCCGAGGTGGCCTCGTCGGAGAGCAGCACCTTGGGGCGGCTGGCCAGCGCACGCGCAATGCCCACGCGCTGCTTTTGCCCGCCGCTGATCTGCGCCGGGTAGCGGTTGGCCAGGGCCGACAGGCCCACCAGTTCCAGGAGCGGGTTCACGCGCTCGCGGATGGCGGCCTTGTCCATGCCCGCCAGCTCCAGCGGCAGGGCCGCGTTGTCGAACACCGTGCGCGAGGACAGCAGGTTGAAGTGCTGGAACACCATGCCGATGTCGCGCCGCGCTTCGCGCAGTTGCGCATCATTGAGCTTGGTGAGGTCGCGGCCATTGACGATGACCTCGCCCTGCGTGGGCCGGTTGAGCAGGTTGATGACGCGCACCAGCGAGCTCTTGCCCGCGCCGCTCCTGCCGATGATGCCGAAGACCTCGCCCGTCTGGATGTGCAGGTCGATGCCCTTGAGGGCCTCCACCGGGCCTTGTGGGCCCGGGTAAATCTGGGTGATACCCCGTAAGTCGATCATGAAATGCAAAAAGGCCGCCGTGCGCCCGCCTGTGGCGCCGGTCCGGCCCTGGATGAAAAGGATAAGGGAATGTACTATTGCAACATAAAGAAACAAACTATCAAAAAATTGGGTAATAAGACAGTTTGGTTATTTAGACGCTGAAATCAGGCGGTCTTGCCCTGTAAAACCCGCGCATTCACCCTGCGTGAGACCAGCACACCCAGCACCACCACGCACACGGCGGCGATCGAGAACACCTGCGCGATCCACCCGCGGTCCACACTGGCCGCAACGGCCAGAACTCCGAGCGACTGCCCCAGGAACAGCAGGCAGGCGAACAGTGTCACGGCCGTACCGCGCGCCTCGGGCGCCATCTGCGTGGCCTGCACCTGCAAGGTGTTGTGCAGCATGTAAAAGCCCAGGCCGGCAGAGAAGCAGCCCAGCACCGCCAGCGGTACCAGCGGCGCCCAGGCCAGCAGCAGCAGGCCCCCGCCGATCATCACGGAGCCCAGCAAGGCCAGGCCCTTTTCGCCCAGCATGGCCAGCCAGCGGCGCGCCATGAGGCTGTAGACCAGCCCGCCCACGCCATACAGCACCATCACCCCGCCCGCCGCCGATGGGGACAGGCCAAAGCCATCGACCATGCGCGCCGGCACGAAGGCCATGGTGCCAAAACCCAGGGCCCCCTCCACCGCCACGATGGCCAGCACCCAGCGCACGCGCGGCATGCTCAGCAGGCGCTTGGTGGTGGCCAGGTAGGCCTGCAGCGAGAATGGCGCGGGCTCTTCTGCCACACCTTCACCGGATGCGACCGCACGCGCCGCTGTCAGGCGCACCTGGCGCAACAGCATGGTGGCGGCGCTAAGGAACAACAAGGACAACACCGCAAACGCCAGGCGCCAGCCCAGCACCTCCACGGCGAAGCCACCGAACCACTGGCCGGCCATCATCCCCGATACCGTGGCCACCATGAGCCGGGCCAGCGTTTCCTGGCGCTGCTCATAGGCCACGCTGTCGCCGATCCAGGCCATGGACAGCGGGATGATGCCGGCCGCCGCCGCGCCCATGAAGGCGCGCGAAGCCACCAGCATCGGCAGCGTGGGCGCCAGCGCCGTGACGGCGCTGAACACGGCGCAGGCAAACGTGGCACTGATGATCACGCGCACCTTGCCAAAGCGGTCGCCCAGCGGGCCGTAGAACAGCTGCAGCACGCCATAGGCCACAGCAAAGGCGGCGATCACGGCCGAGGCATCGCCCGTGGTGACCTGGAATTCGCGGGACAAGGCAACCAGCATGGGGTCGCAGATGCGCATGGAGGCCATGCTGGCAAAGCCCGCCACGCTGATCAGGCGCAGCATCGTCGAAGAAGAATTCATAGGCGCCGATTGTGCGGCGCAGCGCGCAAGGCTGCTGGCGGCGGGCCGAATGCCCTGGCGCCGCCGGTCCGCCCCCGTCAGGCTTTTCCGGTATTGAACCGGGTATCGAATGTCGCGCGCACATCCAGCCGCTGCTTGATGAGGCCGGCCGCCAGGTAGAAATCGGCTGTGCGCTGCTGGTCGGCGATCACCTGGGCATCGATGTCCTGCCAGCGCGTGGCGCGGCGCTCGAACTGCAGCTGTGCGGCATCGGCCGGGATACCGATGATGCGCGCCAGCGACTGGCCGAAGGGCTTGGCGTTCTTGTACGACCAGACCTGCGCGCGCTCCACGCGCTCCTTGAAGTCCTGCAGCACGGTGGCCTTCTCGGCCAGGGCCGCATCGGTGGCGGCCAGGTAGCTCAGCCCGGTCCACAGGCCGCGGCCATTGACCAGCACGCGCGCATGGCCGCTGGTCTCGGCCAGCGCGGTATAGGGCTCCCAGGTGGCCCAGGCGTCCACCGAGCCCTGGGTCAGGGCCAGTTTCGCATCGGCCGGGGGGATGAAGCGCAGTTGCACGTCCTCGGCCTTGAGGCCCGCGGACTCCAGCGCCTTCAAGGTGACGAAATGGCCGATAGAGCCGCGGTTGGTGGCAATGCTCTTTCCCTTGAGGTCGGCCGCCGTCTTGAGCGGCGAGTTGGGCGCCACCAGCACCGCCGTGCCATAGGCATCGGAACGGCTCACGGCAAAGGCCTTGACGCGGCTGCCCGCGGCCAGGGTGAACAGCAGCGGCGCATCGCCGATGGGGCCGAAGTCCACGGCATTGGCGTTCAGTGCCTCGGCCAGTGGCGCCGCAGCCGGGAACTCGCTCCACTTGATGTCGTAGGGCAGGTTCTTGAGTTCACCCGCGGCATCGAGCAGGGCCTGCAGGCCGCCCTTCTGGTCGCCCGCGCGCAACAGCACGCGCGACTGGGCATGGGTGAGCACCGGCGACAGAAAGGAACTGGCGGCGACGGAAGCGGTGAGCAGATGGTGGAATTGGCGGCGCAGCATGGTGGTCTGGGGACGCAGCAGGGCGTCAATCGGTTGGAACTGCCACGATTGCAGCACCCAGGGCGCGCCCGGCCAACGAAGGCTTGCACCCATGCATATGCGCTTTTCTCAGTAGCCGCGCGCCCGGTCCACCACATCTTCCAGCAACTCGCCTGCAAGAAAACGCGACAGATTGGCGACGAACTTGCGCGCCGTGGCCTCGCCCGCATCCTGCACGGCCCAGGACACATGGGGCGTGAGCCGCACGCGCGGGTGGCGGTACAGGCGGTGCCCTTCGGGCAATGGCTCCGGGTCGGTCACATCGAGGGTCGCGCCCGACAGGTGCCCCTCGTCGAGCGCGTGCAACAAGGCCTGCTGGTCCACCAGCGCACCGCGCGCGACGTTCACCAGGTGCAGGCCGGGCCGCGCATGGGCCAGGGTGGCGGCGTTGACCAGGTGCTGCGTCTCGGGCGTGATCGGCAGGGCCAGCACCAGGTGGTCCGATGCGGCCAGCAGTTCCTCGATGGAAGCGGCCGACGGTACCCCATCAACCGGCACACCCCCGCGCCGCAGCACCGTGACCTGCATGCCGAAGGCCTGCCCCAGCCGCGCCACCTCGCGCCCGATGGCGCCGTAGCCGGCAATGCCCAGCGCGCGGCCGCGCAGGGAACCCGTTGGCTGCCGGTCCACGCGCTGGAAGGTGTCGCGCCAGCGCCTGGCGCCGTCCACCTGCAGCGTGTCCCAGTGCTTTTCGTGGGTGAGGACCGCCGCCAGCACGTATTCGGCAATCGGCACAGCGGCCACGCCGCGCGAGCAGGTCACCAGCGGCACGTCGAGCAGCCAGGGCGGAAAGAAATCGATGCCGGCCGATGCCAGGTGCACCCACTGCAGCCGGCCGGGCCAGCCCGCGGGCGCTTGGGCCGGCGCATCGCGCCAGCCGTTGCGCGGGCCGGTAAACAACACGTCCACCTCGCCAGCCCGCGTCCAAGGCGGTGCCACGGGGTCGGCAGCCAGTTCGACCGGCAGCGCAGCCGAGGCCAGCAGCGCATCTGCGGTCTCGCCGGTCTGGTTGAGCACCACCGTGGGCCGGGGCGCAAGCACGGCACTCATGCGGCCGCCCCCTGCCCCAGGGCCGCCTTGCCGGCCGCCACATGCACGCTGTCGTCCTGCGGCGTATGGATGCGGCCGCACAGCACGTCGCGCAGGTGGCGCTCCAGCGGGTTGCGCCGGGCCAGGCCGTGGTTGCTGGTGAGCGACAGCGCCACTTCCACCGCCTGCACGGCGTTGTGGGTGGCGGTGGACTTGACAAGGCCGCTGTCGACCGACGGCACCGGAACACCGGCATCCACGTCGGACGCCAGGCCGCGCAGCAGGCGATCATTGGTGAGCAGCAGCCCTTCGAGCGTGCCCACGGCCTCCTGCACGCGGGGCAGGCTGGCCAGCGGCGCGCCCAGGCTGGTAGGGATGCGCGTGCGCAGAAACTCGAGCAGCCATTCACGCGCAGCCCGCGCCACACCGGTATAAAGACTGCCCAGCAGGACCACCATCTCGGCCTGCGCCAGCGCGTCACCGCGCGCCCAGTCCTGCGGCAGGCGCAGTTCCAGTGCATGGTGGGCGGGCACGGGCACGCCGTCGAAATGCACGTCGTGGCTGCCACTGGCGCGCAGGCCCAGGTGGTCCCAGGTGGGCTCGATGCGGATGCCCGGCGCCCCCGCGCGGACCAGAAAGGCGCCGGTGCGCGGCACCTCCTCGTCGGTGCGGGCCCAGACCACATACCAGCGCAGAATGGGCGCGCCGGTCGAGTAGATCTTGTGGCCGCTGATGCGCCAGCCCTCCCCCACACGCCGCGCCACGGTGGCCGGCAGCCCGCCGCGCCCGGGTGAGCCCAGTTCCGGTTCCACACGCAAGGCATTGGCCAGCGAGACCTCGCGCACCGACTCCTGCACCAGTTGGCGCGCCAGCGCCTCGGGCCAGGGAGAGCCGGCGCGGCCCATGGCGCGCTGCTGCATGTACTGCATGGTCAGCACCAGCGCCGTGGCCGGGCAGCCCTGCCCCACGGCACCGACCACCTCGGCCAGTTGCCCCAGAGAGGCCCCCTGCCCGCCCAGGTGGCGTGCGCCGGCCAGCGACAGCAGGCCGGCCTGCTGCAGCTCGGTGAAGTTGCGGTGCGGAAAACTGCCCTCGCGGTCGTGCGCGGCAGCGCGCGCGCCGAACTCCACGGCCAGGGTGCGGGCCAGCTGGCCTGCGGTGAGCGGCGCGTTCATTGCAGCACCTCGGGGTGTTCGCGCACCACGATGTCGAACAGGCTCCTGAAAGTGAAATGCGCCCCGCCCGGCCCGCCGATCTGCGAATGCGTGTGGCGCGCCACCTCGGGGCGGATGGGCCGGGGCACGCCCGCGGCCTCGGCCAGCAGCTGGGTGTGGCAGGCGTTCTCGAGCGCGATGTACCACCAGGCAGCCGCCTCCACCGAGGGGCCGGCCGTCAGGATGCCGTGGTTCTGCAGGATCACGGCCTTCTTGTGGCCCAGGGCCTGGCCGATGCGAAAGCCTTCGTCGGTCTCGAGCACCACGCCCGTGAAGTCGTCGAACAGGGCATGGTCCTCGTAGAAGATGCACGAGTCCTGCGTCAACGGGTCGAGCCGGCGGCCCAGCGCCGACCAGGCCTTGCCATAGGTCGAATGCGTGTGCGCGGCGGCCACGATGTCGGGCCGCGTCTCGTGCAGCGCCGCGTGGATGGCAAAGGCCGCGCGGTTCAGCGGGCCTTTGCCGACCACGATCTCGCCCTGGGAGTTGACGAGCAGCAGGTCTGACACCTTGATCTGCGAAAAATGCAGGCCCAGCGGATTGACCCAGAAGTGGTCGCTCCACTCCGGGTCGCGCGCGGTGATATGCCCCGCCAGGCCATGGTCGAAGCCATGCTGGGCAAACAGGCGAAAAGCCACGGCCAGGTTCTCCTGCCGGTGGCGGCGCTCGGCCTCCAGCGTGGGGCGCGCAGCCGGCGGGTCGAACCAGTCCTTGCGCTGGGGCAAGGGGTTGCGGGCGGGGAGGTTCGGCGATTGCAGCAGCGTGGCAGGGGAAGACATGGGGGGAGCCTTGGGTCGGGGGAAATGTGCTGCCCACCTTAAAGGCCGCCCCAGGCACCGCCAACGAAGAAAAGCGCGCGTGCACATTCGGTTTTGGCATGAAGCGCGGGCCCGCCCTGCAGCGCGCCGATTTCCGCATATCGATGCTACGCAATGGTCGTTGGGCCGGCGCACCTGCTGGGCGACGCTTGCGGCTTTTGCCCATACGACGAAAGGACCATCCCCCATGCCATCCCCCCTATTCCACCACCGCCGCAGCCTGCTGCGCGCTGGCCTGGGCGCCGCCACCCTGGCCACGCTGGGCGCGCCGGCACTGGCCACCAGCGCCGCCGATCTGTCCAAGGTCACCCTGCGCATCGGCACCTACAAGGGCCTGTGGCGCCCCCTCATTGCCGCCAGCGGCCAGGGCCAGACGCCCTACCGCATCGAGTGGCGCGAGCTCAACAACGGCGTGCTGCACATCGAGGCCATCAACGGCGATGCGCTGGACCTGGGCTCGGGCAGCGAGATCCCTGCGCTGTTCGCCGCGCGCCAGAAGGCGCAGGTGCGCTTCATCGCCGTGGTGCGCGAGGACCTGAACAACCAGGTCACGCTGGCGCGCAAGGAGGCTCCCATCCAGCGCATCGCGGACTTGAAAGGCAAGCGCGTGGGCTATGTGCGCGCCACCACCTCGCACTACTACCTGAGCCGGCAGCTGGCCGAGGCCGGGCTGTCGTTTGCCGACATCAACGCAGTGAACCTCACGCCGGCCGACGGCCTGTCGGCCTTTGACCGCGGCGACCTCGATGCCTGGGCCATCTACGGCTACAACGGCCAACTGGCGCGCCTGCGCTATGGCGCGCGCGTGCTCAAGACGGGCGATGGCTACCTCTCGGGCAACTTTCCCATCTATGCCAACCCCAAGTCCATCCAGGACCCGCCCAAGCAAGCGGCCATCAGCGACTACCTGCAGCGCCTGCGCCGCGCCTACCTCTGGGCCAATGGCAACTACCTGGCCTATGCACGCGCCCAGTCCGAGGAGACCCGCGTGCCCGTGGGCGACCTGATCGAGCTGTGGAACAACCGCAGCACCGACTACGACCTGCGCGCCGTGGACGACAGCGTGGTCAAGGGCCACCAGGCCGTGGCCGACACCTTTTTGCAGCTGGGCGTGCTCGACGGCCCGGCCCAGGTGGCGCCGCTGTGGGACCGCAGCTTCGGCAGCGCCATCGGTGCCCGGGGTGCTGCGCCCTCCCCCGCCTGATCGCCAAATGCCACGGCGCGCACCCCGCAAGGAGTGCGCGCCGCAGAGGCACGGGTCCGAAGGGGTCAGGCGACTTTCAACGCCACCTGGCCAGCGGCCTGCCGGTCGCGCTCGGCCACCTTGGCGCGCACCAGGGGCAGCAGCTCGCGGCCGTAGTCGATCACGTCGACCAGCGGGTCGAAGCCGCGGATCAGGAAGGTGGTGATGCCCAGGTCATAGTATTTCAGCAGTGCATCGGCCACCTGCTCGGGCGTGCCCACCAGCGAGGTGGAGTTGGAGCGCCCGCCGATCTCGCGCGCGATGGCGGTCCACAGGCGCTCGTCCACGCGGTCGCCCTTGGCGGCGTCGGCCAGCAGGCGCTGGGCCCCTTCGCTCTGCTGCGGGCCGATGCCGCGCGAATAGCCCTGCTGCACGCGCAGGCGGCGCGTGTCTTCGAGGATCTGGTCGGCACGGGCCCAGGCCTCCTCCTCGGTCTTACCCAGGATGGGGCGGAAGGAGATGCTGAACTGCACCTCGCGCCCGTGCAGCGTGGCCTCGGCGCGCACGCGGCGCACCAGGTCGCCGGCCTGGGCCAGCGACTCGCCCCACAGGGCGTACACATCGGCATGCTTGCCGGCCACCTGCAGCGCGGGCGCCGAGGCACCGCCAAAGTAGATGGGCACAAAGGGCTGCTGCAGCGGCTTGACCTCGGACCACACGCCCTTGGCACGGTAGTGGGCGCCTTCGTGGTCGAAGGGCTTGTCGGCCGTCCAGACGCGGCGCAGCAGCTCCAGGTATTCGTCGGTGCGCGCATAGCGCTGGTCGTGGTCGAGGAAGTCGCCGTCGCGCTGCTGGTCCTCGTCGGAGCCACCGCTGATGTAGTGCACCGCCAGGCGGCCGCCGGTGTAGTGGTCCAGCGTGGCCAGCTGGCGCGCGGCCAGCGTGGGCGCCACGAAGCCCGGGCGGTGGGCCAGCAGAAAGCCGATCTTCTCGGTGACCGAGGCGGCGTAGGCCACGGTGAGCAACGTGTCCGGACTCGACGAGCTGGCCGGCACCAGGATGCGGTCGAAGCCCGCATGCTCATGCGCCTGGGCGAACACGCGCACATAGGCGGAATCCACGGCCGGGCCCTTGCGGGCAATGGTTTCAGAGACTTCGTGCGGCTGGATCATGCCGATGAACTGGACGGGCATAGCGGGCTCCTGAGAAGGTGGAATGGGGGACTGCGCCCATCATGGGGAGCCGGCCAGCGCCTGCCAACGAAGAAATCCGCGTTTGCAAACTCGGTGGGCGCATACCGATCCAGCCACCGGGTAGAGTCGTGCCATGGACCTGCGCACCCTTCGCTACTTCATCGCCGTGCTCGAAGCGGGCAGCCTGTCGCGCGCCGCAGGGTCGCTGTACGTGGCCCAGCCGGCGCTGACCGCGCAGATCAAGAAGCTCGAAGCCGAGCTGGGCACGCTGCTGTTCGACCGCTCGCATGCGGGCGTGACCCCCACACCGGCCGGCATGCAGCTGTACGAGGACGCGCGCCGCCTGCTCTCGGACGCCGAGGCCGTGCGCGAACGCATCCAGCGCCTGCCGCAGGGGCCCGAGGGCTCGGTGACGGTGGCGGCGCCCTTTCTGCTGGCTTCTCTGCTGCTCGGGCCGGTTTTGGCCGCACTCAAGCGCAGCCACCCGCGCATCCGCGTGTTCGTGCTCGACGACCTGAGCCTGATGGTGCGCAAGGCCATGCTGGACCGCCGGGCCGACGTGGGCATTCTGGTGGACACGCCGCAGATCGACGGGCTGCGCTGCACGCCGCTGGTGCGCGAGTCCATCTACACGTGCGGCCGGGACGCCGACGGCACGGTAGCGCCATTGCTGCGCCCCGCCGCGCGGGGGCGCAAGGGCGAAGGCCTGCCCGAGATCGACTTCGCCCAGGCGGCGCAACTGCCTCTGGTGCTGCAGTCACGGCGCTTTTCGATCCGCCAGAGCGTGGAGGAAGCCGCCGCCAGCCTGGGCGTGGCCTTGAACGTGGTGCACGAACACGACTCGGCCCGCGTGATCCGCTCGCTCTACCAGTGCGGTGCGGGCTTCACCTTCACGCCTGCCTGCTCGCTCGCCGACAGCCCGCACCAGGACCGCGAGGGCTGGATCGTGGCCCGCGTGGTACGCCCCCAGCTGCAGCGCACCTACAGCCTGGCCACGCCGGCGGACCGGCCGGTGGATGCAGTGACGCAAGTGGTCATCGACGCGCTGCGGCAGGAGACCACGCGGCTGGTGCGCGAAGGCGTCTGGCGGGCCGAGCTGCAGTTCTGACCCACCAGACAGGCCATCAATTTTTTTGATGGCCTGGCATCAACAAACAGTATTTCCTGCAGCCGGCCATCTTCTGGAACAGTGCCCCCATGCCATGCCGCCACGGACATGGAGCACACCAGGAGACACATGCCAAACCCCGCCCCCAGCCCCGGCCCGAGCGCCGCTTTTGTTGCCAACGTCGGCGAACTCGTCTCGCGCAGCGCGCGGGCCCATGCCCGGCAACTGGCCGTCACCAGCGCCACGCGCAGCCTCACCTATGCCGAGCTGGAGCAGCGCTCCAACCGCCTGGCCAATGCCCTGCGCGGCATGGGCCTGGTGCGCGGGGACCGCGTGGGCATCTACCTGCCCAACTGCACCGAGATTGTCGAGATCGAGCTGGCCTGCTACAAGGGCGCCTTCATCAAGGCGCCGTTCAACGCCCGCCTGTCGCCTGCCGAGGTGGGCGCGATCACCGCCAACAGCGATGCCGCGGTGATCGTCACCACGGCCGAACGCGCCGAGTCCTTTCGCGCGCACATCACGGGCGCCATGCCGCGCCTGCTGCTGCTCGACGGCCCGGCGGACAGCTCGTACGAAGCCGCACTGGCCGCTGCCAGCGATACCTTCACGGCCGAGCGCGTCACAGCCGATGAGGTGGCCGTGCTGCACTACACCTCGGGTTCGTCGGGCGTGCTCAAGGCGGCCATGCAGACCTTCGGCAACCGGCTGGCGCAGTTGCGCAAGTTCCTCATGCGCTCCGATGGCATGCGCAGCGGCCACCTGCTGGGCCTGGTGGGGCCGGTCACCCATGCCTCGGGCATGCAGCTCGTGCCGGCGCTGTGCAGCGGCGTCACCATCCGCCTGTTCTCGGGCTTCGAGCCGGGCCGCTTCATCGCCGAGATGCGCGCCGAGCGCGTGACCCACACCTTCATGGTGCCCACCATGATCAACATGCTGCTGGCCGAGCTGGAGGGCCAGTACCGCCCCCTGCCCGACCTGCTGCGCCTGGGCTACGGGGCGGCGCCCATGGCGCCCGCGCGCATCCTGCGCGCCATGGACGTGTTCGGCCCCGTGCTGTCGCAGGGCTACGGCGCCGGTGAGACCACCTCGGGCGTGTGCGGCCTGTCGGTCGAAGACCACCTGTTCGCCCGCGCTGCCCTGCCCGAGCGCCTGGCCTCGTGCGGCCGGCCCTTCCTGGAATCGCTGGTGGAGATCGTGGACGACGAGGGCCAGCCCGTGGCCCCGGGCGAGATCGGCGAGATCGTGGTCAGCGGGCCCGACGTGTTCGCCGGCTACTGGCGCGCGCCCGAACTCACGGCCGAGGTGCTCAAGGACGGCCGCTACCACACCGGCGACCTGGCGCGCGCCGACGACGAGGGCTATGTCTACATCGTGGACCGCAAGAAGGACATGGTGATCAGCGGCGGCTTCAATGTCTACCCCTCGGAGGTGGAGGCCGTGCTCTATCAGCATGAGGCCGTGGCCGATGCCTGCGTGTTCGCGATTCCCGACGACAAATGGGGCGAGGCCGTGGCCGCGCACGTGGTGCTCAAGCCCGGCCGCCATGCGGACGCCGAGGCCATCGCCCGCTTCTGCGCCCCGCTGCTGGGCGGCTTCAAGCGGCCGCGCCACATCGAGTTCGTGCCCTCGCTGCCCAAGAACCCCAACGGCAAGGTCATGCGCAAGGCGATCCAGGCCAGCTACTGGACCGGCCAATCTCGCATGGTGAATTGAACACGAGGACGAAACACATGAAAACCGATTCCATCAACACCATCCCCGCGCCCCTGTTCGACATCCCCTTCGAAGGCTCGGAACGTGCCGCCGAGCTGATCGGCCGCATCAACGAGTTCCTGTTCGGCGAGCTGGCCGCGCTGGCGCGCGAGCATGGCACCGACCATGAGCAGGGCGCCGACCGCGCTCTGCTGCAGCAGGTGTGGAAGCGCTCGCACGAACTGGGCTTCTACGGCATGACCCTGCCCACGGCCATGGGCGGGCTGGGCCTGTCGGTGCTGGACCATGTGCTCATCAAGGAGGCCCTCTATGCCAGCGGCTCGCCCTTTGCGCCCCATGTGTTCGGCGAACTGAGCGGCCCGCCGCGCGTGGGGGCACTGGCGCGCCAGGCCACGCCCTACCAGCTGCAGCAGTTCATCGCGCCCGTGGCCCGGGCCGACAAGGCCATCTGCTTTGCGCTGACCGAGGCCGAGGCCGGATCGGACGCCGGCGCCGTGCAAACCCGAGCGGTGCGCGATGGCGACAGCTTCGTGATCGACGGGCGCAAGCGCTTCATCTCGGGCTCGCCGTTTGCCGACTACGCGGTGCTGATGGCCTCCACGGCCAGCGACCCGGCCGAGCGCGAGGTCACGGCCTTCTTCGTGGACCTGAAGGCACCCGGAGTGCGCGTGGAGACGGGCTACAAGACCATGGCGGGCCAGTCGTCCACCGGCGACATCGTGCTTGAGGGCTGCCGCGTGCCGGCCGCCAACCAGATCGGCGAGGCCGGCCGGGGCCTGGCGCTGGCGCTGGGGCGCATCACTGTGAACCGGCTGTTGCATTGCCCAGCCATGCTGGGCCTGGCCCAGGTGGCCCTGCGCGATGCATGCGACTACGCGCTGCAGCGCCGCCAGTTCGGCCGCGCCATCGGCGACTTCCAGGCCATCCAGCACCTGCTGGCCGACATGGCGACCGAGCTGTGCGCGGCCCGTGCGCTGATGCTGGGCACGGCGCGCCAGATCGACGCGGGCAGCCAGGCCCGGGCCGAGGCCTCGATGGCCAAGCTGTTCTGCTCCGAGACGGCGTTTCGCATCGCCGACCGGGCCGTGCAGATCCATGGCGGCGAAGGCATCGTGCAAGGCCGGCGCGTGGAGTTCCTGTTCCGCATGCTGCGCATGTACCGCGTGCTCACGGGCACGAGCGAGATCCAGCGCAACACCATTGCCAAGGAGTTGCTGACACCCCAAGCCTGAGTGTTCGAGCGCCCGATCCGATTCCACTATAAAGACAGGAGACAAAGACCATGACAGCACGCCCTTTGCAACGCCGGCAGTTCCTTGGCCACGGCCTGGCCGCCGCACTCATCCCACCATCCACCCTGCTTCTGCCCGGCAAGGCACTGGCGGCAGACGCCTGGCCCTCGCGCCCCATCAAGTGGGTCGTGCCCTTCCTCGCAGGCACGGCGCCCGACACCACGGCGCGCATCTTCCAGGATGCGGTCTCGCGCGAGCTGGGCCAGCCCGTGGTGATCGAGAACCGGGGCGGTGTGGGCGGCAACCTGGGCGCGCGCCAGGTGGCCAAGTCGAGCCCCGATGGCTACACCTGGATCTACTCCAGCGCGCCCATGGCCGCCAGCATGCACATGTACAAGGCGCCGGGCTACGATGCGCTCAAGGACTTCCAGCACGTGATGGGCCTGACCAGCGCGGACATCGTGGTCATCGTGCATTCGGAATCCGGCATCCGCACGCTGGACGAGTTGCTCACCAAGGCCCGCGCGGCCCCCGGCAAGCTCGACTATGCCTCGGGCGGCGTGGGCACGCCCTCGCACCTGGGGGTGGAGCTGCTGCTGAGCGCGGTGGACGTGCGTGCCACCCATGTGCCCTACAAGGGCGCGTCCGAGATCGTCAACGCCGTCATGGGCCAGCAGGTCACCTTTGGTGCGCCCATCTTCTCGGTGGCCTACGGCAACATCCAGGCCGGCAAGCTGCGCGCCCTGGCGATTGCGGGCACGCGGCGCAACCCCAAGCTGCCCCAGGTGCCCACCCTTGCGGAACTGGGCGTGCGCGGGGTGGAGCTGACGTCCTGGGGCGGGGTGTCGGTGCCCACGGGCACGCCCGAGCCCATCGTGGCGCGCATGCGCAGCGCCTTCGACAAGGCCATCCGCCAACCCACCGTGATTGCGGCGCTGGAGGAGCAAGGCGGCAGCGTCACGCCCCTGGACGCAGAGGCCTACCGGCGCGCCTTCACCAAGGAAATGGGCTTCACCGAGGCCATGATGAAGAAGGCGCAGATCGAGCCCATGTAGCGCGGTCCTGTCAGCAAATGGCCTGCCTATACTCGGGCCACCATGACCGCCACAGCACTCGACGCAGCCATCGACGCCTACCGCCAGCTCCATGAGGCGGTACCGATCCCGACACGCCTGCCCACCGAGGAGGAAGTGGCGGCGATGGAAGACCAGATGGCCCTGCGTTTCCACCCGGACCTGCGCCGCTTCCTGATGCGCGCCAGCGATGTGAACCATGGGGCCCTGGCCTCAGTGGTCCTGACCAAGCCGGACTCGCACCGGTTCCTTCCCCGGGTGTGCGAGAACGCCTGGGGTGCCTGGGGCGTCCCCCGCGACCTGGTCCCGGTCTGTGCCGACAACGCCAATTTTTACTGCGTCGCCCCGGATGGCCAGGTCGTCTATTGGGCGCACGACGACGGCGAAGCCACCGAGACCTGGCCCTCGCTTGCCGCCTGGATCCGGCAGGTGCTGATCGAAGAACAGCGCGACTGCTGACGCACGCTCAGTGCGCTGCCCGCCGCCCAAGAAAGTCCAGCACGGCGGCATTGAATTCGGCGGGCTTCTCGAAATACGCCGAGTGCCCCGCATCGGGCACGACCACGAGTTCGCTGCCCGCCACCAACTGCTGCACCTCCTGCATCACGCGCACGGGCACGATGGGGTCTTCGCTGCCCACCAGCAGCAGCGTGGGGCAGGCCAGCGTTTGCAGCGCCGCCATGGGGATCAGGTGCTGCGGCTGCAGCAGGCCTGTGATGGCGCCACCCCACTCTGCGGCGGGAATGGAATGCGCGCTGGGGTTGAAGTGGTTGATCTGAGCGTAAAGCGCTGCCTTGTCGGGGTGGTTCTTGAGGAACCAGGCGCCCAGGGAGCGCTGCTCGATGGTGACGGCGCGGTGGCTGATCTGGCGCTGGCCGATGATGGCGATCAGCTCGGCATGGTCGATGGCGAGCGAGCTGTCGCAGGCCACGAAGGCTGCCATGCGGCCCGGGTGGGTCAGCGCCAGTTTCAGGCCGACCATGCCGCCCAGCGACTGGCCCGCAAGCGCAAAGCGCTCGATCTGCTCCTGGTCGGCGATGGCGATCACGTCGTCGACGAAGTTCTCGAGCGTGAATTCGGCCAGCGGCGCGACCGAACGCCCGAAGCAGCGGATGTCCAGCGTCACGCAGCTGTAGCCGGCCTGGGTGAACACGGGCAGTTGCTGCCACCAGGTGGCGGCGTTCGATCCGGCGCCGTGGCAGAACACGATGGCCGGCCCCTCGCCATGGCGCTCGTAGTAGATGGCTCGGCCGTGGCTGGTCACGAAAGGCATGGGAACGGTTCCTCTGGAATGGGTGGGGAAAAGCGCAGAAGCAGCAGCAACGTCAGTTGGCCTTGATGTTCAGGCTGCGCACCAGCTGGCCCCAGCGCTGGGTGTCGTCGCGCACCAGTTGCGTGTACTGCTGCGGGGTGTTCACCAGGGGCGTGAGGCCCTCGAATTCAAGCTGCCTGGCAATGGCCGGATCCTTGACGGCCGCTTGCAGCGCCGCCGCCAGCCGTGCCACGATGGCCGCTGGCGTGGCCTTGGGCACGGACAGGCCGACCCAGGAGCTGATGGACAGCTGCTGGTAGCCCAGCTCCGTGAAGGTGGGCGCTGCCGGCGCTATCGGGCTGCGCTCGGTGCTGGAGACGGCCAGCACCTTGAGCTTGCCGCTCTGGATGCTGCTGAGGGCGGCATTCGGCGGAATCACGATGACCGAGACCACGCCGGCCAGCACGTCCTGCAGCGCCGGCGCCCCGCCCTTGTAGGGCACGTGCGTGAGCTGCAGGCCGGCAGCCTGCTGCAGCACCTCCATCACCAGGTGCCCGGTGCTGCCCGCGCCCGAGCTCGCGTAGTTGATCTTGCCCGGCTCGCGCTTGGCCTGTTGCACCAGGTCCTGGAAGCTGCCAATGCCTGCATCGCTGCGCACCACCAGCCACTGTGCGCCCGCACCGATGCTGCCCACATGCTCGAAGTCCTTCACGATGTCGAAGGGAATGCCGGGGTACATGTGCTGGGCAATGGTGTTGAGCATGCCGGTCATGGTGACGCTGTAGCCGTCCGGCGCGGCCGTGGCCCCGGCCTGCGTGCCGACGATGTTGCCCGCGCTGGGCCGGTTGTCCACCACCACGGGCTGCTTGAGCGTCTGCGACAGGTGCTGTGCCAGCGGGCGGATGGTGCGGTCGAACGGACCGCCCGCAGGGGCCGGCACGATGATCTTGATGGGCCGGCTCGGCCAGTCGGCCGGCTGGGCCTGGGCAGGCACGGTGGCAGCAAGGAACAGGGCGGCGCAGGCAGCCAGGCGGGCAGCCATGCGCCTGGCGCGGAAGGTGGTCATCATTCTTGTCTCCTGGGTGGTCGATCGGCCGGGCGTTCACTGCGCCCTGGCATGCCGCCATCATGGCTGGCGCAGCCATCGCTGCCCAATTAATTTGTGGGCCGACCCATTAGGGATACCGATAGCTCAAGCCGACCGCAGCCGGCTGCGCAGCGCCGCCAGGGCCGGCCCATCGGCCAGGCCCGTGGTCAGCAGGCCCAGGCCCTGCAGCGAGGACTCCAGCGCCTCGGGCAGGCGCACCGCCAGCGCGGCCGCCAGGCCCGTGTCCACCAGGCCCTGCGCGATGCTTTGCGGCATGAGGCTCACCGCACCGGTGCTGCGCAGGACCTCCAGCACCACGGGAAGGGCCGTGGTGGCCATGGGGTAGAGCTGCGGGCGTTCTGCCCGGCCGGCCCAAAGGCGGTCGTAGTAGTCGCGCACGCCCATGCCCCGGGGCGGCAGCACCCAGGGCAGGCCCGCCAGCCGGCCCAGCGCCACGCTGCGCTGGCCCGCCAGCGGGTGGCCGGGCGCCACCACCACCATGGGGGCATCGCCCTGCAGCAGCTCGAACTGCCAGGCTGCGGGTACGTCCTGCGGGCGGCGGCAGACCACGGCATCGAGCCGCCCTGCAGCCAGCTCGGGCAGCAGGTGCACCATGTTCTCCTCGATCAGTTCCACCTGCAGCCCCGGTTGCGCCTGCAGCAGCGCTGGCAGGGCGCGGGCCAGCAGGCCCGAGGCCGCCGCGGGAATGCAGCCCAGGCGCAAAAAGGCCTGGGCCCCGGCCTGCAGGGCCAACAGGGTTTCGGTGGTGGCGCGCAGGGCCTGCAGCACATTGCGCGCCACGGGCACCACCGCCTCGCCAAAGCGCGTGGGCCGCACGCCGCGGTTGTGGCGCTCGAACAGCGGGGCCTGCAACAGGTCTTCCAGGTCCGACAGGGCCTGGGTGGCGGCCGGCTGGCTCATGCCCACCGCCACCGCCGCGCGCTGCACGCTGCCGGCATCGGCCAGGGCGGCGATCAGCTGCAGGTGCCGCAGCCGCCCGCGCGCGAGCAGGCGGTTGAACACTACGCCGGGGTCGGTCACTGCCGTTGCAGCCTTTGCCATAAGCCCATCCAATACAAAACCCCTAAATTCTATTGGTCAGCCCAATAGCCAAGCCGCACAATCCGCCGCAGCATCTTCTACAGCCCGGCTTTCACCATGAACACCCTCCTCTCCCGACGTGCCACGCTGCTGGCCGCTGCAGCCGCCAGCCTGTGCACCGCCATGCCTGCCGCGTTCGCCCAGGCCTACCCCGACAAGCCCGTGAAGCTGATCGTGCCCTTTGCCCCCGGCGGTTCCACCGACATCGTGGCGCGCCTGGTGGCCGACCGCATGCAGAAGTCGCTGGGCCAGTCGGTGGTGGTGGACAACCGCGCCGGTGCGGGCGGCGCCATCGGTGCCGAGGCCGTGGCGCGCTCGGCACCCGATGGCTACACCATCGGCGTGGGCACGGTGAGCACGCTGGCCGTGAATCCCGTACTGCTCAAGGCCTCGCGCACCGACCCCCTCAAAGACTTCGCGCCCATCACGGCGCTCGCCTCCATCCCTTCGGTGTTCTCGGCCCACCCCAGCCTCAAGGTGGACAGCCTGCCCGCCGTGGTGGCCCTGGCCCGCAGCAAGCCCGATCAGCTCAATGCCGGCTCGCCGGGCACAGGCTCCATCGGCCACCTGATCATCGAGGCCATGAACGACGAGCTCAAGATCCAGGTGCGCCACGTGCCTTACAAGGGCATGGGCCCGGTGATCACGGGCGCACTGGGTGGCGAGACACAGCTCTTGAGCGACCAGTACCCCTCGTCCGCGCCCTACATCAAGGCCGGCAAGCTGGTGCCCTTCGTCGTGGCGGCCGACAAGCGCCTGCCCGCCCTGCCCCATGTGCCCACCTTCAAGGAGCTGGGCCATGCGGACCTCAACGAGATCGCCATCACCTGGTTCGGCCTGGTGGCGCCTGCCAAGACGCCGCCGGCCATCGTGGCCAGGCTGAACGCCGCCGCGGCCGATGCGCTCAAGGATCCCGCCCTGCAGGCCCGCCTGAAGGAGCTGGGCGCCGAGTCCATCGCCGGCACGCCCGAGCAGTTCGGCGCCCTGATAGCCACCAGCCTGGAGCGCGTGCGCAAGGTGGTGCAGGCCCGCAAGATCGAGATGGAGTGAGCCGCGCCATGACCACCCAGTTGCTCATCGACACCATCACCGAACAGGCGCGCGCCCAGCACGAGCAGGTCGTGGCCTGGCGCCGCCACATGCACCGCCACGCCGAGCTGTCGTTCCAGGAGATCGACACGGCCGATTTCCTGGAGCGCGAGCTGCGCCAGATCGACGGCCTGGCCATCCACCGCCCCACGCCCACCAGCCTGGTGGCCACGCTGCGCGGCGCCCTGCCCGGCAAGGTGCTGGCGATCCGCGCCGACATCGACGCCCTGCCCATCCACGACCAGAAGACCTGCGACTATGCCTCGGCCCGGCCGGGTGCCATGCACGCCTGCGGGCACGATGGCCATGCCTCCATGCTGCTCGGGGCCGCACGGCTGCTGGCCGGGCTGCGCCGGCAGTTGCCGGGCGAGGTGCGCTTTTTCTTCCAGCATGCCGAGGAACAGCACCCCGGCGGCGCCCAGCAGATGGTGGACGCCGGCGTGATGCAGGGCGTGGACCGCATCATCTCGGCCCACGTCATGTCCACCGTGGACACGGGCCGCATCGTGGTGCTCGACGGGCCCACGCTCGCCAGCTCCGACCGCTTCGTGCTGCGCGTGCAGGGCAAGGGCGGCCATGCGGCCAACCCCGACAAATGCATCGACCCGATCTGGATCGGCGCGCAGATCGTGGCCAACCTGCAGGCCGTGGTGGCACGCAACACCGATGCGCACGAGGCGCTGATCCTCTCGGTCACCAAGTTCCAGGCCGGCTCGGCGTTCAACGTGATCCCGGACAGCGCGGAACTCTCGGGCTCGGTGCGCTGCTACTCGCCCGAAGTGCGCGCGCGGGTCCCCCAGGCCATCGAGCGCATTGCCCGCGGCGTGGCCCAGGCCCATGGCGCCACGGTGGAGCTGGAGTACGTGCATGGCTACCGCCCGGTGGTCAACGACCCGGCCACCGCCGCCGCCCTGCGCGCCGCCGTGCGCGAGGCCCTGCCCGAGGTGCCGCTGCACACCATGAACCCGCTGCCCAACAGCGAGGATTTCAGCGCCTTCACCGAGCACGCCCCAGGCGCCTATGCGCTGATCGGCGCGCGCAGCGCGGCCAAGCACATCTGCCACCCGCACCACCACCCGCTGTTCGACTTCGACGAGGATGCGCTGGAGCATGGCGTGCGCATGTTCGCTGCGGCGCCGTTCACGCTGAACGCACTTCAGGATTGAACACGGCATCGGCAGGGTACAGTCGCAGCCCACACCTTCGCCGACGACGTGCCTTGCAACACTCCGCCTCCTCGCTCCTGAACCGGCTGCTCGCGCGCGGCAAGTTCCGCCACATCCAGGTGCTGCTGCGCCTGGCCGAGCTGGGCAGCGTGCAGCGCGCGGCCGATGCCATCGGCATGACGCAGTCCTCCGTGACGCAGACCCTGGCCTACCTGGAAGACCTGCTGCAGATACGCCTGTTCGAGCGGCATGCGCGCGGCGTGCGCCCCACGCCCGCCTGCACCGACCTGCTGCCCGTGGCGCGCCAGCTGATGCTGGGCATGGCCGATGGTGCCGAGCTCATTACCGCGCGGCAGAACCAGGGCCAGGGGCTGGTGCGCCTGCTCGGCTCGGCCAGCGCCATCAACGGCGTGCTGGTTGCCGCCCTGCCCGGCTTCTGCGACCGGCATCCGCAGATCCAGGTGCAACTGGCCGAGGCCGAGGGCGAAGACCAGCTCCTGGCCATGGCGCGCGGCGAGGTGGACCTGGTGGTGTGCCGCAAGCCTCCGGCCATTCCCGAAGGCTGGCAGTTCCACGCCTTGCGGGAGGACCGTTTCGTGATCGTGGCCCGCGCCGGCCACGCCCTGGTGGGTGGCGCCCCCGTCCAGCCGGCCGACCTGGCGTGCCAGACCTGGCTGCTGCTGCCCGCGGGCGTGGCCGGCCGCTGGCGCTTCGACGCGCTGGCCGAGGCGCATTTCCCCCACCCTCCCCCGATCTACCCCGTGGTCACCCGGGCGCTGCCCATGCTGTGGTCGCTGCTGCGCAGCCGCGACCTGCTGGCCCTGCTGCCCGTGAACCTGGTGCAGCCCCTGCTCGACACCGGAGAGCTGGAGGTACTGCCCTTTGGCGAGCCTGTGCCCATCGACCCCATCGGCGTGCTGCAGCCGGCCAGCGGCATGGGGGCTGCCAGCCAGGCGCTGGCGGACTTTCTGCGCAGCCGCCGCGATCCGGACTGAAAACCCCTGCCAGGGCTCAGTGGGGGAAGCCACCGCGTGTGAGGCGCACGGGCTCTGCATCCATGCGGCGGATCAAGGCCTCCAGTCCGTCGCCCTGGGGTGTGCCACTGGCCGCCACCGGCCCATCCAGGGGCGCCCTGGGCACGGTCGTGGAGCGGCAGACCAGGTCGTCCTCGGACCAGGCGGCCTGGCCCGGCTGGCCCCGTGCACGCAGCCAGCCGCTGCGGTCCACGATCAGTTGGTAGCCCGGCAGCTCGGCGGCCGGGATGCCGAGCACCAGGCCCAGGGCCTGCTCCACGGCCTGCGCATCGCCCTGCGGCATGCATTCAGGATCGGCCCCTGGTGGCAGCGTGCCGGCCACCAGGGTGACCAGGCGCGGGTCGTCCGCCACGGGCGCCACACCAGGCCCTGCCACGGCCACGCGCACGCGCTGCCCCACCAGGTCGCGGGATTGCCGCGAGCGCCCCTGGCGGCAGTCCAGCGCCATGCCGGGCAGGCGCACGGGGCGGTCCCAGGTGCCCGATTCGCGCAGCATCTGCCCGGCCGCATGGGCCTGCAGGTAGTCCAGCACCTCCCAGATCTGCTGATCGCTCAACGCAGCGCCAGTACCGGGCATGGTGGGCACTCCCGCGCGGTTGTGCATGCCCTCGCGCACGCGCCAGAACAGCTCGCCGTCGAGCCGCTTCCACAGCAAGGCCCCGTTCAGGTTGGGCGGCCACTGCACCAGTTGCGGCGCGTCGGGGCCTTCGCCCCGGCCATCGGTGCCATGGCAGCGCACACAGTGCTGCTGGTAGATGGCCTGGCCGCGCACGATGCCTGCCGCACGGAAACCGGTGGGTGACTGGTGCAGGCTGGTGGGCACGGCCGGGGCCAGCAGCAGATGGGCCGGCGGCCAGGGCGCCAGCACCAGCACGGTGGCGGCCAGCGCCGCCAGCGGCCACCGGGCGCGGCGCCAGGGCAGCGCCAGGGCCAGCAGCACCAGCGCAGCGCCCGTGCAGGCCAGCGCCCCCAGCACACGCCGGGCGTGGCCTGCGTCCACCACCAGCATCTCGGCCGCAATGCGGTGCGCCAGCGGCCAACTGGGCTGGCCATGGACATCGGGCGCCCAGCCCAGGGCGTGCAGCAGCGCGCGCAGGCCCTGCTGCGCGGCATGCAGGCCTTCGAGCAGGCCGTTCAACAGGTCCGGGGACAAGGCGCGCAGGCTACCAGCTGGCATCCAGCCCCAGCAGGGCCAGGGCTTCGCGGCGCAGCTCGGCCAGGCGCGGGTCACCACGGTGGCGCGGGTACGGCAGGTCGTTGACCAGCACCTGGCGGATGCGCGCCGGCCGGTCGGAGAACACCACCACGCGCTGCGCCATGAACAGCGCCTCCTCCACGTCGTGCGTGACCAGCAGGGCCGAAAATCCCGTGCGCTGCCACAGGTCCACCAGCTCGGTCTGCATGGTCAGGCGCGTGAGCGAGTCGAGCTTGCCCAGCGGTTCGTCCAGCACCAGGAGGCTCGGGTCGTTCACCAGGGCCCGCGCCAGCGCCACGCGCTGGGCCATGCCGCCCGAGAGCTGGTGCGGGAAGGCCTTGGCAAAGTCCTGCAGGCCGACCAGGCGCAGCGCCTGGTCCACCCGGTGGCGCTGGGCGCGCAGAATGCCGCGCGCCTGCAGGCCCAGGGCCACGTTGTCCCAGACGGTGCGCCAGGGAAACAGCGTGGGGTCCTGGAAAACCACGATGCGCGAGGGATCAGGGTCGGTGATGGGCGCGCCGTCGTGCAGCAACTCGCCCGTGGTGGCGGGCTCCAGCCCCGCCACCAGGCGCAGCAAGGTGCTCTTGCCGCAGCCGCTCGGGCCGAGCAGGGCCACGAATTCGCCGGGAGCGATGGACAGATCGAGTTCGTCGATGACATGCAGCGGGCCCGCGGGCAGATCGAACCAGTGGCTGACATTGCGCACCTCGATGCGTGCGCCTGCGACCTTGTTGGAAGTGGTCGGCTCCGAAGCAACAGCGCTCACCATTTCACCACCCCCTTCTGCCAGGACAGCACCCGGTCGCGCAGCACGAACAGCAAGGTGATGACGCCCGAGAACAGCAGCGCCATCACGATCAGCGCCGCATACATGTTGGGATAGGCCGCCCAGCCCTGGGCCCAGGTCAGGTACCAGCCCAGGCCGGCCTTCACGCCCAGCATCTCGGCCACGACCAGGGTGGAGAATGCCGCGCCCAGGCCCATGAACAGGCCCACGAAGACCTGCGGCAGTGCGGCCGGTATGGCCACGCGCAGCACCAGGAACCAGGGCGATGCGCCCATGGTGCGCGCCACGTCGTAGTAATTCTTGTGCACGCCTGCCACGCCCGACCAGGTGAGGATGGCCACCGGAAAGGCCGTGCCCAGCGCGATCAGGAAGATGGCCGTGGACCAGCTCGACGGAAAGAAATAGAAGCTCACCGGCAGCAGCGCCGTGGTGGGCACGGGCCCGAGGATGCGCAGCACCGGGTGGATCCAGTAGCTGGCCTGGCGCGACCAGCCGATCAGCACCCCGGTGACAAAGCCCGCTGCCGCGCCGATGGCAATGCCCAGGGCGAGCAGGCGCAACGATGCGCCCGCGCTTTCCAACAGGCGCGCCCAGTCGGTGGCATAGACCTCCACCAGGCTCTGCGGCGGCGCAAAGAATGGCGGCGGCAAGGTGCCCAGCTTGGCCGTGAAGACCTCCCAGACCGCAAAGCCCAGCGCCAGGGCCACGAGCCAGGGGCCGGCCTTGCGCACACGCGGTGCGGCGCGGCCCAGCGCGCCCGGCACGAAGGCCAGCACCGCCAGAACCAGCGCTACAGCGCCCGAACCGAGGGCGAACTCTTCGGTGAACGCCCAGTCGCTGAAACCCACGGGTTTGTTGGGCCACAGGGAGGTGACAAGCCCCAGTGCGGCCCAGGCGACGGCGGCGGCCAAGCCGGTCCACCAGAACGCGGGAGCAGTCGCGGTCCGCCGCGCTGCGGTCACCGCCGGGGCTGCGGCCACGGCGGCCGGCGCAGGAAGGATGTGATCGGCAACAGTGCTCATGGCGGGCTCAGGCCAGTACATCCGCGTGGACATGGGCCGCAAAGCGTGCCGGGTCGGTGGAGGGCTTGAGCACCCCCACCAGCTTGAAATCGCGCGCGTAGAACTCGATCTCCTGGCGCAGGGCCGTGCCCACGGGGTGGCTGCGGTGGGTGAGCGTGCCCAGCACCGCGCGCAGATCTTCCTGCGGCACCTTGGAGTACGGGCTGAAGATGCGTGCCGTCTCGTTCGGGTTGTCGGCCACGAAGTCCGATGCCTCGATGATGGCACGCGTGAGCGCGGCCGCCGTGCCCTTGTCATTGCGCACCATGGCACCGCTCACGCCCAGCACGCAGCAGGTCTTGGCGGCGTACTCGCCCGAGAGGTTGGAGGCCAGGTCCACCAGGCCCTTGGTGCGCCGCTGGATCAAGAGCAGGTTGGGGTCGCCATCGGCAATGGCCTGGGCCTCGCCCTTTTCCACGGCCAGGCCCAGCATGTCGCCGGGGAATTGGCGCCAGGCTACATCCTTCTCGGGATTCAGCCCGGCCTTGGCCAGCAGCACCGAGAAGAAGTTCTTGCCCGGGCTGTTGAGGTCCGACACGGCAATCGTCTTGCCCTTGAGCTTTTGCAGGCTGGTCACGCCCGCAGCTTCGTAGCCCACCAGGCGCGAGCAGCCGCCGTGCGAGCTGCCCACCAGCTTCACATCGAAGCCCGACTCCAGCGGCTTGATCCAGCGGTGCACCATGCCCAGGCCGGCATCGGCCTTGGAAGTGGCGATGGTTTCGAGCAACTGGTCGGTGGAGCCCGCGAAGTTGACCAGCTCGACCTTGAGGCCGTGCTTTTCGAAGATGCCGCGCTCGATCGCCACCGGGGCGGCCGACAGGCAGATGGCATTGGCGTTCCACGCCAGCTTCACCTCGCGCAGCTTGCCAGCGGCCAGCACCTGGCTGCCCACCACGCCCGATGCGCCCACCACCGTGGCCGCGCCGGTGGCGCGCAGCACCTGCCGGCGCGACCAACGCGCCTCTCCTCCACCCAGAATCCGGCCCTTGTTGTTCATGCCCTGCACCTCGTGTGTAATGAAAAAGAAAGAGACAGCGGTGGCAGACACCGCACCATCCGCATTGCACAAGGCGGGCCCCCAAAAGAGAACGAAGAAAAACGGAGATGGATATGCAAAACTTTCCACACACCCCAACGCCCAACACTGGTGCAATGCAGGGCATGAATGCCCTCGCCCCCGACGTTCTCGAACAAGCATCCTCCACAGCCCCCAACACCGCCCGCCTGCGCAGCTTTGTGCAGCAACTGGCGGCCCTGGTGGAAAGCGCCCCGCCAGAGCCCGAGCTGCTCACGCGCGGCGGCGCGCTGCTTGGCGCCCTGGTGGCCCATGACGACTGGCTGCCCGCCGCCTATGCCCAGCCCAATCCCGAGCGCTACCAGCAGTTTTTGCTGCACGCCGATGCGCTGGGCCGCTTCTCGGTGGTGAGCTTTGTCTGGGGGCCGGGCCAGGCCACGCCCATCCATGACCACACGGTGTGGGGGCTGATCGGCATGCTGCGCGGCGCCGAAGACTCGCAGGCCTATGCCCGCACGGCGGATGGCCGCTGGGCCCCCCAGGGCGCGCCGCACCGCCTGCAACCAGGCCAGGTGGAGGCCGTGTCCCCCACCATCGGCGATGTGCACCGCGTGAGCAATGCGTGGGAGGGCCGCACCTCCGTCAGCATCCATGTGTATGGCGCCAACATCGGCGCCGTGCAGCGCAGCGTGTACCTGGAAGACGGTACGCGCAAACCCTTCATCTCGGGCTACAGCAACAGCACCCTGCCCAATATCTGGGACCTCTCCAAGAACCCGGCTGCCTCGGCCTGACCCTTTTCCAAAGACCGTACGATTCCACCCATGACCGCACCCGCCATTCCAGAAACCTCCGTCCTTGAGGTCCGCGAGGCCCTGCTCGCCCACGAGGAAATCGCCCTGCTCGACGTGCGCGAGGAAGACCCCTACGCCCAGGGCCACCCGCTGTTCGCCGCCAACCTGCCTGCGGGCAAGATCGAACTGGACGCCTGGACGCGCATCCCCCGCCGCGACACCTTGATCGTGGTCTACGACGACGGCGAGGGCCTGGCCGAGCCCGCAGCGCGCACCCTGCAGCGCCTGGGCTACACGCGCGTGACCTTGCTCGCACGCGGCCTGCAAGGCTGGCGCGATGCGGGGGGCGAGCTGTTCATCGACGTGAACGTGCCCAGCAAGTCCTTTGGCGAGCTGGTGGAGGCCGAGCGCCATACCCCGTCGCTCGCGGCCGAGGAAGTGCAGGCCCTGATCGATGCCAAGGCCGACGTGGTGGTGCTCGACGCGCGCCGTTACGACGAATACCACACCATGAACATTCCCACGGGCGTGAGCGTGCCCGGCGCCGAGCTGGTGCTGCGCGCCCAGGCGCTGGCGCCCAACCCGGCCACCCAGATCATCGTGAACTGCGCGGGGCGCACGCGCAGCATCATCGGCACGCAGTCGCTGGTCAACGCGGGCATCCCCAACCCCGTGGCCGCGCTGCGCAACGGCACCATCGGCTGGCTGCTGGCCGGGCAGACGCTGGAGCGCGGCGCCAGCCGCCGCTTCGACCCGGCCTTGCACATCGACCGCAGCCGGGCGCCAGAACAGGCCCGCAAGGTGGCCGACCGCGCGGGCGTGCAGCGCGCCCAGGCCGGCGATCTGGCGCGCTTTGCGGCCGAGGCCAGCCGCACCACCTATTTGCTGGACGTGCGCACGCCCGAGGAGTTCGCGGCCGGCCACCTGCCCGGCTTTCGCAACACGCCAGGCGGTCAGCTGGTGCAGGAAACCGACCACACGGCCGCCGTGCGCGGTGCGCGCCTGGTGCTGGCGGACGACGATGGCGTGCGCGCCAACATGAGTGCCTCGTGGCTGGCCCAGATGGGCTGGGAGGCCTGGGTGCTCGATGGCGCGCAGGCGTCGGACTTCAGCGAGGCCGGCGCCGTGGCCAACACCGTGCCCGAACCCGAAGGCCCCATCGCCTGGACCACGCCCGCGCAACTGGCGGCCTGGCTGCAGGAGAAGGCCCCGGGCCGTACCGCCGTGCTGGACCTGACCACCAGCGCCAACTACACCCAGCGCCACATTCCTGGCGCCTGGTTCGTGATCCGCGCGCAGCTGGCGCAGGCCGTGGCGGCCATCCCGCGCGCCGAGCGCTATGTGCTCACCTGCGGCAGCAGCCTGCTGGCGCGCTATGCGGCGCAAGACCTGGCGCGCCTCACGGGCACCGAGGTGCATGTGCTCGAAGGCGGCACCCTGGCCTGGATCGCGGCCGGCCTGCCCCTGGAGCATGGTGAGGCACGCCTGGCCTCGCCGCGCACCGACCGCTACCGCCGCCCCTACGAGGGCACGGAGAGCCCGCGCGAAGCGATGCAGGCCTACCTGGACTGGGAATTCGGGCTGGTCGAACAGCTCGGGCGCGACGGCACGCACGGCTTTCGGGTCATCTGAAGCGGGTGCCACGCGGGCCTGGCGCCCTGCCAGGCCGTCAACAATTGTCAAAACGGGTCGATTGCCCCCACAACGGCAGGCAAGTCCGGCCATTTCCACAAGGCATGCCGGCATAGTCGCTGCGTCTGCTCCTGCAACTGCCCGCAGGAGCGCGCCAGCGAGAGCCTTTGATGATGCCCAGATCCCTGGCGGGGTTGCCCAGTGCAACCTTCGCACTGTTTGCCCTGTTGAGCCTGTGGCTGCCCCGGCCCGCCCACGCCAGCCCGGTGTGCCCGCCATCCGGCGAGCGCACGGTGCTGCGGCTGCAGCTCGCGACCCAGACGGTGCTGCCCTGCGCCATGCAGGCGCTGGAGAAGCTGCCCAGCCGCGAGATCGTCACCAGCTTGCCGCAGGCCCTGGGCATGCCGGGCCAGTCCCGGTGGCGCGGCGTGTCCCTGCGCCACCTCGTGGAGCTGCTGGGTGGCAACGAACCGCAGCAGATCGAGCTGACGGCCCTGAACGACTACGCCGTTCGCATCCCCTGGAGCGATCTGGTCCAGTACGACCCCATCCTGGCCTACCGCCGCAACAACCAGCCGATCAGCATCCGCGACAAGGGCCCCCTGATCCTGATCTACCCCTTTGACCAGAACCCCCGGCTGCACCGGCAGGACTACATCAACCGCACCATCTGGCAGGTCCATGTCATCTCCGTCCGGTAAGCCCCTGCCGGCCGGGGCCGGCCGGCTGCTGCGCCACCGCAGCGGCACCTACTGGCTTCTGACCCTGGTGGTGGCCATGGTGCTGGCCACGTCCATGGCCCTGTGGTGGACGCTGCGCCAGGTGCGCTCGCTGGCGCAGCCGTTCCAGCAAAGCGAGCTCTGGCATGTGTCCAGCGTGCACAGCGAACTGGCGCGCGTGGCCCTGCTGGCGCGCAAGCTCAGGGCGCAGGAGGCGCCTGATGCCGATCTGCAGGAACGCCTGGAAGTGCTGCTGAGCACGCTCGACATGTCCGGCGCCAACCCGCGCGCCGGCGTGCGCCTGCGCCAGGCACTGCCGCAGACGGCACTCGACCTGGAGGACCTGGCCAGGCATGTCGAGCGGTGGGCCAGCCGGTTTGCATCGGCACCGGCCGAACGCACCCAGGTGGCCAATGACATCCTCCTGCACTCCGATGAACTGCTGCAGCGCATCCGCAAGGCCGTCGTGGCGGTGCACCTGTTTTCCACGCAGGAAGCCGATGGCGTCCGCCAGGAACTGCACAACCAGTTCATGCTGCTCAGCGCCGTGCTCGGAGGCCTGCTCTTGGGCACGGCCCTGCTGATCCACAGACTGCTGCACGAGGCCCGGGCTGCGCAGGCCCTGTCGCTGCAACTGGCGCAGGCCAACCGCCAGTTGGAGATGCGCGTGGCCAGCCGCACACGCGAGATCGAGGAAAGCCGCGCGCTGCTGGGCTTCATCCTGGACTCCAGCCCGAGCGATGTGGTGCTGGTGGATGTCGAAAGCGGCTTCGTGCACTTCATCAACAACCAGATGGTCGAGCGCCTGGGCCTGCAGTGGCCGCCGATCAAGCTGTTCCTGCCCGAACTGCTGCACGATCCCGGAGCCAGCCGGCAACTGATGGAGGCGCTCGACACCTACGGCCAGGTGGACGGCATGGAAGCCCTCATCGGCGCGAAGAACAATCCGCGCTGGAGCTCGCTGTCCGCGCGCCTGATCGAGGTCGATGGCAAGCTGGCCCATCTGCTCTGGGGTTTCGACATCAGCACGCACAAGCAGCTGGAAACCCAGCTGCGCGAACTGGCCACGCGCGACTCGCTGACCGGCATGCTCAACCGGCGGGCCTTCCTGGAGCGCGGCACGGCCCTCATCGACCATTGCCGCCGCCATGCCAAGCCCTGCACGGTGCTGATGATCGACATCGACCACTTCAAGCGCATCAACGACCGCCACGGGCACCAGGCCGGCGATGACTCGCTGCGTGCCTGCGCCACCGCGATCGCCGGCGCGCTGCGCGAGGCCGATATCCTGGGCCGGCTGGGGGGTGAGGAGTTCGCGGCCTTGCTGCCCCATTCGTCCGCCGAAAGTGCCTGGTCTGTGGCCGAGCGCATCCGCGAGGCCATCTCGCGGCTCGAGATCGTCTCCCTCGCCAGCGATCCCTTGAAGATCACCGTGTCCATCGGCATGGCCGAGATGGCGCACCGCGACGCCGGGATCGAGACCCTCCTGGCCTGGGCCGACCAGGCGCTGTACCGCGCCAAGGCCACCGGCCGCAACAAGGTGCTGGCCTATGACGGCGCCACCCCCACCCCATGACGCACCAGAAAGCACGCCCCTGCCATGAGCCTCCAGCTATTGATCGTTGACGACAGCCGCATGTCCCGCCTCATCCTGCAAGGCCTGGTCCTGCAGGCCTATCCCCAGTGGAGCATCCTGCATGCCAGCAGCGGCGAAGAAGCCCTGGCCATGGCCGAGCAGCACCCCGTGGACCTGGTGTCCATGGACTTCAACATGCACGGCATGAACGGCCTGGAGGCCGCCCTCGCCCTGCGCAAGCTGCGGCCCCAGCTGCCCATCGCCATCGTCACGGCCAATGTCCAGGGCGCCGTGCAGGAGCGCATCGAGGAGGCGGGCCTGGCCTTCATTGCCAAGCCCATCACGGCCGAAGCGGTAAAAAAGCTCGCCACACTGACAGGAGCATGAGATGACTGCCAAGCTTGATGCGGAACAGATAGACGCGCTCAGCGAGATCTTCAACATCGGCGTCGGCAAAGCCGCCGCAGCCATGGGCCGGCTGATGCACGACGAGGTGCTGCTCTCGGTGCCGCACGTGAGCATCTTCACGGTGAGCGAGGCGGCCCAGCAACTGGGCGCTGCCGGCAGCACCATGCACGGCATTCGCCAGCCCTTTCGCGGGGTCTTCAATGGCGATGCGCTGCTGATCTTCCCGGGTGACAAGAGCCTGGAGATCGTGCGCATCGTTGCAGGCCAGAGCGTGCCGGGCGAAGACCTGAGCGCCATCGAGCAGGACGCGATGAGCGAGCTGGGCAATGTGATGCTCAGTGCCTGCCTGGCGGCCCTGGCCGACCTGCTGGGCAACGAGTTCGAGCTGAGCCCGCCGCGCGTCGATGTGGGCGACAGCCGCACCATCCTGGGCACGCGCATCCAGAACCACCTGGTGGTGTTCCTGCACATCCGCTTCGAGCTGCTGAGCAGCCAGATCGAGGGCTTCGTGGTCTTCGTGCTCAACACCACCTCCCTCGTGGCCCTGCGCGCGGCCGTGGACCGGCTGCTGGGCCGCCCGGTGCCTGCGGACTGATCCTAGGCGCTCGGTCCGAAGCGCCACTGCACGTGCAGTGCCATCGCCTCGCCCTGCGCAAGCACCCGCAGCCCCGGCTGCCCCGGCAGGTGGAAGGCATCGATGGGCTGGGTGATGGGCTCGAAGCAGAAGGCGGGGCCCTGCGGTGGGCGGTAGATGAGGCAGAAGTGCTTTGCGGTGCCGCCATCCTGCGCAAACTCGGGCATGCGCGCCGTGAGCACCAGGCCGCGCTCGGGCCACTCGATGCGGGCAGCACCACCCCAACCGGTGTAGCCGTTGTCGATCAAGTCGCCATGCGCGGAAATGCCGGCGTTGAGGTTCCAACCCTCGGGGAACTGTGTGGTGTGCGCGGTCGGCAAGGGGTCATCGCCGCAGAGCCACACGCCTTCGACCGGCGCGCTGATGCGCGTGGCCGGGGTGCGCGGAAACCACGGGTGCACGCCGATGCCATAGGGCAGCGGCTCGGCCCCCCGGTGGCGCACCAGCACATGCTGGTCCAGCCCGCCCTGCACCAGGCGGAAGGTCTGCACCGATTCGTAGTCGTAGGGGTTACCCTGGAAGCGCTCGGAGCGCAGGCGCATTTCCAGCGTGTCGGGCGCGGTCTGGGCCAGGGTCCAGGGCTGCAGCCAGCCATCGCCATGGATGGGATAGGGCTCACCGGCCCGGTTGGGCCGCATGGGGTGGAACCGGCCCACGTGCGTGAAGCCGCCGCCGCTGATGCGGTTGGACCAGGGCACCATGGCAAAGGAGGCCATCTGGTACAGATCGGGCGTGGCACCGTCCCAGGGGCGCCAGAGATCGATCCGGCCACCGGGCTGCTGCGGGTCGTCGATCTGCCAGGCCGCCACGCTGCCGCCCAGCGAGGGGACGAGGCCCAGGTGCTGGCCAGCGTGGCGCAGCCAGGTGACGGGGTGGGTGGTATCGCTCATGTGCATGCCTTCCTGTGAAGAGGCTCAGCCGCCAAAGAGATGGGCCGGCACACCCGGGCTGTCGACCTGCACGGCAAACACGCTGCCGGCCAGCGGCTCGGCTGCGAGTTGCTCCGGCGTGAGGCCGACCCGCGCGGTGGTGATGAACAGCGTGCGCAGGTCTGCGCCGCCGAAGGCGCAGGTGGTGACCTGGCTGGCGGGCAGCACCACGCGGGCCAGTTCCTCGGCCGTCTCGGGGTCGTGGCAGCTCACGCAGTGGCCGCCCCAGTGGGCGATCCAGAGGCGACCCTGGGCATCGGTGGTCATGCCGTCAGGCAGGCCCTCCCCGGGGCCGAAACGCTTCCAGACCTGCTTGTTGGAGACCGTGCCGGCAACCGCGTCGAAGTCGTAGCGCCAGGTGACCGGCGCCAGGGTGTCGTTGAAGTACAGGCACGGCCGGCCACCCGCCATTGCCCAGGTGGGCCCGTTGGTCACCACAAAGCCTTCGTCGTGGCGCGTGCAGCGGCCATCGGGATCGTAGCGGTAGAGCGCCCCCGTGGGCAGCTTGCAGTCGAAGTCCATGCTGCCACCCCAGAAGCGCCCATGCTCGTCGCACTTGCCGTCGTTGAAGCGGTTGCCGGGCAGTTCGGCCACGGGTTGGTGCAGGTAGCGGGGTGCGCTGTCGGCGGCCGGGTCGAACAGGGCAAAGCCGCGCCGCAGCGTGATGATCAGGCCGGGCGCATCCCGGCGCTCGGCCAGGGCCGAGATCTCCTCGTCAAAGCCCCACTGTGTCTGCACGCCCGTGGCCGGGTCGAGCCGGAACAGGCGGCAGCCCAGGATGTCCAGCCAGTACAGCACCTGATCACGCACCGACCAGACAAGCCCCTCCCCCAGCTGCGCGTCGGCTTCGACCACGCAGCGCAGGGGCCCGGTGAGGGTGGGGGCGGGAAATCGCGACGCAGCGGACGCTGCCATGGGGCTCGGGTTGCTCAAAGCCTGTCTCCTGTGTGGGTTGTTTGTTGGCCTGCCTCTTGACGCCGGGCATCTTATCAACGTCAATTGATGCATGTATTAATTATTTTTGGAATTTTTTGATATACAAATTGCAATGACAACAGAATTTCAATCCCTCCCCCAGCCCGCCACGCTCGCCCGCTTCCCCAGCCTGCAGGGCCGGTCGGTCTTCGTCACCGGCGGCGGCAGCGGCATCGGCGCGGCCATCGTCACCGCCTTCGCCGAGCAGGGCGCGCGCGTGGCTTTCGTGGACGTGGCGCGCGAGGCCAGCGAAACCCTGGCCCAGCAGATCGCCGACGCCGGCCATGCCCGCCCCTGGTGGCAGGTGTGCGATGTGCGCGACATCGCCGCACTGCAGGACGCCATCGCCCGCGCAGCGGCCGCGCTGGGCGATTTCTCGGTACTGGTGAACAACGTGGCCAGCGACGACCGCCACACGCTCGAATCCGTGACCCCCGATTACTACGACGAGCGCATGGCCATCAACGAGCGGCCGGCCTTCTTCGCCATCCAGGCCGTGGTGCCCGGCATGCGCCGCCTGGGCGCGGGTTCGGTGGTCAACCTGGGCTCCACGGGCTGGCAGGGCAAGGGCGCAGGCTACCCCTGCTACGCCATCGCCAAATCCTCGGTCAACGGGCTCACGCGTGGCCTGGCGCGCACCCTGGGCCAGGACCGCATCCGCATCAACACCGTGTCGCCCGGCTGGGTGATGACCGAGCGCCAGATCAAGCTCTGGCTCGACGCCGAGGGTGAGAAGGAGCTGGCGCGCAACCAGTGCCTGCCCGACAAGCTGCGCCCGCACGACATCGCGCGCATGGTGTTGTTCCTGGCCTCCGACGATGCCGCGATGTGCACCGCCCAGGAATTCAAGGTCGACGCCGGCTGGGTGTGATTCGGACCATCCCCCTGAGTCGCTTCGCGCCTTCCCCCTTCTCTCGAACTACTGCGTAGTTCGGGAAGGGGGACACCGCCAGCGCGGCGGGACGGCCCTTGCGCGGCGGTCCTGGCCTAGGCCGAGCCAGTCCCACAGAGTGGTGGTCGGAATATGCACCAGCGCGGGGTGAAAGACCTAGTCTCCGGCTTCCAGCCGGCGCCCGTACTGCACCAGGCTGGTCTGCTTGAGCGCCTTCATCATCACCTTGGCCGCAGGCGAGAGCAGGCGGTCGGTGCGGGTGATGATGCCGAAGGCGTCCATGTGGCAGGGCACGGCCAGCGGCAGGATGGCGACCATGCCATGCGAGGCGTAGTAGTGCGCCACGTCGGCGCCCACGACGGCGATCATGTCGCTCTGCTGCAGCATGCGCGTCATGAACAGCAGGGCCGCAGTCTCCACCACGTTGACCGGCGGCGAAAGACCCTCTTGCTGGAACATCAGGTCGAAGCGGTGGCGCAGCACGCTGCCTGCGGGCGGCACGATCCAGCCCGCGGCCAGCACGTCGCGCAGGGCAAGGCCCGGCACGCTCAGCAGGGGGTGGCCTGGCCGGGTCATGGCACAGACCAGTTCCTCGCTCAGCGGCTCGTAGCGCAGGTTGGTCTTGTCGTGCTCCTCGAACAGACGGCCCACCAGGATGTCGAGCTTGCCCTGCTCCAGCCGGTCCATCAGCACCGGGCTGGTCTCGATGTCGAGCGAGATGCGCAGGCTCGGGTGCTCCTGCTTGACCATGGCCACGGCGGCGGGCAGCAGGCTCAGGCCCGGCGAGGTGATGGCGCCAATGCCCACCTGGCCGAAGTGCCCGGTCTTGAGCGCCGCCATCTCCACATGGGCCTGGTTCAGGCTGGCCAGGGCCATGCGCGCGTGGCGGATCATGGTCTCGCCATACCAGGTGGGGCGCATGCCGCGCGGCAGGCGCTCGAACAGCGAGACCTCCAGCACGTCCTCCAGGTCCTTGAGCAGCTTGGAGGCCGCGGGCTGCGTCATGCTCAGCACCTGGGCCGCGCGGTGGATGTTGCCCTCCTCGGCCAGAGCCACCAGCAGCAGCAGTTGGCGCGTCTTGAGCCGTGCGCGGATGAACCAGTGGTTGTAGGTGCTCATGGGGTTTTCCAGAATGCGTGGACGTATATCTATTTTGTCAAAAAAACTATTAGATTGATATATAAATCAATCTTAGACTTCGCCGCAGTTCTGCACCAAGGGCTCTTCCAAGGTCTCCATGAAACTCGGCGATACACAGCAACTCACCCCCCGGCACTTCATCAATGGGCGCTGGGAGATCGGTACCACCACCGGGGTGAGCACCAATCCGTCCGACACCCGTGAGGTGGTGGCCGAGTACGCCCGGGCCGACCGCAACCAGACCGAGCGCGCCATCCGTGCCGCCGCCGACGCCCTGCCCCACTGGAGCCAGAGCAGCCCCCAGCGCCGCGCCGATGTGCTCGACCTGGTCGGCAGCGAGCTGCTGGCACGCAAGGACGCTTTGGGCACCTTGCTGGCCCGCGAGGAAGGCAAGACCCTGCCCGAGGCCGTGGCCGAGGTCGCCCGTGCGGGCCAGATCTTCAAGTTCTTTGCCGGCGAGGCACTGCGCATTCCGGGGGAGCTCATGGCCTCGGTGCGCCAGGGCGTGCAGGTGGACGTGACCCGCGAGCCCGTGGGCGTGGTCGGCATCATCGCGCCCTGGAACTTCCCCTTCGCCATACCGGCCTGGAAGATCGCGCCCGCCCTGGCCTATGGCAACACCGTGGTGTTCAAGCCGGCCGAACTGGTGGCCGCCTGCGGCTGGGCCCTGGCCGAGATCATCAGCCGCTGCGGCCTTCCGGCCGGCGTGTTCAACCTGCTCATGGGCAGCGGCCGCGAGGTCGGCCAGACCCTGGTGGAGCATCCGCTGGTCAACGCCATCAGCTTAACGGGATCGGTCGATACCGGCGACCGCATCCTCAAGTCGGCCACGGCACGGCGCGCCAAGGTGCAGCTGGAGATGGGCGGCAAGAACCCGCTGGTGGTGCTGGCCGACGCCGACATGGACCAGGCCATCGACTGCGCTCTGCAGGGTGCCTACTTCTCCACCGGCCAGCGCTGCACGGCATCGAGCCGGCTGATCGTGGAATCGCGCGTGCACGATGCCTTCGTGGAGCGGCTGCGCCAGCGGCTCACGGCCCTCAAGGTCGGCCATGCGCTGGAGCGCGGCACCGAGATGGGCCCGGTGGCCGACGCCGGCCAGCTGGAGCAGAACCTCGCCCATCTGGAAGTCGCCCGCAGCGAGGGCGCCCAGCATGTCTGGGGCGGCGAGCGCCTGGCGCGCGCCACGCCCGGCCACTACATGGCGCCGGCACTGTTCCTGGCGCGGCCCGAGCACCGCATCGCGCGCGAGGAGATCTTCGGCCCCGTGGCCTGCGTGCTGCGCGCCGACGACTATGAGCATGCGCTGGCCCTGGCCAACGACACGCCCTACGGCCTGTGCGCCGGCATCTGCACCACCTCGCTCAAGCACGCCATGCATTTCAAGCGCAACGCCGTGGTCGGCATGACCATGGTCAACCTGCCCACGGCGGGCGTGGACTTCCACGTGCCCTTTGGCGGGCGCAAAGACTCAAGCCACGGCCCACGCGAGCAAGGCCGCTACGCCGCCGAGTTCTACACCACCGTCAAGACCGGCTACATGCTGGCCTGACGCCCCCGGTTTCTTTCCCGCAGTGCATTTCTTTCTTCCACAACAGCGTCAACAACCGACAGACAGGAGACAAATGATGAAACTGAACCGCCGGACCCTCGTCACCGCCCTCGCCTGCGCCCCCGCGGCCGGGCTGCTCCCGGGCGCCGCCTGGGCGCAGAAACCCATCGTGCTGGGCTTCAGCCAGGTGGGCGCCGAGAGCGAGTGGCGCACGGCCAACACCGAATCGATCAAGTCCGCCGCCAAGGAGGCGGGCATCGAGCTCAAGTTCTCCGACGCGCAGCAGAAGCAGGAGAACCAGATCAAGGCCATCCGCTCCTTCATCGCCCAGAAGGTCGACGTGATCGCCTTCTCGCCCGTGGTCGAGTCGGGCTGGGAGAACGTGCTGCGCGAAGCCAAGGCCGCCAAGATCCCCGTGGTGCTGACCGACCGCTCGGTCAACGTCAAGGACCAGTCGCTGTACGTGACCTTCATGGGCTCGGACTTCGTGGAAGAAGGCCGCAAGGCCGGCCGCTGGCTGGTCGACAAGATGAAGGACCAGAAGGGCGACATCAACATCGTCGAGCTGCAGGGCACCGTGGGCTCGGCCCCGGCCATCGACCGCAAGAAGGGCTTCGAGGAGATCATCAAGGCCGATGCCAAGTTCAAGATCCTGCGCTCGCAGACCGGCGACTTCACCCGCGCCAAGGGCAAGGAGGTGATGGAAGCCTTCCTCAAGGCCGAGGGCAAGAAGATCAACGTGCTCTACGCGCACAACGACGACATGGCCATCGGCGCGATCCAGGCCATTGAAGAGGCCGGCATGAAACCCGCCAAGGACATCACCATCATCTCCATCGACGCGGTCAAGGGCGCCTTCGAGGCCATGATCGCCGGCAAGCTCAATGTGAGCGTGGAATGCAGCCCCCTGCTGGGCCCGCAGCTGATGGCGGCCGTCAAGGACATCAAGGCCGGCAAGGCGGTGCAAAAGCGCATCGTGACCGAGGAAGGCATCTTCCCGATGGAAGTGGCCGCCGCCGAGTTCCCGAAACGCAAATATTGATGCCCCCTGAGTCGCTGCGCGCCTTCCCCCTCAGGGGGACGCCGCCCGCGCGGCGGGGCGGCCCTTGCGCGGCGGCACTGGCCTGGGCCGCGCCCGTTTCACAGGCAACAGACATGGCACAGGCCAACACCAAAAACACAAAACTTGGAGACAGAAAGATGAAGCGAGCAATTTTCAAGGCCGTTCTGGCCACCGCGACCCTGGCTGCCATCGGCGCGGCCCCGCTGGCCCAGGCGCAGGACAAGGGCCTGATCGGCATCTCCATGCCCACCAAGTCCTCGTCGCGCTGGATCGCCGACGGCGACAACATGGTCAAGGTGCTCAAGGAGCGCGGCTACCGCACCGACCTGCAGTACGCCGAAGACGACATCCCCAACCAGCTCGCCCAGATCGAGAACATGGTCACCAAGGGCGCCAAGGTGCTGGTGATCGCCTCCATCGACGGCACCACGCTGTCGCGCGTGCTGCAGAGCGCGGCCGACAAGGGCGTCAAGGTCATCGCCTATGACCGGCTGATCAAGGGCTCGAAGAACGTGGACTACTACGCCACCTTCGACAACTTCCAGGTGGGCGTGCTGCAGGCCAACTCCATCGTGGACAAGCTGGGCCTGAAGCAGGGCAAGGGCCCGTTCAACATCGAGCTGTTCGGTGGCTCGCCCGACGACAACAACGCCTTTTTCTTCTACAACGGCGCCATGAGCGTGCTCAAGCCCTACCTCGACAGCGGCAAGCTGGTGGTGCGCAGCAAGCAGGTGGGCATGAACAAGGTAGGCACGCTGCGCTGGGACGGCGCGGTGGCCCAGGCGCGCATGGACAACCTGCTCTCGGCCTACTACGGCAAGGACAAGGTGCATGCCGTGCTCTCGCCCTACGACGGCTTGTCCATCGGCATCCTGTCCTCGCTCAAGGGCGTGGGCTACTGCACGGCGCAGCAGCCCTGCCCCGTGGTGAGCGGGCAGGACGCCGAGATCCCCTCGGTCAAGTCCATCCTCAAGGGCGAGCAGTTCTCCACCGTGTTCAAGGACACGCGCGAGCTGGCCAAGGTGGCCGCCGGCATGGTGGACGCCACGCTCTCGGGCAAACAGCCCGAGGTCAACGACACCAAGACCTACAACAATGGCGAGAAGGTCGTCCCCTCCTACCTGCTCAAGCCGGTGTCGGTCGATGCCGGCAACTGGAATGCGGTGCTGGTCGGCAGCGGTTACTACAAGGAATCGCAGGTGAAGTAAGCCAGGCCTGGCCCCGGGGAGGCAGCGCATCTCCCCGGTGCCAGGGCAGCGTGAGACAACAGAGGACGGACGCCCCGGCGGCGCCTCCTGTACGGGCCCAGTCCATGATTCTTGAAATGCGGAACATCCGCAAGACCTTTCCCGGCGTGGTCGCACTCAACCAGGTGAACCTGAACGTGCGCGCCGGCGAGATCCACGCCATCGTCGGCGAGAACGGCGCAGGCAAGTCCACGCTGATGAAGGTGCTCTCGGGCGTGTACCCGCACGGCAGCTACAGCGGCGATATCGTCTTCGAAGGCCAGGAGCGCCAGTTCGGCGGCATCCGCGACAGCGAGCACCTGGGCGTGATCATCATCCACCAGGAGCTGGCGCTGGTGCCCCTGCTCTCCATCGCCGAGAACATCTTCCTCGGCAATGAAACCGCGCGCCACGGCGTGATCGACTGGATGGAGGCGCACAGCAAGGCCCAGGCCCTGCTCAGAAAGGTGGGCCTCAAGGAATCGCCCGAGACCCTGGTCACCCACCTGGGCGTGGGCAAGCAGCAACTGGTGGAGATCGCCAAAGCGCTATCGCGCCAGGTGCGCCTCTTGATCCTGGACGAACCCACGGCCAGCCTCAACGAGAACGACAGCCAGGCCCTGCTGGACCTGCTGCTGGAGCTGAAAAAGCAAGGCATCACCTGCATCCTGATCTCGCACAAGCTCAACGAAATCTCGCGCGTGGCCGATGCCATCACCGTGCTGCGCGATGGCAGCACGGTCGAGTCGCTGGACTGCCGCACCGGCCTGGTCAGCGAAGACCGTGTGATCAAAGCCATGGTGGGCCGCGAAATGGCCGACCGCTACCCGCCGCGCCAGCCCGAGATCGGCGACACCGTGTTCGAGGTGCGCAACTGGCGCGCCCACCACCCGCAGCACAGCGAGCGCGAGGTGCTCAAGGGCATCGATCTCACGGTGCGCCGCGGCGAGATCGTGGGCATCGCCGGTCTCATGGGCGCAGGCCGCACGGAGCTGGCCATGAGCCTCTTCGGCCGCTCCTGGGGCCAGCGCATCAGCGGGCAGGTGCTGCTGCACGGCCGGGAGATCGACGTCAGCACGGTGGAAAAGGCCGTGCGCCACGGCCTGGCCTATGTGACCGAGGACCGCAAAGGCAACGGCCTCGTGCTCAATGAAGACATCCAGTTCAACGTCTCGCTGGCCAACCTCGCCGGCATCTCCACCGCCACGGTGATGGACCCGGGCCGTGAGCACCAGGTCGCGCAGGGCTACCGGCGCCAGCTGCGCATCCGCTGCTCGGGTGTGGACCAGAAGACCGTGAACCTCTCGGGCGGCAACCAGCAGAAGGTGGTGCTGGGCAAATGGCTGTTCACCAACCCCGAGGTGCTCATCCTCGACGAGCCCACGCGCGGCATCGATGTGGGCGCCAAGTACGAGATCTACACCCTGATCGCCCAGATGGCGGCCGAGGGCAAATGCGTGATCGTGATCTCCTCGGAGATGCCCGAACTGCTGGGCATCACGGACCGCATCTACGTGATGAACGAAGGCCGCTTCGTGGCCGAAATGCCTACGGCCGACGCTTCTCAAGAAAAGATCATGCGCGCCATCGTGAAAGCCAGTTGACATGACCCCAATGACTCCCACCCCCACCGCCACGCTCGCCAGCGCCCCTGCCGAAGCGCCAGCCGGCCAAGACAAGCCGCTGCTCGAGCACCTCAAGCACAATTTCCGCGAATACGGCATGTTCATCACGCTGATCGCCATCATGGGCTTCTTCCAGTTCATGACGGACGGCACGCTGCTGCAGCCGCTCAACCTCACCAACCTGCTGCTGCAGAACAGCTACATCGTCATCATGGCGCTGGGCATGCTGCTGGTGATCGTGGCCGGGCACATCGACCTGTCGGTGGGCTCGGTCTGCGGCTTCATCGGCGCGCTGGCTGCGGTGCTGATGGTGGAGTACCGCTGGCACTTCCTGCCAGCCTCGCTGGTGTGCCTGCTGTGCGGCGGCCTCATCGGGGCGCTGCAGGGCTGGTTCGTGGCGTTCTCGCGCATTCCGTCCTTCATCGTCACGCTGGCGGGCATGCTGGTCTTCAAGGGCCTGGCGCTGGCGTTGCTGGCGGGGCAGTCGGTGGGTCCGTTCCCGCCAGAATTCCAGATGCTGAGCTCGGGCTTCATCCCCGACCTGTTCAGCGTGGAAGGCCTCAAGCTCACCTCGCTGCTGCTGGGCGTGGCCGTGGCCGTCGCGCTGGCCGTGGCCGGTGTGCGGGCCCGCGCCAACCGCCTCAGGCATGGCGTGCAGGCCGAGCCGCTGGCCTTCTTCGCGGCACGCACGGCCGTTTTTGCGGCGCTGCTGGTCTATTTCTCGTACCTGCTGGCCTCGTACAAGGGTCTGCCCAATGTGCTGGTGGTCATGGCCCTGCTGATCGTGCTGTTCGACTTCGTGACGAGCCGCACCACCATCGGCCGGCGCATCTACGCCATGGGCGGCAACGAGAAGGCGGCCAAGCTCTCGGGCATCAAGACCGAGCGCCTGTCGTTCTATGCCTTCATCAACATGGGCGTGCTGGCGGCTCTTGCCGGCCTGGTCTTCGCCGCGCGGCTGAACACGGCCACGCCCAAGGCAGGCCTCGGGTTCGAGCTCGACGTGATCGCCGCCTGCTTCATCGGCGGGGCATCGGCCTCGGGCGGCGTGGGCAAGGTCATGGGCGCGGTGATCGGCGCCTTCGTGATGGGCGTGATGAACAACGGCATGTCCATCCTGGGCATCGGCATCGACTACCAGCAGGTCATCAAGGGCGTGGTGCTGCTCGCCGCCGTGCTGGTGGATGTCTACAACAAGAACAAAGGCTGAAAGCCCATGAATGCCCCCACCCGCGCGCCCGTGCTGCAGCTTACGGGCATCCACAAGCAGTTTGCCGGCATCCCGGTGCTGCGCGACGTGCAGCTGAACCTGTATCCGGGCGAGATCCATGCCCTCATGGGGCAGAACGGCGCGGGCAAGTCCACGCTGATCAAGGTGCTCACCGGCGTGCTGCCGGCCAGCAGCGGCCAGATGCGGCTGGCCGGTCAGGCCGTGTGGCCCGATTCGCCGCTGGCCGCCCAGCGCCTGGGCATCAGCACCGTGTACCAGGAGGTCAACCTCTGCCCCAACCTGTCGGTGGCCGAGAACATCTTTGCCGGACGCTACCCGCGCTGCGGCATTGCCCAGGGTTTTCGCATCGACTGGGCCACGCTGCACCAGCGCGCGCGCGAACTGGTGGCGCGCATCGGCCTGTCCATCGACGTCACGCGCCTGCTCTCGGACTACCCGGTGGCCGTGCAGCAGTTGGTGGCCATCGCGCGGGCGCTGAGCATCGAGGCCAAGGTGCTGATCCTGGACGAGCCCACCTCCAGCCTGGACGATGACGAGGTGCAAAAGCTCTTCGAGGTGCTGCGCCGCCTGCGCGGCGAGGGCCTGGCCATCGTCTTCGTGACCCACTTCCTGAACCAGGTGTATGCCGTGTCCGACCGCATCACCGTGCTGCGCAACGGTGCCTGGGTGGGTGAATGGGCCGCGGCCGACCTGCCGGCGCAGGCGCTGATCAATGCCATGCTGGGGCGCGAGCTGGCCGCCCAGTCCACCGAGACGCCCGTGGCGCCCGATTTCGACGATGCCGCCCCCGCCCTGCTGCAGGCCGAGGGCCTGGGCCAGAGCGGCCAGCTGCAGCCCCTGGACCTCCAGGTGCGGGCCGGCGAGGTGGTGGGCCTGGCGGGCCTGCTGGGCTCGGGCCGCACCGAGCTGGCGCGCCTGCTCTTCGGTCTGCAGGCACCTGACAAGGGCGTGCTGCGCATCGATGGCCGCACGGTGAGCTTCGCCAACCCCATGGACGCCATCCGCGAAGGCCTGGCCTTGTGCCCCGAGGAGCGCAAGACCGACGGCATCGTGGCCGAGCTCTCGGTGCGCGAAAACATCGCCCTGGCGCTGCAGGCGCGCATGGGCATGGGGCGCTTCCTGTCGCGCGCCGAGCAGGCGGCCATCGCCGAGCGCTACGTGCAGCTCCTGGGCATCAAGACTGCGAGCGTGGACACGCCCATCGGCCTGCTCTCGGGCGGCAACCAGCAAAAGGCCATCCTGGCGCGCTGGATGGCGACCGAGCCGCGCCTCTTGATCCTGGACGAACCCACGCGCGGCATCGACGTGGCCGCCAAGCAGGAAATCATGGAGCAGATCCTGCGCCTGGCCCAGGCCGGCATGGCCGTGGTCTTCATCTCCTCCGAAATGAGCGAGGTGGTGCGCGTGGCGCACCGCATCGTGGTGCTGCGCGATCGCCGCAAGGTCGGCGAACTGCCCGCCGGCAGCAGCGAAGACGCCGTGTACGAACTGATTGCCGCCGAACATGCCTGAAGCCACCTCCCCCTCCCTGTTCGCCGCCGCGCTGCGCCACCGGCTCACCTGGCCGCTGGTCACGCTGGCCCTGCTGCTGGCTGTGAACACGGCCTTCAACGCCAGCTTTTTGCACATCGAGTGGCGCGACGGCCACCTCTACGGCAGCCTGATCGACATCCTCAACCGCGCGGCACCGCTGGCCCTGGTCTCGCTGGGCATGACCCTGGTGATCGCCACGCGCGGCATCGACATCTCGGTGGGTGCCGTGGTCGCCATTGCGGCGGCCGTGGGCGCCTGGATGATCGGCGGCGCGGTCTCGGGCACCGAGAGCCGCTTTCCGATGCCGCTGGCCATCCTGGGCGCCATCGCTGTGGCCCTGGTGTGCGGGCTGTGGAACGGCCTGCTGGTCGCCAAGGTGGGCATGCAACCCATCATCGCCACACTGATCCTCATGGTGGCGGGCCGCGGCATCGCCCAGCTCATCACCGACGGCCAGATCATCACCATCTACTACACGCCCTTCTTCTTCCTGGGCGGGGGCTACCTGCTGGGCCTGCCGTTCTCGCTGTTCGTGCTGGCCGCCGTGTTTGCCGGGCTGTACCTGGCAGTCACGCGCACGGCACTGGGCCTGTTCATCCAGGCGGTGGGCATCAACCCCACGGCAGCGCGCGTGGCCGGCGTGCAGTCGCGCCGGCTGGTGGTTGCAGCCTACACCTTCTGCGGCGCCTGCGCCGGCATCGCGGGCCTGCTCATCAGCTCCAACGTGAAGAGCGCCGATGCCAACAACGCGGGCCAGATGCTGGAGCTCGACGCCATCCTGGCCGTCACGCTGGGCGGCACGGCACTGACCGGCGGGCGCTTCAGCCTGGTGGGCAGCGTGATCGGCGCGCTCATCATCCAGACGCTGACCTACGCCATCTATTCCATGGGCGTGCCGCCCGAGATCAACCTGGTGGTCAAGGCCGTGGTGGTGTTCATCGTGATGCTGCTGCAATCGCCCGAGTTCCGCGCCCAGGTCGGCGCGCTGGTGCGCCGTCCCACAGCCGGGAGAGCCCTGTCATGAGCCAAGGACACAGCCCGGCCCTGGGTGCCGCCCCACCCACCACCCTGCCCGCCCAACGCCCTGCCCCCACCCGCATGCGCCTGAACCCCAAGTACCTGCCCTTGGTCGCCACCATCGCGCTGTTCCTGGCCATGGCCACGGCCGGCTCGGTGCTCTACACCGGCTTCTTCTCGGCCCAGGTCTTCCTCAACCTGTTGATCGACAACGCCTTTTTGATCATCGTCGCGGTGGGCATGACCTTCGTGATCCTCTCGGGCGGCATCGACCTGTCGGTGGGCTCGGTCGTGGCGCTGACAACCATGGTGCTGGCCAGCCTGGTCGAGCACCACCACTGGAGCCCGCTCACCGCCATCCCGCTGGTGCTGCTCATGGGCACGGTGTTCGGGGCCTTCATGGGCTTTCTGATCGAGCGCTTCCGGCTGCAGCCCTTCATCGTGACGCTGGCGGGCATGTTCCTCGCGCGCGGTCTGTGCTATCTCATCAGCATCGACTCGATCAGCATGGCCGACGAGGCCTATTCCGAGATGGCGCAGTGGCGCCTGGAACTGTGGGAGGGCGCTTCGCTTTCGCTGGGCGCATTGATCGCCATCGCCGTGCTGCTGCTGGCGATCTTCGTCGCGCACTGCACGCCCTTCGGCCGCAACGTGTATGCCGTGGGCGGCAATGAGCATTCCGCCGTGCTCATGGGCCTGCCCGTGCGCGCGACGGTGATCGGCGTGTACACGCTCTCGGGCCTGTGCTCGGCGCTGGCCGGCGTGGTGTTCACCTTCTACATGCTCTCGGGCTATGGCCTGCACGCAACGGGCATGGAGCTCGATGCCATCGCCGCCGTGGTCATCGGCGGCACCTTGCTCACGGGCGGCGTCGGCTATGTGGCCGGCACGCTGTTCGGCGTGCTGATGCTCGGAATCATCCAGACCCTGATCTCCTTCGACGGCACGCTCAGCTCATGGTGGACGCGCATCGTCGTCGGCGTGCTGCTCTTCGTCTTCTGCCTGCTGCAGCGCCTGCTCACGCACCGCAGCGGCAAGCCTTCCTGAACCACTGCATCACCTCTCTCTCACAAAAGCATGACATCCTCCCCGCGCAAGCTCCGCTCCGCCGCATGGTTCGGCACCGCCGACAAGAACGGCTTCATGTACCGCAGCTGGATGAAGAACCAGGGCATCCCGGACCACGAGTTCGATGGCCGCCCCATCATCGGCATCTGCAACACCTGGTCCGAGCTCACGCCCTGCAATGCCCACTTCCGCAAGATCGCCGAGCACGTCAAGCGCGGTATCTACGAGGCGGGCGGCTTTCCGGTCGAGTTCCCGGTGTTCTCCAACGGCGAATCCAACCTGCGCCCCACGGCCATGCTCACGCGCAACCTGGCCAGCATGGACGTGGAGGAGGCCATCCGCGGCAACCCCATCGACGCGGTGGTGCTGCTGGTCGGCTGCGACAAGACCACGCCCGCCCTGCTGATGGGTGCGGCCAGCTGCGATGTGCCGGCCATCGTGGTCACGGGCGGGCCCATGCTCAACGGCAAGCTCGACGGCAAGGACATCGGTTCGGGCACGGCCGTGTGGCGCCTGCACGAATCGCTCAAGGCGGGCGAGATCAACGAGCACCAGTTCTTCGCGGCCGAAGCCGGCATGTCGCGCTCGGCCGGCACCTGCAACACCATGGGCACGGCCAGCACCATGGCCTGCATGGCCGAGTCGCTGGGCACCTCGCTGCCGCACAACGCCGCCATTCCGGCGGTGGATGCGCGCCGCTACGTGCTGGCCCACATGTCGGGCCGGCGCATCGTGGAGATGGCGCACGAAGGGCTCACGTTATCGAAGATCCTCACGCGCGAGGCCTTCGAGAACGCCATCCGCACGAACGCGGCCATCGGCGGATCGACCAACGCGGTGATCCACCTGAAGGCCATCGCCGGGCGCATCGGTGTGCCACTGGACCTGGAAGACTGGACGCGCATCGGCCGCGGCACGCCCACGCTGGTGGACCTGCAGCCCTCGGGCCGCTTCCTGATGGAGGAGTTCTACTACGCGGGTGGCCTGCCGGCCGTGCTGCGCCGCCTGGGCGAGAACGGGCTGCTGCCCCATCCCAACGCCCTCACCGTCAACGGCAAGACGCTGTGGGACAACGTGCGCGAGGCCCCGCAGTACAACGACGAGGTGATCCGCCCGATCGAAAACCCGCTGATCGCCGATGGCGGCATCTGCATCCTGCGCGGCAACCTGTCGCCGCGTGGCGCGGTGCTCAAGCCCTCGGCGGCCTCGCCCGAGTTGCTCAAGCACCGCGGCCGCGCCGTGGTATTCGAGAACCTGGAGCACTACAAGGAACGCATCGTCGACGAAGACCTGGACATCGACGCCAGCTGCGTGATGGTGATGAAGAACTGTGGCCCCAAGGGCTACCCCGGCATGGCCGAGGTGGGCAACATGGGGCTGCCGCCCAAGCTGCTGCGCCAGGGCGTGAAGGACATGGTGCGCATTTCCGACGCGCGCATGAGCGGCACGGCCTACGGCACCGTGGTGCTGCACGTGGCGCCCGAGGCCGCCGCGGGCGGCCCGCTGGCCGCTGTGCGCGACGGCGACTACATCGAGCTCGACTGCGAACAGGGCCGCCTGCACCTCGATATCAGCGACGAAGAACTGGCCGCGCGCCTGGCCGCCCTGGCAGGCACCGACAACGGTGGTCGCGGCGGCTACCAGCGCCTGTATGTGGACCATGTGCTGCAGGCTGACGATGGCTGCGACTTCGACTTCCTGGTGGGCTGCCGCGGTGCCGCCGTGCCGCGCCACTCGCACTGATCGACACCCCTCACTGCAACGACATGCCAATCACCACCTCTTCCTCCCCCCGCTACCGCGGCATCTTCCCCGTGGTGCCCACCACCTTCCATGAAGACGGCACGCTGGACATCGAAAGCCAGAAGCGCTGCCTCGACTTCATGATCGACGCCGGCGTGGACGGCCTGTGCATCCTGGCCAATTTCTCCGAGCAGTTTTCCCTGTCCGACGCCGAGCGCGAGACGCTGACCCGTGTCTCGCTCGAACACGTGGCCGGCCGCGTACCCGTGATCGTGACCACCACCCACTACGGCACGCGCGTGTGCGCCGAGCGCAGCCGCGCCGCGCAAGACATGGGCGCGGCCATGGTGATGGTGATGCCGCCCTACCATGGCGCCACCTTCCGCGTGCCCGAGGCGCAGATCCACGAGTTCTATGCCCGCGTCTCGGATGCAATCGGCATTCCCATCATGGTGCAGGATGCTCCGGCCAGCGGTACCGTGCTGTCGGCCCCGTTCCTGGCGCGCATGGCGCAGGAGATCGAGCACCTGGCCTACTTCAAGATCGAGGTGCCGGGCGCGGCCAGCAAGCTGCGCGAGCTGATCCGCCTGGGCGGCGCGGCCATCGAAGGGCCCTGGGATGGCGAGGAAGCCATCACCCTGCTGGCCGACCTCGATGCCGGCGCCACCGGGGCCATGACGGGCGGGGGCTTTCCCGACGGCATCCGCCCCATCATCGAGGCGCACCGCCAGGGCGATGCGGACCAGGCCTTCGCGCTGTACCAGCGCTGGCTGCCGCTCATCAACCACGAAAACCGCCAGGGCGGCATCCTCACCGCCAAGGCGCTCATGAAGGAAGGCGGCGTGATCGCCTGTGAGGCCGGGCGCCACCCCTTCCCGGCCATGCACCCCGAAGTGCGGCGGGGATTGATCGACATCGCACGCCGGCTCGATCCGCTGGTGCTGCGCTGGGCAAAGTGAACGCCGCCATGGAACAGGAAACCCAAGCCCCCGAGACTGACACCGCCCTGATCGGCCTGGATTGGGGCACCAGCTCGTTGCGCGCCTTCCGCTTCGATGCCACCGGCCAGGTGCAGCAGATGCGCCACCGGCCCTGGGGCATCATGAACCTGCCGCCCGCAGCGGACGGCCAGCCCCACACCACTCACGCTGCCGCCTTCGAGCATGCCTTCGACGATGTCTGCGGCGACTGGCTGCAGGCCGAGCCGGGTGTACCCGTGCTGGCCTGCGGCATGGTGGGCAGTGCCCAGGGCTGGCGTGAGGCCGTTTATCTGGAATCGCCGGCCTCGCTGGACCACCTGGCCCAGGGCCTCACGCTGGTGCAGCATGCTGCCGGACACCAGGTACACATCGTGCCCGGCCTGATCCAGCGCGGCGACCTGCCCAATGTGATGCGCGGCGAGGAGACCCAGGTGCTGGGCGTGATGGCCGGCCCGGACCGGCCCGACCAGGCGCCGGTGCTGATCGGCCTGCCCGGCACGCACAGCAAATGGGTGCTGGCGCGCAAACGCTCCATCGCGCAGTTCCACACCTTCATGACGGGCGAGGTATTCGCAACCCTGCGCGGCCACACCATCCTGGGCCGCACCATGCAAGCGGCAGACACGACCGACGATGCCGCGTTCGCACGCGGCCTGCAGGTGGCGCGCTCGGCAGATGCCCCGCTGGGCCTGCTCTCGCACATCTTCAGCACGCGCACCCTGGGACTCACCGGCGCGCTACCCGGCTCGGCCCAGGCCGACTACCTCTCGGGCCTGCTTATCGGCCACGAGGTGGCTGCGCTCGCTGCCCAGCCAAACCAGGGAGCTACACGCGTCGTGCTCTGTGGCGAGCCCGACCTGTGCCGGCGCTACGCCCTGGCGCTGGCAGCCTATGGGCTGCCAGCGCCCGAAATCGCCGAGAACGCCACCGCGCGCGGGCTCTGGCAGATCGCCACCGCCGCCGGCCTGGCCACCCCTTCAGACACCCGCAGCACGGAGGCTGCACGATGACCCTTCCCTCTTCTTCTGAACTTCTGGCCAGCGCCATGCGCCACTACGGCCTGGTCGCCATCCTGCGCGGCGTGCAGCCCGGCGAGGTGATCGCCATCGGCCAGGCGCTGTACGACGCGGGCTTTCGGGTCATCGAGGTGCCGCTCAACTCGCCCGAGCCACTGGCCAGCATCCGCGCGCTGCGCGACGCCCTGCCCGCCGATGCGCTGATCGGCGCCGGCACGGTGATCCGCCCCGAGGACTGCGCCGCCGTGGCCGCGGCCGGCGGGCAGATCGTGGTCATGCCGCACAGCGATGCGGCGGTGATCCGCGCCGCCAAGGCGGCCGGCATGGCCTGCGCGCCGGGCGTGGCCACGCTGACCGAGGCCTATGCCGCACTGGCAGCCGGGGCCGATGTGCTCAAGCTCTTTCCGGCCGAAGCACTGGCGCCGGCCGTGCTCAAGGCCTGGCGGGCCGTGCTGCGCCCTCCCGTGGCGCTGCTGCCCGTGGGCGGCATCACGCCCGGCAGCATCGCGGCCTATGCCCAGGCCGGGGCCAGCGGCTTTGGCCTGGGATCGGCCCTGTACAAGCCCGGCGACAGTGCGGTCGACGTGGCGCGCCATGCCGCCGATTTCATGCAGGCCTGGCGCGCCGCCTACCCTGCCCCCTGACCGATTTGATTGCCCTCTCTCCTTTTTTCGACGAGCCGCCCCCATGAAGATCACCCGATTGACCACATTCATCGTGCCACCGCGCTGGTGCTTTCTGAAGATCGAGACCGACGAGGGCATCGTCGGCTGGGGCGAACCCGTGCTCGAAGGCCGCGCCCACACGGTGGCCGCGGCCATCGAGGAGCTGGGCGACTACCTGATCGGCAAGGACCCGCGCCACATCGAGGACCATTGGACGGTGCTGTACCGCGGCGGCTTCTACCGAGGCGGCGGCATCCACATGAGCGCGCTGGCCGGCATCGACCAGGCGCTGTGGGACATCAAGGGCAAGGCGCTGGGTGTGCCTGTTTCCGAATTGCTGGGCGGCTGTGTGCGCGACCGCATCAAGGTCTACAGCTGGATCGGTGGTGACCGGCCCAGTGAAACCGCCGCAGCCGCCAAGGCGGCTGTGGAGCGCGGCTTTTCCGCCGTGAAGATGAACGGCACCGAGGAACTGCAGTACGTGGACAGCTTCGACAAGGTGGAGCGCTGTCTGAACAACGTGGCCGCCGTGCGCGAGGCCGTGGGGCCCAACGTGGGCATTGGCGTGGACTTCCACGGCCGGGTGCACAAGCCCATGGCCAAGGTGCTGTTCAAGGAACTCGAGCCCTACCGGCTGATGTTCATCGAGGAGCCGGTGCTCAGCGAGCACTACGAGGCCCTGAAGGAGCTGGCGCACCTGTCGTCCACCCCCATCGCGCTGGGCGAGCGGCTGTACTCGCGCTGGGACTTCAAGCGCGTGCTGTCCGAAGGCTATGTGGACATCATCCAGCCCGACCCATCCCACTCCGGCGGCATCACCGAAACGCGCAAGATCGCCGCCATGGCCGAGGCCTACGACGTGGCCCTGGCCCTGCACTGCCCGCTGGGGCCGATCGCGCTGGCGGCCAACCTGCAGCTCGACGGCGTCTGCTACAACGCCTTCATCCAGGAGCAGAGCCTGGGCATCCACTACAACGCCAGCAACGACCTGCTGGACTACGTGTCCAACGGCGAGGTGTTCGCGTACCAGGACGGCATGGTCGCCATCCCCCAGGGGCCGGGCCTGGGCATCGAAGTCAACGAAGCCTATGTGCGCGAGCGTGCCGCCGAGGGCCACCGCTGGCGCAACCCGGTCTGGCGCCACAAGGACGGGAGCTTCGCCGAGTGGTGAAACCCCGGGGATGACCGCGCCGTGGGCAGGGTGGAAAATACTGTATTTACAATCAGTACTTCAACCACCCCACGGCCTCCATGACGGCGCTCACCATCACCCGCTTCCACCGCACCCGCCTGATGCAGATCTGGCGGTCGGCGGGCTGGCCCTGCAAGGACGCGCTGGAGATCGACCTGCTGGCCGCTGAGCTCGTGGCCCTGCACACCTCGGCCGAGGGTTTCGAGACGCTGAAGCTCACCGAGGGCGGCATCCGCCTGCTGGCCGAGGCGCGCCAGCGCGGCGTGCGCGCCCTGAGCCCGCATGACCGCATGGGCCAGCGCTTTGCGGCGCAGTTGCTGGCCTCGGGCCGCATCGTCTGGCGCGAGCTGTCGCTGCGCGCCGTGATCGAGGGCCTGCCCGCTGAGGCGGTGCCACCGTCCCCGGTAGCGAGCAACCCGCTGTGGAGCGAGGACACGCCCGCCAGCCGCAAGGCCGCCAATGTCTGGCGCATGGCGCGGCCGGACCTGTTTTCGGTGCGCAACACCACCGTGCCGGCCTACCTGCAGCCCATGGTGCACGAGATCAAGCACAGCCGCGCCGACCTGCTGTCGGACCTGCGCCACGATGCCAAGCGCCAGGCCTACCAGTGGCTGTGCGAGGAGTGCTACTACGTGTTCCCGGCGGGCATCGCCGAGCCGGAAGAAATCCCCGAGCATTTCGGCATCTGGGTGCTGCACGGCGGGGTGGACGATGGCCGCTTCGAGCTGCTGCGCCCGGCGCGCCATGCGAGCTGTACCCTGCCCTTTGCGGTGTGGATGGCCCTGTGCAAGGCCACGCCGCTGCGCAGCGAGGATGAACTGGCCCAGGCCCACCTCGGTGAGCCCATTGGTGGTGACGCCCCATGAGCTACACCGTGGCGGTGCGCGAGCTGTGCGAGTTCACCGCCAAAGAGGGTGACCTGGACCTGCGCTTCACGCCCGCCCCCACGGCCCTGGAGGGCATGGCAGGCCATGCCGTGGCCGCCGCGCGCCGGGGCGAGGGCTACCGCGCCGAGGTGGCCCTGGCCGGCGACTACAAGACCCTGCGCGTGCGGGGCCGGGCCGATGGCTTCGACCCCGAGCACGCACGGCTCGACGAGGTCAAGACCTTCAAGGGCCGGCTTGACCGCCAGCCCGCGTCGCACCGCGCGCTGCACTGGGCGCAGGCGCGCATCTACGGCTGGCTGCTGTGCGCGCAGGAGGGCCTCGAGCAGATCGACCTGGCGCTGGTCTACTTCGACATAGCCAGCCAGAAGGAGACGGTGTTCACCGAACGCCGAACGGCCGAGGAGCTGCGGCAGCACTTCGAGGCGCAGTGCGAGCGCTTTCTCGCCTGGGCCGAGGCGCAGGTGGCGCACCGCGCGGCGCGCGATGCGGCGCTCACCGCGTTGGCCTTTCCCTTCGGCGGCTTTCGCACCGGGCAGCGGCCACTGGCCGAGGCCGTGTACAAGGCCGCCAGCGCCGGCCGCTGCCTCATGGCCCAGGCGCCCACGGGCATCGGCAAGACCATGGGCACGCTGTTCCCGCTGCTCAAGGCGGCGCCCATGCAGCGGCTGGACAAGGTGTTCTTCCTCGCGGCCAAGACCTCGGGCCGGCAGATGGCGCTGGACGCCCTCACCCGCCTGGCCGACAGCGCGCCCGCCCTGCCGCTGCGCGTGCTGGAGATGGTGGCGCGCGACAAGTCCTGCGAGCACCCTGACAAGGCCTGCCACGGCGAGTCCTGCCCGCTGGCCCAGGGCTTCTACGACCGCCTGCCCGCCGCGCGCGCTGCCGCCCTGCAGCCCCGGGCCGGCAGCGAGCGCATCCCCCTGCACCAGGCCCAGGTGCGCAGCGCCGCGCTGGCGCACCAGGTCTGCCCCTACTACCTGAGCCAGGAACTGGCACGCTGGGCCGATGTGGTGGTGGGCGACTACAACTACTACTTCGACATGGGGGGCCTGCTGCACGGCCTGGCCCAGGCCAACGGCTGGCGCACGGCGCTGCTGGTGGACGAGGCGCACAACCTGGTGGACCGGGGGCGCAAGATGTACACCGCCGAGCTGCGCCCCGAGGGCATGGCCCAGGCGCGCCAGTCCGCCACCGCGGCCCGCTACCCCGCGGTGAAGAAAGCGCTGGACAAGGTGCGCCGCGCCTGGGTGGCGCTGGACAAGCAGCAGGCCAGCGCCTACGCCGTGCACGAGACCTTCCCCGAAGACCTGCTGGCCGCCCTGCAGCTGTGCGGCAACACCCTCACCGACCACCTGGCCGAGCACCCGGCCGAGCCCGATGCGGCCCTGCAGGCCTTCTACTTCGATGCCCTGCACCTGGTGCGCATGGCCGGCTTGCTCGATGCGCATTCGCTGGTGGACGTGACCCAGCCCACAGCGCCGGGCCTGCCCAAGGCGGCGCGCGCGCCCGGCAGCTCCACCCTGTGCATCCGCAACCTGGTGCCCGCGCCCTTTCTCGCGCCACGCTGGGAGGCTGCGCACACCAGCACCCTGTTCTCGGCCACGCTGCAACCGCAGCGCTACTACACCGACTTGCTGGGCCTGCCCGAGGACCACCTGGCCATCGAGGTGGAATCGCCCTTCCAGGCCGCGCAGCTCAGCGTGCAGGTGGCGCGCCACATCTCCACCCGCTACCCGGACCGCAAGGCCTCGCTCGCGCCCATCGTGGCGCTGATGGCACGGCAGTTCGGCGAGCGGCCGGGCAACTACCTGGCCTTCTTCAGCAGCTATGAGTATTTGCAGCAGGCCGCCGCGCTGCTGGCCGAACAGCACCCCGGTCTGCCGCACTGGAGCCAGTCACGGCGCATGCTCGAATCAGAGCAGCGCCAGTTCCTCGACCGTTTCACCGAGACCAGCGCAGGCATCGGCTTCGCCGTGCTGGGCGGCGCCTTTGCCGAGGGCATCGACCTGCCGGGCCGGCGCCTGATCGGCGCCTTCCTGGCCACGCTGGGCCTGCCGCAGGTCAACCCCGTCAACGAGCAGGTCAAGGAGCGCATGCAGGCGCTGTTCGGCGAAGGCTATGACTACACCTACCTCTACCCCGGCCTGCAGAAGGTGGTGCAGGCAGCCGGCCGCGTGATCCGCACACCCAGCGACGAAGGCGTGGTGCACCTGATGGACGACCGTTTCGGCCGGCGCGAAGTGCGCGCACTGCTGCCCACCTGGTGGGCCCCCTCAAGCTGACCAGCCGGCCACCTGTGCCGCCACCCACACCGGATCATCCAGCGGCAGGTCATGCCCGGCCCAGGGGTGCAGCACCAGCGGGCAGCCCCAGGCGCGCGCGATGGCTTCGGAGCAGCGGCTGCTGACCAGCCCGTCCCGGGTGCTGCAAAGCAGCAGCATGCGCTCCAGCGGTCGGGTGCGCGGGGCCCGGTAGCGCGCGGCCGCAACCAGCTGGCGCAGTGCGTTGGCCCCCGACACCGGCCGCGCCTGGCGTGCCGCCACCCACGCGTCCACCACGGCCAGGCGTTCAGCCGCCCGATGGCTGGTGAGGCGCAGCACCGTGGCCTCGGCCTCGCGCGGGCCGCGTGCCAGCAGCACCCCGCGCACCAGCGGCGCCCAGTTGCGCGGCCGCAGCCGCCGGTAGAAGGGGCTGAAATTGCCGAAGCTGGTGTTGATGAGCACGCAGCCCTGCACCTCGGCCGGAGCGCTGCGCGCCCATTCGGTGGCCACCATGGCCCCCAGCGACATGGCCAGCAGGTGGTACGGCCCGGTGATGCCGCGCTGCGCCAGTTCGGCCCGGCATGCCTGCACCATGGCCGCGACCGACACGGGGCTTTGGCGCGCATGCCATTGGCCATTGCCCGGCAGGTCCAGCATCAGCACCTGGGCGCCCGGCATGGCAGCCTGGAAGGCCCCCGGAAACCCGCCCCAGTGCACGGCTTCGCGCGTCAGGCCGCGCAGGAAGATCCAGCGGGCAGGTACCTTCGTCATCGTACTGGCCCCCCAGTGGACGCAGGCACCGCCCCCAGCGGCTGGTACCGGCAGACCCCAAGCCAGTGCTCCCGTGCAAGGGCCGCCCCGCCGCACTGGGAGCGTCCCCCTCCCGACTTGCGCAGCGAGTCGAGAGAGGGGGAAGGCGCGAAGCGACTCAGGGGGTGTTTCATTTCAGTACCAGAAGGAGAGCGCATCGGCCCGGCGCTGCACGCGCGCCTCGGGTACGGGCACCCAGCGCTCGTGGCTTTCGGCAGCGCGCGACAGGAAATCGAGCAGCGGCATGTGCCGGCGCAGCACCCGCTGCAGGCGGTGGTTGATCAGCGGGTTGAAGATGCCCTTGCGCGAGAACAGCTGGCGCGGGTTCTTCTTGATCCAGCGCCAGGAGCCCATCTCCAGCGTCAGCGGCAAGAAGGTGCGCGTGGGCTCGTTGCAGGCCTGCATGTACAAGTGGTCCCACAGGTCGCCGTGCGTGAGGTACTGCGCGCTCTGCGGCTCGATGATGTAGGGGTGGTAGGCATGGGCCTGCAGAAAGATCTCGTGCAGCGCGTGCAGCTCGGGCAGGTGGGCGATGGGTTTGCGCGTGTGTGCGAACGGAAACCATAGCCGGTCGCTGATGCCAAAGCCCGAATGGCAGTCCAGCGCAATGCTGAAGGGGCGCGACAGCAGCTCCTGGTGCACCACCTCGCACAGGGCCCGGCTCTCGGCCTCCATGGGCGCGCCGGGCTTGCCACGGTACCAGGGCAGGCCCGCGCTGAGGCGCTGGCCGCCGATGAGAAAGGGCACGCGGTCCAGCGCATCCACCGGGGCATTGCGCATCAGGTCCACTCCGTTCGGGTTGGCACGCGTGGCGGCCCACATGCCGCCCGGGTTCACGATGGGCATGAACACCAGGCGCACCTGTTCAAGCTGCTGGTTCAGCGCCAGGTCCCAGGGCAGGCGCATCACCACGTTCTGCAGGTAGGCGATCACCACCTCGGCGCCAATGCCTTCGAGCCCGTGGATGCCGCCGAAGAACCCCATGGCGGGCACGCCCGGGTCGGGGTTGCCCAGGCTGATGGCATGGATGGGAAAACGCTCGCCCGACAGCATCTCCACCGTGTGCACCACGCGCGCATCCAGGCGCTGGCCACCCTGGTCGATGATCTTTTCCAGTGCCGCGAGCTCGGGCAGGACGGTGTCGGGCACGGTGGTGGCTTCAGGCGATGGTGGCAAGGCAAAACAGATGCAATGCCAGCATAGCGCCCCACCCGGTGCGCACGAAAGCCCTTGTTTCAGGAGCGTTGCAATTTGCGCATCTGACGCAAAACCGTCACATGGCCCGGCTATCTTGGCGGGGCACCACAACCACCAAAGGGGGGCCCATGCTCTGGAAACTACTCGGCCTGCAACGGCTGATCGACGAGCTGCTGGACGAAAGCTGGTTCTCGTTCGACCTTCCCGACAACGACCATTTCTTCCATGAAGAACTGCTTCCGCTCCCGGCGCAGGATTGAGCCGCTGCGCACCGTCGCGCTGTTCGGGCTCATGGGCTGCGCCGTGGCCTTCGGTCTCGTGGAGCTGTTTGCGCTGCAGCGCTCGCGCTACCAGGCCTGGCGCGGGCGCCACAGCCACCACTCCGCCCTGCCCCGCTGACGGAACCTGCGCCGCGCCTACCGCCATGCCCCGCCGCGAGCAAAGTGCCGGCGAAGAGCTCGCCAACAGTGCCAGCCATGGCCTGGCCCTCGTGGCGTCCGTGGTGGCCGCGCCGTTCATCGTGGCGTCGGCCCGGCCGCAAGGCGAAGCGGGGGTGGCAGGCGCCATCGTCTTCGCGGCCACCATGGTGCTGCTGTACCTGGCATCCACCCTGTACCACGCGCTGCCCGATGGGCGCTGCAAGCAACTGGCGCTCAAGCTCGACCACGGCGCCATCTACCTCTTCATCGCAGGCAGCTACACCCCGTTTGCCCTGCTGCGGCCGAGCGGCAGCTGGAACCTGGCGCTGCTCGCCCTGGTCTGGCTGGTGGCGGGCACAGGCCTGGTGCTCAAGGCCTTGAACCGCCTGCGCACGGCCTGGCTTTCCACGGGGATGTACCTGCTGCTGGGCTGGCTGGCCGTGGTGGCCGCCCTGCCCCTGCTGAGCCGCCTCACGCCATGGAGCGCGCACTGGCTCATCGCGGGTGGCATCGCCTACACGGTGGGCGTGGTGTTCTTCGTATGCGATGCACGTCTGCGCTACGCACACGCCGTGTGGCATGGCTTCGTGGCGGCCGGCACGGGCTGCCACGCGGTGGCGGTGATGGGCGCCAGCTGACCAACGGCAAGGCCCTGCATTGCAGGGCCTTGCGCTCAGACTGCGGGGGCGCTCACAGCTTGGCGATGGACACCTCGGTCGACTTGACCAGCGCGACCACGTCGGAGCCCACGACCAGCCCGAGGTCGTCCACCGAGCGCGTGGTGATGACGGAAGTGACGATGCCCCAGGGGGTTTCGACATCGACCTCGGAGACGACGTCGCCGCGGATGATCTCGCGCACCTTGCCCTTGAACTGGTTACGCACGTTGATGGCTTGGATGGACATGGTTTTCTCCTTGAAAAGTCCGGAAACAGGTGAATGGATTGGTTGAAAGGAATGGATGGCCGTCAGACGGCCCAGCGCAGGCCATGCGCCGGCACACCGGGCCATTGCGCATCGTTGGCGCTGGGCTCGGCATCGGGCTTTTGCAAGACCCGGTCGAGGATGCGCTTCTCGATGGCGGCAAAGGCTGCGTCGCCATGCGAGCGCGGGCGCGGCAGGTCGATCAACTGATCGAGCGCGATCTGCCCGTCCTCGATCAGGATCACGCGGTCGGCCAGGGCCACGGCCTCCTGCACATCGTGGGTCACCAGCAGTGCGGTGAAGCCGCTGGCACGCCACAGGCCTTCGATGAGGCGGTGCATCTCGATGCGGGTGAGCGCATCGAGCGCGCCCAGGGGTTCATCGAGCAGCAGGAGGCGCGGGTTGTGCACCAGGGCGCGCGCCAGGGCCACGCGCTGGCGCTGGCCGCCGGACAGGCGCGCCGGCCACTCGCCCAACCGGTCGCCCAGGCCCACGCGGGCCAGCACGTCGGCCGCGGCGCCGCGCCGCTCGGCCGGCAGGCCCAGGGCCACGTTCTCGGCCACGCGCTTCCAGGGCAGTAGGCGCGAGTCCTGGAACATGATGCGCGTGTCCTGGCTCAGGCCGTCCACGGCCTGGCCGTCGATGCGGATGGCCCCGCCCGAGACGGATTCGAGCCCCGCCACCAGGCGCAGCAAGGTGCTCTTGCCGCAGCCGCTGCGGCCCACGATGGCCACGAACTGGCCGGGCTCGATCACGAGTTCGGTCTTCTTGAGCACCTCGCGCGCGCCGTAGCGCTTGTCTACGCTGCGCACTTCCAGGCGCACGCCGCTGGCGCCCGGGGTGGGGTTGGCAGATGTCTGGGCCATGGCGTCAGGCTCCGGGCTTGAACAGGGCCACGTCCAGCGTGTTCACGCGCCGGGGCAGCAGTTTCTCGGACAGGAAGGCATCGGCAATGCGCTGCTGCTCGGCCAGCGAGCCAGGCACCACGGCGCGCACCTCGTAGCTGCGGCGGCTGTTGGCCTGCTCCACGGTGGCGGCATCGAGCCCCCATACAGGCGCCAGCAGCGCTGCCGCCTCCTTGGGCTGGGCCTTGACCCAGGCGCCGGCCTTCTGCAGCTCGGCGAAGAGCACGCGCAGCACGTCGGCACGGGCCTGCGCATACGGCGTGGCGGCCAGGTAGTAGCGCTGGTACGAAGCCACATCGCGGCCATCGGCCAGCACGCGCACGCTGGACTGGCGCTGCACGGCGGCGAGGAACGGGTCCCACACCACCCAGGCGTCGATGGCGCCGCGCTCGAAGGCGGCGCGGCCATCGGCCGGGCTCAGGTAGGCGGGCTCGATGTCCTTGAACGACAGGCCGGCCTTCTCCAGCGCGGCGATCAAGAGGTAGTGGGCGCCGGCTGCCTTGGCAAAGCCGATCTTCTTGCCCTTGAGGTCGGCCACGGTCTTGAGTGGCGAGTCGGCACGCACCACGATGGCCTGGGCCGAGGGGGACGGCGCCTCCTGTGCCACGAAGGTCAGATTGGCACCAGCCGCCTGGGCGAACACGGGCACGGTGTCGGCCACGTCGGCGCTCACGTCCACATTGCCCAGGTTCAGGGCTTCGAGCAGCGGCAGGCCGCTGGTGAATTCGTGCCAGGTGACCTTGGTGCCCAGCGGGGCGAGCAGCTTTTCGAGCGTGCCCTGGGTCTTGAGCACCACGATGAGGGTGGACGACTTCTGGTAGCCGATGCGCACGGTATCGGGCTTGCCGCCGCTTTGCGCGCCGGCCAGGCCGCTGGCCGTGGCGGCCAGCAGCGCCAGCGCGGTGCGCCGGGAGAGGATGGAAGAAGAGGCAGACATGCGGGTCCTTGGAGTCTTGTAATTCGGTCGAGGGGCTCAGGCGCTCTGGTAGCCGGGGTGCCAGCGCAGCCAGTAGCGCTCCAGCGTCTTGGCGAACACGTCGGCCAGCTTACCCAGCAGCGCGTACAGCAGGATGCCCACGAGCACGATGTCGGTCTGCAGGAATTCGCGCGCATTCATGGTCAGGTAGCCGATACCCGCCTGGGCGGAGATGGTCTCGGCCACGATCAGGATCACCCACATCAGGCCCAGCGAGAAGCGCAGGCCCACGAGGATGCTGGACAGCGCGCCCGGCAGGATGATCTGGCGGTACAGCTGCCAGCGCGACAGGCCGTAGGTGCGCCCCATCTCGATCAGCCCCGGGTCCACGTTGCGGATGCCATGGAAGGTGTTCAGGTAGATCGGGAAGAACACCGACACGCTGATCAGGAACAGCTTGGCCGACTCGTCGATGCCGAACCACAGGATCACCAGCGGGATCAGCGCCAGCGCCGGGATGTTGCGCACCATCTGGATGGTGGAGTCGAGCAGGGTCTCGAACACGCGCACCGAGCCGGTGAGCAGCCCCAGCACCAGCCCCAGGCCACCACCGATGGCCAGGCCCGCCAGGGCCCGGCCGGCGCTGACCTTGACATGGGTCCAGAGTTCGCCCGAGGCCGTCAGCGTCCAGGCGGCCTTGATGACCTCCAGCGGCGCGGGCAGCACGCGGGTGGACAGCCAGCCCAGCGAGGAGGCGATCTGCCACACCACGATCAGCGTGACCGGCACGGCCCAGGGAATGAGGCGCAGCAATACGCCCTTGGCGAAGCGCAGCGCAGGCGAGGAAGCCAGCGGCGCCAGGCTGGCCGCGTCGATGGAATCGGCCACGGGCGATGCCTGCAGCTCACGGGTGGTGGTGTTCATGCGAACTCCTGTCGTTCGGTATCGGGTTCGAGGAATTCCAGCTGGTTGCCCGCCGGGTCCTTCACGTAAAAGCGCAGGTAGCCGGGCAGCGCGCGGTTCTCCACCAGCGGCAGCTGCGCCTGCAGCAGGCGCCCGCGCAGCGCGGGCAGGTCCTGCACCGAAAGCGCCAGGTGCGACACCGAGGGTGCACCCTGCCAGCGGTCGGTGGGAACCAGGTCGATGCGCTGCGCGCCTGCGGCGAAGTGCAGTGCATTGCCGGCAGCCACGCGCACCTCGGGCAGGCCCAGCAGACTGCTGTAGAAATTGCGGATGGGTTCCTCGGCCCCGGCCGGAAAGGCCAGTTGCACGTGGTTGATGGAATGGATGGCCATGGCGTGTCCTTGGTGTTCAGCTCTGCGAGGCGCGCGGGGGCAGCTCGTTGGCCACGGCCTCGCCGAAGGGGCCGAGCGGGTTGCCGCCCGAGAGCTTTTCGCGCACACCGAGCGGCAACAGCGGGAAGACGAGCTCGGCAAAGCGGTAGGCCTCTTCGAGGTGCGGGTAGCCCGAGAGCACGAAGGTGTCGAGCCCCAGGGCCGCGTACTCGGTGATGCGCGCGGCCACGGTCTCGGGGTCGCCCACCAGCGCCGTGCCCGCGCCACCGCGCACCAGGCCCACGCCGGCCCACAGGTTGGGGCTGATCTCCAGGTCGGCACGCGAACGCTTGGCGCCGCCGGCGTGCAGCCGCGCCATGCGCCGCTGGCCTTCGGAATCCATGCGCGCAAAGACGGCCTGGGCCCGCACCACGGTGGCATCATCCACATGGCTGATGAGTTCCTCGGCCGCGGCCCAGGCCTGCGCATCGGTTTCGCGCACGATGACATGCAGGCGGATGCCGAACTTCACGGAGCGGCCGTGCTTGGCCGCCCTGGCACGCACATCGGCCACCTTCTTGGCCACCTCGGCCGGGGGCTCGCCCCATGTGAGGTAGGTCTCGACCTGCTCAGCCGCCAGGTCGTGCGCCGCCTCGGACGAACCGCCGAAGTACACCGGCGGGTGCGGCTGCTGCACGGGCGGGAAGAGCAGCTTGGCGCCCTTCACCGTGAGGTGCCGGCCCTCGAAGTCATAGGTCTCGCCGGTGTGGCTGCGCGCCATGATCTCGCGCCAGATGCGGATGAACTCGGCCGACTGCTCGTAGCGCGTGGCGTGGTCCAGAAACACGCCATCGCCCTCCAGCTCGCTCTGGTCGCCGCCGGTCACCAGGTTGATGAGCAGGCGCCCGCCCGAGAGCCGGTCGAAGGTGGCGGCCATGCGCGCCGCCAGCGCGGGTTGGTGCAGGCCGGGCCGCACGGCCACCAGGAACTTGAGCTTCTTGGTCACAGGGATCAGGCTCGACGCGATGATCCAGGGGTCCTCGCAGGAGCGGCCCGTGGGGATGAGCACGCCTTCATAGCCCAGGCTGTCCGCCGCCACCGCCACCTGCTGCAGGTAGTCGTGGCTGAGCTGGCGCGCGCCCTTGGAGGTGCCCAGGTAACGGCTGTCGCCGTGGGTCGGGATGAACCAGAAGATCTGCATGGAAACCTCTTTGTTTTTGCTTCAGTAGGAGATGGCGAAACCGAACCGGGGAGCCCCCACACCCGCGCAGCGCGGCCGGGTGGGCAGGCCCCAGGCGCCGGCCGTCACGCACAGCACGCGGCGCAGTTGCGCGTGCAAGGGGAAAGGCATGGGGGTGTGCATGAAGCTTCCGGGATCAGGATGCGCTGAGATCCACCGGGGCGGCGTGCAGCAGGTTGAGCTTCCTGGGGATGAGCTTGAGCTCGAAGAAGGTGTCGGCAATCGACTGCTGCTCGGCGATGATCTCGCGCGTCACCGGGGCCGTTCCGAACTTGGCCCGGCTCAGGTACAGCTCGGTGATGCTGCGGTCCAGACCCAGCACCGTGGTCAGCTCGGCCGCTGCCGCCGACTGGTTCTTCGAGGCCCAGGTGTCGATGGCGTTGACCTCTTCGATGGCGATGCGCAGCACGTCGGCATTGCGCGTGGCATAGTCGCGCGAGGTGAAGTAGTAGGCGCGGTTGTTGACGATGCCCGTGGCATCGACCAGCAGGCGCGCATCCAGCGTCTTCTGCGCGGCGGCGAGGAAGGGGTCCCAGATGATCCAGGCATCCACGGCCCCCTTCTCGAAGGCAGCGCGTGCGTCGGCAGGCGCCAGGAAGATGGACTGCACGTCGCCGTACTTCAGGCCGTTCTTTTCCAGCAGCTTGACCAGGAAGTACTGCACGTTCGAGCCCTTGTTGTAGGCCACGCGCTTGCCCTTGAGGTCGGCCACGCTGCGGATGGGCGAATCCTTGGGCACGATCACCGCCTCCAACGCGGGGCGCGGCACCGTGGCACCGGCATACACCAGCGGGGCGCCGGCAGCCTGGGCAAAGATGGGCGGTGCCTCGCCCACATCGCCGAAGTCGATGGAGCCGACGTTCAGTGCTTCGAGCTGCACCGGACCGGCGTTGAACTCGGTCCAACTGACCTTCACGCCCAGCGGCGCCAGGCGCTTTTCGAGCGTGCCCCGGCCCTTGAGGATGGAGAGCCAGCCCTTCTGGTGGCCAACGCGCAGCACGCGGCCCGAGGCCTGGGCCAGGGCCTGGCCACCCGTGGCGGCGAAGGCGGCGGCCGCCAGGCTGGAGAGGACCACCTGGCGGCGGCGCGAAGAAAGGATGGAAGCTGGTGTCATGGCGATGTGTCTTTCAGCAATGTCGGGGCATGCAGCGGCCCGGCCTGCCCGCCATGGCGGTCAGCGGCCCGATACAAAAAAGGGAGTGAAGGAGGAAGGTGGTGTGGGCCGCCAGGCGCCGGCAAGGCGCTGGCAGCCCCACTGCGTCAGACGCTACATCGCACCTGCGAGAAGTGCACCGGCGCAAAGCGGCCGGCCTGGGCCGCAGGGGGGCGCAGGTTCTCGGTGATGAGCACGTTCACCGCATCGTCCAGGCGGGCGGCGATGTCGGCATGGAGGTCGTAGGCCCCTTCGGGCGTGAGGGCCACCTGGGCATCGGTGGCATAGATGCCGGGCAGGATGCTCTTGGCACCCAGCGACTGCAGCACGGGGCGCAGCGCGTAGTCCAGCGCCAGCATGTGGTGCGGGCTGCCGCCGGTGGCCAGGGGCAGCACGGTCTTGCCCTTGAGCGCGGTCTGCGGCAGCAGGTCCAGAAAGACCTTGAGCACGCCGCTGTAAGCGGCCTTGTAGACCGGGGTGGCCACCACCAGCACCCGGGCCTGGGCCACCTGGTCGACGGCGCCCACCACCGTGGGGTGGGCAAAGTCGGCCAGCAGCAGGGCCTGGGGCGACAGGTCGCGGATGTGGATGCGGTCCACCAGCGCGCCACGGCCCGACAGGCGCTGGGCCACGGCATCCAGCAGGGCGGCAGAACGGGAGCGTTCCGAGGGGCTACCGGCGATAAGAAGGGCGGACATGGGATACGGTGATTCTTGGGGGCGTGTCATGGCAAGCGCCACCGTGGATCCGGCTTTGCCGGGCCACGGGTGGCGCCCCTTGAGGGGAGGCAGCCGCAGGCTGCTTCGGGGTGAGCCTACTTCCTGGTGTAGATCTGGTCGAAGCTCGCGTTGTCGGCGAAGTGGTCCTTGGCCGCCTTGTCCCAACCGCCGAAAGCGTCGTTGATGGTGAACAGGTTCAGCTTGGGGAACTGCTTGGCGTACTTGGCCTTGGCCTTCTCGGACACGGCGGGGCGGTAGAAATGCTTGCCGGCAATGTCCTGGCCCTCTTCGGTGTACAGGTACTTGAGGTATTCCTCGGCGATGGCGCGCGTGCCCTTCTTGTCCACGTTCTTGTCCACCACGGTCACGGCGGGCTCGGCCAGGATGGAGAGCGACGGCGCAATCACGTCGAACTTGGTGCCGAACTCCTTTTCCAGTAGGTAGGCCTCGTTTTCCCAGGCGATCAGCACGTCACCCTGGTTGCGCTGGGCAAAGGTGATGGTGGAGCCACGCGCACCGGTGTCCAGCACGGGCACATTGCCGTACAGCTTGGCCACGAAGTCCTTGGCCTTGGCATCGCCGCCCAGCTTGCGCTTGGCGAACTCCCAGGCGGCCAGGTAGTTCCAGCGCGCGCCGCCCGAGGTCTTGGGGTTGGGCGTGATCACGCTGATGCCGGGCTTGATCAGGTCGTCCCAGTCCTTGATGCCCTTGGGGTTGCCCTGGCGCACCACCAGCACGATGGTCGAGGTATAGGGCGAGCTGTTGTGCGGCAGGCGCTTTTGCCAGTCCTTGGGGATCCAGCCGCCGTTGGCGTTCAGCGCGTCGGTGTCGCCGGCCAGGGCCAGGGTGGCCACGTCGGCATCCAGCCCGTCGATGATGGAGCGCGCCTGCTTGCCCGAGCCGCCGTGCGACTGCTTGATCGTCACGTCCTGGCCGGTCTTGCCCTTCCAGTACTTGGCAAAGGCCTGGTTGAAGTCCACATACAGCTCGCGGGTGGGGTCGTACGAGACGTTCAGCAGGGTCACGGACTGGGCAAACGACGGCAATGCCGTCAGGGCCAAGCTGCCCACCAGAGCGGCGGCGGCAGGAAACTTGATAAAGTCGCGGCGAAAATTCATGGAGAGCCTCTTTGATGGAATGCGGATGGGTGCCAAGCACCGATGGACCGCATTCTGGAAGGCCTCCATCAAAACTGAAACAACTAAGATTTCAGTTCTTTATACCGAAACTATCTGAGCACAAGGAAATCCCCCATGGCACGTACCGTTCAATGCATCAAGCTCGGCAAGGAAGCCGAAGGCCTGGATTTCCCCCCCTACCCTGGCGAGCTGGGCAAGCGCATCTGGGAAAGCGTGAGCAAGGAGGCCTGGGCCGGCTGGCTCAAGCACCAGACCATGCTGGTCAATGAAAACCGCCTGAACCTGGCCGACGCCCGCGCGCGCCAGTACCTGGCACGCCAGATGGAAAACCATTTCTTCGGCGGCGGCGCCGACGCGGCTGCGGGCTACGTGCCCCCCAGCCCGTAAGCCCTCGCTTCCTGTCTTTCATGTCCGAGCCTGTCGAATGGCTGCCGGACGGCACCCCCTACAGCCCCCGCTTCGGCGACCGCTACCACAGTGAAAACGGCGGCCTCACGCAGGCCCGCCAGGTCTTCCTGCACGGCTGCGGTCTGCCTGCGGCATGGGCCGGGCAAACGCAATGGCGCATCCTGGAAACAGGGTTCGGCTTCGGCCTGAACTTCCTGGTGACCTGGGCCGCCTGGCGTGCCGATCCCGCGCGCTGCACGCTGCTGCATTTCGTCTCCACCGAGGCCTGGCCCGTGGGGGCCGAGGACCTGCTGCGCGCCACCTCGGTCCACCCCGAGCTGGCGCCGCTGGCGCGCGAGCTCCACGCCCAGTGGTGGGGCCTGCTGCCCGGCGTGCATCGGCTCAGCTTCGAGGGCGGGCGTGTGCTGCTCACCCTGTACGTGGGCGACACCCAGGCCATGCTGCGCCAGCAGATGCCCGCGGTGGATGCCGTCTACCTCGACGGTTTCAGTCCCCAGCGCAACCCCGAGATCTGGGACAGCCACACCCTGAAAGCCGTGGCGCGCTGCTGCCGGCGCGGCACGCGCCTGGCCACCTGGACCATTGCGCGCGCCGTGCGCGATGCACTGGCCCAGTGCGGCTTCGAGGTGACGCGTGCGCCCGGCGTCCCGCCCAAGCGCGACAACCTGCACGCCACCTACAACCCGCACTGGGAGCCGCGCACCGCGGCGCAGGCCCAGCCGGCGCCTCGGCCACCAGGCGAGTGCTTCGTGATCGGCGGCGGTGTGGCCGGCGCGGCCACGGCCGCCAGCCTGGCGCGGCGCGGCTGGCGCGTGCAGTTGCTGGACCAGGGCGATGCGCCGGCCGCAGGCGCCTCGGGCCTGCCCGCCGGCGTGTTCGCGCCCCATGTCTCGCCCGACGACAGCCTGCTCTCTCGCCTCTCGCGCAGCGGCGTGCGCGCCACCCTCACCCAGGCCCGTGCGCTGCTGCGCGAGGGGCTGGATTTCGGCCAGACCGGTGTGCTCGAGCGGCATGCAGCCGACAAGGTGCGCAACAAGGCCCTGCCGGCAAGCTGGGCCGATGGCCCCGGCGCCGACTGGAGCCAGCCGGCCAGCGACGCCAGGCTGGCCCAGGCGCAACTGCCGGCGGGCACCCCTGCCAACTGGCACCCCCATGCGGGCTGGCTGCGCCCTGCGCGCCTGGTGGGCCAATTGCTGGCCCAGCCCGGCATCACCTGGCACGGAGGCAGCCACGTGTCCCGCCTGCAGCGCAAGGAGGGAGCCGACGGCGCCTGGCAGGCGCTGGATGCCACGGGCCGGGTACTTGCCGAGGCCCCGGTGGTGGTGATCGCCGCAGGGGCCGACAGCCGCACGCTGCTGAACAACCACTGGCCGCTGCAGGCCTTGCGCGGGCAGGTCTCGGTGGGTACCTATGGGCCGGGCGAAGCCCCGCTGGCCCCCTTCCCACTCAATGGCAATGGCAACCTGGTGCCCGACTTCCCTCTGTCCGGCGACGGCGACGGCCCACGCGCCTGGATCATGGGGTCGACCTTCGAGCGCGGCCTGACCGCCCTGCCCCCGACACCAGCCGAGCAGCAGGAGGCCCACACCGCCAACTTCACCAAGATGCAGGGCCTGCTGCCGCCCGCCGCCGAACGCCTGCAGGCGGACTTTGCCGCCCCGGCCGGCCGCATGCGCACCTGGGCCGCCGTGCGCTGCACCCTGCACGACCGGCTACCCGTGGTGGGCCCGGTCGATGCCGCGGCCCTACCGGGACTGTGGGCCTGCACGGCCATGGGTGCGCGCGGGCTGACCCTGTCCGTACTGTGCGGCGAGTTGCTGGCCGCGCGCATGCAGGGTGAGCCCCTTCCGCTCGATGCGAAGCTGGCCAAGGCCCTGGGAGCGGAACGCCTGGCCTCTTTGTAACCGGCACACCACAGCCGGCACCCCCTGCCCAGACCCGCCGCAAACCCGCTCCAGCACTGGCGCATAAGCTTATCCGCATAAGGGCAGGACAAAACAATAGTTTGTTTCCATAAGCCCCGCGCCTACAGTCGCTGCCATGCACGATCTGGCGTTTGTCTTTGCGGGGTTTGCGGTCGGCCTCATCGTCGGCCTGACCGGTGTGGGTGGCGGCTCGCTGATGACGCCGGTGCTGATCTTCTTCTTCGGCATCAAGCCGCACCTGGCCATCGGCACCGACCTGCTGTTCGCGGCCTTCACCAAGATGGGCGGCACCGTGAGCATGGCACGCCAGCGCCTGGTGCCCTGGCGCGTGGTGGGCCAGCTGTGCGCGGGCAGCATCCCCGCGGCCATCCTGGCGCTGTGGGCACTCAAGGAACTGGGGCCGGCCAGCGGCCAGGCCCAGCGCATCATGACCACCACGCTGGGTTTTGCCCTGCTGCTCACGGCGGCTGCCACGCTGTACAAGGTGGTGGCTTTCTCGCGCCAGCGCCAGGCCGCCGAGCAGGCCCTGCGCCAGGCCAATGCCGAGCAGGCCACGCGCCCGCGCCACTGGAGCCTGCCCGTGCTGCTGGGGGCCGTGATCGGCACCCTGGTCACCTTCACCTCGGTCGGCGCGGGCGCGATTGGCGTCACCGTGCTGCTGCTGGTCTACCCCCTGCTGCCGCTGCCCCGCATCATCGGCGCCGACATCGCCTACGCCGTGCCGCTCACCCTGGTGGCGGGCCTGGGCCATGCCTCTCTTGGCTCTGTGGATTGGGGTTTGCTTGCACAATTGCTGGCTGGCTCGCTGCCGGGCATCTGGCTGGGCTCCCGCCTGGTCACCCGCACGCCCGAGCGCCTGATCCGCTCCGCCCTGTCCATCCTGCTGGCCTGGGCGGGCGCCAAACTCATATTGATCTAAGCCCACGACGATGTACCAATACACAGAATTCGACAAGCAGTTCGTCCACCAGCGCTCGCACCAGTTCCGCGACCAGCTCGAGCGCTGGCAGGCCGGCAAGCTGACCGAGGACGATTTCCGCCCGCTGCGCCTGCAGAACGGCTGGTACGTGCAGCGCTATGCACCCATGCTGCGCGTGGCCGTGCCCTATGGCGAGATCGCCAGCCGCCAGTTGCGCGTGCTGGCCACCATCGCACGCGACTACGACGAGCCCGAGGCGGCGGTGTTCAAGGCCGCCATGGAGGGCCAGGGCCTGCTGGGCACCACCTTCCTGCCCAAGAACTGCGCGCACTTCACCACGCGCACCAATGTGCAGTTCAACTGGATCCCGCTGTCGAAAAGCGCCGACGTGATGGACCTCTTGGCCAGCGTGGACATGCACGGCATCCAGACCAGCGGCAACTGCATCCGCAACACCACCACCGATGCCCTGGCCGGCATCGCCGTGGACGAACTGATCGACCCACGCCCCTACGCCGAGATCCTGCGCCAGTGGACCACGCTGCACCCCGAGTTCGCCTTCCTGCCGCGCAAGTTCAAGATCGCCATCAGCGGCGCCGCCGATGACCGCGCCGCCACCGGCTGGCACGACGTGGGCCTGCACATGGCCAGGAACGCGGCCGGCGAGATCGGTTTCAAGGTCTTCGTGGGCGGCGGCATGGGCCGCACCCCGGTGGTGGGCACCGTGATCCGCGAGTTCCTGCCCTGGAACCAGATCATGAACTACATCGAGGCCATCGTGCGCGTGTACAACGAGCATGGCCGCCGCGACAACAAGTACAAGGCACGCATCAAGATCCTGGTCAAGTCCGAAGGCCAGCAGTACATCGACGATGTGGAAGAAGAGTACCGCCAGATCATGGAGATCGACGGTGGCCCCCACACCGTGCCCCAGGCCGAGTTCGACCGCGTGGCCGCCTGCTTCGTGCCCCCTGTGCTGGCCGACATCGCCGATGCCGACCCGGCCGCACTCGACGCCGCGCTCAAGGCCCAGGCCACCGAGCATGTGGCCTTCGGCCGCTGGTTGCAGCGCAATGTGCATGCGCACAAGAATGCACAGCTGCGCGCCGTGACCCTGTCGTTCAAGCGCCCCGGCCAGTCGCCCGGCGACGCCACCAGCGAACAGCTCGTGGCCCTGGCCGATCTGGTGGACAAGTACTCCGCCGGCGAAGCCCGCGTGACGCACGACCAGAACGTGCTGCTGCCCTGGGTGCACGCCAGCCGCCTGTTCGACCTGTGGCAGGAAGCCAAGGCCCTGGGCCTGGCCAGCGCCAACGTACAGCTGCTCACCGACATGATCGCCTGCCCCGGTGGCGACTTCTGCGCGCTGGCCAACGCCCGCTCGCTGCCCATCGCCGAGGCCATCACGCAGCGCTACCAGGACCTCGACGAACTCGACGACCTGGGCGAGATCGACCTGCACATCAGCGGCTGCATCAACAGCTGCGGCCACCACCACAGCGGCCACATCGGCATCCTGGGCGTGGACAAGGACGGCAAGGAGTGGTACCAGGTCACGCTGGGCGGCTCGGACGGCTCCGAGCTGTCGGGCCCTGCCGTCGCCGGCAAGGTGATCGGCCCCTCGTTCTCGGCAGCCGAAGTGCCCGATGTGATCGAGGCCGTGCTCGGCACCTACCGCGACCTGCGCGAAAGCGGCGAGACCTTCCAGAGCACCGTGCGCCGCACCGGCCTGGACCCGTTCAAGGAAGCCGCCAAGACCGCCCGCCACAAGGAAGAAACCGTGGCTGCGGCCTGAGCCCCCGACAAAGAGACAGACTCCCCATGAAGATACTTGCATCCCAAGACCACCAGGCCCCGGCCGAAGGCGACACGCGCACCGTCACGCTGGCCAACGATGCCGATGCGCTCAAGCTCAGCCTCGACGGCGTGGAGCGCGTGGACCTGCATTTCCCCAGCTTCACCGATGGCCGCGCCTTCAGCCAGGCGTTTCTGCTGCGCCGCCGCCGCGGCTTTGCGGGCGACATCCGCGCCACGGGCGACGTGCTGATCGACCAGTTGGTGCAGATGCAGCGCACGGGCTTCTCGTCGGCCGTGCTGCGCGATGGCGTGGACCCGGCCGACGCCCAGCGCCAGTTCGAGAGGTTCTCCGGCTTCTACCAGGGTGACGCGGTCCACCCCCAGCCGATCTTTGCCGACAAGGCCGCAGCGTAAGCCAGGCCCGGGCCCTGCCACACCCCACACACCATGAGCCAATTCGATCTCGCATCCGTCAACGCCGAACTCGGCCGCAATGCCGAAGGCCTCGTCGCCTGGGCCCTGGGCCTGGGCCAAAGCCCCATCGTCACCACCAACTTCCGCCCCTTCGAGGCCGTGATCCTGCACATGGTGAGCCGCGTGCAGCCCGATGTGCCGGTGGTCTGGATGGACAACGGCTACAACACCGAGGCCACCTACCGCTTTGCCGACGAAGTGACGAAACAGCTCGGCCTGAATCTCAAGATCTACCTGCCGCGCCGCTCGCGCGCGCACCGCGAGGCGGTGGAAGGCGCCACGCCGGGGCTGGACGACCCGCGCCATGCCGCCTTCACCGAGGAAGTGAAGCTCGAACCCTTTGCCCGCGCCCTGCGCGAGACCGCGCCCAAGGTCTGGTTCACCGCACTGCGCGCCAGCGACACCGCCGTGCGCGCACAGATGGACCCGGTGAGCATCAACCCCGACGGCCTCATCAAGGTGGCGCCGCTGCTGCACTGGTCGTCCAAGGAGCTGTACGAGTACTGCCAGAAGCACGGCCTGCCCAACAACTTCGACTACGTGGACCCCACCAAGGGCGAAGAGAACCGCGAGTGCGGACTGCACATCGCGCATTGAACCCACCGCAGAACCGACCATGAACGCCCGCACCGATGCCGCGCTGCTGCAGAACAAGAACATGAGCTACCACCTGAACAATTCGCACCTCGACGCCCTGGAAGAAGAAACCATCTTCATCCTGCGCGAGGTGGCCGCTGCCTTCGAGCGCCCCACCCTGCTGTTTTCGGGCGGCAAGGATTCGCTGGTGATGCTCAAGTGCGCAGAGAAGGCCTTCGGCGCGGGCCGCATCCCCTACCCGCTGCTCATGATCGACACGGGCCACAACTTCCCCGAGGTCACGGACTTCCGCGATCAGCGCGCCAAGGAACTGGGTGCCGAGCTCATCGTGCGCAGCGTGGAAGACTCCATGGCGCGCGGCACGGTGCGCCTGGCCCACCCGGGCGAGAGCCGCAACGTGCACCAGTCGGTCACGCTGCTCGAAGCCATCGAGGAGTTCCGTTTCGACGCGCTGATCGGCGGCGCCCGCCGCGACGAAGAGAAGGCCCGCGCCAAGGAGCGCATCTTCTCGCACCGCGACAGCTTCGGCCAATGGCAACCCAAAGCCCAGCGCCCCGAGCTGTGGACGCTGTTCAACACCCGGCTGCAGCCCGGCGAGCACTTCCGCGTGTTCCCCATCAGCAACTGGACCGAGCTCGATGTATGGCAGTACATCGACCGCGAGCAGATCGGCCTGCCCAGCATCTACTACACGCACAAGCGCGAGGTGGTGGACCGCAAGGGCCTCTTGATGCCCGTGACCGAGCTGACCCCGCCGCGCGAGGGCGAGAAGGTCGAGACGCGCGATGTGCGCTTTCGCACCGTGGGCGACATCACCTGCACCGCACCGGTGGAAAGCACGGCGGCCACGCCAGGCGAGATCGTCATCGAAACCCTGGCCGCCGACGTGAGCGAGCGCGGTGCGACCCGCATGGACGACAAGACGAGCGATGCCTCGATGGAAAAGCGCAAGAAGGACGGGTATTTCTGATGACCACCGCACAAACGACCGCACCAGCCACCGGCACCCAGGGCAACAGCCACGCATCGGCCCTCAAGTTCATCACCTGCGGCAGCGTCGATGACGGCAAGAGCACGCTGATCGGCCGCCTGCTGGTGGACAGCAAGGCCGTGCTGCAGGACCACCTGGCCGGCGTGCAGCGCCAGGGCGAGACCGACCTGGCCCTCTTGACCGACGGCCTCTCGGCCGAGCGCGAGCAAGGCATCACCATCGACGTGGCCTACCGCTATTTCGCCACCGAAGAACGCAAGTTCATCATCGGTGACGCCCCCGGCCATGAGCAGTACACGCGCAACATGGTCACCGCCGCGAGCAGCGCCGACGCCGCCGTGGTGCTCGTCGATGCGACCAAGCTCGACTGGCAGAACCCGGACCTCGCACTGCTGCCGCAGACCCGCCGCCACTCGCTGCTGGCCCACCTGCTGCGCGTGCACTCGCTGGTGTTCGCCGTGAACAAGCTCGACGCCGTGGCCGACCCGGCCCTGGCCTTCGCCCACATCAGCGCGGCCCTGGCCAAGTTTGCGCAGGCCGCGGGCATCGCCGTGCGCGCCACGGTGCCCGTCTCGGCCCTCAAGGGCTGGAACGTGGTCGACGCCCACGCCGGCTGGTGCGGCTACAACGGCCCCACCTTGCTCGCCGTGCTGGAGCAGTTGCCCAACACGCCGGCCGACACGGGCCTGGCGCTGGCCTTCCCGGTGCAGTGGGTCGAAAAATTCTCGTCCTCGTCCGACACCTCGCAGGGCCGCCGCGTGTTCTGGGGCCGCGTGGCCGCCGGCAGCGTGGCGCCCGGCACGGCCGTGCAGATCTTCCCGAGCGGGCAGATCGCCACCGTGGCCCAGGTGCTGGACCATGCGCGCCGCCCCGTGGGCGTGGATGCGGGCCAGAGCGCCGGCATCATCCTCGACCGCGAGGTGGACGTCTCACGCGGTGACTGGATCCTGGCCGCCCCCACGGCCGCAGCCGCTGCCGAAGACGATTTCGACACGCCTGCCGCCGTGCCCGCCTGGCCCGCCAGCCGCGAGCTGTTGACCACCGTGGCCTGGATGGACGACGAGCCCCTGGTGGCCGGCCGCGTGTACTGGGCGCTGCATGGCCACCGCTGGGTCAAGGCCAAGGTCAAGCGCGTGGTGCACCGCCTGGACATCAACACCCTGGCCGAGGAGGCCGCCACGCAGCTCGACCCCAACGCCATCGGCCATGTGGAGCTGCTGCTGCAGGAGCCCCTGCCCGCCGCCTCCTTCGCCCAGGCGCGCGTGCTCGGTTCGCTGATCCTGGTCGACACGGCCAGCCACAAAACGGCCGGTGCCGTGCTGGTTAATTGATCCGCATTCGCAACCAGAGCGCATTTGCCTGTCCAAAAACCATGGGTCACCCCTGAAGACCCCTGGTCCTCGCAACCCAAGGCCGGTGAAAGCTTCTAAAATCGAGGGTTTTCACCGACCCACACACGCCCCGTCATGACCCACGTCGTTTCCGAAAACTGCATCAAGTGCAAGTACACCGATTGTGTGGACGTCTGCCCCGTCGACTGCTTCCGCGAAGGCCCGAACATGCTCGTCATCGATCCCGATGAGTGCATCGACTGCGCCGTCTGCATCCCCGAGTGCCCGGCCAACGCCATCTTTGCCGAAGAAGACCTGCCGGCCGACCAGATCGCCTTCATCAAGATCAACGCCGACCTGGCCTTTGCCGACGGCTGGAAGAGCATCACCAAGCGCAAGCCCGCCCTGCCCGACGCCGACGAGTGGAACGGCAAGCCCGGCAAGGTCAACGAGCTGGCCCGCTGAGCGACATCGCACGTTCGCCCCCGGTGTCCACGCCCACGCAGCCCTCCTCCCCCATCGCCACGGATGCCGTGGTCATCGGTGCAGGCCCCGTGGGCCTGTTCCAGGTCTTCCAGCTCGGCCTGCAGGGCATCACCGCCCATGTGATCGACGCGTTGCCCCATGCCGGCGGCCAGTGCGTGGAGCTGTACGGCGACAAGCCCATCTACGACATCCCCGGTGTGCCCGTGTGCAGCGGGCGTGAGCTGGCGGCCTTGCTGCTGCGGCAGATCGCACCGTTCAAGCCGCACTGGCACCTCTCTGCCCTGGTTGCCTCCGTGGCGCTGCAGGACGACGGGCGCATCCTTGTAGAAACGAACCAGGGACAGGCTTTGCTGGCCCGCGCGGTCTTCATCGCCGCAGGCGTGGGGGCCTTCGTGCCACGCACGCTCAAGGTCGAAGGCATCGAAGCCTGGGTGGGCACGCAGGTGCACTACCAGCATCTGCCCGCCGGCACCCCGGTGGCCGGCCAGCGCGTGGTGGTGCATGGCGGCGACGATGCCGCCGTGGCCCATGCCATCGCGCTGGCGACGCTGCCCACGGCCGAGGCGCCTGCCAGCATCCGCCTGCTGTACCGGCGTGATGCCTTCCAGGCACCAGCCGAACAACTGCAGCAGCTGCAAGCCCTGCGCGATGCCGGGCGTGTCCAGGTCATCGTGGGCCAGATCACCGGGCTGGTGGCCGAGGCCGGGCGCCTGGCCGCGCTGCAGGTGGTGGACACCGAAGGCCAGAGCGCCAACGCGCCGGTGGACTGCCTGATCGCCGCGCTGGGCATCTCGCCGCGCCTGGGCCCGATTGCCGACTGGGGCATCGCCATCGAGCGCAAGCAGTTGGTTGTGGACACCGCCAGCTTCCGCACCAGCGTGCCCTGCATCTTCGCCGTGGGCGACATCAATACCTACCCGGGCAAGCGCAAGCTCATCCTGTGCGGCTTCCATGAAGCCACGCTGGCCGCCTTTGCCGCGGCCGAGGCGCTTACCGGTGACAAGGTGGCGCTGCAGTACACGACCACCAGCCCGCGCCTGCATGCGCTGCTGGGCGTGGCCACGCCCCAAGCGTCCTAGCACCGCCGGGCTGTTGTGCTACCTTCGGCCCAATCCCACTGCGACAAGATTCCTGCATGACCCGCTGCCTGCTGGTGGATGACGATCCCGCCATCCGCACCCTGCTGCTCGACTACCTGGCCAACTTCGGCTTTTCCACCGAGGCCGTGGGCGACGGCCGGGGCATGCGCGCCGCCCTGGCGCGCCAGGGCTTCGATGTGGTGCTGCTCGATTTGATGCTGCCCGACGAGGACGGGCTGTCCCTGTGCCAGTGGGTGCGCCGCGACCACGGCCAGTTGCCAGTGATCGTGCTCACCGCCCAGGGCGACCCCATGTCGCGCGTGCTGGGCCTGGAGCTCGGGGCCGACGACTACCTGGCCAAGCCCTTCGAGCCGCGCGAGCTGGTGGCTCGCATCAAGGCCGTGCTGCGGCGCGGCGCGGCGCCCCCGCCGCAGGCCGACGCACCCCAGGTGCGCTTCGAGGGCTGGACCTTCGACCGGCTGCGGCGCGAACTGGTCTCGCCCGACGGCACCGTGGTGGCCCTGTCCAGTGCCGAGTTCCGTTTGCTCGAGGCCTTCACCGCCCACGCGGGCAAGGTGCTCAGCCGCGACCGGCTGCTCGATCTCTCGCGCGCGCCGGGCGTGGTGGTCAGCGACCGCAGCATCGATCTGGCCGTCTCGCGCCTGCGCGGCAAGCTCGGTGAGGGCCAGCGCGACCGGCCGCTGATACGCACCATGCGCGGCGAGGGCTATCTGTTCGACGTCGAGGTGCAGCGGTGACGAAACCTGCGCCCCCAGGCCGACGCTGGAACTGGCGCCGCCTGGACACGCTGTTCCTGCGCCTGTTCATCCTGATGTGGGTGGCACTGGCGGGCAGCCACCTGGTGGCCTACCTCACGGTCACCAAGCTGCGCCACCAGCAAGACCTCTCGACCACGCTGTCGCGCCTGCCCCCCCTGGCCACGCTGCCGCCGGGCAACCCCATCACCGGAGCCGGCGTGCCGGGCGGGCCGCCCAGGCCAGGGCCAGGGATGGGCCCAGGCGGGCCACCGCCCATGGGCGGTGAACGCATGGCCCCACCGCCGCTCCTGCAGCCCCCAGGCGGTACGGCTGCGGGCGGCGAAGGCCGGGGCCCCAACCCCTTCACGGCGGGCAACCCGCCGCGCGTGGGCGGCCCCATGCCCATGAATTCGCTGTGGATGGACTATGGCATCCGCTTCGTGCTGATCGGCCTGGCAGCCTTCCTGGGCGCGCGCTGGCTGTCGCGCCCCATGCTGCGCCTGTCCCATGCGGCCAGCGCGCTGTCGCAAAACATCGACAAGGGCGGCAAGCCGCCCGTGATCGACGAGACCCTGGGCACCGTGGAAGTGCGCAACGCCGCCCAGGTGTTCAACCAGATGTCGCAGCGCCTCAAGGAGCAGTTCGACGCACGCGGCCTGCACATGGCCGCCGTGTCGCACGACCTGCGCACCCCCCTCACGCGGCTGCGCATGCGCGTGGCCCAGTGGCCCGAGGGGCCGGCCCAGCAGGCCGCGATCAACGACATCCGCGAGATGGACGAGATGATCGGTGACACCCTGGCCGTGCTGCGCGAGCAGCACGAGGGCAGCGAGGCCCGCTCCATCGACCTGGTGGCCCTGCTCCAGGCCCTGGTGGACGACCTGGCCGACCAGGGCCTGCCGGTGGAGCTGCTGCCGCCGGCCACCGATGTGCCCGTGCGCGTGCGCGCCCGCACGGCCGCGCTGCGCCGCGTGATCGGCAACCTGGTGGGCAATGCCGTGCGCCATGGCGGCGGCGCCACCCTCACCGTGCACGCCCTGCCCGAGGGCGTGGTGCTGCACATCGACGACTCGGGCCCCGGCATTCCCGAGGCGCAGCTGGAGCAGGCCCTGGAGCCCTGGGTGCGCCTGTCGCAGGATGCGGCGCCCCCCGCCCATGCCATGGCGGGCGAGCTGCCGGCGCGCACGGCCGGCTATGGGCTGGGCCTGGCCATTGCGCGCGACCTGGCGGAGCGCGATGGTTGCCGGCTGAGTTTGCACAACCGGGCCGAGGGGGGATTGCGGGCGCAGTTGGTGATGCCGCTGGCGGGTTGACTGCTGTGTGTGGTGATGCGGTGCATCTGCCGCTGTTTTGAGCGGCATGCTTTGATTGAAGGCGGAGGCCGGGATGTGCGCCCGGCGGCGCACCTACTTTCTTTTTGCGCAAAAAGAAAGTAGGCAAAGAAACAGCGCCCCGCTGTCTGCGTCCCTCCGCTGCGCTACGGGCAACCTGCGATGCTCGGTCCTGGGGTGGCGTCGCGGAACTCACTTCGTTTGGCCTGCGGCCAAACTCCGTTCAAACATCCGCGACGAGCTAGACAACGAAGTGCGTGTGTCCTTCGGCACACGCACCCACCCCAGGCCCTGCGCTTCTCGGCGCAGCCAGAAGGGGTGGGAGCGGGGCCAGGGACGGCTGCTGCTACGCAGCTGCGCCGGGTGTCGGTTACGCGCTGCGCGCTGCCGACGCGTGGGCGCGATCGCCCTGCCCAGGCCGAAGCGCAGCGAGGCAAATCGGGCCGAGCGAAGCAATGGCCCGTGTCGGTATCCACCCCCTTCTGACCGTGCCGAGAAGCGCAGGGCCTGGGGTGAGCGCGTGCCGAAGGACACGCGCATCGTTCTCTGACTCACCGTGGATGTTTGAGCGCAGTTCACCCGCAGGGGGAACGCAGCGAGTTCCACGGTGCACACCAGGACCGAGCATCGCAGGCTGCCCCCAGCGCCCAACAGGGCGATGGGGGACGCGGGCAGCGGGGTCGTCTTTTCTTGGCCTACCTTCTTTTGACGAAGCAAAAGAAGGTAGGTGCGCCGCCGGGCGCACATCCCGGCTCCCGCTCACTGAAAAAGCACACGGTAACCACCACTACAGCCATTCCAACAACAGCCCAGCAGAATCCATCATTTCATCCAAGACACAAACTGCATATACAAAACTTACAGGCTGGCGAGACACTGTGCACACGGTCACCCAGCCAGTCCGCCAAATGCAACGCGACTCGGGTGAGTGGTTTTCTCTTTCAACAGAACCTGCAAGCCCATGAACAACGCCCTGTACCACGACGACGACACCGCCCACCACCACGGGCTCCCGCACGACCTCAAGACCCTGACCCGCCAGGCCGCCACGCGCCGCAACGCGCTGCGCTGGCTGGCCGTGGGGAGCATGGCCCCCCTGTCCCTGCTCTCGGGCAACAGCATGGCCGACACGGCCAGCGATACCAGCACCGTGCTCAACTGGGCCCAGGCCACCTACCCGCAGTGGTTCCCGGCCAGCTCGGCCGTGGCGCAGAGCAACGCCAATTTCATCTTCCGCTTCTACCCCACCACCGACAACTACCTGGGCGTGAGCCTGCAGGACTCCAACCTGTATGCCTATGGCCGCGAGACCGGCTATGCCTTCCTGAACCTGGGCCCCCTGTCCCACTGGGTCAGCATGGCCGCGGGCGGCGCCACCAGCCAGACCTGCAGCATCATTCCGCAGGAGACGGCCGGCCCCTACCCCGGCGATGGCTCCAACAGCAACCAGTCGGGCGTGGCCAATGCGCTCACGCTCTCGGGCATCGTGCGCAGCGACATCCGTGCCAGCATCGGCGGCGCCACGGGCATCGCGGCCGGCATCCCGCTGCGCGTGGAACTGGAGCTGGTCAACACCGCGTCGAGCTGCGCCACCCTCTCGGGCTATGCCATCTACCTGTGGCACTGCACGCGCGACGGCCTGTACTCCATGTACTCGAACGGCGTCACCGCCGAGAACTACCTGCGCGGCGTGCAGGAGACCAGCGCCTCGGGCGTGGCCACCTTCCAATCCATCTTCCCGGGCTGCTACTCGGGCCGCATGCCGCACATCCACTTCGAGGTGTACCGCAACCTGGCCAGCGCCACGCGCGGCGCCAATGCCATCCGCACCTCGCAGATGGCCTTCCCCACGGCCGTGTGCCAGCAGGTCTACACCACCGATGGCTACAGCGCGAGCGTGCGCAACCTCTCGCAGATCAGCTTTGCCACCGACAACGTGTTCAGCGACGGCGTGTCGCTGCAGACCGCCACGGTGACGGGCGACAACACCAGTGGCTACGTGGCCAAGCTGCGTGTGGGCGTGAGCGGCTGAAGCCCCACGATCCCATCCCTTTTCTCTGATTCCCTCCCTTGGGTGCCTCCGGCTTGCCGGGGCACCCCTTTTTTTGGCCGCGCCGGGAATGTGCGAACCAGCGCAGTCTCACTACAGCGAAACCTCCCATCGGCCTACAGCATGCTGGCCTGCCCGTGCCCAGAATGGGCCCACGACACCGGGAGCCGATCATGAGCGCCATCGCCTACAAGGACACCTACCAGTTGGTCTTCGACCGGCTGACCGAACAGGACTCGACCACGGCGGAGCGCACGGCGCGGCTGCTGGCGCAGGTCATCGACCACCTGGAGCAGCGCCGCGAACTCGACCGCCAGGAAATCGAGGAGATGGTCCACAAGCTGGGCTGACACGGTGCGCCCAGGGCGGGTGGGTATCCATGCGCAACCAATGCCTTTGGCGCCGCAGGGCCAAAGGCCGGTTCAGTAGCATGGCCCATCACCTTTCACAAAGGACCTGGACCACCCCATGAACGCATCGCTTCGCACCACCTCGGCCATCCTCGCGCTGGCCATCGCCTCCCTGACCGCTCCGACGCTCGCCCACGCCAAGCGCATGGGCGGCAGCAAGCCTGCTGCAGCGCGCCCAGCGCCCGCCCCGGCACCCGCCGCCCCGGCCGCCACCGCCGCGCCCAAGGCCCCAGCCACTCCCAGCACCCCGGCCGCTGCTGCAGCGGCCGCACCTGCAGCCGCCGCAGCACCCGCGGCGCGCCCCGGCATCGGCTCCACCCTGGGAGCCGCCGCCGTAGGCGGCGTGGCCGGTGCCATGGTGGGCAGCGCCCTTGCCGCCCCCTCGAGCGCCGACAAGGAGAAGGAGGCCAAGGCCAAGGAAGCCGAGGCCGCCGAGAAGGAAGCCAAGGAGTTGCAGCGCAAGGCCGACGAAGCCAAGGCCAAGGCGGAAGCGGCACGCGCTGCCGCCAAGTAAGCCGGACAAGCCGCTGCCGCGGCGGGCCAGTCCGGTCCGCCGTCGCATGGATGGCTTACTCGAGCGCCCGGGAAGCAGCGCCCAGCGCAAAAACGGAGTTGGGAACCCCTTCCCGTGGCAGTTGCGGCCGCGGTTTCAGGCGCTTGGCCGGGCTGTCCTTTTCCACCACTGCTGGCGGGCGGGCCTGGCTTTCAATGGGCCCCTGCTGGCTCACCAGCTCGGCCACGGACACCGATGCGAGGTATTCCATCACCGAATGGTTGAAGGCGGCCCAAAGGTCCGCCGTCATGGCGCCCTGCGAAGTGCTCATGGCATCGGCCGACCGGCCAGCGCCCCCCGGCTTGCCGACCTCCGAGGCCAGCACGATGTCGGCCACCGAGATGTCACGCGCGCCCCGGGCCAGGGTGTAGCCGCCACCGGGGCCCCGGGTGCTCACCACCAGCCCCGCCTGGCGCAGGCCGCTGAAAAGCACTTCCAGGTAGGACACGGATATCCCATAGCGCTCGCTCAGCGCGGACAGCGCCACCGGGCTGCCCACGGAGCGGGACGCCAGGTCCACGATGGCGACGACGGCAAATTTGCTGCGGGTGGTCAGGCGCATGGCTTGCGGCTCCAAAGAGGGGGTTGGGGGCGCTTTGCGAGCGCCCGGTTGTTGTAGTTGTTCTTGTGCATGCGTGTTCTTTCAGGCATCGGCGCAGCCTTTTTGCACCACCCGCAGCAGCAGCTGCATCCAACCGGCGTGGCCCCAGTCGAGCGCTTCCAGCACCGAGGCCGCGGGGGCCTGCCCGCGGGCCAGGTCCACGTCGAAGGTGCCGTCGGCCTTGTCGGCCGCCACCTGGACGGCAGCGCCCAGCAGCGGAATCTCCAGCGGCGGCCGCGGCCCGCCCGGCCCGTCGGCGTCGATGCGCAGCACGCAGCCGGGCAGCAGCCCGTAGCTCCAGCGGCGCTCCGGGTGGGCCTCGGCCCCCAGCGTGTTCATGTGCGCCAGGCGCTGGGCCTGGGTCATGCTGAACGGGTCCGACAGCGGCGCATCCTGCTTCGGGTAGCCATCCATGCAGGCGGCGCCCAGGGCGATGGCGGTCACTGCAAAGGCCAGACGCCACCGCCCCCAGAGGGCAAGCGGCCACGGCGCGGTCGAATAGGCCCCGGTCATGAGGACTTCCCGGGTTGGACAAACCCTGGGGCGGGAGGATGGGCGATTTCCATGGTGAATCTCAGGGGCCGGGCCCGCACGCTCCAGAGCTGGCAGCGCAGGGGGATCCGACGGATCAATGCGAAGGGGTCGCGCAACAGCCAAGTGCGCGCGGCGCAAGGCTGCGAGAAAGGCAGCCAGCGAGGGGAAACGGTTTCCGTTCGGAAGCGAACGGGAGAGCCGGCCGGAGGCCGGACGGATGCCCGGCTCAGGCGAGGAGGCCTGGGGCTTTTGGTGGCTTGTGCGGCGGCGCAAGCGCCACGGAGGGCGTGCGCACCGGCGCCAGGGGGATCAGGCTTTTGGCTGCAACGGCACCGGCATCGGCCAGCACCCGGGGCTGCAGCAGGTCCGGAAAGTCCTGCCGGTCATCGAGCAGGGCGTGGTCGTCCGCATCGGAATTGGCGCCGGGGGTTTCGTGCCCCGGTGCGGTCTGGCTCAGCACGGCCAGGTCCTGCTGCGGCTCGAACGGTGGCAGGGGTTTGCTGGAGCCGACGACGGAAATCCCCACGCACAGCAAAAAGTGCAGGAGGAAGACGGCGACAAGGCTCCGGAACATGGTGGCCAATTATAGGCAGCATGGCGGGCCCCCCAGGCCCGCCATGCATTCACATTGCCATCGGCAATGACCCAGATCAAGGAAGCACTTCGAACACCAGGTACTGGTTGCGGTCAGTGGCCGAGTCGGCCGTCGGGAAGTTGTCATCCGCCACCACCACCAGCGAGTCGCGCCCATTGGCCAGCTTGGGGCCAAAGGTGATGCCTTCCAGATTGGCGATGCCGCCAAGCTGGGCCTTCAGGGCTTCGAAGTCGAGCACCAGGCGCTTGGTGACCGGCGTGTAGCTGGACCCGGCCAAAGCGGACGTGGCCAGCACATTGGTGGCATTGGCCGTGTTGATCTCGTACAAGCGTGCCTGGTTGCCCACCACGCCGACCGAGAAGCTGCGCTCCAGCACCAGGAAGCGCGTGGAGCTCAGGGCCAGGATCTCGGTGGCACCGCTCACCGTGAACTGGTCTGCCGGCACGGGCACGGCCTGCACCTTGTCCACGGGGTAGGCGTACTGCGCCACGGCGGCACCGGTGCTGCGGTCGAACATCGTGATGCGCGAGACGCTGCCGGCCGTGGTGGTCGAGGCGGGGCCGTCCTGCAGCAGCGCACCCTCCATCAGCACGGCGGCGCGGCTGTTGTCGGGCGTGAAGGCAATGCCCTCGAAGGCCAGGTTGCCGCGCGGGCCGGTGTTGTCGGCCGACATGCGGAACATCGCGGGGATCTGGTACTCGCGCACATGCGTGCCGTCGGGGCGGATCTCGCGGATGAAGGGGTCGATGATGCGCGCGGCCGTGGTGCCCGAGGCCAGCGTGCGGTCGCCCTCGCTGACCCAGACGTAGTTGCCCGTGGCGCGGTCGATGCGCACCGACTCGGGGTCGGCCACCAGCGGATCGGGCACCTTGGGGTAGACCGCGCCATTGGGCTGCTTCATGCTGAAGGTGGAGAGAAACTGCACACCGCTGAAACTGCTGGTGTCGTAGTTCAGGCGCACGGTGTACATGCGCGGCGCATTGGCCGAATCGGACGTGGTGCGGTCGTCCGACAGCAGGATGAACTGGTTGCTCTTCTCGTCGTAGTCGATGCCCGAGATGCCGCCCACCACCGTGCCCTGGTACTCCATGCGGCGCGGCAGGATCTGCTGGCCGATGAGGCGCAGGGAGCCGACGCTGCGCTCGCCGCTGTTGTTGTCGTCGCTGCCGCCGCAGGCGGCGAGCAGTGCGGTGGCGGCGCACACGGCGCCCAGCGTCCAGAGACTGCGAAGAACTGTCATTGTGGTTTTCCCCTCGTGAGTAAAGCGGGGGAGTCTAGGGAGGGGATATGACAGAACGGAGACCGCGGGATGGCAGATGGAGCCCCTCCAGTGCCTGCAAGACGGGACAGCGATGCTAAATTCGCGCAGCGAAAAGGATCACTGTGCTGCTATTGAAACTTTCATGTGCCAGTTGCTCAGCCCCCCCTTGAGATCAGCGAGGATCTGGAGCGTTTCTCCTGCAGCTACTGCGGAACCGAACAGATCGTCAAACGTGCTGGAGGGGCCGTCTGGCTGAAAAAAATCGAGACAGCGGTTCGGGACGTGCAGAAGGGCACGGACCGTACGGCGGCGGAGCTGGCCCTGGTGCGACTGGAACGTGAGCTGGAAGCAGCCCGGGAAAGCAGGGAAAAGTTGATACGTGAAGCGCAGGCAAAGCGCAACCTGGCCCAGGCTAGACGGTTGATGCAGTGCCTTATCCCATTCGCGGCTGTGTTCCTGATAGGCCCTCTAATCATCCTGCTGCTCGATGAATCGTTCAGCGGCTTGTCCATCTTTGTCTGGCTTGCGGCTTGCGTGGGTGTCCCAGCGCTCGCTTTCCAGTCGATCAAGGTGCTCCCCATCGATATTCAGCCCGCACTGGCCGAGATAGACGGACGAATCGCGCAAATCCAGGAACGCATGGAGATGAACCGCAGCATTCTGGACGCACCGCCGGCCTGACGGTGTACTGTGGCTATGAACGCCATCACCGCCATCAAGTCGGCAGCGTATCCAGAATGCGCCGGTTCGCCTTGATGTGCTCCCGGACCCTGTCGATCTTCTCGTCCAGGTGCTCCGTCTCTTGCACCAGATCGATTTTCGGTAGCTTGGTCTCCCTATACACCAAGGCGGGGGTCCCGATCGCTACGATCCAAAAAACCACAATCTTCAAGATCTCACCCAGTGTGGACTTCGGCTCGATCGGGCTCACAAAGATCGCCCAGAGGATCACAACGACGAACGTGGCGATGATTGCCATGGTGTGCCTGCCGGTTTTGGCATGCTCCACCCGCAACTGCACCCGATGCACTATCTGCGCCCTTTGGCTCATGAGCTCATCGAGTTCACGGGTCAAGCGCGGCATGGCCAGTTCCGCGGCCGTCCGATCCGTGCCCCTTTGCACTGCGTTGATCGCCGCCTCCAGCTTGCGCGTGCACACCACCCCGCCCGAGCGCTCGACGATCTGGGCTGTCCCACAGTAGCTGCAGGTGAATCGCTCCAGATCCGCACGCACCTCCAGCGGCGCAGAGCAGTTTGCACAAGACAAGGTCAACAACTGCACGACGATCCCCTCCTTTGAGTCGACCGAATCTACCATCGGTGACCGAATGTAAAAGCCCCATATGTCGCAGGGGCCCGAATGAAGTGCTGGCGACCTGCGCGCCCTCGGCATACCCGCCACGACGCGGACGTTGCGCTTCTGGCGATAGAATCGCGCCCAGCTAGGGGTGCCGAAGCCGGGTAACAACCGGCCGAGGCTGAGAGAGTCCCTTTGAACCTGATTGAGATCATCCTCGCGCAGGGAAGCAGTCCGCATACGCCATACCTGGCGCCCTGCCCTCGCGGCTGGTGCGTTGGGGTCCAGCCAGTACGCTGCCGACCCTGCTCTGTCGTCCATTGATTGAACGGAGAGCCCGACCACCATGTCCGCCCATGCTTCCCCCTCTGCCGCCGCGCCCGCCAACGAGGCGCTGGCCCCGGTCAGCCCCGACCGCCGCGTCTTCCAGTGGCATGACCATGCCTCGCTCTGGTTCAGCCTGGGCGTGGGCCTTCTGGTCATGCAGGTGGGCAGCTACCTCATGCCAGCATTGGGCACCAAAGAGGCATTGATAGCCATCGTCGCCGGCTCCATCGTGGGTGCGGGCCTGCTGGGCTGGGTGGCCAAACTCGGTTGCGACAGCGGGCTGGCGAGCGCGGGGCTGATGCATGCGGTCTATGGCCGCACGTTTGCCGGCCTGCCCATCCTTCTGAACATCGTGCAGCTCGTGGGCTGGGGCACGTTCGAGCTGGTGGTGATGAGCGAGGCCACGGTGGCCATCGGCCGCCAGTCGGGCAGCATGGCGGGCGGCCAGTGGCCGGTGCTGGCCACACTGCTGTGGGGTGGCGTGGTGGTGCTGCTGATCAGCGCCTCCATGGTGCAGCTGGTGCGCAAGCTGATCGCACGCATCGCACTGCCGCTGGTGGTGCTGTCGCTGCTGTGGCTGAGCTGGCAGTTCCTCTCGCTGGCCAACGCCCAGGGCTTTGCGCAGTTGTGGAATCGACCCGGCACCGGCGGCATGGGCGTGCTGCCCGCGCTGGACCTGGTGATCGCCATGCCGATCTCGTGGCTGCCACTGGTGGCCGACTATGCGCGCCATGGCCGAAGCGGCGGCGCCGCGCTGCGCGGCACCTGGCTGGGCTATGCGCTGGCCAACATGTGGTGCTACACGCTCGGTGTGCTGGTGGCGCTGACCTTGCCCAGCAAAGACCTGGTGCAGGCCCTGCTGCTGGCCCAGGGCGGGCTGATCGCGCTGTCGCTGATCCTGATCGACGAGGTGGACAACGCCTATGGCGACACCTACTCGGGCGCCGTATCGGCCCACAGCCTGCTGCCGCGCTGGGGCGTGCGCCGCTGGGGCGTGGCCATGGCCGTGGCCTGCACGGCCCTCGCACTGGTACTGCCCATGCACAGCCTGGAGCCCTTCCTGCTGCTGCTCAGCTCGGTGTTCGTGCCGCTGTTCGGCGTGATCCTGGGCCGCCTGGCCTTCGGCAGCGATGCCCCGGCGCTGCTGGCGCGCGTCCCCCAGGTGAACTGGCTGCCCGTGGGCCTCTGGCTGCTGGGCATTGCGGTCTACCACCTTGCGCCGCTGGTGCTGCCGGGCGCTGGCTCGGCGCTGCCGGCGCTGGCCTTCAGCTTTGGGGCGGCCTGGGCCACGCGCCCCAGGGCCGCCTGAAGCTGGCTGCGCCGCCAGGGGCGGCGCTTACCAGTGGTTTTCCTCCAGCCGGCGGCCCAGCTCCGCAGTGCACTTGCGGATGCGGGGTTCCAGCAAGTCATCCAGCGACAGGGTCACGGCCCCGACGTTGTGGTACAGCTCGTTCCATTCGCGCTCCCCGGTATCGTGCCCGTAGGGCAGCTGAAAGAAGCTGCCGTTGCGGTGGAACGCCAGCAAGGTGACATAGGCACTGCTGTAGCTGTGGCTGACCTCGCCGAACAGCACCATGTCCTCGCGCAGGGGGCGGAGTTGCTCGGGCGACAAGTGGTTGTCGAACTCGGCCGGCGATCCATAGGTGGCCAGGCCGCCGTACAGGAAGGGCCATTCGGGGCGCTTGCTGCTGTACTGGCCGGGCGGGCGGATCAACTCCTCGATCGACGGAATGCGCACGCTGCAGTAGCGGTACTCCTCGAAGATGTCGAATCCGCCGTGGTTCAGGTACAGCGCCTTGAGCGGACCGGGCAGCGCAAAGCCGATGCGCTGCTCGAAGGCATCGATGGCGGCCGGCGTTTCCGGCCCGTGCTCGGTGGTGCCATAGAAACTCTCGATGTCCTCGGCCAGCCAGTCTTCCTGGCTGGCATGGACCTGCTGCATCACTTCTTCGGAACGGGTCTTGTGCTGTTCGAGGGCGTCCAGATACGACATGGGTGCTTGGGCTTGTGGGGTTGGAAAGGGTCAGAAAATCCGCTGCGCCACCGGCGCATAACCGTGGTTCAGCGGGCCATGGCCGCCACCGGTGACCACCTTGGCACCAGCGGCGATGGCGCCCAGGATATAGGCCCGGGCGCCCTCCACCGCCTGCTGCAGCGGCAAGCCCAGGGCCAGGTGCGAGGCAATGGCGGAGGACAGCGTGCAGCCCGTGCCATGGCCATTGTGCGTGGCGATGCGGGCCGACTGCAAGCGGTGCCCGGCCTGGCCGGGCGCCGTGGCCAGCACGTCCACCACCCAGTCGCCGGGCAGGTGGCCGCCCTTGAGCAGGGCCGCGCGCGCGCCCAGCCCCAGCAGGTCTTGCGCGGCCTGCTCCAGGTCATCGGGGCCCGCCAGGGTGCGCCCCAGCAGCCAGCCGGCCTCGTCGAGGTTGGGCGTGATCAGCTCGGCCAAGGGGAACAGCTCCTGCACCAGCACGCCGACCGTCTCCTGGGCGATCAGGCGGTCGCCGCTGGTGGCGACCATCACCGGGTCGAGCACCACATGGGGCAGGCGGTATTCGCGGATGGCGTTGGCCACCACGTGCACCACCTCGGGCGAATGCAGCATGCCGATCTTCACGGCGTCCACGCCGATGTCCTGCACCACGGCGTCGATCTGGGCCTTGAGCATCTCGGGCGGGATGCCATGGATGCCTGTCACGCCCAGCGTGTTCTGCGCGGTGATGGCGGTAATGGCCGTCATGCCATAGCAGCCCAGGGCGGCAAAGGTCTTGAGGTCGGCCTGGATGCCCGCGCCGCCCCCGCTGTCGGAACCGGCAATCGAGAGCACGCGCGCGTAGCGCGGGGCTGTGGCGGGCCCTGCGGCCGCGTTGGAGGGAGCTGAAGTCATGGACAAAAATTATCGCCCATGACCTGGGTCACCCCGGGCAAAGAGGCAATGTGCTGTAATTGCAGCTTACGGACGAAACAGGGGTGTCCCGCCCATGCGGCGCGCGACTGAGAAATACCCTGGGGCGGCACACCCGCGGCCCCGCTACCCGATCCAGGTCATGCTGGCGTGGGGAGTTTCCACAGCGACGGAAGAAAGCCACCATCCCGTTTTGTCCACCTGTTGCATACAGCTGGACGCATGAATCCTCCTTCCTCCTCGTTCGCCATCCTGGGTGCCGGCCTCATGGGCCGGCTGCTGGCGGTCGAACTCGCACGCCAGGGGCATGGCGTGGACATCTATGACGCCGCCGGGCCGGCGGCCGAGCAGTCGGCCGCCACGGTGGCCGCCGCCATGCTGGCGCCGCTGGCCGAGTCGGCCGTGACCGAGCCCGGCGTGGTGCGCATGGGCCAGCATGCCCTCGCCCGCTGGCCGCAGCTGCTCGCGCGGCTGGCGCAGCCCGTCTTCTTCCAGCAGCAAGGCACGCTCATCGTCTGGCACCGGCAGGACGCGGCCGAGGCCCAGCGCCTCACACGCCAGTTGCAGGCCAACCAGCGCGCCATCCCCGAGCTGCCTGGCTTGCAGGAACTCGACAGCGCGGGACTGAACGGCGTGGAGCCGGCGCTCGCGGGCCGCTTCGCCCGGGGCCTGTACCTGCCCGGCGAGGGCCAGCTCGACAACCGCCAACTGCTGGCCGCCCTGCTGCACGAGATGCAGCGCCTCCACGTGCGCATGCACTGGCATGCGCCGCGCCACCCCGATGCCTTTGCGCCCGGCGAGCCCGGCCAGCCCGACTGGGTGCTGGACTGCCGCGGTCTGGGCGCGCGTGACCCCTGGCGCGCGCTGCGCGGCGTGCGCGGCGAGGTGGTGCGTGTGCATGCACCCGAGGTCACGCTGCAGCGCCCCACGCGCCTGGTGCACCCGCGCTACCCGATCTACATCGCGCCCAAGGAAGACCACCTCTTCGTGATCGGCGCGACCGAGATCGAGTCCGACGACCTCTCGCCCGCGAGCGTGCGCTCCACATTGGAGCTGCTGAGCGCGGCCTATGCCGTGCACAGCGGCTTTGCCGAGGCACGCATCGTCGAGGTGGCCACGCAATGCCGCCCCACCCTGCCCGACAACCTGCCCGCCATCCGCCAGCAGCGCCCGGGCGTGCTCGAGGTCAACGGCCTGTACCGGCACGGCTTCATGATCGCGCCGGCCATGCTGGACGTGGTCATGGAGGTGCTGGGCACGGGCCGTTCCGCCCTGGCCCCCCGATTCGATCTGAACCTGCAACTGCTGGAGCGCCAGCTCCGCGAGCCTGCTGCCCCTGTCCTTTGACCATGAACGTTTCCATCAACCAGATCCCACACGAGCTGCCCGAGGGCGCCACCGTTGTCGATGCCGTGGCCGCCATCGAAGCGCGCCCTCCTTATGCCGTGGCCGTGAACACCGTCTTCGTTCCCAACAGCCGCTATGCGGCGCAGTCGCTGCAGCCGGGCGACAAGATCGAAGTCATCTCCCCCGTCACCGGCGGCTGAACCCTCCCCTCCTGCACCATGACCACCTCCAACGACCCGCTGGTCCTGTACGGCCAGACCTTCCACAGCCGTCTGCTGCTGGGCACCTCGCGCTACCCCTCGCCTGCCGTGCTCGAAGCCGCCGTGCAGGCCTCACGCCCTGCCATGGTCACGGCCTCGCTGCGCCGCCAGGGCAGCAACCCGGCCGAGTCGGGCAGCAGTTTCTGGGAGCTGCTGCGCCGCCTCGATGTGCCCGTGCTGCCCAACACCGCCGGCTGCCACAGCGTGCAGGAAGCCATCACCACGGCGCAGATGGCGCGCGAGGTGTTCAACACCCCATGGATCAAGCTCGAGCTGATCGGCGACGACTACACCCTGCAGCCCGACACGCTGAACCTGGTGGGCGCGGCCGAGCACCTGATCAAGGAAGGCTTCCAGGTGCTGCCCTATTGCACCGAGGACTTCGTGCTGTGCCAGCGCCTGGTGGACGTGGGCTGCCAGGCCGTGATGCCCTGGGCCGCGCCCATCGGCACCGGCCGTGGGCCGGTGAACCCCTATGCGCTGCAGATGCTGCGCGAGCGCCTTGACGTGCCCATGCTGGTGGATGCCGGCCTGGGCCTGCCCTCGCACGCCTGCCAGGTGATGGAATGGGGCTACGACGGCGTGCTGCTCAACACCGCCGTGGCCCTGGCGCAGGACCCCGTGGCCATGGCCGGCGCCTTTGCCAATGCCGTGCACGCCGGCCGCACGGCCCGCCTGGCCGGCGCCATGACGGCGCAAGACGCCGCCCAACCCAGCACCCCCGTGCTGGGCACCCCCTTCTGGCACCACGACGACCATGCCTGATACCGCACCGACCGAACTGGCCAAGGCCATCGTGGCGCACCACGCCGCCACCTTTGCGGGCTTTGCGCCCGAGCCCGTGCCGGCCCCCACCTCCAGTGAACCCGCCTACCTGGCAGCGCTGCATGCAGCCAGCACCCTGGGCTTCATCGCGCACGATGCCGAATGCATCGCCCGCGCCTGGCAGGCGCGCACCCTGCGCACCGGCGCCATGAACCCCGAAACCTGGCCCGACGAGCCGCTGGATTTCGGCCTGCAGGCCGTGCCGCGCGCCCAGGCCTTCGCCCCCGGCCCCGATGCCCTGGGCCTGTATGCCGTGCTGCCCGATGCTGCCTGGGTGGGCCGCATGGCCCGTGCGGGCGTGCCCACCGTGCAGTTGCGTTTCAAGTCCGACGACCCGACCGCGATCGAGCGCGAGGTCAATGCCGCCGTGCAGGCGGTGCAGGACACCGGGGCCCTGCTGTTCATCAACGACCACTGGCGCGCCGCGATCAATGCGGGCGCCTATGGCGTGCACCTGGGGCAGGAAGATCTCGACGCACTGAGCCCTGCGGATCTGCAGACCCTGCGCCATTCGGGCGTGCGCCTGGGGGTGAGCACGCATGGCTATGCCGAGATGCTGCGTGCCGATGCCGTCGGCCCGAGCTACATCGCCATGGGCGCCGTGTTCCCGACCACGCTCAAGAAGATGGCCACGGCCCCGCAGGGCGTGGGCCGGCTGCAGGGCTATGCGCGGTTGCTGCGCCATTACCCGCAGGTGGCCATCGGCGGCATCGGCGCCGAGCAGTTTCCCGAAGTGCTGGCCACGGGCGTGGGTTCGGTGGCCGTGGTGCGCGCGCTGGTCAATGCGCCCGACCCCGAGGCTGCCGCGGCTGCGTTGATGCAGGCGATGAAAGCCGCCTAGCAGCGGTGCAACACAGCAGCCCCAAAAAGAAAACAGGCCCCAAGGAGGGCCTGTTTCTTTTTTACTTCTTGCGTCCGTGCTCGTCCTGGCGCTGCTCCAGCTCCAGGCGCAGCTCCATGAGGTCGTTCTCGGCGCCAAAGCCCACGGCCTGGCCGGGCGGCGGCGGGGGCGTGACGGGCACGGGTGGCAGGTCGCTCAGCGTGAGGTGCAGGGGTTCGGACAGGTCCACGTCCAGGTTCACCGAGGACTTGGTATAGGTCGCAGGCGGGTTGCGCGGCTGCGCCGAGCCCAGCGGCGCCGGGGCCGAGGACACTCCGGCGATGGGGGCCATGCCCGAGGTAGGTTCCAGGCTCAGTTCGGCCGGGCCGGACTGCCGGGCCACCGGGGCTGGTGCGGAGGACAATGGCTCGGTACTGCCGAAGTCGAACTCCAGACTGGCAGCCAGCGAGTCGAGCGGGAAGTCCGGCTCCGTATCGTCCAGCGGCGACCGGAATTGCATGCCCAGGCCCTTCTCGACCGCCGCCTCGAAGGACTCCTCCACAGGCGTGGTGCGCTTGCGCGGGGGTGGCGCCCCGCGCTGGCTCGGTGGCGTGGTCTGCGCAATGCCCAGCAGCAGCAGCAGGTCGTCATAGGCCGCCAGGTCAAAAGGCTCCGCCGCCTGGTTGCCCGGGCGGTGGAACAGGAACTTGTCCAGCGTGTGCAGCACGTTCGGCGAGCTCCACTCGGCCTCGATCTCGGCCAGCGCATCGGGATAGCGGTCCAGCGGTCGGCCCTGGCGGTTGAAAGCCGAAAACTCGGGCACCTTGGCGTTGAAATAGCGCATGAACTGCGAGCGCAGCTGCATGAAGTCCTCGGCGCGGCTCAGCGTGTGGAACAGGCGCAGCAGTTCCAGGTAGGCCACCGGCGTGGTCTCCTTGTGGTCCACGATGTGCTTGCGCAGCACTTCCACGGCCTGGTTGTGCTCGCCCACCGAGACAAAGAACTCGGCCTGCTGCTGGATGTCGAACACATCGTCGGGGTTGACGATCTTCAGCGCCCGGGCCGGCTCCATGGCGGGGGCTGCCGGTTTGACCGGGGCAGGCGCCGGCACCCGCGCGGCGGCTGCCGCCACCGCGGTCGGCGCCGCGTACAGGGGTGCCGGCCCGGAGGCCGGCTTGGCATCCTTGAACAAGGGGGCGCTGCCGGAAGGTGCCCGCAGATCGCCCTTCACCGAAGGGACGGGCAGGGTTTCGAGCGGTTCCCACCCGGGATCGACCTGCCCTGCCGTGGGTGCGCTGGAGTCGACCGCGCTGACCTTGACCGACTCGCGCCACGACTTCTCGGACAAGGCGGCCTGGCGGCTGGCCCGCTGCCAGACCCAGGCCAGCAGGCCCAGCGCCAATGCCAGCAAGGCCCCCAGCACATAGACGACCGTGGCCGGAAAGCGCTCCTGCGCCTCGTCCAGTTGCTGCTGCAATTGCTGCGTGGTGGCGAGCTGCTGGGCCGAGCCCGCCTTCACGGCCTTGGCCTCGGCCTCCAGCACGCGCAGGCGCTCGGCGTCCTGCGCCAGGCTCTCCGGGGTGGCGTTCAAGGCCTTCCAGGCGGCAGCCGCTTCGGCACGCTGGGGCGAGGACTCCTCCGCCGGGGTGGACAGCAGCTGCGTCGTGGCACGCAGGGCCACCGGGCTTTCCAGCCACAGGTCCAGCGGCTCCAGCACCAGGCGCGGGCCGGCGGCGGGGGCAGGAGCCTGCGCATTGGCCATCACACGCGCGCTGCTGCGTGCCGGCGCGGCGGCGGCCGCACGCGGTGCGCGCTCCGCAGCGGGCGCAGCACTGGAGGCGGGCGCTTGGCGGCGTGCTGCAGCGGCAGTGCCACGGGCCGGCGCCCCGGCCACACCGCGCTCCAGGGAGGGAGAAGGCTCGGCCAGGCCCGATGCCGCGGCACCGGTGCCGCCCACCGGGACAGAGGGCACCACCGGCAAGGCCCCGGGCTGCGCAGCGGCGACGGGGGGGACTCGCCCAGGGGGGTCGGCCAGAAAGGTATAGCTGCGTGTCACCTTGCCCGTGCACCCGGCGGTGAGCGTGACGGTCAGCACCGGCTCGTCAATCACCGAGGTGGTCTGCACGCGCACGGAGGCGGCGCGCCCGGCCGATGCGGGCTGGGGCGTCACACGCACCCGGGAGGGGCTGACGGGCGTATCGCCCGCGACCAGGGTGGCTCCGATACATGACGACGCGACGTCAGAACCCTGGTCTGGCTGGATGTCGAAGCTCAGATCGACCGGCGAACCGATCACCGCGGCGCCCCGACCGCTGCCCAGCGAAAGCGCCGAAGCGCCCAGGGCTACGACCCACAAACCGGCTCCCAAAATGGTGTTACGGAGTTTCACAATAATTTCTGTTTTGAGCGCATCCCATTCTTGCACATAAGTGCGCGGGCATGTCCACAGCCATAATGGCGCTATGAAAATTCAGTTTCTCAACGTCGGCATCGTGGGTTCGGGCGCCATGGGCCGGGGCATCGCGCAGATCGCCGCCCAGGCGGGCAGCCAGGTCCATCTGCTCGACACCCAGGCCGGTGCAGCCCTGGCCGCCAGGGACAGTATCCACGACCAGTGGCAAAAACTCGTAGGAAAAAATCGCATTTCTGCAGAGCAGGCTGCAGCCTGGTCTGCGCAATTGCACATCGTTGACAATTCTGCGGGCCTGGCGCACTGCGACCTGGTGGTCGAGGCCATCGTCGAGCGCCTGGACGTCAAGCGCGGCCTGTTCGCCGACCTGGAGAAGGTGGTGGGCCCCGACACGGTGCTGGCCACCAACACCTCGTCGCTGTCGGTCACGTCCATCGCTGCCGGCATGCAGCGGCCCGGGCGCCTGGCGGGTTTCCACTTCTTCAACCCCGTGCCACTCATGAAGGTGGTGGAGGTGATCGCCGGGCTCAAGACCGAGCCGGCCGTCTGCACCGCCCTGTGCGAGTACGCCAAACAGATGGGCCACACGCCCGTGCTGGCGCAGGACACCCCCGGCTTCATCGTCAACCACGCCGGGCGCGGCTATGGCACCGAGGCCCTGCGCATCGTGGGTGAGGGCGTGGCCGATTTCGCCACCATCGACCGCATCCTGCGCGACCAGGTGGGCTTCAAGCTCGGGCCCTTCGAGCTCATGGACTTGACGGCGCTGGATGTCTCGCACCCGGTGATGGAATCCATCTACCAGCAGTACTACGACGAGCCGCGCTACCGCCCCAGCGTGATCACGGCGCAGCGCCTGGCCGGCGGCGTGGTGGGCAAGAAGGTGGGCGAAGGCTTCTACCGCTACGAGAACGGCGCCGCCCAGGTGCCCGCCGAGCCCCCGGTGCCCGTGGTGGACCAGATTCCGCCCGTCTGGGTGTCGCCGCGCGCCGCGCGCCGCGCCGAGCTGTACCAGCTGCTCAAGGACCTGGGCGCCACCATCGAGACCGGCACCTCGCCTTCTCCCAACGCCATCACCCTGGTGGCGCCGCTGGGCTTTGACGTGACCACCGTGGCCGTGGTGGAGCGGCTGGACCCGGCGCGCACCATCGGCATCGACATGCTGGTGGAGGAAGCGGCCACCAAGCGCCGCGTGCTGGCCACCAACCCCGCCACGCGCGTGGACATCCGCAACGCCGCGCACGCCCTGTTCGCGCGCGACGGCAAGCCAGTGAGCGTGATCCGCGACAGCGGCGGCTTCGTCACGCAGCGCGTGGTGGCCACCATCGTCAACATCGCCAGCGACATCTGCCAGCAAGGCATCTGCAGCCCACGCGACCTGGAGACCGCCGTCACCCTGGGCCTGGGCTACCCCCTGGGCCCGCTGGCCATGGGCGACCGCTGGGGCCCGACCAATGTACTGGAGGTGCTGTTCAACATGCAGACGGTGTACGGCGACACGCGCTACCGCCCCAGCCCCTGGCTGCGCCGCCGCGGCGCCATCGGGCTGAGCCTGACCCACGTGGAAGAAGCCTAATTCGGTACATCCCCCTGAGTCGCTGTCGCGCCTTCCCCCTTCTCTCGAATTGCTGTGCAATTCGGGAAGGGGGACGCAGCCAGTGCGGCGGGGCGGCCCTTGCACGGCTGCCCTGGCTTCGGCTGCGCCCTGCTCGACGAACTGCAGACGATGCGTAGTGCGGTAAAAGCCCGAACAGCCATCCAACCTTTACCCGGAGACAAGATGCCCGCAGAACTCAAGAGCACCAGCCAGGGCAAGACCCTGGTGCTGACCATCCACAACCCGGAGCGGCGCAACGCCATCGAGCCGGCCATCTACGCCGCCGGCGTGGAGGCGCTGAGCGTGGCCGAGAACAGCCCCGACATCCGCAGCGTGGTGATCACCGGTTCGGACAACATGTTCTGCGCGGGCGGCAACCTGCAGCGCTTGCTGGCCAACCGCCAGGAGGCGCGCGAGGTGCAGGCGCAGAGCATCGAAGGCCTGCACAACTGGATCGAGATGGTGCGCACCTACCCCAAGCCCATCATCGCGGCGGTGGAGGGTGCAGCAGCCGGTGCGGGCTTCTCGCTGGCCCTGGCCTGCGACATGGTGGTGGCCGCGCGCAATGCGGTGTTCGTGATGGCCTACAGCAACGTGGCCCTGTCTCCCGATGGCGGTGCCAGCTGGAGCCTGGCCCAGGCGCTGCCGCGCCAGATCGCCACCGAGATCCTGATGTGCGGTGACCGCATCCCGTCCGAGCGCCTGCACGCCCTGGGCGTGGTCAACCAACTGGCCGACCCCGGCAGCGCGCTGGAGACCGCCCTGGCCCTGGCCGAGCGCCTCAACAGCCGTGCACCCAACGCCCTGGCCAGCATCAAGGAACTGCTGAACGAAGCCCCCGGCAACCACCTCACGCAGCACCTGGCCAGCGAACGCGACCACTTCGTGAACAACCTGCACCATGCCAATGGGGGCATTGGCATCTCGGCCTTCCTGGACAAACAGACACCGAAGTACGAGTAAGAACGGCTCGCAGCCCTCGACACACACGCCAACGGCCCTCTCGCAGGGCCGTTGGCGTTTCTGCATGCCAGCACCGTGCATGGGCAAGACGCTCAGGTGACAACCCTGACGCAGGGCGCCGGTCCCTCACGCGACAATGGGCCTGTTTCCAGTCACGCAAAAGACAGGCCATGGACGACCCGATTCTTACCATCGAAGAACGTGAAGCGATCAACTCCGGTCGCTGGTTTTCTTCCCTCTCACCTTCGCTACGCCACGACATCCTCCGATGTGCCTACGTCAAACGCTTCAAGGATGGCGGCCTGATCGCCGCCCGCGGGGACCCGCCCGAGGAGTGGATTGCCTGCGCGCGCGGTGCGGTGCGGGTGAGCTCCACCTCCATCTCGGGCAAGCAGATCACGCTGACCTACGTGGAGCCGGGCATCTGGTTCGGCGACGTGGCGATCTTCGACGGGGACCGGCGCACGCACGACGCCTATGCGCATGGCGACACCACCATCCTGTGCGTGGCCAAGGCCGATTTCAAGAAGATCCTGGCCGCCCATACCGAGCTGTACGAAGCCATGCTGCGCCTGCATGCACGGCGCATCCGCCAGCTGTTCGGGCTGGTGGAAGACCTCAACACCCTGCCCCTGCGCTCGCGCCTGGCCAAGCAGCTGGTGCACCTGGTGCGCAGCTATGGCGTGCCCAGCCTGTCGGACGGCAGCGAGATGCGCATCGGCCTGCAGCTGGCGCAGGAAGAACTGGCGCAGCTCCTGGGCGCATCACGCCAGCGCGTGAACCAGGAGCTCAAGTCCATGGAGCGCGAGGACGCCATCCGCATCGAGCCGGGCGGCCTGGTGATACGCGACCGCGACGCACTCATGCGCATCGCCGAAGCCGATACCTGACGACATCCCGGCCCGGGGCCCGCCCCGGCGCCGCCCTTTCCCAACACCTGCCGACCACGGCGGGGCGAGACAAGCACGCTGCCACCACCAGTGTGAGGACCCAGCACCCATGAGCAATTTTGACCACTTCGTCGGCACCCGCGCGGTGTCCGAGCAGCATGCCTTTGACGTCGCCGCCCTCACCGCATGGCTCACGGCCCACATGGAGGGCTTCGAGGGCCCCATGACCGTGGAGATGTTCAAGGGCGGGCAGTCCAACCCCACCTACAAGCTGGTCACGCCCAAGGCCAGCTACGTGATGCGTGCCAAGCCCGGCCCGGTGGCCAAGCTGCTGCCCTCGGCCCACGCTGTGGAGCGTGAATTCGCGGTGATGAGCGGCCTGGCCGGCACCGATGTGCCCGTGCCGCGCATGCATGTGCTGTGCGAGGACGAATCGGTCATCGGCCGCGCCTTCTACGTCATGGAATGCATGCAGGGCCGCGTGCTGTGGGACCAGTCCCTGCCCGGCATGACGCCGGCCGAGCGCGGTGACATCTACAACGAGATGAACCGCGTGATCGCCGCGCTGCACAGCGTGAAGTTCGCCGAGCGGGGCCTGGCCAGCTACGGCAAGCCCGGCAACTACTTCGAGCGCCAGATCGGCCGTTGGAGCAAGCAGTACGTGGCCTCCATCACCCAGCCCATCCCCGAGATGGACAAGCTCATGGAGTGGCTGCCCGCGCACATGCCGGCCAGCGCGCGCGATGAGAGCCAGGTCTCCATCGTGCACGGCGACTACCGCCTGGACAATCTGATGTTCCACCCCACCGAGCCGCGCGTGATCGCCGTGCTCGACTGGGAGCTGTCCACCCTGGGCCACCCGCTGGCCGACTTCAGCTACCACTGCATGAGCTGGCACATCCCCGCCGCCATGGGCCGCGGCATCGCGGGCCAGGACATCGCGGCACTGGGAATCCCCGACGAGGACCGCTACATCCGCATGTACTGCGAGCGCACCGGCATCGCCACGCCCGAGGCATTGCGCGCCGACTGGAACTTCTACCTGGCCTACAACATGTTCCGCATCGCCGCCATCCTGCAGGGCATCGCCAAGCGCGTGGAGGCCGGCACGGCCTCCAGCGCCCAGGCCAAGGCCTCGGGCGACACCGCGCGCCCCATGGCCCAGCTGGCCTGGTCCTTTGCCCAGCGCAGTTGAGACGACACCCACCGAGATTACCCAACGGAGACCCCCCATGGACTTTGACTACTCCCCCAAGACCAAGGAACTGCAGGCCAAGCTGCTCCAGTTCATGGACGAGCACATCTACCCCAACGAGGCCGCCTACACCGCCGAGCTGGCCGCCAACACGGCCGCGGGCAAGCGCTGGTCGGCCCTCACCACCATCGAGAACCTCAAGCCCAAGGCCCAGGCTGCGGGCCTGTGGAACCTGTTCCTGCCGGTGGACAGCGCGGCCGCCTCGGGCTACGACGGCGCGGGCCTGACCAACCAGGAATACGCCCCCCTGGCCGAGGTCATGGGCCGCGTGCCATGGGCCAGCGAGGTGTTCAACTGCTCCGCCCCCGACACGGGCAACATGGAGACCATCGCCCGCTATGGCGATGAGGCCAACAAGGCGCGCTGGCTCAAGCCGCTGCTCGAGGGCAAGATCCGCTCGGCCTTCGCCATGACCGAGCCCGACGTGGCCTCGAGCGACGCCACCAACATCAGCACGCGCATCGAGCGCCAGGGCGACGAGTACGTGATCAACGGCCGCAAGTGGTGGATCTCGGGCGCGGCCGACCCCCGCTGCGCCGTGTTCATCACCATGGGCAAGAGCGACCCCGACGCACCCAAGCATTCGCAGCAGAGCATGGTGCTGGTGCCCGCCGACACCAAGGGCATCACCATCATCCGCCCGCTCAATGTGCTGGGCTACGACGATGCGCCCCATGGCCACGTGGAGATGACCTTCGAGAACGTGCGCGTGCCCGTCTCCAACATCCTCCTGGGCGAGGGCCGCGGCTTCGAGATCGCCCAGGGCCGCCTGGGCCCCGGCCGCATCCACCACTGCATGCGCCTGATCGGCCTGGCCGAGCGCGCGCTGGAGCTGATGTGCAAGCGCGCCTCCTCGCGCGTGGCCTTCGGCAAGAGCGTGGCCCAGCAGACCGTGACGCAGGAGCGCATTGCCGAAGCCCGCTGCAAGATCGACATGGCCCGCCTGCTGACCCTGAAGGCCGCCTGGCTCATGGACGTGGCCGGCAACAAGGTGGCCAAGACCGAGATCGCGATGATCAAGGTCGTCGCCCCGAGCATGGCCTGCCAGGTGATCGACTGGGCCATGCAGGTGCATGGCGGCGGCGGCATGTGCGACGACTTCCCGCTGGCCTACGCCTACGCCGGTGCGCGCACCCTGCGCTTTGCCGACGGCCCGGACGAAGTGCACCGCAATGCCATCGCCAAGTGGGAGCTGGGCAAGTACGGCGCCTACGGCCGCGATGCCGGCGTGCCCGTGACGCGCGGCAGCTGAAGCCAGTCCCCCTCCCCGGGGGTTGTCCCGGTCAGCGCCCCCGTTCGCTGGTGATCTCGGCCCCCTCGCGCAGGGCCTTGGTCACCGGCGTGTTCGCGACCACTTCCAATAGGCGCTCCCACTGCGCATCGCTGAGCGCCTGGTCCGAATGCAGCACACGGTGGATGTGCAGCCGGCCTTCCTCGTCCCTGGTCAATGCCAGTTCGGCCCGGAACTCGCCGAGGCTCCAGCCCTTGCGCTCGGCATACATGCGCAGCGTGATGGCCGTGCAGGCCGACAGGGCCGCCAGGTAGTAGTCGAACGGCGCGGGGCCCTGCCCTTGCCCGCCCAGCGCTTTCGGCTCGTCCGTGACGAGGTCGAAATGGCCCGCGCGGACCTGGTGGACGTAGTTGGTGTCGCCCGACACCACCGAGGCCGAAGCGATTTTCGTCATGCCTGTGCCCCTTGCGATGCAGCGAGCGCCGACGCAATGCGCACCTCGCCGGTCAGCAGTTTGTGCACCGGGCAGGCATTGGCCACCTGCAGCAGGCGCTGGCGCTGCTCATCGTCCAGAGCGCCCGACAGGGTGATGGTGCGCGTGATGTCGGCGCCGCTGGCGGGCGCGCCGCCGGGGTTGAGCTGCAATGCCACCTCGACCCCTGCCAAGGGCCATTGCTTGCGCGCAGCAAACATCTGCAGCGTGATGACGGTGCAGGCGCCCAGGCTGGACAGCAGCAGGTGGAACGGGGACGGGCCGGCATCGGCACCGCCCAGGTCGGCGGGCTCATCGCCCAGCCAGGTGTGGCCGGCCTCATCGACCAGGGTCACGGTGTACGGTGTGGTCCCGCCGATGGCGCGGACAGAGGGTGTGCTCATTCAGGTTCTCGCAAGCTCGGCGCCCATGCGCCGATGGCCTGCGATCATAGGAGACCGGGGTCAGGCCTGTGGCGGCGGTGCCGGCAGGTTCTGCGCCGCCGCCTGGGCGGCCGTCACCAGCACGGTGCGCGCATGGGCGATCTCGGCCAGGGTGCGCCGGGTGTGTTCGGTGCGCAGGTAGACATGGCCGCGCGCCAGCATCAGCACCATGGGGGTTTCGGACCTCAGCGCCCCCTGTTCGCCCTCCACCGCATTGAGCAGGGCCGACACCAGGTGCGCATGGACCCAGTGCTCTGCATGCTCGCTGCGCTCGGCCACCACCGCGAAATGGCGCCGGAACGAGCTGGGCAGCTCGGGCCAGGACACCTCGTCGAACATGGACAGCCAGCGCATCTCCTCGGGCATGCGCGCATCCACGCTGGTCTGCAGGTTGTCGGTGATGGCGTTGTAGGCGTGGCGTTCCAGCGCATCGCGCAGCGGGCGGTTGAGCACCAGCACGGCGGCATCGGGGTCGGCCTTCACGTCGGCGCGCCCGCGCAGCTCCAGGCCCAGGATGTAATCGCGCGTGGAGGCACCGCACTCCAGCCGCCAGGGGTGGCCCAGGATCTCGCCGCCCACGTCGAAATGGCCGGGCGACGCCTGCGCCACGCTGGACAGCTGCTGGTCGGCGATCCAGCGCGCCAGTTGCGGGCCGGTCACGGGCTGGTTGGAGGACAGGCCGTCGGCGGCATCGGACGGCGCCCCGGCAAAGGCCTGGCGGATGCGATCAAACATGGTGTGTTCACAAGCCGCAAGGCTTCGCAGAAGTCGCAGATGCGCCATTATTGGCACAAACCGCTACGATTGGGAGGCACCATGACCTCGCTCCCCCAGCCCGCCCCCTTTCTTCGTGACATTTTGGCGGTTTCGGCCGCGCAACCGACGCAGCCTGCAGGCTGGCGGCGGCGCAGCGTGCTCGCCAGTGCCGGCATGCTCCTGGGTGCCGCGGCAACCTGGACCCCTCCAGCACGGGCCGCCACGTCCTGGGAACGCACCGGCGCCACGGTGGACGCCCAGCGCCTGGTGCGCTGGGCCGTGGCCAGCGCCGACCACCAGGGCATGCCCTTTGCCGTGATCGACAAGCCTGCGGCCACCATCCATGTGTTCGGCCCCGGCGGCGACCATGCGGGCAGCGCACCAGTGCTGCTGGGCTCGGCCCTGGGCGACCACTCGGCGCCCGGCATCGGCCAGAAGCCGCTGTCGCAGGTGCGCCCGCACGAGCGCACCACGCCGGCCGGCCGCTTCGTGAGCGAGCCCGGCAGCAACCTGCAGGGCCATGACATCGTGTGGATCGACTATGAGGCCGCCGTATCGCTGCACCGCGTGCGCGGCGCCCCGGCCGAGCGCCGCGTGCAGCGCCTGGCCAGCCCGGTGCTGGCCGAGCGGCGCATCAGCAATGGCTGTGTGAATGCGCCCACGGCGTTCTACAACCGCCATATCGCGCCCTGGCTGGGGCGCGAGGCGGGCGTGGTCTATGTGCTGCCCGATTCGGAGCCGTTTGCCGCCTTCTTCCCGGCGGCGGATGCGGCGTACCCGCTGGCCCGGCTACCGTCCTGAGCCGAGCCGGAACGCCGGCCGCCGCGTTCCCACCTCACGCCCCCGGGCATTGGCGATGCGCGCCGAGCGCCGGGGCGCCAGTGCCGCGCGCTGCGTGTCGCTGAGCCAGCCCAGTTGGTCCATCACCTCGACCGATGCCGCCACCTGCGCCAGCATGTTGCCATCCATGACCTTGAGGGCAAAGGCCTCGCCCCGGCTGCGGCTGCCCACCACCTGCACGCCGTCGGCACCGGTCTTGGAGACCCAGTCGCCTTCGCCCACGCGCATGAAATCGAGGTCGTGGCGGCCCGTGCCCGAGCCCAGCTCGGGCCGCGCCACCATGGCATCGGCCAGCGCCGTGAAGCTCTCGTCGAATTCGGTGTCCGGCGCGCCTCCGGCCAGGCGCGCATAGCCGCGCGCCAGGTTGGCCAGCGGCAGCGCGTAGTTGGGGGCCGAGCAGCCATCGGTTCCGGCGGCCAGGTCGCCCGGCTGCAGGCCCACGGCCTGGGCCACGCGCTCCCGTATCGCCACCTGCAGCGGATGGCCGGGGTCCAGGTGGTCATCGAGCGGCAGCCCCTGCTGCACGCAGAAGGCCACGAAGCCCGCATGCTTGCCACTGCAGTTGTTGTGGCGCTCGTCGGGCACGAAGTCCGCCGGCAGCGAACCGAGACCCAACTCGGCAAACAGCGGCCGGTGGCAGCCGCAGCGCAGCGCGTGGTAGTCCTTGCCCACGCTGGCGAGCATGCGCTCGACCTGCTCCACGTGCATCGGCTCACCGTTGTGGCTGGCGCACAGCAGCGCCAGGTCGGCCGCGCCCCAGCCCAGGGCCTTGGCGCCGCCCGAGAGCATGAAGGGCAGCGCCTGGAAGGCCTTGATGGTGGAACGCGTGAACACCACCGCCCCCGGGTCGCCCACCTGGGCGAGCAGCTTGCCATCGCGGTTGGCCACGGCCACCGCACCCCAGTGCTGGCACTCGACCAGGCCACCCCGGGTGGATTCGATCAACGGTACGAAACCCATGGGAATCCTTTGTCTCAAGGCGCAGGCGCGAGCGTCAGGGAGTGGACGAAGCGCGCCGGCTCGCGCTGCAGCAGACGGTTGCCCGCACCGGCCCAGGCCGTGGCCATGTCGCGGTAGCGTGGCGAGAACACCAGGCCGCTCTGCCCCGTCTGGTAGATGAAGGTCGACTGCTCCAGGTCCGCCAGGTCGTAGATAGCGCGCAGCGATGCCGCATGGCGGTTGGCAAAAGGCGCCTTGGCGTCGCCCGCGTTGTACTGGCCCACGTTGACCGTGTACGAATCGCCGTTGGATGGCACGCTCACGTCGAAGTAACGCGCCAGCGCCGCCACACTGCCAAAGGGCCGGTGGCCGCTGACGGCAGGGTGGGCATCGCCCCAGCGCCAGGCGGCGGGCTCGGCCCCGTAGGCGGCCTGCAGCCGGTCGAGCGCACGGCCCAGGGCCGCAGCCGACTGCTCGGCACAGGTGGAGGGCTGGCACCACCAGGTATCGTTGCGTGCCAGCATGCCCTCCAGCCCGGCGCGGTAGTCGCGCTTGCCGTAGGTGGCGGCAAAGCGCGCCTCGCCGATGCGCGGCACGACCAGGCCGCGCACCAGTTCGTCGGTCCAGGCGGCCATGATCAGCGGCGCGGCACGGCGCGCGTCCATCACGCCATCGAAGTCCTTGAGCAGGGCCTGGGCCTTGGCCGCCAGCGGGTGGCTGGACTGTGCCTGCTGCAGGTAGGGCAGCAGGTGGCGTGCGGCCAGCGACGCCGTGTCGAGCTGGATGGCCTGCAGGCTTGCCGCCGTGTGCTTGGGGCGGGCCTCGATCAGCCCGGCGATGCGCTCGTAGCGGTAGGGCAGCGCCCAGTCCTGCGTCAGGTAGTGCGGGTAGCCGGGTGCCGTCACGCGCTGGTTGGCGGTGGCGATCCAGCCCTTGGCCCCCTCATCCTGCGGGGTCTGGTCCAGCGGCAGCCAGCCCTTCCAGTCGTAGCGCGCATCCCAGCCGGGCGAAGGCGCCACGCCGCGGATGTCGTTGTCTGGCGCACGCACGGGCACGCGGCCCATGGCCTGGAAGCGGATGCGCCCGTTCACATCGGCCGCCAGCACGCTCTGCATGGGCGAGTGGTAGCTCGCAAAACCCGCGAACAGGCTCTCCACCGACGTCGCCTGGTTGGCCATGAGGCCGGCCAGCACGGTCTGGTTGTCGGCGTCCAGCGCGGTCCAGCGCAGGGCCAGCACGTACTTCTGCAGGTCCAGCACCTCGGCATGCGACTTCTGCGCATCGCTGAGCACGGGGCCATGGCGCGTGCTGCGCAGCGCCAGCTCCACGTCGGGCTTGCCCTTGACGCGGAACACCTCCTTGCGCACCTCGAAGGGCGCCCAGCCCCCGGGCGTGCGGTACTGCGTGGGGTCTGCCGGGTTGATCTGCTCCAGGAACAGGTCCTGCACATCCGGGTTGGTGTTGGTGAAGGCCCAGGCCACCTGGGCCGTGCGGCCCAGCACCACGAAGGGCAGGCCCGGCAAGGTGGCGCCCACCGCGTCGATGGCAGCGATGGGCGAGCCATCGGATGCCTTGCCCGCCGGCGCCTTCAAGCCGGCAAAGTACCAGATGGCGGGCGCGCTCAGCGACAGGTGCGGGTCATTGGCCAAGAGCGGCTTGCCGCTTTCGGTGCGCGATCCGGCGACCACCCAGTTGTTGCTGCCCTTGCCCTCGTTGGTGCCGGCGTTGCGCGCGAACTCCTCGGCCCAGGCCAGCATGCCGGCGCCGATCTGGCGCGAGAAGGCGCTGCCGCCCCGCTCTGCTGCGGCTTCGGGCTTTCTGGCCTGCAGTGCGGCGCCACGGGCCAGACCGGCGCTGGGCGCTGCCGCCGCGGCATCGCTGCGGTACACCCCCCATTGCCGGTACAGGGCCGCCAGGTCGGCCGTGGCAGCCGGCGGCTCGCCAGGGTACGGCGGCATCAACTGCCACAGGCGCTCGGTATCGAGCGAGCGCGCCACCGACAAGCGCGCGAACTCATTGCCCCAGTTGCCGCCCAGGTCCAGCGCCATCATCAGCGCCCAGCCCACGCTGTCCTCGGGTTCCCACACCGCGCCTGTGTCGCCGCCGGGCTTGGCGCCCAGCACCAGGAACTCGGGTGGCAGGGCCTGCGGCCGGTTCTTGTGGAAGGCGTGGATGCCCCGGCTGTAGGCCTGCAGCGCCTCGCGCGCGTACAGGGGCAGCCCGGCGTACTGCTTGCGCGCCGTGCCCACGACGTCGAGCGAGCGCATGAGCTTGTCGGTCTCCAGCGTGGCCTCGCCAAACACCTCGGAGAGCTGGCCATGCATCACGCGGCGGTTGAACTCCAGCTGCCAGGTGCGCTCCTGTGCATGCACATAGCCCATGGCGAACCAGGCGTCCTGCGGGCTCTGCGCACTGACATGGGTGACATCCGCGGCATCGCGCTGCACCTTGACGGCCTGGCCCAGGCCCGGCACCTGGAGCTTGCCATCGACCACCGCAAAGGTGCGCTGCACATAGATGGCGGCCCCCGCCCCCACCAGCAAGGCCCCGGCCACCAGGGCCACAGCCGTCTTCTTGATCCACGCCATATCGTTCTGTCCTGTTTGGTCTCGGTCTAGTCGCCGGGCATTGTGTCAGAACGTGTCAGCGCTGCACCAATTCAGATTGGCCTCATACCGGTTTTCGACAACGCTACGCGCCAGCCCAGCCCTCAGCAACTGGCGCACCCCAAGCCAGTGCCCCCGCGCAAGGGCCGCCCCGCCGCGCTGGGGGCGTCCCCCTTCAGGGGGAAGGCGCGAAGCGACTCAGGGGGTCAGCCCAGATGCACGCTGGCGCCGACGACCTGGAAGTGCATCTTGGGCGCCGTGGGCTCGCTGAACGACACGCCGAGAGCGATCTCCCCCGTGCCGTGCAGGATGCAGGCATCGCGCCGCAGGCGCACGGGCGAGTCGCTGCCCTCGAAGCGCACCCAGGTGCCGAAGCTGCTCATGTCGGTGAGCACGAAGCCGCTGTTGCGCCAGTCGATGCGCGCATGCAGGCGCGACACCCGGGGGTCGTTGATGCGCAACTGCATCTCGGTGGCCCGGCCCACATGCACCGGGGCATCGGCCGAGCTGAACGACAGGTCCACCCCATGCCAGGAGAACTGGATCTGCCCCAGGATGGAATCCACCGGCGAGAAATTGCTGACCAGCGCCGACTGCATGGTCAGCGACTCGGGCTCCTCGTCCAGGCGCCATTCCACCTGGTAGAGCATCAGGGTCTCGGCCTTGCCACGGATCTCCATCACCCCGAGCTTGCGGTACCAGACCGAAGCCGCAGCGCCGGCCAGCAGCACCGCCGTCTCCGTGGCCCAGATCTCGGACGGACCGGCCCGTTCGCACAGGCGCGAGGCCACGTTCACGGCGTCGCCGTAGCAGTCGCCATCGACCTCCACCACCTCGCCGCTGGCCACGCCCACGCGGATGTCCATGCGCAGCGGATGGGGCCAGCGGTCCAGCCGCGTGAGGTGCTTGCGCTGCATCTCGGCCACGGCCGAGACCGCGCCCGCGGCATCGCCGAAGATGCCCAGCACGCCATCGCCCAGCTTCTTGACGACGCGGCCCGCATTGCCTTCGATGGTGTCGGCAATCCATTGGGTGAGCTGCGTCACGGCTTCGGTGGCGCGCTCGTTTCCCAGCGTCTCGTACAGAGAGGTGCTGCCCGAGATATCGGCAAAGACCACCGTCGAGAGAACTGTCATGGGCACGGGACCGCAGGTAACATCATGTGACCCAGTTTAGTTCAAGCGCCTGCAGTGTGCATGGCGCCCGTGTCACCCTCAGGGCCGGGCTGGAGCATGGAGCAAATCCCCTTGGAGCGCGTGCGCCCCGGCGGTCCCATGCGAGCCCCTTGCATGCCCTCTCTTCCCCCATTCGCAAGGCCGGCAGCGCCTTTCCAGCCCTCGTCGGCGCAGGGCACGGAGAGCCTGGCGCACCGGGCATGACTTGTGCTTAGTCCTTTTCTACTAGATTCAAAAAAGCATCGAAAACTTGCAATTGTTTGCAAAAAGCTATGAGGGCCTGTTGGCTTTCTGCAAAAAAAGGGAGTGGCCCCCTTGCATTTGCGAAGGCGGCCACTTAACTTGAGCCCTGTTACCTCTTTATGGTGCCAACCCATTCCATGCGCTGGAACAAACCCACTGTCCGCGGCAGCAGCCTGCACGGCCTCATTGGCCGTGACGCGCCGGCATCGACGGCCTGGGTGCGCGACCAGCAGCTGGAAGAGGTGCGCCGCGCCATGATCCGCAGCCTCTCGGGCTTTTCCGGCTGCGAGGTGGCACGCATGAACATCCGCCTGCGCTATGCCGGCGACATCGAGGCCCTGTGGTACCTGCGCAGCGACCTGCAGAGCACCCTGGCCCCGCTGCAGGGTGAGCCCGTTGCCAAAAACGTCATCGACGAAGTGACACTCCTGTTCCAGGGCCTGCTGCCGCGCGCCGTGGGCGCGCCCGCGCGCGCACCACTCTCCTGACGCTGAGTGCGGCAGCTGCCGCAGCGCCTCGCCCTGCGAGGCCTACAGATGCCCCCAATAGATCAAGGCATCGCGCTCCTCCACCGACAAGGACACCGTCGCCCCCACGGGCAGCAGCACCTTGGTCTCCACGTGGCCGAACGGCAGGTTGGTGAGCACCGGGGCCTTGATCTGCGTACGCAGCCAGTCCACCACCGACTGCAGCTTGTAGCCCTTGTCGTGCGGCACCAGCTTGTACTGGTTGAACTGGCCCAGCACCACGGCCTTTTGCTGCGCCAGCACGCCGGCGTGCAGCAACTGGGTCAGCAGGCGCTCGATGCGGTAGGGGTGCTCGTTCACGTCTTCGAGGAACAGGATGCCACCCTTCACGCTGGGCAGGTAGGGCGTACCCACCAGTGACGCCAGCACGGCCAGGTTGCCGCCCCAGAGCTGGGCGCTCTTCACGTAGATGTCGGGCACGGCCGGCTTGCCCGTGGTGGCGTCGGGCTTTTCACGGTGCATGCGCCAGCCCGTGCCTTCGCCGTGGCCGGTGAGCAGGTCATCGAAGCAGGCCTCCATGATGTCGTCGGGCTCGCCCGCCACGCCAAAGTCGGCGCCCAGGGCCGGGCCGGACCAACTGATCGCACCGGTCTGCGCCAGCAGCGCGTTCTGGAAGGCCGTGAAATCGCTCAGGCCGACGAACTTCATGCCCTGGCCGATGGCCTTGGCCACCGCCTTGTAGCGGATGCCCGGCAGGATGCGCGACAGCCCATAGCCACCGCGCGAGATCAGCGCCACATCGGCGCCGCTGGCCGCCGCGCGGTGGATGGCGGCCAGGCGCGTGGCATCGTCGCCGGCAAAGCGGGTGTGGCTGGCCAGGGCATCCACATCCACCTCGACCTCGTGGCCCAGGGCCTTCAGGCGGGCAATGCCGCGCTTGAAGGCCGCCTTGTCGCGCACCGCGCTCGACGGCGAATAGATGTAGATGTGCTTGGGACCATGGTCATGGCCGCAATCGCCATGGTGGTCGTGATGATGGTGGTGGTCGTGATCGTTGTGCAAAGCGTTCAGGCGCCGGTGCGGGCCTGCTCCGAATAGGGATGCGGTGCCGCTGGCGGGCCGCGAAAAAGGCGGCGCTGGCGTGCGGTCAGGGCCTGAAGTATTCCACAGCCTGCTCGGCAATGCCCCGGCCATGCTCCTGCACGAAGTGCCCGGCCTGGGGCAACACCACCGCTTCGGGGCAGTTGCGGATGTCCTTTTGCAGTGCCTGCATGGTCGCCATGCCCAGCACCGGGTCCTGCGCGCCCACCACCATCAGGCTCTGGCCCTGCCACTGCCGGCGCCAGAAATCGCGCGCCTGGCGCGACAGTGCGGCACCCGGATCGTCGGGCCCGGCGGGCACGCGCTCGGGAAAGGCGCGCAGCGCCGCGCGGTAGCCCTTGTCGGGAAACGGCGCATCGTAGGCCGCGCACTCGGCCGGCGACAGCTGCGGGTTGCCCCGCGCAAACAGCCGGCCCACGCCATACAGCGGCTTGTCGCGGCACATCGCGCGCCAATCCACAAAGCCCTGCGGCAGCGGCACATCGCCGGTGGCCAGCAGCGTGTTCATCACCAGCAGGCCGCCAAAGCGCTCCGGGCAGTCCATGGGCAGGGTCAGGCCCAGAATGCCGCCCCAGTCCTGCACCACCAGCACGGTGCGCTGCAGATCCAGGCGCTGCACCAGCTCCAGCAGCACCTGGCGGTGCCATTCGAAGCGGTGCGCAGCCTCCTTCTTGGGCTTGTCGCTCTTGCCAAAGCCGATCAGGTCGGGCGCCACCACGCGGTCGCCCGCCGCCAGCCACACGGGCAGCATGTGGCGGTACAGGTAGCTCCAGGCCGGGTTGCCGTGCAGGCACAGCCAGGTGCGCGGGGCATCCCGCGGGCCTTCGTCCAGGTAGTGCAGGCGCAGGCCCGCCAGGCTGGGCAGGTCGCTCACATAGCGTGGCGCCCAGGGGTAGCCCGGCAGGTCGGCAAAGGCGGCATCGGGCGTGCGCAAGGCGTCGTCGCGCAAAGGGTGGCGCGCCAGGGCCTCGGCACGCTGCTGGCTGCGCCGCGCGCCGAAGAAGCCGGTGAGCAGCGCACTGCACTCATGGGCCAGCACCCCGCCCTGCACGCCCGTCTGGTGGTTGATGGCCGTGTGGGCAAACAGGTCGAGCACCGAGCCTGCGGCGCCCGTCCTGGGCTCCACGGCACCATAGACCACGCGGGCCAGGCGTGCGTGCAGCATGGCCCCGCTGCACATGGCACAGGGCTCCAGCGTGACATAGAGCGTGCAGCCATCGAGCCGGTAGTTGCCAAGCCGCTGTGCCGCCGCGCGCAAGGCGACGATTTCGGCATGAGCAGTCGGGTCGTTGGCCTGCACGGGGGCATTGCGGCCCGTGGCGACCACCTGGCCGTCCTTGACGACCACGGCACCCACAGGCACCTCGCCCGCCGCGGCAGCGGCGCGCGCCTCGGCCAGCGCCAGGCGCATGCCGTCTTCGTCGGTCAATGCAGTCACCACGGGGTCACCCGCCTTGGGTCGGCCACAGGCAGGTCCTGCTCACTTCTCTGCCTCGCCCATGGCCTGGGCCCGCTGCTTGGCAATTTCGTCGAGCTGCTGTTGCACTTGCTGCTGTACCTGCTGGCTCTGCTGCTGCACATTGCCCGTGGGGTTGATCACCGGCACCGAGACCCCGGTGCCCGCGATCGGGGCCTGCTGCAACGCGGCCGCGGGTGCTCGCGTGGCCGACAGCTGCTTCTTGGCCAGCAGGCCCACGATGGCCAGTACCACGACCAGCCCGACCAAACCAAACAATCCCCGCATGCCCTGCCCCCGATACTGTGCAACAACACCGCACTGTAAACCGGGACGGCGGTGACGGCGCTCAATGCGTCATCGGCAGCGCCGCGCCCATCAGCCCAAACAGCACGCCACAGGAGCGGTTGAACTTCTTGCCCGTGCGCTGCAGCCAGGGCCGGATGCGGTGCGCCAGGCTGGCCAGGCCGAATTCCACCAGGCACTCGACGATGGCGAACGTACCCGCCATGACCACGAACTGCAGCCACAGGTCGCGCCCCGGCGTGATGAACTGCGGCAGAAAGGCGCCATAGAACAACAGCACCTTGGGGTTGGAAATGGCGGCCAGCAACCCCTGGCGAAACAGCCTGCCGCCCGTGACTGCACGCTCGCCAGCCCCCGCAGGCAATGCCTCCAACTGCATCGCCGGCGCACGCCACAGCTGAATGCCCAGCCACACCAGGTAGGCGCCGCCCACCCACTTCATCACCGTGAGCGCATGGGCCGACGACTGCAGCAGCGCCCCAATGCCCAGCATGGACAGCCCGATCAGGGCCGCGAAGCCCAGCGCCCCGCCGCCAATGGTCCACAGCGTACGCGCCCGCCCGTGCAGTGCCCCGTGGGCCAGCACCAGCAGGCTGTTGGGCCCCGGGGTCAGCGACAGGCCGATGACCGCCAGCAGATACACCAGCCAGATTTTCAATTCCATGGCAGCACCGTCTCTTGAAACATGGCCTGCAGTCTAGGTGGGCAAGGCGACCTGCACAGCATCCAATTTGGCTAATATGGATACCAAATTGGACACCCCGCATGCGCACCACCCTGCCCCGCCCCGATGTGCGCCTGCTGCTGGTGCCGCTGCCCGACTTCGCCCTGCTGCCCTTTGGCGCCTTCCTCGACAAGCTGCGCTTTTCGGCCGACGACGAGGACCGCAGCCGCCAGCGCTACTGCGCCTGGACCCTGCTCGGCATCGACGCGGCCCCCGTGGTCTCCAGCAGCGGCGTGCAGGTGGGCATGGACACCACGGCCGATGCGGTGGACCTCTCGGCCTTCGACTACCTGGTGGTTTTTGGCAGCCGCACGGTGCAGGCTTCGCGCGCATACGCCGACGCCTATGGCCCGGTATTGCGCAAGGCGGCGGCACGCGGCCTGCCGCTGGTGGCCATCGACAACGCGAGCTTTCTGCTGGCCGAGGTGGGGCTGCTCCGGGGCCACCGCGTGGCCCTGCACTGGCGCCATGTGGCCGAGTTCCGCGAGGCCTTTCCGCGCATCGCCGTGGCCAGCGAACAGATCTATTGCTTTGACCGCGACCGCATCACCTGCGCGGGCGGCACGGCCGCCATCGACATGGCGGTGGAGCTGCTCTCGCGCCACTGCGGCCGTGTGCGGGCTTTCAAGGGACTGGCCGACATGCTGGTGGACGCACCACGCCACCAGGGGCACCAGCTGCAGTCCATGGACGGCGGCGGGCCCGACCTCACCCGCCACCTGGCGCGAGCCGTGGCGCTGATGCGCAGCGCCCTGGCCGAGGGCCTGACCGTGGCCGAGCTGGCCGAGCGCATCGGCATCGGCCGCCGGCAGCTCGACCGGCTGTTCACCGAGCACATGGGCATGAGTGCCCACGACCACTGGACGAAGATGCGCATGGAACACGCGCACTGGCGTGTGACCCACTCGCACCACAGCCTGGCAGCCATTGCCGACGAGGTCGGTCTGGGCAATGCCAGCAGCCTGGCGCGGCTGTTCCGCCAACACTACGGCACCAGCCCCGGCGCATTGCGCGCCGGGCGGGCCAATGCCGAATCGGAGGACGCCTAGATTTCACAAAGGACCCGCTAGTCGATACTGGCGCGCATCAAGCCAGCGCTCCCGCGCAAGGGCCGCCCCGCCGCGCTGGGAGCGTCCCCCTTCCCGAATTGCGCAGCAATTCGAGAGAAGGGGGAAGGCGCGAAGCGACTCAGGGGGTTGACCCTTAATTCAGTGCCACGCGGCTGCCGTCCTTGTAGGTGTAGAGGGTGACGGCAGGCGTGGTCAGCTCGCCCTTGTTGGTAAACGCGATGTTCGCCGTCACGCCCTTGTACTCGGTTTTGGCAATGAAGGGGATGTACACCTTGGGGTCCACCGAGTTGGCGCGCTTCATCGCATCGGCCAGCACCATGGCGGCATCGTAGGCGTAGGGGCTGTAGATCTGGAACTGGCCCGGGAACTTGGCGTCGTAGCGCTTCTTCCAGTCGGCGCCGCCCTGCATCTTGGCGACCGAGGCACCGCCGGTGGCGCAGGTCACGTTCTTGAGGGCGGGCGTCTTGCCAGCCAGCTCGGGCAGCTTTTCGGTGCACAGCGCATCGCCGCCGAAGAACTTCACGTTGCCCAGGCCCAGCTGCTCCATCTGGCGCAGCATGGGGCCGGCCTGGGCATCGAGGCCGCCGTAGAAGATGGCGTCGGGCTTCTTGTTCTTGATGGCGGTGAGGATGGCCATGAAGTCCGTGGCCTTGTCGGTGGTGAACTCCTCGCCCACCACCGAAATGCCCTTTTGCTGTGCCGTGGCCTTGAACACCGAAGCCACGCCCTGGCCATAGGCCGTGCGGTCGTCGATGATGGCCACGGACTTGAGCTTCAGGTGCTCGGCCGAGAAGATGGCCAGCGCAGCACCCAGGGCGCTGTCGTTGGCGATCAGGCGGTAGGTGGTCTTGTAGCCGGGCTTGGTCAGGTCGGGGTTGGTGGCGGCGGCCGTGATGTGCGGCACGCCGCACTTGTCGTACACCGCGGCAGCGGGGATAGAGGTGCCCGACTGCAGGTGGCCCACCACGCCGGCCACCTTCTGGTCACACAGCTTCTGCGCCACGGCCGTGGCCTGGCGTGGGTCACCGGCGTCGTCTTCGGCGGCGATCTCGAACTTGATCTTCTTGCCACCGATCACCAGGTTCTGGGCGTTCAAGTCGTCCAGCGCCAGGCGCACACCGTTCTCGGTGTCCTTGCCGATGTGGGCAATGCCGCCCGACAGCGGGCCCGCGTGGGCGATCTTGACGACCTGCACCTCCTGCGCCAGGGCGGCGGTGGAAGCCAGGGCTGCGGCGGCAGCGATCAGGGACAGGGAAAAGCGCGAACGGGAAGCAAACGACACGGACAAGTCTCCAGAATGAAAGAAAAATAAGCAGGCAATCAACCGGCAGTCCTCACGGACAGGGGATGCCCCATGGAACGGCCGTGGGCAATACCCACAGCCGGCCAAGGTGCCGGCATCCTAACCCGCCGCGGGTACACCAGACTTGCACAACAGAATTGCATACAGTATTAGTTGATCTAATTGGTGGTTCACTTCCCTCGGGAAGCCCCGCCCTGGGATAATCGAGGGCTATGTCCCTCCTGCCCCACCAGCTCGAACTGCTTTCGCCTGCGCGCGACGCAGACATCGGCATCGAAGCCATCAACCACGGTGCCGACGCCGTCTACATCGGCGGCCCGGCCTTCGGCGCGCGCGTGGGCGCGGGCAACGACATCCGCGACCTGGAACGCCTGGTCAAGCACGCCCACCGCTTCAACAGCCGCATCTTCATCACGCTCAACACCATCCTGCGCGACGATGAACTCGAAGACGCGCGCAAGATGGCCTGGCAGGTCTACGAGGCCGGGGCCGATGCACTGATCATCCAGGACATGGGCCTGCTCGAAATCGACATGCCGCCCATCCAGCTGCATGCGAGCACGCAGACCGACATCCGCACGCCCGAGAAGGCGCGCTTTCTGCAGGATGCGGGCCTGTCGCAGATCGTGCTGGCGCGCGAGCTCACGGTGCAGCAGATAGCAGCAGTGCACAAGGCCCTGGGCCCGGTGGATGCACCGGGGCGCGCCAACATCGAGTTCTTCATCCACGGCGCGCTGTGCGTGGCCTACAGCGGCCAGTGCAACATCAGCCATGCGCAGACCGGGCGCAGCGCCAACCGCGGCGACTGCAGCCAGGCCTGCCGCCTGCCCTACCAGGTGACCGACGCGCAGGGCCGCTTCATCGCGCACGACAAGCACGTGCTCAGCATGAAGGACAACAACCAGAGCGACAACATGCGCGCGCTGATCGACGCCGGCGTGCGCAGCTTCAAGATCGAAGGCCGCTACAAGGACATGGGCTACGTGAAGAACATCACGGCCCACTACCGCACCATCATCGACGGGATCATGGAAGAGCGCGAGGCCTCGGGCCTGCCGCTGTCGCGCTCGTCGAGCGGGCGCACCAGCTTCACCTTCACGCCCGACCCGCTGCAGAACTTCAACCGCGAGTTCACCGACTACTTCGTCACCGGCCGCAAGCAGGACATCGGCGCCTTCGACACGCCCAAGAACCCGGGCCAGGCCATCGGCTGGGTGACCAAGGTGGGCGCCGATTTCGTGGAGCTGGAAGTGAGCAGCCCCGAGACCGTGCTGCACAACGGCGACGGCCTGTGCTACTACGACCTGCACAAGGAACTGGTGGGCATGGCCATCAACCGGGCCGAGCCCGTGTCGCCGCGCAGCACCACGCAGTGGCGCGTGTTCCCCAAAGACCCGATGGAGGGCTTCAAGGACCTGCGCAAGGGCACCGAGATCAACCGCAACCGCGACATGGACTGGGTGCGCACGCTGGACAAGAAGTCGAGCGACCGCCGCATCGGCCTGTGGGCCTACCTGTCGGAGACGCCCACCGGCTTCGCCTTGACCCTGACCGACGAAGACGGCTTTGCCGGCGGCGCGCAGCTCGACCATGCGCACCAGCCGGCCACCGACGCCGCCAAGGCCGAAGCCAGCCTGCGCGAGCACCTCGCCCGCTTCGGCGCCACCATCTTCGCGGTGAACGATGTGGGCCTGCAGCTCTCGCAGCCCTGGTTCATCCCGGCATCGGCCGTCAACGCGCTGCGCCGCGATGCGCTGGCCGACCTGGAGGCCAACCGCGCCAAGGGCTTCCTGCGCCTGCAGCGCGCCACCCCGGTGGAGCCCCCGGCCCCCTACCCCGAGGACACGCTGAGCTTTCTGGGCAATGTGTTCAACCACAAGGCGCACGACTTCTACGTGCGCCACGGCGTGAAGGTGATCGATGCGACCTACGAGGCGCACGAGGAGGAAGGCGAAGTCAGCCTCATGATCACCAAGCACTGCGTGCGCTTTTCCATGAGCCTGTGCCCCAAGCAGGCCAAGGGCGTGACCGGCGTGCAAGGCACCATCAAGGCCGAGCCGCTGATGCTCATCAACGGCAAGGAAAAGCTGACCCTGCGCTTTGACTGCAAGCCCTGCGAGATGCACGTGGTGGGCAAGATCAAGCGCCAGGTGCTCAACCAGGCGCGCGAGACGCCGATGAGCTTCTACCGCACCCGGCCCCAGCGCACCAGTTGAGCAGGCGGGCGCGGCCTGCCAACGCAGGCCGCATAAGCACATACGAAACGATTCGATCTGCCTCTGGAGGGGCGGTGGAAGAATGGTCCGGGCGCCCCGTTGGGGTGCCTTGCCCATTCGCACCACCCCTTTCCAAGAGACAAGCCAACCATGCAGATCGAAACCTTGGCCGTGCACGCCGGCTACAGCCCTGACCCAACGACAAAAGCAGTCGCCGTACCCGTCTACCAGACGGTGGCCTATGCCTTCGACAGCGCCCAGCATGGCGCCGACCTGTTCGACCTCAAGGTGCCGGGCAATATCTACACCCGCATCATGAACCCGACCAACGATGTGCTGGAAAAGCGCATCGCGGCGCTCGAAGGCGGTATTGCCGCGCTGGCCGTCGCATCGGGCATGGCCGCCATCACCTATGCCATCCAGACCATTGCCGAAGCGGGCGACAACATCGTTTCCGCAAGCACCCTCTACGGTGGCACCTACAACCTCTTCGCCCACACCCTGCCCCAGCAGGGCATCACCACGCGCTTTGCCGACCCGCGCGACCCGGCCAGCTTTGCGCAGCACATCGATGCGCGCACCAAGGCCATCTTCATCGAGAGCATCGGCAACCCGCTGGGCAATGTGACCGACATCGCCGCCCTGGCCAAAGTCGCCCACGACCACGGCGTGCCGCTGATCGTGGACAACACCGTGCCCACGCCCTACCTGCTGCGCCCCATCGAGCACGGGGCCGACATCGTCGTGCACTCGCTCACCAAGTACCTGGGCGGCCATGGCAACAGCGTGGGCGGCGCCATCGTGGACAGCGGCAAGTTCCCATGGGCCCAGCACAAGGAGCGCTTCCCGCGCCTGAACGAGCCCGACGTGAGCTACCACGGCGTGGTCTACACCGAGGCCCTGGGCCCCGCGGCCTTCATCGGCCGCGCCCGCGTCGTACCCCTGCGCAACACGGGCGCCGCACTGGCACCGCAGAACGCGTTTCTCATCCTGCAAGGCATCGAGACCCTGGCCCTGCGCCTGGACCGCATCTGCGACAACACCCTGGCCATTGCCGAGTACCTGCAGGCCCACCCCAAGGTCGAATGGGTGCGCTATGCCGGCCTGCCCGACCACCCGGACCATGCACTGGTCCAGCGCCAACTGGGCGGGCGCGCCTCGGGCATCCTGAGTTTTGGTGTGAAGAACAGCGATACCGATCCACGGGCAGCGGGTGCGCGTTTTCTCGACGCGCTGCAGCTGTTCACCCGTCTGGTGAACATTGGCGATGCGAAGTCACTGGCCACACACCCCGCATCAACCACGCACCGCCAGCTCAATCCCGAGGAACTGGCCAAGGCCGGGGTGAGCGAGGGGATGGTGCGGCTGTCCGTGGGAATCGAGCACATCGACGACCTGAAGGCAGACCTGGAGCAGGCGCTGGCGAAGGTGTGATGGCGGACTGGCCTGCCGGTAGGCTGGTCAAGCAAGTTGGGACCGCCTGCCATCAGGAGGCAGGTCGCCAAAGGCTAAGCAAATAGTCCTCGTTGTATATTGCTTTCCGACTGTCAGGAAGCCTTGAGAAGGCTGTCACGCAGAAAAGACCAAATCGTCGTCGCCCCCCCGTCATCCTGGCCATGAGCCCCGCAGACCGCAGTTGGAATTTGCAGCCGCCATGGTCGCCGACCGCCAACCAGGGGATGCCCCGCACATCGCGGACAGAGGAAAGGTGCAATTTTAGAACGCTCAGCGCCTCCTGACCGCTGGGCACACGCCCATGCTGAGCGGCCCCATCCCAAGATCCACCAATCAGTTCGAAGCTGGCGGTCGTCTGCATTTCCTGTGCCCGTCGGCATTGCTGTCCAAAGGTGGGACGATCAGGAACTAAAGCGGGCTGACTGCAAGCAAAGCCCCAAGCCGCGGCCACACGATATCGGACACCCATGGGATACACCTCGCGTCTGGAGTTGACTTGCAATGCATGGACAATTATCGGCTTTTTGAGGCCGTCGGGCCAACTAAGCTGCGTCAGGTGTTGCAATTCATTCTTCATCCCCCCTTATTCATCAAGCGCCCCCTCAAACCACCTTCGCACGCCAGTCAAATACCCTTACCAAAATCACCAAATATCAAAAAAAGAAATACCACAATTAAAACAATGACGCTTAAGATCAAAAATCTCACATGCCTCATTTTATTCTCACTTTCCTCCAATTTTCTTTTTGAATTTATCGATTGTTTTGGCCATCATAATATTTGCACTTCCATCAATAATATCCTCCACACTCGGATAACCAGGATTTAATCTATTAAGCAACTCCCCCGTACTCAAACCGATTCTATCTCGCACACTTTCATTGACATGCTGCAACTCGTGAGCCATCATCTGCAAAAAATCAAACACTTTACAATCGGGAATGGGCACACCATCCAAGCCATATAAATCAGAGTTGTATTTAATATTCCCCATCAAATCAGTTCTGCCAGACAATTTCTGCCCCAATGTTCCCTTCAAATCAGGCACGCCCATCACTGATTTTGGGTTTGGAATAATTTCAGGAAAATTTTCTCGCAAAATCTCTACTGCGGCGTTAATTTCTGCTTTTGTTGCAAGTCCTAACGAATCCTTGAAGCTCAACGCATTCCCCTCCGCATACCCAAACCGATTGAACCTACCCTCCAGCCCAATCGGATCCGCCTGCGTATACCGCCCCCGCTCCGCACTGTAGCTACGGAAGTAGTTGTAGTGCAGGTTGCTCTCTTTGTCGTAGTACTGCCCCGGGTAGCGCAGGTTGAAGGTCACCTCGGGGATGCTGGTGGTGCCCGTGGTGGGGTTGGTGGTTGCGTCGGTGAAGCGCTTGGCTCCCACGGTGGGCTGTTCATCCCCAAACGCGCTGTACGCCCATTGCCAGGCCACCTGGCCGTCGGGCTGGGTGAGCTTGCGGGGCGTGTTCAGGTGGTCGCTGTGCACCGCATAAGCTGTTCCATTGACGATGGCGGCAATGGGCATGGGGCCGTTGGCCGTGGGCAGGTAGATGTACTGGGTGTTGCCAGTGCTGGCGCTGCCGCCCATGCCGTATTCGCCCAGCAGGGTGCCGTCCTGGCCGTAGACATACGCGAAGCCGAGCTTTTGCGCGTCGCTGCTGCCGGGGCTCCACAGGCGGGTGAAGAATTCATACGCGGTCTGGATGAAGCCTTTGTCTTGCTCCTTTTCCTTCTCTGCTTCTTCCTGGTCTTCGGGGTCGGCCAGCAGGTTGTTGAGGTTCTTGCCGCTGGTGGTGCCTGAGCCGCTGCTTGCAGCAGTGAACAGCGGCTCGGTCTTGAAGACCCGCTGTCGCGTGCCGGATCAACACCGTAAACCCTCCAGGGCACTCTGCAACGACCGGTTCAATCTGCGTTTCGTCGATCATCCACGCCCGTCGCGTGCAGCGCTCTATACACACACTACCTAATTTTCGTTCGCCCCCAAGCGTCACAGTCACTGCATTACATAAATTCAAACTATTTTCCAGCAAGCATCAAATCCCTGGCCCCCCCCGACACCATCCCCTGAATAAAACGACCATTACCATACGCATTAAAAATTTCTTTTTCATCACAAAGTATTTTTAAATCACATACAATCTCCCCCTCAAGGAATTTTAACAACATTTGATACATACCAGGCTGATCCAACTCACCAAAATCACCCGCACCAAGAATAACATCCCGATGACGAGGAAACAAGCGCTCAAGTCGAAAATACATATCCGCCTGTTCAATCTTGTCAACCGCATTTCGGCCAAGCCTATGGAAACAAAATCCAACATTAATAAACCACTGGCTTCCAAATCCCTTATCCACTCCAATTAAAGCAGTGACCCCACTTCCTGACAGCATCATCACCGCTCCCCGCCGATCAAACCCCTTTTGCTTAAACAATTTAAATATACCGCTTTTAAAATCAACACCCTTCATCACTTACCCCCTCGATACACATCTACAACGGATGTCCAAGGCCGATTAGTCATTAACTCTAGCTCCTTGCGATAGCCTTCTACCTGACGTTCACCGAGACTAACCGCCCTGGGATTATCAGGCTTTAGCTCTCTAACTTGACTATTCGCCCAATCAACCGCATCTGGCCTTTTTCCACTCAGCAGCCTAGCTTTCATATCAAAATTTTCACCTAGCGCAAACCTATAATTAAAATGAGCTCGACGTCCCACAGCAGCAGCAGCATTTTCCCCTCCACGCGGGGGCGTGCCCCGAATAGAACACATGGCCATCATGGCCACGTCATAGTTCTCTGCCAACAAGGCAGCAGCCATGCCCGGAATGGCGTAGCCCCAATTGCCGGTTTGGTTTTGTTTATCAGCCCAATACTGCGCTGCACTAGCCGCTCTCTCAGGCGTTAAGAATGCAATGTCGTCAAGGGTCAATAGTCCATAAGGATCGACAAACCCTAGCGCATTCCCCTCCACATACCCAAACCGATTGAACCCACCCTCCAGCCCAATCGGATCGGCCTGCGTATACCGCCCCCGCTCCGCACTGTAGCTGCGGAAGTAGTTGTAGTGCAGGTTGCTCTCTTTGTCGTAGTACTGCCCCGGGTAGCGCAGGTTGAAGGTCACCTCGGGGATGCTGGTGGTGCCCGTGGTGGGGTTGGTGGTTGCGTCGGTGAAGCGCTTGGCTCCCACGGTGGGCTGTTCATCCCCAAACGCGCTGTACGCCCATTGCCAGGCCACCTGGCCGTCGGGCTGGGTGAGCTTGCGGGGCGTGTTCAGGTGGTCGCTGTGCACCGCATAAGCTGTTCCATTGACGATGGCGGCAATGGGCATGGGGCCGTTGGCCGTGGGCAGGTAGATGTACTGGGTGGTGCCGCTGCTGTTGCTGCCGCCCATGCCGTATTCGCCCAGCAGGGTGCCGTCCTGGCCGTAGACATACGCAAAGCCGAGCTTTTGCGCGTCGCTGCTGCCGGGGCTCCACAGGCGGGTGAAGAATTCATACGCGGTCTGGATGAAGCCTTTGTCTTTTTCCGCTTCTGCCTCTTCCTGGTCTTCGGGGTCGGACAGCAGGTTGTTGAGGTTCTTGCCGCTGGTGGTCGATCCTGATCCCGATCCGCTGGCGAACAGTGGTTCGGTCTTGAACACGCGCTGGCCCAGGGCGTTGTGGGCATACTGGGTGCTGGGGGCGTCCACTCCTGTGCCGGTGGTGACTTTTTCCAGGCGTTCCTGGCTGTCGTACTGGAAGGTGCGCAGGCCGTCGCTGAGCAGGTCGCCTGCGGCGTTGTACTGGAAGTTGACAAGGCTGTTGGCAGTCCCCGCCGGGCCGGTCTTGGTCTGGCTGAATGCCGTATGGCGATTGCCCGCCAGTGCGTATGTACGGCTGGTTGTGGTGCCCGCCTGCTGCTGGTTGCTGGTAACGCGGTTGCCGTTCTTGTCGTAGGTGTAGGTGGCACTGTTGGCAGGTGCTCCACTCGCCACCGCCCTGGTAAACCCGACGATGCGGCCTGCAAGGTTGTACTGCACGGTCCACGTGGCGGGGGCCAGGGTGAGGCTGCTGGCCTGGGCGTCGGTGCTGGCGGGTTGCATCAAGCCCTGGGTCAAGCTGGTGATGCGGCCTGCTCCGTCGTAGGTGTAGCTGCTGAACTCGGTGGCGGTGAGCTGGCCTGCGGTGTTGTAGCTGCGGGTGGCGGGGATGGCTGCCGAGCCGCCGGGCAGGCTCCAGCTCCAGCCGGTGGGCTGGCCCAGGGGGCTCCAGGTGATGCCGCTGACCAGTGGTTGGCCGGCCCAGGTCAGGCCGGTGAGTTGGCCGGTGGCGTCGTAGACGTTCTGCAGCACTTGGCCGCCGGGGTAGGTGGTGGAACTCAGCAGGCCCGTGGTGGGGTGGTAGCTGTAGGCCAGGGTGCGGCTGTCGTTGTTGATGAGCTTTTGGGTCTGGCTAACCACACGGCCGTGCACGTCGCGCTGGTAGGTGGTGATGCCGCTGGCGTCTTCGATCTCGCTGAGGTAGCCCTTGGCGGTGGTGCTTTGGTCGTAGCGCAGGGTCGTGACGGTGCCATTGGCGTGCGCGATGGAAGTCGGGCGGCCCAGCAGGTCACGGGTGATCGTCGTTGCCTGGCCCAGGGCGTTGGTGATGCTGCTGGGCAGGCCCAAGGCGTCGTACTGGGCGATCTTGCTGCCGCTGTCGGGGCTGCCTTCCGTGAGGGGGTTGCCTTCGGCATCGCGTGTGTAGGTCGTGGCTACGCTCTTGGCGTCCGTGACCTTGGTGATGGCGTCCGATGCGTTGTAGTTGAGTGTCGTGCCCCCGGACTCAGGATCATTGATATAGGTGACGCGCTCCAAGGCGTCGCGCGAGTAAGAGGTCTGTATGGTGCTGCCATTGACGCTTTGCGTGCTGACACGCAGGTTGGCATTGGCGTTGTATGTGTGGGTCGTGGGCGCACCGCCGGTGCCCACGGTCTCAGAGGCCCGCCGGTTCAGGCTGTTGACGCTGCGCGCCAGTTGCCAGGCAAGGTGGCCCTGGTTGTTGCGTACTTCTTCGCTCAGGCGGTTGCCCATGTTGTCGAGCACGTAGGTGCCCGTGTTGCCGCGGTTGTCACTCCAGCCTGTGAGGCGGTGGGCAGGGTCGTAGGTGTAGGTGATGCTGTGGCCGGCGGGCAGCGTGGCAGCAAGCACCTCACCGCTGGGCCGGTAGGTGAAAGTGGAGACTTCGCCACCGCGATTGCTGGTGAGCACCCGGCCCCGGGCGTCGTAGGCGTATGTGGTCAGCAGACCATTGGGGGCCGTGTGGGCGAGCACCCGACCCGCGCCGTCATAGGTGTACACATCGACATGACCCAATGCATTGGTGGCCTGGGTGAGATTGCCCAGGCCGTCATAGCCATAACTGGTGATCGCTCCATTGGCCGCAGTTTCGGTCGCTACCAAGCCTGCCGCGTTGTAGGTCCACACTGTGGTGCGAACCACGCCGGCAGCCGCGTCGTTGACCGACTGGCTCGTTGTATTGCCGGCACTGTCATAGGTATAGGTAGTGATGCGGCCAGGCTCAGTAATGGTCACAGGAGCACGCCATTCTGAGTGCCATGCCACGCTTGCCACGCGGGATTCGGACAGGCCGGCCGCCTCGGTGACGGTCAAGGGCAGTCGGCGTGGTGTGTCCCAAGTAAAACGGGTCTGTGTATAGTTAAAGTCATAATAAAAATCTATCAAGGCATTTGAATTGGCGGAGGCCGCAGTTATTTTTGGTTCGCTGCTGGATGCCGGAGGCTTGGATACGCCTTGATAAACAACCCAGTTTCCAAATCGACCGAAACTGTAAGTGCGCGATGTGCCCAATGGATCAACGACATTCGATTTGCCCGAGACCGAATAGCGATCCACCGCGCCCGATTTCTCGGTAGACTGGGCCCAGCCTTCGCTATCGTAGGTATAGGTCGAATACCGATTGCCCTGCTCGTCCACAATTCCCGACAAGAGAGGTGGGAGCTTCGCGGCGGCTTCGGTGTAGAGGTATTGCCTGACAGTGCCATCCGACTGCCGCGCTCCAGTCAGCAAACCATTGGCATAGCTGTAGGTTACGCTGCGTTGGTCGGATGTGGTCACCTTGACCAATTTCCCGCCATCGCCGTAAGCGAGGAAGATTTGGCGCCCCAGCGAACTGGTGATACTGGTCAGCTTATCCCCTGAATGCGTATAGGCATACGACCACCCATTGCGCATTATCTGCATAAACAGCATCCCGTCCCTGCCAAAAAGGTAGCGGGTTTCATTCGCCTTGTCATCGAAGATCCACCCGCCCGCAGCATTGTCCTTGGTCAATACATGCAAGGGATTGACAGTCTTGTAGCCTTGCCCAGAGCTTTTGTCAGCATTGAAATAGATGAACGAACCATCTCCCATCTGGATGCGTACTGGCGCAACGATATTGAACTGCGGTCCAACAGCCAGGTGAATACTGTGGTTGTGCGTCCACCCATCACCCATGTCCCCCGGAAGAGCGGGTTTGAAATACTTCCCAAACCAGACAGCCTTGTCTCGCGCTCGATGACTTCGGTAGATGCGAGCGAATGTCAATGGCAGCGGTCCGCCACTGTCCAGATCCACAATGAATTCAAATTTTTCCTGTACGGGAACAAGAATTGGATTGCCTCGCGTGGCGAACGATTTTGTCGCCTGACAGATGTCACATGGTTGAGGCGACTTGCTCAGATCTTGAATGCAGGCGGAGCTGGCGACGTCCGTCATCCAACCGATATAGGCAGGATCATTGCAACGTATGCCGCGGGTACCATTGATCCACCCGCCATACATGTCTACCACGCCGTAGCAGTTTCCTGATGGATCCAAACTCCCATGCTTGATCTGGAAGGGTCTTTTCTGCGCGACAGGCTCATCAGATGTCTTAAACGTATCGCGCCTGGTAACCTCCACCTCTCCAAGGGTGTACGAGATTTGGCACATCGACGAATAGCCTGGACTTTTATAGATCAATTCGTCCATGGTTTTCTGGAAAGCGACCTCTTCGGACTCATAACCAGACCGTCCATCGATCAGTGTTTGGTCAGCAGTACCAAAACCGGTAGTGTAAGACCAGCGATCGAAGCCATCCGGCGCCAATCGGCAGGTAGCCGCCGCCGCCTTGTCGCCGGACTCGATACAAAATTTGTTGTATTCGTAATTGGCATATGCATTGCCCGCCAACAGCAAAATGCCAAGCGCCAATAGCCTGGTAACCCAAGAACGCATCTGACTCTCCCTCTCGTGATCTCTGCCCGCAACCGTTGGGCTCTTTTTTGGATCTGAAGAATGTAACTAAAGGGAAGGCAAGCGAATCGACAACCCAAGCTGACTGCGGGCCATTGTTGTAAGCAATTGCATCCAGAAGATGCGCTGGCGAGGTCGATTTCCACGGGGCGCAGGAACCAAAGATGAACCCTTGTCGGAGCGTTCACGTCCCTGCGGGGGCGGAATAAGGTACCCTCAGTTGAAGGGTACGCAGAATCAGGCAGCTATGCGAAACACGAGGCGGTCGCATGCATCTTGGCAGCTCTACACGTCCCTTGCCAACCGCACCCCCGCAAACTGCCAGCGCGCAGTCGCCGGAAAGAAGTTGCGGTAGGTGGCACGCGTGTGCCCTGCCGGCGTGGCGCACGAGCCGCCACGCAGCACATACTGGTTGACCATGAACTTGCCGTTGTACTCGCCCACGGCGCCCTCTGCCGTGCGAAAGCCGGGGTACGGGGCGTAGCTCGACTGGGTCCATTGCCAGGCGTCACCGAACATCTGCACCAGGCCCGGGCCTTCGGCCGCGCCGGGGTGCAATGGTGCACCGGGGCCGTCGACAAGGTGGCCCTGTGCGGGCTGGCGCGCAGCGGCACACTCCCACTCGGCCTCTGTCGGCAGGCGGGCGCCAGCCCAGCGGGCGTAGGCCTCGGCTTCGTAATACGACAGGTGCACGGCGGGCAGCGCGCTGGCCAGGGGGACCAGGCCTGCCAGGGTGAACTCATGCCAGGCACCGCCCTCTCCTTCGCGGTGCCAGTAGATGGGCTGCGTGAGGCCCTGGGCGCTGCGCCAGTCCCAGCCTTCGGCCAGCCACAGCACGGGGTTGCGGTAGCCGCCGTCTGCGATGAAGGCGGCGTACTCGCCGTTGCTCACCAGGCGGGACGCCAGGGCATGGGGCTGCACGTAGACGCGGTGGCGCGGCAGCTCGTTGTCGAAGGCGAAGCTGCCCTCGCCGGTGTGGCCGATCTCGACCACGCCACCATCGCTCTCGTGCCAGGCCAGGGGCTGGGCCGGGCTGCTGCCGGCGCCCGGCTGGAGCGCGTGGTAGGCCGGGAACAGCGGGTTGCACGACAGCAGGTGCTTGATGTCCGTGACCAGCAGTTCCTGGTGCTGTTGCTCGTGGTGCAGGCCCAGCTCGACCAGGGCATGGAGCTTGGCGTCGTCGGCGCGTTGGGCCAGCAGGCGCTGCACGCGCCCATCCACATGGGCGCGGTAGGCCAGCACTTCGGCCAAAGAGGGCCGGGTGAGCAGGCCGCGCTGGGGGCGCGGGTGCTTGGCGCCCACGCCGTTGTAGTACGAATTGAACAGCACACGGAACGCGGGGTGGAACGGTGCAAACCCGGCCTCGTGCGGCTCCAGCACAAAGGTCTCGAAAAACCAGGTGGTGTGCGCCAGGTGCCACTTGGCGGGGCTGGCGTCGGGCATGGACTGGGCGCTGGCGTCTTCGGGCGACAGGGGTGCGACCAGCTCTACCGAGCGCTGGCGCACGGCGGCATAGTCAGCGGAGGTGGGAGGCGCGGCCATCCCTGCAGTGTGCCCCAGCGGCGCTGCGCGCGCACGCACCGGGAGCACCGGGCCTTCAAGGCTGCGCATGGACCACGGCAAACCAGTCGCGTGGATCGGTCCAGGCCCGGGCGCGCGAAAAGCCCGCGCGCGCCAGCAGGTCGGTGAAGGCGGGCAGCGTGTACTTGTAGCTGTTCTCGGTGTGGATGCACTCTCCGGCCGCAAAGTCGCGCACGCCGCCACCAGGCCAGCGCACCTGCAGCGGCGACATGGCCTGCAGGTGCATCTCGATGCGCGAATGCAGGGTGTTGAAGAAGGCCAGGTGGCGCCACTGCGCAGGGTCGAAGTTGCTGCCGATGAGGCGGTTCACATGCGTGAGCACATTGAGGTTGAAGGCCGCGGTGACACCCGCCGCGTCATCGTACGCAGCCTCGAGCACCTCCACCTCCTTGGGCAGGTCGATACCGATGAGCAGGCCGCCGTCGGCACCGGGCTCACCCTCGCCGTCCACGAGTTCGCGCATCTGTTCGAGCAGCATCAGCGCATGCGGCGGGTCGAAGTTGCCAATCGACGAACCGGGGTAGAACACCAGGCGCCCGGTGCGCGGCAGGTTGGCCGGCAGGGTCACGCCGCGCGTCATGTCGGCGCCCACGGCGCGCACGTCCATGTGCGGGAACTCCTCACGCATGCGGGCCACGGCGCCCTGCAGAAAATCGGCCGAGATGTCCACGCCCACAAAGCAGGCCGGCGCCAGCGTGCGGCACAGAGCGCGCGCCTTCTCGCAGTTGCCCGCGCCCAGCTCGATCAGCGTGCGGCCCTGGCCCACCGCCGCGGCGATCTCGGCCGCATGCTGCTGCATGACGGCATGCTCGGTGCGCGTAGGGTAGTACTCGGGGAGGCGGGTGATGGACTCGAACAGCTCCGAGCCGAGCTGGTCGTAGAAGAACTTGGGCGAGATGGTGGCGGGTTGCTGCAGCAGTCCCTGGGTGATCTCGTCGAACACCGATTGCTCTGCCAGTGCCTGGGCGGCCACCGGCACGGCGGCGCTCTCCGCTTCAGGGGCCAGGCCCTCGAAGGCTTCAAAGGCCAGGTGGGGTGGCTTGGCATTCCAGGCCGCCTGGCGCGGCGCGCTCCGGGTTGGAAGCAAGGGCGAGGGATTGTGCAGGAATGCTTGGGCCATGGGTCGCAAGGTTAGCGAGGGGCAGGTGCCCCCCGGGTAGGACGAACGCCCGTGTGCCTCGCCTGGCAGGCGCCAGGCCGCGCAGCACCGTGGGCAGCGAGCAGACAACATGCGCCCGCAACCCGCCGGGCAGCCACCGTGCCCACGCCTGTCATCGAGCCAAGCCACAATCATGGCCCCCCGGCGCTGGTACCGCAAGCCCTGCTGGGGCTGGCCCGTATTTCGCTTGCAAACAGGGTTTTGCTGCAACCGCCCACCGCCTCCTGACAAGGACACACCGCCCCATGGATTCATTGACCCAGATCGCCCTGGGATCCGCCGTCACCCTCGCCACCATGGGCCGCCGCACCGCCGCGTGGAAAGCCGTCTTCTGGGGCGCCGTGGCCGGCACGCTGCCCGACCTGGATGCCTTCATCGACCATGGCGATGCCATGCTCAACATGGTGCTGCACCGCAGCAGCAGCCATGCACTGCTGACACTCACACTTTTGTCAGGACCGCTGGCCTGGCTGGTCGCGCGCCTGCATGGCGAAACGCCGTACCTGCTGCGCTGGTGGCTGGCCCTGTGGCTGGCGCTGGTGACCCACCCGCTGCTCGATGCCATGACCATCTACGGCACGCAGCTGCTCTACCCCTACACCCACCACCCCTACGGCGTGGGCAGCGTGTTCATCATCGACCCGCTGTACACCGTGCCCCTGCTCATCGGCGTGCTGGCAGCGCTGGTGGCGCGCGGGCGCGATGGCAGGCGCGGCCTGCGCTGGAACGCCTGGGCCCTGGTCTTCAGCACCGCCTACCTGGGCTGGAGCGTGCTGGCACAGCAGCATGTGGAGGGCATTGCACGCGCCTCGCTGCAATCGCAGGGCATTGCAGCCGAGCGCGTGCTGGTGACGCCCGCGCCCTTCTCCACCGTGCTGTGGCGCGTGGTGGCCATGACGCCCACGCACTACCTGGAAGGCTTTCGCTCGCTGGCCGACGGCCAGGACCAGCCCATGCGCTGGACCCGCCATGAGCGTGGAGCCGGGCTGTACGCCGCCTACCAGGGCAATGCCCATGTGCAGCGCCTGTCACGCTTCACACATGGCTTCTACCGCATGAGCGCGGCGGGCGGCCATGTCTACATCACCGACCTGCGCATGGGCATGGAGCCTGCGTACTCGTTCCATTTCGACATCGGCACGCGCGAGGCCCTGGCCGCGGGCACGCCCACGCGGGCGGTGAACGCCCGGCAGCGCCCCGACCTGGACACCGCCCTGCCTTGGCTGTGGCGCCGCATGTGGGGAAATGAAGGAAACACCCCCTGAGTCGCTTCGCGCCTTCACCCCTCTCTCGACTCGCTGCGCGAGTCGGGAGGGGGACGCCCCCAGCGCGGCGGGGCGGCCCTTGCGCGGGGGCACTGGCTTTGGTCGTGCCAGTTTCATAGGCTGAGGGCGATACAGATCCCTGCCTCGGCGGCCACCGTCTGTACCTTGCAGCGCACGGCGGCGGCGCTTAGAGTGCTCGGTCCACCGCCCCCACCGAGACCCGCCATGCTCCAGATGCGCCCCAGCTGCGAATGCTGCGACAAAGACCTGCCGCCCGACACTACCGAGGCACGCATCTGCACCTTCGAGTGCACCTTCTGCAGCAGCTGCGCGGGCGGTGCGCTGGGCGGCATCTGCCCCAATTGCGGGGGTGAGCTGCTGCAGCGCCCGCGCCGGCCGGCATCCAAGCTCGCGAAATTCCCCGCGTCGGCCGAGCGCGTGCACAAGCCGCAAGGCTGCGGGCCGGTGCTGGCATGAACGCAACCACCCTCTTCGTCTTCTCGCTCGTGGCCCTGGTGGCCATCGCCACACCCGGGCCTACGGTGCTGCTGGCGCTGGCCAATGGCTCGCGCTATGGCGTGCGCCGTTCGCTGCCGGGCATGCTGGGCGCGGTGGCGTCCGACTTCGTGCTCGTGGGCGCCGTGGCGCTGGGCCTGGGCGCGCTGCTCGCGGCCTCGGAGTTCTGGTTCTCGGTCGTCAAATGGGTAGGTGCCGCCTACCTGGCCTGGCTGGGGCTGCGCCTGCTGCGCTCGCAGGGCGGACTGGATCTGTCACCCACCAACGGCGACGAAAGCGCCACGGCCCGCGGCATCTTCGCCAAGTCCTTCCTGGTCGCCGTGACCAACCCCAAGGGCTATTTGTTCTGCTCGGCCCTGCTGCCGCAGTTCATCGACGCGAGTGCACCGCAATGGCCGCAGTACGCGGCCATTGCGGTGGTGTTCGCGGGGCTGGACTTCGCGGTGATGCTGGCCTACGCCATCACCGGCGCCAAGGCCGTGCAGCTGCTGCGCCGCAGTGCGGTACTTTGGCTGGACCGCTGCTGCGGTGGGGCGCTGCTGGCCTTGGCGGGGTCGCTGGCCTTCTACCGCCGCAGCGCCTAGAACCGGTAGCCCAGGCCAATGCCGAAGAGAACGGGGTCGACCTTGAACGTGCCCGCCTTGGCGCCGCCTGCGAACACGTCGGTCTGGATATAGACCTTCTTCACGTCGACGTTGAGGTATAGGTTCCTGGACAGTGGAATGTCCACCCCGGCCTGCAGGGCAGCGCCCCAGCTGCTTTTATCAATGCCCACGCCGGCGGGCAGGTGCACGCTGGAAAAGCGCGTGTAGTTGAGGCCCGCGCCCACATAGGGCTTGAAGCCGGGTGCGTCGAAGTGGTACTGCAGCAGCAGCGAGGGCGGCAGGTGCTTGAGCGTGCCGATCTTGCCACCCAGGGTGCTGGCGCGCACGTCGTGCTTTTGCGGCACGGTCAGGATCAGCTCGGCCGCGATGTTCTTGGTGAAGAAGTAGGAGACATCGACCTCGGGAATGGCCTTGTCGTTGACCGACAGGCCTAGGCCGGTCGTGTCCTTGTTGGCGCTGTCCAGGTTCACAGCACGGGCGCGCACCAGCCAGGGGCCTTGGGCGTCCTGCGCAAAGGCGGCGCCGGAGGTCAGGGCGCAACTGGCCACGGCGGCCAGGGCCAGCAGATTCATCTTCTTGTTCATGGGAGCTACTCTCGATGGATGCGTTGAACGGGGACGACCCCCGTGCATGCATTGGGCTCCCAGCGCCCCCATCGCGCCTTGCCACAGATCAACCCATGGGCCGCTGGCCCGGCACCTTACCGGCGCGATGGCCGGCTTTCGATCTGGGTCAAGATAAGCTCAGTGCGCGGCCGCGCCCTTGCCGCGCATTTTTTGTACGGCAGTCACCACAGCCACCACCAGGCCGCCCGCGACAATGCCCACCACGGCATTGAGCAGGTTGGAGACCAGGCCGCCCCACAGCGCGCCCGCAGGCCAGGTGCCAGCGGCAGCGCCCGCGCCTTCCACGGCATGGTGCAGGGCCGGCACGCCGTGCACCAGGATGCCGCCACCCACCAGGAACATGGCGGCCGTGCCCGCGACGGACAGGAACTTCATGAGCCAGGGCGCCGCATTGATGATGCCCGTGCCCAGGGCCTTGGCCGCCGCGCTGCGCTTGTTGTTGAGCCACAGACCCAGGTCGTCGAGCTTGACGATGCCGGCCACCAGGCCATAGACGCCCACCGTCATGATGACGGCAATGCCTGTCAGCACGGCCACCTGCTGCGCGAACGAGGCCGTGGCCACCGTGCCCAGCGTGATGGCGATGATTTCGGCCGAGAGGATGAAGTCGGTGCGCACCGCGCCCTTGATCTTGTCCTTCTCAAAGGCCACCAGGTCCACGGCCGGGTTGGCGTTGGCCTGGGCGTGGCTTTCGTGCTCGGCAGCGTCCTTGCTGTCGCTGTGCAGGAACTTGTGCGCGATCTTCTCGAAGCCCTCGAAGCACAGGAAGGCGCCGCCGATCATGAGCAGCGGCGTGATGGCCCAGGGCGCGAAGGCACTGATCAGCAGCGCGGCGGGCACCAGGATGGCCTTGTTGACCATGGACCCCTTGGCCACGGCCCAGACCACGGGGATCTCGCGCTCGGCGCTCACGCCGGTGACCTGCTGGGCGTTGAGCGCCAGATCGTCCCCCAGCACGCCGGCCGTCTTCTGCGCGGCCACCTTGGTCATGACCGAGACATCGTCGGCCATGGCGGCGCTCTTCTTGGCCGCCACCTTGGTCATGACGGCGACATCGTCGAGGATGGTGGCGATGTCGTCCAACAGGGCTAGAAGGCTGCCAGCGGCCATGGAAGGTCCTTGATATACGTAAAAACCGCAGACTATAGCAATGATGCAGGTCAATCCCCCACACGGCGAATGGACATGAAAAACGGGGCGCTGGGCCCCGTTTCCGATCAGTCCTGGCGCTGGCGCGCCAGGCTCAACCTACCCACTTGCGGGCGTTGCGCCAGATGCGCATCCAGGGGCTCAACTCGCTGCGGTCGCCACTGGTCCAGCTCATCTGCACGTTGCGGAACACGCGCTCGGGGTGCGGCATCATGGCCGTGAAGCGGCCGTCGGCCGTGGTCACGGCCGTGAGGCCGGCGGCGCTGCCGTTGGGGTTGAAGGGGTACTGCTCGGTGGCCGCGCCGTGGTTGTCCACGAAGCGCATGGCGGCAATCGCCTTGTCGGCATTGCCGCGGTAGCGGAAGTTGGCATAGCCCTCGCCGTGCGCCACAGCGATCGGCAGGCGGCTGCCGGCCATGCCCTGCAGGAACAGGCTGGGCGATTCGAGCACCTCCACCATCGACAGGCGGGCCTCGAAGCGCTCGCTCTGGTTGGTGGTGAAGCGCGGCCAGTCCTGCGCGCCGGGGATGATGTCGGCCAGTTCGGCAAACATCTGGCAGCCATTGCACACGCCCAGGCCGAAGGTGTCGGTGCGGCCGAAGAAGCCCTGGAACTGCGCCGCCAGCACGGGGTTGAACGTGATGCTGCGCGCCCAGCCGATGCCGGCACCCAGCGTGTCACCGTAGCTGAAGCCACCGCAGGCAACCACGCCCTTGAAGTCGGCGAGCTGGGCCCGGCCGGTCTGCAGATCGGTCATGTGCACGTCGTAGGCCTCGAAACCCGCTTCGGTGAAGGCGTAGGCCATTTCGATGTGCGAGTTCACGCCCTGCTCGCGCAGGATCGCGACCTTGGGGCGCGCGAGGTTGATGTACGGCGCGGCCACGTTGTCGGCCGTGTCGAACGTCAGGTGCACGTGCATGCCCGGGTCGGCCGGCGCGCCGGCGGCGGCGTGCTCGGCATCGGCATTGGCAGGGTTGTCGCGCTGCTGGCAGATCTTCCAGCTCACGGCGTCCCAGACCTGGTGCAGGTCGGACAGCGGTGCGCTGAACACGGCCTTGGCATCGCGCCAGACCTGCAGCTCGCCCTTGCCGGCGTCGATGGAGGACGATACGGGGCGCGTCTTGCCCACGAAGTGACTGAAGCGCGAGAGATGGTGCTCGCGCAGCAGTTGCATGACGTCGTTGCGCTCGGACGTGCGCACCTGCAGCAGCACACCCAGCTCTTCGTTGAACAAGGCCTTGAGCGTGAGTTCTTCACGGCGCGCGCTGACCTGGCTGGCCCAGTTCTTGGCGTCGCCGGTTTCCATGCGGCTGTCGCTGATGCCGTCGCCTTCGGTGACCAGCAGGTCCACGTTGAGCGCCACGCCCACATGGCCGGCAAAGGCCATTTCGGCGGCCGCGGCCAGCAAGCCGCCATCGCTGCGGTCGTGGTAAGCCAGGATCTGGCCTTTGGCGCGCAGCGCGTTCACGGCGTTGACCAGGTTCACCAGGTCCTGCGGGTCGTCCAGGTCGGGCACCACATCGCCGCTTTGCTCCAGCGTCTGGCCCAGGATGCTGCCGCCCATGCGGCTCTGGCCCTTGCCCAGGTCGATCAGCACCAGGGTGGAGTCTTCCTCGGTGGCGTTCAGTTGCGGGGTCAGCGTGCCGCGCACGTCGGCCAGCGAGGCAAACGCACTCACAATCAGGCTCACGGGCGAGGTGACCTTCTTGGTCGCGCCCTCGTCCTTCCACTGCGTGCGCATGGACAGCGAGTCCTTGCCCACGGGAATGGAGACACCCAGCGCCGGGCACAGCTCCATGCCCACGGCCTTGACCGTGGCGTACAGGGCAGCGTCTTCACCGGGCTCGCCGCAGGCGGCCATCCAGTTGGCGCTGAGCTTCACGCGTGGCAGCTCGATGGGCGCGGCCAGCAGGTTGGTGATGGCCTCGGCCACGGCCATGCGGCCGGAAGCGGGGGCGTTGATCGCGGCCAGCGGCGTGCGCTCGCCCATGCTCATGGCCTCGCCGGCAAAGCCCTTGTAGTCGGCCAGGGTCACGGCGCAATCGGCCACGGGCACCTGCCAGGGGCCCACCATCTGGTCGCGGTGCGACAGGCCGCCCACCGTGCGGTCGCCGATGGTGATAAGAAAACGCTTGGACGCCACCGTGGGGTGGGCCAGCACGTCGATCACGGCCTTTTGCAGCGGCACGCCGGTCAGGTCCATGGGCGCGAACTCGCGCGCCACCGTGGCCACGTCGCGGTGCATCTTGGGCGGCTTGCCCAGGAGCACGTTCATGGGCATGTCCACGGGCAGCTTCTGGTCGCCGCCGGCCACGGCCGTGTCGTCCAGCACCAGCTGGCGCTCTTCGGTGGCGGTGCCGATCACGGCAAACGGGCAGCGCTCACGCTCGCAGAAGGCCTGGAACTGGGCCAGCGAGCCGGGGGCGATGGCCAGCACATAGCGCTCCTGGCTTTCGTTGCTCCAGATTTCCTTGGGCGCCATGCCCGATTCTTCGAGCGGCACGGAACGCAGGTCGAAGCGTGCACCGCGGCCGGCGTCGTTGGTCAGCTCGGGGAAGGCGTTGGACAGGCCGCCCGCACCCACGTCGTGGATGGCCAGGATGGGGTTGGCCGCGCCCTGCGCCCAGCAGTGGTTGATGACCTCCTGCGCGCGGCGCTCGATCTCGGGGTTGCCGCGCTGCACGGAGTCGAAATCGAGCTCGGCCGCGTTCGTGCCCGTGGCCATGGAACTGGCCGCGCTGCCGCCCATGCCGATGCGCATGCCGGGGCCGCCCAGCTGGATCAGCAGCGAGCCGGCGGGGAATTCGATCTTCTTGGTCAGGCCGGCGTCGATCACGCCCACACCGCCCGCGATCATGATGGGCTTGTGGTAGCCGCGCTGCACGCCACCCACGTTCTGTTCGTACTCGCGGAAATAGCCCGCCAGGTTGGGGCGGCCAAACTCGTTGCTGAACGCGGCGCCGCCCAGAGGGCCTTCGACCATGATCTGCAGCGGGCTGGCAATGTGCTCGGGCTTGCCCACTTCGCTGCCCCAGAGCTTGGAGACGGTGAAACCCGTGAGGCCGGCCTTGGGCTTGGAGCCCCGGCCCGTGGCGCCTTCGTCACGGATCTCGCCGCCCGCGCCGGTGGATGCGCCGGGGAACGGGGAGATCGCCGTGGGGTGGTTGTGCGTTTCCACCTTCATCAGCACATGCTGGGTGGCCTCGCTCTTGGCATAGCCGGGCGTGCCGGCATCGCCCATGCGGGCGATGAAGCGCTCGACCTGGTGGCCTTCCATCACCGAGGCGTTGTCCGAGTAGGCGATCACCGTGTGCTGGGGCGCCAGCTGGTGGGTGTTGCGGATCATGCCGAACAGGCTCTTGTCCTGGGCCACGCCGTCGATGGTGAACTGGGCGTTGAAGATCTTGTGGCGGCAGTGCTCGCTGTTGGCCTGGGCGAACATCATCAGCTCGACGTCGCTCGGGTTGCGTGCCAGGCCAGTGAAGGCGTTGACCAGGTACTCGATCTCGTCTTCGGCCAGGGCCAGGCCGAAGCGGGTGTTGGCCGCCTCCAGCGCGGCGCGGCCGCCGCCCAGCAGGTCCACATGCTCCATGGGCGCGGGCTGCAGTTCGGTGAACAGGGCGGCGGCGGCACTGCGGTCGGCCACCACCGATTCGGTCATGCGGTCGTGCAGCAGCGCGGCGACCTGGGCCACCTGCTCGGCATTCAGCTCGGGCGTGCCACCCAGCAGGCCGGGCTTGAGGGAGACACGGTATTCGGTGATGCGCTCCACGCGGCGGATGGCGATGCCGCAGTTGCGCGCAATGTCGGTGGCCTTGGAGGCCCAGGGCGAGAGCGTGCCCAGGCGCGGGGTGACGACGATGACGGCGCCGCTGTCGGGGCCGGCGTAGGGGTCGCCGTAGGTCAACAGGGCCGCCAGGCGTTCCTGCTCGGCGGGCGAGACGGGGCTGTCGGTGGCCACCAGGTGCACGAAGCGCGCAGCGATGCCGGTGATCTTGGGGTGGATGGCCTCGAGGGCGGGCTGGAGTTGCTGGGCGCGGAAGGTGCTGAGGGCGTTGCCGCCCGCCAGCGTGGTCATGTGCAAGGTCACGGTAGCGGCCTGTTGGGGGTGTGAGGGGTACGTGGGCACAACCGCCACCCCGAAAAGTCTGCGCGGGCAGCGGTTAGCCTCTCATTTTAACCGGCCGCGCCCCACCGCATGCAGTGTCCGGTCCGCAATGGGATAATCCCGGTATGACGATCAACATCAAAAGTGCACAGGACATCGAGGGCATGCGCGTGGCGTGCCGCCTGGCGTCTGAAGTGCTGGACTACATCGCCCCCCACATCAAGCCCGGCATCACCACGAACGAGATCGACCGGCTGGCCGCCGAATGCATGGCCCAGCAGGGCACGATCTCGGCCACGGTGGGCTACCAGCCGCCCGGCTACCCCCCCTACCCCAAGTCGCTGTGCACCTCGGTCAACCACGTGGTGTGCCATGGCATCCCCAACGACAAGCCCCTGAAGAAGGGCGACATCGTGAACGTGGACGTCACCGTGATCACCAAGGACGGCTGGTATGGCGACAACAGCCGCATGTACCTGATCGGCGAGACCTCCATCGCCGCCAAGCGCCTGTGCGCCATGACCTTTGACGCCATGTGGCATGGCATCGTACAGGTCAAGCCGGGCGCGCGCCTGGGCGACATTGGCCACGCCATCCAGAAGTTCGCCGAAGGCCTCGGGTTCTCGGTGGTGCGCGAGTTCTGCGGCCACGGCATCGGCCAGCGCTTCCACGAAGAGCCCCAGGTGCTGCACTACGGCAAGCCCGGCACGCTCGACGAGCTCAAGCCCGGCATGGTGTTCACCATCGAGCCCATGATCAACGCCGGCCGCCGCGAGGTGAAGGAGCACGGCAACGACGGCTGGACCATCGTGACCAAGGACCACAGCCTGTCGGCCCAGTGGGAGCACACGGTGCTGGTCACCGAGACGGGCTACGAGGTGATGACCATCTCGGCCGGCTCGCCGCCGCTGCCGTCCTTTGTGACATCCACAAAGACATAAAAAGTCAGCGGGAAACCCGCTGCGCACGACTCTTGCGTGGAACACTGCATGGCCATATCGACTGCAACGCCCCTATCGTCCATGACCGAAATCCACGCCCTGCGGGATGCCTACCGCCGCGACAAGGCGGCGCTGATGGCCTCGATCCAGGCCACGGGTGCCTCCACCCGCGGCATCCGGGTGCTGCTGCGCAAGCTCTCCACCCTGGCGGGCGACCTGCTGCAGCAGCTGTGGCAGCGCGCCGAGCTGCCGCCCGATCTGGCGCTGGTGGCGGTGGGCGGCTTTGGCCGCGACCAGCTGTTTCCCTACTCCGACGTGGACGTGCTGCTGCTGCTGCCCGACGACCGCGCGGCCGACGGCTGCAGCGTGCTGCGCGGCCAGCTTGAAGGCTTCATCGGCAGCTGCTGGGATGCAGGGCTGGAAATCGGCTCCAGCGTGCGCACCATCGCCGAATGCCTGGCCGAGGCAGCGGCCGATGTGACGGTGCAGACCTCGCTGCTCGAAGCGCGCCAGATCTGCGGCAGCACCGAACTCTTCGCCCGGTTCCAGGAGCGGTACCGCGCGCAGATGGACCCGCAGGCCTTCCTCGTGGCCAAGACGCTGGAGATGCGCCAGCGCCACAACAAGTACGAGAACACGCCCTATTCGCTGGAGCCCAACTGCAAGGAGTCGCCCGGCGGCCTGCGCGACCTGCAGATGATCCTGTGGGTGGCGCGCGCAGCGGGCCTGGGCAGCACCTGGAAGGAACTGGCCGCCAACGGCATGGCCACGGCCTTCGAGGTGCGCCAGATCGAGCGCAACGAGGCTGTGCTGTGCCTGATCCGTGCGCGCCTGCATGCGGCGGCGGGCCGGCACGAAGACCGGCTGGTGTTCGACCTGCAGACCGCCGTGGCCGAGTCCTTCGGCTACCGCTCGCAGGCGCCCGATGGCTCGCGCCTGCCCATGCGCGCCAGCGAGGCCATGATGCGCCGCTACTACTGGGCGGCCAAGGCGGTTTCGCAGCTCAGCCAGATTTTGCTTCTCAACATCGAGGAGGCGCTCAACCCCTCGGCGCACGAGCTGCGCCCCATCAACGAGCGCTTCTTCGAAAAATCGGGCCTGATCGAGGTCGCCAGCGACGACCTGTACCTCAAGGACCCGCACGCCATCCTGGAGACCTTTTTGCTCTACCAGACCACGGTGGGGCTCAAGGACCTGTCGGCGCGCACCCTGCGCGCGCTGTACAACGCGCGCGGCGTGATGGACGGGGCCTTTCGCAGCGACCCGGTGAACCGCGCCGCCTTCATGCGCATCCTGCAGCAGCCCGCCGGCATCACGCATGCCATGCGGCTCATGAACCAGACCTCGGTGCTGGGGCGCTACCTGTGGGCCTTCCGCGGCATCGTGGGCCAGATGCAGCACGACCTGTTCCACGTCTACACGGTGGACCAGCACATCCTGATGGTGCTGCGCAATGTGCGCCGCTTCTTCATGGCCGAGCATGCGCACGAGTACCCGTTCTGCTCGCAACTGGCCGGCGGCTGGGACAAGCCCTGGCTGCTGTACCTGGCCGCGCTGTTCCACGACATCGGCAAGGGCCGCGGCGGCGACCATTCGCAGATCGGCGCCATGGAAGTGCGGCGCTTTTGCCGCCAGCACAAGGTGGACCGCGAAGACGGCCAGCTCGTCGAGTTCCTGGTCAGCGAACACTTGGCCATGAGCCGCATCGCGCAGAAGGAAGACCTGAGCGACCCGGACGTGATCGCCGCCTTTGCCAAACGCGTGGGCAACGAGCGCTACCTCACGGCGCTGTACCTGCTCACGGTGGCCGACATCCGCGGCACCAGCCCCAAGGTGTGGAACGCCTGGAAGGGCAAGCTGCTCGAAGACCTGTACCGCGCCACGCTGCGCGCCCTGGGCGGGCGCGCCCCCGACGCCGCGGCCGAGGTCGAGGCGCGCAAGCGCGAGGCCCTGGTGCTGCTGGCGCTGAGCGCCCTGCCCTTCGAGGCGCACAAGGCTTTGTGGGCCACGCTGGACGTGAGCTACTTCATGCGCCACGAGGCGGCCGACATCGCCTGGCACACGCGCCACCTCTCACGCCATGTGGGCGCCCCCAAGCCCGTGGTGCGTGCGCGCCAGTCGCTGGCCGGCGACGGCCTGCAGGTGATGGTCTACGCACCCGACCAGGAAGACCTGTTCGCGCGCATCTGCGGCTATTTCGACCGCGCGGGCTTCAGCATCCTCGATGCGCGCGTGCACACGGCCAACAACCAGCATGCGCTCGACACCTTCCAGATCGTGGCCGACGACCAGGCCGGCCACTACCGCGAGCTGACCCACATGGTGGAGAGCGACCTGGTGCATGTGATCGAGGAAGGCGGCCCCCTGCCCGAGCCCACGCGCAAGCGCGTCTCGCGCCGGGTCAAGAGCTTCCCCTTTGCGCCGCGCGTCACCCTGCGCCCCGATGAAAAGGCCCAGCGCTGGCTGCTGGCCATCTCGGCCAGCGACCGCGCCGGCCTGCTCTACCTGGTGGCGCGCGTGCTGGCCCAGCACCACCTGAGCGTGCAACTGGCCAAGGTCAGCACCCTGGGCGAGCGCGTGGAAGACACCTTTCTGGTGCAGGGCCCGGAGCTGCAGAACAACGCACGGCAGATCCAGATCGAGACGGAACTGCTCAAAGAGCTCACGTCCTGACCGTCAGGCCATGGGCGGCAGCTTGTCGAGCAGCTTGTCCAGCGTGACCGGGTAATCGCGCACCCGCGCGCCCGTGGCGTTGAAGACGGCGTTGGCAATGGCGGCGCCCACGCCGCACAGGCCCAGCTCGCCCACGCCCTTGGCCTTCATGGGCGACGAAGTCGGGTCGGTCTCGTCCAGGAAGACCACCTCCTGGTGCGGGATGTCGGCATGCACCGGCACCTCGTAGCTGGCCAAATCGTGGTTCACGAAAAAGCCCTGGCGCTTGTCCACGGCCAGGTCTTCCATCAGCGCGGCCCCCACGCCCATGGTCATGGCGCCAATGACCTGGCTGCGCGCCGTCTTGGGGTTGAGGATGCGGCCTGCAGCGCACACGGCCAGCATACGGCGCACGCGGATCTCGCCGGTGGCCACGTCCACGCCCACCTCGACGAAATGCGCGCCGAAGGTCGATTGCTGGAATTTCTTCTGCAGGTCGCCATACGCGATGCTGTCTTCCACCACCAGTTCGCCATCGGCCGCCGCCTCGGCCAGGGGCACGGAGCGCTCGCCGGCGCGCACCATGCCGCCTTCAAACTGGATGCCCTCGTCCGCCATGCCCAGCTTCTGGGTAATGGCCTCGCGCAGCTTCACGCAGGCCGCATACACCCCGGCCGTGGACGAATTGGCACCCCACTGCCCGCCCGAGCCGGCCGACACGGGAAAGGACGAATCCCCCAGGCGCACCATGACCTTGTGGACCGGCAGGCCCAGCATCTCGGCAGCGGTCTGTGCAATGACCGTGTACGAGCCCGTGCCGATATCGGTCATGTCGGTTTCCACCGTGAGCACGCCGCGCGGGCTGAGCCGCACGCGCGCGCCGGACTTCATCACCAGGTTGTTGCGAAAGGCCGCGGCCACGCCCATGCCCACCAGCCAGCGGCCATCGCGCACCTGGCCGGGCTCTGCCTTGCGCTGGCTCCAACCAAAGCGCTGGGCACCGGTGCGCAGGCACTCGACCAGCTGCCGCTGCGAGAACCGGCGTTCGGGATGTTCGGGGTCCACCTGGGTGTCATTGATCGCGCGCAGCTCCACCGGGTCGATGCCCAGCTTGTGCGCCATCTCGTCCATGGCGATCTCCAGCGCCATCAGGCCGGGGGCCTCGCCCGGGGCGCGCATGGCATTGCCCTCGGGCAGGTCGAGCACGGCCAGGCGCGTGGCGGTGAGCCGGTGGGCACCGGCATAGAGCAAGCGCGTCTGGTTCACCGCCGTCTCGGGCTTGCCGCCCGGCAGGTCGCCGGACCAGCTTTCATGGGCAATGGCACTGATCTTGCCGTTCTTCGCGGCACCGATGCGGATGCGCTGGATGGTGGCCGGCCGGTGCGTGGTGTTGTTGGCGATCAGCGGCCGCTGCAGCGCCACCTTCACGGGCTGGCGCGCCGCCTTGGCGCCCAGTGCGGCCAGCAGCACATCGGCACGGATGAACAGCTTGCCGCCAAAGCCGCCACCCACGAAGGGCGAGACCAGGCGCACGTTCTCCTTGGGGATGCCCAGGGTTTTGGCCAGGTCGCCCACGCTCCAGTCGACCATCTGGTTGGAGCTCCAGACGGTGAGCTTGTCGCCGTTCCATGCCGCGGTGGTGGCATGCGGCTCCATCATGGCGTGCGAATGGTCGGGTGTGGTGTAGGTGGCGTCGTGCTGCACGGGCGCCGCATCGAAGGCTTTCTCGAAGCCGCCCTTGCGGGTGTCGGCGGGCGATCCGTCCTGTTCGGGCGGCTTCTGCGCCGAAGGGCGCGCGGCCGCCAGGTCGAACTGGCCCGGCGCGCGGGCGTACTGCACCTTCAGCAGCTGCGCCGCGGCGCGCGCCTGCTCGAAGCTGTGGGCCACGACCAGGGCGATGGCCTGGTGGTAGTGCTGCACCTCGGGGCCGGCCAGCAGGCGGGCCGTATTGAATTTTCCCTGGCCCAGGGCACCCGCCGTCTTCGCCGTGACGATGGCGATCACGCCGGGTGAGCCCTGCGCGGCACGCAGGTCCATGGACTCGATGCGGCCCCTGGCAATGGCGGCGCCGACCACGACGCCGTAGGCGGGCCTGGCCACTGCGTCGTGGCGCTCATAGGCGTAGGGCGCCACACCGCTGGTCTTCAGGGGGCCGTCGATGCGGTCGACGGCCTGGCCGACCACGCGCAGCTGGTCGATGGGGTTGGTGGTGGCGGGCGTGTCGAATTGCATGGCTCAAGCCCCTTTTGCCTGTGCCAGCACGGCGGCCAGGGTGCGCTCGGCCAATGCCAGCTTGAACGCGTTGTCGTGCGCGGGCTGCGCGCCGGCCAGCAGCTTGCCGGCCGTGGCCTTGGCGCCGTTGGGCAGCTCGGCCTCGGCCGCCTCCACACGCCAGGGCCTGTGGGCCACGCCACCCAGCGCCACGCGCCCCGTGCCATTGCGCTGCACGATGGCGGCCACCGAAACCAGCGCAAAGGCATACGAGGCGCGATCGCGCACCTTGCGATAGACATGCGTGCCGCCCACGGGCCGGGGCAGGGTCACGGCGGTGATGAGCTCGCCCGGTGCCAGCACCGTCTCGATGTGCGGCGTGGTGCCCGGCAGGCGGTGGAAGTCGGCGATCGGGATCACGCGCGTGCGGCCATCGCCGCGCACCGTCTCCACCTTGGCGTCGAGTACGCGCAGGGCCACGGCCATGTCGCTCGGGTGCATGGCGATGCAGGCCGGGCTGGTGCCGATCACCGCATGCTGGCGCGTCACCCCGCCGATGGCGCTGCAGCCGCTGCCCGGCTGGCGCTTGTTGCAGGGCATGTGGGTGTCGTAAAAGTACGGGCAACGGGTGCGCTGCAGCAGGTTGCCGGCCGTGGTGGCCTTGTTGCGCAACTGGCCCGAGGCACCCGCCAGCAGGGCACGCGCAAGCACGCCATAGTCACGCCGCACACGTTCGTGCGCGGCCAGGTCGGTGTTGCGCACCAGGGCGCCGATGCGCAGGCCGCCGTCCAGCGCGGGCTCGACCTTGTCCAGTTGCAGTGCGTTCACATCCACCAGGTGCACGGGGTTCTCTATCTGCAGCTTCATCAGGTCCAGCAGGTTGGTGCCGCCCGCGATGAATTTGGCCCCAGGCACCCGCTCGACCGCCGCGGCCGCCTCTGCGGGCGACTGGGCCCGCTCGTAGGTGAAGGGCTTCATGCTTTCACCCCCGCCACGTCCGCAAGGGCATCCACGATGTTGGAGTACGCACCGCAGCGGCAGATATTGCCGCTCATGCGCTCGCGCAGTTCCTCGGCCGAGAGCAGCGGCCGCGCCGTGAGGTCGGCGCTCACATGGCTGGGGATGCCGCGGCGGATCTCGTCGAGCACGCCCACGGCCGAGCAGATCTGCCCGGGCGTGCAATAGCCGCACTGGTAGCCGTCGTGTTTCACAAAGGCCGCCTGCATCGGGTGCAGGTTGCGCGGCGTGCCCAGGCCCTCCACGGTGGTGATCTGCGATCCCTCGTGCATCACCGCCAGGGTCAGGCAGGCGTTGATGCGCCGGCCATCGGCGATCACCGTGCAGGCGCCGCACTGGCCATGGTCGCAGCCCTTCTTGGTACCCGTGAGCTGCAGGTGCTCGCGCAGCGCATCGAGCAAGGTGGTGCGGGTGTCCAGCTCCAGCTCGCGCGGCTGGCTGTTCACGATGAAGGCCACCTTGGCCATGGGGATGGGGAAGGTGACGCCCGGGGGTTGGGGCACGGCCACCTGGGCGTGGGCGGGCATGGCGGCCGTTGCCGCGCCGCAGGCGCCACCTGCGATCAGCAGGTCGCGCCGGGACACGGGCCAGCTGGCGGGATGGTCTTCCATGGCTTTTTCCTGTGGGGCGGATATCGATCCATGGTGGGCGCCGGGGCCCGCCAGCCCATGGCGGCTGCGTCCTGAATCGATGTAGGACGATTGCCCGCAGGCCTACCGAACGGCCGACGGCAGGTAGCCAAAGCGCGCACGGAAGCGCTCGGCAAAACGCGCCCGCGACTGGTAGCCACAGGCCTGCGCAATGCGCGGAATGCTCCAGGCCGTGGTCTGCACCAGCATCAGCGCATGGTGCATGCGGACATCGACCAACAGCACATCGAAGCGCACCTGCTCCTTGGCAAGGCGCCTGCGCAGGGTGGCCTCGCTCATGGCCAGGGCCCGCCCGGCCTCCTGGGCCGTCCAGTGCCGCTCTGGCGCCTCGCCGATCAGGGTGCGCAGGCGCCCCGAGGTGCCCTGCTGCGCGCCAGCCTTGAACAGATGGCCACGCTCTGCCAGAGCGGCCAGCAGGTCCATCAGGCGGTAGCCCAGGCGCTCGTCGCTGAGGTGCAGGCCGCCAGCGCTGTCCACCACATGCCGCAGGGTGGCGGCCAGGTCTTCATCCAAGGGCATTCGCGTGAACGGCGCTGCTGCTGCCGTGGCCGCATCCGCCCCACCCGGCGGCCGGGCGCGCTGGAAGGCCTCCAGCAGATCGGACGACAGCGTGAGCAGCACGGAGCGAAAGCGCTGCTCGGCGCCACCTGGCGTCTTCACCAGCTCGGCGCAGGTGCCCGGCTGGACGAGCAGCAACGACGCTGGCGTGTCCACCACCACCGCCGGACTCCCGCCACCCTCGTCCAGCTGCAACTGACCTGCCGCCACCAGCACCAGGGTCGCCTCGTGGAACAGGAAACGCGGCGTGTGCTGGGGCTGCTTCAGGCAGGGCTGCGCCAGCCCGCACAATCCACGCCGCAGCACGGGGGTGCGGTCCGGCAGCCACCAGCCCGAGCCTGCGCCAGCACCCTTTTGCGGCACGGCAGCTGGCGGCCATGCGTCCCTGGCACTCATCAAGCGGCAGGCACCGCAGGGTTCAGGCTGTAGAGACCGGTCAGGCGGGCCTGCGCCAGCACCGGGGCCGCAGCCAGGGCGGCACGCACGTTCGCGCCGGTCAGCGGCCCCTGCACGGCCAGGGTCGGCGCGGCCAGGGCATACACGGTGAAGACGTAGTGGTGCACCAGGGTGTCGTTCCAGGGTGGGCAGGGGCCGTCGTAACCGTAGTAGTCGCCCTTCATCTGCTCGTCGCCCGCAAACCAGCCGGTGTAATCGTTGATGCCATGGCGCAGGCCACCGGGCGCCGCAGGGCCACCCTTGCCGCGCGGCGTGACGGCACCCGACTGCGCGCCCGCCTCGATCTGCGTGGTGCCGGCCGGAATGTCGAGCAGCAGCCAGTGGAAGAAATCCACGCGCGGCAGCGTGGCGGGCACCTGGCGGCCCTCCTGGTTCACGTCGTCGCCGCGGCTGGGCACATCGGGATCATGGCAAACCACCACGAACGACTGGGTGCCGTCGGGCGCACCGCTCCAAGCCAGGTGCGGGTTGCGGTTGGAGGACAGGGCCACATGCGATGCCGCATCGGGCACCGCGAAGGCGAATTCGCCGGGAATGGCCTGGCCGTCTTGGAAACTGTGGCTGGTGAGTTGCATGGAAGATCCCATCCTTGGAGGTTGCTTGGCAGTGGAGAAGAGAATGTGCCGGGTGGCCGGTGGGCACCGGGAACGCACCGGAATTCTAGGGACAGGCCGCGCGGCACGGGTTCCTGATCCGATCAAACTAGGGACCCATCCCGTCAATCTGAGGGTGCAAGGTGTGTCAACGGGAGCGGTGCGCCACACAAAAGTGCGGTAGCCCATGGGATGCTGCGGGCGTTGATCAGCCCCTTCATCCTCTGAAATAGCCGTGCCTTGTGCCGGCAATGCCTTGAACGCAGTAGTGCGAAGGCAGTGCCATCAGGGGCGAAGACCAATGAAGCCTCGGACCAGGCACGGAGTTTCTACTGCAAATGCTTGGCGCATTTTTACCAGGATCGATCTCAAATCAAAATCACCAATGAAAAAGCCGATGCAAATCAGAAATTTGCATCGGCTTTCATTTTGGCGGAGTGGACGGGACTCGAACCCGCGACCCCCGGCGTGACAGGCCGGTATTCTAACCAACTGAACTACCACTCCTGGTAGATAGCTTTCGCCTGCATCGTGCGACACAGGCCAAGCGCTACAAACTTGGCGACCCTACGGGGATTCGAACCCCGGTACTCACCGTGAAAGGGTGATGTCCTAGGCCTCTAGACGATAGGGTCATAACCTTGGAACTAACCGACTAACCAAAAAACCGTGGTGGAGGTAAACGGGATCGAACCGATGACCTCTTGCATGCCATGCAAGCGCTCTCCCAGCTGAGCTATACCCCCACGGGGCCTTCGCGCATCACACAGATGACACACGACGGCAATAAACTGGCGGAGTGGACGGGACTCGAACCCGCGACCCCCGGCGTGACAGGCCGGTATTCTAACCAACTGAACTACCACTCCTGGCAGGCAGCTTTCGCTTGCAGCAATGTTTTCACATCACACAAGCCAAGCGCTACAACTTGGCGACCCTACGGGGATTCGAACCCCGGTACTCACCGTGAAAGGGTGATGTCCTAGGCCTCTAGACGATAGGGTCAAAACCTTGGAACTTGCGAACCGTTCTGATGGAAAGTGGTGGAGGTAAACGGGATCGAACCGATGACCTCTTGCATGCCATGCAAGCGCTCTCCCAGCTGAGCTATACCCCCACTTGATGCAGCTGGAAATACCTTCCCAAACTGCCCTTTGTCGACTTCATTCACACTGTGTATGTCGTCTTCATCAGAGACTCAAATTATAGACAGGTTTTTAGCCGTTTTGCAAACGAACGCGAATTTTTTCGCGTCCGAGCAATTCCAGCACCGCATCGACCGATGGCGTATGGGCCGTGCCCACCGTCAGCACGCGCACGGGCATGGCCAGTTGGGGCATCTTCAGGCCATGGGCAGCCAGCACTTGCTTGAAGGCGGCGCTGATCGCAGCCTTGTTCCATTCGCAGGTGGCCAGCGTTTCGGACAGCGCGGCGATGGCGGGCTTGATGGCATCGGTCACATGCTGGGCCAGCTCCGCCTCGTTGGGCGTCACGTCGCCATAGAAGACCTGGGCCCATTCGGCCAGGGCCACGGTGGTGTCGCAGCGGTCCTTGAACAGGGCACAGATGCGCGGCAGACGGCCGTCGGCCAGATCGGCAGCAGCCAGGCCGCGCTTTTGCAGTTGGGCCGAGACCAGGGCAGCCAGGGCCTCGTCGTCCATGGCCTTGAGGTGCTGGGCGTTGACCCAGCGCAGCTTGGCCTCGTCGAACTGCGCAGCGCTGCGGCCCAGGTGGTCAAGGTTGAACCATTCGAGAAACTGCGCGCGGCTGAAGATCTCGTCGTCGCCGTGGCTCCAGCCCAGGCGGGCCAGGTAATTGACCATGGCGTCGGGCAGGTAGCCTTCGTCGCGGTACTGCGTCACGGGCTTGGCGCCGTTGCGCTTGCTCATCTTCTCGCCCTGCTCGTTGAGCACGGTAGGCAGGTGGGCGTACACCGGGGGTTCCTTGCCCAGGGCACGGAAGATGTTGATCTGGCGCGGCGTGTTGTTCACATGGTCGTCGCCACGGATCACATGGGTGATGGCCATGTCGATGTCGTCCACCACCACGCAGAAGTTGTAGGTGGGCGTGCCATCGGGGCGCGCGATCACCAGGTCGTCGAGCTCGTCGTTGCGGATCTCGATGCGGCCCTTGACCTTGTCGTCCCAGGCGACCACGCCGCCCTGCGGGTTCTTGAAGCGCAGCACAGGCTGCACGCCTTCGGGGATGGCTGGCAGGGCCTTGCCGGGCTCGGGGCGCCAGGTGCCGTCGTAGCGCGGCTTTTCCTTGGCGGCCATCTGCTTCTCGCGCAGGGCGTCGAGTTCGGCGATGCTCATGTAGCAGGGGTAGACCAGGCCCGTGGCCTTGAGCTCTTCGAGCACGGCGCGGTAGCGGTCCATGCGATGCATCTGGTAGAACGGGCCTTCGTCGGGCTGCATGCTCAGCCATTCCATGCTTTCCAGGATCACATCCACGGCCACCTGGCTGGAGCGCTCCACGTCGGTGTCTTCAATGCGCAGCACGAAATCGCCACCCATGGCGCGCGCAAAAGCCCAGGGATACAGGGCCGAGCGGATGTTGCCCAGGTGGATGAAGCCCGTGGGCGATGGCGCAAAGCGCGTGCGCACGCGGCCGGCGGTGGGGGTGGGGGTGGTGTTCTGGTCGGTCATAGTCTTGTGAGGTGGGCCGCCCTGCCCTGCGGGCCATGGCACGGGCAAAAGGCGGCGTGCAATGCCAATAATGATAAGTGCCGGGCGGGCCTGCCCTGAAACGGCATGGGCGCCCCGATGACCGGCGCGCCCACGAATGGCTTGTCAGCGAAGGATGCCAGCCCCCGAAAGGGCTTGCTTGTTACTTATGCGTCCTGGGCGTTGGGCAGGGCCAGGCGGGAGGTGTCTTCCTCGTTCTCTTCCACACCCACGCGGCCTTCGTTCAGGCGCGCGATCTCGTCGGCCGTGATGTCGCCCGTGACGTAGGTGCCGTCGAAGCACGATGCGTCGAAGCCCACGATAGCCTTGTTGAGCGAGCCCACGGCCTTCTTCATGCCATCCACGTCCTGGTAGATCAGCGCGTCGCAGCCGATGACCTGGCGAATCTCTTCCACCGTGCGGCCATGGGCCACCAGCTCGCTGCTGGTGGGCATGTCGATGCCATACACGTTGGGGTAGCGCACCGGTGGCGCGGCGCTGGCCAGGTAGACGTTGCGGGCACCGGCATCGCGCGCCATCTGCACGATCTCGCGCGAGGTGGTGCCGCGCACGATGGAGTCGTCCACCAGCAGCACGTTGCGGCCCTTGAACTCGCTGGCGATCACATTGAGCTTCTGGCGCACGGACTTCTTGCGCACGCCCTGCCCTGGCATGATGAAGGTGCGGCCCACGTAGCGGTTCTTCACGAAACCTTCGCGGTAGGGCACGCCCAGCAGGTGCGCCAGCTGCGTGGCGCTGGGGCGGCTCGACTCGGGGATGGGGATGATGACGTCGATCTCGTTGGGCGGCACGGTGGAGACCACGCGCTTGGCCAGGGCCTCGCCCAGGTTCAGGCGCGCCTGGTAGACCGAGATGCCGTCGAGCACCGAGTCGGGGCGCGCCAGGTACACGAACTCGAAGATGCAGGGGTTGAGCTGCGGGTTATCGGCACACTGGGCCGAGTGCACGGTGCCGTCGAGCGTGATGAACACGGCTTCGCCGGGCTCGATGTTGCGCTCGAACACATGCGAGGTGCCCTCCAGCGCCACCGATTCGCTGCCCACCATGACGGTGCCATCGGCGCCGCGGCCAATGGCCAGGGGGCGGATGCCATGCGGGTCGCGGAAGGCCAGCAGGCCGTGCCCGGCGATCAGCGCGATCACGGCGTACGAGCCCTTGATGCGCTTGTGCACGGCGCGCACGGCCTTGAACACGTCTTCGGGGCTCAGCGGCACGCCGGCCGTGGCGCGCTCCAGTTCGTGCGCGAACACGTTGAGCAGCACTTCCGAGTCGCTCTCGGTGTTGGTGTGGCGGTGGTCGGTCTGGAACAGCTCGGTGCGCAGGGTCTGCGCGTTGGTCAGGTTGCCGTTGTGCACCAGCACGATGCCGAAGGGCGCGTTCACGTAGAAGGGCTGGGCCTCTTCCTCGCTGTAGGCATTGCCGGCCGTGGGGTAGCGCACCTGGCCCAGGCCCACATTGCCCGGCAGGGCCCGCATGTTGCGCGTGCGGAACACGTCGCGCACCATGCCCTTGGCCTTGTGCATGAAGAACTTGCGGCCCTGCTGGGTCACGATGCCGGCGGCATCCTGGCCCCGGTGCTGCAACAGCAGCAAGGCGTCATAGATCAACTGATTGACGGGCGTTGTACTGACGACGCCAACGATTCCACACATAGTTCGTTTCCATCCGTTTGCGGGAACATCCCCGCTACACACCAACAACAGCGGCTTCTGGCCACTGCGTATCACGAAGGCAAGTGCCTTGTAAATTCTTCCGGAAGCACCGGTTTCAACCCCTCCAGCACCTGGGCCAATACCGGTGCTCCCCGCGACTCCTGCCACCAGGCGGCTTCGTGCAGCGGCGTGAGCCGGGCCACCACGGCCACGGCCAGCAGCAGCACCAGCCCCCGCAGCACACCGAAGGCTGCCCCGAGCGTGCGGTCCACCGGACGCAGGCCGATGGACTCCACCAGCTTCTTGGCCAGCCAGGCCAGAAAGCCCCACGCAAAGACCGCGCCGATGAACACCAGCGCGAACCCTGCGGCATAGCGCAGGCTGCTTTCCGGCTCGCCCATCGGCAGCAGCGCGGCCACATCGTTGGCCAGGTACTGCGCCACAAAGAAGGCCACCACCCATCCCACCAGGGACATCACCTCGTACACCAGGCCGCGCCAGGCCCCCAGCAGCATGGAGGCCAGCAGCACGGCCACGAAAATCCAGTCCAGCGCTGCCATCACCGGCGCAACCTGCTCCGGCATCAGAGCGTCAGCACCGAGGCCGAGAGTTCCAGCGCGCGGATCTTGCCAGCCGCCTTGTCCGCATCGGCCCGGTTGTTGAAGGGGCCCACGCGCACCCGGGTGCGCTTGCCATCCTTGGTATCCACCACCTGCACAAACGTCTTGAGGCCGGAGCGCTCCACCTTGGTGCGCGCCTCGCGGGCCTTCTCGGCATCGGCAAAGGCGCCCACCTGCACGATGAAGCGGCTTTCTTCGGCACCGGCCGAGGCAGCGGCGGCCACGGCCGGTGCCGCCGTGCGGCCCTCGAGCAGGGCGCGGGCACGGGCGGCCTCATCGCTGTTGCGCGCAGGCGGGGCCGCAGGCGCTAGGGCTGGTGCTGGGGCCGGCGTTGCCGCGGCGACCCGGGGCTCCGGCCTGGGTTCGGGTTTGTGCTCCGGCTTGGGCGCGGGCTCGGGCTTGGGTGCGGCCGCCACCACGGGCGGCTTGGGTGCTGGCGCGGGTTTGGGGCTGGAGATGATCTCCTCGCCCTCGCTCAGGCCATTGCCGGCATGGCCCTGCCCCGCTGCCGTGCGGCCCACGGGCTGCGGTGCCGGCGCAGCCTGGCGCGCCACGGCCGCAGACGCCGGCGCGGCCACAGGGGCCTGGGCAGCGGCCGGTGCGGGCGCTGGCACGACCACGGGCGCGGTCTTGTTGCGGTCCGGGATCTCGATGGGAATGTCCACCGCGATGGGGCGCGGCTGGGTGTCAAACAGCAGCGGAAAGCCCACCACGCCCAGGGCCACCAGCACGGCGGCACCGATCAGGCGGTGGCGCGCACGCCGGCGCATCGCTTCGATGCTTTCGGCCGGGGGCGCCGCGCGCGAGCGCTTGGCAGCCGGCTTGTCGGCCGGTGCGGCGGATTCACTCTGACCGGGCCACCGAAACTTGAAAAATGCCATGGGGTTGCGACTCGTGCGGGGTGCTCACGCACCCAGATGTTTGGCGTGCAGGCGGGGGGTGCCGTTGATCAATACCCCGCCCACCGTGTAGAACGAGCCAAAGACCACGATTCTATCAGCCGGGTCTGCCGCTGCCACAGCAGCCTGCAGCGCCTGCTGGGGGTCTTGGTGCACGCTGGTGGTCACCTCGCGGCGCCCGCCAGCCACCATCTGCAGGGCGTTCCACTTCTGCTGCAGTGAGGCCCCGGTCTCCGCCCGCGCCGTGGGCAGGTTGGTGAAATACCAGCGGTCCACCAGCGGGCCCACCTTGGCGAGCATGGTCGCCAGGTCCTTGTCGGCCATGGCGCCGAACACCGCGTGCGTGGTGGGGAAAAAGCCCATGGCATCGAGGTTGGCCGTGAGGGCCGCCACCGAATGCGGGTTGTGCGCCACGTCCAGCACCAGCGTGGGCTCGCCCGGCACGATCTGGAAGCGCCCTGGCAGCTCCACCATGGCCATGCCGGTGCGCACGGCCTGGGCGGTCACGGGAATGCGATCGCGCAGCGCCTCGAAGGCGGCCAACACGCCGGCGGCGTTCACCAGTTGGTTGGCGCCGCGCAGCGAGGGGTAGGCCAGGCCGGCATAGCGGCGGCCGCGCCCGGCCCAGCTCCACTGCTGCTTGTCGCCCGAGACGTTGAAATCCCGGCCTGAGCGCCACAGGTCCGCCCCGATGGCGGCTGCATGGTCGACCACGCTCTGGGGTGCCATCGGGTCGCTGACCACCGCAGGGCGGCCGGCGCGCATGATGCCGGCCTTCTCGCGGCCGATGCTTTCGCGGTCCTTGCCCAGGAACTCGGTGTGGTCGATGTCGATGCTGGTGATGATGGCGCAATCGGCATCGATGATGTTGGTGGCATCGAGCCGCCCGCCCAGGCCCACTTCCAGGATCGCCAGGTCCAGGCGCGACTGGCTCATGAGGCGCAGGATGGCCAGGGTGCTGAATTCGAAATAGGTCAGCGAGATCGCCTCGCCACCCTGCACGCGGGCGGCCTCCACGGCCGCGAAGTGCGGCACCAGGTCGGCGGCGGCCACGATCTCGCCATGCACGCGGCAGCGTTCCTCAAAATGCACCAGGTGCGGCGAGGTGTACACCCCCGTGCGGTAGCCGGCCTGCAGGCCCACGGCCTCCAGCATGGCGCAGGTGGAGCCCTTGCCATTGGTGCCCGCCACGGTGATCACCGGGCAGTCGAAGCGCAGCGCCATGCGCCGGGCCACTTCGCTGACCCGATCCAGGCCCATGTCGATGTTGTGCGGATGCAGGCGCTCGCAATGCTGCAGCCAGCCGTCCAGGGTGTCGATATTATTCGTGTCCATACAGGCCGCGATTGTCGCCGAGCCTGCGCTCGCGTACCTCCTGAATCCGTATTACCCATGACAAGCCCCAGCACCATCACCCTCTACGGCATTCCCAACTGCGACACCGTGAAGAAGGCCCGCACCTGGTTCACCGACCAGGGCCTGGACTACGTGTTCCACGATTTCAAGAAACAGGGCGTCCCGGCGGACCGCCTGCCCGCCTGGCTGGCCGCCGTGGGCCGGGACAGGCTGGTCAACCGCCAGGGCACGACCTGGCGCAAGCTCGATGCGGACACCCAGGCCGCCGTGCAGGACGATGCCAGCGCCAGCGCCCTGCTGCAGGCCCAGCCCAGCGTGGTCAAGCGCCCCGTGGTGGAGTGGAATGCGGGCGGCAGCACCCGGATTTCGGTCGGTTTTGCGCCTGAAACCTGGAACGAATGGCGAAACAGCGGCTCCAAGCCCTGAGATCGCCGGGATCCCGCCGCTGGAAACCGGAGATATTGCACAAATCTTTACGCAGTTTTACGGCCAGCCCACCCGGTTTTGACCCGCCAGGCCTAAACTTTTCAACAGTCTGGTGCGTTATGTACCGACCTGAAAGGAGTTTCTCCATGAAAAAGATCGCCATTTTTTCCGCCATGGTCGCCGTTGCCACCCTGGCCACCGCCCAGGAACAGGGCCGCGTGCTCTCGTCCACCCCCATCGTCCAGCAGGTGGCCGTGCCCCAGCAGGTGTGCAACAACGAAACCGTGTACAGCGGCAACCGCACCTCGGGCGGCGGCGCCGTGCTGGGCGCCATCGCTGGCGGTGCCGTGGGCAACCAGATCGGCAAGGGCAGCGGCCGGGCCGCCGCCACGGCATTGGGCGTGATCGGTGGCGCCGTGCTGGGCAACAACATCGAAGGCGGCCAGCCGCAGTACGAAAACGTGCAGCGCTGCCACAACCAGACCTACTACGAGAACCGCACCGTGGGCTACAACGTGGTCTACGAGTACGCGGGTCGCCAATACACCACGCGCACGCAGTACGACCCGGGCCGCTGGATCCCCGTGAGCGTGCAGCCGGGCCAGACCTATTCCACGGAACCCGCCTACCAGCAGGGCTATGCCCAGCCCGGCGTGGTCACCTCGACCTACCCGGCACCCACGTATGTGACGCCCCCGGTCACGGTGATCGAATACGGCTACGACCGCTCGTACCACCACCCGCGCAATCCCTACTGGCGCTGAGCGGGGCGGGCAGCCCAGGCAGCCGGCGGCATGAGCACGCCGCAGGCCCAGTGACCATTGCCATCATGGGTCGCCCTCCCCCTGCGTCCAGTCTTCAAAGAGCCCTTCGGGGCTCTTTTTTTTTCCCGGCGCGGCAGCGCCGGTACGCTGGCCTAAAATCAGGGGTTTCCCTCTAACCAACGCGCATCCATGACCACCGAAAAAATCGACGGCGTGTCCGTCACCACCCAGGCCAATGTGTACTTTGACGGCAAGTGCGTGAGCCACAACATCACCTTCCCCGATGGCACGAAGAAGTCGGTGGGCGTGGTGCTGCCCGCCTCGCTGACCTTCAACACCGGCGCGCCCGAGATCATGGAATGCGTGGGCGGCGAGTGCGAGTACAAGCTCGACGGCACCGACACCTGGGTCAAGTCCGGCGCGGGCGAGAAGTTCAGCGTGCCCGGCAACTCCAAGTTCGAGATCCGCGTGGCCAGCGCCTACCACTACATCTGCCACTTCGGCTGAGCCCTGAGAAAGTCCTGACCGCCATGGCCACCATCCTCCAGAACCTGCCCGTCAACCAGAAGGTCGGCATCGCCTTCTCCGGCGGCCTCGACACCAGCGCCGCACTGCGCTGGATGAAGAACAAGGGCGCCGTGCCCTACGCCTACACGGCCAACCTGGGCCAGCCCGACGAGCCCGACTACGACGCCATCCCCAAGAAGGCCATGGAGTACGGCGCCGAGAAGGCCCGCCTGGTGGACTGCCGCACGCAACTGGCGCACGAAGGCATTGCCGCGCTGCAGGCCGGCGCCTTCCACATCAGCACCGCCGGCATCACCTACTTCAACACCACGCCGCTGGGCCGCGCCGTCACGGGCACCATGCTCGTGGCCGCCATGAAGGAAGACGACGTCCACATCTGGGGCGACGGCTCGACCTTCAAGGGCAATGACATCGAGCGCTTCTACCGCTACGGCCTGCTCACCAACCCTTCGCTCAAGATCTACAAGCCCTGGCTGGACCAGCTGTTCATCGACGAGCTGGGCGGCCGCGCCGAGATGTCGGCCTTCATGACCCGGGAAGGCTTCGGCTACAAGATGAGCGCCGAGAAGGCCTATAGCACCGACAGCAACATGCTGGGTGCCACGCACGAAGCCAAGGACCTGGAGTTCCTGAACAGCGGCATCCGCATCGTCAACCCCATCATGGGCGTGGCGTTCTGGAAGGACGACGTGCAGGTCAAGGCCGAGGAAGTCTCGGTGCGCTTCGAGGAAGGCCAGCCCGTGGCCATCAACGGCGTGGAGTTCAGCGACCCCGTGGCTCTGATCATGGAAGCCAACCGCATCGGTGGCCGCCATGGCCTGGGCATGAGCGACCAGATCGAGAACCGCATCATCGAGGCCAAGAGCCGCGGCATCTACGAGGCCCCCGGCCTGGCGCTGCTGCACATCGCCTATGAACGCCTGGTGACCGGCATCCACAACGAGGACACGATCGAGCAGTACCGCATGAACGGCCTGAAGCTCGGCCGCCTGCTGTACCAAGGCCGCTGGTTCGACCCCCAGGCCATCATGCTGCGCGAAACCGCCCAGCGCTGGGTGGCCCGCGCCATCACCGGCACGGTGACCGTCGAGCTGCGGCGCGGCAACGATTATTCGCTGCTCAATACCGAGTCGCCCAACCTGACCTACGCGCCCGAACGCCTGAGCATGGAAAAGGTGGAAGACGCGCCGTTCTCGCCCGCCGACCGCATCGGCCAGCTGACCATGCGCAACCTGGACATCGTGGACACGCGCGCCAAACTGGGCGTGTACTCGCGCGCCGGCCTGCTGTCGCTGGGTGGCAATGCCGCCCTCGCGCAGCTCAACGACGAACGCGGCGAGTAACAAGTCACCGCACGATCAAAAAAGCCACCCTCGGGTGGCTTTTTCATGGCAACAGCTACACGACCACAGGCTCGGGCTCCAGCCGGATGCCGAAGCGCTCGTACACACTGGTCTGGATGGCCTTGGCCAGGGTCATGACCTCGCCGCCGGTCACGCTCTGCTCACCACGGCCGCGGTTGACCAGCACCAGGGCCTGCTTTTCATAGACGCCCGCCTTGCCGATGGACTTGCCCTTCCAGCCGCAGGCGTCGATGAGCCAGCCGGCGGCCAGCTTGATGCTGCCGTCGGGCATGGGGTAGTGCACGATCTTGGGGTCGCGCGCGATGATGTCGGCGCACTGCTCGGGCGAGACCGTGGGGTTCTTGAAGAAGCTGCCCGCATTGCCCACCACGGCCGGGTCGGGCAGCTTGTTCCTGCGGATGTCACAGACCCAGTCGAAGATCTGCCGGGGGCTGGGCTCTGCCACGCCGGCCTCGGCGCGGCGCCGCTCCAGGTCCAGGTAGCCCAGCACCGGCTTCCACGGGCGTGGCAGGCGAAAGCGCACATGCGTGATCACCGCGCGCCCGGCCAGGCCCATGCCGCGCGGCAGGCCGCCAGCCACCACCGGCTGCGAAGGCGCATGCTTGAACACCGAGTCGCGGTAGCCGAAGGCGCACTGCGCGGCGTCCAGAGTGAAACGCTCGCCCGTAGCCAGGTCGATGGCATCCAGCGAGTCGAAGCGGTCCTGCAGCTCCACGCCATAGGCGCCGATGTTCTGCACCGGCGATGCGCCCACGGTGCCAGGAATCATGGCCAGGTTTTCCAGGCCCGGGTAGCCCTGCTCCAACGTCCAGGCCACGCAGTCGTGCCAGACCTCGCCGGCGCCGGCCTCGACGATGAAGGCCCGGGGGCTTTCCTCGACCAGGCGCAGGCCCTTGATCTCCATCTTGAGTACCACGGGGCGCACATCGCCGGTCAGGATGATGTTGCTGCCGCCACCCAGCACGAAGACCGGGCCGCCAGACAGTTCTTTATCGGCCAGGAAGGCCGCAATATCATCGGCAGCGTGCACGCGCACCAGGGTCTGGGCGCGCGCGGCGATGCCGAAGGTATTGCAGGGCTGCAAAGGGACGTTTTTCTCGACTACCATTGGCCCGATTGTCGCACCCGTGCATGCGCGCGCTGGGGCGAAACCCGTATTCCCGAGATAGATAGACAGAGAGCCACCACCATGCCATCTTTTGATACCGTCTGCGAAGCCAACCTGGTCGAAGTGAAGAACGGCGTAGAAAACACCGCCAAGGAGATCGGCACCCGCTTCGATTTCAAGGGCACCTCCGCCAGCATCGAGATCAAGGACAAGGAGATCACGCTGATCGGCGACGCCGACTTCCAGCTCACCCAGATCGAGGACGTGCTGCGCAACAAGCTCACCAAGCGCAATGTGGACGTGCGCTTCCTGGACATGGGCGACGTGCAGAAAATGGGTGGTGACAAGGTCAAGCAGGTCATCAAGGTGAAGAACGGCATCGAGAGCGATCTGGCCAAGAAGATCCAGAAGCTGCTCAAGGAGAGCAAGCTCAAGGTGCAGGCCGCCATCCAGGAGGACAAGGTGCGTGTGACCGGCGCCAAGCGCGACGACCTGCAGGCCGCCATGGCGCTGATCCGCAAGGATGTGACCGACGTGCCGCTGTCCTTCGACAACTTCCGCGACTGAAACGCCTTGGCCATGCGTCCGCTGCGTTCCATCTCCTGCTTCGCCCTCGCCGCCAGCCTGGCCTGGCCGCTGGCGGCGCAGCCCTCCGGCAAATCCATCGCCCTGGCCGGCATGCTGGGGAGCAAGGCCCTGCTCGTGGTCGATGGGGGGGAGCCACGCGCCGTGGGCCCCGGGGAGACGCACCAGGGCGTGAAGGTGCTGTCCGTGACGCGCGATGAGGCCACCGTGGACATCCAGGGAACCCGGCGCCTGCTGCGGCTCGGAGAATCGCCGGTCGCGCTCGGATCGAGCGGCAGCGGCAAGCGCATCGTCCTCATGGCCGACACCCAGGGACATTTCATCAACACCGGCACCATCAACGGCAAGCCCATGAAGTACATGGTCGACACCGGCGCCTCGGTGGTCGCCATCGGCAAGCCCGATGCAGACCGCATGGGCATCAAGGTCGACGACAGCCAGAAGGTGATCATGAGCACGGCCAACGGCTCGGCCGTCGGCTGGCGTGTGCGCCTGAACTCCGTGCGCCTGGGCGATGTGGAAGTGCTGGGCGTGATGGCGGTCATCATGCCCGAAGGCATGCCCTTCGTGCTGCTGGGCAACAGCTTTCTGACCCAGTTCCAGATGACGCGCACCAACGACCAGATGGTTCTGGAAAAGCGCCACTGAACACCAGGCACGACGCACGCACCACCATGAACGCCATCGCCCTGCCCAGCAACAGCCCGCCCGAAGGCGAGTACGAAGACCTGCTCGGCCTGTGGTCAGACCTGGAGTCGGGCCTGTCGGTACTGTTGTCCAAGCCGCTGCAGGTGCAGGACTTTCCGGGCAAGGTGCGCAGCTTCGACCTGTGGTTGCAGGAACTCGTGGCGCATGACATCGATGCAGCGCTGTACCTCATGTTCCAGCTCGCTGCCACCTCGTCGGTGGGCTACAGCGCGGCGCACGCGCTGGTCTGCGGCACCCTGTGCCACATCATGGCGCAGGACCTGCGCCTGGAGCCTGGCGAGCGCGACAGCCTGGTGCGCGCCGCGCTCACCATGAACATCGGCATGACCGCGTTGCAGGACGAACTGGCCGAACAGCGCGAACGCCCCAGCAGCGCCCAGCAGGAGGCCATCCGCAGCCACCCCGAGGAAAGCCAGGCGCTGCTGGAGCGCCTGTTCGTGAACGACCAGCTGTGGCTGGACGTCGTGGGCCAGCACCATACCAACATGGCCGACCAGGTTCCCCTGGCCCAGCAAGACCCCCCGGACCGCCTGACGCGCATCCTGGGCACCATCGACCGCTACGCGGCCATGATCAGCCCGCGCAAGTCGCGTGCCGGGCGCAGCGCCACCGACTCGGTGCGCGCCATCGTGGGCCAGGAGGTGGACCAGCGCGACGAGGTGAGCTACACGCTCGTGCGCTCCATCGGCCTGTGCCCGCCCGGCACCTTCGTGCGCCTGGACAACGGCGAGGTGGCCATCGTGCTGCGCCGCAGCGAAAAGGCCAACTACCCCCTGGTGGCCAGCCTGCTGGACCCCGTGGGCCAGCAGCAGACCCTGCCCAACCTGTACCAGACGGCCAGCGGCAAGCCGCGCATCCAGTCGGCCATGGCCCGCTCGGCCGTCAAGGTGGAGCTCAACCACCGCACCATGGTGCGCCTGGGCCTGTATGCCGCACAGCGCATCTCGGGCATGCGTTCACTCATCACCGCGCCCGCAGCGCTTGGGGCGCGCTGATACCAGCGGTCAATGGGCCGAGGGCTCAGCCCTTGGCTCCCTTGGCCTTGCCCACCTTGCTGCCCCCCAGGCGCGACTCCTTGCCTTCGAGCAGGCGCTTGATGTTTTCCTTGTGGCGCCAGGCCAGCAGCAGGCCCATCACCACGATGGCGGCAGCAATGCGGTTGTCGGCATTCCATACCGCACCATCGGCCAGCAGGTAGTACATGGGCGCGAACAAGGCCGCCGCGAGCGAGGCCAGCGACGAGTAGCGAAAGAAAAAGGCGATGATCACCCAGGTGAGCGCCGCCGCCAGGCCCAGCCAGACGCTCACCCCCAGCAGCACACCGAGCGCCGTGGCCACGCCCTTGCCGCCTTCGAAGCGGAAGAACACCGGCCACAGATGCCCGAGGAACGCGGCCAGCCCCACCAGGGCCATGGTGCCCTCTTCCATCCCGTAGGGCTTGCCGAACCAGGCCACCAGTGCCACGGGCAGCCAGCCCTTCACCGCGTCCAGCAGCAGGGTGACGATGGCTGCCACCTTGCTGCCCGAGCGCAGCACATTGGTGGCGCCGGGGTTCTTGCTGCCATAGGTGCGCGGGTCGCGCATGCCCATGGCGCGCGTCACGATCACGGCAAACGACAGCGAACCGAGCAGATACGCAGCCACGGTGGCAATCAGGGGGTACACGGCGTTCAAGACAATTCCTTTGGATGGGGCGGGTACTCGCAGGTACCCAGGCCCGCTATTCTGCCAGCGCGCAGTGCACCGTCTGGGCGCCGAGCAGCTGCACGCAGACCTGGGGGTCGATCTGCACCAGGAAGCCGCGCCGCCCGCCATTGATGGCGATGCGCGGCAATTCCAGAATGCTGCCCTCGATGTAGACCGGCATCTCGCGCCGCGTGCCAAAGGGCGAGGTACCGCCCACCAGGTAGCCGCTGTGGCGGTTGGCGACCTCGGGCGCGCAGGGCTCGACCGACTTGGCACCGATCTGGCGCGCCAGGTTCTTGGTCGAAACCTTGCGGTTGCCGTGCATCAGCACGATCAGGGGCTTGGCATTCTGGTCCTGCATCACCAGGGTCTTGACCACGGTGAAGGGGTCGAGCCCCAGCACCTCGGCGCTGTGCAGGGCGCCGCCGTGCTCCAGGTATTCATACGGGTGCTCGGTGAAGGCCACCTTGCGGGCCTTGAGCAACTGGGTGGCGGGGGTTTCGGAGACGTGTTCTTTCTTGGCCATGGCGCACCGATGGTACCCATTCAGGAGGTGGCCCGCTTGCGCCGCCCCACCTTGCGCTTGCCGTACTGCTCGATGGCGGCCACCAACACGCGGGCGAACTCCTGCACCAGCGCCGGCTGCACGCGCCCATCGAGCGCCAGCACCTGCAGCCGGCGCTGCTGCAGCTGCACGTCCTCGAATGGGCGGGCTGCCAGCACGCCCTCTTCCACCCAGCGCGCCGCCGTGAGGTAGCTGGCCAGGGCCACGTCGCTCGGGCCCAGCAGCGGCAGCAGCGCCGATGAAAAATTGCTCACCACCGCCGGCGTGTAGCGCAGGCCCTGCAGCGTGCACGACAGGTCGAACAGCTGGCGCCCGGTGATGCCGGCCGTGCCCAGCAGCAGGGGGTAGCGCACCACATCGGCCACGCTCACGCTGCGCTGCAGTGCCAGCGGATGGCCCGCCACGGTGATCGCGAACACGGGGGCGATGGCCGAGTGCAGCACCGCCAGGCCCTTCTCGGGCGCCACGCTGTACTTGAGGGCCAGGTCCGCATCGCCACGCTGGACCTGTGCGGACACCTCCTCGGGCACACCCACATGCAATTGCAGCTCCACCTCGGGGTGCATCTCGCGGAACTGGGCCATCACCAGGGGCATGAAACCGGCCGCAAACCCTTCCGTGCAGGCCAGACGCACGCGCCGCGCCTCCTGCTCGGCCAGGCCCTGCAGTTGCTCCACCAGTTGGGCGGACTCCTGCGCATGCGCGCCCGCATGGGCCAGCAGGCGTTCACCTGCCGTCGTGAGGCGCATGCCGCGGGTCTGGCGCTCGAACAGCACCACGCCCAGCGAATCCTCGAGCTTGGCCAGTTGCCGGCTGACCGCCGACGCCGCCACATGCAGGCGCTGTGCGGCCTGGTTGACCGAACCGGTGCGCGCCACTTCCAGAAAGTAGCGCAGGGGCAGGCTCAGCAGGGACAGGGGCATATGGGAGGGTTTTCGTATTGCCTTTGAGGCAATACATCGATGCTTATTCTCTATCGAAAGCAATGGTAAACCAGCATCGATCTTGCGTGCATCGAGGCTCCAATCAACCCATCGCCCTGCCGCGGCCGCCCTGGTGCTGCGCAGCCCGGCGCCCTACCCTGGAGCCCCCATGACACAACGCCTTCGAGTCCCCCTGCTGATGGCCGCCCTCGCCGCCGCCTGCGGCCTCGCCCATGCGCAGAGCGCCACCGCCACCACCGCAGCCACCAAGGACGCCTGGCCCGACCCCCACCAGAGCGTGCGCCTGGTCGTACCCTTCCCGCCCGGCGGCGGCACCGACGCGGTGGCCCGCGCCCTGGGCCAGAAACTGGGCACGCGCCTGGGCACACCCGTGGTGGTGGACAACAAGCCTGGCGCCTCCACCATCATCGGCACCGAGGCCGTGGTGCGTGCCAAGGCCGATGGCTACACGCTGCTGGTGTCGGGCTCCACCAGCTATTCGGTGAACCCGGCGCTGCGCGCCAAGCTGCCCTACGACCCGGCCGCCGACCTGGTGCCCGTGGCCACCGTGGCGCGCGCGCCGCTGGTCATGGTGGTCAGCGCCAATGCGCCCTACAAGGACCTCAACGCCCTGGTCGCCGCCGCCAAGGCCGCGCCCAAGACCATCCACTACGCGACCTTCGGCTCGGGTTCGGGCCCGCACCTGGCCGGGGCGCTGCTGGAGCAGGCCGCCGGCATCCAGCTGCAGGACGTGCCCTACCGCGGCAGCAGCCAGTCCTTGATGGCGCTGATCGGTGGCGAGATCCAGCTGGGCATCGACACCGTGGCGGCAGCCGCCCCGCAGATCCGCGCCGGCAAGCTGCGCGCCCTGGCCATCGCAGGCAAGGCGCGCTCGACCATGCTGCCCGGCGTGCCCACGGTCGAAGAACTCAAGCTGCCGGCCGCCGCCTTCGACGCCTGGTATGCGATTGCCGCACCCGCGCGCACGCCGCAGCCCGTGATACGCCGGCTGGTGACCGAGGTCGAGGCCATCACGCGCGACCCCGCCATCCAGGAGCAGATGCGCGCCCAGGGCATGGAGCCCGTGCACCTGGGCCCCGTGGCCACGCGGGCCGTGATCGACGAGGAAATCGTGCGCTACCGCGCCCTGGCCCACCGCGCCAAAATCATTGTGGAGTGACAACGACATGACAACGACGATGAACCGAGAGCAACTGCTGAGCAACGTGCACCAGCACTTCGATGCCGGCCGCTTCGAGGCCGACCTGCGCCGCCGCGTGGCCTGGCGCACCGAGAGCGACACCGGCCAGCCCGGCGCACCGGCCCTGCGCCAGTACCTGGCCGACGAGATCGTGCCCGGCCTCGCCCCCCTGGGCTTTGCCTGCGAGGTGCTGGACAACCCCGACCCGCGCGGTGGCCCGGTGCTGCTGGCGCGCCGCGTGGAGTCGCCCGAGCTGCCCACCGTGCTGACCTACGGCCACGGCGACGTGGTCAACGGCCAGGACGCCAACTGGCGCGAAGGCCTGTCGCCCTGGGAACTCACGATCGAGGGCGAGCGCTGGTACGGCCGCGGCACGGCCGACAACAAGGGCCAGCACACGGTGGTGCTGACCGCCCTGGCCCAGGCCATCGCCGCACGCCAGGGGCGCCTGGGCTACAACGTGACCCTGCTCATGGAAATGGGCGAGGAGGCCGGCTCACCGGGCCTGGCCGCCTTCTGCCAGCAGCAGCGCGAGGCCCTGCGCGCCGACCTCTTCATCGCCAGCGACGGCCCGCGCGTGAATGCGGCGCGGCCCACGCTGTTTTTGGGCTCGCGCGGCGCCATCAATTTTGCGCTCAAGGTGAACAGCCGGCCCCGGGCCTACCACTCAGGCAACTGGGGCGGCGTGCTGTCCAACCCGGCCACGGTGCTGGCCCACGCGGTGGCCAGCATGGTCGATGCGCATGGCCGCATGCTCGTGCCCAGCCTGCTGCCCCCGCCCCTGCCCGAGAAGCTGCGCACGGCCATGAAGGACGTGGTGATCGGCGGCGGCGCCGACGACCCGGCCTTGACGCCGGGCTGGGGCGAGCCCGGCCTGACACCGGGCGAGCAACTGGTCGGCTGGAACACGCTGGAGGTGCTGGCCCTGGGTGCCGGCTCGCCCGCGCGCCCGGTCAATGCCATTCCGTCGGGCGCCGTGGCGCACTGTCAACTGCGCTTTGTCGTCGGCACGGACTGGCGCAACCTGAAGGACATCGTGCGTGCGCACCTCGACGCGCATGGTTTTGCCGAGGTGGAGATCGAGCTGGGCATGCAGTGCGGCGCCACGCGCCTGGACCTGCACAACCCCTGGGTGGACTGGGCGCTGGCCTCCATGCAGCACAGCGCAGGCGCGCCCGCCACCTTGCTGCCCAACCTGGCAGGCTCGCTGCCCAACGACATCTTCGCCGACGACCTGAACCTGCCCACGCTGTGGGTGCCCCATTCGTACCCGGCCTGCGCCCAGCACGCGCCCAACGAGCACCTGCTGGCCAGCGTGGCCCGCGAGGGCCTGGCCGTGATGGCCGGCCTGTTCTGGGACCTGGGTGAGCCCGCGGGTGTGCCGTGGAAGGAAGGCGCGCTGGCCGCCGAGGCTGCCGCAGCCTGAAGACGAGGTGACGGCCGGGCCGTCACCCGGCCGTCACAGCGCCGGGTCGCGCAGTTCGTGGCGGATCGCGTCGATGGCCTTGAGGACTTCGGGCGAGAGCGTCGTGCCCCAGGCGTTCAGGTCGTCCTCGAGCTGCGCCACCGAGGTCACGCCGATGATGGTGCTGGCCACCTGCCACTTGGTGTAGCAGAAGGCCAGCGCCAGCTGCGTAGGGGTCAAGCCGTTGGCGCGCGCCAGCGCGTTGTAGCGGCGCGCGGCCTCCAGCGACTCGGGGCGGCCCCAGCGCTGCTTGCGCACCGATTCGTAGGAGGAGATGCGTGCGCCCTGGGGGGCATCAGGGCCGGTGGTGCCGCTCTCGTCGTACTTGCCGGTCAGCAGGCCGAAGGCCAGGGGCGAATAGGCCAGCAGCGAGACATTCAGGCGGTGGCAGGTTTCGTCCAGCCCGTTCTCCCAGGTGCGGTTGACCAGGCAGTAGGGGTTCTGCACCGTGGCCACGCGCGGCAGGCCATGCTGCTCGGCCAGGCGCACGAATTCGTGCACGCCGTAGGGGGTCTCGTTGGAGAGGCCGATGTAGCGGACCTTGCCGGCCTTGACCAAGCCGGCCAGTGCCTCCAGTTGCTCGCGGATGGGGGTCTGCGAGGTTTCCTTGGCCGGGTCGTAGTACATGGCGCCGAAAGCGGGCACATGGCGCTCGGGCCAGTGGATCTGGTAGAGGTCGATCACATCGGTCTGCAGGCGGCGCAGGCTGCCCTCGCACGAGGCCACGATGTCGGCAGGGGTCATGCCCTTGCCTTCGCGCACCCAGGGCATGCCACGCGAGGGACCGGCCACCTTGGTGGCCACCACCAGCTTTTGGCGGGCGCCAGGGTTCTTGGCGAACCAGTTGCCGATGATGGTCTCGGTGGCGCCGAAGGTCTCGGCCTTGGCCGGCACGGAGTACATCTCGGCCGTGTCGATGAAGTTCACGCCCCGGGCCAGCGAACGGGCCAGGATGTCGTGGGAATCGGATTCGCTCACCTGTTCACCAAAGGTCATGGTGCCCAGGCAAATGGGGGTGACGTGCAGATCGCTCTGACCGAGCTGGATGGTGTTCATGCGGACTCCGTTGGCAAGCCGCGCAGTGTACGGGCTGAAGAGAAACTCTGCAGGCATGAGCTTCTACCGCTACTGAATAAGGACGGGGCCTACCCGGACAGCCCCCACACCGTGCGCAGCAACTGCAGCGTGGCCACGATGGCCGGGTCGTGCTCGGCCGCAGGCGGGTAGATGAAGCCCAGCAGTGCCCCGACCCGGGCATGGGGCCAGATCACCACCTCGCCACGCTCACTGGCGGGCAGGGCCACGTCCTCGCGCAGCAGCGACAGGCCCACCCCGGCGCGCACCAGGCTTTGCGGCAGCGAAACCTCGTCAGACTCGATCACCTGGTGCGGCGTGAGCCCCTGGCGCGCAAACATGTCGCGCATCAGCGTCTGCACATGGTGCAGCGGCGGCGCACCGATCCAGGGCATGGCCGCAATGTCGCGCCAGCCCGCATGCAGCACCTGCTGGCCCATGCTGGCGGGCCCGGCAATGCGGTAGTGGAGGGTCTGCAGCGCCAGCCCGGCCACCTCGCGCGGGATGCTCGGGCCGATGTAGAAGGCGCCCTGCAGCAGGCCGGCAGCCACCTGCTCGCGCAGCTCCTCGGCAGCGCCGTTGCGCGTGCGGATCTCCAGAAGCGGCAGGCTGCGCACCAGCGCACCGAGCAGCGAGCCCAGGCGCAGGGTGTCGGGGTCGGCCACGGTGCCCAGGGTCAGCGTGCCGGTGACCTCGCCCTGCAGGTCGCGCGCCTTGCCCAGCAGGTGGCCGGCCGCCGTGAGCACCGTCTCGGCCTCGGGCAACAGGGTTTCACCAGCCCGGGTCAGGCTGATGCGGCCAGGCCGCCGGTCGAACAGGGCCACGCCCAGCTCTTCTTCCAGCGCCTTGATCTGGGCGGTGATGGCCGGCTGGGTCAGGTGCAGGGCCTCGGCCGTGCGCGTGACATTGCCCAGCTTGGCCGCCGTGACGAAGGCACGCAGTTGGTAGATCTCCATGCCGCTCAGGCCACGGAGAGGGGTTGAACGAAGAAAAGGGGTTCAATCATCACGCTGCATTGTGGCGTGGTCAGAAGGTGCGAATGAATCCGGCGTGTCCGAGCAGGCAGTCAAAACGCGCGCGATCTAGGCGCAAAGCACAGCCATAGCGGGGGCTATGGCGAGCATTTGCAACGAAGAGCGCGCGTGTTTTGGCTGCATGAGCGGGCATGGCGGGTTCGTTCACACCTTCTCATTGATCGAGGAAACGGACCTGCGTAGGCTCGATGCCCAGGCGCACCTCGGCCCCTGGCGCAAACATGGCCAGGCCCGCGTAGTGCGGCTGGTCGGTGACCAGGGCGACCTCGCCCACGCGCACCCGGTAGCGCGAGAACTCGCCCAGGAACTCTGCGCTCTCCACCCGTCCGCTCAGCCACAGGCGCGAGGCATCGACCTGCTCGTCGCGCACACGGATGCTCACCTGGTGCGGGCGGAAGGCCAGCGCTGCCGCCCCCACGGCCGGCGGCTCGGCCGGCCGGGGCAGCGTGAGCTGCCCCAGGCCCTGCACGCTGAAGACCAGCGTCTCGCCGCCCACCGACACCACCTCGCCTTCGAGCAGGTTGGCCGTGCCCACGAAGCCCGCCACGAAGCGGTTCACCGGAAAATCGTAGAGCCCCGTGGCGGCGCCCACCTGCTGCAGGATGCCCTTGTCCAGCACCGCCATGCGGTCGGCCGTGGTCATGGCCTCCTCCTGGTCGTGCGTGACGAAGATGGTGGTCAGGCCGAGCTTGCGCTGCAGGTTCTTGAGCTCCTCGCGCATCTGCACGCGCAGCTGCTTGTCCAGGTTGGACAGGGGCTCGTCCAGCAGCAAGAGCTTGGGCTCGATCACCACGGTGCGCGCCAGCGCCACACGCTGCTGCTGGCCGCCCGAGAGCTGCCCGGGCCGGCGCTGCGCATAGTCGGCCAGGCCCACCAGCTCCAGCACGGCGCCCACCTTGCGGCGGATGGCCTCCTTGGTCTCGCGCCGCTCCACCAGGCCGAAGGCCACGTTGTCCCACACCGTCATGTGCGGCCACAGGGCGTAGTTCTGGAACACCATGCCCACGTTGCGCGCGTGCGGCGGCGTGCCGGTGATGTCCTGCCCGTCCACCAGCAGCTCGCCGCGCTGGTGCTGGTTGAAGCCCGCGATCAGCCGCAACAGGGTGGACTTGCCCGAGCCCGAGGGGCCGAGCAGCGCGAAGAATTCGCCGGGCTCGATGCGCAGGTTCACGTCGCGCAGCACCTCGGTGCTGCCATAGCTCAGGCTGATGTGCCGGGCTTCGAGAGAGACTTTGTTCAGATGCATGGAATGCTCACCCCTGTTTGGCCTGCACCGTGGTGCGCGAACGCTCCACGAAGCGGTGCGAGAAATACGTGCCCAGCCCCACCACCAGCACGGCCAGCACGCCCAGGGCGGCGCCCGGACCGCGGCCCGAGATGCTTTGCATGTACAGGTAGATGCCGTAGCTCATGGGCGCCTGGCTCTGGGCCGACGCCAGCAGGATGGTGGCCGACAGCTCCACCGCCGCCGTGATGAAGCTGGTGACAAAGCCCGCCAGGATGCCGCCCATCATCAGCGGCACCATCACCCGGCGGATGGTGGACAGGCGCGAGGCCCCCAGGCTCTGCGCCGCCTCTTCCAGCGACACATGCACCTGCTGCAGCGCCGCCATGCACGAGCGCAGCGCATACGGCAGGCGCCGCACCGCATAGGCCAGCATGATGAGCACCCAGGTGGTGACCACCGGCGTGTCGGTGAACGGCAGGTTCACGCCCTTGAACATGCGCAGGTAGCCGATGGCCAGCACCAGGCCCGGGATGGCCAGCGCGGCGGAGGCCAGGTAGTCGAGCCAGCGCCGTGCCGGCAGCTGGGTGCGCAGGATCAGGTAGGCGATGGAAGTGCCGATCACCACATCCAGCCCCGCTGCGATGAAGCAGTAGAGCAGCGTGTTGCCAATCATCTGCTTGGAGTCGGTGAACACCGTGGCGTAGTGCTCCAGCGTGTAGGCATCGGGCAGCACCGAGAAGCTCCACACCTTGGAGAACGACATCAGCAGGATGCCGATGTGCGGCGCCAGCGTGACCAGCAGGATGAGCCCGATCCAGCCATAGGCCAGCACCGACTCCCAGGTGGACAGGCGCCGGCGCTGCAGCGCGCTGCCGCCCTTTTGCAGGGTGGCGTAGTCCTTGCCCTTCATCACACGCGCCGCCATCCACAGCGCCAGGATCGAGAACGCGATCATGATCACGCTGATCACATAGCCGAGCGGGTCGTCGATGCCCACCGAGGTGATGCGCAGATAGGCCTGGGGCGCGAGCATGTTGGTCACGCCCATCACCAGCGGCGTGCCCAGGTCGTCGAACACCTTCACGAACACCAGCGCCGCGCCCGCCAGGTAGCCCGGCATGGCCAGCGGGAAGATCACGCGGCGAAACAGCCGCCAACCGCGCGCGCCCAGGTTCAGGGCCGACTCCTCCATGGCCCCGTCGATGTTGCGCATGGCCGCCACCAGGTTCAGCAAAATGAACGGAAAGTAGTGGATGCTCTCGACGAAGGTCACGCCCACCAGCCCGTCCATGATGGGCACGGTGAAGCCCAGGTACTCATTGAGCAGCAGGTTCACCGAGCCGTTGCGCCCGAAGATCAGCTGCAGCGCCACCGCGCCGACAAAGGGCGGCATGATCAGCGGCAGCACGCCCAGGGTCTGGATCAAGAGCGCCCCGCGGAACTCGAAGCGCACCGTGAGGTAGGCCAGCGGCACCGCGATCAGGCTCGCGAAGAACACGCTGGCCAGCGACACCACCAGGCTGTTGAAGAACGACTCCCGGAACACCGACTGTTCGAAGAAGTTGGCGAAGTGCCCAATGGTGAGCGCCCCCGTCTCGTTGATGAAGGCGGTGTAGACCACCAGCCCCACGGGGATCAGCAGGAACAGCGCGAGAAAGGCCAGGATCAGCCCGAAGGCGAGCCAGGGCCCCACGCCCGAGAGGGCATGCAGCAGGCGGCGCGGGCGGGCCGCACCGGGCCCGGCCGCGCCGGGATCGGAAAAGACAGCGGACATGGTGGGAGCTTCCCGGCGCCTGCGACGGGCGCCCTTAGGTCAGAGAGGGGTGCCTTACTTCGCCATGCCCTGGGCTTGCTGCGCCAGGCCGCGCGCGCGCTCATAGTTCTCGCGCGCCTTGGTGGCCCACATCTGCTCCAGGCCCGTGAGCTGCTTGGAGACCTCGACATCGCGCCGGTTCTTGCGGAACAGCGCGAGGAACTCCTCGTTCTTCACATTCGCCTCGCCCACCAGCGAGGTGTAGGCCAGGCTGCGCGCCTGGGCCAGCAGCTCGGCGCCCTTGGGGTTGGGCTTGGCCTTGAGCGCCTTGTCCGCATCGTGGATGGCACGCGTGGCGGCCTGCAGCTCCTTCAGGCGAAAGGTCACCATCTGGTCGAACAGGCTGGTGACCACCTGGTAGCGGTTCTCGGACAGGTCGGCATCGAACTGCACCTTGGCGCGCTTGGCCACGTCCTGCGGCACCGGGTAGCCCGCGGGCGCCTTCAGGCTGCTGTAGGGCAAGATGGGCAGGCGGCTGATCTTGGGATCGAACAGCAGCTGCTGCCCCTCGGTGGACATGCTGAAGGCCATGAACTTCTTGGCCTCGTCGGTGTTCTTGCCGCCCGCGATCAGCGCGATGTTGGCCGGCACCACGGCCGTCATGGCCGGGTAGGCGAAGTCCACCGGAAAGCCCGAGTACTTGCCCGCCAGGCCGAAGAAGTCGATCACGATGCCAATGCCGTACTGGCCGTTGTTCACCCCATCGGGCACGGCGAAGCTGCGGTCGGTCACGGCGGCGGCGTTGCCCATCATGGCCAGCAACTGGGCCCAGCCCTTGTCCCAGCCCTCGCCCTGCAAAATGGTTTCCACCGTGAGCTGGGTGGTGCCCGAGCGCGAGGGCGAGGAGATCGCCACATGGCCGAAGTACTCGGGCCGGGTGAGGTCCGCCCACTCCCTGGGCGCGGGCAGCTTGTTGGCCTGCAGGTAGCGGGTGTTCCACATGATGCCGTAGCCCGCCAGCGCCTGGCCGTAGTACAGGCCCTGCGGATCGTTGAGCGGGTAATTGCCGATCTTGGCCGGCGCAGCGGGGTTCTTGGTGTCGGGCGCGGCCTGCAGCAGCTTGTTGCGCGCCAGCACCTCAAAGGCATCGGGGGCCGAGGCCCACATGATGTCGGGGCGCTGGCCCTCGGGCAACTCACGCACATAGGCGATCGCCGCTGTGGTGTTCTTGTTCAGGATCTCGATCTTGATGCCCGGGTTCTTGGCCTCGAAGGCCTTCTGGTAGGCCGTGGTCAACTCCTTGGGAAAGGACGTGAGCACGGTCACGGTGCCCGCCTGGGCGGCCTGGGCCACCAGCAACCCAGCGGCGGCCAAAGCCCCCGCACGAAGAATGCGCTGCATGCTTGTCTCCTCGGTGTTCTAGTGCGTCCAATGTAGGCCGCCCCGCCCGTCGCCGCCAATCATTGTTTCTGATGCGGCACATCAGTGGCACGGCCTGTCGGGTTATCACCTAGGAGAGCTGGCGGCTTCAGCGCGCCATCAGGCCGTTGGACGGCAGGGTTTCATCGAGCAGCTTGCGCCCCGTCTCCACCCCGGCCACCGGCAGGCCCTTGGGGTCGAGCAAGCCCACCTGCACCAGCACACTGGCCTGGTCCCAGTAAATGTGCTCGTGGTAGAGCTTGTCGCCGCGGAACTTCACCACCGCCAACAGCGGTATCTCCACGCGCCGGCCCGTGGGCGCCACGCCGGGCAGCATCCAGGGGATCTCGGTGGTGTGGGTGAAGCAAAACAGCATCTCGTCGACCACCTGAGTCGCCCCCACCGTGCGCGAGATCGGCGTGAGGCTGGTGTCGGGCGGGTTGCTGTTGACGAAATGGCGCGTGTAGAAGTCGTGCAGGTGCTTGTAGCCCACCCCGCCCGTCATGGTGGGGATGTGGTTCACATAGGGCTCGGCCACCATGGTGGCCATGGTGGCATCCACATCGCGCGTGGCGAACTCGTATTCGCAGTGCTTGTCCCACAGGGCCGAGAGGTCGTAGTGCGGGCCCATCTCGCGCCGCAGGGCGGCCACGCTGCGCTGGTGCGCCATCAGGGCCGAGGGCTTGTGGAAATGGTCGCCGCCCACGCGCGCGAAGGCATGGTCGGTGCCGGGGTAGACGTACAGCTCCACGTTCTCGCGGCCCGACAGGGCCTGCACGATGGCCGCGCGCGCGGGCGGCGGGCAAAAGCCGTCGAGCTCGGCAATGTGCAGCACCAGGCGGCACTGGATGTCACTGGCTTCGGCGAGAGCTGCCTCGATGCCCACGCCGTAGTAGCCCACGGCCACGTCGGCATCGGTGCGGCAGGCCGCCAGGTAGGCCAGCTTGCCACCCAGGCAAAAGCCCAGCACGCCCACCTTGCCGCCGCCCTGCCCCCGCACCTCGGGCCGGGCCCGCAGCGCGGTGATGGCCGTCTGCAGGTCGTCCACGCCCTTGGCCTCGTCGAAGCCCTGGTAGAGCCCGAAGGCGCGCGGCATGTCGCTCGCGGCATCGAGCTCCACCTCAGGCTGCTGGCGCCAGAACAGGTCGGGCACCAGCACCACATAGCCTTCCTCGGCGTAGTAGTCGGCCACATCGCGCATGGTCTGGTTGACGCCGAAGATCTCCTGCGCGAGCACCAGCCCCGGGCCGCTGCCGCTGGCGGGGGTGGCGAGGTAGGCGCGAAAGCGGCCGCTGCCATCGGCGGCATCGAGCGTGGTCCATTGTCCTGGCATGGTGGGGAGTCCTTTGTCGTTGGAAAATTTCGCGAGGCGCGGGTCAGGCAGCCTGGGCGGCCAGGCTGGCATCTGCCGGCGTGTGGGCGTGGCGCGCCAGCAGCTGGCGGGTGACCACGGCGTAGTCGGCAGGGTCCACCGGTCCCAGCCATTGCTTGAAGCGCGTGAGCGCCCCTAGCGGCAGTCCCATGTCCTGCAAAAGCTCGTCGATGTTGTGCACCGAGAACGGGATGATGTTGGTGCCCTTGGAGTGCTTGCCATCGGTGCGCTCCTCCATCCAGGCCAGGCGCCGGTCGATCTGTGCGTTCATCTCGCCCACGGGCGGCAGCTGCAGCCCACCGCGCAGGTGGTTCGCCAGCCACAGCGCGCCGATCTCGCAGTTGAGCTGGCTGAAAAAGGACGAGTTGTAGCCATTGAAGGCCAGGCGCGGCATGCCCACGGGGAGGATGGAGCGGTACAGCCGGAAATTGCCGCGCGCATCGGTCACGCGCTGCAGCACGCTGGCGTCGAAGAACGGCACCTGCTGCTGCCAGCCCGTGCCGCAGACCACCAGGTCGGCCGGCACCGTTTCGCCATTGCTGAGCACGGCCTGGCCGGGTTGCAGCGCACGGATGCTCACGCCCTTGCGTACGCCCAGTTGGCCGGCCGCCACCTTTTCATAGAAGCCGTCGGTCACCAGACTCACGGTGCTGCGGGCAATGGTTTCGAGCGGCGTGCCCGGATGCAGGCCGATCTCGCGCAGCTTCAACTGCCGCGTGACCACCGACTCCACGCTGCCCAGCATGGAGTTGCGCACCGGCAGGCCCGCGCCGTGCAGGAATTTCTCGAAGCCCTTGGGCTCGATGTACTTGAACAGCGCCTCGCCCATGCGCGTGAGCAGCAGGTACTTGAAGTTCAGCACGTTCATGAACTTCTTGGGGATCTTCCAGATCAGTTGGCGCGCCAGCACCGTGGTGCTGGCGCTGTCGGCCGCAATGGCATTGGCCACATCGCACGAGGACTTGCCGTAGCCCACCACCAGCACATGCTTGCCGCGCGCCTCGCCCGCATCGTTGAACTGGCTGGTGTGGCACACGCGCCCGCCCGCTGCCTCGAAGGCATCCGCCCCCGGGTACTGCGGCACGGCCGGCTCGCTGAAGATGCCGTTGCACACCACCAGGTGGTCGAAACGGTGCACCTCGGCGGGCAACCCGGCCACCGCCCGACGGGCCTTCACGGTCCACACCCCGGCCTCTTCGTCCAGCACCGCGCTTTCCACCGTGGTGGACATGCGCAGGTGGGGAATCAGCCCGAAGTGCTCGGCATACGCATGCAGGTAGGCCTGCACCTGCTGGCCCGAAGGCCACTCGGGGTAGTGCGCCGGCATCGGAAAGTCCGACAGCGCATAGGTGGTGCGCGGGTTCTGCGTGGTCAGCCCCGGGTAGCGGCGCGAGGCGGCCCAGACGCCGCCCACGTCGAGCTCCTTCTCGAACACCGTCACCTCAAAGCCGAAGGCGCGCAGCACCTTGGCCGTGGAAAGGCCGGCAAAGCCGGCACCGATGATGCCTACGGAACGGATGGTCATGGCCATGGCTCCTTCACGACATGAGTTGGGGGATGGCGGGCGTATAGGACTCAGGGCCCATGGCCGAGTAGCCGCCGTCGCACGCATAGTCAGCACCGGTCACGAAGCTGGCCAGGTCCGAGCACAGGAAGAGCACCACATTCGCCACCTCGGCCGGGTCGCCCACGCGGCGCAGCAGGTGGAAGGGCGCGGCCACGCGGTCGGTCTTGGCGCGGTCGCCGCCGGTGAGCTGGTCCATGATGGCCGACCAGGTCCAGCCGGGGGAGACACTGTTCACGCGCACCCCCTCGCCTGCCAGGTCCATGGCCATGCTGCGCGTGAGCTGCACCATGGCGGCCTTGCCCACGGGGTAGAGCCAGCGCCCGGTCTGCGCCACGCCCGAGGAGATGCTGGTGAAGTTGACCACCGCCCCGCCGCCTGCGCGCTGGAAGTGGGGGCGCACGGCCTTGAGCACCATCACCGCGCTGACCAGGTTGACGTTGAGCGAGGCCAGCCAGTCTGCGCGCGGCGAGGCGATGCCGTCGTCGAGGTACGAACACGCCAGGTTCACCAGGTAGTGCACGCCCCCATGGCGCTCGGCCGCTTCAGCCACGCAGGCCTCGACATCGGCATCGTCGGTGATGTCGGTGCGCCGGAACCGCGCGCCCTCGCCCAGCGCATCCGCCAGCGCCTGGCCGGCTTCTGCATTGATGTCGGCCACCATCACCTTCACCCCAGCCTGGTGCAGTGCACGCACCACCCCGGCACCGATGAGGGTGGCGCCCCCGGTCACGATCGCGCTCTTGCCGCGCATCCCCTCGAATCCCTGGACCATGCTGCTGACTCCTGTAGTGCCTTGAACATGCTGCGGTGCAGCAGCGGTAACACGCCGTCACATCCGCGCCTGAACACCCCGGTGCTAACGCTCTTGCGCTCCGCGCGGGGCTGGCACAAGAATAGGAAAGCCGCCCGTGCATCCGCATCCCGAAAGCGCAGGGCGTATCCCGCAAACGCATGTTTTCGCGCCCCGCCGTGGCGTGTTTCGTGCTTGCCCCAGAAGAACCCACATTCCACCGGCCGAACCGCATGCCCACCGCCCAGCAGAGCATCAGCAGCAGTGACGCGCACCCGCTACCGCTGGCGCACTACCGCCTGTTCGACAGCCATGACCTGGACGAGGCGCGCGAGTTCGTGGGCCGGGTGTTCTGCCCGCACGAGCTGGCCACGCTGCGCCCGGGTGCACAGCTCGATGCCTGCCACCACAGCGTGCCCCTGCACCGCGACGCCAGCCTGAACTACGTGCAATACGGCCCGGCGGTGCGCATCGAGCCCGGGTACCTGGGCCGTTTCTACCTGCTGCAGATACCGTTGCGCGGTGGCTCCACGGTGCGCTGCGGCGGCCAGGTGCTGGAGTCGCATGCGCTCATGGCCTCCCTGCCCTCGCCCACCGAGCCGCTGTCCATGCGCTGGCACGACGACAGCCCGCAGTTCATCGTCAAGATCGAGCGCGACGCCCTGCACCAGCGCCTGTCGGCCCTGCTGCAGGCGCCCGTGCAGCAGCCGCTGGTGTTCAACCTCGGCGTGGACCTGGCCCAACCGGCACTCATGGGCATGGCCAGCTTCATTGCCTACCTGCGCTCGGCGGTCGAGACCCATGCCTTCCTGCTGGGCCACCCGGTACTGGCCGAGCAGGCCGAGAGCCATCTGCTCACCAGCCTGCTGCTGTCCACCCGGCACAACTACTCGACCGCCCTGGCTGCGGGCACGGCCGCGCCTGGCTCCGCCCCGGTGGTGCTGCCACGCGCAGTCAAGCGCGCACAGGAGTTCATGCACAGCCGGCTGGAGCTGCCCATCACCCTGGCCGAGGTGTGCACGCACGTGGGCGTCAGTGCCCGCGCACTGCAGCAGAGCTTTGCACAGTGCACAGGCAAGAGCCCCATGGCCTTTCTGCGCGAAATGCGGCTCGACGCCGTGCGCGTGGCGCTGCTGCAGCCCACAACGGCGGAGCGCGCGCCCCAGGTGTCGGACATCGCGGCCCGCTACGGCTTCTTGCACCTGGGCCACTTCGCCGAGGGCTACCGCAAGCGCTTTGGGGAAACGCCATCCGAGACGCGAATGGGCAACCGCCAACCCCGCCACTGAAGCCCCACCTGACGGCTGCCCCGCAGCGCCCCGTGGGAATCTGCGCGGCAAAAGACGCCTCCTAGCAGGACGAGGCCATGGGGCGTCCTATCACTCTTGGGAGTGCATCACCCGCGGGAACCTGCCCACAATGGTCTGGCGAACCGGCACTTCACCTCCCGGGCTGCCCGGGGGGAGTTCAGTTCACCAGCCCCATCGCGACCCCCACCGCAATGGCCTGGGTCTTGTTGGCCACGTTGAACTTGCGCACCATATTGTTCAGATGAAACACTGCTGTTGCCTCGGAGATCTGCAGGATCATCCCCACCTCGGCCGCCGTCTTGCCCTTGGCCGTCCAGGCCAGGCACTCCCGCTCGCGGGCCGTGAGCTTCGGATCGACCTTGCTCAGCAGCCCCGGAACAATGAGCCGGTTCATGACGAAATGGGCGCAACTGGCGAGCACCTGCGCGCAGGCCCTGACATGCTCGAGCACCCGCGTGTCCTGCTCGATGGGCTGGTCGCGCGCGAGGCTGAACATGCTCTTGCTTCCGGCAAAGTCGTGCACCGGTATGCTCATGCCAAAACCTATGCCATGGGCCCTGGCATCCTCCCACAGATCCCGGCTCTGCGCCGGGTACATCGCTTCGGACCAGAGCAGGGGCGTTGCCTGGGTCTTGCAGTGGCTCACCGTCGGATCCTTCCACGCATACTCCTTTTCCGCGTAGATGCGGCGCCATGCCAGGGGATAGCCGCTGCTCACGTGCTGCATGGGCTTGAGCAGGGGGCGCGAGACCTCGATGCCCAGCATGAAGTGGTCAAAACCCAGGGCTGTGGCTGACTTGCGGACCCGGTCCAGAAGCGATTGCTCCGAGTCCGCAGCCATGATGGCCGCGACGTCTTCCAGGGATGGCGTTGATGACATAGAAGCTCCAAGCGAGAGAGGATGCTATGACCAACCATTCGTCGGGTTCAAGAAATTTTTGGCACCATCGGCGGGTGCCTTTTCCGTTGCCGGCGGGCCCCCAGGCACACTCCCCGGACGGCTACCTGCGGCTGTGCGCGAACGAACTCGCAGCGCTCGACTGGGTGCTGGCTTATCTGGCCGAGGACCCGCGCATGGACGGCATGCGCTGCGGCGCAGCCGAATGGTGCGCCTTCAAGGACGGCCAGGTGTTCTCGCTCGGATGGGACTGGTTCCAGGTCGACAACCAGGGCGCCCGCATTGATGTCCATGCGGGGATCCGCACCAATATCCAGATCAGGGATCGGCAGGGCTACGACCTGCCCATGCCCGCCTCGCAAAGGCACCTGGTGGGCGCCATCTGCCGGCTTCCGTGGCAGCCGGTACCCTGAGCCCGGCGAGGGGCCCTGCCCCCGCGCAAGCCACCGCCCCTCCAACTTTTGATAGTACCGCCCAGCCCTCAGTGTTGGTGAAATTCCCCCACGCCAACGACGAGGGGAAATCGTGCACTCAGTTCAGACCCACCGGCTGCAAAGCATGTCGTCCGCAGATGCAGAAGGCATGTTCCGACTGCGCTACGACACCTTCCATACGCGCCTGGGCTGGGATGTCGCCACGCATGACGGCATGGAACGCGATGGCTTCGACGGAACGTCGGCCGTCTACATCCTCGGCAAAACACCGGAGCACCGGGTGGACGCCTGTTGGCGCTTACTGCCCACCGTGGGCTCCTACATGCTCAGGGACACCTTTCCCGAGCTCCTGCATGGCCAGGCGGCTCCCCAGGCGCTGGACACCTGGGAACTGAGCCGGTTCGCCCTCGCCACGGAGCGGATCGCCACCAGCGCAGAAGGCTTCGGGCCGCTGTCCGTCTCGCTGATGGCCGAGGCTGCACGGTTTGCGATGGCGCACGGCATCAGCCGCTATGTGACCGTGACCACCCTGCCCATCGAGCGCCTGCTCAAACGGCAAGGGTTGCACATCCACCGCTTCGGGCCACCGGTTCGCATCGGCATCGCGATGGCCGTCGCATGCATTGTCGAGGTGGATGACACCACGCTGCAGGCCGTCAACGTCGAACGCCCGCTCGCCAGGCAGCCCGCACCCGCGCTGTCCTGAGAACTGGGCCCGGACACGGCAAGCCGCACCCGACAGCCCCGCCCGCGCATCACCGAGCGCGAATCGCGCCCCCCGCACTGCAGGCCGCAACCATCGCATCCAGAGACAGGCCGGCCTGCCCACCACCACACCACCAGGAGCACGCACCATGTCCGAAACCCCCAAGCCGCTTCCCGCGGCCATCGCAGCCAGCCTCCCCGCCTTCGCCGCCCTGTCCGGCGGACAGGGGGGGCCGCATCTGAACACCGAGACCAAGTTCATGCAGCAGTACCGCATCGCCGCGGCCGCGCACGGCGGCGGCGACATCGTTGCACTGCGCAATGGCCGTGGCCAGGTCGAGACCTTCACCGTAGGGACCGACGGTACCGTCTGGAACTTCTACCCCGACACCAACAGCGACACGGGCTACAGCAGCGTCAGCACCGGCCTGGCAGCCAAGTGGGTGGTGGCAGGGCTCAATGCCGCCGGCAGGATCGTGCTGTTCGCAGCCAACAACCTGGTGCTGAACTATGTGGTCGAGACCGGCCAGGCCGGCGCCAACCGCTGGGGCAGCGTGATGACGGCACAGCTGTCCCTGCCATCGACCGCCCTTGCCATCTCCGGCCTGTACGCACAACAGATCGGCGGACGCCTGTACGTGGGTGCACTCACCCGGTTCCAGAGCGCCAGCCCGGGCAATTCGTATGCGCTGGCCTATGCCCTGTGGGACGACCAGCCTGGCGTTTTCAGGTCCACCTCGGTCAACCTGTCCACGCTGAACTGCGTGTGGTCCGGCTCGGCGGCATCGACCGCAGAATTCACCGTGCTGGACACGGTGTACCTCGGATTCAACGTATCCACACAGACCATAAGGCGCTACCCGTTTGCGGCCACGTTCAAATCCCTGGCGGTGACAAGCAGCCTGGACAGCAGCGGCAACAACCGGTATTTCGCCATCCTCGCTGACGGCAACCTGTACCAGATGGTGGGCACCACCGTCTTCAGCTGGGCCCAGATCACCCAGGGCATGGGCTACCGCGACGTGCAGAGCGCGCTGTCGAGCGCCCAGGAGATCCAGCTGTTCACGCTGGACACTGGCGGGCGCCTCTTCCACTTCCAGCCCAGCCAGGTTACCGGCAAGGGCTGGACGGACGCCATGGTGATCGACTCGGGCGTGGCCCTGATGGGTGTGGCCCAGCAGAACCAGGGCAACCTCGAAGTCTTCACCGTGGGAACGGCACAGGCCACCCTGCGCCACTTGATCAACCAGCAGCAAAGCGGCAACTGGCAGATCAGCAACCTGGAGGTTCCGACCTCGGGGCAGGTGGAGGAGTTCATCTCCTATTCGACCGATCTCATGGTGTACGACGCCGCAGGCGCGCCACTGCCCAATGCCCCCATCCAGGTATGGGCGGCGACACAGACGCAGATCACGGTCAATGGGGCTTCGTACACCATCGATGCCAGCACCCCCGCCAACCTCACCTGCTCCAGTTCCGGAACCCTGAGCATCACCCAGGGCACCGGCATCCTGGGCATCCCGGCGCTGCAGATCAACATCGTCAACCAGATGCCTTCGGGCCAGGGCATCGCCCTGGAGCAGTATGCCGGCGTCCAGGCGCGGCTGGAGACCGTCACCGGAGACGATCTCATGAACGCCAAGACGGCCGACGGCAGCTACCTGCTGCAGGACCCATACCGCACCGTCGCACAGACCGACAGCCTGGCCACCGCCTTCAACCAGTGCATGGCCCTGGCCAGCAACCCGGCGGTGGCCCGCGACACCCGGCACGCCATGCTGGGGACCAGGCCCAAGCGCGGCGTGAGCTGCGTGGCCAGCGATGCCACCCATGGGCTCAACCGCATCAAGGCGCCCACGCAGGCGACCCACTGGCAGCTGGACTTTCGCAGCGGCCAGCCGCAGTACCGCGAACTGAGTGCCGTGGAGGCCCACCAGCTGCTGCTGGAGAAACGGGCTTCCCATGTGGCGGCCGGCCAGTCCGTGGGCGGCTTGTTCGACTGGATAGGCAGCATCGGCGACTTCGTGAGCGGCGTGGTCGACGGCATCATTTCCGTGGTCGATACCGTCATCACGACCGTCGGCAACGCCGTGAATGCGGCGATCTCGTTCGTGGTGAACGGGGTGACCTACCTGTTCGAGACCGTGGTGGAGTTCATCGAACAGGCATTCGATCTGGTCGAGGTGTTCTTTGCACAGGTGAAGGTGGTCTTCACCCAGATCTTCGAGTGGCTCGGGTTCATCTTCTCCTGGCAGGACATCCTGCGCACGCACGATGCGCTGTCCTACACGATGGCGCAGTTCCTGGGCTTTCTGCCGGGGGCCGTGGCCGGCATCCAGCGCCTGTTCGACCAGGGCATCGCCACGGCGCGCAACGAACTGGCCGCGATATTCGACCAGTTGGTGGCCAGCGTGGGGGGCACGGCATCGCTGGGCGGCTACACCAACACCCAGACCCCCAACGAGCCGGTCTATTCGTCGGGCAACGCCAACAACCTGGTGCTCAACGCCACCTTGGAAAATTCCTCGGCTTCGCGCCAGATCAGCACCGTGCTGCCGCCCAATGCCAGCCCCTGGGACATCCTCACCCAGCAGATAGCAACGTGGACGACCACCGTCCAGGATGACCCGGCCTTCACGGCAGCCCTGGGCTACATGCAGAACCTGGGCGGCAACCCCGACCAGATCTTCTCGCAGCTGCTGTCGGCGCTGCTGCGCGTAGCGCAGGGCCTGGCCAATGCCATGCTCGCCGGCGTGCAGGCCATCGTCGACGGACTGCTGCAGCTCGTCCAAAGCTTCCTGACCACCTTGCAGCAGGAGTTCACGGCAGAGTGGAACATTCCCTTCGTCACCCAGTTCTACGCCTGGCTGACCAATGGCTCGGCACTCTCGCTGGCCGACCTGTCGTCGCTGATCCTCGCCATTCCATCGACGATCATCTACAAGGCCATGTACGGGGCAGCCCCATTCCCGGACCAGGCGAGCGTAGACCAGTTCAAGGCCTCGTTCAGCGCACAGACCATGCTGACCAACTCGGGCCTGGCCCAGGGCACGCAGGCCGGCAAGAAGAAAGCCGCCATCGAGGCACCGGCGCCCGCCGTCCCTCTGTCGGCCGAGGCGCTCAATGCCGCGCAGGTGCTGCTTGGCGTGTCCGCAACGGTATCGGGCTTCGCCTACGGCTTCCTGTCGGCCGCCATGGACGTCAAGCCCACCACCGGCGCTGGAGCGGTCGACCCGGTGGTGAAGGTGCTGACCAAGTTCGCCCTGGGCGCGGAGATCTACGCGCAGGCAGCCTACTGCCCGTGGATCTACAGCGCGGGCGCGCCCAACTGTTCCACGGCGGACGGTGCCGGCAAGTGGGTCTGGATCTACACCTGCCTGGGCGTGGTGCTCGACTGCGGCTATGCCGTGTACGAGGGCGCATTCCCCGAGAACGACGACACCCTGCCCGGCCTCGTGGTAGCCACGGTGTACGGCGTCGGGCACGCCATCGTCACCGGAGTCACCTTCAGCGAACTGAGCGGTCTCTCGCGGGCCGCCAACATCGTCCAGTGCATCCCCGAGGTGTGCAAGCTGCTCAAGCTGCCCGCGGTCGAGACGGCCACATACGGCGCATCCCTGGTGGTGGTTGCCGCGGAAGACGCACTGTGCATCACCGCCGCCGGCGTGATCTCGTTTGCCGACCTGCTGGCGTCTTCCAACGCATCCCCACGCCCCATCGCGGGAGCCGTTGCGGCCCTGCAAGGCTGATCCCCCCAACCCGTCGGCCACCGGTTTCCCAACCCTCCCCATCAAGGAGTCCATCATGTTGATCCGCGTTCCCAGAAGCAACACCCTTGTCAGCCGCGGCCCCGTGGGCCTGCCGGCCTCGCGCATGGCACAGGCTGCCAGCCAGTTCAATGGCGTCTACCTGCGCCCCAACTCCAGCAATGCGGGCAGCGTTCCGGCCACGGGCCCGTACTCGGCATCGCCCGACATCTGGCTCGCAGGCACCACCCCCATCGCCAACTACCAGCAGGCCCTGGCCACGGACAGCAGCTACGCCACCTCGTCCAGCAACAACATCTACTCGGGCCAGACCAACCTGATCTACGTGCGTGGCAAAAACGGCGCCACGGTCAACAAGACCAACACCGTCCAGCTGTACTACGCGCCCTCGGGCATCATCAACGCACCCTCCCAATGGAAGAACAACGTCATCAAGACGGACATGGGGCAGGCGCAGGGCAACATCATCAATCTGGCGCCCAACACCATCGGCGTCTGCGACGCGACCTTCGTCTGGACCAACGTGACGCCTCCGCCGCCGGGGAGTGACCACTACTGCCTGTTCGCGCAGTTCAATGACGCCAACAACAGCAATCCTTTCCCGAGCGTGGACACCGCATTGGACATGGGCTCGCTGATCATGAACAACCTGGGCTGGGGTTGGCGCAATACCTCCATGATCGCAGCCACGCCGACATGGCAGTACACCGAGCCTCTGACCATTCCGGCGGACTACCCCACCACCAACGCCTACTCCATCTTCATCGCACCCACCGGCTATGTCGGCTGGGACGCGGAGTTCTATGCCAGCCGCTCCGACTCGTCGGGCAACCCCATCAAGCTGGGCCGTACCAAGGTGACGCAGGATGGCGTGCTGCTGGGGGTGAGCAGCGCCGTCCTCGAACCGGGTTACCAGGCGCTGATGACCGTGAACATGTACAGCCCCAACGGCAGCCCCCCACCCGCAGGTGCACGCGTGCCGATGTCGGTCAACTACGTGGCCTCCACCCCCCCGCAGCTGCGGGAGGCCATCGCCAGAAACCTGATCGACACCGAGTTCATGCTGCGCCTGCGCCGCTACTGCCCAGAGGCGTTCGACATCGGACCGCAGGCCTGGATCATCCAGGGCACCTACAACTGGGAAACCATCCGGCGATAAGCCGACCCCGGTCCGCCGCATTCCTTTCATCGTCCAGCAGGAGAAATTTCATGACCACAGGATTCGCCAACCAGGCTGCGCCTGCACAGGCCAGCACCGCGTCGACCTTCAATGGGTTCTATTTCCGGGACAACCTCGCCTCCCTCGGAACGGTCCCGGCCGTCAGCCCCTTCAACCAGTGCCCTGACATCATCCAGAGCAGCGTGCCCGTGTCCAACCCGGGCGTGACCTTCAGCACCATCGACAGCTGGCAGCAGGCCTACCCGACCGAGCCCACACCGGGGCAGAACTACTACTACCTGCGCGGCCTCAACGGGGCGCTGGAGGCATTCGATGGCAGCGTGCAGCTGTACTGGACGCCCTCCCAGCTCATCCTCTTTCCATCGAGCTGGAAGAACAACCCGTTGAGCACCCTGAACGGCCGGGAGGAGGTCAGCATGCAGGCCGATGTGGGGCACATCGGCGTGGGCGCCCAGCCCTTCGGCCTCAACACCGCCTCCCAGCGCCTGCCCAACGCCAACTCTTTCTACGCCTTCGTCGCGCAGAACACGGCCAGCGCCATACCGACCATCAGCAGCTGGCTGGAGATGTCGCAATTGCTGACGCAGCAGCTCGGGTTCGGCTTTCGCAACATGGTGGCGTTCGATCCCGTCGCGGGCCCCATGCTCTACCGGCTGGGCTTCGACATCCCGATGAGCGTAGGAGAGTCGGCCACTTTGCAGATCAGTGTGTCCGTCCAGGGCATTCCGGCGGGCGACACCATCGGCCTGATCACCGACTGCTATACGCCGGAGATGAAATCCATCGCCCTGCTTCCCACAAAAACCAATGGCAACGGCTTTGTGGCAGGCATCCAGGTGGACGTGGACCCAGGCTTCAACGCCTCCATCGCCATCCAGTACTGGAACACCTCCGGCAAAGTGCCTGCTGCGGGCAGCCAAATCACCGTAACGGCCAACTACCTTATTCCCCAGGACAAGTTCGAAAAGGCACTGACGCTGGGCGTGCTGGACTCACGCTATGCCCAAGCCGCCACCGGCGACGGCATCGGTCCGCAGCAGGTGGCCCCGGTGGGCTCCGTCACATTCGTGACCACACAAACCTGACCGGGCGAAGGCCGGGTCAGCCGGGCTGCGCCACAAACGCGTCGGCAAAGAACGCCGCGGCCCGCATGCCCGCGCGGGCCGCAAAATCGCGCCGCGCGGCCTCCACCATGGCCGGAGCGCCGCAGGCATACACCTCGTGCTGCGACAGGTCCGCATGGTCCTGCAGCACGGCTTCGTGCACCCAGCCGGTGCGGCCGGCCCAGCCGTCGGATGCGGGCGCGTCGGACAGCACGGGCACGTAGGCCAGGCGGCCCGCCAGCGCCTGCGCCCATTCCAGGCACAGGGCATGCTGGTACAGGTCCTCGCGCTTGCGGCCGCCCCAGTACAGGTGCACAGGGCGCTGGCTGCCGGTGGCCAGCAGTTGCTCGACCAGGGCCTTGATGGGCGCAAAGCCGGTGCCGCTGGCCAGCAGGATGGCCGGCGCGGTGGACGCCCCATCGTGCATGCCGAAGGTACCGAACGGCCCCTCGATGCGCAAAACGTCGCGCGCCTTGAGCCTGCCGAATACCTGGCCGGTGAACAGCCCGCCCGGCAGGTGGCGGATGTGCAACTCCAACTGCTCCTGCCCCTCGCGGGCCGGCGTGGCCAGCGAATAGCTGCGCCGGCGGTTGCCGGGCAGCAGCACGTCCACGTACTGGCCGGCTGCATAGTGCAGGCGCTGGCCCGGCGGGGGCTGCAGCAACACGCGCATGACATCGGGCGCAAGACGCTCCAGGGCCGTCACGCGCACCGGCAGCTTGCGCACGGCGATGCCGGGGATGTGCGGGATCTCTGCGCATTCGATGCGCAGGTCGCTGGTGGCCTGCGTGCAGCACAAAAGGTGCATGCCCTGCCCCGCCTCCTCTGCTGAAAGCGCCGCAGGCTGCGCACCTGGCAGGCAGGCTGCCTCACCATCGACCACCCGGGCACGGCAGGCGCCGCAGGTGCCGGTCTTGCACTGGTGGGGCAGCAGGATGCCCTGGCGCAGGGCGGCATCGAGCACGCTTTCGCCCGCGTGGCTGGTGAAGGACTTGCCGGAGGGCAACAGGGTGATGGCGCACGCGGGCGCTTCGGCCACGGCTACGCCGGCCTCTTCGGTCATCTGCATGGAAACCCTTTGGAGGCTTAGACGGTGAGGTAGCGCGACCACAGGCTGCGGTCGGCATTGAGCGCGGCAGAGTCGCCCTGCCAGACCACGCGCCCGCGCTCCAGGATCACGTGGCGGTCGGCCAGGCCCACCAGGCGGTGCACGTACTTGTCCACCACCAGGATGGTCTGGCCGGCGGCCTTGAGCGTGGCCAGGCAGCGCCAGATCTCCTCGCGGATCACAGGGGCCAGGCCTTCGGTGGCCTCGTCCAGGATGAGCAGGCGCGGGTTGGTCGACAGCGCCCGGCCGATCGCCAGCATCTGCTGCTCGCCACCCGAGAGCTGGTTGCCCAGGTTGTTCTGCCGCTCCCTGAGGCGCGGGAACACGCCGTAGATGCGCTCGATGTCCCAGGCATCGCGCAGGCCGTTGCGGTGGTCGGCAAAGGCCTGCAGATGCTCGCGCACCGTGAGGTTGGGGAACACGTGGCGCCCCTCGGGCACGATGGCCAGGCCCAGGCGGGCGATGGCGTCGCTCTTGAGGCGGTCGGTGGCCTGGCCCGCAAAGCGGATGCCTCCCGCCGTGGGGCGCAGCGCCCCCACCAGCGTCTTGATGGTGGTGCTCTTGCCCATGCCGTTGCGGCCCAGCAGGGACACCACCTCACCGGCCCCGATCTGCAGGTCGATGCCGAACAGCACCTGGCTCACGCCGTAGCCGGCCTCAAGGCCCTGGCAGCTCAGCAATGGCTCGGGCGCGCTCATGGGGTGGTCTCCAGGGTTTCGTTGCCCAGGTACACCGCCTGCACCTCGGGGTTGTTGCGGATCTCGTCGGGCGTGCCCGCCGTGAGCACACGGCCATAGACCAGCACCGAGATGCGGTCGGCCAGGCGGAACACGGCCTCCATGTCGTGCTCGATCAGCAGCACGGCCATGTCCTGGCGCAGAGTCTCGATGAGCTGCACCATGTGCTGCGACTCATCGGGCCCCATGCCGGCCATGGGCTCGTCCAGCAGCAGCAGCTTGGGCCCGGAGGCCAGCGCCAGCGCCACATCCAGCGTGCGCTGCGCGCCGTGCGGCAGGGCGCCGGCGATCTCGCCGAGCTGGCCCTGCAGCCCCACGCGCTCGGCCAGGCGGTTGGCGGCCTCGTACAGGCCGCACTCGTGCGAGCGCGGCTTCAGGAAGCGGAAACTCGATCCGCTGTGCGCCTGCACGGCCAGCAGCAGGTTGTCGCGCACGCTCTGTTTGGGGAAGATGCGCGTGACCTGGAAGCAGCGCGACAGCCCCTGCGCCACACGGCGGTGCATGGGCAGCGCCGTGATGTCGGCGCCATCGAGCAGCACACGCCCCTCGTCCGGCGCCAGCAGGCCCGAGATCTGGTTGACCAGCGTGGTCTTGCCCGCGCCGTTGGGGCCGATCAGGGCATGCACCTCGCCATGCGCCACCGACAGGCTCACATGGTCCGTGGCCAGCAGGCCGCCGAAGCGCTTGACCAGGCCTTGCACTTGGAAGAGGCTCATGGCTTGCTCCTTGCGCGCAGGTCCGCCAGAGCGGCCAGGCCCTTGGGCGCATACAGCGCGGTGGCGATCAGCAGCACGCCCAGCGGCATGTGCCAGTAGTCGGTGTGCAGCTTGAGCGCCTCTTCCAGCGCCAGCCACACGGCCGCGCCCAGCGGGCCGCCCCAGCGCCGGCCCAGGCCGCCGATGACGACCATCACGATCAGCGTGGCCGATTGCGTCCAGTGCATCATCGACGGGCTCACGAAGCTGTTGCCCGTGGCCAGCAGCGCACCGGCCAGGCCGGCAACGGCGCCGGCCAAGGTGAAGGCCGCCAACTGCAGCAGGTACACCGGGTAGCCCAGGGCGCGCATGCGCGTCTCGTTGTCGCGGATGCCTGCCAACGCCGCGCCAAAGCGCGAGGCCGTGGCCCGGTCCAGCCACCACAGCACCATTGCCACCAGGGCCAGCACCACCCAGTACAGCGTGGGCTCGTGCATCGCATCCAGGCCCAGCCCCAGCGCGGGCCGCATGGGCAGGGTGTAGCCGTCATCGCCGCCATAGCTGCGCAGCGAGACGAACACGAAGTACAGCATCTGCGCAAACGCCAGCGTGATCATGATGAAGTACACGCCCTGGGTGCGCAGCGAGATGGCCCCCACCAAAGCGGCCACCACCGCGGCAGCCACCGCGGCGGCACCCCACACGACCCAGGCCGATGTGGCGCCGGCATCGCTGAGCACCACCACGGCGTAGGCGCCCACGCCCACAAAACCCGCGTGCCCCAGCGCCACCATGCCGCCAAAGCCCATGATGAAGTTCAGGCTGGCGGCAGCCAGCGCTACCACCAGCACCCGGCGCACAAAGCCTACATAGAAATCCAGGCCCAGGGCGGGCGCGACCAGGGGAAATACCGCCAGCGCAGCCAATAGCACCAGTGGCAGCAATGCACCGCGCCAACGCGGTACGACCGTGCCTGCCGGCATAGACGAAATCAAGGAAGCGGACATGCTCAGGCCTTGGCAGAAAACAGCCCCGCAGGGCGAAAGCTCAGTACAGCGGCCATCAGGGCGTACATGGCCACCTCGGCGAACAACGGGCCCAGGTCGGCCGCAACGGAGGGCGGCAGCGTGGCGCGCAGCAAGATCGGCAGGAAGGCCCGGCCAATCGTGTCCACCAGCCCCACGAGCAAGGCCGCCACGAAGGCGCCGCGCACCGAGCCGATGCCGCCGATGACGATGACCACCAGCGCCGGGATCAGGATGGATTCGCCCATGCCCACCTGCACAGCCATGATGGGCCCCATGAGCGCACCGGCCAGGGCCGCCAGCGCCGCGCCCAGCACGAAGATGCCGCAGAACACGCGCTTGACGCGCACGCCCATGAGTTCGGCCATCCACCGGTCCGAGGCACCGGCCCGCACCAGCATGCCCACCTGGCTGTGGTTGACCAGCAGGTACAACAGCCCCGCCACCGCCACGCCCGCCACCAGCACCACCAGCCGGTACGAGGGGTACGGCAGGCCTGCGAACAGCTCCACCGGGCCCGCGAGCAGGGCCGGCGTGGGCGCCATCACGGGCGAGGGGCCCCAGGCCATCTTCACCGCATCGTCGGCCACCAGGATCACGCCGAAGGTGGCCAGCACTTGGGCCAGGTGGTCGCGGCCGTAGAGGCGGCGCATCAGCGTCACCTCCAGCAAGGCGGCCACGAACACGGTGGCGGCGATCGCCACCAGCACCGCCCCCGCGAAGGAGCCGCTGTGCACGTGCACCGTGGCAGCCACATAGGCGCCCACCATGAACAGCGAGCCGTGCGAGAGGTTCATCACGTCCATGATCCCGAAGACGAGCGTGAGGCCGGCCGCGATCAGGAAGAGCATGAGCCCGTAGCCCGCTCCGTTGAGCAATTGCTCGATGACGAGGATCCAGTTCATGGGGTCAATGGCTCCACGGGCATCGTTTCCGCATCGCGTCAGTTATCGAAAGCGTCTGCATATCCTCAGTCCTTTGAATTAGCGCGGCCTATGCCAGGGCCGCCGCGCAAGGGCCGCCCCGCCGCGCTGGCGGCGTCCCCCTTCCCGAATGGCACAGCCATTCGAGAGAAGGGGGAAGGCGCAAAGCGCCTCAGGGGGATGTCACTTGAGAGGACACTGGGCAGAGAAGGCGTCGCCGTAGTTCTCCAGCACCGTCTTGATGGTCTTGTTGGTCACGCGGCCCTCGGCGTTCTTGCCGATGGTGCGCAGGTAGAAGTTCTGCACGGGATAGTGGTTGTTGGCATAGCGGAAGCTGCCGCGCACCGAGGGGAACTGCGCCTTGGCCAGCGCCTTGGCCAGCGCCTCGCGGTCGGCCACCTTGCCGCCCACGGCCTTGACGGCCGAGTCCATGGCGGTGACCACATCGAAGGCCTGCGCCGCGTAGATGGACGGATAACGCCCGCCGTATTCCTTGCGGAAGGCGGCCACGAAGGCCTTGTTGGCGGCGTTGTCCAGGTCATGCGCCCAGTGCGAGGTGTTGAACAGGCCCAGCATGGGCTCGCCCACCGCGCCGATGATGTCCTCGTCGGCCGAGAAGCCGCTGGTCACCAGCATGATGTCCTTGGACAGGCCGGCCCCCACGAACTGCTTGATGAAGTTGATGCCCATGGCACCGGGCAGAAAGAAGTACACCGCCTCGGGCTTGGCGGCACGCAGTTGCGCCAGCTCGGTCGCGTAGTCGAGCTGGCCGACCTTGGTGTAGACCTCGTCGACCACCGTGCCCTTGAACTTGCGCTTGAAGCCGGTCAGGCCGTCTTTGCCCGCGGGGTAGTTGGGGGCGATCAGCACCATGCGGCCAAAGCCGCGGTCGGCCGCGAACTGGCCGGCGGCCTCGTGGTACTGGTCGTTCTGGTAGGCCGTGCCGAAGAAGTAGGCATTGCACTGCGCGCCGGCCAACTGGCTCGGGCCCGCGTTGTTCGACAGGTAGGGCACCTTGGCCGCGAACAGCGTGGGCGCGACGGCCAGCGCCACGTTGGAGGCGATGGGGCCGGTGAACAGGTCGATCTTCTCGCGCTGCACGAAGCGGTCCACCAGCTGCTTGGCCTGGTCGGGGCTGCCGGCCATGTCGGTCTGGAGGAATTCGACGGGCTGGCCACCGAGCTTGCCACCCAGTTGTTTGATGGCCAGATTGAAGCCGTCGCGCGCATCGGCGCCAGGGCCCGAGAAAGGCCCCGAGATGTCGAGCGCCATGCCCACCTTGATGGGACCCTGCTGCGCCAGGGCCGTGAAGCTGGCGCAGGCCGCCAGGGTGGCCAGTGCGGCTGCGCCGATCCGGTGGCGAAGCGAGGTGCGGGAGAGTTGTGCCATCGTCAATCCTTATCCATCAACAAAAAGAAAAGAGAACCAGGGGCGGTGCCAGCAGGGCGTCAGAGCCCGACCTCGACACGCCCCGCCACCACGCGCACCGGGAACGTGCGCACCGCTTCGGTGACGGGCGCCTTGCAAGGCGCCCCCGTGCGGATGTCGAAGGTGCCCTGATGCAAGGGGCATTCCACACAGCCGTCCTCGACCCAGCCGTCGGACAATTTGGCGGCACCATGGGTGCACAGGTCGTAGAGGGCGAAGAGGCCCTCCCCGTCGCGGAACACCGCCACGGGCAGGCCGTCCACCACCACGGGCCACACGGCGCCGTCGGGAAAGTCCTCGGGCTCGCCCACGTCGTGCCAGGCGGCTACCGAGCCCTGCTCCAGTGCGTTGTCGGTCGTTGTCTGCATGGTGCGGGTCCTCAGATGGGGGTGGCGAGCAAGGTGGCCACGCGCGAGGTGTCGTACACCACGCGCTTGCTGCGGTAGCGCCACTCGCCCTGGTGCTGCACCACCTCGTCGAGGTAGGTGCCGGCCTGGTAGACGCTGGACTCGCCGGCCGCGCCGGTGATCACCACCACATAGCTCGACTGGGTGTGCACCACGCCGTCCTTGATGGCCGTGATCACCAGACCCGAGGTGCCGTGGCGGTACACATGGTCTTCGTAGATGTTGGCATTGCGCAGCGACAGCACGCGGTCGCGCAGCATGCCGGCATTGCGGCAGTACATGATGGGCGCGGGAAAGCCCGCGTCGAAATTCTCCTTGGGGATGATCTCGTAGCGGCCCTCTTCGACGAAGAAGCCGGGCCACTCTTCGAGCCGGTTGTTGTCCAGCGCGCTCACGTAGCGGTGCTGCAGCTCCAGCAGTTCGGTCCACAGCTGCAGGCGCTCCTGGCGGCTGATCTCGATGGGGGCTGTGGGGGTGGTCATCGTGGTCATGGCGTGCAGTCCTTCAGTAGCCCATCAGTCCCTGGTAGCCCACCCAGAAGCGGCGGATCAGGTTCTCGGTGATCACGGTGTCCATCTGCTCGGGCGCCTCGCGCGCCATGGCGATGTAGGAATGCTTGTCGCCGTCGCGCACGGTGCCGCGCTGCACCAGCTCGGTGGCCTCGGTGTCTTCCATCGAGATGTAGCCCGCCGGCCCCACCAGGTTGGCCTGCAGCAGGCGCAGCTCGCGCAGCTCGGGCGTGTCGTCGGCATAGCCGAAGAAATGGAACACCAGCTCGAAGTTGTTCGGCCCCTTGGGCAGCAGCTGGCGCGCCACCAGCGTGTTGTGGATCTGCTGCACCACCAGTTGTGGAAAGATCGGCTGGATGTGGTTGGTGGTCATCTCGTCGAACTCCTTGATCTGGCCGAGCAAGGTGGGTTCTTCGAGCGTGAAGCCCTCGTCCATGGAGCGGATGTTCTGCGCGCTGTAGGCGGCGGCGGTGTCCGTCTCCACCTCGGGCTTGGTCACGGTGATGATGCTGTGCAGGCCGTGCGTCGCGTCGGGAATGGAGCGCGCCTTCATCCCCACGCGGAAGATGTTGAAGGTGGTGTGGAACAGGTGCAGCAGGCTGGCGTGGTAGGGGTCCTTCACGTTCTCGAAGTACAGCTTCCAGTTCGACTTGGAGTACTGGCGCGTGCAGCCCAGGTAGACGATGGGCTTGTGGAAGATGCGGTCGATCCAGGGGCGCATCTGCTCGCCCAGGTACTCGGGCAGCGGCGGCGTGTCGTCGCTGAAGGTGGCGAACAGCAGGCCCTTGTAGCTGTCCACGCGCAGCTTCTGCAGGCCGTGTTCCTCGGTCTTGAAGTCCTTGGGCATGCCGACCATGCCCTTTTGCCCGCGGCGGAACGGCACGCCCTGCAGGTCGCCGTTGGCGGCAAAGCTCCACTGGTGGTACACGCAGGTGTGGCTGGCGGCGTTGCCGCGCTTTTCGCGGCACACCATGGCGCCGCGGTGCGCGCAGCGGTTGACCCAGCAGGCCAGGCCCTCGGCCGTGCGCGTGACCACCACCGGCGTGTCGCCGACAAAGGTGGACTTGAAATCACCCACGTTCGGGATCTCGGCCTCCAGCCCCAGGAAGTTCCAGACCGGGCCACGGAAGATGCGCTCCTGCTCGCGGTCGTAGACCTCCTGCGAACTGAACACCCGGTAGGGCACGTTGGAGCCATCGGGCTGCGGAAAGAAGACCTGGCGCTGGGCCTTGAGCGAGGCAGGTGGCGCAACGGCGACGACGGGGATTTCAGACATGGGCAACACCTCTTCGATTGGGTTGCCTCCATGCTAGAAATCAACGCCCTGCCCCGCTATCCACTATCGGCAACCGGGTGCCTCGGGCCTGTCCGGTTCTTGCAAATCTGCTCAGTTCAGTTGACGGCGGTCTGGCTCGGCAGCTCGCCAAAGCGCTCGCGGTAGTAGCTGGAAAAACGCCCCAGGTGGCCAAAGCCGAACTCCAGCGCCGCATCGGTCACGCAGTGGCCGGGGCGCTCCATGAGGCGCGCGCGCACGGCATCGAGCCGCATATTGCGCAGCAGGGCCATGGGCGATGCGCCGTGGTGGCGCTGGCACAGCGCATTGAGGCCGCGCACGCTGACACCGGCGACACGCGCCAGATCTTCCAGCGCGACGGGGGCGCACAGGCGGCTGCGCATGTAGGCGTCGAGCCGGTCGAGCCGGCCCATGTCGCCTTGCGGGGCCTGCGCGGCGCTGCAGGCATCCCCATCCAGCCAGGGCAGCCGCGGCGCAGCCGGCACGGGCACGCTCTGCGCGCACGAGGCCAGGAACAGCGCCACATTGCTCTCCATGTGGTCCACCCAGCGCGCATGCGCCGTGCTTTCCACCGCCTGCTGGCTCACGTGCAGCAGCGACTGCATGAGAAAGTGCCATTGCTGGCCCTGCCCCGCACTCAGCGGCAGCAGCGGGTGCACGAAGGTCGATTCACCCACCAGTGATTCGGGCGCCCAGGCACGCAACAGGCTGCAGGGCACCTTGAGGATGAGCTGGCGCGCGCCCTGCTGCCAGTGCATGTGCAGGTTGTGGCGCGGTGCAATCAGCGCGGCGGCACCGGCCGGCAGGCGCACGGGCACGCCATCGGACACCAGTTGCGCCGTGCCCGCGAGCGACAGGTGCACCAGCACGAAGTCGTCGAAGGGGCGCGGGCGGATCTCCACCTCCGCACCGTATTGCAGCATGAACAGCTGCAACTGGCGCACCCGCACCTTGGACAGCGCCGTGGCCACCGGCCCACCGCACCATTTGAGCCCATGGTCCGAGAACTCGCGCGCCACCAGCTCATGGGAGTCCACCCGGAGGTCCGACGTGAAGACCGGGCGCTGCTGCAGCGCCGACAGATCCAGGGACAGGGCGGACGATAGGGGAACCATCGGACAGAGACCTCGCGTGGGAAGGAGCGCAGCACGCATCAGGGCGCGCCGCTTTGATGTGCATCAATCTCAGCAATTTCCATACCCATGCGCCGGCAGGCGCCCATGCGACACCCCCACGGCCACGCGCAGCGGGCTGCCGACGTACCATCGGAGCAACTTACCGCCCCCCTTTTCGCTCCCATGTATTCCACCGTCCGCCCCTCGCGCAGCGAGTTCGTCCCCATCCGCACCCTGAGCTACCACGTCCGCCACTGGGGCGAGGCCTCGCCCGACAAGGCCAGCACCCCGCTGGTCCTGGTGCATGGCTGGATGGATGTCGCTGCCTCCTACCAGTTCGTGGTGGACGCGTTCTCGGCCGCCTTCGCCCAAGGCCGCCACATCATTGCCCCCGACTGGCGGGGCTTTGGCCTGAGCAAATTGCCCGCGCCCTGCGACCACTACACCTTCCCCGACTACCTGGCCGACCTGGACCTGCTCCTGGATCACTACGTGGGCGACCAGCCCGTGGACCTGGTGGGCCACAGCATGGGCGGCAACATCGCCATGATGTACGCGGGCGTACGGCCCGGGCGCATCCGCCGGCTGGTCAACCTGGAGGGCTTCGGCATGCCGGCCACCAAACCCGAACAGGCCCCCAAACGCTATGCGCAGTGGATCGACGAGATCAAGCAGTTGGAAAAGGGCGAAATGGCCCTCAAGGCCTACGACAGCGTGGCCGGTGTGGCCCAGCGCCTCATGAAGACCAACCCGCGCCTGTCGCAGGACAAGGCCGACTGGCTGGCCCAGCACTGGGCCGAGCCCAATGCCCAGGGCCGCTGGGAGATTCTGGGCGATCCGGCGCACAAGATCACCAGCTCGCAGCTGTACCGGCTGGATGAGGCCCTGGCCCTGTACGCGCAGATCGAAGCCCCGGTGCTGGCCGTGGAAGCCAGCGACGACAGCCTGGGCCTGTGGTGGAAGGGCCGCTATGCCCTGCCCGAGTACCACCAGCGCCTGACCCATGTGCGTCACTGCCGCACGGCCGTGGTGCAGGATGCAGCCCACATGCTGCACCACGACCAGCCGGCCGCCGTGGCCAGGCTGATCGAAGAACACCTGTCCTGAGAACGTTCTGAGGACCCGGTTTTCACAGGCACAAGGGGCTTTCGGGAGCCCCTGCCCGGTCCGTGAGAAAATGGTTGATTCGGAAGATGCCGAACCCGCGTTCGCGCTGCCTCATGGGGCCTTGTGCTGGCGCGGCAGGCAACGCCGCCAGCCGGCTTGCCAGGGCCTTGCCCCCGCCTTGCGCGAGGCACCCAAGCTGCATCGACCACCCTACAGAACCGAACAACCATACGACAGGACACCATCATGGACGCAGAACGCATCAACCTCATCGGCACCACCCTCGACGACCTGGCTCTGCGCACGGCAGAGTTACGGAGGTATCTTTGACTTCGATGCCAAGTTCGAACGCCTGAGAACCGTCAACGCCTCGCTGGAAGATCCGGCAGTCTGGAACGACCCGAAGAAGGCCCAGGAGTTGGGCAAGGAACAGAAATCCCTGTCCAGCGTGGTCGTCACGCTGGACAAGCTCACCCGTGAGCTGGCCGACAACGCCGAGCTGTACGAGATGAGCAAGGAGGAAGGCGATGAGCCCGGCCTCATGACCATCGAGGCCGAGACCGCCAAGCTGCGCCCGCTGATCGAGGAGCTGGAGTTCCGCCGCATGTTCAGCAACGAGGCCGACCCGCTCAACTGCTTCGTGGACATCCAGGCCGGCGCCGGCGGCACCGAGGCCTGCGACTGGGCCAGCATGCTGCTGCGCCAGTACCTCAAGTACGCTGAGCGCAAGGGCTTCAAGACCACGGTGGAAGACGAAACCCCCGGCGACGTGGCCGGCATCAAGAGCGCCACGATCAAGATCGAGGGCGAGTACGCCTTCGGCCTGCTGCGCACCGAGACCGGCGTGCACCGCCTGGTGCGCAAGAGCCCGTTCGACAGCTCGGGCGGCCGCCACACCTCGTTCGCCTCGCTGTTCGTCTACCCCGAGATCGACGACTCCATCGAGATCAACATCAACCCGGCCGACGTGCGCACCGACACCTTCCGCGCATCGGGCGCGGGTGGCCAGCACATCAACAAGACCGACTCGGCCGTGCGCCTCACGCACATCCCGACCGGCATCGTGGTGCAGTGCCAGGATGGCCGCAGCCAGCACAGCAACCGCGACGTGGCCTGGCAGCGCCTGCGCAGCCGGCTGTACGACTTCGAGATGCGCAAGCGCATGGAAGAGCAGCAAAAGCTCGAGGACACCAAGACCGACGTGGGCTGGGGCCACCAGATCCGCAGCTACGTGCTGGACAACAGCCGCATCAAGGACCTGCGCACCGGCGTGGAAATCTCGGCCACGCAGAAGGTGCTGGACGGCGACCTGGACGCGTTCATCGAAGCCTCGCTCAAGCAGGGCGTGTGATGAACCATCGCCACGCTGCAGCAGCCGCCGCCATCACCGCCACGTTCGAGCGAACCAGCTCCCCCTGCCACCGCGGGGGCCGCGCATGATCCCGGTCGAAGCCTTCATCTTCGACATGGACGGCACCATGATCGACTCCATGCCCTGGCACGCCAAGGCATGGGTCGAGTTCACGCGCCGCCGCGGCATGGCCATCGACGTGCCCGACCTCATGGCGCGCACCACGGGCCGCACCGGCACCGAGTGCATCCGCGAGCTGCTGCAGCGCGAGGTGGAACAGGCCGAGGCCGACGCGCTCACGCGCGAGAAGGAAGACATCTACCGCGAGCTGTTTGGCCCCTCGTTCGCCGAGGTGGCGGGCTTTCGCACCTTTGCGGCCCATGCCTCGGTGCAGGGCTACAAGCTGGCGGTGGGCACGGCGGGCGACATCCACAACGTGGCGTTTGCCATGGCGCGCCTGTCCATGGAGCCCGAGCCCCTGACCATCGTGCGCGGCGACGAGGGCCTGCCGGGCAAGCCGCAGCCGGCCATCTTCCTGGAGGCGGCACGCCGCATCGGCGTGGCCCCCGAGCGCTGCGTCGTCTTCGAGGACGCGCCCTTCGGCATCGAGGCCGCGCGCCGCGCCGGCATGCATGCCGTGGCCGTGTGCAGCACCCACAGCGCGCAGGAACTCGCCGGCCCGCACGTGCTGGCGGCCGTGCGCGACTACAACGAACTCATGAACACCGACTTTCTGGAGCGCATCCATGTTGCCATCGCATAACGCCGACGCCAGCGGAGCGGGCCCGGCCGCCGCCATCCGCCGCGAGGACTACACCGCCCCCGCCTACTGGATCGACAGCGTCGAGCTGACTTTCGACCTGGACCCGGCCAAGACGCGTGTGCTCAACCGCATGACGCTGCGCCGCAACCCGGACGTGGCCGAGCTGCCGCTCAAGCTCGACGGCGAGGACCTGAACCTGGCGCGCGTGCTGGTCAACGGCCAGGGCACCTCGTTCAAGATGGAAGGCACCCGCCTGGTGCTGGAGAACCTGCCCACGGGCACCGATGCCTTCGCGCTCGAGATCTTCACCACCTGCTGCCCCGCCAAGAACACGCACCTGATGGGCCTGTACGTGAGCCAGGGCACCTTCTTCACGCAGTGCGAGGCCGAGGGTTTCCGCCGCATCACCTACTTCCTGGACCGCCCGGACGTGATGGCCAGCTACACCGTCACGCTGCGCGCCAACAAGGCCCAGTACCCGGTGCTGCTGTCCAACGGCAACCTGGTGGAAAGCGGTGACCTCGATGAAGGCCGCCACTTCGCCAAGTGGGTGGACCCGCACAAGAAGCCCTGCTACCTGTTCGCCCTGGTGGCGGGCAAGCTGGTGGCGCGCGAGCAGAAGATCCGCGCCCGCGCCGGCACCGACCACCTGCTGCAGGTCTACGTGCGCCCCGGTGACCTGGGCAAGACCGAGCACGCCATGAACTCACTGATGGCCAGCGTGGCCTGGGATGAGGCGCGCTTCGGCCTGCCGCTGGACCTGGAGCGCTTCATGATCGTCGCCACCAGCGACTTCAACATGGGCGCCATGGAGAACAAGGGCCTGAACATCTTCAACACGAAGTACGTTCTGGCCAGCGAGGCGACCGCCACCGACGTGGACTTCGCCAACATCGAGAGCGTGGTCGGCCACGAGTACTTCCACAACTGGACCGGCAACCGCGTGACCTGCCGCGACTGGTTCCAGCTGAGCCTGAAGGAAGGTCTCACCGTCTTCCGCGACCAGGAGTTCAGCCAGGACCTGGCGGGCAGCCCCTCGGCCCGCGCCGTCAAGCGCATCGAGGACGTGCGCGTGCTGCGCACCGCCCAGTTCCCCGAAGATGCCGGCCCCATGGCCCACCCGGTGCGGCCCGACAGCTACATCGAGATCAACAACTTCTACACCGTCACCATCTACGAAAAGGGTGCCGAGGTGGTGCGCATGATGCACACCCTGGTGGGCCGCGAAGGCTTTGCCAAGGGCATGAAGCTGTATTTCGAGCGCCACGACGGCCAGGCCGTCACCTGCGACGAATTCGCCCAGGCCATTGCCGACGCCAACCCCGAGAGCGACCTGGCGCGCCTGCTGCCCCAGTTCAAGCGCTGGTACAGCCAGGCCGGCACGCCGCGCGTGAAAGCCACGGGCAGCTACGACGCCGCCGCCCGCAGCTACACGCTGACGCTGTCGCAAAGCTGTGCACCCACGCCGGGCCAGAGCGAGAAGCTGCCCTTTGTGATCCCGGTCAACCTGGGCCTGCTCACGCACGAAGGTGCCGCCCTGCCCTTGCAGCTGCAGGGCGAGGCTGCCGCCGGTGCACCATCGCGCACCGTGGTGCTGACCGAAGCCTCGCAGACCCTGGTGTTCACGGGCCTGGATGCCGCGCCCGTGCCCTCGCTGCTGCGCGACTTCAGCGCCCCCGTGGTGCTGGACATCGACTACAGCGACGAGCAATTGCTCACCCTGCTGGCCAACGACCCCGACGCCTTCAACCGCTGGGAGGCCGGCCAGCGCCTGGCGCTGCGCACCGCCATCGCGGCCATCCAGGGCGGCGCGCCTGCCAGCAGCGACATCCTGCCTGCGGCCGTGGTGGACGCACTGCGCGGCGTGCTGCGCAACCCGGCACTCGACGCAGCCTTCAAGGAACTGGTGCTGACCCTGCCGTCCGAGACCTACATCGCCGAGCAGCTCGACGTGGTGGACCCGCAGCGCATCCACGCGGTGCGCGAGGCCATGCGCGAACAGCTGGCCCTGGCGCTCAAGGCCGACTGGGAATGGGCCTGGGAGCAGAACCAGGACACCGGCGGCTACAGCCCCGACCCGGTCTCCTCCGGCCGCCGCTCGCTCAGCGGCATGGCGCTGCACATGCTGTGCATCGCCGCCCAGCGTATGGGCGATGAAGTCTGGCCCGGCAAGGCCTACCAGCGCTTCAAGGTGGCCAGCAACATGACGGACCGCTTCAACGCGCTCACCGCCCTGGTGGCCAGCGGCAGTGTGCATGCGGCGCCGGCGCTGGCGCGCTTCCATGCACTGTTCAAGGACGAGCCCCTGGTCATCGACAAGTGGTTCGCCCTGCAGGCCGGCGCGCCCGACAAGGGCGGCAACGTGCTGCCCGCCGTGCGCCAGCTGATGCAGCACCCGGACTTCAGCCTCAAGAACCCGAACCGCGCACGCAGTGTGATCTTCAGCTACTGCAGCGCCAACCCGGGCGCCTTCCACCGCACCGACGCCGCAGGCTATGTGTTCTGGAGCGACCGCGTGATCGAGCTCGACGCCATCAACCCGCAGGTCGCCGCCCGCCTGGCGCGCGCGCTGGACCGCTGGAAGAAGCTGGCCGACCCCTGGCGCACGGCCGCCCGCGAGGCGATTGCCCGCGTGGCCACGCGCCCGGACCTGAGCAACGACGTGCGCGAGGTGGTCACCCGCGCGCTGGCAGACTGACGACAAGCGAAACACCATGGCATTCACCGATTCCGCGCAGGAGTTCGCGCGGCGCTTCAACCAGCTGCTCGACACGGTGTACGACGCCGACGCCATGTTCAGCGGCTCGGCCATGTCGGCCGACCTGGCCGCCCTGCGCCCGCTGGCCGAAAGCCTGGGCGCCGAGTCGCCCGAGCTGGCGCAGCTGCTGTGGCTGCAGTTCGTGGTGTATTCCAAGCGCCAGATGGACGACGAGGGCCTGCCCCTGGGGCTGCGCGCCCTGGCCATCCGCTCGGTGCTGGGCGACCTCAGCACAGCGGAGCGCTGCCAGAAGCACTACGCCATCGGCGAGTCGGCCCTGCAGTCCGAAGAGTACGACACCGCCATCGAGCACCTGCGCCAGTCGGCCCACTGGGCCGACCAGGAGGGTGCCACGCTGAGCGCCGACCAGAAGCTGGGCATCCGCGAAGAGATCGGCTATGCCCTGCACGAGGCCGGCCGCTTTGCCGAGGCCCTGGCGCACAACCAGCAGCTGCTGGCCGATGCGCGGCAGGTCTTTGGTTCCGATACCGACCAGCGCCTCGCCGGCCTCGTCAACAACCTCGCACAGAACGCCTACGAACTGGGCGAGCATGCCCAGGCCCAGGGCTATCTGCAGCAGCGGCTGGCACTGGGCCAGGCGCTGAAGGACGACGGCATCGTGCTGGACACGCTGTTCCAGCAAGGCGTGCTGGCCCACGAGACCGGCGACGGCGCCCTGGCGCGCAGCCTGCTCACGCAGCGGGTGGCCATCGCCCGCGCCAGCGGCGACCAGGATCTGCTGGAAGAAGCCGAGGCCACGCTGGCCGAGCTGGCCGAGCGCGAACAGCAATCCAAGTAATTCACCAAACCCAAGCCAAGGACGATCCACCGATGAGCTCCCGCATCTCCCTTACCCGCTACCTGGTCGAGCAGCAGCGCATCGACGGGCACATCCCCTCGCAACTGCGCCTGCTGCTCGAAGTGGTGGCCCGCTCGTGCAAGAGCATCAGCCAGGCCGTCAACAAGGGCGCGCTCGGCGGCGTGCTCGGCTCGGCATCGAGCGAAAACGTGCAGGGCGAGATCCAGAAGAAGCTGGACATCATCGCCAACGAAGTGCTGATCGAAGCCAACGAATGGGGCGGCCACCTGGCCGCCATGGCCTCGGAAGAAATGGACGGCATCTACCTGGTGCCCAACCGCTACCCGCAGGGCGAGTACCTGCTGCTGTTCGATCCCCTCGATGGCTCCAGCAACATCGACGTGAACGTGAGCATCGGCACCATCTTCAGCGTGCTCAAGAAGCCCGATGACGACCGCGGCGTGGAGGCCGGTGACTTCCTGCAGCCCGGCACGGCGCAGGTGGCCGCGGGCTATTGCATCTACGGCCCGCAGACCACGCTGGTGCTGACCGTGGGCGATGGTGTGGCCATGTTCACGCTGGACCGCGAGCAAGGCTCCTTCGTGCTCACCGAAGAGAACGTGCGCATTCCCGAGGACACCAAGGAATTCGCCATCAACATGAGCAACATGCGCCACTGGGATGAGCCCGTGAAGCGCTACATCGACGAATGCCTGCAGGGCAAGGAAGGCCCGCGCGGCAAGGACTTCAACATGCGCTGGATCGCCAGCATGGTGGCCGACGTGCACCGCATCCTCACGCGCGGCGGCATCTTCATGTACCCCTGGGACAAGCGCGAACCCAACAAGCCCGGCAAGCTGCGCCTGATGTACGAAGCCAACCCCATGTCCTGGCTCATCGAGCAGGCCGGCGGCGCCGCGACCAACGGCAAGCAGCGCATCATGGACATCCAGCCCACGCAGTTGCACGAACGCGTCAGTGTGATTCTTGGATCAAAAAATGAGGTGGAACGCGTGACAAGCTACCATTCCACGCTATAATCTAAGTCTTACGCCGGTGTAGCTCAGTCGGTAGAGCAGCTCATTCGTAATGAGAAGGTCGGGTGTTCGATTCATCTCTCCGGCACCAAATGAAAAGCCCCTGATTCGCAAGAGTCAGGGGCTTTTTTCATGCCTGCGCGCCCTTCCACAAGCCGCCATGCAGCCCATCGAAACCGCAGCAGAGAAAGCACCCGTACTGCAAACGTCAACAAACATTGCAGCCGGCCTTGGCAGGCCATTTCCTGCCGCTCCGGGTGAACACACGGGGCATACTCACCACCATGGCACAAAGGGGCGCACATGCACCCCGGCACTCGCCCACAACGAACGCCCCTTGATGGACCGACAGCCCCAGGATTTGACAGGCCCAAACCCCATGGAGAACCCAGCCTTTCACGAACGACGCAGCGGCAAGGACCGCCGCCAGACCGAGGCCGGGCCACCCGGCAAGCACGAGCGCCGCCGCTCCATCGAGCACCGCCAGCCCGAGGTCCGCGAACTGCACCTCTCGCGCGAAGAACTGGAGGCCCTGGGGTTTGTGATGGGCACACAGACAGCAGCGCCCACCCCGCAAAAAAGAACCGCCTGAGCACCATCGGCCATCACGCCGCCCACGCCTCGCGCGGCCAGCGCCATTCGCAGCAAGCGGCAAATGCCAGGCGCAAAGGAGATGGACAGCCCGGAGGCCATGGGCACCAGGCCCACCCACCCCCAAATGGCTCAGTTGGTTTGCGTCTGGTAGGCGTCGCGCGCACTCATCACGCGGTGGGCCACCATGTCGAGCGCCGGACGCACATTGCCCTGCTTGTCGGTCCAGACCTTGGGGGTGATGGAGCCGGCGACCGAGATGGACTCGCCGTCGTGCATCTGCTCCATGGCCTGGCACACGTCATCGTCGAACGCGATGACGTTGACGAACAGCATCTCGCCCTCCGCACTCGGGGCCCGCACCTTGGCCACCATGTAGGGCTTTCCCACCTTGTCCAGACGCCGTTCTGGCCCCCCGTAGAGACGGCCCGAAATCAGTCCATCGATCATGCAATCCCCATCCAGCACTTGTTGTCGGTTTGTTCATGCCGGGGCCATCGCCCCGCCCACCCGGCCGGAACACAGCAGTCTCGAAAAACACGCCACCCCTGTCCACAAAAAAGCCCAGGACCAACTGGCTCTGGGCTCTTGCCGTGGATGATGGGGTCGCCGCCGGCACGGGCTTTTTCCAAAGAGGCACCAAGCCGCAACCGCCTCGCCAGCACATGGCGGGCTCCACGCCCTCGCCCCCCCTGGAATGGCCCGCCGCGGAGCAGCACAGCCCCACAGCCCCGGACCAACCCGCACGGCGTCCTGTCTCATGACCTGCACGCACCACCATCAGCGGCACGCACATCCATCCAAAAGCCAGTACGTATTGTAACCACCGGCCTTTCAAACCCGGCGCCTCGCAAGCCCCGGTGCGGCTAGCGCGCGACACTGCCGGCAGCAGGCCAGGGCGACACCCGCGCATCCGACAGCGCCCATGCGCAGCCTCAAAGGGTCAGCCCGGATTTGGCGGGCACCGGCAAACCGGTGACAATGGCCCGGCAACCTCCACCAGTTCACACCCACCATCTTTCGAGAGGGGCCACCATGACTGTTCTGGACGACGCCAACATCGAACTGCCCTGCCCGCACTGCCAGCAAACCATCAAGGAGCGGCTGGGCAAGCTCAAGCTGAGCCCGCGCATCACCTGCCCGCGCTGCCGCCGCACCAGCGAAGTCCGGCCCGAGGAATTGCAACGCGCCACCCACAAGCTCACCCAGGCCTTTGCCAGCATCCAGCAGTCGCTGGCGCGGCTGGGGCGCTGATGACCTTGCCACCACCAGGCGCCGGCCCATAACCCGGGCCCGAAAAAAAGGGGATCTACAACCCCATCACCGGCGCATGCGCCCACGGGCTCAAAGCACCAGGCTCGCCACCAAGAAGAACAAACAGCGCTCGCGCAGGCGCACAAAGAAAAACGGGCTATCGCTTGTGGCGATAGCCCGTTGTTCATCGAAGAAAATGGTCGGCGTGGCGGGATTCGAACTCGCGACCCCTTGCACCCCATGCAAGTGCGCTACCAGGCTGCGCTACACGCCGACAAGACTTAGATTATATGCACAAATTTGGCTAGTTCGGAGAAAGTAGGGCTCGAATCTCAAATAATTCTTGTCGCACTGCGTTGGAGTCGAAAACAAGGGCCGAAGAACCGATGGACAGCGCAACCGCATCATCGATCAACATGCTCGGCGGTTCGATGTACGGCGCCTCGGGATCGCCCTGCCCCACCTCGCTGCGCGCCGGCAGTGCCAACTCCTGCAGCTTGTTGCGCGCACCACTGATGGTGAAGCCCTGGTCGTACAGCAGGTCGCGGATGCGGCGGATCATGAGCACCTCGTGGTGCTGGTAGTAGCGCCGGTTGCCGCGCCGCTTCATGGGGCGCAGCTGGGTGAACTCCTGCTCCCAGTAGCGCAGCACATGCGGCTTCACGCCACACAGCTCCGCCACCTCACCGATGGTGAAGTAGCGCTTGGCAGGAATGGCAGGAAGCACAGTGCCCATGGGGTTCTGGATTCAAATGGGAAAGCCTGCAAGGGTACTGCAGGCCGGCAGGAACCGCCAGACCGCCAGCCCCGATTCAGCCACCGATCAGGCAAAAATTCACAATCCGGCGGCCGCCTGGATCTGTTCCTTGAGCTTGCTGCTGGCGTGGAAGGTCACCACGCGGCGCGCCTGGATCGGGATCGACTCGCCGGTGCGCGGATTGCGCCCGGGGCGCGGCGCCTTCGTGCGGATCTGGAAGTTGCCAAAGCCCGAGAGCTTCACGTCGTTGCCTTCCACCAGGCTCTGCGAGACGAGGTCGAAGAAGGCGTCGATCATGTCCTTGGACTCGCGCTTGTTCAACCCGATCTGGTCGAACAAGAGATCGGCCAGCTGCGCCTTGGTGAGCGCAGGGGTTTCCAGGCTTTCGACTGCAAATTCGATCACGGCATCTCTCCCCGTCAGCATCGTCATGTTGTTGTGTGTGCCCCGCTATTGTCGCCGTGATCCTCAGCCGCGCAGCCGCGCACCCACACGCTGTGTGAGTTGGGTCACAGCCGCCTGCACGGCGGACTCGATCTCGGCCTCGGTCAAGGTGGCCTCGTCGCTGCCCAGGGTCAGGCGCACGGATACGCTCTTCTCGCCGGGGGCCAAGCCACCGGCAGGCGTCTCCTCGCCGGCCTTGAGCGGCTTGGGGCGGTAGATGTCGAACACCACGGCAGAACGCAGCATGCCGCCGGGGATGGCGGCCTGCACGGCCGCCACGATCTCGGCGTGCGTGACACGCTCAGCCACCACCGGTGCCAAATCGCGCTCCACGGCCTGGTGCTTGGCCACCGCCTTGAACTGCGGCACCACGCGCTGCAGCACCGCGTCGAGCTCCAGCTCGAACATCACGGGCGCCAGCGGCAACTCCCACGACTGGCGCCACTGCGGGTGCAGCTCGCCCACGAAGCCGATCGGCTTGCCCTGCACCAGCACGCGCGCGCAGCGGCCGGGGTGCATGGCAGGGTGCTCGCCCGGCTCGAAGGTCGCCTTGAGCGGTGCCAGCAGCGCCTCAACATCGCCCTTCACATCGAAGAAGTCGATGCCCTGTTCCTTGCGGCCCCACTGCAGCATGTCGTTGGCGCCATAGGCCACACCCGCCACACGCATGGGCTGGTGGAAACCTTGCACCGTGGTATCGGTGTTCTGCACGCTGGCATCGCGCAGGAACACGCGGCCCAGCTCGAACACGCGCACGCGCTCGGCGCGGCGGTCCAGGTTGAACTTGAGCACCTGCAGCAGCGAGCCCAGCAGGCTCGAGCGCATCACGCTCATCTGGCTGGCGATGGGGTTGAGCAGCTTGATGGGCTGGGCATTGCCGGCCAGCTCCTGCTCCCAGCGCTCTTCGACGAAGCTGAAGTTGATGGTCTCCTGGTAGCCCAGGCTGGCCAGCAGGCGGCGCACGGCGAACGGGCTGCGCGTGGCCTCGGCCGGCAGCTTGGGCATGATGGGGGCCAGCGGTGCCGTGGTGGGCAGGTTGTTGTAGCCCACCATGCGCGCGACCTCTTCGATCAGGTCTTCCTCGATGGTGATGTCGAAGCGGTAGGCCGGCGGGGTCACAGTGACGGTGCCCTCGCCCTCTGCGAACGGCAGACCCAGGCGCTTGAACACGTCGGCGCACTGCGCCTGCGTGATTGACATGCCGATGACCTTGGCGGCACGGGCCACGCGCAGCGTGACAGGCGCGGGAACAGGCACGTTCACGCGCTGGTCGTCCATCGGGCCGCAGGCCGTCTCGGGCGTGCCGCAGATGTCGATCACCAGTTGCGTGATGCGCTCGATGTGCTCTACCGTCAATGCCGGGTCCACACCGCGCTCGAAGCGGTGGCCAGCATCGGTCGAGAAGTTGTAGCGGCGCGAACGGCCGGCCACGGCCTTGGGCCACCAGAAGGCGGCCTCGATGTAGATGTGCCTGGTGTCGTCCGACACGGCCGTGGCGTCACCGCCCATGATGCCTGCGAGCGACTCGACCTGCTGGCTGTCGGCGATCACACCGACCTTCTCATCGACAGTGATGGTGTTGCCGTTGAGCAGCTTGAGCGACTCGCCCGCCCTGCCCCAGCGCACGTCCAGCTCGCCATGGATCTTGTCCAGGTCGAAGATGTGCGATGGACGGCCCAGCTCGAACATCACGTAGTTGGAGATGTCCACCAGCGGCGACACGCCGCGCTGGCCGCAGCGCGCCAGGCGGTCCAGCATCCACTGCGGCGTGGTGGCGCGCGTGTTCACGTTGCGCACCACGCGGCCCGAGAAGCGGCCGCACAGGTCGGGCGCGCTGATCTTCACGGCCAGCGTGTCAGCCAGTTGGCTTGCCACCGCCGGGAAGGCCGGCTGATTGAGCGGCACACCGGTCAGCGCCGAGACTTCGCGGGCGATGCCGTACACGCTCAGGCAGTGCGCCAGGTTGGGCGTGAGCTTCAGGGTGAACAGCGTGTCGTCCAGATTCAGGTGCGCGCGGATATCCTGGCCCACGGGGGCAGAGGCATCGAGTTCGAGCAGGCCACCATGGTCTTCCGAGAGCTTGAGTTCGCGTGCCGAGCACAGCATGCCCTGGCTTTCCACGCCGCGCAGCTTGCCCACTTTGATGAGGAAGGGCTTGCCATCGTCGCCAGGCGGCAGCTCGGCGCCCACCAGGGCGCAAGGCACCTTGATGCCCACGCGCGCGTTGGGCGCACCGCAGACGATGTTGAGCAGGGCGCCCTGGCCCACATCCACCTGGCACACGCGCAGGCGGTCGGCGTCGGGGTGCTGCACGGCCTCCTTGATCTCGCCCACGACGATCTTGGAGAAAGGCGGCGCCACGGGGCGCAGCTCCTCCACCTCCAGGCCGGCCATGGTCAGCGTCTCGGCCAGCTCGGCGGTCGAAAGGGGTGGGTTGCAGAACTCACGCAACCAGGATTCAGGGAATTGCATAGTCGAACTCTTGTACGGAAAGTGCCCTGCGCGGCATGGATGCAGCGCGCGCCTGGGCGAAAACGGCTCGGCGGGCCAGCCTTTACTGGAACTGCGACAGGAAGCGGATGTCGCCGTCGAAGAACAGGCGCAGGTCGTTCACGCCATAGCGCAGCATGGTCATGCGGTCCATGCCCATGCCGAAGGCAAAGCCGATGTACTTTTCGGGGTCCAAGCCCATGTTGCGCACCACGTTGGGGTGCACCTGGCCGGAACCCGCCACTTCCAGCCAGCGGCCGGCCAGCGGGCCGGTCTGGAACTGGATGTCGATCTCGGCGCTGGGCTCGGTGAAGGGGAAGAAGCTCGGACGGAAGCGCAGCACCAGGTCGTCGCTCTCGAAGAAGGTGCGGCAGAAGGCCGTGAAGACCACCTTCAGGTCCTTGAAGCTCACGTTCTCGCCGATCCACAGGCCTTCGCACTGGTGGAACATGGGCGAGTGCGTGGCATCGCTGTCCACGCGGTAGGTGCGGCCCGGCGCGATGACGCGGATCTCGGGCATGGGCTGGCCGGCGTCCAGCGCGGCGCGGTGCGCCTTGACATGCTGCACCGCGTGGCGGATCTGCATGGGGCTGGTGTGCGTGCGCAGCAGGTTGGGCGCCTCGGGCGTGCCGCCCTCGACGTAGAAGGTGTCGTGCATGGAACGCGCGGGATGGTCCTCGGGCGTGTTCAGCGCGGTGAAGTTGAACCAGTCGGTCTCGATCTCGGGGCCTTGGGCCACGTCGAAACCCATGGAGCCGAAGATGCCCTCGATGCGCTCGAACGTGAGCGACACGGGGTGCAGGCCGCCCTGCCCGCGCTGGCGCCCCGGCAGGCTCACGTCCAGAGCCTCGGCCTTGAGCTGGACCTGCAGCTCGGCATCGGCCAGCGCCTGGCGGCGCGCGGTCAGCGCGGCTTCGATGGCCTGCTTGGCGACGTTGATGGCGGCACCGCGGGACTTCTTCTCGTCCACCGACAGCTGGGCCATGCCCTTCATGAGCTCGGTCACGCGACCCGACTTGCCCAGGAACTGCGCCTTGGCGTTTTCCAGATCAGCAGGGGTGGCGCTTTGCGCAAACAACTGCGTCGCGCTCTCGACCAGGGTATCCAACTCGTTCATATCGACTCTTGAAAATGAACAAGGGCTAGTGCCTTCACAAGCCCTAGCCCTTGCTGTTATTGCGCAAACAGCCGTCCGGTGAGAGACGGCCGCCTGTCGTGAACTCAAGCAGCCAGCTTGGCCTTGACTTGCTCCACGATGCTGCCGAAGGCAGCCTTGTCGTGCACTGCGAGGTCGGCCAGCATCTTGCGGTCGATCTCGATGGAAGCCTTCTTCAGGCCGTTGGCGAACTGGCTGTAGGTCAGGCCCAGTTCACGGGCAGCGGCGTTGATACGGGCGATCCACAGCTGGCGGAACACGCGCTTCTTGGTGCGGCGGTCACGGTAGGCATATTGCCCAGCCTTCATCACCGCCTGTTTGGCGATGCGGAAGACGTTACCGCGGCGACCACGGAAGCCCTTGGCGAGGGCGAGAACTTTCTTGTGACGGGCACGGGCCGTTACACCACGTTTGACGCGAGGCATGTGAGTACTCCTTGTTCGTCGTTATTTACAGGCCAGCACTGGGCAGCATTTGTGCGATCGAGCCCATGTTGGTCTCATGCACATTCACTGCACCACGCAGGTGGCGCTTGTTCTTGGTGGTCTTCTTGGTCAAGATGTGACGCTTGAAGGCTTGACCGCGCTTGACGGTACCACCTGGACGGACGCGGAAACGCTTTTTCGCGCTGCTCTTGGTCTTCATTTTGGGCATGTGAATGCTCCTTTTCTTTGTGCTCGTGAGGCGTTTGCAGAAACCGATCTGCAAACTTGTTGGCCCCGAGCCACTTTTTCAGCCGGCTTTCGCCGGCTGTGCGGCAGCGCCGAAGCACTGCCTATCGCCGGGCAGGCCCCTTTCGGGGCCGCCACAGCAAATGCTTGTCCGTCGTATCCCTGCCTGCGCCTCAGGCGGCACTGCCCGAAGGCGTGCTTTCGGCAGCGGCCGGCTTGGCTGCGGCGGGCTTTTTCTTGCCCGGCGCAATCATCATGATCATCTGGCGGCCTTCCAGCTTGGGAAACTGCTCGATGATGATGGTGTCGGCCAGCTCATCGCGAATGCGATTGAGCAGCGCCAGCCCCAGCTCCTGGTGGGTGATTTCACGGCCGCGGAACCGCAGCGTGATCTTGCACTTGTCACCATCGGCCAGGAAGCGGCGGATGTTGCGCATCTTGATGTTGTAGTCGCCATCGTCCGTACCCGGACGGAACTTGACTTCCTTGATCTCGATGACCGTTTGCTTGGCCTTCGCCTCGGCGGCGCGCTTTTGCTCCTGGTACTTGAACTTGCCGTAGTCCATCAGGCGGCACACCGGCGGGTTGGCCGTGGCGGCAATCTCGACCAGGTCCACATCCAGCTCACCGGCCATGCGCAGGGCTTCCATGAGGCTGACCACGCCCAAAGGCTCGTTGTCAGGCCCGGACAGACGGACTTCCGGGGCCATGATTTCACGGTTCAGGCGGTGCTTGCGCTCTTCACGGTGGCGACGATCACGAAATTCAGTAGCGATGGCTATCTTCCTTCAATCAAAATGCTACGAAAAATGTAGCTACACCCGCACGACTGGCGCACGTCAAAGCGTTATCTGACCGAAAAATCAGGCTTTGGTGGCGATGTCCTTGGCGATCAGTTCAACGAACGCCTCGATCGACATCACGCCGAGGTCACGGTTACCCCGGGCGCGCACTGCGACGGAACCTGCCGCCTTCTCCTTGTCGCCCGCGACGAGGATGTAGGGCAGCTTTTGCAACGAATGCTCCCGTATTTTATACGTAATCTTCTCGTTGCGCAGATCCAGGGCCACCCTAAGGTCTTGATTCGGCAGTGCTTTTTGCAGCCGTTCAACAATTTCGCGACAGTAATCGGCCTGCGCGTCGGTGATATTGAGCACCGAAACCTGCACCGGAGCCAGCCACACGGGGAAGGCGCCGGCATAGTGCTCGATCAGCATGCCGATGAAACGCTCCATGCTGCCCACCGTGGCGCGGTGCAGCATCAGCGGGCGCTTGCGGCTGCCGTCTTCGGCCACGTACTCGGCGTCCAGGCGCTCGGGCAGGTTGGGGTCGATCTGCATCGTGCCGCACTGCCATTGTCGGCCCAGCGCGTCCTTGAGCGTGTACTCGATCTTCGGGCCGTAGAAGGCGCCCTCGCCCTCGGCGATCTCGAACTCGCAGCCCGAATGGCGCAGGCCGTCCATCAGCGCCTTCTCGGCACGGTCCCAGGACTCATCGGTGCCGATGCGCGCCTCGGGCCGCGTCGCCACCTTGTAGATGATGTTGGTGAAACCGAAGTCCTTGTAGACCTTCTGCACCAGGGCCGTGTAGTTGGCGCACTCTTCCAGCACCTGCTCTTCGGTGCAGAAGATGTGGCCGTCGTCCTGCGTGAAGCCGCGCACGCGCATGATGCCGTGCAGGCCGCCCGTGGGCTCGTTGCGGTGGCAGGCACCGAACTCGCCGTACCGCAGCGGCAGGTCGCGGTAGCTCTTGATGCCCTGCTTGTAGATCAGGATGTGGCCGGGGCAGTTCATCGGCTTGAGCGCGTACTCGCGCTTTTCCGACTCCGTCGTGAACATGTTCTCGTGGTACTTGTCCCAGTGGCCGGTCTTCTCCCACAGCTGCTTGTCCAGGATCTGCGGGCCCTTGACCTCCTGGTAGCCGTTGTTGCGGTACACGCGGCGCATGTACTGCTCCACCTCCTGCCACAGGGCCCAGCCCTTGGGGTGCCAGAACACGGTGCCGGGCGAGTGCTCGTCCATGTGGAACAGGTCGAGTTCGCGGCCAAGCTTGCGGTGGTCGCGCTTTTCAGCCTCTTCCAGCATCGTGAGGTACTGCTGCAGTTCGTCCTTCGTCGACCAGGCCGTGCCGTAGATGCGCTGCAGCATCTCGTTGCGGTGGTCGCCGCGCCAGTAGGCGCCAGCCACCTTCATGAGCTTGAAGAACTTGAGCTTGCCCGTGCTGGGCACGTGCGGGCCGCGGCACAGGTCCTCGAAGTTGCCTTCGCGGTACAGGCTCACGTCCTCGTTGCTCGGGATGCTGGCGATGATCTCGGCCTTGTAGTGCTCGCCCAGGCCCTTGAAGTAGGCCACGGCCTCGTCACGCGGCAGCACACGGCGCACCACGGGCTCGTCCTTGGCGGCCAGTTCGGCCATGCGCTTCTCGATCGCCACCAGGTCCTCGGGCGTGAAGGGGCGCTTGTACGAGAAGTCGTAGAAGAAACCGTTCTCGATCACCGGCCCGATGGTCACCTGGGCTTCAGGGAACAGCTCCTTGACGGCATAGGCCAGCAAGTGGGCCGTGGAGTGGCGGATCACGTCCAGGCCATCGGCATCCTTGGCCGTCACGATGGACAGCGGGCTGTCGGCCGTGATCTGGTAGCTGGTGTCCACCACCTTGTCACCGATCTTGCCGGCCAGGGCCGCCTTGGCCAGGCCGGTGCCGATGGAGGCCGCCACTTCGGCGACCGTGACCGGGCCGGGAAACTCTCGCTGCGAGCCGTCGGGGAGCGTGATGTGAATCATGATGGGTCTCTAATCCGTGGATTTGTGGGGATGGGGGTCGATCGCGAAGGCCCAGGCCATCGGGAATCGGAAAACAAAAAAGCGCGGAACCGGCCGCGCTTTTGTTGGGTGAGAGGTGAATCTCGTGCAGGCGCGAACGGCCAGCCACTAGTGGCCGGTGGAGGTCTCCGTGGTAGTTCGCGGTGTCATAACCAGATTGCCTTTCTCGCCCTTGTGGGAAATCAAACAGTTGATCCCGCCATTTTAACCATGTTCGCCCTGTGGCGCCTTGCTGCGGCATCTGCCGTCGCTCCATGGCAACGCCCACCCGGGTCACCGAACGCAAAAAAGGCCACCCGCAGGGTGGCCTTCTGGAGCGTCCTCACCCCCCCTTTGTGAGGGACGCGAGGGACTTCAGATCAGTGGAACTGCTCTTCTTCGGTCGAGCCGGTCAGCGCGGTCACGCTGGACTTGCCGCCCTGGATCACGGTGGTCACTTCGTCGAAGTAACCCGTGCCCACTTCCTGCTGGTGCGACACGAAGCTGTAGCCGCGGTCACGCGCTGCGAACTCGGGCTCCTGCACCTTCTCGACATAGGCCGACATGCCGCGGGCCACGTAGTCCTGGGCCAGATCGAACATGTTGTACCACATGGAGTGGATGCCAGCCAGCGTGATGAACTGGTACTTGTAGCCCATGGCGCCCAGTTCGCGCTGGAACTTGGCGATGGTGGCGTCGTCCAGGTTCTTCTTCCAGTTGAACGAAGGCGAGCAGTTGTAGGCCAGCAGCTTGCCGGGGTGCTTGGCGTGCACGGCTTCGGCGAACTTCTTGGCGAACTCCAGATCCGGCGTGCCGGTTTCGCACCACACCAGGTCGGCGTACTCGGCGTAGGCCACGGCGCGCGAGATGGCTTGTTCCATGCCCTTACGGGTCTTGTAGAAGCCTTCTGCGGTGCGCTCACCGGTCAGGAAGGGCTTGTCGTTCTCGTCGTAGTCGCTGGTCAGCAGGTCGGCGGCTTCGGCATCGGTACGGGCGATCACCAGGGTGGGCACGCCATAGACGTCGGCAGCCATGCGGGCCGCGATCAGCTTCTGGCAGGCTTCGGTGGTGGGCACCAGCACCTTGCCGCCCATGTGGCCGCACTTCTTCACGGAAGCGAGCTGGTCTTCGAAGTGCACGCCACCGGCGCCGGCGCGGATCATGGCCTTCATCAGTTCGTAGGCGTTCAGCACGCCGCCGAAGCCGGCTTCGGCATCGGCCACGATGGGCGCGTGGTAGTCGATGTAGCCCTTGTCGCCAGGGTTCACACCCTTGGACCACTGGATTTCGTCAGCGCGCGTGAAGGAGTTGTTGATGCGTTCCACGACCTTTGGCACCGAGTCGACTGGGTACAGCGACTGGTCGGGGTACATGGCCGAGTATTCGTTGTTGTCGGCAGCGACTTGCCAGCCCGACAGGTAGATGGCCTTGATGCCGGCCTTCACCTGCTGCATGGCCTGGCCACCGGTCAGCGCACCCAGGCAGTTCACGTAGGGCTCGTTGTTCACCAGGTCCCACAGCTTTTCGGCACCACGGCGGGCCAGCGTGTGCTCGACCTGGAAGGAGCCGCGCAGACGCACCACATCGGCAGCGGTGTAACCGCGCTTGATGCCCTTCCAGCGGGGGTTGGTCGCCCAGTCTTTTTCCAGGGCGGCAATCTGCTGTTCGCGGCTCAGTTGTTCGTTGAAGGATTGGGGCATGGGGTCTACTCCTGAGGTTGGTTGAAAACACCGGGCTGCGTCTGCTGCCCATGGAGAGAACTTTAAGTCTTGTATAAGAGTTGCACAAGCTCTTATGTCTTATATAAGAGATAAATTTTTCCCTTATAAAACAAGACTTTATGCTTCAAATTCCTCAATGCGAAAACCGTTTTCTCGTATTGAGAGAAATTGCCGCACCGCAACATTCTTGCATTCCACATCGGCAAAAGCAATTTTTGCAATATGAAATAACGCCCTTCTCCTCAAGAAAAACCGGTGCGCGCGGTGCCATCCGACACAAGTGGTTGCGCCCTTTGCGCAAAACCGCAGTGCCCACACGCCCCCATCAGGCCAGGCCGTGCCCGGCTTGCCGCATCCAGTCGCCGCTGCCGATGCGGGGCGCTGCGGCCAGCCGGTCTGGGTTGATCTCGTACACCAGGCAGTCCATGGGCACCCCATTCACCAGCAAGCGGACCTCGCGCTTGAAATACTCGTCGTCCGGCCGCCCGTGGATTTCCTCGATCCCGTCCAGGCGCTGCTCGAGTGCGGGCCCGATCGCATAGACCTCGCCCACCACGGCCTCGGTGCCCCCCAGCACCAGTCCCGGGTAGGCCCCCAGGTGGTACAGCGTGCCCTGGGTCTGCGCACCGCCCACGAAGCGGGGCGCAGGAAGCAGCCGCGTGATGTCGTTGGAGCCTCCTTTGCGCAAGGTCCCGTAGACAAAAACACAGCGCACAGGGCTTGGGGAAGGGGTTTCGTCAGGCATCATGCGGGTCCGTTTGATTTGCAGTGCGCCAGTGTAGGGAGCCCGTGGGCCCCGCTGATCGAAGGCCGGCATGGCCGACCCGCCGCGCAACGCCGCCTGCACCGCTCCGCTCCGATGTCCCGCTCAGCCCCACTCTCCCGGCCCCTGGCCTACCTTTGCCTGGGTCTCAGCATGTCCCTGGTGGGCAGCTATGTCGCCCTGTCCAAGCCTCTCGCGGCCGTGCTGCCCGTGTTTTTGCTCGCCTGGATGCGCTTTGGCATCGGCGGCCTGGCCATGCTGCATTGGCTGAAAAAGCCGGCCGACGAGCCGCCCATGACCGTCCAGACCCGGCGCCTGCTGTTCCTCGAATCCTTCCTGGGCAATTTCCTGTTCACCGCCTGCATGATCTACGGCGTGAGCCTGACCAATGCGGTCACGGCCGGGGTCACCATGGCCAGCATGCCGGCCGCCGTGGCCGTGATGAGCTGGGCCTTTCTGCGCGAAAAGGTGGCGCCGCGCACCTGGGTAGCCGTGGGCCTGGCCGTGGCCGGCATCGCCCTGTTCGCCATCGCCAGCCCGGGCCATGGACCCGAGCCTGCGGCAGGCACAGGCAAAGCCGGCCCCGCCTGGCTGGGCCAGTTGCTGCTGCTGGGCGCCGTGTTCTGCGAAGCGGCCTATTCCGTGATCGGCAAGAAGCTCACCGGCGCACTCGGCCCCCGGCGCATCACCTCCATCATCAATCTCTGGGGCTTCACGCTGTCGGCGCCCCTGGGCCTGTACGCCGCCTGGCACTTCGACTTCGCCGCCGTGGGCTGGGGCACCTGGGTGCTGCTGGTGTTCTATGCGCTGGCCGCCAGCATCTGGACCGTGTGGCTGTGGATGACGGGCCTGCGCGTGGTGCCCGCCGCGCAGGGCGGCGTGTTCACGGTGCTGCTGCCCGTGAGCGCGGCCTTGATGGGCGTGCTGGTGCTGGGCGAGTCGCTCAGCGGCCTGCAATTGCTGGCCTTTGCCGTAGCGCTGGCCAGCGTGCTGCTGGCCACCCTGCCCTCGCGCCTGGCTTGGCGCGTGGGAAGGGCCTGTTCACGCTAATTTCGGGGATCGCGAAATCAGCGTGAACAGGCCCTGACTCAGACTGAGAGCGGCGTTGCGCTGACCACGATGCCATCGGCATCGGCATAGAGCCAGTCGCCGGGGCGCACCCGCACGCCCTGGATCTGCACGGCCACATCGCGCTGGCCTTCGTTGCGCTTTTCGGTGGGCAGGGGCATCAGGGCCAGGGCGCGGATGCCCACGGCAGCGGCGCGTAGCTCGGCGATGTCGCGCACGCAGCCGTCCACCACCACGCCGGCCCAGCCGTTGCGCGCCGCAGCCGCGGCCAGGTTGCCGCCCACCAGGGCCTTGCGCAACGAGCCGCCGCCATCGACCACGAGCACGCGGCCATTGCCGGGCGAATCCACCGCCGCCTTGACCAGGGTGTTGTCCTCGAAACACTTGACGGTGCTCACCGGCCCGCAAAAGGCCGGAACGCCGCCCAGATCCTGGAACACCGGGGGCAGCACGCGGAAGGCGCCGCTGTCGTCACCCTTGTGCGCGTCGCAGAAATCACAGGTACTGAAGGCCGGTGAAGATGGGGCTGTCATGTTGCAAAGACCTTTCGGGCGAAAATGAAATGAAGAACCAACGCGGTGGCGCAAACCGCCGCCTCCTTTTGCCATTGTCGTGCAGCGCACCCGAAGCCCCAGCCCAACGCGCAGGCGCATAACTCCTGCGAACCACTTTCCGCCCCTGGGAAAGCACCAAAACGGTGAGCTTTACCTTCCCAAGGGCAAGCACGCAACAAATCGAGGCAAAAAAAGCGTTTTCTCCCTTGGAAACGCGTTTTTTTCCCAGTAGCATCGGCCTGCCAGCAGAGAGGCCAGCTCTCACTGGTCAGACAATCTACTTCCAACAAGGAAAATCCAACATGGCAACTGCAAAAAAGGCTCCGGCAAAAACAGCTCCCGCCGCCAAGGCGCCAGCCACCAAGGCCGCCGCTCCTGCCAAGAAGCGCACGCCCAACGCTGCGTTCATGAAGGCCCTCACCCCCAGCCCCGCCCTGGCGGCTGTGGTCGGCTCGGCACCGCTGCCACGCACGGAAATCATCAGCAAGCTGTGGGTCTACATCAAGGCCAACAACCTGCAGGATGCAGCCAACAAGCGCAACATCAACGCAGACGCCAAGCTCAAGGATCTGTTTGGCAAGCCCCAGGTGTCGATGTTCGAACTGGCTGGCCTGATCGGCAAGCACGTCAAGTAAGCAGCCACACGCCAGTGCGCAGGGCTTCGCTCCCTGCGCCTCGGAAAAGCCGGCCCTGTGCCGGCTTTTTTGCGTCTGGCGCCGTAAAGCCCGGGTAAAGCTGTTGCAGAAAAGTAACGAATTGAATATGAATTATTAGCAACACGATTAAGATTCCGGCGCCCCGAAGCACAGCCACGCACGCGATCTGCGGTTGCCAGCCACTGCACACCTCCAGGCCCCTGCCCGCGCATGCCGCCTGCCAGCCACTGCTTCAGAACACCGTCGCGAGCCCCTCGCGCCCCCTCACTGTTCCGCTGGAGAAGCCCCCTTGGCCAAGAAACACCACCGCCGCGCACAGCCCGTCGCGCGCGCCGCCGCCCCCGTCGCCACCGCCCATACCTCCGACAAGGGCCTGCTGCCCCTGGGCGCCCTCATGCTGGCCGCATCGGTGAGCAGCTGGGCCCAGACCGCCACACCCGAAGCCACCATGGGCACGGTGACGGTCAAGGAAGCCGCTGAAGTGCAATCCAAGGACACGCTGCAAACCAAGAAGAGCAGCATCGGCAAGAGCACGCAGGACATCCGCGACATTCCCCAGTCGCTCACGGTCATGACCGAGCGCCTCATGGACGAGGCCAAGCTCGACACCCTGAAGCAGGCCCTGCACTACACCTCGGGCATCACCTTCGCAGCCACCGAGAACGGTACCGACCAGGACATCCGCCTGCGCGGCTTCCCCGTGGCAACCGTGGGCGATCTGATGATCGACGGCATGAAGGACCCTTCGCAGTACGAGCGCGACACCTTCAACTACGACCGCATCGAAGTGCTGCGCGGCTCGGCCTCCATGCTCTTCGGCCGTGGCTCCACCGGCGGCGTGGTCAACCAGGTCAACAAGAAGCCCCTGCTGCTCGACCAGTACGAGCTGGAAGCCACCTACGGCACCGACAACGTGCTGCGCACCACGGCCGACCTGAACAAGCACCTGGGCGAGAACGCAGCCTTCCGCCTGAACCTGATGCGCACCAAGGGCGACAACCACGGCGCCAAGATCGACAAGTACGGCATCGCCCCCACCGTGAGCTGGGGTGTGGGCACGCGCAACGAGTTCTCGGTGGGCCTGTTCCACCTGGACACGGACAACGTGCCCCAGGCCAACCTGCGCTACCTGCAGGGTTCGGCCCCCACGCTGATCAACCCCAAGAACTTCTACGGCACGCAGAGCGACTACCTGCGTGGCAAGGCCACCTACGGCATGGCCTCGTGGATCCACCGCTTCGACAACGACAGCGAGCTGACCACGCAACTGCGCGCCGGCAAGTTCGACCGCTCGCAATGGGGCACCACCGCCGGCTACGGCACCACGGGCGGCGTCGCCACCACCTGGGCCAACCTGAACGGCAGCACCATCCTGACCAGCGCCGGCCTGAGCCCGCGCGCCGACACGCACGAAGGCGTGTACGCCCAGACCAACTACACCGCCAAGGCCAACTGGGGTGGCATGAAGCACGAGCTGATGGCCGGCATCGATGCCAGCCAGGAAAAGGCGTTCTTCAACGTCGCCCTGGGCCAGCCCGGCACCAACTACAACAAGGGCAACACCACTGTGGGCACGCCGGACGACGGCCGCACCACCGCGATCTCGCCCTCGTACCGCTACGACCAGAACTACAGCTCCTCGTCGGTCGGTGCCTACGTGCAGGACCTGGTGCAGATTGCCCCGCACTGGAAGCTCCTGGGCGGCCTGCGCTGGGACCGCGTGAGCTCCACCCCCGAGCGTGACCTGTACACCAACGGCGTGATCACCCACGAGACGACGCGCCTGCGCTACAACTCGCTGTGGAGCCAGCGCGTGGGCGTGCTGTTCCAGCCGAGCGAGACCGCGTCTTACCACTTCTCGTACAGCACCTCGTTCAACACCTCGGCCGACACCTACCGCTTCACGACGCAGCAGACCGCCAACACCGACGCGGAAAAGAGCCGCAACTTCGAGCTGGGCGCCAAGCTGGACTGGCTGGACGGCAACCTGTCGACGCGCGCCGCGATCTTCCGCACCGAGAAGTACAACGAGCGCACCACCGATGCCGATTTCGCCGGCACCGCCTACCTGCTCAACGGCAAGCGCCATGCCTCAGGCCTGGAACTCGACGTGGTCGGCCGCATCAATCCCCAATGGGACATCTACGCCTCCTACACCTGGATTCCGGTGGCCACCATCGACAAGACCGGTAGCGCCGCGGCCAACACCGTCGGCCAGCGCGTGGGCCTGACGCCCAAGCACAGCGCCAGCGTCTGGCTCGGCTACCAGGCCACGCCCAAGCTGCGTGTGGCAGGCGGCGTGCGCGGCGTGAGCGAGAACCGTCCCGTGGCCGGTACCACGGGCGCGGCCTCGGCAACCGCCTATGCGCAAGGCTATGTGGCCATGGACCTGATGGCCCAGTACAACTTCACCGAAAGCGTGTACGCCAAGCTCAACATCAACAACGTGGCCAACCGCAGCTACGGCGACCAGCTGTACCCCGGTTTCGTCACGCTGGGTGAGCCGCGCAATATCCGCCTGACGGTGGGCACGCGCTTCTAAGCCCTGCCATCGGCCCATCCCGAGCCACCCACACCCACTATGCTGCTGCACATTCCGAACCTCCTGAGCGCCGACGAACTGCGCGGCGCTCAGGAGCTGCTTCGCGATGCGCCATGGCACGATGGGCGTGTCTCGGCCGGGCCGCAGGCGGCACAGGCCAAGAACAACGAGCAACTGCCCGAGCAGTGCGAGGCGGCGCAGGCCCTGCGCCAGATCCTGCTGCGCGGGCTGGAGCGCAGCCCGCTGTTCTTCTCAGCCGCCCTGCCCAAGACCATTTCGCCCCCCATGTTCAACCGCTATGGCGGGGCCACCAATGCCTTCGGCAACCATGTGGACAGTGCCGTGCGCTTCCTGCCCGACGGCAAGGGCCGCGTGCGCACGGACATTTCGTGCACCGTCTTTCTGAGTGCCCCCGAAGACTATGACGGGGGTGAGCTCGTCATCGAAGACACCCATGGCCCCCAGCGCGCAAAGTACGCAGCAGGCGACATGGTGGTCTACCCCGGTACCAGCGTGCACCGCGTGGAGCCGGTCACGCGCGGCCAGCGCCTGGCCGGTTTCTTCTGGGTGCAGAGCATGGTGCGCAGCGACGAGCAGCGCCGCCTGCTGTTCGACATGGACCAGCACCTGACGCAGCTGCGCGGCAGCGTGGGCGAGACCTCGGGCGCCATCGTGGGCCTGACAGGTTCGTACCACAACCTGCTGCGCATGTGGGCCGACGTGTAGCCGCTATTCCGCAGGCACCTGCCCATGCCGCCCCCCTCCCCCGACACCCCTGCGCTGCAGCCAATCCCGGCGCACATCGTCACCCTCGACGACCACGAGCGCCATGCGCGCAGCCAGCTCGACAACAACGCCTGGGCCTACTTTTCCGGCGGCGCGGCCGACGAGATCACGCTGCGCGCCAACCGCAGCGCCTGGGACGCCCTGCCGCTGTGGCCGCGCGTGCTGCGCCCCCTGGCCGGCGGCCACACCCGGGTACAGCTTCTGGGCCGCACGCTGGCCCACCCCGTGCTGCTGGCACCCGTGGCCTTCCAGCGCATGGCCCACGGCGATGGCGAGCTGGCCACGGCCTACGCAGCCGCCGCGCTGGGCGCCGGGCTGGTGCTGAGCACCCAGGCCACCTTGCCCCTGGAAACCATCGCCCAGGCCATACTGAACGACGCCGGGCGCGGCCCTCTGTGGTTCCAGCTCTACCTGCAGCACGACCGGGGCTTCACCCGCGCCCTGGTGGAGCGTGCCGAAGCCGCAGGCTACGAGGCCCTGGTGCTGACCGTCGATGCGCCCTCCAGCGGCGCGCGCGACCGGGAGCGCCGCGCGGGCTTTCACCTGCCCCCCGGCATCACGGCCGTGAACCTGGCGCAGCTCCCGCCCGCCCCGCGCGTGGCCCTGCAACCCGGCCAGAGCGCCCTGTTCGACGCCCTGCTGCACCAGGCCCCCACCTGGGACGACGTGGCCTGGCTGCAATCCATCACCCGCCTGCCGGTGCTGCTCAAGGGTGTGCTCCACCCGGCCGATGCCCGCCAGGCGGCCGGCCTGCAGGTCGCGGGCCTGGTGGTGTCCAACCACGGGGGCCGCACGCTGGACACCGCTCCCGCCACGGCCACGGCGCTGCCACGCATCGTGCAGGCCGTGGAAGGCCGCCTGCCCGTGCTGGTGGACGGCGGCATCCGCCGCGGCACCGACGTGCTCAAGGCCATGGCGCTCGGGGCCTCGGCCGTGCTGGTCGGCCGCCCCGTGGTCTGGGGCCTGGCCAACGCCGGCGCCGCCGGCGTGGCCCATGTGCTGCGCCTGCTGCGCGACGAGCTGGAAATCGCCATGGCACTCACCGGCTGCGCCACACTGGCGGATGCCTCTCCGGCCTTGCTGGACGCCGGCCGCTAGGGCGGCAATCGGGTTTTCCCCTCTCGCCAGGAATGATTTGTTGCAAATGCGAAAAATTCGCATTTATAATCAGCCATCTTCTACCAGCCAGCCACCACTGCCTGCCGCCATGATCGTCTGTGTTTGCCGCCGGATTTCTGACCGCGAAATCGCCCGCCACGCCCGTGCAGGCATGAGCTTTGATGAAATCCAGTTCGAACTGGGCGTTGCAACCCAATGTGGATGCTGCGAAAGCTGCGCCCGCGACGTGGTGGCCCAGTGCAGCGCCTCGGGTCCCATCGCCGCCTTGCACAACGAGGCAGCGTCCCAGACGATCCAGCTTGCCAGCTCCATCACGGAAAGCAAGGCATGGAACTCCTCTCTACACTCGCCGGCAGCCTGATCCTCGTCGCAGGCTCGGCCTGGTGGATCTTCCGCAAATAATCAAGGTCTCACAGGCCTGTGCCGTTTGCCGCGCAAGCGGCGGCAGCCGCCATCACACTTATGTCTCACCCTGATCGTTTTGCCCCTCCCGGGGGCGTCAGTCGCAATACCGTGATCGTAGGTTCCGTCGTGCTGCTGCATGTGGCGGGCATCTGGGCGCTGCAATCGGGCCTGCTGCGCCGCGCGGCGGAAGTCATCGTGCCGGCGGAGCTGCTCAGCGAGTTCATCGCGCCACCTGCGCCCAAGGTGGAACCGCCACCACCCAAGCCCGCGCCGCCACCGCCCAAACCCGCACCGCAGCAGGTCAAGGCCCCCAAGCCGGCCCCCATGCCGGTGGCCATTCCCGACCCGACACCGGCCCCCAATGCCCCCACGGGCGTGACCACGCCGCAGCCCCCGGCCCCGCCCATCGCCGCGCCCGTGGCGGTGGAAGCGCCGCCACCGGCACCGCCCGCGCCCCCGGCCCCGCCCAAGATCGAGCTGCCCTCGAGCGACGCCGCCTACCTGAACAACCCCAAGCCCAGCTACCCCGCCATCAGCAAGCGCATGGGCGAGCAGGGCAAGGTCATCCTGCGCGTGCTCATCGGCACCGATGGCTCGCCGCAGAAGGTGGAGATCAACAAGTCCAGCGGCTTCGAACGCCTGGACCGCCAGGCCCAGGAAGCCGTCATGCGCTGGCGCTTCGTGCCCGGCAAGCGCAATGGCGTGCCAGAGACCATGTGGAACCTGGTACCCGTCAATTTTGTTCTCGAATAATCATCAGGAGTTCTCATGGAATCGCAATTCGGCATCGCCAACGTATGGATCCAGGGCGACTTTGTCACCCGCGCAGTGGCCGTCATCCTGCTGGCCATGTCCCTGGCCTCGTGGATCGTCATCATCATCAAGGCGCTGGACATCGTGAAGTTCAAGAAGCACAGCCGCGCCGCCCAGGACTTCTGGCACAGCGAGGACTTCGCGGCCGGCCTGTCCAAGCTGGGCAATGACAACACCAATCCCTTCCGCCACCTGGCGCTGGAAGGCCGTGAAGCCACGGCCCACCACCGCAACACCAAGGCCCACCTGCACGACAGCCTGGACGTGAGCGACTGGGTCACGCGCTGCCTGCGCAACTGCATCGACGAATTCACGGCGCGCCTGCAATCGGGCCTGGCCATCCTGGCGTCGGTCGGCTCCACCGCCCCCTTCATCGGCCTGTTCGGCACCGTGTGGGGCATCTACCATGCGCTGGTCGCCATCGGCACCTCGGGCCAGTCCACCATCGACAAGGTGGCCGGCCCCATCGGCGAAGCCCTGATCATGACCGCACTGGGCCTGGCCGTGGCCATCCCGGCCGTGCTCGGCTACAACGCCCTGGTGCGCGGCAACAAGTCCATCCTGGGCGGCCTCAACAGCTTCGCCCACGACCTGCACGCCTACTTCGTGACCGGTGCCCGCGTGTCCGCTGGTGGCGAACAAGGCAAGGTGCTGCCCATCAAGAAAGGCAGCTAAGCCATGGCCTTCGGAACCCAAGACGAAGCCGATGACGTGATGAACGAAATCAACATGACGCCGCTGGTGGACGTCATGCTGGTGCTGCTCATCATCTTCATCATCACCGTGCCCGTCATGAAGCACTCGGTGAACGTGGACCTGCCCCGCGCCACCAACCAGCCCGAGGACGTAAAGCCCGAAACCGTGCGCCTGTCGGTGTCGGCTGACGGCAAGTACTACTGGAACGAGTCGCAGGTGACGGACGAGGAGCTCTTCCCGCGCCTGCAGGCCGAGGCTGCCAAGCAGCCCCAGCCGGACCTGCACATCCGCGGCGACAAGGAAGTGCGCTACGAGCGCGTGGCCCAGGCCATGGCCAGCGCCCAGCGCGCCGGTGTGCGCAAGATCGGCTTCGTGACCGATCCACAGTAAGCGACGCGCCTGCGGCGCCGCAAGGCGCCGGCCGCGACCGCCACGCAACGACAGGCCTTCGGGCCTGTTTTGCGTGGTGCCTGCGGTGTCCGTGCGGCCCTCGGCAGCCGCCCGGCCTGCCGCAGCAAAGATTCTCACCGGTTCCTGCAGAAATTGCTTGACCAGTAATTGCGAATCACTATCATTAGCGAACCGTACAGAATTCAACGCACCAGGAACCTCTCCCATGCAAGCCACCCTGACTGCCGCCACGCTCCTGCGCCCCGCCTCTGCAGACTCCCTGCAGCCGCAGCAAGGCACCCCCGGCGTGGACGCAACGGTTGCCGTGGACAGCAATGACCTGCTGCAAGGCCAGAAGGCCGTGGCCATCAGCCACAACGGGTCGGTGTACCGCCTGCAGGCCACCAAGCTCGGCAAGCTGATCCTCACCAAGTAAGCAAGAGCCCTTCTTTTCCAGGTTTCATCGTGGGGCGACTCCCGGGCACACAGTCCGCAAGGGTCGTTTTTGCCAGCCAACGGGCTTGATTGACCCGCGTAGCCAGGCCTTTTTTCCACGGTACCTGCCTCCCTCAGGCAAGCCCCCTCACCGGGGCGCTTGCCCCAAACGGCCCCTTCGGGGCCGTTTTTCTTTGGCGCGCGGCATTCCAGGCAAACGCCCGAAATGGCCGGATTTCACCCCGCTGTTCGCCCCCAGGATGGCGGGTCCGGTGTGAAACACTTCTTGACGTTTCTCCCCTTTGCAGGCACCGCCCGCCAGGCCCCATCCAAACGCCTGCCACATGCCGGAAGTGCCACGCAAAGAGGCCATCTGCCCACCCTGTGCACAGCCCATGACCCAGCCTTCCACCGCCCGGCCCGAGATTTCCAAAGCCCAGCTGCTGCAGGAACTGTCGGCTTTCGCCAACCCCAGCGACAAGAAGGGCGTGACCCTGGTGCTGCGCGACCATGTGCTGTACTGGGCCTTCATCGCCACCGTGCTGCTGGCCGAGCCGATGTGGCTCAAGGTCGTGGCCGCGCTGATGGCGGGCTTTCGCCTGTCCTCGTTCTACACCCTGGCGCACGATGCCGCCCACGGCACCCTGGCCCGCTCCAAGCGCCTGAACTGGGTGCTGGCCCTGCTGGCCGGCGTGCCCGCCACGCACAACTACCGCATGTGGTCGCACGACCACAACAAGGTGCACCACCCCTACACCAACGGCGACCATTTCGACTACTACACGCCCTATTCCAAGGCCGGCTACGACGCGCTGCCCTGGCACAAGAAGGTGCTGGAGCACATCTACCGCGCACCCCTGGGCATCGGCCTGTGGCTGTACTTTGCGATCCACTGGTTCCCGACCCGCGTCTACCCCAATGTGCGCACGCCCAAGGACCAGGTGCCCGAGTCGCGCAAATACTCGGCCCTGCTGCTGGCCTACCACGGCAGCTATGTGGCCTTCCTGCTGTGCGCGCCCGCCTTTGCGCCCATCACCGCCCTGCAGGCCGTGCTGCTGGGCTGGGTGCTGCCACTGTTCACGCTGATGTTCCTGAGCAGCACCTCGCTGTACATCATGCACACCCACCCCGACATTCCCTGGTTCAAGAGCGACGACCTGCGCAGCAACCGCCACAGCCCCGAAGTCTGCTCCGTGGTCTGGGTGCTGCCCGACTGGTTCTCCAAGGTGGTCAACAACGTCTACAACCACGCGGCGCACCACGCACACGCCGGGATCCCGTCCTACCACCTGCTGGCCGCACAAAAGCGCATGAACGAGCTGGTCGGCCACAAGCTGGTGATCGAGAAGGCCTCGGTGCGTACCTTGCTGCGCACCATGCGCACCTGCAAGCTCTACGACTACGAGAACCACCAGTGGCTGGACTTCAAGGGCCAGCCCAGCGCCCCGCGCATCGACCTGGAGCGCAAGGGCCTGGTCGCCCTGCGCAACCCCGTGCGCCGGCCCGCGGCGCCCGTCCAGGCCCCCGTACCCAACCCTTCTCCTGCGCCCAGCGGCAGCGGCAACGCCCTGCCCCACCCCATGGCGGACGCCACCGCCTGATACCTGGCGTCCCCCAACGAAAAAACCGGCCAAGGCCGGTTTTTTTCATGGATGCTGCATGCCGCAGGGCATGCCAGGGCTCACAGGCCGATGGCAGCGATGCCGGCGCGCGCGATCTGCGCGTCTTCGGTCGACTTCACGCCGCTCACACCCACGGCGCCCAGGCACTGGCCGTCCTTGAGGATGGCCACGCCGCCTTCGAGCAGGCCGTCGATGGTGGGGGCGCTCAGGAACGCAGTGCGCCCGCCGTTCACGATGTCTTCATAGACCTTGCTGTCGCGGCGGCCCAGGGCGGCCGTACGGGCCTTGGAGGGGGCGATGTGCGAGGACACGGCAGCGGCGCCATCCAGGCGCTGCAGCCACAGCAGGTGGCCGCCATCGTCCACGATGGCGATGGTCACGGCCCAGTTATTCTTCAGGGCTTCGGCTTCGGCGGCAGCGGCAATGGCCTTGACGTCGGCCAGTTCGAGTTCGTGCTTGGTCTTCATGGATGCGGTGCGAGGTTGGAGGGGGTGCGAGCGCGCCCCCCAAGGGATGGAAACCGGCAAGCATAGCGGCTCCCGCGGGCACCACCAAGCCTGCCTGGGGCGAAAGAATAGTGACCAGGGACAGCGCAATCCCTCTCCCCGCCCCCCAATACCTCCCACCTCAAGCCCGTTGGCCGGTGCGGGTATTGCCATTGGCGAGAACGCCTCCACCTAGAATTTGTCCAGGCCTGTACCGTGCAGGCACAAGGAGAGACACAGATGAATGACCAAGTCACCACCCTGAACCCGTCGGCGGGCTATGGCATTTCGCAGGAAGAGCGCCACAAGGTGCTGCGCAATACCTATTGGCTGCTCGCACTGAGCATGATCCCCACCGTGCTGGGCGCCTGGATCGGCGTCGCCACGGGCATCACGCAGTCGTTGCGCGGCGGCGTGGGCCTGATCGTGTTCCTGGGCGGCGCGTTCGCCTTCATGTACGCGATCGAAAAGACCAAGCACTCGGCCGCCGGTGTGCCCGTGCTGCTGGCCTTCACCTTCTTCATGGGCCTGATGCTCTCGCGCCTGATCGGCATGGTGCTGGGCTTCAAGAACGGCACCGAATTGGTGATGACGGCCTTCGCCGGCACGGCAGGCGTGTTCTTCGTGATGGCCAGCCTGGCCAGCGTGATCAAGCGCGACCTCTCGGGCATGGGCAAATGGCTCATGGTGGGCGCCCTGGTGCTCATGGTCGGCGCCATCATCAACGTCTTCGTGGGCTCCACGGCCGGCATGATGGCCATCTCCATGGCGGCCATCGGTATCTTCAGCGCCTACATGCTGTACGACCTCAAGCAGATCCTGGACGGCGGTGAAACCAACTACATCAGCGCCACCCTGGCCCTGTACCTGGACATCTTCAACGTGTTCCAGAGCCTGCTGGCCCTCTTGGGCATCATGGGCGGCGAGCGCGACTGACATCGCCCCGCTCCCTGCACAAAGGCTCCTTCGGGAGCCTTTTTGTTGACCTCGCACAATGGTCAACCCTCAACCCCGGCGACCCGATGCCGATAATGAAGATACATGCACCCCATCGATTCCTTCAACATCCGCTCCGCCCTGCGCCTGCTCGCTCTGTCCGCCGCCCTGCTTTCACTGGCCGGGTGCGACCAGGTCACTGCCAGGCTGGGACTGAACGAAGCTCAGCTGAAGGACACCGAGGCCAAGGCCATCGGCGGGGCCTGCCGCCACGCGCTGCGCGGGGTGGAAGACTGCTACACCCTCAACCCCAAGGCCCCCAAGGCCGCGGTGTTCGATGGCTGGAAGGAGATGGACCAGTACATGCGCGAGAACAAGATCGAGGGCACGCCTGCGGTGGTGGCCAGGCCGGCTGAGCCGCCGCCCAAGCGCGCGGCGCCACGGGCATCCGCCCCCGCCGAGCATTGAAACCGCAAAAGAAAGGGGCCCGAGGCCCCTTTTTTTTGCGCGGAGATGAACCCGGGCCTCAATCCCGTTCGAACACCGCCATGCTCTCCACGTGCGCCGTGTGCGGGAACATGTTGACCATGCCCGCCGCCGTGCAGCGGTAGCCGCCCAGGTGTACCAGCAGGCCCGCATCGCGCGCCAGCGTGGCGGGGTTGCAGCTCACGTAGACGATGCGCTTGGGCGGGGTCCACTTCTCGGCCCCTGGAGGCAGCGGAGCCGCCCCTTCGGCACCGATGCGCGCCTGCTCGATGTCCGCCAGCGCCTTGGCCAGCGCGAAGGCGCCTTCGCGCGGCGGGTCCACCAGCCATTTCTCGGCCGAGCCATCGGCGATCAGCATCTCGGGTGTCATGTCGAACAGGTTGCGCGCCACGAAATCGGTGGGCGCCAGCGCCTTGCCGCCCTCGGCCACCAGGCGCTGGTTGAGCCGGTAGTTCTCGCGCGAGCGCGCCACCAGGGTCTCGCTGCCCTCGATGCCCAGCACCTCGCGGCCCTGTGTGGCCAGGGGCAGCGTGAAGTTGCCCAGGCCGCAGAACCAGTCGATCACGCGCTCGTGCTTTTGCACGTCCAGCAGGCGCAGCGCACGCGTGACCAGCACGCGGTTGATGTGCGGGTTGACCTGCGTGAAGTCGGTGGGCTTGAAGGGCATGGTGATGCCGAAGTCCGGCAGCCCATAGGACAGTTGCTCCCCGCCCTCTTCCATCAGTTTCACCGTGTCCGGGCCCTTGGGCTGCAGCCACCACTGCACCTGGTGCTCGGCCGCGAAGGCGTGCAGGCGCCCTATGTCGGCGGCGCTCAGCGGCTCCAGGTGGCGCAGCACCAGCGCGGTCACGCTGTCGCCGCAGGCCAGTTCGATCTGCGGGCAGGTGTCGCGCGCGTCCATGGAGGCGATCAGCGCGCGCATGGGCATCAGCATGGCATCGACATGCGGGGGCAGCACGGGGCAGGTCACCATGTCCGCCACATAGCGGCTCTTGCGCTCGTGGAAGCCCACCAGCACCGTGCTCTTCTTGATCACATGGCGCACCGACAGGCGCGCGCGGTAGCGGTAGCCCCAGGCCGGCCCTTCGATGGGGCGCAGCACCGTCTGCGGCCGGACCTTGCCCAGGTGCCAGAGGTTGTCCTCCAGCACGCGCTGCTTGACAGCCACCTGGCCGCCCACATGCAGGTGCTGCATCTTGCAGCCGCCGCAGGCCCCCGCATGCAGGCCGAAATGCTGGCAGCCCGGGCGCACGCGCTGCGACGATTCGCGGTGGATCGCCGTCAGGCTGGCCTGCTCCCAGTTGTTCTTCTTGCGGTGGGTGTTGGCGCTGACGTATTCGAAGGGCAGTGCGCCATCGATGAAGACCACCTTGCCATCGGGTTTGCGGGCCACGCCCTGGGCGTCAAGATCCAGGGCCTGCACGGACAGCCAGCCTTCCGGCAGTTCTCCCGCTTCCTGCTGGGCGGGTTCATACGAGGGGGACAGTTCTTTGGGTTCGCTCATCCCCCGATTGTCTCAGAGGCCGCGAACCTGCCCGCCGCCCCTTGCAGGCGGCAGGGGAGGCCAGCGCAATCAGCCGCGGTCGGCGCGCGGTGCGCGGCGGCCGCCGGGGCCGGTCATGCTGGCAGGAGCGAAACGGGGCAGTTCGTTGATGCGCAGGTCGCAACCATGGTTGTCCAGCGTGAACACCAGGGTGCTGCCGGGGGCCACACGGGGCAGGACCTCGTGGATCTGGTAGGACATGTCCACCGGCGGCTCGGGCGAACGGTAGATGATTTCCTTGGCCGGGCTGTAGACCACGTAGCAGGCGGCGGAGGCAGACTGGCCAAAGCAGGCAGCCACCAAGGCGGCTGCGGCGTATTTGAATGCGGACATGGGAACTCCTCCTGCAATTTTCGGGTACTGGTTCCATTATGCGGGCTTGCATCGCACTCGCCAATGCAAGCGTTGCGCGCGTGCCTATCTGGCGTCTATCGCAGCACGAGGTGGTTGGTGTGCTTGACCTCTTCCATCACCGCATAGGTGCGTGTCTCGCGCACGCCCGGCAGCTGCCACAGCACGTCGCCCGCAAACACCCGGTAGGCATTCATGTCCGCCGAGCGGGTCTTGAGCAGGTAGTCGAATCCCCCCGCCACCATATGGCATTCCATGATCTCGGGATGCACCTGCACAGCGGCCTTGAACTGGTCGAACACATTGGGCGTGGTGCGGTCCAGCAGCACTTCCACAAAGACCAGCATGCCCGCGCCGAGCTTGAGAGGGTTCAGCCGTGCCTCATAGCCCAGGATGAAGCCGTCGCGCGTGAGCCGCTGCACGCGTGCCAGCACCGCCGTGGGCGACAGGGCCACGGCCTCGGCCAGCTTGAGGTTGGCAATGCGCCCGTCTTCCTGCAGGATTGACAGAATTCGGCGATCGATACGGTCCAGATCGGCTTCGTTGCTCATGAGCCTCAGTGAATAATTCGTTGAATCTGGCGATTTTCGAACATTTATTCAACAAAAGTCCAGAGATGATCCATTGCAGTGGGCCCGGCGGTTGCCGGACCCGAATCCTTACCAGAGAGATCCCGCTGCCATGACCTCCACCGCCGCCTTTGCCGACTTCGCCCCGCGCACCCCGCTGGCCAGCCCGCTGCGCGCCGCCATCACCGCCGCCTGCCGCCGCCCCGAGCCCGAGGCCCTGGCGCCACTGCTGGAACAGACCCGCGTGCCGCAGGACGTGGCCGCCGCCGCGCAGCAACTGGCGCTGCGCATTGCCGGCGCGCTGCGCGAGCGCAAGGCAGGCACCGGGCGTGCGGGCCTGGTGCAGGGCCTGCTGCAGGAGTTCTCGCTGTCCTCGCAGGAAGGTGTGGCCCTGATGTGCCTGGCCGAGGCCTTGCTGCGCATTCCCGACAAGGCCACGCGCGACGCGCTGATCCGCGACAAGATCAGCAACGGCCAGTGGGAGCCCCACCTGGGCAAGAGCCCTTCGCTCTTCGTCAACGCCGCCACCTGGGGCCTGCTCATCACCGGCAAGCTGGTGGCCACGCACAGCGAGGGCAGCCTGGGCGCGTCGCTGGGCCGGCTCATCGGCCGGGGCGGCGAGCCGCTGATCCGCAAGGGCGTGGACATGGCCATGCGCATGATGGGCGAGCAGTTCGTGACCGGCGAGACCATTGCCGAGGCGCTTTCCAACGCGCGGCGCATGGAGGCCGAGGGCTTTCGCTATTCCTACGACATGCTGGGCGAGGCGGCCCTGACCACGGCCGACGCCGAGCGCTACTACGCCTCCTACGAGCAGGCCATCCACGCCATCGGCAAGGCCTCGGCCGGGCGCGGCATCTACGAAGGCCCGGGCATCTCGATCAAGCTGTCAGCCCTGCACCCACGCTACAGCCGCGCCCAGTTCAGCCGCGTGATGGACGAGCTCTACCCCCTGGTGCTGCGCCTGACCGAACTGGCCAGAAGCTACGACATCGGCATCAACATCGACGCCGAGGAGGCCGACCGGCTGGAGATTTCGCTGGACCTGCTGGAGCGCCTGTGCCACGCCCAGAGCCTGGCCGGCTGGAACGGCATCGGCTTCGTGATCCAGGCCTACCAGAAGCGCTGCCCCTACGTGATCGACTTCGTGATCGACCTGGCCCGGCGCACGCGCCGCCGCCTCATGGTGCGCCTGGTCAAGGGCGCCTACTGGGACAGCGAGATCAAGCGTGCCCAGATCGACGGCCTGGCGGGCTACCCGGTCTACACGCGCAAGGTGCACACCGACATCTCCTATGTGGCCTGCGCGCGCAAGCTGCTGGCCGCCCCCGAGGCCGTGTACCCGCAGTTCGCCACGCACAACGCCGAGACCCTGGCCACCATCTACCAGCTGGCGGGCAGCAACTACTACGCGGGCCAGTACGAATTCCAGTGCCTGCACGGCATGGGCGAGCCGCTGTACGAGCAGGTAGTGGGCGCTGTCACCGCCGGCAAGCTGGGCCGGCCCTGCCGCATCTACGCCCCGGTGGGCACGCACGAGACGCTGCTGGCCTACCTGGTGCGTCGCCTGCTGGAAAACGGCGCCAACACCTCGTTCGTGAACCGCATCGCCGACGAGACCATCCCCCTGGCCGAGCTGGTGCGCAGCCCCGTGCAGGTGGTGGACGAAGCCGCCGCGCGCGAAGGCCGGGCCGGCCTGCCGCACCCGCGCATTGCGCTGCCGGAGGGCCTGTACGGCAGCGGCCGCGCCAATTCGCAGGGCCTGGACATTGCGAGCGACGCCGTGCTGGCACAGCTGACAGCCACCTTGCAGGCCAGTGCGCTGCACGAGTGGAAGGCCGGCCCCCTGCTGGCCGCCGATGCCCCCACCGGCCCCACGGCCCCGGTGCGCAACCCCGCCGACCTGCGCGATGTGGTCGGCCAGGTGCAGGAGGCCACGGCCGACGACGTGGACCTGGCCCTGAAGAACGCCCAACAGGCGGCCCCCGCCTGGGCCGCGATCGCCCCCACCGAGCGTGCCGCCACCTTGCAGCGCACGGCCGACCTGCTCGAAGACCGCATGCAGCCGCTGATGGGCCTGTTGATGCGCGAGGCCGGCAAGAGCGCCAGCAACGCCATCGCCGAGGTGCGCGAGGCGGTGGACTTCCTGCGCTACTACGCGGCCCAGGTCGAAACCACCTTCGACAACAGCACGCACATCCCGCTGGGCCCCGTGGCCTGCATCAGCCCCTGGAACTTTCCGCTGGCCATCTTCATGGGCCAGGTGGCGGCGGCACTGGCCGCCGGCAACCCGGTGCTGGCCAAGCCGGCCGAGCAGACCCCGCTGGTCGCCGCCGAAGCCGTGCGCCTGCTCTGGCGCGCGGGCGTGCCGCGCGCCGCGGTGCAGTTGCTGCCCGGCCAGGGCGAGACCGTGGGCGCACGCCTGATCGGCGATGCGCGCGTCATGGGTGTCATGTTCACCGGGTCCACCGAAGTCGCGCGCATCCTGCAAAAGACCATCGCCGGCCGGCTCGACGCGGCCGGCCGCCCCATCCCGCTGATTGCCGAAACGGGCGGGCAGAACGCCATGATCGTGGACTCCTCGGCCCTGGTGGAGCAGGTGGTCACCGACGCCGTCTCCTCGGCCTTCGACAGCGCGGGCCAGCGCTGCTCGGCCCTGCGCGTGCTGTGCGTGCAGGAGGATGCCGCCGACCGCGTGGTCGAGATGCTCCAGGGTGCCATGGGCGAGCTGCGCATGGGCAACCCCGGCGCCCTCGCCGTGGACGTGGGCCCGGTGATCGACGCCGAGGCCCGGGCCGGCATCCAAAAGCACATCGAGGCCCTCAAGCAGCGCGGCCACCGCGTGTTCCAGCACTGCCGCAGCGATGCCACCCAGGTTGCAGAAGGTACCTTCGTGCCGCCCACGCTGATCGAGCTCAAGCACATCGGCGAGCTGCAGCGCGAGGTCTTCGGCCCCGTGCTGCACCTGGTGCGCTATGCGCGCAAGGACCTGGACCAACTGCTCGACCAGATCAACGCCACCGGCTACGGTCTGACCCAGGGCGTGCACACCCGCATCGACGAGACCATCGCCCGCGTCGTGGACCGCGCGCATGCCGGCAACGTCTACGTCAACCGCAACATGGTGGGTGCCGTGGTGGGCGTGCAGCCCTTCGGCGGCGAAGGCCTGTCGGGCACGGGCCCCAAGGCCGGCGGCCCCCTGTACCTGCTGCGCCTGCTGGCCGAGCGCCCGGCCAACGCGCTGGCCCAGACCTTTGCGGCGGCGGACCGCGCCGCCCCGCCCGACATGGCCGCGCGCGATGGCCTGCTGGCGCCGCTGCGCGCGCTGGAGCGCTGGGCGCAGATGGAAAACAAGGCGGCGCTCGCCGCCACCTGCCGCCGCTTTGCCAGCGAAAGCCAGAGCGGCACGGCACGCACCCTGCCCGGCCCCACGGGCGAGCGCAATGTCTACAGCCTGCAGCCGCGCGCCACGGTGCTGTGCGTCGCCAGCGCCGAAGACGACCTGCTGACCCAACTGGCCGCCGTGCTGGCCAGCGGGGGCAAGGCCGTGTGGAGCGACGCCGACACCGCCCTGCGCACTGCCCTGCCCGCCGAGGTGCAGGCGCGCATCGCGACCAAGGGCAATGCGCTCACGGATGGCGGCATCGAACTGGCGGCCGTGCTGCACCACGGCAGCAGCGAGGCGCTGCGCAGCACCTGCGAGCAACTGGCGCGCCGCCCCGGCCCCATCGTCGCCGTCACTGCGGTGCACCCGGGCAGCACCGATGTGCCCCTGGAGCGCCTGCTGAACGAGCGCGCGCTGAGCGTGAACACGGCGGCCGCCGGGGGCAATGCCAGCCTGATGACCATCGGCTGACCGGGGCCAGGCCTACCTGGGCTTGCCGGCAGGCTTGGCCGCGCCGAAGCCCAGCTTCTCCATGGCCTCGTGGGTCTCCAGCAGCATGGCGGCCACCTCGGCCACCGTCACGCGCAGGCCGGTGGCGCGCTCGCGCATGTGCTCGTAGGCCTGGGCCTCGGTCATGCGCTGGTAGTCCACCAGCACACGGATGGCCTTTTTGATCTGGCGCCGCGACTTGATGGTGGATTCGAGCTTGTCGGTCTTGCCCCGCTGAAAGCGCTGGGTCGCCGCGCCAGTACCAGCCTGCCAAGGATGCCGGAGGAACGGAAAGGCTTGGCAAAGACCCCGCGTGTCCCACAGCTTGGTGAGCACGCCGCGCCCGCGCACCCTGCAGGGCATCTACACCTGCAGCAGGCGTGGGCGCAGCCGGTCCCAGGCCTGCCGGGCCGCCACCGGGTCGCCTGCGCCCGCGGCCGCTTCAATCTGCTTGGCCAACACGCTGTCGGCGCTCCATCCCAGGGTGCGCAACACCGTGGCCAAGCTGTGCGACAGGCGCTGCAGGGCCGCGAGGTCGCCCAGGTCCAGCGCCGCATCACCGGCCTGCAGGTCGTGTGGCAACTGCACCCGGCACTTGGCGCGGTAGGCGTGGAACAACGCCGTATTGCCGGCGAAGTAGGTGGTGACGACGTCGCCATCGTCCGGCATGGCGGGGGCCTGCGGCGGCGCAGGCGGTTCGGCATCCGCCAGGGCATCCTGCACACAGGCCTGCAACTGCACCACGGAGGCCGGCTTGCGCAGCACGCGCCACACGGGCAGCGCCTCCAGCTGGGCCAGCACGGCGGCATTGATGCCGGCGCTGAAGATCGCCACCTTGGCATCGCCCTGCAGGGCCGGGTCGGCCTGCAGCCGCTGCAGCAGGTCAAAGCCCGACAGGCCGGGCAGCATCAGGTCGGTGATGAGCAGGCGGGCGGGCTTGGCCTGCAGCTCGGCCAGCGCGCACGCCACGTCGGCGCAGGGCACGAGGTCCACCTCCAGGTCCTCGACCGCCATGGCGACGAAACGCGAGATGGAGGCGTCGTCCTCGACCAGGAGCACGCGCCGGTTCTTCACGCCAGGAGCTCCATGGACGGCTTGCCAGGTACCTGGAACGCTTTCACGCGCTCACCCCACGGCCTTCTGCCCGAGGTCGCTGGCCAGCAGCGGCGGCAGCTCGGCCACCAGGCGGGGCTTGTGGATCACGTTCACCCCCTGCAACGCAAACGCATAGGGTGCGCGTTGCGACTCATCCAGCGAGGTCACGACGATCAGGCGGCTCCTGGCGAACTGCGGGTGCGAACGCAGCGTGGTGATCAGGGCCCCGCCATCGATGCCGGGCAAAAGGATGTCCACGATCAGCACGTCGGGCTGGATCTGGCCGTACATGGCCAAACCCGTGATGCCGTCGTTGGCGATATGCAGCTGCACGCCGGGGAAGTTCTGCTCCACCAGCAGCGATACGAGGTTCTGGAAATGGATGGAATCCTCGATCAGCAGGACCTGCGCAGCACCGTCGCGGGCCAGCGTGGGCGCAGGCTGGGGCATGGGCGGTGCCGGCGGCACCACAGCCAGGGGTGCTGGCCCGGTGAGCCCCCCCCACTCGCTGCCGGCAGGCACTGCGCCACCGCCCGCCCGGCCACGCAGCCACTGCTCCACCGATTCACGCGAAATGCGCCGATGGCCGCCCGGTGTTTTCCAGGCACGCAGCTCGTTGCGATCCACCATCAGCTGCACCGAACGCACCGCCAGGCCCAGCATGCGAGCGGCCTCGAAGGTGCTCACATGCGCCTGGCCGGATGGCTCGGATTCCGGGGATGTTTCACTTTTCATGACTTCACCAGTTTAACGCTTTCACTGTTTGCACTACACTCCATATTTGATAAAAATGATTTTTTTGATGAGCTTCCATCAAAAAACCGCTGCGCGGACCACCACCTCCTCCCAAGAACCAGGCACACAAGCCGCCACTGCATGAAAAAGGTACTGATCGTCGAAGACCACGCCGACATCCGCAAACTGCTGCGCATGACGCTGGAGTTCGACGATTTCGAGATCCACGAAGCCGCCGATGGCGCCGCCGGCCTGGCGATGGCGCGTGAACTGGCCCCGGACATCGTGCTCATGGATGTGATGATGCCGGGCCCCTGCTCCGGCCTGGACGCCTGCCGCCTCATCAAGGCGGACCCGGCCCTGCGGCACGCCAAGGTCATCATGCTGAGCGCGCTCGGCCAGGCGCAGGACCGGCAGCGGGGCCAGCAAGCCGGTGCAGACGACTACCTGGTCAAGCCCTTTCGCACCGCCGAGGTGCTGGCCTCCATCTACCGGCTGGAAACTGCCATGTGAGGGCGCGGGCGGGCATGATGGCAATGCAAGCCTCGCCTGCTCCGGTGGAATTGCCGATACTCGGGGCACCCCACGGCCCCACCCCACCACCGACGGATTGACGGATCGATGCGTGCCCTGCCCCACCGCCTCCCGCGCCCGCCGCGCAGCCCCCTCTTGCGCCAGGCCATGCTGCTTGGCGCCGCCCTGCTGGCCGTGGTGCTCGGCGCCAGTGCCCATGCCGGCCCGGTACTGGACCAGGTGAAGGCGCGCCACAGTGTGCGCGTGTGCATCTGGCCCGACTACTATGGTGTCACCTTCCGCAACCCGCGCACACGCCAGCTGAGCGGCATCGACATCGATCTGTCGGCCGAGCTGGGCCGGGACCTGCAGATGAAGGTGGAGTACGTCGAATCCTCCTTCGCCACCCTGGTGCAGGACCTGAAGGCGGACCGTTGCGATGCAGGCATGTTCGCCATCGGCATGACGCGCGAGCGCATGGAGCACCTGAAGTTCACCCGGCCCTACCTGGCCAGCGGGATCTATGGCATCACGACCAAGAGCAATCCCGTGGTGCGGCAGTGGTCCGACATCGACAAGCCCGGTGTGCTGGTGGGCGTGCAGGCGGGCACCTTCATGGGGCCGGCCATGGCCGAGCTGCTCAAGCACGCCAAGGTGGTCACGGTGACACCGCCCGCCACGCGCGAGCGGGAGCTCGAAGGCGGCCGGGTGGACGTGTTCATGACCGACTACCCCTACAGCCGGCGCCTGCTGGACAACGCCGATTGGGCGCGGCTGGTGGCGCCACCCCAGCCTGTGCACGTGCTGCCCTATGCCTATGCCGTCAAGCCCGGGGATGAGGCCTGGCTCAAGGCCCTGGACGACTTCGTGGCACGCATCCAGCGCGACGGCCGGCTCGACGCCGCCGCCAGCCGCAACGGCCTGCGCGAGATCGTGATCCGCTGAACATGGGCACCCAGGCGCCGCCCCGCTTCCAGCAGGCGCTGCGCGCCCTGGCCCGGGTGCGGCGCAGCGTCAGCGCCCTGGCACTGGCCAGCGGCCTGCTGCTCACGGTCGCGGTGGCCGTGGCCACCACGCTGGTGGGGCTCGGCGACCGGGCCAACGCCTTGCGCTGGGACCAGGAAAAGGCCGAACTGCTGGCGCGCATGCTGGAGGACCAGACCACGCGCACCGTGGAGGGCGGCATCTTTGCGCTCGGGGCGTTGGCCGAGACGGCCGCCCTGCGCAAACCCCTGGAGGAACCGGCCCAGACCGAAACGGCACTGCGCCAGGCCCTGGCCGGCACGCCCTACCTGCGCGCCATTGCGGTGGTGGACATCGGCGGCCGCGTCATCGCCAGCAGCCTGGCAGGCGAAGCCGAACTGGCGATCCAGGTCGAGCAACTGGGGCCCGTGCCGTCCAATGGCGGCAGCACCATCGGCCCTTTTCTGCGCGGACGCGGGCTGGCCAGCCTGGCCCGGGATGCGCCAGACCTCGGCGCCCCCGGCGGCCTGGGTTTCATTCCCCTGGTGCGGGGCTATGCGGACGATACCGGCCGGCCGCTGCAGCTGGTGGGCCTGCTCAACCCGGACTCGCTGGCCAACCGGCAGCAGCTCGCAGTGGGCGAAGAAGGCTTCGGCTCGGCCATCGCCTCCTATGACGGCGAGGTGCTGGTCAGCTCGGGCATTGCCCTGGCGGGGCGCGATCTGGCAGCGCTGCCGGTGTTCCGCGACTACCTGCCCGGCGTGGAGCATGCCAGCTACGTCGGTGCCGGCATGGGTGGCGCAAGGCAGATCGTCGCCTTCCGCGCGTCGCGCACGCAGCCGCTGGTCGTGGTGGTGGAGGAGAGCCACGCGGTCTCCGCCAGCCGCTGGCTCCGCAATTCAACCGGCTTCCTGTACGTGGGCGCGGCCGCCAGCGCCCTGCTGCTGCTGCTCACGCTGGTGGCCTGGCGCAGCCTGCGTGCGCGCGAGACGGCGCGCCTGCTGGCCGACCAGGCGCAGGCCCGCATCGCGCACAGCGAGCGGGAGCTCGCCGTTCTCATGCGCAGTGTGCAGGAGCTGATCTTCCGCACCGACGCGGACAGCGTGATCACCTTCGTCAATGCACGCTGGGCGGCCTTGAGCGGCGGCAACGAATCGGCCGCCATCGGCCGCCTGCTGCCAGAGCTGGTGGACGAACAGGACCGCAGCCAGGCGGCCCAGCTGTTCGAGCGCGGCGGCCAAGGCGGCGTGCGCACCTGCCAGGCCAGGATCCAGCTGGGCACAGGGCGTCGCCTGCTGTTCGACGTGGCCGTGGTGCCGCTGCTGGAGAACGGCAGGGTGCTGGGCTTCGCGGGCAGCGCGGTGGACGTGACCGAGCGCTGGGCGGCGCAGCGCAACCTGCAAAACCAGCTCGAGTTCCGCGACCTGATGCTGCAGATGAACCCGCTGCCGATCTCGCTGACCGACATGGACAGCCGCATCGTGCTGGTCAACCGCGCCTGGGAAGAGTACCAGGGCCGCCAGCGCAAGCACGTGGTCGGCCTGCGCCTGGAGGATTTTCTGCCCATCGACGAGGCCATGGTGCATGCCCGTGCGGACCGCATGCTGCTGCAACAGGGGGGACAGGTGCAGTTCGAGACGCGCATCCTGCATGGCGACTGCTCGCTGCGCGACACCCGCGTGACCAAGGCCGTGGTGTTCAACGCCCAGGGAGAAGCCACCGGCATCCTGTGCACGCTGATGGACGTGACCGACTTCCGCGAGGCCGAGCGCGTGACGCAAGAGGCCCGCGACGCGGCCGAGGAAGCCTCGCGCACCAAATCGGAATTCGTGGCCAACATGAGCCACGAGCTGCGCACGCCGCTGCAGTCCATCATCGGCTTTTCCGAGCTGGGCCTGCTGCGCGCAAAGGCCGACGCGCGGCTGTCCGGCATGTTCGAGGACATCCACCGCTCGGGCGAGCGCATGCTCAACCTGGTCAACGACCTGCTGGACGTGGCCAAGATCGAGAGCACCGTCGGCACCTTCCACCTGGAGCGGCTGGACCTGCGCGGCGTGATCCGCCCCGTGCTGCGCGAACTCGAGCCGCTGCTGGCCCCGGGCCGGCTGCACCTGGACGTGCGCCTGGGCGAGGTACCGCTCATCGCCAAGGTGGACCCGGTGCGCTTTCAGCAGGTGGTGCGCAACATCCTGGCCAACGCCATCCGCTTCTCTCCCGAGGGATCGGCCATCCAGTTGCTGGGCCGGGTGGACAGCATCGGCCAGATCCGCCTGGCCGTGCGCGACTACGGCCCGGGCATACCGCCCGGGGAGCTGCAAAGCATCTTCGAGGCCTTCCGCCAGTCGAGCAAGACCAAGGACGGCTCGGGCGGCACGGGCCTGGGCCTGGCGATCTGCCAAAGGATCGTGGAAGCCATGGGCGGGCAGATCTACGCCGAAAACGCCCCCGGGCGCGGCTCCGTTTTCCACGTCGTGCTGCCGGCACGGGGTTCGAGCGAGACGATTTCGGCGGCGCTGTAGGCCCCTGCCCCGGGCGCAGACCAGCGCTGCCAGGCAGCCAGCCCTCGGCCACGGGGGATCTGCCCCCTTGAGTCTGCTGTCGCCAGAGGCTGGCGGCACGCGCCTTCCTCCCCCAACACCCCCTGCAACGGCAGCCTGCAGACCTGCGCCTGTGTCTCCCATGGCACCGGATCGAAAGCAAACAATTGTCCTTGAAGTTGCAAAAATGATATTTATCATTAAAATGACGGAAATATCATTTCGATCACTTTACAAGGAGTGCGTCATGCCATCCCGTCCCGCCTCTCCCGCTCCCACCGGAGCACCCGGGGCCGCAGCCACCGCCTACAAAGCGGGCAAATACCTGGTCTTTCGCCTGGGCACCGAGTCGTATGGCGTGAGCATCCTGGGCATCCAGGAGATACGCTTCTATGAGCCCCCCACGCGCATCGCGGGTTCACCGCCCCACGTGCTGGGAGTTTTCGACCTGCGGGGCGCAAGCATTCCCGTGATCGACCTGCGCGCCTGCCTCGGGCTGGCGCCGCATTTCGATGCCGGCACCGTCACCGTGGTGGCCAACCCCGATGGCCGCCAGACCGTGGGCCTGGTGGTCGATTCGGTGTCGGACGTGGTGGAGCTGGAGGCCGGCCACTTCCGGCAGATGCCCTCCCTGGGCGAACAGGGCAGCACCCCCTACGTCAGCGGGCTGGCCTCCACCACGCAGGAGGGGCTGGAGCGCACCCTGCTGCTGCTGGACCTGCCCCGATTGCTCACGGCCCATGTCCCGCGGGCATGAGCACCACGCTGTAACCGAAAACGAGAGACAAGCATGAATTTCCGCAACATGACCGTGCGCGCCAAGCTGGGCGCGGCTTTCGGGGGCCTCGCCATCCTCGTGCTGTTGGTCTCGGGCCTGTCCTGGAAGGCCCTGTCGGACGCCAACACCGCCTTCGACCACTACGTGACGGGCATCAATGCACGCGGCGACGTGGCCCAGACCGTGCGCACCGCCGTCGACCGCCGCGCCATCGCCGCGCGCAACCTGGTGCTCGTGACCACGCCGCAAGCGATCGCCGAGGAAAAGGCCGAAGTGGTCAAGGCGCACCAGGACGTCCAGGAGCGCCTGGGCAAGCTCAAGGCCATGATCGCCGGCGCCGACGATTCCAGCGACCAGGCACGCACCCTGGTGAAAGAGATCGATGCCATCGAGGCGAAGTACGGCCCCGTGGCACTGGCCATCGTGGACCTGGCCCTCAACGGCAAACGCGATGAAGCCATCGCCAAGATGAACGAGGAATGCCGCCCCCTGCTGGCCGCACTGATCGCCAAGACGCGCGAGTACAGCCGCGTGACCGAAAAGCGCGCCCAGCAGATGGTGGACGAGTCGGCCGCACGCTTTGCCCTGCAGCGCAATCTGCTGCTGGCCGCCTGTGTGGTGGCGTTTCTGGCCGCGACGCTTGCCGGCGTGCTCATCACCCGCAGCCTGGCGCGTGCCCTGGGCGCAGAACCCGCAGCGCTGGGCGACGCCGCACAGCGCGTGGCCAGCGGCGACCTGAGCCCGGTGCCCGGGGCCGCTGCGGCTCACGGCAGCAGCGTGCTGGCATCGCTGGCCACCATGCAGGCCAACCTGGCCGAGATCGTGGGCCAGGTGCGCGGCGCTTCGGACTCGATCGCCACCGGCTCCACCCAGATCGCCACCGGCAACACCGACCTGAGCCAGCGCACCGAAGAGCAGGCCAGCGCCCTGCAGCAGACGGCGGCCACCATGGAGGAGCTGGGCACCACTGTGCGCCACAACGCCGACAACGCCAGCCAGGCCAACCAGCTGGCCGTGGGGGCATCGGAAGTGGCCGTGAGGGGTGGTGAGGTCGTGAACCAGGTCGTGGGCACCATGAAGGGCATCAACGACAGCAGCAAGAAGATCGTCGACATCATCGGCGTGATCGATTCGATCGCCTTCCAGACCAACATCCTGGCGCTCAACGCCGCCGTCGAAGCGGCCCGCGCCGGTGAACAGGGCCGGGGCTTTGCCGTGGTGGCCAGCGAAGTGCGCAGCCTGGCCCAGCGCAGCGCGCAGGCCGCCAAGGAGATCAAGACCCTGATCACCGACAGCGTCACCCAGGTGGAGCAGGGTTCCGCCCTGGTGGACCAGGCGGGCCACACCATGCAGGAGATCGTGGACTCGATCCGCCGCGTGACGGACATCATGGGAGAAATCAGCGCTGCGAGCCGCGAACAGAGCACGGGCGTGGGCTCGCTGGGCCAATCGGTGGCCCAGATGGACCAGGTCACGCAGCAGAACGCCGCCCTGGTCGAGGAAAGCGCCGCCGCCGCGCAAAGCCTGCAACTGCAGGCGCAGCAACTGGTGCAGGCCGTGGCCGTGTTCCGCCTGCCCGTGCGCGATGGCATGGCCCTGGCCGCCCCGGCTGCGCAGGGCATCCGTCCCGCACCACGCACCACCATGCCGCAGCCGGCCCGCATCCCCGTGGAGCGCCGCAAGACCCCCCGCATCGGCAGCCCGGCCTCCGGGCAAGCCGGCCAGCAGCACACCAGGGCCACCGCGACCGCGGGCGGGGATGACAGCTGGGAAAGCTTCTGACGCGCGGACGGCCCCGCACTAGTGAAACCGGTGGTGGTCCAGCCTCCAGCGCCCCAGCACCTGGTAGGCGCCACCCGAGCCCAGCCGGTTGTAGAGCAGCTGGAAGCCATGCACCGTCCAGCACAGCGGCTCCACCGGGTGCTCGGGCACGTCGCGCGGGCTGTAGTACAAGGTCATGTGGGGCGTGATGACCGGCGCACTGCGCGCGAAGTGCGGCAGCGGCCAGGCCGCCTGCAGCGCCTCGTGCAGTGCCTGGTACAGCGCCAGGAAGCCGGCGACCCCCTCGCCCTCGCCGCACAGCACCTGCGGGCGGTTGCCGCGGCGCCGGTGAAAGCTCAGAAACCGGTCGAGTCGCATGTTGAAAGCCGGCATGTCCACCCCGCTGGCGGCCCGCGCGGCCCACAGGGCCAGTGCCGGGGAGAACTCGGCATGCCAGTCCAGCGAGACCAAGGTCAGGTGCAGGCGCTCGGTGCGCACCTCGCTGCCGGTGAGCTGGTGGCGTGCGACCAGGTCGCGGCGCATGCGGTCCGCACACCACGCGGTCGCGGGGTCCGCCAGCACGGCAAAGAAGAGGTGGTGGGGCCGGGCACGCCGCTCGGGAGCAGGCTGGGGGTGCGGCCGTGACGAACGTGGCTCGGCCGCTTCCACCCCGGGCAAGGACAGCTGGTGTGGCATGGCATGGACTCCATGGACTGGTCCCCACACTAGCGCTCGCGCGCCCGCTTGTCCAGTGCGCAGCGGGAACAGCTGTAACCAGGACCTGCCGGCGAACGCCCCCGGGCACCGACCAGGCTGGAAAGCCTCAGTCCATGCCCGTCTTGCCGGGCGCCCAGTAGGCCTTGGACACGATGCGCGATGCCGGCACGCCGCGCGCCTTGAGCGCCTGGCGCGCCTGCTGGATTGACTGCGCCCGGCCCGTGAGCACGAAGCGTGTGCCATCGCCGCTGCACTGCGACCACAGCCCGCCGATGGCCTGCAGCCGCCCTGCCTCGTCGCTGCGCTCCACCAGCAGCGCAGGCACCACGCCCAGTGCCTGCAGCGCCTGGGCGGATTCGGTTCTGGACTCCACCTCGAACACGCAACGCGGCAGGGCTTTGCCGGCCATCGCCGCGCCCACCGCAGCGGCCAGTCCGAACGAGGTCTCGTCGCCATGCAGCACCACGGGCCCGGTGAGGTCGCCAAGCGCCAGCGAGCGGTGCGGCCCGAAGACCTGGCACGCATCGCCCACCCGCACGCGGCGCAGCCAGTCGCTGCCCGGCCCGGCGCCGTGGGCATGGCCCAGGATGCGCGTGCGCCCGCGTTCGGCATCGAAGACGATGGGTGTGAAGGTGCGCGCCGTGAACGGCCCCGCCACCTTGACCTGCAGCTTGTGTCCAGGGGCCCAGGCCACGCCCTGCAGGGCCTCGCCCTCCAGGGTGATGCGCCGAAAGCGCTGTGCCACCGGCTCCACCGCAGCCACCCAGGTGTTGCGCAGCAGCAGCCGGTCGAAGGTGCGCTCCAGCAGGCCCGGCCTGCGCGGCTCAGTAAAGTGCATGGCGCACCTCGTGGTCGTAGTGCGCGTCGATCTGGCCCACCTGTTCTTCGCTGACCTGGGCCCCGGCATCCCCTAGCCGCGTGAGCTCCGCCAGCATCTGCCCCACCGTGGGCAGGGCCTTGCGGTTCACCTGCGACGTGGGTGCCCACAGCCTGGCGCGGTTCACCGCCTTGCCGCAATGCATGAGCACCTCGCTGATGGCCACCACCGTGGCGGTCTTGGGCGTGCGCCCCTGCTCCGCCAGCTCGGCCAGCAACTCGGGCGCGGTGGACACCCGGGCCTGGCCGTTGATGCGCAGGAACACCTCCAGCCCGGGAAAGAGGAACAGCATGCCCACGCGGTCGTCGTGCTGCAGATTGCGCAGCGACTCGATGCGGTTGTTGCCCGGCCAGTCGGCAAAGGCCAGGGTGTGGGCATCGAGCACCCGCACAAAGCCTGGAGGGCCGCCTCGCGGCGAGGCATCAAGCCCCTGGCCGCTGCCCGTGGCCAGGCAAAAGAAGGTCGCGGCCTTCAGGTACTGTTCGTGGAAGCCGATGAGGCGGTCGAGCACCGCCTTCTGGATCATCTCCGACGGGGGCGCGTACAGGGCATCGAGGTCGGCGGCGTCGGCCCTGGCCGGGGCCGGCTGCGCCACCAGCGCACGCAGTTGCGGGTCCCGGACTTCGAGCACATCGAACAGGCCGAGCGCGCGCAGCCCCGGGGCCAGCGCCTCGATGTCGCGCCGTGCCGCCTCGCGCTCTGCGGCCGGCGTGGCAGGGTCCTGCAGCACCCGTGCATTGGCGAGGAAGGCTCCCACCGATCCCTTGCGGACGGTGACACCGCCCGCCTCCACCTCGTTGACATGGTCTGGCAGTACATCCTGTGCGCGCATGGTCTGGCTCCTGGGGTTGCGATGGAGACAAGAATAGGACGCATTCACATGGCGGCTGTAAACTACGCAAGCCAATTGATTGCTCGCATCCGCCATTCCTCGCCCGCGCCATGTCCGACCTGAAACTCGACCCCCGGGTCATCGACGCACCCGGCGGCCCGCTGCTCATCGCGGCAGCGGGCTCGGACGACAGCGAGCGCATGTCCGAGCCGCACCAGCATGAGCGCGGCCAGCTGTTCGGCTCGCTGCGCGGGCTGATCTCGGTGAAGGTGGAAGAGGCGGTGTGGGTGGTGCCGGCCATCCATGCGGTGTGGCTGCCGCCGCACCACCGGCATTCGGCGGCATCGCACGGGCCCTTCCATGGATGGAGCGTCTACATCGACCCGGAGGCCTGCCGGACGCTGCCCGCCACGGCCTGCACCCTGCGCACCTCGGGCCTGCTGCGCGAGGCCGTGCTGCGCGCCGCCGAATGGCCGCTGGGGCCACTCGATGCCGTGCAGTCGCGCGTGGCCGGGGTGATCCTGGACGAGATCCGCAGCCTGCCGGTCGAGCCCCTGGGCCTGCCGCTGCCGCGCGATGCGCGCCTGCAGCGCATTGCCCGCGCCCTGATTGCCGACCCTGCGGACGCGCGCGACCTGGAGGCCTGGGCGCGCTGGGCCGCCACGAGCTCGCGCACGCTGAGCCGGCGCTTCGTGGAGGAGACGGGCTTTCACTTCACCGCCTGGCGGCAGCGCGCGCGCCTCATGCGGTCGCTGGAGATGCTGGCCGCAGGCGTGCCGGTGAATGCCATTGCGCTGGACCTGGGCTATGCCACGGCCAGCGCGTTCGTCACCCTGTTTCGGCGCACCTTCGGCGAGACGCCGGCGGTGTACCGGCAGCGGCTCTAGATCTGCACCGTGAGGTACACGCCCTCGCGCCCGACCACGGGGTCGCGCGTGGGCATGAAGATGGTGCAACCGTCGCAGGGCGAGCGGATTTCCTTGCCGGAATCGGTGGCGATCAGCTCGCCCTTGGCAAAGGTCTCGAAGCCGATGACCGGCCGCGTGAAAGCGAACTGCGGCGTCTGCACCAGGTGCACCTCCAGCAGCCGAAAACGCCGCGCAGGCGCGGCATCGGCGGGGGCCGGCAGGGCCTCGATGAGGCCGTGGTGCGCCAGAAAGCGCAGCGTCACATCGGTGGCCAGCTCGGCGGCCGAGCGGGCGAAATGCTGGCCGCACTCCACCACCACCGCGCCCAGGCTGTCGCCGGCGGGGTCGCCATGGCGCGCATAGGACATGACCCCCGTGCCCGGTGCTGCGCCCGGAGGCATCACCAGATGCACCAGCGGACTGCCCACGGCCAGGGTCAGCGCGGCATTGCGCGCAAACTCCGGGTAGACCCAGAAGGGCTGCACCGGCGCGCGCGTGGAGTGGATATCGAGGATGCTGTCGGCAGCGGCCAGCACCGGGCGCAACTCGCGGGCGCGGCGCAGCTCGGGGCTGTACTCGCTGCCATCAAGCATCTCGGGCGACCAGATGCGGTTGAGGTTGTGCACCAGTTGGCGGTTCTCGTACGGGCGCTCGATGTCGAAGGCCTCGTAGGCCTCCACATTGGCAAAACTCACCGTGAGCGTACCGATCTTCGGGCGCACGCCCGTGTCCAGCAGGTGCGTGGCCGCCACCATGCCGCAGATCTCGTTGCCATGGGTCAGCGCGTTGATCAGCACATGCGGGCCAGGCCGGCCCGACTCGAAACGGTGCACGTAGTCGATACCCGTGTTGCCCTTCCGGTAGGCCGACAGGTCACGCGGCAGCACCTCCAGGGGCGAATCGTCAGGAGCGAAGGCAGCCTGCCGGGGCATGGACAGCTCACTCACCACGGATGCCCAGGCGCTTGACCAGATCGCCATAGACCGCCAGGCGCTCGCCCATCATGGCGGTGAACTGGGCGGACGACAGGGCCTCGGGCGCGAGCATGCCGCGCGCGAGCAGCCCTTCCACCATCGCAGGCTGCTCGGCCACGGTGCGCACGGCCTTGTACAGCGCGGCCTGCACCTCGGGCGGTGTCTTGGCCGGGGCGGCCAGGCCGATCCACGAGGTGGCGTTGCTCAGCGGGTAGCCCAGTTCCTCGAAGGTTGGCACCTCGGGCAACACGGCCAGGCGCTTGGGCGCGGCCACCGCCAGCGCACGCAGCTTGCCGGCCTGGATCTGCTGCAGGAAGGGGCCCAGGTTGTCGAGAGCGAACTGCACCTCGTTGGCCACCAGCGCGGTGATCATGGGGCCGCCGCCCTTGTAGGGCACGTGCACTGCATCGATCTGCGTGGTGCTCTTGAACAGCTCCACGTTGAGCTGGCCCATGCTGCCCGGCCCTGCGCTGCAGTAGTTGAGCTTGCCCGGGTTGGCCTTCAGGTGCGCGATGAATTCCTTGACCGTCTTGGCCGGCACGGCCGGGTTCACCGTCAGCACATTGGGCGTGCGCGCCAGCTGGGCGATGGAGGCAAAGTCCTTGATCGGGTCGTAGCCCACATTGGCCTGCGTGAGCGGGTTGGCCAGGTGTGAGCTTTGCGAGGACACCACCAGCGTGTAGCCATCAGCCTTGGCACGTGCCACCTGGGCGCTGGCGATGGAGCCGCCCGCCCCCGCGCGGTTGTCCACCACCACCGAGGTGCCCAGCGCCTTGGCCAGCGGCTCGGCATAGAGGCGCGCGATCAGGTCCACCGAGCCCCCGGCGGGGAACGGCACCACCAGGGTGACCGGGCGGGAGGGAAAGGCCTGCGCACGGGCCGCCAAGGGCAATGCCGCCGTGGCAGCGGCAAGGCCCGCACCCAGGAGTTCGCGGCGGCGCAGGGTGAAGGCAGGGGATGTGGAGTTCATGGGTTTGCGGGAAGGATGTAGGAAATTTGACGGCATTCTTGCAGTTTGATTTTAATTTTGCAACAACACGCGCAAAATGGACATTGCCCCGATCTGCGCACAATCCCATGGCCATGAACCTGAACCAACGCATCGCCAGCTACGGCAAGAAGCTCACCAAGAGCGAACAGCGCCTGGTCGCCGAACTCCAGGCCCAGCACCCGCAGGGCCTGCTCGAATCGGCCACCCAGCTGGCGCGCAAGGTGAACACCAGCGCCTCCACGGTGGTGCGGCTGCTCACCAAGCTGGGCTATGCGAGCTACGCCGAGGCGCAGATGGAGGCCCGCTCGGAGGTGACGGCCCTGCTCGCCACGCCGGGCACGCGGGCCGATGCGGTCATCGGCGACGACACCTCCATCCGCTCCTGCCTGGACAATGTGCTGCTGCACGACCAGCACAACCTGGCCACCACCTTTGCCGCGCTGGATGTGGCGGCCTTCGAGGCCACGGTGCGCCTGTTCACGCAGCGCAAGGCGCGCGTGCACCTGCTGGGCCAGCGCCATGGCACCCCCATTGCCAGCCACCTGGCGCTGCACCTGAACATGTGCCTGCCCGAGGTGCGCCTGATGGCGGCCACCAGCCCCTTGTTCATCGAAGACGAGATGCTCTGGCTGGGCGAGCACGACGTGCTGCTGGCGCCCACCTTCCGCCGCCATTCGCTGGCCATCACCCGCGCCGCGAAATACTTCCGGGAGCAAGGCGCCAAGGTGGTGCTCATGACCGACGATCCGACGGCGCCCGCGGTCGCCTCGGCCGACCACGTGCTGCTGGTGCGCACCTCCAGCGCCTCGCCGTTCGATTCGTACACGGCCGCGCTCTCGGTGGCCAATGCGCTCGTGATGGCCGTGGCACAGCGCCGCAAGAAGGAGCTGGGCGCCACGCTGGAGCGCGGCGAGGCCCTGTGGGCCCGGCACTGGAAGGAAGGCAGCGCCTGACGCGGCCCGCCTCCGAGCAACCCGCGCTACAGGGCCTGCCCCAGGCGCGCCACGCCCTCGCGGATCTTCTCCACATCCGCCGTCGCAAACGACAGCCGCAGCGTCGCGTTGTCCGGGTTGGCGCAGAAGAACGGCGTGCCGGGCACGAAGGCCACACCCTTGTCGATGGCGCGCTTGGCCAGCACGTTGCCGTCGGCCACCTTGCCGCCCGCGCCCGTGAGGCGCGCCCAGACGAACAGGCCGCCCTGGGGCTGTACGAAGTCGATGGCCTCGCCCAGTTCCTTGCGCAGCGCATCGCCCATGGCCTGGGCGCGCTCGGCGTACACCTTGCGCACCTTGGCCAGGGTGGCGGGCATGCGGCCGGCCTTGAGGTATTGGGCGGCCGTGGCCTGGGCGAAGGTGCTGGTGTGCGCGTCGCTGAATTGCTTGCACATGGTGGCCTTGGCCAGCAGTTCGGCCGGAGCGATCATCCAGCCCACGCGCAGGCCGGGCGAGAGCACTTTGCTCATGGAGCCGCAGTGGGCCAGCAGTTCGCGGCTGCCGGGCACGCTGGCCGAGAGGTTGAGCAGGCTGGGCGGGGGGGCTTCGCCGAAGTACAGGTCGCCGTAGGGGTCGTCTTCGACGATCAGGGTCTGGTGCTTGACGGCCATTTCCAGCACGGCCTTGCGGCGCTCCAGGCTGAGCATGGCGCCGCTGGGGTTGCCGAAGGTGGGGATCAGGTAGACGAACTTGGGCTTGTGCTCGGCGATCAGCTTTTCCAGCTCGTCGGTCTTCACGCCGTTGCCGTCGATGGGCGCGCTGATGAGTTCGGCGCCATACAGGCGAAAGCACTGGATGGTGGCCAGGAAGGTGGGGCCTTCGACGATGACCTTGTCGCCGGGGCTGATGAGGGTCTTGCCCAGGAGGTCCAGGGCCTGCTGGCTGCCGGTGGTGACGATCAGGTTCTCGGGGGCCAGGTCCTTGGCGCCCTTGCTGGCCATGAAGGCGGCCAGTTGCTCGCGCAGGGGTTGGTAGCCTTCGGTGGCGCCATACTGCAGGGCGGCGCCGGGTTCCTCCGTCAGGGCCTGGTTGCTGGCTTCGCGGATGCCCTGCACGTCGAACATCGCGCTGTCGGGGAAACCGCCGGCAAAGCTGATGATGCCCGGCTTGCCCAGGAGCTTGAAGAGCTCGCGGATGGCGGAGGTTTCTACGTTGTTCAGGCGGTCGGCGAATCGAAGGGGCATGGTCTGTCTCGTTGAAAACGCAAGAAAGAAAAAAGAAAAGCGGCGGGTGCCGGATCACGCGGCCAGGGCGGCCACGGCCTGCACCACGGCCGTGCGGGCCTGGCCCAGCACCATGCCCTGCCACAGCGGGTTCTCGCTGCAAAAGGCATTGAACATGGCGTGCCGCACCTGGGCAGCGAGCGCCGGCGCGGCGTCGGGGTGCAAGGCCAGCCAGTGGTCGGCGCGCAGGGCATCGAGCATGTCGGCAGCCGGCACGGTGCCAAACTCCAGTGCCATGCAATCCACGGTGGCGCCGGCGCACTCGTCGTAGATCGCACTGGCCGCCGTGCCCTGCAGGGCCTGCGACACCGACTGGCCCTGCTGGGGCGAGAACACGTCCGCGCCCCAGCAGGCCCGGGCGCGCTCGAGTTCGCCCGGCTGGCCGCGGCCGGCAAAGATCTTTTCGCCATGGCCAAAGGGACCGAGCCCCGAATGGATGTCGATCCAGCTGATCCGGTGCCTGGCGCGCCCCTGCTCGCGCAGCACCGCGCGCAGCGTGGTGTTGCTCCAGGCGGGCCGCAGGCCGGTGAAGAACAGGCCATCGGCATGGCTGGCCTGCCCGCGCATGGTGGTGCGCAGCCAGTCCGCCTGCCCATCCAGCGCCGCCCGGTTGTCGGGCCCGGGCGGCCACTGCGGCGGGAGCAGCAGGCCATGCAGCGCAGCGTAACCGGCGTTGGCCGGCAGCGGCTGGCTGAAATCGAGGAAGTTGCGATTGAGGTCCACGCCGTCCTCGTTGACCCGGCGCTGGTACGAAAAGCCATGCGGGTTGACCGCATGCACCAGCAACAAGGCCACGCGGCCCTGGTGCAGACGGTCCTGCAGGTCCGGGTCGTGCAGCAGCGCAGCCTGCACGGCCGAGCCGCACAGGCCTTCGACACCATGCACGCCGGAGGTCACGACCACCAGGCGGTCCGCATCGGCCGGGCCGCAGAGCACGGTGTCCATGCCCAGGGCTTCGCCCTGCGCGCCGCGATGGCCGGGGAGTTCGTGTGCATGCACAGGCAGGCGCAGTTGGGCTGCGCCGTGCCGCAGGCGCTCGCGCGCCGCCATGTAGGTCGGGGTTGGCAGCACGCGGTTCACCCCTCCAGCTTGACGCCTTGCGCCATGCGCCGGATGCGCGTGTTCTCGGCCGCGTAGTAGCGCCCGGCATCGGCCAGCGAAAGCGCCGGGCCCAGTTCAGCGCCTGCGGCCTGCGTGGCGGCGCGCGTCTCGGCCATCTGCACCACCTGCGCCAGCGCCTGGTTCAGGCGCTGCAGCACGGCATCGGGCGTCTTGGCCGGGGCCAGCGTGCCAAACCACAGCGAGTGGTGAAAGCCCTTGAGCAGCTTGCCCTCGTCGAAGATCGGCACGTTCGGCGCCAGGGTCGAGCGCTGGGCAGCAGCCACCCCCAGGATCTTCATCTGCCGTGCGTCCACCATGTTCAGCAGATTGCGCGCCACGGGCAGGAAGGTCATGTCGATCTGCTCGCCGATCAGGTCCTGGATCAGCGGCCCGCCGCCCTTGTAGGGCACGTGGAACATGCGGGCACCGCTGGCCGTACGCAGGTTCTCGCTGACCAGGTGGTACATCGATCCCATGCCCGTGCTGCCATACGACAGCTCCCGCCCTCCTTCGCTGCGCGCCAGGGCGATCAGCGAGTCCAGGCTGCTGGCGGCCAGGCCGTTGCGCACATAGAGCGCCAGGGGCGTGGCATAGAACAGGTTGAGCATGCGAAAGTCTTCCGCCACATAGCGCGAGCCCGGGATCGACAGCGGCGCAAGCACCACCTCGTTGGGCGAGCCGATGAGCAGGGTGTTGCCGTCCGGCGCCGCCGCCAGCACCTTGCGCGCGGCCAGCGAGCCGTTGGCACCGGCGAGGTTCTCCACCACCACCGTCTGCCCCAGCACCTTCTGCAGACCAGGCTGGATGGCCCGGGCCAGGATGTCCGAGCCGCCGCCCGGAGGGTACGGCACCACCAGGGTGATGAGCTTGTCTCCCGCGCCTTGGGCCAGGGCCGGCCAGGCAGTGGCGGTGGCCAGTCCGGCCAGGGTGTTGAGGGCCATCCGTCTTTGCATGTGTTGTCTCCGTTCGAGCCTGTGGGAATGGGCGAAGCTTAGGCAAGGCAGACGCAAATAAAAAGACAGAAAATTTTCCCATGTGATAACTTTCGGTGATCATGAAATTCCACCAACTGCGCTGCTTCCTGGCCGTGGCGCAACACCGCAGCATCCGCGCCGCGGCCCGGGCCCTGCCCCTGTCGCAGCCCGCGGTCACCAAGTCGCTGCGCGAGCTGGAGCACGACCTGGGTGTGCCGCTGGTCGTGCGCGGCGTGGCCGGCGTGCAGCTCACCGAATTCGGCGAAGCCTTTCGCCTGCGCGCCAGCCTGCTGATGCAGGAGAGCAGCCGCGCGCGCGAGGAGCTGGCCCTGATACGCGATGGCGTGGGTGCCACACTGTCGGTGGCCGTGGGCTCCACCGTGGCGCTGACCTTGCTGCCCAGGGTACTGGCGGCGTTCAAGCAGGCCTATCCGCGCGCCCAGGTGAACCTGTGGGAAGACGTGCAGCCGTCCAGCCTGGACCGCCTGCGCGACGGCACCCTGGATCTGGTGGTGATGCAGGGCACCACGCAGCCGCTCGACCCGGACATGGAGTCCCAGCCGCTGTACACGCTCGATTCGGTGGTGGGCGCACGCGCGCAGCACCCCCTGGTGCGCAGCCGTTCGCTGCGCAGCCTGCTCGATGCGGAATGGCTGCTGCCCTCCAGCGGCCACGACGTCCACAGCCCCAGCGAGCACGTGTTCACGGCCCACGGTCTTCCCGTGCCCAAGCGCATCACCAGCTGCTATTCGCTCACGCTGGCACTGGCCTTGATCAAGGAGATGGACTACCTGAGCGTGTTTGCCGCATCGCTGGCCCGCACCGAGTTCGGCCGCCATGGCCTCAAGGCCCTGCCGCTGCGCGAGCTGCTGCCGGCCTCCACCGTCAGCGTGATCCGGCGCCGGGGCTCGCAGGCCACGATTGCGGCCCAGGCCTTCGTGGACATGCTGGAGCGCATGGGGAAACAAGCGCACTGAAAGGCCAGGATCGATGGCAGAGAGCGCTTGCGCACCCAACGCAAGGCGCGCGTGGGCCTGCAGGGCCAGGGCCCGCCCGTCCGGTGCATGTCGAAATCGTTCAAGACGGTGCGTACCACCGGGGGCACGATGGGCGTTTTCCACCAGGACACCCGCCACTTCGTGCAACATCTCCACCCCCTTGCCAACGCGCTCTGGCATGCCACCCACACCTTCGTCGTCCACGGCTTGCCGGTTTCCACGCGCATGACCGTGGTGCGCCTATCAGGCGACAGGCTGCTGCTGCATTCGCCCATTCCCATCCACGCCGCCCTGCGCACCGAGATCGAGGCCCTGGGCACCGTTCGCTACATCGTGGCGCCGAGCAAGACGCACCACCTGTTCGCCCCCTCGTGCGCAGCAGCATTCCCACAGGCAGCCCTCTTTGGCGCCCCCGGCTTGCGCGCGAAGCGACCGGACCTGGCGGCTCTGCAGGACCTGCCGCGGCCCGAAGAGAAGGCGCCCTGGCGGCCCGAGCTCGAGCACCTGCAGATCGAAGGCATCCCCGCCGGCAACGAGACGGTGTGGTTCCACCATCCATCCCGCACCCTCATCGTCACCGACCTGGTGCAGTGGTGGCAGGGCGACCTGCCCTGGCAGGCACGCGCCTACGCCTCGCTCACCGGGGTGCGCCAGCGGCTGGCGGTGGCACGCACGGTGCGCCTGCTGGTGCGCGACAGGCAGGCGTTCCAGCGCAGTACGCAGAACATGCTCCAGTGGCCCTGTTCCCGCCTGGTGATGGCACACAACGCGGTCATCGAAGCAGATGCGCATGCGCAGCTTTCGCAGGCCCTGGCGCAAATGTGAGGAACTCGTGCGCAGAGCACGGCTCACAGTGCCATGCACACCACCGCCCTGCCCCGGCGCACCGTCGCCGCCGCCCTGGTCGCCGCCCCCACGCTCTGGCTGGGTGCACGCGCCCAGCCCGTTGCCGCACGCACCGCCACGCCCGCGCAGACCGAAGGCCCCTTCTACCCCGTGCGCCTGCCCGACGATGCAGACCACGACCTGCTGCGCAACGGCCAGCTGAGTTACCGCGGCGGCCAGCCGGCCTGGGTGGAAGGCACGGTGACCGACCTGGAGGGCAAGCCGGTGCGCGGCGCGCAGGTGGAGATCTGGCAGTGCGACGAGAACGGCCACTACCACCACCCGGGCGATGGCGGCAAGGCCGACGCCGCCTTCCAGGGCTTTGGCCGGGTGACCGTGGGGGCCGATGGAAGCTACCGCTTTCGCACCATCCGCCCCGTGCCCTACAGCGGGCGCACACCGCATGTGCACTTCAAGGTGCGGCTGGGCCCACGCGAGCTGCTGACCACGCAGCTCTACGTGGCGGGCGATGCCGGCAATGCGCGCGATTTTCTCTGGCGCAACCTGTCCGAGGCGGGGCGCAACGCGCTCACCGTGCCGTTCACCCGCGGTGCGGATGGACTGCAGGCGCGCTTTCCCATCGTCGTGGCCGCTTGAGCACGGCCCGGCTCACCTGCGGCGGTGGAACACCCTGCCGCCGTGAGCGCAGGCAAAGCCGAAAAGCCGCTCCCGGCGCACCACTCACCTTCGGGTGCGTACCTTCAGGTGCGTACTTAACAGGCGCTGCACCCGATGGCATCCTGCGGGCCCTTACACCCCCCTTCAGGACACCACCATGCCCCCGATTCTTTGCCGCCTGATCGCAGCCCTCCTGGCCCTGTTCCTGGGCCACGCCAGTGGAGCGCTGGCCAGCAACGCACCCCTTGCCCTTGAGATCTACCGGGCTGATGCCAAGGGCTTTCACGTGGCGTCCACCCTGGTCATGGGCCAGCAGGACGCCGTCCTGATCGACGCCCAGTTCACCCGCGCCGATGCCCACCGCCTGGTCGCCAACATCCTGGCGAGCGGCAAGCGGCTGACCCACATCTACATCAGCCAGGGCGATCCCGACTACTACTTCGGGCTGGAAGTCCTGCACCAGGCCTTCCCCCAGGCCCAGGTCATCGCCAGCCAGGCCACCATCGAGCACATCCGCGCGAGCCTGCCCGAGAAGATGAAGGTCTGGGGGCCCGTGCTCGGCGCCAATGGCCCGGTGGCACCCATCGTACCCACCGCCCTGGCAGGCAACGGATTCGAACTCGAAGGCCAGCGGCTCGAAGTGATCGGGCTGGACGGCCCTTCGCCGCTGTACAGCTTTGTCTGGATTCCCTCCGTCCAGGCCGTGGTCGGCGGCGTGCGTGTCTTCGGCAACATGCACCTGTGGATGACGGACAGCGCCTCGCCCGCAGAGCGGCAATGCTGGCTGAACGACCTGCAGCGCATCGAGGCCCTGGCACCCCGCACCGTGGTGCCCGGCCATGCCAGCCCGGGCCACCCCACGGACCTGGGCGCCGTGCGCTTCAGCAAGGCCTACCTGCAGGCGTACGGCGCTGCACTGCCCAAGGCCCGGAACGCCACCGAGCTCATCGCCACCATGAAAAGGCGCTACCCCAAGGCCATCGGCGATGACGTGCTGGCCCTGGGCGCCAAGGTCAACAAGGGCGAGATGCCCTGGGTGCCTGCGGCGGCCTGCCAGTGAGGACGGCTGCGGCATGGAAGTGACTGCCGCGCCCGATCACGGCGCTCACAGGATGATGTTGTTGCGCGGCCGCAGCAGCGGCGGCAGGTCCGCATCGCCCAGCAGTTCGCGCAGTTCGATTTCGACCATGCGGTTGATCTGGGCGATGGGCACATCGTTGGCACCGCCTTCGAACGGGTTCTCGGTACTGGCACCGACCTGCTCCAGCGTGGTGTACATCCACGAAACCGCCACGCTGAAGGGCACGACCAGCCACACCATGTGGCCCTGCATCCAACCGCTGGCCAAGGCATTCAGCGCATCGAACTCCTTGAGCAAGCCAAAGGGCAGCAGCACGCAGAAGAAGCGGATGAAGAAGGTGTTGATGATCGCGTACTGGCGCGGGTACGGGAAATTCTTGATGCGCTCGCTGCGCCCCTGGTGGTCCAGCAGCTCCTTGAGGACCTTTTCCATCTCGATGAAGAAGTTGATGGGGATCTCGCCCGTCTGGAACAATTTCAGAATGGTCCTGCTCTGCTGGGCCAGCAAGGCGGTGGCCTTGTTGCGCGAGGCGAGCACCGCGCGCAGCTCGTCCGCATCCAGAAACCTGGCCAACTCCACCTCGAGCGCCGTCTCCTGCTCGGGCACGCAGTAGCGGCGCTGGTACTCGGCATTGGTGCGCCGGTTCGTGCTCTCCCACGCCCTGTGCCGGCGCATCTGGTACCTGAGCGCGGTGACCCAGGCCAGGTGCCGGTGCACCAGTTCCCGGGTGGCCGCCTCGCTCTTCACATAGTCGCGGCTCACGAGGCCCCAGGCGCGGCTGGCATTGAGGATACCGGTCCACACCTGCTGGGCCTCCACCGTGCGGCCATGGGTCTGGGTGTTCTTGAAGCTCACGATGAACGCCGTGGCCGTGCCGATGAGCGCCACCACGGTCCAGGGCACACTCAGCCAGCGCCAGTGCGCCAGTTGGTAGAGACAGACCGGCACCAGGCCCAGCGCGACCAGGACATAGATCTCCCGCCGCGTCCAGACCATGAACTCGGAGAGCCGGTATCCCCTGCCAACGTTCATCGTTGCGTCATCCAGGTTTCGAATGTGATGGTGCCCAGGCGTGGCGCCTCGCCCGGCGTGAGCGAGCGGTCGTCGAGCTGCACGCCGAAATACGGCGCAGTGGCGTCGGCCACCACCGTGCGCGCATCACCAACGGCCGCCAGGTAGCGCTGCACCAGCGCAGCCAGCCCGAACCGCTCGGGCCCGGCGATCTCGATGGTGCCGTTGACGGGGGCGCCGAGTGCTGCGTCGGCCATGGCCGAGGCCACGTCGTCGGAGGCGATGGGCTGCACCAGCGCGGGCGACAGGCGCACCGTCTGCCCCTCGGTGCCCGCCTGGGCGATGCCGGCGAGGAACTCCAGGAACTGCGTGGCATGCACGATGGTGTAGGGAATGGCCGCGGCCTTGATCAGCTTTTCCTGCGCCAGCTTGGCGCGGAAGTAGCCGCTGGCCTGCAGGCGCTCGGTGCCCACCACTGAAAGCGCCACATGGTGGCGCACGCCGGCCGCCGCCTCGGCCGCCAGCAGGTTGCGGCCCGAGGTCTCGAAGAAGTCGAGCACCGCCTTGTCCTCGAACGAGGGCGAATTGGCCACGTCCACCACCACCTGCGCGCCGGCCAGCGCCTGGGCCAGGCCCTCGCCCGTGAGCGTGTTGACGCCGGTGTTGGGCGATGCCGCCACGGCCTCATGGCCGCGCGCGGTGAGCTGCTGGACGAGCTTGCTGCCGATGAGGCCGGTGCCTCCGATGACGACGATCTTCATGGTGTTCCTTGGGCACATGCAGGTTGATGCCTGAATGGTAGGATCGATGGCATCCGTCTCAAATGACCAATACCCCTGAAATCCTGCCAAAACGTGCGCGTGCCCGGCGCGTGCTGTTCGTCGCCTTTCCCGACGTGGGCCTGCTTGACCTGACGGGCGCGCAGACCGTTTTCTGGGCCGCGACCAAGGCCATGGAAGCACGCGGCCTGCCGGGCTATGAGCGCATCACCGCCAGCCCCGCGGGCGGCCTGGTGCGCAGCGCCGAGGGGCTGGAGCTGCAGACCGTGGCGCTGCGCCAATGCCGCGCGGCGTCGGTGGACACGCTCATCGTGCCCGGCTCGCCCCACATGGATGGGGTGCTCGAGCACTCCGCCCCGCTGGTGCAGTGGCTGCGGCGCGCATCGGCGAGAACGCGGCGCACGGCATCGGTGTGCAGCGGCGCCTTTTTGCTGGCCGCGGCCGGCCTGCTGGACCACAAGCGCGCCACCACGCACTGGCTCATGTTCGACCGCATGAAAGAGCGCTTTCCCACGGTGGAGATCGACCGCGACGCGATCTTCGTGCAGCAGGGCGCCGTGTGGACTTCGGCTGGCGTCACGGCGGGCATCGACCTGGCGATGGCGCTGGTGGAGGCCGATTGCGGCCACGACGTGGCCATGGAGGTGGCGCGCGAGCTGGTGGTCTACCTCAAGCGGCCGGGCGGGCAGTCCCAGTTCAGCGCCCTGCTGCGCTCACAGGCCGAAACCTCGCCCGCCTTCGAAGAGCTCAACCTGTGGATCTGCGCCCATTTGCAGCGCGAGGACCTCACGGTGGAGTTCCTCGCCGAGCGCGCCCGCATGAGCCCGCGCAACTTTGCCCGCCAGTACAAGGAAAAGACCGGCCGCACGCCAGCCAAGGCGGTTGAGGTGTTTCGCCTCGAAGCCGCCAAGCGCCTGTTGGAGGACTCCATCCGCCACATCGACCAGATCGCCACGCAATGCGGCTTTGGCGACGAGGAGCGCATGCGCGTGACCTTTCAGCGCCACCTGGGCGTGGCGCCGCGCGACTACCGCAGGCGCTTTGCGCGCAGATAGTGGTCGGCTACGGCCGCAGCAGCGTCCCGTCCACCGCAATGCGCACGGTGCGCAGCAGGAGCACGGCCAGCGCCACGCTCAGCACGCCCAGCAGCACGATGGCGAGTGCCCACAGCGGCCCGCTCGCCCGGGCTTGCGCATACTGCAGCGCCGCATTGGCCAGTGCCGCCATCGGAAAGCTGATGCCCCACCAGCCCGGCGAAAACGGGATGCCCGGGCGAAACACCTTGGGCGCCACCACCGCAAACATGAACAGCCCGAAGTAGAACAGCAGCGCCGCGAACCGGTCCACGCCGCCCACGAGATTGCAGTAGGCGAGAAACCCCACGGCGAATGGCGCCAGCAGCACCATGAGCGACGGGGCCATGGCCGGCGCCAGCGGTTCGCGGTGCACCAGCCGGCCCACGATCAGGGTGAAGAGCACCAGCGCCATCATGCTGCCGATGGCGGCGGCCAGCAGATTCACCTCCGCCGCCCAGGCCATGGGCATGTGCGCGCCGGTCACGGGAATGTCGAGCGTGGCCACGCAGGGCACGATCCAGGCCGGCACGGCGTTCGACGCATCCACCTGGCCCTTGAGCAGGCGCGAGACGACCACGAAGCACAGCACCAGCGTGGCCGCCACGCCCAGCGCCCAGGCGGTCTGCGCGGCGCCCGCGCTGTAGGGCGCGGCCACGGCCGACAGCAGCAGCACCGAGATGGCGATGGTGCCGAAGAAGTTGCCCGCCACGGGGTGGTGGAACTCGGCGTGCACGGCATCGGGGTGCTTCACCAGCTTGGCCAGGTAGCCTGCCGACAGCAGTACGAAGACCCCGAAGGCCAGCGCCCCGATGGCCTCGCCGATGACGGCCGGTGCCCCCAGGCCGCCATGCGCCAGCCGCCAGGCCAGTGCCAGGCCACTGAGGCCCATGACGGCGGCGAACAGATTCACGGGCAGATTGCGCACCGAGGCCTGGGAGCGCGGGTGGAGTGCGGGAGGAGAGGAAGGGATGGAAGATGCTTGCATGGTGGGCCTGATTGGCAGAATTTGCATGGATAGGTAGTTTCTGCCAAACTGGCGCGGCCGTCCCGGCCACGGCACGGCGTTTTCTGCCAATGACCGGGCCCTGTCTGCCATGCGCATCGCCATCCTCGCCTTTCCCCGTTTCCAGCTGCTCGATGTGGCCGGCCCTGCCGATGTGTTTGCCGAGGCGGCGCGCCAGCTGGGCCAAGCGCAGGCCTACCAGGTGCAGATGCTCAGCGCGAGCCCAGGCCCGCTGCGCAGCAGCTGTGGGCTGCGCATGGCCGTGGATGCGACCGTGGCCACGCAGCGCGGCGCCATCGATACGCTGCTGGTGGCGGGCAGCCCTGACCGGAACGACATGGCGACCGACGTACCGCTGCAGGACTGGCTGCGCCGCCGCGCCCGCACAGTGCGGCGCTATGGCTCGGTGTGCACTGGCGCCTTCGTGCTGGCCGCTGCCGGGCTGCTCGACGGCAAGCGCGTGGCGACCCACTGGAACTCTGCCGCCCAGCTGGCAGCGGGCTACCCCGACGCCTGTGTCGAGGCCGATGCCATCTACGTCCAGGACGGCAGGCTCTTCACCTCGGCCGGTGTCACGGCCGGCATGGACCTGGCGCTGGCCATGGTGGAGCAGGACCATGGCCGCGATCTGGCGCTGCGCGTGGCGCGCGAGCTGGTGATGTTTCTCAAGCGGCCGGGCGGGCAAAGCCAGTTCAGTGCCCACCTGGCGGCGCAGACGGCAGAGCGCTCCAGCGTGCGCGCGCTGCAGGAGCATGTGCTGGCCAACCTGCAAGCCAACCTCTCGGTGCCCGCCCTGGCGGCGCACGCCGGCATGAGCGAGCGCAGCTTTGCACGCACCTTCCGCAGCGAGACCGGCACCACGCCTGCCGAGTTCGTCGAGAACGCACGCATCGACGCCGCGCGCCGCCTGGCCGAGGAGTCGGACCTGCCGGCCAAGCGCCTGGCCGATGCCGTGGGCTATGCCAGCGTGGACGGCTTTCGCCGCGCCTTCACCCGCCGCCTGGGCGTGGGCCTCACGGAGTACCGACGGCGCTTTGCGGGCTGAGCCCCATGTCGCACGCCTGCCGCAGCAACGCCGCGTCCAGCACCTCGATGCTGCCGTAGCTCAGCCGTATCGCCCCGCCCTCCTGCAGCTCGCGCAGCGACCGGTTGACGCTGGAGCGGCCACTGCCCAGCATGCGCGCCAGTTGCTCCTGCGACCAGTGCACCGCGTGCACGGGGTTGTCGTGGCGCCAGCCCCAGCCGTGCAGGGCCAGCCACAGGCGGCGCGCGATGCGCTGGGTGAGCGGGCGGCGCATCTCCTCATCGATCACGCGGTAGACGATGCGCAGCTTGCCCACCGCCAGGCCGGCAATGGCGCGCCAATGCTGCGGGTGCGCCTCCAGCCAGGCCAGCAGCGGCTCGCGCGGCACGCAGAACACGGTGGAAGGCACGTCTGCCACGGCATCGTGCGAACGCGGCTGCCCGTCGGTGAACGACAGCTCGCCAAACCACAGGCAGGGGGACAGCACCACCAGCACCGGCATCTGGCCATCGGCATCGACCGACTGCACCGTGAGCGAGCCCGAAAGCACGCAGCACAGCCCGCCGCCTGGCTCGCCCTGGGCGAACAGGTGCTCGCCGGGTTGCAGCACGCGCTGGCGGCCGTGGGCGAGCAAGGCATCCTGCAGGGCGGCGCCGCAGTGGCGGAACCAGCTGTCGGCCAGCATGGTGGTGCGCAGGGTCGCTGCGTCGGCGTGGTCGGCCATCAAGGAGGTAAAGGGGCTGCAGGCAAAGGGTCGAGGTCCATTCTCACCCCAGGCCTGGAACCACTGCCTTCGGGGTAACCCCCAGGGGCTGCAGCGCCAGAGTGTCCTGCAGCGCACAGTCTGCGCCGGCGCGGCGGCCTATGCTGGAACAGCCGACTTCGGCGCATGGAAGAAGACATCCCCGCATGCACCTGATTGCCGCCGAGCCAGCCTCTACAGATCTTCCACGCCCAAGCCAGCCGCCGTATCTTGCCACGGGCACGCCGCAACGGCATCAGCGCTTGTCTCGATCCCGCCCGCCCCGGTTGTGCGCAACACTGGGCCACCGCACGCCCGGCGGCGGTGGCCTGCGCCGCGGCATAAAGCACTTTCACCACAAGGAGACCGCATGAACCACCTGAGCGGAATGGACGCCTCGTTCCTGCACCTGGAAACGCCCGAGATGCCCATGCACGTGGGCAGCCTCATGGTGCTGGACCTGCCCGAGGGCTATGTCGGCGACTTCTACGAAAACGTGAAGACCCATGTGGGCAAGCGCCTGCACCTGGCCAAGGTGTTCCAGCGCAAGCTGGCGCTCATGCCCTTCGAGCTGGCCAACCCGGTGTGGGTGGACGATGAAGACCTGGACATCGATCACCACATCCGCCACCTGATCGTGCCGCGCCCGGGCACGCGCGAGCAGCTCGAACGCCTGGTGAGCCGGCTGCATTCGCCGCTGCTCGACCGCAGCCGCCCGCTGTGGGAGATGGTGGTCATCGAGGGGCTGGCCACGGGCCAGGTGGCCGTCTACACCAAGGTGCACCATGCCGCCATCGACGGCCAGGCCGGGGTGGCTCTGGCCGCCGCGCTGCTGGACCTGAGCGCCGAGCCGCGCGTGGTCAAGCCGCCGCGCCCGCGCCGCCAGCTCAACCGCTACCAGTTGGGCGTGGCCGAGCTGGCCACGGCCGCCCTGGGCAATACGGTGCGCCAGTACGTGAAGCTGGTGCAAACCCTGCCCACCACGCTGCGCGCCGCGCGCAGCGTGCTGCTGCCGGTGGACGAAGCCACGGGCAAGCGCCGCCTGGCCCTGCCCAAGGGCTGGAAGCTGGCGCCCCGCACGCCCATCAACGTGGCCATCACCAACCAGCGCTCGTTCGCCACGCGCGCGCTGCCGCTGGCCACGCTGAAGCAGTTGGCCAAGGCCAGCAACACCAGCCTGAACGACGTGGTCATGGCCATCTGCGCCGGCGCCCTGCGGCGCTACCTGGCCGAATACGACTGCAAGCCCGACAAGCCCCTGGTGGCCGGCGTGCCGGTGTCGCTGCGCGAGCAGGGCAACCAGGACATGACCAACCAGGTCTCGTTCATCATGGTGAGCCTGGCCACGCACATCAAGGACCCGCTGGAACGGCTGCGCGCCATCCACGCCTCGGCCAACACGGGCAAGCGGGTCACGGGCCAGGTGAAGGGGGCGATACCGATGGACTTCCCCTCTTTCGGTGCGCCCTGGCTCATGAGCGGGCTGGCCTCGCTGTATGGCCGCTCGCGCCTGGCCGACAAGATTCCGCCGGTGGCCAATGTCGTCATCTCCAACGTGCCGGGGCCGCAGGCACCGCTGTACCTGGCGGGAGCGAAGATCGCCACCTACTCGCCCGTATCGATACCGGCCCACGGCATGGCGCTCAACATCACGGTGCAAAGCTACAACGGCACCATCGAGATCGGCCTGACCGCCTGCCGGCGCGCCATGCCCGATGTGGGCGACCTGGGCGACTACATGATCGACGCCGCGCACGAACTGGCCAAGAGCATTGCCGCTGCGGCGGCCACTGCGGAAGCGCCCCCAGCCGCCGCCCCGCCAGCGCCAAAGGAGGCGCCGGCAAAAACCGCCAAGGCAGCCAGCAAGCCCGCTGCCGCCAAGAAAGCGCCCGCTGCCCCGGCCAAAACCCGCCGCACCACGCCCGTCCGGGCGCAGCGCGCACGGCCGGCCACACCCAAAACGCCCACCGCATCGCCAGCGCTTGCCGCAACCACCAAGAAACCCGCACGCCGCCGCACTGCGGCCACCGGCGCATGAAGGCGCCGCGGCCACCCTCGCCCCCCGGGGCGCTGCGCCTGGCACTGGAATGGCGCGCCCCCATGGAGGCCGCGGCATCGCTGGCCCTGTGGCCCTGGCTGCGCAACGCGGCGCGCGGCGACGGCCACAGCGTGCTGGTACTGCCGGGCCTGGCGGCCAGCGATGTCTCCACCCACCTGCTGCGCAGCTTTCTGCGCGCGCAGGGCTGGGAGCCCCATGCCTGGCGCCAGGGGCGCAACCTGGGGCCCCGCCCCGGCGTGCTGGAGGCCTGCCTGGACCGCGTGGAGCAGCTGCACGCCACATCGGGCCGCCGCGTCAGCCTGGTGGGCTGGAGCCTGGGCGGTGTCTACGCCCGCGAACTGGCCAAGCGGCTGCCCGGTGCGGTGCGCCAGGTGGTCACCCTGGGCAGCCCGGTCAGGCACCACGCCAATGCCTCCAACGCCCGGCGCCTGTATGAGTTCGTGAGCGGCCCGCGCGCCTATGACCCGGAGCTGATGGCCCGCCTGGACGAGCCCGTTCCCGTGCCCTGCACCTCCATCTACAGCCGCAGCGATGGCATCGTGGACTGGCGCGCCAGCCTGCAGCCCGAGGGCCCCGCAACCCAGAACATCCGCGTGCCCGCCAGCCACGTGGGCATGGGCATGAACCCCGTGGTGCTGCGCCTGCTGGCCGAGCGCCTGTCGCAGCCCGAAGAGGGTTGGCAGCCACGGCAGGGGTCGTGCGTCTGCAAGAGAGGCTGAGCACCTGCCAACGCCCGCCGCTGTAAAATGAGAACCATTCTCAGATGAGATGGCAATCCATACGGCACAGGGGGCGGGACTATCGTGGCAGGCGAAACTACGGTCGACATGCATGCGCTGTACAGCGACCACCACGGCTGGCTGCAGGGCTGGCTGCAGCGCAAGCTGGGCAATGCGTTTGACGCGGCCGACCTGGCGCACGACACCTTCGTGCGCATCATGGCCGGCCGGCGTGCGCAGCAGCCTTTGGGTGATGAGCCCCGCGCCCTGCTCACCCATATCGCCAAGGGCCTGGTGGTGGACCACTGGCGGCGCCAGGATGTGGAGCGCGCCTACCTGCAGGCCATTGCCCACCTGCCCGAGCCCGAGGCGCCCTCGCCCGAGGCACGGCTGCTCATCATCGAAGCGCTGCTGCGCATCGACGCCATGCTGGGCAGCCTGCCCGCGCGCACACGCGAGGTGTTTTTACTGGCCCAGCTCGACGGGCTGACCCTGCAGGAGATCGCCAGCGCCACGGGCATGCCCGTGATCACCGTGCGCCGCCACATCCACCGCGCTCTGGTGGCCTGCATGGCGGTGGCATGAGCGCCATACCCCCAACCACCACCACCCCGGACACCGCCCTGCTCAAGGAGGCGGCCGACTGGGTCATGGCCCTGCGCTACGGCGGCGCGGCCGAGCGCGATGCCGAGGCCTTCGAGCGCTGGCGCCAACAGAGCCCCGCGCACGGTGAGGCCTGGGCCCGGGCCGAGGCGGTGATGGGCAGCTTTGCCCAGTTGCCCGCCGGCATCGGCAAGAACGCGCTGGGCAGCCTGCAGCAGCAGCAACAACAACGCGCCGGGCGCCGCCGCAGCCTGCAGTTGCTGGGCGCCCTGCTGGTGGCGGCCCCTGCCGGCTGGCTGGCCTGGCGCCAGGTGCCCTGGCAGGAATGGTCGGCCGACATAGCCACCGCCACGGGCGAGCGCCGCACCCTGCAGCTGGCCGATGGCACGCAGCTGGTGCTGAACACCGCCACGGCCGTGGACATTGCCTTCACTGCCACGGAGCGCCGCGTGCACCTGCGCGCGGGCGAGATTTTGGTGACCACCGGGCACGCCGACCCATCGCCCACCCACCGCCCCTTCACCGTGCAGACCGCGCAGGGCAGCGTGCAGGCCCTGGGCACGCGTTTCAGCGTGCGCCAGCTCGATGGAGCGCAAGGCGCGAGCCGCGTGGCCGTGTTCGAGCACGCGGTGCAGGTGCATGCCGACAGCGGCGCCACCCGCACCCTGCGCGCGGGCGAACAGGCCGACTTCACGGCCACCGCCGTGCAGCCCTCAGTGCCGGTGGACGCCAGCGCCACGCTGTGGGAGCAAGGCATGCTGCTGGCCCGCGGCATGCGCCTGGCCGACGTGCTGGCCGAAATGGCGCGCCACCGCAGCGGCGTGCTGCGCTGCCACCCGGCCGTGGCCGACCTGCAGGTATCGGGCGCCATTGCACTGGGCGATACCGACATGGCGCTGGCGCTGCTGGAACGCTCGCTGCCCGTGCGGGTGGAGCGCCTGACGAAATACTGGGTGACGGTGGGGCCGCAGTAGCAGAAAAAAATCTGCGCCAGGGTGATCACTTTTTGCGCCTCGTCCGGTGTAGTGGGCAGAAGGATGCCAACCAGGCAGCCTGCCCACCCATTCGAGATCCCGTACACCATGACCGCATCCCCTTCGCGCCCGTTGCGCGCACCAGCACCGTTCGCCATGGCCCTGAGCACGGCCGCCATCCGCGCCGCGCTGGCCGGCATGGCCCTCTCCACCCTGGCGGCTGCGCCCGCGCGGGCGGCAGACCCGGCACCCGCCGCGGCAACGCCCCGTACCTACGCCATTGCCGCGGGCCCGCTGTCCGACGTGCTGGCCCAGTTCGCGGCCACGGCCGGGGTGCAACTGGTGTTCGACCCTGCGGCCTTGGCGGGGCTGCGCAGCCCGGGCCTGCAGGGCAGCCATGGCACGCAGCAGGGCTTTGACCTGCTGCTGCGCGGCAGCGGCTTTGTCGCGGTGCCGCAAGGCAGCAGCGCGTTTGCCCTGCGCAAGGCATCGGTAGCCCCAGCACCCATCGCCCCCGGCGCAGCAGCGGAGCTCGCCCCCGTGACGGTGACCGCCCAGGCCGAGGCCGGCAGCACTACCGAGGGCACGGGCTCGTACACCACGCGCGCCACCGGCGCGGGCACGCGCATGGAGCTGTCGCTGCGCGAAACCCCGCAGTCCGTGAGCGTGGTGGGCCGCCAGCAGATGGAGGACCAGAACCTCACCACCATGGAGGCCGCGCTGCGCCAGGCGCCCGGCATCATCGTCAACCGGCGCGACGAGCGCGTGGACTTCTACGCGCGCGGCTTTGCACTGAGCCAGATGGTGGACGGCGTGCCCACCCTGGCCTACAGCAACGTGGCGGCCGAGGCCAGCATGTCCAGCACCGCCATCTACGACCGCGTGGAAGTGGTGCGCGGCGCGGCCGGCCTGCTCAACGGCGTGGGCGCGCCGGGCGGCTCGGTCAACATGGTGCGCAAGCGCCCCACCACCGAGTTCACGGGCAGCGTGTCGGCCGGCGTGGGCAGCTGGAACCGCTACGCGGCCGAGGCCGACATCGGCGGCAAGCTCAACGCATCGGGCAGCCTGCGCGGGCGCGTGGTGGCGTCGCACCTGAACGGCGACACCTTCACCCAGAACAAGAGCCGCCGCGAAGACGTGCTCTACGCCATTGCCGAGGCCGACCTCGCCCCCGGCACCGTGCTGGCCGCCGGCCTGGAGTACCAGGACACGTCCATCGCTGGCGCCAACTTCGGCGCCATACCGCTGTTCTACAACAACCGCACACCCATCAGCGTGCCGCGCTCGTTCAACTCCAGCACCTCGTGGAGCACCTGGAACATGCTGACCCAGCGTGTTTTCGTGAACCTGGACCACCGCATGGCCAACGGCTGGCACCTCAAGGCCGAGGCCAACCACCTCAAGAACGAGCGCGAGCGCTACAGCGGCGACATCTGGACCAGCCCGGCCAACATCAACGCCAGCACGCAGATCGGCACCATGCAGCTGGGCGACAACCCGGCGGACGGCACCAACAAGTCGCTCGACTTCCACGCCACCGGGCCGTATGAGCTGTTCGGCCGCACGCACCAGGCCGTGCTGGGCTTCAACATCAACCGCTATGCCTACGCCATTGAGACCAATCGCGCCGTGGCCACCGGCACCATGATCGACCAGCGCCCGGTGAACATCTTCAACGTGGACGCCATCGCCAAGCCCGACTTCAAGTACCCGCGCTACTACTACGGCGCCAAGACCGAGGAGAAGGCCGTCTACGCCTCCACGCGCCTCAAGCCCACCGACGCCCTGTCGGTGCTGCTGGGCGGGCGCCTCACCTGGTACGACAACGCGCCCTGGACGCGCATCTGGTTCAGCGGCGGCACGGGCCGCCCGGTGAACGGCCTGCGCACGGTGGAGGACGCGGTGTTCACCCCGTATGCCGGCGTGGTGTTTGACGTCAGCCGTGATTTCTCGGTCTACGCCAGCTACACCGACATCTTCCAGCCCAACACCGTCAACGACAGCAGCGGCCAGGTGTTGGACCCGCAGCGCGGCACCAACCTGGAGCTGGGCATCAAGGGCGAGCACTTCGGCGGCAAGCTCAACACCAGCTTCGCGCTGTTCGAGACCGAGCAGGACAACGTGCCCGTGGCCAGCGGCACGCAGCCCGACGGCTCGGCCGCCTACCGCCCCGCCAAGGGCACCAAGAGCCGCGGCTACGAGTTCACGGCCGCAGGCGAAGTGCTGCCCGGCTGGCAGCTGATGGGCGGCTACAGCTACGTCACCCCGCGCAAGAACGACGGCAGCCTGCTCTCGCCCCACCTGCCCGCACGCACCCTGCGCGTGGCCACCACCTACCGCCTGCCCGGCGACTGGAACCGCCTGACCCTGGGCGCCAACCTGAGCTGGCAAAGCGCCATCTGGATGAACGAGTTCTACGGCCAGGGCACCGTGGCGCAGGGCGGCGTGACCGTGCTGGGGCTGATGGCGCGGTATGACGTGAACAAACAGCTGAGCGTGTCGCTCAACGTGGAGAACGCCACGGACAAGCAGTACGTCAACCTGAGCGGGTTTTCCACCTACGTGTACGGCAACCCGCGCAATGCGTGGCTGAAGGCGAGCTACCGGTTCTGAGCCAGGGGCGGCGGCCCCAGCCGGTTCACGCCCGGCACAGTGGGATGCATGACAATTTCCAAATTGTCATGCATCACGGCGGGGCGAGGATGCCGTCTCGCGCAGACGGCCCGGTGCGCCTGCGGACAGCTGCTGCTGCCCGTGGCCCCGATAAGCCCGCTGCGCCAGCACACCGGCAAGCACCTGCGCCGGATTCACCAGCCGCACCGCGGGATGCCCCGCCAACGCCTGCAAGGCCAGCGGAATCTCCGTGCAGGCCATCACCACCGCCTGGCAGCGGTGGCGCTCCACCATGCGGGCGGCCACCTCCGTGAACAGCGCGGTCGCGAGTGCCAGATCGCCGGCCTTCACACCCTCGCTGATGCCGCGCATCACCGCAGCCTGCTCGTCAGGCCGTGGCAGGTGGCAGTCGATGCCCGCCTGCTGGAGCGCCCCCTCGTACAAGCCCAGCCGGTAGGTGCCCAGCGTGGCCAGCAGGGCGATGGAAGTGATGCCCTCGCGCACCAACTGGGCCGTGGTCTCCTGCACGATGTGCAGCAGTTCGATGCCCGGGCATTCGCGCTGCATGTCCGCGTGCCAGGCGTGCGCCGTGTTGCAGGCGATGGCAACCGTGGCCACGCCCTCGTGCTGCAAGCCCTGGAGCGCCCTGGCCATGCTGGGAAACGGTGAGAGCCCGCCCTCCAGCAAGGCGGCCGTGCGGTCCGGCGCGGGCACCTGCACCATCCAGTGCTCGGGGTAGGCCTGGTCGCGGATGGCCTGGCCGCGCGCGTGCAGATGGGCCTCGCAGGCCGCCAGGAACAGCCGCACGAAATCCACGCCGGCCGCCGGCCCCATGCCGCCGAGGATGCCAACCTTGCGTACGGCGCTCATGCGGCCTGCTCCTGCGACGCGGACGCCGATTGCAGGCCCACCCGCCTGCGCAGCACCTGGCCCGCATGGGCATGCACCGTGCGGCCGTTCTCGCATGCCAGTTGGCCGTTGACGAAGACAGCATCGATGCCCGCGCTCGGCGTGGTGGGGTGCTCGAAGCTGGCGCGGTCGGCCACGTGGTCTGCGTCGAAGACCACGATGTCGGCGGCGCACCCGGGCGCGATGCGCCCCCGGTCCTGCAGGCCGAAGCGGCGCGCGCTCAGCCCGCTCATCTTGTGGATGGCCGTCTCCAGCGAGAACAGGCGCTGCTCGCGCGCATAGTGCCCCAGCACGCGCGGAAACGTGCCCCACAGGCGCGGGTGGGGCACGGCATCGTGGGCCAGGCCGTCAGATCCCACCATGGTCAGCGGATGGGCCAGGATGCGGCGCACATCGTCCTCGTGCATCGCGAAATAGACCGCCCCTGCGGGCGCGATCTGCTCCACCAAGGCCTCGGGCGTGCAACCGCGTTCGCGCGCCAGTGCCAACAGCGAGCGACCAGCGGCACTGGGATCGCCGCGCGACCAGGTGACCAGCACCTCGCTGGACTGGCCCACGCGCGCGGCCAGCAGCATGGTGGACGAGGCGTTGTACGGGTAGCAGTCCATGCACACCGGCTGGTGCGCGGCGGCCGCATCCACGGCCGCCAGGGTGTGCACCGAGCGGCCATGGTTGCGCTGGCCGATGAGCTTGTGGTGCGACAGCACGGCCTCCACGCCCAGGGCGTTGCCGATGTGCAGCGCCTCGCGCAGGGCATCGTCGATCCCGTCGGCCTCATCGCGCAGGTGCATGGTGAGGATGCCACGGGCCGCCGTGAGCGGCCCGCCCACGGCAATCACCTCCTGCGCCGTGGCAGCGCGGGCGGGTGGGTAGTACAGGCCAGTGGACAGCCCGCCCGCGCCGGCCTGCAGGGCATCGGCCAGGTCGGTGGCCATGCGCGCGGCCTCATGCGCGGTGGCCGGCCGCTCCAGATCGGCCACATGGCGCACGCGCAGGGTGGAATGGCCCACCAGGCACAGCGCGTTGAGGGCCGGGCGCGCGGCCTGCAGCGCTTCCAGGTAGTCGCCAAAGCGCTCGTAGCGCCAGTCGTCGGTGCCCAGCAGGTCCAGCGGCGCGGGGGGCGTGGTGGCGCTGACCAGCGGCGCCAGGCTGATGCCGCAGTTGCCGGTGACCACCGTGGTCACGCCCTGCGTGAGCTTGGGGTGCGGGCCGTGCGGCGTGGCCAGCAGCAGCCGGTCGTCGTGCGTGTGCACGTCGATGAAGCCGGGGCAGACGATGCGGTCACTGGCGTCATGGCGCGCCAGGGCGGGCTGGCCGCGCAGGTCGCCCAGCGCCGTGATGCGGCCCCGGGCCACGCCCACGTCGGCCCGAAAGCGCGCCGCGCCGCTGCCGTCGACGACCGTGCCGCCGGAGATGATCAGGTCCAGCATGCGCTCAGCCCACCTGCGCGCCGGAGCGCTTGACCATCTCGGCCCACATGGGTGATTCCTTCTTTGCGCGCTCCATCAGGCGCTCGGCGGGGCCGGGGGTCACCTCAAAGCCAATGGCGGCGTACTTCTCCTGCACGGCGGGCAGGCGCAGCAGTTCATTGATGGCCTTGTTGAGCTGCGCTACCAGGGGCTTGGGCGTGCCCGGCGGCGCGACGATGCCACCCCAGGCCACGGTCTCGTAGCCCGGCACACCGGACTCGGCCACCGTGGGCGCCTGCGGCAGCAGCGGGCTGCGCGTGCTGCCGCTCACGGCCAGCACCCGCACACGGCCCGACTGGATGTGCGGGGTGATGGAGCTCAGGTTGTCGAACATCACGTCGATCACGCCGCCCATCAGGTCCTGGATGGCCTGCGGGCTGCCGCGGTACGGAATGTGCGTCATCGAGACACCGGCCATGGACTTGAACAGCTCACCGCTCAGGTGACCGGTGGTGCCGCTGCCGGCGGAAGCCATGCTCAGCGCGCCGGGCTTCACGCGGGCCAGGGCGATCAGTTCCTTCACACTGTTGGCGGGCAGGTCCTTGCGCACCACCAGGGCGTTCTGCACAAAGCCCAGCAGGGCCACGGGCACCAGGGCATCGGGGTCGTAGGGCAGTTTGGCGTACAGCGCGCGGTTGATGGCCAGCGTGCCCACGTTGCCATAGCCCAGGGTGTAGCCGTCGGGCGCTGCACGGAACACATCCGTCATGCCGATGCCGCCGCTGGCGCCGGGCTTGTTGTCCACCACGAGGGGCTGGCCGAGGGAACGGGCCAGCTCGTTGGTGAGGATGCGCACGATGGCATCGGGGGAGCCGCCGGCAGCCGAGGGCAGCACCAGGCGGATGGGGCGATCGGGGTAGCCGGAGGCCCGTGCCCAGCCGGGCAGCAGCGCCGCACCGGCACCGGCGGTGGCGGCCTGCAGCCAGATGCGGCGGGTGGTGATGGCCTGGGAGGGAGAAGCGGCGGATGTCATGGTGCATTCCTTTCGTGGAGAGCGGCGTGTCATGGGGGAATGCTAGAAACCGCCCGCCCTTTTCACAAACCATGATTTCTGCGGGTACCATGCAAAAAGCTCATGCATCTTGATGGTGCCCGGCTATCTCTGCAAGGCCTTCTTGCACCGATCATGTGCATACCTCATGGAGCAAAGCATGTACCGCGCCCCGTCCACCATGTCGCTGCTGTGCCTGGAAGCCAGTGCGCGGCTGGGCTCGTTCACCGCCGCCGCACAGGAGCTGCACCTCACCCAGGGCGCCGTGAGCCGGCAGGTGCAGGCGCTGGAAGGCCGGCTCGACGTGCGGCTGTTCACCCGCCGGCGCGATGCGCTGGTGCCCACCGATGCGGGCCGCTACTACCTGGACGAGATCACCCCGCTGCTGCAGCGCCTGGAACGCGCCACGGTGAACGTGACGGCCTTCAAGGGCCGCGGCGGCGGGCTGGCCCTGTCGGTGGGCGCATCCCTGGGCGCGTACTGGCTCATCCCCCACCTGCCGGCCTTCACCCGGGCCCACGGCGAGATCACGCTGAACCTGAGCACCCGCGTGGGGCCCGCAGACTTCAAGAGCGGCGCCATCGACGCCTCGCTGGAGTTCGGCGACGGCCAGCGCCCGGGCCTGCGCAGCGACTTCGTGGCCGCGCTCCATCTCTCGCCCTACGCCGCGCCCGCATGGGTGAAGCGCCATGGCGCACGGGTGGACGCCTCCACGCCACGCACGGCCCTGCTCAACCACCACACCCTGCCCGATGCCTGGGAGCAATGGTTCAGCTTCGAGCAGATCGACGCCAGCCCCGGCCGCGACGGCCCGCGCTTCGAGATCATGGCCATGGCGCTCAACGCCGCCGTGGCGGGCCTGGGCGTGGTGCTGCTGCCCGACTACATGGCGCAGGACATGGTGCAGGCCGGCCGCCTGCAGCGCCTGTCACCACGCACGTGGCGCTACGCCCGGGGCTACTACCTTGTCTACCCCGAAGAGTCGCAGCGCCTGCCCGCCCTGCAGACCTTTCGCACTTGGCTGCTCGGCCTGTCGCAGGCCGAAGGCGCGCAGACGGATCCAACGGCCACTCCATAGCCCAGGCTGCCTGGCCATCGCCGTCAGGCAGCGCGCTCCAGACGCTGGATGACGGCATACAGGGCATCCACGAAATTCTGCGCCAGCGCCGAACCCGATAGGCGCGCCGAGGTGATGGCCCAGATGTCCGAGTCGGCAACCACCGCCAGGGGGCGGGTGACGCAGTCGCCGGGCGGCACCAGCGACAGGCAGGAAGCGCTCACGATGGCCGCGCCCAGACCCATCTGCACGCAGCTCAGCGCAATCACCGGTGACCGCACCTGGATGCTGGCGCAGGCGATGTCCATGCCCAGCAGCCGCTCACAGGTGCGCCCCAGGGGCGTGTCGGGCGGGTAGCCAATCCACGCGCTGCGGCAAAGCTGCTGCGGGTCGATGCAGGGCTCGCCCGCCAGGGGGTGGTCCGCAGGCAGTACGCACAACAGGGGCTGACGCCCCAGAAGCCGGGACTTGAGGCCCGGGTGGTCGGACTGCACCAGCGAGACACCGACCTCGGCCTGGCCCGAGAGCAGGTGCTCGGGCAGCTCGTCATAGGTGGCCGTGCGAAAGTCGATGCGCGCACCGGGGCTGTGGCGCATCAGCTGCCGCAGGGCTTGCGGGATCAGGGTGGTGGCAAAGGTGGCGCTGGCGGCGATGTGCAGAGTGTCCACGCCCGCGGTCCCCATGCGCTGCGCCAGGGTGTTGAGGCGGTCCAGGCCGCGGTACACGTCGCGCGCCTCTTCGTGCAGGCGCAGGGCTTCGGGCGTGGGCTGCAGCCTGCGGCCCACGCGCTCGAATAAGGGATAGCCCAGCCGCACTTCGCAGTGCGACAGGGTGCGGCTCAAGGCTGGCTGCGACACATGCAGCGCCAGGGCAGCGCCGCTCAAGCTGCCCGTGGTCATGATGGCGTGGAACACCTCCAGCTGCCGCATGTTCAGGCCACGGGGCGCGTTGGCCGCCTCTGCGCCGGGGTCGGGGGAATGGTCAGACATGCTGGTGGAAACCCTTGGCGTAGATAACTTCGTGTGCGAATGCAGCCATGTTTTTCTATTTGGGCGCGGCAAAGCGCGGCGATACGCTGCCAGCCATGTTCCGCCCCACAAAGGATTGATGCCATGCGCCGCCGCCCACCTGCCCTGCCCGCCCGAGCTCCGCCATGGTAGTGGAACCAGGGCATGCCCGGGCCGCAGCGCCAGGGCCGCCCCCGCCTGCCCGCCACACCCGCCCGTCCATTTTTTGATCCCCCGGAGAGACCTTGACCATGCCACTCGAAAAACTCGCCGCCACCGTGCTGTGCGCTGCCACCCTCACCATCGGCGCTGCCCCGGCCTGGGCGCAACAACCGGCGCCCAAGGCCAACGTGGCCATCCTGGCCACCGGCGGCACCATTGCCAGCCGAGGCGCCAACAGCCTGGCGCTGACCGACTACGGGCAGAGCGTCGGCCTCCAGCCCGTGGCCATCCAGGCCCTGGTGACCGCCGTGCCCGAGATCCAGAAATTCGCCAACATCACGGGCGAGCAGCTCTTCAACGTCGGCAGCTCCAAGCTCAGCATCGACAACTGGCTGGCCCTGGCCAAGCGCACCAACGCCCTGCTGGCAACCAAGGAGGTGGACGGCGTGGTCATCACGCATGGAACCGACACCCTGGAGGAAACCGCCTACTTCCTGAACCTGGTGGTCAAGACCCACAAGCCCGTGGTGCTGGTCGGCTCCATGCGCCCCAGCACCGGCATGAGCGCAGACGGCCCGCTGAACCTGGTCAATGCCGTCGCGCTGGCAGCCAGCCCCGCGGCCAGGGGCCGGGGCGTGATGGTGAGCATGAACGACGTGATCAGCAGCGCCTTCGGCGTGATGAAGACCAACACCACCAATGCCGCCACCTTCAAGAGCCCGGACGGCGGCGAACTCGGCTACATGCAGAACTCGGAGCCGTTCTTCATCGCCAGCCCCGCCAAGAGGCACACGCTCGACAGCGAGTTCGACATCGGCCCGCTGCAAAGCCTGCCGCGCGTGGACATCAACTACACCACGCTGGGGTCGGACGGCGTGCTCATCGACGCGGCGGTGGCCGCCGGCGCCCGCGGCATCGTCAACGCGGGAACAGGGCACGCGAACATGCCGCATGCCACCATGGCCAGCCTGGTCACGGCCCAGCAAAAAGGCGTGGCCATCGTCACGGGCTCCCGCGTGATGACCGGCATCGTCACGCCCACCAGTGAATTCACCAAGGCCGGCTTTGCCAGCGCGATGATGCATTCACCCCAGAAAGCCCGCATCCTGCTGATGCTGGCCCTCACCAAGACCAACGACCCCAAGGAGATTCAGCGCATCTTCAACGAGTATTGAAGAAGGGCTGCAGCAAACCTCCCCCAGAGGTTCAGGCCGAGCCGCCAGGCACCTGCACCCCACCCACCACCGGCGGCACCAGCGCCTGGGCACGCCGCGGTGCCAGCGCCTGCTCGAACTGGCGTGTGGCGGCCTCCCAGTTGAACTGCTCGGCATGGCGGCGCACCGCGTCGCGCGGCTTGAGCATGGCCGCCAGGCAGGCGGCGCGCAGGTCGGTGTCGAGCACACCGCCGGGCGAGTCCTTGCCCACCACGTCGATGGGCCCGGGCACCGGGTAGGCCGCCACGGGTGTGCCGCAGGCCATGGACTCGGCCATCACCAGGCCGAAGGTGTCGGTGACGCTGGGGAACACCATCACATCGGCCGTGCGGTAGACGGAAGCCAGCGCCTGTCCGTCGAGCACGCCGATCCAGCGCACCTGGGGGAAGCGGGCCTTGAGCCGGGGCAGCTCGGGGCCCTCGCCCGCCACCCACTTCTCGCCGGGCAGGTCCAGCTCCAAAAACTTGTGCACCTGCTTTTCCACCGCGATGCGGCCCACGTACAGGAACAACGGCGCGCTGCCGCGCTCCATGCGCTCGCCCTCGGGCGAGAAGAGCGACAGGTTCACCCCGCGCGACCACAGCCGCGCACCGGTGAAGCCGCGCGCCTTCAGGTCGTCGACGATGGCCGGCGTGGGCGCCACCGTGGCGCGCGCGGCGTTGTGAAAGCGCCGCAGCAGCGCATAGCTCCAGCGTGTGGGCAGGCCGATGCGGGCGTGCACGTATTCGGGAAACCGGCTGTGGTACGCCGTGGTGAAGGGCCAGCCTTCGCGGATGGCGAAAGACCGCGCCAGCCAGCCCAGCGGCCCTTCGGTGGCGATGTGCAGGCAGTCGGGGTCGATGGCGCGGATGCGCCGGCCCACCTCGGCGCGCGTGGTCAGCGCCAGCGCGATCTCGGGGTAGGTGGGGCATGGCATGGAGCGAAAGCCCTGGGGCGAGAGGATCTCGACCTCGTGCCCCATGCGCTGCAGCTCGGCGCGCGTCATCTTGAGCGTGCGCACCACGCCATTGACCTGGGGCTCCCAGGCATCGCTCACGATCAGTATCTTCATCGGCGCCTCTCTTCCTTTTGCATCAAGGGTGGTGGGGGGATGTGGCTTGCGCGGCCTGCAGCGGCGCCTCACTGTCGGCCTGCTGCAGGGCCCGGTGCGAAACGTGCCAGCGCCAGCCGGCCAGCGCCGTGCAGCCCGCAACCAGCAGGCCCAGCGCGGCGATCAGCCCGCCCGTGGTCCCCCCCAGTGCCAGCAGCAGGGTGTAGGCGCCCAGCATGAGCAGCACGCTCAGGTTCTCATTGAAGTTCTGCACGGCGATGGATTCGCCCGGGCTCAACAGCACATGGCCGCGGTGCTGCAGCAGCGCATTCATGGGCACGACAAAGGCGCCCGAGGCAAAGCCCACGGCCGCCAGCAGCGGAATGGCCCAGGCGACTGACTCCACCAGCAGCATCAGCGGCACGGCCAGCCCGATCAGCACGCCCAGCGGCAGTACGCGCGGCGCCTGCGCCAGCGATACCCAGCGGCCCGCCAGGGCAGCACCGGCCGCAATGCCCACCGCCACCACAGCCTGCAGATAGGCCGCCTGGTCCAGCCCCAGCGCCAGCGACTGCTGCGCCCAGGCCAGCACAACGAACTGCAGCGTGGCGCCCGCGCCCCAGAACAGCGTGGTCACCCCCAGCGAGAGGCCGCCCGCCCGGTCGCGCCACAGCACGCCCTGCGCCAGGCCAAAGCGCGACAGCAGCGTGGGCAAGCGCCAGGCCGACGATGCACCCGCCGCCGGGCGCCGTGGAATGAAGCCGTTGAGCACACCGGCCGCCAGGTACACCGCCATGACGGCCAGCAGCGCGACCTGCAGGCCCCCGCCCTCCCCTTCTCCCCACAGCGCGGCAAAGCCATCGCTCACCAGCCAGCCCCCCAGCGCCGTGCCCAGGATGATGGCGCCCACGGTGCTCACCTCCAGCCAGCCATTGGCGCGCACCAGGGCCGCAGGCGGCACGCGCTCGGTGACCAGGCCGTACTTGGCGGGCGAATAGCAGGCCGCGCTCGGCCCCGCCAGGCAAAAGGCCGCCAGCGGGTGCAGGCCCAGCAGCATGGCCAGCGCGGCGCAGGCCTTGAGCAGGTTGGCGGCCAGCATCACCCGCTCCTTGGGCCAGCGGTCGGCCACCACGCCCACGCAGGGCGCCAGCACCACATAGGCCACGGTGAAGACCAGCTTGAGCAGCGGCGCCAGCCACGCCGCCTCGCCCCTCTGCATGAGGCAGGCAATGGCCACCACGAGCAGCGCGTTGTCGGCCAGCCCCGAGACGAACTGCGCGGCGACCAGCAGGCGCACACCACGAATGCTCATGGGGTGTCGCCTGCAGGGCTGCCACATGCGTTCATGGCGCGCCATTAGGCAGGGCGCATGTGTCTTTTGCGTGACGGTAGCCCTCTACCGCGCCCTGGACAAAAGAAAGGAGAAGCTGGTGCAGCCGATGCCAGGGCCAACAGCGTCTCTGCGGTCTCCCTCGGGCACGGCGCGCTGCAGTGACGCGGCAACACCTTGCCATGCCAGCAGAACGGGCAAGCCAGCGCTCTGCGTTTGGCAATGGCTCCTATGCGCTGGCGCTTTGCTCCACAGCCGCAGAGGGCCGCCTGGCCAGTTCGATGAAGGCCCGCACATAGTCGATGGCCGTGTCGGCCTCGCGCGCCCCCAGAAAAATCTGCTTGGCGATGCCGCGCGCGCCCAGGCGCACGGGCACCACGTCCATTCTGGCCGCGTACTCCTCGACCAGCCAGCGCGGCAGGGCCGCCACGCCGCGGCCGCTGGCGACCATCTGCAGCATGATGTCCGTGGTTTCGATGGCCTTGTGGCGTTTGGGCGTGACACCGGCCGGCAGCAGAAACTGGTTGTAGATGTCCAGGCGCTCGATGTCCACGGGGTAGCTGATGAGCACTTCCTGCGTCAGCTGCTGCGGCTTCACGTAGGCCGCCGAAGCCAGGGCATGGCCCTTGGCGACCACCAGCACCTGCTCGTAGTCGAACACGGGCTCGAACTTGAGCCCCGGCTTGAACAGCGGGTCGGGCGTGACCAGGAGGTCGATCTCGTAGCCAAAGAGCGCGCCGATGCCGCCGAACTGGAATTTCTGCTTCACGTCCACATCCACATCAGGCCATGCGGCCAGGTAGGGTGACACCACCTTGAGCAGCCACTGGTAGCAGGGGTGGCACTCCATGCCGATGCGCAGCGCGCCGCGCTCGCCCTGCGCAAACTGGCCCAGGCGCTCTTCGGCCAGGTCCAGCTGCGGCAGCACGCGGTTGGCCACCGCCAGCAGGTACTGGCCGGCCTGCGTCAGGCGCAGGCTGCGGCCTTCGCGCAGCCAGATGTCGGTGCCCAGCTGCTGCTCCAGCTTCTTCATGCTGTGGCTCAGGGCCGACTGGGTGAGGTTGAGCACGCCGGCAGCGGCCGTGAGCGAGCCTTGCTTTTCAACCTGCTGAACGATGCTGAGGTGGATGCGCTCCAACATTTGCATGATCCAAATTCATGGATTTGTGAAATAAAACCATTTTACTTCATCAACCGCCGCCACTAGCATCCCCTCCCATGACAGCAAACATGGCACATCCCCTGCGCATCGTCGCGGTTTCCGGCGGCTTGCAGCGCCCCTCCAAGGCGGCGGCTCTGGCAGAGCATCTGCTGGACCTGATCGCCGACGAACTCCCGTGCGAACAGCGCCTGGTCGAGCTGGGCCCGCTCGCGCCGCAGCTGGCGGGCGCGGTGTGGCGCTCCCAATTGCCCGATGCGGTGGAGCGGGAGCTGGCAGTGGTCGAACAAGCCGACGTGCTGGTGGTGGCAACCCCGGTCTACCGCGGCGCCTACACCGGGCTGTTCAAGCATTTCTTCGACTTCATCCACCAGGACGCCCTGGTCGACAAGCCGGTCTTGCTGGCGGCCACCGGCGGCAGCGAGCGCCATGCGCTGGTGATCGACCACCAGTTGCGCCCACTGTTCAGCTTTTTTCAGGCGCGCACCTTGCCGCTGGGCGTCTACGCCACGGACCAGGACTTCACCAACCACCGCCTGCAGAGCGAGGCCCTGATCGCGCGGGCCCGGCTGGCGGTGCAGCGGGCATTGCCGCTCATTGCACTGGCGCGCCACACCAAGCCCTTGCAGGCCGAAGACGTGGTGCTGGCCTGAGCCATGACCCGCCTTGACTCCCCCCATTCAGCCCACCCCATCGCCATGCACCAAGAACCCGCCTTTCACCTCAAAAGCATCTGTTTCGATGAGAACTACCAGCCATCGGACAGCACGCGCATCACCACCAACTTTGCCAACCTGGCCCGCGGAACCAGCCGCCAGCAGAACCTGCGCAATACGCTGCGGATGATCGACAACCGCTTCAACAACCTGGCGCATTGGGACAACCCGACGGGCGACCGTTATTCCGTCGAACTGGAGATCATCTCGGTCGAGATGAGCATCGGCGCGGAGACCCGCCGTGCGGCGTTTCCGCTGATCGAGATCCTGAAAACCTGCATCCTCGACAAGAAAACCAACCAGCGCATTGACGGCATCGCGGGGAACAATTTCTCGTCCTACGTGCGCGACTACGACTTCAGCGTGGTGCTGCCGCAATACAACGCCCATCGCGCGGAATTTGGCATGCCCGACGATTTTGGCGACCTGCATGGCAAGCTGTTCCAGCAGTTTGCCAACTCACGCCTGTACAAGGAGCACTTTGGCAAGCCGCCGGTCATCTGCATCAGCGCCTCGACCAGCAAGACCTACCAGCGCACCGGCAACCAGCACCCGGTGCTGGGTGTCGAGTACCAGCAGAACGAACTGTCCTCCACCGACCAGTACTTCGCCAAGATGGGCATGCAGGTGCGCTTCTTCATGCCGCCCAATGGCGTTGCGCCCTTGGCCTTCTACTTCCATGGCGACCTGCTGGGCGACTACACGAACCTCGAATTGATCGGCACCATCAGCACCATGGAGACCTTTCAGAAGATCTACCGCCCCGAGATCTACAACGCCAACTCTGCCGCCGGCAGAATCTACCAACCGAGCTTGAAGAACCAGGATTACTCGTCCACGCAGATCGTCTACGACCGCGAAGAACGCAGCCAACTGGCGATCACGCAGGGCAAGTTTGCCGAAGAGCACTTCATCAAGCCGTACAAGAACGTTCTTGAGCAATGGGCGGCCCGATGACCGCTCTGATGCTCGATCTGCCGGTGTGATAGCGTGCCTTGACGCCTCGGCATATGCTCACCCAACCCTCTTCGTTTAGAACAAAGGAATTCTCAGATGTTTGAAACCTCCATCGCCGGCAGCCTGCCCAAGCCCGCCTGGCTGGCAGAAACCAACAAGCTCTGGCCCCAGTGGATGGCCGAAGGCGATGCACTGCGCCAGGCCAAGGCCGACGCCACCCTGCTGTGGATCAAGGCGCAGGAAGACGCAGGCCTCGATATCGTGGGCGATGGCGAGCAGTCGCGCCAGCACTTCGTGCACGGCTTTCTCGAACAGGTCGAAGGCATCGACTTCGAGCACAAGGTGAAGATGGGCATCCGCGACAACCGCTACGACGCCATGGTGCCGCAGGTGGTCTCGGCCCTGCGCCTCAAAGGCCGCGTGCACGCCTTCGAGGCCCAGCTGGCGCGCGCCCACACGAAGAAGAAGCTCAAGTTCACCCTGCCCGGCCCCATGACGATTGTCGACACCGTGGCCGACCGCTTCTACGGCGACAAGGTGAAGATGGCCTTTGCCTTTGCCGAACTGCTCAACCAGGAGGCCCTGGCGCTGCAGGCCGATGGCGTGGACATCATCCAGTTCGACGAACCCGCCTTCAACGTCTACATGAAAGACGCCGCCGACTGGGGCGTGCAGGCGCTCGAGCGCGCCGCGCAGGGCCTGACCTGCACGACGGCGGTGCACATCTGCTACGGCTACGGCATCAAGGCCAACACCGACTGGAAGAGCACCCTGGGCGACGAATGGCGCCAGTACGAGGCCGTGTTCCCGGCCCTGGCCAAGAGCAGCATCGACCAGGTGAGCCTGGAATGCATCCACTCCCACGTGCCGCCCGAGCTGATGAAGCTGCTGGCCGGCAAGGACGTGATGGTCGGCGTGATCGACGTGGCCAGCGACGTGGTCGAGACCCCCGAGGAAGTGGCCGACACCATTGCCCGCGCTCTGGAGTTTGTGCCCAAGGAACGGCTGTTCCCGTGCACCAACTGCGGCCTGGCTCCCATGGGGCGCGATGTGGCGTGGCGCAAGCTGCAGGCGCTGGCTGAGGGTACGAAGCTGGCGAAGGAGCGGTTGGCCGCGGCGTGACGCCCCCGCGGCAGGCAGGCTGCGCAGACCACAACCACCGCTACCAATCGAATGCCTGCTGGCGCGACACCAAAGGCCAGCGGCCCAGCACCACATGCTCGCTCAGCCCATACAGGCTGTCCACCAGCATGAACTCCGACACCCGCCATGCAAACGGCTCAATCGCGCGCCGGGCAAAGGGCGCATGCCGGTAGTCCAGCGTGACATGGGGGCTGAAGCTGCGGCGAATCTGGCTTTCGTGAAAGCCCACCCGCCGCATCGCCTGCGCCAGACTGTGTTCGAAACCGCAAATGCCGCGCAGGCCCGCCGCCCGGCCGGTCAGCTGCGCCATGCTTTTGCCATCGGGGTGCGTGCTCGATTGCACGGCATCCAGCCAGATGTCGAACGGCTCGGCCACCACGGTGTTGCCCGCCGCCATTGCCAGATCGAGCTGGCGGGTTGGAATGCGGTCCAGAAAGCGGCCCATCTTCTCGATGGTGATGTGCAGGCCGTCCTCGCGCATGGGCGCGCCCCGCTCAGGAAAGGGCGACAGGCCCAGGCTGCCGAGCAGCCCGACTGCCCGGCATGCCAGATGGGCAGGAAGGCCGACAAAAAAGTAGAGGTCGTGGGGCTGTGCCATGGCGATCAGACGTCCGGTGAAGGCGGCACCCATTTTGCACAAATACTGTATAAAAATACAGTTATTTTTCCTTAAACACCCCAAAGACCAGGCTCGCGCACCCGAAAAATTGACAGGTCCAGACGCCGATGCGGCCCGCAATAATGGACAGGTTGCCACCACCGATGGAGCGCACTTTTTCACCGTGAACATCAACACCCTGCGCAAGAAAGCCAAAGCCCATACGCTGGAGGTCGAGGACATTCTGGCGGCGGCTGCGCGCCGCCCAGCGGGCCTGCAGGAAGAGCTTCAGCGCCTGTCTGCCGAACTGGAGTGGTCGCACACGCCCCACCCACGCGGTGGCGGCCACGTCGTGCCTTTCGCCCGCTGGGCCGAGGTGGCGGGCGCCTACGCAGAGCATGGCATCCCCGGCCTGGCAGGGTGGATGCAGGCGACGGCGCGGGCAGCAGCAGGGCACGGGGCACCCGCCGACTACGTGCTTGCGATGCTCGAGGCGCTCAAGACGCAGGAAGCCAACGACGCCCTCTTCTCCCTGTTTGCCCATGTGCTGGACGACCCAGGGGGCCATGTGGCAGAGGCGCTGGAACTGGCCAGCACCATCAACATCAAGTTTTCGTTCAAGGGCTCTTTGCCGCCAACGCCCGCCCAGGCCGACCAGGCCCGGTCGTTCTTGATGGCGCTCTACCCCCTGGCCCGCAAGGAAGCCGAGCGCTGCACCGTGGTCTGCGCCCTGCGGGGTGTGGGTGATGAATCCACGGCCCAGTTCCTGGCCACGATCAAGCCCTTTAGCGGCCCACATGCGGGGCTGGAAAAGTCGGCGCTGCGGGCCATTCGCAAGAGGCTGCAGGGCACGGCGTCAGCGGCCCCATGAGCTTCGACTTCGTGTTCTTTCGCCTCCAGCGCGCACCGGACGCCCGCGCCTGGGCCCGCTTTGCCATCGACCAGATCGCCGCCCACGGCCACAACACCCCTGCGCTGGTGGGCGGCAAGGGTTCTGGCTGGCGCAAGGCCCCACCCGGCCGCGAGGCGCTGATCGAGGCAATTGCGGCATCGCGCAACCGCTCGGTACAGGCAGGCAGCAACCCCAGAAGCCGCGACCCTCTGGACGGCTGGGGCATCTACTGCGCCCACCCCGGCGAGCACGATGCCCACCTCTGCCGCTACCGCGAGCCCTCTTCTACCCCCGCCAACCTGCACGACTGGTTTGTCGCCTCGGCCCAGGCGCTGGCTGGCATCGCCGACATCAGATACGGCTTCGGCTATTCCGGGCGCACCCCGAAGGACGTGTACTGTGGCCTGGGCATGAGCGCAGGCAAGCCGAGCCCCGAGCTGGCCCCACTGTTTGCCGACGAGGAAAAAGTGGCACGCTGGTTTCGCGCCTGCGCGTGGAACACGGATGGCGCGTACGTCAGGGACGCGTTTCCGGTCAATGTGCTGGGCCGGGATTTTCTGGATATGAAGGCTTCGACCTCGGGCGAGGCGCTGGCGAATGGACTGGCGGTGTTCGGTGGTCTTGAGCGGCTTACCCCGGGCCTGCATGTCTGGGCCATCATGTCGGAAGAGCAGCGGCAGGCGGCATCCGAGTTTTTGGCGCAGCGGCAGCTGTCTGTTGTGTCCCATTCTTACGGCAGCCACAGCCAGGTCAAGCCGGCAGGCCACTGAACGGACAAAAGCGCCTCATCGCTTGATGAGGCGCTTTGGCTTCAAACGCAAGGCCGCCAGGGCGGCCTTGCCTCACTCCCACTCAATCGTCGCCGGCGGCTTGCTGCTCACGTCGTAGGTCACGCGGTTGATGCCCCGCACCTCGTTGATGATGCGCCCCGACACCTTCTTGAGCAGGGCGTACGGCAGCTCGGCCCAGTCGGCGGTCATGAAGTCGCTGGTCTGCACGGCGCGCAGGGCGACCACGTAGTCGTAGGTGCGGCCGTCGCCCATCACGCCAACACTCTTGACCGGCAGGAAGACGGTGAAGGCCTGGCTGGTGAGATCGTACCAGGTCTTGCCGGTGGCCTCGTCCACGTGGTTGCGCAGTTCTTCGATGAAGATCGCGTCGGCGCGGCGCAGCAGGTCGGCATACTCTTTCTTCACCTCGCCCAGGATGCGCACGCCCAGGCCGGGGCCGGGGAAGGGGTGGCGGTAGACCATTTCGGGCGGCAGGCCCAGGGCCACGCCGAGTTCGCGCACTTCGTCCTTGAACAGGTCGCGCAGGGGCTCCAGGAGTTTGAGGCCCAGTTGCTCGGGCAGGCCGCCCACGTTGTGGTGGCTCTTGATGGTGACGGCCTTTTTGCTCTTGGCGCCGCCGGATTCGATCACGTCGGGGTAGATGGTGCCCTGGGCGAGGAAGGTGGCACCCTTGTGTCCCGCACCGCCGGCCTTGAGCTTGGCGGCCTCGGCCTTGAACACGTCGACGAACAGGCCGCCGATGATCTTGCGCTTTTGCTCGGGGTCGCTCACGCCAGCGAGCTTGCCCAGGAACAGGTCGCTGGCGTCCACGCGGATGACCTTGGCGTGGAGCTTGCCCTCGAACATGTCCATGACCATGTCGCCTTCGTTCAGGCGCAGCAGGCCGTGGTCGACGAACACGCAGGTGAGCTGGTCGCCGATGGCGCGGTGGATCAGGGCGGCGGCCACGGACGAATCGACACCGCCGGAGAGGCCGAGAATCACTTCTTCATCGCCTACCTGTGCGCGGATCTGTTCCACGGCTTCGGCGATGTGGTCGCGCATGACCCAGTCGGGGTTGGTGCCGCAGATGCCGAGCACGAAGCGGTCGAGCAGCGCCCTGCCCTGCACGGTGTGCGTGACTTCGGGGTGGAACTGCACGGCGTAGAAGCGGCGCTCTTCGTCGGCCATGCCGGCGATGGGGCAGCTGTCGGTGCTGGCCATGAGCTTGAAGCCCGGGGGCAGCTCGGTGACCTTGTCGCCGTGGCTCATCCAGACGTTGAGCATGCCGTGGCCTTCGGGGGTGGTGAAGTCGGCAATGTCCTTGAGCAGGGCGGTGTGGCCGCGGGCGCGCACGGCCGCAAAGCCGAACTCGCGCTTGTGGCCGCCTTCGACCTTGCCACCCAGTTGGTGGGCCATGGTCTGCATGCCGTAGCAGATGCCGAGCACGGGCAGGCCGAGTTGGAACACGGCTTCGGGCGCCTTGTCGGTGGTGTCTTCGTACACGCTGGCGTGGCTGCCCGAGAGGATGATGCCCTTGAGCGAGCCGTCCTTGGCGTAATCGCGCACCCATTCGTCCGTCACGTCGCAGGGGTGCACCTCGCAGTACACATTGGCTTCGCGCACGCGGCGGGCGATGAGCTGGGTGACTTGCGAGCCGAAATCGAGGATGAGGATTTTCTGGTGTTGCATGGTGTTGGGCGGCGGTTGGGGTGTTTTACTTAAAGGCTGGAGAGATCGAGAAGCGGTACGCCGCTGCGCTTGGCAGCGGCTGCCTGCGCAGCGTCGAAGGTGGCCAGAGGCAGGCGCAGCGAGCGGGCGAGCCACAGGTAGGCGGCGTCGAAGGTGGGCAGGCCGGTGTCGAGCGCCACGTCCATCACGGCCTTGTGCTGGGCGGGGGCCAGGTCGTGCAGTTCCACGCGGTGGCGTATGGCTTCGAGCACGCCCCACAGGCCTTCGACCGATGCGGGTGGGATGCGGCCGCTGTGCACGCCGCTGCTGATGAGGTTACTGCACTCCCACTGCCAGAGGTTGGGGGCCTGGGGCTCGACCTCGTCGCGGCGGATCAGGGTGTACAGGCGGCGGGTGTGCTCGCTGGCCGCGTCGGGCAGCAGCCAGGCGGCGGTGACGGAGGCGTCGAGGACAAAGGCGGTCATGCGACGGCCCTGCCCTTGCGGCGCAAAGTATCTGTGGCGGTGGCCTCACCTGCGGCTCGCAAAGTATCGGGAGGGTTCGCCCCGACTACGGGGCGAACCGTGGCGTGCAGCGCGTCGATCTGGCCCAGCTCGCGGGCGATCTGCTCGTCGGTGATGACGGGGCGGCGGCGCACGGGGAGCATGCGCACCACCTCTTTGCCGTGGCGGGTGATGCGCACTTCTTCACCCTGCTCGACCAGCTCGATCAGGGCAGAGAACCTGCTCTTGGCTTCGTAGATGCCGACGGACTGCATGGATGCGCGGACCCCCAAAAAAGAAAAAGTCTGGCCTGAATGGTGAATTCAGACCAGACTATATCATTCTGACCAGATATTTTCAATCAGGCCAGACTCCGGATCTCTGAGGTTAGAGCAGACCCACGTCCTGCGAACATCGACAGCCCAAGCCAGGGCAGCCGTGCAAGGGCCGCCCCGCCGCACTGGCTGCGTCCCCCTTCCCGAATGGCACAGCCATTCGAGAGAAGGGGGAAGGCGCGAAGCGACTCAGGGGGTTGTCCCTTAATCAGCCCGGTAGTTCGGCGCTTCCTTGGTGATCTGCACGTCGTGCACGTGGCTTTCGCGGATACCGGCGGTGGTGATCTCGACGAACTCGGCCTTGTTGTTCATGTCGTCGATGGTGGCGCAGCCGCAGTAGCCCATGGAGGCGCGCACGCCGCCGGCCATCTGGAACACGATGGAGACCATGGAGCCCTTGTAGGGCACGCGGCCTTCGATGCCTTCGGGCACGAGCTTGTCGGCATTGGGGTTGCCGGTGCTCGACTCCTGGAAGTAGCGGTCGGCGCTGCCCTGCTGCATGGCGCCGATGCTGCCCATGCCACGGTAGCTCTTGTAGCTGCGGCCCTGGTACAGGATGACTTCGCCAGGCGCTTCTTCGGTGCCGGCGAACATGCCGCCCATCATGACGGTGCTGGCGCCAGCGGCCAGGGCCTTGGCGATGTCGCCGCTGTAGCGGATGCCGCCGTCAGCAATGAGGGGCACGCCGGTGCCCTTGAGGGCGGTGGCCACGCTGTCGATGGCCATGATCTGGGGCACGCCCACGCCGGCCACGATGCGGGTGGTACAGATGGAGCCGGGGCCGATACCGACCTTGACGGCGTCGGCACCCGCTTCGACCAGGGCCAGTGCAGCAGCGCCGGTGGCGATGTTGCCGCCAATGACGTCGACGTGCGGATAGTTCTGCTTGACCCAGCGCACGCGCTCGATCACGCCCTTGCTGTGGCCGTGGGCGGTGTCGACGACGATGGCGTCCACACCGGCCTTGACCAGGGCTTCGACGCGCTCTTCGGTGCCCTCACCCACGCCGACGGCGGCGCCCACGCGCAGGCGGCCCGAGGCGTCGCGTGCAGCGTTGGGGAAGCTGGTCTGCTTGGTGATGTCCTTGACGGTGATCAGGCCCTTGAGCTCGAACTCGTCGTTCACGACCAGCAGGCGCTCGAGCTTGTGCTTGTTGAGCAGGGCCTTGGCCTCGGCGGGCGAGGTGCCGGCCTTTTCGTTGACGGTGATGAGCTTCTCGCGCGGGGTCATGATCTGGTGGACCTTGACGTCGTAGCGGGTTTCGAAACGCAGGTCGCGGCCCGTGACGATGCCGACCACCTTGCCGCCGTCGCACACGGGAAAGCCCGAGATGCCCAGTTGCTCGGACAGCTGCAGCACCTGCAGCACGGTGTGCTCGGGGGTGATGACCACGGGGTCGCGCAGCACGCCGGACTCATAGCGCTTGACCTTGGCCACGTGGGCGGCCTGCTCCTGCGCGGTGAGGTTCTTGTGCACGATGCCGATGCCGCCCTCCTGGGCGATGGCGATGGCCAGACGCGCCTCGGTCACGGTGTCCATGGCGGCGGACACGAGCGGCAGGTTCAGCTGGATGTTGCGGGAGAGTTTCGTCGCGAGGGACGTGTCCTTGGGCAGGACCTGGGAGTACGCTGGCACCAGCAACACATCGTCGAAGGTGAGCGCTTTTCCAAGAAGGCGCATGAGAAGGCTCCAAAAGACGGATTGTACCCGCGTCCGCGTGACACTGCTGGCGCCCTCCCCCTGTCCGTGCGGCGGTGCAGCACGCCCGCCCGTCCGGCTGCACTGGCGGCCGACTTGTTGCGCCGCTAAACTTCTCCATATGAAATTGCACAAGATTGCTTTGCTGGCCATTGCCTGCACCTGGGCACTGGGTGCCGCTGCCCAATGGCAGTGGATCGACAAGGATGGCCGCAAGGTCTTCAGCGACCGCCCGCCGCCGCAGGATATTCCTGAAAAGAACATGCTCAAGCAACCGAGCTTCGGCGGCCCGCGTGTGACGCCCGTCGTCACCCCGGCTGCGCCAGCCGCCCCCGCAGCAGCCGGCGGCGCAAGCGCCGCAGCCCCTGGCGCTGCGGCTGCCCCCGCGGCGCCAGCCAGCGCCGCCGCCAGCGGCAAGGACAAGGAACTGGAGAAGCGCAAGGCCGAGGCAGAAGCCGCCGAAGCCGCGAAGAAGAAGGCCGAAGACGAGAAGATCGCCAAGGCCAAGGCAGAAAACTGCACCCGTGCGCGCGAAGCCAAGGCGCTGATGGATTCGGGCACCCCCCTGCGGCAAACCAATGCCCAGGGCGAACGCGTGTTCCTCGACGAGGCCCAGCGCGCGGCCGAGACCAAGCGCATCAACGCGGCCATTGCGGCCGACTGCAAGCGCTGAGCCGGGCGAAAAGCCCCCTTTCGTTGCAGAAAAACGGCGCCTGGGGCGCCGTTTTTGTTTCATTTAGTATCCTGATTTGCCGCCTGGCCGCTGCCGCGCAAAGAGGCCGGTGGCGCGTGCGCCCTGGCGCGCGAAACGTTCGCGCCGCGCCACCTTGGGGTCGACCTTGAGCTCGCGGTACAGCTCCACCCGGTCCTGGTCCTTGAGCACGGTGGTTTCGGGCAGAACGCGGCCCCAGATGCCGCAGACCATGCCCTCGCGCTGCGCGGCCAGGGGGCCGGCGGCCTGCAGGGCGTCGGCCAGGGTGCTGCCCGGGGGCAGTTGCACCGTGCATTCGCTTACCTGCCGCGGCGCCCGCGAGAGCACCACGGTGATCTGCATCAGCGCGGGGGCTGCGCACTCACCATCAGCCATACACCTGCTCCGCGCGCTTCACGAAGGCATCGACCATGCTGCCCGCGATGCGGTCGAACACGGGGCCCACCAGGGCCGCCAGGGCGGCGTTGTCGAAGCCGTAGTTCAGGCTGAGCTCGACCTTGCAGGCGCGCTGGCTGCCGTCGCCCACGGGGTGGAAGTGCCAGTCGCCGTCGAGCCGCGAGAACGGGCCCTTGACCAGGTGCATCTGCACGCGCCGGCCCGCCTCGTGCGTGTTGCGTGTGACAAAGCTCTTGTGCAGGCCGCTGAAGGCAATGCCCACCTCGGCCGTCATGCCCTCCTCGGAGCGCTCCAGCACGGTGGCGCTGTCGCACCAGGGCAGGAACTCGGGGTACTTCTCCACCCCTGTGACCAGGGCGAACATTTCTTCGGGGCTGTACCAGATGAGGACGGACTTGTTGACGGTTTTCATGCAGGGGCAGGGTTCGGTCCGGGATCCTCAGCGCACGCACCGGCATGCGCCCGAGAAGATGAAGGACACGCCCTAAAATGACAGGTGCGAGACCCAAGCATTGTAGGGAGGCCTTTTATCTCCTCGTTTGCGCCTCAATTAATAAGACATGGCCAAGAAACCCGATCCAACCGCCCGCATTGCCGATAACAAGAAGGCGGCCTACAACTATTTCTTCGAAGAACGCCACGAGGCAGGCATGGTCCTGTACGGCTGGGAAGTGAAGGCCTTGCGCGAGGGCAAGGTGCAGCTGACCGATGGCTACGTGATCATCCGCGAGGGCGAGCTGTTCCTGCTGGGTTGCCAGATCAACCCGCTCAAGACCGCATCGACCCACGTCAACCCCGATGCCATCCGCACCAAGAAGCTGCTGCTCAAGAAGAACGACATCGAGCACCTGATCATCAAGGTGGAGCAAAAGGGCTACACGCTGGTGCCGCTGAACCTGCACTGGAAGAACGGCTACGTGAAGTGCGAGATTGCCCTGGCCAAGGGCAAGGCCGAGCACGACAAGCGCGACACCATCAAGGACCGCGAAGGCAAGCGCGAGGTCGAGCGCGCGATGAAAAGCAGGAATAGGTAACCCCCTGAGGCGCTGCGCGCCTTCCCCCTACAGGGGGACGCCGCCCCTGCGGCGGGGCGGCCCTTGCACGGCGGCACTGGCATGGTGCCGCGCCAGTTGCATACGCGGCGGAAAGCGAGGGCGGCTTCGGCAGGTCCGATCTTTGGGATTTTTTTCATGTGCGGTGGAATAAACCACTGCGCCCCTGTGTTTGTGGAGGTGCAAGGCGGCATTGGCCGTTGCATGCAAACCCTCTTCTTCCACCTGGAGAAACCATGAAAAAGATCCTGTCCATCGCTGCGTTCCTGGCCGTTGCCGGCTGCTCCACCATGGCGGCCGATGGCCCTGTGAAGACCGTGGACGGCGTGCTCGTCGGCGCTGGCGGCATGACCCTCTATACCTTCGACCGCGACGCCGCGGGCAGCGGCAAATCGGTGTGCAACGGCCCCTGCGCCACCAACTGGCCGCCGCTGCTGGCCGACAAGGCCCCGGGCAGCGACTACAGCGTGGTGGCGCGCGACGATGGCAAGATGCAGCTGGCCTACAAGGGCAAGCCACTGTACTACTGGGTCAAGGACACCAAGCCGGGCGACAAGACCGGCGACGGGTTCAACCAGGTGTGGCGTACCGCCAAACCCTGATCGGGGCTTCTCTCCGGCATGAACCGCACCCAGGTCGTCGAGCAGTTGCCCGCGCTGCGCCGCTATGCGCGCGTGCTGACGGGTGACGCCTGGGCGGCCGATGACCTGGTGCAGGACACGCTGGAGCGTGCCTGCAGCAAGTGGCTGCTGTGGCGCGCGGGCAGCGATCTGCGCGCCTGGCTGTTCACCTTGATGCACAACCTGTACCTCAACCAGGTGCGTGCACAGCCGCCCTCGCCCCACCTGGATGTCGATGGGCTGCGCGACAGCTTGCAGGGCAGCGACGGCATGCACGATGATGCCCTGGACCTGGAGCGCTGCCTGCAGCGCCTGCCCGCCGAGCAGCGCGCCGTGCTGCTGCTGGTGACACTGGAGGACATGGACTATGGCGATGTGGCCCGCATCCTGGGCATTCCCGTGGGCACGGTGATGTCGCGCCTGTCGCGCGCACGCAGCCGCCTGCGCCTGCTGATGGAGCGCGCCCCCGACGCACCGACCGCCGCCGGCAACCACCCGGACCCCGATGCCCCCACCGGCCAGCCAACCCCCTTGCGCCGCCTCAAATGAGGAAGCCCGCGCGCCAGCCCGCCATGGAAAAGCACCCACACCACCACCCCGCCCCACCCGCCGACGATGAAGCCGCATGGCACGCGCTGGTGGATGGCCGCTTGTCGCCTGCGGAGGCAGCCGCACTGCGCCAGCGGCTCGAAGGCCAGGCAGGGGGCGAAGAGACGCTGGCGCAGTGGGAACAGCAGCGCCAGCAACTGCGCGCCCTGCACCAGGGCATGCTGACCGAGCCCGTGCCCGAGGCGCTGGTGGCCGCAGCGCTGCGCACCTCGGCGCGCAGGGATCGGCACGACCGCTGGTGGCGCTGGGGCGGCATGGCCGCGTCGGTGCTGCTGGCGTTTGCCCTGGGCTGGACCGGGCGCAGCCTGTGGCCCGCCATGGCCCCGGCAGGGCCTGTGCTGGCGCTGGCCAGCACCGCCACCGCGCAGCACTTTGCCCAGCAGGCGGCCGTGGCACACGCCGTGTACCAGCCCGAGGTGCGCCACCCCGTGGAGGTGCCGGCCGCACAGCAGGAGCACCTGGTGCAGTGGCTTTCCAAACGCCTGGGCCGGCCGCTGAAGCTGCCCGTGCTGGCCGACGAGGGCTACGAACTGGTGGGCGGCCGCCTGCTGCCCGGCGATGCGGGCGCGCGCGCGCAATTCATGTACCAGAACGCGCAGGGCGAGCGCATCACGCTGTACCTGGGCGCCATCGCCGCAGGCAAGCCCGGTGCGGCAACCGCCGCATCGAAGAAACCCGATGCCGGAGAAACCGCCTTCCAGTTCACCAGCGAGGGCCCGGTGCCCGGCTTCTACTGGGTGGATCAGGGCTTTGGCTACGCGCTCAGCGGGCAGCTGTCACGCCAGCAGTTGCTGGCGCTGGCATCGGCGGTGTACCGGCAGCTATAGGCCTGTTCAGGCAAGCGCGGCCAGGGGGTGCGAATGCGCGGGCCAGGGGCTCGCGAAGAACGGCACCACCATGGCGGGCGTGACGTCTTCAATGCGCGCGGGGTTCCACTTGGGGGCGTGGTCCTTGTCCACGGCCAGGGCGCGGATGCCCTCCACCGTTTCGCTCTGGCCGGGGCGCAGGTAGAAGCAGTGGCGCACCATGTCGCGCTCCATGCGCAGGTCGTCGGCCAGGCCCATGCTGCGGGCGCGGCGGATCTGTTCGAGCACCACGTGCAGCATCAGTGGCGAGCGCTTGCGCAGCGTGGCGGCGGTGGCGCGGGCCCAGTCGGTGTCGGCGGCTTCGAGCGCGCGCACGATTTCGCCCACGCTGGGCAGGGCAAAGTACGCATCAGCCTGGGCCAACTCGGCAGCCGCGGGCTGGAGGACCTGGCTTTTGGGCAACAGGCGGGCCACGACGAAGGCCTTGACGGCCTCGGCGTCGGCAAACTGCTGCGTGCCCAGGGCCTCCCACACGGGGGCCTGCTGGTCCACGGGGATGCAGCCGTCGGCCAGGCCGCAGGCGATGGCGAGGTCGGCGCCGATGGTGTCACCGGTCAGTGCCAGCCATTCGCCTGCGCTGCCGGGGCAGCGCGCGAGGAAGTAGCCGCCGCCCACGTCGGGGAACAGGCCGATGGCCGTCTCGGGCATGGCCATCTTGGTGCGCTCGGTCACCAGGCGCAGCGCTGCGCCCTGGCTGATGCCCATGCCGCCGCCCATGACGATGCCGTCCATGAAGGCGATGTAGGGCTTGGCGTAGTTGTGGATCAGGTGGTTGAGGGCGTATTCCTCGGTGAAGAAGTCTTCGAGCTGCGGGTTGCCCTGGCTGCCGGCCTGGTGCAGGAAGCGGATGTCGCCACCCGCGCAGAAGGCGCCGAACGGGCCTTCCTTGTTGCTGCCGCGGATGGCCACGGCCAGCACGGCGTCATCGTGCTGCCAGGCGAGCAGGATGGCCATGAGGTCGCGCACCATGCCCAGCGAGAGCGCATTGAGCGCGCGCGGGCGGTTCAGCGTGATGAAGCCCACCTGGCCGCGCACCTCGCTGAGCACCTCGGGGGCTGCCGCGGCGGCCGTTGCATTCGTTGTCGTCGTCTCCGTCATTGTTGTTCCTTCCAAGCCAACAGTTCATTGAAAACCAGTGCGCCGATCACCAGCGCCCCACCCGCCAGCACGGCCGCCCCGGGCTCCTCGCCCGCGCCCACCCATGCCAGCAAAATACCAAAGATCACCTCGAGCAGGCTCAGCAGCGCGATCTCGGGCGCCTTGAGCACCTGGCCGCAGCGCACCGCCAGCACGCAGGGAATCGCCAGTTGCACCACACCCAGCAGCGCCAGCAGCGCGAGGTCGTGCGCCGAAGCCTGGAACGGCAGCGCCAGCGGCAGCGTGGCCACCACCGAGAGCACCGCCCCGACCAGCACGGCGGGCACCAGGTCCACCCGGTGGCCGTGGCGCTGGGAATGCTGCACCACCGTCCAGTTCACGGCACCGGCGATGGGCACGCACAGCGCCACCAGCGTGCCGACCAGCGGCAGGCCCGCCATCTCTGAACCATACATCCACGCGATGCCCAGGCCCGCCACGCCGATGGCCGCCCAGGTGCGCGGCGCGATGTGGTGGCCGATGAAGATGCGCGCGAGCAGTGCGGTGAGCAGCGGCGCGACCGCCATGGTCACCAGCACATTGGCCACCGGCATGAGCAAGATGGCGACCATGAAGGCCGTGAACATCACGGCCCAGCACAGGCCGGCGATCCACAGCGCCCCACCGCTCTTGCGCATGGAGGCGAACACCGCCCGCCCCTGCAGCGCCGGCAGTATCACCAGCAGCGCGGCCAGCGTGAACAGGCTGCGCCAGAAGGTGACCTCGAAGCTGCGCGCCGCCTCCAGGTGGCGCGTGACCACGCCGGCGATGGACCACATGAGGGTGACCACCACCATGAGCCAGACAGCCCGGCCGTGGGTGAGCACAGCGGCCCTAGCGCCGGCCATAGAAGACCTCCAGGCGCTCTTCGAGCACGCTGCTGTCGAACTGCCACCACAGGCCCGCCAGGCCGCGCCGCACAGGCAACTCCACGGTGGCGCCGGTGCGCAGGCTCAGCCAGTAGTCGATGGCCTGGCGCGGCTCCAGGGGCGGGACATCGCCGCCTTGCGGTGCCCGCAGCACCACGCGCGGCAGCGACTGCACGGACGGCGCGACAGCAAAGGCCACGGTGCGTGGCGCCTCGGTGACCCAGGCCCAGGCCAGAGGCACCGAGGGAGCACACAAGCCCGCTGGCACGGCAGCCAGAGCTGCCACCAGCAACTGGGTGGTGCGAAAGCCCGCGCGCTCCGAGGCAGTGGGGCTGGCACTGCCATGGGCCAGTTTCGCTTCAGGCCACAACCAGGCCAGCACCAGAAGCGCCGTGCAGGCGCCCACCGCACCCCAGACACCCACGGGAGGAGCCATGAAGTAGTGCTGGTGTCGCATGGCATGGAACAGCGCAGCCGCTGCCCCCAGGCCGACGAAGAAGCCGATGACGACGGCCTTCATGCGTGGGTAGGCCATCAGGTCCCTGTCCACACCGGCGCGCGAGCGGGCACCATCGGGAGCGGGTACGGGCACGCCACGCTCGCGCAACGCGCGCACCAGTGGCAGGGCTTCGAACATCCGCTGCACCACCGGCAGGTTCTTCGCGGAATTCCAGAGCACCAGGCCGGCCATGCTGTGCGGGCGGACATCATCGTCGGTCTCCGGCTCTCCCGGCAGGTACCAACGCGCGGGCGAAAGGCCCAGGCGTGCACCGCCCTTCCAGGTAATCCTCAGTGTGGCCAGCGGGTTGGCGGGCACGGGGGCACCCGCCAGTTGCCAGGAGACGGCACCGCTGCGCAAGGCGCCCAGGTCCAGTTGCCAGTCCAGCCAGCGCCACACTACGGGCAACCCGGACGTATAGCGCAGCGACTGGTTGTCGAGCACCAGGCGGGCACGCCTGCGGTGCAGCGCAAGCCCAAGCACGAGGGCCAACAGCAGCAGGAGCTGCAGGGCATGGAAAACCAGGCGCAGAGGGTCTGCACGCTGCCATGCGGCGGCCGAGCGGCTGGCCAGCATCTGCCAGGGGAATGGCTGGGCAGTGGCACCCACCAGAGTGGCCACCGCCATGACCAGCGACACGGCCAGCACCATGACCAGGACGATGCCCACCACCCGGCCCAGCCGGCGCCGCTGGGCGCGCTGCGCGGCCGTGCCCGTGTGGTAGTCCCGCGCATGAAAGACAAGGGGCGCGCCAGCCCCCAAGGCTGGCGCGCCCCTCTCACCAGGCCGTGCAGCCTGTGGTGCGGTCATCTGTGCAGCCGTGGCCCGCAGATCAGGAACGGGCTGCGCGCTTGCGCTCGTTCTCGGTCAGGAAGCGCTTGCGGATGCGGATGGACTTGGGCGTGATCTCGACCAGCTCGTCGTCCTCGATGAATTCCACGGCGTATTCCAGCGTGGCGTCGATGGGCGGCGTGATCTTGACCGCGTCTTCCTTGCCCGAGACGCGGAAGTTGGTCAGCTGCTTGGTGCGCGTGGCGTTCACCACCAGGTCGTTGTCGCGGCTGTGGATGCCGACGATCATGCCTTCGTACACGGGGTCGTTGGCCTTGACGAACATGCGGCCACGGTCGTCGAGCTTGCCCAGGGCGTAGGTGAAGATTTCACCGTCGTCCATGGAGATCAGCACGCCGTTCTTGCGGCCGCCGATGTCGCCCTTGTGCGGCTCGTAGCTGTCGAAGATGTTGCTGATCAGGCCCGAACCACGAGTCAGGTTCAGGAATTCGTTGGTGAAGCCGATCAGGCCGCGCGCAGGGATGCGGTACTCCAGGCGCACGCGGCCACGGCCGTCCGGCTCCATGTTCACCAGCTCGCCCTTGCGCTCGCCCAGGGCCTGCATCACGCCGCCCTGGTGGCCTTCTTCGATGTCGGCCGTCACCAGCTCGATGGGCTCGTGCTTGACGCCATCGACATCCTTGAACACCACGCGGGGCTTGGACACGGCCAGCTCGTAGCCTTCACGGCGCATGTTTTCCAAGAGGATGGTCAGGTGCAGTTCACCGCGGCCCATGACTTCGAAAATACCTTCTTCGTCGGTTTCCTTCACGCGCAGGGCGACGTTGTGCTGCAGTTCCTTTTGCAGGCGGTCCCAGATCTGGCGGCTGGTCACGAACTTGCCTTCACGGCCTGCCAGCGGCGAGGTGTTCACGCAGAAGTTCATGGTCAGCGTGGGCTCATCCACCTTGAGCATGGGCAGCGGCGAGGGGTTGGCGGGATCGGTCACGGTCACGCCGATGCCGATGTCTTCGATGCCGTTGATCAGCACGATGTCGCCGGGGCCGGCCACGGGGGTCTGCATGCGATCGAGGCCCTGGAAGGTCAGCACCTGGTTCACGCGGCCCTTGACGGCCTTGCCGTCCGGGCCTTCCATGACCAGTACGTCCTGGGCGGGCTTGAGGGTGCCCTGGCTGATGCGGCCCACGCCGATGCGGCCCACGAAGGTGGAGAAGTCGAGCGCCGAGATCTGCAGCTGCAGCGGAGCGTTCGCGTCACCCGAGTTCGGGGGCACGTGCTTCAGGATGGTGTTGAACAGGGCCGACATGTCGGGGCCCCACTGCTCGCCCGGCGCGCCTTCTTCGAGCGACGACCAGCCGTTGATGCCCGAGGCGTACACCACGGGGAAGTCGAGCTGCTCGTCGGTCGCACCCAGCTTGTCGAACAGGTCGAACGCGGCGTTCACCACCTTGTCGGGGTTGGCACCGGGCTTGTCCACCTTGTTGACCACCAGGATGGGGCGCAGGCCCAGGGCCAGGGCCTTCTTGGTCACGAAACGCGTCTGGGGCATGGGGCCCTCTTGCGCATCGATCAGCAGCACCACGCTGTCCACCATGGACAGGGCGCGCTCCACCTCACCGCCGAAGTCCGCGTGGCCGGGGGTGTCGACGATGTTGATGTGCGTGCCTTCCCAGCTCACGGCGCAGTTCTTGGCCAGGATGGTGATGCCACGCTCTTTTTCGATCGCGTTGTTGTCCATCACCGTGTCGACCACCTTTTCGTGGTCTGCGAAGGTGCCGGACTGGCGCAGCAATTGGTCCACCATGGTGGTCTTGCCATGGTCAACGTGGGCGATGATGGCGATGTTGCGGATCTGTTTCGTCATAGTTTTTCCAATGTGCCGCTGGCTTGCAGGTGCGGCGTACCTTCCAAAATTTGTTGAATCTCCAGCGGACTCAGGAGCCTGTCGGGCACCAGCTCCCCGCCCACGATGTGGCCCACCCCCAGCAGCGCCGGGGGGCTGTCGCCAAACACCGCCACGGCCCCGGCATCGGGCCAGGTGCCCCGGCGGCGCACGCCCGACAGGAAGCGAGCGGCATTCTCGCTGTCCAGCGTGACACGCACGTGTTGTGCCAAAAGCGATTCGGGCGGCTCCAGTTGCGACAGGCGCGCGCCCTCTTCCATGGCTTCGAGCTGCGCCAGCGTGACGCAGCGCTCCACACCGATACCCCCGGTATCGATGCGGCGCAGGAACGTGAGGTGCGCGCCAAAGCCCAGCGCCGCGCCCACGTCCTCACCCAGGGTGCGGATATAGGTTCCCTTGCTGCACTGCACCACCATTTTAAGGGCGATGGCGTCCGGATTGTCCGCCAACAGGGTGAGGGAGAGCGAGTGGATCACCACGTCGCGGGCCGGGCGCTCCACTTCGATGCCAGCACGCGCATACTCGTACAAGGCCTTGCCGTCCTTCTTGAGGGCGCTGTGCATGGGCGGCACCTGGCGGATCGGGCCGGTGAATTGCTGTTGCACGGCGGCCAGGCGCTCGGGCGTGAGTTCGGCCAGCACCACGGGGCGCCGCGCGATCACGTCGCCTTCGGCATCGCCGGTGGTGGTGGTGGTCCCGAGCAGGGCCACGGCTTCATAGGTCTTGGGCGCGTCGAGCTGCAGCTGGCTGAACTTGGTGGCGGCACCAAAGCACAGTGGCAGCACGCCGGTGGCCAGCGGGTCGAGCGTGCCGGTATGGCCCGCCTTCTCGGCGCGCAGCAGCCATTTGGCCTTTTGCAAGGCATCGTTGCTCGAGAGGCCGAGCGGTTTGTCCAGCAGCAACACCCCGTGCACAGGGCGCCGCTGCACCCTGGTGCGAGGCGCGTGCATGGGCTAGTCCTCTTTCGCGCGCGAAGAGACGGCCTTGGCGATCAAGGCGTTCATGTCGGCCGCACGCTCGGAGGTGCGGTCGTACACGAAGTGCAGCGTGGGCACCGTGTGGATGTGCAGGCGCTTGAACAGGCCATTGCGCAGGAACCCAGCCGCCTGGTTGAGCGCCGCCTGCGTTTCCACAGGGTCACCCACCAGCAGGCTGAAGAACACCTTGGCGTGCGCGTAGTCGGGAGTCACCTCCACCCCCTGCAGCGTCACCATGCCCACGCGCGGGTCTTTCAACTCGCGCGCGATCAGCTCCGTCAGATCGCGCTGGATCTGATCGGCCACCTTGAAGGCGCGGTTGGGAGTGGCGGATTTCTTTGCAGCCATGTTGTCGTCGTTTCCGCCTTTTACAGCGTCCGGGCGATTTCCTTGATTTCAAAGAACTCGAGTTGATCGCCTTCCTTGATGTCGTTGTAGTTGCGCAGCTTGATACCGCACTCGAAGCCTTCCTTGACTTCGCGCACATCGTCCTTGAGGCGGCGCACGGACTCGACCTCGCCGGTGTAGATGACCACGTTGTCGCGCAGCAGGCGGAACTTGCAATTGCGCGTGACCTGGCCGGAGGTGACGTACGAACCCGCCACGGTACCGATCTTGGAGGCCACGAACACGGTGCGGATCTCGGCCGTACCGATGGCTTCTTCGCGCTGCTCGGGTGCCAGCATGCCGGACATGGCCGCCTTCAACTCATCCACGGCGTCGTAGATGATGTTGTAGTAGTGCAGGTCCACATCGCTCGACTCGGCCAGCTTGCGCGCACCAGCATCGGCGCGCACGTTGAAGCCGATCACGACGGCCTTGGAGGCAATCGCCAAGTTGACGTCGGACTCGCTGATGCCGCCCACGCCGGCATACACCAGCTGCACGCGGATCTCGTCGGTGGAGAGCTTGAGCAGCGAGGCTGCCAGCGCTTCCTGCGAGCCCTGCACGTCCGCCTTGATGATGATGGGCAGGGTCTGCACCTCGCCTGCGGTCATCTCGGAGAACACGTTCTCCAGCTTGGCGGCCTGTTGCTTGGCCAGCTTGGTGTTGCGGAACTTGCCGGCGCGGTAGGTCGCGATTTCGCGCGCACGGCGCTCGTCGGACAGCACCATGAACTCGTCGCCGGCCTGGGGCACGTCGGACAGACCCTGGATTTCCACCGGGATCGACGGGCCTGCGGTCTTGGCCGGCTTGCCGTTTTCGTCGAGCATGGCGCGCACGCGGCCCGAGGTCTGGCCTGCCAGCACCACGTCGCCCACCTTGAGCGTACCGGACTGCACCAGCACCGTGGCCACGGGGCCGCGGCCCTTGTCGAGCTGGGCTTCGATCACGAGACCCTTGGCCAGCGATTCCACCGGTGCCTTGAGTTCCAGCACTTCGGCCTGCAGCAGCACCTGCTCGAGCAGGTCGTCGATGCCCATGCCGGTCTTGGACGACACGGCCACGAAGGGCGAGTCACCGCCGTATTCTTCAGGCACCACCTCTTCGACCACCAGCTCCTGCTTGACGCGGTCGGGGTTGGCATCGGGCTTGTCGGCCTTGGTGATGGCCACCACGATCGGCACCTTGGCTGCCTTGGCGTGCTTGATGGCTTCCTTGGTCTGGGGCATGACGCCGTCGTCGGCCGCCACCACCAGAATGACGATGTCGGTGGCCTGCGCACCGCGGGCACGCATGGCCGTGAAGGCCTCGTGACCGGGGGTATCGAGGAACGACACCATGCCGCGTGGGGTTTCCACGTGGTAGGCACCGATGTGCTGGGTGATGCCACCGGCTTCGCCCGCAGCGACCTTGGCGCGGCGGATGTAGTCCAGCAGCGAGGTCTTGCCGTGGTCCACGTGGCCCATGACGGTGACCACAGGAGCGCGCGGCAGCAGCTCGGCGTCCTTCTGGCCCGAATCCTCGTCGGTGAAGGCTTCTGGGTCGTCCAGCGCAGCCACCACGGCCTTGTGGCCGAGTTCTTCCACCACGATCATCGCGGTGTCCTGGTCCAGCGGCTGGTTGATGGTGACCATCTGGCCCATCTTCATCAGCGCCTTGATGACTTCGGACGCCTTGATCGACATCTTGTGCGCGAGCTCGGCCACCGTGATGGTTTCGGGCACGTGCACTTCGATGATGCGCGCCTCCGCGGGGGCGGAATGCTGGTGCATGTCGTCGCGGTGGTCGCGGTCGTTGCCGCGGCGGCCACGCGGACCTCCGCGCCAGTTGTTGCGCCCCACGCCGCCGCTGCTGTCGCCGCGGGTCTTGATTTCCTTCTTCTTGGCCGTGTCGCCTGCCCAGCTGGAGGACAGCTTGGCCGACTTCACTTCCTTGCCGGCACCAGCACCGCCCGCAGGGGCTGCAGCAGGCGCACCGGCACGTGCGGACGCGCCCGTACCCACGGCTGGCTTGTGCAGCGTGCCCTTCTTGGCGTCGCCAGCCGCAGCAGGCTTGGCCACGGGCTTGGGTTCCTCGGGCTTCTTGGCGACCATGACCGCCTTCTTGGGCGTGGCCATCATGGAGCGGATCGCGGCAGCCTCGGCTTCGGCCTTGCGGCGGCGGGCGTCGAGGTCGGCAGCGCGGGCCGCTTCTTCGTCGGAGCGGGCCTTGGATTCGGCCGCAGCCTTTTCGCGGGCTTCTGCCTGGGCAGCAGCGCGCGCAGCGGCCTCAGCAGCCTGCTCACGCGAGGCCTCTTCCTTCTCGGCAGAGGCCTGGGCCTTCTTCTCGGCTTCCTGGGCGGCATAGGCAGCGGCGCGCTCTTCGGCCTCGCGCTCGCGCTTCTCGCGCGCTTCGCGCTCGGCACGCTTTTCGGCGAGCTCGGCCTCCTGGCGGCGGATCAGCTCGGCCTGGCGGCGCGCCTCTTCCTCGCGGCGCGACAGCTCCAGGTCCTCGCTGGAGACGGCCGCCTCCTCGACGACTGCGGCCTCTTCGGCCTCGGGAGCACCGTCCACACCGTCATCGCGCTTGATGAAGGTGCGCTTCTTGCGCACTTCCACCTGGATGGTGCGCGCTTTGCCGGTGGCGTCGGCCTGCTTGATCTCGCTGGTGGACTTCTTGGTCAGCGTGATCTTCTTGCGGTCGGCCGCAACCGTGCCGTGGCTGTTTTGCAGGTGCACGAGCAGCTTTTGCTTGTCGGACTCGGTCAGCGCGTCCGACGGGGCGGTCTTGCCCACGCCGGCAGCCTTGAGCTGGTCGAGCAGGGTTTCAGGCGATTTCTTGAGTTCGCTGGCGAACTCGGCGACAGTGTTACTGGACATATGTGGTTCGTGCCTCCCTGACCCTTACTCTTGCTGCCCCGCGAACCAGTGTTCGCGCGCCTTCATGATCAAGGCTTTGGCTTCGTCTGCGGACTGTCCGGTCAGGTCGGTCAGCTCATCAATGGCCAGGTCGGCCAGATCGTCACGGGTATGCACACCGCCTTCAGCCAACTTGGCGATCAGCTCGGGCGTGAGGCCTTCGAGGTCGCGCAGGTCCTGGGAGACATCCTCCACGCTTTCCTCGCGGGCGATTTCCATGGTGAGCAGCGCATCCTTGGCGCGGGCGCGCAGTTCATTGACGGTGTCTTCGTCGAAGCTTTCGATCTCCAGCATTTCCTGCAGCGGCACATAGGCCACTTCTTCCAGGCTGGCGAAACCTTCGGAGATCAGGATGTCGGCGATTTCCTCGTCCACATCGAGTTTTTCCATGAACAGCTTGCGGGCCGTGTCGGTCTCGTTGGCCTGCTTCTGCGCCGATTCGGCGGCGTCCATGATGTTGATCTTCCAGCCGGTCAGGTCGGACGCCAGGCGCACGTTCTGGCCGCCGCGGCCGATGGCGATCGCGAGGTTCTCCTCGTCCACCACCACGTCCATGGCGTGCTTTTCCTCGTCCACCACGATGGAGGAGACGTTGGCCGGGGCCAGCGCACCGATCACGAACTGGGCCGGGTCTTCGGACCACAGCACGATGTCCACACGCTCGCCGGCGAGCTCATTGGTCACGGCGTTCACGCGGGTGCCGCGCACGCCCACGCAGGTACCGATGGGGTCCACGCGCTTGTCGTGGGACAGCACGGCGATCTTGGCGCGCGAGCCGGAGTCGCGGGCGCAGCTCTTGATCTCCAGCAGGCCCTGCTCGATCTCAGGCACTTCCTGGCGGAAGAGCTCGATCATGAACTCGGGGGCCGAGCGCGACAGGATGATGGGTGCGCCGCGCAGCGTCAGGTCCACTTCCATGATCATGGCGCGCACACGGTCGCCGCTGCGCAGGTTTTCCTTGGAGATCATCTCGCTGCGGCGCAGGCGGCCTTCCACGCGGCCGGACTCGACGATGATGTCGCCCTTGTCCATGCGCTTGACGGTGCCGGTGAAGATCTTCTCGCCGCGCGACATGAAGTCGTTGAGCAGCATCTCGCGCTCGGCGTCGCGGATCTTCTGCAGGATGACCTGCTTGGCGGCCATGGCGCCGATGCGGCCGATGGGCACGGACTCGACGCCTTCCTCGATGTACTCGCCGACTTCGATGTCGGGGATGCGGTCGCGCGCATCCATCAGCAGCTCTTCGGCATCGGGGTTCTGCAGGCCCGCATCATCAGGCACCACCAGCCAGCGGCGGAAAGTCTCGTAGTTGCCACTGTCGCGGTCGACGGACACGCGGATATCCACCTCGCCGGGGTACAGCTTCTTGGTGGCCTGGGCCAGGGCCGACTCGACGGCGCCCAGGACCACGTCCAGTTCCACGTTCTTCTCGCGCGAAATGGCCTCAACCAACATCAACAATTCGCGATTCATGCGACGACTCTCCTAGTTCAATCACCCGAAAGGCAAAGGCTGCACGCGGCGGCCATCTGCCCAATTCATTCAGCAGCCTGCTCGGCTTGCGGCTCAGGCGGGCGCGGGCCCTGCCTTGTTGCCGCGCCCCTTGAAGTCCACGATGGGCGCCAGGCGCACATCCCGCAGCTCATCCAGGGTGAAGCCCAGCGCCTGCAACGGGGCGGGCACGCGCTTCTTGCTGACTCTTTGACCCGGCTTGGCAGGTGGCTCGTCGCTCCAGACGATCTGCCAGCCCCCTGCCTCGGCCCGCTCCAGCGTGCCGCGAAATTTCTTGCGCGTAGCGTTGACCTGCCCCGCGCCTGCTGCGCCGATGGGCGCCTTCAATGTGATGTCGACGACCGAACCTTCGAAGCGCACGAAGTCCTGCTCGTGGCGCAGGGGCCGGTCGATTCCGGGAGAGGACACTTCCAGGCGCTTGTACTCGACGCCATCGACCTCCAGCGCGAACTGCAGCTGGCGCGTGACCTTCTCGCAGTCCTCGACCGTGACGAACTGCTCGACGGCCGGCGCAGGCGCATCGGCGGCAGGCTGCACCCAGGGCAAGTCGATGGTGATGCGCAGCAGACCACCGGCGGAGCGTTCGATCTCCACCAGGTCATACCCCAGGCCAATCACGATTTGTTCAACGACTTGCTGCAGTGCCACGTGTTCTATTCAATCCCGGAAAAACAAAAAACCCGATAACCCCCAGAGGCTTCGAGCTCCAAAAGCAAACGGCCAAAAAAAACGGGCGGTTGGTACCCGCCCGTTTGGTCGTGAGAACCATATTGTAGCCCGTAAAGCACCTGTTTGCAAAGTTGCAACAGGGCTTTTCCGGGCAGGCGCGCCCCAGCTCGGCGCAAACCCAAGCCCGGCGGGGCTTTGCCGGGAAACGGACCGTTGCAGCCGCGGTACAGCGCTACGACGGAGACAAGGGTTGCAGCAGCTCGGCGAGGTCGCTTTCGGTGAAAAGCGGCTGCTTGCGACCCGCGGCACCCTGGTAAAGATTTTCCGCCAATTGCGCCTTTTTTTCCTGCAGGGCCAGGATGCGCTCCTCGATGGTGCCGCGCGCCACCAATTTGACCACCCAGACGCTCTGCGTCTGGCCGATGCGGTGGGCACGGTCGGTGGCCTGGGCCTCCACGGCAGGGTTCCACCACGGGTCGTAGTGGATCACGGTGTCGGCCTGGGGCAGGTTGAGCCCCACCCCGCCGGCCTTCAGGCTGATCAGGAACAGCGGCACCTCCCCGCTGGTGAACCGCTCGATGATGGCATCGCGTTTCTGGCTCTGGCCTGTGAGCTTGACCCAGGGCAGGCCGCGCCTGGCCAGTTCCGCCTCGATCAGCGAGAGCATGCTCGTGAACTGCGAGAACAACAGGATGCGCCGCCCCTCGGCCAGCATCTCGGGCAGCATCTCCATCAGCTGCGCCAGCTTGGCGGAGTGGTGCACCTTGCGCGCCGCCTCCAGCGGCACGAGCTGCGGATCGCAGCATACCTGGCGCAGCTTGAGCAGCGCGTCGAGGATGGTGATCTGCGAGCGCGCCAGACCCTTGGCCTGCAGCGCCTCGCGCACCGTCTTTTCCATGCCCAGGCGAATGGTCTCGTACAGGTCGGCCTGGCCGCCCGACAGGTCCACCGGCATCACCGTCTCGATCTTGGGCGGCAGCTCGTGCGCCACCACCGACTTGGCACGGCGCAGCATGAAGGGGGTGATGCGCGCGCGCAGCTGTGCCAGCCGCTCGGTGTTGCCCTGGCGCTCGATGGGGGTGCGGAACAGGTCGCGAAAACGCTGCTGGCTGCCCAGGAAACCCGGCATGAGGAAGTGGAACAGGCTCCAGACCTCGCCCAGGTGGTTTTCCATGGGCGTGCCCGACAGGCACAACCGGTGGTTGGCCTGCAGCTGCGCCACCACCTGGGCGGCGTTGGTGGTGGCGTTCTTGATGTTCTGCGCCTCGTCGAGCACCACCAGGTGCCAGCGCGCCTCCAGCCAGCGCTCGCGGTCGCGCTGCAACAGCGAATACGGGGCGATCACCAGGTCGTGCTCGGCCATGGACTCGGCCAGGGCGTGGCGCTCCCTGCCGTGCAGCACCACGCTGCGCAGGCCGGGAGTGAAGCGCGCGGCCTCGCGCTCCCAGTTGCCCATCAGGCTCACAGGCGCCACGATCAGCGCGGGCTGTGCGAGGCGGCCAGCATCCTTTTCGACCTGGATGTGCGCCAGCGTCTGCAGGGTCTTGCCCAGGCCCATGTCGTCGGCCAGCACGCCCGCCAGGCCGTTGGACCGCAGGAACTGCAGCCAGTTCAGCCCCTGCTGCTGGTAAGGCCGCAGCTGCGCGTGCACGCCCGGAGGCACCGGCACCTCGGGCAGCTGGCCCTGGCCCTGCAGTTGCCGCACCAGCGCCTGCAGACTGGCAGCGCCCGCCCAGGCCACGCCATCGCCCAGCGAGGCACTGGTGCGCAGCGCCTCCAGGCGCGACAGGCGCAGGCTGGCGCCCGAGAAGTCGTGCGCACGGTCGCCCGCCAGGTCCAGCAGCGCCGCCAGCCAGGGCCGCAGCGCATCGGTGGGCAGGCGCACATAGCCGTGGCCACCGGGGGCCGCGAGGAACACATGAGGGGGCAGGTCCGGCAGGCCCGAGGCACCAGCAGACTCCCCCATCGGCGCCGCGGCCACGGCCGCGATCAGCTCCGGCAACCAGGGCAGGATGTTGTGGCGCTGGCCATCGATCTCGATGCCCAGCGACAGTTCGAACCAGGGCGACGGGCCCGGCCCGGCGCCATCGCCCCCGATGGCGCCACCGTCGCCGGCCTGGCCGGCATCCTCGCCATCCAGCCCGAACGCCTCTTCGTCCTCATCGTCGCCACCTTCCGGCCCCAGGTGCACATGGACGGTCTGCGCGTGCGTGATCCAGCCATCGAGCTCAGGGGCCACCGTGAGCGCAAAGCCGGCGTTGCGCAGCACGGCAAAGTCTTCGTCGGCCCAGAGCATCCAGGCGCCCTGCGGGCGTTCGCCGGGAATGCCGAAGAGGCCTTCATCGACGCCCAGCAAGCCCAGGTCCATGAGGCGCGAGACGGCATCGATCTCGGCACGGCCATCGCGCTGCAGCAGGACCTTGCCGTCCGGCCCATCCACCAGCACCGACAGGGGCTGCCCCGCCCACCAGCCCACATGGCCCTGGTAGTCAAAGCGCAGCTGCGCCGTGATCAGCCCCATGTAGGCCACCCCGGGAGCCGGCGTGGGCGCCAGGTGCAGGCGCGCCACCGGGGCCACGCCATCGAGCCGGCCCAGCCCCTGCAGCACGGGCGGCAGCGGCAGGGCACCCAGGCGCCGGGCCACATCGGCCTGGTACTTCTGCAGCGCGGCCGCACTGAGCGGGGGCGCATGCAGCAGCACCTCCAGCTGCGCGCTCTCCATGCCCGGCGCATGCGCCGGACCACACAGGCCGGCAGCGGCATCCAGATACATCGGCGGGCTGTTGTGGCACAGCGTGGCCCCAACCCCAGGCAGGCGGGCCTGCAGGGCCCAGCCGCTGTCCTGCGCCAGCGCTCCAGCCGCCCCGCCGGAGACCGCCTGCCAGCTCCACTCGATGGGCAGCAGCGCCCCCCAGCGCAGAGGCTCACCCACGGTGGAGCCACCCGCATCGGCAAATAGGCGCCCGGTGCTGGCCGCCTGCTGCAGGGCCAGCAGGCCGATCTGCCCCTCCAGCACCGCGCAGGGCGCACCGCTGTAGGCCGAGTAGTAGTTCTGCTGGCGCGGCAGGGCGCGCAGCAGCTGCAGCACCTTGCGGTCGGTGTCGCTGGCCCGGTCGAACACCGCCTGGCCCTTGGCCGGCTGGGTGCGCACCAGCTTGGGCTTGGCCCAGCCCCCCGTGACCTTGGGGTAGGACACCACGGCCTCGAGCTGCAGCATGGGCGCTGCACGGGGCGCGCCCACGGCGGAGACCAGGTACACATACTGCTCGGGGCGGTCAGCCGCGCCGTTGGCGCCTGCCGGCGGCTCGCCATCGACCAGGCCCGCCGCCCGGTCCAGCGCCTGCAGCCAGTTCATGAGGCGCGCCTCCGACTCCAGGCGGTGCACTTCGGCCATGCGCTGCTGCGCATCGCTGCGCGCAGGCGGCGGGCGGCTCAGCCCGGCCGCAGGCACCGCCAGGCCGCGCGCGCGTTCGGCCTCGCTCGGGCCCTGGCGCGCGGCCTGGTGCATGAGCGCCACGCCGTGCTTGCACTGCAGGCCCACGGGGCAGCTGCACTGGCTGCGCCAGTAGTCCACCGCACCATCGGGCATCAGGGCCATCGAGACGGACAGCTGGTAGGGCGCCAGCTGGCTGCCCTGCACATCGCCTTCGAGCAGCCAGTGGTCGCCCTGGGCGCTGATGGCCAGCCGCCGCACGGCGCGCGCCTTGAAAAGCGCGGTCCCCCGCGCCCACACGCCGTCATCGCACAGCGCACGCAGGGACTCGGGTTCGAACCAGAACTCCAGGGACATGGACAACTCAGTACGCGACAGGGGCGAAGAGGGGAAATCGGCCCATGGTACTGCACAAATGCTATTCAAAAAATAGCACCCAAGGAGCCCCCTGTGGCCCCACGCGCATCGCTGCGGATCAGCCGCCCCGCGCCGCGCGCACGCGCGCAAACACCTCTTGCGCCTCGGCGCCGGCCCCCTGCCCGCCCTGCCCTGCCTGCAGGCTGGACAGCAGCCGCGCCAGCACGGGTGCCTGGGGCAGCAGCGGCCCCAGAAAGCGGGCATGCACGCCATCGGCGATCAGCAGGGTGGGAAAGGTCTCCACATCCAGGTCGCCCGCCAGCTCGGACTCGTCCTCGATATCCACCCACTCGAAGCGCACGCCCGGGTGGTCCTGGGCCAGGGCATCGAAGATGGCCCGGTAGTCGCGGCAGGTACCACACCAATTGGCGCACAGGCACACGGCCCACCAGCCGGTGTGCGTGGCGGCAGGGGTGGCATGGGGCAAAGCGGCCGGGGTGTTCATCTGCGCAATCCTCGTGGGTTCAGGCGTGGCACTGTACAACGGCTGCCGCCAGACTGCGTCCATGGCACCCGGGATGCCCGGGCCCGTGCAGGGATGAAGGATCAGCGTGCTACCCTGTTGCACACGCCGTCGAACACACCATGCTCAAGTCACTGATCCCCGTGCTGTACGTGCAGCTGTCGCCCCAGCGGCTGGAGGTGCGCAACGCCAGGACCGGTGGCGCCTGGAGCGGCGCGCCGGAGCTGGCCATCGCGCAGGCACCCAAGCCCACCATCCAGGCCGTGGGCGACAACGCCAGGCAGGCGGCCAGCCAGACGGGCGCCCGCCTGGTGAACCCGCTGGCCCATCCGCGCAGCATCATCTCGGACTACGCGCTGGCTGAGCAGTTGCTGCGTTACGCCGTGCAGCATGTGCTGCGCAATGGCGGCAGCACCTGGGGCCTCACCCCCTCCCCGCACATGGTGCTGCACCCGCCCAGCGATCCCGCTGGCGGCTACACCCAGGTGGAACTGCGTGCGCTGCGCGAGCTGGCCATGGGCAGCGGCGCCAGCAAGGTGACCCTGTGGCAGGGGACACCGCTCAGCGACGAAGACCTGCGCTCGGGATATTTCCCAGCCACCGGCCAGGTGCTGCCGGCATGAACCATGCACACTGCGCCTGCATCACAATGGACGGCAACACCCCATGCCGCCCCACCAAGGACACCGCACGCCCATGAGCACCACCAAGCCCGACACCATTGCACTGAACATGCCCGTGCCCAGCGGTGAGCAGCTCAAGGCCGCACGCACGGCAGCGGGCCTGAGCCAGGCCCAGGCCGCTGAATTGATGGGCTATCCGCTGCAGACCGGCAGCCGCGGCGGCCTGCAATCGCGCACCTGGCAGGCCCTGGAGAGCACCAGCGACGAGCGCAGCATGCAGGGCCCCGTGTTCGCCATGTTCCTGCTGCTCACGGGCCAGCACCCGGACTTCGTGCTGCAGCGCAAGCCGGATGCAGGCCAGGCGCCGGCAGCGGCGCCGGATTCCACGGCACCGGGTGACGAAGAAAACATTTCGCCCGAATAGCCGCCCATCCCTGCCGGCCGCTCAATCCACCTTGATGTTCGCGGCCTTGATGACCTGGGCCCATTTCTCGACCTCGGCCTTCTGGAAGGCCGCGATCTGTGCCACACCCAGGTCGGCCGGCTCCATGCCGAAGCCCGCCAGGCGCTTTTGCATCTCGGGCTGGGCCAGGATCTTGCGGATCTCGTCGTGCAGGCGACTGACCACCGGCGCCGGCGTGCCGGCCGGCGCAAAGATCGCCTGCCAGGACTGCACCTGGAAGTCCTCCAGGCCCTTGATGCCCGACTCGGCCACCGTGGGCACCTCGGGCATGGAGGCCAGGCGCTTGGGCGAGGTGACGGCAATCGCGCGCAGCTTGCCGCTTTGCACGTGCGGCGCCGCCACCACGGTGGTGTCGAACATCATGTCCACCTGGCCACCGATCACGTCCTGGATGGCCGGGCCGCTGCCCTTGTAGGGAATGTGCGTGAACTTCACGCCCGACTTGAAGCCCAGCAGCTCCACGGCCAGGTGCTGCGAGCTGCCGGTGCCGGCCGAGGCGGAGGACAGGCCACCCTCCTTGGTCTTGGCGGCCGCAAGCACGTCCTTGAGCGTCTTGTAGGGGCTGCTGGCAGCCACCACCAGCACCACCGGGTTGGTGCCGATCAGCGTGACCGGGCTGAAGGACTTGAGGGCGTCGTAGCCGAGCTTGGGATAGAGGCTGGCGTTGATGGCATGCGAGCTCACCGTACCGCCCAGCAGCGTGTAGCCATCGGCCGGCGCACGGGCCACCACCTCCGAGCCCACGCTGCCCGCGGCGCCGGCCTTGTTCTCCACCACCACCGTGGTACCCAGGGCCGTGCCCAGTGGCTGGCCGATCATGCGCGCCAGGGTGTCGGTGGTACCACCTGCGGCAAAGGGCACGACGTAGCTGATGGGCTTGCCCGTAGGCCAGGCACCCTGAGCGGCGGCCGGCAGGCCGATGAGGGCGCCCGCCACCGCCAGGGTGGCCGTGCCAAGGAGGGTTCTGCGTTGCATGGGATTTGTCTCCAGATAGAAAGAGGGATTCAGGGGAAGTCGACGATCTCGACCCAGTTGGGGTTCTTGCCGGCGGGCACACGGGTCGGCGTACCAGGGATGCCCGTGGCCGCATCGATGGGATGCAGCGACAGGCTGTGCGACTCCTGCCCGGCCGCGATCAGGAAACGGCCCGAGGAATCGACTGCGAAGCCGCGTGGCGATTTTTCAGTGGGCACCTGGCCCAGCGGCTGCAGCTGGCCGGTGGCAGCATCGACGCGGAAGCTGCTGAGGGTGCTCGATGTGCGTTCGGAGGCATAGAGCGTGCGGCCATCGGGCGAAAGGTGCAGGTCGGCCGCCCAGGGCTTGCCGGCAAAGCCCGCCGGCAGCGCCGTGGTGCGCTGCACGGACCGCAGCGTGCCGCGCGCCGCGTCATAGCCCATCACGTGCACGGCGGCATCGAGTTCGTTGAGCAGATACATGTGGCGCTGCGCACGGTCCCAGACGAAATGGCGTGGGCCCGACTTCTCGGGCGGGACGCTGGTCAGCGCCGGCTCGTGGGCCGTGAGCCGCCCGGTCTCGGCATCGAAGCGCCAGGCCGAGAGGTTGTCGCCGCCCAGGCTGGTGGCGAACACGTGGCGGTTGGCGGCATCGGCATGGATGGCATGCGCATTGGGCGCCGTGGGGATGAGCTGCTGCACCGCCCCCACCGCCCCATCCTTGCCGATGCTGTTGACCGTGATCTTGTGGCCGGGGTACGAGGCGGCGAACAGCCAACGGCCCGTGGCATCGGTGTCGATATTGGCCATGCTGTCGGCCAGCGGCGCCTCGCCGAGCTTGCGCAGCTTGCCGCTGGCCGGATCGATGGCCAGGCTGACCACCCGGAACGGCTGGGAGCGCAAGGCCACATAGAGCACGCGCTTGTCCGGGCTCACGGCCATGGGCATGGCCATGCCGCCCAGCGGCACCGTCTCCACAGGCCTGAGCGTGCCGGCGCTGCGGTCCAGCTCCAGCACCGAGAGATCCTGGCTGTCGGCATTGGACACATAGACCCAGGTGGCGGCCAGGGCGGCAGAGCCAGCCCCCAACCACAGGGCACCCACAGCCAGGGGCAGCGCCAGGCTGCGCCAACGAATTGCACGGAGCATCGGTATTTCCTTTCAAAAGAGGGAAGGCCCCCACCAGCGGCGGGCCAGAGAACCAGCAGGCGACACGGGGCGACAGGCCATCTCTCGCAACAAAAATCAGCCGCCCGTCATATGTCGTCATACAACATGGCGGATTGTGGGGCCCGAGAGCCCATCCGACCAAGGGGATTACCCGAACCCGATTGCATGCCGCCCTCCTGCCTGGATCAGCGCAGTGCCCTTCCCGGATCCAGCGCCATCTCCATAGGGAAACCGAGGGCTTTCGGCGTGTCGGAAAAAGCACCCGCTGCAGCCCTCCCAAGGACTTTGGATGCACCATGGCCGGCACGGCAGCAGCACTTTATTGCGCCATTTTTTCGCAAGGCCATTGTTTTTCCCCGTGCTTAGTTGTACGATGACTATCAACAAGCCAGCAACCAGGAGACAATCCATGACACTGACCCGCCGCGACGCCATTCTGGCGTGCACCGCCGCACTCGCCTCGGCCACGGCCGCCGCCCAGACCGCAGCGGAATGGCAGCCCACCAAGACCCTGAAACTGGTCGTGCCCTACCCGCCCGGCGGCAGCTCGGACATCATTGCCCGCTCCATCAGCCAATCGCTGTCGGAGCTGCTCAAGCAGCCCGTGATCGTGGAGAACAAGCCCGGTGCCAACGGCAACCTGGGCGCCGATTTCGTGGCCAAGGCCGAGCCGGACGGCTACACCATGCTGCTGTGCGACGTGGGCGCCCTCGCCATCAGCCCCTCGGTCTACACCAAGCTGTCGTTCGACCCCTCCAAGGACCTGCGCGGCGTGACCATGCTGGCCTACTCGCCCCACCTGCTGGTGGTGCACCCTTCGGTCAAAGCCAACAACCTCAAGGAACTGGTTGCACTGTCCAAGACAACGGACCTGAATTTCGCCGTCACCGCCACCGGCAGCGCGCCGCACCTGGCCGGTGTGGCGCTGGAGCGTGCCAGCGGCGCGCGCTGGCAGTACATCCCCTACAAGGGTGGCGTGACCGCCATCCAGGACACCGTGGCCGGCCAGACCCAGGTGCTGATGAACGGCATGCTCGCCACCCTGCCCCAGGTGCAGAACGGCAAGCTCAAGGTGCTGGGTGTGTCCAAGCCCACACGCATGCCGCTGATCGGCGACGTGCCAACCATCGCCGAACAAGGCGTTGCAGGCTACGAGTCCGGTACCTGGCAGGGCATCCTGCTGCCCCGCGGCACGCCCGACGCCGTGGTGCAACGGCTGAACAAGGCGCTGATCACCGCCATCCGCTCGCCCGACATCCGCTCGCGCCTGGCCGGCCAGGGCGCCGAAGTGGTGACCATGACCCCCACCGAACAGGACCAGTTCTTCGCCAAGGAGCGTGCGCGCTGGGCCTCCGTGGTGAAGGCCGCCAACATCAAGCTCGACTGAGCACCCGCCTCTTTTTCCACATCACCGCCTCGCTACCACCATGACCCCGCAAGACCTCAAATCCATCATGGGCTCCGGCCTGCTGTCCTTCCCCGTCACCGACTTCGACGCCCAGGGCAACTTCAATCCCAAGGGCTACGCCGCCCGCCTCGAATGGCTGGCCCCCTACGGCGCCAGCGCCCTGTTTGCCGCCGGCGGCACGGGCGAGTACTTCTCCCTCTCGGGCCCCGAGTACGGCGAGGTCATCAAGACCGCCGTGGACACCTGCCGCGGCAAGGTGCCCATCATTGCCGGTGCCGGCGGCCCCACGCGCACGGCCATCGCCCATGCCCAGGAGGCCGAGCGCCTGGGCGCCCACGGCATCCTGCTCTTGCCCCACTACCTGACCGAAGCTGGCCAGGAGGGCTTGATCGAGCATGTGGCTGCGGTCTGCAACAGCGTGAAGTTCGGCGTCATCGTCTACAACCGCGACCGCACCAAGCTCACGGCCAACTCCCTGGCC
>NZ_JACHLK010000010.1 GCF_014207955.1 Acidovorax soli
GCTGCATTTACAGGCCGGATATAAGGACGCAATGAACCCGCCACGTCAGAAACTCCAAAACCCGCTTGCCACACGGGAGGCGTCCATATAAGTTCATCGACGCCCACCCCAGATCCGAGCATCGCAGGCTGCCCCCGTTCGCCCGACAGGGCGAACGGGGGACGCAGACTGGGGGCCGCCTTCTCTTTGGTGACTTTCTCTTGGCGGCCCAAGAGAAAGTTACTGCGCCGCCGGGCGTACATCCCGGCCTCCGACCTCAACGCAGGCACGCAGCAACCAGATCTCACCACCCCCCAAACCGCCCCCACTCCCCCACCACAACCCCACCTTCCACCGCCCGATACTCCCCATACTGCGCTCCCGTGGCACACGCATGGTTGGGCAGGATCCGCAGTTGCCGCCCCACCGGAAAGCGCTGCGCAATGTCGCCTGCGTCCGCCGACCCGGAGCCCGCGGCCAGCGACAGGATGCCGTGCTCCTGGTTCGCACCGCTCAGCACATAGCCTTCGAGCACCGTGCCGTCCACATCGCAGACCTGGCCGTAGCCATAGTCGTGCGATTGCTTTTGCGTGCCGCGGTCGCGGCTCATGGCCATCCAGCCGGCGTCGACAATCGCCCAGCCCTTGTCCACCTGGTGGCCGATCACGGTGGTGAGCACGCTCAGCGCGATGTCGTCGGTGCTGCACACGCCCACGTTGTGCATCACCAGGTCGAAGAACACGTACACACCGGCGCGCACCTCGGTCACGCCCGTGAGGTCGCGGGCCGACAGGGCCGTGGGCGTGGAGCCCACGCTCACCACGGCGCAGGGCAGGCCTGCCGCGCGCAGGCGCTCGGCCGCGCGCACACAGCCGGCGCGCTCCTGCTCGGCCAGGGCGGTGAGGGCCTCGGGGGTGTTCAGGTCGTAGCTGCCGCCCGCGTGCGTGAGCACGCCGGCCAGGCGCATACCGCCCTCGTGCAGGGCGCGGCCCACGTCGATCAGCGTGGCCTCGTCGGGGCGGATGCCCGAGCGGTGGCCATCGGTGTCCACCTCGATCAGCACCTCGAACACCTCGCCGTGCTCGCGGCCGAAGGCCGCGATGGCCTGCGCCGCGGCGAGGTTGTCGGTGATGATCTTCAGGTTGCAGCCCTGGCGGCGCAGCGCCAGCACCTGGGGCAGCTTGTGCGGCACGGTGCCCACGGCATACAGGATGTCGGTGATGCCGTGGGCGAAGAACTCGGCCGCTTCCTTGAGGGTGGAGACCGTGATGCCCTGCGCGCCGGCTGCGATCTGCGCATCGGTCACGGCCGGGCACTTGGCCGTCTTGGCGTGCGGGCGAAAGCGCACGCCCAGCGCGTTCATGCGCTCCTGCATGCGCGCGATGTTGCGCCGCATGCGCGGCAGCTCGATCAGCGCGGCGGGCGTGTCGACCTGGGACAGGGGGATGGTGGATGCTTCTTGCATGGCGAAGGGCCCTCGTGGTCTGGATGGCTCACCCGGCGAGCAGGCTGCAGAAGCGTTCCATGTCCACGTTGCCGCCGCTGATCAGCACGCCCACCTTCTTGCCCTTGAGCTCGGCTGCGCGTGCACGCGCAGCCGCAAAGCCCAGGCAACCCGTGGGCTCCACCACCAGCTTCATGCGCGTGGCGAAGAAGCGCATGGCGTCGACCAACTGGGCGTCGCTCACGGTGAGGATGTCGTCCACGTCGCGGCGGATGATGGGGAAGGTGATGTTGCCCAGGTGCTGTGTTTGCGCGCCATCGGCAATGGTCTTGGGCGTGTCGATGTGCACGATGGCGCCGCTGCGGAACGACTGCTGCCCGTCGTTGCCGGCCTCAGGCTCCACGCCATAGAGCTTGCACTTCGGCGACAGCGCGCGCGTGGACAGGGCCGAGCCCGAGAGCAGGCCGCCGCCGCCCAGGCAGACGAAAAAGGCATCGAGCTCGCCCACTTCCTCGAACAACTCCTTGGCGGCCGTGCCCTGGCCGGCCAGCACGTCGGCATGGTCATACGGCGGGATCAGGGTCAGGCCGTTGCGCTCGGCCAGGTCGCGGGTGATCTGCTCGCGGTCCTGCGTGTAGCGGTCGTAGAACACCACGTTGGCGCCATAGCCCTGCGTGGCAGCCACCTTGGCGGCGGGTGCATCCTGCGGCATGACGATGGTGGCGGGCACGCCCAGCTCGCGCGCGGCCAGGGCGATGCCCTGGGCATGGTTGCCCGACGAGAACGCGATCACCCCGGCCTTGCGCTGCGCGGCATCGAACTTGGCAAGCGCGTTGTAGGCGCCGCGGAACTTGAAGGCGCCCATGCGCTGCAGGTTCTCGCACTTGAAGAACACCTGGGCGTCCAGCTCGGCATCCACGGTGCGCGAGGTGAGCACGGGCGTGCGGTGCGCAATGCCTGCAATGCGGCCTGCAGCGGCGACGACGTCGTCATAGGTGGGAAGGGTTTGGAGGGCAGTGGTCATGGCAGTGGTGGGTGTGGTGGATGGAGAAGAAAGCGAAGAAGAGGGGCAGGCATCACCAGGGCCAGGCGATGGCGGTGCCCAGGCCGCGCGCCAGGGCCTGGGTGTGCAGCATGCGGGCGACAGTCAGGTCCTGCAGGGCCAGACCGGTCATGTCAAAGACGGTGATGTCCTGCGCGCCGCGCGGCACCACCGGCGCCTGGCCGGTGAGCACATCGCCCAGCTCGGTGCAGGGCAGGTCGGGCGCAGCCCACTGGGCTTCGCCGAGGCTGCGGGCCTGCGCCGTGTCGTCCACGAACACGCGGACGCGCTTCAGCAGGCCTTCGGGCAGTTCGCGCTTGCCGCGCGTGTCGGTGCCTACGGCGTTGATATGGGTGCCGGGCCGCACGGCGGCGGCATCGAACAGCGCGCCACCGCCCGGTGTGGCGGTGATGAGCACGTCGCTCTCGGCCACGGCGGCGTTGGCGTCGGTGCGGTGGATGACTTCGCAGAGGTCTTTGAACTGCGCTTCGAAATCGGGCCGCTGCCGGCCGTCGTGCGTGAGGTAGCGCACGCTGGTGAGTTGGGGCAGCACCCGCAGCGCAAAGCGCAGTTGCACGCGCGCCTGCACGCCGGTGCCGAACAGGCACAAGCGCGCGCTGTCGGGCCGGGCCAGTTGCTGCAGGCCCAGCGCACCCGCGGCGCCCGTGCGCTCGGTGGTGATGGCATTGCCGTCCAGCATGCACAGCGGGCGGCCCGTGGCCGGGTCGATCAGCAGCACCGTGGCCTGGTGCGGCTCGCCGCCCTGGGCCCGGTTGGCGGGCCAGAAGCCCGCGGCCTTGAAGCCCAGCAGCCCTTGCGCCGGCACATCGCCCGACTTGATGCCGAACACGCCGCCCGTGGGCAGCGCCTCGCGCACCACGGGGAACACGCGGCCCGCGCGCTGGCTGTGCAGGGTGAAGGCCTCGTGCACGGCGCGCAGCACATCCTGGGGCTGCAGCAGGGCGCTGACCTGGTGGGTGTCGAGCAGCAGCAGGGAGGCCTGCGCGTGGTCGGTGGCGGTGGGGTGGGCGGTCATGCGCTCAACTCGCCTCACTTGGCCACGTCGCCGTACACCGTGGCACGCGACACGCCCAGGTGCTGCGCCACCACCTCCATGGCGCGGCGCACCTCCAGGCTGCCCGACTCGCGCAGCTCGCGCAGCAGCGCACGCCGCTCGGCCGCCTTGAGCGCGCGCGGCGCGGTGGACAGGCGCGCCGCGAACTGGTCGATGCGCTGGCGGATGGCCTCGGCCCCGGCCGGGTCCAGCGATTCGGTGAGCCCCGTGTCGCCATCGATGGCGGTGAACTGGCCCACCATGCTCTGCAGGCTGCGGAACTGCGTGAGGTCCACATTCAGGCACAGCGCGGCAATGTACTGGCCCGATGAGTCCTTGATGCCCACCGAGGTGCTCTTGGCCTGCCGCCCATCGGCGAACTGGTTGGCGTAGTTGGCAATCACCTGCGGGTAGTCGGGGTCGGCGATGCGTGCCAGGCCCAGCTCGGTCGTCGGTTCGCCCACGGCCCGGCCCGAGAGGTTGTTGTGGATCGCCAGGATCGACTGCCCCGGGTCCAGCAGGTCGTGCACCACCACCTCGCAGAAGGGCGCAAAGGTCGCGGCCAGGCCCTGGGCCACCTGCTCGATCTGAGAGAGCAGGGCTTTTTGTTCGGGGGTGCGCGCGGGCTTGGTGGCAGCGCGGCGGAGGGAAGGGCGTGCAGTCATGTAGACAATTTATCCAAAATTGGATGAATTGTCAAAAATTGGATGGAGTGTTCAGGTGCGATCGAAGGCGGAGGTGGGCGCAAGGGGCCCGTGTGTGGAAGGCCGGCAGACCTATGATGGCTTGGCATCGCAGGCACCTGGCCCGTCGAATGCGTGCGTGCGACCGTCAAGCTTGCGACCAAGCCCGAAGTTTCAATTTGTTGGATGAGATGAACCCATGGACAACCTTCAGGACCTCTTCAATAGGTGCCAACACACGGCAGACTGGTTCGGGTTGAAGATCAACTCGGTCAACGAGCGCAATGATTTCGGCGATACGCCACTGCATACGGTCTGCACCTGGGGCGATGTGCGCGCTGCCAGAATGCTGTTGGATGCTGGGGCCGACCCCAACGCAAAGGGCGACCAGGGTGCGACGCCATTGTTCAATGCCATCATTTCCGGGCGTGTAGAACTGGTCCAGCTGCTCCTGAACAGTGGGGCATCCAAAGGCGAGAAGATTTTTGGAGACACTTCGCCTTTTGAGTATGCGAGAAATTCCCGCGCAAATGCCGCTGTTTTGCGGTTGCTGAAGTAACCAGGGAGGGTGCGATGGACGCCCCGGAAGTGAGCAGACTGGGTTTGTTGATTGACGAGCAGCGGCTTGCCGCCATCGAAGCCCGCGCGGCAGCAGCGGCCGATGGACCTTGGCGTGCCATGCTGGAGGGGCGAGACCACAGCAGCGGCTCCAGCTGCATCGTCACCGCGACGGGCGGTATGGAGTTCGATGGTGCATCCGACGCGGACATCGAATTCATGGCGGCAGCCCGACAGGACGTGCCTTATCTCGTTGCCGAGTTGAGACGCCTTGCAGCGCGGGTCGGGAGCAAGTAGCGTTTCAGAAAAAGAGCCCTCGGACTCCGTGCCTTGGCACGGAGTCCGAGGGCTCTTGTGCTACCTGGAGCCGATCAGGGCAGCTTGACCTGGATCACCCCATTCGCAATGCTGGCGTACAGCACCGAATCACGGATGGCGATGCCGCCGGGGCGGTTGATGACACCCGGCAGGTCTCCTGCGGCAAATCCCCGGCGCCCCAGTTGTCCCACCGGGGTGCTGACCTGGCCGGCCGGTGTGATCTTGCGGATCACGCCGTTGGCGGGGTCGGAGACATACACGTTGCCGTTCTTGTCCACCGCCAGGCTGGCTGTTTTGAGCTCTGCCCGCAAGTCCACCGAGAACCGTGCGGCGGCGCCAACGCCGTCGGCGTGGCCGGGTGCGGCGTTGGGGTTGCCTGCCAGCGTGGTGACCACCCCTTCAGGCGTGATCTTGCGGATGGTCGGGCCCAGCTTGGCGCTGTAGTACAGGCCATCGACCACATACACGTTGCCCGCTGCATCGGTGGCCATTTGGCCCAACCACGCAAATTGTGCGGCCTGGCCTGTGCCATCCCGGTGCCCCACCGTGCCCTCACTGCCTGCAAACAGCGTGGCCGTTCCTTTGGTATCGACCTTGTAGATGGCACCCAGGTAGGTGGACACATAGACGTTGCCTGCGCTGTCCGCTGCAATGCCCGTCAGCGCGTTGGAGAGGAAGCGGTTGAGCAGCGGCTTCAGGTCTGCCAGGAGAACGACCTCGCACTTGTTGTTGCCCATCTTCAGGATGCGCGAATCGATGTGCGAGTACAGGTTGCCGGCTCCGTCGGTGGCCAGGGCCGATTCGCGGGACAGCAGTTCGCTCGCGAGGCCGGTGACCGCAGCGCATTGCCCGCCCGGCTGGCCCAGGGTACGTACCTGCCCATCGGCCTGCACCGTGCGGATGGTGGTGTTGCCCTTGTCGCGCACATACAGCGTGCCCGATGGACTGGCGGCCAGCGACCAGGGGTTGTCAAAGCGTGCATCGGCGCCCTGCGCATCGTTCGTGCCCGTGGGGGCTACGGGGCCTGCAGCCACCGTGTACGTGCCCTGCTCGGTGTAGCTGCGCAACTGCAGGTAGGGGTTGAGCCTGTCGCGGCCAGAGCTGCGCTCGGCCACCAGCAGTTGGCCGTCGGCCTTGGCCACCATGGCGAGCGGCTGGCACAGGTCACTCACGCCGAGGGTGATGCATGCGGTCTGGGCACGGACCACGGTCGTGACGCTGCCATCGTTGCCGACACGGTGGATAGTTGGTTGGTTGACGACACCAAACATCGGGTTCGACGAGCTGTCGACAACGTTGTCCAGAACGAACAGACGATCCGCCGGGTCGAAGGTGATGGCCCTGATATTGCGGAACCGGCCACCAGACACCACGGTGGCCTGGCCGTCCGCCATGTATTTGCGGATCACACCGTCGTTGGAGTCTGCCGAATGGAGGGTGCCCGCAGAATCGGCCGCGAGAAGCACGGGCTTGTAGGCCGTGGCGCCGTAGCCCATGTTCGAGGGGCTCTGGCTGGCCTGGGCGACCAGGGTGCTGACGGTGCCATTGGCCGTGATCTTGCGGATCCGTCCCGCCACGGCGGGGTCTGTGCCCGACCGGTCAGTGCGACCGGTGCCTTCCGCCACATACACGCTGCCTGCCTTGTCCACGGCGATGCTGGTGGGGCTGCAGAGTGTGGCGGTGGTGCCTGCACCATCCTGGTTGGCGCAGACCCCTGCCTGGCCTGCCAAGGTGGTGACAGCGCCCGCTGGGGTGATCTTGCGCACCAGGTGGCTCGCGGTGTCTGCCACATAGGTGTTGCCCGCTGCATCCACGGCCACCGCGGTGGGGGCATTGAATGCACCAGGCCCCGTACTGCCGGCCAGGGTGCTGACCTGTTCCTGGTTGGCGCTGAGCTTGCGGATCAGGTTGTTGCCGGTGTCGGCGATGACCACTTCGCCCGAAGGGCCCAGGGCCATGCCCGCGACCTGTGTGCTGAAGCTCGCGGAGCTCTTGCTGGCGCCATCCTGGTTGCCATCTGCAATCGGGTTGCCGGCCAGCAGTGACACGGCGGTTGCGGGTGCCGGTGGTGGGGCGGATGGTTCACCCGAGTCGCCAGAGCCGCCTCCACAGGCCGTGAGCATGGGGACCACCAAAGCGGCCAGCAGGCCTGTGCGTTGCAGTCGTTCGTTGAGCGCGGTGTCTGGCATGAATACTCCCAAGGTTGGATATCGGTTCTTGTTGCGCGGGGCGAGGCCGCGGCGCTTTATTGCGTCCCTTGCATTTCATGTAACGTTTTGTTGCGTGAATGCAGGCGCTGAGGCAAGCGCTATTCCAACAGGGAGTTCTTCGGAAGTCTGTGATTCAGCGCACCTCTTTGGGGCGTGTGAAAAATGCATCCAGCACGGGCACCAGCCCTGGAAACTCCTGGGTGAAGCGCGTGCGGTTCACGAAGTAGGCTTCGCAGGCCACGGCAAAGAATTCGGAGGGCGAGGTGGCGCCATACGCATCGAGCCAAGGCATCTCGGCGCCGAAGCGCTCGGCCTTGATGACGGCTTCGCGAAAATCTTCGTAGGCAGGCTCCCAGGCGTTCCACCAGGCTTCATAGGCGCCGCGGCCGGTGCGTGTGCCCATGAAGCCTGCGGGCAGGGGCGGGCAGCCGTTGGGCTCGCCCTTGTTGCGCATGTCGAGCTTGTGCACGAACTCGTGCACCACCACGTTGGTGCCGCGCTCGGTGTTCTCGCGGCCGTTGGAGGCGTGCTCCCAGCTGAGCATGATGGGGCCGCGGTCCATGGCCTCGCCCAGCAGCACCTGGTCGTGTTCGTGCACCACGCCGGCTTCGTCCATGGTCTTGCGCCGGGCCACGGCTTCGCCGGGGTGCAGCACGATGCCCACGAAATCGTCGTACCAGGCGAGGGCCTTGGCCGGGTCGCCCCAGTGCAACAGGGGCAGGCAGGCCTGGGCGGCAATGTCGATGGCCATGGCGTCGGTCACCTCCATGCCGTGCGCACCATGGAATTGCTTGTGGTGCAGGAACAAGGCGCTGAGCGCGCGCAGCTTGGACTGGTCGTGCAGCGACAGCGCCGCCAGGAAGGGGTAGCGCTGCAAGGTCTCGAGCCACAGTGTGGCCGAGATGTCGGGCACGGGGGCGACGGTGGTGCGCACGCGGCGCCAGAGCCGGTTCAGGATGGGGGGCATGGTGTCAGAGCATGCCGAAAAAACATGCCGCTGGAATTCGGACCCCTCTTACTTGGGGTCGAGTGCGATGCGTTCCAAGCCCGCCTGCGACAAACGCAGTGTTTCCAGCCGCGGGGGCAATGCGGCGGCGTCCCAGTCGCTGAGTACCACGCGGGTGAGGCCGGGGGCGAGGGCGTGCTCTGCGGGCCGGTGGGTGTGGCCGTGCACCAGGGTGTCGGCGTTGGCCGCCTGCAGCCAGGCGAGGGTGGCGGGGGTGTCCAGGTCGGCGTAGGTGGCGCCCGACTGTTTTTTGTTCTCGCTCTCCTGGCGGATGCCGCGCGCCTGGGCGCGGCGTGTGGCCAGGGGCTGGGCCAGAAAGGCCTGCTGCCAGGCGCTGCTGCGCGCCTGCACGCGAAAGCGCTGGTAGTCCACGTCGTCCAGGCACAGCAGGTCGCCGTGGCTGAGCACCAGGCGCTGGCCGCCGAACACCAGCACTGTGGGGTCGGCCAGGCCGGTCATGCCGGTGCGTTGCAGAAAGACCGGGCCGGCCAGGAAGTCGCGGTTGCCGTGCATGAAGTACAGCGGCAGGCGCTGCGAGGCGGCGAACAGTGCGGCGCAGCCCTCGGCCTCGAAACTGCCGGGCTCGTCGATGGCATCGTCGCCCACCCACACCTCGAACAGGTCGCCCAGGATGAACAGCGCATCGGCCGGAGTGCTGGCCAGGTAGTGCTGGAACGCGGCCACCGTGGCGGGCTCGCTGGCCTGCAGGTGCAGGTCCGAAATGAAATCGACCGTGCGCCAGTGCGAGGGAGCGATGAGCTCCTCGAACCGGGGCACGGTCGTGGTCACGGGGTGACGCGGCCTGCTTCTGGCTTTACAGGGCTACGGCCTTTTCAATGATCACGTCTTCCTTCGGCACGTCATCGTGGAAGCCCTTGCGGCCGGTCTTCACGGCCTTGATCTTGTCCACCACTTCGGCGCCCGAGACCACCTTGCCGAACACGGCATAGCCCCAGCCCTGGGCCGAGGGAGCGGTGTGGTTCAGGAAGCCGTTGTCGGCCACGTTGATGAAGAACTGGGCGGTCGCAGAGTGCGGGTCGCTCGTGCGGGCCATGGCCACGGTGTAGTTGGCGTTCTTCAGGCCGTTGTTGGCTTCGTTCTGGATCGGGGCGTCGGTGCCCTTTTGCGACATGCCGGGTTCGAAGCCGCCGCCTTGCACCATGAAGCCGGGGATCACGCGGTGGAAGATGGTGTTGTTGTAGTGGCCCTTGTTCACGTAGGCCAGGAAGTTCTCCACCGACTTGGGCGCCTTGGCGGCGTCGAGTTCGAGGGTGATGACGCCGTAGCCGGCGATGTGCAGTTCGACTTGGGGGTTGCTCATGGCAATGCTTTCTTCAGGAAAGGGGTGGAGGGGTCGCCGATCACTTCACGACCGTGGCCGAGGTGATGACGATGGGGGTGGTGGGCACGTTGGCATGGCCGCCCTTGTTGCCGGTGGCCACGGCCTTGATCTTGTCGACCACTTCGGTGCCGCTCACGACCTTGCCGAACACGGCATAGCCGTGGCCGTCGGGGCTGGGGGCGTTCAGGCTGTCGTTGTTCTTCACGTTGATGAAGAACTGCGCGGTGGCCGAATCGGGGATGGACGTGCGCGCCATGGCCACGGTGTAGAGGTCGTTCTTCAGGCCGTTCTTGGCTTCCAGCGGGATGGGCGAGCGCGTGGGCTTTTGCTGCATCTCGGGCGTGAAGCCGCCGCCCTGGATCATGAAGCCGTCCATCACGCGGTGGAAGATGGTGCCGTCGTAGTGCTTGGCGTTCACGTAGGCCAGGAAGTTCTCGACCGTCTTGGGGGCCTTGGCGGGGTCGAGCTGCAGCACGATGTCGCCCATGGAGGTGGCGAGCTTGACCTTGGGGGCGTCCTGCGCCTGGGCCGGGGCGATGCCGACGAGGGCGGACAGTGCGATGCTGGCCAGCGAGAGGGCCGCGTTTCTCTTGGAAATCATCCAATCACTCCTTCAAAGAATATCTGCCATTGCTGGCCCTTGCGCTTCCAGTACTGGCGCTTGACGGGGCCGGTGCGTGCGCCTTCGGCGACTTCGCCGAACGTTACCACCATGGTGTCGGCGGCGTCCGTCCAGCGCAGGTAAGACTTGTCCTTGAGCTGTATCTCGCGGCCCTTGAGGGCGCGCGTCTCGGCCTGCAGCACGCTGGTCCATTCGGTCAGCGGCTTTTGCCGGTAGCTCTGGAAATCGGGCGCATAGAAGCTGGTCAGCTTGGCCATGTCGCCCTGCGATTTGGCGCTGCGCCAGGCGTTGAGCACGGCCTCGAAGGCCTTGCGCTCGGCCTGCACACTGTGCGCGGCCACCCACTGCAGCTGGCGGGCGATCACCACGGGGGTGGAGCGGGGCTCCACCTGGCGCAGGATGCGCTCCAGGTCGGGGTTGGCCAGCACCACGCAGCCATCGGTGGCCAGCGGCGCGCGCGCGAACTGGTCGGGTGGCGTGCCGTGCAGCCAGATGCCGCTGCCGGTCTTGCCGCGGCTCTGGTCCAGCGGGTTGGGGTAGTTGATGGGCAAGGCCCCGGCGCCGTAGAAGTCCTTGAGCGTGGCGGGGTCCAGGCGGCTGGTGATGAAGTACACCCCGAGCGGTGTGCGCTGGTCGCCTTCGACCAGCTTTTCGATGCCCAGCTTGCCGACCGAGGCGTAGTAGTCGGCCACCAGCCTGAGGCCCTTGTCGGTGTTCTCGAACAGGTACAGGCGCGAGCGCGAGGCGTCGATGGCGATCGCATGGCGCGAGCGCGAGGAGAGCTCCAGGAACTGGGCCGGCATGCGGTCTGCGCCCGGGCGGTTCCTGTGGGCCTGCACGCGCTGCAGCGACTCGGTGCGCAGCTCGTCGAGCATGCCGCCGGCCTCGGGGGCGCGCGCGGCGTCGGTTTCGGGCACGTCGCCGAGCTTGCGCACGGGCCGCACGCGGGCGTTGAGCAGGTCACCCAGGGCCAGTTGCGCCAGCTGGAAGTTGGGGTAGTCGCGCGCCAGGCTTTCGGCGCGGGCCAGGGCCTCGCGGCCGCGGCCTTCGCCGGTGAGCTGGTAGACCTCGAGCAGGCGGGTTTCGGCCTGGCCGTCGCGCAGCGCCTCGGGCGCCTTGGCGGGCTTGGCCGCGGCGCCCGTGCGCATGCGCGCCTGCGGGTTCTGCGCGAAGGCGGGCAGGGCCTGCGCAGCGCTGGCCATGGCAATGACAAAGGCCGCCGTGCGGCGGCCCCAGGGGGACGGCTCCACCATCATGTCCGTGCGTCGTTCAGGGGCTGGTGTGTTGGCCAGCCCACGCGGTGGTGGGCACCGTCGCCATGTCGTGCATGCCCATCAGCCGCCGGTGGATTCCCGCACGATGGCCCAGCGGCCGCCGTTCTGCACCAGGTCCAGCGTCTTGCGGCTGGTCACGTTGAGTGCGTCGGCGCTGTAGGCCTGGCGAAAGCGCGCCGTGGCCTTGTTGCCGCTCACGCTCACGGTGATGTCGGAGACCTGCACCGCGATCTTGGACTTGCCCACGATGCGCGCCTCGCGCTCTTTCTCCCAGGCGGCGCGGGTCTGGCGGCCTGGCGGGTCGAAGTCCTTGTCGTAGGCGGCCAGGTAGGCCTTCATGTCCTTGGCGGCCCAGGCGGCAGCCCAGGCCTGCACGGCGGCGGTCACGTCCTGGGTGGCGGCCGCTGCGGCTGCCGGAGCGGCCGGGGTGGCTGCTGCTGCCGGTGCCGGGGCTGCAGCGGCTGGCGCCGGGGCGGGCGTGGGAGCTGCCGCAGGCGCAGGGGCGGGTGCCGCCGGGGTTGCTGCCGGCGCGGGCGCCGGTGCCGGGCGCTGGGTGGCCACCACGGCGGGGGCTGGCGCGGGAGCGGCGGCGGCAGGGCGCTTGCCCGCCGGGTCGGCCGAGAACAGCTCGCGGATCAGCGCCAGCTTGGGCTTGACGGAGTTGGCATTGGTGGCGTCGAGCTGCAGCGCCTTGTTGTAGGCCTGGCTGGCCAGCTTGGCGTAGATATCGCCCAGGTTCTCGTGCGCCGTGGCGTAGCTGGGGTTGGTGCGGATGGCCATCTCCAGCGCGGTGCGGGCCTTGTCCAGCTGGTTCTGGTTGGCGTAGAGCACAGCCAGGTTGTTGTAGGGCTCGGGCAGCTCGGGGTACTCTTCGGTCAGCTTGGTGAAGGTGGCGATGGCCTCGGCGGGCTTGCCCGAGTCGGACTGGGCCACGCCACGCAGAAAGCGCAGCTGCGGGTCACGCGGGTTGGCCGCCAGGCGCTGGTCGGCCTTGGCCAGGGCGTCGCCCGCCTTGCCGGCCTTGAGCAGTTGCGTGATGTCCGCGTAGTCGTCGGCCGCATGCGCGAGACCGGAGCCGATCAGGGCGGTCAGGGCCACCAGGCGCAGGAGTCGGGGGAGGGTGCGGCTAACGGGTTGCTTCATGAGGGTATGGAAGGTGTTTGACAGCGTCGGACCCTGGCGGGGCTTATACTGCGGCGGATTGTAGCTGAGGGGGTGGTCATGACGGTGCGCTGTTGCCGCTGGTGATTTCGATGGGCGCCCACGCTGGGCGCGCCCCTGTCGGGGCCTGTTTCCCGCTGCTGCCGGGTGAACAGGCTTCACCCACACCCCCCTGCCGATTTCCCCAGACTGACATTCCATGAGCTTGCGCATCTACAACACGCTGTCGCGTGAGTTGGAGAACTTTTCCCCGCTCGAACCTGGCCATGTGCGCATGTATGTGTGCGGCATGACCATTTACGACCTGTGCCACATCGGCCACGCCCGCATGATGATGGCGTTCGACGTGGTGCAGCGCTGGCTGCGTGCCAGCGGCCTGCGCGTGACCTACGTGCGCAACATCACGGACATCGACGACAAGATCATCAAGCGTGCGCTGGAGCGCGGCATCACCATCCGTGCCCTCACGGACGAGATGATCGCCGCCATGCACACCGACATCGCGGCCCTGGGCATTGAGCCGCCCTCGATCGAGCCGCGCGCCACCGAGTACGTGCCGCAGATGCTCTCGCTCATCGGCACGCTCGAAGGCAAGGGCCTGGCCTACCGCGCCAGCAATGGCGACGTGAACTACTCGGTGCGCAAGTTCGACGGCTACGGCAAGCTCTCGGGCAAGTCCATTGACGAGTTGCGTGCGGGCGAGCGTGTGGCCGTGCTCGACGGCAAGGAAGATCCGCTTGATTTCGTATTGTGGAAGGCCTCCAAGCCCGAGGAGCCGCCCGAAGCCAAGTGGGACAGCCCCTTCGGCTCGGGCCGCCCCGGCTGGCACATCGAGTGCTCGGCCATGTGTGGCGCGACGCTGGGCGAGACCTTCGACATCCACGGCGGCGGCATGGACCTGCAGTTCCCGCACCACGAGAACGAGATCGCCCAGAGCGAGGGCGCCAACGGCAAGCCCCTGGCGAAATTCTGGGTGCACAACGGCTTTGTGCGCGTGGACAACGAGAAGATGAGCAAGTCGCTCGGCAACTTCTTCACCATCCGCGAGGTGCTGGCGAAGTACGACGTCGAGACGGTGCGCTTCTTCATCGTGCGTGCCCATTACCGCAGTGCCCTGAACTACAGCGATGCCCACCTGGACGACGCGCGCAATGCCTTGAAGCGTCTGTACACCGCGCTCAGCCTGGTGGCGCCGGCCCCCGTGGCCGCCATCGACTGGGCCGACCCCTACGCCGCGCGCTTCAAGGCCGCGATGGACGAGGACTTCGGCACGCCCGAAGCCATGGCCGTGCTGTTCGAGTTGGCGGGCGAGGTGAACAAGACCCGCTCGGCCGAACTGGCCGGCCTGCTCAAGGCCCTGGGCGGCTGCCTGGGGGTGCTGCAGGGCGATCCGCAGGCCTTCCTGCAGGCCGGTGCCGGGCTGGACGAGGCCGCCATCGCCGAGCAGATCGCCGCGCGTGCTGCCGCCAAGGCCGCCAAGAATTTTGCCGAGGCGGACCGCATCCGCCAGGTGCTGCTGTCCCAGGGCATCGTGCTCAAGGATTCGGCCGCCGGCACCACCTGGGAGGCGGCCCAGTAAGTAAGAGCGAGCGGCCCACAAACCCTTCTGGCGTCGTTGCTGCGCCGAGTTGTGTGGTCCGCTCCAAGCGATAGACAGACAGATAGATAGATAGCGATAGCCCGTCAGATAGTCAGATAGATAGAACAACCAAGATCCGCATGCCCCCGAACGAAGAACGAATGAACGCACACGAGAACAAGAAGAACAACCAACATGGCTGCGGTACGCAAAAAAATGGCTAAAGAAGAACTGTTGGCCCCCGAAGTCGCCGCCGTTGCTGCGGCCGTTGCTGTATCCGCCGCGGCCGAGTCGTCGTCTGCCTCTGCCAAGGTCGTGGTGCCGTCCACGCCCACCTACTGGGCCGAGGCCTGCAAGCACCTGATGAAGAAGGACCGGGTGATGAAGCGCCTGATCCCGCAGTTCGGCGATGCCGCGTTGCAGACCCGGCGCGATGCCTTCACCACGCTGGCTCGCTCCATCGTGGGCCAGCAGGTCTCGGCGCAGTCCGCCCAGGCCGTGTGGGAGCGCTTTTCCAAGCTGCCGCGCAGCATGAAGCCGGCCAATGTGCTCAAGCTCAAGGTGGACGACATGCGCGCGGCCGGCCTGTCGGCGCGCAAGGTGGACTACCTGGTGGACCTGGCCCTGCACTTCGACGGCGGCAAGCTGCACGTGAAGGACTGGGCCTCGATGGATGACGAGGCCATCATCGCCGAGCTGGTGGCCATTCGCGGCATCGGCCGCTGGACGGCCGAGATGTTCCTGATCTTCTACCTGATGCGCCCCAATGTCTTGCCCCTGGACGACGTGGGGTTGATCAGCGGCATCAGCCACAACTACTTCTCGGGCGAGACGGTGAGCCGCAGCGAAGCCCGCGAAGTCGCCGAGGCCTGGCGGCCCTGGGCGAGCGTGGCGACTTGGTATATTTGGCGGTCCATGGACCCCCAGCCTGTGGTCGCGTTCTGAGCTTTCAGACAGGCGTCAAGCAAAACTCGTAACGCGTCGGTTACAGTGCGTGCCTCATTCATGGCACGCGCCCCGGGCGCGACCCAAGGAGAACTACGTTGGCGAAAAAGACTTTTCTGGATTTCGAGCAGCCGATTGCCGAACTCGAAACCAAAATCGAGGAACTGCGCTACGTGCAGACCGAGAGCGCCGTCGACATCTCGGAAGAGATCGACCAGCTGAGCAAGAAGAGCCAGCAGCTCACCAAGGACATCTACGCCGAGCTGTCTCCCTGGCAGATCACCAAGATCGCCCGCCACCCCGAGCGCCCCTACACGCTCGACTACGTGCGCGACATCTTCACCGACTTCGTCGAGCTGCACGGCGACCGCCACTACGCGGACGACCTGTCCATCGTGGGCGGCCTGGCGCGTTTCAACGGCCATGCCTGCATGGTGCTGGGCCACCAGAAGGGGCGCGACACGAAGGAGCGCGCCATGCGCAACTTCGGCATGAGCAAGCCTGAGGGCTACCGCAAGGCCCTGCGCCTGATGAAGACGGCCGAGAAGTTCAAGCTGCCCGTGTTCACTTTCGTGGACACGCCCGGCGCCTACCCCGGCATCGATGCCGAGGAGCGCGGCCAGTCCGAAGCCATCGGCCGCAACATCTTCGAGATGGCGCAGCTGGAAGTGCCCATCATCACCACCATCATCGGCGAAGGCGGCTCGGGTGGCGCGCTGGCCATCAGCGTGGCCGACCAGGTGGTGATGCTGCAGTACGCCATCTACTCCGTGATCAGCCCCGAGGGCTGCGCCTCCATCCTCTGGAAGACCAGCGAGAAGGCCCAGGAAGCGGCCGACGCCCTGGGCATCACCGCCCACCGCCTCAAGGCCCTGGGCCTGGTGGACAAGATCGTGAACGAACCCGTGGGCGGTGGCCACCGCGACCACAAGCAGATGGCCGCCTTCTTGAAGCGCGCCCTGGGCGATGCCTTCCGCCAGGTGGCAGACCTCAAAACCAAGGACCTGCTGGAGCGCCGCTACGAGCGCCTGCAGAGCTACGGCCGCTTCAGCGACACCAAATCCGAGCGCTGAGCGCCCTGCCAGACACAGCAACGGCCCTTGAGGGCCGTTGTTTTTTTTGCGCTCTGGATCGAGGGGCAGTAGCGCATATCCCGTAACCGGATGTAGCATGGCCGGATCGCCCGCCGTGGCGCGGGTGGATCGAAGGGGGCTGCGCATGTCGTTCCTGAAGACGCTCAAGGGCCAGATCCTGCTGGTCTCGGTGGCCTGCCTGGTGGCGGGCCTGCTGGCCCTCACGGTGGCCAACTACCTCACGGCGCGATCCCAGGCGTACGCCTCGCTCACCGCGCAGTCGCAGGCCCTGGCGCACAGCCACATCGAAACCCTGCGCGACTGGGCGCGCGGCAAGGCCACGGTGGTCGAGTCGGCGGCTGCCGCGCTCGACGATGCCGACGCCGCCAAGCCGCTGCTCATGCTGGCCAAGGCCGGCAACTTTCTCACCACCTATTTCGGCTATGCCGACAAGCGCACGGTGTTCTCGGAAAAGCAGAACCTGCCGCCCGACTACGACCCCACCGGGCGGCCCTGGTACAAGCAGGCGGCCGATGCGCAGACCACCATCCTCACGGCGCCGTACCCCGATGCGGGCGGCGCCGGCCTGGTGGTCACCTTTGCCAAGGCCGCGCGCGAGGGCGCGGGCGTGAAGGCCGTGATGGCGGGCGATGTGTCGCTGGCGGCGGTGGTGGCCAATGTGGCGTCGATCAAGCCCACGCCCGCAAGCTATGCCTTCCTGGTGGGGAGCGATGGCAACATCATCGCCCACCCCGAGGTGAAGCTGGCGCTCAAGCCCGCGACCGACCTGGCCCCCTCGCTCACGGCCACGGCGCTGGCCGACATGGCCAAGCGTGCCGACCTCAATGCCGTGGACCTGCAGGGCCGGGCCATGCTGCTCACTGTGGCGCCCGTGACCGGAACGCCCTGGCTGCTGGCGATTGCGCTGGACCGCGGCGAGGGGCTGGCCGCCATCCGCACCATGCTGGGGGTATCGCTGGGTGCGGGCATCGTGGTGCTGCTGGTGGCCCTGGTGGTGCTGGCCGGCATCCTGTCGCGGCGGCTGCGCCAGTTGACCCTGGTGCGCGATGCCATGCACGAGATCGGCGCGGGCGACGGCGACCTGTCGCGCCGCATCGACGCCCAGGGCGAGGACGAGCTCGCGCAGATCGCCGCCAGCTTCAACAGCTTTGCCGGCAAGCTCTCGGGCGTGCTGGCGCAGATCCGCGATGCCAGCAACTCGGTGCGCGTGGCGGCCGAGGAGATCGCCACGGGCAACCACGACCTGAGCGGGCGCACCGAGCTCACCGCGTCGAGCCTGGAGGAGACCTCGGCCTCCATGCAGCAGCTGACCGAGACCGTGCGCCACAACGCCGATGCCGCGCGCCAGGCCAACCAGCTCGTGGCCCAGGCCTCCAGCGTGGCCCAGCACGGTGGCACGGTGGTGGGCAATGTGGTGAGCACCATGGACGAGATCAATGCCGCGTCGCGCAAGATCAGCGACATCATCGGCACCATCGACGGCATTGCCTTCCAGACCAACATCCTGGCCCTGAACGCCGCGGTGGAGGCGGCGCGGGCCGGTGAGCAGGGCCGTGGCTTCGCCGTGGTGGCCAGCGAGGTGCGCAGCCTGGCGCAGCGCAGCGCCGAGGCGGCCAAGGAGATCAAGCTGCTCATCAGCGCCTCGGTCGGCCAGGTGGAGAATGGCTCGCGCCTGGTGCACGACGCCGGCGCCACCATGACCGACATCGTGAACTCGGTGCAGCGCGTGACCGACATCATGGCCGAGATCACGGCATCGACCAACGAGCAGAGCACCAGCATCAACGAAGTCGGCCAGGCCGTCTCGCACCTGGACCAGATGACGCAGCAGAACGCCGCGCTGGTGGAAGAGAGCGCGGCCGCGGCGCAAAGCCTCAAGGACCAGTCGGTGCGCCTGTCGGAGGTGGTGGGCACCTTCCGGCTGTCGGCCGATGGCGGCGGCGCGCACGGGGCGCCGCGGCTGTCAGCCCCGCAGTGAGCGGCCCGCGATAATCGGCGGCCATGCGCTGCCGCCTGCACGACCTCGCCATCCACCACCTACCCCCAGTTGCGGGCCGGGTGGGAGGGGTGCACGCATGACGCAATCGCTGGAGGCCGCCATCGCGGCCTTTGCGCCCGCGCTGCCGCTGGCCGTGGGTTTGAGCGGCGGGGCCGATTCCACCGCGCTGCTGCTGGCCTGTGCGCGGCGCTGGCCGGGGCAGGTGCGGGCCGTCCATGTGCACCACGGCCTGCAGGCAGCGGCCGATGGCTTCGAGGCGCACTGCGCGGACCTGTGCGCGCGCCTGGCGGTGCCATTGGCCGTGCAGCGCATCGACGCCCGCCCGGCCCCCGGCCAGAGCCCCGAGGACGCGGCGCGCCAGGGCCGCTATGCCGCTCTCGATGCGGCCCTGCTGCAGGCGCCGGCTGTGCAGGGCACGGCATCCGTCGCGCTGGCCCAGCATGCCGACGACCAGGTGGAGACGCTGCTGCTCGCCCTGTCGCGCGGTGCCGGCGTGGCGGGCCTGGCCTCCATGCCCGCGCAATGGCAGCGTGCGGGCCTGACCTGGCACCGCCCGCTGCTGCGCGTGCCGGGCCAGGCCGTGCGCGACTGGCTGCGGGGGCGGGGCGAGCGCTGGGTGGAAGACCCCACCAACGCTGATCTGCACTACACGCGCAACCGCATCCGTGCACAGGTTCTGCCGGTGCTCGAAGCCGCGTTCCCGGCGTTCCGCGATACCTTTGTCCGTTCTGCGGCCAACGCGGCGCAGGCCAGTGAACTGCTCGACGAGGTGGCCGTGGCCGACCTGGGCCAGGTGGGCGTGCCGCCGCAGCTGGCCGCGCTGCAGGCCCTCACCCGTGCCCGTCAGGCCAATGTGCTGCGCCACTGGCTGCGCAGCGTGCACCAGACCACACCCACGGCGGCGCAACTGGCCGAGCTGCTCGGCCAGGTGGCGGCCTGCACCACGCGCGGGCACCGCATCCGCATCAAGGTGGGTTCCGGCTACGTGGTGCGCTCGGGGCCCGGGCTCGATTGGTACAATCCCCAGGTTTTGGTCCCTGGGGACTGATCCGTGTCGCCCTGATGAAACCGCCCCGGTTTGGCAGGAATCGCACGGAACAGGCCCTGCTTTCCCATCTGCACGAAAAACAGCGGCGCGCCAAAACAGTGTCCAACCGGCGCCGTGGCAAGTGTTTCGTCACCCCAGAAATCCAATGGCATTGATCGTTCACAAATACGGCGGCACGTCGATGGGCTCCCCGGAGCGCATCCGCAACGTCGCCAAGCGCGTGGCCAAGTGGGCCCGCGCAGGCCACCAGATGGTGGTCGTGCCCAGCGCCATGAGTGGCGAAACCAACCGCCTGCTCGCCCTGGCCAAGGAACTCGCTCCCCCGCGCGCCACCGAGGCCTACAACCGCGAGCTGGACATGCTGGCTGCCACCGGCGAGCAGGCCTCCTCGGCCCTGCTGGCGATTGCGCTGCAGACCGAAGGCATGGGCTCGGTGAGCTACGCCGGCTGGCAGGTGCCGATTCGCACCGACAGCAGCTACACCAAGGCCCGCATCGAATCCATCGACGACCAGCGCGTGCGCGCTGACCTGGCCAATGGCAAGGTCGTGATCGTCACGGGTTTCCAGGGCATCGACGACGAAGGCAACATCACCACGCTGGGCCGTGGGGGATCGGACACCTCCGCCGTGGCCGTGGCCGCCGCGATGAAGGCCGATGAATGCCTGATCTACACCGACGTGGACGGGGTGTACACCACCGACCCGCGCGTCGTGCCCGAAGCGCGCCGCCTGCACACCGTCAGCTTCGAGGAAATGCTCGAAATGGCCAGCCTGGGCAGCAAGGTCCTGCAGATCCGCTCCGTGGAGTTCGCAGGCAAGTACAAGGTGCCCATGCGCGTGCTGTCGAGCTTCACGCCCTGGGACATCGACATCAACGAAGAAGCCAAGTCCGGCACGCTGATCACTTTTGAGGAAGACGAAAAAATGGAACAAGCCGTTGTATCCGGCATCGCATTCAACCGCGACGAGGCCAAGATCTCCGTGCTGGGCGTGCCCGACAAGCCAGGCATCGCCTACCAGATCCTGGGCGCCGTGGCCGATGCCAACATCGAAGTCGACGTGATCATCCAGAACCTGAGCAAGGACGGCAAGACCGACTTCAGCTTCACCGTGAACCGCGGCGACTATGCCCGCACCGTGGACCTGCTCAAGGAAAAGGTCGTGCCCGAGCTGGGTGCCCAGGAAGTCGTGGGCGATGCCAAGATCTGCAAGGTCTCCATCGTCGGCATCGGCATGCGCAGCCACGTCGGCGTGGCCAGCAAGATGTTCCGCGTGCTGAGCGAAGAGGGCATCAACATCCAGATGATCTCCACCTCGGAAATCAAGACCTCGGTCGTGATCGACGAGAAGTATGTCGAGCTGGCCGTGCGCGCGCTGCACAAGGCGTTCGAACTGGACCAGCCTGCGGCCTGAGCACCATCCGACCCCAACTCGGCTGAAGTGCCTCAAAAATGGGGCATAATAGCGGGATTGGAAACGTGACCGAGTGGCCGAAGGTGCTCCCCTGCTAAGGGAGTATGGGGTGTAGAGCCTCATCGAGGGTTCGAATCCCTCCGTTTCCGCCAAGATAAAGCCCTGCAAGTCTTTGACTTGCAGGGCTTTTTTCTTTGTCGGCACTGCCGGTCCACTTCCCATGGTTGCGGGTCGGCGGACAGCTCAGTTGATCAGGTTGCCCCGGAAGTGCCTTGTATCGGCGCCGGCCTCGCAGTAGTCCGCATAGCGACCGCCCAGGGCGGGTAGCGTGGCCTGGTTCCATGCGGCCCAGTTGCCGTTGGCAGGGGCGATGCCCATGTAGGCCTGGAGTATGCGTTCGTAGAAGGCGTGCTGCGCGCCCTTGTAGGCGTGATCGGGGGTGTCCGGGCCGTCTCCCATGGCATCGATCTCGGCTTTGCTGAAGCCTTTCCAGATGGAGATATGGCGCCGGGAGGGATCCAGGTGGTTGAAGTAGCCGCGCATGAAGGAGCCCAGATCGGCCACATCGTCGCAGGCGTTGATGAGCACGTGGGTCTGCAGGCCAGGCGGCGTGCTGGCCGCGTAGTAGGACAGATCGTTGGGTTCCCCTTTCGAGGTCCACCCCTGGCCGCCTTCGATTTCGAACAAGCCCCGGGCGTAGGTGCAGTCCGTGTCGTTGCGCATGCGTGCGGTGCAGCTGGGTCCCAGCGGATCCTGGATGGCCACATCGTCCACTTCGGTCTGGCTTCCGTGGTACTGGGCATTCTTTACGGGCGGGGCGATCAGAAAGCTGCCTGCGACAGGCCAGTGACCGCTCACGGCAATCCGCTGGGCCAGGATGGCGCCGGCCGAGGTGCCTGCCGTCCAGAGCTGGAGTTGGGGGTTGGACTGCATCCAAGGCTGGATGTACTGCGTGTACAGGGCGTTGAACGAGCCGAAAACAGAGCCCGCCTGGCCCGTGTCGCCCATGATGGCCGGAATCGGATACTGGGCCGTGGTCTCCGGGTTGGTGGGATAAGAAGGGATCATGAAGACACAGCCGCTGTTCTGGACGGCGGCGGCCAGCAGCAACTGTTCCGAACGTGCAACCTCCCGCGGGGAGCCCAGGTGGAAGCCGCCGCCATGGTAGTAGACGACAACACACGAAGGGCCCTGGCTTGTGCCGGAGGCACTGGCCTGGCTGGGGTAGTAGGTGTCCACCCATTGCCCATGGATCGCCACAGGGGGGTAGACCATGATGCCCGCAGCGGGGCTTGGTGCAGTGGTGGGCGGAGGGCTCTTGCTGTACTGCGCCAGCGCGGGCATGCAGGTGGTGAAATACATGGCGGTTACGGTGGCTGCAGCTGCAACGATGGGCGCTCTCATTGGCGGGGTGCTTTCCTGAGGATTCGTGGGTGCCGGGTCGTCCTGGTGTGCTCCAGGCCTTCTCAGCCGGCGGGGCTGGTTGACGCCGGGTATGCGGCGTTCCTTGGGAGGGATACGCGGCGGCTGTACATCCGGATGCAAATTGCCCGCTGGGCGCGTTCAGATGGGGTGCCTGCGCTCGCCCGGAGCCTATGGAATCCATCGGCATGGCGGATGATTCGCGGTTGCCCCAAGGCGGGCTGCAGGGTGCGCCGTGGCCTGGATGCCGTGCGGAGGGGCGCTACCGCTTGTGGCCGGTGCGTGCGCTGCAGCAGAGGCATCCGCCGAAAGGCCCGGCTCGCCGATCTTGCCGACTATTTGCATCCGGCGCATGGGATCCGCCCTGTGTGGGCCGGTGCAACTTGGCGATCCTGGGTTTTGGAGCTTGTGCTTCGAGGACTGCCGAGGGCCGTCTCTCTACCGGAACAGCACAAACCAGAGCAGCGGCCCCACGACCAGGGCACACGCGCCGCTCAGGACGGCTTCGGCTTTCGGGGTGAAGCGCCCCGAGGTCTGGGCGACCTGCTGAACCAGCCAGCCTACACCGCTGCTCAATGCAAGCAGGTAGGCCAGGTTCAACACGCCGACCAGGGCCACGGAAGCCCGTGGCATGTCCATCGCCGCAAAGGCGATGGCTGGAACGAAACAGATGGCCACCACGATCCAACGCATGGTTTCCCCCTTTCTGAACGCGCCTCATTGTCGGCAGCAGGCCGGTTTTTGACCATCACCGATTCGGGGGATGGGGCACGCCAAGGCGGTGGGCGCACCCCGGGCGCCAGCCCGTTCCTGCTGGCAAATGGGTACATTTCCCAGTGACCCGCACCCTGCAGGGCAGGAAAGCGGTACAGACAAGGAACCCGAGGGAATGTTGAAAAGCAAGTTCATGCGCTGGCTGCTGCTGTTGCCCGCCGCTTTCGCCGCCGCCTTTGTGGCGCAGCGCCTGACCAAGTTCATCAGTGCCTGGCAGATGGGCCATGGCGTGCTGGGCACGCTGCTCATCGAGCTGGGTTCCGGCGCGATGCTGGGCGCCGTGTTCGTGCTGGCCGGGGTGGCGATGGCGCCCTCGCACCGCCGGCAGGTGGCAATGGCCTTGTTCACCATCGTGGCCATCGTCTTCGGGATCACCGTGTTCACCGCGCTGCTGTTCGAAGGGGAGCTGTGGGTCTATGCGAACGGCACCGCCATGCTCGGTGGCGCGCTGTTGGTGGCCTACCCGCGCATTTCGGCCTCTGGCGCATCGCGCAGGGCCTAGGGTCGGCGTGGCCCCGGGTGGGGCGGCGCTGGCATGCCTGGTTGCAAGAAAAAACTTGCCAGCCGGGGGCAGGAGGCGCAAGGTAGCGTCAGAGAGCATTTCCTCCACGTGTCTGCGCGCTGCAAGATCCACACAAAAGCGCGTGCAGCGGGGCTGTAAGGGCCTGCAGGGCTGGCGCGGAGGGATGGGCAAATTACGCGGTAAACCGGCCTTGGCCGGTGGATTTTGCGCATGCGCGCCCAACGTGGGGAGAACTTCGCGATGATGAATTTCCTGCAGAGCCTGTCCATCAGGGCGCGTCTGGCCATGGGCTATGCCGTCCTGGCCTGTGCCCTCATCCTGGTCGCGGTCATGGGCATACGGGGCCAGTCGATCACCCAGGGCAACCTGGAGAACCAGGTCAACCACCTGGATGTGATCAAGAACCTGGGCAGCAGCGTGCTGGATGCGGCCAACGCCCGCGCGGTGGCCGCCCGCAACCTGGTGATCACCAGCACGCCGGCCGATGCGGCAGCCGAGGTCAAGCTCATCGCCGCGGCCCATGAGGGGGTGGGCAAGGGCATCCAGAAGGTCGACGAGGCCCTGAAGGCAGCCCAGCCCGAGGTGGCCGAGCCGCTGCGCAAGCTGCTCGGCCAGATCCAGGCGACCGAGGCGGCCTACGGCCCGATTGCGCTGGAGATCACGCGCTTGGGCAGCGTGGGTGAGAAGGACGCTGCCATCAAGAAGATCAATGCCGAATGCCGCCCGCTGCTGGTGCGCCTGGTGGGGGATATCAACGCCTTTCTCGCCGAGGGCGACAGGATCAGCCAGCAGGCCAGCGAGCAGTCGATGCGCCAGTTCGAATCGCTGCGCATGCAGCTCATCGTGCTGAGCGTGGTGGTCGTGGCGTTCGCGGTGGTGCTCGGCTACCTGACCACGCGCTCCATCGTCGGGCCGCTGCGCGAGGCCGGCGCAGCGACCCAGGAGTTCGCCCATGGCAATCTGGCACGCCCGCTGGTGGCCCATGGCAAGGACGAGATCGCCTCGCTGGTCGGCGCGATGGAGGGCATGCGCCGCAGCCTTTCGGAGCTGGTGGCGGGTGTGCGCGAGGGCTCGGTGAGCGTGTCCACCGCCAGTTCCGAGATCGCCCAGGGCAACCACAATCTGTCCACCCGCACCGAGCAGCAGGCCAGTGCGCTGCAGCAGACGGCGGCGTCGATGGAGCAACTGGGCTCCACCGTGCGCCAGAACGCCGACAATGCGGTCAATGCCAACCGGCTGGCGCATTCGGCCTCCACCATTGCCCAGCAGGGCGGGGAGGTGGTGGCGCAGGTGGTGGAGACCATGAAGGGCATCAACGACTCCAGCCGCAAGATCAACGACATCATCAGCGTGATCGACGGCATCGCCTTCCAGACCAATATCCTGGCGCTGAATGCGGCCGTGGAGGCGGCGCGCGCGGGCGACCAGGGGCGCGGCTTTGCGGTGGTGGCCGGCGAGGTGCGCACGCTGGCCCAGCGCAGCGCCCAGGCGGCCAAGGAGATCAAGCAGCTCATCACCGAGAGCGTGGGCCGTGTGGAGCATGGCTCGGCGCTGGTGGACAAGGCTGGCACCACCATGGACGAGGTGGTGGCCAGCATCCAGAGCGTGACCCGCCTCATGGGGGAGATCAGCTCTGCCAGCACCGAGCAGAGCTCGGGCGTGTCGCAGGTCGGCGAGGCGGTCACGCTGATGGACCAGGCCACGCAGCAGAACGCGGCCCTGGTCGAGGAGATGGCGGCGGCCGCCTCCAGCCTGCGCGCACAGGCCGACGACCTGGTGAGGTCGGTCTCGGTGTTCAAGATCGAGGGCAGCGGGCAGCAGCGCTTGCTGCTGCACTGAGCATGCCCCTGCCGGCGCCTTACCGCGCCGGGGACGGCGCGGGCCTATGGGCTCAGCCGCCTGCGCCATGCATCTCCTGCAGGCGGCGCTTCTCGGCGTCGCTCATGCCCAGGTATTCGTCCTGCACCTGCGCCCGGGTCTTGGCCGGGGCCGTCTTGGGTTCGGGCAGTGCGATGCCGCGCGAGAGCAGGGCCAGGGTGCCGTCCTTGCGGGCGGCTTCGATCTCGCCGAGCACCTCGCTGCGCTGGCGGCTGCTGGCCTGCTGGTGGTCGGGGTGCTGGGTGTAGCCGATCTCGCCGCCGGCTGCGTGGTACACCGCCGAGGCCTGGGCCGGGGCGGCGATGGCCAGGGCGGCCAGTGACAGGAAGAGGGCGTTGCGTGCGGTGGTCATGGTGAAGGTCCTTTCGTTGGGTTGCTGGGGTGGATGGATGGCCTCACTGTAGGAAGCCGCCACCGTCCAAACCCCCACGCGCAGATGACGAATTTGTAATCCGCGAGCGGGCCCGGTTCTTCGACAATCCGGGCATGAAAATCCTGCTCATCGAGGACGAGGCCAAGCTCGCGCAGTACCTGCGCAAAGGACTCACCGAGGCGGGCCACGTGGTCGATGTCGCGCACGATGGCATCGACGGCCTGCACCTGGCGCTCGAGGGCGACTACGCCGTGCTGGTGCTTGACGTGATGCTGCCCGGCATCGATGGCCTGAGCCTGCTGGCGGCCCTGCGCAAGACGCGCCAGACCCCCGTGCTCATGCTCACCGCGCGCGTGGGCGTGGACGACCGCGTGCGCGGCCTGCAGACCGGGGCCGACGACTACCTGGTCAAGCCCTTCGCGTTTTCGGAGCTGGTGGCACGCATCGAGGCCATCACGCGCCGCAGCCAGGCCGGTGCGCAAGCGGGCCAGGCCGAGGCCGTGCTGCAGCTGGCCGATCTGGAGCTGGACCTGCTGCGCCGCAAGGCCACGCGCGCGGGCCAGCGGCTGGACCTCACGGCGCAGGAGTTCCTTTTGCTCACGCTGTTCATGCGCCGCCAAGGCGAGGTGCTGTCGCGCACCGAGATCGCCTCGCAGGTCTGGGACATGAATTTCGACAGCGAGACCAATGTCGTCGAGGTCGCCGTGCGCCGGCTGCGCAGCAAGATGGATGTGCCCTTTCCCGCGCCGCTGCTGCACACCATCCGCGGCATGGGCTATGTGCTGGAGGAGCGCGTGCCATGATGGCGCCGCCTGCGCTGGCACACCGCTCGCTGCGCAGCCGGCTGTCGTGGTGGCTGGCGGTGCAGAGCCTGGCCGGGCTGGGCGCCGTCTGCCTGGTGGTCTACCTGGTCACGGCGGCGGGTTTTGCCGCGCGGCAGGAAGACGCCCTGCAGCAGAAGGAAAGCATCCTGCGCCACCTGCTCACGGACAGCGAAGGGCACCCCGCTGCCACCCCGCAGGCCCGCCACCCGCTGGACGACTTCCTGGCCGGGCACGAGAACTTCCGCCTGCTGGTCACCACCGGCGACGGGCAGCGGGTGTACCCGGGGGCGGCCGAGGCGGCGCCGCTGGCTGCCGCGCGCGAGCTGCGCTTCGAGGTGGCGCGCGGGGCCGAAGCCCCGCTGCAGGTGCGGCTGCGCATGGATGTGCAGCCCGACCAGGCGCTGCTGCGCCGCCTGGCCATCACGCTGGCCGTGGCGGCATTGGCCGGCACGGTGGTGGTCTCGCTGGGCGGTTTTGTGCTGGTGCACCTGGGCCTGGCGCCCGTGCGCCAGATGGCGGCGCAGACGCGCGAACTCTCGGCGCGCACCCTGCACCAGCGGCTCGATGGCACGGGCCAGCCGGCCGAACTGCAGCCGCTGGTCGGGCAGTTCAACGCGCTGCTGGGCCGGCTGGAGAAGGCCTATGCCCAGATGGAGGGTTTCAACGCCGACGTGGCGCACGAGCTGTGCACGCCGCTGGCCACGCTGCTGGCCAACAACGAACTGGCGCTGCGCTCACTGGGGCGCGGCGGCCAGGGCGCAGGTGAGGTGGCCGAGGTGCTGGCTTCCAACCTGGAGGAGCTGCAGCGCATGACCGGCATCGTGAACGACATGCTGTTCCTGTCCCAGGCCGATCGCGGCGCGCGCGCGCGCCGCATGCCGGTGGCCAGCCTGGCGGCCGTGGCCGCGCAGGTGGCCGACTACCACGAGGCCGCGCTGCAGGACGCGGGCCTTGTGCTGCAGGTGGTGGGCGATGCGGCCGGCGCCTTCGATGTGCCGCTGCTGCACCGTGCCCTGTCCAACCTGATCGGCAATGCCACGCGCTACGCGCTGGCCGGCAGCACGGTGCGCGTGTGCCTGGCCCAACGGCCCGATGGGGCCGTGGAACTGGTGGTGGAAAACCGCGGGCCCGATGTCGACCCCCAGGTGCTGGCGCGCCTGTTCGACCGTTTCTACCGCGCCGACCCCGCGCGCAGCCACAGCCAGGCCAACCACGGCCTGGGCCTGGCCATCACCGACGCGATTGCGCGCATGCATGGCGGGCGCACGCTGGCCACATCGGCGCAGGGCGTCACGCGCATCGGAATGGAGTTGAGATCTGGTTGAGGCGGTGCGTCAAAAGTGGGGGATGTCCGCTGCCTTGTGCGCGCACACGGATGCCCAGGTGGCCTCGAACACCCGTGCGGTCTTGCGGCTGTCGACGGCGAGGAACTGCGGATCAGCAGACACGTAGAAGCGCTGGAATCCCTCGCGCGCGCCCGAGGCGCTGCCTGCATCGACCTCGCCACACAGCACGTGCAAGGGGCCGGTGCTCACGAAAAGTTTGCGGTACCGGGCGGCCTCTGGCACGGGGATCTGCGCCTTGAGGGCCTCCTTGGCGCGCGCGAGAAAGCGGGTGTAGTTGCCCGCCTGGATTTCCTCGCGCTGCAGGGCGCGAGCATGCATGCTGTCGAGCACATCTCCGCTGGCCACCTTGCCGTTGCTGGTGATGGAGGTGATCCGGTGCTCCGCGCGGTCCACATTGCAGTACACCGGTTGCTTGCCGGGCAGGGCGGGCCATGCCACGGACATTTCGCGGGGTGACGACGCTTCGGCGCTCTCGGCCGCCTCGGCCTCGCGACCCTGGGCGACGGTGATCAGCCGGGTGCACATCCGCACTGCATCGGCCAGGGCCAGCGGCGGCAATTGGCTGGTGACCGCTGCCACAGGCGGCGGCACCGCGGCCGGTGCGGGCGCAGCGGGTGCGGCCGGCACGGGCGCCGGTGGTACAGAACTGGGCACCGCCGCCGGTTGCCGGGTGGCCTCCTTGAAGCACGCCAGCCGCTTTTTTGCATCGGGCAGCCGGTTGTAGGCTTCCAGCAGCAGGTCAGAGGGCTGTGCGGTGGCCAAAGCGGCGGCAGCAGCCAGGGCCAGGGGGATGGCACTGCGCAAAAGGGCGTGGTGGGGCATGGGCGTCGAGGGTCCTTGGGGTTCTGCGTGTCCAGGCGGCCGGCCTGCCAACGCTGGATTCTAGGGGCGCGCTGCGCCGGGATTTGTATGATGGGCAACACAGCGCCGTGGGTGGCGCAGGACAAAGCGAGGCAGGTATGCGGGGGAGCGGAATGCGGCGATTCGGTATGGCGGGCTGGTGCTGGGCGGTGCTGCTGGGCAGCTGTCCGGTGGCCTGGGCTGCACCGCCGCTGAAGATGTGGGAGGGGCTGGAAATCCAGCTGGACGATGCCGTCGCCCGCCGTGCAGTGCTGCGGGCCCGCCTCACAGCCGACCCCACGGCCGCCGATGCCGACGCGCTGGGCCATGAGATCCAGTCGCTCAACCAGTCCGTGCGGCAGACCGAGCGTGCGCTCAGCTATGCGCCCACGGTGCCTGTGTCGGCGGAGCCCTTCGATCCGGTCTACCGCGGTCCGGTGCCCGCAGCCGCGAAGCCGGCCGCCCGCATCAAGTCCGCCATCTGGACCGCGCTGACGGAGGACGAGCGCGTGGCCATTGCGTCACGGTGGCGGGTCGAGCTGCTGCACGCGGGTCGGTACGGATGGATTGCCGATGCCCAGACGGTGGACGAGTCCACGCCCGGCACCACCGGCGGAGCTTACACGGGCGCCATGCTGGGCCAGGCCGCGTACATCGACCGCGCGTTTCGCCCCGGCAACAACTACTCGGCCGGCGTGCAGGTGCTTGCGGGTGTACTCGGTGCGGTGGCCGGTTCGTCGATGGACCGGCCGCCTGCCCCGTCGTTCCGTACGCGCTACCACGTGCGCACGGAAGACGGCCGCATGGTGGTGGAGGACCAGAGCCGCAGTGATCCCTTCCGCATGCCCCTGTCCACCTGTGTGGAGCTACCGTCCTTGTCGGACAGCGATCCCTCGCTGTGTTCGCAGACCATCGAGATGGTCCGCAGCAAGTACCTGTAGACGGGGCTGCCGCCTACTGGCTCGCCGTGATCCCCCCGTCGATGTACAGCACCTGCCCGGTGACGAACGAGGCCGCGGGGCTGGTGAAGAACACTGCGGCGCCGGCCACGTCCTTGGGGTCGGCCACGCGGCCCAGGGGGATGCGGCCCAGCACCTGGGCGCGGGTCTCGGGGTTTTCCAGCCAGTGGCGGGCCATCTCGGTGCGCACCACGGTGGGCGCGATGCCGTTGACGGTGATGCCGTGCGGCGCCAGCTCGCTCGCATGCTGGCGGATGAGCAGGGTGAGTGCACCCTTGCTCGCGCAGTAGGCCGAATAGCCGCGCCCGCGCAGCCCCAACTGGGAGCGCACCGACGAGAGGTGCACCTGGGCACCGCCCCGGCCGCCCGCGATCTGGTGGCGCGCCACGGCCTGGGCCAGGAACATGGCGGACTTGAGGTTGACCTGCATGACCTCGTCGAAGGCCTCCTCGGTCACCTCCAGCAGCGCCTCTTCGCGCTGCATGCCCACGCAGTTGGCGAGGATGTCGAGCTGCCCGAAGTGCGCGGCGACTGCGTCCGCGCTGTCACGGATGCTTGGCACGGAGTGCGCGTCCATGGCCAGGCCCAGGGCCTCGTGGCCTGCGGCCTGCAGCTCGGCCGCCAGCGCCTGTGCGCGCGCCGCGTCGCGGCCCGAGACGGCGACCTTGGCACCCGCCAGTGCCAGCGCCCAGGCGATGGCCTCGCCGATGCCGCCGTAGCCACCGGGCACATAGGCCACCTTGCCCGCCAGGTCGAACAGGCCCGAAAGCTCTTGCGCGAAGGCGATGCGCGGTGTGATGCCGTGGCCAGGGGGGTTGTCGTTGCCTGCCATGCCGTCAGTCCATCAGCAGGCCGCCGTTGAGATCGACGATCTCCCCGGTGATGAAGCCAGCCAGCGGCGATGCAAGAAAGCGCACCACGTGGGCGAATTCCTCGGGTTCGCAGAATCGGCCCACGGGGATGTCGCGCAGCAGCTTCTGGCGCTGCTCTTCGTTGAGCTGCTCGGTAATCATGGGGGTCTTCACATAGGCCGGCGAGATGCCGTTGGCCGTGACGCCGAAGGGCGCCAGCTCGCGCGCCAGCGAAAAGGTCAGCGAGGTCATGGCGCCCTTGGAAACGGAGTACGCCGTGCCCGCCGTGAGCCCGCCGGTTTTGGCCGCGAGCGAGCAGGTGTTGATGAGGCGGCCGAAGCGCCGCGCCTTCATGGACGGCACCACGCACTGCGCCAGGTAGAAGGCGCCATCGAGGTTGGCACCCAGCACCTGGCGCCACTCGACAGGGCTCGTCGCTTCGGCCTTGTTGTTGGAGAGCACGCCGGCATTGTTGAGCAGGATGTCCACCGGCCCCAGGGCGCGCACGATGGCGGCATGGCCGGCCTGCACGGCCTCGGGGTCGCTGATGTCGAAGGCGAAGGGCTGGGCGCGCGGGCCCAGCGCGGTGGCCAGGTCGGCCGTGCGCTGCCCGTTCACATCCACCAGGGCCACTTGGCAGCCGTCTTCTAGCAACACCTTCACGGCCGCCAGGCCCATGGTGCCCGCAGCACCGGTGACGATGGCCACCTTGTCTTTCAGGGGTTCAGACATCCAGCACACTCTTCTTTCCGAACAGGCCGCGGGAGCGGAAGGTCACCACGGCAATGAACAACAGGTACATGGACATCAGCGACCATTCCGAAGCATACGCCCCGGTCAGCCCCACGACCATGCCCACCATGAGCCCGGCGATCACCGCGCCCCAGAGCGAACCCACGCCACCCAGCACGATGATGAGGAAGGCGGGCACCACCGCATCCACCCCCACATGCGGGCGTATGCCCCAGATGGGCGCCATCACCACGCCGGCAATCGCCGCCAGCCCCACGCCGATGCCGAACACCAGCAGGCGCAGGCGCTTCAAGTTGATGCCCAGGGCGCGCACCATCTCGCTGTCGTGCGCGCCGGCCTTGATGATGGCGCCATAGGGCGTGCGCTCCAGAAACAGCCAGAGCGCCAGGATCATCAGCACCGCGAAGCCGCTGGCGAAGAAGCGGTACTTTGAATAGATCAAATCGCCGAGCAGGAAGGCGCCCGAGATCGCCGCGGGCAGTGCCAGCTGCTTCTCGTTGGAGCCCCACACCAGGCGGATGGTCTCCTCGATCACCAGGGCCGCGCCAAAGGTCAGCAGCAGGCCGTAGAGCGGGTCGCGCCCGTAGGTTCGGCGCATGCACAGCTCCAGCAGCATGCCGAACAGGCCCACGAACACCGGCGCCAGCAGCAGCGCCACCAGGTAGCGTGTCTCGATGGGCAGGGCCATGTACCAGGCCTGCAGGCCCGGGAACCAGCCCAGCTGGGGCGAGACGAAGAACAGCGCGACGTACATGCCCAAGGCGAACAGCGAGCCGTGCGCGAGGTTGATGGTCTCCATGACGCCGACGATGAGCATGAAGCCCAGCGCGATCAGCGCGAACAGCAGCCCCAGCGAGATGCCGTTGACCAGGTGCGGCAGCAGTTGAAAAAGCCAGTCCATGGGGGTCCTAGGGTTCGAAGGTGGGGGTTGCGGCGTACGACTCGAGTTGGCAGGTGCGCAGGCTGTCGCGGTCCTGCACCTCGTCGGGCCGCTGCTGGCCCAGGATGCGGAAGCTATCGTCCGGCTCGCGCGGCTGGGTGTTGTAAGCGGCCATGTAGATGGTCTGCTGCAGCTGGTGCGTGGCGGGGTTCATCCATGCGTCATGGTGCTGCATGCGTTGCGCCGCCGGGATGCGCAGCGCCTCCAGCTCCTTGATGAGGCGGATGTTGTGCGTGCTGCCCACGCGCTCGATGGCGCGCAGCAGCTCGCGCGTGGCCATATAGCCGTTGTAGAAGACATTGCCCGGCTTGCGGATGCGGTAGCCCGGGTTGGCCTTGGCATAGCGGGCATTGAACTCGGCGACGCCCGCCAGACGCAGACCCCAGTACCAGGTGGTGCCGAAGATGCCGAACAGCACCTCGGGCCCGGCACCGTAGACATCGGGCCAGTCCTGCTGGTTGTTGATCCAGCCGAAGATGCGGTCCATTTTGGCGCCGCGCACCTGCTCGCGCAGGGCCTTGACGTCGTCGCCGCCGACGGCGGTGGCGATCACGCCGGGCTTGATCTGCTGGATGCGCTGCAGCTGGGCCGAGAAATCGCGCGTGTTCTGCGGCACCACCATCTCCTGCACGATGGTGCCGCCGTTGCCCTCGACGATGGCACGGATGCCCTGGGCGGTGCTGCGGCCCCAGGCATAGTCGCTGGTGATGAGCGCCCACTCGCGGCCGAAGCCGGTCATGGCGCCGCGCACGATGGAGGTGGAGAAGTTCGTGCCATTGCCGTCCCAGACGAACTTGGTGCGGTGGCAGTCCTTGCCGGCCTCGGTGGGTGAGCTTGAATTGGTGTTGAAGTAGATGCAGCCATGCCGCTGCGCCACCGTGGAGATGGCGCTGGCGGCGCCGGAATGCACGGCCCCGACCAGGAAGGCGCAGTCCTGCTGCTCCAGCATGTGGCGCGCCACGGCCGTGGCCTTGGCCGGGTCGCCGCCGGTGTCGGCGTGCACCGTCTCGATGGGGCGGCCCAGCACGCCGCCGCGTTCGTTGGCCTCGTGCACCGCCATCAGAATGCCGCGCTGCTCGTCCTGCCCGCTGGCGCCGTACTGGCCGGTGTCGTCGGTGGTCAGGCCGATGCGCAGCGGCTTCTTGCCGCGCGCCTGGGCCCAGGCATGGTGGACCTGCCAGGGCCCCATGGCGCCGAGCACGGCCGCTGCCGCACCGCGGACCAGGCGCCGCCGGTTGATGCTGGTGCTGCTGCTCATGGCGGCGGGCTCAGGCCTCGTAGCTCGGCGTGGCCTCGTAGCTTTCGAGCTTGCAGGCGCCGGCCGCGTCCTTGTCCACCACTTCCTGGGGCTCGATCTGCGCGAGGATCTTGAAGATGTCGTCCTTCTCGGTGGGCTGCTCGTTGTAGCTGGCCATGTAGATGGTCTGCTGGCACTGGTGGGTGACGGGGTCCATCCAGGCGTCGAAGTGTTGCAGCCGGTCGGCCGCGGCCATCTTGCGGCCTTCGAGCTTCTTGATGATGGCGATGTTGTTGGTGGTGCCGGCTTCTTCCACGCAGCGCAGCAGCTCGCGCGTGGCCATGTAGGCGTTGTGGTACACGTTGCCCGGCACGCGGATCGCCATGCCCGGGAACTGCTTCTGGTAGGCCGCCACGAACTCGCGCACGCCCGGCAGGTTCAGCCGGTAGTACCAGGTGGTGCCGAACACGCCGAAGATCGCGTCCGGCCCCAGGCCGTACACGTCGGGCCAGTCCTGCTGGTTATTGATCCAGGCCATGCTGTTGTTCATCTTGAGCTGCACCACCTGCTGGCGCAGCGCCTTGATGTCGTCGCCGCCCACCGCGGTGGCCACCACCTGGGGCTTGAGCTGCTGCAGCTTGAGCAGGTAGGCCGAGAAATCACGCGTGTTCTGCGGCACCATCAGCTCCTCGACGATGCGCCCGCCATTGGCCTCCACCGCGGCGCGCGTGGCCTTGGCCGTGCTGTGGCCCCACACGTAGTCGTTGGTCAGCAGCACCCAGTTGCGCCCGCTGGCCTTGATGGCGTTCTTGACGATGGCGTTGGAAAAATTGGTGCCGTTGCCGTCCCACACGAACTTGGTGCGGTGGCAGTCCTTGCCGGCCTCGGTGGGCGAGCTGGAGTTGGTGTTGAGGAACACCGTGCCGTACTTCTGCGCCACCTGCGAGATGGCGTTGGACACGCCCGAATGCACCGCACCGATGAGGAAGGCCGCGTCGTTGCGCGTGATCATGCGCTCGGCGATGCGCGAGCCCGTGGCGGGCGTGGTCTCGGTGTCCATGTGGATGGCCTCGATGCGCCGGCCCAGCACGCCGCCCTTGTCGTTGAACTCCTTGATGGCCATCATCGCGCCCAGCCGCTCCTCGCCGCCCGAGGCCGCGTACAGACCCGAGGCGTCCATGGTCAGGCCGATGATGAGCGGCTTCTTCTGCGCCGTCTGGGCCCAGGCGTGGTGGTGCTTCCACGGGCCGTAGAACGGGGCCGCGCCGTACAGGCCGGCGCCCGCGAGGGCCAGGGCCGACTGCTTGAGCAGCGCGCGGCGCGATGAAATGCTGTCCTTGAAATCGCTCATGGTTGTCTCCTTGTCGGGCGGGTGCCTGTTGTGGTCTATGGGGGGGGAATCAGCGGGGAACGATGGCCACGGCGTTGGCCTTTTCCTGGGCCTCGAAGAGCGAAGCGATCAGCTTGTCGCCAAAGCCCAGGTTCACGGCCTGCACGAAGCTCTGGTGCGCGGCCTCGCCCATGAAGCTCGCCACGGGCAGCATCTCGGCCAGGTGGGTGTAGTAGCGCAGGTCCTTGCGGGCGTTGGAAATGCCGAACTTGAAGCCCGTGACGTCGCCGCTTTGCAGCGTCTCCTTGGCCATCATCTGGAAGATGCCGCAGTTCACGCCGCCGGCTGAGACCACGTTGTAGAGCTTGTTCAGGTCCAGCCCGGACTTGGCGGCCACGGCGAAGGCCTCGGCGATGCAGGCGGCAAAGCTCATGGCCATCATGTTGTTCACGAGCTTGAGCACATGGCCGTGGCCGGGCGGGCCCACGTGGAAGACGTTCTCGCAAAAGGCCCGCAGCACGGGCTCCAGCGTGGCGAAGTCCTCGGCATCGGCGCCCACCATGGTGTTCAGTCGGCCTTCCTCGGCCTCCTTGGGGGTGCGGGCCAGGGGCGCGTCGATGAGTTTCACGCCGCGTGCCGCCAGGTCGGCGCGGATGCGCGCGCTCGACTCGGGCTCGGCCGTGGAGGTGTCCACCACCCGCAGGCCGGGGCGCGCTGCCTCCAGCAGGCCGTCCTTGCCGTAGACGATGTCTTCCACCTGGGGCGAGCCGGTGACGCAGATGAAGACGATGTCGCTGGCCTGCGCGCAGGCGGCATTGCTCTTTGCCTCCTTGGCGCCGGCGTCCAGCAGGTCGGCCAGGTTGGCGCGGTTGCGGTTGGCCTTGAGGGTCAGGGCGTAGCCCTTGGCCAGCAGGTTCTTGGCCATGCCGTGGCCCATCATGCCGATGCCGATGAAGCCGATGTTCGGTGTGCTCATGGGGGTGTCTCCTTCAGAAAATGGCGCTCACGGCCTCGGACATGCCCGCACGGGCTTCGTCCCACAGGACGACCAGGCGTGCGTAGCGATGGGCGATGTCGGTGATCACTTCGGCATCGCTGATCTGGCCCGCGAACCAGCGGTCCGCGGCCTCGGCGAAGATCGTGCGGCCCACCGCGAAGCCCCGGCACACGGGGTGGGCGGCGGCAATGCGGAAGCTGCGGGCCAGGGTTTCTTCGCTCGCCTCCAGGCCCAGCATCAGCACGCCGCGGCAGTGCGCATCGTTGCGCGCGATGGTGCGGGCGATGTCCTGCCACTCGGCGTCGCTCTGTGCGGCGGGCAGCTTCCACCAGTCAGGGGCGAGTCCGGCGTCGTACATCTGCTGCAGGGTGCGGGCGAGCGTGGTGGCGTCGCGCAGCATCTCGCGCGGCGGTATCACCTCGATCAGGAACTCGTGTTGCGTGGCATGGCTGGCCGCCTGCAACTGCAGCAGGCGCTCGGCCTGCGCATCGCGCAGGGCCTGGCTGTCGTCGGGGTGCCAGTAGAGCAGGCACTTGGCCACATGCTCGGCGGGCCAGCTGCGCATCTCGATGGCCAGGTGCTCGCCGGCCTCGAAGGCCAGCGGGCGCGAGCCGGGCAGCTCCACCGGCCGCCCCACCCACCAGCCCTTGCCGGTGAGCGAGGGCAGCACGTCTTCGCCGAAGCGGCTGTCCAGCAGCACCCCGGCGCCCACATGCGTGCCCGCGCCGTGGCGAGCGCCCTGTGCCACCAGCTGCTTGAAGCTGCGGATGGCGGCTTCACCCTGCCCATGGCGTGCGGCGATCTCTTCGAGCTGCGAGCGGTGGTCGAAGGCCAGCACCACCAGCTCGCCCCAGCGGCGCGTGCGTGTGGTGCTGCGGTGCAGGTGTTCGAGCACCGGGTCTTCGCGCAGGCGCCGCGTGGGCGAACCGTTGTGCAGAAAGTGCTGCAGCTCCACCCAACTGGCCATGGCCGGCGAGCAGCCGTGGCGCGAGACCACGATGGCGCCGCAGGCATTGGCCCAGGCGCAGCACTGGGACAGGGGCTCGTCCTTGAGCCAGCCGCGCAGAAAGCCCGCCATGAAGGCATCGCCTGCGCCCAGCACGTTGAACACCTCGACCGGGAAGCCGGGGCCCTGCAGGCCCTCATCCAGGCTGTCGGGGATGGCACGGTCGAAAGCCACGCAGCCCATGGGGCCGCGCTTGACCACGAGCAGCGCCGGGGTCAGCGCGCGCAGGCGGCGCAGTGCCTGCAGAGTGTCGGTGCTGCCGCCTGCGATGTGGATCTCTTCCTCGGTGCCCACGACCAGATCGCAGTCGGCGATCACGCCCTGCAGGTGGGCCGTGACCTTGTCGTCCGCCACGAAGCGCTGCTCACCCATGCCCGGGCTGGTCAGCCCCCAGAGCACGGGGCGGTAGTCGATGTCCAGCACGATGCGGGTGCCGCGCTCGCGCGCCAGCCCAATGGCGGCGCGGCAGGCCTCGAAGGTCCGGGGCTGCGACAGGTGCGTGCCCGAGAGCAGCAGCGCCGTGGCCGAGCCGATGAAATCGCCGTCGATGTCCTCGGCCGAGAGCGCCATGTCGGCGCAGTGGTCGCGGTAGAACACCAGCGGAAAGGTCTCGCGGTCCTGGATGCCCAGGAACACCAGGCCCGTGAGGCGCCGCGCGTCGGTGGCCACATGGCTGGTGTCCACGCCTTCGGCGGCCAGGGCCTCGCGCACGAAGCGACCATGGTGCTCGTCGCCCACGCGGGTCAGCATGGCGGGCCTGAGGCCCAGGCGCGCCACGCCCACGGCAGTGTTGGCGGGCGAGCCGCCCAGGTACTTGCTGAAGCTCTGCATGTCTTCGAGCCGGCCGCCGATCTGCTCGCCGTACAGGTCGACGGCGGCGCGGCCCATGCAGATCACGTCGAAGCGGCGGGAGGGCGCAGGGTTCATGGTCGGGCCTTTCGTGGGGTGCGCGGCTGCGGCGCGGGTTTTTCGGCCAGGTGGTGGCCGGTGCTCATGACCAGTGCCTGTGCCAGGCACATCGGCGCCACCAGGGAGCGGAACGGTTTGGAGGAGTCGTCGGCCAGCTCGAAGCAGACCCGGGACGGCTCCACCAGCGGCGAGAGCGGGCCATCGGTGATGGCGATGACGGGCACGCCGCGGCGGCTGCAGGTCTGGGCGGCGTGCACCACGTCGGGCGAGTAGCTGCGAAAGCTGGCCACCAGCAGCACGTCGCTGCTGTCCACCGAGCGCAGGTTCTCATCGAGCATGCCGCCAGCGCCGTCGAGCAGGTGGGTCTTGAGCTCCAACTGGCCGAGCGCATAGCTCAGGTAGCAGGCGATGGGGAAGGCGCGGCGCTGGGCCAGCACATGCACGCGGCCCGCAGCGGCGATGAGCTTCACGGCGGCGCGCAGGTCCGCCTCGCGCACGGCTTCTTCCAGATGGCCGAGCTCGTTCATGGACTCGCTGGTCAACTGGTGCAGCACGCCGGCGGGCGCGCGCTGGCCGGTGGCCTGCTCGCGGCGCAACTGGTCGATGCGCTCGCGGTAGGTGGCCGAGCGCTCCACCAGGTGCCCGCGGAACACCTGCTGCATGTCGGAAAAGCCCTTGTAGCCGAGCGCATTGGCAAAGCGGATCATGGCCGAGGGTTGGACCTCGGTGGCCTCGGCCAGTGCGGCCACGGTGCCCAGCGCCAGCTCCTGCGGCTTTTCCAGGGCGAAGCGGGCAATGCGCTGCAGCTGCTTGGACATGTCGGGGTAGGCGCGCGTGATGGCGTCCTTGAGCTCGTCGTAGGTGGTGGCGCTGTCCATGGGTCGTCGTGTGCTGGCGGGTGGGTATCGGGAAACTACTAGAACAAAAATTCTTGTGTGATCGAATATTAGAACGTACATTCTGTTTTCGCAAGACATTTAGAACCTGTTCCAAGTCTTTTTGCAGCCGCGCAAGTCCCTTTTCGGGATGGGATGCAAGGCGCGGTGCGCAGTTGATAGCTCGGCTATCAACAAGCGCCGCAACGCCGCAGACCGCCCGAAAAGGCACTTGCCCGGAGGGTTGGAGTGAAATCGGGCGATTGGACGCCCCGGCTGCTTGCATGGGCATGAGCCCATGCGGCGCATCCGAAGCATCCACTCATCCCGATTGCACGCCAACGCGGCTGCAAAAAGGCTTGGAACAGGTTCTCTGAACAAGGGTTTTCCCGCCATGCAATTCAATCCGGGTCGAGCCAGCCCGCTACCTGCTCCACTGCTCATCACCGTTGCGGTGCTGTTCTCCACACCGCTGTGGATTGCGGGCGCAGGCCTGTACCAGTACCTGGCGCTGGAAATCATGATCTGGATGCTGTTCGCGCTCGGGTACAACCTGCTGCTGGGCACGGCGGGCTTGCCGTCGTTCGGGCACGGGGCCTACTTCGGCATCGGCGCCTATGCCTTCGGGCTGCTGCAGCACAAGCTGTGGGCCAACCTGTGGTTCGACCTGGCGGGCGCGGTGCTGGTGGCGGCGGTGCTGGGTGCGCTGGTGGGGCTGTTCATCTCGCACCGGCGCGGCATCTACTACGCGTTGCTGACCATCGCCTTCGGGCAGGTGTTCTGGTTCATCGCCAACAAGTGGCACACGGTGACGGGCGGGGAGGACGGGCTGCTCAACATCAAGCGGCTGCCGGTGGAGTTGGGCTTTGCGTCGCTGCCGCTCAAGAGCAACGAGGCGCTGTTCTATTTCTGCCTGGCGGTGTTCGCCGTCACCGTGGCGCTGCTGTGGCGGCTGGTGCATTCGCCCTTTGGCCGGGTGCTCAACGCCATCCGCCAGAACGAGACGCGCGCCGCCTTCGTGGGCTACCACGTGTGGCTCTACAAATGGCTGGCGTTCACGCTGTCGGCCGGGGTGGCGGGCCTGGCGGGCGCCCTGTTCGCCATGGCCCAGCAGTCGGCCTACCCCAATGTGATGAGCCTGCACAACTCGGGCTTCGTGGTGATGATGGTGCTGATCGGCGGCGGGCTGGTGAGCTTCTGGGGGCCGCTGATCGGCGCAGCCGTCTTCATCCTGGCGCGCGACCTGCTGGGCGCCTACACCGAGACCTGGCTGCTCTGGTATGGCCTGGTGTTCATGGTGCTGGTGCTCTACAAGCCCGAGGGCGTGGCCGGCATGTGGCAGGACTGGCGCATGCGCCGGGCCCGGGCCGCAGCCGCTGCCCGGCCCGCTGCGCCGGCCCTCTCCATCCAGAAAAAGGAGGCATGAGCATGTTGTTCGAAGCGAAAGGGCTGTCCAAGCGGTTCGGTGAGCAGGTGGTGCTCGAAGACATCACGCTCGGCGTGCAGGAGGGCCAGTTGGCCGGCATCATGGGCCCCAACGGGGCGGGCAAGACCACCTGCTTCAATGTGCTGACCGGGCGCTTCAAGCCCGACCGGGGCCGGGTGACCTTTGCGGGCGAGGACATCACGGGCCTGGCCCCGCGCGAGATTGCGAAGAAGGGCATCTCGCGCTCGTTCCAGATCATGAACCTGTTCAACGACGACTCGGCGCTGGACAACGTGCTCGTGGCCACGCCGCGCGTGCGGCGCCAGGGCTTCAATGGCTGGCGCGACCTGGGGGGCGACAGCGCCGCGCAGGACCAGGCTGCGGCCGTGCTGGCGCGCGTGGGCCTCCAGGGCAAGGAGCGCACGCCGGCCAAAAGCCTGTCGTACGGCGAGCGCCGCGCGCTGGAGATCGGCGTGGCGCTGGCGGCCGAGCCGCGCATGCTCTTTCTGGACGAGCCCACCGCCGGCCTGGGCGCCGAGGGCACGGCGCGCCTGGCCGACCTGGTGGCCGGGCTCAAGCGGGACCTCACCATCGTCATCATCGAGCACGACATGCAATTCCTGTTTCGCCTGGCCGACACGCTGTCGGTCATCCACTGGGGCCAGGTCATCGCGCGTGGCACCCCGGCCGAGCTGCGCCACAACGAATGGGTGCAGCGCTCCAACCTCGGGGCGCTGGCAGCATGAGCGCGGTGCCCAAACCCGCCCCATCGCCCGCCATGCTCTCGCTGCAGGGGGTGAACACCTTCTACGCCGAGACCCAGGCGCTGTTCAACGTATCGCTGGAGGTGGGCGCGGGTGAGGTCGTCGCGCTGCTGGGCCCCAATGGGGCGGGCAAGACCACCACGCTGCGCACCATCCTGGGCCTCACGCCGGCCAGGAGCGGCAGCGTGGCTTTCGACGGGCGCGACGTGACGCGCGCGGCCACGCACGAGATCGCCCAGAGCGGCATCGGCTGGGTGCCGGACGACCGGCGCATCTTCCCCACGCTCACCGTGGCGCGCAACCTGGCCATCGCGCGCAAGAAGACGCGCTTTCGCGCCTGGAGCGAGAAGGAGTGCTTCGAGATCTTCAGCGCCATGGAATACCTGATGCACCGCGAGTGCGAAAACCTCTCGGGCGGGGAGATGCAGATGGTGGCCATCTCGCGCGCGCTGCTGGGCTCGCCCGGGCTGGTGCTGTTCGACGAACCCAGCCAGGGCCTGGCGCCCAAGGTGGTGCAGGACGTGATGAAGACCATTGCACGCCTCAAGCGCGAGGGCATCGCCGTGCTGGTGGTGGAGCAGAACGTGCAGAGCGCGCTGCAGGTGGCCGACCGGGCCTATGTGATGAACGCCGGCACCATCGTGCACGAAGGCCCGGCGAGCGAGTTGCTGGACAACACCACGCTGCGCATGCAGCTCCTGGGGGTATGACCATGGCCAATGCGCCGCTTTTGCACGTGGACCGCCTGGCCAAGCACTACACGCGCGGCCTGCTGAACAAGGAACGCACCTTCTCGCTGGCGGCCGACTTCGTGGTCGATGGCCCGCAGGTCGTGGGCGTGATGGGCCCCAACGGCTCGGGCAAGACCACGCTGTTCGAGCTGATCACGGGCAGCAACCTGCCCAGCGCGGGGCGGGTGCTGGTGAACGGCCAGGACATCCACCAGGTGCGCACGCGCGAGCGCGACCGCCTGGCCATCCACTACCACCAGTCCTACCAGGTGCGCTCGTTCCAGCGCGGCAAGCCCAATTTTCTGCTGCAGCATGCGGCCAGCGACGCACCGCTGGTGCACCTGTTCGACGAGCCGCAGTTCAACACGCAGGACGGCTACATCGGCTTCATGCTCGACTTCTTCGCCACGCTGCGCGGCAAGGGCAAGCTGGTCTTTCTGTGCCTGCACCCGAACGAGCCCTACCACGTGGACATCCTGCGCCAGAGCTGCGAGCGCTTCCTCTTCGTGAACAAGGGCGTGGTGAGCCACGCGCCGGACTTCGATACCCTGGCGCGCGACCCGGCGGTGCGCAGCTACCTGGGGGCGCTGGCGCCGGCCCAGGCGATGGCCGCGTAGGGCATCACTCGTCGATCGATGCGCTCCAGCGGCTGTCCCAATCCGGAGCGCTCACACGCTCGATGTTGCGCCGGTCGCGCTTGGTGGGACGGCCTTCCTGCAGCGTGGCAGCCGGCTCGGGCGCCAGGCGGCGTTGTTCGGCCGCGGCCTCGCGGGCGGCAATGCTCTCGGCGGTCTCTTCGTACAGCAACTGGGCCACGGGGGCGGGGCCGCGCATGCCGCTCAGGGCGCGCACGGTCACGGTGCGGGCCACGGGGCCCTGGCGCAGGGCCACGGTGTCGCCGGGGCGCACATCGCGCGCGGGCTTTGCGGCCTGGCCGTTGACGGTGACGCGGCCCTTGCCGATCTCTTCGGTGGCCAGGCCACGGGTCTTGTAAAAGCGGGCGCACCAGAGCCACTTGTCCAGGCGCATCGTCTCGGTGGGGGTCATGCGCCCGATTGTGCCCCTTCCGGCATGCCCGCAGCGCCGGTGGTGGCGTCGGCCGAGGTGGCCAGTGGCAGCCGCACCACGGCGTCGAGCCCGAGCACGCGGCCGGCCTGGGTGCGGTTGGTCAATGCAATGCTGCCGCCCAGCGCCTGCACGATCTCCTGGCAGATGGCCAGGCCCAGGCCGCTGCCGGTGCGCACGTCGCCGGCCGAAAACGGCTGGAACAGGCGCAGCGCCAGCTCGTCGTCGATGCCGGGCCCATGGTCGCTGACCGTGAGCGCGGCGTGGCGGCCATCGGCGCGCAGCTCCACCGACAGCTCGCTGCCGGGCGGCGCGTGGCGCACGGCGTTATGCAGCAGGTTGCGCGTGAGTTCGCGCAGCATCCACTCATGCGCGACGATGGGCGCGGCATCGGTGTGGATGCCGAAGTCCAGGTCGCGCTGGGCGATCAGCGGCGAGATCTCCAGCGCCACGCCGCGCAGGATCTCGTCGAAGCGCGTCACGGGCGGGGCGCTCTGCTGGCGCAGCTGCTCCACCTTGGCCAGGGCCAGCATCTGGTTGGCCAGCTGCGTGGCGCGGTCCACGGTGTCGCGGATTTCGTGCAATGCCTGCTCGGCCGGCATGTCGCCACGCAGGGCCGACTGCACCTGGGTCTTGAGCACCGCCAGCGGCGTGCGCAGCTGGTGCGAGGCATCGCGCACGAAGCGTTTCTGGTGGCGCAGCAGGTGGCGCAGGCGCTGCAGGAATTCGTTGGTGCCCTCGATCAGGGGCTGCAGCTCGCGCGGCGCAGCGGGCGCGGTGATGGGGCTCAGGTCACCCTCCTGGCGGGCCTGCAGCTCCTGGCTGAGCTGGCGCACGGGCTGGGTGGCGCGCTGCACCACGAGCACCACCGTGATGCCGATCACGGCGATCAACAGGGCCTGGCGCAGCAGGGTGTTGCGCAGGTTCTGCAGCGCCAGGGTCTCGCGCACCTCCAGCGTCTCGGCCACCTGGATCACGGCCATGGCGCGCCCGGTGGAGCTGGCCACGGGTTGCAGCAGCACGGCCACGCGCACCGGCAGGCCGCGGAAGGTGTCGTCATAGAAGTCCACCAGCGCGGCGTAGGGCGGGCGCGCGGGGATGGTGCCCTTCCACAGCGGCAGCTCGTCAAAGCCCGAGATCAGCTCGCCCTGCAGGTTGGAGACGCGGTAGTACATGCGGCTCTTGTTGTCCGCCTCGAAGGCCTCGAGCGCCGAGTAGGGCACGATGGCGCGCAGGTGCGCGGCCTCCTCGTAGCCCGTCACGTCCAGCTGCTCGCTGATGCTCTTGGCCGAGGCCAGCAGCGTGCGGTCGTAGGCCGTGTTCAGCGAGGCCAGGGTCTGCTGGTAGGCGCTGATGGTGTTGTAGGTGATGAACACCACCACCGGCAGCAGAATGCCCAGCAGCAGCCGGCGGCGCAGCGAGTGGGGCCGCGGCGTGTGGGGTGCGGCCGGGGGCTTTCGGGTCATGCATCCGTCCTGAGCAGGTAGCCCAGGCCGCGCAGCGTCATGAGCGTGAGGCCCGTGCCCGCGAGCTTCTTGCGCAGCCGGTAGACCACCACTTCGATGGCCTCGTACTGCACGTCGAGCTGGCCGGGGAAGACCAGCTCGTACAGCCGCTCCTTGGTCACGGCATGGCCTGGCTGGGCCAGCAGCGCGTGCATCAGCGCCAGCTCGCGCGGGGTGAACTCCATCACTTCGCCGTTCAGGTAGATGGCGCCGCTATTGGTGTCGTAGCGGATGGCGCCGATCTGCTGCACGCTGGGGGGCAGGGCGGTGCTGGCCACCGGGTCGGCGCTGCGGCGCACCAGGGCGCGCAGGCGGGCCTCGAGCTCGTCCAGGTCGAAGGGCTTGGGCAGGTAGTCGTCGGCCCCGGAGTTGAGGCCCATGATGCGGTCGCCCACCGTGCCGCGCGCGGTGAGGATGATGACCGGCGTGCGCAGCCCGCGCGTGCGCGCCTGCTGCAGCACCTGCAGGCCATCGAGGCCGGGCAGCGTGAGGTCCAGCACCACCGCGTCGGGCGGCTGGGCCGCCCACTGCGCCAGCGCGGCGCGGCCATCGCCCACGGGCGTCACCTCCATGCCCCGGCGGCTCAGCGCCCGGTGCAGGGTCGCCTGCATGGTGGGATCGTCTTCGACAAGCAGCAATTTCATGCGCGGGACCATATCACTCCGAGCGGGCTTTTGGGTGCTCCCGTGCAGGAACCCTTCGGGCAAACCTCGCGGCCACTGGTGGTGCGGATCGGGATGGGGCGCAAGGCGTCTTCTCGCCGCCAATAGCTGGGCTATTGGCAAGAGAAGCAACGCGGCGGACCGCCCGAGTCCGTGCCGCCAGTGGGCGCAGGGATTTGCGCGGAGGGTTCCTGTGGCCGCCCCGCCGCAGGGGCGGCGTCCCCCTTGGGGGAAGACGCGAAGCGGCACAGGGGGTTTTCCCTAGGTTCAAGGACAGCCGTTTGACAGGCACGGCGCGCATCATCGACAGGTTCGCCAATCATTCAAGGAGACAACGATGCGTCGCGATACCTTCCTCAAGTCCCTGGCCGCCATGGCGGCAGCCGGTGCCTTGCCGCTGACCGCCCAGGCCGCTGCAGCCATCAAGATGATGATCCCCGCCAACCCTGGTGGTGGCTGGGACACCACGGGCCGTGCCCTGGGCAAGGCCATGCAGGATGCAGGCGTGGCCAGCTCGGTGACCTATGACAACAAGGGCGGTGCCGCCGGTGCCATCGGCTTGGCGCAATTCGCCAACGCCAGCAAGGGCGACCCCAATTCGCTGATGACCATGGGCGCCGTGATGCTGGGCGGCATCATCACCGGCAAGCCGCCGGTGGGCCTGGACAAGGTGACGCCGCTGGTGCGCCTGAGCAGCGAGTACAACGTGTTCGTGCTGCCCGCCAACTCGCCCTTCAAGACCATGAAGGACGTGGTCGACCAGCTCAAGAAGGACCCGGGCAGTGTGAAGTGGGGCGGCGGTTCGCGCGGCTCCACCGAGCACATCGCCGCGGCCATGATCGCCCGCGAAGTGGGTGTGGACCCGGCCAAGATCAACTACGTGGCCTTCCGTGGGGGCGGTGAGGCCACCGCCGCCATTCTGGGCGGCAACGTCACCGTGGGCGGCAGCGGCTACAGCGAGTTCGCCGAGTACATCGCCGCCGGCAAGATGCGCGCCGTGGGCGTGACCTCGGCCACGCGCCTGAAGGGCGTGAACGTGCCCACGCTCAAGGAGCAGGGCATCAACGTCGAGATCGGCAACTGGCGCGGTGTGTACGGCGCGGCCGGCATCACCGCCGAGCAGCGCAAGGACCTGATCGACGCGCTGTCCAAGACGTTCAAGCACAAGTCCTGGCAGGACGCCATGGAGAAGAACGGCTGGACGCCGGCCTGGCTGGCGGGCGACGAGTTCTCCAACTTCGTCGACGCCGAGTTCGCCAGCCTGCGCGCCACGATGGTCAAGTCCGGGATGATCTGACCGGCCCCGGCCGGGCCGCATGGCCTGGCCCGCCTTCACCGTCGCACCCTCCTGCGGCGCGCAGTGCCTGCCACGGCCCTGCGCGCCGCGCTCCACGCGGGATAAAAACATGACACAACAACATTCCTCTCGCTCCACGGCCTTGCAGACGGCGGTGGGTGCGGGCACGCTGCTGCTGGGCTGCCTGCTGGCCTGGGGCGCCACCTCCATCAGCTCCGAGGCGGGCTATGGCGGCGTGGGCCCCAATTTCTTCCCCTGGGTGGTGGCCATCGTGCTCATCGTCTGCGGGGTGCTGGCCATCCTCCAGGCGCGCACGGGCGGCTTTCGCGACCTGGAAGAGGGCTCGGGCGATGAGGTCGCCCACTGGAAGGGCTTCATCTGGGTCTCGGCCGGTCTGCTGCTCAATGCCATGCTGATCACCACGATCGGCTTCATCCTGAGCTGCGCGCTGTGCTTCGTGCTCGCGGTGCGCGGCTTCAAGAGCTCCGAAGGCAAGCTTGACCTGCGCCCCATGGCCTGGCTCAAGGACCTCTTCATCGGTGTGGCCGTGGCCGCGCCGGTGTTCTGGATGTTTACCCAATTGCTGGCGATCAACCTGCCCGGCCTCACGAACACGGGGTGGCTGTAAAGCCAGCGCGATACCATGGATACCTGGAACCTCCTGCTGCAGGGCTTCATCACTGCAGCCACCCCCATCAACCTGATGTGGGCCTTCGTGGGCTGTGTCATCGGCACCGCCGTGGGCGTGCTGCCCGGCATCGGCCCGGCCGTGGCTGTGGCCATGCTGCTGCCCATCACCGTCAAGGTGGAAGCCACCGCGTCGATGATCTTCTTCGCGGGCATCTACTACGGCGCCATGTACGGGGGCTCGACCACCTCCATCCTGCTCAACACGCCCGGTGAAGCCGGCTCCATGGTGACTGCCATGGAAGGCAACAAGATGGCCAAGAACGGCCGCGCCGGTGCGGCGCTGGCCACGGCGGCCATCGGCTCCTTCGTGGCGGGCACCATCGCCACCGTGCTGGTGACCTTCTTCGCGCCCATCGTGGCCGAGTACGCCGTGCGCCTGGGCCCGCCCGAATACTTCATGCTCATGGTGCTGGCCTTCACCACGGTGAGCGCGGTGCTGGGCAAGAGCACGCTGCGCGGCATGCTGGCGCTGTTCCTGGGCCTGGCCCTGGGGCTGATCGGCATCGACCAGCTCACCGCGCAGGCACGCTACACCTTCGGTGTGCCCGAGCTGATGGACGGCATCGAGGTGGTTCTGATCGCCGTGGGCCTGTTCGCCGTGGGCGAGGCCTTGTACAACGTGATGTACGAGGGCAAGACCGAAGAGTCGCAGAACAAGCTGACCAGCACGCACATGACCCGCCAGGAATGGCGCCGTTCCTGGCCTGCCTGGCTGCGCGCCACGGCCATCGGCTTCCCCTTCGGCACCGTGCCCGCGGGCGGCAGCGAGATCCCGACCTTCCTGAGCTACGCGGCCGAGAAGAAGCTGAGCAAGCACAAGGAAGAGTTCGGCACCACCGGCGCCATCGAAGGCGTGGCCGGCCCCGAGGCGGCCAACAACGCGGCCATCACGGCCACGCTGATCCCGCTGCTCACGCTGGGCATTCCCACGTCGAACACCACGGCCATTTTGCTGGGCGCGTTCCAGAACTACGGCATCCAGCCCGGCCCGCAGCTGTTCAGCAGCAACGGCGCACTGGTCTGGGCGCTGATCGCCTCGATGTACATCGGCAACGTGATGCTGCTGATCCTGAACCTGCCGCTGGTGGGCCTGTGGGTCAAGTTGCTCAAGATCCCCAAGTCCTACCTGTACGCGGGCATCCTGGTGTTCGCCACGCTGGGCGTGTACGGCATGCGCCAGAGCGCCTTCGACCTGGTGCTGCTGTATGCCATCGGCCTGCTGGGCGTGGTCATGCGCCGCTTCGACATCCCCTCGGCTCCGGTGGTCGTGGGCATGATCCTGGGCCCGCTGGCCGAAGCGCAGATGCGCAACGCGGTGGCCATCGGCGAAGGCAAGTGGACCATCTTCCTGGAGCGTCCCGGCTCGGTGACCCTGATCGTCATCGTGCTGGCCGTGCTGATCCTGCCGCGCCTGGCGCGCCGCTGGGCCGCGCGCAAGGCCGCGGCCGAAGGGCTCACGGCTGCGGGCTGAGGCCCGACACTGTTTTGGGTAGTTGGGGCGGTATGGCAGGTTTCTGCCGTACCGCCCTTTTTTCTTGGCGAGTGCGGGTCGCTCAGCCCGCTTGCAGGCCTTGCGCCAACGCCTCGAACACCACGCGGATGCGCCGCGCCGTGCGCAGCTCGCGGTGGCTGACCAGCCAGATCGGAAAGCGCACGGGCGGCACCTCGTCCAGCACGCGGACCACGCCCGGCGTGTCCTGGGCGATCTCTTCCATCATGGCGCCTATGCCCAGGCCTTGGCGCACCAGGGCCCAATGGGCCACCGTGTGGTCGGCGTAGGCCGTGAAGTTCGCCTCGGTCACGGGCAGGCCGTGGTGCTGCAGGTAGGCCAGGTACCGGCCGGCGCGGTCCGAACCCACGAAGGGCAGGCGCGCCGCTTCCTCGGCCCGGCGCGGGTGGCCGTGGGCCTGCACCCAGTCTTCGGAGGCATAGAAGTGGGCCGAGGCTTCGCGGACCAGCCGGGCGATCAGTTCGGGCTGCTCGGGTTTGGCGTGGCGCACGGCAATGTCGGCTTCGCGTCGCAGCAGGTCGCTGAAAGCATTGGACGGGATCACATCGACCACGATGCCTGGCTCCTGCTCGCGCAGGCGCCGCACCAGCGGGGGCAGCAGAAAGCTGGCCACTGCGTCGCTGGCCGAGACCGAGACCACCCCGCCCACCGCCTGCGAGCGGCCCGTGGCCGCCAGGCCCAGGGCTTCGGCGGCGGCGCCCATGGCGCGCGCATGCTCCAGCAGGTCCAGCCCGGTGGCGGTGAGTGCCATGGCCTTGCCCACGCGCTCGAACAGGGTCACGCCCATGCGCTGCTCGATGGCGGCGACCTGGCGGCTCAGCGTGGGCTGGGTCAGGCCCAGCTTGCGGGCGGCGGCCGAGAGCGAGCCGGTTTCGGCGGTTTCCAGAAACGCCCGGAGTTGGTTCCAGTCGAGTTTATCCATGCATCAATGTATATGTTCACTGCAAATTCTGGCAGTTCCTGGAAGGGCTTTGCATGGATAGCATCCCCTGCAGTTTTCCATCGCACCGACCTTGCTTCGCCCCATGCCGACCACCACCACCACCGCCGTCGCCGCCGCACCGGCCGACAGCGCGCCATCCACACAGGCCCGCGCAGCCATGGCCCGCAAGGCCTTGTTCTGGGACCGCATTGCACCCAAGTACGCCGCCGACCCGATTGCCGACATGGCGGGCTACGAGGCCACGCTGCAGCGTGTGCAGGCGCTGCTGTCGCCCGAGCAGGACGTGCTGGAGATCGGCTGCGGCACGGGGACCACGGCGCTGCGCCTGGCGCCCTTCACCCGCAGCCTGCATGCGACCGATGTCTCGGCCGGCATGGTCGCCATCGCCCAGGGCAAGCTGGCGGCCCAGCCGGTGCCGCAGCTGCGCTTTGCGGTGGCCGATGCCGAGGCGCCAGGGTTTGGCGAGCAGGCCTACGACGTGGTGCTGGCCTTCAATGTGCTGCACCTGGTGGGCGACCTCGACCATACGCTGCAGCGGGCGGTGCAGGCGCTGCGCCCCGGGGGGCTTCTGATCTCCAAGACGCCGTGCATCGCCGAGATGAACCCGCTCATTCCCTGGCTCGCGCTGCCGCTGATGCGCGCCATCGGCAAGGCGCCCGCCGTGCTGAGCTTCGAAGGCCCCGAGCTGCATGCGGCCATGGCCGGCCAGGGGCTGGACATTGTTTCCGTGGAGCGGCATGGCACCCGGGGCAAGGACATCCGGCTCTTCATCGTGGCGCGCAAGCCGGTGGCGTTCCACGATGCGCCGAGCCGGCTGCTGCCCTTGCCGCGCCGCCGCAGCGCTGATCCCTTCATCAACCGCGGAAATCCCTGAACCCCGTCGGGAAGCCTGCAACCCTGGGGCGCTATGCTCGGAGGGAGGGGGCTTGGCCGCAGCGCCGCCGGGCTGCTGCTGTTTGCCGATCACCGAGGGAGCTGGCTGATGAACTGCGCGTCGAATCCCGTGTCCTACTTCGAGATCCCGGTGCATGACCTGGCGCGGGCCATGGGCTTTTACCGGGCGGTCCTGGGCTGTGGGTTCGAGCAGGCCCATGTCGACGGCAACGAGATGGCGTTCTTTCCCTTTGACGAGGAGGGCTGTGGCGCGAGCGGTGCGCTGGCCCAGGGGGAGAGCTATGTCCCTGGCCGTGCGGGCGCCCGCATCTACTTCCGCGTGCCGGACATCCATGCCGCGCTGTCGCGGGCGGTGGCTGCCGGGGGCGTGGTGCTGTACCCGGTGACCGAGGTCGGCCGTTTTGGATTCGTCGCGGAAGTCGAGGACCTCGAAGGCAACTGCATGGCCTTGCACGCGGTGGCGCCGGCCCGCGCATGATGGGTGCTGCCGCGCGCGGTGCGGCTGTCGTTCAGGGTTTGCAGGGGTGGCGGGCAGGCCCTGGCGTACTTGGATGGTCCTGGGTACGCCCCGACCTTGCCCGCCCAGCAAACTTCGCAAGCCAGGCACCAGGGACTCGCCTCCCTGGGATGCCCCCCACCAGGCGGCTTGCTCAGACGGGGGAATCATACCATAGAATGCGAATCGTTCTTATTATCGAGGATGGTGCATGCATACCCTGTCCGAGGAGTTCCTGGTGCTGTGCCGCCAACTGGGCGAAGCGCAGACACGTTGCAGCGAGGCGCTGGCCCGGCAGGCGGGTGAATTGGAGCAGCTGAGGGCCGAGGTGGTGCGCCTGCGTGGCGCCGTGGTGCTGCGCGACACGCGCCTGGCCATGGCGCAGGACGAACTGCAGCAACTGCAGGCCGCGCAGCCGGGCCTCAAGCGCCGGCGCGACATGGCACGCCATATCGCCACCCTGGTCGAGCGCATCGCCAGCCTCTCGCGCGAGTGCCTGCGCTGGCGCCTGCAGGCCGTGGCGGCGGCCACCGTGGCGCCGGCGCAGGCCGTGTCCGAGCCCGCTGCCCCGGCATCGCCGGCGCTGGACTCCAGCCTGGCCGCGGCCGACCTCGTGATCTGCCAGACCGGCTGCATCAGCCACGACGAATACTGGCGCGTGCAGGACCACTGCCGCCGCACGGGCAAGCCCTGCATCCTGGTGGACCAGCCGCTGGGCACGGGGGCGGCCGAAGCGGCCCAGCCCGTGGTGGTGCTGCGCATGGCGCGTGGCCTGCGTGCGGTGAGCGGGGTGCAGGCCGCGGAGTCCACGGCGGATTGATCTGCGGCGGGCAGCGGGCTTGCTACCATCGCCCCATGCCCCCGCTCACCGACGACGCCCCCGCTCTGCCGCTGGATGCCCAGGGCATCCTCGAACTGGCGGCGCGGTCCATGTTCTACCTGTTCTCCAGCGTCAGCCAGGGCATGTTCCTGGTGGACCTGAGCGGGCGCATCGTCTGGGTGAACGAGGGCTACCAGCGTTTCCTGCCGGACCTTGGTTTCAGCTCGCTGGACCAGTTCCTGGGCCGCATGGTCGAAGAGGTGATCCCCAACACCGGCATGCGCCGCGTGCTGGAGACCGGCAACCCGGTGCTGATCGACCTGCTCACCAACAAGGCCGGTACCTTCGTGGTCAGCCGTATCCCCTTGCGCGACGATGGGGGCAGCGTCATCGGGGCCATCGGCATCGTGCTCTTCGACCACCCCGAGACCACCTTGCAGCCGCTGATCAGCAAGTTCGCGCTGCTGCAGCGCGACCTGGACGATGCGCGGCGCGAACTGGCCAGCCAGCGCCGGCGCAGCCTGGTGGCGGCAGCTGCAGGCGATGGCGAGCGGCGCTCCAAGTACACCTTCGCCAGCTTCATCGGATCGAGCCCGGCCGCGGCCGAGGTCAAGCGCCAGGCGCGCCGCGCTGCGCAGTCGACCAGCCCGGTGCTGCTGCTGGGCGAGACGGGCACGGGCAAGGAGCTGCTGGCCCATGCCATCCACGCCGCGTCGAGCCGCGCCGGCGGCCCCTTTGTGAGCGTGAACATCGCGGCCGTGCCCGACACGCTGCTGGAGGCCGAGTTCTTCGGCGTGGCGCCCGGCGCCTACACCGGCGCATCGGCCAAGGGGCGTGACGGCAAGTTCAAGCTGGCCGATGGGGGCACGCTGTTCCTCGACGAGATCGGCGACATGCCGCAGAGCCTGCAGGCCAAACTGCTGCGCGCACTGCAGGAGGGCGAGATCGAGCCGCTGGGCTCGAACAAGCTGGTGCCGTTCAATGTGCGCATCCTCGCGGCGACTTCGCGCGACCTGGCGGCCCAGGTGCGCGAAGGGCGGTTTCGCGAAGATCTGTTCTACCGCCTGCATGTGCTGCCTGTGCGCGTGCCGCCGCTGCGCGCGCGGCGCAGCGACATCCCGGCGCTGGTCGAGTCGCTGGGCGATGACCTGGCGCTGCGCAATGGCACGCCGCCGCCCGAGGTGCTGTCCGATGCCATGGCCCTGCTGGCGGGCCAGCCCTGGCGCGGCAATATCCGCGAGCTGCGCAACGTGATCGAGCAGGCCGTGATGCGCAGCGAGGGCCAGTCCATTGATGCCGCGCAGCTCGAACGCATCCTGCGCGAGGCCGGTGTCGAACCCGCCGCGCCGGTGCAGGACACGAGCGCCGTGGTGGTGGCCGAGGCCGAGGACGAGTCGCGCTACCTGCGCCCCCTGGCCGAGCAGGTGGCCGAGCTCGAACGCCGCGCCATCGCCGCTGCCATGAAGGCCCATGGCGGCAACAAGCTGGCCACGGCGCGGCAACTGGGCATCTCGCGCGCCACGCTGTATGGACGTCTGGAAAACCCTGAATAAATTTCAGGCAAATGTCTGAAATTTAGACAAATTGAATGTATAAAACTTGAACACACCCATTTGAGTGCTGTTCACAAACCCATACGAATCAACAGCTTGTGCCTTGGCACGAACTGTGCAATGTTCAGGCATCACTACAAGGAGACATCGCCATGCACCGTCGCACCCTGGTCGCCCTCGCCACCGCCGCCGTTACCGCCGCGGCCACGCTTTCCGCCCCCGCGTTCGCCCAGTCCGGCGAGATCCGCATCGCCCACATCTACAGCAAGACCGGCCCGCTGGAGGCCTACGGCAAGCAGACCCAGACCGGCCTGCTCATGGGACTGAACTACGCCACCGGCGGCAGCATGACCGTGGGCGGCAAGAAGCTCGTCGTCATCGAAAAGGACGACCAGGGCAAGCCTGACCTGGGCAAGAGCCTGCTGGCCTCAGCCTACTCGGACGACAAGGCCGACATCGCCGTCGGCCCCACCTCCTCGGGCGTGGCCCTGGCCCTGCTGCCCGTGGCCGAGGAGTACAAGAAGATCCTGCTGGTGGAGCCCGCCGTGGCCGATGCCATCACCGGCGACAAGTGGAACAAGTACATCTTCCGCACCGGCCGCAACAGCAGCCAGGACGCCATCTCCAACGCCGTGGCCATCGATAAGGCCGGCGTGACCGTGGCCACGCTGGCGCAGGACTATGCCTTCGGCCGCGATGGCGTGAAGGCCTTCAAGGACGCGCTCAAGAATGCCAAGCTGGTGCACGAGGAGTACCTGCCCACCACCACCACCGACTTCACCGCTGGTGCCCAGCGCCTGATCGACAAGCTCAAGGACGTGCCCGGCCGCAAAGTCATCTTCATCATCTGGGCCGGCGCCGGCAACCCCTTCAAGATCGCCGACCTGGACTTGAAGCGCTACGGCATCGAGATCGCCACGGGCGGTAACATCCTGCCCGCCATGGCCAGCTACAAGAACTTCCCGGGCATGGAAGGCGCGACCTACTACTACTTCGGCATCCCCAAGAACCCGGTGAACGAGGCCATGGTGGCCGCGCACTACAAGGAGTTCAAGACCCCGCCGGACTTCTTCACCGCGGGCGGCTTCAGCTCGGCCATGGCCCTGGTCACGGCCCTCAAGGCCACGAACGGCGACACCAACACCAACAAGCTCATCAAGACCATGGAGGGCATGAGCTTCGAGACGCCCAAGGGCAAGATGACCTTCCGCAAGGAAGACCACCAGGCCATGCAGAGCATGTACCACTTCAAGATCAAGGTGGACCCGGCCTTCGCCTGGGGCGTGCCCGAGCTGGTGCGCGAGATCAAGCCTGAAGAGATGCAAGTGCCGATTCGCAACAAGCGATAAGGCTGCGCTGGACAGGTCTGAGCGATGGCGAGCGCCCTGATTTGGGATGAGCTGCAAGGCGCAAACCGCAGCCATAGCCCGTGCTATGGCGAGGATTTGCAACTCAGCAGATCGCCCAAGGCAGGGATGCTCGACACGCGAGAGACCTGTTCAGCGGAGCCTTAGATTTGCGTGGCCTGACGGGTGGGGCAGCAGCCCTGCTTTTCAGGATCCATCCTCGCGGGGGCGGCCGCCCCTTTTTTTCCAGTGAATTGATGCATGAACCCCCGGGTCTACACGGGGGCTGGGTCAGACTTTTTCAAAATTATTTGGAGACAAGACAACATGGCTTTCAATTTCATCCGGGCGGCCGCAGCAGGAGCTGCTTTGGCACTGTGCGCTGCAGGCGGCGCGTCTGCTGCCGTCAACCTCCCCGCGCTCAAGATCGACACCACGCAGACCACCGTGTCGGGCCTGTCGGCCGGCGGCTTCATGGCCGTGCAGCTGCACGTGGCCTACTCGGCCACCTTCGCCAAGGGCGCGGGCGTGGTCGCGGGCGGGCCGTTCTATTGCGCCGAAGGCTCCATCGTCAACGCCACCGGGCGCTGCATGGCCAGCCCCGCGGGCATTCCCACCAGCACGCTGGTGAGTACCACCAACACCTGGGCCAGCCAGGGGCTCATCGACCCGGTAGCCAATCTGCAGGCTTCCAAGGTCTACCTGTTTTCGGGCACGCTGGACAGCGTGGTCAAGCCCGGCGTGATGGATGCGCTGCGCACCTACTACAACAGCTTCGTGCCGGCCGCCAACGTGGTCTACAAGAAGGACATCGCGGCCGAGCACGCCATGGTCACCGATGACTACGGCAACGGCTGCTCCACCAAGGGCGCGCCCTACGTCAGCGACTGCAATTTCGACCTGGCTGGCGCCATGCTGCAGCACCTGTACGGCACGCTGAACGCGCGCAACAACGCCACGCTGCCCACCGGCAACTACATCGAGTTCAACCAGAGCCAGTTCATCACCAACCACGGCATGGCGACCACCGGCTGGGCCTACATCCCGCAGGCCTGCCAGGCCGGCGGCAGCGCCACCTGCCGCCTGCACGTGGTGCTGCACGGCTGCAAGCAGAACATCAGCGATGTGCAGCAGCAGTACGTGCGCAACACCGGCTACAACCGCTGGGCCGACACGAACAACATCGTGATGCTCTACCCCCAGACCAGCACGGCGGCCACCAACAGCTGCTTTGACTGGTGGGGCTATGACAATGCCAACTACGCCAAGAAGTCGGGCCCGCAGATGGTGGCCATCAAGGCCATGGTGGACCAGATCAGCAGCGGTGGCGGAACGACCAACCCGCCCACGAATCCCGCGCTGCCAGCCCCCACGGGCGTGAACACCTCGGGCGCCACGGCCAGCTCCATGGTGGTCGGCTGGGGCGCCGTTTCGGGCGCGGCCAGCTACAACGTGTACCGCAACACCAACAAGGTCAACGCCCTGCCGGTGAGCGGCACGAGCTACACCGACACCGGTCTGGCTGCATCCACCAGCTACAGCTGGACGGTGCGTGCCGCCGACGCCAACGGGGCCGAGGGCGCCACCTCGGCCGCGGCCTCGGGCACCACGCTGGCCGCACCCGGCGGCGGCGCCACCTGCACCACGGCCACCAACTATGCGCATGTGCAGGCCGGCCGCGCCACGCAGACCGGCGGCTATGCCTATGCCAAGGGCTCCAACCAGAACATGGGCCTGTGGAACGTGTTCGTGACCACCACTTTGAAGCAGACGAGCCCGAACTATTACGTCATCGGCACCTGCCCATGACAATGCGCTGAACGCCGGGGCCCCGCCTGGAAACAGGGCAGGGCGCCCGGTACCCCTGAAAGACGACACCCGTGAAAGCGACGCACCACCCATGAGCACCTTGGCCACCAAGGACTTGACCATCCGCTTCGGCGGCCACGTGGCGGTCAACGCCGTGACCTGCTCCTTCGAGCCGGGCACGTTGACCGCCATCGTGGGCCCCAACGGCGCGGGCAAGACCACCTACTTCAACCTCATCTCGGGGCAGCTGCGCGCCAGCGCAGGCAGCGTCACCCTGGGCGGGCAGGACCTCACGGGCCAGTCGGTCTCGGCGCGCACGCATGCGGGCCTGGGCCGTGCCTTCCAGCTCACCAACCTGTTTCCCAACCTCAGCGTGCTGGAGAACGTGCGCCTGGCCGTGCAGGCCACGCAGGAGGGCAAGCACCGCCGCGGCCTGAACCTGTGGAGCATCTGGAGCGACCACCGCGCGCTGACGGAGCGCGCCCGCGCCATCCTGCAGGCCGTGGCCATGCTGGAGCGGCAGGACACGCCCGTGGCCAGCCTGCCGCACGGCGACCAGCGCAAGCTCGAAGTGGCGCTGCTCATGGCGCTGGAGCCGCAGGTCTACATGTTCGACGAGCCCACGGCCGGCATGAGCCACGACGAGGCGCCCGTGATCCTGAACCTGATCCGCGAGCTGAAGAAGGACAAGACCAAGATCATCCTGCTGGTGGAGCACAAGATGGACGTGGTGCGCGAGCTGGCCGACCGCATCATCGTGCTCACCAACGGCACCCTGGTGGCTGATGGCGTGCCCGCCGAGGTGATCGCCTCGCCCGTGGTGCAGGAAGCCTACCTGGGCGTGACCAAGGAGGCCACCGCATGACCACCGGCACCACCAACAACCTGCTCGAACTCCAGGGCGTGCACACCCACATCGGCGCGTACCACATCCTGCACGGCGTGGACTTGGCCGTCCCCAAGGGCCAGCTCACCATGCTGCTGGGCCGCAACGGCGCGGGCAAGACCACCACGCTGCGCACCATCATGGGCCTGTGGCATGCCTCGCAAGGCACCATCCATTTCGGTGGCAAGGACATCACGGCGCTGAACACGCCGCAGATCGCAGGCATGAACATCGCCTATGTGCCCGAGAACATGGGCATCTTCGCCGACCTCACGGTCAAGGAGAACATGCTGCTGGCCGCACGCGGCGCCAAGAACGCCGCGCAGATGGACAGCACGCGGCTCGAATGGATCTTCAAGCTCTTCCCTGCGGTGGAGAAGTTCTGGAACCACCCGGCCGGCAAGTTGTCGGGCGGGCAAAAGCAGATGGTGGCGGTGAGCCGCGCCATCGTGGAGCCGCGTGACCTGCTGATCGTGGACGAGCCCAGCAAGGGCCTGGCGCCGGCCATCATCAACAACATGATCGACGCCTTCGACCAGCTCAAGAAGAGCGGCGTGACCATCCTGCTCGTGGAGCAGAACATCAATTTCGCCAAGCGGCTCGGCGACACCGTGGCCGTGATGGACAACGGCAAGGTGGTGCATGCGGGCAGCATGGCCGCATTGGCGCAGGACGAGGCATTGCAGCGATCGCTGCTGGGGCTGGCACTATGAACACCACCACCGCAACCACATCCACCGCGGCAGCCGGCAAGAGCCTGCTGCGCGATTTCGACTGGAAGCCGCTGGCCCTGGTGCCCGCGCTCGCGCTGCTGGTGCTGCCCTTCATCGGCTCGCCCAGCACCTGGCTCACGCTCACGGTGGCGGGCCTGGCCATGGGCATGATCATCTTCATCATCGCCTCGGGCCTCACGCTCGTCTTCGGCCTGATGGACGTGCTCAACTTCGGCCACGGCGTGTTCATCGCGCTCGGCGCCTTCGTTGCCACCAGCGTGCTGGGCGCCATGGGCGACTGGACCGGTTCGGCCCAGCTGTGGCGCAACCTGGTGGCCGTGCTGCCGGCCATGCTGGTGGCCATGGCCGTGGCGGGTGCCGTGGGCCTGGCGTTCGAGCGCTTCATCGTGCGGCCCGTGTACGGCCAGCACCTGAAGCAGATCCTCATCACCATGGGCGGCATGATCATCGGCGAAGAGCTGATCAAGGTCATCTGGGGCCCGCAGCAGATCCCGCTGCCGCTGCCCGAGGGCATGCGCGGCTCGCTGCTCGTGGGCGATGCCGCCATCGAGAAGTACCGCCTGGTGGCGGTGGCCGTGGGCCTGCTGGTCTTCGGCGTGCTGGCATGGACGCTGTCGCGCACCAAGGTGGGCCTGCTCATCCGCGCCGGCGTGCAGGACCGCGAGATGGTCGAGTCGCTGGGCTACCGCATCCGCCGGTTGTTCGTGGGCGTGTTCGTCGTGGGCTCGGCCCTGGCCGGCCTGGGCGGCGTGATGTGGGGCCTGTACCAGCAGAACGTGGTGCCGCAGATGGGCGCGCAGGTCAATGTGCTGATCTTCATCGTGATCATCATCGGCGGCCTGGGCTCCACAGGCGGTGCCCTCATCGGCGCGCTGCTGGTGGGGCTGATGGCCAACTACACCGGCTTCCTGGTGCCCAAGGTGGCGCTGTTCTCCAACATCGCGTTGATGGTGGCCATTCTTTTGTGGCGTCCGCAGGGCGTCTATCCCGTGGCCAACCGCTGATGAGGAGCCGACTGACATGCTGAACCGACTTCTCTCCGGTGACTACCCGCGCAGCAAGGTGCTGGCGGTGATCCTCGTGGCCATCTTCCTGGGCCTGGCGTTCGCGCCTTTCCTGTTCCCTGGCGTCAAGGCGCTGTCCGTGGCAGCCAAGGTGCTGATCTTCGTGGTGCTGGTCGCGAGTTTCGACCTGCTGCTGGGCTACACCGGCATCGTGAGCTTTGCGCACACCATGTTCTTCGGCATCGGGGCGTATGGCATCGCGGTGGCCACCACGCGCATGGGGCCCACCTGGTCGGCGCTGGCTGTGGGCCTGGCCGGGGCCCTGGTGCTCTCGCTGCTGCTGTCGCTTGCGGTGGGGCTGTTCTCGCTGCGCGTGCGCGCCATCTTCTTCGCCATGATCACGCTGGCCGTGGCGGCGGCGTTCCAGACCCTGGCCTCGCAGCTGTCGGACATCACGGGCGGCGAGGACGGCCTGACCTTCAAGGTGCCCGAGATCCTGTCGCCGAGTTTCGAGCCTTTCGACGAGCCCTTCCTGGGTGTCACGCTCGACGGGCGGCTGATCTGCTACTACCTGCTCTTCGTGGTGGCCGTGGGCCTGGTGCTGGCGCTGCTGCGCATCGTGAACTCGCCGTTTGGCCGCGTGTTGCAGGCGATTCGCGAGAACGAGTTCCGCGCCGAGGCCATCGGCTACCGCGTGGTGGTGTACCGCACCACGTCGAGCGTGCTCTCGGCTCTGTTCGCCTGCTGCGCGGGCGCCATGCTCGCGCTCTGGCTGCGCTACAACGGGCCGGACACCTCGCTCAGCTTCGAGATCATGATGGACTGCCTGCTCATCGTCGTCATCGGCGGCATGGGCACCATCTACGGCTCGGCCATCGGTGCCGTGCTGTTCCTGGTGGCGCAAAGCTATCTGCAGGACCTGCTGCGCCTGGGCAGCGAGGCCACCTCGGGCCTGCCCTGGCTGTCGGCGCTGCTCTCGCCCGACCGCTGGCTGCTGTGGCTGGGCGTGCTGTTCGTCCTCTCGGTCTATTACTTCCCCACCGGGGTGGTGGGGCGCCTGCGCGCGGCAGCAGCGCGCAAGGTGGCGTGAGGGCCGGGCCTGCAAGCCGGCCAGGGTAAAGCTGCGTTCCAGAAGTTCAGAACAACACAACTCGGAGACAAAACGCAATGACAAGCCTGAAAGCAAAGACGACGCAAAGAACCGCGATGCTGGCCGTGTGCGCCGCCGTGCTCGCCGCCTGTGGCGGCGGGGGCGGTGACAGCGGCTCGGGCGGCGGTACCAATGTGCGCCCGGCCTACCTGGGCCCCATCACCGAGACCCGCTACGACGGCACCGGCAACGACCTGCTCACGGCCGGCCTGGGCGCGAGCGGCCTGGCCTCGGCCACGCCGCCGGCCTATGCCGATGCGACCCGGCCCACGGGCGCCGAGCTGCGCCGCGCCGCCATCTACAACAACTACCGCGCCATGCTCGACATGACGGCAGCTGGCGGCTACGGCACGCTCTACGGCCCCAATGTGGACGCCCAGGGCCGCGTGACCACGGGCGAGGGCAAGGTGCCCGGCACCGAGTACATCGCCTATGCCGACGACGGCAGCGGCCGCCAGAACGTGACCCTGATGGTGCAGGTGCCCGACAGCTTCAACCCCGCGCGGCCCTGCATGATCACGGCCACCGCATCGGGTTCGCGCGGCGTGTATGGCGGCATCTCCACCGGGGAGTGGGGCCTCAAGCGCGGCTGCGCCGTGGCCTACTCGGACAAGGGCACGGGCGCCGCCCCGCACGACCTGCAGAACGACACCGTGCCGCTGATCGACGGCACGCGCACCACGGCGGCCGCAGCCGGCAAGAATGCGGCCTTCAACGCCAACCTCACGCCCGCGCAGCTCGCGGCCTTCAACGCCGCCACGCCCAACCGCTTCGCGTTCAAGCATGCCCACTCGGGCCAGAACGCCGAGAAGGACTGGGGCACGACCACGCTGCAGGCGGTGGAGTTCGGCTACTACGTGCTCAACGAGCGCTATGGCGCGCTCACCAGCTCGGGCCAGCGCATCCGCACGATCACCCCGGGCAATGCCATTGTCATTGCCTCCAGCATCTCCAACGGCGGCGGCGCGGCGATTGCGGCCGCCGAGCTCGATACCCAGGGCCTGATCAGCGGCGTGGCCGTGTCCGAGCCCGCGGTGGAGCTGCCTGCCAACCCCGGTGTCACCGTGCAGCGCGGCGGCACCGCCATCGCCGTCACGGGCCGCCCGCTGATCGACTACACCACCCAGGCCAACCTGTACCAGGCCTGCGCGTCGCTGGCGCCCTCGGTCAGCACCAGCCCCTATGCGGCGGCCTTTGCCGCGGGCTTTGCGGGTGCGGCCCTGCCCATCGCGCCCGGGCGCTGCGCGGCGCTGCGTGCGCGTGGGCTGCTCACGGCCGATACCACGGCAGGGCAGGCCGAAGAATCGCTGCAGAAGCTGCGCGCCTACGGCTGGGAGCCCGAGTCCAATGACCTGCATGCCTCTCTCGCGGCCTTCGAGGTGGCGCCTGCGGTGGCCGTGACCTTTGCCAACTCGCTCTCGCGCGCCAGCGTGCAGGACCACCTGTGCGGCTTCAGCTACGCGGGCGCCACGACGGCCGGTGCCGTCACGCCGCTGGTTCCTCCAGCGGCCCTGGCCGGCATGTTCGCCACGGGCAATGGTGTGCCACCGGCCGGTGGTGTGCAGCTCATCAACAACCGTGCGAAGCAGGGGCCGGCGCGCGACTTCCTGTCGCTGGCCGACAGCGGTGCGTTCGACTGGAACACCGAGGGCGCGGTGTGCCTGCGCGACCTGGTCACCGGCAGCGATGCCGCAGCGCGCAAGCTGCAGGCCGGTGTCGATGAAACGCGCCGCACTGGCAACCTGCGCGGCAAGCCGGCCATCATCGTGCATGGCCGGGCCGATGCGCTCTTGCCCGTGAGCCACACCTCGCGCCCCTACACCGCGCTCAACAAGCGCGTGGAGGGCGCGGCCAGCAAGCTCAGCTATGTGGAGGTGGCCAATGCCCAGCACTTCGACAGCTTCATCGGCCTGCCCACGGTGCTGCCTGGCTACGACACGCGCTATGTGCCGCTGCATGTGTACCTGAACCGCGCGCTCGACGCCGTGTACGAGAACCTGGCCAGCGGCAAGGCGCTGCCCGCCAGCCAGGTGGTGCGCACCGTGCCGCGCGGCGGCACGCCGGGCAGCGCGCCGGCCATCACCGCCGCCAACGTTCCGCCGCTGGCCGATGTGCCTGCCGCGGGCAACGCCATCGCCGTGACGGCAGCCGGAGCCATTGCCATCCCCGAATAAGAAGAACGACGACCCACCACAACAAAGCCGCCGGGCGCCTTGCCGCGCCCCGGCGGCACAAAGGACGGACATGAACACATGGATCACATGGGGCCGCCGCATGGGCGCGGCGCTCGCGATGCTGGGGGTGATGGGGCTGTTGGCGCTGCCGGCGGCGGCGCAGCTGCGCGGCGCCGAGCTGGTGGTGGGCCAGGTGGCACCGCTGTCGGGCGTGCTGGCCAGCACGGGCGCGCAGATGGTGCTGGGCGGCAAGGTCTATTTCGACGCCATCAACGCCCAGGGGGGCGTGCACGGCGCCACCATCCGCCAGTGGGTGGTGGACGACGGCTACAAGGTGCCCGACACCGTGCGCCTCACGCGCGAGATGCTGGCCCGGCCCGAGGTGGTGGCGCTCTACGGCTTTGCCGGCACGGCCAACATCACCCAGCTGCTGGCCGATGGGGTGCTGGAGCAGGGTGGGGCGGCCCTGGTGGCGCCCTACACGGGGGGCGAGTCGCTGCGCAGCCCGTTCAACCCATGGATCTTCCACGTGCGCGCGGGCTATGGCGACGAGGCCGAGCACATGGTGCAGCAGCTCACCACGCTGGGCATGAACCGCGTGGCCGTGATGTACCAGGACGATGGCTTCGGCAAGGCCGGTCTGGCGGGCGTGGAGGCGGCGCTGGCAAGGCGCAACCTCAAGCTCGTCGTCTCGGCCGGTTACGAGCGCAACACCGACAAGGTGGACGATGCCGTCAAGGCCATCAAGGCGGCCGACGTGCATGCCGTGATCATGATCGCCATCAACAAGCCCGCGGCCGCCTTCATCCAGCGCTACCGCGAGCAGGGCGGCGGCGCACAGCTGTACAACATCTCGGTGGTGGACCCTACCGAACTCGTGAAGCTCGCGGGCCTGAAGAACGCGCACGGCCTGGGCATCAGCCAGGTGGTGCCCTACCCCTTCCGCCCGCAATTGCCCGTGGTGCGCGAGTACCAGACCCTGCTCAAGAAGTACGCGCCCGAGGCCGAGGTCAACTACACCAGCTTCGAGCAGTTCCTGGGCGCCAAGGTGCTGGTCGAGGCGCTGCGCCGCGCCGGCCCCGGGCCCACGCGCGCCAGGGTGGTCAAGGCCCTCGAATCGATGAACAACTACGACCTGGGCGGTATCAGCCTGGGCTATTCCCCTACCAACCGTGTCGGCTCGCGGTATGTCGAGGTCACCGTCATCGGCGCCAACGGGCGCCTCATGAAGTGACCCGGCACGCCGCCATGCCGCCCTCCCTTTCCACCTGACTCACAAGGTTGTCCACCATGACCCCGTTATCGCGCTATGCCACCTGCGCCGGCTATGAAATCCACTACACCGAATGGGGCGCGTCCGATGCCCCCGTGGTGGTGGCCTGGCATGGCCTGGCCCGCACCGGGCGCGACATGGACGAGCTGGCCGCCCACCTGGCGCCACGCTACCGCGTGATCTGCCCCGATACCATTGGCCGGGGCCTGAGCCAGTGGGCGCGCAAGCCGGCCGAGGAGTACCAGCTGCGCTTTTACGCGCGCATCGTGGCCGACCTGTTCGATGCCTTGGGCATTGCGCAGGCACACTGGGTGGGCACCTCCATGGGCGGTGCCATCGGCACGGTCTGCGCCTCGGGCCTGTTCGAGCCCGAGCTCAAGGGCCGCATCCGCAGCCTGCTGCTCAACGACAACGCGCCGCGCCTGGCCGACGAGGCCCTGGGGCGCATCAAGGCCTACGCGGGCAGCCCCCCGGCCTTCGACACCGTGGCCGAACTCGAGACCTTCTTCCGCCAGGTCTACCAGCCCTATGGCTGGCTCAGCGATGCGCAATGGCGCCGCCTGACCGAGACCAGCACGCGCCGCCTGCCCGATGGCCGCGTGACGCCGCACTACGACCCGGCCATGGTGCAGCAGTTCACCCACCATGCCAACGACTACCTGATCTGGGACCACTACGACGCGCTCGACATCCCCGTGCTGTGTCTGCGCGGCGAAGACTCCGACCTGGTGCTGCGCGAGACCACCATCGAGATGCTGACCCGCGGCCCCGGCGCGCGCGGCCAGGCCCGCGTGGTCGAGGTGCCCGGCTGCGGCCATGCGCCCGCGCTCAACGTGCCCGAGCACTATGCGCTGGTGGACCGCTTCTTCGTGCACGGCGTGCAGGACCCCGGCGCCGAGGCGCCGGCCCTGGTGCGCACGGCGGGCGGGCCCTCGGCCAGCGCGCCACTGCGTTCGCAGTACCGGGCACCGACACGGTTGCAATGGCCTTGAGAACCTGAGCGGGTACGGGCGGGCTGCCGGTGGGCCTGCACGCCGCGCAGCTTGCGGCGTTGGCCTACACGGGCCTGGGTGCTTGCGGTACAAGATGCGAAGGCTTCTACCAGCCGACACCCTCTCTGCCGCCCCCATTGCCCATGCGTACCCGCTCCGAAACCTTCAAGTTCATCCGCGCTCGCAAGGTTTCCCATGGACGGTTCGCCCACCCCAGTACCGATGCCATTGGCGCTCTGCAGCTTTGGACGGCGCTGGGCATGGGGCGCTCGGGAGAGATCCTGTCGGCACCCGAGAGCGAATGCCTGGTGGTGCGGGTGACCTACCCGCTGCAGCAGGGCATGCTGGCCACCAGTGAGCTGCAGCAATGCTGCCTGTCGCGCGGCATAGAGCGGGAGCCCGTGCCCGAGGGCCCCGGGTCTTGATCCGCGCGGCAGTTATCAGTTGTCCATACCGCCATCGCGTCTCCCGCGACGCATGAAACTGGCGCGGCCCAGGCCAGTGCTCCCGTGCAAGGGCCGCCTTGCCACACAGGCGGCGCTTCGCTTGCGTGCACCGGGAGCGTCCCCCTCCCTACTCGCGCAGCGAGGAGAGAGAGGGGAAGGCGCGAAGCGACTCAGGGGGTGTTCACTTCAGGGGGTGCCGAACACGTCGATCGGTGAGGGGGCAAGAAATTCCCGGAGCTTCTGCTCTGCGGTGTAGAGCGCTTCGGGGTAGCTGGCCCATTCACGGCGCACCGTGAGCACGGGCGAGCCGTCTTCCTCGAAGATGAAGACCCGGTCCGGCACGTTGGCCGGGGCGGCCATCGCCAGCGGCCTGACCAGGTAGGTCGATCCGGCAATCTGGAGATTGGGAGGCCAGGGCAGACCGATCGCGCGCATAGAGGTCAATTCAGAGAGGGGGTGGAAGGGTGGGTGGCTTCATCCTAACCATGCGCGTGGCAAAGCGGGCTGCTGGCGGGCCAACAAGCGGCGATGTCCTACGCGGTGGGCCGTAGGCGCCGTCGGCCGGCTAGACTGGCCGCCTTCCCCCCGTCGCTTGCAAGACCATGCCCTTGCGTTCCTTGTTCTCCGCCTTCACCCGCAAGCCGTCGTCTCCATCGGCGCCGGATGCGCCCCAGGTCCACCGCACCACCGCTTGCAGCCGGCATGGCCATCCCGAGTTCCAGCTGCGCGTCTCCCGCCCGGCGGTGCCGGCCGAGGACATCGCCTGGCTGCTGCAGTTCTTCGAAGAGCGGGTGGCGCAGGGCGTGCGCTTTCGCAGTGGCGAGAGCCTGCAGATCGGCTGGATGTTCACGATGCTGCAGGAGGAGGGGCCGGGCGGTGTGCTGCGCGTGCTGGAGCCCGACATGCAGGCCGTGCCGGTGTGCTTTGTCGATGGGGTCGATGCCACGCTGGTGCACCTGCGCAGCCAGCAGGACACCGTGCGCAGCCTGTCGTCTCCCCAGGGCTGGGAGCCCGATTTTCCTTCGCTGCGCCAGAGCGTGGTGGTGCACCGGGATTACCGCGAGGCGCACCGCGTGCTCCTCACGCGCAGCGCCCCGGCCGATGCCATGGACTCGGGTTGGTGGCTCACCGACCTCGAGGACGAGGCCGGCGCCCAGGACCCGGCGCGCTTTGCCAAGACCTCGCTCTACCAGCTCGGCGTGGACCGCCCGGACCTGGTGAAGTTCTTTGCCGTGCCTGCGGGCCTGCAGGTGGTCGTGGACGGCGCGCGCATCGGCGTGCTCGGGCCCGAGGGTGAAGTGCAGCAGATCCCGGGCTCGTACCTGGACCAGTTGAATGCCTGGCGGGCGCCGCAAGTGGCCAGCGGCGCCTGAGGCTTCAGCGCCGAAAGCGCTCGCCGTTGAAATACGACAGCTCGACGAAGTCCGTGCCGTTGTGGTCCTGCGGCCCGTAGCGCAGCTCGAAACCGCCCATGTCGTAGGGGCGCATGGTGTGCAGGGCCTCGGCGAGTTTCTCGCGCGTGGCCGTGCGGCCTGCACGGCGCAGGGCCTCGATCATCAGGCGCGCGCTCAGGTAGCCCTCCAGCGATGAATAGCCTGGTTCGGCACCGGCCGCGTGGGCCTTGAGCGCATCGCGGTAGGCCTTGACGATGGGCTTGGCGATGTTGTCGGGGTTGGGCGCCACCTGCGCCACGGTGATGCCGCGCGCCGACTCACCGAGCGCCGCCAGCAGCGGCCGCGAGCCCAGGAAGGAGATCGAGAACGCGGGCGCCTTCACGCGCTGGCGCAGCGCCTTGTAGAACGGTATGCCCACGGCCCCTACGGCCAGGGAGATCAAGGCCGTGGGCTGCCAGGCGGTGATCTCGTCCACCGTGCGCGCCACGCCCTCCTCGGTCTCGGGCAGCAAAAAGGCCTTCCAGTCCTTGTTGTTGTGCACCTTGGCCGCCGCGTCGAAGGCCGCCAGCGTGGCCTTGCCGAAGGGGTTGTCGATGTAGGCCACCGCGCACTTGGTGAAGCCGGTGGAGCCGAGCTGCTGCACGATCTTGTTGAGTTCCTGCGCATAGCTCGCGCGCGCATGGAACACCAGCGGGTTGAAGGGGCGCAGTGCGTCCGAGCCCGTGCCCGGCGCGATCACCGGCACCCTGGCCGCCATGGCCACGGGCAGGGCGCCCATCACGCTGGTGGTGCCACCGCAGGACAGCAGGGCGAAGACTTTGTCCTCCTCCACCAGCTTCTTGGCGTTGGCGCCGGCCTTGGCCGGGTCGCCACCGTCGTCGGCACTGGTGAACTGCAGGCGCCGCCCGTCGATGCCGCCGCGTTCGTTGACCTCCTGGAATGCCGCGGCAATGCCCTTGTTCATCTCCACGAAGGGGAAGGCCAGCGGCCCCGTGAGGGCCGCTGTCTGGCCAATGCGCCAGGGCTCGGCCTGCTGGGCGAGGGCCCAGCCGGGCAGGGTCACGGTGGTGGCGGCTGCCGCGCAGCACAGCACATGGCGGCGCGTGGGCGCAGGGGAGGGGGGGCGCGCCAGCGGCGCGCTGTGGTGGATGGGCATGCGGCGTTGTCTCCTGTCGGTCTTGTCGGTATGTGCCTCGACGGGCCTGCTGTGCAGCAAACGACCAGCCAACGAACAAGCAGGCAAGCAACCAACCAGACAGCATGCATGCGCGCGCACGGCTCCATCAACGGCAGGGCCAGTATCCAGCGCAGGCCGGCCCGGGGTTTGCGGGAAAACACGGGCAGGCGGTCACAAATCGTCACATTGGAGACTGTCCGGCGACAGGTCTCTGGGAAGCAGGCGCCTTTGCGGGCGCTGCCTTCAGCCGCGCCTGCGGCCTCTGCCCGAGCGCCCCGCGCGCGTATGCCCCGCGCTCTGGCAGGCACGCCGGTAGGCGCGCAGGGTCTGCTCCGCGCGGCCAAGGACCGTGTCGGCCACGTCGTCCGTGGCGCCAGCCATGCCCGACGCCTGTCCTGTGAGCAGGGCGATGCCCTCGGCCACATGCTCTGCCGTGTAGACATGGAACAGGCCGCGCTCCACCGCATCGAGGATGGGGCGCGCCAGCATCAGGTGGCGCCGGTTGCGCGCGGGGATGAGCACGCCCTGCGTGCCGTCCAGGCCTGCGGTGGAGCAGGCCTGGAACCAGCCCTCGATCTTTTCGTTGATGCCGCCCACGGGCAGCACCTCGCCATGCTGGTTGAGCGCGCCGGTCACCGCGATGCCTTGGCGCAATGGCAGGCCCGACAGGCTGGACAGCAGGGCATAGAGTTCGGCGCACGAGGCGGAGTCGCCTTCCACGCCGCTGTACTCCTGCTCGAACACGATGGAGGCATTGAGCGCCAGCGGCGCCACATGGCTGAACAGCGCCGTGAGGTAGCCGTGCAGGATGAGCACGCCCTTGTCGTGGATGGGGCCGGACATGTGGACCTCGCGGTCAATGTTGAGCAGCCCTTCCTGCCCCGCGAAGCTGCGCGCCGTGATGCGCACCGGAAAACCGAAGCGGTAGTCCGTGAGGTCGATCTGCGACAGGGCGTTGACCTGGCCCACCACTTCGCCGTGCAGGGTGATGAGGCATTCACCCTCGGCCAAGGTCTGGTGCAGCTCTTCTTCGGTCTGGTTGTGGCGCAGGCGCTGCGCGGCCAGGGCGGCCTGCACGTCGGCAGCCTGCACCAAGGCACCGGCAGGGCTGCGCATGCTGCATTGGGCTGCAGCTTCGATCACCAGGGCCTCGGCCTGCGCGAAGCGGGCACTCTGGCGGCCCTGGTCGTCGGCCTCGCGGTGGCTCTGCTCAATGAGCAAGGCCACGGCCTCGGGGCCGAAGTGCGGCAGGCCGCGCTGTGCGCAGCACTGGGCCACGAAGAGCGCGGTGGCGCGGTGCGTGGCAGGCGTGGCGAGAAAGCGGTCGGCAAAGTCCACCTTCACGCGGAAGCGCCGCGCGGCCTCAGGGTCGTTGTCCTGCAGGGCGTAGTACTCTTCCACCGAGCCGACGAGCACGATCTTCACGTCCACGTCCACCGGCTCGGGCTGCAGGCCGGCCGGGGCGCCGCCCCCGCCGCCAGGGCCGCCGTTGCCGGCGTCGTCGCTGATCTGCAGCCGGCGGCTGCGCAGGAAGCGGCGCACGCGCGGCCACAGGCCCTCTTCGGCGGCCAGGTCCTGCAGGTGCAGCAGGATGAAGCCGCCATGCGCGCGCAGCAGGCTGCCCGCGTGGATGGCCGAGACGTCGGCCTGCCCCGGGTCGGCATCGTCGGCATTGGCGCCATGGTCGATGCTGCCCATCAGCGTGCGCTGCTGCGGGTTGTCTTCCACGATCACGGGGGCGCCGCTGCGCCCGCCGTTGTCCACGGCCAGGTTCACACGGCAGCGCGCGAGCAGGTCGTCCAGGTCGTCCTTGCGGTCGGCCTCGGCATCGGCCTCGTTCTCGCCGTAGTAGGGCTCCAGCAGGTCGATGCTGTCCAGCAGGGTGCGTTCCACCTGGTCCAGCCATTGGGTCAGGCGCGTGGCCTGTGGCGCGATCTGGCGCGCGCCCTGCAGCGTCTGTTGCACCAGGGGCTGCACGACTGCGCGGCGCAGCGCGGCCAGGGCGTGATCGCGCTCGCGCTCCAGCGGGCGCATGGCCTGGGCGAAGCGGTCGATCTCGGCGCGCAGGGCGTCCTCGTCACGGGCGATGGCGGCGCGGCGCTCGGGCGGTAGCACGCGCGCTTCGGCCTCATTGAGCGGCTGGCCGCGCGGGCCCAGCGGGGTGACGGCCATCTGCCCGTTGGTGCGCACCAGGCGCAGCTGGCGCGCCAGCGCAAAGGCGTCGAGTGCGGCCAGGGCGTCGTTCTCCTGCGCCTGCCAGCGCTGCTCCACGCGCGCCGCATCGGCCAAAAAGGCGGGGTTGGCCAGGTGCTGGGGCACTTCGGCCTCCAGCCGCGTGCCCATGTCCAGCAGGGCCTGGCGCAGCAGCCGGCCCTGGCCGGCGGGCAGGCGCAGGACGCGTGGGCGCTCGGGTGCATCGAAGTCGTGCAGGTAGCACAGGTCCGGCGGCACGGGGCGGCGTGCGGCCTCGGCCTGCATGGCCTGGTGCAGCAGCGAGGCGCGGCCGCTGCCCACGTCGCCCAGCACGAAGAGGTGGTAGTCGGGCTGCTGCATGGCCAGGCCAAAGCGTGCGGCGGCTTCGGCGCGCTCCTGGCCGATCCAGGGCAGGGGCTGGCCCGTGAGTTCGGCCGTGCTGGCAAAACCCAGCGTGGCGGGGTCGATGGTGAGCCGCAGTTGGTGGGCAGGCAGGGCGCGGGCGGAGGCGGGCATAGGGGACGGCAATTCGGACAAACGGGGCAGGGGAGTCGTGAGGGACGTAAGGTGGTGTGGGCGCGCGTCAGCGGCCTGGCGGCACGGGGCCCTTGGGCGCACCACCGGCCAGCGCGCGCGCGCGCGCATCGGCCTGGGCGGCCGTGCCGTCCAGCTCGGTGGGCCAGCCTGCCAGGTGCTGCTGGGCGATGCGGCTCAGCGCGGTGATCCAGTGGCTGCTGTCGTTCAGGCAGGGGATGTAGTGGAACTCCTGGCCGCCTGCATGCAAAAAGGCCTCGCGCACCTCCATGTTGATCTCTTCGAGCGTTTCGAGGCAGTCGCTGGTGAAGCCGGGGCAGACCACGTCCACCCGGCGCGTGCCGGCCTTGCCCAGGGCCTCGACCGTGGGCTGGGTGTAGGGCTCGAGCCACTTGGCCTTGCCAAAGCGCGACTGGAAGGTGAGCACATAGCGCTCGTCGCGCAGGCCCAGGCGCTCGGCCAGCAGGCGGCCGGTCTTCATGCTTTCGCAGAAGTAGGGGTCGCCCAGGGTGCGCGTGCGTTCGGGTACGCCGTGGAAGCTCATCACCAGCTTGTCGGGCTGGCCGTTGGCCTTCCAGTGCGCTTCGATGCTGCGTGCCAGGGCGTCGATGTAGCCCGGGTGGTCGTGGTAGCGGTTCACGAAGCGCAGCTCGGGCACATGGCGCGTGCGCGCGGCCCAGGCGTAGACCGCGTCGAACACGCTGGCCGTGGTGGTGCCCGAGTACTGCGGGTACAGCGGCAGGATGAGGATGCGCGTGGCGCCATCGGCCTTCAAGGCATCGAGCTGGCTGGCGATGGACGGGTTGCCGTAGCGCATGGCATGGCGCACCGCCACCTGGTGGCCGGCCTCGCCGAGCCAGCCGCGCAGCAGCGTGGCCTGTTTGGCTGTCCACAGTGCCAGGGGCGAACCGTCTTGGGTCCAGATGCTGGCGTACTTGGCGGCCGATTGCCTGGGGCGCGTGCGCAGGATGATGCCGTGCAGGATGGGCAGCCACACGGGCTTGGGGATCTCCACCACGCGGTGGTCCGACAGGAACTGCCCCAGGTAACGGCGCACGGCCGGGGCCGTGGCCTCGTCAGGCGTGCCCAGGTTGCACAGCAGGATGGCGGTGCGTTCGGGCTGGCCGTGGTTGAAAGGGGGTTCGGTTTGGAAACGCATGCGGCATTGTGGCCCAGGCACTCCCGCCTAGCTCCGAAAGGCTTTGGGCGATCTCCGGGAAACCCCTCGTGTGCGTCTGAAACCGGTTTCATAGACTGGCGCCGTGAACTACCAATTCCAGTTCGAATCCGTTTTTGCCGCCTGGCCCCTGCTGCTCAAGGGCACCTGGATCACCGTGCAGCTCTCGCTCACCGCCACGGTGCTGGGACTGGTGGTGGCCATTGCCTGCGCCTGGGGCAAGACCTCGGGGCCAGCCTGGCTGCGCTTTTGCATCAATGCCTACATCGAGCTGATCCGCAACACGCCGTTCATCGTCCAGCTGTTCTTCTTTTTCTTTGCTTTGCCGGCCATCGGCCTGCGCTGGTCGCCCTACACGGCGGCGCTGACAGCCATGGTGGTGAACCTGGGCGCCTATGCGGCCGAGATCGTGCGCGCGGGCATCGAGTCCATACCCAAGGGGCAGATCGAGGCGGGCAGGGCGCTTAACCTCAAGCCCTGGGACATCTTTCGCTTCATCGTGCTCAAGCCCGCGCTCAAGGCCATCTACCCGGCGCTCACCAGCCAGTTCATCTTGCTGATGCTCAGCTCCGCCGTGGTGTCGGTGATCTCGGCCGACGATCTGACCTCGGTGGCGGCCAACCTGCAGTCGCAGACCTTCCGCAGCTTCGAGATCTACATCGTGGTGGCCGCCATCTACCTGGCGCTGGCCGTGTCGTTCTCTGCGCTGTTCAAGCTGATCTACCGGCGCACGCTGCACTACCCCGACCGCCGCTGAGGACAGTCCACCATGCGCACCTTTGGAGTTTCCGAGTTCTGGTTCATCGTGCAGGCCGCGCAGTGGACGCTGGCGCTGTCGGCCATGGCCTTCGTGGGCGGCTCGCTGCTGGGCCTGCTGGTGGCGCTGGCGCGCACGTCGGAGAACGCCGCCGCGCGCTGGTGTTCCAGCCTGTTCATCCAGGTGTTCCAGGGAACGCCGCTGTTGTTGCAGCTGTTCCTGATCTTCTTTGGCGCGCCGGTGCTGGGCCTGGATATCAACCCCTGGCTGGCCGCAGGCATTGCGCTGGTGCTCAACAGCGCTGCTTTTCTGGGCGAGATCTGGCGCGGCTGCATCGAGGCCATCCCGCGCGGGCAGTGGGAGGCGGCGCAGGCGCTCAACCTCAACTACGTATCGCGCATGCGCTTCGTGGTGCTGCCCCAGGCCTTCAAGATCGCGCTGCCGCCCACCGTGGGCTATGTGGTGCAGATCATCAAGGGCACCTCGCTGGCCGCCATCATCGGCTTCACCGAGATCACGCGCGCCGGCCAGATCATCAACAACGCCACCTTCCAGCCCCTGCAGGTGTTCAGCACCGTGGCGGCGCTGTATTTCATCATCTGCTGGCCGCTGTCGCTGCTGGCCGCGCGCATGGAGCGCAAGCGCGCCCGGGCGCTGGCGCGGTGATGGCCTCCCTTTCTTCGTCGAGCGCGCATCCCACACCAACCCACAGGAGACATGCCATGACTTTCTCGCTCTATCGCCGCACCACCACCGCTGCCCTGGCGGCCCTGGGCCTGGGCGCCCTGCTCACCGCCTTTGCGCCGCTGGCGTCCGCGCAGAGCGTGGCCGACCTCAAGAAAAAGGGCGAGATCACCATCGGCATGCTGGTGGACTTTCCGCCCTACGGCACGACCAACGCGCAGAACCAGCCCGACGGCTACGACGCCGACGTGGCCAAGCTGCTGGCCAAGGACCTGGGCGTCAAGGTCAACCTCGTGCCCGTCACCGGCCCCAACCGCATTCCCTTTCTGCTGACCAACAAGGTGGACGTGCTGGTGGCGTCGCTGGCCATCACGCCCGAGCGCGCCAAACAGGTGCAGTTCTCGCAGCCCTACGCGGCCGCCACCATCGTGCTGTACGGCAAGACGGGCAGCACCATCAAGAGCGCGGCCGACCTCAAGGGCGTGCGCGTGGGCGTGGCCCGCGCCAGCACGCAGGATGTGGCTGTGACCAAGGCCGCACCCGAGGGCACGGAGATCCGCCGCTTCGACGACGATGCCTCGGCCATGCAGGCACTGATCTCGGGCCAGGTCGATGCCATCGGCTGCTCGGTCACCGTGGCGGCCCAGATCGCCAAGCGCGTGCCGGCCAACACCTTCGAGAACAAGTTCAACCTGCTGCAGCAGGCCATGGGCATCGCCATGCGCCCGGGCCAGGAAGAGCTGCACAAGTCCATGGACGAGTTCGTCGCGCGCAACACGGCCAATGGCGAGCTGAACAAGCTGTACCGCAAGTGGCTGGAAACCGACCTGCCCAAGCTGCAGTGAGAGCGGCTAACAAAACTCTTCTGGCGTCGTTGCTGCGTCTTGTCGTACTAACCGTACTGCCTGCGACGCAGCGCCTAGCCAGAACCGCTTCGCTGAGCTTTGTTATCCGCTCTACCTACTAGGACCCCGGAGATTCATTCCCATGACGGACGCAGTCACGAGCACCCCCGGCACACCGCCGATCATCCGCATGGAGGGGGTCAACAAGTGGTATGACAGTTTTCAGGTGCTGACCGACATCGACCTGTCGGTGCGCGCCGGCGAGCGCATCGTGATCTGCGGCCCCTCGGGCTCGGGCAAGTCCACCCTGATCCGCTGCATCAACCGGCTGGAGGCGGTGCAAAAGGGCCGCATCGAGGTGGATGGCATCGACCTCACGGCCGGCGGCAAGAACGTGGACGCCGTGCGCGCCGAGGTGGGCATGGTGTTCCAGCAGTTCAACCTGTTCCCGCACCTGACCATTCTGGAGAACTGCACGCTGGCGCCCATGCGCTCGCGCGGCATGGGCCGGGCCGAGGCCGAAGAGGTGGCGATGAAGTACCTCACGCGCGTGCGCATTCCCGAGCAGGCGCACAAGCACCCGAGCCAGCTGTCGGGCGGGCAGCAGCAGCGCGTGGCGATTGCGCGCGCCCTGTGCATGGCCCCCAAGGTGATGCTGTTCGACGAACCCACCTCGGCCCTGGACCCCGAAATGGTCAAGGAGGTGCTGGACACCATGATAGCCCTGGCCGAGGACGGCATGACCATGCTGTGCGTGACCCACGAGATGGGCTTTGCCCGCAGCGTGGCAGACCGCGTGATCTTCATGGCCGACGGGAAGATCCTGGAGCAGGCGCCGCCGGCCGAGTTCTTCGGCAACCCGCAGCACGAGAAAACGCGCCAGTTCCTGGGCCAGATCCTCACATCCCACAACGCATGAAGCTCCTGATTTCCTTGTCTTCCTTCGGCGCGGCCGAAGTGGGGCGCCATGGTCAGCTGTGGTGCACCGAACTGAGTCGCGAGGCCGGCGCCGATGGCGTCGAGGTGCGCGGCGAGATGCTGCGTGACCCCGTGAACGAGCTGGCCGCACTGGCGGGCCGGGCGGCGGTGTTCTCCAGCCCCGAGGGGCTGTGGACGGCGGACGGCGCGCTCGACGAAGCTGCCCTGGCGCGCGGCATGTCGGCGGCCCGCGTGCTGGGTGCGCCACGGCTGAAGATGGCCATCGGCGGCTTTGGCACGGCATCGCAGGGCTCGCTGGCGCGGCTCAGGGAGCTGCTGGTGGGCGGGCCGGTCGAGCTGGTGATCGAGAACGACCAGACCGCCACGGCCGGCACGCTGGCGGCGATGCAGGCCTTTTTTGACGCACAGGAGCGTGCCGGGCTGGACCTGGGCATGACCTTCGACATGGGCAACTGGCACTGGCAGGGAGAATGCCCGCTGCAGGCCGCGCAGGCCCTGGCGCACCGTGTGCGCTATGTGCATTGCAAGGGCGTGCAGCGCCTGCCAGGCAAGTGGGTGGCGGTGCCGCTCGCCGATTCGGTGGCGCCCTGGCGCGCCATTCTGCGGGCCTTGCCTGCCGATGTGCCGCATGCCATCGAGTACCCGCTGATTGGTGACGATCTGGTGGCGGTGACGCGCGCGCAACTGGCCGTGATCCGAGATGCACGGAGGCAGGCATGAGCAGCGCAGCACCAGAAACCGCCTTTGACGTGGCGCTGTTCGGCGAGGCCATGCTGCTGCTGGTGGCCAACGAGCCCGGGCCGCTGGAGCATGCCACGGGTTTCCACAAGCGCACGGCCGGGGCCGAGACCAATGTCGCCATCGGCCTGGCGCGCCTGGGCCTGAAGGTGGGCTGGGCCAGCCGCCTCGGCACCGATTCCATGGGCCGATCGCTGCTGGCCACCATGCAGGCCGAGGGCATCGACTGCTCGCACGTGACCTGCGATGCCACGCAGCGCACGGGTTTCCAGTTCAAGGAGCGCGTGACCGATGGGCGCGACCCCAAGGTGGAATACCACCGCAAGGGCTCGGCCGCGTCCCAGATGGGCCCGGCCGATGTGGACGAGCCCTGGCTGCGCAGTGCGCGCCACCTGCATGCCACAGGCGTGTTCGCGGCCATTTCCGAGACCAGCCTGCAGGCGGCACTGCGCACGCTGGAGGTGATGCGCGCCGCGGGCCGCACGATCTCGTTCGACCCCAACCTGCGGCCCACGCTGTGGTCCTCGCCCGAGGTGATGCGGCACTGGATCAACGAACTTTCGCGCTCTGCCGACTGGGTGCTGCCGGGCATGGAAGAGGGCGTGTTCCTCACGGGCGAGACCACGCCGGAGGGCGTGGCCAGGTTTTACCGGGAGCGGGGCGCCAAACTGGTGGTCGTGAAGCTCGGTGCGCAGGGCGCGTACTTCGACAGCGACGTGGCAGGCACCGGCCATGTGGCCGGATTTCCCGTGGCCGAGGTGGTGGACACCGTGGGCGCGGGCGATGGCTTTGCCGTGGGTGTGGTCAGCGCCCTGCTGGCCGGCCGCAGCGTGCCCGAAGCAGTGCGCCGCGGCGCCTGGATCGGCGCGCGCGCAGTGCAGGTGCTGGGTGACACGGAAGGATTGCCCACGCGCGCAGAGCTGGAGCAGGCCGGCCTATGACGACCCGCAAGCAGGTGCTGGTGTTCCGCGACCTGCCGCCGGACCAGTTGGCCCGCCTGCAGGCAGTGCATGAAGTGACCGTGGCCGACCCGCGCAAGCCAGCGCAGCGCGCGGCCTTCGATGCCGCGCTGGCCGGAGCCCATGGACTGATCGGCGCGAGCTTTCCCATCACCGCCGAGCTGCTGGCGCATGCGCCGCAGCTGCAGGCCATCTCCAGCATCTCGGTGGGGGTGGACAACTACGACCTGCAGGTCCTGCAGGCCCGCGGCATCGTGCTGTGCCACACGCCGGGCGTGCTCGACGAGACCGTGGCAGACACCGTGTTCGCGTTGATCCTGGCCACCTGCCGCCGGGTGGTGGAGCTGTCGCAGATGGTGCGCGAGGGCCGGTGGAGCGGCAACATCGGCGAAGAGCTGTTCGGCCACGATGTGCATGGCAAGACCCTGGGCCTGCTGGGCTTTGGCCGCATCGGCCAGGCCGTGGCACGCCGCGCGGCGTTGGGCTTTGGCATGCCCGTGCTGTACCACGCGCGCCGCGCAGTGGACCTGGCGGTGCAGGCACCCACGCTGCTGGGCCGGGCCGAGCATGTGCCGTTCGGTAACCTGCTGGCGCGTGCGGACATCGTGGTGGCACTGCTGCCGCTGTCGGACAGCACGCGCGGCCTGGTGGATGCGCGGGCCTTTTCGGCCATGAAGCCGGGCGCCATCTTCGTCAATGCCGGGCGCGGCGCCACGGTGGTCGAGGACCACCTGCTCGCCGCACTCGACCACGGCACGCTGCGTGCCGCGGGGCTCGACGTGTTTGCCACCGAGCCGCTGCCGTTGGCCTCGCCCCTGCGCACGCACCCGCGTGTGACGCCGCTGCCGCACATCGGCTCGGCCACGCATGGAACGCGCCACGCCATGGCCCGGCTGGCGGTGACCAACCTGCTGCAGGCGCTGGCCGGCGAAACGCCCCCTGCGGTGTACCGGACAATCGGCGCATGAGCAGCAGTCGCAGCAAGCCGCGCGCACCCACCGCCAAGGCGCCCGCCGCCGTCCCTGCCGATACGGCCAGCCGTGATCGGCCCACCATTGCCGACGTGGCGGCCGCGGCCGGTGTGTCCAAGGCGACGGTCTCGCGCTTTTTCAACCACCGCGAGCGCCTGCTCAGCCCCGACATCGCGTCCCGGGTGGAAGCCGCCATTGCCCAGCTCGGCTATGTGCCTAGCCCCATGGCGCAGGCGCTCAGCCATGGGCGCTCGCGCCTGATCGGCCTGGTGGTGGCCGACATCACCAACCCGTTCTCGGTGGCCGTGCTGCGCGGGGCCGAGGAGGCCTGCCAGGAGGCCGGCTACCTGGTGATGCTGTTCAACCTGGGCAATGACCGCGAGCGCGAGCGCAGCGCCATCGATGCCCTGGCGAGCTACCAGGTGGACGGCTTCATCCTCAACACCCAGGGGCCGGAAGACGGCCAGTCCGATCTGGGCTCGCTGCATGGCCGGCCGGCGGTGCTGGTGGACCGCCGGCATGCGGGCCTGGAGGCCGACTTCGTGTCGCTGGACAACCGCGCGGCCATGCATACGGCCTGCACGCACCTGATCGACGGGGGCTGGAGCGAGCTGCTCTACCTCACCCAGCCGCTGGCCGGCGTGAGCTCGCGCCTGGAGCGGGCGGCCGCGTTCTCGCAGTGTGTGGCGTCGCACGGGCCGGGCGTGCAAGGCCGGGTGGTGGAATTGCGGGATGCGTCGGACGAGGTGCTGGATGCCGCGCTGCGCGCGCTGGGAAAGAAGCGGGCGAAGGGGGCACGCGGTGCCGTGGTCTCCGGCAATTCCGTGGTCACCTTGCGGGTGGCGGCGGCCATGGCGCGGCTTGGCTGGTCCTTTGGCGCCGACATCGGCTTTGTGGGTTTCGACGACCCCGAATGGGCCCCCCTGATCGGCCCGGGCCTCACCACGGTGGCCCAGCCCACGGGCGACATCGGCCGCTGCGCGGCGCAGTGCCTCATCGAGCGCATGCAGGGGCTGCAGGCCCCTGCGCGCGAGCGGCTGCTGCCGGGCCGGCTGGTGGTGCGGGGCTCGTCCGTGGCGCTAGTCGCCGCCAAGAAACCCGCCTGACGCTGCGGCCGGGCTGCTGCGGTATCCTTGGCGGCAGCCGGCCGACTGGCTGCAGGCCGGGCTCCCCGGCCACCAATTCCCTGTGTGCCCTGCCATGTCTGCTCCTGCCCCCCTTTCTCTGGACACCTCGCGCATCCGCGCCATCACCATCGACCTGGACGACACGCTGTGGCCGATCTGGCCCACCATCGCCCGGGCCGAGGCCGTGCTGCTGCAGTGGCTGACCGACCATGCGCCCGCCACGGCCGCGCTGTTCTCGAGCACCGAGTCGCTGCGCGCCATCCGCAACCAGATGGTGGAGCTCAGGCCCGACCTGATGCACGACCTGAGCGCGCTGCGCCGCGAGTCCATCCGCCTGGCGCTCACGCAGGCCGGTGATGAGCCCGACCTGGCCGAGCCCGCGTTTGACCTGTTCTTTGCCGAGCGCCAGCGCGTGGAGCTGTTTGCCGATGCGCACGACACGCTGGCCTTTCTGGCCGCGCGCTACCCGGTGGTGGCCCTGTCCAACGGCAATGCCGACGTGCACCGCATCGGCATCGGCCACTATTTCAAGGCCAGCCTCAGCGCCACGGTGCTGGGCATTGCCAAGCCCGATGTGCGCATCTTTCACGCTGCGGCCAGTGCCGCGCAGGTGCAGCCGCACGAGGTGCTGCATGTGGGCGACGATGCCGCGCTGGACGTGCAGGGGGCGCTGGCCGCCGGCATGCAGGCCATTTGGCTCAACACGCCCGAGCACCCTTGGGCCCACGACAAGCATGGAACGCCGCCGCACGCCACGGTGGCCAACCTCACGGCCATCCGTGAGCTGCTCCAGGCCATCCCCGAGGCGTTGGTACAGCCCCGCCGCTGAGCATTGGCTGCTGCGGCATTTTCTTGCCGTAGATCAAGGCGCGCAGCACAGCGGCGCGCGAGACTTGGGCCACCATGCGCCCCAAGCCCCCTCCCACCCTGCCGCCCGTGCGCACCATCGGGCCGATGCAGCCCCTGGCCTGGCTGGCCCTGGCCTGGCGCGACATGGTGCGCACCGGCGGGCTGAGCTTTGCGCACGGCCTGGCGGTGGCGCTGTTCGGCGGCCTGCTGCTGGCCGTGGCGCACCACCATTTCGGACTGCTGGTGGGAGCCCTGTCAGGCTTTCTGGTGGTGGCGCCGATGCTGGCCACCAGCCTGTATGCGCTGAGCCGTGCGCTGGAGCGTGGCGAGCCCGCCAATGCGGCCCTGGTGCGCCGCACCTGGCTCGACTGGCAGCACAGCCACCCCGCCAAGTGGGGCGACCACGATTACTGGTGCCTGGTGCAGTTCGGCGCGCTGCTGGCGCTGGCGGCCACGGGCTGGGTGCTCACTTCGGCGGCGCTCATCACCTTGCTGGCGCCGCTGCCCGTGCGCACTCCGCTCGACTTCATGCACCATGTGGTGCTTGCGCCCGATGGCCGGTTGTTCGCGCTGTGGCTGGCGCTGGGCAGCCTGCTGGCCGCGCCCATCTTCGCCTCCAGCGTGGTGGCCATGCCGCTGCTGCTGGACCGCCGCGCCACGCTGCGCCAGGCGGTGCTCACGAGCTGGCAGGCGGTGCTGGCCAACCCCTTGCCGATGGCGCTGTGGGCGGCGCTGATCCTGGGCTTCACCTTGCTGGGCCTGGCTTCGCTGCTGCTCGGGCTGATCGCCGTGCTGCCCATGCTGGGCCATGCGAGCTGGCATGCCTACCGCGACCTGGTCGATGCCTCGGGCCTGCCGGAGCGCGGTGGTGGTGCGGGTGGGGTGGGGCGGCGGCCATGATCTTCGGCTTTACCGAGGCGCAGCTCTCGGGCTTTTTCCTCACCTGGGGCGTGGGCGCCTTCATCGTCTACATGCTGTTCATCATTGGCCAGTTGGCCTGGGAGTCCAAGGCCGGGCGCTTCGGCACTTTTGTGCTGTTCCTGGGGCTGGGGGTGGGCTTCATCGGCTTCATCGCCAAGGTGCTGATCCAATGGTGGCTGGAGCGGTGAGACCGTTTGCGACAAAGTGGTGATGGTGCGGTGGGGCGAACAGGTTCTAAGATCCGCCCCATGTCCTTACCCACGACCACCCCATTGCTCACCCGTGCCGAAACCAGCGGCTACACCGAGACCTCCACCCACGCCGATGTGATGGCCTATGTCCAGGGCCTGGCGGCGCTGGGCGACCCGCGCCTGCACATCACCGACTTCGGCAGCTCGCCCGAGGGGCGTGCCTTGCCACTGCTGGTGCTGTCGGCCCAAGGCCACCACACGCCCGAGGCCGCGCAGGCCAGCGGCCTGCCCGTGGTGCTGATGCTGTGCGGCATCCATGCCGGCGAGGTCGAAGGCAAGGAGGGCGTGCTCATGCTGGTGCGCAACCTGCTGTGCGGCGAGCATGGCGACGAGCTGCTGGCGCGCTGCATCCTGCTCGTGGTACCGCTGTTCAACCCCGACGGCAACGACCGCATGAGCGCCGACAACCGCCCGCTGGACATCGCCCACCTGCGCGGGCAGGACGGCCCCACCCTGGTGGGCACGCGCACCAATGCCGCAGGCGTGAACCTCAACCGCGACTACATGCGCCAGCAGGCGCCCGAGATGCGCCTCTTGCAGCAGCGCGTGTGCCAGCCCTGGAACCCGCACCTCACGCTGGACTGCCATGCCACCAATGGCTCCATCCACCGCTTTGCGCTGACCTACGACATCCCCCACACCGAGCACACGGGCCGTGCCGAACCCGTGGCCTACATGCGCGAGCGCATGATGCCGGCCGTGCAGGCCGCGGTGAAGCGCACCGAGGGCCTGGACACCTTCTGGTACGGCAACTTCGTGCGCGACGAGGGTGGCCAGGGCCAGGGCTGGATCACCTACACCCACCACCCGCGCTTCGGCTGCAACTACCGCGGGCTGACCAACCGGCTCGACGTGCTGCTGGAGGCGTATTCGTACATCAGCTACCAGGAGCGCGTGGAGGTCACCTACGCCGTGCTGCGCGAGGCCCTGGTCTATGCCGCCGCCAACGGCCAGGAGATCGTCGACCTGCTTGCCGCCTGTGCCGAGCCGCCACAGCAAATCGCCATCCGCTACGCACTGGAGGCGGTCCCCGGCACCACGGTGGAAGTGCTCACGCGCGAGCCCTACACCCTGACCGGCGACCCTGTGAGCGTGCAGGTGCCGCACTACGCCCACTTCGTGCCCACGGCCACGGTGCAGCGCCCCTGGGCCTACGCCATGCCCCAGGCCGTGGCCGACTGGCTGCAGGGCCATGGCCTGCAGGCCACGCCCGTGGCAGCCGGTACGCAGCTGGAGGTGGAAGTGCCCGTGATGCAGCAGCCCGTGGCCGAGCCCGGCCCCGCCATCCTCGAAGCCCAGGCCAGCACCCACTGGATGGCCAGCCACCAGCGCACCCAGCGGGCCCTGCCCGAGGGCTGGTGTGTGGTGACCACCAGCCAGCGCTACGGCGCCATCGCCGTGGTGGCCTGCGAGGCCGAGAGCGACGATGGCGTGATTGCCAATGGCATCGTGGCCGAGCCGGTGGTGGGGGCGGAGTTGCCGGTGTGGCGGGTTGTTGCCCCGGTGTAGGTCCTCGGATTGGTTTTTAGGGTGATTTAGTCATTTGTACTAATTATTGATTTTGACTAAAATTGCCCAAATGGACCTCTTCCACCGCCCCGCACTGGCCGAACAGATGGCCAAACAGCTGCTGGAGCCCGGCCTGCTTGATCAGGGGCTGCGCTCGGGGCTCTTCCTGTCGGGCCTGCGCCGCACGGGCAAGACCACCTTTTTGCGCCAGGACCTGATCCCCGCGCTGGAGGCCAAGGGCGCCATCGTCATCTATGTCGACCTGTGGGCCGACACCAAGGCCGACCCGGCCACCCTGGTGCACGCGGCCATCCGCCGCGCGCTGGCCGACCTGCAGTCGCCGGGCTCGGGCGTGCTGGGCCGCCTGGCGCGGCTCAAGGGGATTGACGTGGGGGCGGCGGGCTTCAAGTTCGGTTTTCAGCTGAACGACGTGGGCGCCAAGGGCGGGGTCACGCTGGCCGAGGCGCTGACCGAGGTGATCGAGCTGGCCCGCACCGACCTGGTCCTGATCGTCGACGAGGTGCAGCAGGCCCTGGCGGGCGACGATGGCGCGCAGATGCTGCTGGCCATCAAGGCCGCGCGCGATGCCATCAATCCGCGGCCGGACACGCCGGGGCATTTTCTTTTCATCGGCACAGGCTCGCACCGCGCGCAGGTGGTGGGCATGACACTGCAGGGCAAGCATGCCTTTGCCGGTGCCACCTCGGTCGAATACCCCACGCTCGATGGCGACTACGTGGCCTACGTGCTGCAGGGCATTGCCGAGGAGGGCGCCCCCGTGCTGCCCAGCCTGCCCGTGGCGACTGCCGCCTTCAACCTGCTGGGCCGCCGGCCCGAAGAACTGATACGCGCGCTGCGCCAGCTGCAGCGCGAAGACCCGGCCGAGGCCGACCGCCTGCTCCCCGTGATCGCCGCGACGCTCAAGGGCGCGGCGGCCGATGTGGAGCTGCGCAAGCTCGAAGACCTGGGTGTGCTGGCCGGCGCCATCTTCGACCGCGTGGCACGCGTGGAGGGCGACGCCAGCGGCCTGTTCACCACCGAGGCCCTGGCCGAGTACACCGCCACCGTGGGCCGCGAGGTCACGGCCGACCAGGTGCAGCGCGTGTCGGAAGAACTGCGCGATGCCAACCTCATCGTGCGCAAGGGGCATGGCACCTATGCGGTGACGGATCCGTTTGTGCAGCAGGCGTGGCGGGAGCGCAAGGCGCTGGCGGGGCCAGTGCCCAAATCCATTGATGCTGGGCAGGGCTGAGGGCCGAAGAAACGAGAGCCCAGGATGTCCATGAGACAAGCAGACCTGATCGCCAGGATGCATGCGGAAGGTCACACCATCGTGGAAACCATCAAGGCGGTGCGAAAGCAATTCAGCCTGTCGCTGGGAGAAGCCAAGATCCAGGTGTCGAACCATCCCGCCTGGGTCGACGTCGTAAGGGCTGCGGAACCCTTGCATGATGCGCTTGAACGCGCGGCAGCCTGGGAGGCATTCCACGGGCTCCGCTTGGCTGAGATGGAAATCCTCAGAATCCCATGGAGCACGCTGCGGCAGGCAGGCGGTACAGCAGAACAGGTGCCCCATGCCTTGATGGACCTGCTGCATGCACCCACCCCGGAACTGGCGACCCAAGCTTATTGGAGGCTGGAGAACCAGGTGGTGGTCCAGGGACAGCTTTACCAGGCCGCAGAGCCGGTGGTGTCTGTTTTGATGGCGGCGTTGCTCGCTGAAGAGAGCCCTCGGCACGTGAGGCTTGGTGTGCTCGAATTGCTCTTCCAGATTGTGTCGGGTTCAGCGCACGACAGTGAAATTGCGCTGGGCAACAGGTGCGTAGAAGAAGTCTGCCGGGACAGGGCCAGGGAAGGCTTGTGGATTCTGTACCGGGAATGGGTGTGTGGTGAGCGTGACGCTGCCGGGGAGGTCATCAAGTTGATCGAAGACGATGGGACGCGGCTTGACGCCATCCGCAAGGTCGTCGACGCACCGGGTCACGGAAGCCAACAATGACCTGCTCGCAGTCTGCCAAGAACAGGACATGAACACCGTAAAGCCGCCTCGTTGGCCCAGCGGCGATTGCTGTGCGGTGCTCGCAAGCAAGCTGACAATGGACGAATTGCATCGGCGGCAGCCCTTGCAATTGTTTCGCGCTCAAGACGATCTGGACTGGTTCACTGGCGCCCTGCTAGATGCGCCTTCCTTGGGGCCCTTGCTCTTGATGAGACATGACGGGAATCCCGATGGACTGACGACCTTCTATGTGGATGCTCTGTGCGACGTAAAGGCTGCGCAAGCGTTTGTCATGGATCTATTTTGCTTGCGTGACGGAGAAATCGCCTGGGCTTTGGCATTGCGCTAAACATTGGCCCAGGCGGCTTGGCGGCCGATAGAGGTGGGTTCTGCCATGCTGTGGCAATTCAGTACTTCAGCTTCGGGTACCAATCCGCAGGCCGCCCTCCCGGCGTCAGATCAAGGATGGACCACAGCGACGCAATGTCCGGCGCATCGCGAGGATCCTGCCCCGGGTCGGCCATGTCCTTGGTCATCTCGCTGGCCCAGAACAGCCGTACCTGGCCGTCGCCATCGCGCTGGAACACCACCAGCGCCGGGTACTCGCTGCCATCGTCCATGAGGATGCCCAGGTCCTTGGCATAGTCGTCGCCGATGGTCTGCACGAAGTTGAGGTCGCGCCAGCCGCGTTCCTGCGCGAAGGCGTACTGGCGCTCCACGGGCGAGCGGCCCAGGATCTTGAGGGCCACGCGCTGCTGGATGTCGGCGGCATTGCCTTCGACCGCGCCGAGCCAGTTGGTGCACATGGGGCAGGGGCGTTCGCGCTGCGGGCCGTACATCCAGAAGTACGTCACCAGGGTGTGCTTGTCGCCGAACAGGTCGGCCAGGCCCACCTCGAAGCCCTGTTCGTCCTTGAAGCGGTAGTTCTTGGCGATGACCGGGCCGGGCGGCAGGGCCTGGCGCTGCGCGACCAGGCGCGTCATGTGGCGGCGGAACTCGATCTCCTCGGCCAGCAGGGCCTTGCGCGCGGCTTCGTACTCGGCGGATGCGCCGGGGAAGGGGGTCCTGGCCTTCTCGGCCAGTTGGGCCGCGGGTTTCAACGCGGATCCTGCGCTCGTGCTCATGTCGGTCTCCTGCCTGTGCCCGGCGTTGGCCGGCGGGTGCGGATGGGTAGACGCTCGACTGTGCAGGCAGGCGGGGTGCTTGCGGGTAGGAGAAATGCCCGCCTGTGCTGGTTGCTACATGCGCTCAGGCCCTATTCCCCCGCGACCGCAATCGTCTCCAGGCTCTTTCTCAGCTCTTTCTCCACCGCCGGAAAGTCGCCCTTGGTGGAGTTGAGGTTGAGCACCAGCATCCGGCCCCGGTGGGGGGTGACCAGCATGATGTTGTAGATGTCGGCCTCGCTGGCGCGCGAGGTCATCTCCAGGTAGATCCACTGCTGGCCCTGCATGTCGATGAGCTTCTTCTGCTTCCAGTCGATGCGCGGGATGACGCGGTCGAACAGGGTTTCGAAGGAGGCCTTGACCTGGGGCAGCTTGTCCTTGGTCAGGGCCTGGGGCTTGAGTTCCAGGGCAATGGTGGTGGTGCGCTGGGCATTGCCGGCCACAAAGGTCGGTGCGCGCCCCGAGGCGTACTTGGCGCCGATTTCTTCGCTCGTCAGTTCGGTGAATCCTTCGGGCGCCTTGAACGAGACACCTGCGTCGGGAATCTCGAAGGTGGCGGCCCAGGCCATGGGTGCTGTGGCTGCAGCACCGGCAGCCAGGCACAGGGTGGCGATCCAGTTTTTCATGGCGGTCTGGTGCATCACGAGCATTCAAGCCAATGGCCTGTAGGCCCCTGGCCTCCCTCCTCGTTGCACCGGTTTTTTGTGGAGACGCCAGTATCCACATGCATCGGCGTTTTGGTGGGTGGTTGCAGATTTTTACGCTTTGGTAAGTGCGCAGTAGTTCACACAAATGGGGGATTGCAGGAGCCCTCAGTGTCAACCAACAGGTCGTTGATCAGCGTGGCCAGGTGCGCGGCCCCAGATGGGCGGTATTCCGGGTGGCAGGTGGGATGCATGCGTTTTGCGATACAAACACCCCCATGTCCCTGAGTCCACCCCAGCCGCCTACCTTTAAACCCACCTTCCTCCACGTGCCTCCCGGCCCTGTGGCGGGCCCCTTGCAGTTGTCGCCCGTCAACGCCACCGTGGTGGCCGTGCACACGGCCAATGGCGCACATGTGGGCTCGCTCAAAAAGGTGGGTGGGACCTGGAAGTTCAAGGCCATGGGCTACGACGCTGCGGGAGGCATGGAGCCGGGCCACGGCCCGCTGACGGACCAGCACAACATGCAGTTCGACGCGCCCGATGCCGCCGAGGTGAGCGCCAGGTTGCTGGGCGCGTTGGGGAGTACCTTGTAAGGATAGTCAATAAGCGGCCTACCTGGGGCGGGCGCCACTGCTCGCGCTCTGCCGTGCCCCAGGCCAGGCCTGGGTGTCTGGCATGGCTGATTTGCGTGATGGGGTGCGTGGTGCGGGTGAGCTGCCCCTATGGCGTGGGTGCGGTGCAGACCGTTCATAGAATACCGCGATGCCTTTCCTTCTGACCCGTCCGCTGCGGCTTGCCGCAGCGCCCCTTCTGGTGCTGGCCTGTGCGGTGGCCTACGCCCAGAATGCCCCCCAACCTGCGACGGCTCCCAAGGCCGTGGCTGCCACCGCCAGTACGCCCGCCATTCGTGCCACCGGCGCGGCATTGCCTGCGGCACCGGCATCCCAAGCGATGCCGCCCGCTGCAGCGGGGGGCGAACCGGTGGACAGCCGTGCGGCTGCATCGGCGACAGCGGCGGTAACCGGTGCGGGTGCTGCGCCCGCGGCACCCCTGTCCCGCGATGCCCGGCGCATCTATGAGCTGTCGCGCGACAAGCTGGTGCAGATCCGCACGCTGCTGCGCAATGCCGACACCCAGGCGTCGATCGGCTCGGGGTTTTTTGTCTCTGCGGATGGCCTGATCGTCACCAACTTCCATGTGGCCAGCCAGCTGGCGCTGGAGCCCGAGCGTTACCGCGGCGTGTACGTCACGATGGAGGGGCAGGAGGGCGAGGTCGAGCTGCTGGCGTTCGATGTGCAGCGCGACCTGGCGGTGCTGCGCGCCAAGGCCCGCACCGCAGCGGCGCCGGTGCTGGGCTTTCGGCCCGCCGCAGAGCCCCTGGCACAGGGCGAGCGCATCTACTCGCTGGGCAACCCGCTGGACATCGGCTTTGCCGTCACGGAGGGCACCTACAACGGCCTGGTGCGGCGCAGCTTCTACCCGCGGATCTTCTTTGGCGGCACGCTCAACCCCGGCATGAGCGGTGGCCCCTCGGTGGACGATTCGGGGCGGGTGCTGGGCGTCAACGTGGCCAAGCGGCTCGATGGCGAGCAGGTCAGCTTCCTGATCCCCGCCGAGTTTGCAGAGGCGCTGGTGCAGCGCGCGGCCAGCGCTGAGCCCATCACGCAGCCCGCGTACGCGGAGTTGACGAGGCAATTGACAGGGCACCAGCAGGTGCTGACCGAGCGGTTTCTGAAAGATCCGTTTCGTGAGCAACGCCACGGCAACTACCGGGTGCCGGTACCCGATGACGCGCTGGCGCGGTGCTGGGGATCGGGGCGCGACCCGAACTTCCCGGGTTTGAACCTGGAACGCACGCAGTGCCAGGCCGACAGCGATGTCGTGGCCGGCGACTACAGCACCGGCACCGTGCGCCTGGGCTATGAGGCCTACAACGCCCCCACCTTGGGCGCGGCGCGGTTTGCCCGGGTGTTCTCGCAAAGCTTTGCCAACGAGCGCTTCCAGACGCGTGGCAACCGCCACCAGACGGCCGTTGAATGCAGCGAGCGTTTTGTCGACGCCGGCAGCCTGCCGCTGCGGGCGGTGGTCTGCATGTCGGCCTACCGCAAACTGCCCGGCCTGTACAACATGACCGTGCTGACGGCCTCGGTCAACCAGCCCACGCAAGGCATCCTGGGCCGCCTGGATGTGCAGGGCATCGCTTTTGACAACGGCATGAAGCTGGCCAGCCACTACCTCAAGGCGTTTCGCTGGGAGGCCGCGCCATGATGCCCACCCTCGGCCTTATCGAAGCCTTTGACCGCCACGGCGCGCTGCTGGCACGTGCCCCCATCACCCGCTGGCCCGTGACGGTGGGCCGGGGCCTGGACTGTGACCTGGTGCTGGACGATCCGTTCGTCGCGCCCGCGCACCTGCGCATCGGCCGCCTGGAAGACGCACCGCGCACGGTCCAGGTGGAGGTCCTGCACACCCGCAATGGCGCGCGCCTGCAGCGCAAGCACTACGCCCAGGGCGAGCGCTTCGACTGGCCAGGCGGCACGCCCATTGACCTGGGCCACACCCACATCGCGCTGCGCCTGGCCGATGCCCCCATCGCCGAAGAACAGGCGCTGCCCCAGTTTCCGTGGAGCATGGTGGCCACCACGGCAGCGCTCATGGTGCTGGTGCTGGCGGCGGCCTTGGGATCGGCGTGGCTGGAGGCCCGGGACGCGTCGCAGTACCTGAAGTCGGTTCCTGGCCTGTTGCTTGGCCTGCTGGCCAGCCTGGGCGTCTGGTCGGGCGCATGGGCGGTGGCCAGCAAAGTGTTCGGCGGCCAGCTTCGGTTCTGGCGCCATGTGCGCATCGCCTGCACAGCCGCCTTGGCGGTGGATGCGGTGCACTTGGTGGCGAACTTCGCGGCGTTCAGTTTCTCGCTGGAATCCTTTTCGCGGTTTGCCAATGTGCTGGTGGCGCTGCTGCTGGCGGTGGCCTTGTATGCCCACCTGTCCACGGTGCTGCCGCGCCGCCGCGTGGGTCTGGCCTGGACGCTGGCTGCGCTGGTTGCATTGGGACTGCCGTCGTGGCTGGGTGCGCAGTGGCTCAACAACATGCGCCTGTCGAACAAGCTGTACATGAGCAGCCTGTTCCCGCCAGGCCTGCGCGTGGCCCCCGCCGTGCCCGTCGACCAGTTCCTGAAAGACACCGAGTCGCTGCGCGGCAAGCTGGATCGCCGGCTGCGCGACGATGGCCAGGCGGAGGATGAATAGGAACGGGTTGCCAGTGCGACCAGGGATCAACGCGGCCAGGTGCGCAACCCCAGGTCCTGCGCCATGCGCCGGTAGTCCTGCAGGCTGCGCTGCACGAAGTCGTCGAGCGCCGCGCCCGTGCGGGCAAAGGGGTACAGGCCGTAGCGGCTGCACAGGGCCGCATAGCCCGGTGCGGCCAGGGCCTGCTCGAAGGCGCTGGTCCAGGCGCGCACGGCGGCTTCGGGGGTGTTGGCCGCCATGTACAGGCCGCGCACCGTGGGCCAGGTGAGGGCGATGCCCTGCTCGCGTGCCGTGGGCAGGCCGGCGAGCTGGCCCTGCAGGCGCTCGGGTGCGAGCACGGCCAGGATGCGCAGGGGCAGGCCCTGGGCTGCCGCCTGCAGGGCCTCGGCGGCATCACCGGTGAAGATGTCCAGGTGCCCGCCCTTCAGGGCCTTGAGTGCCTCGCCCCCGCCCTCGAAGGCGACAAAGCGCATCTTGCGGTGGTCCTGCCCGGCCGCGCGCACCAGCTGCGCGGCCTTGATCCAGTCCTGGCTGCCGATGGTGCCGCCCGCGCCGAAGACCACGCGCGCCGAGTCGCGCTGCAGTGCCGCAGTCACCTGCGCCAGGTTCTGCCAGCGGGCATCGCGGTGCACGGCGATCACGCCGTAGTCCGTGCCCAGCGTGGCGATGAAGCGCACGGCAGTCACCGGGTGGGGGCCGAAGCGGCCCTGCGCAATGTTGAGCAGCGAGCCGCTGGAGAATGCCACCAGCGTGCCCGGCCCGCCCAGCCGCCCTGTGGCCACCTGGTCGAAGGCCACGGCGCCGATGCCGCCCGGCAGAAAGCGCGTGGGCAAGGGTGTGCGGCCCGGGCGCACGGCCTGTATGGCGTCGGCCGCAAGCCCGCAGGTCAGCCCGAAGCCGCCGCCGGGTTTGGAGGGGGCGATGCACTCACCGGGGGCGGTGCTGGCATCGGCCTGTAATGTGGCCCGCGCACCGGTGGCCAGGCTGCCGAGCAGGGCCGCCAGGGCATGGCGGCGCGAGAGCGGGTCGCTGAGGACGTGCATGGGGATCGTCATGGCTTGGGCCACCAGAATATCGCCAGCAGACCTGGGCCGCCGGGCCGCGCCTCCAGCCGCAGTGCGCCCCGGTGCCGCTCGGCGATGGAGCGCGCAATCGCCAGCCCCAGGCCCGAGCCCCCGGCCGCCGCCTGCGAGCCACGCCGGTAGCGCTGGCCCAGCGCGGCCCGCTCCTCGGGCGCCATGCCGGGGCCGTTGTCCTCCACGTTCACGCTCCAGCCCAGGGCATCGCCCGCGGCCGACAGGGTGATGGTGCCGTGCGCGGGCGTGTAGGCAATGGCGTTGGCCGCAAGGTTGGTGACGGCCTCGCGCAGCAGGCCGCTGTCGGCCACGGCCATGAACTCGGGTGCGGTGGCGGCGTTGGGGGTGTGGATGCCGAAGTCGATCTGCTTGGCGCGCGCCTGGGGCAGCAGCTCCAGCGCCACGCTGCGCAGCAGGGCGGCCAGATCGAAAGGGGCGTACTCCACGGCGGCGGTGTCGCTGCGCCCCAGGGCCAGCAGCTGCTGCGTGCTGCGCGTGGCGCGCGCGATCTCGCCGCCGATGGCGGCCAGGGCGTCCTGCACCTGCATGGGGTCGGGTTCGCGGCGTGCGTAGTCGATCTGCATCTGCAGCGTGGTCAGGTGCGTGCGCAGCTGGTGCGAGGCATCGTCCAGAAACTGCCGCTGCTGCGCCACCAGGGCCTGGGTGCGCGCCATCTGTTCGTTGACGGCGGCCACCAGCGGGCGGATGTCGGCGGGCAGGTCGGTGTCGGCAATGGGCGTCATGTCGTCGGGGCTGCGCTCCTGCACGCCGCGCGCCAGGCGCGACAGCGGGCGCAACGCAATGGCCAGCGTGGCCGCAGCGCCCAGCACCATGAGGGCCAGCACCAGGCCATCGCGCAGGGCCGCACGCTGCACGAAGCGGCGCGTGAACTCCTGGCGCGACTGGGTGCTCTCGGCCACCTGCACGAGCACGCTGCCGGGCTGTCCCTCGGTGGTGGCCGGTATGGCGCGGTCGGCGATATCGACGGTGCGCCGGTAGGCGGCCAGCCGCACCGATTCACCGAAATACTCCGCATCGTAGAAGCGCGGCACGCCCGGCTCCAGGGGGCCTGGGGGCAGGGGCAGGTCGGCGTTGCCCAGCTCCACCAGGCCATCGGAAGACGCGACGCGGAAGTACACGTGGCCGCTGGCGGTGAGCTCGAAGAATTCGAGCATGGTGTAGGGGAGTTCGGCGGACAGGCCGCCGGAGGCGGTGGAGATGTTGGCGTCTATGGATTTGAGGGCTCCCAGGAGGGAGCGGTCGTAGGCGGCGTTGGCGGCTTCGAGGGCGTCGTGCCTTGTCATCCACAGTTCTACGCTGGTGACCAGGGTGAGGGTGGGGAGGAGGAGGAGGGCCAGGAGGCGCCAGAGGCTGGTGCGGCGCAGTCTGGTCCAGGGGCTGCCGGGGCCTGTGCGGGGCGGTGTTGTGGGCGCCATCTCAGTTGCCCCTGGATGGTTTGGAGGATGGCTCTGCGAGTGGTTGCTCTGTACCTTTGCGGTGGGCGGGAGCCGGGATGTGCGCCCGGCGGCGCAGTAACTTTCTTTTGCTTCGCCAAAAGAAAGTCACCAAAGAAAAGGCGACCCCGCTGTCAGCGTCCCCCATCGCCCGGAGGGCGATGGGGGCAACCTGCGATGCTCGGATCTGGGGTGGTGCCGCAGAACTCGCTGCGTTCTGCGAACTCCGCTCAAACAGCTGCGGCAAGCTAGACGACGAAGTGCGTGTGTCCTTCGGCACACGCACCCACCCCAGCTCCTGCGCTTCTCGGCGCAGCCAGAAGGGGGGGGGAGCGGGTACCACCCGGCTGCTGCTTTCGCAGCTGCGCCGGGTGTCGGTTACGCGCTGCGCGCTGCCGACGCAACTGGCGCAATCGCCCTGGCGAGCCGAGCGCAGCGAAGGACCACAGGCCGAGCGAAGCAATGGCCCGTGTCGGTATCCACCCCCTTCTGACCGTGCCGAGAAGCGCAGGGCCTGGGGTGAGCGCGTGCCGAAGGACACGCGCCTCGTTGTCATGCTTGCCGCAGCTGTTTGAGCGGAGTTCGAAGAACGCAGCGAGTTCTGCGGCACACCCCAGGACCGAGCATCGCAGGCTGCCCCCTCGCCGCAGGCGAGGGGGACACGGGCAGCGGGGTCGCCTTTCTTTTGGGTACTTTTCTTTGGCGAAGCAAAGAACAAGTACCTCGGCCGCCGGGCCGAGACCCGGCCTCCGCCCTCAAGCAAAGCATGCAGCAACCATAGCCAACGAGCAGAAGCCATCACTCCTGCTCCAGCGCATACCCCAACCCCCGCAAGGTAGTGATCCTCACCCCACTCCCATCCAACCTCTTGCGAAGCCGATGCACAAACACCTCAACCGCCTCAGGATGCACATCCTCCTCATCCGAAAACACCCGGTCCAGAATCTGCTGCTTGGAAAACGGCTCCCCGCTGCGCTGCACCAGCACCCTGAGCACTGCCTGCTCCCGCGGCGACAGGGCCAGCGGCTCGCCGTGCAGCACGAACTGCTTGCGCGCCCCGTCGTACACCAGCGGCCCGCAGGCCAGGCGCGGGTGCTCGGTGCCGCGCGCGCGGCGCACCAGGGCGTGCAGGCGGGCCTCCAGCTCGGCCAGCTCGAAGGGCTTGGCCAGGAAGTCGTCGGCCCCGGCGTTGAGTGAGCGCACGCGCTCGTCGAGCGAGTCGCGCGCGGTCAGGATCAGTGCCGGCAGGCGCTGGTCGCGCTCGCGCAAGCGCTGCAGCACGGCGTGGCCGTCCAGGCCGGGCAGGCCCAGGTCGAGCACCAGGGCGTCGTGGTCGCGCTGCTGCAGCGCGCGGTCGGCCAGGCGGCCGTCGGTCACCCATTCGACCTGGATGCCGGCGTGCTCCAGCGCGCGGCTCAGCCAGGTGCCCAGAGTGTGTTCGTCTTCGGCCAGGAGGATGCGCATGGTGGTGGGCTGGATGCTATCCCGCCCCCGTGCCCGAAAGGGTCAATCCGGCTTCACTTTCGCGCGCAGCAGCACCTTTTTCCAGCGCGCCTGCTCGGCCGCGATGAACTGCGCGAACTGCGCGGGCGTGTCGCCGATGGCCTCGGCCGCGTCGGCGTTCAGGCGCTCCAGCGAGCCTTGCGACTTGACGGCCTTGGCGGTCTCGGCGGCCAGCTTGTCCAGGTGGGCGGGCGCCAGGTTGGCCGGGGCCAGCATGCCGTACCACTGCGTCATCTCGAAGCCCGGGAAGCCCTGCTCGGCCACGGTGCCCACGTCGGGCAACTGGGGCAGGCGCTTGGCCGAGCCGGTGGCGATGCAGCGCACCTTGCCCGACTTGATGAAGGGCAGGATGGCCGCCGCGCCCACGGCCGAGGCATCCACGCGGCCTGAGAGCAGGTCGGTCAGCATCGGGCCGGTGCCGCGGTAGGGCACGTGCAGCATGAACACGTCGGCCGTCATCTTCAGGTATTCGAAGGCCAGATGCCCTGCACTGCCGTTGCCGGCCGAGCCGTAGCTCAACTTGCCGGGCTTGCTCTTCACGTAGGCGATGAACTCGCGCAGGTTCTTGGCCGGCACATCGGGGTGCACCACGTACAGGCTGGGCACCTTGGCCAGCAGGCTCACGGGCTTGAAGTCCTTGTTCGGGTCGTAGGGCAGCTTGTCGAAGATGAAGGGGTTCACCGCCAGCGTGCCGATGTGGCCCAGGATCAGGGTGTGCTGGTCTTCCGCACGCGCCACTTCCGACATGGCGATGTTGCCGGCCGCGCCGGGCTTGTTGTCCACGAACACGCTCTGGCCCAGGGTCTTGGTCAGCTCGGCCGCGGTGGAACGCGCCACGATCTCCGAGCTGCCGCCGGGGGCAAAGGGCACGACGAAACGCACGGACTTGGAGGGCCAGGCGGCCTGCGCCTGGGCCATGCCGGGCATCAGGCCCGCGAGGGCGGCGGCGCCGCCGGCGGACAGCAACTGGCGGCGGCGTGCGTTCAGCGAAGAAAAAGCGGGGTCGTGGGGGGGAAGGAATGCATGCATGGGTTGTCTCCGTCAGAAGCGGCTCGAAAGGAAATAATGGCCTGCGCCAATGGTGGCGCGGGCCTGCTTTCGGAATGCTGTCAGTCGGCCCCCATCCTCAGCGTTTGGGGTGCTTGAATGCTCGGGGTTTACCCTGGGTTGGCGGCCAGTGCCGCTGCGGCCGTGCCGCAGAGCACGGCGCCTTCCAGCGTGGCGGGGTAGGGGCCGTCCACATAGTCGCCACAGGCCACCAGGCCGGGGGCCACCTGCATGCCGGGGCGCACGAGGGCGGGTGTGCAGGCAAAGGTGGCGCGCTTTTCCACCACGGTCTGCAGCGCCTGCAGGCCGGGCAGGCCCAGTTGCTCGCCGGCCTGGCGCAGCACCTGGTCCGTGACCACGGAGCGCTCGCCGGTGCTGGCACTCACCACGAAGGCCAGCACGCCGTGCAGGCCGTCGAGCTGCCCGCGGTCGAACACGAACTGGGCAGGGAGTTCGGCGCTGTTGCGCAGTGCCACCATGGGCTGCGGCAGGCGTACGCCAGGGCCGTGGGCGTATACCGTGGTGATGGCTTCAAAGCGCAGATTGTCAGCCGCGCTGCACCACTGCTGGCGCGCGGCATCGTGCGCAGCCGGCACCCCCGTGGCTGCTGCGACGAGGCGGCTGGCCTCCCAGGGCGGGCAGGCCAGGGTGATGTGGTCATAGAGGCCGGGGAAGTCTGTGCCCTGCAATTCCCAGCGCCCGTCGGCCTGCTGCGCGATGCCTTGCACGCGCTGGCCGGTGTGCACAGTGCCCTGGTGTTGCGCGGCCAGCCAGCGTGCCGCCGCCTCGGGGAACAAGGCGCCCAGGTTCACGCGCGGCAGCAGCAGGTTCGATCCGCCCCGGCCGCTGAACAGGCTGTCCTGCAGCACGCGCAGGAAGACCTGGCCGCTGGCTTCGTGGGCCGGGGTGTTCAGGGCCGATACGCACAGCGGGTCGATGAACTCGGCCACCAGCCGCTGCGGCAGACCGGTGCACAGCTGCGCGACCGAGGTCGTGGGCGCGCAGCGGAAGCCGCCCAACTGCCAGCCGCTGGCCGCACGCAGCAGGGCCAGCTTGTCGCGCCAGCCCCAGCCGCGTGCGCGCGCAATGCCCAGCACGGCGTCGAAGGGCGGAGCCAGGTCGGGCAGGGCCAGGCCCGTGCCGTCGGGGAACTGCAGCGTCAGGGGCAGGCGCAGCAGTGCTGTCTCGGCGTCCACACCCACCAGGCGCATCAGGCGCAGGCTTTCGGTGTAGGCACCGATGAGGATGTGCTGGCCGTTGTCCAGCGTGGCCGCCGTGCCGTCGGGCAAGCTGGCCTGTACGGCGCGGGCACGGCCGCCCACGGTGCGCGCGGACTCCAGCACGGTGACGGCATGGCCCGCCTGTGCGTGGGCGATGGCTGCGGCCATGCCGGCCCAGCCGGCGCCGATGACCGCGACCTTCATGTGGCCGCGGGCCGGGGCTTGGCGGGGGCGGCCGTGGAGCTGGTCGCCGCGGCCTTGCAGGCGGCCTGCACGTCGGCGGGCGCGGTGCGCAGCACGGCGGGGTCGGCGCAGCGCTCGCGCAATTCCTTCTGCGCCGCGCGGTGGCCGGCCGATGCGGCATGCGCCAGCAGGCGCAGCCCGGCCAGGCTCATCTCGGCGGCGGCCGATGGGGAGAGCGGGGTTGCGGCAGGCGCTGGCTGCGCCGTGGCACCGGCCTTGACCGGCACGGGCACGGGCACGGGCGGGGCAGGCTGCGGCAGCGTCCTGGCGCCGTGCACCTGGGGCATGCGCTCGATCACGCTGAAATCGCCGGTCTTGCCCGCTTGCGCCACCATGCGCTGGTACAGGCCCATCATGGCGGCCGTGTCGCTGCCCGTGAGGCTGGCAGCGGGCTTGGCCAGGTACACGGCCACCTCGGGCGGCAGCGCGGCATTGACGGCGCTGAACCCGTGCGCTGCGCCGCCAGCGGCGTCGGCTGTGCCGGCCGCCTTGCCGCCGGCACGGGCCGCGTCATCGGCCAGCGTGGCGGCCCCGGCACCTGCGGCGGCGGCTTTTCCGGCCGTGCCCGCAGCGGTGGCCGCTTCGCCGGCAGCACCAGCGGCCCCGGCCGCACCCGCAGCCCCTGCCGCCTTGCCCGCGGTACCGCCCGCCGCCTTGCCAGCACCGCTGGCGGCCTTGCCGAGCAGGCCCCAGAAGGCCTGCGCGGGGAGGGGCAGCGCGCAGGCGCCCAGGGCGAATGCCAGCAGGGCGGCGCCGGCCAGGTGGGTGCGGGTGGGGGCGTGGCGGTTCATGGCGGCTTTCCGTGGGGGGACTACATGCGGCCCAGTGCCTGCACCTTCCAGGCCAGCCAGAACTTGCGCAGCGGCGTCAGGCGGATGCGCTGGTGCAGCACCTGGAAGTTGTCGCGCTCGATCTCGCGCAGCAGGGTGCGGTAGATGCTGGCCATCATCAGCCCGGGCTTTTGCGCGCGGCGGTCGGCGTCGGGCAGCAGGGCCAGGGCCTCGTCGTAGGTGCGGTGGGCGCGTTCGGCCTGGAACTTCATCAGCGCGGTGAAGCGGTCCGAATACTGGCGCTTCAAGATCTCGTGCGCCTTCACGTCGAACTGCTGCAGTTCGGCCACGGGCAGGTAGATGCGGCCCATCATGGCGTCCTCGCCCACGTCGCGGATGATGTTGGTCAGCTGGAAGGCGCGGCCCAGGGTGTGGGCGTACTGCGTGGTGCGCTCGTCCGTCTGGCCGAAGATGCGCGCCGTGACCTCGCCCACGATGCCCGCCACCAGGTGGCAGTACTGGGTAAGGCCGGCAAAATCCAGGTAGCGCGTCTGCTCCAGGTCCATCTGGCAGCCATCGATCACAGCCTGCAGGTGGCGCTGCTCGATGCCGTAGTCGGCCGCGAGCGGCATCAGCGCCTGCATCACGGGGTGGGTGGGCTGGCCGGCATAGGCCTTGGCCACCTCGGCCTGCCACCAGGCCAGCTTGGTGCGCGCCACGCCCGGGTCGCTCACCTCGTCAACCACGTCGTCCACCTCCCGGCAGAACGCATAGAAGGCCGTGATGGCCGCGCGCCGTGGCGCCGGCAGGAACAGGAAGGCGTAATAGAAGCTGCTTCCGGAGGCGACGGCTTTTTGTTGTACGTACTGCTGCGGTGTCATGGGGGGCGATTGTCCCATGCCTGGGGCTCCGCCCGGTGGCGGGCGGGATTTGGCCGCCGGGCAGTCAGCAGCCTGTCACAAAGGACGGGCAGCTATGCTTTTGATACCGCCTACAGCCGCTCGTTCGCCCAGTCGCACCAGTTGGCCACGGCCGCATCGCCCGGCGTGGCGCGCTTGCCCAGTTCGGGCCAGCGGCGGTGGCAGGCGTTGAGCACGCTTTGCAGCTGGAAGATCGCCTCGCGCCCCACCAGGGCCACTTCGGCCAGGCCCACGGCATCGCCCTGCAGCTGGGCCATCAGGTCGGCCTGGTGCTGCGGGTGCGAGCCGGCTTCGACCAGGGCCTTCTGCAGCGCCATCAGCCGGGCTTCGGTGAACGCGAAGGCGCTGCCGGGGGGCATGGCCTTGAGCATGGCTGGGGGCAGCGAGGCCTTGAGCTCGTCCCATTTCATGAAGGCATCGGCCAGCAGCTCGGCCTGGCGCGGGGCGTCGTTGCCCAGCGGCATCAGGGCCGACTCGCGCGCCACCTCTTCCTGCAGCAGTGGAAGCACATGGGCCACCAGGGTGGCGGGGAACTTGCGGTGGTTCAGGCGCAGCACCAGCGACAGGCGCTGTGCCGGCATGTCGCTGTACTTTTCGAAGAAGGCGGCCACCACCTCGGCCAGCATCAGGATGCGGCCCATGGACGAGATGCCCGCGCCCGCGAGGCCGCGCGGGTAGCCCGTGCCGTCCATGCGCTCGTGGTGCTCCAGCACCGCGTCGGCCACGGCCGGGGGGTAGGCCTTGCTGTCGCGCACCATCAGCATGGAGGTGATGGGGTGGGCCACCAGGTGCTTGCGCTGCACGCCCACCACCTTGAAGTCGGGGTCGTTCCAGGCCGGGTCCATGTGCAGCACGCCCAGGTCGTGCAGCAGGGCCGCGGCCGCCAGTGCGCCCAGGTCGCGCTCGGCGGTCTTGAGGCCCAGGAACACCGACACCATCATCATGCGCACGCTGTGCAGGTAGAGCGCGGGGCGCTTGTCGCGCATCACCGTGAGCTTGCAGGCAATCGGCATGGGCAGGGCGACGGCGCGCAGCGGTGCCAGCAGCCGGGCCCCCGAGCCGATGGCCTCGGAGAGCAGGCTGCACAGGACATCCTGCTCGGCCAGGTCCTGCCCGGTGGCCACCAGGGCTTCCGCGTTCACAGGGTTTTCCACCGACAGGTGGCTGTCGATGGGTTCTCGCAGCTTGTGCTGCACCAGCCGGTCGTACAGGCGGCTGTCGATGCGTGCGCCCTTTTCCACCAGCTTGATGCCGTTGTCGGTGTAGATGGCCGCGCCAGCCACCACCGTGCGCTCATCGGCCATGTCCGTCAGCGCGCGCAGGTAGTGGGGGCTGTCGCCCGCGTCCACACCGTCCGGCAAAGATGCGTCTGTCGTGCTCGTCATTCGATAGTTACAAATTATTGCTATCGACTATAAAGCGACCCAGGCCCGCCGCGCCCTGAATTTTGGCCGGTTGTCAGGAAGTGAAAGGAGGCTTGACCTGCATCAAGCCGTGAGGCCGCTCAGAAAGCGATCTGTTCCACCCCGATGTCGCTGGGCCGGCGCAGGGCTTCCTTCATGAAGATGCTCATCGGCAGCGTGCCCTGCTCGGCGCTGAACCACTTCTTGTACAGCGTCGTCATCTCTCCGCCCTGGATCATGCGGCGCGTGACGCGGTCCACCAGTTCCTTGAACTTGGGGTCGTCGCGGCGCAGTCCGATACTGTAGGGCTCCACCGAAAGGCGCTTTTCCAGGAAGACGTAGTCGTCCATGGACTTGCCCAGGCGCGTGAGCGGGATCCAGATGCCGGCGTCGTCGGCAAAGGCCGCATCGGCCTGGCCCTTGGCCAGGGCGTTCACGGCGTCCAGGGTGCTCTCCACCGGCACATACTCGAACTTGCGGTTGAAGGTGCGCTCGTTGGCCTTGAGCAGGTTTTCGTTGGTGGTCTTGCCCTGCACGGCGATCTTCTTGTTCTGCAGGTCGTCCAGCGTCTTGATGCCCGAGTTCTTGCGTACCAGGAAGGCCGAGGACGCCACGAAGATGTGGTGGCTGAAGGAAATCTCCTTTTGCCGCGCCGCCGTGTTGGCCGTGCCGCCGCACTCCAGGTCCACCACGTTGTCCTTCACGTCGCTGATGCGGTTCTTGCCGTCCACCAGCAGGTACTTGAGCTTGAGGTCCGGGCGCTTGAGCTCCTTCTTGATCTCTTCATAAATCTGCAGGCAGATGTCCACCGTGTAGCCCTGCACCTTGCCGCTGGTGGCGTCCTTGTACGAGAAGGGCAGCGATTTCTCACGGTGCCCCAGGCGCAGCTCGCCGGCGCTGGCAATGCGCGCCAGCGTGTCTTCGGCCCAGACGGGCGCATTGGCCAGCAACAGCGCCGCCATCAGCGCCCCATGGCGCAGCATCGAAACAGATTTCATGGAAAGAAGAGAAGAAAAGGAACCAGGCGGATACCCGATGAAAAAGCGCCAGGGAACCTTGTGGGCCGGCAGGCGGTGGGCGGATTGTGAGGCGGCTGTGGCCGCTTTGCCACTTTCTCGCCCTGGGAGCGTCGGCATTCCGCCACATTGGGGGGGGCCGGATCGCCCATGGCCCTGTGATAAAAAGGCAAGCGATTGCATACCGCCGATGGTTCCGGGGTAGTTCATCGGCAGAACGCTTGGCTCCGGACCGAGAGGGAGCTGGTTCGACTCCAGCCCCCGGATCCCGCCACACCACCCTCCACCGGAATGACACCAGAGCACCAGGGGCCGCCCGGCGCCGAACCACCTGCCGTCGGTACCGGTTACGCCACGGCGCAACTGGCCCGCGCCTTGTCGCGCGCCCAGCGCGAAACCGACCCGTCAGCCCAGCTGCAGGCCCAGGGGCATGTGGAGCGCTGGACAGCCGCGCTGCTGGGCCAGGTCGCGGGCACCCTGCAGCCAGGCGAGCGCACCCCTGTCAAGGACATGCCTGCCTGGGCCACGCCCGAGGTGGTGCGCGGCGGCTTCGTTACCGGCGCCGTGCTTTCCGGCGGACCGTTGCAGCCCCATGAGCATGGCTTGCTGAAGGCGTTGGGCATGCAACCCGCCACCGACGCCGGTGCGCGTGAGGCCCTGAACGCGTGGTTCCTCACCGAGCCGGGCCAGGCACGCCTTGGACAATGGCTGCAATCGGGCTGCTATGCCGTCGACGTGCCCGAGGAGGGCGCGTTGCTCGCCGTGGCGCAGTTGCTGCGGCAAGGGCACGGGGATGCGGCGCGCCAGGTGGTGGATGCGCTGGCGCCGTACTTCAGCCGCCTGCGCTTTTTTCCCCGCCCGGTGGCCACGGTGCCGCCTGCCCAAGGCCGGCGTGTGCATCTGCAGGACGCGGGCACGACGGTGAGGCAGCTGCAGGACACGCCTGCCAATCCGCGGGTGGATCGGCAAAAGGAATCCGTCACCGTCTGGACACCGCTGTACGACGAAGTGGTGGCGCTCTTTCTGGACACCGTGGTGGGCGATCCGCCCCGCGCGCGGCGCCAGGCCGATGGGGGCTGGCAGCGCACACCTGCCGGTGGCTTTGTCATCGATGGCGGCTGGCCCGCAGAGCACTACCCCGAGGGGTGGGAGGTGCGAGCCCACGCGCTGCTGCAGCGCTTCGAGCAGTTGCAGCAGCAGCACACGCTGTGCAGCCGCCCGCACCGCAGCAAGACCAGCCTGGGCTTGCTGCTGGTGCTGCTGGCCCAGCGCCTGCGCACCCCCGAGCGCTTTTCGCGCCGCGAGGCCGGGCGTGTGCGCCTGGTGCTGGCGCGCTACGTGGCCACCCATGGCGTGCCGGCCTCGGAATCCTGCCAGCGCCAGCGTGCATTGCAGTGGGGCCACGCCAATGCGCCCAGCCATCGCCAGATCGCCCGGCAGGTGGCTGCGCGCCTGCGTGCCCACCCCGCGGATGAGGGCCTGGAAGACACGGACGGTGTGCTCTTGCCGGTGCAGCCGGAAGAGACCTGGGCCAGTGGCCTGCCGGAGGGTACCCTCGTGTCTGCGTCGGTGCGCAGGAAGGTGCAACGCTGCCTGGCGGCGACGCTGCAGGAGCTGGTGCGCCTTGGCGTCGTCACTTCGGCCGAAGTGTTGGCCACCTTGCTGCCGCAGATCACGGCGCGCCTGCGTTCAGAGGGCATGGTCGACGAAGCCTGCGGCCGGCTCTACGCGGCGATCTATGCGGCGTTTCGCCAGCGGCGCTCCCTGCTGCTGCTCAACCTCGCGCGGCAGGTGCAACTGGAGGAGTTGCCCTGGCTGGCGGCACTTGACCGGCATTCCCGCCGCAAGGCAGATGCCCCTGGCGCAACGGACCCTGCTGCGCTCCAGGTACTGCGCGAGGTGGTGGTGCTGTCGCTGACGGCGTTTCCCTTTGCCATCCTGCCCAACAAGCTGGTGCGAGAGCTGGATGCCCTGGCCCGCACCGCCGGCTTGGGGGACATGCCCTTGACCGAGGAGGTGGCTGCCGAGATCTTCATGGGCCGCTTTTCTGCCAAGTACGCCAGCGCCGCGTTGCAAGCCTGGCGCGTGGTGCAAGGCACCATCTATGCGCGCTACTACGGTATCGAGCTCGATGCCGAGCTGGTCACCTCCAGCTGGCTTGGCCGTTTGAAAACGGGCAAGGTGCAGCGGCCTTCCCTGGAGGAGCAGTTTTCGGACCTTTGCACCCGGCGTGCGGGCGCGGCGCCTGGCAAGGGGTTCAGCGTGGCCCGCAACGGCACCATCATCGAGCAGCAGCAGGTGCTCACCACCCACAACCTGGCGGTGCTGGTGGGGCAGCTGGGTCTGCAGCAGCCGATGGCCGCGCACCTCATGCCCATGGCGCAGGAGTGCTTTGCCTGGGCCTTGCAGCGGCTGCAGGTGCGGGTGCATGCATCGGACTGGCACAGCCGCCTGGTGCACACCAAGAACGCGGCCTATGCCTGGCGGCAGATGGTGTTCTTTCTGGCCATGTTGGAGCCATTGGGACGCAAGGGTGAAGCGGTCGAGGACTTCTTGCGCTGGGCCCACGAGCAACTGGCGGCCCAGCCCCAGGCTTTTGCGGTGCGGCTGCGTCCCGCCCTGGTGGGGCTGGCGCAAGCTGCGTCGGGCCCCGTGCGCGAGGATGGGCGAGTCTTTCTGGGCTGGGCCCAGGGCGCACACTGGCTGGGGTGAAGCCCGGTCGCTGGCATGATCAACGGCCAGCCGTTGCCACAGTGCCCTTGCCTGGCGTGCGCGCCCCCGCTCCATGACCCTGTCCCGCCCCGTTTCTGCCCCACCCGCGTCTGCCCTGCACCTGGCGGTGGACCGCAGCGCGCGTGAGCCGGTCACCGAGCAGATCCGCAAGGCCTTGCAGGCCGCCATTGCCCAGGGGCGGCTGGCGCCGGGCGCGCGCCTGCCGTCCTGGCGCGACCTGGCCTCGCAGCTGGGCGTGGCGCGCGGCACGGTGCGTGCGGCCTACGAGGCATTGATCGATGCACAGCTCATCGTGGCCCTGGGCGCGGCGGGCACCTTCGTGGGGCGCCATGGGGTGGCTGCCCCGCCACCTGGGGCGGTGGCCCCTGCGGCCACCGTGCTGCGCGACCCGGTGGCCAACTACCCGCGCAGCGTGAGCGGCGTGTTCCAGATGGGCGTGCCCGCGCAGGACGCCTTTCCGGCCAAGGTCTGGGAGCGCACCGTGGCCCGCGCCGCCCGGGAATCGGCCCATGCCCCGCTGCGCTACCCCGACCCGCGCGGCGAGGCGCTGTTGCGCGCGGCCATCGCCGCCTACCTGGCGGTGGCACGCGGCATGGCCTGCAGCGCGGCGCAGGTGTACATCACCAGCGGGCATACGGCGGCCATTGCCCTGGCGGTGCAGGCCCTGGGCCTGCGCGGCCAGGCCTGGAGCGAAGACCCTGGCTACCCGCTCACGCGCCGCACGCTGGCGGCCCTGGGCCTGGCCTGCGTGCCGGTGCCGGTGGATGCACAGGGCCTGGATGTGGCGGCCGGCATGGCCGTTGCGCCCCGGGCGGCGCTGGCCGTGGTGACGCCGGGGCAGCAGGCGCCGCTCGGGGCTGCGCTGTCGGTGGAGCGCCGGCAGGCCCTGCTCGGCTGGGCTGTGCAGGCCGGCGCCTGGGTGCTGGAGGACGATTACCTGGGCGAGCTGCAGCTGCCGCCCGGCCGGGCCCTGCCGGCGCTGGCTGCGCAAGATGCTGGTGGGCGTGTGCTGCACATGGGCACCTTCAGCAAGACCATCAACCCGTCGCTGCGCCTGGGCTTTCTGGTGGTGCCGGCCGCCCAGGTGGCGCGCTTCGATGAAGCAGCGGCGCTGTTCGGCTCGGCGCCCGGGCCGCTGCTGCAGAACGCGGTGGCGCAGTTCCTGCAGGGCGGCCACCTGTTGCGCCACCTGCGCCGCATGAAGCAGCTCTATGCCGGGCGGCGCGATGCCATCCTCGGCAGCCTGCGGGCCGAGGGGGCGACCTGCCGCGCGGCGGGGCTCGCGGTGCTGCTGCGCCTGCCGCCGGGCCTGGACGATGTGGCGCTGGCCCTGCAGGCGCGCCAGCACGGCCTGGCGCCGGTGCCGCTGTCGCCCTGGTATGCCGACCCGCAGCCCCACCACGCCGGCCTGGTGCTGGGCGTGGCCAATGTGCCCGAGGGCGAGGCCGCAGCGCACTGCCGGCAGCTGTTGGGCTTGGTTGGGGACCGCCGGCCCTGATGGCTCAGGCGGCCACTGCAGCCGCCGCCTGCGGCACCAGGCGCATGCCCACGCCCAGGCGGTTGAAGGCGCTCATGAGGCAGATGGCCATGCTCAGGTCCACCACTTCGCGCTCGTTGAAGACGCGGGAGACGGCGGCGAAGTCTTCGTCGGGCGCGCCCGTCTGGTCCACGCGCACCAGCACCTCGGCCCAGGCCAGCGCGGCGCTCTCGCGGGCGTCGAACAGCGCGCTGGCTTCGCGCCATACCGGCACCAGCACGAGCTTGTCGATGCTGACGCCGTGCTTGAGCAGGTCGCGCGAATGCATGTCGATGCAGTAGGCACAGCCGTTGATCTGCGACACGCGCAGGTAGACCAGGTCGATCAACACGGTGGGCAGCCCGCACTGCGATACATAGGCGCTGGCGGCATAGAAGCCTTTGGCGGCGTTGGGGGCGATCTTGGAATGGTCAAGGCGTTGGGTCATGGAGATTCCTGAAGGAAGAAGAGGAAGAAAAAAGGCGGGTCAGGCAGGCAACGCGTTGGCGCCCTGGGGGGCCAGCACGGCATCCAGCGCTGCCGTGGCCTCGCTCCAGGCCTGCGCCACGCGCTCGGGGTCGAAGACCAGGCCCTGCAGGGGAAAGAAGTGCAGCGTGTGCAGGCCCATGGTGTTGAACGCCGCCTGCAGGTAGGGCGTCACGAAGTCGGGCTGGTTGGTGCGTGCGCCGGTGTAGAAGCCACCGGAGGCCACGGCGATGTACACCGGGCGGTCGCGCAGCAGGCCGCGCTTGCCCTCGGGCGACGGCGCAAAGGTCTGGTGGATGCGCAACACATGGTCGATCCAGGCCTTCAGGCACGAGGGAATCGTGTAGTTGTGCATGGGCAGGCCGATCACGACGGCATCGGCAGCGTTCAGTTCAGTGATCAACTGCTCTGACCGGGCCAGAGTGTCCAGGGCGCTGGCATCGCGATCCCCCGGTGGCCGGCCCGCCAGCGCATGGGCGTAGGCGCTGTCCACATGCGGCAGCGGGGCCCGGGCCAGGTCGCGCAGGGTGACCTCGGCCGGTTGCAGGCGCTCCACGATGCGGCCGGAGAAGCGCGTGCTCTGCGATGCCTCGGCCCGTGCGCTGCAGGTGAGGTGCAGGATGCGTGCGCCTGCGCTCATGCGGCAGCCTTTCCCAGCGGGCGGCCGAAGCGCAGGGCCTGTGTCAGCAGCCCCTGGCGGAAGTAAAAGCGCTGGGCCAGCGCATTGGACAGGCCGGTGTCCAGCACCAGGCAGGTGCAGCCCTCCTGCTCGCCAATGCGCGCCATGGCGTCCATCAGCGCCTGGCCCCAGCGTGCGCCGCGCGCCGTGTCCAGCGTGACCAGGTCGTCCACGTACAGATAGCGTCCGTAGACCAGGTTCTCTGCCAGGCGGTAGCCGCCCAGCGCCACGGCGGTGTGGCGGTCCTGCCATGCGGCCAGGATGCGGTAGCGGTCGGCGCGCATGCGGTGCACGCGTGCGATGAAATCCTCGGCATTCGGCAGCCGGGGTCGCAACTGCTGCACCACGGGCCAGCAGGCCAGCAGGTCGGCGTCGCTGTCGGCATGGTGCAGCGCCGGGCCGAGGGATGTCTCGCCGGCCTCAGGCGGTGCCAGGCGGCTCGGGGGAGGGGGTGTGTGAAGGTCCATGGGGTGGACTGTAGGCAGGCACCCGGGCCGGCGGTAGCACCAAGAATTGGCGTTGGGCATGGACCATGCGGGCCTGCCACCCGTCTGCGCGGCGCTGCTGGCCGGCCCTTCTTGTGGTGTGGCGGCACCAGGTGCAGACCCCTGCTTCGGCAGGGGGGCTGGGAGCGGCGCCCAGTCGCATGTAACATGCTCGGCTGCGCGCATTTTTGGATAGCCATGCCCTCCCCCCCAGACAACCGCCCTGACGCCGGGGAGGGCACCGCCGATCTGTCCATGCCGCACGAAGCCACACAGGGTACGAGGGAGGTCGCCCATGCCATTGCCGCAGATCAGGAACATCGCCCGCCGGCCCATGCCGGTCCACACCCGCCGCCTGCGCTGAACGGGCTGCCGACTTCCGTGGACCGCGCACCGTTTTCCCTCTCTCTCCCCGCCGTGGCGCCCCGGCCGGTGGGCGCACGTGCGGGCCAGCCGGTGCCCGCAGCACCCGCCGGGCCGGTGTCGGTGCCCGTGCCGGCCGCGGTGCAGGCACAGGCACAGGCGGGTGATGGCGAGGCCCGGGACGCCCTGGCCGCGCTGGAGTCGGCGTCTTCCGCGAGCCTGCATGCGGCGCCGGACTCGGCCCATGCCATCCTGTCCGCCTGGTTGTCGCTCGAGGTGCTGGCCCCGCTGGCCTATACCGATCCGGCAACCCTGGTCGGCGGCGACCGTGCCGCCATCGCCCGGGTCGATGGCGAACCCCTGCCGTGGCAGCGCGGTGAGCAGTCCTACAAGCCTCCCTTCAGGTTGTTCTACCTGGTGGTGTTGGGCGAGGTCAGCATGGAAATGTGCATGACCGATCTGCTGTCCTCGTTCGGCAAGGACGAAGAGACGCGCACCTACCAGCGGCACCGGGCGCCGATCGCCATGGCCATCGTGGACCAGGACGGCCAGCTCGCGGGGCCGGATACGGTGTCCATCTCCAGCTTTGCGTGGGGTGTGCCGGCGGTGTTGCGCGGCAAGGCCGGCGCGCTGGCGCGCTGGCCCGACGCCGAAAAGCTGCTGCGCGAGCAACTGCACCGGCGCCTGGCCCGCGTGGACGGCGAGGGCCGGCCCCTGCCGCTCGACCTGAAGACCATCAACGACAGCCATGGCTGGTTGTGCGCCACCCTGGGCCTGCGCCCCGACCATGTGCTGCCGCCCAGCTTCGTGGCGCGGCTGTACCGCCACCCCAAGTTGGAGGGCGCGCCGGACTCGCCGCCCATCAACTCGTTCTACCTCGACGATCTGGCCAGGGCGCGTGCCATGGTGGACAGCGGGGCCGCGCCCGAAGCCCTGCTGCGTTACCTGTCCGTGCTGAAGCCCGCGGCCGTAGGCGACCTGCTCAAGGACACGGCCGGCATTGCCGAGCTGATCGCCCCCGCGCGCTTTCCGCCCGCACGCTGGCCCAGCCGGGGCAGCCACCCGGTGGTGACGCTGCAGCAGGCGGCCGTGAACGCGGCGCGCGCGGAGTTTGCGGGCGACAGGCAGGGCATCCTGGCGGTGAATGGCCCGCCCGGCACTGGCAAGATGACCTTGCTGCGCGACCTGGTGGCCCACTGCGTGGAGAGCCGCGCGGCCCGGCTGGCGGAGTTCGACGATCCGAACAAGGCCTTCATCCCCACGGGCCAGAGGTTCCAGGTGGGCGATGGCGAATTTCTCCACCTGCATGGGCTGGATCCGCGGATCAAGGGCTTCGAGGTGCTGGTCGCATCGAGCAACAACAAGGCGGTGGAAAACGTCAGCCGCGAACTGCCTTCCGGCCGCAGCATCGAGCCCGGCCCGCGTTACTTTGCCGCCACCGCGCGGGCCCTTCTGTACGGCGAGGAGCGGAACTTCCCCGCCGACCCGGCCGACCATCCCTGGGGGCTGATGGCGGCCGCCCTGGGCAACAGCCGCAACCGCCGGGATTTTCGCCAGCGCTTCTGGCTGCACGAGGATTTCGGCTTTTCCACCTACCTCAAGGCGGCGCGCGGGCTGGACGTGTCGCGGCCGGAGCCCGCGGCCGAAGGCCAGCCGCCGCGCATGGTGGCCCCCCGCATCGTCGCTGCCGAGCGGCCGCTGAGCGGCGATGCTGCGATGCAGCAATGGAGGCGCGCCCGCAAGTCCTTCATCGACCTCAAGCACTCGGTCGAGGGCATCCTGGCCCGGCTGGAAGAAGCGCGCACCCTGGCGCCCCGCCTGACCCGGCTGCGCGATGAAGTCAACCAGCTGTACACCCGGCACAAGACCGTCGCCCGCTCCCTGAGCACGGCGGCGGCGGCTTATGCCCTGGCCATCGAGGGTTCGAGCAAGGCCCGCGCGGCCGTCGTGGCGGCCGAGCGCGAACTGCAGGCCCTGCAGGCAGCCCGCCCCGGTGTCTCGGCGCGGGTGTTTGTCTCGGAGGCGTTCCGGCGCTGGATGTCGGAGGCCTCCGTGCGCGAGGGCGTGCACCGCGAGGCCGTGCGCGCCGAGGCGCAGGCCCAGTCCGAGCTGGAGGCCGCCGCGCAGCGGCAAAAGAGCTTTGCCGAGGACCTGGGGCTCACCAATGCCCAGCTCGAGACAGCGCAGCGGGAGGTCGAGAATCTGGGCGCCCAGCTCCGGGAGGCCTATGCCCGCATCGGCGACCGCTTCGTCGACGAATCCTTCTTCGACCGTGGCCACGAGGCCTGGAACCTGGCCGTGCCCTGGCTCGACGACCAGATCCACCAGCAGCGTGAAAAACTGTTCGTCGCCGCGCTCGACGTGCACAAGGCCTTCGTCACCGTGGCCGCGCACAAAATGGAGCACAACCTGGGGGTGCTCATGGCGGCCCTGCAGTCGGGCACCTTCCCCGATGCGGCCCGGCGCAATTTGCTGCCGGACCTGTGGTCCAGCCTGTTCCTGGTGGTGCCCGTGGTGTCCACCACCTTTGCCTCCGTCCACCGCATGCTGGGGGATCTGCCGGCGGCATCGTTCGGCTGGCTGCTGGTCGACGAGGCCGGGCAGGCCACGCCCCAGGCGGCCGTGGGCGCGATCCTGCGGGCGCGGCGCGCGGTCATCGTGGGCGATACGCTGCAGATTCCGCCCGTGGTGACCATTCCCGAGAACCTGGTCAACCAGATCTCGCTGCAGCAGCGCGTGGACCGCAGCCTCTGGTGCGCACCGCAGGCCTCCGTGCAGACCCTGGCCGACAGCGCCAGCACCCTCCAGGCCCGTTTCCGCACGCCTGAGGGCACGCGCACCGTGGGCCTGCCGCTGCTGGTGCGCCGCCGCTTCCAGGAGCCCATGTTCGGTGTCTCCAACGCCATTGCCTACGACAACCGCATGGTGCCGGCCATGGGACCCGACAGCGTGGGCGATGTCGCCGACATCCTGGGCCCCTCGGCCTGGTTCGACCCCGACACCAGCTCCACGGCCAGCGCCCCCAAGTGGAGCGCCGAAGAGGGCCAGGTGGTCATGCGCATGCTGCGCAAGCTGGCCCGCGCGGGCGTGCAGAACCCCGACATCTACGTGATCTGCCCCTTCCGTGTGGTGGCGCAGGAGATGCGCCTGCTGCTGCGCGCCGAGCCCCAGCTGTTCGAGCTCTTCGGGGTCGATGCGCGCAAGTGGCTCGACGAGCGCGTGGGCACCATCCACACCTTCCAGGGCAAGGAAGCCGAAGCCGTGATCGCCGTGCTGGGCGCCCCCATGGCGGGCGAGAAGGGCGCCCGCCAGTGGGCGGGCGGCGTGCCCAACATCCTCAACGTCATGGCCTCGCGCGCCAAGTCGCGGCTGTACGTGGTGGGCTCGCGCACCGCATGGGGCAGCGTGGGCCATTTCACGGAACTGGCACGGCAGGTGCCCAAGAGGACGTTCGGTTAGGTGCAGCAGGTGCGGGCCCGCACCTGCAACTGCGATGGGCGGACCGCCTGGCTATTTCTCTTTCGCCCCTTCCTTGAGCGCCACCTGCACCGTGTGCAGCATGTCCTCCAGCGGCTGGGGCTCTTCGCCCTCATACGACACCACCGCATCGAAATCCCGGGCCAGTGCGCAGCTGACCATCATCACGCAGGCCAGGTCTTTCATGCGGCCGCCCCAGGTCATGGTGATGCAGTAGTCGCGGCCATCGGCCATGGCGGCGAAGTCGTCGTCGTCGCCCACCACGTCCTGCGCTGCGCTGTAGTGGATCTCGAAGCCCGGGCCTTCGTCGCCGCTGAGCGTGAAGGGCAGGAAACCCGAGTCGTCGAAGCGCGTGAAGTCCGGGTGCAGCTTCACATCGAAGCCGAGCCGGTCCAGCGAAGCCTGCAGCGCCGCGCGGTCGGGAACGGAGCTGCGTGGGAGAAAGGCGAACTGGCTGTTGGACATCTGTGGCCCCCCATTGGTGTGATGGCACGGTGTGAATGTACCGGTACATTCGCTGCTTTTACAGAGTCGGGCCAGGGCAATGAACCTTCTTCAACGGATTCCTCGCCGCGTTGCGGCTGCCGCGTTGGCCTGCATGGCCTTGTCGGGTGCGGGCGCTTTTGCGCAGCAGTCCCCGGGATGGCTGCTGGGGCGCTGGGAGTTGGCCTTCGACCCCGACGGCAGCACCAAGGACTTCCTGGAGTTTCACAAGGGCGGCGAGGTGGTGAACATCTCCTCCCAGGGCCGGCACACGCAGGGCATGTACGGCGTGCAGGACGAGGGGGTGCGAGCGTCCTTCGTGCTTCCGAGCGGCAAGACGCTGCCGCTGCTGCTGGTGCCGACTGCGGACCGGCGGCAACTCAAGCTGCGCTCGTCGCGCACGGGCAATACAGCGGTGTACGAGAAGGTCCAGTAGGCGCCTTGCCGGGCGGGGCAGGCTTGCCGCATGGGCCCGGTGGTCCCAGCGCCCAGCGGTACGGCCCGTGCTCACCCAGGCGTGCGGGCGTGGCAGAACCGCCCCTGCAGGGACGTGTCCGTCTGCTGCACGATGCGCTCCACGTTGTACTCGTCGTTCGGGCCCAAAGCGCTGGTGCTGGCCACTGCAGGCTGGGGCAGCGTGGGGGCTGCGGGCGGCCGGGGCGAAGGGGCATAGAACGACTGGCACAGGAAATCGCCCTGGCGCACCCACAGGCTGCTGGGCTGGTTGGTGGCGGGTTCGTAGGCCCAGTTGGCCCAGAAGATGGTGAGCGCGGCGGTGCTGGCGTTGCGGCGTGCCACAAACTGCACGGGCTGGCCGGGGGCGCTGAGCTGCACCGTGGCGTTGCCGCTGCAATCGCCGTTCGCATAGCGCAGCGCGCCCGACTGGAGCGTGAAGTGGGTGCCGTCTTCCCGCTTCAGGCGCATGAAGCTGCGTTCGCCCTGGCCTTCGACGGCATTGCAGCGCTGGTGCTGCCAGTCGCCTTCCAGCAGGGCGACGTCGGGTTGGGGGTCATCGCTGCCGCCGCCGCAGCCGCTCAGGGCGGCGAGGGCGAGCAGGGGCAGGCATGCGAGCGAAGTGGAGGGCGCGCGGGCAAGAAGCAGTGTGAACATGGCAAAAAGCCCGATTCTGTGGGCCTGGCAGGGCCCTGGGAACCCTACCGGCGTAGGGCCCGGCACCTGGCCTGCCTCAGCACTCGACCACGTTCACCGCCAGCCCGCCGCGCGAGGTTTCCTTGTACTTGATCTTCATGTCGGCACCGGTCTGCATCATGGTCTTGATCACCTTGTCGAGCGACACCACGTGCTGGCCATCGCCGCGCAGTGCCATGCGGGCCGCGTTGATGGCCTTGATGGCGCCCATGGCGTTGCGCTCGATGCAGGGGATCTGCACCAGGCCGCCCACGGGGTCGCAGGTCATCCCGAGGTTGTGCTCCATGCCGATCTCGGCGGCGTTCTCCACCTGCTCGGGCGTTCCGCCCATCACGGCGGCCAGGGCGCCTGCGGCCATGGAGCAGGCCACGCCCACCTCGCCCTGGCAGCCCACCTCGGCGCCCGAGAGCGAGGCGTTTTCCTTGTAGATGATGCCGATGGCGCCCGCGGTGAGCAAGAAGGTGGCGATGCCGTCCTCGTTCGCGCCGGGCAGGAAGTTCACGTAGTAGTGCAGCACGGCCGGGATCACGCCGGCCGCGCCGTTGGTGGGGGCGGTCACCACGCGGCCGCCGGCGGCGTTCTCCTCGTTGACGGCCATGGCGTAGAGGTTCACCCAGTCCAGCATGGACAGCGGGTCGCGCAGCGCGGCCTCGGGCTGGGCCTTGAGGTTCTTGTGCAGCTCGGCCGCGCGGCGGCGCACGTGCATGGGGCCGGGCAGGGTGCCGGTGGCCGCGCAGCCCCGCTGCACGGCGCCTGCCATGGTGTGCCAGATGGCCAGGAGCCGGCGGCGCAGTTCGGCAGCGCTGTGCCAGTGCTGCTCGTTGGCGGCCATGAGGGCTGCGACCGACAGGCCGGTGGCCTGGCACTGGGCCAGCAGTTCGGCGCCGGTGCGAAAGGGGTGGGGCAGGCCCTGGCCGTGGCCTGCGGTGCCGGCTGCGGCGCCAGCGCTGCCGTTGAGCACACGCTCGCCCGCCGCATCGGTCACGAAGCCGCCACCCACCGAGTAGTACTCGCGCTCGGCGATCTTCACGCCCTGGGCGTCCAGCGCATGGAAGGCCATGCCGTTGGGGTGCAGCGGCAGGCTCTTGCGGCGGAACAGCAGGTGCTCTTTTTCCACGAAGGGCACGCTGTGCACCCCCAGCAGGGCCAGGCTGCGGCCGGTGCGGATGCCCGCGATGGTGGGCGCGATCTGGTCGGGGTCGATGTGCTCGGGCTCATGCCCGGCCAGGCCCAGCAGCACGGCGGTGTCGGTGCCGTGGCCCACGCCCGTGGCCGAGAGCGAGCCGAACAGCTCCACCACCACGCCGTGCACGGCCGCCAGGCCCACCGTGGCCTGCAGGTGGCAGGCGAACTGGCGCGCAGCGATCATGGGGCCCACGGTGTGCGAGCTGGAGGGGCCGATGCCGATCTTGAAGAGGTCGAAAACGCTGACGGACATGGATGCTGTGCCTTCAATGGGATACCGGTGGGTTCCGTGGACAGCGAAGGCCGCATGCCGACGGCCTGCGCAAGGCAGCGATGGCGCGGGTGGCGCCATCGCTGGCTGGGCGATCATGGTCAAGACAGCATGCGTCTTCGCACTGCCTGCATTCTTGGTGCGGGCGTGGTGCCAAGGCTAACCCCGCGGCCGGGTCCCGGTACGGGCGTTATCCCTGAGGGCCCTCGCCCAACAGCCTCCTGGCATCTGCAAGATCCTGATTGCTATGGATTGGATAGCAGTCCAGGCTTTTGAGGCGGTCGTCGTCGCCATGGGGATGCGAGTCGCTGGCCGGGCTTGCCGCCCATGAATGTTTCTTACACTCGCACGCGCCTTCAGCGTGCCTTGGTGACAGCGAGGTTCCACAGCGCCACGAGCTGCTCGTACTCCTGCGAGGCCTTGTCCTGGTCCAGAGGGAAGATCTTGATCGCCTTGAGGTCGGGCAGCGCAGTGAGCTTGGAAACCGCGATGTCCGTGCGCGTGGGGCGGCGGAAGTTCTTCACCAGCAGGGCTTCCTGCACCTCCTTGCTCAGGAGGCCGTTGTACAGCGTCTTGGCGGCTTCCATGTTCTTGGCGCCCTTGACGATGAACATGCCCTCGGGCGCCAGGTAGCTGCCTTCGGCGGGGTAGACCAGCTTGATCTCCTTCTGTCCGCCGGCCACGTACTCCTGCGCGGCGTACTCGATGGTCAGGCCCACGGGGTACTCGCCCGCGGCCACGCCCTTGTACGTGGTGCCCGAGGACGAGGTGACCACGGCGTTGGCCGCGATCTTCTCCAGCCCGTCCTTGCCGAACTGCTTGAGCAGGCCGTACACCAGCATGTAGGCGGTGGCGCTCTTGCTCGGGTCGGTGATGGCGAACTTGCCCTTCCACTCGGGTTTCATCAGGTCCGACCAGGTCTTGGGCGCGGCCAGGCCCTTGAGCTGGCGTTCGTTGACCATGAGCACCATCACATGCAGGTTGGTGCCCACCCACAGGTTGCCAGGGCCGCGGAATTCGGCCGGAATGGCGGCCAGGTCGGGCGACTTGTAGGGCTCCAGCAGGTCCTTGTAGGCGCCCATGGTGCCGAAGCCGCCGCTCCACAGCACGTCGCCGCGCGGGTTCTTGGCCTCGGCCTGGATGCGCTTCATGAGCGAGCCCGTGCCGCCGGTGACCTGCTGCACGTTGAGCGAGCCGGCCTTCTGCTTGACCACGTTGAGCGCGGTCTCGATGGTTTCGGTGTTGTTGGAGGAGTACAGCACCACGGTCTGCGCCTGGGCCAGGCTGGCGGCCAGGCCGATGGCGGCCAGCGTGCATTGCAACAGGGTCTTGATCTTCATGGGAGGCCTCTCGGTGGTGAAAAGATGGATGGGGCTTACTTGCTGGAAAACAGGTTGATGCGGAAGACCTTGATGGCGACCACGATGGGCAGCAGGATCACGCTGACCAGCGCCGCCCCATAGGCCGAGGCCAGGCCCAGCCGCCCGCCATCGACCTGGCGGAAGATGGCGATGGGCATGGTCTCCAGGCCGCCGGTGTAGACCACCACCGAAGCCGAGAGCTCGGAGATGGTGGTCACCCACATCAGGATGGCGGCCGAGATCAGCGAGGCCTTCATGGCCGGCAGGATGACCTTGAAAAAGGTCATGAAGGGCGACACCCCGAGGCTGATGGAGGCCTCCTCGATCGAGTCCGGAATGTTGAACAGCGTGGACGATGCATTGCGCACCGCAAAGGGCAGCCGGCGCACCGTGTAGGCCAGCACCATGATGCCCGAGCTGCCCGCCAGGATGAGCCAGCCGGTGTTGAAGGTCTGCACCAGCGCAATGCCCAGCACCGTGCCCGAGATGGTGAGCGGCAGCACCACGATGTAGTCGAGCGCCTGGGTGAAGGTGTTGCGCTTCTTGATGGTCAGGTAGCTCACCAGCAGCGCGAAGGACACCCCTGCCAGCGTGGCGATGGACGAGAACTTGATGGAGTTGATGATGGGCTCGGGTGCGCCCTGCAGCGCGCGCTGCAGGCTGCCCAGCGACCAGCTGCCCCAGCGCATCACGGGGCCGCTGGTCTCGGTGAAGGCGCCCACGAACACGATCAGCAGCGGCAGCATGGAGGCCAGGATGACCAGGCCCACGGCGACGGTGAACAGCAGCGCCGCGCCCGAGCGCACGCGCACCGGCGCCGGTGCGCGGCCCTGGGTCATGGTGTACATCTTGCGCTCCACCACGCGCTTCTGGAAGAACAGCACGATGGCCACGATGGCGATGGACACCACCGACATGGCGCTCTGCAGTGCGGGGCTGCCGCCCATCTCGCTCACGAAGGTGTTGTAGGTCATCACCGACAGCAGCGGCACGCGGCTGCCCAGCAGCATGGACAGCGCGAAGTTGCCCACCACCAGGGTGAACACCACCAGCGCGTTGACCAGCACGGCGGGCAGCATCACCGGCACCAGCACGCGCATCTTGGTCACCAAGGGCGAGGTGCCCAGGCTCAGGCCCGCTTCTTCGAGCGCGCCGTCGAAGCCGCGCAGCGCGGCCAGCACGCCCAGGTAGATGTAGGTGTAGTACACCAGCGTCATCGAGAAGACCATGCCCGTCCAGCCGTAGAACGAGGGCAGCTCGATCCCCAGGTCGGCGAAGAAGTTGGTGAGCAGGCCGTTGTTGCCCAGGATCAGCAGCCAGGACTGGCCGACGATGATCTCGGGGATCACGATGGTCATGATAGGCAGCACGGCCACCAGGTTCTTGAGCGGGAACTCGTAGCGCGCCACCATGTAGGCGAACGGTACGCCCACCAGCACGGTGCAGGCGGTGACGGAAAAGCCCAGCACCAGCGTGTTCCTGAAGGCCTGCAGGTACTGGCTGTCGCGGGCCAGCGTGGCGAAGGCGGCCAGCGAGTAGCCGCCGCCGTCGTCCACCACACTGTTGCCGAACAGCACCGCCAGCGGGTACAGCACGAAGAAGGAGAGCAGGACCAGGCTGACCAGCGTCAGCACGCCCCAGGGCCACCAGTTGATTTTCATGGCTTGCTTTCGGTGGATGCGGGGCTCACGCGCCCACCACGCGGCTGTCGGCGGGCACCAGCACCTGCACGGCATCGCCGGCCTGGAAGTCGGCCACGGTGTTGCCGGCATGCAGCTCGACGCGGATCTCGGGGCCGCCCTGCAGCGCGATGCGGTAGGCCGTCTTGAAGCCCAGGTACTGGCGGCGCAGCACCTGGCCGTGCAGGGCATTGGGCACATGCGGGGCCGGGGCCATGAGCGACAGGTCCTCGGGCCGGGCGATGAGCACGCTGTCGCCGGCAAGCTGCGGGCTGCCCTGCACGCCGTCGAGCTCCTGGCCTGCCAGCTGGTAGCGCACATGGGCGGCCGTGCCGGCGGCGCTGCTGCCCTCGTCCATGCGCCGGGCCGCCACGGGGATCACGTTGGCCGAGCCGATGAAGTCGGCCACGTAGGCATTCACCGGCGTGCCGTAGAGCTCCTCGGGCGTGCCCAGTTGCGCGATGGAGCCGCGGTCCATGATGGCGATGCGGTCGGACATGGCCAGGGCTTCCTCCTGGTCGTGGGTGACGAAGACGGTGGTGATGCCGGCCTCGCGCACCAGGTCCAGGATCACATCGCGCATCTGCAGGCGCATCTTGGCGTCCAGGTTGGACAGGGGCTCGTCCATCAGCAGCACGCGCGGGCGTATCACCAGGGCGCGGGCCAGGGCCACGCGCTGGCGCTGGCCACCGCTCATCTGCGCGGGGTAGCGCTCGGCCAGGGCCGACAGGCCCACCTTCTCCAGCGCTTCGCCCACGCGGCGCGCGATCTCGGGCCTGGCCACCTTGCGCGCGCGCAGGCCGTAGGCCACGTTGTCGAAGGCCGACTTGTCGGGGAACAGCGCGTAGTCCTGGAACACCATGCCGATGTCGCGGTGGTGGGTGGAGACGCGGGTCACGTCGTCCTGGTCGAACAGCAGGCGCCCGCCATCGGGTTCGTAGAAGCCTGCAATGCAGCGCAGCAGCGTGGTCTTGCCGCAGCCGCTGGGGCCCAGCAGGGTGTAGAAGGCACCGTCGGGGATGTGCAGGGAGAGGTTTTGCAGCACGGTCTGGCCGCTGAACTGCTTGACGATGCCGTCGATGGTGATGGATGCCATGGCGTGTGGGGGAGGGGCGGTGACCGCTGGTGGGCCATGATAGGGAGCGGGGTGCCGCAGCCACCAGCGGTTTTTTATGGGGTATGCGGTTAGTTTTTCTAATGGGGTCCTCCCCTAAGATGCAAGAGATTGTTTTTTCTCCTGCGTTGAAAGCCGCCCCGCTGCCCATGCCCCGCCTTGTCGTTCGCCAGATGGTTTTGCGCATGCGCCGCACGGCGCCCGGGCAGGGCTGAGGGCGGCCGCATGGCGACGCGCGTGCTCCCGCCGCTCAAGGCCCTGCGTGCCTTCGAGGCGGCTGCGCGCCATGCCAACTTCACCGCGGCGGCCGAGGAGCTGAGCATCACCCACAGCGCGGTGAGCCAGCAGATACGCATCCTCGAGGACTACCTGGGCCAGCCGCTGTTCACGCGCGAGGCGCGCGGCGTGGTGCTGCTGCCCCATGCGCGCGAGTACTTCGCCGAGGTGCAGGCCAGCCTGGACCGCATTGCTGCGGCCACCAGCGCCGTCAAGTCGCCGGGGGCCCGGCGCACGCTGCGCGTGTGCACCTCGCCCTCGCTGGCCATGAAGTGGCTGATACCGCGGCTTGGCGGCTTCCAGGCCCTGGTGCCGGGGGTGGATGTGCAGCTGTCCACCATGGGGCGCCAGTTCATCGAGCGTGCCGACGCCAGCAACGACGTGGTGATACAGCGCATGCCCATGCAGCGGCCCGAGCACACCTGTGTGCGCGTGCTCGACGACTACCTGCTGCCCGTGGCCTCGCCGCGCTTCATCCAGAACAACCGCCTGCACACCGTGGCCGACTGCCTGGGCCACCCGCTGCTGCAGGTCAGTGGTGGCATGGACGCGTGGCCGCAGTGGTTCGGCCTGGCCGGGCTGCAGGTGCCGGCGCAGCTGCCGGGCCCGGTGTTCGACCACCAGTTCCTGTGCATGCAGGCGGCCATGAACGACCTGGGCATTGCCCTGGTGCCCTGGTGCCTGCTGCAGGAGGATGTGCACGCCGACCGGCTGCGCCCGCTGTTCGCGCGCCCGCGCCTGCAGGGCCCGGGCGTGTATGCCCAGTACCGCACGGACAGCCCGCTGGCCGCCCTGGCGCGCCAGTTCATCGACTGGCTGGGTCTGCAGGGCCATGCAGGTGCGTGACCCCGTGGTCGTTTTCCCCGCATTTCTGGAGACCTGAGCCCATGCTTGATTTTTCCCCCGGCCTGCAGGTGCGCGGGCTGGCGCTGCCCCGGCGCCTGTCCGACTACCGCCTGATCGCGTTCGACATGGACTCCACGCTGATCGCCATCGAAACCGTGGACGAGCTGGCCGATCTGGCCGGCTGCCGTGCGGCCGTGGAGGCGATCACCGAGGCGGCGATGCGGGGCGAGATCAGCGACTACAAGGAGAGCCTGCGCCAGCGTGTGGCCCTGCTCGCGGGCCTGCCCGAAGCGGCGCTCGATGAGGTGTACGAGCACCGGCTGCGCCTGAACCCGGGTGTGCAGGAACTCATCGGTGCCTGCAAGGCGGCCGGGCTGCGTTGCATCCTGGTGACCGGTGGCTTCACCTGTTTTACCGACCGGCTGCAGGCGCGCCTGGGCCTGGACGAGGTGCGCGCCAACGTGCTGGAGGTGGTGCAGGGCCGCGTCACGGGCCGCCTGCTGCCCCAGCCCTGGGGCGACATCGTCGATGGCGAGGAGAAGAAATGCAAGCTGCTCGCGGTGTGTGCCGAGATGGGCATTGCGCCCGCGCAGGCCATCGCCATGGGCGATGGCGCCAACGACCTGCCCATGATGGGCGCGGCCGGCCTGGCCGTGGCCTACCGGGCCAAGCCCGTGGTGCGCGCGCAGGCCCATGTGGCAATCAACGAAGGCGGGCTCGACCGCCTGCTCGAAGTGCTGGGCTGAAGCCCGGCCCGCAAGCGCTTTGAACAGGCGCTTACAGCGCCGTGCCTGCGCCGGCCCTGTGGGCCACCACCAGGGCCACTTCCACCAAAGGCGTGGCCACGGCGCCCGTGGCGCCGGGCAGGGGCCGCACCGGCGCATGGGCATGCACGGCCGGTGGTACCACCTGGGGGCGGGGCAGGCCGCCGGCCATCCAGCCGCTCAGCATGCGCCTGGCGTCTGCCATGTGCACGGGCTCGCGCACGAACAGCTCGCACGAGAGCACGCGGTGCCGGTGGCTGCCGGCCTCGCGCAGCAGGCGGTCGGCGGCGGCCAGCACCTGGGCCAGGGTGTGCTCCAGGTCCTGGGCGGGCGGCGGGAGGGCGGCGGTGCCCAGGCCTGCGATGCGCAGGCACAGCGAGTTGGCCGCGTGCCGCACGCCCACGCGCAAGCGCACCGCCACGCGCGGTGCGGCGGCCCTGGCCGGTGTGGCGGCGGGCGGGGCGGTGGTGCTGCCATCGGTAGCCATGGGGGTGTGACTCCGGTGCGGCGTCGGGGTTCCGTCAATCCACGGCGCCCAGGCGCCGGGCACTGGCGGCCACACCCGCGAGCAGCGCCACCAGCACCAGCATGGCGGCCACCAGGCTGGTGCCGTGGGCGACGAAGCCGATCAGCGCCGGGCCCATGAGCACCCCGGCGTAGCCCATGGTGGCGATGGCCGGCACCGCCAGGCTTTCCGGCATGGCGCGCTGCCGGCCTGCCAGGGAGAACAGCACGGGCACGATGTTCGAGCAGCCCAGGCCCACCAGGGCGTAGCCGGGCAGGGCCAGCGGCCAATGGGGCGCCAGCGTGGCCAGCGCCAGGCCGGCGGCCGCCAGTGCGGCCCCTGCGAGCACGGCGCGCCGTGGGCCGACGCGCTGCACCCAGCGGTCGCCCGCAAGGCGCCCCCCGGTCATGGCCGTGGCGAAGACCGCATAGCCCAGGCCGGCGCGCTCGGCGGGCAGGCCCTGCACCTGGGAGAGGAACACGGCGCTCCAGTCCAGCATGGCGCCTTCGGTCAGAAAGAGGATGAAACACAGTGCGCCGATGAACAGCACCACGCCCGTGGGGCGCGCGAAGGCCGGGCCCCTGGGTGCGCTGCCTTGTACGCTGCCCCGGGCCAGAAAATGCGGCCCGGCTGCCGCCAGCAGCGCCAGCACCAAGGCCGCCACGGCACTGGTGGCCTGCCACAGCGATGCACCGAGCACGCTCAGCAGCGCGGTCATGCCGCCGGCCCCCGCCACACCGCCCAGGCTGAACAGGCCATGGAAGCCCGACATCATGGGCCGGCCGCAGGCCCGCTCCACCAGAACGGCCTGGATGTTGCCCGCACAGCCCAGCCCACCGATGCCGGCGCCAAACAGGAACAGTGCCACCCCCAGCCAGGGCGCGCTGGGCACCAGGGCCAGCAGCGGCAGCGCCAGGCTGGCCAGCAGGGCGGATGCCACCAGCACGGGGCGGCAGCCCCAGCGCGCACTGAACGCGCCCGCCAGCGGCATGGAGACGATGGAGCCGGCGCCCATGCACAGCAGCAGCAGGCCCAGCGTGGCCTCGCCGATGGACAGGCGGGCCTGGGTGAACGGCACCAGCGGCGCCCACGCGGCCATGGCCAGGCCGCTGATGAAGAAGGCCACGCGCGTGGCATGCGCCGCCGCCTGGCCGGTGGCCGAGGCAGGGGGCGCCGATGGGGGCGGGCATTCCCGAGAGGGGCGCGGCCCTGCCAGGTCGACGGCCCGGCACACAATGAGCAAATCTAACCAGTTGTGACCTTGCATGGAACCGATGCTACGCACTGGCAGTGCCGGTGACTATCGATAATAATTTGCACACCCATGAAATCAGCTCATGCCAAATCGGGATCCACCGCCATCGGCGGGCCGCGCCGCCTGCCGCCGCTGAACATGCTGCGCGCCTTCGAGGCGGCGGGCCGCCTGCTCAGCGTGACGCAGGCCGCGCGCGAACTCAGCGTGACGCAAAGCGCCGTCAGCCACCAGATCAAGGCGCTGGAGGAGTGGCTGGGTGTGGCCCTGGTGCAGCGCGAGGGGCGGGGCCTGGCGCTCACGCCGCCGGGGGCGGCCTACCTGCCGGGGCTGAGCAGTGCGCTGGACCTGATGGCCCAGGCCACCGCGGGCATCGAGCGGCCCACACGGCGCAACACCCTGGCGGTGAATGCCACCTCCACCTTCGCCACGCAGTGGCTGATCCCGCGCCTGGCAGCCTTTTGCGCACAGATGCCGGGGTTGGACGTGCAGCTCGTCACCACCGTGGGCCACCTCGATTTCGAACCGGCAGACTACGACGTCTCCATCCGCTGCTTTGCCGATGGCGAGCTGGCCCTGCTGCAGCAGCGCACGCCTTGGCGCGGCATCAGCGCCGGCATCTTTCTGCCCGATGTGCTCACGCCCGTGTGCAGCCCCGCGCTGCTGGCGGGCGGCAAGGCAGTGCACCAGCCCGGCGACCTGGCGCGCCACACGCTGCTGCACAGCCGTTCCACCCCGCTGGTGTGGCAGCAGTGGCTGCAGGAGGCGGGCATGGAGGGCATCGAGCCCGCGGGCGACCTGGTGTTCGACCATGCCCATCTGAGCGTGCAGGCCGCCATCCAGGGCCTGGGCGTGGCGCTGGGCAACCCGCGTTTCCTGGGCGAGGCGCTGGCCAGTGGGCTGCTGGCCATGCCCTTCCCGGGGCTGCTCTCGGGCGACAAGAAGTACTACTGGATGCTCTCGCCGCGCGCCGCGCAGGATGCTGCTTCGCGGGCTTTTTGCGAATGGCTCAACGCCGCCTGAGTCGTGGGGCTCAGCGGCCAGGCCGCTGGCGGGCGAGGTGGTTTTGCACAAAGTACGCCGCGGCCGTGAGCAGCATCCACACGATCAGCACATCCCAGAATGCCATCACCAGCCATAGCGGCGCCAGCAGTGGGCCCGCGAGCGGGATGACGTAGAGCGCCAACCGGTGCGTCCAGAAGCCTGGGGCCGCCATGCAGGGCGAGGAGAAGGGGTCGAACGTGCCGGGTGAGCAACCCAGTGCGCCCAGCACCTCCCGGGCCACCTGGTTGCCCAGGATGGGTGTGCCAAAGGCGATGCAGAACCCGGCGAGCCCGAGGAGCAGTCCCCAGAAGCCCGCACGTGCCGCCCATCGGGCCACGTCGGCGCTGGTGACGCCAGGGTGGGCGGGCGGGCTGCTGCCCGGCGCCGCCGCTGCGGCGCTGGCAGCGTTGCGTTCAGCGCTGCGCAGTGCCACCAGGGCCAGAATCCACACGGCGATCAGCGCCCAGAAGTTGCGCAGCAGCACGAAGGGGTAGTCGGCCACGCCGCCGGCCGTGAGGAAGGGGACAAGGCGCATACCCAGCACATTGCCCACCCAGGAGCAACTGCGCAGCGCGGGGTCGGCGTGCGGCTGGCATTGCAGCAGCTCCAGTGCGTGCTCGGCCACCACGCCGCCCACGATGGCAAAACCCAGGCAAAAGAGGATCAGCCCCCATTGGAGGACCTTGAAGAGATGCTTGTAAGACAAGGAGCGGGCCCTCCCCAGGTAGTGTGCAGGTGCCGCGTTCGCGGTCGTTCGGTATGTATGCCTGCGAGTGTGCCCGAGCGCTGGAGGCGAGGGCTACATCACCAGCGCCCGCCCCAGCATCACGCACCAGTCCCAGGGATTGAGCCGGGGGCGCGTGTGCAGGCTGGCGCCCTTCAAGGCCAGCACCTTGTCCAGGATGCGCAGGCCGCCCTGCACCACCAGGCGCAGCTCCCAGCCGGCGCGGCCGGGCAGGCGGTGCACCAGCGGGGCGCCGCGCAGCATGCTGGCGCGGGCCCAGGCGGCCAGGTCGAGGATGAGGCGGGCATTCTGCGGGTTGCTGCGCAATTCCAGCAGCTCGGCCTGGCAGGCGCCATGGGTGGCGCAGTCTTCGCGCGGCAGGTAGTGGCGCCCGCGCGGGATGTCCACGCTCAGGTCCTGCCAGAAGTTGGCCAACTGCAAGGCGGTGCAGATGTCGTCGCTCTGTGCCAGGGCCTCGTCGCCGTCCACACCGTACAGGTGCAGCAGCAGCCGGCCCACGGGGTTGGCCGAGCGGCGGCAGTAGTCCAGCAGCTCGGTGCGGTCGGCGTAGCCTTCGGCATCGCGCGTCTTCTCCACGTCCTGGGCGAAGGCGCTGAGCAGGTCGGCCAGCAGGGGCACGGGCAGGCGGTGGCTCACGAGCACGGCCTGCAGCGGCACGAACACATCGGCCCAGCGCGCTGAGGGCGCGCGGCCCTGGGCAACGGCATGCAGGTCGGCGTCGAAGGCGGCCAGGTCGGCCAGGCGCTGGGCGGGTGTGGCATCGCCCTCGTCGGCGATGTCGTCGGCCGTGCGTGCGAAGGCATAGATGGCTGCGATCACCGGGCGCAGGTGCGGCGGGCACAGCAGCGAGGCGACCGGGAAGTTCTCGTAGTGCGTGACCGGCGGGGCCAGTGCGGGCGCGCCCTGCGAGGCGGGGGCGGCCGGGGGCGCGGGGGCGGCGGTCGAAGAGGGCGGGTTAGGGTTCACGGCCGTGATTGTCGCTTGACAAGGCGGGGGCGTTTCTCATAGATTACTAACCAGTCAGTCAGTAACTTGTTGGTGCCAGTGTTTACCCTGACGCAGCCTGGGGCTGTGGGGCGGTGCGCTGGCTGTTTTCCGTGTCGGCTTTTTCATTCACCGGATTTTCCATGCGCACACCCTCCGCCTCGCGGCCCGTTCACCGGCCATCCAGGTTTTTGTTGCTGGCGGCCTCGGCCCTGGTGCTGGCCGCCTGCTCCCGGCCGGCCCCGCCCGAGGAGCCGGTGCGCGCCGTCAAGCTGATGACGGTGGGCGTGGGCGCCCTGCAGTCGCAGGTGGAGTATGCGGGCGAGGTGCGGGCCCGCGTCGAATCGCGCCTGGGCTTTCGGGTGGCGGGCAAGATCGTGCAGCGCCAGGCCGAGCTGGGCCAGCGTGTGAAGGCCGGCGAGGTGCTGGCGCAGCTGGACCCGCGCGACTACCAACTGGCGGCCGATTCGGCGCGCGCGCAGCTGGCCTCGGCCACCACGCAGCGTGACCTGGCGGCCGCCGACTACAAGCGCTACCAGACACTCAAGGACCAGAACTTCATCAGCGGCGCCGAGCTGGAGCGCCGCGATGCCACCCTGAAGGCCGCGCAGGCCACGCTGGACCAGGCGCGCGCCCAACTGTCCTCGCAAGGCAACCAGGCCACCTACACGCGCCTGGTGGCCGATGTGTCGGGCGTGGTCACCGGCATCGAAGCCGAGCCGGGCCAGGTCGTTGCGGCCGGCACGCCCGTGGTACGCATCGCCCAGGACGGGCCACGCGACGTGGTGTTCGCGGTGCCCGAGGACAAGGTGGCCCAGATCGCCGTGGGCTCCGATGTGGCCGTGCGCGGCTGGTCGGGCGGTGCCGAGCTGGCCGGCAAGGTGCGCGAGGTGGCGGCCAGTGCCGACGCGGCCACGCGCACCTTCCAGGTCAAGGTGGCCATCGAGGGCAGTGAAGTGCCCCCGCTGGGCGCCACGGTCTATGCCCGGCCCAAGGCCCTGAGCCATGCCGGCGTGTCCGCCATCAAGCTGCCCACCAGCGCGCTGCGCCAGGAGGGCCAGGCCACGGCGGTGTGGGTGTACGACGCGGCCAGCAGCACGGTGAAGTCGCAGGTGGTGCAGATCGCCACGGCCGACGGCAACGATGCCGTGGTGGCCGGCGGCCTGGCGCCCGGCATGCAGGTGGTGTCCACCGGCGTGCATGTGCTCTCGCCGGGGCAGAAGGTCACGGTGTACCAGCCCAAGACGGGAGGGGCCGCCGCGGCCAAGGCGCAGACGGCGCCTGGCAATGCCGCCCTGCCGGCGGCTCCCACCGATGCGCCCGCGGCCGCAGCCCCTGCGGCGGCGAAGTAAGGGGGCGCCATGAGCCAGATCCAACCAAAAGAGGGGTTCAACCTCTCCAAGTGGGCGCTCGACCACCCCGCGCTCACGCGCTACCTGATGGTGGTGCTGATGCTGCTGGGCTTTGCGGCCTATTTCCAGCTGGGGCAGGACGAGGATCCGCCCTTCACCTTCCGTGCCATGGTAGTGCGCACCTACTGGCCTGGCGCCACGGCGCAGCAGGTGGCCGAGCAGGTCACCGACAAGCTCGAACGCACCCTGCAGGAGGTGCCCTATGCCGACAAGATCCGCAGCTACTCCAAGCCCGGTGAGTCGCAGATCATCTTCCAGATCAAGGACTCGTCCAAACCCGGCGAGGTGGCCAACGTCTGGTACACCGTGCGCAAGAAGATCGGCGACATGCGCTACACCCTGCCTGCCGGCATCCAGGGGCCGTTCTTCAACGACGACTTCGGCGATGTGTACGGCGTGATCTATGCGCTCGAATCCGAAGGCTTCAGCTACGCCGAACTCAAGACCTTTGCCGACGACGTGCGCCAGCAACTGCTGCGCGTGCCCGACGTGGCCAAGGTGGAGCAGTTCGGCGTGCAGGACGAGAAGCTGTTCATCGAGATCTCGCAAAAGCGCCTGTCGCAGCTGGGCCTGGACATGAACCAGGTGCTGGCCCAGCTGGGCCAGCAGAACGCCGTGGAGGGCGCGGGCGCCGTGCAGACCCCGCTGGACCAGGTGCAGGTGCGCGTGGCCGGCCAGTTCAACGCGGTCGAAGACCTGGCGGCCATGCCCATCCGCGGGCCCTCGGGCGCGCAGCTGCGCCTGGGGGACATCGCCGAGATCAAGCGCGGCTATGTGGACCCGGTGGCCGTGAAGGTGCGCCACCAGGGCAAGGAAGTCATCGCCCTGGGCGTCTCCATGACCAAGGGCGGCGACATCATTGCGCTGGGCAAGGCGCTGCATGCCGCCACCGACCGCATCGGCAGCTTGCTGCCGGCGGGCGTGAAGCTGGTCAACGTGCAGGACCAGCCCAAGGCCGTGGCCACCTCGGTCAACGAGTTCGTGAAGGTGCTGATCGAGGCCGTGGTCATCGTGCTGGCCGTGAGCTTCATCAGCCTGGGCTTTCACAAGCGGCCGGGCAAGAACCCGCTGTGGAAGCGCTGGTACATCGACCCGCGCCCCGGCCTGGTGGTGGGCATCACCATCCCCATGGTGCTGGCCGTGACCTTCCTGGGCATGTGGTACTGGAACATCGGCCTGCACAAGATCTCGCTCGGTTCGCTGATCATCGCCCTGGGCCTGCTGGTGGACGACGCCATCATCGCGGTGGAAATGATGGTGCTCAAGCTCGAAGAGGGCTATGACAAAGTGCGCGCCGCCACCTTCGCCTACGAGCTCACGGCCATGCCCATGCTCACGGGCACGCTGATCACGGCCGTGGGCTTTCTGCCCATCGGCATCGCCAAGTCGACCACCGGTGAATACACCTTCGCGATCTTCGCGGTGACGGTGATCGCGCTGGTCCTGAGCTGGATCGTCTCGGTCTACTTCGTGCCCTACCTGGGCACCCTGCTGCTCAAGGTGCCGGCCCATGTGGCCCATGCCCAGGAGCACCATGGTGTGGAGGCCGGCGGGCACGAGGTGTTCGACAGCCCGTTCTACAACCTGTTCCGCCGCCTGGTGACCTGGTGCGTGCGCCACCGCTGGATCACCATCGCCCTCACGGTGGGCACCTTCGGCCTGGGCATTTTCGGCATGGGCAAGGTGCAGCAGCAGTTCTTCCCCGATTCGAGCCGCCCCGAGATCATCGTGGACGTGTGGTTCCCCGAAGGCACCTCCTTCGCGGGCAACGAAGAGGTCACCAAGCGCGTGGAAGCGCGCCTCCTGGCCGAGCCGGGCGTGAACACCGTGAGCACCTGGGTGGGGTCGGGCGTGCCGCGTTTCTACCTGCCGCTGGACCAGGTGTTCCCGCAGAGCAACGTGTCGCAGTTCATCGTGGTGCCGCAGGACCTGAAGCTGCGCGAGAGCCTGCGCATCAAGCTGCCGGCGCTGCTGGCCCAGGAGTTCCCCGAGGTGCGCGGCCGCGTCAAGCTGCTGCCCAATGGGCCGCCGGTGCCCTACCCGGTGCAGTTCCGCGTGGTCGGCCCCGATCCGCTGGCGCTGCGCGGCCATGCCGACGAGGTCAAGGCCGCGCTGCGCGAGAACCCGCAGATGCGCGGCGTGAACGACAACTGGAACGAGTCCGTGAAGGTGTTGCGCCTGGAAGTGGACCAGGCCAAGGCGCGCGCCTTGGGCGTGACCAGCCAGTCCATCGCCCAGGCGTCCAAGACCATCCTGTCGGGTACCACCGTGGGCCAGTTCCGCGAGGGCGACAAACTCATCGACATCCAGCTGCGCCAACCGCTCGATGAGCGCAATGCCATCACCGACATCGCCAACGCCTACCTGCCCACGGCCTCGGGCAAGTCGATTCCGCTCACGCAGATCGCCAAGCCCGTGTTCACCTGGGAGCCGGGCGTGATGTGGCGCGAGAACCGCGATTACGCCATCACCGTGCAGGGCGACGTGAGCGAGGGCGTGCAGGGTGCCACCGTGACCGCGCAACTGCTGCCGGGCCTGCAGGCCATCGAGAAGAAATGGCGCGATGCAGGGCAGGGCGCCTACCGCATCGAGGTGGCGGGTGCCGTGGAGGAAAGCTCCAAGGGCTCGGCGTCCATCGCGGCCGGCCTGCCGATCATGCTGTTCATCACCTTCACGTTGCTCATGCTGCAACTGCACAGCTTCAGCCGTGCGATGCTGGTCTTCCTGACCGGGCCGCTGGGCCTGGCCGGTGTGGCGGGCGCGCTGATTCTGCTCAACCGCCCCTTCGGCTTCGTGGCGCTGCTCGGCGTGATCGCGCTGATGGGCATGATCCAGCGCAACTCGGTGATCCTGATCGACCAGATCGAGCAGGACCGTGCCAAGGGCGTACCGGCCTGGGACGCCATCGTGGAATCGGCCGTGCGCCGGCTGCGCCCCATCGTGCTCACGGCGGCTGCCGCCGTGCTGGCCATGATCCCGCTGTCGCGCAGCGTGTTCTGGGGCCCGATGGCCGTGGCCATCATGGGCGGGCTGATCGTGGCCACGGTGCTCACGCTGCTGGCCTTGCCGGCCATGTATGCGGCCTGGTTCCGCGTGAAGCGGCCGGAGGATGAGCGGCGTATGACCGCGGCTTGAGGCCTGGCACCCGCAATCCCCCTGCTGCAGGCAGGGGCGATGCCGGGGGCAGGGTAGATCCCAGCACGCCGTGTGTATGCGGAAATTGGAGCGCCCTGCTTTACAGGTTAAAATCAAAGGTTGACCGATTTCACACAGGCGGCGGGCATCCCTGCCGCCTGTTTGTTTGTTGTTGAACCGCGCGGGTGGCGAAATTGGTAGACGCACCAGGTTTAGGTCCTGACGCCAGCAATGGTGTGGGGGTTCGAGTCCCCCCCCGCGCACCACCATGTGAAACCTTGCGGAACACTGCGCTGCAGCGAGCACGATCACATTCTTAGAGTCTTAGAGGAATAGCCATGTCCGTTACTGTTGAAACCCTTGAGAAGCTCGAGCGCAAGATCACGCTGAGCGTGCCCCTGACCGTGATCCAGACCGAAGTCGACACGCGTCTGAAGCGCCTGGCGCGCACCGTGAAGATGGACGGCTTCCGTCCCGGCAAGGTGCCCATGAACGTGGTCGCCCAGCGCTACGGTTACTCCGTGCAGTACGAAGTGCTCAACGACAAGGTCGGTGAAGCCTTTGCCGTGGCCGCCAACGAAGCCAAGCTGCGCGTGGCTGGCCAGCCCCGCATCACCGAGAAGGAAGGCGCTCCCGAAGGCCAGGTGACCTTCGACGCCATCTTCGAAGTGTTCCCCGAAGTCAAGATCGGCGACCTGTCGAGCGCCGAAGTCGAGAAGCTGTCGGCCGACGTGACCGATTCGGCCATCGACAAGACCGTGGACATCCTGCGCAAGCAGCGCCGCACCTTCGCCCAGCGCGCCCAGGGCGCCGCTGCCGAAGACGGTGACCGCGTGTCGGTGGACTTCGAAGGCAAGATCGACGGCGAACCCTTCGACGGCGGCAAGGCCGAAGACTTCCAGTTCCTGGTCGGCGAAGGCCAGATGCTCAAGGAATTCGAAGAAGCCGTGCGCGGCATGAAGACCGGCGAAAGCAAGACTTTCCCGCTGGCCTTCCCTGCCGACTACCATGGCAAGGACGTGGCCGGCAAGACGGCTGACTTCCTGGTCACCGTCAAGAAGATCGAAGCCGCCAACCTGCCCGAAGTGAACGACGCCCTGGCCAAGTCGCTGGGCATCGCCGATGGTTCGGTGGAAGGCCTGCGCGCCGACATCAAGAAGAACCTGGAGCGCGAAGTCAAGTTCCGCCTGCTGGCCCGCAACAAGCAGGCCGTGATGGACGCCCTGGTGGCCAAGGCCGAGCTGGACCTGCCCAACGCCAGCGTGCAGGCCGAGATCGCCCGCCTGCTGGAAGGCGCCCGTGCCGACCTCAAGCAGCGCGGCCTGAAGGATGCCGACAAGGCCGAGATCCCTGAGGACGTGTTCCGTCCCCAGGCCGAGCGCCGCGTGCGCCTGGGCCTGGTGGTGGCCGAGCTGGTGCGCGCCAACGAGCTGCAGGCCAAGCCCGAGCAGCTCAAGGCCCACATCGACGAGCTGGCTGCCAGCTACGAGAAGCCTGAAGACGTGGTGCGCTGGTACTTCGGCGACCGCCAACGCCTGGCCGAAGTGGAAGCTGTGGTCATCGAGAACAACGTGACCGACTTCGTGCTGGGCAAGGCCAAGGTGGTCGACAAGGCCGTGTCCTTCGACGACCTGATGGGCCAGCAATAAGATTGGTGCAGAAACCGCTCCCTGCGGGCGGTTCGGCACGATCGGATACAGGGGCTTGTGCTTTGCTGCGCAAGCCCCACTTCATTTCTGGGTACAGTACGCCCCTGACTGGAGAAAAAATGAGTTCACTGGATACACAAGCCCTGGGCATGATCCCCATGGTCATCGAGCAGTCCGGACGCGGTGAGCGCTCCTACGACATCTATTCGCGCCTGCTCAAGGAGCGCATCATCTTCCTGGTGGGCGAGGTCAATGACCAGACCGCCAACCTGGTGGTGGCGCAGCTGCTCTTCCTGGAGAGCGAAAACCCCGACAAGGACATTTCGTTCTACATCAACTCGCCCGGCGGCAGCGTGACGGCTGGCATGGCGATCTACGACACCATGCAGTTCATCAAGCCCGATGTGTCGACCATGTGCGTGGGCTTTGCGGCCTCCATGGGCGCCTTCCTGCTGGCGGCCGGCGCCAAGGGCAAGCGTTTCTCGCTGCCCAACTCCAAGATCATGATCCACCAGGTGCTGGGCGGCGCACGCGGCCAGGCGACGGACATCGAGATCCACGCCCGCGACATCCTGCGTACCAAGGACCAGATGAACCGCATCATGGCTGAACGCACCGGCCAGCCCCTGGAAAAGGTCAAGAGCGACACCGAGCGCGACTACTTCATGACGGCCGACGAGGCCAAGGAGTACGGCCTGGTGGACCAGGTGATCGCCCAGCGCCCCTGACCGGGGCTGCGTGATCGCGCGGCGGCGCTCGTTTCCCTGACTTGCCTTGGCGCTGCGCCGGGGGTAAGTTATGAAAACTGTCCGAGGCCTGGAGTGGGTGCACGGCATTCACCCCCGGTTGGCAGGGCGGTTTCCCCGGGAAAGAGCGCCGCTTTTTATTTGGTTATCATCTCCCGACAACTTTCCGTAACAAGGCATTGCCCCCATGGCCGAGAAAAAAGGCTCCTCCAGCGAGAAAACCCTCTACTGCTCTTTCTGCGGCAAAAGCCAGCACGAAGTGAAGAAGCTGATCGCCGGACCGTCGGTCTTTATCTGCGACGAGTGCATTGACCTGTGCAACGAAATCATCCGTGACGAACTGCCCGCGGGCGAGCTCGCCAAGGACGCCAAGAGCGATCTGCCCACGCCGCTGGAGATCAAGGCCAACCTGGACAACTACGTCATCGGCCAGGACCTGGCCAAGCGCACGCTGGCCGTTGCGGTGTACAACCACTACAAGCGCCTGCGCCACAAGGACAAGGCGCACAAGGACGATGTCGAGCTCTCCAAGAGCAACATCCTCTTGATCGGGCCCACGGGCTCGGGCAAGACGCTCTTGGCCCAGACCCTGGCGCGCATGCTGGACGTGCCCTTCGTGATGGCCGACGCCACCACGCTGACCGAGGCCGGCTACGTGGGCGAGGACGTGGAGAACATCGTCCAGAAGCTGCTGCAAAGCTGCAACTACGAGGTCGAGCGTGCCCAGCGCGGCATTGTCTACATCGACGAGATCGACAAGATCTCGCGCAAGTCGGACAACCCCTCGATCACGCGCGACGTGTCGGGCGAGGGCGTGCAGCAGGCGCTCTTGAAGCTGATTGAGGGCACCATGGCCAGCGTGCCGCCGCAGGGCGGGCGCAAGCACCCGAACCAGGACTTTCTGCAGATCGACACGACCAACATTCTGTTCATCTGCGGCGGCGCGTTTGCGGGTCTGGAGAAAGTGATCGAGAACCGCACCGAGGCCTCGGGCATCGGCTTCGGCGCATCGGTCAAGAGCAAGAAGCAGCGCTCGCTGACCGAGGTGTTCACCGAGATTGAGCCCGAAGACCTGATCAAGTTCGGCATCATTCCCGAACTGGTGGGCCGCATGCCTGTGGTGACGGCGCTGGCCGAACTCAGCGAAGATGCGCTGGTGCAGATCCTGACCGAGCCCAAGAACGCCCTGGTCAAGCAGTACAGCAAGCTGCTGGCCATGGAGGGTGTGGACCTGGAGATCCGCCCCGCGGCGCTCAAGGCCATTGCCCGCAAGGCGCTGGCGCGCAAGACCGGTGCGCGCGGGCTGCGTTCCATCCTGGAGCAGTCGCTGATCGGCACGATGTTCGACCTGCCCAACCAGAGCAACGTCGAAAAGGTCGTGGTGGACGAGTCCACCATCGAAGAGAGCAAGCCGCCGCTTCTCGTCTATCGAGAGGCAGCCAAGAAGGCCTGAGGCCCTCCGAGGTCTGAGATGTCCCAGCGGTGCACGCAATGGATTGCCTGCACCGCGCCGGGCAGCCGGCTGTGCTGCCCTTCAACCCTTCTTGCGGCGCGGCTGCAGGAAGGGGTTGAAAATCCCCGCTTGTGGACCATATGCCACAGAGTTAACTGAGGATTTCCATGTCCGGACATACCCCCCTGCCAGCCACCCCCATCGACCTGCCGCTGTTGCCCCTGCGCGACGTGGTGGTGTTCCCCCACATGGTGATTCCGCTCTTCGTGGGCCGCCCCAAGAGCATCAAGGCGCTGGAGCTGGCCATGGAGGCCGACCGCCGCATCATGCTGGTGGCCCAGAAGGCCGCCGCCAAGGACGAGCCCTCGGTGGCTGACATGTTCGATGTCGGCTGCGTCTCCACCATCCTGCAGATGCTCAAGCTGCCCGACGGCACCGTGAAGGTGCTGGTCGAGGGCCAGCAGCGCGCACTGGTGACTTCCATCGAGGACGCCGAATCGCACTTCACGGCCACCGTGACGCCCGTGGAGCTGGCCGCCGACGCGAACAAGCCCAGCGAGATCGAGGCCCTGCGCCGCGCGGTGATGCAGCAGTTCGACCAGTACGTCAAGCTCAACAAGAAGATCCCGCCCGAGATCCTGACCAGCATCTCCAGCATCGACGACCCGGGCCGCCTGGCCGACACGATTGCCGCACACCTGCCGCTCAAGCTCGAGAACAAGCAGATCGTGCTCGACCTGTCGGACGTGAAGGCGCGCCTGGAGAACCTGTTCGAGCAGCTCGACCGCGAGGTCGACATCCTCAACGTCGACAAGAAGATCCGTGGCCGCGTGAAGCGCCAGATGGAGAAGAACCAGCGCGACTTCTACCTCAACGAGCAGGTCAAGGCCATCCAGAAGGAACTGGGCGAAGGCGAAGACGGCGCGGACATGGAGGAGATCGAGAAGAAGATCAAGCTCGCCAAGATGCCCGCCGAGGCGCGCAAGAAGGCCGATGCCGAGTTCAAGAAGCTCAAGCTCATGTCGCCCATGTCGGCCGAGGCCACCGTGGTGCGCAACTACATCGACGTGCTCACCGGCCTGCCCTGGAGCAAGAAGACCAAGATCAAGCACGACCTCATGAACGCCGAGGGCGTGCTCAACGAAGACCACTACGGCCTGGACAAGGTCAAGGACCGCATTCTCGAGTACCTCGCGGTGCAGCAGCGCGTGGACAAGGTCAAGGCACCCATCCTGTGCCTGGTGGGGCCACCGGGCGTGGGCAAGACCTCGCTGGGCCAGTCGATCGCCAAGGCCACGGGGCGCAAGTACGTGCGCATGGCCCTGGGCGGCATGCGCGACGAGGCGGAGATCCGCGGGCACCGCCGCACCTACATCGGCGCGCTGCCGGGCAAGGTGCTGCAAAGCCTGTCCAAGGTGGGCACGCGCAACCCGCTGTTCCTGCTCGACGAGATCGACAAGCTCGGGACGGACTTCCGCGGCGACCCTTCGAGTGCGCTGCTGGAGGTGCTGGACCCCGAGCAGAACCACACCTTCGGCGACCACTATGTGGAGGTGGACTTCGACCTGTCCGACGTGATGTTCGTCGCCACGTCGAACTCGATGAACATCCCGCCGGCCCTGCTCGACCGCATGGAAGTGATCCGCCTGTCGGGTTACACCGAGGACGAGAAGACCAGCATCGCCATGAAGTACCTGCTGCCCAAGCAGATCAAGAACAATGGCGTGAAGGACGAGGAGCTCGAGGTGACCGAGGCCGCCGTGCGCGACCTGGTGCGCTACTACACCCGCGAGGCGGGCGTGCGCTCGCTCGAGCGTGAGCTCTCCAAGATCTGCCGCAAGGTGGTCAAGGGCCTGCAGCTCAAGAAGCTCGAACCCAAGGTCGTGGTCACGGCCGACAACCTGCCGGACTTCCTGGGCGTGCGCAAGTACACCTATGGCCGTGCCGAGGCGCAGAACCAGGTGGGCCAGGTGGTCGGCCTGGCGTGGACCGAGGTGGGCGGTGATCTGCTCACCATCGAAGCCGCGGCCATGCCCGGCAAGGGCGTGATCACGCGCACCGGCTCGCTGGGCGATGTGATGAAGGAATCGGTCGAGGCCGCGCGCACCGTGGTGCGCAGCCGCTCGCGCATCCTGGGCATCAAGGACGAGGCCTTCGAGAAGCGCGACATCCACATCCACGTGCCCGATGGCGCCACGCCCAAGGACGGCCCGAGCGCGGGTGCGGCCATGACCACGGCCTTTGTCTCTGCGCTCACGGGCATCCCCGTGCGTGCCGATGTGGCCATGACCGGCGAGATCACGCTGCGTGGGGAGGTGACTGCCATCGGTGGCCTCAAGGAAAAGTTGCTGGCGGCCCTGCGCGGCGGCATCAAGACGGTGCTGATCCCCGAAGAGAACGTGAAAGACCTGGCCGAGATCCCGGACAACGTGAAGAGCGGCCTGGAGATCGTGCCCGTGCGCTGGATCGACAAGGTGCTGGAAGTGGCGCTGGCCAGCCGGCCCGTGCCGCTGACGGACGAGGAGGTCGCGGCCTCGGTGGCGCCTGCGCCCGAGAAGGCTGGCGCCCCGGCAGCCGACGGGCTCAAGCACTGAGCAGCGGAGAAAAAATGGCGATGGAATGAAGAAATTGCACTTTTTTCTGGAGACCCCCAAAAAGTGCGCTACAATTCATTCCATCGCAGCACACAACGTACTAAACGATGTACAATGTAAGGCTTCGGTAAATGCGGGAATAGCTCAGTTGGTAGAGCGCAACCTTGCCAAGGTTGAGGTCGAGAGTTCGAGACTCTTTTCCCGCTCCATACATCGCAGGCTGCACACACGGTGTGCAGCAGGCAAACGAAAAGGATCCTTCGGGATCCTTTTTTGTTTTCTGCGCCTGGGTCTTCTTTCGCCCGTGCCCCTCTCAGAGGCCATCGCGCAGCTGCTGTGCCAGCAAGGCTGCACGGCGCTCGCGCGTGCTGGCGCTTTTGCCCGCGCGGATGTGCTCCATGGCGGCGCGGCGCAGGGCATCGCTCCGCTTCTTCCATGCAGCAGCCAGCTGTGGTGCCTGCGCCAGCAGCGCCTGCAGTTCTGCGGGTACCTCGGTGTCCGCCCGGGTCAGCTCCAGCTGCAGCGCATCGCCCACGGCCACGCCGGCGCTCTTGCACCAGGGCGCGGTGAATTCCAGGAACCAGGGAGACTTGGGGGAGGCATCCCAGCGCTTGAGCGTGCGCCGCCCCAGTGCATGGCCGTTGGCCGAGCCTTCCACCACCGTGGTGGCCTGCAGCTCCCAGAGCGCGACGACCGCATGCGGAATGACCACGTACACGGGCAGGCGCGGGTCCTTGCGGGCCAGGGTGGCGGTGCAGCGCAGAACCGGGTCGGCGGGAGGCTGGGGCATGGCGGTCGATGGCAGATGGGGCAATGTCAGGGACCGCCCCAGGTGCATGCAGTGAAGCCGTGGATGGCGGTGATGCGCGCGCGGTGCGGGTAGGTGCCGGCTGCCGAGGTGTCGCCGACCAGCACCGAGAAATCGGACAGTTCGGCCGTGGCCTGGGCCTGCCAGCAGTCGGCCTGGGCCAGGCGCCGCGGTGGGGTGATGGCCACCGGGGGCTGGGCCGCATCGAGCTTGATGCGCCCAAAGTGCGCGCGGAAGAAGGGGCCGGTGCCGTGGAAGGCTGCGCGGGCGGGCCGGAACTCCAGTGCACCGCCATCGTGGGGCTCGAAGCGCAGCGTGCCCGGGGCCTGGAGCCGGCCCGCGATCTGCACCGACCCATACAGGCTGGCCTGGTCGAGCGAAAGGGTTTGGGGCAGTTGCTGCACGGGCTGGCATACCGCCGAGCCGGCGTCGCCGCGCGTGGCGATGGCGCTGTGGCCGCGGATAGAGGTGATGGCAAAGCCCCCAGGCATGCGTGCCGTCAGCCGGGCGGGGCGGATGCTGCACTCTTCGCCGGGGCCGCAGTCCAGGCGCAGGCAGTCCTGGGCCGATGCCGGGCCCGCCAGCACCGGCAGCAGTGCGGCCATGGCGAACTGCAGCGCCCCGCGCAATGCGCGGGCTGCAATGGGCTGGGCGCCTGGCATGGTGTGAACTACCCCCTCCGATCCCGCACGCTGGTGGGCGCACTATAGACCACCGGCCCCGATGCAGGGAGCGTGCGGCTTGGTGCCCTCGCCGTACCGCTGCTCACCGGCCCGGTGCCGGCGGGCCGAAGCGCTCCCGGTACTGCCCCGGGGTGATACGCACGCGCTTGGCGAACGCGCGCTGCAGCGCGTCCACGCTGGCAAAGCCCGCGCGCTGGGCCACGCGGGCCAGTGGCCAGGTGGAACTCTCCAGCAAGGCCTTGGCACGTTCCACGCGCGCAGCTTCCACGAACTGCGCGGGGGTGAGCCCGGTCTCTGCACGAAAGGCGCGCGCCAGGGTGCGTTCGGACATGCCTGCCCGCCCGGCCAGCGCTGCGGCGCTGCAGTCGCCCGTGGGGTCGGCGAGCAAGGCGGCGGTCAGGGCCTTGATGGGCGGGGCTGCTGCAGCCTGCACCTGCAGCCCCGCGCTGAACTGCGACTGCCCGCCCGGTCGGCGCAGGAACAGCACCAGCTCGCGCGCCACCGCGAGCGCTGTGGCGGCGCCATGGTCGGCCTCCACCAGCGCCAGGCACAGGTCGATGCCGGCGGTGACGCCAGCCGAGGTGTAGACCGGGTGGCTGGCGACGAAGATGGCGTCGGGCTCCACCACGATGCCTTGCCCCAGCGATTGCAGCAGGGCGCAGCGGTTCCAGTGCGTGGTGGCGCGGCGGCCGTCCAGCAGGCCGGCGGCGGCGAGCACCAGCGCGCCGGTGCAGACGCCGACCACGCGGCGGGCCGCCTGCGCGCGTGCCTGGATCCAGGGCTTCACCATGGGGTCGGCCGCGGCGGCCAGCAGGGCCTGCTCGCTGCCGCCCGTGACGACCAGCGTGTCGGTGCCCGGCGGCAGGTCCTGCATGGCCACCACGGGGCCCAACTGCAGGCCCGCGTGGGTGCCCAGGGGGCGGCCGGTGGGAGAGCCCAGTGTGAGCCGGTAGGGCCGTGCGCCGGGTGGCAGGTGCTCGTTGGCCACGGCGAACACTTCCATGGGGCCGGCCACGTCGAGCATCTGCACGCCATCGAAGGCGATGAACGCCACGTCGACGAAGGGCGGCGGCGGGCGGGAGGCGGTGTCAGAGGGCATGGGTGCGCATGCTATCGCGCCCCGGGGGGCGGAGGGCGGGGCCGGCAGCGCGGCACTTGGCAGGAACTGCAGGTGATTTGTCCAACGGCGCAGCGCCGGCCTGCCTATCGTCGCCGCATTGCATCTTTCTCGCAGACATCTGCTCTCGCCCATGCCTTTTACCTCTCTTCTCAATCGTCGCCAGGCCCTGGCAGGCTGCCTGGCCCTGGCCGGCGCCACCGGTGGCTGCAGCAGCACAGCCGATGTGCCCGCCAGCCCTGCCGTGCCTGCGCAGCCGCTGCAGGCCTTTGTTGATGCATTGCGGCAGGTGTTCCGTCCAGCGGGCGCATCGCGCCTTCCCGTGGTCGCGGTGCTTGCGCACAACGTAGGCACCGAGATCACGGACTTTCTCGTGCCCCATGCACTGCTCGCCCGCTCGGGCGTGGCCCGGGTGCAGGCCGTGGCGCTGCGCAGCGGCGCGGTGCAACTGGTTCCGGCGCTGCAGGTGCTGGTGCCGTGCAGCCTGGAGGATTTCGATGCCCAGCACCCAGAGGGCGCCGACTGTGTGGTGGTACCCGCCATGCTGGTGGACGATGAGCCCGTGCTGCTGGCATGGCTGCGCCGCCAGGCTGCGCGGGGTGCGGTCATCGTGGGTGTGTGCTCTGGCGCGCGGGTGCTGGGCCAGGCGGGACTGCTCGATGGGCGCCGCTTCACCGGCCACTGGCACGACCGCAGCACCCTGCAGGCGCGCCACCCCACGGCCATGCATGTCCCCAGCCAGCGCTACCTGATCGACAAGGGCGTGGCCACCACCACGGGGGTGTCGGCCTCCATTCCCTTGTCGCTGGCGTTGGTGGAGGCGCTGGGCGGCACGGCGGCGGCGCAGGCCCTGGCGCAGCAGATCGGCATGGTGGATTGGGCACCGGACCACACAGGCCAGGCTTTTGGCCTCACGCCGCCGCGGGTGGCCGTGTACCTGGCCAACCGCCTGCGGGGCTGGGCCGGTGGGCAGATGGTGGTGCGCATCGCGGATGGCATGGATGACCTGCGCCTGGCCCTGGCCATGGATGCATGGAGCCGCAGCCACCGCATCGCCGGCCTGGTGGTCGAGCCGATGGCGGCAGGCCCCGGGCAGGGTGTGCGCCTGGCCAGCGGCCTGAGCGTGGTGCAGCCGCAGGGCGGTGGTGTTTTGGCGCCGCTTCCTGCGCTGCCTTTGTACGCCGATGTGCCCCCGGCCCGGGTGCTCGATGCCGCGCTGTGCGACATCGGCCAGCGCTATGGCGCGGGCACGCGCGACTGGGTGGCGCTGGAGATGGAGTACGCGCCGGTGCACACCTCGCGGTGCCGGATCACTTGAAGGTGCTGCTCAGGATCACCCATTCGATGCCGTCGCCATCGCCGCCCACGTCCTCGCGCGTGGCGATGTTGATGCCCAGCTCCGGGCAGTCCTGGCCATCGCCCAGCCACTGGGTATCGCGCAGTTGCAGTTTGGCCGCCTTGAAGCGCTTCTTCACGTCGGCAAAGGTGGTGCCGCCGTGCAGCGGCGCGCCCTGGTAGGCCAGCGCGCCGCCCAGGAACTCGATGTCCTGCACCTTGTCGCCGGCGTCGTAGCGCACGCGGATGAAGGTGGTCTTGTCGGTGCTCTGGAAGTCGTCCTCGTCCTGGTAGCGCTCGGGCTTGGGCGGCACGAAGCCGGCGGCCACCATGGCGCTGCGCAACGCCGCACGCGGCTGGCCGAAGTCGATCTTCAGGGGGCCGCAGGAGATGCCTTGGCGGGGCAGGAGTTGCCAGGTGGAAGGGCTCATGTGCTTGCTGCAGGGAACGGCCGGGCCGGTGGCGGAGGTGGTGCGGGTGGTGCCTTGCGCTTGCACGCCGGTGCTGCACAGCACAAGGGCAATACAGCACAGCAGCGGGGCGCAAAGACGGGATGGGAGGAGCACGCAGGCCTCTGGATCGGCGGTGGAATGGGACACCAAGCATAGCCGCCCTGTGCGATCACAGTGCCATGCGAAGGGGCTTTGCCGGGTTCAACCGGCGTGGCTGGCAAAGCGCACGATGCGCCACTGGCCCGGTGCTGTTCGCCGCAAGGTGATGCCGAACAGGCAGGGGCTGCCCTGGAACTCCACGGTGACCTGGGGCTCGTCCACTTCGCGCCCTGCAAGCCAGCGCCGCAGGCGGTTGCCATGGGACTGGAAGGGCAGGGTGTAGCCCACCTGGGCGGGCGGGCACAGCTGGCGCGCTGCATGGGCTTGGAACTGTTCCAGCGTGGTGCCGGTGGCCGCGTTGCGTGCGGTGCGCGCATGGGCGGCCGCAAAGCGGCCTTGCTCCACATCGCGCACAAAGGCCTGGGCCTCGGCGATGGCACTGGCGGGTGTGTGCGCCTGGTGCACCAGCCACCAGAGCGCAGCTGCCAGGGCCGGCACGGCCAAGGCCAGTGCCACAGGGCCGCGCAATCGCAGCCCCGTCAGGACGCCCACCAGTCCGCCACCAGGAAGGGCCTTGGCTGCCCCGGCACGGACACCATGATGTGGCCCCGCCCGCAGGTGGGGCCGCAGCGCTGGGCCAGGTAGCGGATGGCGACCGCGGGCACGGGCTGCCGGCTGCCCGCGGGCAACACGGCGGCGGCGCCGCGCTCCAGGTGGGCGAGCACCACGAACTGGTCTTCGCCATCCAGCGTCTGCGTGACCTGGTGGCAGGTGGTCTGGCCGTCCTTGGCGGGCGTGGCGGCCTGCAGCAGTGCCGCGGCGCGGCGTCCCTCGATCAGGGCCATGCGCTCGGCCTCGGTCTTCCAGGCGGTGGGCTTGGCGCTGGCCTGGCGGCTGAGTTCGCTGCGGTCCAGCAGCACGGTGACGCCCTCGAGCACCACCGACAGGCAGTCCGCCGGTGCGCGGCTGCGTTGCACCACGCTGCGGGTTTCATCCACGTCGGTGCCGGCGGCTGGGCGCTCTGGTGCGGCGCTGGCGCCGTGGCCCGTCATGCTGCCGCCCAGGCCGAGGGCCAGTACGCAAAGGGCCAGTCCACGGCGGAGCTTGTGGGCGGTTGGAGGCGGTGTCGTGGTGGATGGCGGCCGCATGGTGGGGCTGTCCTCGCGTGGTGGTGGGTGGTGGTCGTGGGTCCGTGCATCACAGCGCTCAGCGGGGCATTTGCATGGAGTGGAAGAAGGCAGCGGGGCGTCCAGCATGGGGGATCTTAATGTGCCAGCGCCAGGCGATCCGGCAGCGCAGTCCGCGCATCAGTGGCCCACCAACGATGCCGGCTTGCCCGGCACATCGCCCAGGTCGGCCCGTGCGTAGGCTGCGGGGGAGCAGGCGGCAAAGTGGCGAAACTCCCGTGTGAAATGGCTTTGGTCGCTGTAGCCGCACCGGTCCGCCAGATCGGCAAGCCCGGCCGTGGGCGTGGCCAGCAGCAGGGCATGGGCGCGCGCAAAGCGCTGGCGCATGGCAGCAGCCTTGGGGGTCAGGCCGAAGTGGGCGGCAAAACGCTGGGCAAAGTGCCGAGCGCTCCAGCCGGTGTGTTCGCGCAGGGCTGCAATAGGCCCCTGGCCGTGTTGCAGCGCCATCTGCGCCCAGGCCTGCTGCAGCCGCGCATCCACCTGCCGGCGGGGTGCTTGCAGGCGCCCGGCCAGGAAGCGCTCCACGCGCGCAAAGCGGACCTCCCAGCAGGGCAGGCTGTTGAGTTCATCGGCGAGCGACCCGACCTGCGCCCCCCAGAGCTCGGACAGATCCAGCAGGCCCGCGCCCACTGCGGCCCCGTCGCCCTGCAGCAGGCTGAAGGCAGCCCAGGGCGGCAGGTCCACCTCGATGCAGGACTGCATCGCCGGGTGCTCCGTCGTCATCGCGCTGCCGGCCATGCCGATCAGGAAGGCCTGGCAACTGCGTGCCGCGCCCGGCGCACCGGGCGCGCCCGCGGGGGCCAGCCGGTAGCGGGCCTCGAAACCGAACAGCAGCCGCACGCGTGCACTGGCGACCTCCAGCCGCTGCACGGGCCGGCCCAGGTTCTCATGGAAGCCGGCCAGCCGGCAATCCCAGTGCGAGAGCAAGGCGCTGCGGGGCGCCGACAGGTACTGCCAGGTGGGCACGGGCACGGAAGGCGGGGCCATGGTGTGGCAAGCAGGCCGGTCAGGCGGGTCAGGCCGGCACAAGGCCCGCCAGGGCCCGCGCCCGGCAGCCTGCCGGCGTGAGGTGCAGTGCGCGCCGCATGGCTGTGCCCATGTGCGACTGGCTGGCATATCCCGCCAGCGCCGCCACGTCGGCCAGCACGGCCTGCGGTGCCTGCAGTTCGCGGCGCGCGCGCTGGAGCCGGCGTTCGTTGACGTAGGCGTGCGGCGTCATGCCGGTCAACTGCTTGAAATGCCGCAAGAAGGCCAGCGGGGTTTCGCCCACCTGGGTGCTCAGGGCGGCCAGGCTGAGGTCTTCCGCGGGGTGGCCGATTTCATCGTCGATGCGCTCCAGCACCTGCGCATAGGCCGGCCGCAGCGCGGCCCAAGGGGCGCGTGTGGGGGCGGGCCTTTGCAGCAGGGCATCCAGCCCTGCCAGCACCTGTTGCACCCGTGCCTCGATCTGCGAAGCTGGGGCCTGGCCCACGAGCAGCCGGCGCAAGGCCAGGGCCTGCTGCAGCAAGGCTGGTTGGGCCGTGCGCTGCGGCCGTGACAGCGCGCGATGGCTGCCACCCCGGCCTCCCTTTTCGTTCCAGCGGATCGCCAGGTACTCACCGCCGGTGGCGGATTCCGAGAACACGTCCATGCCCGGCGGGGTGAAGGACATGGTGCCCATCCAGGTGTCGAAGTCCTCGCGCCGGTCGCCGCCGATGGAGTGCACACCGCGCTGGCGCTCCAGCGCGATGCCGAAGGTGGCGTGCAGCACATCGTCCCGTGCGCTGTAGGGCGCCCGCGCGAGCAGCTCCACGGTGACGCCGCCGGGCCCTGAAATTCCGTGATAGACGATGGAGTGCACGCTGCGGATCATGGCAGCTTTCCAGCAGGAGATCCATGTGAAGACCATTGGCCTGATCGGCGGCATGAGTGCCGAATCCACCGCCGAGTACTACCGCCTCATGAACCAGGAGGTGCGCAGCCGCCTGGGCCCCTTGCGCTCGGCGCAGTTGATCTTGCACAGCGTGGACTTCGGCCCCATCGCCCAGGCCCAGCACGAGGGCCGCTGGGACGATGCCGGCGCCCTGCTGGCCGACAGCGCGCGCCGCCTGCATGCCGCCGGCGCCGATGCCATCGTGCTGTGCACCAACACCATGCACAAGCTGGCCGGCACCATCGCCGCAGCCACGCCGCTGCCCTTTCTGCACATTGCCGACCCGGTGGGCGAGGCGGCGCGGGCGCAGGGCGTGCGCCGGCTGGGCCTGCTGGCCACGGCCTTCACCATGGAGCAGCCCTTCCTCAAGGACCGCCTGGCGCAGGCGCATGGCCTGGAAATCCTTACCCCGGACGCCGCTACGCGTGCCGAGGTGCACCGCGTGATCTATGAAGAGCTGTGCCAGGGCGTTGTGCGCGAGGCCTCGCGCACCTTCTACCAGCAAGCCATCGCGGCGCTGCAGAGCCAAGGCTGCGAGGCCATCGTGCTCGGCTGCACCGAGATTGCGCTGCTGGTGCAGCAGGCGCACAGCCCCCTGCCGCTGCTCGATACCACCGCCCTGCACGCCAAGGCGGCCGTGGACTTTGCGCTGGCGTAGGCGCATTTTTCAGACCCGCTCCAAATTCGGTTAGAATCTGAGGCTCACGGCGCGATAGCAAAGCGGTTATGCCCCGGATTGCAAATCCGGTTAGACCAGTTCGACTCTGGTTCGCGCCTCCAGAATTTACCAAGCCAGTACTGAAAAGCCTGCTATCGAATCGGTAGCAGGCTTTTTCACTTTTGGATTACTGGAGGGTCGGCTGGTCATGCCTGTCGCTGTGTTTTGACAGCCGCCACCGCCGGTGGGCGCTCCGACGGCAGTAGACTTTTGGCAAACCACCTCCGGAGTGATTGTGGAACGCTATGTCGCTTTTCTGCGGGGCGTCAGCCCCATGAACTGCAAAATGCCAGCGCTCAAGCGCTGTTTCGAGGCTGCCGGTTTTGGCGATGTGAAGACGCTTCTGTCCAGTGGCAACGTGGCGTTTTCGGCCGAGCCCGAGATCGTTCCCATCCTGGAAAGCGCAGCCGAAGCCGCGATGGAAGAACACCTGGGGCGGATTTTTCAAACCATTGTCCGCCCGTCTTCATTCCTTCAGGGTCTTGTGGCGCGACAGCCGTTCGCGGACTTCACGCTCTCCGCTAAGGCGAAACCGGTCATCACCTTTCTTCGCAGGCCCTATGAAGGAGAGATCGTGCTTCCGATAGAGCAGGCGCAGGCCTCCATCTTCAAGCTGGAGCGGACAGAAGTATTTTCGGCCTATGTTCCGGACGAGAAGGGCACTGCGCTCGGGGCCTTGCTGGAGCGGAAATTCGGCAAGGCCATCACCACAAGAACGCTGGAAACCGTGCGCAAGTGCGCGGCGTCTTAGGGGTGCTGTGCCGCCTTCCGCAGCCGCCTGCCCGCACGCCCTGAACTTCGCGCCCAGGCGGCCCACCGCAGCCAGGCCGCAGCAGGCAGGAGGTCGTGTACCCTGCCTTTGCCCGCCGCTACCCGGGTGTCCAGGCGCCCACCAGAAGAAGGTGCGCGCTGGCCTGGGCGTTTCAGAGTCGCGTGTAGCAGCCCTTGCCCGCGATCGAAAGGTCGGCCGTGCGCTCGACGATGGCCGCGTCCGGCAGTACGGATGGCGTGCTGTCGGCCAGGATGCACAGCGATGCGCCCTTGCGCGCCCAGACTGCGGGGGTGACCACGGGGACCGCGGCGGGCACCGTCCAGGTGCCCCAGAAGGCGGTGGCCGTGGCGGTGCTGCCGGTGCGGGCGAGCACGAAGCTGCCGCCGCCACCGGCCGGGCCGGGCGCCGCGCTGCCCGTGCCCGTGCAGTTGGCGCCGCTGTACATCACCAGGCCGAGCGTCACGTTCACGCGGGTTTCGCTCTCGCGCGTGATGCGCCAGAGGTTGCGGCCCCATTGGTTTGGCCGCACCTGGCTGCACAGGTCCTGCTGCCAGTCGCCATCGGGCAGCGCGACGCTCGTGGCGCAGGCCACCTCCACCGCGCCCACATTCGCGCTGCCCACGGTGCCGCTGCCATTGCGCACGGTGCAGCCCTGGCCGGAGGGCTGGGTGCGGATGGTGACGGCATAGGCCGCGCCGCCGGCCAGCGCCGCCGGGAAGGTGAAGCCGCCGTTGCTGCCCACCGCCAGGTCGTCGCCGCCGTTGTTCTGCAGGGTGAGGCTGGTGCCTGCGGCCAGGCCGCTCACGTTGCCGCCCACGGTGAAGCGCGCGGGCGGCAGGTTGCCGCACTGCACTGCGATGTTGCCCACGTTGCTGTTGGCCGTGCCGCTGCCCTGGGCCACCGTGCAAGTCTGGCCGGCCGGCTGGCTGCTCACCGTCACCGCGTAGGTGCTGCCGGCAGCGATGCGGCGGCCGAAGGTGAAGCCGCCATTGGCATTGACCGCGAGATCGGCGGTGCCGTTGTTCTGCAGTACCAGGCGGCCGTTCGTGGCCAAGCCGCTGATGCTGCCGCCGAGCGTGTAGCCGTCGCCGACCGGGGGGGGGCCGTTGTCCTCATCGCTGCCGCCGCCGCAGCCAGTGAGGGCCAGTGCCATCGCCGTGGAGGCAAAAAGGGCAACACGCTGTGTGCTGATGTGCATGGTCATTCCTTTGCTGATGGAAGAAGAACAACCGGCAATTGGAACGGCCTGCGGCCCGCCTGTGTTTGTCAGTTCTGACAGTAGACGGGGAGCCTGTGTGCAGTGGCGTGGCGCTCTCTTTTTTCCGCGCCGACGCAGCGCAATCCTTCGGGGAGGGGCTGGTTCGTGTGCGGGCCTGCACACTTCACACCGGTTCCGTAGTAGCATGGAAGCGCCGCAGCACCAGCGGCTTCCTCCCTCGTGACCAGCACGAGTTCAAGCCCGTCTCCATACGGGCTTTTTTCCGCGCGGAGCACGCCCGACCTGTGAGAAGCGCACAGGGCTGGATGGAGGGCAACACACCTCGTGCGCAAATTTTTTTGCGCCGAAGTTTGCAAGCCAGAAAAATGGCGCTATAATTTGAGTCTTGCTGATGCAGACTGACGGTAACGAAAGCAGCACAGTAAAATGCGGGAATAGCTCAGTTGGTAGAGCGCAACCTTGCCAAGGTTGAGGTCGAGAGTTCGAGACTCTTTTCCCGCTCCAGATTCAAAAGGGAAGCTTAGGCTTCCCTTTTTTCTTGGTGTTGCAAGGTGGGGCCCGTGGTGGTGCCTTGTGACCGGATGCGACAGGGCAGCACGGCAGGCCTGCATGTGCGTGCCCACGCTGTGCTGCAATGCCTGCAGCCAGCGCCCCGATGGTGAAATTGGTAGACACTGCGGACTTAAAATCCGCCGCTTTCCTGAAAAGGGGCGTGCCGGTTCGACCCCGGCTCGGGGCACCAATGACGGTTTGCAGCTATCCATTGCATGGCTGGCTATGCCGAAATTTCCGCCGCTGTACCGCAATCACCTTGCGGGCCTGGCCCCTTCCTCACTGCTTTCCTTTCTTTTTTTGCGTCCGCTTGCACACCGTGCCGCACGAGAGCCTGGCATCCGCCGCTACTGTTTCGTGAGCCCGAGCTTGCGGATGGTTGCCCCCCACTGGTCGTAGGTCGCGCGCGTGAGCGCGGCGAGTGCGGCGGGGCTGGAGGACTCGGCCTCGTAGGCGCCCTGGCGGAAGAAGTCGCGCGTGGCCGGCATGGCCAGCACCTGGGCCAGTGCCGCGTTGAGCTTGTCAAGCACTGGTGCCGGCATGTGCGCCGGCCCGTAGAAACCGAGCCAGCTCGCCATGTCGATGCCGTTCACGCCCTGCTCGCCCATGGTGGGCACATCGGGCAGCAAGGGGCTGCGCTGGGGGGCGGCCACGGCCAGCATGCGCACCTTGCCGGTGGCGGTGTTCTGGATGGCGTTGGGCGCGGCATCGAAGTAGAACTGCACACGGCCCGCGAGAAAATCCTTGGCCGCGTCGGCGCCGCCTTTGTAGGGCACGTGCACCGCGTCCAGCCCGGCCTGGCGCACGAAGGCCTCGCCGTAGATGTGCGACGAGGTGCCGGTGCCGAAGGAGGCATAGCCGATCTTGCCCGGGTTGGCGCGGATGTAGTCCACCAGCTCGCGCACCGAGCGCGCGGGCACGCTCGTGTGCACGGTCAGCACCAGCGGGCCGCGCGCGCCCAGCGAGATCGGTGTGAGGTCCTTGAACGGGTCGTAGCGCACGTTGGCCAGGGTCTGCGGGTTCTGCGCGACCACGGAAGAGGGCGCATACATCATGGTGTAGCCGTCGGGCGCGGCGCGTATCACCTCTTCGGTCGCGAGGATGAAGCTCGCGCCGGGGCGGTTCTCCACGATCACCGGGGTCTGCAGCACCTCGCCGAGCTTGGTGGCGACAAAGCGCGCCTGCGCATCGGAGGCGCCGCCGGCCGCCAGGCCCAGCACGATGCGGATGGTGCGGCCTTTGGCGGGGAAGGGCTCGGCGGCCGGGGCGCCCAGTGGCGACAGGGCCGCGCCGAGTGCGCCGAGCGCCAGCCCGGTGGCCAGGCGCCGGCGGGCAAGGTCGTGGGGCAGGGTGCTCATTGCTTGGTCAACCCCACTTGTTGCACCATCGCGCCCCATTGCTCGTAGGTGGTGCGCGTGATGCTCGCGAACTCCTGTGGCGTGGTGCTGCCGGCCTCGTAGCCGCCGTTGCGGTAGAACTCGCGCACCTGCGGCATGGCCAGCACCTGGGCCAGCGCGGTGTTGAGCTTCTCGACCACGGCCTGCGGCATGCGCGCCGGCCCGTAGAAGCCCAGCCAGCTGGGCAGATCGAGGCCTGCATAGCCCTGCTCGGCCAGGGTGGGTACCTCGGGCAGTGCCGGAATGCGCGCACTGGCCGCCACGGCCAGCACCTTCACCTTGCCCGTGCCGGCCGTGATGATGGCCGACGAGGCAGAGTCGAACATGTACTGCACACGCCCGCCGATGAGGTCCTTGGCCGCGTCGGAGCCGCCCTTGTAGGGGATGTGCACCGCGTCGATGCCGGTTTTCTTCACGAAGGCCTCTCCATAGATGTGCGACGAGGTGCCCGCGCCGAAAGATGCGTAGCTGACCTTGCCGGGGTGGGCCTTCACGTAGGCGACCAGTTCCTTCACGTTGTTCACCGGCACGCTGGTGCTCAGCGACAGCACCAGCGGCCCGCGCCCGCCCATCGAGATGGCCGTGAAATCCTTGAACGGGTCGTAGGGCACCTGGGCGAAGGTGTGGGGATTTTGCGCCATCGTGGACGAGGGCGCATACATCAGGGTGTAGCCGTCGGCAGGCGCGCGCGCCACCTCGCTGGCCGCCAGCATGGTGCTGGCGCCGGGCCGGTTGTCGACGATCACGCTGGTGCCCAGCACCTCACCGAGCTTCTGCGCCACGATGCGCGCCTGCGCATCGGTGCCGCCACCGGCCGTGAAGCCCACGACGATGCGGATCGGCTTGCCGCGTGCCGGAAAGTCCTGTGCCATGGCCTGCGGCGCCATGACCAGAAGGGCCGCGGCGCCGACGGCCAGGCCGAAGGCACGGCGGGTGCCGTGAAGTTGCTTCATCGATGTCTCCTTGGTTGTTGTTTGTATTTTGATCTTTGAAATCACAAAAAGTCCATATAAGTCCGGGAAAACCCGGAGTTCAGGCCTTTTTGTTTTGACAAAATGGAAGATGAAATCATAATTCAGCGAAATCGATCACCAAGGCAGCTACTCCATGAAAACAGTCGTCCGCACCGACGAGCGCATCCTGACCTCCGACATCTTCGACCGCGACAGCCGCACCAAGCGGCCCGACCACGGCAGCTGGGCCGAGCCCGGCAAGGACATTCCGGTCTACCACCGCTGTGGCGTGCTGGTGGTCGGTGGCGGGCCTTCGGGCACCGCGGCGGCCGCTGCGGCTGCACGGGCCGGTGCCGATGTGGCGCTGCTCGAGCGCTACAACCACCTGGGCGGCCTGTCCACCGGCGGCCTGGTGATCTGGATCGACCGCATGACCGACTGGGAGGGACAGCTCGTGATCCGCGGCTTTGCCGAGGAGCTGTTCGACCGCCTGCCGGCCGACGCCATTGCCGGCCCGGTGCGCGAGGACTGGGGCTCGCAGGACGCGGCCAAGGCCGCGCACTGGTCGCAGCGCACCGCCGCCTACCATGGCGTGGTCACCTGGTCGCCCACGGTGGACCCCGAGCGCCTGAAGCTCCTGAGTCAGGAGATCGTGCTGGAGCGCAAGGTCAAGCTCATCTACCACTCGTGGGCCGCCATCCCCATCGTGCAGGACGGGGTTGTGAAGGGCGTGGTGTTCGAGAGCAAGGAAGGCCGCATGGCCATCATGGCCGACGTGGTGGTCGACGCCACCGGCGACGGCGACCTGTTCGCCCGGGCCGGTGCGGCCTACGTGAACGACATCGAAGAAGCCGACGTGCACCACTGCATGAACACCTCCTGGCTGTTCGGCGGCGTGGACATGAACCGCTGGATCGACTTCAAGGCCGGCCAGCCCGAGGCCTTCTCGGCCTTCATGGCCCAGGGGCGTGCACAGCTCGGCCTGTTCGAGCGGCCTTTCGTCTCCTGGCGCAACGATGTGGCGCTGTTCATGGGGCCGCGCCAGTCGGGCTATTCGGCGCTGGATGTGGACGACCTCACCGCCGTGGAGGTGCGCTCGCACCGTGCCATGGCCGCGCACCTCGACTACTTCCGTGCCCATGCGCCGGGCTTCGAGGATGCCTTCCTGATGCTCAGCGCGCCGCAGATCGGCGTGCGCCATGCGCGGCGCCTGACCGGCGTGGGCGCGGTACTGCGCAGCCAGTGGCCCGACGGCGTGGCGCTGTCCGACGAGATCGGCGTCACGCCCGCGGTGTCGCCCAAGTTCCCGAACATCTCCATCCCTTACGGGGCGCTGGTTCCGCAGCAGCTCGACGGCCTGCTGGCCTGTGGGCGCCACATCTCGTGCGACCGCAACTCGCACGGCTTCATGCGCGAGATTCCGCAGTGCTGGATCACCGGCCAGGCGGCCGGCGTGGCGGCGGCCCTGGCCTCGCAAGGCGGAATCCAGCCGCGGGCGGTGGACGTGGCGGCGCTGCAGGCTGCGCTGCTGGCGCAGGGCGTGTACCTGCGCCCGGGTGCCGGGCAGGGCGCCCAGGTGCCCGTGGCGGCCGAAGCCAGTGCATGAGTGATTTGCCGTGCACCTGACCGATTCTCCTTCGCCAGCCTCTACAGTGCAGAGTCTTGCAAAGGGTTCTTCCACCATGTCCACTGACAAAAACGACGCCTCCCTGTCCGCCGCCGAATCCGCCGACGCGCGCGGCGACCGCTCCGATACCGTGAGCGCGCTGGAGCGCGGCATCTCGGTGCTGCGCTGCTTCAGCGAGGACCGCCCGGTGCTCGGCCATGCCGACATCGCGCGCATGACCGGCATCCCGCGGCCCACGGTGAACCGGCTGGTCGCCACGCTGCTCTCGCTGGGCATGCTCAAGGCCGCGCAGGCGGCCGACCGCTTCATGCTCGGGCCGGGCGTGGTGTCGCTGTCGCGCGTGTTCCTGGGCAGCCTCGATGTGCGCGCCGCAGCGCGCCCCAGCATGCAGGCCATGGCCGAGGAGGTGGGTGCCTCGGTCTACCTGGCGATACGCGACGGCATGGAGATGGTGCTGATCGAGGCCTGCCGGCCGCGTTCGTCGATGCTGTCGGCGCGGCTGGACGTGGGCTCGCGCGCGCCGCTGGCCAACTCGGCCCTGGGCCGCGCCTACCTGTCGGCCCTGCCCGAGGCGCAGCGCAACCAACTGATCGACTCCATGCGCCTGCTGCGCGGCCCCGAATGGGACAGCATCGCCCCCGGCATGAACCGCGCCATCGGCGAGGCCCGGCGCCTGGGCTACTGCCTGTCGCTCGGCGAATTCCACCGCGAGATCAATTCGGTGTCGGTGCCCCTGATCGGGCCCGATGGCGAGGTGATGGCGCTCAACGGCGGCGGGGCGGGCTTCGTCTTCACCGAAGAGCGCCTGCGCAGCGAACTGGCGCCGCGCCTGCACGACATCGCGCTCTCCATTGCGCGCGACATCGGCGGCCATGTGCCGACCCCTTTGCCGGGATAGCCCCGGCCGAACCCCACGAAAAAGAACGGAGACAACAGGCCATGTACCTGAGCGATGAAGAACAAGCCATGCTGGACGGCCGCGACGGGCCGGCCCTGCAGAAGGCGATGGACCTGCTGGTGCGCTACGGCGAGGCCCTGGGCGCCGAGCGCCTGGTGGAGACGCGCAACGTCTGCGCCAGCATCACCTCGACCACGCCCTTCCAGCGCGATTTCGCGCTGGCCAAGGGCGGCGGCATGGACGCGGTGTTCTCCGAATTCAGCCTGGACAGCCAGGAGACCGTGCAGATCCCCAAATTCAAGGTCTTCACCAGCCACCTGCAGCTGGGCTTTGACCCCGGCCAGCCCGAGCGCATGGGCGTGAGCGAGGCGGTCGTGAACTTCTACCACGAGAGCGAGCGCCACGCGGCCGGCCTGGGCGCGCAGATCATGAACACCTGCACGCCCTACCAGGTGGGCAACATCCCCACGCGCGGCGAGCACTGCGCGTGGATGGAGTCGTCGGCCGTGGTGTACTGCAACTCGGTGCTGGGCGCGCGTACCAACACCGAAGGCCGCGAGAGCACCGGCGCCGCCATGCTCACGGGCCGCATTCCCTACTGGGGCTACCACCTGGACGAGAACCGCCATGCCACGCATGTGGTGGAGCTCGATGTCGAGGTGGAATCGGTGCAGGACTGGGGCCTGCTCGGCTACTTCATGGGCGAGCATGTGCAGGAGCGTGTGCCCGTGGTGCACCGCAAGGGCGGCATTGGCCGCGTGCCCAACCTGCCGCGGCTCAAGCACTTCGGCGCGGCGGCTTCGTCTTCGGGCGGGGTGGAGATGTACCACATCGTCGGCGTCACGCCCGAGGCGCTGACGCTGGAGCAGGCCCTGGGCGGGCGCAAGCCGGTGCAGGTGCTGCGCTACGGCGCGGCCGAGCGCCGCGCTACCTACGAAAAGATCAACGCCACCGGCAAGAACGCCGAGATCCAGTACGTGATGCTGGGCTGCCCGCACTACACCATCGAGCAGATCTGGGAGGCGGCCCAGCTCATCGAGGGCCGCAAGGTGCACCCCGATTGCGAACTGTGGATATTCACGCCGCGCGCCATCAAGTCGCTGGCCGACCGCAATGGGTATACGAAGATCATCGAAGACGCGGGCGGCATCCTCATGACCGACAGCTGCTCGGCCATGAGCCGCGCCGTGCCCAAGGGCACGAAGACCGTGGCACTCGACTCGGCCAAGCAGGCGCATTACCTGCCCGCCATCCTTGGCGTGCAGGCCTGGTTCGGCAGCACGGCCGAATGCATCGATGCGGCCTGCACCGGCCGCTGGAACGGGGGCCAGGCATGAGCGGCAGCACCATCGTGATCGAACGCGCCCTGGTGATCCGCGGCCGCAAGGTGGTGGGCGGCGTGGCTGAGGGCGAGGCCCTGGTCACGCGCGACCGCATCTCGGGCTGGGGCGGCATCGACCCGCGCACCGGCACCGTCGTTGAAACCCGGCATGCATTGCGCGGCCAGAGCTTTGCCGGCAAGGTGCTGGTGTTCCCCGGCGCCAAGGGCTCGTCGGGCTGGTCGGCCATGTTCCACATGACGCGGCTCATGAACGTGGCGCCGGCAGCCTTTCTGTTCAACGAGATGACGACCAAGATGGCGCTGGGCGCCGTGGTCACGCACGCGCCGGCCATGACCGACTTCGACCGCGACCCGCTGGCCTGCATAGCAACCGGCGACTGGGTGCGTGTGGACGCCGATCGCGGCGTGGTCGAGATCACCAAGAAGAACCCCACCACCGGAGACCGCCCATGACCCGCCCCCTGCGCAGCAATTTCCCGCGCGGCTCCTACCTCTGGTCGGTGCGCAATGCGCATTGGCGCGCCCTCGGCATCCCCGAGGAGGACTGCGAAAAGCCCAAGATCGCCATCGTCAACAGCTCCTCGGAACTGGCCGCCTGCTTCAGTCACCTGGACCAGGTGGCGGCCGAGATCAAGACCGCCATCCGCGCCGCGGGCGGCGTGCCCTTCGAGATCCGCACGGCCGCGCCCAGCGATTTCATCACCGGCGCAGGGGCGCGCGGCGCCTACATGCTGGGGGCGCGTGACCTGGTGACCAACGACATCGAGGTCGCGGTCGAAGGCGCGCAGCTCGACGGCATGGTCTGCCTCACGTCCTGCGACAAGACCGTGCCGGGCCAGCTCATGGCGGCGGCGCGCCTGAACATACCGACGCTGCTCGTGCCCTGCGGCTACCAGCCCAGTGGCGAGTACCGCGGCCAGCACATGGACATCGAGGAAGTGTTCATCGGCGCCATGCATGCCGTGACCGGCCACTTGCCGGTGGAGGAACTGGTGGGCATGAGCCGCGAGGCCATCCGTGGGCCGGGCGTGTGCTCGGGCCTGGGCACGGCCAACTCCATGCACATCGTGTGCGAGGCGCTGGGCCTGGCCTTGCCCGGCAGCGCGCCGGTGGCCGCGCTGAGCACCAAGATGATGGCCGACGTGCGCGCGGCCGGGGCACGCATCGTGCAGATGGTGCTCGATGACTTGAAGCCGCGCGACATCCTCACCCCCGGCGCCTTTGCCAACGCGGTGCGCGCAGTGCTGTCCATCGGCGGCTCGCTCAATACCGCCAAGCACTTGCAGGCCGTGGCGACCGAGGGCGAGACCGGGGTCGACGTCTACGGCCTGTTCGAAAGCCTGGGCCCGACGACCCCGGTGCTCGCGGGCGTGCGGCCCATCGGCCAGCATTCCATCGAGGCCTTCGAGGCCGCGGGCGGTTGCCGTGCGCTCATGAAGCAGCTCGCGCCGCTGCTTGACACCGGCGCGCTCACCGTGACGGGTGCCACCGTGGCCGACAACCTGCGCGATGCCGAAGTGGCGGATGCCGAGGTGATCCGCCCCATCGGCAAGCCCGTGGCGCCGCTGCCGGCCATCGTGCTGCTGCGCGGCAATCTGGCGCCCGAGTCGGGCCTGATCAAGACCGGCATCGTGGAGCGCAAGGTGCGCCGCTTCACCGGCCCGGCCGTGTGCTTCTGGACGTCGGATGCGGCCATAGCCGCACTCAAGGCCGGCAGCATTGTGCCCGGCCAGGTGGTGGTGATGCGCGGTGCCGGCGCCTGCGGTGGCCCGGCCATGGGCGGCGGTGCCTCGCGCGTGGTCTTTGCGGTCGATGGCGCAGGCCTGGGCGACCAGGTCGCGATCCTGACCGACGGCCACCTCTCGGGCCTGGTCTGCAAGGGCCTGGTCGTTGCCGAGGTCTCGCCCGAGGCGGCGCTGGGCGGGCCGCTCGGACTGGTGCGCGATGGCGACGTGATCACCATCGACCTCGATGCGCGGCGCCTCGATATCGCGCTGACCGATGCCGAACTGCAGGCGCGCCGCGCCGACTGGCAGGCGCCAGCGCCGGCCTTCGATACCGGCTGGCTGCAGCAGTACCGGCGCAACGTGAGCCCGCTGTCCAAGGGCGCAGTGCTGGTGCGCACCGAACGCACCGAGCTGTCCGGCTAAGCCCCTTTCCCCCGGCCTTCGCCAACCGGTGCGGACCTGTGTCCGCCCCCGGTGGCGCAGCCATGCGCGATTTTCGAGTGAGCGAGTTGTTCAACCCAGAGAAGAAAGAAGCAGGAGACAAAGCACCATGAAGACAAAGCAACTGTGGATCTGTTCGGCCATTGCACTGGCCTCAAGCGCGGCGCACGCGCAATCGAGCGTCACCCTGTTCGGTGTGGTGGACCTGGGCGTCCAGTACACCAAGGGCGCGGGCGCCGGCTCGGTCAGGGCACTGTCCAATGGCGGCCTCTCGACCAGCCGCATCGGCTTTCGCGGCACCGAGGACCTGGGCGGCGGCCTGCGCGCGGGCTTCTGGCTCGAAGGCAGCCTGAACCCCGACAGCGGCACCGGCCGCGCGACCAACACCAACAACCAGCCCACGGGCGCGACCACGGCGGGGGGGCTTACCTTCGACCGCATGTCCTACGTGAGCCTGTCGCACGACAGCTGGGGCGAGGTTCGCCTGGGCCATGACTTCATTCCCACGCACTACAACAGCATCTATTTCGACCCGTTCAACGCCAACGGCGTGGCGCGGGCCGGCAACCTCACGTTTGCGGGTGTGGGAACCGGGCCCTTGCCCACGGCCATCACGGGCAGCAACACGGTGAGCTACTGGCTGCCGGGCAAGCTCGGCGGTGTCTACGGCATGGCCATGGCGGGCACCGGCGAGAACGATTCCAGCGTGGCGAACAGCGACGACGGCAACTTTGCCGGGGCGCGCCTGGGCTATGCCTCGGGCCCCTTTGACATCGCGGCGGCCGTTACGCGCTCGCAGTTCAGCAGCACGGCCGCCATCGGCAACTACACGCATGCCAACATCGGCGGCACCTGGGATGCGGGCTTTGCCAAGTTCTTTGCGCTCTACAACCGGGTCACGGTCAAGCTTGCGGCCGGCACGGTGCGCAAGAACACGGCCGAGATCGGCGCGCACATCCCGGCCGGTGAGGTGGGCCGCATCCGGCTGAGCTATGCCGTTCTGGACGACCGCAGCGACAGCGGCCTGCGCACTGCGGGTGGTCTGGCGCGCAGCGGCGACGACGCGCGCCAGCTCGGCGCCGGCTACGTGCACAACCTGTCCAAGCGCACGGCGCTCTACGGCACCTATGCCCGGATTTCGAACAAGGGCGAGGCGCGCTACGTGGTCAGCGGCGGCGCCGCACCGGCCAGCGGGCGCAGCTCGTCGGGCTGGGAATTCGGCGTGCGCCACCTCTTCTGAGAAAGGGGGCGGCACATGCAACGCAGACAGCTCATCACCCTGGCGGCCGGCGCAGCGCTGCCGGCGGCGCAGGCCTTCGGGGCCGAGCCATTTCCGGACAAGCCCTTGCGCATGATCGTGGGCTTTGCGGCCGGCGGTGGGGCGGATTCGCTCACGCGCATCATCGCCGAAGGCCTGTCCAAGCAGCTGGGCCAGCAGGTGATCGTGGAGAACCGCCCCGGCGCCGATGGCGTGCTGGCGGCCCAGGCCGTGTCGTCCGCCAAGGCGGACGGCTACACCCTGCTCATGGGCACCAACACCGCCATGGTGGCCGCGCCCACGCTGCGGCCCACGCCGCCGTACGACCCGTTCAAGGCCTTCACGCCCATCAGCTCGGCCGGCCAGTTCTCGATGTTCCTGGTGGTGCCCTCCAGCCTGCCGGCCAAAAGCGTGAGTGAGCTGCTGGCCCTGGTCGCGGCCAAGCCCGGCGCCTACAACTCGGCATCGAGCAACAGCGCCTCGGAACTGGCCATGCTGCAGCTGCTGGGCGAGCAGCGCAAGGTGGTCAACGCGCGCTACAAGGGCGACATGCAGGCCATGACCGACCTGTTGGGCGGGCAGATCCACATGATGTTCACCACCGGCACGCTGGCGCCGGGCTTTGTGAAGGAGGGGCGCATCCGCGCACTGGCTACGCTGCTGCCCCAGCGCAGCGGCCTGCTGCCCGAAGTGCCCACGGGCACCGAGCTCGGGCTGGGCTCGCTCACCATCACGCCCTGGGCCGGTTTCTTCGGGCCGCCGGGGCTGCCGCAGACCATCACCGACAAGCTGTCGCGCGAGCTGCAGAACACCTTGAAGCGGCCCGAGGTGCACGCACAACTGGTGCAGCAGGGCTTCGAGGGCTATGGCATGAACCCTGCAAAGTTCGCCGAGTTCTTTCGCACGCAGTACGACGCCTTCGGCGCCACGGTCCGCCAGCACAACGTGAAGTTCGAGTAGCCGCGCTGCATGGCGGCAAGCAGGGGCGGTGGTCGCCGAATCAGGTGATGCTCATCGCCAGCGGCGTGGTCTGGAATGCGATCTGCCGCCAGGGGCCCTGGGCGCCGTCCTGAGTCCACACCTGCAGCACGCGCGAATCGATGCGCACGGTGCCGCTGCCGTCCTTGCGCACGGCCACCAGCATCTGGCGGCCGGTCATCACCGCGCTGTGGCCCAGCACCTGCACCTTGAGATCGGAGCGGTCGATCTGCTGGTAGTCCACATGCGTGCCCCCGGATCGGAAATAGCTGTCGTAGTCATCGGTCTGGCCCTTGGCGTGCACATGGGTCAGGCCAGGATGCAGGATTTCGCGCAGCCGCGCATAGTCGGCGCGCTTCATGGCGTCGCAGCGCTGGGTTTCCAGGTCCAGCAGCAGGGATTCGGTGTCGGTGGTCATGGTCGTCGGGTGTGAAGGGGAAGAGAGGATGGATGCGCCGGGTCATTCCAGCTGGATGCCGGTGCTGGTCACCAGGCCGCGCCAGCGTTCCTGGTCCTGCTGCACCAGCCGGGCCAGCACCAGGCCGTCCTCGTAGCGGGGCACCACCTCCAGCCGCCGGGCGGCGGCCTGCATTTCGGGCGCGGCCATGGCGCGGTGTACCTCGCCGCCCAGCCGCCCGACGGTGGCGGCGGGCACCTTGGCCGATGCGAACAGTCCGTACCACTCCACCAGTTGCAGGCCGGGGTGGCCGGCTTCGGCGAAGGTGGGCACCTCGGGCAGGCTGGCCAGGCGCTGCGGGCTGGTCACCGCCAGGATGCGGATGCGGCCCGCGCGGTGGTACTCCAGCATGGTGGGCAGTGGGTTGAAAGTGCAGGCCACCTGGCCGCCCATCAGGTCCTGCAGGCCGGGCACCACACCCCGGTAGGGCACGTGCACCCACGGAGCGCCCAGTTCCCGGCCTGCCATGGTGCCCAGGAAGTGCGGCCCGCTGCCGGGGCCGGGCGTGGCATAGGTGGCGGCCGACGGGTTGGCCCTGGCCCAGGCCATGAAGGAGGCCAGGCTGGTGTGCGGCGAGTTGCCGTTGACCGCCAGCGCGAAGGAGTGGTCGCACACGCAGGCCACCGGCACGAAGTCGCGCTGCGTGTCGTACATGGGTTTCCTGTACAGCTGGGGCACCAGCGTCATCACCGACGATGGGGTGAGCAGCAGGGCCGTGCCGTCGGGCGCCGCCAGGCGCACCGCATCGGCCGCCAGCTGGCCGGAGGCCCCGGTCTTGTTCTCCACCACATAGCCGCCGCTGGCGTCGGCCAGTTGCTGCGCCAGCGCGCGGCCCAGGCTGTCGGCCGTGCCGCCCGCCGGAAAGCCGACGAACAGCTTGCGCATGCCGGCAGGCGACTGGGCCCATGCGGGGCGCATGAGGGTGGTGGCGGCCAGGGCTGTGCCTGCGGCCAGCAGGCTGCGTCGGGGGTACAAGTGGGGTTGCATGCAGTCTGTCTCCGTCGTTGTGTCTGTTGTCGCGGGCGCTCAGAGCGCCGGGGCGGGCTGCCGGTCGAGCTGATCGCAGGCGCGCTGCAGCAGCGCGCCGGTCTGCTCGGCGCCGTGTGCAATGCCCTGCACGATGTGGTCGGGCCGCACCAGCGCGGCGCTGCAGCCATGCTGGGCGAACCAGCGCGCGAGGATGCCGTCGGCCTCGTGCAGCACCTGCACGCCGTCTGCCTGGGGCAAGGGGGCGATGCTGGCCACCTGCGCCTGCAGCCGGCGCAAGGCGGCTGCCCATGGCGCCATCTGCTCCGCCGTGGGGGCATCGCGCAGTACCAGCACGTAGCCATGGCCGAGCAGGTCGTCCATCATCTGCTCGTGGCCCGCATCGCCGATGCGGCACACGGGCTGCGGAAACGGCGTGCCCATGGGCAGCTGGTCGCGGTCGATCAGGCCGTGGTGGATGCCTGGCAGCAGGCTTTGGCGCAGCTGCACCCGCACCTGGTGGCCCTGCTGGGCGCGCAGCGCTTCGTCACGCTCGCGGGCGCGGCCTGCGTCGCGCTCGCAGATGATCTGGCCCAGGCGCTTGACGGTGGCCGTCACGGCCTCCACCTGCGGGCCGCGCTCGGCGCCATAGCTGTCCAGCAGCCCATCGTCCGCATGGCCCTTGAGCACCCAGTCGAGCTTCCAGGCCAGGTTGGCCGCGTCGCGCAGGCCCTGGCACATGCCCTGGGCCAGGAAGGGCGGCATCTGGTGGGCGCTGTCGCCGGCCAGCAGCACCGGGCCCTGGCGCCATTGTTCCAGCACCACGGCATGGAAACGGTAGGTCGCCGCGCGCCAGATGCGGGCCTCGCCCGGTGCCAGCCAGGGCGACAGCAGTTGCCATATGGCTTCTGGCGGCATCTCGCGCCGTTCAGCCTCGTGCGGCAGCAGCAGGAACTCCCAGCGCCGGTGCGTGCCCGGGCCCACCACATAGGTGCAGGGGCGCGCGGGGTTGCAGTACTGGATGTTGGTGTCCGGCAGCCGGGCCAGTACGGACTCTTCCACATGCATGTCCACCACGATCCAGGGCTCGTCGAAGTCCAGGCTCTTGAGGCGCAGGCCCAGCCGCTTGCGTGTGGGGCTGGTACCGCCATCGCAGGCGACCACATAGCGTGCGTTCACTGTGTGCTGGCGGCCGTCGGATGCCTGCACCGTGAGCACGGCGCCATCGGCTGCGGCCTCTTGTACGGCGGTGACTTCATGGCCCAGGTGCACCTCGACATGGGGCAGGGCGCGCACGGCGGCACGCAGCGCCGTCTCCAGCGCCGGCTGGTTGAAGGTGTAGGAGGGCGCCCAGGCCAGCGGGTAGGGCGCTGGCCCCATGTCGAAGTGCTGGATGGGCTGGCCATCGGCGCCCTGGTAGATGGTGGGGCGGTAGGGCGTGATGTGCGCCGCCAGCGCGCCGGCAATGCCGATCTGCTGGAAGGTGCGCATGGCCTCGTGGTCCAGCGCGAAGGCGCGGGGCAGGGGATAGATCTGTTCGGACTTGTCGAACACTGCCACACGGCAGCCGCGCTGGCCCAGCAGGGCGGCCAGGCTGGCACCCACCGGGCCGAAGCCGATGATCGCAACGTCTGTGGAGGCGGAAGGGGGCAGGGAAGTCATGGGTGGTTTCCAAAGAAGCTGGCACAACCCTCGTGGCGCCTTCCGGGGCAGGCTGGGTTGCGTTAGTCACCTTGGTGCAATAAAACAAAATTGTGCATAAAAAATTGAAATGTGCATTCAGGGTTGATCCCGATGCCGGTCTGCTGTGGTGAATGAAAAATGCATAAAAACAATTTTGTGCATTTATGCATTCAACCAAGGAGACGACATGTCGATGATGAAAGCGGCCCGCCTGCACCAGGTCGGGGCTCCCATGGAGATCGAACAGCTGCCCATCCCCACGCCTGCGGCCAACGACGTGGTGGTGCGTGTGCGCGCCTGCGGCATCGTGCCCAACCTGGGCAACATCCTGGCCAACTGGACCACCTGGTTCCCCGAGCTGCCGCTGCCCCCGCTGCCCGCCGTCTTCGGCCTGGACCCGGCGGGCGAGATCACGGCGGTGGGCTCCCATGTGCATGCCTGGAAGCCCGGCGACCGGGTGTACGTGAACCCCGGCCTGTACTGCGGCGGCTGCCGTGCCTGCCGCAGCGGTGATCTGATCAACTGCACGCACTATGCGTTCAGCGGCTACTTCGGTTTCTCGCAGAATTCGCTCAAGCTGTACAAGAACTACCCGGGCGGAGGCCTGGCCGAGTACATGCTGGCGCCGCAGTACGCGCTGGTGAAGCTGCCCGACAACGTGGGCTTCAACGAAGCCGCGCGCTTCGGCTACCTGGGCACCATGTATTCGGCCATGCGCAAGGCCGGCATGGGGCCGGGCAAGAGCATGCTGGTCAACGGCATCAGCGGCACCCTGGGCATTGGAGGGGCGCTGTTCGGCCTGGCCATGGGGGTTACGCGCATCCTGGGCACGGGCCGCAACCAGGCCCTGCTGGACCGGGTCAAGGCGCTGGCGCCGGACCGCATCGAGGTGTTCTCCAACGCCGATGGCGGGGCCATCGACACCTGGGTGAAGTCGCGCACCGAGGGCCTGGGCGTGGATGCCTTCTTCGACGCGCTGGGCCCCGGGGCCGCGCACGAGACGCTGCAGCAGGGCGTGCGTGCGCTCAAGCGCGGCGGGCGGGCCTACAACATTGGGGCCATTGCCGGTATGGTGGGCATGGACCTGCACACCATGATGGACGAGCAGCAGTCCATCGAAGGATCGGCCTGGTTCACCGCCGGCGAAGGGCAGGACATGGCCGACATGGCCGAGGCCGGCACGCTGGACCTCTCGGTCTTCGAGCATGTGTGCCACCCGCTGGAGCGCATCAACGAGGCGATCTCGGGCATTGCCTCGCGCAATGGCGGGTTCAGCAATTTCGTCATAAACCCCTAACCCCCTGAGGCGCTTCGCGCCATCCCCCCAGGGGGACGCCGCCCCTGCGGCGGGGGGGCCTTGCAGGGCGGCCCTGGCCTGTGCCGTGCGTTTGCGGGGGCTGCGCGCAATAACTTCAACTGGAGGTAATCGTTATGCAGATCAGAAGAGTCGTGGCGGGGGTCGGTGGGGATGGCCGCTCGCAGGTGTTTGCGGATGGGGCGGCGCCGCGGGCGGTGGCGTTCGAGAGTGCGCAGGGCTTTGCTGCGGCGCTGCTGTGGGCCACGTCGGCGCGCGAGGCGCTGGGCCGGGGGGCGGTGGCCGACCGCACCGGGCAGACGGGCTTTGTGCCCGGGGTGGGGGAGACGCTGCTGATGTTCGTCACCTTTCCACCGGACTCGGTGATGATGCGCGCCGACTTCGACGGCGCGGCTTTCGGTGCGGAGTTTGCGCAGAAGGTGCCGGGCCTGGCCGAGCGCTTCGAGCCCGACTGCCCCGGCATGCACACCACCGACAGCATCGACTACGACGTGGTACTGGACGGCGAGATCACGCTGGAGCTGGACGATGGCGCGCAGGTGCTGCTGCGCCGGCACGACGTGGCGGTACAGCATGGCAACCGCCATGCCTGGCGCAACCACACGGACCGGCCTGCCACCATGCTGTTCGTGCTGATGGGGGCGCGCCGGGCATAGGCCCAGGGTTTCAGGCCTGTGGCTGGCGGGCAGCCCGCAGCCCGCGGATCTCGTCGAGCAAGTCCACCAGGCCGGCCTGGATGAACTCCAGCGTGGGCGCATCGGTCAGGCGCCCGTCCTGGATGCGTGCCGCCACGCCTGCGATGGCGATGTGCTGGCGCACCAGGGAGCGTGCCAGCGTGGCGGCCAGCGCGTCGCGGATCTGGGCCTGGGCGCGCACGCCGCCGGCCGTGCCTGGCGATGCCGTCATCACCAGCGCCGGCTTGCCCTTGAGCGGCGAGGCGAATCCTGGGCGCGAGGCCCAGTCGATGGCGTTCTTGAGCACACCTGGGATGCCGTAGTTGTACTCGGGCGAGCAGATCACCAGGCCATCAGCGCTGGCGATGGCGGCCTTGAGCGCTGCCACCGGGGCTGGCGGGGTGTCGCCATCCAGGTCGGCGTTGTACATGGGGACCTCGTCCAGCGGAAAGAGTTCCAGCGTCGCCGTGGGCGGCAGCAGCGGGTGCAGGCTGCGCAGCACGGCCGTGCAGTGCGAGGCGCGGCGGATGCTGCCGGAGATGGCGACAAGGCGGACGGGGGCGTTCAGATCGGCGGTCACTAGGGTTTGCTCCTTCTTTCAATGGGGCGAGTTTATGCATAAAATTGAAATCATGTATGAAAAAGAACAACCCACGCGTACACCCCCCCTGGTCGACCAGGCCTTCGCGCAACTGCGCCGCGATGTGCTGGGCGGCACCTATGGCGCGGGTGCCAAGCTCAAGCTCGATGAGCTGCAGACGGCCTATGGCTTCTCCAGCAGCCCGCTGCGCGAGGCCCTGAGCCGCCTGGCCCAGGAGGGCCTGATCCGCGCCGACGAGCGGCGGGGTTTTCGGGTGGCGGCGATCTCGGCGGCGGACCTGGCCGACATCACGCGCATGCGCGTGATGCTCGACGTGCAGGCGCTGCGCGAGTCCATCGCCCATGGCGACGATGCATGGGAGGCGGCCGTGGTCGGCGCCTTCCACCGGCTCGAAAAGGTGGAAGCCCGCCTCGGCGATGGCCCCGTGGTGCTGGACGAGGGCTGGACCGACCTGCACACGGCCTACCACATGGCGCTCATCAGCGCCTGCCCGTCGGAGCGCCTGCGCACCTGGAGCGCCAGCCTGTTCGACCAGGCCGAGCGCTACCGCCGCTACTCGGCGCGCTTTCGCAAGACTTCGCGGCGCAAGTCCAACGAGCACCGCAAGCTCATGGACGCCACCTTGCGGCGCGATGCGGACACCGCCAGCGCGCTGCTCGAAGAGCACATCCTGAGCACCGAGCGCAATGTGCTGGCTGTGCTCGACCAGGTGGAGCACCGCCAGCAGACGGGCTGAACCCGCTTCCTGCCACCTGGTGCTGCCCAACGCAGCGCCGCCCTCCCCAAGCCCCGCCGACGCGGGGCTTTGTCGTTCCGGGGCTCTCTCTCGCGTTTCCTCGCGCTTTCCAGGCCAGGGGCAGGGGCGATTCCATCCCCGCGGCTTGGTTCCAATTTTTGTGCTCGGTATAAACCACTATGCATGAAGTTATTTTTATGCATAAAAATAACTTCATGCACTGAACAAGGTGTGCCGGCAGATTGCCGGACAGCGTGCGTCCGATCACTCCCATCCCCTTGAAGGAAAACCATGAAACTGATGTCCTATTCGATCTCCGGCCGCGACACCTGGGGTGCCGTTGTCGGCAACGGCGTGGCCGAACTGGCTGCGCGCACCGGTCATGCCACGCTGGCCGACTTCATCGCCAGCCCCGACTTCGCGCGCCGCGATGCGTTGGTGGCGGGCCTAGCTGCCGACGCACAGCTGTCCGATGTGGTCTTTCTGCCCGTGATCCCGCGCCCCGAAAAGATCGTCTGCGCCGTGCGCAACTACATGGACCACCACCAGGAAGTGCTGGCCGCCGGCATGCAGCGCGAGCTGTCGGAGCAGCCGCCGATCTTTCTGCGCGTGTGGCGCTCGCAGACGCCGCACCAGGGGCCCATCGTGCGCCCGCATGTGTCGGAGTCGCTGGACTGGGAGGGCGAGCTGGCCGTCATCATCGGCAAGCCCGGGCGCGGCATCGCCGAGGCCGATGCCTGGGACCATGTGGCCGGCTACAGCTGCTACAACGACGCCAGCGTGCGCGAGTGGCAGTTCCATGCCAAGCAGATCGCATCGGGCAAGAACTTCGAGTCCACCGGTGCCTTCGGCCCGTGGATGGTGACGGCCGACGAGATCGCCCCCGGCCGCGAGCTCAAGCTGGAGACGCGCCTGAACGGCGCCGTGGTGCAGTCCAGCCACACCGGGCACATGATCTTCTCCATCCCGCGGCTGATCGCCTATGCCTCCACCATCTTCACGCTGGTGCCGGGTGATGTGGTCATCACGGGCACGCCGGCCGGCGTGGGCTGGAGCAAGAAGCCCCCGCAGTTCATGAAGCCCGGCGATGTGGTGGAGGTGGAGATCGAAGCCATCGGCCTGCTGCGCAACCCGGTAGTCGCACAAGGCTGAGAACGGGCATCCATCCATTCACCTCACACGGGCAGAGCGCAGCCCCAAGACGGCCGCCGCCCCCTGGAGACAAGCACCATGCACAGAAGACAGATCCTGGCCGCCTGCGGTGCGGCTGCCCTGGGGTGGCCTGCGCTGCCGGCCCTGGCCCAAGGCTACCCGGAGCGGGCCATCAAGCTCTACCAGGGCTTTGCGCCCGGCGGCAATGCCGACGCGATCGCCCGCGCCGTGGGCCTGGAGATGGGCAAGGCCCTGGGCCAGCCCGTAGTGGTGGAGGCGCAGTCCGGCGCGGGCGGCACCATCGCGGCCACCACCGTGGCGCGCGCCAAGCCCGACGGCTACACCCTGCTGCTGGCCACGGGCGGGCATGCGGTGGCGGGGGCGCTGTACAACACGTTGCCCTACAAGTCGGTGGCGGACTTCGAGATGGTCTCCACCGTCACCTTCTTCCCCTTCCTGGTGGTGGTGAATGCCAGCTCCAAGGTGCAGGGCCTGCGCGAGGTGCTGGCCAGTGCGCTGGCCGCGCCCGGCACCGTGGCCTACGGCACGGCCGGGGTCGGTTCCACCCACCATCTGGCGGGCGAGCTGCTGGCCAAGATGGCGCGCGTGAGCCTGATGCATGTGCCCTACCGGGGCGATGCAGCATCGCTCACTGCCCTGCTGGGCGGTGAGGTGCCCTTCATCATCGCCCCGCCCACGGCCGTGATGTCCAACATCCAGGCGGGCAAGTTGCGCGCCATTGCCACCACAGGCCCGCAGCGCTGGCCGGGCCTGCCCCATGTGCCCACCGTGGCCGAGCAGGGCGTGGCGGGCTACGACGTGCGCTCGTGGGCCGGCCTGCTGGCGCCTGCCGGCACGCCCCGGCTGGTAGTGGACCGCCTCAATGCCGAGGTGCTGCGCGCACTGCAGGCGCCGGCCGTGCGCCAGCGCCTGGAGGACATGGGCGGCGAGGCGCGCGGCAGCACGCCCGAGGAGATGAAGGCTATGGTGAGCCACGAGATCGACAAGTGGCAGCAGGTCGTGGCCGATGCCAAGATACCGAAACAATGAAGCACCGATTTGACTGAAAGACCTTTCGCATGAGCCTGATCGCCATCCGCAAACGCAGCCTGACCATCGAAACCGTGTACCACGAGGGCGGGCCCCCGGCCGACACGCCGCTGCGCGTGGCCTCCGCCTGCGCTGTGATTCGCAACCCCTACGCCGGCCGCTACGAGCCGGACCTGCTGCCCTTCATGGCCGAGCTGCGCAGCCTGGGCACCCTGCTGGCCGAGGAGCTGGTGGCCACGCTGGGCAAGGACAATGTGCAGGCCTACAGCAAGGCGGCCATCGTCGGCGTCAACGGCGAGCTGGAGCACGGCGCCGTCTGGCACGAGGCCGGTGGCTGGGCCATGCGCCAGGTGCTGGGCGAGCCCAAGGCCATCGTGCCGGCGGCCAAGGCCGTGGCGGCCACGGGCTACCGGCTCATGGTGCCGCTGCACTACATCCACGCGGCCTATGTGCGCAGCCACTTCAACAGCGCCGAGGTGGGCATCCAGGACGCGCCGCGCCCCGACGAGATCCTCTTCGCGCTGGTGATGGCCGATGGCGGGCGCATCCATTCGCGCCTGGGCGGGCTCACGCGCGAGCAGGTCTCGGTGCACGACGGGCAGCGCTGAACATGGCTGAACACACCACCATGCAGGCCGTGCAACTGCAGGCCACCGGCGGCCCCGAAGTCCTGTCCCTGGTCGATCTGCCGCTGCCCCAACCTGGCCCGGGCCAGGTGCGCGTGCGCGCCCATGCCATTGGCGCGGGCGGGCCCGACGTGCTGATCCGCAACGGCACCTACAAATGGATGCCTCCGCTGCCCGCCGTGCCCGGCAACGAGCTGGCCGGCGTGGTGGACGCCGTGGGCCCGGGCGTGGAGCGCCTGGCCGTGGGCGAGCGGGTGCTGGTGAGCGCGCGCGAGCTGCCCCAGCGCGGCGGCTGCTACGTGCAGGCCATCTGCGTGGACCAGGCCGTGCCCTTCGTGCTGCCCGCCAGCATTGCCTTCGACGATGCGGTGAGCCTGGGCAATTTTCAGCTGGCGCTGGCGCTCTTGGCCAGCAACGGCAATCTGCCGGCCCAGGCCATCCTGGTGCCAGGGGCCGCTGGCGGCGTGGCCACGGCGCTGGCCCAGGTGGCGCGCTCGCGCGGGCTGCGCGTGATCGGCACCGCTTCCAGCGCGGAGAAGCGGGCCTTTGCGCTGGAGAACGGTGTCACCGACCTGGTCGATGGCGGCGATCTGCAGGCGCTGCCGCAGCGCGTGATAGAGCTCACGGGCGGGCGCGGCGTGGACCTGGCCTTCGACCATGTGGGCGCGCAACTCTTCATCGCCTGCCTGCGTTCGCTCGCGCCCTCGGGCATGGCGGTGTCGTACAACATCCTGGCCGGCCCACCCTCGGCCGACGTGTTCGACGAGCTGCGCAAGCTGCTCGCCAGGAGCCTGGCGATCCGCACCTTCTCCATCCACGCGGTGGATGCCGACATCGTGCAGCGCCGCGGCCTGATGGAGCAGGCCATTGCGCTCATGGCCAGCGGCCAGGTGCGTGCGCCGCGTGCGATGCGCCTGCCCCTGGCCCAGGCACGCCAAGCCCACGAGCTGCTGGACAGCGGCGGCACGCTGGGCAAGCTGGTTCTCGTCCCTTGATCTCCCGGAGCTTGTCCGTATGAACCCACCCTACACCGCCAACCTGTCGCACTGCGGCATCTTCTGCCGCGACCTGGAGGTGATGAAGCGCTTTTACACCGGCGTGTTCGACATGCAGGAGACCGACCGCGGCGAGGGCGTGACCTTCCGCTTCGAGATCGTGTTCCTCAGCGGCCGCGAGGACCAGCACCACCAGCTGGTGCTGGCCGGCGGGCGCGGTGCCGACGCGCCGAGCACGGTGATGCAGCTGTCCTTCAAGGTCAAGACTATCGACCACCTGCGCGAGGCACGCCGCCGCGCCCTGGCCCTGGGCGCGACGAAGATGCGCGGGCTGAACCACGGCAATGCCATTTCCATCTACTGCATGGACCCCGAGGACAACACCGTGGAGGTGTACCTGGATACGCCCTGGTACGTGAGCCAGCCCCACGGCGACCCGTTGGACCTGGACCAGGACGACGAGGCCATCTGGGCGCAGACCGAGCGCGTGGTGCGCACCGACCCGAGCTTCATGCCGGTGTCGGAGTGGGCTGAGCGGTTCGCCCAGCGCAGTGCCGCGTCGAAGCAGGCAGCACCGTAGAACGGGCTCTTCACACGCCGGCCGCACCCGGGCCCTCGGTGGGCCCAGCGATCGGCAACCATGCGCTGGCGACCAGGCCCGGCCCGAGCGGCGCCGGCTCCAGCGCCAGCCGACCGCCCATCAGCTGCGCGTAGCGTGACACGATGGACAGGCCCAGCCCCGCGCCCTGGCCCAGGCGCACGCCATGGTCGCCCTGCGCCCAGCGCTGTTGCAGCTGCAGGGCCAGCGCGGCATCCACGCCGGGACCGTTGTCGGCCACGCTCAGCACGGCGTGGCCCTCGCGCACCTGCAGTGCCACGGTGATGCGCGGCGGCTGGCCGCGCCCGTAGCGCAGGGCGTTGTCCAGCAGGTTGTTCAGAATGCCTTCGATGAGTGCGGTGTGGGCGCGCACCTGCACGGCCTGTTCCAGGCCATCGGCGCCCAGGTCCACGCCCAGGGCATCCGCGCGGGGCAGAAAGCGCAGCAGCACATCGCGCACCAGGGTGTGCAGCGGCACGGCCTGCAGGGCCAGGGCGGTGCCGCCCTCGGCCGCGCGGGCCAGCGCGAGCAACTGGTCCACCGTGCGGCTGGCGCGCTGCTCGGACTCGGCGATGCCTTGGAGTTCGCTGCGCCAGACCGCGGGATCGCTCTGCGCCAGCGCGTGGGCGGCCTGCGCGCGGATGCCGGCGAGTGGCGTGCGCAGCTCGTGCGCCACGTTGCCCGCGAACTCGCGCTGGGCGTGCAGGCTGTGCTGCACCCGCGCGAGCAGGCCATCGAGGGCTTCGCCCAGGCGCTGCACGTCGCTGCTGCCGGCCTGCTGCGTCAGCGCCGGGGGCAGTGGCGCGAGATCGGCCGCGTCGCGCCGGTCCACGGCATCCTGCAAGGTGGTCAGCGGGCGCAGCTCGCGGTCGATGCCACGCAGCAGCCAGGAGCCCAGCACCACCAGCAGCCAGAGCTGGGCCAGCCCCGCGTACACCAGCAGGCGGCGCAGCAGGTGCGTGCGCTCGGTCGTGGTCTGCGCCATGACCACGGTGAACGACGGCGTCCCCGCCGTGTGCAGGCTCACGCGGCGCAGGTCCTGGCCCGCGCGCAGCAACTGCGAGAACGCATGGCTGCTGCCCGGGGCGATTGAGCTGGGCGCCAGATCGTGGTCGCCTGCGATGAAGCGGCCATCGGGCCCGTAGACGGCAAACCACACGGTCTCGCTCTGGTCGAAGCGCAGCAGATCCACCTCGCGCGGCGTCAGCTCCAGCCGCAGTGCGCTGGCGCCCGGGCCGTGGCGCTCGTCCAGGCCACCGCTGCGCACCAGGGCCGCCAGCGCATGGGCGTCGTCGAGCAGGGCCCGGTCGAAGGCCTGCGCCACGAAGTGGTTGCCCACGCCGAGCACGATCGCGCTGCCCAGCCCCCAGACCAGGAGCAGCGAGAGCAGCACGCGCCGCCCTAGGCGCTGGCGCAGCGCCGGGGGCCTAGGTGCTGGAGGCATCGTCCTCGAGCACGTAGCCCAGCCCGCGCAGCGTGCGTATGCCCGCGCCGCTGCCTGCGATCTTGCGGCGCAGGCGCGAGAACGAGGCCTCCAGCGCGTTGTCGGCCACCGCCTCGCCCGCGTCCGATAGGCGCGCCGAGAGGTCGCCCTTGCTCAGCACGCGGCCGGGCGGCGTCATCAGCTCCCACAGCAGGTCGAATTCGCGCGCAGGCAGCTCCAGCGGCTGCCCGGCGATGCTCACGCGGCGTGCCTGCCGGTCCAGTGCCAGACGGCCCACGGTGACCCGGTCAGCCGTGCCGCTGGCACGGCGCAGCAGTGCGCGCAGGCGCGCTTCCACCTCCTTGAGCTCGTAGGGCTTGCCCAGGTAGTCGTCGGCCCCGGCATCGAGCCCGGCGATGCGCTCCTCGGTGCTGTCGCGTGCGCTGAGCACCAGCACCGGCGTGCGGTCGCCGCGTGCGCGCGCCGTGCGCAGGGCGGTGAGCCCGCTGCCCAGGCCGCTGCGCGCGTGGGCCGCATGGGGCAGGTTCAGGTCCAGCAGCACGGCGTCGAAGGCCTGCACGGCCCACCAGTGCTGGGCCTCTTGCACGGTATGGGCCAGTTCGACGCGGTGGCCCGCGTTCTCCAGGCCGCGGGCCATGGTGCGGCTCAGCACGGGGTCGTCTTCCACCAACAGGAGGCGCATGGGATGCAGGTGCTACGTGGAATTACGCATGGCCGAGATCAGCCAGCGATCAGGTTCGATGGGAATAGTCGCCACGCCAGCATACCCCAGCCATGGGCGTGCTTCCTCAAACCTTCATGGAGACAACATTTTCATGGTCAACCGCAATATGGTCCGGGGCTTCGCCCTGATGGCCCTGGCGCTGGGCTTCGGCCTGCCGTCGATGGGCTACTCGCTGGGATCGCTCGGGCGCGCCGGCCCGGGGCTCTTCCCCTTCATTGTCAGCTGCATGCTGTTTGCCATCGGCGCCATCACCGTGGTGCGCGCGCGCCTGGTGGCACCGGTGCCGATGGACTTCCACTTCCGCAACATCGCCATCATCCTCGCCAGCCTGTGCGGCTTCGCGGCCATCTCGCACTTCGTGAACATGGTTGCGGGCATCGTCTTCCTGGTGTTCTGCGCGGGCTTTGCGGGCACCTCGTACTCGGTGGTGCGCAACCTCAAGATCGCCGCGGTGCTGCTGTGCATCGCCTTCATGTTCCAGAAGCTGCTGGGCGTCAACCTGCCGTTGTACTGAGGTCGCCATGGACGTTCTCCACAACCTCGCGTTCGGCTTCGGCCACGCACTGACACTGCAGAACCTGATGTTCTGCGCCCTGGGATGCACCGTGGGCACCCTGGTGGGCCTGCTGCCGGGCCTGGGCCCGCTGGCCACCATCAGCCTGCTGCTGCCGCTGACCTATTCCATCGACACCACCGGCGCACTCATCATGCTGGCCGGCATCTACTATGGGGCGCAGTACGGCGACAGCGTGAGCGCCATCACCATGAAGATCCCGCACGCCAGCTCCATTGTGGCGTGCATCGACGGCTACCAGCTCACATTAAAGGGCAAGACGGGCCTGGCGCTGTTCACGGCAGGGGTCTCCAGTTTCATCGGCGGCACGGTGGCCATCGTGGTGCTGGCCTTTCTGGCGCCCAGCCTGGGCGAGGTGGCCTTCCTCTTCGGACCGGCGGACTATTGCGCGCTGATGCTGGTGGGTTTTGTCTGCGTGAGCTTCGTCACCACCGGCAGCCTGCTCAACGGCCTGGCCATGTGCATGGTGGGCGTGCTGCTGGGTTCGGTCGGCACCGACGTGAACAGCGGCCTGGCGCGCTTCACCTTCGACATGCCCTTCCTGGCCGACGGCGTGGGCATCGTGAGCATTGCGCTGGGCTGCTTCGGCATTGCCGAGATCGCCAAGAACCTTGATTCGCGCGAAGAGCGCTCGCCCTTCAACGGCAAGATCAAGCTCATCCCCACCTGGCCCGAGTTCAAGCGCATCATCCCCAGCGCGCTGCGCGGCAGCGTGGTGGGCTCCATCCTGGGCATCCTGCCCGGCGGTGGCCCGGTGATCGCCCAGTTCGCAGCCTATGCCCTGGACAAGAAGGTCAGCAAGTACAAGCACGAGATCGGCAATGGCTCCATCGAGGGCGTGGCCGGCCAGGCCGCGGCCGACGAGGCCGCTGCGCGCACCAGCTTCATCCCGCTGATGAGCATCGGCATCCCCGAGAACGCCGTCATGGCGCTGATGATGGCGGCCTTCATCATCAAGGGCATCCAGCCCGGCCCCAACATGATCGCCGGCCACCCCGAGCTGTTCTGGGGCCTGGTGGCCAGCATGTGGATCGGCAACTGCTTCTTGCTGATCCTGAACGTGCCGCTGGTGCGCTACTGGCTGTCGGTGTTCAAGATCCCGTACAACGTGCTGTTCCCGGCCATCTTGTTCTTCTGCTGCATCGGCACCTACAGCATCAACAACAACCTGGACGACGTGTTCATCACCGTGGCCTTCGGCGCCCTGGGCTATCTGTTCATGCGGCTGGAGATGGACCCCTCGCCGCTGATGCTGGGCTTCATCCTGGGCCCCATGCTGGAGGAGAACTTCCGCCGCTCCATGCTGCTGTCGCGCGGCAGCTTCGAGGTGTTCGTGAACCGCCCCATCAGCGGCACGCTGATCGGCCTGATCGCGCTGTTCATCCTGTGGCAGACGGTGTCGTTCTTCCGCCAGCGCGGGGGCAGTTCCAAGGTGCTGGAGGCCCAGCCGGCGGCGACCTGAGACTTCGGTTTCGGTCGGCGATGGCGAAAAAAGGGCTGGCCGCCATAGCGGCCAGCCCTTTTGCCTTTCACGGGTGCCGGCCCTGCCGAAGACAGCCTTGGCGCCGCCGGCCATGCCGTGCCGAGGTGTGGGGGGACTGCGCTTTGTTCCGTGTGCCCTTGGCGCCATGAGAAAATAGCGCTATCGTGGGGCTGAAAGGATGCGCCAACGCAGTCAACGCCCCCAGTTTCCTTGAGAATCCAGGGCAAGCCAGTAGGCATGGGGCTTGCCGATCCCGGCTCCGGGCACCATTACGATTCGAAAAATCATGTCAAGTTACAACGCACCCTTCGAAATCCACGTCCACGGACAGGTCCAGCTGCGCGCGGATGCCAGCTTCGAGCAGATCCAGGAGGCCTTGAAACCCTTGTGGAAGTATGCGGGCGCGCGCTCGCTGGCCGATGGCGCCGCCAGCGCCTATGAGGAAGAGCCCGGCATCAAGTACGACGCGCAGGAGCACCTGCTGCAGATGTGCTGGACGGTGCGCGGTGACGAGGACTTCCGCCAGTCGCTCGACGAGATGTGCATGAGCCTCAATGAACTGTCCGAACTGGGCGCAGCCATCGAGGTCACCTTCTACGACGCGGACTTCGATGAAGAGGACGAAGGCGCCGAAGGCGCTGAGTCGCGCGACGACTTCCTGATGCTCTTCGTAGGCCCCACGCCCGCCGCCATCATGCAGGTACAGCGCGACCTGCTGGTGCAGGACGTGGTGAACATGATGGAACGCCATTTCGACGGCGCCGAGCTCGGTGGCGTGGTGGCCGAGATCGACAAGCTGTTCAGCCAGCGCTTTGACGCGCTGGTGAACTCGCTGGAGATCGGCAAGCCGCCACGCGGCGGCAGCGGTGGCGCGGGCGGCAGCGGCCATGGTGGTGGCGGCCGCCGGCCACGCCACCTGCACTGACGGCGCGCGCACCCCATCCGATGGCTTGCTGCAAGCCCTGCCGGTGCAGGGTGTCTGGCGCATGACGACGACCGCTCCCGTACAGCTGCCCTACCTGCAGTCCTACCCCGCGCCCCTGCAGCAGCAGGCGCGCGAGCTGCTCGCCCAGGGCCGTCTGGGCGCGGCGCTGCTGAGGAAGTACCCGGACGCCCATGCCGTGCGCAGCGACAAGGCGCTGTACGACTATGCGCAGGAGCTGAAAAACCGCCACCTGCGCAATGCCGGCACCATCAACAAGGTGCTGTTCGACAACAAGATCCATGTGGTGCGGCATGCCCTGGGCCTGCACACCACTGTCTCGCGAGTGCAGGGCAACCGGCTTGCGACCAAGCACGAGATCCGCATCGCCGCGATGTTCAAGCAGGGCCCTGATGAGTTCCTGCGCATGATCGTCGTGCACGAGCTCGCGCACCTGCGCGAGAAGGGCCATGGCAAGGCCTTCTACCAGCTGTGCCAGCACATGGAGCCGCAGTACCACCAGTACGAGTTCGACCTGCGCATGTACCTGACCCATGTGGAGCACACGGGCGAGCGCCTGTGGGGTGGCGAGCCGGCGTGAGATGAACACCCCCTGAGTCGCTTCGCGCCTCGGTGCCTCCCCAGAGGCGGCGGCTCTTCGGGCACGTCCAAGCCTGCGCAGGCAGGCTTGGAGCCGCGGCCCTCAGCCCCTCCCTCGACTCGCTGCGCGAGTCGGGAGGGGGACGCTCCCGGTGCGGCGGGGCGGCCCTTGCACGGGAGCACTGGCCTTGGCCGTGCCAGTTTCATGCGTCGCGGGTGGCGTGCAGCGCAATGGATAACTGATACGGATTCGCCTTCATTCGGATCTTTGACGGGTGCCAGCGCCGTCAGCTTATTCCCATTTGCAGCGTTCCTGGGCTGGCACTGGCTCGGGGTCGGGTTTGTCGCTGTCGCGGTTGAAGTCAAAGCCCGTGATGACGACCAGGCGGCGGTAGCGCTGCGAGCCATCGGCCATGGGCTTGGCGGGCGGCGTGCCGAAGGGGGCCGATGCCTGCACGATCTTGAGCATGTGCGCGTCCAGCGTGCGGTCTTGCGATGACTGCAGCACATCGGCCTGGATCACCGCGCCGTCGTTGGCCAGGGTGATGCCCACGATGCCCTGGCCATACAGCCGCTTCCCGTCCTTGCTCGGGAAGTGGCGCGTGCCGCAGTCCTCGATGCGCTGCCGCATGCGCGCATAGTAGGTCTTCATCGGCCCGCTCATCTTGGCGCTGGGCGATATGTACAGGTCCCGGGGCGGGTTGGCGCGGCCCTCGATCTCTGCAATGCGTGCGCGCAGCCGCTGCTTGCGCACGGTCTCGGGCATTTCCGCCAGCTGGCGCTTGAGCTCCTTGAGCAGTTCGCGCTGGGCCTTTTCCAGGTCCGCGAGTTGCCGGGCCTGTTCTGCAGGCGTGGCAGCCGGGGCCGCAGTGGCAGGGGCTTCGGTCTGCGCCGTGGCGCAGGTGGCTACCAGCACCGCCGCCAGGGCCACGAGGGTCTGTCGGATCCGCATGCTAGGCAGCGTCGCTGGGCTCGGTGGCCGGCGAGGGAATCGCCACCGTCTGGCATGACGCCGCGGGCAGCTCCAGCCAGCGCTGCGCGGCCGATTGCAGCTGGGGCAGGCCGCCGGTGGTGAACAGCTGCACCTCGGGTGTTTGCGCTTGCGGCCCGGCCAGCAGGCCGGCCCCTTCGAGCAGGCGCCGCGTCTGGCGCGCCACGGCCTCGCCGGTCTCGATGAAGCGCACCTCGGGCCCGACCAGGGCGCGCAGGTCGCGCTCGGCAAAGATGTAGTGCGTGCAGCCCAGCACCAGGGTGTCCATCTGGCCTGGGGCAGTGCCAAAGGCACCCATGGCCTCGATGTAGCGCTCGCACAGCGCCCAGGTCTCGGTGCCTTCGGGGCTGGCGGGAACGGGGCGGTCCACGCTGCGCTCGATGGCGTGGGCCAGGCCATCGCAGGGCTGCACCACGAACTCGGTGCTGTCCTGCAGGCTGGCCAGCAGCTTGCCGAACTTGGCGCTGGTGAGGGTGCCGCGCGTGCCGATCACGCCCACGCGGCCGGTCTTTGTGGCCGCCAGCGCGGGCTTGATGGCCGGCTCCAGGCCCACCAGCGGCAGCGCCGGGTAGCGGCTGCGCACTTCGTGGATGGCCGCCGCCGTGGCCGTGTTGCAGGCCACCACCAATGCCTTGATGCCATGCTGCTCCAGCAGGTGGCGCGTGATGGCATGGGTGCGTGCGCCCACATAGGCATCGCCGCGCTCGCCGTAGGGGGCATGGGCGCTGTCGGCCAGGTAGACAAAGCGCTCGTGCGGCAGCTCGGCGCGCAGGGCGCGCAGCACGCTCAGGCCGCCCACACCGCTGTCAAACACACCGATGGGCTGGGAATTCGGGGAGGTCATGGGAGAAAGGAATAGGGCGGGGCAGGCATGCAATCGATGCCCCGCACTGTAACGCTGCCGGGCCCCCCATGCACGGAAGGTGGCGCGAAAACCCGTGACCGCCGCTGGACTCGCGCCGGGATGCGGGAGGCCCAAAAAAATCCCCCGGCAGCGCTTGGCGCGCGACCGGGGGCGTGGTTTCAGCCGGGGCTGTCAGCCATTCAGGCCGCCGCCACTTCGATGCCGCGGAATTCACCGGTGGCAATGCGCTTTTGCCACTCGGCCGGGCCGGTGATGTGGGCGCTGGTGCCGCCTGCATCCACCGCCACCGTCACCGGCATGTCCACCACGTCGAACTCGTAGATGGCCTCCATGCCCAGGTCGGCAAAACCAAGCACCTTGGCCTTCTTGATGGCCTTGCTCACCAGGTAGGCGGCGCCGCCCACGGCCATCAGGTAGGCGCTCTGGTGCTTCTTGATCGCCTCGATGGCCACCGGGCCGCGCTCGGACTTGCCGATCATGGCGATCAGGCCGGTTTCGGCCAGCATCATCTCGGTGAAGCCGTCCATGCGCGTGGCCGTGGTCGGGCCGGCCGGGCCCACGGCCTCGTCCTTGACCGGGTCCACAGGGCCCACGTAGTAGATCACGCGGTTGGTGAAGTCCACGGGCAGCTTTTCGCCCTTGGCCAGCATGTCCTGGATGCGCTTGTGCGCGGCGTCGCGCCCGGTCAGCATCTTGCCGTTGAGCAGCAGGGTGTCGCCGGGCTTCCAGCTGGCCACTTCTTCCTTGGTCAGGGTATCGAGGTTGACCTTCTTGCTCTTGTTGTAGTCGGGCGCCCAGTTCACGTTGGGCCACAGGTCCAGCGAGGGCGGGGTGATGTACACCGGGCCCGAGCCATCCATCACGAAATGGGCGTGGCGCGTGGCCGCGCAGTTGGGGATCATGGCCACGGGCTTGCTGGCCGCGTGCGTGGGGTACATCTTGATCTTCACGTCCAGCACCGTGGTCAAGCCGCCCAGGCCTTGGGCGCCGATGCCCAGGGCGTTGACCTTCTCGTACAGTTCCAGGCGCATTTCCTCGACCTTGTCGAGCTTTTCGCCGCGCGAGGACTTGGCCTGCAGCTCGTACATGTTCAGGTCGTCCATCAGGCTTTCCTTGGCCAGCAGCACCGCCTTCTCGGCCGTGCCGCCGATGCCGATACCGAGCATGCCTGGCGGGCACCAGCCGGCGCCCATGGTGGGCACGGTCTTGAGCACCCAGTCGATGACGTTGTCGCCGGGGTTGAGCATGATCATCTTGCTCTTGTTCTCGCTGCCTCCGCCCTTGGCGGCCACGGTGATGTCCACCGTGTTGCCGGGCACGATCTGGGCGAAGATCACCGCGGGCGTGTTGTCCTTGGTGTTCTTGCGGTCGAACTGCGGGTCGGCCACCACGCTGGCGCGCAGGGTGTTGTCGGGGTGGTTGTAGCCGCGGCGCACGCCTTCGTTGATGGCGTCTTCGAGGCCTGCGGGGAAGCCTTCCCAGCGCACGTCCATGCCCACCTTGAGGAATACGTTGACGATGCCGGTGTCCTGGCAGATGGGGCGCTGGCCGGTGGCGCTCATCTTGCTGTTGGTCAGGATCTGGGCGATCGCGTCCTTGGCTGCAGCGCTCTGCTCGCGTTCGTAGGCGCGCGCCAGGTGGGCGATGTAGTCGGTGGGGTGGTAGTAGGAGATGTACTGCAGCGCAGCAGCAACGGACTCGACGAGATCGTCGTACTTGATCGTGGTCATCGTGGGCTTTTCAGTGGGAAAACGTTATCTGGTCACGCTCGTAGCGGTTCGGCGCGACTCTTCCCTGAATTATCCCATCTCAGCGTTTTCCTCCTGGTACGTGTCTTTTCGTACCCCTAGCCTTGTAGAAAATTTGCAATCGCGACGCATGAAATAGATGATTTTTGGCGCGCCTGAACACAGACTAGGTGACCTCCGCGCTGCACCCCGCAGCGCTCAAAGCTGAGGTGCACATGAGTCTGACAATGAGCAAACAGGGCGTCTATCACTGGCGCAAGACCATCGACGGTCATCCCTTTTTCAAGTCCACCAAGACCGACGATCTCAAGCTTGCCCAGCAAATGGCCGCGTTGTGGGAGGCGGATGCGATCCGCGAAGTGTTCGTGGTCGGCAACAAACCCATGGGGCTCCACGCGGTCATCAAGGCGTTTCTGGATGAGCGCAAAGGCAAGCCGGGGTGGCAAAGCGCGAAAGGGCACCTCGGCCACTTTTTGTCGTTGCCAAACGAAAAGTTTTCCGATGTGCATGAGCACGCGGTTCTGGAGGTGATCGAGAAGCGGCGTGAAGCAGGGGTAGCCCACAACACGCTCTCCGTCATGTCCTCGTATTGGCTTGCGCTGGTGCGGTTCGCAGAAAGCAAGAAGTGGTCAACATGCCCGAAGATCGAGCGGATCAAGCCCGAGAAGACCCGGCTTCGCTACCTCACAAAAGAGGAAGAGGCGGGGGTGTTTGCGGCCATTGATCCCAATGCCAAGTACCCAGGCAAGTGCCTCCGCACTGACCGTGCACGGCAGACCAACTGTGATTTGGTGACGATGTTGTTGGACACAGGGGCTCGTTACCGCGAGATGGCGCAGATGAAGTGGTCGCAAGTCTCGTTCGCTCAGAGCACTGTGCTCATCTACCGGCCGAAGGGCGGGACGGACACCACGATTGTGATGACTGATCGCATGAAAGCCACCCTGACCCGTCGCAAGCTGGAAGCCTCGGATGAGTGGGTGTTTCCCACGAAGCGCAAACACAACAACGCCTACAAGTGGATGAAGGCCGCGTGCGCGAGAGCAGGGATCGACGTGAACCTGGGGAAAGTCACGCTCCACACACGCCGCCATACCAACGCGACCCGGCTACTGCAGGGTGGGTTGAACATCGTCGAGGTGCAAGTCCAGCTCGGCCATGCCTCCCTGCAATCCACCATGGTCTACCTGCATGTCACCCCCATGGCTGCAGCAGAAAAGGCAGCAGGCATCCTGAACAAGCCCGCCGCGTAGGGCGCGCTACTATCAGCCGAAAGAGAGGGTCTAGACATGAAATCGCTTTATGCATTCGCGCTTGCGCTGAGTACGACCGCAGCAATAGCCGGTCATCCGAGGTGCGCCGGAAGCGTTGAGCCAGCGAAGTGCGAGAAGCTTCAGGCTGAAATTGACGCCGAAACTCCCGAAGCTAGAAAAGCCCGGCAGGCGAAGCTCGAAGATGATCGGAAGTCGGCGGCTGCCGCTGCAAATGCGCAGCCTGTATCGGCCTCAACTTCAAGCAACTCCGAATACCCGGGGCCTTGGAAAGACGATCTGAACGTCGACATTTCGCGAGCTTTCGTGGCCAAGCAAATCCGCGGCTGCGGCGAGTATCGGTACAAGGAAAGCCGGGCCACGCGGACCGAGTACCTGGTGCATTGCACGCGCGATGGCAAAAATTGGGTGGCCTACCTGGTATGGACGCGGACAGGGGCGATTACCGGCCCTTTCAAAGCAGATGAGTAGCCGCTTGCTCCTCGGCCTTATGGGGTTGTGAGGCATTTCAACAGCAGCTCTGCCTGCTCATCTTCGGTGAGCACACCATTGATGAACTTCTCTTGGTCGCGCAAGGATGCCAACTGTTCCTTGGCATCCGCGAGCGCTTGGGTTGCCGCGTCATGGTCCCGTGCAGCCAACTTCAGTGCCAACTCCCCTTGCTTGCGTTCGTAGTGGGCCTTGAGGGCCAGGATCACGCCTGGACTCATGCCGACTCTCCCTGCACTGCGAGGCCGAACGGATTTCGCGGATGCGCGCCTTATCAGCGGTGCTCAGCGTCAAGTTGTCTTGGAAGTAAGGCTCCAAGTAGTCCAGCGCAGCGTCGATCAGTTGGCTGCTTTGTTCTGGGTGGTGGCGTGCGAGCTTGAGATAGTTCAGCGCTTGCAGGGGTGATGTTGCTTCAAATGTAAGGTCTTCCATGTCAGTTCTCTCGGGCATCATTGCCCACCCTCTATTCCCACCCGCTATTGATCAACCGGACTCAAGAACTGTCGAATAGCAGTAAAAAACTGACGTTTTGTTACGAGCCCGATTAGACTGGTGAGACGGAGGGCAACATGGGTTGGCTTGAGTTCATTTCAAAAATTGTGGCGGCGATTGCTTGGCCTGCAGCCGTCGTGATCCTGGGCGTCTTGTTCAAAGGCAAGCTTGAACAGCTGCTTGGTAAAGTCAGACGTGCAAAAGGTGCTGGCTTCGAGTTCGATTTCATCAGCGTGGAGGAAAAAGCTGAAGCAGCCAAACAAAGTCTCAAAGAGGAGCTGAGCGAGCCCCCTCCACCGCGCGAGCAGCCATCCACGCATGTACCTGCCTCTGAATCGGAAAACACAGCAGCACCAGTCCCGGAGCGTCCGAAATTTTCGATGGTCGAGAATGACGGGAGCGAAGAGCTTGAACACCTCAGGCCCAGAGACTTGAACCCAAGTGCGTTGATTCTTTCAGCTTGGTCTGACATCGAAGTTCAGCTTCTCGAGTTCATCAACGAACGCGCCATCTTCGTGTCCACATCTCATACGCGCAGCCCCGCTGGATGGCTTCAGGCCATTCAACAAGAAGGCGCCTTGCCGAAAAACCTGATTAATAGCATCAGGGAGCTACAGCAGTTGCGGAATCGAGTTGCACATGCAGACTCCTGGATGCCAGACAGGGATGATGCGAATCGGTACTTCAACGCTGCCAGGTCTGTGATTTTCTCAATCAGGGAAGTGCAGAAGCGCGGTGGGAACGTGGTTTTCCGCGACAACGAGGTGGATCACTTTCGGCCGAAAGATAAAGGGGAGGGGTCATGAAGATTCACTTGCAAGGCGTCGCCGTGGCGCTCTCTCTCGCGGTTGGGTCGTCGGTGATGGCACAGAGTGATCTACCAACGGACGCGGACCTGAAGTCGTCCTATTGCATGGGTGTGCTTGAAAGCAAGATCGCAGGCATGGACGAGGTTTACAAGACGAACCCGAGCCTCAAACAGCACGAGGACTTCATCTTGCAGGGGCCGCGCAACGACTTGCATAGGCTCCGCAGCTACATGGCACCTCGCGCCAAGAAACTCGACATTGACGCGCTCGTCGCAGCCAAGAATCGTGGAGTCATCGATTTCAGGACCGCAAGGCAACACGGGCAGGCATGCTTGGCTCAATGCCCTATGGAGCAGGTGACCAACGAAAAGGGTAGCTACGACAAGTGGAACAAGTGTTTCAGTGCTTGTACAGCTCTGGAACCGGCCTATGCGCGCGAAGACTCTTGCAAAAACATCAACTGGCTTCCGTTCTGATTGAGTTACGCTTCCCTGCGCTCGTCATCTCCTACGTTTACCGCTGGCTTGTCGAACATTGCGTCCGCGACTTTGTGATTTCTCAAAGCGTCATCCCACACAACAGCGCCAGGATCCACCGCGCATTGCAACCGCTCGCGTAGAGCAGCATAGTCGTATGTTGGATTCCACTGAGATCTGACCCGCGTTTTCCATCGAATACTGACCCACTCTGTTGTCTGAACTGAGAGGTCTACGATGTGGATAAGTGCTGAGTTTTCTCCTTTTTAGGCTGGGGTGTGTGGAGCTGCCGCAAAGTGCGCCGCTGTTTGCGCGACTTTCTTGCCTCCAGGGCTAGCCAGGTAGAAAGCTTCTCTGCGAATGGATCGAGCTTGCTGGAGCTCGCGCGCTTGGCATAGCTGGGTTGCTCATCACCCGAGCGCAGATACTTCTTCACGGTGTTGCGAGCCAGGCCTGTGCGCCTTGAAATCTCGCGGATGGACAGCTGCTCGCGCAGGGCCCATCGCCTGATGACACTGAGTGTCGCCACGTCTATCACTCCTGAAATCTCCTGCTCCTAAAAGCAGCAGGATAGGGTTAGTACGTGGGTCAGCTTCAAATGGAAATCACTGCTTCAACTGGGTCAATATTCAGTGGAATTCAACACCGGGGGGCCATGAGCGAATGCGACTGAGCTACGCCTGCGAGGTATTTAACGAACTGGTGCGCGAGTTCCGCTGGACGGTGTCAGCGAAGCCGATGAAGAACACGAACTGAGCGATCTTCTGCACCTGCTCAATGCGGAAGGAGTCGTCGAACTTGTCCACGAAGTGCTGCGCGAACGTCTTCGCGCTTGTTGGCGAAGATCTGGGCCACGCGCAGTAGTCTGCTGGCGTGGCGTTTGGGCTCGAACGGGATGTGGTGGCCGTGTAGCCTTCTTTGACCAAGGCGCGGACTGAAGAGATGGCCGTGTAGGCGTGGCGGTGGTGGTCCTTGGGCAGGCCTGGGCCAATTTGATGTGCGCCATTGCCGTTGTTGCCGCAGCCAGAAGCCTCCATAGCCGCAGAAAGTGTCGATCAGGGATAGGCTCGGGTACACGCCGGCGACCCTGACTTTGTGCTTGTCATGGTGCCTTTTGTGGCATTGGGAGGCTCTTCTGGGCGTCTTCGGCCTGGACAACTTGATGGGACGCGGGAGTTTGGCTGCGAGCGCGCGTGTTGTGCGAGTCGTAGATGTACGCTGCAATTCCAAGGGCAGAGCCGAAGGCTGTAACCACGAGCGCAATGCTGCGGATCATTGCCGGGCGTTGCTGTACACGGTGAGCTTCCAAGAGGATTTCAGCCGGCACGCCCGCATCCACGAAGGGCCGTAGAGGCGAGGGCGGATACGTTTTCGCGGTAGTCTTGGTGGTCATGGATGCGCTCCTTGCCCGAAATTCTATGGATGCGAAATCGTCAATGCTGTAGCGCGACGCACAAGTTACATAGTGACGCGGCTTCCGGGCTATGGGTTGCCGTTCAATCTCTGCAAGATGTACATGACGACACCCCCAGCCAGCAGCGTGATCGGGCCCTGCAGGGAGCGCGCTGCCTCTTTTATTGATTCACCAAAGTAGATGAGACTGATCCAGAAGGGAAATGCTTTGACCATCACAAGTGCGTCAATGATCTTGTCGATTACCGTTCGTTGCTCTGGGCGAGCCCGCGGGCTCACATTACGCGACTTGCGTGTTCGGACCGAATTGCGAGGGGGTTTTTTTGCCATGGATGACTCCTTGGCGTAATTTTATTTCACCTTGGTGGGAGATCCCGATCGTAGCTGCGTTTCGGAGGGGAGAACACTCATTATTGGTGAGACGTGCTTTCCCTATTGTCTTCAGAGGGGTTAGTCATTAGGCGTTGTCGGGAAAGATCACTTTGAAATCGATTTCAATTTCCTGGGCTACCAGATGAAAAGGTCTGGAGCGGCCATCGGAGGCATGGATTCCGCTGCTTCCCTTTGCTTTGCCGTTCTGGCCTGTAGCTTCGGCTTGGGGGTGATGGGAGTAGCTGTCACCCAGTCGCAGACCTTCTTCATTTGGCCTTGCTGGTATTTCTGCTTTGAATAGTCGGGGACAAACACATCCACAGTATCTACGCGGTAGCCCTGTCCATCCTTTAATGCCAGGTAGTCAAAAGTGCTTTCCGGGGGAATGCGCCAATCCTTAGATTTGCCACCTGCGAATAGCGTGTAGTAAACGGTTCTTACTGTCTTGCGCGTAACGATGATGTCTAAAGTTCTTGGCGTTTCATTTCTCCCGGAGCGGGATTTTTTGTCGCTCCAGGTATTTACGGGAAAAGTCAAATCACACCCTGATAACAGGGGAAATCCGTCATTTTTCCTCAGCTTTGGTCTGCAGTGATTCGCATTGCTCGCGGAATAAGTCTCTCGCTCCTTCGCCAGACTCCAGCAAGGTTCCTGCGAAAACGAAAGCGCAATACAGATAAATTTATTTCATAAGCCTCCCACCCGGGGCTTACACCGTGCTGGCGCTCCGGCAAGCCCCCTGGAGCCCGGCCTACCGGCAATACCGCTGGAACAGCGTGGCCAGCCTGCCGGCTGCCAGCGACAAGGGCGATGCCCGCAGTTTCAGGATGCCCAGCGTGAGCGCCGGCAGCTCCATGCGCAGGGGCACGCGCACGATCTGGCGGCAGTAGGGCTCGATGGACAGGAACCGCTCGGGCAGCATCAGCAGCAGGTCGCTGCGCGTCATCAGGCTCCAGGACACGCCGAAGGTGTTGGCCTCGATCAGCCGCTGCGGCACGGGCAGGCCCTGGCGCACAAAGCGCTCGAACAGCACCGTGTGGTGGCTGCCCGGCGCCCGGTGCACCAGCCATTCGGCGTCGACCAGTGCTTCCCAGGTGGTGGCGCCGGCCAGGGGATGGCCGGGGCGGCAGGCCACCATCATCGGGATGGGGGCGATGGGTTCCAGTTCCAGATCGGAGTCCAGGGAGCCTTCGACGGCGGCGGCCACGGCGAAGTCCACGAAACCCTCTCGCAGCTGCGGCAGGGCCAGGGGCATCAGGCCCTCGAACAGCCGCACCTGGGCCTGGGGCATCGCACGCTGGAACTCGCGCAGCACCTCGGGCAGCGCGCCCATGAACACCACGGGCGTGACGGACACCGCCACCGAGGCCTGCTGGCCGCCCTGCAGCTGGCGGATGTCCTGGCGCGCCATGGCCAGCTGCGCCTGCACCAGGCGCGCACGGATGGTCAATTGACGCCCGCATTCGGTCAGTTCCACACCGCGCGAACTGCGGTGCACCAGCGGCGCGTCGACCTCGGCCTCCAGCTCGCGGATGGCCTTGGTCACGGCGGGCTGGCTCACGCCGAGTGCGCGCGCCGCAGCGCGGATGCTGCCGGCATCGACCACCTGCAGCAGGGCCTTGAGCTGGTAATCCTTCATCCTGAGTGACAACCTGTGGTTATTGCCGACGTGTTCAAGGCATCTTACGCGAGAGCCTGGGCCCCCGTACGCTGCGTCCATTGCTCCGATACCTGACCCTAAGGACCTTTTCCATGTACGACACCTCCCAGGAACTCTGGCGCCTTGGCGCCGCGGAAACCGCCACGGCCATCCGGCGCAAGGAGCTGTCATGCCGCGAGGTGACCACCAGCGTGCTGGCGCGCATCCAGGCCGCCAACCCCGAGGTCAACGCCCTCACCGAGGTGCTGGACCAGGCTGCGCTGGCCGCAGCCGATGCCGCCGACCGCCAGGTGGCCGCGGGTGGGCCGCTGGGTGTGCTGCACGGCGTGCCGGTCACGACCAAGGTCAATGTGGACCAGGCGGGGCTGGCCACGACGAATGGCTCCGTGGCCCAGCGCGGGCTCATCGCGCAGGAGGATGCGCCGGTGGTGGCCAACCTGCGCCGTGCGGGTGCCATCCTGGTAGGTCGCACGAACACGGCCACGTATTCGGTGCGCTGGTTCACCGACAACGCGGTGCATGGCCGCACCCTCAACCCCTGGGACGCGGGCACCACACCCGGGGGCTCCAGCGGTGGGGCGGCGGCCGCCGTGGCCAGCGGCATGGGCGCCATCGCCCATGGCAATGACATGGGCGGATCGATCCGCTACCCTGCCTATTGCTGCGGCGTGGCCGGCCTGCGCCCCACCGTGGGCCGCATCCCGGCCTACAACGCGAGTGCGGCGGCAGAGCGCGGCATCACCGCGCAGCTGATGTCGGCCCAGGGGCCGCTGGCGCGCTCGGTGGCCGACCTGCGGCTGGCGATGCAGGCCATGGCGGTGTTCGACGCGCGCGACCCGAACTGCGTGCCCTGGCCATCGGCCGTGGAGCCTGCTGCCCAGCAAGGCCTGCGCGTGGCGCTGTGCCGCTCCTACCCGGGTATCGCCGCCCACCCCGCCGTGGTGCAGGCGCTCGACGATGCCGCGCACTGGCTGGCCGATGCGGGCTATGTGGTCGAAGAGGTTCAGCCACCCGCGATGCGGGAGGCGGCCGAGCTCTGGCGCGTTCTCGGTGTCGAGGACGGCCGCCGCGGCATCAGTGCCGCCATCCGCGACCATGGGGACGAGGCCATGCGCGCGAGCCAGGGCTACATGGAGCAGGGCATTGCCGAGGGCGGGCGCGATGCCTTCCAGGACGCCCTGGCCCAGCGCGCCGGGCTGGCGCGGCAGTGGTCGGTGTTCCTCGATCGGTTTGCGCTGTTGCTCATGCCCGTGTCCTGGCAACCCCCCGCGCCGCAGGACGAGGACACGCAGTCCTGGCCCCGCTTTCGCGCGCTGCTCGATGCACAAAGCCCGCTTCTGGCCACGGCCTGCCTGGGCCTGCCGGGCATGGCCGTGCCCACCGGCATGCATGGCTCGGTGCCCATGGGCGTGCAACTGGTGGCGGGCCGTTTTCGCGAAGACCTGCTGCTCGACGCGGCCCAGGCGATCGAAGAGCGCGCCGGATTCGTTGCGCTGCTGAACTGTTGATTTCCGTGCGTCTGTCCTGTCCCAACCCCTGCGAGGTACCCCATGTCCGATGACGATCTCTCCCTTTCCCCCGCCTTTGCCGTGCAGCGGCGCAAGCTGGCTCTGCTGGGCGGTATGCTGGCGGCGGCCGGCCTGCCGATGGGCGCTGGCGCGCAGTCCAGGGACTACGCCACCATGCTGATGCCGTTTCCGCCGGGCGGCGCGGGCGACTTTCTGGCGCGGGTGCTGGCCGACAAGCTCAAGGCCGAGCTGGGCCGCAATGTCGTCGTGGACAACCGGCCCGGCGGCGCCACCCGCATCGCGGGCGAGGCACTGCGCAATGCCCCGGCCGATGGCGGCACGGTGCTGCTCTCGCCCGTGGACCCGATGTTCATCGGCCCGGCGATCTACTCCGGCATGCGCTACGACCCGATGAAGGACTTTCGCCCCATCACCGACGTCGCCACGCTGCAGTTCGGCATTGCCGTGGGTGCCAACTCGCCCCACAAGACGCTGGCGCAGTACCTGCAGGCCGCGCGCACCCAGCCCGCGCAGGCCGATATCGGCATCTCGCTGATCGGTTCGCTGCTGCACTTTCTGGCCATGGACTTCATCGCCCAGTCCGCCACCAAGGGGCAGATCGTGCCCTACAAGGGCGGCACGCCCATGCTCAACGACCTGCTGGCCGGGCAGATCCCCGCCGGCATGGACGCCACCACCACCTTCATGGAGTTCCACCGGGCCGGCAAGATCCGCGTGCTGGCGGTGTCGGGCAGCCGCCGCGCGGCCAGCCTTCCCGACGTGCCCACGTTCGCGGAGTCGGGCTTTCCCGATCTGGTGGCCACCTCGGGCTATGTGGTCTATGCACGCGCCGACACCCCGCCCGCCGCCATTGCCCAATGGAACCAGGCGCTGCGCAAGGTGCTGGCCCAGGACGAGGTGCGCAGCAAGCTGCTGCACACGGGCTACGACGCGGTGCCCGGGTCCGAGCCCGCCGAGGTGGCCGCCGCCACCGAGCGCGCCGCGGCGCGCTGGCTGCCGGTCATCAGGAAGTCGGGGTTCAAGGGGGATTGAGGGCGATTGAAGGCCGGCTCAGGCGGGTTCGTCTTCAGCTCCGGGCTCATCGCTCTCTTCTTCAGGATACAGGTCCGCATCCACGTCCACCGCGGGTTCGGCTGCCAGATCGCCGTCGGCATCGTCGTCGGGCGAGAAGGCCTCCATGTGGTCGGGCAGGATGTCGCGCGCCTCGCGGTGCAGCCCGGGTTCCACGCTGGCGCGTTCGCCGGTGCCATGGCGGTCGGTGTCCATCTCGGGGTCGGCGCTGTACACGCCCGCGCTGTCGCTGCCCGAGTCGGAGGCATCGCTGGGGCCCATGCTGTCGTTGCCGGTGGCGCTGTGCAGGGGCGGAAGGTTGTCGGCGTCGATACCGAGCAGGCTGCTGGTGGCCATGGAAGTCTCCGTTCTGGCGGGGTGCGCACCGGTCAACGTGAGTCGGCACGTCAATGGCGGTGCGGCCACTGTGGTGCCATGGTGCGCGCGTTGGGCCCTGCGCGCTGTAAGAACATGCCGATGATTGCTACGGATGGTCACAGGGGCCGGGCATGGGCCCCCACAGGGTTTACAAACTCCCGATGACGGAGGGCGTGAAGTCCACGGCGCCCTCCGGCTTTTCGCCCTGCGACCAGGCAAACAGCGAATCCGCCGGCATGGGGCGGGCGAAGTAGAAGCCCTGCAGCTCGTCGCATTCCATGGCCAGCAGGATGTCGCGCTGGCCCTCGGTCTCCACGCCCTCGGCCACCACGCGCAGGCCCAGCGCGTGCGCCAGGCTCACCACGGCGCTGACCACGGCGCGCGCGTCCTCGCTGCTCTCCAGGTCGTTGACGAAGCTGCGGTCGATCTTGAGCTGCTGGGCGGGCAACTGGCGCAGGTAGTTGAGGCTCGAATAGCCGGTGCCGAAGTCGTCGATGGACAGGAACACGCCGATGCGCGCCAGCCCGTCGAAGGTGCGCTGCGTGGCCTTGATGTCCTCCATGGCCACCGATTCGGTGATCTCGCACAGCAGCTGCGAGGCATCCAGGCCATGGAACTGCAGCGCATGCCCGATGCGGTCGGCCAGGCCACTTTCGCGCAGCTGGTGCACCGACAGGTTGATCGCCACGCGCATGCGCATGCCGTTGCGGGCCCACTCGGCGGTCTGGCGGCAGGCCTCGTCGATGACCCAGTTGCCCAGCTTGTTGATCAGGCCGAAACGCTCGGCCAGCGCGATGAACACCATGGGGCTGACCATGCCGTGCTTGGGGTGGTTCCAGCGCAGCAGGGCTTCCACGCCGCTGATCTGGCCGCGCGTGCCGTCGATCTTGGGCTGGTAGTGCAGCGCCAGCTCGCCCCGGTCGATGGCCTGGCGCAGGTCGTTCTGCAGTTCCAGCTGTTCGGAGGCGTCCGAGCCCATGTGCGGCTCGAACAGCGCGTAGCAGCCGCCCCCCGCGCGCTTGGCGGCGTACATGGCGGCATCGGCATTGGCCACCAGCTTGGTGCGCTCGCCATGGTCGGGGTGCACCACGATGCCGATGGAGCAGGCGATCTGCACCTTCTTGCCCGATACCTCGAAGGGCCGCGACAGCGACTCCAGCACCCGGTTGGCCATGGTGACACAGTCGGCGACGTCGCTCACGTCCTCCAGCAGGATCAGGAACTCGTCACCCCCCACGCGCGCCACGGTGTCGCACTCGCGCGCCTCCTTGCGCAGCCGGTCCGCGGCACCGCGCAGGATCACGTCGCCCGCCGCATGGCCGAAGGAGTCGTTGATGGGCTTGAAGCCATCCAGGTCCACGAACAAAACGGCCAGCCGGTCTTCCACGCGCAGGTGGTTGGTGCGGTCCAGGCGCAGCAGGGCGTGGATGAGCCGGTCTTCGAACAGCAGGCGGTTGGGCAGGCCGGTCAGGGCGTCGGCAAAGGCGCGCTTTTGCAGTTCGTCGTTGGCGGCCTGCAGGCGCGCATTGCTCTCCTGCAGCGAGCGCGTGAGGTGCTCGGCCGTGGTCTGCAGCCGTGCATCCAGGATGGAGGTGAACAGCGTGCTCACCAGCAGCATGCCGGTGGCCATGAGCACCATGGCCGTGAGGCCCGGGCCGCCCAGCTCGCCAGCGCTCAGGCAGACCGAGCCCACGGCGAAGCGCGCCGCCGCCATGCCGGTGTAGTGCATGCCGCAGATGGCGACGGCCATCACGAAGGAGGCGGCCAGCTGGTAGGGCAGGCGCTGGCCGGGCCGCACGCGGCGCAGCAGCTTGAAGATGAGCAGGGCCGAAGCCGAAGCCAGCACCGCGATCGCCACCGACAGCACCACCACCCGGTGGTCCCAGACGATGCCGGGGTTCATGTCCATGGCGGCCATGCCGATGTAGTGCATGCCGCTGATGCCGGCGCCCATCACCAGCGCACCCAGCCCCAGTTGGATGGTGCCGAACTGCTCGCGGCTGGCCAGCTCCAGCGCCATGGCCGATGCGGCGACGGCCGCCAGCCAGGACAGCAAGGTGGCGCCGCCGGAGAACCCGATCTCGATGGGCAGCTTGAAGGCCTGCATGCCCAGGAAGTGCATGGACCAGATGCCTGTGCCCATGACGAGAGAACCCGCTGCCCACCAGGCCAGGCCCACGCGGCGCTGTGCCGTGCGCACCCGCCGGGCCAGGTCCAGCGTGACATACGAGGCCAGCATGGCCATGGCAAAGGACGCTGCCACCACGAACAGGTTGTAGCTGAAGGGCATGAACGCGTTCATGGGATAGAAGGACAAGGATGGCGGTTTCGGTAGGCAGGTTGCGCCTGCGCAGGCGTGCCGTCAAGAGGGGCATGCTGCAGCAAGCGGCGGGCCGGTTCACAGTGCTTTCCGCCGGCGTGCGCAGTGCAGCCGCAACGCCTGGCCGTTGCACAGGCACGGCTGGGGGCGGGGCATGAACCAACGCAGTGGGGTGGGGGGCGACAGACCGCCTGACCAGCGGCGGCTTGCCCGGAAAAAAGGCCGTGAAAAGGCTTTTCAGGCCAAAGTGTACCAATTTGTAGCTTTTTTTGCTGGAGTGCTGGCTCTAGGACGCCTTTACCGGAACACTTCGGCAGACGGGGCGTGCCAAGGCATTTCCAGGCGGTCTGGCGCCTTTGCCCCTGGTCCTGGCTGCGCCTTGGGGCGTGGTAAATGAGAATTGTTTGTTTTTGCCTTATGCTCCCGGGCGCGCCGGTTCACCCCGGCCAGCCTTTGTCTTCTGTGGGTTCCGGGCCCTGGTCCCGGGCTCGCTGCGGTGACCGCCGCGCCACCGCTTCACCGTTGTTTACCCTGGAGTACCGTTTCCCATGACCTCCCGTACCGAACGCGACACCTTTGGCCCCATCGAGGTGCCGGCCGACAAGCTGTGGGGCGCGCAGACGCAGCGCTCACTGCAGAACTTCGACATCTCGGGCGAGCAGCAGCCGCGCGAAATCATCAAGGCGCTGGCCCAGGTCAAGCGCGCCTCGGCCGTGGTCAACCAGGCCTTGGGCCTGCAGGATGCGAAGAAGACCGAGGCCATCGTCGCCGCGGCCGATGAAGTCATCGCGGGCAAGCACCCGGGCGAGTTTCCGCTGGTGGTGTGGCAGACCGGCTCGGGCACGCAGACCAACATGAACGTCAACGAGGTGCTGGCCAACCGCGCCAGCGAGATCCTGGGCGGCGAGCGCGGCGAGGGCCGCCTGGTGCACCCCAACGACGACGTGAACCGCAGCCAATCGAGCAACGACGTGTTCCCCACCGCCATGCACGTGGCGGCCGTGGAGGCGCTCACGCACAAGCTGCTGCCCGCCATCGCCAAGCTGCGCGCCACGCTGGACAAGAAAGCGAAAGATTTCGACGGCATCGTCAAGATCGGCCGCACCCACTTGCAGGACGCCACGCCGCTCACGCTGGGCCAGGAGTTCTCGGGCTATGTGGCCCAGCTCGACCATGGCGAGCGCCATGTGCGCGCCGCGCTGCCCCACCTGTATGAGCTGGCCCTGGGCGGCACGGCCGTGGGCACGGGCCTGAACGCGCCCAAGGGCTATGCCGAGCAGTCGGCCGCCGAACTGGCGCGCCTCACAGGCCTGCCCTTCGTCACCGCGCCCAACAAGTTCGAGGCCCTGGCTTCGGTGGATGCTCTGGTGCATGCCCATGGGGCCCTCAAGACCCTGGCCGCCAGCATGATGAAGATCGCCAACGATGTGCGCTGGCTGGCCAGCGGCCCGCGCAGCGGCATCGGCGAGCTGAGCATTCCCGAGAACGAGCCTGGTTCGTCCATCATGCCCGGCAAGGTCAATCCCACGCAGAGCGAGGCCGTGACCATGCTGGCTGCCCAGGTGTTCGGCAACGACGTGGCCATCAACTTCGGCGGTGCTTCGGGCAACTTCGAGCTCAACGTGTTCCGCCCCATGGTGGCGCACAACTTCCTGCAGAGCGTGCGCCTGCTGGCCGACGGCATGGTGAGCTTCAACGACCAGTGTGCTGTGGGCATCGAGCCTAACCGCGAGCGCATCACCGAGCTGGTGGATCGCTCGCTGATGCTGGTGACCGCGCTCAACACCCACATCGGCTACGACAAGGCCGCCTATATCGCCAAGAAGGCGCACAAGGAAGGCACCAGCCTGCGCGAAGCCGCCGTGGCCTCGGGCCATGTCACGGGCGAGCAGTTCGACCAGTGGGTGGTGCCGGGCAACATGGTGGGCCGCTGAGCGCTTGCCTGCTGCCCGTCGCGGGTCCATGCACACGCCAGCGCGCCACGCGCGGCGTGACCGTGGCGCTGAACATACTCCCGGCGGTTGCAGCAGGCCATGGCGATAGCCATGTGAATACAACTGGTTTACATTCTCATCTGTTGCATTGCAAAACCTCTGTCATCCAACAGGGGTAGCGGCAACTGCACACCAACCCGATAGGGGCTTGGCGTGTCCGGCGGTGCGCCGGCTCTAGGTCTGGTCGTTTCGTGCCCAGGCTGCCCAGGACGCGTGGTCCTGGCTTATGGCGCACATGGCAAGCCGGCATGCGGGCCCCTCGGTTGCCCCTGTCTGTCTTCTACGACCAACCGTCCAAGAGCCTTGCCATGAAAACCTACCGACTCCTTCCCACCGCCTGTGCCGCGCTGGCCGCCTGCGGCCTGCTGGCCCCTCTCTCGGCCGCGCATGCGCAGGCCGCTGGCGGTGCCGCAGAGCGCCAGCTCGCCACCGTCAACGTCATCGGCTCGGTCGATGAGCTGCAGAGCCTCGACTTCTACGCCCCCAATTCCAGCGTGGTGCTGCGCCGCGCCGACATCGAAGCCCAGGGCGCGCGCAAGCTCGACCAGGCCCTGCAGTACCAGGCCGGCATCGTGAGCGAGCCCTTCGGCGCCGACAACAAGGTGGAGTGGTTCAAGATCCGCGGCTTCGAGGCCTCGACCTCCATCGACGGCACGCCCACCACCCCCAATGGCTTCTTCGTCTGGAAGCCCGAGGTCTTCGGCCTCGAAGCCGTGGAAGTGGTCAAGGGCGCCAATTCGCTGGTGTTCGGCGCTGCCGGCACCGGCGGCGTGGTGAACCTGGTGACCAAGCGGCCCAAGAAGGAGCAGGCCCTGTCGATGAATGCCGAAACCGGCAACCGCGGCAAGCTGGGCGTGGGCGTGGACTACAACGGCATCGCCAACAGCGATGGCTCGGTGTACTACCGCATCGTGGCGCAGGCGCGCAAGGAAGACGGCCAGCAGCGCCGCACCGAGATGGAGAGCTTCTACCTGGCGCCCAGCGCCACCGTGGAGTTCGGCAAGGCCACCACGCTGACCCTGCTGGGCAGTGTGCAGCGCGAAAGCGGCACGCCCACCAACGGCTTCATGCCCGGCTGGGGCTCGCTGATCAACACGCCCTACGGCCGCATCGACCGCCGCACCAACCTGGGCGAGCCCGATTTCGACCACCTCAAGCGCACCCAGGCCAGCCTGGGCTGGCTGCTGAGCCACCAGTTCTCGGACCAGTGGGCCTTCACGCAGAACTACAAGTACTCGCACCTGGACCTGGACCAGCAGAACGTGTTTGCCTGGTCGTCCGACAATGCCCGCATGGCCAAGCGCGGCTACAGCTTCACGCAGGGCGACACGCGCAGCCACTACCTGGACAACCGCGTCACCGGTACCCTGAAGTTCGGCAACGACATCAAGTTCACCCCCACTGTGGGCGTGGACTACCTGAAGTCAGACACCTCGGGCACCAACAACGGCTTCGGCTTCGTGCCCGACATGGACATGTTCGCCCCGGTCTATGGCGCGCCCATCAGCCTCTCGGGCACGCCCTATGCCGACCGCCTGCGCCAGTGGGGCGCCTACGCAGCGGGCCAGCTGCAGGTGGGCAGCCACTGGAACTTCAGCGCCGGCCTGCGCCATGACAATGCCAAGAACAGCGTGCCCGGCGGCTACGACGTGGACCACAACAGCGTGAACCTGGGCGCCATGTACATGAGCTCGGTCGGCGTGGCCCCGTACGTCAGCTACTCCGAATCGTTCAGGCCGGCCCTGGGCGTGGATGCCAACAAGAACCCCTACAAGCCCTTTGAAGGCCGGCAGGCCGAAGTCGGCGTGAAGCTGGAGCCGTCCTGGCTCAATGGCGGCACCATGACGCTGGCCTACTTCGAGTTGGAAGAGAAGAACGCCCTGGCTGCTGACGCGTCCAACGTCCAGCGCCAGATCGGCAAGCGCACCAACCACGGCGTGGAATGGCAGGGCGACTTCAAGATCGGGGCCGCCACGGCCATCAAGGCCTCGTACACCCACAACAACTCGCGCCAGGACCAGAGCGTGACGCAGTCCCTGCGCACGCCGCTGATTCCCAAGAACCAGGCCAGCCTGTGGGTCAGCCACCGCATGAGCGGCTTCGCCGGTGCCGACGGCGCCCTCACGGTGGCGGCCGGTGCGCGCTACAACGGCTCCACGGTCGACGAAGCCACCTACCCGGGCCGCACGGTGGCCTCGTACACGCTGCTGGACCTGATGGTGCGCTACGACATCAACCGCCAGTGGGCCCTGCAGCTCAATGCCCGCAACCTCACGGACAAGACCTACCTCAGCGGCTGCGACTTCTACTGCTACTACGGCGGCGGCCGCACGGTCGACCTGCAACTGCAGTACCAGTGGAAGTGATGTGAAGTGAACACCCCCTGAGTCGCTCCGCGCCTTCACCCCTCTCTCGACCCGCTGCGCGAGTCGGGAGGGGGACGCCCCCAGCGCGGCGGGGCGGCCCTTGCGCGGGGGCACTTGCCTGGGCCGCGCCAGTTTCATGCGTCGCGGGTGGCGCGCAGCGCAATGAATAACAGATACGGACTCTCCGTCAACCGTCGAAGGCGAAGCCGTATGAGTGGGCCGAGGGGCGGCCATGGCCTCCGTGCGCGGGTTCAGCCCCGCATCACCTTGACCACGGCGGCCGCTTCTTCGTCGGCGTAGCCGGCCTCCTCGGCCTGGCGGAACAGGGTTTCCGCCAGCTCCGGCACGGCGGCGTGGATGCCGCTGTCGCGCGCGTGCTGCGCAATGCGGCGCGTGGCGTCGATGGAGATGCGCAGCGGGCTTTGCGTGATGGCGAAGTCGCCGCTGTGGATCACCTGGCCCTCGTGCTGCAGAAACTCGCCGAACGAGGGCGCGATCTGGTGGATGATGCTGCCGTAGTGCGCAACGTTGAGGCCCTCGGTTTCGGCGATGCGGGCGCCGTGGAAGAAGCCCAGGGTGGCACCATACACGTAGGACAGGGTGGCGAAGTCCATGGCCGAGGCCAGGGACGCGCGTTCGCCCAGGTAGGCAATGCCGCCGCCGAACACCTGCAGCACGGCCAGCGCGCTGTCGTAGGCTTGCTGCGCGCCCGATACCAGCACCGGGGTCGTGGGGGCGCCCATCTGCTCGGGCGCGGCCTGGATGGCGCCGTCCAGGTACAGGGCGCCGTGGCCGCGTACCCAGGCGTCCATGTCCAGCGCTTCCTTGGGGCTGCCGGTGGTCAGGTGCACCACGGTGCGGCCCTTGAGCGCCGCCTCCACACCCGGTGACGAGAAGATGGCGTTGGCCACCTCGTAGTCCTTCACGCAGACCACCACCACCTCACTGGCGGCGATGGCCCGGGCCACGTCCTGGTGCAGGGTGGCGCCCTGGCCGACCACCTTGGCGGCTGCTGCGGGCGAACGGTTCCATACGCTCACCGCATGGCCTGCCTGCAGCAGCAGGGCGGCCAGCTTCTTGCCCATCATGCCCATTCCGATCACGGTCGTTGTCTTCTTCGCCATTGCAAAAGCCTTTCGTGCTGTAGCGCCAAACCGCGGGCAAAAAGTGCCCTCGCGGCGACAAGCCAATAATCTGGAAAATCGTGGTGCCGGTCGCGCACGAACGGCTGTTTGGAGAGCACGGATGGACGAATCAGCATTGTTGGCAGTGGTACCCGGCCGCGCGGGCCTGCAGGTGGACCTGGTGGAGACGCCGGGCGGCACCGTGGAGCTCAAGCCGCTGGCGGACCTGCGCATTCGCGTGCACTCGGGCGAGCCGGTGCAGGGCCTGTGCGGCACGCAGCGCTTTGTCTACAGGCGCGGCGACGTGGACATCGTGGCCGCCGGCCAGGCGGATATCTGGCATGAGGACGGGCCCGGCCGTTCGGTGGTGCTGCGCTTTGCGCCTGCGCTGCTCGAACGCACGGCGCAGGAGGCGGGCTTGCCCACCGGCCGCGCCGCCCTGGCGCCGCGCCACCAGTTGCAGGATGCGCACCTGGCCCATATCGCCTGGGCGCTGGATGCCGAGCGCCAGGCCGGTTTCCCCAACGGCCGGCTCTATGCCGAAAGCCTGGGCACGGCCCTGGCCGTGCACCTGCTGGGCCGCTACACGCTGGCGAAGAAGGCACTGCCCAGCCTGTCCGCAGCGCAACTGCGCCGGGTGGTGGACTACATCGAGAACCGGCTCGATGAAGACCTGTCGCTGCCCGTGCTGGCCGGTGTGGCGCACAGCAGCGTCTCGCACTTCAAGACGCTGTTCAAGCGCTCGCTGGGCGTGCCGGTGCACGCGTACGTGCTGCAGCGCCGGGTGGAGCGCGCCAGCGCGCTGCTGCGCCAGGGCCGGCTGCCGGCCAGTGAGGTGGCCCTGGCGGCCGGTTTTGCGCACCAGAGCCACATGGCGCGCACCATGCGGCGCGTGCTCGGGGTGGCGCCGAGCGCGCTGCGCGCGGCCTAACGGCGCACCTGCAACCGGAACAGCGCGCCGTCGAGCGCCGTGGGTTCCCAGCCGGGCCGCACCAGGCTCGTGACCCACAGGTCATTGGCCGTGCCGAAGGTGCACATGGTGGGTGCGCGGCAGGGCAGGGCGATGCGTGCCTGCCTGGTGCCGTCCGGCGCCAGGATGTTGAGGGCGCCGGCCGACACGCCGGCAGACCAGTAGCACCCTGCGCCATCGACCTGCGCGCCATCGGGCCGGCCCTCGGCCTCGCCCAGATCGGCAAAGGGGCGGGGTTCGCCCATCGTGCCCTCGGCCTCGTTCCATGCGGCCTGCCAGACCTGGCCGCGAAAACTGTCCGAGAAGTACAGCGTGCGCGCATCGGGGCTCCAGGCGATGCCGTTGGCCACGACCAGCCCGGTGTGCAGTTGGCGCACCGTGCCGCTGTCGCTCACACAGTACAGCGCACCACGGGCCTGCTTGTCCACCCGGTCATCCATGGAGCCCACGACGAACCATCGCCCGCTGGGTGAGCGCTTGCCATCGTTGAGCCGGTTGCCTGGCGGCTCATGCGCCGCCAGCAAGCACACCGTGCGCAGCAGGCCTGTGTGCAGGTCCAGATCCACGATGCGCTGCTGCAAGGCCAGACGCAGGCTGCCGTCATTCCAGACCGCCATCGCTCCCACCACCTCGGGCAGTTGCCAGCGGGTCAGTTGCCGGTGAACGGGATCGAGCCGCAGCACCTGCTGGCCGCGCACGTCGATCCAGTACAGCGCCTGCTCGCCCGCGTGCCATGCCGGGGATTCGCCCACGCGGTTGCCCACGGGCCAGACCTCGATGGGGCCGGTGCCCGGGTGCTCCAGCGTGTGCGGGGCGATGGGCTCAGAGGAATGGGGCGCGTGCATTGTCAAAGCCTGCCGCGGCAAAGCTGCCGCCCTGGAAATGCTCGGCCACGGGGTCGCCCGACTGCACGCCTTCGAGCGCGGCGGTGTGCGGATCGGCCGAATGCACGGGGCGGTAGCCCAGCGCCCGGGCGCGCCCGTCGTCCCACCACGAGCGGCTGTTGGCCGAGGCACCGTAGACGATCTCGTGCGTGTAGTCGGCCGTGAGGCCTACCTGCACCAGCTGCGCCAGGTCCTGCGGGTGGATCCAGTGGCTCAGGGCGCGCGCGTCGGCGGGTGCGGTGCTGCAGTGGCCGATGCGCAGGCCGAAGCCGCGCACCCCGTGCTTGATGGCGTACATGGCGGCCAGCGCCTCCATGAAGACCTTGCTGACGCCGTAGCGGCTGTCGGGCAGCGGTGGCGCCGTGCCATCGATGGTCTGGCTGCGCGGGTACAGGCCCACGGCATGGTTGGAGCTGGCATAGACGATGCGCTGCACGCCGGCCGCGTGGGCCGCCTCCCAGAGGTTGATCACGCCCACGACATTGGCAGGCAGCAGCGTGTCCCAGCCCGCCTCGCGCGGGTAGCCCGCGAAGTGCACGACGGCATCGCAGCCCTGCAGGGCCTGCGCCAGCGCCTCGCGGTCCGCCAGGTCCAAGGGGTGCACCGTCTCGCGTGGGTCTTCGGCCTGCAGCGGGGCCATGTCCAGCAGGCGCAGTTCGCTGCACCCGGGCAGCAGCCAGGGCCGCAGGGCGCGGCCGATGCGACCGGCGGCCCCGGTCAGGGCGATGGTGCGGGGTGGCGCATCAGTCATGGGCGAGGGGCCAGCGGTCGGCGTGCGCAGCCTTCCATGCTTCGTAGGCCTGGCGGCGCTCGGGGTCGATGAGCGGGTAGGTGCCGATCAGGCTGTCGCCGGCGCCAATGCGCTCCTCCACCCAGATCTCGTAGATGGTCTGCACATAGGCCTCGCGCGCCACGGCGTCCGCGATGCGGCGCGGGATGCACACCACGCCCTCGGCATCGCCCACCAGCACGTCGCCCGGGTAGACCGAGACACCGCCGCAGGCGATGGGCAGGCCGATGTCGATGGCGTGGTGGCGGATCAGGTTGGTGGGTGCCGAGGGGCGCTGGTGGAAGGCCGGGAAGGGCATGGCGGCGATTTCCGGCGAATCGCGAAAACCGCCATCGGTTACCACGCCGGCCACGCCGCGGCGCATCAGCCGGGTGACCAGGATGTTGCCCGAGGACGCGGCCGTGGCATCGCCGCGGCTGTCCATCACCAGCACATGGCCGGCGGGGCAGGTCTCCACCGCCACGCGTTGCGGGTGCGCCGGGTCGTCGAAGGCATCGAGGCCATCGAGGTCCTCGCGCGCCGGGATGTAGCGCAGCGTGAACGCCAGCCCCACCATGCGGGCCGTGGCCGGGTTCACGGGCCGCACCTCCTGCAGGAAGACATTGCGAAAGCCGCGCTTGAACAGCACGGTGGTCAGGGTGGCGGTGGATACCAGCTCCAGGCGGGGCAGGGTGTGGGTGTGCAGTGGTGTCATGGGTTTTCCAGGTCTCGTCCGATGCGTGCCCGGGGGCGACGCGCTTGCAGGTAAACAGATTCGTGGTCGGTGCCGGCATTCCAGCCGCCCGTGGCCAGGCCGACATTGCGCTGGCTGGGGTGCGCGGCGATGAAGTCCTCGCGCAGCCGCAGATCCAGGCCCGGCCCGCTGCCGGCCGAAAGAAAGCCGGGTTCCACGCGCAGGCCGCTGTCCATCACCTGGGTGCGACCCTCCCAGTCCGGGTCCATGCGTTCGAGCACCAGCGCATTGGGGATGGCGCTGAGCAGGTGCACCATGCCGACCTCGGCCACCGGCCCGAGCGAGCCCGAGTGGGGCGCCACGGTGACCGACAGGGCCTCGGCCATGCCGGCGAGCTTTCGGATCTGGGTGATGCCGCCAAAGCGCCCGCCGTCGGGCTGCACCACGTCGAGCAGGCCCTCGGCCAGGAAGGGCTGCATGTCCTGCAGCGTGGCCAGGCGCTCGCCGCCGGCCAGCGGCAGCGCCACCTTGTCGCGCACCAGGCGCCAGCCGCGCAGGTCGTCGGGCGCAACGGGCTCCTCCAGGAACAGCAGTTTCAATGGCTCCAGCTCGCGGCCGATGGCCACCGCGTCCGCAGGCGCCAGCCATGGCGGCCCGTGCAGGTCGCACATCAGGTCGATGTCGGGGCCGATGGCGGCGCGCACCGCATGGGCGCGCTCCACCACCTTGGCGATGCCGCCCACCTTGATGCCCTGTGCGCCTGCCTGCACGGCTGCGAGCGCAGCCTCGGGCGTGGCCGCATGCACGTAGAACGGCACCTTGCTGCGCGTGGCACCGCCCAGCAGCTCGTACAGCGGCACGCCCAGGGCCTGGGCCTTGAGGTCCCACAGCGCCATGTCGATGGCGTTGATGGCGCCCATGCCCACCACGCCGGTCTGGCCATGGCCCATGCAGGCCACGCGCATGCGCTGCCACAGGCGTTCGGTGGCGCGCGCGTCCTCGCCCACCAGCAGGGGGGCCAGGTCCTGCACGGCCGCAGCCACGGCCCGGGGCCAGCCCGAGCCTTCGCCCGTGCCCACCAGACCGTTGTCGGCCCGCACGGTGACGAACAGCCAGTTGCGCGAGGTGGCCAACGCCGACTTGCCCGTGCCCGTCCACCCCGTCTGCGGCGGGGCGCCCGCCTGCATCAGGTGGCAGCGTATTTCCTGGATCTTCATGGGTTTCCTTTTCTTTTCTCGCTCACTCGGCCTTGATGCCGGCGTCCTTGACCACGGTCTGCCAGCGCGCGAGTTCGCGCAGGTAGAAGGCCTGGAAGTCCTCGGGCTTGCCGCTGGTCACGACCTCGGAGCCGAGCTGCGCCACGCGGGCGCGGAAGGCCTCGCTCGTCGCTGCGGCCACCACGGCATCGTGCAGGCGCTTGACCACGGGGGCGGGTGTGCCGCCCTTGACGGCAATGCCCTGCCAGCTGCGGATGTGCGTGCCGCGCGGCAGCTTCAATTCCTCGGCGCTGGGCACGTTGGGCAAGGCGGCGATGCGGTTGGCCTGCATCACCGCGACGGGCGTGGCGCGGCCCGAGTCGATGGTGGCCTTGAGCGAGCCGGACATGAGGTCGAACATCAGGTCCACCTGGCCGGCCATCAGGTCCTGGTTGGCCGGGGCGCCGCCCTTGTAGGGGATGTGCAGCATGTCGATCTTCATCTCGCGCTTGAAGAGTTCCATGGCCAGGTGCGAGGATGTGGCCACGCCGCCCGATGCCGCCTTGGCACCGCCCGGGGTGCGTTTGGCCAGGGCCACGGCGTCGGCGGGCGTCTTGATGCCGCTCTCGGTCGAGGCCACCATGAGCACCGGCACGCTGGTGATCTGCGAGACCATCTGCAGGTCCTTGGCCGGGTTGTATTTCACACCGCCGATCCAGGGGTTGGTGGCGAAGTGGATGGCCGCAAAGACCAGCGAGTGGCCGTCCGCCGGGTTGTTGAGCAGCGCCTGCGTGGCGATGTTGCCCGAGGCGCCACCCCGGTTGTCCACGATGACGCGCTGGCCCAGGTTCTTGCCCATCTCTTCGGCCAGGGTGCGGGCCACCGTGTCGGCACTGCCGCCCGGCGCGAAGCCCAGGTACAGGGTGATGGGCTTGTCGGGGAATTTCTGCGCCTGGGCCGCGCCGGCACCGGCGAGCAGGCCCAGCGTGGCCAGGGCGGTGAGGGCCAGCCGGCGGGTGGGGCGGGGGGATCGGGGTTGCATGGTGGTGTCTCCTTCGGGTTTTTTGGGCGTAGGCAATCCCGCTCCCTGTCTGGCAGGGAGTGCAGCATTGCAGTTCTGGGGAAAAAAGGGGGCGCTACGGGGCGGGCAGCATGGCCAGCAGGTCCTTGCGCGACATCTCGGCGTGTTCGAACGCGATCGCGGCAGCAGCCTTGCCATCGTTGGCGCGCAGCGCATCGATCATCTGCGCGTGCTGCACCGTGACCATCTCCAGCCGCTCGCTGCCATAGCCCTTGCTGCGCCGCACGGCATCGACCAGGGCTGAGCGGCCTTCGAGCATCTCCACCGCCATGCGGTTGCCCGAGATGCCGTCCATGTAGCGGTGGAAATCGCGGTTGGCGATCACGCAGGCGGGGATGTCGGCGCGCTCGGCCGCGCTGCGGCGCATGTCCTCCAGTTCCACCAGCCGGTCGATGTCGGCGGGCTTGGCGGCCGTGGCCGCGTCGGCCGCCAGCATGGACTGGATGGCGCCCCGGATCTTGTAGAGCTGGTTGATGTAGAGCGCATCCACCGTGGGGATCACGGCGCCGCGGTTCATGCGCATGGCCACCACGCCTTCGCCCTGCAGCTGCAGCAGCGCTTCGCGCACCGGGTTCTGGCTCACCTGGTAGTGCTTTGCCAGCTCCGTCAGCGTGATGTGGGCCCCGAGGGCCCAGACGCCTTCGACGATGTCATTGCGCAACTGGTCGCGCAAACGAATGTAGGTGGGGGTGTTGAGTGCGTCCATGTTGCCAGTATATACTCCATTTCAGATTTTATAAAATCCAAAATCTACAATCCAGAACATGGGGCATGCAGCCCCGTTCACAACCCGAGGAGACTTGAGACATGAAGAAGAACCTTGTGCGCCACTGCGCCCTGGCCTGTGCGGCCGCCGCCTGCCTGCCCGCGCTGGCCCAGTCGTCCGTGACCATCTATGGCCGCGTGGACCTGGGCGTGTTCCACCAGAACGGCGGCACCACCCCGACCAATGGCGGCATCAGCCCCGCCGGCCCGGCCGCCAACATGTGGCAGGTGCGCCAGGGCTCGGCCGGGCGCATCGGCTTTCGCGGCGTGGAGGACCTGGGCGGCGGCCTGGAGGCGGGCTTCCAGATGGAGCACCGCTTCGATGCCGACACCGGCCTGGCCCACAACCCCTTCTGGGAGGCGCGCTCCTATGTGTATGCAGGCGCGCCCAAGGCCTGGGGCACGGTGTATGCGGGGCGCGAGTACATCCCCGCGTTCTGGGTGGCGCTCAAGGCCGACCCCTGGGGCTTCGACACGGTGGCCACACCGGGGCCGCGCCACCTGCTGGCCAACTATGGCGTGCCCGTGAGCGGCATCCGCAGCGACAACACCATCGGCCTGCGCAGCGCCACCTGGGGTGGCTTTTCGACCAATGTCGCCTGGAGCGCGGGCGAGGGCACGCGCTCGAACAGCGCGGGCGCGAACATCGAGTACACCTCGGGCCCGTTCTATGCGGGCGCGGCCTATGACAGCACCACGGCCCAGCAGAAGATGTGGATGGCCGCCGCCTCCTACGACTTCGGCGTGGTGCGCCCGGCCCTGCTGTACGCGCGCTCCAAGGTGAACAACGTGGACAGCAGCAATGTCTCGCTCACGGCACGCGTGCCCGTGTCCACCCACCTGGTCAAGTTGGCGGTCTCGCGCCTGGACCCCGAAGGGCCGGGCAATGCCAACACCAAGCTGTCGGTGGGCTATGAGCATTTCCTGAGCAAGCGCACCTCCATCCTGGCCAACATCGGCAGCGCCAAGCAGGACAAGCTCACGCGCACCACGCTGTTCGACCTGAGCCTCAAGCACAACTTCTGACGCAGGGCCTGCGTCCCCTACTTCCGCTTCCTTGCCGGTGTGCGTTGCGCGCACCGGCAGGCTTCACTTCGCCCATTCCATGACCAGCGCATCCCCTTCCCTGTTCGATACCGCCGCGGACGCGGCCCGTGAGGCACCCTTCTGGGCGGCCAGCGATCCAGCCACCCGGGCCGGGCTCCTGCAGGCCCTGGCCCGGGTGCTGGAGCAGCACCGCGACCCCCTGGTGGCGCTGGCCCACGGGGAAACCCACCTGGGGTCCGTGCGCCTGCAGGGCGAGCTGGACCGCACCTGCTTTCAGCTGCGTGCCTTCGCCGACTTCGTCCTTGCGGGCAGCCTGCATGCGGTGGAGCACGATGCCGCGGTCGACGGCCCGCCGCCGCGCGGCCGGCCCGGCATGCACCGGGTGCGCGTGCCCCTGGGGCCGGTCGCCATGTTCGCGGCCAGCAATTTCCCGTTCGCGTTTTCGGTGCTGGGGGGCGACACGGCGTCGGCCCTGGCCGCCGGCTGCCCGGTGGTGGTGCGTGCCCACCCGGCACACCTGCAGCTGTCGCGCGCCGTGTTCCACCTGGTGCAGCGGGTGCTGCACGAGCAGCATCTGCCCAGCGGCCTGGTGGGGCTGGTGGATGGGGCTTCGGTGGAGCACGGCGCGGCGCTGGTGCAGCACCCTGCGATCCAGGCGGTGGCCTTCACGGGCTCGTTGCGTGGCGGGCTGGCGCTGCAGGCGCTCGCGGCGCAGCGCGCCGTGCCCATTCCCTTCTTTGGCGAGCTGGGTTCGGTGAATCCGCTGGTGGTCCTGCCGGCTGCCTTCTCGGCCCAGGCGCCCGAGGCCCTGGCGGCCCAGTTGGCGGCCTCGGTCACCCTGGGCATGGGCCAGTTCTGCACGCGGCCCGGCGTGGTGGTGCTGGTGGGCTGCGAGGCGTCGCGCCGCTTCCTCGCCGCGCTGGCGCTGCACCTGGCCGAGGCGCCGGCGCACCCGATGCTGACGCCGGCCATCGCGGATGCCTACCTGTCCGGAGCGCAGGCCTTGCGCAGCACTGCGGGCGTGGGGGTGCTGCTTGAACCATCGCTCGAGCGCATGGGTGCGCTGCTGGCCACCGTGCCGGCGGCGGACTTCATGGCCCGCGAGGAGCTGCGCCACGAGATCTTCGGGCCCGCGGTGCTGGCCGCGCTGTGCGAGGACGAGCAGGCCCTGGTGCCCGTACTGCAGTCCATGGCCGGCACGCTGGTGGCCACGCTCTGGGGCGCCGAAGCAGATGCGCCGCTGGCCCGCCAACTGGTCGCAACGGCCACGGCGCGCGCCGGGCGGGTGCTGTTCGGCGGCGTGCCCACGGGCGTTGCGGTCACGCGCGCCCAGCAGCACGGCGGGCCCTGGCCTTCGTCCACCCAGCCGGCATCCACCTCGGTCGGGCTGCATGCCTGCGAGCGCTTTCTGCGGCCCGTGGTCTACCAGGGCGCGCCTGGGTGGCTGCTGTCCGGCTTCCCATCGGAAAGGAGTTGACGCACCCCAGAGCACCTTCCAACACCAGCCATGGCTTCGCACCACCGCGGGCCGACCCAAGAACGAGATACAGGAGACAAACAATGAATTGGAATCTGAAAACCGCCGCCCAGGCACTCGCCCTCGCGGCCTGCGCCAGCACCGCCTTTGCCCAGCCCGGGCCCGGCTTCGGCCTCATCGGCGAGGTCAAGCCGCGCAGCACGGCCGACATGGTGGCCGCCGGCATCACCAGCCCTTTCGGCATCGGCGGCGAGACCACCGACCGGGGCTACAGCACTTTCGAGAACTGGCGCGACTACCTGGGCCCGCTGGGCGCCTCCAAGGTGCGCATCCAGTCGGGCTGGCACTTCATCGAGCCGGTGATCACCAGCCCCGCCACCTACGACTTCAGCAAGCTCGACACCATCGTCAACGGCGTGCGCGCGCAGGGCGTCAAGCCCTTCGTGTTCCTGGGCTATGGCAACGAGCAGGCGGGCTGCACCAACTGCGGCACCAAGGGCCTGGGCGGGGTGCTGCCCACGGGCACCGGGCGGCAGAAATGGCTGGACTTCGTGCGCGCCACCGTCACGCGCTACAACCAGCCCACGGTCAAAGTCACCGACTGGGAGATCTGGAACGAGCCCGACGGCCATGTGCCCGCGGCCGACTATGCCCAGCTGGCGGTGCAGACCGCGCAGTTGATCAAGAGCATCCAGCCGGGCGCCAAGATCACCATCGGCTCCTTCACCAGCGGCGTGCTGGGCGGCGCCACCTCCGACGGCTACCTGTATGCGAAGTCGGTGGTCGATTACTTTGCCGACAACAAGGGCGCGACGGTGCCCAGTGCCGATGTCTCGGTGGGCTTCCACCCCTACTGGGCCCTGCCGGACTACGACTCCTACCCCACGCAGGTCGCCAAGTTCGATGCGTTGCGCACCCTGGTCGAAGGCCGGGGCTTCAAGCTGCGCCAGGGCGAGAACGGCGCGCCCTCCACCGCGTGCCAGTATTTCGCGCTGTGCGACACCGCCGCCCCGTTCGACGAGACGAACCAGGCCAAGTACATGCTGCGCCGCATGCTCGGCGACTTCTGGCGCGGCATGGAGACCAACATCTTCACCATCGTGGACCTGCACTACGACTCGACCAAGAACACCAAGGGGCTGCTGCGCACGGGCACCTGGCAGTACAACCCCAACCCGGCCTCGGGCCCGAAGAACGGCGACCAGACCGTGCAGGCGCGCAAGATCGCCTATGGCTCCTACCAGAACGTCACGGCCATCTTCGACAACCGCCTGCAGCGCATCGCCAACCACGGCTGCACGGCCCCGTACGGCCACACCGTGCATGCGTACTCGCGCAACGATGCGGGCGTGGTGCGCAACATGCTGGTGGTGTGGAAGAAGACCACCGAACTGCCGACGGCGACGGCGGGCACCACGCCCATCACCATCAACTGCTCGGGCTTTCACTTTGCGCGCTATGCGCAGAGCAGCACGCTGCGCCCGCGCTTTGCCGACCTGCTTGACGGCAGCGTCTACCAGTTGACGGACACCAGCGTGGTGCTGAACAACAATGCCGGGACCAACAGTGTGCAGGTGAAGAACCTGCCCGTGGGGGACTATCCGGTGGTGATAGCCGACCAGGGCCTGGTGATCTTCCAGTAAGAGCGGCTCACAAAACTCTTCTGGCGTCGTTGCTGCGTCTTGTCGTACTACTCGTACTGCCTGCGGCGCAGCGCCTAGCCAGAACCGCTTCGCTGAGTTTTGTGATCCGCTCTGAGGCCTCAGTCCTGGGCCAGTGACTCCTGCTGCGCCAGCGCTTCCAACTGGGCCAACTGGTGCACCACGATGTCGCGCTGGTGGATGCCGATGATGCCCTCGCGCTCCATCCACTTGAGCTCCATGTTGATGCGCTGGCGCGAGCCGCCCAGCAACTGGGCCAGTTCGTCCTGCACCAGCGACAGGCCGATGGCGCCGCGCGTGCCGGGCACGGCGGCGCGCTCGCCGAAACGGCGCAGCATGTGCAGCAACTGCTTGGCCAGGCGCGCGCGCAGGGGCAGGGTGGCCATGTCCTCCATCATCCAGTACAGGTAGCGCATGCGCCGCGCCTGCAGGGTGAGCAGGGCCTCGCCGAACGAGGGGTGCTCGCGCAGCAACTGGCGGAACACGGCCTCGGCCACGCTGAGCACCGTGGTGGGGCCGTGTGCGTGGGCATCGTAGGTGTTGGCGCCCTGGTGCAGCACCTCGGCCTCGCCCACCCAGATGCCGGGTTCCACATAGGCCAGCGTGACCTGCTTGCCCGAGGGCGTGGTGCGCCGGAAACGGATGGCACCACTGGCGCAGGTGAACCAGTCGGTCGCGAGCTTGCCCTGTTCGACGATGACCTTGCCGTGCGCATAGCGCGTGACGCGGCCCAGCCGGAAGATGTCGTGCCGCAGCGAGGGCGTGAGCGCCGCGAACCAGCGGCCACGGTTGATGGCGTCGCGCTCTTCCAGGCTCAGGAAGGGGCGCTGCTGTGCGTTGCGGTCAGTGCCGTGGCTCAGGGAATCCAGCATGGTGGGTGGCTGCTCTCGGGGCAAGTCGACAGAAAGGCCCGGCATTTGCCGCGCTGCAGCAATTTTAGCGATGCATCGGTGGCGCCGGGGACCTGCGGGGCACATTGGCGACAGGGGCGCCCGGCGGCCTATTCCCTGCTGCGCGGCTTGCGCAGAAAGGCCAGCAGCCGCCGCTCGGCCGCGCTCAGGCCGCGGGGCGACGCGGCGCCGCCAATGCGCTCCCACACCGACTGCATGCCCGGCCCGGCGTCCGATGCCAGACGGGTGCCCAGCGCCAGCACGGCCGGGTGCACATAGGATTTCTTGCACACGGCCGGTGTGTTGCCCAACTGGCGCGCCACCTCGGCCAGGATGTGCTTGGCGCTGTAGGCCTTGGGCCCGGCATCGCCGGCGCAGGCCAGGCGCGTGAGCTCCAGCGCCTGCACGGTGCCATGCCAGGTGCGAAAGTCCTTGGCGGTGAAGCGCGGGGCATCGCCGCCGGCCGGGTCTGCCCCGGTGATCTCGGCCAGGTAGTCGTTCACATCGCCCGAGCCCACGGCATGGGGTTTGCCTTCACCATCCACGTACTGGAACAGTTCCTGCCCCGGCAGCTGCTGGCAGCGGCGCACGACCCTGGCCACGCGCGGGTCGTCCAGTGCGGCCTGCTGCGGCACACCGCTCTTGCCGCGAAAGCTCAGCGTGAGCTTGCTGCCGTGCAGCCGGGCATGGCGCGTGCGCAGCGTGGTCAGCCCGAAGGAGTTGTTGCTGCTCGCATATTCCTCGTTGCCCACGCGCACGAAGGTGGTGTCCAGCAGCCGCACCAGGGTGGCCAGCACCAGCTCGCGCGTGGGCGATTGGTGGTGCGTGCCGGCCTGCAGCTCGCGCGCCACGCGGGCGCGGATGCGCGGCAGCGCGCGGCCAAAGGCCTGCATGCGGTCGAACTTGCTCTCGTCGCGCTGGGCACGCCATTCAGGGTGGTAGCGGTACTGCAGCCGGCCGCGCGCGTCCAGGCCCGTGGCCTGCAGGTGGCCGTTGGGCAGGGGGCAGATCCACACGCTGGTGTAGGCCGGCGGTATGGCCAGCCGGTTGATGCGCGCCACCTCCTCGGGGTCTACCACCCACTGGCCGTCGGGGCTGCGGTAGCGGAAATGCTGGCCGCGCTTCACGCGCGTGAGGCCGGGCATGGCGGTGCTCACATAGCGCAGGCCGCCGGGCAGGCGGGGGCGGGGCGTGCGGGGAGACGAACCGGGAGCAGGCATGCCCCGATCACACCGCGCGCCACCACAGCCGGCCGTAGGAGCCTGCAGGGCACCAGCGTGGGACGGCGCCGCGCGACCGTGCTACTTCGCGGCACCCGCCACTGCGTGGCGGCAGCCAAAGGACAGGTTCTCGCGCGCGATGTCGTCGCTGCCGCACTGCCATTTGCCCAGGTCGCTCTGGCCTTTGCGCTTCTTCATCGTGGGCATGTAGACCAGGTGCTTGCCACTGAGCGGCTCGCCTGCGCCCTCGGCAATGGTCAGCCGCACCACGCCGTTGGTGGGTTCGATGGTCAGGGCCTTGAAGCCCGTGGGCAACTGCCCGGCCTGCGTGATGCCGATGGCTGCCGCATTGGCCGGAAAGCCGCCGCTGCTGCGGTAGTGGTTTTCCACCAGCTGCAGCACGGGGCGTGCGGCCTTGTCCAGCTCGCGCACCTGTTCACGGTGCGGGTTGGCGGGCTCATCGCCCTGGTTCCACAGTGCCACGGCCACCATGACCGCAAAGCTGAAGGCCGAAAGTGCGCCCAGCACCACCATCGCCTTGAGGAACCAGCCGGGCCCGCGCTCCAGGGCCACGGCCTTCTGGATGGCGGTATGGCTGGCGCTGCTCGCGACCACGAAAGTGCCCGTCATCGAGCTGTGCAGGCCGCGTTCGCCAAACAGGGCGGTGAGCACGCGGTGCAGCAGGAAGGGGATGGCCAGCGTGAGCCCGAGGGTCAGCGTGTACTTGAGGAAATGCCGCAGCATGGAGCGCACGACGCCGGGGCGTTCGCCCGTGGCCGTGGCGACGCGCATGCCCAGCAGGCGCTTGCCTGGCGAGCCGGGGCCCATGGCATCCATCAGCGCGGGCGAGAACAGGCCCAGCACGGCCAGCGCCAGGGCCCCCGGGTAGGCGGCGTTGGGCGCAGCGTCGAAGGCCGCACGGGCAAACACCCAGGCCAGCACCATGGCGATGGGCACAAGCAGCATGATCAGCCCGTCGATCAGCGTGGCGCCCAGGCGCGCCAGGGTGCCGGGAAACACCTCCACCAGTTCCGCCTGGTGCGACGGAGCCGGCGCGGGCCGCGGGGCTGGCGCGGGCGTGGGGAAGCCGAACGGCGCAGGGGCTGCGCCCGCTTGCGCACCCGCCACCGGCAGCGGTGCCTGGCAGCTGAAGCATTGGGTGTAGGAGGCGTGGTTCTGCCAGTTGCAGCGCGGGCATTGCATGGTGTGCGGCGGGCCACAAGGCGATGGCCGGGAAAGGTGGGTCGAAGCGGCCGGATTATGTGGCGCTTGCCCGGCAGTCTGTAGCCTGCAAACCCGGTTTGTGGCCTGCGCAACACACTCTCACCCGAAGGAGTGAGACATTCCGCACACTGGCCGGCTTACTTTGCTGCGGCCCGGGCCTGCGCGATCCAGCCATCGAAGGTGGCCTGGTGCGCGCGTATCCAGCCATCGGCATGGCGCGCCAGGTCGGCCTGCGTGTTCTGGCCATCGCGCATGGCCAGGTTCTGGGCGTTGATGTCGCCCACGGGCAGCTGCATCACCTCGAACAGCTTCGCCGCAGCCGGATTGGCATCGGTGAACTGCTTGTTGGCCACGATGCGCTGGTGGTTGGGGATGAAGCCGTAGTTCCTGCCGTTGGGCAATTGCGTGTCCGCCCCGGTCTGCCCGGCCGGCAGTGCGGTGTGCGGCACCTGCAGCCACACGACTTCCTGCCCGGGGCGTAGCACGCCGCTGACCCAGTACGGCGTCCAGGTGTAGTACAGAATGGGCTGGCCCTGGCGGAAGCGGGCAATGGTGTCGGCGATCAGCGCCGAGTAGCTGCCCTGCACGTGCGTGACCGTGGCGGTGAGGCCGTAGGCCGTGAGCTGGTGCTCGATCACGCCCTCGCAGCCCCAGCCCGGCGTGCAGCCTGTGAGGTCCGCCTTGCCATCGCCATTGGTGTCGAACAGCTTGGCAATCTGCGGGTCCTTGAGCTGGTCGATGCGGGTGATGCCGTATTGGTCGGCCGTCTTCTTGTCGATCAGGTAGCCCTGCACGGCGTTCTGCGAGTAGCTGCCGGTGCGCGAGAGCTTGGCGTCGCCGCCCGCGTTCCTGTAGAAGTCGGCATGCAGCGGATCCCAGTGGTTGGCCATGTAGGTGGCGTCACCCTGGGCGATGGCCACGTGGGCCGTGGGGTACTCCACTTCCTTGATGGGCTGCACGGCGTAGCCGAGCTTTTCGAGCGCGCGGCCCACCAGCAGGGTCTGGAAGGTCTCTTCGGCGATGGAGCTTTGCAGCGGCTGCACGCTGATGCCCTTGCCGGGCTGGTCGCCCTGGGCCTGTGCGCCGCCTGCCAGGGCGATGGCGGTCAGCAAGGCGGCGATGCGGTGGTTCTTGGATGCCATGGGTCGGTGTTCCTTGTTCGTGAAAGGGCGTTCAGCGCCCGGCACGGGCCAGGGCCGCCTGGGCGGGCGATGCCTGGTCCGGCCGCGGTGGGGGGGCAGGCTGCACCAGGCGCGCCAGCAGGCGCAGCGCCAGCCCTGCGGGGCCGCGGTGCCACCAGTGGCGCACGCCGCGGCGCGGCCGGCCCAGCGACTGGGTGATGCGGTCCAGCGTGATGGCCAGCAGCACGATGCCCAGGCCACCCACGGTGGCCAGGCCCATGTCCAGCCGGCCGATGCCGCGCAGCACCATCTGGCCCAGGCCGCCCACGGCGATCATGGAGGCGATGACCACCATGGACAGCGACAGCATCAGCGCCTGGTTGATGCCGGCCAGGATGGAGGGCATGGCCAGCGGCAACTGCACCTTCACCAGCATCTGCAGCGGCGAGGCGCCATAGGCACGCGAGGCCTCGATCAGGTCGGGCCGCACCTGGCGCAGGCCCAGGTTGGTCAGCCGCACCAGCGGCGGCAGTGCGAAGACGATGGTCACCACCACGCCCGGCACGTTGCCGATGCCGAACAGCATCACCACCGGCACCAGGTAGACGAAGGCCGGTGTGGTCTGCATGGCGTCGAGCAGCGGGCGCATGAAGCGCTGGGCCCGGTCGCTGCTGGCCAGCACAATGCCCAGGGGCAAGCCGATCAGCACGCAGAAGGCCAGCGAGGTCAGCACCAGCGACAGCGTGACCATGGCCTCAGGCCAGATGCCCAGCAGCGCCACCAGCGCCAGCGACACCACCGTGCCCAGCGCCAGCGCGCGGCCCGCGAACTGCCAGGCCAGCAGGCCGGCCAGCATGACCATGGCGGGTGCGGGCAGGCTGGTGAGCAGGCCTTCGACCGCGCCCAGCGTGCCGTCGATGGGCGCGCGCACGCTCTGGAAGAAGGGGCGGAAATGCGCCACCGCCCAGGTCAGGCCCTGGTTGATCCAGGCCTCCACGGGCAGCGAGCCATCGAACAGCGGGTTCAGGTGCAGGCCGCTGGCGGCCGAGGGGTCTACGGCGGTGGCCAGGTCGGGGGGAGACGCTGGGGCGTTGAGCCAGTCGGTGGACGCTGCCCCGCCGTCGCCGGCCTGCATGGATGCCTCCCACGGATCGACATAAGCAGTCGGCGCTGCGGTGGCCTCGCCGGCCCAGGGGCTGGCATCGGGCTGGGTGTTCTGGAGCAAGGTGGTTTCGTTCATGCGGGGCTCCCGGTGGTGGCGGTCGATGGGGTGGGGGCGGTGGCCGGGATGGGCGGCGTGTCCCGGTCCAGAAAGCGCAGCAGCGTGGTCTTGCTGATGGCACCTTGCAGGCGCCCGTCTGCATCCACCACAGGCAGGGCGCAGGGCGCCTGGGCCACCTGGCCGAACAGCTCGGCCACCGGGGCCTGGGCGTCAAGGGGCACCACGCCGCCGATGTAGGCCTGGTGCAGCCCCAGCGGCCCGGTGTGGCCGTGCAGGGCCGTGCGCAGCGAGTCGGCCGACACGGTGCCCAGGTACTGTTTGGTGGGGCTCACCACGTAGGCGAAGTCGTCGTCGTGCCCTTCGATGCGCTGCAATGCTGCGCGCGCCCCCCGGTCGCTGTGTTCGTTGACCACCGTGAGGCGCTGGCGCGCGATGTCGCCGGCCTTGAACACGGCGGCCGCGTCGACCCCGCGCACGAAGCTGCGCACGTAGTCGTTGGCCGGTGTGCGCAGGATCTCGTCGGGCGTGCCCACCTGCACCACCTCGCCGTCCTTCATGATGGCGATGCGGTCGCCGATGCGCATGGCTTCGTCCAGATCGTGCGAAATGAAGACGATGGTGCGCCGGCGCACCTGCTGCAGGCGCAAGAGCTCGCTCTGCATTTCGGTGCGGATGATGGGGTCCAGCGCCGAGAAGGCCTCGTCCATCAGCAAAATGGACGGGTCGCTGGCCAGCGCCCGCGCCAGGCCCACGCGCTGCTGCATGCCCCCCGAGAGCTCGTCGGGGTAGCTCGCGCCCCAGCCCGCCAGGCCCACCTGGTCCAATGCCAGGGCGGCCTGCTGCTCTCGCTCGGCACGGTCCACGCCCGCCAGTTCCAGCCCGAAGGCGGCGTTGTCCAGCACCGTCAGGTGCGGCATCAGCGCGAAGGACTGGAACACCATGCTGATGTCCTTGCGGCGCAGGGCGCGCAGTGCGCGGTCGCCGAGGGCGTTGATGTCCTGGCCGTCCACCAGGATGCGGCCGGCCGTGGGCTCGACCAGGCGGTTGAGCATGCGCACCAGGGTGGACTTGCCCGAGCCAGACAGGCCCATGACGACGAAGATCTCGCCTGCTTCAATGGTGAAGCTGGCGTCGAAGACGCCGATGGACTGGCCGGTCTGCGCCAGGATGTGCTTCTTGTCCAGGCCCTGGCGGGCCAGGTCCAGCGCGGTCTGCGGCGCGTCGCCGAAAACCTTGAAGACATGGTCGATGGTGATTTGCTTGGCCATGGGGTGGGTCCTCCCTCGGTGAATGGCGGTTCGTTCAACAGGCCCGGCCACCCGAAGGCGGCCCAGGCGCGGGGCTGGAAAAGCACAACCCTGATGCGGCAGCCGACCCGGCAGGCACGCGCAATGCAGTGCGTGACGGGTCACGGAAACGGGGCTGGAAGAGATCGGCCCGAATGGCACGCGAAGGCGGTGCGCAAGGGCCTGGGTGCGCGCCGGAAGAGGTCTGGGCAGAGGACTTCCGGGGGCGCGTGCACTGGGCTGCCGCCAAGGGCGGCCCGGCGCAGCAAGGGGCATCAGGGCCGCAGATCCGGCCGTGGCGTCAGGGCCTGTCCATCACAGGGACAGTGGCCCGACAGGGCGATCCACCCAGCAAGCGAAATGAATCGGGAGGTGGATTACCTGCGTTGCAGGTTGTAAAACACCAGTAAATTCTAAGTATTCAGCGCTTTTATGTCAAGAAAGCGGGTTTTTGCCGCCATGGTATGCGCGGGCGCGGGGCGCCAGGACATTCCATGGGGCATGAAAAAGGCCGCTCGAAAGCGGCCTGGGCGGGGCAGCGCGGGGCGCTTGCTCAATGGTGCGACGATGGTGCGCTGTGCGACATCAGGCGGTCCGTCAGCGCAATGGCCAGTGCGCTCAGCAGGAACACGGTGTGAATGATGGTCTGCCACATCAGCACCTTGATGTCGTAGTTGGCGGCGTTGATGAAGGTCTTGAGCAGGTGGATGGAGCTGATGCCGATGATGGCAGTGGCCAGCTTGACCTTGAGCACCGAGGCGTTCACGTGGCTCAGCCACTCGGGCTGGTCGGGGTGGTCTTCGAGGTGCAGGCGCGAGACGAAGGTCTCGTAGCCGCCCACGATCACCATGATGAGCAGGTTGGAGATCATTACCACGTCGATCAGCGCCAGCACCACCAGCATGATGATGGTCTCGTTGAGCGCGGTCACATCGACATCGCTCTTGTAGCCGATGCTGGAAACCAGGGACTTGAGCGCGGCCGTGTTGCCGAAGGCGGCCTCGATCAGGTGCACCAGCTCCACCCAGAAGTGGAACACGTACACCGCCTGCGCCAGGATCAGGCCCAGGTACAAGGGCAATTGCAGCCAGCGGCTGGCGAAGATCAGCGAGGGCAGCGGGCGCATGGGGGCGGGCGTCAGGGGCGGCTTGGGAGCGGACATAAAGCGGGTGGAGTGGGGAAGACGCGCAATTTTAGGGGGTGGCGCGTGACAGGTATTCGACCGGCCCGCGGGGACTTGTCCGCCAGTTCTGTAAGCTTCGTGCCAGTCAGTGGCCTGTAAGTGCTGCGCAGGACAGTACCGGCCAAATCAATTCCATCAGACCCAGGAGACAACAAGATGAGTGCATCCACATCCGCAATCGAGTCCGTGCTGGTCGAGAACCGCGTGTTCCCCCCCTCGGACGCCATTGCGCGCGCCGCCCGTGTGTCCGGCATGGCCGGCTACGACGCCCTGTGCGCCGAGGCCGACAAGGACTTCGAAGGCTTCTGGGCCCGCCTGGCGCGCGAGAACGTGCGCTGGACCAAGCCCTTCACGCGCACGCTGGACCAGTCCAACGCCCCGTTCTTCAAGTGGTTCGACGACGGCGAACTCAACGCCAGCGCCAACTGCCTGGACCGCCACATCGGCACCCCCACCGAGAACAAGGACGCGATCATCTTCGAGGCCGACGACGGCAGCGTGACCCGCGTGACCTACAAGGAACTGCTGGCCCGCGTCAGCCAGTTCGCCAATGCGCTCAAGGCCCACGGCGTCAGCAAGGGCGACCGCGTGCTCATCTACATGCCCATGACGGTGGAGGGCGTGATCGCCATGCAGGCCTGCGCGCGCATCGGCGCCACGCACAGCGTGGTGTTCGGTGGCTTCAGCGCCAAGGCCGTGCAGGAGCGCATCATCGACGCGGGCGCCGTGGCCGTGGTCACCGCCAACTTCCAGATGCGCGGCGGCAAGGAGCTGCCGCTCAAGGCCATCATCGACGAAGCCCTGGCCATGGGCGGCTGCGACACCATCCGCAACGTCTTCGTCTTCCAGCGCACGCCCACGGCCTGCAACATGGTGGCCGGCCGCGACAAGACCTTTGGCGAGATCCTCGAGGGCCAGAGCAGCGACTGCCCGCCCGTGGCCGTGGGCGCCGAACACCCGCTGTTCATCCTGTACACCAGCGGCTCCACCGGCAAGCCCAAGGGCGTGCAGCATTCCACCGGCGGCTACCTGCTGTGGGCCAAGCTCACCATGGACTGGACCTTCGACCTGCGCCCCGACGACATCTTCTGGTGCACGGCCGACATCGGCTGGATCACCGGCCACACCTACGTGGCCTACGGCCCGCTGGCCGCGGGTGCCACGCAGATCATCTTCGAGGGCATCCCCACCTTCCCGAACGCCGGCCGCTTCTGGCAGATGATCGAAAAGCACAAGTGCACCATCTTCTACACCGCGCCCACGGCCATCCGCTCGCTCATCAAGGCCGCGGAGGGCGATGCCGCCGTGCACCCTGCGCGCTCGGACCTGTCGAGCCTGCGCATCCTGGGCAGCGTGGGCGAGCCCATCAACCCCGAAGCCTGGATGTGGTACCACAAGAACGTGGGTGGTGAACGCTGCCCCATCGTGGACACCTTCTGGCAGACCGAGACCGGTGGCCACGTCATCACCCCGCTGCCCGGCGCCACGCCGCTGGTGCCCGGCAGCTGCACGCTGCCGCTGCCCGGCATTGCCGCCGCCATCGTCGATGAGGTGGGCAACGACATCGCCAACGGCACGGGCGGCATCCTGGTCATCAAGCGCCCCTGGCCCAGCATGATCCGCACCATCTGGAACGACCCCGAGCGCTTCAAGAAGGCCTACTTCCCCGAAGAGCTCAAGGGCTATTACCTGGCCGGCGACGGCGCCGTGCGCAGCGCCGACCGCGGCTACTTCCGCATCACCGGCCGCATCGACGACGTGCTCAACGTCTCGGGCCACCGCATGGGCACCATGGAGATCGAGTCGGCCCTGGTCTCCAAGACCGACCTGGTGGCCGAGGCCGCCGTGGTGGGCCGCCCCGACGACGTGACCGGCGAGGCCATCTGCGCCTTCGTCGTGCTCAAGCGCGCCCGCCCCACGGGCGAGGAGGCCAAGCAGATCGCCAATGAGCTGCGCAACTGGGTGGCCAAGGAAATCGGCCCCATCGCCAAGCCCAAGGACATCCGCTTCGGCGACAACCTGCCCAAGACCCGCAGCGGCAAGATCATGCGCCGGCTGCTGCGCAGCATTGCGAAGGGGGAGGCGATCACGCAGGACACTTCGACTTTGGAGAATCCGGCAATCCTGGACCAATTGGCCCAGACCAATTGATCCAGGAAGGCGCCGCGCGAGCGGCGCCTGCGCGCAGCGCTTGCAGGGTTCGGGGGCACTCCTATCGCCGCAGGCGATGTGACGTGGCCACAGAATCCCGTCGTTCGGTCACCGCGCACACGGTGCCTGATTGCGCTTCCCGGGTCCGGCTCCCTTACAATTGGACTTGTTCGTTCGCGCCTGGCGCGAACCTTCCTGGTTTTGACGTTGCGAAGCCTTTCGGTTCTCTGGGGCCAACTGCCCTCCCGAAGCGCTGTATCTCCCTCCCTCTCTTTTTTCGTTTCGGGATGCTTCGCAACATTTTTCTACCGGCTGCCGGCCTGCATTTCGCGGGCCGGCAGCCTCCCTTGTAGGACAGCTTCGGCAAACCGCTGCAAAGGCTGTGTTTGCCGCCCTGCATGGGTTACAACCCGTTCAATCCACGCGCCAGTGCCCACCGCGGCCCTGGCGCCACGACGCAACGAACGAACGGAGGTTTCCATGCAATTGCGATCCATCGTGCTGGTACTGACCATGCTGGCCATCGCCGCCCTGGCCGTGCTCAACTGGGGTGCGCTGTCTGCCCCTGTGGCCGTGTCCCTGGGGGTGACCACCCTGGAGGCGCCCCTGGGCTTGGTGATGCTGGGCCTCACCGCGCTGCTGGCCATCGTGGGCGTGGCCTATGTGCTGTCGCTGCAGGGTTCGGTGCTGCTGGAAACGCGCCGCCACACCAAGGAACTGCAGGCCCAGCGCGAACTGGCCGACAAGGCCGAGGCCTCGCGCTTCACCGAGCTGCGCAGCTTTCTGGAGGCGCAGCACCAGCAGATGCACGCTGCGCTGCTGGCGCGCATCGACCACCTCGAAACCCGCCTGGCTGCGCGTGCCCAGGAGTCGGACAACACCACGGCCGCCTACGTGGGCCAGCTGGAGCAGCAGCTGCGCGCACGCGGGGCGGACATGCACCTCGTGTAGAAACAACCACGGGGCGAGGCCTGCGGCCTGGCCCCAAAATGCAACAGCCGCCCCCTGTGCAAGGGGCGGCTGTTTTTTGGGGGGGATCGCAGCAGCTTACTTGACCGTCAGCACCCAGGCGGCCAGCTTCTTTGCATCGGCCTCGCTGACCTGGGCGTTGGCGGGCATGGGCACGGGGCCCCAGACGCCGCCGCCGCCCTTCATGATCTTGCCCGCGAGCTTGTCCACGGCGTCCTTCTGGCCGGCGTACTTGGCGGCCACTTCCTTGTAGGAGGGGCCCACCACCTTCTTGTCCATGGCATGGCAGGCCATGCAGCTCTTGGCCGTGGCCAGAGCCAGATCGGCCATGGCGGGGCCTGCCACCGACAGAGAAAGAGCCAATGTGATCAGAGTGCGCTTCATGGTGGGGATTTTCCTGTGGGTTGGGTTACAGTTCTTTTAACGGAATTGTAGTGACTTGGGTTGACCCCGGCCCCGCAGGCCGCCAAGCCCCTGCGCCACCGTATTGATTGGAGAATGCCATGTACCTGCTCGCCATCGCCGTCATCCTGTCGGCCCTCAAATACCTGGAAATCGGACCCGTGGCCAATATGTCGTGGTGGGTGATCCTGGGCTTTTATGGTGCCACCATCGCCTGGTGGGCCTGGGCCGATGGCACCGGCTACACCAAGCGCAAGGCCATGGAGCGCATGGAAGAGAAAAAGCAAGCCCGTATCAACAAGCACAAGGAAGCGCTGGGCATGGCGCCGCGCAAGCCGCGCTGACCCGTTGCAGGCTTTCAGGGCCCGGTTGTACCCGGCCACGGGGGCGGGCAGCCTGAAAGGGTGCCCGTTTCTCACTCCATGACGACAAAGCCCGTGCCATTGGGGTGCGGGCTTTTTTCTTTTCGCGCCAACGGCAGGCCAGCCAGGTCACCCCAGCGCCCGCCCCATCTCCTCCACCAGCGCTCCTGCGGCCGTACTCCAGGGCAGGTCGCGTGAGCGCAGCGCATAGGCCACCGTGCCCACCTCGGGCGCCAGGGGCTGCACCTGCAGGCCCGGATGGCGCCGGGCGTGCCAGGCGGACCAGCTGTCCACCAGGGCCCAGCCCAGGCCCTGGGCGGCCATCTCGATGGCCGCGTGGTAGCTGGCGGTGGTGATGCGCGCTGCGGGCGTCACGCCGTGGGCGTCGTAGGCCATGTGCAGTTGGCGGCCGATGGGGTCGGCCGGGTCCAGGTCGATCAGCGGGTGGTGCCCCAGCGCCTGCAGGGGGATGGGGCCTTCGGGCAGGTCCCGGCCCACGCAGACCACCCGGCCGCGGCCGATGGGCAGGTCCACCGCGGCGGGGTGGTTCGAGGGCTCCAGCGCAAAGCCCAGGTCGGCTTCGCGGCGCACGATGGCATCGGCGATCTGGCGCGAGTGCAGGGTGCGGAAGGTCAGGCGCACGCCGGGGTAGGTGCGGTTCCAGCGGCCCAGGGCCTGGGGCAGCACCTCCATCGACAGGCCGGGCACGCACAGCAGGCGCAGCACGGTCTCGGAGCCGGCGCCCAGGTTGGCGGCGCTGCGGCGCACGGCGTCGAGCTGGCCGAAGAGTTGCTCCACATCGGGGAACAGGCGCTGGGCCTCCACGGTGGGCGTGAGCCGGCCGCGCACGCGCTGGAACAGCGTGACGCCGATGCTCTGCTCGGCCTGCTGCAGCAGGCGCGAGGCCGCGGGCTGGGTGATGTGCAGTGTGTCGGCGGCGCCCTTGACGGTGCCCGCGCGCATCACGGCATAGAAGATCTCGATGTGGCGGATGCGGAACATGGGCACCAAGCGTAACAGGCGCGCGGCGCCTGTGCCGGAGAACGGGATGCGTCAGGCGCCGCCGTGCTGCGCCTGCCAGGCCTTCCAGACCAGGGCGGCGGCAGCCAGGTCGGTGAGGCCCACGCCCACCGACTTGAAGACCACGATCTCGCTGTCGGACTGGCGCCAGCGCGCGTCGGCCGCGCCCAGTTCCACCAGATCGACGATGCGCTCGGGCGGCAGCACGCCGTGGGCCAGGCCGGTCACCACCTCGCCGGCCTCGGCCAGGCTCTGGGGCTTCCATTCCACGATGAGGCGTGCCGCGCGCGCCAGGGTGGCGTCGTCGAGTTCGCTGCCCGTGGGCAGGCTGGTGCCCACCGCGATCACGGTGGCGCCGGGTTTCAGCCGGCTGCCGTCGAACACGGGCGTCTTGGAGCGCGTGGCGGTGACGATGACGTCGGCCCCGTCGACAGCGGCGTCGGCCGCCATGGCGTGCACCGGCCGCTGCCAGCGCTGGGCTGCGGCAGCGCAGAACCCGCTGATGTCGCCCATGCCGGCCACGCGCACTTCGTCGAAGGGCTGCTCGGCCATCAGCGCGTCCAGGTGGGCCGCGCCCTGCACGCCGGTGCCGAACAGGGCCAGCACGCGGCGGCCCGTGGCCAGGCGCGATACGGCGTGCACCGACAGCGCTGGCGTGCGAAAGCGCGTGATCTCGTTGCCCTGCACGGTGGCCAGGGGCCGGCCGGTGGCGGTGTCGAACAGGTTGCAGACAAAGTCGAAGCGGCCCGCCACGGTGCCATAGGTCTTGACGGCGGCCAGGCCTTCATCGAGCCACACGGCGCCCATGGCGCTCAGCCGGAAGGCGCCGCACTCGATGCGCGTGCGCGCCTGGATCTGGGCCGTGCCGGCCGCCAGGCTGGCGAAGGCACGGGCGATGGACTCGCGCACCGCGGGCACGGTCAGGTGCGCGGCCACGAAGGCGTCGTCGACGAAGGGGAGGGCGGTGGTCGGTGGGTTCGGGTGGATCATGCGTTGCCTGCCGCCAGCGCGGCCGAAGAAGAGGAAAAGCGGGAGACCGGTGCGCTGCCCTCGAAATCGGCGGCCAGCCGGTCGGCCGAGCCAAAGGCCAGCGTGAAGCCCAGGGCCCCCTGGCCCGAGTTCACGAACAGGTTGCGCATGCCACCGGCGCGGCCGGTGCAGGGCAGGCCGGTGGGCGTGGCCGGGCGCAGGCCAGCCCAGGGGTGCAGGTCGGTCGGTGCGCTGCGCAGGCCGAACAGCGTGCGCACGCTCTCCAGCAGCAGCGCGATGCGGCCGTGGTCGATGTGCGTGTCCTGCCCCACCAGCTCGGCAAAGCCGGCCACGCGCAGCCGGCGCGTGGTGCCTGCACCCAGCGGGGCGAACACGGTCTTGGTGGCCGTGTCGGTGAGGCTGGTGGCGGGCATGCGCACGATGTGCTCGGCTGCCACGTCGATGCTGTAGCCCTTCAGGGGCTGGATGGGCACGCTGCCACCCACGCCCAGCGGGCGCAGCAGGCCGGGGGTCTGCGCGCCGGCCGCGACCACGCAGGCATCGAAGGCAATGCGCTGCTGCACACCATCGTGCTCGGCGAACAGGCCCGTGAGGGCATTGCCCTGGCGCTCCCAGCGCAGGAAGCGGTGGCCCCACAGCGCCGTGAAGCCCGGCCCGCTGGCCAGCTCATCGGCCAGCGCGGCGCACACCTTGGCGCAGTCGGCCACCTCCTCGCTCGGGGTCCAGATGCCGCCCGCCAGGGGGGCTGCGGGGTCCAGGGCGGGTTCGCGGGCGCAGCACTCCGCGCCCGTCAGCACCTGCTGCAGGGGGCCGCCCATGGCCTGCTGCAGCTGCACCTGGCGGGCGGCCGACGCGAGGCCCGCCGCACTGCGGTAGAGCACCAGCTTGCCTTGCGAGGCATGCTCGATGCGTGCAGCGGGGATGTTCGCGCGCCAGCGCTCGAAGGCGCCGCGGCTGTCGGCCGCCAGGCGCAGCAGCTCGCGCGTGCCGGCATCGGCGCGGGCCTGGGTGCAGGCGGCCATGAATTGCAGGCACCAGCTCCATGCCGCGGGATCGAGGCCGGGGCGCAGGCGCAGTGGCGAGGTCGGCGAGAGCAGCAGCGACGGCAGCTGCGCGAAGATGGAGGGTGCTGCCAGCGGCGCCACATAGGCATAGCTCAATTGCGCGCCGTTCTGGGCACTGGCACCCGCGGCCGGGCCGGGGCCCTGGTCCAGCAGCACCACTTCGTGGCCCTTGCCAATGAGGGCCCGTGCCGTCGCCAGGCCCACGATACCGCCACCGATCACTGCAATACGCAACAACGCCTGCTCCTTGGGATGAAAAGAGGGCGCATCATCGGCGTGGATGGCCGCGGCGTCGATTGCCGGAATGCCAATGGGCCATGCCCTGGCGGCATACGCGCCCGAGGGGAGGTCTTTGCACCAGAAAGGTGCCCTCAGGCCCATGCCGCCAAGGCATACACCATGGCGAAATTGCTACTCGCGGCAAGGCGGCCGGGCCCGTACATTGCAAGCGTTCACAGACCTGTCACACCTTTTTTCGGAGAGCACCCCATGACCCCTTGGACCCGCACCGCCCTGGGCGCCGCCCTGTCGCTGGCCGCCCTGTCTGCTTCGTTCGCCCAGCCGCAGTCCACGCTGGCCAAGATGGCGCAGACCGGGGTGATCCACCTGAGCTACCGCGACTCGTCGGTGCCGTTCAGCTACCTGAACGACGCCAAGCCCATCGGCTTCAGCATCGAGATCTGCGACCGCATCGTGGAGATGCTCAAGACCAAGGTGAAGCGGCCCGACCTGAAGATCGAGCGCCAGCCCGTCACCTCGCAGAACCGCATCCCGCTGGTGATGAACGGCACGGTGGACCTGGAGTGCGGCTCCACCACCAACAACGTGGCGCGGCGTGAGCAGGTGGAGTTTGCGGTGAACTACTTCTACACCGGCACGCGCATGATGGTGAAGAAGACTTCGGGCATCGGCTCGCTGGCCGACCTCAAGGGCAAGAAGCTGGCCACCACCAGCGGCACGACCAACGTGCAGGTGCTGCGCAAGTACTTCAAGGACAACAGCCAGGACACCGAGATGCTGCTGGCCAAGGACCATGCCGACGGCGCCCTGCTGGCCGAAAGCGGCCGGGCCGATGCCTACGCCATGGACGACATCCTGCTCTACGGCCTGGTGGCCAATGCCAAGAACCCGGCCGAATGGACCATCGTGGGCGAGGCGCTGCAGGTCGAGCCCTACGCCATCATGCTGCGCAAGAACGACCCCGAGTTCAAGAAGGAAGTCGACGCCGCGCTGGTCTCGCTGATGAAGAGCGGCGAGTTCGAGAAGCTCTACGACAAGTGGTTCCTGCAGCCCATCCCGCCGCGCAATGTGCCGCTGAACGTGCCCATGAGCGCCGAGCTGAAGAAGAACCTCAAGGAATTCAGCGACCGCCCGGCAGCACCGGCCCCGCAGTGATCCCGGGCGGCCTGCCCGCACTTCCTTTTGATGCGCCAGTGCGGCCCATGGGGGCCGTGCGGCCTCTCTCTTTCCAACGATTGCGTGATCTCCATGACCCCATCCAAACCCCGACACCGGCTGACCGTGGTCCTGGGCGCCCTGCTGGGCGCCGGCGCCCTGAGCAGTTGCAGCAGCCCGGGCGGTACGCCCGTCGTGCCCCCCGTGGTCGACTACCTGATCCGCGGTGCAGCGGTCTACACCGGTGACGGTGTCGAGCCGATCTCAGGCGATGTGGGTGTGGCGGGCGAGCGCATCGTCTTCGTCGGCAAGGCCCCGGCCGGCACGGTGGCGCGCCAGACCATCGATGCGCCGGGCATGGTGGTGGCGCCGGGCTTCATCGACGCCCACACCCATGCCGATGGGGACCTGCTGTCCGACTCGGCCGACAAGCGGATGAACCTGCCCTTTCTCACCCAGGGCGTGACCACCGCGGTGATCGGCAACGACGGTTTCGGCGGCTACGACATCGCCGGCCAGGCCCAGCGCCTGCGCACCCATCCGCCGGGCACCAATGTCGCCATGTTCGTGGGCTTCGGCCCTGTGCGCCAGAGCCAGTTGGCCAATGCCAACGCGGCGCCCACGGCCGCGCAGCTGGCGACCATGAAGCAACTGGTCGATGCAGCCATGTGCCAGGGGGCCCTCGGCCTGTCCACCGGGCTGTACTACACTCCGCAGAACTTCTCGACCACCGAAGAGGTGATCGAGCTGGCCAAGGTGGCTGCCGCGCACGGAGGCCTGTACGACAGCCACATCCGCAACGAGCAGACCAGGCAGGGCCTGCCTGCTGCGGTTGCCGAGGCCCTGCGCATCGGCCGCGAAACCGGAATCGCCGTGCACATCGCCCACATCAAGGCCCTGGGCGTGGACACGCAGGGCATGGCCGGAGAGCTGATCCGCATGGTCGAGGCCGCGCAGCAAAGCGGCCAGAAAGTCACGGCCGACCAGTACCCCTGGCTCGCGTCGAGCACCAACCTTTCGGCGGCGGTGATGCCGCCCTGGGCCAATGCGGGAGGGCGCGAGGCGCTGCTCAAGCGTTTTGACGATGCCACGGTGCAGGAGCGCCTGCGCAAGGATGTCACCGAGAACATGCGCCTGCGCAACGGGCCTGAGGCGATCCTGGTCTCCGCGGGCAACCCGAAGTACGTGGGCAAGACGCTGCAACAGATCGCCAGTGCCAGCGGCACCGATGCAGTGGCCGCCGTGGTGCAGGTGTTGCGCGAGAGCGAGGTCAAGATCGCCAACTTCAACCAGAGCGATGCCGACGTCCGCGCCTTCATGACCCGCCCCTGGGTGGTGACCTCGTCGGACTCGTCCGCTGGGCACCCACGTGCAGTAGGCTCCTTCGCGCAGAAGTACGCCGAGTACGTGGTGCGGCAAAAGCACATCTCCATCGGCCAGTTCGTGCGCAGCAGCACGGCGCTCACGGCCGACCTGCTGGGCATCGCCGAGCGCGGCCGCCTCAAGGCCGGGCATTTCGCCGACATCGTGGTGTTTGACCCCGCACGCTTCAAGGCCCGATCCACCTACATCGCGCCGACCCTGCTGTCCGAAGGCGTGGTGCTGACCATGGTCAACGGCAAGCCCGTGGTGCAGAACGACCAGGCCACGGGCGTGGCTGCAGGGCAGGTGCTGCTGCGCAAGACGCGCGAAGGGCTGTGCAGTGCGCAGTCGATGAAGACGGCCAAGGTGGTGCCGCCGAGCGGCCTGGCTGCGACCCACGACCACGCCCACTGAGCCAGCCCAAAGAAAAAGCCCGCGGCCTGAAGAGGCCGCGGGCTTTTTTTATGGAGGATCGATGTAATCGACCTGGGCGTCAGAACGCGTCCAGCACCGCACCCTTGCTCGCGCTCGATGCGTTGAAGGCAAACTTTGCCTGCACGCCACGCGTGTAGCGCGGTGCGGGTGCCGTCCAGCCGGCACGGCGCTTGGCGATCTCTGCTTCAGGCACGTTCAGCTCCAGCAGCAGTTGGCGCGCATCGATGGTGATGCTGTCGCCTTCGTTGACGAAGGCAATCGTGCCGCCGGCAGCCGCTTCAGGCGCCACGTGGCCGACCACCATGCCCCAGGTGCCGCCGGAGAAGCGGCCGTCGGTGATCAGGCCCACGCTCTCGCCCAGGCCGGCGCCGATGAGGGCGCCCGTGGGGGCCAGCATCTCGGGCATGCCGGGGCCGCCCTTGGGACCCAGGTAGCGCAGCACCATCACGTCGCCGGCCTTGATCTTGCCGGCCAGGATGGCTTCGAGGGCCGATTGCTCGTCGTCGAACACGCGGGCCGGGCCGGTGATCACGGGGTTCTTGAGGCCCGTGATCTTGGCCACGGCGCCTTCGGGGCTCAGGTTGCCCTTGAGGATGGCCAGGTGGCCCTGCTCGTACATGGGGTTGTCGATGTTGCGGATCACGTCCTGGTCGGCACGCGGCACGTCGGGCACGTCCTGGAGCACTTCAGCCACCGTCTTGCCGCTGATGGTGATGCAGTCGCCGTGCAGCAGGCCGGCCTTGAGCAGCACCTTCATGACCTGCGGGATGCCGCCGGCGCGGTGCAGGTCCACGGCCAGGTACTTGCCGCTGGGCTTCAAGTCGCAGATCACGGGGGTCTTCTTGCGGATGCGCTCGAAGTCGTCGATGTCCCATTCCACGCCCGCAGCGTGGGCGATGGCCAGGAAGTGCAGCACGGCGTTGGTCGAGCCGCCCGTGGCCATGATCACGGCCACGGCGTTCTCGATGGCCTTCTTGGTCACGATGTCGCGGGGCTTCAAGTCCATCTTGATGGCCTCGATCAGCACTTTGGCCGATTCCTTGGCCGAGTTCATCTTCTCGTCGTGCGGGTTGGCCATGGTGGACGAATACGGCAGGCTGATGCCCAGGGCCTCGAAGGCGCTGGACATGGTGTTGGCGGTGTACATGCCGCCGCACGAGCCGGTGCCGGGGATGGCGCGCTTTTCGATCTCTTTCAGGTCGAAGTCGCTCAGCTTGCCGGCGGCGTTCTCGCCCACGGCCTCGAACACGCTCACGATGTTCAGGTCCTTGCCCTGGTAGCTGCCGGGCAGGATGGTGCCGCCGTACACGTAGATGGCGGGCACGTTGGCGCGCAGCATGCCCATCAGGCCGCCGGGCATGTTCTTGTCGCAGCCGCCGACCACCAGCACGCCGTCCATCCACTGGCCGCCCACGCAGGTCTCGATGCAGTCGCTGATGACTTCGCGGCTCACCAGGCTGTACTTCATGCCTTCGGTGCCCATGGCCATGCCGTCCGAGATGGTGGGCGTGCCGAACACCTGGGCGTTGCCGCCAGCTTCCTCGATGCCGGCGATGGCGGCGTCGGCCAGCTTCTGCAGGCCGCTGTTGCAGGGGGTGATGGTGCTGTGGCCGTTGGCCACGCCGACCATGGGCTTGACGAAGTCGCCTTCCTCGTAGCCCATGGCGTAGTACATGGAGCGGTTGGGCGCGCGCGACTTGCCCTGGGTGATGTTGGCGCTGCGGCGGTTGATGGGCTGGATCGGGATGGTCTTGCTGTCTGCCATGGTGTCGTCTTCCTCGTGAGGGGGCTCGTTGTGGTGGGCAACCCGGGTGCGCCGGGGCCAAACTGTCGGGGTGCAAGTATGCGGGGTTTGGCGCTGCGTTTCCAATCCCTTTCATCGCCTCGATTAATATGCAAAACATATTACAGAGTCACCCGCGCCATGAAGGAAACCCTGATCGACGTTCGCGCCTGGCGCCAGTTCGTGGCCGTGGCGGAGGAGCTGCACTTCGGCCGCGCCGCCATCCGCCTGCACATGACGCAGCCGCCGCTGACCCAGGCGATTGCGCAGATGGAGCGCTCGCTGGGCGTGGTGCTGTTCGACCGCACGCGCCGGCGCGTGGCGCTGACCCCGGCGGGCGAGGCCCTGCTGCCCGATGTGCGCGACTTTCTGGAGCGCGCACAGGCGCTGCCGGTGCGGGCGCGCGCCGCGGCGGCGGGCGAGGTGGGGCGGGTGCGGCTGGCCTTTGTCTCCACCATCGGCTTCGAGCGGCTGCCCGAGTGGGTGCGCGATTTCCGCGTGCTGTGCCCCCAGGTGGCGCTGGAACTGGTGGAGGCCACGGGCGACGTGCAGCGCGCCATGTTCGCGCGCGGCGAGCTCGATGCCGGGCTGGTGCTGCATTCGCCCGGCGCCGCGCCGCCCGAGCTGGCGCGCCTGCCCGTGGCCGAAGAGCCGCTGGTGCTGGCCCTGGCCGAGCGCCACCCGCTGGCCCAGGCGCCGCGCCTCGACCTGGCTGCGGTGCTGGCCGAGCCGCTGGTGATCTTTCCGCGGCGCATCGTGCCCTCGCTGCACGATGCCATCTTTGCGCTCTACCACGCGGCAGGGCGGGTGCCCGTGGTGGCGCAGGAGGCCATCCAGATGCAGACCATCGTCAACCTGGTGTGGGGCGGCCTGGGCGTGGCCTGGGTGCCCGAAAGCGTGACCCAGTTCCGCCGCGAGGGCGTGGTCTACCGGGCGGGTGATGCCTTCGCTGCCAAGGCCCAATCCAAAGCCGGCGCCACACCGCCGCTGCCCGTGTGCGAGACCAGCCTGGTCTGGCCCGCCGGGCTGAACAACCCGGCGCTGGCGCGTTTTGTCGACTTCGTGCGCGAGCGCTCGGCCGCGGCTTAGGCGGCGGCCGTAGCGCGCCCGCGCACGAACAGCAGCCCTGCGGCAATGGCCAGCAGCGGCAAGGCTACGGCGTTGATGGCCGTCCAGCCCACGCCGGTGAGCAGGGCGCCCGAGGCAAAAGACATGGCCGCCGCCACGCTGCCATTGGCCAGCTGCATCAGCGCCTGGGCCTGGCCGCGCTCTTCGGGCGCATGGGATTCGGCCAGCAGCGTGGTGCCGGCGATCACCATCAGGTTCCAGCCCGTGCCCAGCAGCAGGGAACTGGCCAGGAACTCGGTGAACGAAATGCCCGACAGCGCCACCACCGCGCTGGCGGCCAGGCAGGCGGCCCCCACGGCGGCCACCGGGCGGCTGCCAAAGCGGTCCACCAGCGTGCCCGAGAACAGCGCAGGGAAAAACATGCCGATCACATGCCACTGGATGACGTAGGCCGCCGAGGCGGCCGAGAAGCCGCAGACCTCCATGGCCAGCGGGGTGGCGTTCATCACCAGAATCATCAGCCCATGGCCGATGGCCGCCATCACCACGGCGGCGCGCAGGCCGGGGCGTGCCAGCAGGGCACGCATGGCCGCGATGCCGCCCGCCGCCGGCTTGGGCGCCACGCCCTCGCGCAGCCGCGCCATCACCACCCAGCCCAGCGCCGCCAGGGCTGCGATCGCCAGGTAGGCGCCGGCCAGCGGCGTGGCCAGCAGGTTGCGCGACCACAGCGCCAGCGGCGGCGCGAACACGGCCGCGCACAGGCCGCCGGCCACCACGCAGGCGGCGGCACGGCCTTTCTGCGCCGGGTCCACGGCCTCCAGCGCCGCATAGGTGTAGTAGCCCGACGAGGCCTGGTAGGCGCCGATGGCCAACGTGCCCAGGCAGAAGACGGCAAAGCTGCCCCACTGCACGCCCAGCATGCTGACGAGGCCGCCTGCCACCCCGAACAAGGCCCCTGCCTGCAGCCCCGCGCGCCGGCCCTGGCGCTGCATGAACAGCGACAGCGGCTGCACCGACAGCAGGTTGCCCAGCACCAGCAGTGCCAGCGGCAGGGTGGCCAGCGCCGGCCAGGGCGCCAGCCGCGCGCCCACGATGGAGGTGAGCGTGATGCCGATGATGGAGCAGCCCCAGTAGAGGGCCTGGCCCGCGAACAACAGGCGAACGGAAGCATTGCGCACAAGCAGCATGGTGGTGGCTTTCGGTGGGGCGCCGTTCTGGCGCAAGGAGGTTGGAAGTCAGTCGGCCAGCGCGCCCGTGCCGAAGCGCTGGGCATAGGCCTGCGGGCTCACCGCGCGGTGCTTGTGGAAGCTTCGGCGCAGGTTCTCGGGGTGCTCGAAGCCGCACAGCCGCGCCACGGTGGCCACCGAAGCCTGGGCCTGGGCGAGCAGGGCCGAGGCGGCCTCCACGCGCACGCGCTCCACATAGCGGCCGGGCGTGGTGCCCAGCTCGCGCTGGAACACACGGGTCAGCGTGCGCGGCGGCATGCAGGCGCGCTCGGCCAGGGCATCGAGCGACAGGTCGCTGCCCAGCTGGGTGGGGATCCATTCGAGCAGGCTGGCCAGGCGCGGCGCATGCCGCGTCTCGGGCGCCAGCAGTGCACTGAACTGGGCCTGGCCGCCCGGGCGGCGCATGAACATCACGAGCCGCCGTGCCACGGCCAGGGCCATGGGGCGGCCCAGGTCGGCCTCCACCAACGCCAGGGCCAGGTCGATGCCGGCCGTCACGCCGGCCGAGGTGAAGAGGTGGCTGTAGACAGGGTGGGCCGCGTCATAGGTGTGCAGGCAGTCCTCATCGACCTGCACCCCGGGGTAGTCCCGGCGCATGCGCTCCACGCGGCACCAGTGCGTGGTGGCGCGCAGGCCGTCGAGCAGGCCGGCCTGGGCCAGCAGCAGGGCGCCCGAGCAGACCGAGCCCAGGCGCCGCACCCGGGGTTCTGCATGGCGCAGCCACTGCAGCATGCCGGCGTGGCCGAGCTGGTCGGCCACGCCATCACCGCCCGCCACCAGCACCGTGTCCAGACTGGCGGGGTCGGTGGCGGCCCAGCTGCCATCGGCCACCAGCGCAAACCCTGCCGAGGTGGTGACCGGCCCCGCCGCCTCGGCCAGCAGGCGCAGCGCATAGGCCGGCGCCAGCCCGTGGCCCGCGCGCTCGGCGTTGGCGGAGCCGAAGACCTGCATCGGGCCGACGGCGTCCAGGCTCATCACGCCGGGGTAGAGCAGGCAGGCAATGGTGCGGGTGGGCTGGGGCATGGCGCCAGTGTCGGCGTTTGCGGGTGTGGCTGCAATGACAATCAGCCCACAGATATGGCCAGTGTGCCGAGAGGTCGCTGGAGGGGCAAAGGGCGGCCCCGGAGGTGCCTCCAGCCCCGGTGCGGGGCGGATTGTCAAATATCCATAATTTGCTGGTCAGTGCCGGGGCTCAGGCGCTATCCTGCAACCAATGGGGTCGGCAAGCCGGGGCCCGCAACCCGGCCGAGACCTGTCCACTGCACGCTTTAGGAGACTGTGAATGCCTTTCCCCTTGCGGTTTCCCCGAGAGATGGAGTGCTTTCTCCAGGCGGCGCAGCTGCTGGGCACCATCCAGGGCGACCCTGGGCGGGTTGGGCCGGTCCTTGAATTGCAGAAACTGCTGCTCCGCCGCATCGCCAGGTCGGAGTTGAGCCACAGCCGCCTGCAGGATGCCCGGCTGCGCCTGAAGCAGCGCCTGGTGCGCGAGCGCCTGATCGGGGAGAAGGCGCGCGAGACGCGGGACCTGGTGCTGAAGATCCAGGAGCGCTGTGATGCGCTCGAACAACTGCGCTTTCTGTACCGCTGCTTCGGGGATGGCATTGCGGCGACCTACCAGGCACCCCTGCGCCACCGGTACTTCTACTTCGCGCAAAAGGCCCATGCCAAGGAGCGCCCCGGATTGCTCGCGCGCAAGGACAGCTTTCGCAGCCGCTACCGGGCCCTGAAGCTGGGCATCGGCATGGGCATCCCGGTGCTCCTGGCCGATGTGACGAATATGCTGGGGCAGGGCGATCTGTGCGTCCTGGCGGGGGGCGAGCCCCAGCCGCTGGACCTGAAGTCCTTCGTGCACCGGGGCCCTGCGGGCAGGCTGCAGCAGGAGGCACTGCGGCGCACCATTGCGCTGCTGGCGCGCCAGGGCACCGCGAGCGTGCCCGGGGGCAGCGCGCACGACATGGCGCACAAGGCGCATTTGAACGACTGCGTGCGCCAGGCCATGGAGTCCGGAATCGCCCAGGCCTCGCCCGAGCCCGGCCTGCGCTACGTGGCCGTGCGCAATGACCACTACCGCAGCCACCCGGACTGCCTGCAGACGCTGCACCAGCGGGTGCCGAAATCGACCATGTCGGTGCAGGTGACGCCCGAAACCGCCTGGATACCGATGCAGCCCTTCACCCTGTCCATGAGCGCCGGCCATGCCGTGCTGTTCATGCAGGGGGTCTTCCAGCTGCTGGTCTATGTCGACATGAAGGTGCTGGTATCGCACTTCGCGTCGCTCGGAATCCATGCCGTGGCCCTGATGGACGGCGTGACCGCCCTGCAGCTTTCCAACGACGCCGAAGACCTGGAACACGGGGTCTACCGGGTCAGCGAGGCCCTGTTCCAGCGCATTCCCTGCGAGTTCATTTCGTTGCGCAGCTTTGCGCAGGAGATGGCCGGCATGCTGGAGCCGGCGCAGGCCCACAGCGACCAGGGGCGGCTTTTCGCGCCCCCGGGGGATTGGGGCGAGGCCCGGCACTACTACGAAGACGAAGGGCCGGCCCTTCATTGAAGACCCTGCTCGCGCCGCACGGTGGTGGCGCTGGCAAGGCCTGGCCCGCAACTCAGGCGGTCTGGGATTGCAGGTAGTTTTCAAGCCCGATCTTGTCGATCAGGCCGATCTGCTTTTCGAGCCAGTAGGCGTGGTCTTCCTCGGTGTCACGCAGCTGGGCCAGCAGCAGGTCGCGGCTCACATAGTCGCCCACGCTCTCGCACAGGGCCATGCCGTCGCGCAGGGCGGTGCGCACCTCGTACTCGGTGGCCAGGTCCTTGCGCAGCATCTCGGGCACGGTCTCGCCGGGGGTGAATTCCTTGGGGCGCATGTCAGGGCGGCCGCCCAGGAAGAGGATGCGGCGCAGCAGCGCATCGGCGTGCTGGGTTTCCTCCTGCATCTCGTGGTCCAGGCGGGTGTAGAGCTTGATGAAGCCCTGGTCCTCGTAGATGCGCGAGTGCGCGAAGTACTGGTCGCGCGCAGCCAGTTCACCGCGCAGCAGATCCTTGAAGTAGTCGACGACTTGTGGGTTGCCCTGCATGTTCTTTTCCTTGTTACAGCCAGAAGTATCGCGCGCCCAGGGGCCTTTGTGGGGGAAAACCCCGGGGTGTCGCTCTGCATGCGTACAGGGATCAGAAGCGTTCTCATTGATGTGGCACCAGGCTGCCGAGGCGCTCGCCTGCGCTGCCCCCACTCCGTGCGGGGATGCCGCCCCGGCAAGTGCCGCGGGGCAAGGGCACAATACCGCCCAACATGCTGACCTACCCCCAAATCGACCCCATCGCCCTGCAAGTGGGCCCGCTGGCCATCCACTGGTACGGCCTGACCTACCTGGCGGCCTTTGGCCTGTTCATGCTGCTGGGCATTGCGCGGCTGCGGCACCAGCCCTTTGCCTCCCTCACCGGCCCGGGCGCCTGGACGCGCAAGGACGTCGAGGACATCCTGTTCCTGGGCGTGGCGGGCGTGGTGATCGGCGGCCGGGTGGGCTACTGCCTGTTCTACAAGCCCGCCTACTACCTGAGCCACCCGCTGGAGATCTTCTATGTGTGGCAGGGCGGCATGGCCTTCCATGGCGGTCTGCTGGGCGTGATCGTGGCCATGCTCTGGTTCGCGCATTCGCGCCAGCGCCCCTGGCTGCAGGTGGCCGACTTCGTGGCACCCTGCGTGCCCACGGGCCTGGCGGCAGGCCGGGTGGGCAATTTCATCAACGGCGAGCTCTGGGGCCGTTTTGCCAGCCCCGACCTGCCCTGGGGCATGGTGTTCCCGCAGAGCGGTTCCATGCTGCCGCGCCATCCCTCGCAGGTCTACCAGTTCCTGCTCGAAGGGCTGCTGCTCTTCGTGCTGCTGTGGCTGTACCCGCGCCGTGAGCGCCGCCAGGGCCAGGTCGCGGCCGCCTTCCTGATCGGCTACGGCGCATTCCGCTTCATTGCCGAATACTTCCGCGAGCCCGATGCACACCTGGGCATCCTCTCGCTGGGCATGAGCATGGGCCAGTGGCTGTGCGTGCCCATGATCGTGGCCGGCATCGCCATGTGGCTCTGGGCCGCCAAACGCGAGGGCGGCGCGCCGGCGCTCACCACCTCCAAGCCCTGATCGGTCCGTGGCCATCACCCGCCGCCAGCTCCTGCTGACCGGTGCCGCTGCCTCGCCGCTGCTGGCATCGTGCGCGGCGGACCTTGCGCGCCACCAGGGCCGGCCCGTGGCCGAGGTGGTTGCCAGCCTGGGTGTCTGCGCCGCGGCGTTTGCCACGCTGCGCGCCGGCCAGGTGCAGCCGACCGCGGTGGCCGGCCATTGCAGCGCAGCCCCGGACGCCATCTTCCAGGCAGCGTCGCTGACCAAGCCCGTGGTCGCCTATGGGGCTCTGCGCCTGGTGCTTGCGGGCCAGCTGGACCTGCAGGCGCCGGTTGCGCACTACCTGCCGCAGGGCTATGTGCACTACCAGCATGCGCTGCGGCGTGCGCCAGGTGATGCCAGCGATACCGTGCCCGCCGGCACGCTGGCCCGCATCCCGGTGGCCAGCCTGCTCAACCACAGCTCGGGCCTGCCCAACTGGACCAGCGGCGCGCTGGCCCCTGCCTTTGCGCCCGGCCAGCGCTGGCGCTATTCGGGCGAAGGCTATGTGCTGCTGCAGGCAGTGATCGAGGCCGTCACCGCCACGCCCATCGCTCAGTGGATGCAGGCCCAGGTCTTCGCGCCCCTGGGCATGCGCGATTCCAGCATGGTCTGGACCGGCGCCTACGAAGGCCGGGCCGTGCATGGCAACGGCGCGGCTGCTGGTGGCCTGCGCTGGAATGTTCCTGTGGCTGCTGCCTCGCTGTACACCACGGCGGGCGACTTTGCGCGCCTGCTGGCGGCCTTCGTGGCCGACGAGCGGCTGACCGCGCTGGTGCAATCGGCCCCCGTGGTGGTGGACCAGGCGCTGGGGCTGGAATGGGGCTACGGCTGGGGCATCGAACGCACCGCCGCCGGACCCATGCTCTGGCAGTGGGGCAACAACCCGGGCTTTCGCAATTTCGCCATGCTCTCGCCCACCACGCGCGATGGCTTCGTGCTGCTGACCAACAGCGACCAAGGCATGGCCCTGGCCGTGCCGTTGGCGCAGCAGGTGCTGCCAGGCGAGCACCCGGTGTTCAGGTCGCCGCTGCTGGGCTGACACTGGCCGCCGATGCGGCGCTCATCGATTCCGAACCTGCCTCCTGCAGCCAGCCCAGCACCTGCTGGCGCAGGCCGTCGAGCACCGGGTTGGGGGCCCGCGCCACGCGTTGCACCCAGGCGATGTGCGACTCCAGCCCCTGGGTGGGGATGTCGAGCGGTACCAGCCGCCCCTGGGCCAGCAGGGCGGCTGCCGGGGCCATGACGCCCATGTAGAGCGCATCCGTGTGGCAGGCCACATCCAGCAGATCGGGCACGGATTCGCTGGCCAGGCTGATCAGCACCTCGGGGTGGGCCTGCATGCCCAGGCGCTGCACCAGCAGCCGCCCGACGGCCGCGCTCATGCCCGTGCAGGCCACGGGGAACTCCGTGAGCTCGGCAAACGCCAGCGGCTGGCGCTGGGCCAGCGGGTGCCCAGGGCGCACCAGCACCCCGGTGGGCAGTTGCACCAGCCTGTGCACCTCGAGGTCGGCGTGGGAGCCGGGCAGAGAGTGGTAGTCCGTCACCAGGGCATCCAGCGTGCGGTCGCGCAGCGCCTGGATCTGGTGGGACTGGGGGCCGCCGCTCAATTGCAGTCGCATGCGCCCCGCGTCGCGCGCTGCCAGGCGCAGCAGGCGCGGGGCCAGCAGGGCGTGCGGCGTGGCGCTCATGGCCAGGCGCACGGAGCCGGTTTCACCGCTGACCTGGTGGCGCACCACCTGGTGCAGTTCATCGGCCTGCGCCACCACCTGGCGCGCATGCTCCAGCACCGTGCGGCCTATGGGGGTGAGGGCGTTGCGGTGGCCGCTGCGCTCCACCAGCTCCGCGCCCAGGTGCGCCTCCAGCATGGCGATGCTGCGGCTGAAGGCGGCCTGCGAGCGGCGCGTGCTGTCGGCCGCGCGCGTGAAGCTGCCGCTGTCGGCCAGGGCGATGAAGTGGCGCAGCTGGGCGATGGTGGTGCTCATGCGGAAAATCGAACAAAACGACTTGAATTATGCATTGGACCAACATTTGGTTACCGATTTAGCATGCGCCCCAGACCCTCACCCACAAGAAAGAGACGCGAGCGACATGATCAAGAAACTTCTGCTCGGGCTGCTGGCCCTGGTGCTGCTGCTGGCCGTGGCCCTGGGCATCAATACCGCGCGCAAGGGCTCACGCCAGCTGGAGGTGGCGCCCATCGCCAAACTGCCCGTGGACGATGCCGCCGTGGCCGGCCGCCTGGCCGAGGCCGTGCGCCTGCGCACAGAATCCTCGCGCGACGATGCCAACGCCAATGCCGGCCAGTTCCTGCAGTTCCACGCGCTGCTGCAGCAGCGCTTTCCGCTGGTGCATGCGAAATTGAAGCGCGAGGTGGTCGGCGAGCTGAGTCTGCTCTACACCTGGCCCGGCAGCGATGCCAAGGCCGCGCCCGTGATGCTCATGGCCCACCAGGACGTGGTGCCCGTGGCCCCCGGCACCGAGGGCGACTGGGCCCAGCCCCCGTACTCGGGCGCCATCGAGGGCGGTTTTGTCTGGGGCCGGGGCTCCTGGGACGACAAGGGCAACCTCATGAGCCAGCTGGAGGCGGTGGAAATGCTGCTGGCCAGCGGTTTCACACCCCAGCGCACCATCTACCTGGCCTTTGGCGCCGACGAAGAGGTGGGCGGCCTGCGCGGCGCCGCCAAGATCGCCGCGCTGCTGCAAGAGCGCAAGGTGCGCCTGGACTTCGTGATCGACGAGGGCCTCTTGATCCTGGACGGCGTGATGCCCGGCCTCTCCAAGCCCGCTGCCGTGATCGGCGTGGCCGAGAAGGGTTATATGTCGGTGGTGATGAAGATGTCGGGCACGCCGGGGCACTCGTCCATGCCGCCGCACAAGGGCAGCAGCGCCATCGCAATGATGAGCGATGCGCTCAGCCGGCTGGACGCGGAGCAGATGCCCGGTGGCATCCGCGGCGTGGCGGGCGAGCTGTTCGACACGCTCGCGCCCGAGATGGGCGGCGTGAACCGCGTGGTGCTGTCCAACCTGTGGCTGTTCCGCCCCGTGGTGCAAAAGCAGCTCGAAGGCGCTGCCAGCACCAATGCCATGCTGCGCACCACCACGGCGCTGACCATCGTGAACGCCGGCAACCGCGACAACGTGGTGCCCGGCCGCGCCGAGGCGACTGTCAACTTCCGCCTGCTGCCAGGCGACAGCAAGGAGCAGGTGATCGAGCACATGCGCAGCAAGATCAGCGCGCCCACCGCGCAGTACGAGCTGAGCACGCTGCCCGGCGCGGTGGACGCCTCCAAGGTCGCGCCCACCGATTCCACCCAGTACCGCCTGCTCAACCAGACCATCCGTGAGATCTTTCCTGACGTGCTGGTGGCCCCGGGCCTGATGGTTGCGGGTACCGACTCGCAGCACTACGGTGCCATCAGCGACCACATCTTCAAGTTCTCGCCCGTGCGTGCTGACTCTGAAGACCTGAAGCGTTTTCACGGTACCAACGAGCGTTTGCAGATCGCCAACTATGCGGATGCGATTCGGTTCTACCACCGGCTGATCGGGCAGGTCAGCCAGGTGGGGGCCAAGCCTTGAGGGGGTTGCTTCCTGGTTTTTTGTGCTTCTGGGCATGGTTGCTTCTGTTCTTGTTTTGAGGGCGGAGGCCGGGATGTGCGCCCGGCGGCGCAGTAACTTTCTCTTGGGCCGCCAAGAGGGTGTAGAAGAAACCTATTTGAGCCGCCCCAAGAGCATGCGGGCCTGCGCCAGCCAGACCCACGCTGCAGCGTAGAACGGCTTGCG
>NZ_JACHLK010000011.1 GCF_014207955.1 Acidovorax soli
TGCGGGTTGTCTCTCACCACCTCGCGCAAGGCTGCGTACTCTGCCGGCGCAATTACGGGTGGTCGGCCTGTCCTTGCCATCACATTGTTCCTGTTCAATCAAGGCTGCAGGATTGTATTTTGTTTTTTCTACACCCTCTTGGCGACGCAAGAGAAAGTTACTGCGCCGCCGGGCGCACATCCCGGCTCCCGCCCTCAACCAAGGCATGCCGCCAGCACGACCAGAAAACCGTCACCCACGTCCCCGCACACCGCCCCATTCAACGCGCCACCACCAACCTCAACGACCCCTGATAAAACGCCTGCCTGCGCAAGGCCCCATACCGCGCATCCCAAACCCCCGACACCAGATCCCCCCGCAACGCAGCCACACTCGCATCGACCGATGCAGCCGGCACAACCCCCCACGCCGAACACACCGTGCGCGCAGCCGGCACCAGCAGCATCTCGGGCCGCCCGTAGTACGCCTCGTTGAACCCATCTCGGCAATCCCAGGGAATCGGCACCGGCAACACCTCCACATGCCCGCCCAGCGCCGCAGCGATGCGCTCCATGGCCGGGTAGCGCCGCGCCTCGGCCGCCAGCACCCCGGGTGCATAGTGGGCCAGCCAGAAGTCCTGCACCGCCAGCGGTTCGCAGGTGAGAATGACCACCGCCCCGCGCGCCACGCGCCGCATTTCGCGCAGGCCGGCCTCCACGTCGCTCCACTGGTGGATCGAGAAGGTGCTCATGGCCGCGTCGAACGCGCCATCGGCAAACGGCAGGTGCTCGGCCACGCCGTCCACCGCGGGCGGCAGGTGCGCAGGCCGCTGCTCGCGCATGGACTGCGAGGGCTCGAGCGCAGTCACCGTGCGGCCCGTGGGTTCGTACGACCCGGCCCCGGCGCCGACATTGAGCACGGCGGTGGCCGCCGGGCCCAGGGCCTGCTCGATCAGCGCGGCGATGCGCGGCTCGGGCTGGCGGTAGGCAGCGTAGGTGGTAGCACCACCCACGGCACCGTAGTTGACATCGCCTGCGCTGCCGTCGGCGGACCGGACGATGGTGGCGGGGTTGTTGTGGTTGTCTGCAGGCATGGGCAAAAAGGCCTCCCGGGGATGATCAAGGCCCCCATGCTGGCCCCAGACTGGCACACCGACAAACGAGATTTGCAGCGCCCATGCGTGAGAAGAATGCACACATGGGCCCAGGGGGCGGGCAGCCCCTCAGGCCGGGACCAGCGTGATCCAGTAGCGCGTGCGTGTCACCACCTGCACCGGCAAGGTCTCGCGCAGCATCGCCAGGATGTACTCGGTATCGTTCAGCTGGAAGGCGCCCGAGATGCGCAGCGCCGCCACGGCCGGGTCGCAGCGCACCACCCCCGGGCGGTAGCGCGCCAGCTCGGCCGCGAAGTCGTCCAGCCGCATGCCGTCGGCATACAGCACGCCCTGCGCCCAGGCCAGGGCCTGCTCGCCCAGCGCGGTGGAGGCCTGCACACCGCTGGCCGTAAAGCGGCATTGCGAGCCGGCCTGCAGCACACGCTGCGCGCCGTGGTGCGGCGTGACTTCGACCGCGCCTTCGGCCACGGCCAGGTGCACGGCGCCCTCGTCGAGCAGGCGCACGGCAAAGCGCGTGCCCAGGGCGCGCAGCCAGCCGCCGGGTGTCTCCACGCGAAAGCTGCGCGCGGCGGAATCCTTGGACGTGGTGATGAGCACCTCGCCCACGCGCAGGCGCAGCAGGCGCTCATGGGCGTCGAAGGCCACATCGAGCGCGCTGGCGGTATTGAGCAGCACCTCGGAGCCATCGGCCAGCGTGACGCTGCGCCGCTCGCCCGTGGCGGTGCGGTGCTCGGCCGCCCACTGCTGCCAGGGCATGTGGCGCCAGCCCAGGTATGCCGCCGGTGCCGTGGTGCCCACCAGGGCCAGCACACGCAGCGCAGCGCGGCGGTTCACCGCGGTGCGCTCGGCCTGCGCCAGCACCGGCATCCCCAGGCCCGCAGGCACGGCGCCAAAGGTGCGCGACAGGCGTTCTGCCCGCTGCCAGGCGGCTTCGTTGGCGGCATCCTGCGCGCGCCAGGCGGCCAGGGCCTGCCAGTCGTCTGGGCGGGCCTGGCCGGAGTTCAAACGCACCAGCCACTGCGCGGCCTCGCGCAGGGCGGCACGGCTGGGCGCGGTATCAGGATTGGCGGATGAGGTGGCGCTGCCCATGGCGGATTCACTCCATGGCCAGCAGGCAGCACTCAAAGCCCTGGGCCATGTAGCGCTTGATGGTGCGCTCGCTCACCTGCAGCTGCACGGCGATCTCGGCATAGCCCAGGCCTTCGAGCTGCGACAGCAAAAAGGCCTGCCTTGCCTTGGGCGCGAGGCCGTCGAGCATGGCATCGATCTCGTGCAGGGCTTCGAGCACCAGCGCGCGCTCTTCGGGCGACGGGGCCAGCGGCTCGGGCATCAGGGCCAGGGCATCGGTGTAAGCCTGCTCCAGCGCGCGGCGGCGCCACAGGTCGGAGACCAGGCCCTTGGCAATGGTGGTCAGGTAGGCGCGCGGCTCGCGCAGGCCCTGGAGTGCCTGGGGGCGCAGCAGCACGCGCACAAAGGTGTCCTGCGCCAGGTCGGCCGCCTCGTCCCTGCAGCCCAGCCGCCGCTGCAGCCACGCACGCAGCCAGCCATGGTGGTGGCTGTACAGCGTGTGGGGGTCGTGGTCGGGATGGACCAGGCCGGGGTCAGCGGTGCTCATGCGGCAGGATGGGCAAAGAGAATGGGGGGATGTCGCAGAAATTATAATTGAGAACAATTCTCAATTCATAGCCTCGGTGCCCTTGCAGGCCAAGGGATATGCCCGCAATACACCCTGCATGCCATTCGATCTGAAACGCTATGAGTCCGCCGGCTACGGCGTGGTGACCGATGCCGTGCCCGCCCGCCTTCTCGCCGCCATGGATGCATGGCTGGCCAGCGCCGAGGCGGCGGCACGCCAATGCAGCGCGGAGGAGCAGGCGCGCGATCTGGTGTTCGAGAAGGACCTCTCTGACGCGGGGCGCAACGGCATCCCTGCCACCGAGGTGGGCGATGCCATTTTCATCCTGGGCGACCTGTGCCGCTATGCGCCGCAGTTCAGCGCCCTGCTGCAGTTACCGGCGCTGGTCGATGCCTGCGCACAGGCCCTGGGTAACGCCGATCTGGTCGCGCATTTCATGAACGCGACCAGCAAACACCCGGGCTTTGGCCGGGGCATCGGCTGGCACCGGGATTTCCCCAACGCGTACCTGAGCGGCGCCGACTCGCGCTTTCTGCGCGTGATGGTGTGCCTGGATGGCATGGCCGAGCATGGCGGGGCCACGCGCTTCATTGCCGGCAGCCACCGCGTGGACGACAGCTATGCGGCGCAAGAGGAGCGCGGCGGCGCCAGACACCGCTATGGCGCACACCATGGCGTGGCGGCGGAATGCGCGCCGGGCGATCTGGTGCTGATCCACCCCAAGGTGGTCCATGGCGGCCCCGCCAACACCAGCGCCCTGCCCCGGCGCAATGTCATCGTTCAGGTGGGTGTGGCTGGAATGGAATTGGTCGGTGAGCGGGAGACAGTGACGGGCTGGCCAGTGGCCTTTCCACCTCAGCCCGCAGCTTCTTCATCCAGCTGAAACAGGCTGGTCGCCACCAGGTCCAGCACCGCCGCCCCGTCCTGGTTGGCCAGCTCCCAACGCCAGCGCAGAATGCCCAGGCCGGGCTTGCTGGTGGAGCGACGCACCTCCTGCACCGTGGCGGTGAGCACCAGTTGGTCGCCCGGGCGCACCGGGTGCGGCCAGCGGATGTACTCGATGCCCGGCGAGGCAAAGGATTCGGAGCCGTGCAGCGCCTTGTCCGCCACCAGCCGCATGGCGATGGCGCAGGTGTGCCAGCCGCTGGCGATGAGGCCGCCAAAGCGGCCCTCCTGCGCGGCGGCCGGGTCGGTGTGGAACCACTGTGGGTCGTAGGACCTGGCGAAGGTGAGCACCTCGTCTTCGGTCACGGTGTAGGGCCCGGCCGTGAGGACCTGGCCGGCATGGAATTCGGCGAACTTCATGACTGGTCTCCCCCGAAGTTCGCGGGCCGCTTGGCGTTGAGTGCAGCAAAGCCTTCGCGCGCATCACGGCCGGCAAAGCCCAGCATCTCCAGCGCCAGCGAATGCTCGAAGGCCGGCCAGGCCGCGCGCAGCCAGTGGTTCAGGCTGCGCTTGGTGAAGGCCAGCGCCGTGGGGCTGCCGCGTGCGAGTTCTTGCGCGATCTGCAGGGCCCGAGTGTCCAGCTCTTCATCGGCCACGGCCAGGCTGACGAGGCCGATGCGTTCGGCTTCCTTGCCTGAGATGGTGTTGCACAGCAGCAGGTGGTACTTGGCCCGGGCCATGCCGCACAGCAGCGGCCAGAGCACGGCGGCATGGTCGCCAGCGGCCACGCCCAGGCGGGTGTGGCCATCGATGATCTTGGCGCGCTGGCCGGCCACGGTGATGTCGGCCATCAGCGCCACCGCAGCCCCTGCGCCCACGGCCGCGCCGTTGATGGCCGAGACGATGGGCAGATCGCAGTCCATCATGCCCTGCACGATGGCGCGGGCCTCCTGCATGGTGCGCAGACGGGCCTCCTGGCTGTGGAGCATCGCCGTCACCAGCTCGGGTGAGCCGCCCGCGCAAAAGCCTTTGCCCTCGCTGCGCACCAAGATGCTGCGCACGCCCGGCGTGGCCTGCAGGCGGGCCCAGATGGTGCCCAGGTGCGCATGCCCCTGCACGTCGGTGAAGGGCATGCCGCCCGCGGGGCCGAAGATGACGTGCGCCACGCCGTCGTCGGCAATGCGCACCTGCAGGTGGGGACCGAGGTCCCAGGGTGGGGCTTGCGGGTCTTGCATGGGGTGGTGTCTCCTGTGGTGTTCTGGTGCGGTGAAGCAGCTTACACGCTGCGGCCTCGGCAAGAGCCAGCGCCCGACCGTCAGGGAGGCGGTATCTGGCCGGCCAGGGCATCCCGGACCAGCGAGCGGCAGAAGTCGCGCACGACCTGCAGGGCCGGTGACTCTGCGCGCCCCTTGAGCGTGACAAATGCGAACTGCGCCTGCAGCTTCGCATCGGGCGTGGGCATGAGTTCATGCAGGCCGCCCTCGGCCAGTTGCGCGCGGGCCGCTGCCACCACGCCGAGGAACACCGCGTCGGTCGCGGCCACGGTGCGCAGCAAGGCACCGACGTCTTCCGAGGCGGCCTGGATCCAGGGCTGGGGGTGGGCGCGCTCCCCATAGCGTTCGATCAGCGTACGCGCGGCATCGTCGCTCACCTGCGTGCACACCAGGGGGTAGGCCCGCAGGTCCTCGAAGCGCAGACGGGGGCGCTGCGCAAGCGGGTGCCTCGTCCGGCAGACGAAGCCGGAGCGCAGCGCCGGCAGAACCTCGAACTGCAGGTCGTCCACCGGAGGCAGCGCCCGGTAGGTGATGACCAGGCCATCGGCCTGGCGCGCGCGCAACTGCGCTATCTGCAGCTCGGGCGCCCCGCCCAGCAGGCGCAACTGGACCTGTGGGTGCGAGCGCAGCAGATGCGTCATGAGCGGCGCGGCGAACAGCGCCCCAGGCGCAGACCCCATGCCCAGGGCGATGGTGCCGGCCGCCCCGCCCGCCATCAGCGTGGCGGCACGCCGCAGTTCTGCCGCCTCCTGCACGATGTGGCGCGCCCGGGCCAGCACCTGGGTGCCGAGCGGCGTGAGTTCGTTGCTCTTGCCGATGCGGTCCACCAGGGGCATGCCGAGTTCCTGCTCCAGCATCTGGATGCTGCGCGACAGCGCGGACTGGGTTACATGCACCACCTCCGAGGCACGGCTGAACGAGCGCGTGTCGGCCAGTGCGACGAAATGGTGGAGCTGCTGCAGGTTCATGGACTTCAATTATTCACAAAACTCATGCAAATCACAAAAACAACCCATTGGACGACTGGACTACAAGCCCGAAGAATGCGTCTGCATCCATTTCCCCAAGGAGTTTCCCCATGCACCATCCCTGTCGCCGCGCCATCGCCGGCATTGTTTGCAGCCTGCTGCTCGCCCCGCTGGGCGCGCAACCGCGCGAAGGGGCGTTCACGCAGCCCGTTTCGCTGATGGTTCCCTACCCCGCGGGCTCGGCCAGCGACTTCACCGCACGCACCATGCAGGAGCCGCTGGCACACCAGTTGGGCGTACCCGTGGTAGTGGAGAACCTGGGCGGCGCCGCCGGCGCCATTGCCGCCAACAAGGTGCTGGCGGCGGCGGCCGACGGCCAGCAGCTGTTCCAGGGCTCGCCCAACGAGCTGATCCTTTCGGGCCTGGTCAACAAGGGCGTGAAGTACCAGCCGGACGATTTCCGCATGGTGGCGCCGGTGGCCATCTCGCACCTGGTGGTGATCGCGCAGGCCCGCCTGCCCGCAGACAATCTGGACCAGCTGGCCGAGCTCGCGCGGGCACGCCGCAGCGAGCCGTTGAACTACGGCTCTTCGGGCCCGGGCACGATGTACCACTTGCTGGGCGAACTGGCTTCGCGGCGCGTGGGTGCCCCCATGACGCATGTACCCTACAAGGGCGGTGCGCCGCTGATGCAGGACCTGATCGGCGGGCTGATCGATTTCGCCTTCGTGCCCTACCAGAGCAGCTATGCCGACCTGGCCAGGCAGGGTCGGATCAAGGTCATAGGCTCGTTGGCCGACGCACGCCTGCCCGCGCCGTTCCAGAACGTGCAGAGCTACCGCGATACCCAGAACTTCAAGGATTTTTCCTTCAGCATCTGGACCGGCTACCTGGTCAAGCGCGGCACGCCGCAACGTGCGGTGGAACAACACGCCGCCGCCTTGCAAGCAGCCTTGAAACTGCCCCAGGTGCGCAGCCCGCTGGAAGCCCAGGCCAAAACGCTGTTTGCCCCCATGTCGCTGGAACAGGCAGCGACCTTCTACCGAAATGAGACCGCCCGCTACCGCGAGCTGGTGAAAACCGTGGGGTTCGAGCCGCAATGAACACCAACACCCCCCTCCCGGCCAGCGGTGCACTGGCCGAGGTGCAGCGGCACCTGCTTGATGGCAAGGCCGCCACCATCGCCTGGCTCGAAAGCTACCTGCGCCTGCAGAGCGTGAGCGCCGACCCGGCCCATGGCCCGGACATGGCGGCCACGCGCGCCTTCCTTGTCGAGCGCCTGCACGCCATGGGCCTGGCGGATGTGCAGTTGCTCGATGCAGGCGGCGAGGCAGCGGTGTTCGGCCAATGGCTCGGCGCGCCGGGCCGGCCCACGCTGCTCATCTATGCGCACTACGACGTGCAGCCGCCGGAACCGCTCGCGCTTTGGCGCACGCCGCCGTTCGAGCCCACCACCGTGGGCGACCGCATCTATGCGCGCGGCGCCTCCGATGTGAAGGGAGCCACTGCCATCGCCCTGGCCGTGGTCGAGAGCTTCCTGCGCGTGCACGGCGGCTGCCCGGTGAACATCAAGGTCTTTCTGGAAGGGGAGGAGGAGACCGGCAGCCCCTCGCTGCGCGCGCTGGCCCTGCGCCATGCTGCGCTGCTGCGTGCCGATGCCGTGCTGTCGGCCGATGGCGGGCGCGCCAGCGCCCTGGTGCCCACGGTCAACACCGGCGCGCGCGGCAACGCCCAGTTGGAGGTGCGGCTGCGCACTGCGGACAAGGACCTGCATTCGGGCCGCTACGGCGGTGCCGTGCGCAATGCGCTGCACGAAGCCGCCCGCCTGGTGGCCTCGCTGCACCGGGCCGATGGCAGTGTGGCAGTGCCAGGCTTCTTTGCGGGCGTCAGGGCGCCCGGCGAACGCGAACGTGCCGACACGGCGGCCTTTCCCTACGATGAAGCGGCCTTCTTTGCCGATGTGGGTGCCCTACCGCATGGCGAAGCGGGCTACAGCGCGCGCGAGCGCATCACCTTGCGCCCCGCGCTCGATGTCAACGGGCTGTACGGCGGCCACACGGGGGCGGGTGGCAAGACCATCGTGCCCTGCGAAGCCGTCGTCAAGCTCACCGTCCGTGTAGTCACAGGCCAAGACCCCGCCCAGGTGATACACGCCGTGGCAGAGCACCTGCAGGCGCTGACCCCGCCCGGATGCTCGCTGGAGGTGACGGCCCTGCACGAAGGCTCGCCCGCATCCACGCTGGCGCCAGAGCACCCGCTGGTGCGCGCCGCAGAAACGGTGCTGGCGCAGGCCTCGGGCATGCGGCCCATCCACGTGCGGCTGGGGGCCAGCGTGCCCATCACCTCCCTCTTCAAGGAGACGCTGGGCATGGACACGCTGATGTTTGGCTACAACCTGCCCGACGAGGATGTGCATGCCCCCAACGAGTTCTTTCGGCTGTCTTCGATCCATGACGGCCTGATGGCCTGGTCGTCCCTGCTCCATGAGCTGGGCCATTTCTCCGCAGCCGACTTCCCTCTTGCCACCACACCCACCCAGGAGATTTAGCATGCCCTCATTCCACACGGCCCTTGCGGCCTGCATGGCCTTGTGCCTGGCCCTGACCGGCTGCGGCGGCGGTTCGGACGCGCCCGCCGACCCCGGCCTGGCACGCACCAGCGAAGGCCTGGTGCGCGGCCAGGCCGCCGGTGAGCTTGTTTCGTTTCTCGGCATTCCCTACGCGGCCCAGCCTGTGGGCGCATTGCGCTGGGCACCCACGGCGGCCGCACCCGCCCGCACGGACACCTTGAAGGCCGAGCGCATGGGCCCCTCGTGCCCACAGAGCGGTCCGGGTGCGGACACGGCCACGGACGAGGCCTGCCTGTACCTCAACGTATGGAAGCCCGCAGGGGCCGCACCGGGCGCCAAACTGCCCGTGCTGGTCTTCATGCACGGTGGCGCCTTCGTGCTCGGCTCGGGTGCCCAGACCGACCTGCGCGAGATCAGCCGGCGCCAGGTGGTCACGGTGAGCTTCAACTACCGGCTGGGCGCTCTGGGCTACCTTGCCAACCCGGCGCTGCGCGCGGCGAACAAGGACGGCAGCATGGGCAACTTCGCGCTCATGGATGCCATCGCCGCACTCCAGTGGGTGCGCCGCAACATCGAGGCCTTTGGCGGCGACGCCGGCAACATCACGCTGTGGGGGCTGTCGGCCGGCGCGACGCAGACCTTCTCGCTGCTGCATTCCCCCAAGGCACGGGGCCTGTTCCACCGCGCCATGATGCAAAGCGGTGGCGGGGCGGAGTATTCCAACCTCAGCGCCGACGCGGCCACTGCGGTGGGCGATGCAGCCGTCAAGGCGCTGGGATGCGCGGGCGCGAGCGACCAGGTAGCCTGCCTGCGCGCCCTGCCCGTCGCGGCCATCCTGGCCGCACAGGGGGCGGGCAAGTGGCGGCCCACGGTGGACGGCCAGGTACTGACCCAGGTTCCGCTGCGTGCCTTCGCCACAGGGGACTTCAACCGCGTGCCGGTGATGGTAGGCGGGGTGTACGACGAGGGCACGCTGTTCTCCGATCCCGGCATGAGCGCGGCGGTGTACCCGCTTGCGCTGCGCTCCCTGGTACCGCCGGGCTTCGACACGGCACAGATCGATGCAGCCTATGCCCTGTCGCGCTTTTCCTCGCCAGGCCAGGGCTTTGCCCGGGCCACGGGGGATGCGATGTACGCCTGCGGCAACAGCGTACAGCGCAGCACGCTGTCCGCCTGGGTGCCGGTGTTCGGCTGGGAGATGACCGATCCGGCGATGTCGTTCCCGGCACAGCCCAAGGCCTACTACTACGGCAGCTCGCATGGCATGGATGCCATGTACTGGGCCGGTGGCGTGGACTTCCTGCCCAGCTACCCGTTTCTCGACGCGGCCGTGGCCGCCGAGGTCACGAGCCCGTCGGCGCTCGCGCAGCGCAAGGCCTTGAGCGAGCGCATGCTGGGCCACCTGGTCAACTTCATGCGCATGGGTGATCCCAATGGCGCACCCGGTTCTGCCGCCCCGGCCTGGCCACGCTTTGCCGGCGCCACCGAGCGCCACCTCATGCACTTCACGCTGCCGCAAAGCCGCGTGTCCAATGGCGAGTTCGAGGCGTCGCACCAGTGTGCACTGTGGCCCGTCATCTGAGCAGCCTCCATTGCAGGACCCGATGGCCTCATGTCCGGCGCGAAGCCATCGTGGACTGGAAGAACGAGCGCAAGCACGAAGCAAAGTGGCTCTCATGCGTGTTGCGCGCCGCCAACCAGGCTCGCAGTAGGTCGCGGCGAAACAGAATGTCCGGCTTGAAGGCTACTGCCAGCCGGGCAGCCGCATGGTGCGCACAAGGCAGGTGGCGGCGGCGTGCGATGTCTCCAACACCATGGTACGGCCATCGCCGCCAACCAGGCTTCATCGGGCCTGGACATGTGGGTGCGGCACACCTTCCGATACGGATTTGCATTTGATCGTATAGCGAGGCGAAAGCCGCTGACCGTGCTACAGCACGGCAAGGAAACCCAACTATCGCTTGCGGTTAAAGGCAAATCCGTATGAGCAGGGTTTGCCGGCGGGCCAGCCTGGCCGCAAGGAGTGGATGACGGCACAATAAGCCAGCACCAGCCGCATTCCCCCCCAACCCATGGCCCGTACCCCAGCCCCATCCCTGGCAAGGCACCTGCTGCCTGCAACCGCCGTGCTCGTCCTGTGCGTCGGCATCGCCCATGCTGCCGACGTGCCCCCGGACATCCTGGAACTGCGCACCCGCTGCGTCGCCGGCACGGCCGGCATCGACCTGGTGTTCGAGCTGCGCAACCGCAGCGAGCGCACGGTCTGGGTGTCGGCCGATACGGCGCCGTGGACGCCCTCTTCGCGCAGCCTGCGCATCACGGCAGAACGCCAGGGCGCGAATGCGCAGCGGCTCCAGGGGCCGGTTGTGGCAACGGCCCCTACCCCATCAGGTTCGGCCCGGGTACCGCCCTCGGGCCATGCCGATGGCATGGTGCCGCTATCGCGCCTCTTCCCTGAACTGGCGCAGGCCGCGCAGCAAGCGCCCGTGCGCATCCACTGGACCTGGCAGGGCCTGGTCAGCGATTCGGGCACGGCCGGGGCCTGGGGGGTGACGGGGCGGTTCGAGGGAGAGGCGACTGTGCAGGGTGGCGGGTGTTCGATGGTGAATGCCCGGCGGGTCTGACCGGCACACAGTTCCCCACTGCAGGGCAGTTCAGGCAGACGCCTCGATCAGCTCGCGGGCCCCGCGCAGCACCAGCCCCTGGCCCAGGCGTCCGGCGCGGTAGGCCGCGATGAGGGCCTGCTCGGTGCCCAGCGCCCGCAGCCCTGCGCCGATCTCGGTGGCCAGCAGGTCCAGCAGCAGCGGGTAGGCCGCAGGCTGCCCTGGGTTGTCGAGCGCGCTGGCGGCCAGGATCAACTCCCGGTGCGCAGGGAACAGCCTCTCCAGGCGAAAGTACATGTGGGTCTTTTCCACCCGCTCCACCGGCGCCGGGTCCAGCCGGTGCAGGCAAAAGCCGGCATTGATGAACCACTGGTCGCCAAAGCCTTTCTCTGCGTTGACCAGCACCGTCGCGCCCTCGCCCGGCGCATGCAGGGCATGGCGCTGCTTGGCAAAGCCTGCGCGCTGGAGGGCGCCGTAAACGCCGCGTTTGTATTCGGTGCCCGTCATGGCCTGGCTTCGCGGATCACCTCCCGCACCCGCATCAGCGCAAAGCCCAACAGATTGCTGCCCTGCCACTGCGCCGGCTGCAAGGCGCGCGGGTCATCGCCGGCCAGGCCGATGCCCCAGACCCGGTCCACAGGGCTGGCCTCGACCAGTACGCGGTCGCCGGTGGTGCGCAGGAACTCGCCCATGGCGGGGTACTGCGTGAACTTGGCGACATTGCCTTCGACCACGGCATCGAAGCCGCGCGCCTCCCAGCGCGCATTGTCGAAACCCGCGACCTCGCGGCCGAGCTTCTTGGCGTGGGCGGGGGTGGGCGCGGAGAGGATCTTGTCCAGCGTGGCTTCATCGCCGAAGAGGCGGGCCTTCTCGGCCATCATGTAGTGTTCGGCGGTGGCGTAGTGGATGCCGTTCAGGATGAACGGCGCCTCGAACCATTGGCTGAAACAGGTCTTGCCGATGGCGCCGTCCTTGCGGGGCTGGTGGCCCCAGAAGAAGAGGTACTGCGGCTCCAGGCCCTGGGCGATCTGCGCGATGAGTTGTTGGGTGTGGTGTTCGGGTCGCATATTGTTTTCGTTCGTCATTCAAGTGGGAATCGGTCAGCGCAGCAAGGCCTCGTACAGCGCCAGGTCGCGTGCCGAGAAGCAGCAGAAGCTGATCTCCAGCGGTGCATCGCCCGCGGCCTCACGGCAGGCCTCCACCGCGATCTGCGCGGCAGCCTGCGCGGGGTAGCCATAGGCCCCCGTGCTGATGCAGGGGAAGGCGATGGACTGAACACCCTGCAACTGCTGCAGCGCGAGGGCGATGCAGGCGCGGTAGCAGGCGGCGAGCAACTCGGCCTCGTTGCGGTTACCGCCGTACCAGACGGGGCCCACGGTGTGGATCACGTACCTGGCAGGCAGGCGAAAGCCCGGCGTGGCCTTGGCCTGGCCGACCTTGCAGCCGTTGAGCGGGCGGCAGGCCTGCAGCAGCTCGGGGCCCGCCGCACGGTGGATGGCGCCGTCCACCCCGCCCCCGCCCAGCAGCGAGGTGTTGGCGGCGTTGACGATGGCGTCCACCGGCAGCCTGGTGATGTCGCCTTGCAGGGCCTTGAACGTTGCCATGGCGGTAGCCTCCTTGAAAATTGCTTGACTTAGTTTATTCGTTGAACTTATGATAGTTTCACAACAGCACTAAGTCAACATCCCAGCTGTTGCAAACGGTGCATGCAAGGCACCGAGAGGATCACAACAACAACAAGAAGAAAGGAAAGCTTCCATGAACAACAACAACAACAACGAACAAAGCAAGCGCATCGTCTCCACCAGCAAGTTCCTGAGCCTGGTGCTGCGCCATGAACCCGGCCGAGCCGGCCTCACCCTGGGCGAAGGCGGCTGGGTTGCGGTGGCGGACCTGCTGGCCGGCTGCGAGCGCGCGGGCAAGCGCATCGGCCCTGCCCTGCTGCGCGAGGTGGTGGCCAGCAATGACAAGCAGCGCTTTGCCTTCAGCGACGATGGCCTGCGCATCCGCGCCAACCAGGGGCATTCGGTCGATGTGGACCTGGGCCTGGTGCCGCAAGTGCCGCCGGACCGGCTCTACCACGGCACGGCATCGCGTTTCCTGAAATCCATCCTCGCGCAAGGCCTGCTGCGCGGCAGCCGCCACCATGTGCATCTGACCGAGAAGCAGGACGTTGCCGTGTCCGTCGGTACGCGCCATGGGGTGCCCGTGGTGCTGGTGGTGGATGCCCTGCGCATGCAGCGCGACGGGCATGCGTTCTACCGCTCGGACAACGGGGTGTGGCTGACGGATCGGGTGGGCGTGGAATACCTCGCGCAGTTGGAGGGCAAGGCATGAAGCTGCCTACTGAGTTGCATAGTATTCAGGACGCCGGGTGGCCTGCCTCGGGCGAGCACATCCTGGCGCACTTCGACGATGAGAGCATCGTTGTCTACCAGGCGTACCGGCCTGAGACGGCACTGTATGCGCTACAGCACGGCCACTTCGGTGGCCCGACCTACAGCTTCAACCGCATGAGCTGGATCAAACCCAATTTCCTGTGGATGATGTACCGCTGCGGCTGGGCGACCAAGCCCGGGCAGGAGATGGTGCTGGGCCTGCGCATCCGCCGCAGGTTTTTCGACCAGGCACTGGCCAGCGCAGTGGCATCGACCTGGCGACCCGCGCAGTACCCCACCCGCGAGGAATGGAAGGCTGCGGTCGAAGCATCGGACGTGCGACTGCAATGGGACCCCGACCATGATCCGCTGGGGGCGCCCCTGGAACGCAGGGCCGTTCAGTTGGGCCTGCGCGGGTCGACGCTCAAGGCCTTTGCCACCGACGAGTTGCTCGAAGTGATCGACATGGCGCCCTTCGTGCATGCGCAGCGGCCGTTGGCGCTGGCGCGGAACGGCGGGATGCGCATGCCGGTGGAGCGGATCTATGGGCCGGCATGAGAACGCGCCGTGACCTCGTTCTCTTCCACACCGGCAATCACGGCCACCCGATGCCTTGCCCAGAAGGTTTGGTCCTACTAGCGGTACGTATCCACCGCCGACAGCCCATGGAATGACAGCCCCGTGCGCTCTTCAATGGCGGCGATGGGGGTCTGCTGGTAGTTACCGAAGTCGATCTCCTCGGTGATCGGTCCATGCGCGCGGATCTCATCGGACTGGTCCAGGATGAAGCCCGCGGCCTGGAGCAGGCCGCCCTCGACCCAAGCCACGACCTTCCAGAAACTGGTGGGCACGCGCATGCCCTTGCGGCGCTGGGCCAGGGGAACGCCGGCCTTGAGTTCGTTGAAGAACTTGTCTTCCACATCGAAGATGGGGCCTGCGAAGTACGACACCTTGTGGCCCGCCTGCAGGTGCTCCGAGACCAGGTCTTCCAGGTCGCCCCACTCCACGTTGTTGAAGTTGCCGATCATGGGCGTGGCATTGGTGATGACGAAGGAGTGCTTGTCTGCCAGGTCCAGCTGGGCCTGGTCCTCGCCCTGCACGGCATCTTCACGCTTGAAGAGGTGGCCGCGCTGCATGGCGTTGCTGAAGATCGCATCGTCGGGCTGGTACTTGTCGTCCATGCGCGGGTCGAAGGTCCAGGCCGGCCGCTTGGGCATGGGCCCGTCCATCACGTTCTTCCACAGCAGCTGGCCGTCCACATTGGCCGCCGCGAAGATCGCGGTGCGGCGCCGGGCATGCATGAAGACGCTGTAGTTGCGGTACCTGAGTTCGCGCTCGTCGCTGTCGATCAGCGGCGCCGTGGCGCGGCCCACCTCATAGGACATTTGCGCCAGCGGCACCTCGAAGCCCTCCCCCAGGAAGTGGGGGTCGTAGCCTGCAGCGCCCGCGAAGAAGGCCTGCGGCCGGCGCACCAGCTTCTCCTCGGTGCTGCCCGATGCATCGGACAACGGCTGGGGAATTCCCAGCACCGCAGTGGGCATCTGCACCGGCCCGGTCAGCGGGTCCCGCGCCACGGCGCGGATGCGCGCAAGGATCGCCTGCGCAGGCGCGGCGTCGACGCCCGGCGCGGCCGCCTTGTCCTTGAGCGAGGCAAAGATGCGGCTGACACGGGTGCCTTCGTTGGTCACATAGTCGATGGAGGCCCTGGAGTCACCCTGTCGCGCAGGTGTGCCATCCTTGCGCATGACCGTGGGCTTGCCGTCCACCACGGTGACTTTGGGCACCCCGCCACGGTGCAGGGCGACCACAAACCATTCGTCCGTGCAGACAGGGGAGCCCGACGAGCCGCGCAGGGTGTCCGAGCCGTAATAGAGCGAGTTCTGGTCGGCGCTGCCGGCGATGCGGTCCTTGGGTGGCTCCATGAAGTAGTTGTCGCGGATGGCGATCTTCTTGCCCTGGCCCAGCGGATGCTGCAGGATGTTGGCGGCCTGGCGCCGGTTGGGGTCGACCTTGCCGGTCTCTTCAAAGAGCCGCAGGTAGCCGAAGTCGGCCAGCGGCTCGCCCTGCCCGGTGGCTGGTGCCACGGCCACGAAGGCATAGTCCAGGTCCTGGTCTGCCACAAACAGCTCGTTCGGGTTCAGGTCGAACAGCTTGGGGGTGCGGGGCTTGCCGTCCAGCCCGTCTTCGTAGTCGAACGACACGAAGGAGGCCACGGCGTAGTCCACCGACTTGAGCACATGCCAATTGGTCAACAGCAGCCCGGGCGCCACGAGGAAGCCCGTGGCATCGCCCTCCTCGTCGACCACGCCACGCACCGTGATCTTGCCGACCGCGCGCGCAGCCAGCAGGGCGATGTGCAGGTAGCGGATGGGGCGCAGGTCGTTGTCACCAAAAGCGATTTCCTGGCCGGCCACGTCGGCGGCCAGCAACGGGGGCAATTGCGCAGGCGGCGCATCGGGAACCGGGGGTTCCGCCAGCCGCGCCTTGAAGGCGGCATTGGCCAGCACACCCAGGCGATCGGACTTGGAGGTGAACTTGTGCGCATTGGTCACGCCCAGCTTCAGGCGCTCCTGTACGACCTGTTCGATGGGCGCCGCAATCTGCGCCTGCTGAAAGCTCTGGTACCGCTGCGCTGCTGCCTCGAGATCTGCGAGTTGGATGCCCATGCGACCCTCTCTTCTGACGTGGCGCTTTTTTAGCAGTTCTGTGTGACATTGCCATCACAAAATGGCAGGCGGGCCCGCCGCGTGACGCAATTCACACCCCCAAGGCCACAGGCAGGCCGGCATCCTTCACCTGGATGATGCGCAGGGTCCGCAGGCTTTCTACATTCGCTCCCATTGCGACTGCTTGCGTCCTTGCGTGCACCCACCCTCCTCTCCGCCCACACCCCAGCCAACCGCCGATGGCATGGTGGCCGATGCCTTGTTCGACACCGCCCTGTGCCTGAACTGCGGGGCCACCCTCACCGGGCCGTTCTGCGCGCAGTGCGGGCAGAAGAAGGCCGGGCGCATTGGCCGGGCCACGGTGCGCCAGGAGGCCTGGGCGCGGTTTCGCTGGTTTGAATGGGGCGTGGTGCGCAACGCGCTGCGCGTGCTGCCGCAACCGGGCACCATGGCACGCGAGTATGTGCTGGGCATGCGCAAGGACCATCTGCACCCGCTGAGCCTGCTGTGCCTGGCCATCGGCTTCCTGCTGGTGGTGCTGGGACACACTGACTACCTCAAGCCAGAGCTGCCCAGCGAGGCAGCCGCGCGCATGTATGCGCTGGTGGCCAGTTACTCGAAGTGGTCGTTCTCGCTGGGGGCGCTGGCCGCGTTCGCGAGCGCTGCGGTGGTCTTCTGGCGGCGGCGGGGTTACAACGCCGCCGAGCTGCTGGCCTTTGCGCTGGTGTGCCAGGCGGTGTTCATTGCGCTGCAGATCCTGAACCAGCTGCCGCTGGTGCTGGCCCCCTCACCCGGCCTGCTCAAGTGGCACAAGGCCTGGTCGCCGTGGTACATGACGGGGGTGCAGGCGCTGGTCTTCATGGTGGCGCTGTGCCAGTTCTACCTGGTGGACCTGCGGCGCGAGGGCTGGAGGCTGCTGCTGGCCGGCGCGCTGTTTGCCCTGCTCAAGTGGCAAACCACCGCACTGTACGCGCGCGCCGTGGTGGAGCTGGTGCTGTGGCAGATGGGCCTGTGATGCGGATGCGCCTTCCACCGCCCAATGCCGTTGGTTCGCCTTGCCGCGCTGCAGCACGGTCTGCGGTTTCCCGCCTGGTTGTGCGGCCGAACGCGAGGCCGCACGAGGGGAGCGCCGGCCCCATGCGTGGCACGCCCACAACATCATCCATTTGGATGATGCCCACCTCCAGACGCCCGTCATACCATGCCCGGCACAACAATCCAACGACGACGACAAGCGGGAGCAAGGCCTTGACCCACGGGAACTGGCTGGGAGAGCAATTGGGGATGAGCGGGTTCGAGACCCTCATGGCCGAGAGCATGGAGGCCCTGGGCGAGCCCGGCATGGTCGAGCGGCTGCTGCAGCAGCTGGGTGAGCGCCTGGGCAGCCGCAAGGTGGTGCTGTTCTGCCCCCTGCCCGGCACCGATGACCCGCTGGCGGCCTTCCAGTCGGGCATGCCCGACGATTTCCTGTCGCGCTATGCCTCGCTGATCCAGGTGAGCGATGCCTGGAGCGATGCGCTGGAGCGCCAGCATGCCGAGGCCGCCGCGCGGGGCGGGTCATTGAGCCAGCAGCTCATCGGCACGGCCGAGTTGCGCCGTGGCGCCTTCTACGCGGAATACCTGCGCCCGCTGGGCATCGATGCCATGGTCAACAGCGTGGTGGAGAGCTCGCCCGAGGTGGGCGTGCATGTGCTGGCCATGTACAACGAGCTGGGCCAGCCGGAGTTCACGCAGCAGCAGTTTGCCTGGCTGCGGGCCGTGACGCCCTGGGTGCGCAGCCTGCTGCGGGCACAGCGGCGCATGCAGCAGGCGCAGCGCCACGCCGGCGCGCTGGAGCAGACGCTCAACCAGCTGCCACTGGGCGTGCTGCACGCCAACCGCCAGGGCGAGGTGCGCTACCTCAATGACCATGCCCGCACCTGGCTGGGCGTGGAGGATGAATGCCGCGTGCTGCTGCGCCATGCCACGGGCTGGCACAACCGCCAGCCGCTGCGCCTGGCCCAGGTGGATGCCGCCCTGGTGCCGCTCATCGCCGCCAGCCTGGGCACGCGCACACCGGTCTCGCTGCGCCTGCGCACGGCGGGCAACCAGCCCCTGGTGGCGCTGGCGGCGCCGCTCAAGACCGCGCCGGGCGCCATGGGCGAGGCACTGGTGCAATTCATCCTGGTGCCCGAGACACCGCCCCACGCCTCGACTGCGGCCTCCGTCTGCAGCGCGCTCTACGGGCTGACACCGGCCGAGGCCGCCCTGCTGCCCCTGCTGCTGCAGGGCATGACGCCACGCGAAATGGCCGACACCCAGGGCGTGAAGATGCCCACGGTGCGCACCCAGCTGGCCAGCCTGTATGCCAAGACGGGCACGCGCGGCCAGGCCGACCTGGCCCAGCGCGTGCTGCGCGTGGCCGCACTGGTGGCGGCCTAGACAGTGTCCTGCCCCTCCCAGCTTTCCCCGTCTATCCGTTCCTTCTCGCCCTCTCCGGCACCCACCCACGGCCACCGGCCGCATGAAAGGCAAGCACCCGCATGACCACCCAACGCCGCTCTACCCACCTGCACCCCGGCCTGCACCCCGTGGCGCGGGCCAGCATGGCGCTGCTGCTGGGGCTGGCCTGCGCCACCCCGGCGCTGGCGCAGAAGGCCCAGTCCACCACGTCCAGCAGCAGCGCCGGCAAGCCCAGCCGCGCCCAGCTCACGGCCGAGCTGGCCGCCACGCTGCAGGCCTGCTCGTACGACGGCAGCCCGGTGGCCTTCTCCCCGCCCGATCTGTCCAAGGGCGGCAGCACCGGCAAGGAGGTGGTGGCCGAGATCATGAAGTACACCGGCCTGCCGCCCAACTTCGTGGTGGTGGAGGGGCAGGTGCCCAACGCGGCCGCCGTGATCATGCAAGGCCCCGACAAGGTTCCGCGCCGGGTGATCGCCTACAACCCGGCCTTCATGGGCGATGTGATCCGCGCCACCAAGGCCAACAACTGGGCTCCCGTGAGCATCATGGCGCACGAGATCGGGCACCACCTGTCGGGCCACACCATCGTGCCGGGCGGCAGCCAGCCCCCGATCGAGCTCGAATCGGACAAGTTCAGCGGCTTCGTGCTCTACAAGATGGGCGCGCCCCTGGCCGATGCCCAGCGCGCCATTGCCACGCTGATCCCCGAGCAGGACGGCCAGACCCACCCCGGCCGCCGCAAGCGCCTGGCCGCCATCGAGGCCGGGTGGAAACAGGCCTGCGAGCTGCAGGGCGGCAAGGACTGCGCAGGCGGCACAGCACCCGCCGTGGCCGTGGCGGCCGCGCCCTCCACGCCTTCCGCCCCCGCTGCTCCCTCCGCCCCCAAGGCGGCCCCGGCGCCTGCGCCAGCCCCCGCTGCGGCCACCGCACCCACTCCCACGGCCAAGCCTGCGCCCACAGCCCTGGCCGCGGCGGCCGAGACCTTGCCACGCCCCGATGCGCAGGCCCTGCCCTCCAAGGGCACGCAGTTCATCTACGACGAGTTCGGCTTTCTGGAGCCGGCCCAGCGCGCCAAATTCGAAAAGCAGATGTACGAGCACGCCCAGGCCGTGGGGGTGGAGATCGTCACCATGCTGGTCAAGGACCTGGGCGGCCTCACGGCAGAGCAGTACGCCTGGGCCATGATGCGCCAGCTGCGCGTGGGCAAGCTGGACGTGGGCAACGGCGCGGTGCTGGTGGTGGCCCCCAACCAGCAGCAGGTGGGCGTGGCGCTGGGGGCCGGCGTGGCCCTGGAGATGGGCGGCAGCGACAAGGCCGCCCAGCTCAAGCGCTGGATGGATTCGGCCTGGAAGCTGTGCCAGTCCAAGGGCAACTGCGGCAACTGGACCGAAAACCTGATGCTGGCGGCCGACCACATCCGCCGCGACACGCGCCACTGGGACTGGAGCATTGCCTACAACTCGCTGGGCGACATCCAGAAGGCAGCGGCCGAGGAAAACGGCAAGCCCTCGGCCGACCCCAAGCAGAGCAAGGTGTGGCGCAAGGTCGTCCGCCTGACCGGCACGGTGGAAAACCTGGCCCCGCAGCCCGGCAACAAGGCCGCATGGGTCAACGAGCCCAAGCTCGATGGCGGCAAGAAGAAGGCCGTGCTGCTGCGCAGTGGCGAAGGCCTGACCACCATGCTCTATGTGGATGCGCACACCGAGGCCCTGATGCCCGGCGGCAAGCTGCAGCAGGGCAAGACCTATGCGCTGGTGGCCCGGGAGTCGGGCCTGTCGTGGAATCCCAAGGACACCCAGTCCCTGGACCTGCTGAGCTACGCCCTGGCCGAATGATGGCGCGCACCGCCCCCATCCTCCCCCGGCTGTGCGCCGCACTGCTGTTGCTGCTGGCCGGGGCGCAGGCCACAGTGCACGCCCAACAGCCCACCGCGCACCACTGCGGGCGCACGGCAGCGCACCCCATCGATGCGGCCTACGTGGCCGCCATGGAGCGCAGCGGCGGCGTGACCGCCGACATGCGCGACGCCCAGTCCACTGCCTACGCGGCCTGGGACAAGGAGCTCAACCGCCTGTACGCCCAGGTGCTCAAGGCCGCAGGCAGCGCGCGGCGCGACAGCCTGCGCGCTGCGCAGCGCGCCTGGCTGGCGTTCGACAAGGCCCAGGCGCAATGGGACATGGCCGTGCATGCCGACCAGGGCAGCTCGGCCGCCCTCAACGTGGCCGGCGCTGGCCTGGCGCGCCTGCGCGCGCGGGTGTGCGACCTGGACACCGACCTGCAGGCGCTCAAGGACAGCCCATGATGCGCCGCCATGCGCTGCACCAGGGCATGCGAGTCTTGCTGGCCGGGATGGCGGGCCTGGCCACGGGCGGGGGCCGCGCCCAGGGACCACACGCCCACGGCGGCAAGGTCTGGCTGCGCGTGCGCAATGACAGCGACACCCCTTTCGAGCATGTGTGGCAAGGCTGGCCGCAGCGCGGCACCGATGTGGACCTGGGCCCCCTGCAGCCCGGGCAGACCAGCCGCTGGCATGGCTTTCCCGCCGAACTGCCGCACTACCGCAAGACCCGCATCCAGCTGCCGGACCGCCAGGTGACGGACGTGATCGACAGTGCCTTCCCCGCCGGGCGCAAGGCATTGGCACCGGGGTACTACACCCTCGCCTACTCGGGGAGCGGCAGCCCGGGCCTGCAGCTCAGGCTGATCGAAGACCCGGGGCCGCGCTGACGCCGCCCGGCTGCTCACCCCGCGCCAGCCGCACCGCAATCGCATCGAGCACCGGCGGCAGATCGGCCACCGAGTCGATGACATAGTGCGCGCCGGCAGCGCGCAGCCTGGCCTCGGCGGCCGCACGGCGCACGGCCTGCTCGGCCGGGCCCAGGGCCTGCCATTCGGCCAGGGGCAGGCCCATGGCGTTGCCGCTGACGGCCAGGCCCACGGCCCAGGTGCCGGCTGCCAGGCCTTCCTGCACGCCGACCTCGGTGTCGTCGACCTTGACCACGGTGGCGGGCCAGCAGATGCCCAGGTCGGCAAAGCACTGCCACATCATCAGCGGTGTGGGCCGGCCGGTGGCCTGGTCGCCGGCGCAGACCAGGTTGTCGGGCACATAGCCGCCCTGGGCGGCGATGGCGCTCACCACTTCCATGATGGGGCGGTTGTAGCCCGTGGTGGAGCCGACCTTGAGGCCGCGCGCGCGCACCGCGGCAATGGCGTCGAGCGCGCCGGGGATGAAGTCGCAGAAATCGGGCACGACGGCGGCGTTGAGCGGCGTGAACACTTCGTAGAGCTGGTCCACATCGGCATCGGTCAGGGGCCGGCCATACTTTGCTTGCCATTGCGCCGCCACCTCGGGCAGGCGGCCCAGGGCCTGGATATGGTCCCACTTGGCCATGCCCATGGGGCCGCGCGCCTGGGCGATGCTGAGGGTGATGCCGAACTGCTCGAACAGGCGCACGAAGGCGCCCATGGGCGCGCAGGAGCCAAAGTCAAGGATGGTGCCGGCCCAGTCGAAGACGACGGCGCTCAACTGGTCGCGCGCGGACGATACGGCGGGGACGGACGGGGTGGTATTGCTCATGGTTCTGAAAAAATGCAATCTGAGACGGTGGCTTACCAGGCGTTGAACACATCCTCGGCAATGCCGAAGGCGGTGCTGGCGCCGGTGCCGCTGGTGACCAGCACCACGCGGGTGGCGTCGTCGGGGGCGTCGATCAGGCAGTCGGTGCTGGCCGACGAGGGGTAGGTGCCGACCCAGCGCGCGCTGACGGTGGCTTCGCGCAGTTGGAGGGTTTCACGCAGATGGCGCAGGATGAGCGCGTCCACGCGCTCGCTGGCAAAGGGTTCGGGCGCGGCGCCGTAGTGGTGCGAGTCGCCCACCACGAGCGAGCCGTCGGCGCTCTGCACCACGATGAGGTGGATGCCGTGGTCCAGCGATTCGCCCTCTTCGCGGCGCATCTGCGTGAGCAGGGGCGCGGCCTCGGGCAGGCGGCTGTAGCCGTGGTAGCGCACCAAGCTCAGGTCGGCCATCACGGAGCCGGGCAGCTGGAAGCCCGGCTCGGGCACCACGCGCAGCATCTGCAGCTGGCACAGGCGCAGATCGTGCGGCGCCAGGCGCTCGGCGAACAGGCCATGCAGCTCGGTGTTGGTGCACACGGCCACGCGCTCGGCATGCAGCACGGCGCGCGAGGTGCGCACGCGCGGCGTGGCCACTTCGAGCACGGCCTCGCCAAAGCGGAACTGCACGCCATGGGCCTCGGCCAGCCAGCGCGCCAGCAGGCCGATGGCGGTGCGCGATTCCACGCGCATCTCGTGCGGGCTGTAGAGCACGGACTGGGCGCCCTCCAACCGCAGCGCGGGCGCGCGGCGCGCGGCCTCTTCAATGCCCAGCAGTTCGCAGCCCTCGGCCATCTCGGTGCGCATGAAGGCTTCGAGCACGGTGTGCGCCAGCGGGCGGAAGGCGCTGAGGTACAGGCCGTGGTGCACGGCCGCTATGCCGGCCTGCGGCGCCACATCGCCCCAGACCTCGCGCGCACGCCGGGCCCGGCGCCAGGTGTCGCCCGCACCCTGGCCGGTGACGGTGATGAAGCCGAAGTTGCGGATGGAGGCGCCCACGCAGGCGGCGTCGCGCTCCACCACGCAGACCTTGAGGCCGCGCTGTGCGGCGGTGTAGGCATGGGCCAGGCCGACGATGCCGGCGCCGACCACGATGAGGTCGAAATGGTGTTCAGAAGAATGCTTGGTCGTCATGTTGTCTCGGTGGCAAGAGAATTGCGCGCCAGCCGCAGCACGGGCCAGGCGCGTGCCTGGGCCTCGGCCAGCAGGCGCGGGTCGGGATCGACCACCACGGGGTGGCCCACGGCCCGCAGCAGGGGCAGGTCGTTGATGGAATCGCTGTAGAACGTGGCGCCGGCCAGCGCGGCATCGGCATCCGAACCACGCGCAGCGAGCCAGGCGCGCAGCCGCTGCACCTTGCCCTCGCGCATGTTCAGCGTGCCTTCGGTACGGCCGGCCAGGCGGCCGTCGGGCAGCAGCTCCAGCTCGGTAGCGATCAGGTGCCCGAAGCCCAGGGCCTGTGCGCTGGGTTCGGCCAGGATGCGGCTCGATGCCGTGCTGAGCACCAGCACATCGCCAGCGGCGCGGTGGCGCTGCACCAGGGCGTGGGCGGCCTCGGGGATGCGCGGGGCGATCACGCTGGCGAACCAGCCGTCCAGCAGCGGCTGCCATTGCTGCGGCGTGCGGCCGGTGAACAGCGCGGCGTAGAAGCTGCAGAACTCCGCAGGCGCCACGGTGCCGGCGTGGTAGCGGCGGTCCATGTCGGCATTGCGCTCGGCCATGGCGGCATCGAGCAGGCCCTGCGCGCGCAGCCAGGCCAGCCACAGCACCTCGCTGTCGCCGGTGAGCAGGGTGTTGTCCAGGTCGAAGATGGCAAGACGGGGTTGCATTTCAAATATCTACAGTGCTGTGTGCGACCCATGGGGCATGAAACTGGCGCGCCCAAGGCAAGTGCTCCCGTGCAAGGGCCGCCCCGCCGCACCGGGAGCGTCCCCCTCCCGACTCGCGCAGCGAGACGAGAGAGGGGGAAGGCGCGAAGCGACTCAGGGGGTGCTTCATCTCTCGGGAGCGCGCCAGGCCTGGGTGCGCTTGTCGACCAGCTTGCCCAGGCCCAGGTACAGCAGCGTGACCACGGCAGAGGTGGCAGCAATCAACACGGCCATGGCGGCGGCGGGGCCGGTGTCGCCGGCTTCGTCGAGGTTGAGGATGGCCAGCGAGGCCAAGCGCGTGTCGGGCGAGTACAAAAACACCACGGCCGAGATGGTGGTCATGGCGTTGATGAAGAAGTAGCGCGACACATCGAGCAGCACGGGCAGGCAGATCGGCAGGGTCACGCGCCAGAAGGTGGTGTACTGCGGCACCTTGAGCGAGGCCGAGACGGCTTCGAACTCCGCGTCGATGGCCTTGAGCGCGGTGACCATGGTGATGTGGCCCGTGGTGTAGAAGTGCACCACGGTGCACAGCACCATGAGCGGCAAGGTCTGGTACAGCGCGTTCAGCGGATTGCCCGGCGCGTTGAAGAAGAAGATGTACCCGAGGCCCAGCACCAGGCCGGGCACGGCCATGGGCAGCGTGGCCAGCAGGCGCACCACGGGTCGCAGCGCGTCCATGCCGCGTGTCTTCTCCAGCAGGTAGGCGCCCACGAAGACCACCAGCGTGCCCACCACGGCGGTGCCGGCGGCGAGCTTCAGGCTGTTGAACAGCGCGGTGGACACGCCCGCATCCACCAGGCCGGCCACATAGTGGTTGAGGCTGGGGGTGAGGTTGTAGGGCCAGAACTTGGCGAACGAGGCGAACACCGCCATGCCGAACATGGCCAGCACCAGGGCGGCAATGGCCAGGCAGTACAGCAGCATCAGCGTGTCGAAGCCGCGCCGGGGCCGGGGCACCAGGGCCACGGCGCGCGCGGTGAGCGTGGCGGTCTGCTTGCGCTGCACCAGGGCATCGACGCCAAAGGTCAGCACCGCGGGCAGCAGCAGCAACAGGGCCACCACGGCGCCGCGCTGAAAATCCTGCTGGCCGATGACGAGCTTGAACACGTCGGTGGCCAGCACGTTGAAGTTGCCGCCCACCACCTTGGGGATGCCGAAGTCGGTGATGACCAGGGTGAAGCAGACCAGCGCGGCCGAGATCAGCCCGTACTTGGCGCCGGGCAGCGTGATGGTGAAGAACTTGCGCACCATGCCCGTGCCCATGGCATCGGCCGCCTCGTACAGGCGCGCGTCGGCCAGCGACAGGGCCGTGACCAAAATCATCAGCACATGCGGAAAGGTGGCAAAGCACTGCGCCAGAACGATGCCCGAGGCGCCGTAGATGCCGCTGAAACCCAGGCCCTGCCAGAAGTCCTTGGCAATGCCCTGGTTGCCGAACCAGTAGATCATGGAGATGGCCGACAGCAGCGAGGGTGCCAGCAGCGGCAGCAGCATGGTGCTGCGCAGCAGGCCCTTGCCCGGCATGCAGCTGCGCGTGAGCGCATAGGCGAAGGTGAAGGCCAGCGGCAGCACGATGGCCGTGACCAGCAGCGACACCCAGACACTGTTCCACAGGCTGCCCAGCAGCGCGGGCGATGCCAGGTAGGAGGTGAAGGCCGCCAGCCCCGCGGTGGCGCCGTTGCCCTGCAGCGACTGCGAGAGAATGGCCACCAGCGGTGCCAGCAGGCCCAGCACCAAGAGCAGCACCACGGCCAGCAGACCCGCGTGGGCCACACGGTCGCTCCAATGCAGGCGCTGGCGCAGTGGCGGGGCGGCCACGGGCAATGCCATGGCGTTCATGCGCCCTCCCCTTCGGATGCTTCGGATTGCGCCGCAAACACGCGCAGCCGGTCCATGCGCAGCGCAAAGCGCAGCTGTGCGCCCTCGCGCACGCCGAACTCGTCCATCTGGTTGAGCGAGTACTGCAGCTGCAGCGGCTGGCCCGGCAGGCCGTCCACATCGACCTCCACCAGGCAGTTGCCGCCCAGGAACTCGGTGCGCAGCACCCGGCCCGTGCACAGGCCCGGGGTGTCGTCAGGCAGCGCGCCGACCACGCGGTCCTCGGGCCGCAAGTACAACTCCACCGGCCGGCCAGCGCGGAAATCGGCGCCCGCGCCGGGCGCGCACTGCAGGCGCTTGTCGCCGCAGCGGAACCAATGGTCCCCCTCGGCCACGGCCTGCAGGCGGTTGACCTTGCCGATGAAGCGGGCCACGAAGGGCGAGGCCGGCTCGCGGTAGACCTGGGCCGGCGTGCCCACCTGCTCGATCACGCCATGGTTCATGACCACGATGCGATCGGCCACGGACAAGGCCTCCTCCTGGTCGTGCGTGACCATCACCGTGGTCACGCCCAGCTCGCGCTGCAGCGCGCGGATCTCGTTGCGCAGGTGCACGCGCACGATGGCGTCGAGCGCCGACAGCGGCTCATCGAGCAGCAGCAGCCCCGGCGAGGTGGCCAGGGCGCGCGCCAGCGCCACGCGCTGCTGCTGGCCGCCGGACATCTGCTCCGGGTACTTGGCGCCGCTGCCGGGCAGGCCCACCAGGGCCAGGAGCTCCTGCACGCGCGCGGCAATCTGCGCACGCGGCTGGCGCCGGTTGACCAGGCCGTAGGCCACGTTGTCGGCAATGCTGAGGTTGGGGAACAGCGCGTAGGACTGGAACACGATGCCGTAGTCACGCCCGGCCGGCGGCAGCACGGAGATGTCGCGCCCGGCCTGGTGGATGCGGCCGGCGGTCTGGGTCTCCAGCCCGGCGATGATGCGCAGCAGCGTGGTCTTGCCACAGCCCGAGGGGCCCAGGAAGCACACGAACTCGCCGCGCGCGATCGCCAGGTCGATGCTTTCCAGCGCCGTGAAGCCGCCATAGCGCTTGTGCACGCCATGCAGTTCCAGGTAGGTGTCGTTGCGCACGGCTGCCTTTGCGGGGGGCAGATCCAGGCCGTTGGCGCCGTAGGCCTCTCGGGGGGCGAACATCACTTCTTCGCTTCGCTCTTGGTGTCGTAGCGGCGCGTCCACTCGGCCAGCACGCGCTCGCGGCTGGTGGCCGACTGCTCGAAGTCCATCTTGATCAGGCGCGCCTCGTAGTCGGCCGGGATGTGGGCCAGCTTGGGCGCCACGCCGGGCTGCGCGGTGATCGCGAAGTTCTTGCCGTACAGGATCATCGCGTCCTTGGACGAGGCCCAGTCGGCCAGCTTCTTGGCGGCATCAAGCTTCTTCGTGCCCTTGTAGACGGCAAAGCCTTCCAGGTCCCAGCCCAGGCCCTCCTTGGGGAACACCAGCTCGATAGGCGCGCCCTTGGCCTTGTTGGTGTAGCCGCGGTACTCGAACGAGATGCCGGCCACGAACTCGCCGGCCGCCGCCATGTTGCAGGGCTTGGAGCCCGAGTGCGTGTACTGGGCGATGTTCTCGTGCAGCGCGTCCATGTACTTCCAGCCGCCGCCCTTGCCGCTGTCGTCGCCCCACAGCTGCAGCCAGGCCGCCACGTCGAAGTAACCGGTGCCCGAGGAGGCCGGGTTGGGCATGACCACCTGGCCCTTGAACTCGGGCTTGAGCAGGTCCTTCCAGGTGGTGGGCAAGGCGATGTTCTTTTTCTTGGCCTCGACGGTGTTGAAGCACACCACGGCGCCGAACACGTCCATGCCCCACCAGGCGGGGACCTTCTTCTTGTCGCGGTACTGCGGCATCAGCGCGTCGAGGTTGAGCGGCGCATAGGGCTCGAGCATGCCGCTCTTGTCGAACAGGGCCAGGCTGGAAGCGGCCACGCCCCAGATCGCGTCGGCCTGGGGGTTGGCCTTCTCAGCGAGCAGCTTGGCGGTGATGACGCCGGTGGAGTCGCGCACCCACTTGATGGCGATGTCCGGGTGCACCTTGTTGAAGGCCTCCTGGTAGGCCTTGAGCTGGTCCGTCTCGAGCGCGGTGTAGACCACGAGCTCGGTCTTCTGCGCATGGGCGGCAGCGGCAACAACCAGCCCGAGGGCTGCAGCGATGAGGTGTTTTGCAATTTGCATGGAAGAACTCCGGGTCAGAAAAGCGGCGAATATGCCGATGCGACAAGTCATCTTCATGACACATTGCTGATGCAAAATGCAGGCCAACCCGGTTGATTGTCTATTGCATATCGTAAATTGTAGACAATCTGCGCTCTGCAACGTACCATTGCACCCCATGGCGACACCCTCTTCCAGCACCCGCACCACCATTGCACAGCTTCAGGGCAATTCGCTGCCCAAGCTGGTGCAAAACGAGATCGAACGCATGATTCTGGACGGCGCCCTGCTGCCCGGCGCCAAGCTCACCGAGGCCACGCTGGCCGACCAGCTGGGCGTGTCGCGCGGGCCGGTGCGCGAGGCATTTCGCCTGCTCGAAGAAGCGGGCCTGGTGCGCACCGAGAAGAACCGCGGCGTGTTCGTGCGCGCCGTGCCCATCGAGGAGGCGCTGGAGATCTTCGAGGTGCGCGCCGTGATGGACCTGTACGTGGGCCGCAAACTCGCGCAGACGGCCACCGCCACCGAGGTGCGCGAGCTGCGCCAGCTGGTCGATGCCATGGACCAGGCCGTCAAGGGCGGCAACGCGCAGGACTACCACCGCTTCAACCTGCAGTTCCACGACCGGCTGCTGGAGCTGGCGGGCAATGCCAAGCTGGTGGCCACCTACCGCAAGCTGGTCAATGAGCTGTCGCTGTTCCGCCGCCAGAACCTGACCGAAGAGTCCATGGCCGTGTACTCGCGCGAGCACAAGGCCATCGTCAAGGCGATTGCCGCGGGCGACGCCGAGGCCGCCGGCCAGGCCATGCACGACCACGTGATGAACAGCCGCGAGCGCACGCGCCTGAACTACGAAGCCCGGCATGCCGATCCGGCCGCCGCACCGGGCGCGCGCCGCACGGTCGCCGCCTGAGCGGATACAGAGAGCACACCATGGCACTGACACTGGACGACATCGGCCAACTGTTCGCCCGCAAGGGCAGCGCGCAGTACAGCGGCGAGCCGGTCACGCAGCGCGAGCATGCGCTGCAGTGCGCCTGGCTGGCCGAGCAGTCGGGGGCAGACGACGAGCTGATCACCGCCGCCCTGCTGCACGACCTGGGCCATCTGCTCAACGACCAGGGTGAATCGCCCACTTTGCGCGGCATCGACGACCTGCACCAGTTCTACGCCCTGCCCTTTCTGCGCGGGCTGTTTTCCGAGCGCGTGCTCGACGCCATCCGCTGGCATGTGGACGCCAAGCGCTACCTGTGCGCAGTGCAACCGCACTACTACGAGAACCTGTCCGAGGACTCGCGGCGCAGCCTGCAGCTGCAGGGCGGCGTGTTCAGCGCCGAGGAGGCTAAAGAGTTCCTGGCAAGGCCGCATGCGCACGATGCGGTGCGCGTGCGCCTGTGGGACGATCTGGCCAAGCAGGCCGACTTTGCCACTCCCAGCATGGCCCACTACCTGGCGCGCGCGCGCCGCTGCCTGCGGGAGGGCGCCCCCGCGTGACGCTGGCGGCCCCCGTGGTTCTGGCGGTGCTGTTCGGCGCTCTGCTGCACGCGAGCTGGAATGCGCTCATCAAGTCGGCCACCGACAAGGAGCTCGACACCGCGCTGATCCACAGCCTGGGCTTTTTCATCGCCGCCCCGCTGCTGCTGGCCACCGGGCTGCCGGCGGCTGCGGCCTGGCCGTACCTGGCGGCCTCCAGCGTGATCCACATCGGCTACTACCTGGCACTGGCCGGTGCCTACCGGCATGGCGACCTGGGCCTGACCTACCCGGTGATGCGCGGCTGCGCGCCACTGCTGGTGGCATTGGGCAGCCACCAACTGCTGGGTGAATCGCTGTCGCTGCTGGCCTGGGCCGGCGTGGCGGCCATCTGCGCGGGCGTGCTGCTGCTGGGGCTGTCGCGCGCCAGTGCATCGCCGCCCGGACAGCGCAGCCGGGCGCTGCGCTTTGCGCTGGTGAATGCGCTCATCATCGCCGCCTACACCGTGATCGACGGCCTGGGCGTGCGCGCCGCGGGCGACGCCGGGGCCTACGTGGCGGCGCTGTTCCTGTTCGACGGCATTCCCTACCTGCTCGTGGTGCTGTACCAGCGCGGGCCGCAGGGGCGGCGCGCCGCGCTGGCCTACATGGCCGGGCGCTGGCGCATTGCCAGCCTGGGCACCCTGGCCTCTTTGGGCAGCTACGCCATCGCCCTGTGGGCCATGACGCGCGCGCCCGTGGCCGTGGTGGCGGCACTGCGCGAAACCTCGGTGCTGTTTGCCGCGCTGCTGGGCACGCTGTGGCTGCGCGAGCCTTTTGGCGCGGGCAAGGCGATGGGGGTCTGCACCATCGTGGCGGGTGTCATGGCCCTGCGCTTCGGCTAGCCAGGAGCAAGGCCCCTACGGCCAGGAACACCACCCACGACAGGTGCCGGCCGCGCGTGAAGACCAGTGGGAAGACGGCCGACACGAGCGCAGTGGCGCCAATGACCAGCAGCAGCTCGTCGCGGGACAAGGGACCATGGGCCAGCGCATACACCACATAGGCCAGGGCCCACCACGCCACCGTGGTCAGGTGCCAGGCAAAGCGCAGAGTGCCCACGGTGAAGGCCGTGCCGCCCAGCAGCCGGGGCAGGCTGTCGGCCCGGCGGAACAGGCGGATCAGGATATAGCGCTCGCCCAGGACGGAATGGGCAAGCCCGGTCAACCAGATCAGGGCGGCAGCAGTTACAAGCATGGCAGACATCTCGCAGGGAGTGCGGTGGATCATAGTTGCTTACGAAATCAGCCCCTGGCTTGAACCGAAGCGACATGGCCCGTGCACATAATGCCGGCGAAGGGATGGATTGCATACCGTCGCGACCATTGCAACTAGGAGGAATGAGACCATGAACCAACACCCGAACCGCATGCGGCGCAAGGCCTGGCTGCTGTGCGTGCCGCTGATGCTGGCCCAGACGCACCAGGCCGTGCAGGCGCAGCAGCAGGACCAGATCGTGGAGCTGCGCTCCAACGGCGGCTACACCTCGGCCCGCCTGGCCGACGATGTGACCCAGGTGGACCTGGCCGAGCAGGTGCAGGGCGCCTGCCGCTTCAACCGCACCTGGGGCTATGACCTGACCAACCGCGAGCTGTGGACCAACGACGGCTGCGGCGCGCGCTTTCGCATCACGCGCAGCTATGCACAGAACAACAACAACGGCGGCGGCAGCTCCAACAATGCGGGTGCCGCTGTGGCGGCCGTGGCGGCGATTGCCGGCATTGCCCTCCTGGCCAACCAGCACAACCGCGACGACGACCGCCGCCCCGACTACCCGGACTACGGCCACGGAGGCGGTGGCGGACGCGGCGGCGAGATCCGCGTGGACGGCCGCCTGTGCCTGGACGTGACCAAGGGCAACTTCCGCCCGGGCAATGCGCTGCAGGTGTTCGAATGCAATGGCACGGATTCGCAGCGCTTTCGCGTGGGCCGCGGTGGCGAGATCCGCGTGCGCGACCTGTGCCTGGACGTGGACCGCGGCGACCCGCGCGACGGCGCCCGCGTGGTGCTGTGGTCCTGCTCGGGCTCGCGCAGCCAGCAGTGGGGCACGCGCGGCGGCCAGATCGTGAGCCAGCTCAACGGCAAGTGCCTGGACGTGGTGGACGGCCGCGTGCGCCCCGGCAACCCGACCATGGTCTGGCAGTGCAATCGCAGCCCCAGCCAGCGCTGGTGGTGGTAAGACTGGAGGACCCGACCATGAAGAAGCACCATAAGCTCACCCATCGAGCCCTCCCCCTGCTCTGCGCGGCTGCCTGCAGCCTGGCGCTGGCAGCCCCCGCCATGGCGCAGAACAGCACCGGAGCACCTGCCGCCGCCCCCGCCAAGCCCGCTGCTGGCGCCCAGTCGCACCGCCCTGCGGGCAAGCGTTCGCTGGACGAGCGGCTGCAGGCGCGCTGCGCCGCCGCCGACATGGACCACGACGGCAATGTCTCGCTCGACGAGTTCCACCAGGACATCGTGCAGGGCTGGCACAGCCTGGGGCCCGACGCCAGCGGCCACGTCGTGCTGCTCGAACTGGCCCAGGTGCCCGGCATGGGCAAGGGCCGCGTGCGCCGCCTGGCCGCCACCGACAAGGACGGCGACGGCAAGCTCTCCTTCAAGGAGGTGGTGGAGGCGCGCATGGCCTACTTCGATGCCGCCGATGCGGACAACAACGACCTGCTGTCGGTGCAGGAGTGCGTGGCGTTTGAGAAGAAGCGCCGGGCCATTCGGCAATAGGCCCCCTTGCCGCCGAGTTTGTCAGTCAGCGCATAGGTCCCAACCCGACTGCCCGGGGTGGGCTCAACAAGCATGATTAAGACGCCTGAAGCGTGCTTCGGCGTCCTTCCATCTGCATCCCGTGCTGCTCAGCGCATCAGATGTGGACATTGCTCGAGATCGGCCCCTATGTTTCCGCTCCCCCGCTGTATCACCACCAGCAGATTGCCGTAGTTGTTGCCATAGAAGCGATGTGCATCGTTCACATAGAACGAGAGCGATCCCTCCAGACACTCCAGCCGCGACCGACTGTGCACATGCAGTGGATTGCTGCTGATGCTTGCCGTGGCCATCAAGGCAAACCAGTTGTGCTCCTGGTGTTTTTTCATGGACCCCAGCAATTTGGTGACGAAACCACCAGTGTCCCCCTGAGGGGCTGGCACCCTGCGATCCTTGTCGTACCAGGCGCGCGAAGCCGCTTCGGGAATGCTGATCCAGTACCCATCGTGCAGACCCAGAGTTAGACCGGGACCACTGTCCCCATCTTCGAAATGTGTCCCCGATTGCACAACGAACCAGCAGCGCTGACCGACCTCCAGCTTTGCCAACGCACGCTGCAGCCCGGGCCGCACACTCTTATCCTGCTCCCAGGCTTGCCCGGAGGGTGAGCTGGGCCGCTGCAGAACAACGTCGGCCCGGCCCAACTCCAGGCATGACTTCAGCGTGCGGATCGCCGGATGCTTCACACCCTTGAGGTTTTGCGGGTCTTCCGGGTCTTCGGCCAGCGACTCAAACGGCAAGGGCTGGTCGATGCGATGTTCCGTGAACTCATTGGACGCGCACCCGGCCAGCAATGCGCAGCCGCCAAGGGCCAGCGTGGTGAAGACGCCGTTCAGGCGGAACGAGGAGAAGGTGTTCGACATGGCGTTCACTTGGCAGAAGGGTCTTTGCAGGTCTTGCTGCTCGCGTCCCACTCTCTTACCTGGATGGCGGCAGACCCGACAGGGCAGCGAAAGTCACCTGTCTCACCGCTACCGGCAGAGAACGCCACCTCGCGCAGAATTGGAGGGTTGGCCAGCTCCTTGTCTGGCGCCACGCAAAAGGTGCCTGTGCGGCGCAGATCCAGATACCGGTTTTCATTGGGCCGAGGCGGCATCGCCACGCGGCGCTCGGCCACACTGGGGTGCATGCACAGTTGCCCAGCAAACTGGGCCATGGGCTCATGCACACCCGCGTCGCCACAGGCCGAAGGATCCCCTGCCAGACTGCATGCCTTGGCCTGGCCCAGTGCGTAGGCGGCCAGGTTGCGGTTCATGCGGTGGTAAATGGCCGACATCGCAGACTCCGGGTCGTGGCTGCTGCCGTAGGCGTCTTGTCTGACTCTGGTATCTGCCGGCAACAAGCGCTGCTTGGCCTCTATTCCTGCTTCTACATGGTTCAGCATGGTGACCATCCAGTTCAGGCTCAAACCCGACAAATCCGAACCTACGTATCCCCCACCCACGTCGGAATGGGCCCCCGGGAACCAAATCTCCTCAATAAGCTTGGGCTGCCCTTGCAGGTCGCTCGGAGCCACGGCGTCAGGCGTGCCTTCAGGGCAGTTGTCGTGGATCTTGGCCAACGGATCTGAGCGCCGGGGCAGGCGCTTGTTGCTCAGGAGATGCTGGCGCGTGACCAGCAGGGGCGTGAAGATCCATTCCCGGTTGTCGTCCAGTGACACAGCATGCAGCACGTTCTCAACGTTGTGCAGTTGGTCGCCATACCTTTGGTTGGGTTCATCGATATCGACATGCAGGGCCCGTATGTCGCCCTTGTGCAGAAGCCGTGCAGGCCAGCCGGACACACCGCCTCCCAGGGCGCCCACGGTGTCCCAGAGGCCGAGCACCGCCACGGGGCGGGACTGGTAGGCAGTGGATCCATCGGAGTTCAAGCCACCGCGCACGCGGGCTATCGTGCAGGGGTAGCGGCGATGGAGGAAGGCCTCGCGCATCTCGTCATACATCGCAGAGACGTACTGCACCTGCTCCGAGAAGGTCCGGGGCGTCACGCCTTTGGCCACAGTGAGCTGCGGCGGCTTGTCGGGCAAGCCTACATACTGCAGCATGGATGCCAGCACCCGTGCCTGGTACGCACCGCGGCTAAAACCAAAGATGTAGACCTGATCACCGGCCTGGTAGTTGTTGAGCAAAAAGTTGTACGCCAGCACCACCCTGTTCTGTGCTCCCAGGCCCAGGCCCGCGCCAAACGCATCGTTGCCCACGCCGACCCCTTCGACATACAGCGTGGACAGGTGGGGCTTGTCCTGCAACGACACCAGCGAATGCAGGCGCTTCACGTTGGTGCTGCTCTCGGCATCGTTGGCCGTACCATCGAAAAAGATCGCATGCGTCCTGGGTCCTGCACTGGTCGCCGTGCGTGCAGTGACTCCCGGTGCGGACTCGGCCCCGATACGAATCAGCTGCTGCTGATGGTAGATGCCGGAGCATCCCGCCAACGCAAGCGCGGTCACACCCGCCAGCAATGACTGGAGAAATCGTTTTGCAAGCATCCCATCCCTCTCATATGTATCTTTTCAGTTACATACTAGGACGCACTTCGCGGATCTGGCAAGCAAAGAATGGCACTGCCGCACGGTCGGCTCCGGTGCACAAGCAGCGCAGCCCTCAGGCTGCAAGCATCCCAACAGTTCAGGTCCGCGCTTTATCCCATCGCATGCACCAGCCCCCAGAGCACCCCCACCCCTGACAGCAGCGCGCAGGCCGCCAAGGCCGTGTCGCCCCAGGGCATGGGCCGGCGGCTGCCCCGGGCCCACAGGAAGGCGATGGGCAGCGGCGCCACGGCGACCGTGGCGGCACCCACCCAGAGTGCGCCGGTCCACCAGCCGATGAGCCCGCCCCAGACCAGGCCGAGCAGGCACAGGCCGAGCGCAGCGATGGGGCGGGAGATGTTCCAGGGCTCGCCCTGCCAGGCGAAGTCCGCCGGCGTGCCGACGGGGGTGTGCGCGGTCGCGGGCTTGCCAGCGGCCGTGGCCTGGGCATCGGCATGCCACAGAATGCCAATGCCGGCGGCCCCCAGCACCAGCCAGATGCCCATGCCGCCCGTGAACCAGTCGACCCACTGGGCCAGCGCCACGGCCGCCAGCAGGCCCAGCAGCAGGGGCAGCAGCAGGCGGCCATAGCACCGGTCGGCCAGGGTGGCGATGAATGCGGCCGGGGGTGTGGCGTCCATGGTGCGATCCGTTGTGGCCTCAGCCGAGGCTGGCGGGCGCGGAGGGCACGCCCCGCACCAGGGTGACCGCCGGCTGCGCGCTCTGCCAGAACGCGGCCTCGCGCACGGGCGCGCCCCAGGCGTGCAGGCAGTCGAGCACGGCCTCGCGCTGCAGGCGGTCGCGCACGCGGCGGGCGGTGTAGGCGTGCGTGGCCTCGCAGGGCAAGGGCTCGCCCTGCTGGAAGAAATCCCAGCGCGGCGCATCCTTCATGGCGCGCACGGCACGCTGCATGCGGTTGCCCGCGTAGGTGATGAATTCGTTGATGGGCTCGGCGTCCGCCATTGTGCTGCTGCGCACGGCCACGCCATCGTGGCCGAAGCGCTCGCACGCATACGACAGCACGAAATGGTCGCCCGAGCCCACACCTGGCATGACCGCCGTGAGCCCCGGGTCGCAGGCGGGCGACCACAGCAGCAGCGGCAGAGCGCCCCGCTGGTAGCCTTGCGCCGGAAAGTCCAGCGCAGTGTTCTCGGCGCGCAATGCCACCAGCGGGGGCAGGCCTGCGAACTGCCCGACCAACCCGTGCAAGGGCGTGCGCACCACCGAGAGGTTGAAGAACGGGCGTTCGAGAACAGGGGGCATGGTCGTCAAGGGCCTGCGCGGCGGGCGTGCCGCGCGCGCATCATGGCACAGCCGCGCCCCAGGCAGGGGGCGGGCTGCAGCAGCGCTGGCCAGGCCTGCCGCCACGGCCTCACCGGGTGGCCGTCTGCTTCCACCAGTTGGGCATGGCAGCCAGCACCTCGCCGCCGGCCTTGAGGCTGTTGGCCAGCTCCAGCGCGGCGCTGCCAGGGGCCGTGGCGATCAGGTACCAGTTGCCCATGGCTCCGGTGGCGCCCATGCGCTGGGTGACAGCCAGGCCCTTGGCCTGGGCCCAGGCGCGCACCTGGGCATCGCTCCAGTCGGGGGCGAACTTCACGAGCACGCCACCGGGCAGCGCCATGAGCCGGCCCGCGGGGGAGTTGCCCTCGCGGTACACGGGCGAGGTGTGCGTGCCCGCGCCCTTGGCCACGGGCTGGCTGGCGGGCTGCAGCTGCACCAGGGGTGCGGGGCTGGCGGCATCGCCCACGCTGCGCGCCTGGGTGTTGCTGCTGCCGGCGTCGGGGGTGGGGTTGATGATGGCGACCAGGCTGGTATCGAGCGTGATGGTGCGCTGGGTATCACCGTCGAAGTAGTGGGCTGTGCCAGCGGCCAGGGCGCCCGTGGTGAGGGCACCGGCAGCCAGGGCCAGGGCGGCGTGGCGCAGCAGGGAAAGGGAGAAAGTGGTGGTGAGCTTCATGGTGTGAGGCCTCGGCAGGGGTTCGGTGGAAAGGTGTGGCGTGGAGGACATGCCGGGCTCAATAGCCATAGGCCTTGATGCTCCAGGCCGAGACGCTGCCGGTCTCGCCCGTCTTGCCGTCGCGCACGGACAGGGTCCAGTTGCCGTCGGCCGCCTCGCCCATCAGGCGCACGATGCCGAAGGTGAAGCCCCCTTCGAGCGCGGCGCCACAGCTCACGGCATTGCCCGCCGTGTCCTTGCAGTCGCGCACCACCGACACCGTGCTGCGCGTGCCCGCGGGGCTGGTGAGCGTGATCTCCAGGTGGCCCACGTTGGTGTGGTTGGAGGTGATGGCCAACTCCACAAACTCGAGCTTGCCAATGCCGCTGCCCTGCAGCGTGAGGCTGCTGGTGGCGGCCGGGCCGTCGTCGGCAATGGCCAGGGCACTGCCCAGCGTGGCCGCCTGGGTGGCGGTCTTCTGCGCGGGCAGCAGCGACCAGCCGGTGGCGGCGCGCACGGCGGCCAGGGCGTCGATGGCGCCGTAGCCGTACTCATGGTTCACATGCAGGCCGCCGCCATTGGTCACCCAGCCGGTGTTGTTGGGATCGGTCTTGCGTGCGGTGCGGGCGAAGATGGCGCGCACATCGCGCCAGGTGAGTGCGGGGTTGGTCTCCAGCAGCAGCGCGGCCACGCCGGCGGCCTGGGGCGTGGCGGCCGAGGTGCCATTCATGCAGCGCGTGTAGTTGGGGCTGCCGGTGATGTCCTGGGGCTTGTTGCCGTCGTTGTAGCCGCCCGCGCCCGAGACATCGGTGGTGGTGGTCGTCTGCGTGCTGCAGAACTCGCCGCCATAGGCCGTGACCAGCACGTTGGAGCCGGGCTCGGAATACGAGGAGCGCTGGCCCTGGTCGTTCATCGCGCCGATGGCCAGCACGCCCTGGAAGTTGGCCTGGCCATCGTAGTCCGACCGGTCTTCGGGCGCACCGTTGCCGGCCGCCCAGGTGTAGATGGCGCCCTTGCCGCCGCGCCCGCTGGTGATGCCGGTGCGGATGGCATCGCGCCACAGCTCGTCGGCCGGGGCCAGCAGGCCGTTGCTGTCGGCCGCGCCGTAGCTGTTGGTGTAGATGTGGTTGCTGGCCAGGTCCTTGGTCACGGCGTCGGCACCGAAGGCCCCGGTGGTGGCCGCCAGCAGGTTGTAGCCCACCAGGCGCGCATTGAAGGCCACGCCCGTCACGCCCAGGTTGTTGTCGCCAATGGCCGCAGCCAGCCCGCCGCAGCTGGTGCCGTGCGAGCTGGTGGAGGAGGAGGGGTCGCCATAGCTGTTGGTGCGGTAGTCCCAGCTCTTGCCGGCCACCACGCGCAGGTCTTCGTGGGCGATATCGAGGCCGTCGTCGATCACCGCGATCTGGATGCCCGTGCCCGTGGCCAGTTGCCAGGCCTTGCCCACGTTGAGGTCTTCGCCCGCCAGCGCGGCCGGGCCGCCCGCGCCGCTCTGGCCGGTGTTCTTGAGGTGCCACTGGCGGCTGAACAACGGGTCGTTGGGCACCAGTGCGGCCAGCGGTGCGCCGCCGCCCACGCTGACCAGCCCGCCCAGCGTGATCACCACGTCATAGAAGGACTGGCTGCCCACGGTGAGCGTGGCAATGGTGAGCTGCCCGTTGGACGGGTTGAAGCTGTCGTAGCTGCGGTTGGGCCCCGTGGCGCTGAAGCCCAGCACACTGCCCACGGTGACGACGACGTTCTCGTACTTGTTGTCCCCCACCACCAGGCTGCCGATGCGCACCTCGGTGGGGCGGTCGGGGGACCAGGTGGTGGCCGCACCCGCCAGCCCGCAGGTGGCGGCCAGCATGGCGGTGACGAGGGCCAGGCGCGCAGGCCTGCGGATGGTGGATCGTGGAAGACGCATGGAAGACACCCCTGTTGGTTTGATTTGATGGCGGCAGGATCTTGGTTGCAGGTGCCGCTTGGCGATTATCAAAACCACTTTTGCTTTGCGCCAGCGAAATATGGCTGAGCGGTCGTCCACCCCGCAGCACAGCGGTTTGCTGGGCATGGCTTGCCCTGGGTTCATCTTCAAGTCAATAATGTTGACATGAAAAACCCTGAAGACAGCCTTTCCCCAGCCAGCACCGCTCCGGGCCCCACCGGCCTGCAGATCCTGCAGGCCATGCAGGCCGGCCGCATCCCGCCCTCGGGCATTGCCACCACCATGCCCATGCGGCTTACCACCGTGGAGCGCGGCCACATTGCGATGGAAGCAAGAACCTGTTCAAGGTCTTTTTGAAGCCGCGCAAGTCCCTTTTCGGGATGGGATGCAAGGCGCGGTGCGCAGTTGATAGCCCGGCTATCAACAAGCGCCGCAACGCCGCAGACCGCCCAAAAAGCGACTTGCCCTTCGGGTTGGAGTGAAATCGGGCGATTGGACGCCCCGGCTGCTTGCATGGGCATGAGCCCATGCGGCGCATCCGAAGCATCCACTCATCCCGATTGCACTCCAACGCGGCTGCAAAAAGGCCTTGAACAGGTTCTAGGCCCCGATGCCCGCCACCTGAACCCCGCCGGCGCCGTGCACGGCGGCTTTGCCGCCACCTGCCTCGATGGCGCGGCCGCGCTGGCCCTGCTCTCGGCCCTGGGGCCGGGCGCGCAGTATTCGACCGTGGATTTGAATGTGAAGTACGTGCGGCCGTTGACGGAAGGGCTTGTCTACGTTGCCACTGGCCGGCTGGTGGAGCAGACGCGCAGCCTGGGCATCTGCAGCGCCGAGATCCGCGGAGCGGATGGAAAGCTCCATGCGATGGCCTCGGCCACGCTGATGGTGAAGGCATGAAAGGCACCTGGAGCCGCCCCGGCTGCTAGCATGGCAGCACATACGCCCTTGCCTATTCGCCCCGCATGCAAAGCCCCACGGTTCCGTTTCGCCTTCCCGCTGATCGCCTGGCGGAGCAACTGGCGCAGTTCAATGCACGCGCGGAGGTGCAGTGGTTCGGCTTTGCGGGCGCCTTCCAGGCACCGGGGTCGGCGCTCATCACCTTCTCGCGCCTTGGCGATGGCCTGCAGGGCGGTGGCGGCACGGCGGCCATCAATGGCGGGGTGATTGCCGCGGGCTTTGACGCCGCCTTTGTGCTGGCCGGCCTCGGGCAGTACGACGCACCGGTCGTGGTCACGCTGGAGCTGTCGGTCAAGTTTTTGTCGCTCGCGCTGGCGGACAAGCCGCTGGCCTTTCAGGCGCATGTGGTCCGCTCGGCGAAGAACTTCTCGTTTGCCGAGGGCTTTCTCGCCCCGGTGGGTGCGGCAGCAGGCCCGCACATGGCGATCGCAACGGCCATGGTGGCGCCAGCGCGCTGAGCTAGCCCGTCGTCAGACCATGCGTGCCAGCGCGGTCATGACCTCGCGCCACGCCTCCTGCCCGTCGGGGGAGACGGTGCGCATGGCCTCTTCCATGGCCTCGCGCTCGTGGCGGGATGCCGTGGCCTCCACCTCGCGGCCGCGCTCGGTGAGCGACAGGCGTTTGGTGCGGTGCTGCACCGGGTCGCGCCGGGCCACGACATAGCCCTCGTCCTGCAAAAACTTGAGCGGCCGGTGCAGCGCCTGCTTGCTCACGCCCAGCAGTTCGATGAGCTGCCCGACCGAGATGCCCTCGGCCCGCGCCACCGCGTAGAGCAGCCGGTGGTGCACGCGCGACAAACCCTGCTCCGCCAGGAACGCATCGGCCTTGACCACCAGCCCGCGAAAGGCAAAGTGCATGAGCAGCAACGCCCCATCGAGCGGCTGCAGCGGGCGCATGCCGGCGCTGGCGGCGCGCGGCAGGTCGAAGGCGGGGTGGTCGGCAGGCTGGGCGGGCATGGGCGCAGTCTAACTACAGCCAGCGCCCGCAGGTTCACGGGCCGATGACATCCGCACCGAGCCCGCGCATCTTTCGCCAGATGAAGAACACCGCGTAGGCCGCCATGCACAGCCAGCAGGTGGCCACGAAACGCAGCACGAAAACGGCCTGAAAGCCTCCCCACCCCTTGAAATCCACGCTGGGGTTCATCTCGCTCGCCACCCAATGCACCAGGGCCTGCGCCAGCGGAAACAGAACCAATGCCCCCACCATCCACACCAGGGGGCTGTGTCTGCGAAACCCGAACCAGAGAAAGACAAAGCCCAGCCACTCCAGCACAAAGCCCATGGCGGGCAAGCCTGCGGGTTTGGGCCATGGCGATGCGTACCAGTATGCCGAACATGCGGCACTGGCAATGCCCAAGGCCATCAACAACAGGCAGCGGGCGGCAAGTACCCATGGCATACGGAGGACCTTCATCGTGGTGTGGATGCATCCAGCGTAGCGGCCCGGATTGGTCCTGTAGGCCATGGACTGCAGGAGAGGCCTGCGCCGCTACCGGCGGGCGCACCACAGGCTACCTGGCGGGTATCTGCTCGTACGCCACAGCGACGCCGGCTACCGCATCCTTCTGCGTGAACACCCGCGCGCCTGCATGGTGCGTGATGACCAGCGCATGGCCCGACGCCCACCGCACCTGCACCACCAGCCCGCCCGCGGCGCTGGTGGGCGCGGCACCGCGGTTGTCGTCGGCCGTGAAGACGTTGCCGGATTCGTTGGGCAGCGTCTCCTGCGCGCCGATGATCGACACCTGCGTCGAGAATCCCGTAGTCGCGCCGCAGTCGCGCTGGAAGACCACGCCCTTGTGGCGCTGGTCGGGCGACAGGGCTTCGGCAAGGATGGTGTTGCCGCACAGGCCGCCGAGCCCCTCCCAGACGGCATACGCGCCCATGGCGGTCAATGCCAGCACGACCAGTGCACCAGAAACCACAATGGTGAAGGCAGTGCTTGGGCGTTTCATGGGGCGGGTTGGGCGTGGGCAGCAATGTAGCCCAAAGCGGTAGGATGCCGGCCAGCCCCTCAACCGCGAGAGTCCTGCATGACGACGATGCGCACTGCCGATCACCCCCTGCCCGCCCTGGACTGGCCCACGCTGCTGCGCCGCGCACCGTTCTTCAGTGCCGCGCTCATCGATGCGCTGTGCGAAGGGGACATGCCGCCCGACACGGCGCCGCACCTGCGCGCGGTGGTCGATTTCGACGTGTTCGATGCCCAGGTCTCCAATGGCGGGGTGGACCAGTACTTTCGCAACGTGCTGCTGGCCATGGACGGCGACCCCGACCGGGTGCCCGCCTCCATTGCCCAGAACCCGGCGCTGGCAGGCGCCCTGCCCTTTGTCGAGGAGGTGCATGCCCTGTGGCACACCATCGCCCCAGCCTACACCGCTGCCGCCGACAGAGAGGACGATGAAGATGGCGAGGACGGCCCCGGCTGCGACGCCGTGCTGGCCCCGCATGCCGGGCACATCGAGGCGCTGCAGCAGCGCTTCTTTGCCGCCCACCATGCGATCCGCCAGGCGCTGGAGGCCGACATCGTGCGCGCGCCCGAACGCTATTTTTCCATCGAGGCCGTGCCCGGCCTGCGCGGCCAGGGCATCGAGCATGTGGTGATCGATGGCGGCGCGCACCGGCTGCGCTTTGACGATGGCTTCCCGGTGGGGCCGAATGTGCTGGAAAACGAAGACGGCAGCTGCGACGTGGTCTGGTTCTCGCGCGACCGCATGCTGCTGGAGGCCGAGACCTCGGGCTGGGCTGGCAACCGCGACCGGCGCTGGATCCACTACCCCAGCCAGGCCAGCGGCAGCTGGAGCTTCAACTTCAATGGCGAGGGCGAATCGGTGCGGCAGGACTCGCGCTCGCTCGGGCTCACGCAGCACGGCGTGCAGGAGTTTCTGGGCGCCGACGGGCGCGTGCAGAACTCGGCCGTGTACTGGCACGGGCAGGAGCTGCGCCAGGAGTTCTTCTACCCCGATGGCAGCCTGCAGCTGCTGACCGAACGCACGAGCGAGGGCGACGAGCGCCACCAGCGCCACTGGCCCGGCGGCCAGCCCCATACCGACAGCGTGCTGCAGGCCGCCGATGGCCGCACACGCTACACCCGCTGCCTGGACGCCGAAGGCCGCGACCTGGCACCCGGCGGCACCGGCAGGCTGGTGGAGCTGCTGAGCCTGGACGACGGCATGCGCCAATGGCGCGAAGGCACGCTGGTGGAGGGCTACCTGCACGGCCCGGTGGTGCGCATGGCAAGCCACCTGGACGGCACGGGCGCGCGCGAGACAGAGCGCAGGGAGTTCGACCACGGGCAAGCCCGGGATTGGTGAGCGATGCCCGGCAACACCAGCCCCGACAAGGCCCTTGCCAAGCTGCAGCAGTGGCTGGCCCACCCGGGCAACCGCGCCACCCTGCTGGAGCGCCCGGAACGCGCGCTGACCGAGTATGCCGCCTTGCCCGTGCGGCGCTTTTCCAACGCCCACACCGAAAAGGCTGCGGGCTATATACGCTCGCCCTCCACGGTGTGCATGGACAGCATGGGCTACTGGCTACAGGCCGAGGCCATCCATGCCTGGGCCGCCCAGGGCACAGACCCCGCCCCCGCCTGGTGCCGCGCTGCGGCCTGGCGCCTGTGGGGCATGGCCGTGCAGTGCGCGCGGCTGGAGGGCGGTGAGATCCGCGAGCCACACATCCAAAGCGACAAGGCGGCCGAGGTGCTCTACCTGCTGGCCGCCGTGGGCGACCGCCTGCGCTGCGCGCAATGGGGCCAGCGCATGCTGGCGCTGCGCGCGGCCGGCCATCTGCAGGATGCGGGCTCCAAGTCGGGGCCGTTCGCGCTGTCGCTGCTCACGCACTGGCTCACACCCGCGCAGGCCCAGCCCGTGAGTGCGTTCTGCATGCCGTACATGGTGGATACCTCGGGCGCATGCGCGGCCTACCAGGGGCTGATCGACCACCTGCACGCCGACAGCGGGTCACCCGCCCTGGGCACCGCCCTGCAGGCCGCGGCCGAGGCGCACCAGCAGGAGACCCGGGTCACGACCGATGAGGAGACCTTCGACTTCGACGCCTTCCACGACATGGTGGTGGCCATGGAGCTGCTGGGCTGGTTGCGCATACGCAGCTGGCTGGGCCATGCACCGCCACCCGGCTGGCCCGCGCCGCCACTGCATGCAGCCAGCGCCCTGTCGGCCAATTGGTGGGCCCACGAGCGGCAGACCGAGGCCGACCCGCTGCTTGTGCGCGTGATGCACCGCGTGCAGCAGGTGCTGCCCGGGCGCGAGATGCTGGCGCGCGAATTTGCGCCGCTGCCGCCCGACCCCTCTCCTGCGCCATGAACGTCATCGACCACGAACCTGCCAGCTGGTTCCTCGTGCAGCACGGCGACCAGTGGCTGCTTGATGTGCACTGCAGCCACAGCTTTGTGTCATACACCGTGCTGATTGCGCTCAATGCGCAAGAGACCGCCTTGTACGCGCAGAAAGGCCATGCCTACCTGAACGAATTGGCACATGCTGTCCATTATTCGGCCCCCGGGGTGAAGGGCAGCCAGTCGCCCTACAGAGACCGCAATGTGGACCGGGAGTTTGGCGCCCAGGTGTCGCAGGCCATTGCCACCTTTCGCGCCTAGAGCAGCGCTCTATCTCCCTACCGCCCGCGCCCCAGCCACAGCGCCACGGGCAGCGCCAACAGCTCGGCCACAAAGCCCACGGGCGCCCAGAAGGTCTGCCAGCCCAGGATGCGGATGTCGCGCAACCCCAGCGGCCGGGCCATGCTGGCCGGGGCATACAGCAGGATCAGCGCCGCAATGGCAATGCCGAACAGCACCAGCAGACTGGCCGCGCGCCAGGGCCGCAGGCCCAGCCGCGCGCCAAAGCGCGCATGCACGGCATACAGCACCAGCAGGCCCAGCGCCAGCGCGGGCGCCAACAGCCACAGGCCCAGGGCGATGAGTTCGGTGGGGTAGATGATCATGCGGCAGCCCGTGCGCGGGCACGCCGCCAGCATGCCAAAGGCGGTGGGATGTTAGGGCGTGTCACCATTCATTTCCCCCCCGCGCTGGCCCCGGCATGCGGATGGATGCGCGAAGCGCGGCGCAGCCCATAGTGGACTATGGGCAAGCCGCGCGACAAAGCAGACGCCGCATGCCGGGGCCAGCCCGAAGGGAAAGCCTGCAGCGCGGCGCATTGCGGCGTTGCCCTTCGCTTGCGTAGCTGGGCTACGCGGCACTCAGGGCGCCTTGCACTGCACCGCGCTGCAGGCTTTCGCGGGGGCGAAATGAATGATGACATGCCCTAAAACGCATCCTTGTACATCTCGGTCGCCAGCTCCAGCGCCAGCGCCTTGCCGCCGATGGCGCTGAGCACGTTGGCCATGTCTTCGGAGGTGTCGGTGTAAAACCAGTCGATGGTGAAGCGCAGGGTGCGGCCCAGTTGCTGCTCGCCCGCCACCATGGGGGGTTGGCCCAGGGTGCGCAGCTGCATGTTCTCGCCCAGGCGCGACTGCTCGCGCACCCACCACGAGAGGAATTCCGCCGCGCGCAGCCCGCCCTCGTTGCGCTGGATGCGGAATTCCAGCGACAGCAGCAGCTCATTGCCCAGCGCACCGCTCGAGCGGCGCAGTGCGGCGATGGGCAGGTCGGCGTGCGGGCCATTGGGCAGCGACAGGTCGGCCAGCGCCACATCGGGCAGGTAGGTGTTGTCCAGCTGCGCCTGGGTCACGCCGGGGATGGCCGTGATCGCGGCGATCAGGCGCACGACCTCGGGCGGGGCGTCCTGATCGGGCTCTGCGCCGGGGGAGCCCCCAGATCCGTCCAGCTCCGCGGGTTGCGTGGTGTCCGCATAGTCGGCGGCCAGGGCCGCGGGCTGGGTGGTTTCCGCCGGGTCGTAGGGGTCGGTGGGCTGGGTCATCGGCAGGTCTTCTTGCGGGGAGGCCAAAAATCAGGTGAGCGACGGCATATTGTCAGCCCTCAGCCTGGGCTCAGGCGGCCCATTCGTGGGTTTCGATGCCAAAGGCATCGGCTGCAAAGGCCTGGGCTTCGTCCAAGGTGGGAAACCAGTGGTCTGCCGGGGCCAGGCGGCCGTCGAGCGAGGCGTATTCCAGCAGCACGCCCCGGCCCTCCTCGCCCGTGATCTGAAAGCGCAGATCCACGTCTTCGGCGCCGGGCGTGCCCTCGTCGGCGCCAGACCAGCTGCCACCGGGGTTGACGGAGACCAGCAGGCTGCGGCGGGGAATGGCGGCACGAATGGGCATGGAGCAGGCGATGGGGCTGAGGCAGATTGGATGGGAGGTGCCGAAGTCTACCGTGTGCGCCAGGCCCGGTCAGGCCCGTAGGCTCCAGGCCCGGCGGGCGTCAAGGTTTGCCGGCGGCCCCTGGCGCAGGGGCGGGGGCGGCGGCGTTTTCATCACGCATGCGGCCCAGTGTCACCAACAGGGCATAGGCGACGACCAGGGTGGAGTGGATGGCGATGTCCGGCCAGGGGTTGCCGATGAGCCAGGCCTGGCCCACCTCGTGCAGCCCCTTGGCACCGGCCCAGGCGTGGTTCACGGCCATCACCAGCGCCAGCCGGCGCCGGTACACCGGTGGCAGAGTAGCCCCCACCAGGCACACCAGGCCGACCACCACGTAGAGGATGGACAGGCTGGACAGCGCCGCCAGCACCAGCCCCGGCGCACCCGCGCCCCGGATGTCGACGATGGTGCCGAAGGTCGCCATGGGCGCCCACCACGAGGCCAGGCCAAAGCCCAGGGCGAGCAGGCCGTCGAGCACCAGAACGGCAGCCAGCAGCTTGCCGGCAGTGAGGGGGCGAAGGGGCATGGGCAGGGAAAGAGCAAAAAGAGAAGAAAAGCAAGGAGGGCCGTGTTTGCTTGTCCGGCGCGTCCTCAGCCCCCCGCGGCAGCGGCAGCCTCGATGTTCTGCACGATGGCGTCCACATAGGGGTCATGCAGGCCGCGCTCGCGCAGCGCGCGGTGCAGCGAGAGCACGTAGTCGATGTTGGGCCCGAACACGCCCTTGGCCACCGCCACCAGGCGGGCCACGGTCTGGGCGCAGGCATCGTGCTCGTGCTGCGGGTGCTCGGGGTTGGCCACGAAGGTGATGGCGGTGACGCTGCGGCCATCTTCGAGCTGCACGGCCTGCCAGCGCGGCCAGTAGCCGCCGCCGGTCATCTCGCGCGTCCAGAGCATGCGCACCTCGTCCTGCGCCTCGGCCTCGGGCAGCTGCAGTGCCACGCCCTGCACAAAGCCGCCCGGCATGAGCGACAGCACCCTGCCCGGCCGCTCGGGGCTGCCCCGGCCGGAGATGGAGCGCAGGCAAAAGCTGCGGTGCCAGCCCTGCAGCGTGGCCGTGTGCTGCGCCTCAAAGGGCATCAGCGGGTTCCAGATCAGCGAGCCATAGCCAAACACCCAGACCGGCCCCGCGGGCCGCTGGCCCCAGGTCTCGGCAAACGAGGCATCGATGCGCTCGTTGGACCAGGCCGTGCCTTCGGGCATGGCCATGCGGCTGCGCAAGGTGCCGTTGCGGAGGTTCTCGCGGGTCAAAATGCTCATCTTGTGTCGACAATGCCCCAGGTGGTGGCGCAAGTTTGCCATGGTGCGCGCCCCTGCGGCTCAGGCCCGCCCGCCAATCTGTAACCGGTTTCGTGCAGCAGTGCCTACATGAATGGCCAGCACGAGGCCAGCGAGGTGCCGCCGCAGCACTTGGCATTGCGCAGGGTGAACAGGGGGCATGGTTCGTTGAGCGGCTCGGTATCCGGCGCTTTCGGCCCAGCAGCCATCAAGGCCCGGTAGGACGCAGCGCAGGCCAGAAACCGGCGCCGCAGCAGACGCAAACCCGCGAGCAGCCCACAGCGCTCGATGGCACGCCGGGCAAACTCCGAGCACGATGCATGCCCGGTGCGCGCGCGATGGGCACAGCAAAAGCCCTTGTACGGGGAGACGTAGCGCTGGTAGGCGCCGATGGCGGCAAGGGCAGCGGACGCGGCGGGTGTGGAATGCTCAGGCATCTGGCGCAGGTTTTCTTTCTGGGAACGCATCTCGCCAGCCCTCTGGAAACGGCGGTTCCACCCCGGCAATGGCGTACACCTCGCGCCACACAAGCGTGTCTTCGGAGTCGAGCCATACATCGCCAAGGAGCTTCTTGAACACGCCGCACACGGCGGCCTGATGCGCCGCTCGTTCAATGAACTGCGGGCCATGCGCAGTCAGCAGGTCCTCCAGCAGCAAAGCCGACAAAATCGCCAGAACCTGTGGCGGCGGCTTGCGGGCGATGACGGCAAGGATGAACTGCCAAGCTCGCTCGGGCTGGTCATCGGGCCACCGCATCACCTCCAGCATCAAGGGTTGCCGGCTTTGGTATTGTTCAGACTCCACGCCACTATGGGACTGGCCAACAATCCATTCATCGACAAAGTAGTCGAGTTGAGCGGTCATGGTAGCCAGACAGCAGCGTGCAGCGACAGCAACTGGTCGTCCACGGGAACAAAGAGCGTTGAACAAATCACCATCTATCTTCGCACTGTAGACGCAGAGTCTTTGTGGGTGAAGCCCTGTGCTGCGCAAACGGATACCTTTCGGTGCGCCTCGACTCCTTTGCAGCAATTGCCTGCACGGATAATCGCGCAGTTCGCGGGTTGCGGGCCCATGGCAAATCGTCCCGGGCCAGCGCAGTTGCTGCCTTCTCTCCAAACACCCCACCAGTCCCCCATCCATGCCCCAGGCCCTACGCAACACCTTCCTCACGCTGCGCGACCTGATCGTCTCGGCCGGCCCGCTGGCCTTTCTGGCCGTGGGCCTGCTGATCGCGGCCTACTGGTGGCTCAACCCCAACCCGCCCAAGTCGGTGACGCTGGCCACCGGCCCGGCGCAAAGCGCGTACGAGGAGTTCGGCAAGCGCTACCAGAAGGCATTGGCGGCCGATGGCATCGAAGTGGTGCTCAAGCCCAGCGCGGGCTCGTCGCACAACCTGCAGCTGCTGCGCGATGGCGAGGCCGACCTGGCCTTTGTGCAGGGCGGCACGGCCGAGTTGCTGCCCGACGACCCGGACAACCTGGCCTCGCTGGGCAGCCTGTTCGTCGAGCCCATCTGGCTGTTCTACCGCGCCGACTCGGCCCTGCGTGTGAACGCCGCGGGCCGGCTCGACAACCTGCGCCAGCTGCGCGGCCTGCGCGTGAACGTGGGGTCGGAGGGCAGCGGCGTGCCGCGCCTGATGGAGCAGTTGCTCGAGGCCAACCGCGTGGAGCTCAAGCAGGTGCGCCTGTCGCAACTGGAGCAGACGCCCGCTACGGTGGCTTTCCTGGACGGCAAGCTCGATGCCCTGGTGTTTGCCTCGGCCCCCGAATCGCTGATGGTGCAGATGCTGCTGCAAACCCCCGGCGTGCACCTGATGGACTTTGCCCAGCACGAGGCGTATGCGCGGCGCTTTCCCTACCTCACGCCCGTGACCCTGCCGCGCGGCGTGGTCGACCTGGCCAGCAACATCCCGCCGCTGGACGCGCGCCTGGTGGCCACCACCACCTCACTGCTGGCACGCGACGGCACCCACCCTGCCCTGCTCACTTTGTTTGCCCAGAACGCACAGAAGCTGCACGGCGGTGCCAGCTGGTTCAACCGCGCGCGCGAGTTCCCCAGCACCCGCCACAGCGAGCTGCCCATTGCCAAGGAGGGCGAGCGCGCCATCAACGAGCCCGTGCCCATGATGCAGCGCTACCTGCCGTTCTGGATCGCCAACCTGATCGACCGCATGTGGCTGGTGATGGGCCTGTTGATCGCCGTGCTGCTGCCCCTGTCGCGCATCGTGCCGCCGCTGTACCAGTTCCGCGTGCGCTCGCGCGTGTTCCGCTGGTACGGCCGCCTGCGCGAGATCGAAGACACCCTGGAGAGCAACCCCGCCGGCCACCCCGACATGCTCAAGGCGCTGGACGGGCTGGAGGCCCAGGTCGAGAAGATCAGCGTGCCGCTGTCGTATGCGGACGAGCTGTATGCCCTGCGCAACCATATCCAGATGGTGCGCAAGAAGTTGATGCGGGTGCAGGCGGGGGGTGTGGCGGAGGAAGCTCCTGCAGCGCAGCCTACGGAGCAAGCGGGGTGAATTCTGCGGGTGGGATGAGGCAGTTGTGCACGCCTTGATGGCGGTAACAAACTACTCCCACCAGCGCAACGGCTCGCCCGTCGTCGTGTCATAGACGTTTGCATATTGCCATTGAGCGCCCGGAAACTCACTGACAGCCGCGGCAAGGACATTTTCGATGGCAGAAAAGCCGGCCTTAACGGGAACGGTGTAGACGATCAGCCCAGCAGTCTGTCCGTCCAAGCGCCCGCCCAACCGGGCAATTTCAGGGGCGAGCCTGTTCACTGCACTTGCCGTTGCTTGTAGGTCGTCAGACTCGCTCTCGGCAAGAAAAAAATGAACAGCGACATTGCCACCCCGCGCAATGACTTCAAATGCACCGGCCTCGTTGTCAGCAAGTCGTATGGTGTCTCCCGCCGCCAATTGCAACGCATACAAAGGGGATCGAAGCAGTAGCCAGTTGCCATCCGTCTGAGGTTGCGCTGGGACCAGTTCCACTCCGCCTGCAGTTGCCCCGTCCACAGCAACACCCACATGGTGGTGCGCTGCCAATTCAGTCCGTTCTTCCATAAGGCGCTCCGCGATATTTCCATTCTGCCCAATCCAAAAGGCGCTGGCCGAAGATATGCCAGTGGCCCGGTCGACAGGGCTCGCGGCTGGAATTCAAAGGGTGGAACCCAGGCAGTCGACTACACCTGACGAGCCTGCGACCCCAGCACGCCCATGGCGCTATTCAATGCCGTTGCTGCGCAGCCAGACCGGGTCGGTCTTCCACAGGTGCTCGCGGCCGGCGTACACCTCGTCCTCGCGCAACTCCGCACCACTGCCTTCGCGCCAGTTCAGGTTGCCCAGGTGCATGAACCAGGTCTGCACACGCGGGGCCTGCACGCTGCCCTGCACGCAGGCATAACTGCGGCCCCCGTAGTCGGCCCGGTCCGGGTCGTCATGGTGCGCAGTGGCCAGCACGGCGCGCGAGGCGACCAGGTCGCCCGTGATCCAGGCCAGATCACCCTGCCAGAACTCGAAGGCGCCACAGCGCACGCTGCCGAACACGAACAGCGCCTGGCAGCCGCGCGTGTCGATGCGCGGCGCCTGCAGGTTGCCATTGACGACCACGGTGCAGGCGCGTTCCAGCAGTTCCTCCAGCGGCGTGGCCGTGCCGTCCATGTGGCCGCGCCGCTTGGCGCCAGCGGCCATGGCGTCGAAGGACTCGTCCAGGCAGGTGTCGCCGTCGAACACCAGGGCCATCAGCGGACCGTCCGCATGGGGCGAACCGAAGGGGTGGGCCATGGTGTCTTCCATGTCGTCGAAGCTGCCATCGCGGTGGAACAGCGCCGCGAGGCCAAATTCGGCGATGGCTGCGCTCAGGGGGATCAGGCGGTGGTGTGCAGGGATCATGGGGGGCACCTGTGAGGGTAGATTGCTGCGCCGGTCATCGGCATCTCGCGCTGTGTGAGATCTCCCTGCACCTGTGCATCGACTCCGTCACGGGTCTTGCCGCCCATTGGCATCATGTACAGCGCCCACATTTCGGCGCTTGCTGCCTGGCAGGTCTTTCCACCATTTCCAGGCAACTCCAAGCCCGCCCATCGTGAAAAGAAAGCCCGCCGCGACCTGGCTGTAAAACCACACAGCGCGCCCCGCGTTGTCTTGGCCTTGAAATGACGCGATCCAGAGGGTCTGCATGGCCCATGAAAGGAAGAAAAGGCTTGCACCAATGCAACCTAGCACGACCACAAGAAATTTGAAGTCACGCAGCGTCATGGTTGTCAGGGACCAGGCGAGAACTGAGCTTGCACAGTTTGCATCGAGCCAGCCCCAGGAGGTTATTCATCCGGCCGAACGAGACGGACAGACACGGAACGGACCGAACTTTTCACGCGTCTCCGCCAGGAAATCCTTGCGCCAGGTCTCGTTCAAACGGGCCTGCAACTTGTCAAGGAGCGCACTGGTGGTGTTGCAGTTGTGGGCCAAGGCAATAACGGCCGCACGAAACCGGCTCTCTGCAATGTCCTCGGCCATGCCTTCCAGCAGCGACATGTCGGCAGCGCTGCCCGATATGCCAAGCACCAGCATGGCCTGGTTGGCGACCTGCGTATCGTTCGAGGTAATCAAGCCCCGCGCATACTGGGCGAAAGCGGCTTTGTCCAAGCCCTGGTAGCCGTTCTTTTCCTGCTGTGCGAGCACATCTGCGATTTCGATCCGGATCCGCGGATGGTTCAGGAAATTGGGGTCGACTCCGCGCAGGTCCGTGCCGTTCCAGAAGCCGACAAAGATGGGCGTCAAATGGCCTGCATACTGCGCGCGTTTGGCATCGTTCATGGTCCGGATGACGCGATCGAAATCCTGGGACCGAAGGTCGTCCAGCAAGCGCGCTTCGCTGACGTTGGACTCCGCTGGCGCACGGCTCTGCACGGGCGCCGATGCGGTCTGCGTGGGAGCAGCGGGTGCGATGCTGCTCGGCGGCGCAGTGCTGGATTGGTCACAGCCGCTCAGCGCGCAAGACGCAATGACGAGCATGCTGGGCAGTAGATTTTTCATGCCTTTTTGCGATCCACAGCAGCACCCCTTGGCTCGCTGCGCACATCAACGAAATAGGCAATGACGCGAAACCCCAAATATCCGATGAGCGCCCCCATTGCCAACCCCACCCTCAGATCCAACAAGCCGCGCTCCCTTGCGGGTATGAGCCAAGCCATGACCGCGGCCCCGATGAGTGCACCGCTGAACATGAAAAGAGCTGCGGCAATATGGTTGGGGTTGTGGTGCATGGCCGACCTATGCGCGGTCTTCCTGCAACAGGTCCTGAACCAGGCCTCGGCGCTGCAAGAACTTCAGCACTGGATAGGCGGCCAGTCCCATCAACAAAAACACTCCGCCCAAAATAAATGCCCCCACAACAGCCATCACCAGATCCATCCAAACGGAAGATGCAAAGCTACTGAGATCCCCCCGAAATAGCTCCACCACATACAACAATGGGGTCCAGACCAATGCCCCAACGAATCCTACAAAGAACTGAAGCTTGAGCAATGCAGAGAGTGATTTCATATATAAAAATTTGTGCTTATTTTAGCCTGGCGGATTTCATCGGCATAACAAAATTGATTACTTTCTGACGAGTTCTATGGCGTCCGGATCGACGGAAATCGAATGAAACTCAGTGCTTCCATCTTCTCGTTGCCAGCTTAGGCTGACCCACACGAGACCGTCGTCATACACATCAAATACTTCAAGAACCTGATTGAGCATGGACGAAACGTCTGAATGCTCGGATCCAGCAAGCCGTTTGAGAATAGACGGTCGGATATGAAGCAAGCGAACATGATCTCCTCGCTTCACTTCTTTACCATTTCGATCAAGTCCTGGCTTGTGTGTCATTCATCGCCTTGGGTTGTATGGATTAGGAAGGCCGCCGTTGTTGCTGCACACACAGTGGCACTGCTCGCCCCCAGTAGCGGGCTGCAGGGCCCCTTCATGCAGATGCCAAGCGCCGGTGAGCCGCCTTGAGCCCCCGCACCAGTTGGCCCATGCGCTTGCTCCAGGCGGCGCCCAAATCGGCGTGCTCTTGCGTCACCATCAGCCCACGCAACTCCGAACGCTCAGGGTCTTGCACCGCAGCCAGTGCCAGCAAGGCACGCTGCACCAGGGCCGCCGTGCTCTTGGGCGACCGCCTCTTGGCCCGTTTGGCCAGCGCAGCCATACATTCGTCGCTGGCGATGTCGGCAGCGAAAGCCAGGCCATGCATCTTGGCAAGCACGGTGGCCGCGGCGACCACCTCTGCGCATTCGGTGACCTCCAGGTAGGCGGAGGGCTCGGCTGAGAGAACCTGGTCGAAGGCTTCGTCGATGCGGCCAAGGCCAAGACCTGGCTCTTCTTCCAGCCCGGCCAGCCAGTCGCTCGCGTCGTCGTTTTCTTGCGCTCTGGCGCCCCAGGGGCCTGTGGTGGAGGGGTTGGGGGCCACCTGCATCACCTGCGGTGCCAGTGCGGGCGCAGCAGCAGCACTGCTGCTACTGCCACTGGGGCGCACCTTGTAGTACGCGTGGTTGCCATCGATCAGGCGGTCCACAATCGTGGCGGCGACCAGCGCTGGCTTGTGGCAAAAAAGCAGCCGGTCCAGCCCCGCGACCTCCTTGGCGGTCACGAACTTTTCAGTCCCTTTGTGGGTGACCATGGGCCGCCCCATGGTCCAGGTGTTGCTGTCGTAGTCATAGCAGATCGCCACGGGAGGCGGGAACGAAGCTTCGGCATCCTGGAAAGGCACATGCCCGACCACCAGCCAGGTGCCGTCCTTGATCGCCGAGTCGGTGCCGGAGACAAAGAACGCGATCGGGTGGGTCGCGACTTGCGCCAAAGGCTCGGGCTTTGCCGACCAGTGCGCGAATATGCCGAAGGTGTGGTCTTCGAAGATTCTGGCGTAGGCGAAGCGGGCTTCGGGCAGGGGGATGGTGACGATGTCACCGGGCTTGTATTTGATTTTTCCAGATTTGGCCATAGCCTCCTCAAGTCATCTCATTGACGTTGCACTCACGCATGCTTGAACACTGCCGCGATTGATCGGCACGGGGCCTGAGGCGATGGGCAGGCACAGGCCATTGCTCGTACTCGTTTTTTTCGCTAAACCCACTTTCCTTTTGCCTTCGACAGCTTCGGAAAGCCCAACGCTTTGGCGCGTTGAATAGCCCCATCAACCACGGCGGGCAGAGCCAGTAGGTCAACTATCGCCACGCCAATCTCCTGCGCCTCATGCCCCCAATACACGCGCCCCTCGCCATTGTCAGGGCTCAGATCGGACGTCTCGCCAATGGGTTGCATTTCTTGCCCCAACTGGGTGCCCAATCCAAACCGCACGACAGAGACCGCATCCTGGAAGTAGTACCTGGCCGAGCCGTCAGGAGGTGGGTCGAATAGGTTCATACCTGCATATACCATTGGCTCAATGCCCGGCATCGTGTGAGCTACGTCCGCGTATGTGATTCGATAGTAAGTTGCACCTACCTCGAGCGAATTGACATCCATGCTGTATCTCAATAAATAGCAATAAGCATCATATCCAAACCGATTACCCCCGCAAACTGCATCGGTTTTTAATCAACACTATGGCACAGGTCATTTTTGGGTCGACGGCAAAACTCTAGGCGTTATGCATTGCGAGAAGCTCGCTTTCGAGACTCCTTCAACAACATTGACCCTGCCGGATCAAAAGGTGTGCCATCGGGCGTAGTTAGTTTGCCTCCATAGACCCTTACCAGGTTCTGCAGAAACGATTCAACGAACTCCAACGCCGCAACCAGCGCCTCCATCTCATCCTCCCCAAACATCTCGGTAGTAAGCTCTGGGTCGTCGCACGTAAGGACAAGACAGGCCGCGTACTTCTCCATACCTGCTGTTCTAGCATCCGCGTACGGAGCCCCAACGGCCACATGAACAGGGGTCTGATGCCCATCAGATCCAACGAATATCAGATCGCGCTCTGCAATGGCCACGAATGAGATGGTCATGGTTTCGGTGCTGCGTGCTTGAACACTGCCGTGATTGGCATGGAGCCTGAGGTGATGGGCAAGTACAGTAGAGCTCAGGTGTTGCACTTCAACTCTGAGACCTCCAAGTAATTCTCACAGAGCAACAGCGGCATTATTCAAATCAACAATTAGTCCCCCAAAGACTCAACGACTCACGAACCACTCTCAGAGAATTAATGGTTTCAGGACTATTTTTCAATTCAGCAGCCAACCCTTCAAACGGAGGGTGTTCGCGCCAATACTCACTTAGCCTGAGTATTGTATTTTTCTTATACGAATTATCCTTTTTGTCGCAAGAAACACCATCACTCAAATCTACCTGCAACAGGTGGCGATGAATATTTAAATCAATATCAGCCCTAACAATATTAAAATCAGGTGTATTTTTAATTTTTTGAACAATAGTTAAATTCCGGGCGATATCAATAATTGCTTGACCTTCAATCGCCGCTGAAAACCTATTAAATGCAACACCATACCCCAGCATCACGCCCAAAAGAAACATCAATATCACAACAGAACCAGCGATAAAATTATTTTTTACCTGAATCATTTTTTCGGATCCGATGGATTATAAGGATTGCCCGGCAAAGGGGTTAAATCACAATCCGCCTCACAAGAGGCACCAATTTCAAGATAATTTCCCGCCTGAGCTTTTGCTTGACAGCATGCGCGACATGCTTGATAAGTCGGCATCTGCTCATGACATTTGACCCGACGGGTCTTCTTACCTCCCGCCGTAATTACATCCCATAGTCCACACGATTGAGAGGTTTCAGGCGGTTTCCCTATAGGCATGTTTGGGCTTGAAGCCAGTCCGAACGGGTCAATAAAAGATAGAGCATTCCCCTCCACATACCCAAACCGATTGAACCCGCCCTCCAGCCCAATCGGATCGGCCTGCGTATACCGCCCCCGCTCCGCACTGTAGCTGCGGAAGTAGTTGTAGTGCCAAACCCCGGATCCGGCAGTTGACCACGCCAGTGTCCTCCAGTGACCGCATTGACGCAAGCAGGATAAGGCTCCCCTGGGCACCCCGGTTGGGCGATTGACAAGGCGCTATGCACCCGATAGCACCGCGCTCGCCGCACCATGCTGCGTTGCTCGTCCTTGCGCACAACAGTGCGCCGCGTCCTCACGCCTTGCCTGGCACGCCGATCACGGCACCCTCCGGCGCATTCAACTGCCGCATCCAGGGTCGCTCTCCTTGTCGTAGTACTGCCCCGGGTAGCGCAGGTTGAAGGTGGACCTCGGGGATGGTGGTGCTGCCCGTGGTGGGGTTGGTGGTTTCATTGATGAAGCGCTTGGAGCCTAGCGTGGGATCACGCAAAACTCCGAGGACGATGAGAATTTATTCAGCCGCCTGCTAACTACTCGTCTTAGAAATCCCATAACCTCTACGGCGCCTGCCCAAAAAAAATACCGCACACAGGAAAAGAAACAGCTCCCCAATATTAAAAATTAGAGAATTAATAGAAATTTCATTTCCACTTTCCACCACGGAAAAAATCAAAGGCACCAAGAAAAAAATTAGCCAAACCACCAAAACACCGACGAGAAAATATAAAAAATTTTCAACTGAGAAATTAATTTTTCTCAATTTTAGAGCACCATGAAATAGCAAACAAAAAATAGATAAAAATAGCAGATAATGAGTCAACTCATGCAGCGCCAATAAAATGAAATTGGTAAATTTGCAGACAGCCGAGAGATCTGAAATTAATACAGAACATCCAAACACTTTATGACTTACAGTCAAAAAATTTGATGGCAAAAATGGAGTAAACGCATATAGGACAAGAAAAGTATAGAAGTAAATAAAAAAAACTACACCACCTACAAATATCCACCCGATAGCCGCAATTGACTTATCGTAATTTGTATTCGTAAATTTCATGGTGCTTCTTCATTCGGCTTGGAAGGAGGCGGGTTTCCATTGCAACCCAAATTGCATCGATCAAACAAAGCTTTACTTTTGGCTGGAGACATTCCACGCATTATTCTCTTCTGGTGTCTTGCCTGACAACAATCAACGCAACCTCCCGCGTCAGTGCAATTTATATAGCAAGGTTTTTTGGGATCAGGATTTGAGCAATCACTGCATGCGCTCGGGGTAAGTCCCATCGGATCAACAAAACTCAACGGATTTCCATTCACGTAGGCAAACCGATTGAACCCACCATCCAGCCCAATCGGATCGGCCTGCGTATACCGCCCCCGCTCCGCACTGTAGCTGCGGAAGTAGTTGTAGTGCCAAACCCTGGATCCGGCAGTTGACTGCGCCAGTGTCCTTCAGTGACCGCATTGATGCAAGCAAGGTATGGCGCCTTTGGGCACCCCGGTTGGGCGATTGACAGGGCGCTATGCACCCGATCGCACCGCGCTCGCCGCACCATGCTGCGTTGCTCGTCCTTGCGCACAACGGTGCGCTGCGTCCTCACGCCTTGCCTGGCACGCCGATCACGGCACCCTCGGGCGCATTCAACTGCCACATCCAGGGTCGCTCTCTTTGTCGCAGTACTCCCCTGGGTAGCGCAGGTTGAAGGTCACCTCGGGGATGCTGGTGCTGCCCGTGGTGGGGTTGGTGGTTGCGTCGGTGAAGCGCTTGGAGCCCAGGGTGGGCTGTTCGTCGCCAAAGGCGCTGTAGGCCCATTGCCAGAGCACTGATAGCACGGGAGGCAAAAGGCAAGACCTGACCCCTTTATCCCTGCGGTGCCAGTGCGAGGGCATCAAACCGATGCAGCGCTTGACCCAAAACGATCAGCAGGTCTTCGCGATTATCATGGTCCAGCACGATGGGCTCACGCCGGTCCCCCGCGAGGTCACGTGGTAGATGGCACCGGGGAACTCGATTCGCTATGATCTTACCATTTTCAGAATTTCTGCAAACTGACGGCTCAGCTTGGTGATGGATGGGGGGGATTTTCAGAGGGCAAAAGACAAGGCCAGCCCCCTGCATGGCGCCATTTTCCTGGATGCCTGGCGCTGGAGAAGACCAAGCGTGGAGGCTTTGCAGACCTTCCTTAGTCGTTCGACACAACTTTCTCGATTCGCATCCAGACTTCATCTGACATTCGCCCTCCCTTCCAAACCCCACTCAATAGCCGCTTAAAATCAGGATCCGTCTTTGCCCGAACTTCAGCACGATCAATAAATGCAGCTCCATGCATAGACAAAAGATCCTCCAACGGCCCCGCGGATAGATTGTCAAGAACGTAGTCGTTATTGGTCAATTCAAGCACTGCCAAGATCAATGCCCACGCCAATTCTGGATCATTCTGCACGGCATCACTAAAAGCTTCGTAGACCCAAAAAGTCTGTACTTTTAGGTCTGGGTCGCTCCCATAACTCCCGATCTCCTCGTATCTTTTGACCCAAGCGTTTGCCAGTGCATGCTGCTCACCGCTTTGAATTTTCGTATACACACCCTTCATACATGAACCTCTTTCCACAAGGCCAGAAGCGACGGCAATTGTGCAGGGAATTGAGCAATCTGACTCATTTCGCCGGCCTAACTGGAGGCTCGCCCAATTGCACAAGCAGCCTATCCAATGGATTCACCTTACACCCTAACGAATCAGCACGCTCAATCAATTTTTTTAGCGCAGCAATCTTCTCGCCCATTTGACCTTTATGCCCAATCCAAGTTCCATCACGCCTGTTAATTCTGGTTATATGCGCTTTATTATAAAGATCCTTCCTATCCCTAAGCAGCTCAAAGTACCTTGATCGAATTTCATCAGCAAGCGCCCTTATTTGCTGCTCAAGCAAGATGCAATCGTACTGATTGGCGCACCACTCAATAGTTTTAGTAATTACAGGCTCGACAATTGGATAAATTATCCCACCAAGAACTAGGCCTCCGGCGCCTCCACAGGCTACTGGATTGGCTGCACAAATCGGCAGTACCAGCGGCAGCGGAAGTGTTTCTTCTGAAAGCCCTAAAAAATCTACGCTGCTAAGAGCATCCCCCCTCACATACCCAAACCGATTGAACCCACCATCCAGCCCAATCGGATCGGCCTGCGTGTACCGCCCCCGCTCCGCACTGTAGCTGCGGAAGTAGTTGTAGTGCCCAACCCTGGATCCGGCAGTTGACCGCGCCAGTGTCCTCCAGTGACCGCATTGACGCAAGCAGGATATAGCTCCCCTGGGCACCCCAGTTGGGCGATTGACAAGGCGCTATGCACCCGATGGCACCGCGCTCGCCGCGCCAGGCTGCGTTGCTCGTCCTTGCGCACAACGGTGCGCCGCGTCCTCACGCCTTGCCTGGCACGCCGATCACGGCACCCTCGGGCGCATTCAACTGCCGCATCCAGGGTCGCCCTCCTTGTCGTAGTACTGCCCCAGGTAGCGCAGGTTGAAGGTCACCTCGGGGATGGTGGTGCTGCCCGTGGTGGGGTTGGTTGTTGCATCGGTGAAGCGCTTGGCGCCCAGCGTGGGCTGTTCGTCGCCAAAGGCGCTGTAGGCCCATTGCCAGACCACTAATAGCATGGGGGGCAAAAGGCAAGACCTGACCCCTCCCCCTTGCATCGCGCGATCCACAATGCATGGACCGCGAAGCGTCCCGTTATTTTTATCGGGCAAAATACAAGGCCTGAATCCTCCAAAATTTCCAACGCCTTTAGGCTGTATTCATCGACTCCATTAACGATGAAAATTTTGATGCCATTTTTTTATCTTTTGGCAAACCCAAGTCTCCTTGAGTATACGCAGCAACCAGACGCAGACAAGCTAGGCCACTTCCTTCTACTGCCGCTTTTTTGTACCAAATTCGGGCCAACAACAAGCTTCTATCTATAATTACGCCCTCTTCATACCACAACCCCAACAAATACCCACCATACGCCTCGCCAGACTCGTATGCAAGCCCCGCATAATCCATGGCTTTTGCACCATCAAAACCAAAAGGGCTAGCACTAGCGTATTGAAGTGCCAAATTGCATGCCGCCATCCCATAGCCCCCTTGAGATGCCTGCACAGCAAGATCCAAAGCCAACCCCAAATCAACTTCAGTGCCACAACCATACTCATAGCAGTATGAAAGCTCAGCCAGCCCTGGGGGAAAATTGGAGGCTGCCGCGATTTTTGCGTATTTTAATGCCAAATCACATTTTTGATTAAATCCATTTCCGCGAAATATAATAGAACAAAGCGTAGCGGCATATGCATCCCCCCCCATTGCAGCAGCTTCAAATTCTCCAATCGAATCCCGATTAATTTCCGGCCAAATGGAAACCAAACTCCGCCCCAAAACTTGCAACTCGGTCAACTCCCCATTGACCATGATCAAGTATCTATGCAATGGACTCAAAACATTCATCATTTACCAACTCACTTTGAGTAGAAGTCGTCTATCAAATCCCGAGGAGGCTCCGATGGAGCAGAGGGTTCAGTATATGGACCACAATCTGCAATGTACTTCCTTCGCAGTATCTGATAGCTAGCCCACGCCTGCGCTTTCGCCATCGCCGGAAAATCTGGCCTCGATAGCATTCTTATATACGCATAGTAATATTGGTCCAGTATTTTTTTCATTTCTTCGCAATAACAGCCACCGCCACCTCCACTACCGCCGCCAAAAATTGGGTCATTTGCGGCACCACCCCAAGGCACGCCAACTGGCGGCCTTGGCTTTGGTATGGGTTGAAGTCCCTTCGGATCAGCTTGATTTAGTGCATTCCCCTCCACATACCCAAACCGATTAAACCCACCCTCCAACCCAATCGGATCCGCCTGCGTATACCGCCCCCGCTCCGCACTGTAGCTCCTGAAGTAGTTGTAGTGCAGGTTGCTCTCTTTGTCGTAGTACTGCCCAGGGTAGCGCAGGTTAAAGGTCACCTCGGGGATCGTGGTGCTGCCCGTGGTGGGGTTCGTCGTTTCGTTGGTGAAGCGCTTGGCGCCCAGCGTGGGTTGTTCGTCGCCAAACGCACTGTATGCCCATTGCCAGGCCACCTGGCCGTCGGGCTGTGTCAACTTTCGGGGCGTGTTCAGGTGGTCGCTGTGCACGGCATAAGCTGTTCCATTGACGATGGCGGCAATGGGCATGGGGCCGTTGGCCGTGGGCAGGTAGATGTATTGGGTGGTGCCGGTGCTGGCGCTGCCGCCCATGCCGTATTCGCCCAGCAGGGTGCCGTCCTGGCCGTAGACATACGCGAAGCCGAGCTTTTGCGCGTCGCTGCTGCCGGGGCTCCACAGGCGGGTGAAGAATTCGTAGGCGGTCTGGATGAAGCCTTTGTCTTCCTCTTCCTGGTCTTCGGGGTCGGCCAGGATGTTGTTGAGGTTTTTGCTGCTGGTGGTGCTGCCGGTGCCTGATCCGCTACTGCTGCTTGCGAACAGCGGCTCGGTCTTGAACACGCGCTGGCCCAGCGCGTTGTGGGCGTACTGGGTGCTGGGGGCGTCCATTCCTGTGCCGGTGGTGACTTTTTCCAGGCGTTCCTGGCTGTCGTACTGGAACGTGCGCAGGCCGTCGTTCAGCAGGTCGCCAGCGGCGTTGTACTGGTAGGTGACGCTGGTGTTGGCGGTGCTGGCACCTGTCTGGGTCTGGCTGAAGCCGGTCTGGCGGTTGGCCGTGAGGGTGTAGGTGCGGTTGGTGGTGGTGCCTGCGCGCTGTTGGCTGCTGGTGAGGCGGTTGCCGTTGGCGTCGTAGGTGTAGGTGACGGTGTTGGCTGCATTGCCGGCTGCCACCTGTTTGGTGAAGCCGGTGATGCGGCCTGCGCGGTTGTAGGTGACGGTCCACGTGGCGGGGGCCTGGGTGACGGTGTTCGCTTGCGCGTCGGTGCTGGCCGGTTGCATCAGGCTCTGGGTGAGGCTGGTGATGCGGCCTGCGGCGTCGTAGGTGTAGCTGCTGAACTCGGTGTTGGTGAGTTGGCCTGCGGTGTTGTACGTGCGGCTGGCCGGGATGGCGGCTGCGCCGCCGGGCAGGCTCCAGCTCCAGCCGGTGGGCTGGCCCAGGGGGCTCCAGGTGATACCGCTGACCAAGGGTTGGCCGGCCCAGGTCAGGCCGGTGAGCTGGCCGGTGGCGTCGTAGACGTTTTGCAGCACTTGGCCACCCGGGTAGGTGGTGCTGGCGAGCAGGCCCGTGGTGGGGTGGTAGCTGTAGGCCAGGGTGCGGGTGTCGTTGTTGATGAGCTTTTGGGTCTGGCTCACCACACGGCCGTGCACGTCGCGCTGGTAGGTGGTGGTACCGCTGGCGTCTTCGATCTCGCTCAGGTAGCCCTTGCTCGCCGGGGTCTGGTCGTAGCGCAGGGTGGTGGTGCCACCGGCGTGCACGATGGAGGTCGGGCGGCCCAGCAGGTCGCGTGTGATGGTGGTGGCCTGGCCCAGGGCATTGGTGATGCTGCTGGGCAGGCCCAGGGCGTCGTACTGGGTGCTTTCGCTGCCGCTGTCGGGGCTGGATTCCGACGTGGCGTTGCCCAGGGCGTCGCGGGTGTAGGTGGTGGTGACGCTCTTGGGGTCGGTGACGCTGGTGACGGCGTCGAGCGCGTTATAGGTCAGCGAAGCGGTGGCGTTCTCGGCATTGGTGATGCTCTTGACCCGGCGCAAGGCATCCAGGCCTTGGCTGGTGGTCTCGTTCAGGCCATTTGTTTCACTAGACAGATCACCGTTGTAGTCATACTTGTAGCTGACACTCTGGCCAGCAGCGCTGGTGCTCGTCACACGGTTCAGGCTGTTAATGGTACGTGCGAGCTGCCAGACCAGTTGCCCCTGGCCACCGCGCACCTCTTCGCTGATACGGTTGCCCATGTTGTCGAGCACATAGCTGCCCGTGCTGCCCCGGTTGTCACTCCAACCAGTGAGGCGCTGGGCCGCATCGTAGCTGTAGGTGATGATTTGGCCGTGCGGCAGCGTGGCGGTCAGCACCTGACCGCCCGGGCTATAGGTGAGCGTAGTGAGTTGCCCTGCGCTGCTGCGGGACAGCATGCGGCCGCGGGCGTCGTAGGCATAGGCGGTCACCAGTCCATTGGGAGCGGCATAAGTAAGCACCCGGCCTCCAATGTCATAGGTAAACGCGCTCACATGGCCTACGGCATTGGTGCTCTGCGTGACGTTGCCCAATGCGTCATACGTATAGCTCGTTACCCCACCATTGGGGGCGGTTTCCGTGGCGACAAGTCCGGCAGCGTTGTAGGTCCACGTGGTCGTACGAGCCGAGCCGCCTGAACTGGCTTCGGCAATGCTCCGGGTGAGCCTATTGCCTGCATTGTCATAGGTATAGCTGGTTGTGCGCCCTGGCGACGAAACGCTAGCAGGCAGGGGCAGGTCAGCATGCCACGTTGTGGTGGTGGTACGCGCTTCCGGTCGGCCAGACGCCTCCGTCACGCTCAATGGCAAGCGGCGAGCAGTGTCCCATTGGTAGGTGGTGTAGACGCTGTTGAAGTCGCCCTCGCGCTCGATCAGCCCAAGGTCATTTTGGACACGGGTATAGGCTTGCGAGTTGCTGGTTGCCGAATGCCAATTGCTACCGATTACTGCAAAATAACCACCTTTGCTACTGTAGTTATAGGTTCTACTTTGACCAAGGGGATCGACAACAGAAGCGGAAGAGCCAAGACTTGGGTATGAAACCGTATATTTATTGACCCCGCCAGCATGTTCTGTGCTGACCACAAGGCCTTTCTGATCATAGGCAAATGTAGAGAATCGCTGCCCCTGAATACTTACACCAGTAAGGAGATTCGCATTCAGGCTATCTTCATAGTGATATGACCTATTTGTCCCATCACCGTACGTCACATTTTGGAGCCGCCCACTCGCATCAAAAGAATAGCCAATGGGGACGCCGTCAGATGGCAAAACGCTGACAAGCCTTCCCGATCCGTCGTAAGTGAATTCCAGCGTGCGGCCAAAATGGTTGCGAACCAGCACAAGCTGCTTGCTCGCATTGTAGGTGTACTGAACCTTCAGGCCACTCCGTTCAGTAACAGAATCCAGTAAGCCGCTCTTAAAGAGAAAAACCACTCCATCCGAGGCCCTCCGCAGCTCGAACTCATCTCCCGCGAAATTAAAAGAATTATTACCACTGAGTAGTCTCCACGGGCCTGGATCTTGACCAAAAGTATCCCGCACAAATACATTTCGCTCACCTCCTGGCAGATCCACATGCAGGATGTTCTCACTAACTTTTCTCAAAAAAGAATTGTGATTATGGCGCCACGCAAGCCCCAATCCTGAATTCTCGTTGCCAGCATCTTTGACCCAGCTGCTGTGAAATAGCCGGATCATCTGGAGGCCATAAACAGCCCCACTGGAATGGTCTACTTCAGCCTGGATCTTATCCCCCGTAGCAGGGGAAATAGGATTTCCTACTGATCCGCCATCAGTCTTTGAAAAATTAGCATTGGAAAAATCAAACGCAGGCCCTGGCTTACTTGGACCTCCTCTTGCCGGGCAGGTATTACCCCCCGGATTCCCTCCTCCAGAGCTATTGTTTGAGGGAAACGTTGGAGGTGGCGGTGAAGGCTTCACCTCAACATACCTTTCGCATCGCCACTCTTTTTTCTGATTGTCCTCAATCAAAAACCATTGCCGGCCACTAGGATAGGTCACACCCTCCTGATCACACTCGGCATGCGCCATAATCTCTCTGGTCGTCGATACATCCGAATTTTGATATATTGTGCGACGAACATCCCACACATACGATGTGGCCACTCCGTTGTAAACGGGATAGCCTGGCTCCGGCCTTACATCGAAAGCTTCATATGTTATGTTCGGCGAATTATAAGTAGCATATTTTGCCCTGACATCAGCAAATGCGGCCGTCAAGGTTCTGTACTTGGTAGTCCAATGGCTAATTCCACTAGCAGTTGTGTAGTAAATGTTCGGATTTTTCCTAATTACCACATCGGCCGCATGCCCCCCAGCATGAGCACACAGCAAAAGCGCAAACAGAACAAAATAGCGACTATTCACAGTCCCTCCCAAGCAGAAATTTTATATAACTCGAAAAATCATCAGACCGCGCATCCACTCAAGGAGAGACGCACGACGCGCGGCTGTACTTTACCCAGTCCTCAAGCAAACCTGCTCAATCCCACGAACTCAGCGCAACAAAATGTTAAAAGCATAGAAAATGCAGCTTAAAAACATCACCCATTTAGGTGAGCAGAGTTGAAACAAGCCAGCGCGAACAGCAAGCAGCCTCTCGGGAGAGTCTTCAAAAGGCAGTTGAAATGAAAAGGGCAGCAGACCAGCACTTCAGCCGACCTGGAGCATGCAGCATGGGGAATCCCCGTGACCCGCCCTGCTCTACACCCTGCTGCGCTGCGCAGATCACAATCAATGGCCGTGCTCGCTCAGTCACAAATCCAGCTTCAGGCTGACAGGGCAGGAGGCCCGCATGACAATCTCGCACGGGTCGGCTATGAGCTGAGGCGAGGTCAGCCCCTTGAGCCAAAACACCATGAGTGAGACTGTGCCGTCGCGTTGGGCCGCGCAGCAGGTTGCGAAGACTGAGGTACAAGGCCACGCTGCGTCTCCTCATGCAGAATGTCCCAATCTGCCCACCGAGAAAGAAGGAGCCCCCATGGAACGCGCCATCGAACTCGCAGGTTTCTTTGCCGCGCACGGCATCTGGTGCGTGGCCGAGGGGGAGCCCCTGACGCCCATGCTGGCCCAGGAGTCGGCGGCCTATGGGCGCAACATGCTGCGCTTTGCGGCCGACCAACTCGAAGAAGGCGTGGCCCAGGCGCAGGACTACCTGGACCAGAACCCGGGCCAGGCGGAGCGTGCGGCCATGGTGTACGACGGTTTCATCACCCTGCCCTCGGGCCGCACGGACGCCTTGATCATCGTGGTGCGCTCGTACGCCAAGCCATCTGCCACCACGCTCACCATGGCCGTGCCCTACCGCAACGCGCAGTCACCCGACGGCTTTGCTGTGCACCGACCCAAGTTCATGGGCTGGCAGGGGCCGGGCACGGCGGACTACAAGGTGCTGGGCGATGCGTTCTTTCGCGGGGTCGAATCGCACGAGGCGGCGGCGCCGGTGTGGGCGCAGCACAATGATGATTCGATCTGATGAAGGGGGCGGTGCGCTGCCTCGCGAGGGAAGCCCCCGCCAACACATGGCCCAGTTTGATGGTGGAGGAAAGCTGCTGTTCTGTGGGCTGGGGGCGCAAGCATGCCAAGACCTGACCCCACCACCGTCTGGTTGTCAGATCGATACCCAAGGTGACAATGGCAGGCATGAGCGTCCGCTTCCAACAGCCCAGTGAGATTCGCCAGCCATCAGTGGACAGAAGACATGTCACTGCAGTCCCAAATTGACGAGCTCGGTGCAAGACTCTCGGGTCTGATCCGTCGCCTCAGTGAATGTGGCTACGTCTTTGACCGGCCAGAAGCGGTGCTCCCAGGCCCCGACCCGCGCGCGGCGGAGGTGATCGACAGGATTTCGCGGGAGGTTGGGCCCGTTCCTGAAGCACTTGCATTGTTCTGGCTTCGCGTGGGGAGCGTTGATCTCTCAGGCTCACATCCCGATTGGAAAGAGCCGGCCCAGTGCCCCGATCAACTGATCGTGTTTCCGGCGTCTCTCGCGCTCTACCACCTTGAGGACGATGAGGGAGGTCGCCTTGAGTACGACCTTCCATTCCAGATCGTTGTTGCGCCAGACGAACTGCACAAGGCAAACACCAGCGGCGGCCCGCCGTACTCGGTTTCGGTTCCTTCGGCAGCGATGGACCCACCTCTCAACAACTCGTCGGAGGCGGAGACGTTCCTGGAGCACATTGACCGCGCACTGCGTTGCGGCGGCTTCCCTGGCTTGGCAGGATGCAAGGACCATGGGTGGCCGCTGGACTCCTTGAAGTGCTGATGGGCAAGCCCCAATGCGCTGGGCTGCAGGCTTTCTTCCCTTCGGGCTGGCCCTGGCATGCGGTGGTGATTCGATCTGAGGCAGCGCCGGGTGGGCCCTATGCCGCGTGGGAGGCATGCCGCTGGATGAACTCCCGCGCCTGCGATGATTTCGTGAGTTCAACCCATTGCAGGTGGCCATACGCCGGGTCCTGGCGCAGCCCTGCGAACTTGACCCGGTTGCGTGCAAAGGTCGAGTACGACCACCACAGCACCGAGTCGCGCGAGAAGAACGCCATGCGCAGTGATTCGCGGTTGCCGTGGGCCAGCTGGGTCCTCAGCAGGCCGCGGCTCACGGTGCGCCAGAGCACGCGCGGGAACACAATGCTGCGCCCATAGTTGAGCCACACGATGTGCGTGGCACGCCCCCACAGCAGCTCGCGCACGGCGGTGTAGTTGCCGTCGGCCACCCAATGCTCGCCCTCGGTCGCAGCGCGCACGCTGGCCTCGAACTGCGCGGGCGGCACGGCAGCCCACCCGGGGCCCCAGTACAGGTTGTCGAGTTCGATGTGCGGGCTGCCGGTGGCCTGCGCGAGTGCCGCGGCAAAGGTGGTCTTGCCGGCACCACTGGTGCCGACGACTACGCAGCGCATGCGGGCATGGAAGAACGATGGCAGTTGCTCATTCATGCCGCCCCGGGCCCCTGCCACCAGGTGAAGGCCTTGCGCGCGGCGGCCACCGAGGGGTAGGCATAGTCGGAGCCGTGTGCATCGGTGATGCGCACGCTGCCATCGCTGAGCTGGTGCCAGGTCCAGCCCTCCACGCCCATGGACCCGCTTTGCAGCACCTCGGCAGCAGGTGGTGGCGGAGCAGGCTCGGGGGCCACCAGCACCGGCGCGGCGACCTGGGGCGCCTGTGCCGCGGCCGCGCCCGGGCCGCCAGGGCGGGCTTCGAGCAAACGGCGGATGGCGGCCAGGTCTTCGGTCTGCCGCAGGGCCTGGAGCACGCGGAAGAACACATACGGGATCACCGCAATCGCGATGGCCAGCGCCGCAATGGCCGCCTCCTGCGGGGCGCTTTGGGCAGTGAACATGCCCGTCAGCAGCACCAGCGCGGCCACGATGGCGCCGAACAGGCTCAAGAATCCAAAGAACTTCATGGGTCTCTATCCTCCCGGTGGTTGCTTGTGGAATGGTCTGCGCCGGCTGCCCCGGTACGCCCAGGGTTTGGAATCGGCGTCAGGCCGTTGAATGTAAGGCAGCGGACCCCAGTTGCCCCGCCGCTACTTCCTGCACCACCGCCTGCAAATGCTCCACCGCGGGGTTTGCAGCGCCCACGCTGTCGCGGTGCAGTGACACGCCCACGGACGGCAGCGCGGGCAGCCCCAGCGGCTTGCCCACCGCGGCCAGGCCCGCGGGCACCTGGGCCGTGGCCCGGGGTGCCACGCCCAGCCCGGCCTGGGCGGCAGCCCAGATAGCCGAGACGCTGGCGCTGGTGAGCACCACGTGCCAGGGCCGGCCCATGCGCTCTAGTGCGGCGATGGCGGCCTGGCGAAAGCTGCAGGGCTGCTCCAGCAGCAGCAGGGGCACAGATGCATCGGGTGGTAGCGGCAGGTCTGGCTGCGCGATCCACTGTGTGGGCAGGCGGGCAATCGTTTGAGCACCGGTCTGCGCGCCTGGCTGCGCGCTGTATGACTCGCCAAACGCCAGCACCAGGTCCATCTCGCCGGCCTGCAGTTGCGCCAGCAGCGCGCTGCTGCGGTCCACGCGGATGTCGATGCGCACTGCAGGGTGCGCCCGCGCGAAGCGGGCCAGCGTGGCGGGCAGCCAGCCATCGGCAAAGTCCTGCGGCATGCCGAAGCGCACGCGGCCCTGCATGCGCGCGCCCTGCAGCGAGAGCACGGCCTCGTCATTGAGCGCAATGATGCGCCGCGCATGGCCCAGCAGCAGTTCGCCCGCCTCGGTCAGCGCCTGCTGGCGGCCCTGCTTGCGGAACAGGGGCGTGCCCACGCGCTCTTCCAGCGCCTTGATCTGCAGGCTCACCGCGCCGGGCGTGCGGTGCAGGCGCTCGGCGGCCTTGCCAAAGCCGCCGAGTTCGACGGCGGTGACCAGGGTTTGCAGGGAAGGCAGATCGAGCAGCATGACCAATAGGTTAGCCGTTTTAAACAATCAAATCAAAACTATTCGATTGTTTAAATCAATGGCGCTTTCTACAGTGCATGGACTTCCACCCTGCCCCACCCTTGAAGGACGCCTGACATGCTTGCCATGCAATACGGATTCGACCTGCCCGATGACTTCGACATGGACACCCTGCGCCGCCGCATCCCGGAGATCGGCGGCCGCTTCGATGCCCTGCCCCACCTGCACCTGAAGGCCTTTTTGCTGGCCGGCCGCACGGCCACGGCACCCAATCGCTACGCTCCCTTTTACCTTTGGGACGACCCTGCGGGCGCTGCCGGCTTTGTCACCTCGCCCGACTTTGCAGCGGTGCAGGCCCGATACGGGCGCCCGCTGGTGCATGGCTGGAACCCCATAGCCCACCTGCAGGGCCCGGCGGCCGGCCAGGTGCCGCGCTTTGCCACCCAGTACTTCGAGAACCTGCCCGACACCACGGACCTGGTGCAGCGCGCCGCCGACGAGCGTGATGCCGCTGCCGAGCTGGCCAGCGCGCCGGTGGTGCACAGCGTGTTCGCGGGCCTGGATGCCCAGGGCTGGCAGGTGAACCGCACGGTGCTGTGGCAGGGCCCGCCGCCGGCGAGTGCCGCGGGGCGGGTGTTCGAGCTGCTGTACCTGTCGGCACCGCGGGGGGTGCGCAGCAGCGGCACGGGGGATGCCGCCCGGACCTAGGCCATCGGGTCTCCCGCTGTTTGTGAGGAATATTGCCGCTTGGCGCCGGGAAACACGGCCACCCTGCTCGTCTAGCGCGGGCAGGCGCACCCACACTTGCTCCCACACCACCACCACCGAGGGAGTACTGCTTGAAAAACAAGATCCATCGCATGGGCCTGACTGCTGCGGCCTTGCTCACACTGTCGCTGCCGTCCACTGCCTCCTTGCCCAAGCCGCCCCCCATCGCCCAGGAATTGCCCGCGGCCGAGTGCCTGGACGATGAGTCACCCGAAAGCCGGCAGCGCCGGGGGTCCCGATTGCTGGTGCATGAGAAGCTGGCCTACCACCTGCAGCGGCTGCGATCGGACAACCACCATCCGCTGGCGGAGTACCGCTGCGAGGGATCGGGCAAGACCTACCACGCACGCATCGCGGACGATGCCGTCACCGTGGAGTCGCGTTACCTGCGCGAGGGCACAGTGCATGCCACCGTGGACTTCCAGAAGTCGCGGCGGCACGGGGTGCTGCGCACCCTGTGGCCCGATGGGGCGGTGCAGTCGGTGGAGTACTACTGCCGGGGCCAGCCGGTGGGGTTTCACCGCTACCAAGACGCAGCAGGCCGCCTGGTGGCGATTGCGGACCATGCCCACAGCGACTACCGCTGGCGGCGGCGCCTGCCGGGCATGACCACGACCATAGAACCCGCGACCGAAGCGGGCAAGTCCGACCGCGTGGTGCAACAGCCCCTGTCCGACATCATCCGCATCCGCATGCTGTTCGGCGTGCAGGGCGCGCATGTGAGCGCCCCTGCACTGCAGCAGCTTGCCGTGGGGGGCTACCAGTCGCTGAACCCCGAGGCGCGCCTGGCGCAACTGGTGACGGCCGGCGACCAGGGGTGGATCACGCTGGAGGGCCGGCGCGTGCGGATCATCAACGCCCCCATGGACTACACGCCCTTCTGGGAGGTGTACGAGCGCGAGCGCAAGGGCCTGCCTGGGGCCGATCCGCTGCCCTCTGAAACCAAGGAGCTGCTGGCCTGCCCCTGGATCGACGAGGCCATGGCGCCGCCGCTGCCGCACCGCGCGCTGGCCCGCCCGGCCGTTGCCGCCCTGACGGATGCAGAGCGCCAAGCCACCCCCCGTGCACGGTATGAGGCGTGCCTGCAGCAGCCGACACCCACCTGCCTGATGCCCTTCGCCCTGCCCCTGGCGCTCAATGAGCAGAGCAGCCGTGAGCTCTTGCTGCGTGCTACTGCGGTGGCAGCACTGGAGACGCGCCAGCCGGGTGTGGCCAAACCAGCCATCGAGGAACTGTTCGCCAAGGAGTCTGGGTTCAACCTGCCCAATCCGCACTTTGCGTTGCCGGAGTTGCTGCGCGCGCAGGCAGCGCTGCGCGCAGGGGACAAGGCGCGTGCCGAGGTGCATGCCAAGGCCGCGCTGGTCCACGCGCAGCGCGTGGCACCGACCTATTCAGTCCAAACCACCCTGAATGCGCTCAAGCGCGTAGGTCCCGAGTTGGCGCGCATGGGCTTTGCAGACCTGGCGAGCAGCGCCTCTGAGCAATTGAAAGCCAGCGACGCACTCAGTGCCGCGGAGATACTGGCAGCCGCGGGCGAGACCCATGCCCGGGCGGGCCGGCTGGAGGCCGCGGCAAACGCGTTGGCGCTGTTGCGCCAACCCGAGGAGGTTCGGCAGGTGCCAGACTCCCCCCGCGGCAAGCAAGAGTGGAGCTATTACTCACCGCCCACAGCCCAGACTCATGCGTTCGCACGGATCGCACAGGCCCTTGCCCAAAAAGGAGACACCGAACAGGCGCGCGCAATGCTGGCCAAGGCCGAAGCAGCATTCGAGCGAACGTCCGGCTCCTTCTTCGACGCCGGGGCGACCCGGCTGGCCTTGGCACTTGCGCATGCTGCGGCGGGCAACCCGACTCCCGCCCAAGGCTTGGCCAAACCGCCCGGCAACGAGCAGTGGAACGATGTGCGCTGGGACGCCATACAGCGGCAGGCGCTGGAAGGCCTGTGCGACGCCGGACGGGCTGCCTACTGGATGGACCGGCGGGCCTACCCGCACGTGCAGATTCCCAAGCCTTCGGAGTCGTTCGCCTTTGCGCGCTTTGGTGCCCTGGCAGCTGCGCACATGCGGTGCGGGCAGGTCCAGCAGGCGCGCTCGCTGTTGGAGCAGGCCAAGAGCTACCGATTGCCAACTCCGCCAGGCGACGTCGTGAACGCGGCACCAAGAAACGAAGGCATTGCCAGCGCGATGCTGGAAGCGGGCCAGTGGGACATGCTGGTCGAGTGGGCGGCAGGGCGCAGCCTGGGCCAGGGGTTTCAGATCCGGTGGGCCGAGCGCCAGGCCGAGGCCGGAGACCGGGCCGCCGCGCGCACCAGGCTGGCCACACTGGCCAACGCGCAAGGTCGCATGGCGGAAGTCACCCGCATCCAGCTGATGCTAGCGCAGGCACGTGTGGAGGCCGGCACGGGCCGGCCCGACTCGGCCCTGTTGTCGGCCGCGCATGCGGCGGCATCGGCCATCGACCGGCCACAGGATCGTGCCCAGGCCCTGCTTGCCGTGGCGCGGGTCTATGCCGCAGCAGGCGAGCCCACCACCAAGGTCAGGCAAGCACTGGTTGCGGCGCGCGCAGGCTTCGATACCGTGCTGGGCGGCAACAGCCCACGGCAGGCTCCCGTGGATTTCAGCTTCGCTGGTATGCAGCTGGGCCTGGTAGCCCAGGAATTCGTAGCCGCCGGATCGCTGGAAGAGGCGCTGGCAACGGCAACCCAACCCTACCTGCGGCCCGGAGCACTGGCCGCAGGGCACCAGACCCAGGGCCTCGATGCACGTGTCGAGGCGGCGATCTGGGCCCACAAGGCCCCTGGCATGGGTCCCCGGGCAGCCCAGTCCGCCTTCGAGGCACTGCCCCCAGGCACCGCCAAGGCTCAAGCCCTCGACCAGGTACTGCGGACCACCGGCACCGGGCGTGCTGCAGCAGCAGCGACCTGGAAGGACATGGCCCTGCGCGAGCTGGCAGCCAACGGCACTTACTTCGAGGCTGCCGCGTCCTCCTACGAGCGGCGGGCACTGGTCGGCCTGTTTGCCAGCTGGATGCGGTCGCTGCAGCCCCACCAGAGCCAGCCCCTGCTGAGCACCACGCAGCTGGAACAACTGGCGCGGCAGGCCCGGCGCATCGGCAATGCAGGATGGCAAGCCCGCAGCCTGTGTGAACTGGGCGCCACCGGCATCTTGCTGGGCCTGCCCGCAGGTGCACCCCTGCTGCAGGAAGGCAGCAAGTTGGCGATCGGGTACGACAGCAAGTTCTATCCCCTCGACCCACCCCCGACTGGTGCTTGTGCCCACTGGTCACGCCAGGCCGGCGAGAAAGAGGCTGCGGCAACCTTGGTGGACCGCACGATGTGGACGCTGCGCGGCGCGGTGACCCGCACGCCCGAAGGTCAGCACCCGACCCAGCCACGCGACCTGCTCAACACATCCCTCGCCCTGTTCGAGGCGGAGCAGGGCGAATTACCGCTGGACTGGGCCCAGCCCTATTGGCGAGACTGATGCGGCAGCATCTTTGGCAGGTTCACGCACCCAGGTACTTGCGCATGAAGGCCTCGTCAACCACCGCATCCCGCGGTAGCGCCTGCAACTCGCCGCGCAGGTCCGCGGTATGCGGGACCTCCTCGGCCTGCTCGGTGTAGCCCTCCATCAACCGCAGCAGCTCGCCCGCCGTGATGGGCCGGGCCGCCGCAATGGCATAGCGCTCGCGCTGGCGCGACAGGCCCAGCCACTGCCCCAGGGATCTGGGCTGCCGGCCTTGCCAGGTGAGTGCGTAGAACAAGCCCCAGGCATCGAGGAGCCAGGCCAGCCCGCCCTCGCCCAGGTGGTTGATGCCGATGTCGAGTTCGCCGCGCTTGGCATCAAGCCGGCCGATGCCGTCGAACCAGCCCTGGGGCGTGATGGCAATGCGCCGGTGGCTGCTGAGGATGAAGGGGGCTTGCATGGCGATCATGGTGCCGCGCGCAGCGGCGTTGCCGGGGTGCCGACGCGGGGGCGAAAGGAAAGTGGGGGGTGATCACCATCACGCGTGACCGGTGCCGCTTGCCCTGGCCAGTATGCCGCATGGTGTATCTTCAATGGTTCGCGCACTGCGCCGCCCGCAACACTTTGTGACACTCTGGGCATGCCCACCCGAAGTCCCATTGAACGACACCACTTTTTCTTCCCCTTCGCCAAGCCGGCCCGCTGTTGATCGCAGCGGCGCCCCTGCCCTGTTGTCCGTGGTCTGCCCCATGTTCAACGAAGAGGCCACGCTGGATCTCTTTTTTGCGCAACTGGTACCGGTGCTGGCGCAGACCGGCTTGGCGTTCGAGATCGTGTGCGTGAACGATGGCAGCCGCGATGGCACGCTGGCGCGGTTGCAGACGCTGCGCGCCACGGTGCCGGGCCTGCGGGTGGTCGACCTGTCGCGCAATTTCGGCAAGGAGGCGGCGCTGACCGCAGGCATCGACCATGCGCTGGGCGCGGCGGTGGTGCCCATCGACGCCGACCTGCAGGACCCGCCCGAGCTGATCCTGGAGATGGTGCGGCTGTGGCAGCAGGGCTTTGACGTGGTGCTGGCCCAGCGCACGGACCGCAGCGCCGACCATGTGCTCAAGCGCAAGACCTCGGAGTGGTTCTACCGGCTGCACAACCGCATTTCCGACTCACGCATTCCGCCCAATGTGGGTGACTTCCGGCTCATGGACCGCCAGGTGGTGGATGCGCTCAAGCGCCTGCCCGAGCGGCGCCGCTTCATGAAGGGCTTGTTCGCCTGGGTGGGCTTTCGCCAGGCGACGATTCCCTACGCCCGGCCGGCCCGCGCGGCCGGGGACAGCAAATTCTCGGGCTGGAGCCTGTGGAACCTGGCGGTGGAGGGGCTGACCTCGTTTTCTACCGTGCCGCTGCGCATCTGGACCTACCTGGGCCTGGCAGTCGCGCTGCTGGCCTTTGCCTACGGTCTGGTGATCGTGGGCCAGGTGCTGCTGTTCGGGCGCGATGCGCCGGGCTATGCCTCGCTGATCACGGTGGTGCTGTTCCTGGGCGGGCTGCAGCTCATCGGCCTGGGCGTGATCGGCGAATACCTGGGCCGGGTCTACATGGAGTCCAAGGGACGCCCCGTCTACATCGTGCGCGAGGAGGCCGATGGCGGCGCCGCGCAGCCCCCGCACCACCGCGACGCCCCCTGACCAGGGCGCGCGCTTTTTTCCTTTTGCCTGCTTTCATGAACACTTCTCGGTCATTGATCGGATTCGCGCTGATCGGTGTGCTGTCCACCCTCACGCATGTGTGCGTTGCCACCTTCTGCATCGAGCTGCTGGGCGCACGGCCGCCCGTGGCCAATGTGGTGGCCTTTGCCGTGGCCACCATGTTTTCGTACACCGCCAACACGCTGCTGAGCTTTGGCCAGCGGCTGAGCGCGGCCACCGCCTGGCGCTTTGGCCTGGTGGCGGGTGCCGGCGGCGTGGTCAGCACCTGCATCACCTGGGTGGTGGAGCAGGCCGGCGGCCACTATGCAATAGGCATCGCGCTGGTGGTGACGGTGATCCCGGCCTTCAGCTACCTGGGCCACCGGTTCTTCACCTACCGCGTGCGCTGATGGGCCCGTCATCGCAACAGGCTGGCTGGCGCCAGAACCTCATCGCCCTGTGCCTGCTGGCACTGCTGGTCTTTGTGCTGCATGGCAGCGCGCTGCACGCCAACTGGCGCTGGGACGACGGCACGCACCTGTTCAACACCACGCAGTACACGCCGTGGTCGGTGTTCCTCAACCCCGAGGTGACGCGCGCCGCATCGGGCAACCAGTTCGCGCCCTGGAACCTGTTCATCTACCAGCTCAACAGCGCCCTGTTCGGCATGGCGCCGCAGGCCTTCTACCTGCACCACCTGCTGTCGCTGGCCCTGGCCGCATGGGCCCTGTACCTGCTGCTGCGCCAGTGGCTGCAGCCCTGGCGCGCGCTGCTGGCGCCGGCCTTGCTCGTGGCGGGTGTGCCGGCCTTCCACATGGCGCAGCAGCTGATGGTGGGGCACTACCTGGATGGGCTGGCATTTGCCTGCCTGGCGCTGTGGGCGCAACTGCGCGCCCTGGAGCGCAGGCAATGGCGCTGGGCCTGGCTGGCGGCCGTGCTGTACCTGGTGTCCACGCTGTGCAAGGAGGTCTATGTGCCGTGGATCGCGCTGGCGCTGTTCATGCCGCTGGGCGCCGCAACCGCCCCCATGCCGTGGTTGCAGCGCTGGCGCTACGCCCTGCCCGCGCTGGCCGTGGCGCTGGGCTATGCGGCGGTGCGCGTTCTGGTGTTCTCGGGCGCGGGCGGCTACCAGCCCAGCACGCTGACCGGCTGGCACGATGTGCCCGGCGTGCTCGGCGCCATGGCCCGCATGCTGAGCCAGGGGCTGGTGGGCCCGGGCCTGCTGGGGCTGCTGGCCACGGCGCTGTGCGCAGCCTGTGCGCTTGCCCACCTGGCCACGCAGCCGCCGCAGGCCCGCCTCAAGGCCCTGGCGGCCTTTGCCGCGGCGATCACGGTGGTCGGCTTTCCGCTTTTGTTCGTGGCGCGGCCGGGGCTGGACTGGCAGCTCCACGCCCGCCTGCTGTGGGTGCCCTGGGCCGCGCTGTGCGTGCTGTGGTGCCTGCCCTGGCCGCAGCGCCTGGCGCGCTGGCATGCGCTGGCGCTGCTGGTTTTCATCGCCGCAGCGGGCCAGCAGGCCTGGGTGCAGCGCCAGCATGACCGCCCCATCGAGGCCATGTTCGACGCGCACTACGGCTTTGCCCTGCAGCCGCCGGCCGGCCAGGTGCTGCTGCCTGTGCAGTTCAACACCCCGGGGTACATGGCCGCGGTCGCCATGAGTGCCCTGGCGGCGCGCGAGCGCATGGAGCCCGGGCGGGCGCACGCCCACCCCGCCCTGCTGCACCGTTGGCCCGCCGATGCCGGCGAGCGAGCGCGCATCCGCGTCTGGCAGGAGGGCTGCCAGTGCCTTGCGCCACTGGACACACTGCCCCCCGCACAGCAGCAGGCCGCACTGCACGCGCAGCTGGACGACCAGGCCATCGCGGCACCGCTGCGCCAGCCCCTGCCCTACATCGCCAACGATTGGGGCGGTGCCATCGACGCCATCACCACCGAAGGCGGCGTGGTGCACGTGCGGGGCTGGACGCCGACCCTGGGCGCTGGCAGAAAGCTGTTCCTGACGGGCTTTGCCGGCGTACCGCCCGTGACCCTGGAAGGCGTGCAGCGGCCCGATGTGGCCAGCGCGCACGGCCGCGCCGACATGCAGGACGCGGGCTTCCATGCCACGCTGCGCTTTGCCAGCCCAGAGGCCGCCCAGGCCGCCGCCGCCAGCCTGTGCGCGGTGGTGGCCGGCCAGTTGCCGGGGCAGGAGCACCACTTCCTGATGCTGCCCATCGAAGGCGGGACGCGCTGCCAGAACGCGCTGATGCCGGCCAGGACACGCCCGCTATGACACAGCAGCGCATGACGATCCCTCCCGCCCAACCCACCCAACCCACCCAACCCAACAAACCCGCCTGGGCGGCCGATCTGGCCGTGCTGGGCGCGCTGTGCCTGCTGGCGTTTGCGGTGCACGGCAGCGCCCTGCAAGGCTTCTGGCGCTGGGATGATGGCCAGCATCTTTTCTTCCTCGGCCTGTACAGCCCCTGGTCGGTTTTCCTGGACCCGCAGGTGACGCGCACCGTCTCGGGCAACCAGTTCGCGCCCTGGAACCTGTTTGTCTACCAGGTCAACCACGCGCTCTTCGGCCTCAACCCCCTGCCCTACTACGTGCACCACCTGCTGTCGCTGGTCGGCGCTGCGGGCGCGCTGTACCTGCTGCTGCGCCGCTGGCTCGGGCGCTGGCAGGCGCTTGTGCCCGCGGCGCTGCTGTTGATCGGGGCCCCTGCGGTCCACATGGCCCAGCAGTTGATGGTGGGGCACTACCTGGACGGGATGCTGTTCGCCTGCCTGGGCCTGTGGGCCTATGTCCATGCCGTGCAGAAAGCGCAGTGGCGCTGGGCCTTGCTGGCCGCGGGGTTCTACCTGCTGTCGACCCTGTGCAAGGAGGTCTACGTCCCCTGGATCGCCCTGTACCTGCTGCTGCCGCTGCCTGCGGGCTCGCCCCGCGGCTGGGCGCGCTGGCGCTTTGCGGGCCCGGCGCTGGCCGTGGCACTGGCGTACGCGGCACTTCGCATCGCCGTTTTTTCAGGCGTGGGCGGATACCACCGGCACGCCCTGGACAGCTGGCGCGCCGTGCTGGCCTTTGCCGGCGAGCTGGCGCGCGTGCTGACCGATGGCCTGCTGGGCACTGGCGTGTTGGGCGTGGCGGCGGGCGCGCTGTGCCTGGCCTGCGCCGTGGCGGGCGTGCTGGCACAGCCTGCCCCGGCACGCCCCCGCATGCTGGTGGGGCTGGGGGCTGCGACCGTGGTCGTGGTCTTTCCGCTGCTGTTCGCGGTACAGGACTATGCGGACTGGATGGTCTACACGCGCTTTCTCTGGGTGCCCTGGGCCGCCGCGTGCGTGCTGTGGTCGCTGAAGTGGCCCGCGCCCCTGGCGCGCTGGAAGACGGCGGCCCTGCTTGTCTTCGTGGCGGCGGCGGCGCAGCAGTCGCTGGCCCAGCGCGCGCATGATCGCCCCATTGACGCCATGTTCGAGGCGCACTACGCCTTCGCCATGCAGCCGCCAGCGGGGCAGATCCTGGCGCCGTTCGAGTTCTTCTCGCCCATCTCCATGACCTCGATGATCATGAACGCGAATGCAGCGCAGTGGATCCTCGAGCCGGGCAAGCCCCATGCGCGGCCGGCCCTGCTGCGTGCCGCACCGGCCGATGCCGCCGAGCGCGCGCGCATCCGGGTATGGAGCGAGAAGTGCCTGTGCCTGGTGCCGCTCACCAGCCTTCCGCCCGGGCAGCAGGATGACGCGGTGCGATCCCACCTGGTCAATGCCGGCGCCGTCCTGCAGCTGGGCAAACCCCTCCCGCCCATGGCCCACGGGTACGCGGGGTCCATCGACGAGATCACCGTCGTGGGCCGCCAGGTGCACCTGTCGGGCTGGACGCCCACCATCGGCACCGGCCGCAAGCTGGTGATCACGGGACTGCCCCCCGAGGCCCAGGCGCGGCTTGACGAATTGGTCAGCACCGAGCGCCCTGACGTCGTGCAGGCCTACCGGCGGCCCGACATGCTGCTGTCGGGTTTTCGCGCAAGGCTCAGCTTTGCCGACGAAGCAAGCGCGCAGGCGGGCAGCAAGGCGCTGTGCGCCCTGTTCCCCGGCCAGTTGACGGGCCAGGAACACCAGTTCCTGCTGCTGCCCGTGCAGGGCCGGCAGCTTTGCAACGAGGCGCTGATACCGGAGGCGACCCGGCTGGCGAGCGGGGACGGGCCATAGATGAGCCCGGGTTCGCGCGAAGCGAAACAGGCGTTGGCTTCGAGGCACACTGCGCCTTTGCGATGCGGCCGGCCGCGGCGGCAGATCCTGGCACCGTTCGAGTTCTTCTCGCCCCCTCTGCATGACCTCGATGGTTATGAACGCGCATGCGGCGCAGGGGGCTGGAGCCGGGCCAAAAGCGCTGTGACCGTGTGCGGACAACCAAGGCGACCCGCGGATGAAGGGCATGGCGCTGAGCCATGCCCCCCGGCTCAGCGCCTGAGCGCGTTGTTGACCAGCACCGTGCGCATTTCGGGCCGCAGGCTGTGCAGCAGGTCCAGGTCGGCCAGCAGGTCGTTGCTGACCCAGACGGCCGCGGAAGACGGCACCGTGCGGCCGAAGACATTCGTACCTGCGAGAAGGCGCGCGGTGTGTGAGCCCACATAAGTCACCTCACCGGCCTTGATCACGAACTCTTTCGGTCCTGCCATGGGCGGCTTGGCCGTGTAGGTGTAGTAGCCCCCGATGTACACGTATTGCTCGGTGAAGACATACCTGCCGGGCTTCATGCGATACCCGATCAGAAGCCGGGTGTCACCTCCCGAAGTGCGCACGGCCGCGGGCCAGTCGGTAAAGCCGCCGGTGACCCGGCGGGACGGGCCGGTGGTGTTGATGTACGACAGCTCCGGGTTCGCAGGGTCGGCACTCCGAAATCCAAGCGTCAGCGAAGGCGGGTTGGCCGCCAGGCCCGGGTCTTGCGGCACCGTGTAACCCAGCGTCGCCAGCAGCAGCCCGGTATCCGGACCGACCAGGGGCTTGTCGGCAGAAAAAAGATGCTGGTTGGGTGCAGCGCATCCGGCAAGAACGGCGCAGGCAATCACCGCCAACCCAAAACGTCGGTTCACAAAAGTTTCCTTCATTGTTGTCTGTCATTCACGGCCAGAGTGCGTGCAAGAAGCGAGCACCCGGCATCCCCCTCCGGCAGCGAACATAGCGTATCCCGGCGCGATGGTCATGAAGAATGCAGACCAGGAGCCAGCACTGAGGACGAACCGCAACACTGCGCGATGCGGCTCCGAAAGCCAAAGCCAGTTTCAGCGCCCGCGGTTCTCCGCCAGCATGTTGCAGAACAAAGCGCCCTGCTCGATGGCATCGTCCAGCGCCACATGGTTGTGCGGGAGCTTGTCGAACCAGCGCGCGGGCATGTTGCGTTTGGTCGTGGCCCGGTAGTCGGTCTTGAGCTGTGCCATGGCAAAGGATTTGATGTCCAGGGCCGAATGACTGAACGGGCTCTCACCCGCAAAGCGCATCAGGTACCAGTGCATGAAAAGGAAATCGAAGCCCGCAGGATAGGCCACAAAGACCGGCTTGCCGGGCAGGCCCTTGATCCATTGCACGCAGTGGCGCATGGCGGTCTCGGGCTCCTGCAGATCGGTGCGGCAGGCGGCCCAGGCCTTGGGCTGGGTGGTCCACCATTCGGCGGTTTTGGGGTCTGCAGCAGCGCCCGGCAGGGTGTGCAGGTTGGCGCTGAAAGTGGACACCAGGGTCTTGTCGGCCGTGTACGCGGCGCAGCCAAAGCTGAGCATCGAATGTGGGCCGGGGATGGGGCCGTCGGTTTCGACGTCCGTGCTGATGTAGATCTCGGTCATGCTGTTTCAGGTTTTCTTGTTGTTGGATGAACGGCTGCCGGCCATGCACTGCGGCCGGGCCATGGCACACGCCATGCCGCTGGTCGGCGCATTGCACCATGGTGTGTCGATTGCGGCGCCAGACGGGGGCGCAGGATGGCTGCGCGGCGAGGGTGGGGGTCCTGGGCGGGGTGCCGACGCACGCTGCCAGGACATGGGCGCCGGTCAGCGCCCCTTGGGCGACGAGGGCTTGCCCGACAGCGGCGCCTGCTTGCTGCTGGGCACACCGGCGAGCTTGCCGCGCGCAGTTTCCAGCGGCGCGGGCAGGCTGCCGCGCGTGGTGGCGATGCCGCCTGCGCGCGTGGGCGCAGGTGCGGGCGGGCGCACCTTGGGGGCGGGCACCACGCGCAGCGAGCCTTCGTCGGCCAGCTTGTCGCGCATGCGCCGCGTCATGGACTGGGTGCTGTTGTCCGGCGCGGTGAACAGGAACAGCGTGCCGTGCGGGCTGGTCCAGGTGAGCTGGGTGCGCACGGCGCGGCCGTTGGTGATGAGCTCGACCCAGGCGCCCACGACGAATTCGGCATACGGCTCGGCGGGAGCCGCAGGCGCAGAGGGTGCGGCCGGGGCAGCGCTGTCCACGGGGGCCTGGGCGCTGTCGTCGTAGCCAGCGACCGCTGCCACGGAGTCCATGGGGTCGCGCGAGTCCGGCGCCGGCTCCTCGGGGTCGAGGGTGATCTTGGCGAAGTTGGCGCGCTCGAAGGCGTCCTGGTGCAGGCCCACCAGGCGCTCCAGGAAGGCGCTGGTCTTGGCGGCCGGGTGGTCGATGGTCTGCAGGCCTTCGCGCAGCTTGACCAGCAGGCTGGGGATGGCTTCGGACAGTCGGTCGGGCTCGGCCCGGGTGAGTTCGGGCTGGGCGCTCCACAGCAGCACGGGCACCAGGGCCAGGTAGCCGCCCGGGTCGTCTTCGCCATTGTCGCCCTGCGAGACCTGGGCCAGGGCCACCACCTCGGCCCAGGGGCCGGCGGCAAAGTCGAGCACGTCGGCGGGCACGCGCTCCAGGTCGGGCAGCTTCCGGATGTCGGCGGCGATCTTGCCGGCCAGCATTTCGCGCTGCTCGGCGATGAGCTGGGCCTTGTCCTTCTCGGCCTGGCGGGCCTTGGCCTTTTGCACCTGCGAGTTCCAGGCGGCCTGCAAGGCCTTGAGCACGGTCTCGAAGGGGGTGGCGTCCTTGATCTCGATGCCCGCCAGGTAACCCACGGATTCGTTGAGCAGGCGGATGAAGCGCGCAAAACCCGGGGCCTTCTCGTCGGGGAAGGCCAGGCTGCGCTGGGTCATCTCGTCGAGCAGCACGCGCGCGGGGTGGCTGGGCTCGGTGAAGAAGCTCTGGTCGCGGCGCACCAGGTGCTTGAGCGCGGGCTCCAGGTTCTGCACGGCGCGCTGCACGGAGGGCAAGAGCCGCGAATCGCGGGCGATGTTCTCCATCATCCGGCCCACCACCTCGGCGGCCATGGCCGGCGGGTCGTGCGGGGCCACCACGGGCACGGTATAGATCTGCTGGTAGGGCCGGCCCGGCACGGTGTACAGCTGCTGCGGTGCGGTGCCGGGCATGGTGGCCGCCCAGCCGGCCTGGGGCACGGCGGCCTGCGGCATGGCTGCCACGGCGGCGGCCTGCGGCCCGCCGGCCAGGCGGCCGACCAGGCGTTCGAGCTGGGCCATGTCCTCGATGGCCTCGGCCGCCGCTGCAGCGGCAGGGTTGTTGTAGCCGCTGCTGCCGCCCAGGCCCGAGTGCATGCTGGCCGGCTGCGAGGGCACGCCGCCGCCCATCACCGGCATGCCGCCACCACCGCCCGCTCCGCCATAGGAGCGCGGATCGAACGGGTCGCCCCCGGCCAGCATCTGGCGCAGGATGCCCACGGTGAGCAGCGCCTCTTCGGCCGCTGCGGCCTGCGGCGACATCATGGGCATCTGGGGCTCGCCGCTCCAGTTGTTGCCCGGGTCGCCACTCCAGTTGTTGTTGCCGCCATAGCCGCCGCGGCCGTAGCCGGTGTTGCCATAGCCGGTATTGCCGTAGCCCGGGCTGCCGTAGCCGCTGGGGCCGGCCATGGGGCCGCCATAGTTGTTGGCCATGTAGCCACCGCCATAGCCGGTGTTGCCGCTGCCACCGCCGTAGCCGCCACCCGAGCGCGTGCTGCCGCCGGGCGCCCCCACCACGGCGTAGCCCACGGGCTCCACGCCGTTGTCGCGCAGGGCCTTGACCATGGTCTTGTATTCGTCGACCAGGAGCTTGCCCAGCAGGTCGCGCATGTGCTGCATCCACAGGCCGCGCACGTCGGCGTTCACGCCGGTCTCGCCCACCACCTGCTGCAGGGCGCGGATGTAGCTTTCGGGCCGCAGCGGGTTGCGCTCGGGCTGCACGCTGCGCAGGCCCTGGGCGGAGCTGACCAGGGTGTTGAGCTCGGCCAACACGGCCTCGGTGGCGTGGGAGGCGAGCTGCTGGGCGCGCGCCAGCTCGACCTGGTTTTGCACCTCGCTCTCGTCCATGAGCGTGAGTTCACCAAAATCCAGGGCCGAATCGTCGCTCGCCCGGGGCTTGGTGCCCGGGGTGGCGGCCGGGCCTTCGGCAAAGATCTCCAGCAGGGCCATGGAGTAGCCCTTGACCAGGGCCGCCTCGTGCTGGCCCAGGAGGCGCAGGCTGTCGCTGGCCAAGTTGCGCTGCTGGATGTTGCGCACCGAGGCTTCCTCGGCCGTCAGCGCGTTGCGGGTGACCGCCACCAGCTTTTCCATGAGCGCCTCGCCCCCACGCACCGCGTTGACCACGCAGGCACGGAAAACGTTTCTCGAACTGGACACTGGCTGGGACATGGTGGGCGGGAAAAGGCAGGAGAGGAAAAGTCGAAAAAATCGTTTCCAGCTGCAATCCTACTTGACCTGAAGACCCTGTGCACAATTCCCCGCCGACCGGTGGCAACAGAGCCCCCGGCGGCACATGGCTTCTTTACATATCCTTACCCGCGCGCCCGAAAAAACCCGCTGACTTTCGCTGTGCAGCACCGGGAACGGGCGCAAAAACTGGCGCGGCCGATGCCAGTGCCCCCGTGCAAGGGCCGCCCCGCCGCACCGGGGGCGTCCCCCTTCCCGCATTGCGCAGCAATGCGAGAGAAGGGGGAAGGCGCGCAGCGCCTCAGGGGGTTGGACCTTATTTCAAGGCCTTGTAACGCATGCGCTTGGGCTTGGCGCCCTCTTCGCCCAGGCGCTTCTTCTTGTCGGCTTCGTACTCCTGGTAGTTGCCGTCGAAGAAGGTCCACTGGCTGTCGCCTTCGGCGGCCAGGATGTGGGTGGCGATGCGGTCCAGGAACCAGCGATCGTGGCTGATTACCAACACTGTACCCGCGTATTCGAGCAGCGCGTCTTCCAGCGCACGCAGGGTTTCCACGTCCAGGTCGTTCGAGGGTTCGTCCAGCAGCAGCACGTTGCCGCCGGCGATCAGGGTCTTGGCCAGGTGCAGGCGGCCGCGTTCACCGCCCGAGAGCATGCCCACCTTCTTTTGCTGGTCGCCACCGTTGAAGTTGAAGCGGCCGGCATAGGCGCGGCTGGCCATGGTGAACTTGCCGATGTTGATCATGTCCAGGCCGCCGGAGATGTCTTCCCAGACGGTCTTCTCGTCCGAGAGGGCGTCGCGGCTCTGGTCCACGTAGGCCATCTTCACAGTGGAGCCGATCACCACCTCGCCGCTGTCGGGCTGCTCGCGGCCGGCGATCAGCTTGAACAGCGTGGATTTACCCGCCCCGTTGGGGCCGATGATGCCGACGATGGCGCCGGCCGGGATGTTCATGGACAGGTTGTCGATGAGCACACGGTCGCCGAAGGACTTGGTGACGTTCTTGAACTCGATCACCTGGGTGCCCAGGCGGTCGGCCACAGGAATGAAGATTTCCTGCGTTTCGTTGCGCTTTTGGTATTCGTAGTCGCTCAGTTCCTCGAAGCGGGCGATACGCGCTTTGCTCTTGGCCTGGCGGCCCTTGGCGTTCTGGCGCACCCACTCCAGTTCCTTCTTCAGGGCCTTGGCGCGGGCCTCCTCGCCCTTTTGCTCGGACTCCAGGCGGGCCTGCTTCTGGTCCAGCCAGGTGCTGTAGTTGCCCTTGTAGGGAATGCCGTAGCCGCGGTCCAGTTCCAGGATCCACTCGGCCGCGTTGTCCAGGAAGTAGCGGTCGTGGGTGATGGCCACCACAGTGCCGGGGAAGCGGTGCAGGAACTGCTCGAGCCAGTCCACGGACTCGGCGTCCAAGTGGTTGGTGGGTTCGTCGAGCAGCAGCATGTCGGGCTTGGAGAGCAGCAGGCGGCACAGCGCGATGCGGCGCTTTTCACCGCCGGAGAGCACGCCCACCTTGGCGTCCCAGGGGGACAGGCGCAGCGCGTCGGCGGCGATTTCGAGCTGGTGCTCGGAGTCGGTGCCAGCGGTGGCGATGATGGCTTCCAGGCGGGCCTGCTCGGCGGCCAGGGCGTCGAAGTCGGCATCGGGCTCGGCATAGGCGGCGTACACCTCTTCGAGCTTGGCCTTGGCGGCGAAGACCTCGCCCATGGCCTCTTCCACGCTCTCGCGCACGGTGTGCTCGGGGTTGAGCTGGGGCTCCTGGGGCAGGTAGCCGATCTTGATCCCGGGCATGGGGATGGCTTCGCCTTCGATTTCCTTGTCCACGCCGGCCATGATCTTGAGCAGGGTGGATTTGCCCGAGCCGTTCAGGCCCAGCACGCCGATCTTGGCGCCGGGGAAGAAGCTCAGGGAGATGTCCTTCAAGATCTGCCGCTTGGGCGGCACGGTCTTGGAGACGCGGTTCATCGAATAAACGTATTGGGCCATTGGTTTCTAACCTGCAAGAGAGGGAAGTTTGCAAAAAATGTTTGCGTTCAGGGGGAGATTATCAGGCCATGCGACAATACGTTCCGCGGCGGGCTCCAGTTGCCCACTGCATCAGCACACTGCTGGGGACGAAAGAAGCAATTTCTGGGCTCCCACCCTTGAACCACATTGGCTTGAGACTGGCTCGGCAACCCCCCCGGTTGTACGACAGGCCGATACCCGGCGCCCCGGACGGGCGCATTCAACGACATGACATTTGACGAACTGAACCTGGCTCCTGCCATCCTGAAGGCCGTGCACGAAACGGGCTACGAGACGCCCACCCCCATCCAGGCCCAGGCCATTCCCGCCGTCCTGGAAGGCCATGACCTTCTCGCCGGCGCACAGACCGGCACCGGCAAGACCGCCGCGTTCACCCTGCCCATGCTGCACCGCCTCTCGCAAGGCACGGTGCCCAAGAACAAGTTCGGCGGCAAGGGCATCCGCGCCCTGGTGCTGACCCCCACCCGCGAACTGGCCGCGCAGGTGGAAGAGTCCGTACGCGAATACGGCAAATACCTGGACATCAACTCCACCGTCGTCTTCGGCGGCGTGGGCATGAACCCGCAGATCGACCGCATCAAGCGCGGCGTGGACATCCTGGTGGCCACCCCCGGCCGCCTGCTGGACCTGCAGCAGCAGGGCTTCATGGACCTGTCCACCGTGGAAGTGCTGGTGCTGGACGAAGCCGACCGCATGCTGGACATGGGCTTCATCCACGACGTGAAGAAGGTGCTGGCCCTGGTGCCCCGCGAAAAGCAGAGCCTGCTGTTCTCGGCCACCTTCAGCGACGAGATCCGCGAGCTGGCCAACGGCCTGCTCAAGAACCCCCAGAGCATCCAGGTCACGCCGCGCAACACCACGGTGCAGCGCATCACCCAGGTGATCCACCCCGTAGGCCGCGGCAAGAAGAAGCAGGTGCTGCTGCACATCATCCAGCAGCACAACTGGAGCCAGGTGCTGGTGTTCACGCGCACCAAGTTCGGCGCCAACAATGTGGCCGAGTTCCTGACCAAGAACGGCGTCTCGGCCATGGCCCTGCACGGCAACAAGAGCCAGAGCGCCCGCACCCAGGCCCTGGCCGGCTTCAAGAGCGGTGACATCCGCGCCCTGGTGGCCACCGACATCGCCGCGCGCGGCATCGACATCGACGAGCTGCCGCACGTCGTGAACTACGAAATCCCCAACGTCTCGGAAGACTACGTGCACCGCATCGGCCGCACGGGCCGCGCCGGCAACAGCGGCGAAGCCGTGAGCCTGGTGTGCATGGACGAAGAAGGCTTCATGATGGAGATCGAGCGCTTCACCAAGCAGCAGATCCCCGTGCAGGTCATCGAAGGCTTCGGCCCCGAACCCGGAGAGAAGGCCGAGCCCATCGCCATGGGCCGCCAGACCATCTGGGGCGGCGCCGGCAAGCCACCGAGCCGTGACGTGATGCAGGCCGCCGCCAAGGCCGCCCGCAGCGAAATGATGGAACGCATCCGCACCAACAAGGCCGCACAGGGCGGCGGTGGTGGTGGCGGCGGCCAGCGCCAGGCCAACGGTGGTGGCGGCGGCAATGGTGGTGGCCGTGGCGGCCGCTCCGGCGCCAACAGCAACGGCCCGGCCCATGGTGGCGGCGGCAATGGCGGTGGCGGCGCACGCGGTGGCGCCCAGTCGGCCGGCCGCGGCGGCCGGGGTGGCCGCTCGGGCGGTGGTGGTGGCGGCAACGGCGGTTACGATGGCGGCAGCAGCCGTTACGACGACCAACCGCCACGCGCCAATGCCCACCTGGGCACGCATTCGGGCCACAGCAACCCCGGCCACCGCCATTCCGGCAATGGCGGCGGCGGTCAGCCCGACCCGATGCGCACCAGCGTGGACAGCATGGGTGGCGGCCGCCGTGGTGGCGGCGGTTATCGTGGCGGCAACGGTGGAGGTGGCGGCTATGGTGGTGGCGGTGGTGGCCGGGGCAACGGGTCTCGTGGGCCGGGCGGTTCTCGCGGATCTTTTGGCAGGTAATTCCCCGGCGGCGCCCGGTGGCGCGCCGCCCGAGGTGCATGTGCTGCATGCCCAGGGCCGGCGTGCGCCGGACCTCGCACCCCATCCACGGCTGCACCTGCATGCCGTGGATTTCTCCACGCTGGGCGCCAGGCCCGTCGTACCGGGCCTGCCCGGGCAGGTGGACGACGTGTACATCACACTCGGAACCACCATCAAGGCCGCAGGCAGCCAAGAGGCCTTTCGCGCCGTGGACCTGGATGCCGTGATCGCCACGGCACGCACCGCGCTGGCGGCGGGCGCCACGCGCTGCGGCGTGGTCACCGCCATGGGCGCCGACGCCCATTCCCGCTTCTTCTACAACCGCGTCAAGGGCGAGGTGGAGCAGGCGCTCAAGGGCCTGGGCTTCGCCACGCTCGTGATCGCCCGCCCTTCCCTGCTGCTGGGCGAACGCCAGGCCCTGGGCCAGGCGCCGCGCGCAGCCGAATCGCTGTCCATCCGCGCGTTCAAGCTCTTGGACCCGCTGATCCCCGCCAGCTACCGCGCCCGACCGGGTGCCGATGTGGCGCGCGCCCTGGTGCGCGCCGTGCAGGCCGGGCCGCGCGAGGGGGTGCCGCAGGTGCGGGTGCTGATGGGGCGGGAGCTGGAGGCCTGAACAAGAAAGGCCCTACGCCGGCTAGATCAGCATCCGGTCGAATCAGGCCTTGAACTCACAGGCATTTTTGAACGTAGAGCTAAGCCGCCAGGAGTGCCGACGCGACATGGTTGGCAGCGCCTTGAGCCGTGTCACAACGAATTAACTTTACGCCCCGAGCCTTAGATTCAGACTCGATGTAGAAGATTGATTCGTGGAAGCTGTCGACCTCACGATGTGAGAAGGACTCCAACGCGCTTTCAGCTGGACAACCGACCAGAACCTCCGCCGAGTCAATCGGCAACACCTGTTCGCGGCGCAACCCCTGCAAATCAAACACCTTCAGTTTGAGAGACCGCATATCAGCCCCTATATGCCCCGGGCGAAGCACTCCAAAATTTGCAGCATACGAATGTTTCAGCACGCCAAACCTCAGATGTCGGCCAGCCACCTTTAGCCGGATGTTGAATGCCTGCAGGGCCTGCTGAGCAGCATCGACTTCACGCCGCTGAAGAAGTGCCAACTTAACCCTTTCAGCCCAATCGTCGAAAGCCTGCTTCGATGAATCGGCAGCCTCACTCTGCTTGCCAAAAGCAGACTGGCCAAAAGCACTGGAGAGACGGACAGCGACGTCGAACACTTCGTTGAAATCCCTCGCAACGCAGTCTCTCGGAAGCCCAAAATCGAAACCTCCAAACGGAGGCATCACTTGATCGGCCGGGATCCCTTTATCAAGTTGCTGCTGTATCGAGATGACGCTAGCCGTGACCATCGTCCCTACGCCCTTTCCTGCAGCCGGACCGAATAGGGAGCTGAACACAGCGGGCTGCACCGATTGGCGGATAGCACTCTGGCCGCTTGCAGCTTTAACGAGCACAGCCACCGTAATCACCTCTCCGCTGCCTGGAATTGTCTCCATGCGCAATGGTCGCCATTCGGCTTCAAAGCTAGGAAGTTCGATTGGCATCATTTTTGACAGGTGCTTCAGGTGGCTCTTCGAGGTAACGCTGCTCAGGCAAGAATCGCTGGCTTACAAGTCGATCAATGTGCAAGAGACGGTCTTCAAGGAACTGTACCAAAGACTCATAGATGCGAACACCGTCCTGTGAGTACTGTGCCGCAAGCGGGGCAGCGCCAAGTGAAGCATGCCGCAATGCCGCCAATCGTGCTCGTACTTTGCGCAGAAAAGTCGCACGCTCCTCAAGGGTCATGCCCTCAGCAATTCTCTGTGCCAGCCAGTTTGTTAACGCCACGCCCGGCTCCAGCCCCTCGCCAATGGCAGCCTCGTGATCGATCAAAAAAATTCTGGATTCGGGTGACACCAGAATGTCGGATGGACTGCGAACATCGTTGCAGATCCATTCATCGAACGCACATGCCAAGTCTGCGACTTTCAGTCTGTGAAGCAGGTCAAGGAGCATTTCGAGCGCGCGGATGGGGCGCGCCATTGACTTGCTGCTCACGTCCAACGCACCAAAAGCAAGGATCTTTGAACCGGCAGGTCGACCAACATGGATCGGATTCACTGTCACCAAGTACGGATCAGGGCAATCCAAACCTACACACTGAGCCAACTGGGCGCACAACGCCTCTACCATCATTGCTCTGGTAGAAAGGTTGAGCTTGATGTAGAGCATCAAAGGTGCTTGACTGAGCCCATAGGCGTGGCACAGCCAAATTTCATTGCGGGAGCCAGTAATGAGATTCCCTTTTCCCGCTGTGGCTGCGATGCCGAGTGGCGGAAGCTGGCTACCTCTGAACGGTCTGACATTGTCGGTTGAGCTTGGCATCTCTCCTCGGCTTTCCCCCTCAGCCACGAGGGATCCCTCGACGCTTGCCTATGATTTGGACTACAACTGTATCAGGAGCCCGAGAGCGCTAACCATGCCTACTGCTACACACAGCAGGAGTGCCAGGCTGGCTCCGGCGCAAAGGTAGGATGGAGTACTCCCAGATGCATGAGGCACACACGTAGCGCAAGCATCTACAAAGCTCCTCGATTACTTCTTGCCCGCCAACGCCACCCGCACCGCATCCGTCTTGGCCACCACGGCTTCGGCGCATGCGGCGATGCGCTCCACATCGCAGGTCGCCAGTTGCCGGTCGATCAGCGTGTCCTTGCGCGACGCCACCCAGGTTGCCGAGTAGACGATGGAGCCCGCGTCCTGCGCCGACATGGTGGCGATGCGCACCGTGAGCTGGGCCTTGGCCGCGGCGTTCTGGTAGCGCATGGAGCTGCTCTTGCGGATGCCCTCGGTCACCAGCGCGCCCAGGCGCTCGGCCTGCGGACCGTCGACCTCGGCCACCACGGCAACGTCGCGCACGGGGCCGGGTTGCTGCTGTGCATGCGCCTGCGCCGGCAGCAATGCCAGGCCGGCCATGGCGGCGGTGGTGGCGATGACCGCTGCGGCGGTCTTGGCGATGGTGGTCGTGGTGTGCTGGTCGTTCTGGGCCATGGTGTCGTTCTCCCTCGGATGCCTGGTTGTTCACGCGAATCGCGGGCAAGAATAGGCGCCCGCAGCCCGCACAAATGCAAGCCTTCGTAACATCGGGGCCAGGCGGCACAAAAAGCAACAAGGCCATGCAAGCACGGCATGGCGGCCCTTGCCGTTGCGCATGAAGGGACAGTAGCGGCCCCAGGCTTGCATCGAACAGGCCTTGGGCCAATACTTCACACCCACCTCATAGGGATGGCGACCAGGGCCTGTTCACCCTAATTTCGGGGTCGCGAAGGCCCTTGCCGGCGTGCCAATCTAGGCGCGCGACGCAGCGTGTGCATGTGCACACGCAAGGAGCGCAACGACGAGTGGCGCGCCGGCAAGGGACTTCCCTTCGGGTTGCCCGGCCTGGGGGCCGTCTGCGGCGTTGCCCGCGCTTGCAAGGTGCCCACCTTGCTGCGCACGGGCGCCTAGCATTCAGCCCCCAGGCCGGGCAACGCGATCCCCGGAATTAGTGTGAACAGGCCCTGGGCACGCAACAATCGGGCACCATCGACCGGACTCTCGCCGCTCCGCACCCATGCCAGCACTACAACACCGCTTTCTCGCCCGCTTCACCCAGGCGGTGCTGACCGGGTCGGCCGTGGCGCTGCTGGCGCCCCTGCTGTTGGTGCTGGTCGAGTTCGCCTCGCTGCCCCTGCTGCTGCCCGACGGCACACCCGACGACGGCTACACCCACACGATCACCTCGACCCTGATGGCCTGGCCGGTGCTGTACCTGGTGGTGGCCGTGTTCCACGCGGGGCTGTTCGGGCTGCTGGCGCGGCTGGGCCAGCTGCGCTGGCCGGTGGCCATGGGGGTGTCCGCCGCCTGGCCCTGCGCGGTGTTTCCGGCAATGGGGGGTGGGATGCTGGCCACGGTGGTGCTGTCCGCATCGTTCGCGGCGGGGGCCTGGGTGGTGTGCAGGATTGCGGCGGCACCCAAGACCCGGGGCGCCACCTGAGCTACTCGAGGCTCTGCCCGATGCGCCACAGCACGCTGGTGGGATCCACCAGGCAGAAGTCCCGGATGCCCCAGGGCTGGTCTTGCGGCGCAATGGTGCGCACGCCGTAGCGGCCGGCCAGGTCCTGGGCGACGACCCTTTCCCACCAGGCTTCGACGTCGGCCACCATCAGGTGCATCATGAAGTTCTCGGCGTGCTCCTTCACGTAGAAGTTCTGCAGCAGAAAGCTGCAGTGGCCGGCGTTGAAGTAGGCCATGTCGGGCGAGAGCAGCTCTTCGCGAAAGCCGAGGTCGGTGTAGAAGCGGCGCGACAGCGCGAAGTCGCGCGCCGGGACATAGGCCTTGATTTCCAGCGTTTCCATTCCCATGCGGTCGTCTCCCAGAGAGTCCATTCCTTGGAGCGGATTGTGCCCGGTGTCACAGCGGCCGCGTGCTGGCTTGGTTGCAGCGCGTGCACATGAAGAAGTAGACCAGCGGCCCCTGGGCGATGGCGCGTGCGGATTCGGGCGGCACGCCGAGGTCGAAGAAGGCGCCCGACCCCTCGTCATAGATCGAGAGGTAGCTTGCCGGGGCCCCGCAGCAATCCACGGTCAGGCCATCGAGGTGGTGCGGCCGGCGAAAGCGCTGGAGGCGGTCCGCATCGCTGGCCGGCCGAATGGCGCGCAGGAACCCTCTGTCGCGCGACCAGGCTGCACACAGCACGGCGCCCGCTCGCACCGGGGCGTGGCCGGCCAGGTCCTCGTCCAGCCTCACGAGGGCGCCTTTCTCATCCTCGGCCAACAGGGTGAAGCCTTGCAATGCCTTCTGGTGCGCCCCGCCCAGGTTTGAAAAATCGTCGGGAACAAGCAGGTGCATGGGTTCCTTTTTCTTCGCCCGGCCTACCCCTGCGGCCGGCTTGGCAGACGCGCATTGTCTGTCAGGATGCGCGCGGGGCGGGCCCGCCGCTCCCTTGAACGCGCATTGCCGCACCGCGCGACAGGCAGCAGGCATCGGCCGCATAATGAATGCTCACCTTCTCGAAGCGCCCGTGCCGCCGCGCCCGGGCGTGGACCACCCGCCGCCGCCCCATGAGATCTGCCGACCGACGCCCCCGCGTTGATGAACCCCTGCCCCGCGGCCATGCCGTGGCCAGCGGACCGCTCCAAAGCCACCACACCGACCGCCGCCCCCGCTGGACCTTGCCGCTGGCCATCGCCGGCCTGGTGCTGGCACTGGCAGGCGGCCCGGCCCTGTCCAAGGATTCGGGCAGCAAGTCCAGTAGCAGCGGCAGTGGCAGCAGCTCGAAATCGGCGCCATCGTCCGCTCCCCGGCAGAGCTTTGGCTCCTTCGGCTCCTCGTCCTCCTCGTCTGCCAAGCGCGAGAGCACTGTGGCGCCGTCGCGCTCGGCACCCGCAGCCGCCCCATCGCGCGCCGACGACCGCCCGACCCGCTTCGGCTCGTTCGGCAGCGCGCCCGCCAAGAGGGATGCGCCCCCCGCCGACCAGGCCTCCGGGCGGCCAGAGCGCAAGCCCCAGCCGGCGACCAGTTTCGGCAGCTTCGGCAGCGGCAGCCAGAAGGCGGACGCCACCAGGCCATCCCCCACGGCCCCGCCCCTGCAGGCCGCCCGGCCGAACAGCTCGGTGGCCAACGACCTGTCGAATACCACCGCGCGCAACCAGGCGATGCGCACTTTCGATGGCAGGCAGCCACAACCCGCGCAGCAGCCATCGCCCCAGGCTGCGCGCGCCGAAGCGCAGGCGGCCACGGCCGTTGCCAACGCGCGCCAGTCGTCGGCGGCCGCGCTGGCGCAGCGCCAGCCGGCCCCCGCCACGGCATCGAACTTCGGCGGCTATGCGCCTGCAGGCGCGGGCGGTGCCGCAGCGGCTTACGAGCGGGATCGGCGCATCCAGGCCGAACGGCTGGCCGACCAGCGCCAGCGCGACCTGGACGAGGCCAACGCGCGGGCCTACCGTGCGCAGCGACAGCAGCAGGCAGCCCAGTGGCCGGCAGACGACCGGCCCTCGCGCCCCTCAGCCCCGCGCAATGGCATGGGAATGGGCACAGGCGTGGGCATTGCCGCTGGCGCCGTGGCTGGCGCGGCCCTGGCCACGGCGGCCACTGCGGGAACAGCCCCGCCCTCGGCAACGGGCCCCGACAGCGGTGGATCGGCTATCGGGGGCCTGACCACCGTGGGCGATGGCAGCACCCCCTTCAAGGATGCCGCAGCGCGCGTGCCGCCTCCTTCGCCGGATTCTGGGCTGGGCGGTGCGTGGATCTTCATCACGCTCGGGGCCTTGGTGATCGGCCTGTACATCCGGTCCAAGCGGCTCAAAGCCCAGGCCGCAGCGCAGACCCAGAGGTACGTGCTGTGAGCTGGTCGCAGGCGTTTGCCAAGGCGCGGGGCCTGCTGGGCGGGCGCAGCAGCGATGCACAACCCGCGGCGGCGGCCGATGCCGGCGTGCCCCTGGGCGGGCGCATCGGCGGCTCGATCAGCTTCGATGCCGCGCCCTTCCGGCTCGCCGATGATTCCCTGGTGCCCGCCCCTGCCGACCTGGTGCAGATCGAGTCCATCTCGCGCCTGCGCTCGGCCGACCTGCAAGGCGCCGTGCACCGCCTCTACACCGCACGCGGCGACGCTGGCGACGGCCCCGAGTGCTTTCTGCAGATCTACACCGACCCCGAGGGCGAGGCCCGAGAGCTGGTCTACTACCACCGCCTGCTGCGGCTGTTCCCTGCGAGCCCCGAGGAGCAGGCGGCCTTTCTCGGCGAAGGCGGCACGGGCCTGGGCGAAGCCAGCTTCCGCCTGCACCGCGAGCAGTTCGCCGGGCTGGTCTTGCCCCAGGCGCTGGTGGACCGGGCCTTCGGCGAGAGCGATACCCTGGAGTACACGCGCAGCGCCGGGAGCCCCGCGCAAGAGCACATCGCGCCGTTTCGCGGCACCGAGAACCGCATCGACGACCGCCAGGGCCGCAACGGCCTGCGCCAGGACGTGGTGTTCATGCCCTACCGCCGCAGCGTGGCGGGCAGTGGCGAGGAGCAGTTGTTGATCTGCACCGAGATCGTCGAAGAGCAAAACGGCGACAGCGCGCGCCGCGAGATCCATGTGGACTTCATGGTGGGCCTGGTGCTGGGTGCGGACTTCGTGGCCGTGCACTGAAGGCGTATTGCGACAATCGGCCAAAACCAGACATTCATTGAACAATGCGCACCATCGTCACAACCGGCACTGCCACCCTGGTCCTTTTCGACCCCGCGTGCATGCGGCATCGCCTCGACGACGATGCCGATTGGTGGTCGCTACCCCAGGAAGAACTGCTGGAGGTCAACCGGGGGAATGCTGCGTTCATGAACGTCGGCGGCGACGGACGCTATGAACTGGAAGTCGTGGCAGAGGCGGGGCTGCCGGACGCGGACGTGGAGCTGGTGCTGCGAAACACCAGCGGGCGGTTCTTCCTGGGTGCGGGTGAATTCATGACATCCGATGGCCTGGAACCGGAGGCCGGGTATGGAAACGTATTCTTCGATGCCGAGCCGGGCTCCTACCTCGTTCGTGCGCGCCAGAGGGGTAGCACGGTCGTCATCTCATTGGCGGCGACGGACCTTCCCGCCTCGAACGCGTTGGGCGGACTGGTGCGACTTGGAACGTGAGTGCGAGACGGCCATGTCGCGCAATGACCTCACGCCTTGAGTATGGTGGCGTCAATCTCCACGAGTTGCCCCACGTAGCCCAGTCCGGCAACACCGAGCAGGGTGGCAGGTGGAACCTGGCCACCAAACCCATCGGCGACCGCGGACCATGCCGCAGAGAGGCTTGCTTGATTGCCGACCACGTACACGACCAATTGCCGAATGTCCGTGGCTTGAAATCCGTGCACTGCGAGCAGCCGTTCCAGGTTGCGCAGGCACTGCACGGCCTGTGCGCCCGGGTCTTCGGGACCTACCAGGTGGCCATGGGAGTCGAGAGGCACCTGGCCGGCCACAAACAGACGATCGCCGACGCGATCCGCGTAGCGGTACTGCGGTGTGGCTGGGAGTCCTGCATTGCGTTCGGCTTCATTCATCGGGCTTCATCACCAAGTGGTTGAGATTGGGGGGGCTTGGCTGCCATCTGCTCGGCATCTGAAAGCGGCGCAGCGAATGCTCGTAAACGCCCAACGCAATTCAGACCGCAGAACCCGGCAAGCATCAACCCGGCAACCATGGCTTTCCAGCAGTCAGGGACCGGACACTTGTGCATCACATTTTGGACTGCAAACCAGCGGGTAGTGAATCGATGGTCACTTAGGCGTAGTACTGTCCAACGACGGCTTCGGGCCCAAAGCCGTCGTTGGGAAACGCCATCCAGAAACTGCCATTGGTTTGTGGCCCGCTGGCTCAAACCAAACGTGCCCTTGGGAATCTCGGTCAGAGCAGCTGGCAAGCTCTAGTCGGCCGAATTGACACCTGCCGGCTTTCTCGGACTTTCTACCTGGATTTTAAACAGGCCATTACCTGCAAGCCTATATTGCAAGCCATCTCCAGGAGAGACTTGCGCCCAGAACGTCTCGCACGATCCAGTTATCCCGTAGGTTTTAGGGATACATCATCACGTTAGCCTTATGAACCGTTTCTTCATCGCACTCATTTCTAGCCTCCTTCTTGCAGGCCCATGTCATGCAGAAGAAAATTCAAAGGAACCACTGGGACCTGACAAGTGGCCAGTGACAGTCGAAGCAACTGTAAAGGACATACTCTCCAGCATGTCGGAACAGAGCAGGAAGACTGTTCGAGACACACCTGAAGGAGACCTCATCATGTTCCACAGGGGTTGGGGAACAGGAATTCGAAACCATTACGGCCTATGGCGCGGAAATCGCAGTCTCTTGGAGAACGCTTGTGGCAAGGGCTGCCATCCAGACGAGGCGTCTATGGTCATCATCAAAGCCGTATGGCGAAGGCTCCAAGACAAGAGTTAACCCCTTAGTCGAGTTGCCCCGTTGCAGCAAGCTTCAATGGGAAACTCCGTACAGCCGCAGTTCACGAAGAGTGATACCTCGAGAAAATTCGAGAACGATTTGCCTCAGAAGCGCCGTTCAGTGAATTTACGCTTCTAGCCGCTACTCGACCGTCGAGCTATCCAATCATTCTGATGAAATCGCGGACGCTGGCCGCGATCTTGAGGTCAGCGCCGAGCTTGTGGTCCCAGTGGCGAACCGAGCCATCACAGTGTCTCAAAAAGAAGTTCCCGCTCTCATCGGCACCGATGATGCACACACTTTTCCCGCGCCACCATGAGGCACTGAGCGGACGCCACTCGCTTTCAGGGATGAGCAGCACTATAGAAACCTCCCTCTCGCCGACTCGCACACGGTTTCTACCGAATAGTGCTTTCACTGACACGGAAGATACATCTTCAGATTTCATGAGCAGGTGAGGCAGTGGCGGAGAGACTCAAACGACCGCTTGGCCGACTGCGCAAGTCTAGCTGGCAGCGCCCGTGCCTTGTATCCCCCAAGAAGGCGACCCAGCGAAGCCGAGCAGATGGTCATCGCCAGCGACCTGGGAGTGTCCACGAGGGCCGGTCGCGGTGTTCAATTCATTCCGCTCCTGCAGTCCAACTGCATTCGCTCCGACGACCCAGCAGTGACCGAAATATGCAACTGAGCGGCCAGACCCCCTCCAGCGTCGTGCCTCAGCCCAGCAGCACCAGGCAGCAAAGATCCTCCGAGCCCTACTCAGCCCGGTGGCGCCCCCGGGCCGGCCCCACATCGGCCAGCATGCCGATCAGCGTGTCCGGGCTCACAGGCTTGACCAGGTGGTGGTCGAAGCCCGCCTCCCTGGCCCGGCGCATGTCCTGCGCCTGGCCCCAGCCGGTGATGGCCCACATCTGCGCCAGGCTTCGGGTTCCGAGCGCGCGGATGGCCTCGCAGGCCTCGTAGCCGTTGAGCCGGGGCATGCCGATGTCCAGCAGCACCAGCTCGGGGTCGACAAGCCGCGCGGCCTCCACGGCCGCCTCGCCGTCGTAGACGCGGTGCACGCTGTGGCCCAGGGCGCCCAGCAGCTCGGCCAGGGCATCGGCCGCGTCCTGGTTGTCGTCGGCCACGAGGATGCGCAGCGGCCGCACCGGCCTGGCGGCCTGCCCGCTGCCCTCCGGCAGGGCCATGGCGGCAGGCGCGGCCGGGCCGGCCAGGGGCAGGCGCACCACGAAGGAGCTGCCGTGCCCCACGCCCTCGCTCAGGGCCGCGATGGAGCCGCCGTGCAGCTCGATCAGGCGCCGCGTGAGGGCCAGCCCGATCCCCAGGCCGCCGCGCGAGCGCGACAGGGCCGCCTCCTCCTGCGAGAACATCTCGAACACTTTCTCCAGCCGGCCCGGCGCGATGCCGATGCCCTGGTCGGTCAGCGTGACCCGGGCCTCGTCGGCCGAGGTATCGACCGTGAGCTCGATGCGCCCGCCGGCGTCCATGTACTTGGCCGCGTTGAGCAGCAGGTTCATGAAGACCTGGGCCAGGCGCGTCGGGTCGCCGTCGAGCGTGAGCGACGGGGGCGGCAGCTGCAGCACCAGCGTGTGCCGCTGCTCATCGATCATGGGCCGGGCCGCGTCGATGGCGTCCTGCAGGATGCCGGCCAGCTCCACGCGGCTGCTGTGCAGCTGGATCTTGCCCTGGTTGATGCGGCTCACGTCCATGAGGTCGTCGATCAGCCGGCTCATGGCCTTGACCTGGCGGTCGATGAGGTCGGCCGAGCGCTCGACATGCGGCTGCGATGCGCCTTTGAGGCGCAGCAGGCGCAGCGCATAGGCCACGGGCGCGAGCGGGTTGCGCAGCTCGTGCGCCAGCGTGGCCAGGAACTCGTCCTTGCGCCGGTCGGCCTCGCGCAGCTGGGCATCGCGCAGCTGCAGCGCATGGGTGCGCTCCTGCACCCGGCGCTCCAGCGTCTCGTTGAGCAGGCGCAGCTGCTCCTGGGCGGTCGCGCGCTCGGCGACCTGCTGCACCAGGGCCTGGTTGACCTGTTCCAGCGCCAGGGTCTTGCGGTACAGGTCGGCGAAGATGGCCACCTTGGAGCGCAGCACGCCCACGTTGAAGGGCTTGTGCAGGTAGTCCACGGCGCCGCTGCCATAGCCTTCCACCACATGCTGGTCGTCGTTGAAGTAGGCGGTCAGAAAGATGATGGGCACATGCGCCGTCTTCTTGCGCTGCTTGATGAGCTGCGCCAGCTCGAAGCCGGTCATGTCGGGCATGTTGACGTCCAGCACCAGCACCGCGAACTCGTGGTTCATCAGCGCCATCAGCGCCTCGGAGCCCGAGGAGGCATGCACCAGGGTGTAGCCCGAGTCCTGGAAGACGGCCTCCATCACGGCCAGATTGGAGGGCTCGTCATCCACCACCAGGATCTTGACGGGCCCGCTGCCGCCGCCCTCGCCCGCCGCCAAGGCGGCCTCGGGTGCTACGGCGGGCGCGGGCGGCACCGGGAGGTCGGGTGTGGCGGGGAACATGGTGCGTGGGCCCGGGCTCAGCGGTACAGCCATACGCGCATCAGCGAGAGCAGCTGGTTGGTGTTGACCGGCTTGGCGATGTAGTCGCTGGCGCCGGCCTCCAGGCATTTCTCGCGGTCTCCCTTCATGGCCTTGGCCGTGAGCGCCAGGATGGGCAGCGTGCCAAAGCGCCGGTCCTTGCGGATCTCGCGCATGGTCTCGTAGCCGTCCATCTCGGGCATCATGATGTCCATCAGCACCATGGACAGCTCGGGCGTGCGGTCGATGATCTCGATGGCCTGGCGGCCGTTGGTGGCGCTGATGACCTCCACGGCATGGTTCTCGAGCACCGAGGTCAGCGCGAAGATGTTGCGCGCGTCGTCGTCCACCACCAGCACCTTGCGCCCGCGCAGCGCGTCCGACGAGTTGTGCAGGCGCTCCAGCATGGCCTGCTTCTCGGGCGGCAGCGCGGTGACCACGCGGTGCAGGAAGAGCGCGGTCTCATCGAGCAGGCGCTCGGGCGACTGCACGTCCTTCAGGATGATGCTGCGCGACAGCGCCTGCAGTCGCTCCTGCTCCTCGCGGCTCAGGTCCTTGCCGGTGAACACCACCACCGGCAGCTGCGACCAGGCGGGCTCGGCGCGCACCTGCTCGAGCAGCTCGAAGCCGCTCATGTCGGGCAGGCGCAGGTCCAGCACCACGCAGTCGAAGGGCTCGGCGCGGAGCGCCTGCAGCGCCGCGCTGCCGCTCGGAGCGGGCACGATCTCGATGTCGTCGTTGCCCAGCAGTTCGAGCACGGCCGCGCGCTCAATGTCGTTGTCTTCCACCACCAAGAGGCGCTTGGTGCGCGGCACGATGAAGTCCTTGATGCGGCCAAAGGCGGCCTCCAGCCCGGTGGTGGTGGGCCCCTTGACCAGGTAGGCGAAGGCGCCGTGCGACAGGCCGTGCTGGCGCTCTTCCTCCTGGGTGATGATCTGCACCGGTATGTGGCGCAGCGCCGGATCGAGCTTGAGCTGGCTGAGCACCGTCCAGCCCAGCATGTCGGGCAGGAAGATGTCCAGGCACACGGCCGCCGGCCGGTACTCGCGCGCCAGCGCCAGGCCCAGGGCGCCCTTGTTGGCGACAATGCCCTTGAAGCCGTGCTCGCGCGCCAGGCCCAGCAGGATGCGCGCGTAGTGCGGGTCGTCCTCGATGATAAGCAGCACCTGGTCCTGCGGGCCGATGGCCTCGCGGTCGTCGGCCACCTGCTCCTCGCGCAGGCCACCCAGCGTGGCCAGCGCTCGGGCGGGGGGCTGCTCGGCCAGGTCCGCCGGCCCGCGCGGCCCGGGGGTCTCGGCGTCCACATGCTCCAGCGGCAGGTACAGGGTGAACACGCTGCCCTGGCCGAAGACGCTGGTCAGCCGGATCTCGCCGCCCAGCAGCACCGCCAGCTCGCGGCTGATGGCCAGGCCCAGGCCCGTGCCGCCGTACTTGCGCGAGGTGCCGGCATCGGCCTGCTGGAAGGCCTCGAAGATGAGCCGCTGCTTTTCGGGCGCAACGCCGATGCCGGTGTCCTCCACCGCGAAGGCGACGACCTGCCGCGCCTGGCGCAGCACCGGGTGGTCCGGCGTCCAGCCGACCTTGGCGATGCCCACGCGCACCTCCACCTGGCCCTGGCTGGTGAACTTGACGGCGTTGGACAACAGGTTCTTCAGGATCTGCTGCAGGCGCTTGGGGTCGCTGGCCATGGAACGCGGCAGGTCGCGCTCGAAGCGGATGTGGAAAGGCAGGTTCTTGGCCTCCGCCACATGGCGGAAGTTGCGCTCGATGTTGTCGCGCAGCGCCGCGAAGCCGATCTCCTCGACATCCACCGTGACCGTGCCCGATTCGATCTTGGACAGGTCCAGGATGTCGTTGATCAGGTGCAGCAGGTCGGTGCCCGAGGAGTTGATGTTGCGCGAATACTCGATCTGCTTGGACGAGAGGTTGCGCGAGCCGTTCTCGGCCAGCTGCTGGCTCAGGATGAGGATGGAGTTGAGCGGCGTGCGCAGCTCGTGCGACATGTTGGCCAGAAACTCTGACTTGTACTTGGAGGTCAGCGCCAGCTCGGAGGCCTTTTCTTCCAGGGCGCCGCGCGCCTGCTCCACCTCGGCGTTCTTGCGCTCGACCTCGGCGTTCTGCTCGGCCAGCAGGCGCGCCTTGGTGCCCAGCTCTTCGTTGGTCTGCTGCAGCTCGCTCTGGCGCGACTGCAGCTCGGCCGTGAGCTGCTGCGACTGGGTGAGCAGGCCTTCGGTGCGCATGGTCGCCTCGATGGTGTTGATCACCGCGCCGATGTTCTGCGCCAGCTGGTCCAGGAAGTTCAGGTTCACCGCGGTGAAAGGCTGCAGCGAGGCCAGCTCGATCACGGCCTTGGTCTGGTTCTCGAACAGCACCGGCAGCACCACCACGTTCACGCGCCGGGCCTCGCCCAGGCTGGAGCCGATGCGGATGAAGTCGGGCGACACGTCCGTGAGCAAAATGCGCTTTTGCTCCAGCGCACACTGGCCCACCAGGCCTTCGCCCAGGGCCAGGCGCTCGGCCAGGCGCGCCTGGCCGACCTGCGCATAACCCGACAGGCGCGCCAGCCCTGCCCCGTCCTGGCCGTCCTGCCCGTCCAGGTGGTAGACCGTGCCCTGGTGGGCGTCGACCAGGGGCGCCAGCTCCGACAGCAGCAGCTTGCCCACGGTGGTGAGCTCGCGCTGGCCCTGCAGCATGCCGGTGAAGCGCGCCAGGTTGGTCTTGAGCCAGTCCTGCTCGCGGTTGCGCTCGGTGGTCTCGCGCAGGTTAGAGATCATGGTGTTGATGTTGTCCTTGAGCTCGGACACCTCGCCCTTGGCATCGACCTGGATGGAGCGCGTGAGGTCGCCCTTGGTTACCGCGGTGGCCACCTCGGCAATGGCACGCACCTGGGTGGTGAGGTTGGCGGCCAGCAGGTTGACGTTGCCGGTCAGGTCCTTCCAGGTGCCCGCCGCGCCGGGCACGTTGGCCTGGCCGCCCAGGCGCCCGTCCACGCCCACCTCGCGCGCCACGTTGGTCACCTGGTCGGCAAAGGTGGCCAGGGTGTCGGTCATGCCGTTGATGGTGTCGGCCAGCGCCGCCACCTCGCCCTTGGCCTGCACTGTGAGGCGCTGGCTGAGGTTGCCATCGGCCACGGCGGTCACCACCTTGACGATGCCGCGCACCTGCTCGGTCAGGTTGCTGGCCATGAAGTTCACGTTGTCGGTCAGGTCCTTCCAGGTGCCGCCCACGCCGCTCACCTGCGCCTGGCCGCCCAGCTTGCCCTCGGTGCCCACCTCGCGCGCCACGCGCGTGACCTCGCCGGCAAAGGAGTTGAGCTGGTCCACCATGGTGTTGATGGTGTTCTTGAGCTCCAGGATCTCGCCCTTCACGTCCACCGTGATCTTGCGGTTGAGGTCGCCGCGCGCCACGGCCGTGGTCACCTCGGCGATGTTGCGCACCTGGCTGGTGAGGTTGGCGCCCATGGTGTTGACCGAGTCGGTCAGGTCCTTCCAGGTGCCGGCCACGCCGGGCACCACGGCCTGCACGCCCAGGCGCCCCTCGGTGCCCACCTCGCGCGCCACGCGCGTCACCTCGGCGGCAAAGCTGCGCAGCTGGTCCACCATGGTGTTGATGGTTTCCTTGAGCTGCAGGATCTCGCCGCGCACGTCCACCGTGATCTTCTTGGACAGGTCGCCATTGGCCACGGCAATCGTCACCTCGGCGATGTTGCGCACCTGGCCCGTGAGGTTGCTGGCCATGGAGTTGACGTTGTCGGTCAGGTCCTTCCAGGTGCCCGCCACACCGGGCACGGCCGCCTGGCCGCCGAGCTTGCCCTCAGTGCCCACTTCGCGCGCCACGCGCGTGACTTCACTGGCAAAGGCCGAGAGCTGGTCGACCATGGTGTTGATGGTCTCCTTGAGCTGCAGGATCTCGCCCTTCACGTCCACCGTGATCTTGCGGCCCAGGTCGCCGCGCGCAATGGCGGTGGCCACGTCGGCGATGTTGCGCACCTGGCCGGTAAGGTTGTTGGCCATGGAGTTGACGTTGTCGGTCAGGTCCTTCCAGGTGCCGGCCACGCCGGGCACCTGGGCCTGGCCGCCGAGCTTGCCGTCGGTGCCCACCTCGCGCGCCACGCGGCTCACCTCGGCGGCAAAGCTGCGCAGCTGGTCCACCATGGTGTTGATCGTTTCCTTGAGCTCCAGGATCTCGCCGCGCACGTCCACCGTGATCTTCTTGGACAGGTCGCCGTTGGCCACGGCGATCGTCACCTCGGCGATGTTGCGCACCTGGCCCGTGAGGTTGCTGGCCATGGAGTTGACGTTGTCCGTGAGGTCCTTCCAGGTGCCGGCCACGCCCTCCACCGCGGCCTGGCCGCCGAGCTTGCCCTCGGTGCCCACCTCGCGCGCCACGCGGCTGACCTCTTCGGCAAAGGCGTTGAGCTGGTCCACCATGGTGTTCATGGTCTGTTTGAGCTGCAGGATCTCGCCCTTGACCTCCACCGTGATCTTGCGCGAGAGGTCGCCCCGGGCAATGGCGGTGGCCACGTCGGCGATGTTGCGCACCTGGCCGGTGAGGTTGCTGGCCATGAAGTTCACATTGTCCGTGAGGTCCTTCCAGGTGCCCGCCACGCCGGGCACGGCCGCCTGGCCGCCGAGCTTGCCCTCGGTGCCCACCTCGCGTGCCACGCGCGTGACCTCGCTGGCAAAGCCGTTGAGCTGGTCCACCATGGTGTTGATGGTGTTCTTGAGCTCCAGGATTTCGCCGTTGACCTCCACCGTGATCTTGCGCGAGAGGTCGCCGCGCGCCACGGCCGTGGTCACGTCGGCGATGTTGCGCACCTGGCCCGTGAGGTTGTTGGCCATGGAGTTGACGTTGTCGGTCAAATCCTTCCAGGTACCGGCCACGCCGCGCACCTGGGCCTGGCCGCCGAGCTTGCCCTCGGTGCCCACCTCGCGCGCCACGCGCGTCACCTCGCTGGCAAAGCCGTTGAGCTGGTCCACCATGGTGTTCAAGGTGTTCTTGAGCTCCAGGATCTCGCCCTTCACGTCCACCGTGATCTTTTTGGACAGGTCGCCGTTGGCCACGGCTGTCGCCACGTTGGCGATGTTGCGCACCTGGGCCGTGAGGTTGCTGGCCATGGAGTTGACGTTGTCGGTCAGGTCCTTCCAGGTGCCGGCCACGCCGGGCACCTGGGCCTGGCCGCCCAGCGCCCCTTCGGTGCCCACCTCGCGCGCCACGCGGCTCACTTCGCCAGCAAAGCCGTTGAGCTGGTCCACCATGGTGTTGATGGTGTTCTTGAGCTCCAGGATCTCGCCGCGCACGTCGGCCGTGATCTTCTTGGACAGGTCGCCGCGCGCCACGGCGGTGGTCACCTCGGCGATGTTGCGCACCTGGCCCGTGAGGTTGCTGGCCATGAAGTTCACGTTGTCCGTGAGGTCCTTCCAGGTGCCCGCCACGCCGGGCACGGCCGCCTGGCCGCCGAGCTTGCCCTCGGTGCCCACCTCGCGCGCCACGCGCGTGACCTCGCTGGCAAAGCCGTTGAGCTGGTCCACCATGGTGTTGATGGTGTTCTTGAGCTCCAGGATCTCGCCGTTGACCTCCACCGTGATCTTGCGCGAGAGGTCGCCGCGCGCCACGGCCGTGGTCACGTCGGCGATGTTGCGCACCTGGCCCGTGAGGTTGTTGGCCATGGAGTTGACGTTGTCGGTCAAATCCTTCCAGGTGCCGGCCACGCCCGGCACGGCCGCCTGGCCGCCCAGCTTGCCCTCGGTGCCCACCTCGCGCGCCACGCGCGTCACCTCGCTGGCAAAGGCGTTGAGCTGGTCCACCATGGTGTTGATGGTTTCCTTGAGCGCCAGGATCTCGCCCTTGACCTCGACCGTGATCTTGGAAGACAGGTCGCCCTTGGCGATGGCGGTGGCCACGCCGGCGATGTTGCGCACCTGGCCCGTGAGGTTGCTGGCCATGGAGTTGACCGAGTCGGTCAGGTCCTTCCAGGTGCCGGCAATGCCGGGCACCTGGGCCTGGCCGCCAAGCTTGCCTTCGGTGCCCACCTCGCGCGCCACGCGCGTCACCTCGGACGAGAAGCCGTTGAGCTGGTCCACCATGGTGTTGATGGTTTCCTTGAGCTCCAGGATCTCGCCCTTGACGTCCACCGTGATCTTGCGCGAGAGGTCGCCGCGCGCCACTGCCGTGGTCACGGTGGCGATGTTGCGCACCTGCGAGGTCAGGTTGTTGGCCATGGAGTTGACCGAATCGGTCAGGTCCTTCCAGGTGCCGGCCACGCCGGGCACCACGGCCTGGCCGCCCAGGCGGCCGTCGGTGCCGACCTCGCGCGCCACGCGCGTGACCTCGGAGGCAAAGCTGCGCAGCTGGTCGACCATGGTGTTGGTCGCCTCCTTGAGCTGCAGGATCTCGCCGCGCACGTCCACCGTGATCTTCTTGGACAGGTCGCCGTTGGCCACGGCAATCGTCACCTCGGCGATGTTGCGCACCTGGGCCGTGAGGTTGCCGGCCATCTGGTTGACCGACTCGGTCAGGTCCTTCCACACGCCCGAGACGCCCTTGACCTGGGCCTGCCCGCCGAGCTTGCCCTCGATGCCCACCTCGCGCGCCACGCGCGTGACCTCGGAGGTGAAGACCGAGAGCTGCTCGATCATGGTGTTGACGAGTTCGGCCGAGCGGTGGAACTCGCCCTTGAGCGGGCGGCCGTCGACCTGCAGCTCCATGGGCTGGCCCAGGTCGCCCTTGGCCACCGCGCCAATGGTGCGCGCAATGTCGGTGGTGGGGCGCACCAGGTCGTCCACCAGGGTGTTGAGGGCGACGACCTGGGCCGCCCAGCTGCCCTGCGCCGCGGGCGCCGAGATGCGCTGCGCCAGCCGGCCTTCCTTGCCCACGGTCTCGCTCAGGCGGGCGACCTCGCCGGTGAAGCCCGCGGCCTGGCGGATGGTCTGGTTGAAGGCTTCGGCGATGCGCCCGTCCGTGCCCGGCCAGTCGACCGGCAGCCGCGCCGCAAAGTCCCCTTCAGAAAACGACAGCAGCGCCGAGAGGATCTGCCGCGAGCGCGCCTCGGCCAGCGGGTCCGGTGCCGCAAGGCCCGGGGCGGGGTCGCGGGCAGGGGGCAGCAGGTCCAGGGACTCCGGTGCAAGGGTTGGTGTCATGGGACTGCACTCGCCTTTCGAATACTACTTGTTGGGACCAAACAACCAAGCGCCTGCCTCCCCCCAGAGAGTGCGAAATGAGTGTAGCCCTTTGTAAATTTATGGATGTAGGAGAGAACCGACAGCAGCGGCCCCTGGGGAAACGGCGTATGCACCCCCTGCCATATCACCCATTTGAGTGCTGCCCGAGCGCAGGGAATCTCGCCACAATGGCGCCCACATTCACCTTGCAGCCCTTGCCGATGCTGACCCTCGCCGCCCTGTTGCTGATTGCCGTGCCCCTGGGCCTGGCCGCGGCCATCGCCTGGGGCGGGCCGCGGGACATCGCGCCGCTGGCCAGTGTGAACAGCCCGTTCGACGGGGTGGATTTCAGCGGCCTGCCGCCCGTGCAGCACTGGGTGGCACGCGATGGCACGCGGCTGGCCTGGCATGCCTATGCGCCGGCGGGCCCGGTGGCCGCGCCGCGCCGGCGGGTGGTGCTGGTGCATGGCTCCTCGTCGCGCGCGCGCTCCATGCATGTGCTGGCCCAGGCGCTGGCCAGCGCGGGCCATGAGGTCGCGGCGCTGGACATGCGCGGCCACGGCGATTCCGGCCCGCGCGGGCAGGCGGCCTACCTGGGGCAGATGGAAGACGACCTGGAAGACTTCCTCCAGGCCGTGCCCCATGCGGGGCCCCAGACCCTGATGGGGTTCTCGGCCGGCGGCGGCTTTGCGCTGCGCTTTGCCGGCAGTGCCCGGCAGGACCTGTTCGAACACTATGTGCTGCTGGCGCCCTTTCTGCACCAGAGCGCGCCCACAGCGCGGCCCGATGTCGGGGGCTGGGCCTCGGTGGGCCTGCCACGCCTGATGGCCCTGCGCGTGCTCAACGGCCTGGGCATCACGGCGTGGAACCACCTCGATGTGCTGCGCTTTGCGCTGATGCCGCATCACGCCCGCACCTCACGCCCAGCTATTCGTACACCGTGGCGATGAACTTCCGCCCCCAGGCCGACTACCTGGGCGATATCCGCCAGGCGCGCGGGCAGCTCTCCATCGTGGCCGGGCAGGACGACGAGGTCTTTCACGCCGACCGCTATGCCCCCCTGTTCGCGCAGGCCGGCCGGCCCGTGCCCGTGGCCGTGGTGCCCGGCACCAGCCATATCGGCCTGGTCCTGGAGCCGCGGGCCGTGCAGGCCGTGGCCCAGGCCTGCACCGCCTGATGTCCGCCGACGCCCATGCCCCATTCCCTGCCGCATCTTGATGAGTCTCCCGCCGTATGAACCTCACCATCTCACCCAAAATGAAGCTCTCTGAACTGCGCATGGCCAGCCTGGAGTTTGCCTTCAGTGCTGTGCTCCCCCTGGGCGTCTGGTTCGTTCTGCTGTCGCCAGACGCCTCCTCCAACGTGCCTTTCCTACAGAACGCGGGCTCCTTCCTGGCCTATGCGTTCACCGACACCGAGGTGTCGCCCACCCTGCGGGTGCACTACATCCTGCTCACGGTGCTGCCGGCCCAGCTCTTGCTGCTGTCGGTCATGACCTGGCGCCAGGCCAGCGCCAAGGCCCGCTGCCACTTCTGGTGCATCTACCTGGGTTGGGTGGCCACGGTGATCGCGATCGCGCTGTTCTACTGGCCGTCTGCCATTGCCTCGGCCCTGGCGACCTACCACGCCGGCAAGGCCGCGTCCGCCTGAGCCCCGGCCCCACCGGTGTTTCCACGAGCCAGCAACGCACACCCCCAGCAGCCCATGGCACTCGACTTCATCGCCGGCAACGGCCCCCAGTTGCGCAACCCGGCCCACCATGTGGGCAGCATCGGCCACCACGAGCTGCCGGCGATCCTGCGCCTGCTCGCGCAGGCCGACTCGTTCTTCCTGCACCGGATCTTCGGCCTCTACGAGGACCAGACCTTCTCGGCGCAGGAGGTCGAGCAGGCACTGGCGCACCTGGTGCCGCTGCTGGCCAGCCCGCTGGAGAGCGACGACCGCACCCTGCTGCACAAGCTCATCGCGGTGCTGGCCTATGCCAAGGTCACCCAGCAGTCATTGCACGGCGTGGCACTGACCGAATGAATGAGTGAGTGAATGGGTAAGTGAACAAGCGGGCGGGCGGGCAGCCCCGCCCCGCTGAAGCACCCGGCGCGGCGCCCTGCCGCACCTTGGCGCGCGCCCCGGGCCCGGGCGCAACCGGGACGTGACGGAAATCACCGTTCAACCACCCGGCCTCGCGCCACAATACCAGAGCTTTCGATTTTCTGATGCGCCCTTTGCCGGGCGCCTTTTTTCGCCATTTTCAGTTTCCGATCGCACCGGGGGATGGATACTCCTCGCCCTGGATTTTCGCAATCCGTTTTTCTTCCATGGTCGTGGCAACGGGGGGCAGCCACGGTATTTTCACAGGACCGGGCCATCCGCCCGGGGCGAACCGATTCATCCCAACACCGATACCAAAGAGCAGAGAGATAATCCGATGCAAGCCACCCTGGATGCGAACGCACTGGCGCCGACCACGCGCCATGGGCATGTGCCGCTGCGCAGCACCACGGTGGTTTCCGCCACGCGCCCAATGCAGCGCCCCATTTACTTCGGATTATTCTGCCTCGCATTTTTTCTGGCCTGCGCCCTGGCGCGCCTGATTCCCGCCTTTCAGTCGCCGGACGAGGTGGCCCATCTCCTGCGCGCCGACATGATCGGAAACGGCCAATTGCTGCTGGAGAAACCCGCGCCCGGGGCGGCAGGTTATAGCGGCGGCCATACGGACCAGCACCTGGTCTATTTCGCCAGGTGGATGCTCAGGATCGCGGGGGACAGCAAGGAAGGGCTGTCGCCCACCTGGCTCATGGAGCAGGCATCGCAGCATGGGTGGGCCAACGACAGGAAATTCATGGACGTCGCGGGCACGGCCTATTACCTGCCCTTGATCTACCTGCCGCATGCGGTCGGCCTGTCGGTATCGCGCCATCTGGACTGGTCGATGCGCGCCAGCTACGACTTCACGCGCGCGCTGGTGACATTCACGGTGCTGGCCCTGCTGGCCTGGGCCTGGCAGTTGCTGCCCGCCAACCTGTTGGTGCGTGCGCTGGTGCTGATGCCCATGTCGGCCTTCCAGATCCTGTCGCCCACCATCGACGGCCTGTGCATCGCCATGACGCTGGTGCTCGCCGGACTGGCCATCGCGGAGTACCAGGCCGGGTTGCGGGGCGGCAGCGCGCCACCCAGCCGCTGGCGTTTTGCCGCCATCCTGGGCTTCACCTTCGTGCTGGTCACCTCGCGCACCCACCTGCTGCCGCTGCTGGCCCTCCCGCTGTTGCTGCTGTGCCAGCGCTTCTCCTGGGCTCGGCTCGGTGGCTTCGGGCTGCTGTGTGGGGCCAGCCTGGGCTGGACACTGTACGTGCTGCTGACCACGATGGACGGGCGCGTCGAGCGCACGCATTCCACGCTGCAGATCGTGCAGATCTATCTGGCGGACCCGCTGTACTTCCTGGGCCTGGCCGGCAGCACCCTGGCCGATCCGGACAAAGGGCCCTTCCTGGCCCACTCCTTCGTGGGCGTGCTGGGCTGGCTCGACACCTTCATCCCCAAGCCGGCCATGCGCGGCATCTGGGCGGTGCTGGCGCTCATGGCACTGCTGGCAACGGCCTATGCGCAGCGCGAGGAGCGGCCTTACACGGCACTGCGCGCCGTGCTCACGGCCTGCGCCGTCAGCAGCACGCTGCTGGCCTTCTTCGCCCTCGCAGTCACCTGGAACGACTACCCCGTGGCAGCCATTTCGGGCTTGCAGGGCCGCTACTTCATCATGTCGGCCCTGCTGTTCGCGCTGGCCATCGGGCCCCTGGAGCATGAGCGAACGCCGCTGCAGCAGGCCACCGAGTTCGGGCTCGGCTGCGCTGTGGCCGCGTATTTTCTGCTGGTGCTGGCGGTGACCCTGCACAGCCGCTACCAGCTGGCACTCTTTTGAGCCGACATATGCGTTGCAGACAAAGCCGCTAGGATGGGCCTCCCCCATCCTCCTGTCGCCACCCGGCTCCGTCCATGCGCCCTACCCCTGCCGACCACACGCCCCCGCCCCTGGCCACACTGATGGTGGCCACCTGCAATGTGCTCAACCTGGCCAACCCCGGGCGCCTGTTCTACCCCAACCAGGAGGCCTACACCGAGGCCGAGTACGAGCGCAAGATCGACTGGCTGGGCAGCCGGTTTCGCACGCTCAATGCCGATGTGCTGGCGGTGCAGGAGGTCTGGGACGAGGCGGCGCTGAAGGCGGCCATCGCGCACAGCGGGCTGCGCTACGACTTCGTGGCGGTGCCCGGTGCGGAAAACGACGACAAGCGCCACGGCGCCCAGGGCACGCCGCGCGTGGGCATTGCCACGCGCCTCAAGGTGGAGGCGCTGCAGTCGTTCGCGCAGTTTCCACCGGCCTTCCAGGTCGATGTGCCAGGCCTGGGGCTGCACACGCGCTTCGAGCGCCCGCCCCTGGTGGCCACCTTGCGCATGAAGCACGGGCAGCGCGTGAACGTGCTCACGGCGCACCTCAAGTCCAAGCGCCCCAAGTTCCTGCAGGACGCCAATGGGCATGTGCTGGAGGACAAGGACGACCGCAAGGTCGGCGCCCTGGCCTCGCTGCGCTCGCTGGTGATGCGCGGCGCCGAGGCCATGGCCCTGCGCTGCCTGGTGATCGACCTGCTGCAGCGCACCAGCGTGCCGCTGGTGGTGATGGGCGATTTCAACGACACGCCCGACAGCGTGACCACCCAGCTCATCTGCGCCACCACCGAGATCGCCTATGACCGCTCGGCGCGCGACGTGGCGCTGTTCAACGCCTACGACCTGCAGGGCGAGATGGCGCTCAAGAAGGACGTGGCCTTCTCCCACATCCACCAGGGCTCGCCCTCGGTGCTCGACCAGATCCTGGTGAGCGAGGAGTTTCTGCCGCGCGGGCGCAACAGCCTGGGCGATGTGCGCCGGGTGGACTATTTCAACGACCACCTGCACGAGGGCCGCGACCGCACGCGCTCAGACCACGGTTTCGTGCGCGCGCTGCTCAGGCTGCAGATGGAGGAAAAGCACGCGCCTGCGCCAGGCCCGTGACGCCGGGCCGGCGGCACAGCCCGGCACCGCGCCGCATCACCCATTTGCCTTTGCACAGCAGCGCATGGCGGTGCTACATTCCAGCGCGATTCAGAGGAAGCGATCGATGCGTTGGAGAATGATGGTGTTCGTATGCCTGGGCCTGGCGGCCCTGTCTGCGAGCGCGCAGGTGCACCGCTGCAAGCAGGCGGACGGCAAGATGGTCTACAGCGACCAGCCCTGCACCCGCAGCCAGACGGGCGGGGTGATACTGCCCGACCCCAGCGTGCGCGAAGTCGCCTGGGAGCAGGCACGCAACCGGGCGCAGGGCGCGGGCACGCCCAACTCCGCCCCCTGCCGCGCCGCCAAGGAGGAAATGGCCCAGCTCATGGCGTTGCGCACCCTGCCGCCCGAGGAAAAGCGCATTCGCCTGGAAGGGCAGGAGAACCGCGTGGCCGCCGCCTGTGGCACCGTGCCCCCGGGAGCGAACCAGCCCCCGCTGGCCGGCAAGGCGCCCGCCGCCAGCACGCCCGTGGTCATCGTCTACTGCGACGCCGGCCTGTGCCATGACAACAAGGGCGGCGTGCACATGAAGAGCGGGCCGGACTCTGTGGACCCGGCCACCGGCAGGCACTGCGCACGCGTGGCCGGGCAGACGGTCTGTGCGGACAATAACCGGAAGTAGCCAAGGGTCAGGCAAGCCCGGCAGCGGCTTGCTCTGCAACACGGCGTGCCGGCTGACACAAGTGGTAACGAGCCCCCCAGTAAGATGCCGCCCCATGCGCCCCTCCATTTGCCCGGGCGACGAGACGACCATGACATTGCCCTGCGCTCCTACCTCCACGCCGACCCGGCACCCTGACACCCCCGCCAGCCGCTGGCCCACCCGCACCGCGGCGGCCGCCCTGGTGGCCGTGCTGCTGGCGGCCTGCAGCAGCACGCCGCTGCCGCCCTGGCCTTCGTCCGGCGCCGCCGCGCCGCGCCCCAATGCCCCGGCACCGCTGCCGCGCACGCAACCCGGCAAGGTGGTGCCCGCACCGCTCGGCACGGCGGGGCAGCCGCAGCCCCCGTCGGCCCAGCCCGCCGCCACGGGTGCGATTGCCGCGCCGCTGCCACCCGCCGCGCCCATCGTGGGCCGCAACGAGCCCCTTGCGACCCCATCCACACCACCCTACGGCCCGGCCGTGATGGCGCGCTTCCCCGAGCCCCAGGTGCGCTACAGCACGCCGGGCCTGGCGCCCGACCGCCGCGCCTTCACCACCAATGCCGAGCTGGAGCAGTGGCTGCAGTCCGTGGCCCAGGGCTCGGCCGGCGGCCCCTCGCGCGCCAGCGTGCTGCGCCTGGGGGCCTCGCAGCGCGGCGAGCCCCTGCTGGGCCTGCTGCTCACGCGCGCCCAGGGCGATGACCCGGCCAGCCTGGACGCCGGCAAGCGCCCCACCGTGGTCCTGATCGGCCAGCAGCATGGCAACGAGCCAGCCAGCGCCGAGGCCCTGCTGGTGATTGCGCGCGAGCTCGGCCAGGGCCTGCTGGAGCCCCTGCTCCAACGCATCAACGTGATCGTGGTGCCGCGCGCCAACCCCGACGGTGCCCAGGCCGACACGCGGGGCACGGCCAACGGCATCGACATGAACCGCGACCACCTGCTGCTCAAGACGCCCGAGGCCCAGGCCATCGCGCGCCTGGTGCGCGACTACCGCCCCATCCTGGTGGTGGACGCGCACGAGTACACCGTGGCCGGCCGCTACAAGGAAAAGTTCAACGCCGTGCAGCGCTACGACGCGCTGCTGCAGTACACCACCACGGCCAACTACCCCGAGTTTTTGACCAAGGCCTCGCAGGAGTGGTACCACCAGCCCATGGTGGCGGCACTCAAGGCCCAGGGCCTGTCCAGCGAGTGGTACTACACCAATGCCACGGGCGCCGATGACCGCACCCTGTCCATGGGCGGCGTGCAGCCCGATACGGGCCGCAACGTGCACGGCCTGAAGAACACCGTGAGCCTGCTCATCGAGACGCGCGGTGTGGGCATAGGCGCGCTGCACCTGCAGCGCCGCGTGCACACCCAGGTCACGGCCATCACCAGTGCGCTGCGCTCCACCGCCGAGCGCGCCGCCAACCTGGAGCAGGTGCGCAGCTTCGTGGTGCGCGACATCTCGGCCAAGGCCTGCCGCGACAACGTGGTCGTCGAAGCCGGCCCCACACCCATGCAGCGCGAGGTGGTCTTCATCGACCCCGAGACCGGCATGGACCGCGCCATGCGCGTGGACTGGAACTCTTCGCTGAACCTGCGCACCCTCAAATCGCGCGCCCGCCCCTGCGGCTACTGGGTAGCGAGCCAGGCCGCGCCGGTGGTCGAGCGCCTGAAGCTGCTGGGCCTGCAGGTGCTGCGCATCGGCGAAGGCGGCTCGCTGCTGGCCGACACCTACCGCGAGACCGCGCGCGAGACCTCGGAGCGCCGCGACGTGCTGGGCAGCATCGGCGGCGACGCCGACATCCTGCGCGTGCAGGTGGCCCCCGTGCGCGCCGCCATCGACGTGCCTGCGGGCAGCTTCTACGTGCCCCTGAACCAGCCCCTGGCCCACCTGGCCGTGGCCGCGCTGGAGCCCGACACGCAAAACAGCTACTTCGCCAACCGCCTGGTGGAAGACCTGTCGCAGACCGTGCGTGTGATGTCCACGCCCTCGCTGGTGTTCGAAGAGACGGATTGAAATGAAGCCCCCCCTGAGGTGCTTCGCGCCTGGGGGCCACCGCCAGAGTCGGCGGCTCTTCGGGCACGTCCAAGCCTGCGCAGGCAGGCTTGGAGCCGCGGCCCTCTGGTCGTGCGCCCCGGGTGGCGAACTGCACGATAGGTCGCGAAGAAGCCACTGGCGTCGCGGGGCTGCCAGCGAACGGAATCGGCGCCACGGCCCAGGGTTGACCCTGGGCTGATTGCTACAGCCTGTTACCGTAAGATGGGTGGACCCCGCATGCGCAGGCCCGGCCGGGCGCGCGCATGCATCCGACCCCCTTGAACGCGATGCCTGTCGCCACCCGTCCATGACACCCGCACCCGCACCGCAGGAACACCACTTCACCCAGCGCCTGGACCAGGCCCCGGGCCAGTCCGATCTCATCGGCCTGATGGCGCTGATGTTCAATGCCCCGCCTGGCGGCTGGATGGCTGCGCTGACCCAGGTGCGCAGCGAGGCAGGCTCGCTCACAGCCCTGGCCGACCTGCTGGCCGGCACGCCCCAGTTCCAGGGTCGCTTTGCGGGCAAGACCACGCCCACGCAGATCCTCGACACCTTTCTGTCCTTCATCGGCCTGGTGCCGGGCACACAGGCCCATGCCGCAGCAGGCACTGCCGTGCTGGCCCAACTGCAGGCCGGGGCCAGCGTGGGCACGGTCATGGTGCAGGTGCTGCAGTTTTTGCAGACCACCACCGAGCCCCTGTTCCAGCCCGCGCGCCAGTACCTCACCAACATGGTGGAGGTGGCCACCTACCACACGGTGACACTGGGGCTCAAGAGCACCTCGGTGGACGACATGCGCACGCTGCTGGCCAAGGTCACCTCCGACCCGGCGAGCGTGACACAAGCCAAGCAGGCGCTGGACCAGCTGGTGGCACCGCCCGCCCCCAGCCCTTCCGCCCCCCCACCTCCACCGCCACCGCCCGCGCTCACGAGCGCGGACTCGGTGGGCGACATCAACACCAAGATGGGCGCCTACGCAGGCACGGGGGCCACGGCCAATGCCAGCGGCATGACGGCCCAGCAACTTGAAGCCCTGGGCAACCACGCCGCCAAGCTCCAGGCCAATGGCCTCACCGGCCTCACCCTGGATCTGGGCGCAGCGCAGATGACCGACGCCATCAGCGCCGCCCTGCTGGGCAAGGCCAGCGCAGCCAGCGTGGTGGCCACGAATGCCACCTCTGCCGAGGTGGACAGCCTGGTCACGCTGGTGGCGCATATCACGGCGGGCGGCATCACGGGCACCCTGCCCGTCACGCTGGCCCAGTTGGCCGATGTGCGCGGCGCCCTTGCGCCCAAGCTGGCGGCAGGGCTGACCCTGGCCGTCAGCGGCACCGCCGCGGCGAACAGCATCGACCTGACGGGCCTGGCCAACACGGCCACGGCTGCCGGCGGCGCGGACGATGACACCTACATCGTGGACAGCACCACGCACACCATCGTCGAAGCCAGTGGCGGCGGCACGGGCATCGACACGCTGCAAAGCAGTGTCTCCATCACCCTGGCCACCAATGTAGAGGTGCTCAGCCTCACGGGCAGCGGCAACCTCAGCGGCACCGGCCTGGCGGGCAACGACACGCTGCAGGGCAACAGCGGCGACAACCTGCTCTCGGGGGCCGGGGGCAGCGACGCCATCAACGGCGATGCGGGCAACGACACCCTGGATGGCGGCACCGGGGCCGACGCCCTGGTGGGCGGCACCGGCGATGACCGGTATGTGGTGGACGATGCGGGCGATACCGTCACCGAAATCGGCGGCCAGGGCGTGGACACCATCGAGGCGTCCGTCACCTACACGCTGGCCGCCAATGCCGAGGTGCTCAGCCTCACGGGCAGCGGCCATATCAACGGCACGGGCACGGCGGACAACGACACCCTCATCGGCAACAGCGGCAACAACGAGCTGTCGGGTGCAAACGGCCACGACTCGCTGCAGGGCGGCGATGGCAACGACACGCTGCAAGGCGGCGACGGCGATGACACCCTGCTGGGCGGAACAGGGGCCAATGTGTTCGATGGCGGCACGGGCACGAACACCATCATCCTCGATGCGGGCGCCACCTCCAACCGGGTGATCGCAAGCCTCACCGGATCCGGTCTTCAGAACATCAGCAATTTCAACCCCTCGACGGACGTGATCGACGTGGGCCAGGCATTGGGCTTCTCCTTCGAGGTGGACAGCGGGGCCTTCCAGGAAGACGACTACGATGGCGCCGGCACGGTCTTCATCCTGGCCAACGGGAACCAGGAGCTTTGGTTCGACGCGGATGGTGCCAATGGCAGCGCGGCGGTGCAGATCGCCCATTTCGCCGGCGGCGCCGCCATCTCGGCCGCCAACATCGAGCCCGGCAACAACAACCTGACCGGCACCTCAGGCGCCGATTCCTTGATCGGCACCGGCGCCAACAATCTCATCCAGGGCTTGGGGGGCGACGATACGCTGGAGGGCGGGGGTGGCAATGACACCCTGGATGGCGGAACCGGCATAGACTCTCTGGCCGGCGGCACGGGCGATGACCTGTTCGTCGTGGATGATGCCGGCGATGTCGTCACCGAATTCGGCGGCGAGGGCACCGACACCCTCCAGTCGTCCATCACCTACACACTGCCCGGCAACGTGGAGGTGCTCAGCCTCACGGGCAGCGGCAACTTCGACGCCACGGGTACCGTGGGCAACGACACCCTGATCGGCAACAGCGGCAACAACTGGCTCCAGGGGCTGGACGGAAACGACCTGCTGCAGGGCGGCGACGGCGACGACCAGTTGGATCAAAGCGCGGCCACCACGGCGGGGGCCAGCAGGCTGGAAGGCGGCAATGGCAGCGATTCGCTGCTGGGCGGCGCCGCCCGCGACACGCTGGAGGGCGGCGCGGGGCTGGACACCCTTGCAGGCGGGGGAGACGCCGATGAGTTCCTCTTGGGGAGCCTGTCTTTGGCGATGGACACCGACCGGATCACGGATTTCGGCACGGGTGGGGCGGACATGCTCCATATCAACAACCCAGGCTTCGGACTGAGCAACGGAACGCTGACCCCGACCAACTACTATGAGCCGGGTTCAGGCACCTTCACCCAGAACGCCTATGGCGGCAACACGAACCCTGTCTTCATCTTCATCCAGAATCCGGGGGTCGATGGCGGAAAGCTCTATTTCGACCAGGATGGCGAAGGCACGGGGTCCAATGCATTCCTGATCGGCATCATCCAGAACGGGGGCTCACCCGCCACCATGGACCACACCAGCATCGTGCTGGTATAGGCACCGTGCCCGCCTGCTTGGCAGCGCAGGGCAGCCGCCTCCGGGGCCCGGTCTTCAAGCGGGCGCCTGACCCGCCTGTCGGGCCAAGGCCTCGCACAACCGGGCCACGGCGTCGCCCCACTCCCCCGCCCGCTCCTGCCGGAACAGCCGTGCGCTGGGGTACCAGGGGTTGCCTTCGCGCTGGTGCGCCACCCAGTGCCAGCGGGCCTCGTGCGCCAGCAGCACCCACACAGGCTTGCCCAGGGCACCGGCCAGGTGGGCGGTGGCGCTGCAGGCGGTGACCACCAGGTCCAGTCCGGCCATGGCCTGCGCCACGGCATTCCAGTCGGTGAACCCAGAGCCTGCGGGCTCGATGGGCGGCATGCCCGGGGGTGCCCCATGGCCCGGCGGCTGCAATGAGAACCAGGCGATGCCCGGCAGGTCCAGCAGCGGCTGAACCTGGTCCCAGCGCAGGCCGTGCACCGGATCCCGTGCCGTGCCGCTGTCCCAGGCGAGGCCGACACGCAGGCGCCCATCGCCAGGCTGCTGCGGCGTGGCCGTGCGCAGACTGGGCTGCGCTGGCAGCATCTCCAGCGTGGTGATGCCCAGGCGCAGGGGCAGCGAGCCAATGGCTACATGCCTATCGAAAGGCGGCAAGGGCGCATCGGCCCCCAGCACTGCGGCCAGGCCGGGCCAGGCCTGCGCCGCCACCAGGGCCTGGAGCGGCGCGGGCACTTGCAGCAATAGGCGCACGCCCTGGCCCTGCAGGCTGGCGGCCAGGGCCGGTACGAAGCGCAGGAACTGGATCACCTCGCCCGCGCCCTGCTCGGTGTGCACCAGCAGGGTCTTGCCTGGGATGGGTTCGCCCTGCCAGGCAGGCTGGGCGAAGCCTGGCCGACGGGTGGGAAAGCCGCTCCACTGCCAGCGCCATTCGTACTCGGCAAAGCCTTCGGCCAGGTGGCCCGCGGCGAGCAGCGTGGTGGCCTTGTTCCAGTGCACCTGGGCGTCCTGCGGGGCGATGGCCAGGGCGCGGTCGTAGTCCTGCACGGCCTCTTCCAGCCGCTCCATGGCGCGCAGCAGGTTGGCCCGGTTGGCGTACGCGATGGCGCTGGCGGGGTCGAGCGCAATGGCCTGCGCATAGGCCTGCAGCGCTTCTTCACTGCGCCCCAGCCGGCGCAGCAGCGCCCCGCGGTTCACCCAGGGGCCGGGGCGGGCCGGGTCGTGCGTGCTGGCGCGCTCGAAGGCCGAAAGCGCCAGGGGCAGCTGTTGCAGGCCGCGCAGGGCATTGCCCAGCGCGAACTGGGCATCGGCCGTGGCGGGCGCACGCGCCACCATCTGCTGCACGATGAGCGCGGCACGCGCGCCGTCGCCCAGGGCGGCCACGGCGCTGGCCAGGCCGCTGGCCGCACGCAGGCTGTCGGGCAGCAGGTTGAGCGCCGCCTCCAGCGCTTGCGCGGCCGCGGCGTGGCGGCCGCGCTGCAGCAGCAATTCGCCCTGCTCCAGGTACAGGTCGGGGTGGGTCCCGGGCTGCTGCAGGCCCTGCGCCAGCGCCGCCAGGGCATCGTCCCAGCGCTGCTCGCGCCGCGCCAGCAGGGCCAGGGCCAGGTGGTGCAGTGCCTCGCCGGCACCGGCCGCCAGGGCGCGCCGTGCTGCGGCAGCCGCCGGTTCGACCAGGCGGCCGGCCAGGGCCACGCGCACACGGCGCAGCTCCAGCGGCAGGGCGGGCTGGGCGTGGGCGGCGCCCACCGTGTCCAGCCAGGCGAGGGCCTGGGCAAACTCGCGCCGGCCCAGCCATTGCGCCAGGCGCCGGTCCACGGCGAGCAGGGTCATGGGTGCGGGGGGCGATGCAACAGGCTCGGTGGTCATGGGGCAACAGAAGGCAGCAGGGATGGGGTGCCTGCATCGAGCACCTGCGGTGGCAGCGGCGGCGGCGCCTCGGGGCGCCGCCCCTGGGCCAGGTCTTCTAGCAGGCGCGCCAGGCGCGGCACGCAGTGGCGCTGCTGGTCGTAGCTGGCCAGGATGGTGGCGCGCGCGGCGTCGCGCAGGGCTTGCAGTTCGGCGCGGCGCGCCAGCGCATCGGCCAGGGTGGTGGCGATGGCATCCACGTCGAAATAGTCGACCAGCAGGCCGTTGTGGCCGTGGCGGATGAGTTCGCGCACGGGCGCAGTGTCGGAGCCCACGAGCAGGCAACCGGCCGACATGGCCTCGGTCATGGACCATGCCAGCACGAAGGGGATGCTCAGGTAGGCGTGCACCGACGACACCTGCAGCAGCTTCACATGCTCGGCAAATGGCAGCGAGCCCATGAAGTGCGTGCGCAGCGGGTCCAGGCGCACCAGGTCCAGCACATGGTTCTTCCAGCTGCGGCCATCGGCCGGGGCCTTGCCGTAGCTCACGCCTTCGCCCCCGGCGATGACCACGTGGGCGTCGGGCCGCAGGCGCTGCACCCGCTCGGCCGCACGCAGGAACTGGTCGAACCCGCGCTGCGGCTCCAGGTTGCGCGCGACGAAGGTGAGCACCTCGTCCTGCGCGCTGAGCACTCGGCCCGTGGGCAGCAGCAGGCGCGCCCCGGGGTCGGGGCGCACGGTGTCGGTGTCGATGCCGTCGTGCAGCACGCTCATGCGCGCATGGGCGTCTGCCGGGTGCTGGGACTTCTGCCAGGCTGTGGGCGAGAGGCCCCAGTCCATGGCCTCCAGGCTGAGCGACAGGCCGGCATTGCGCGCGCGCAGGTTCATCTCGCGCGCCAGCGAACGCTCGCCGATGAAGCCGTAGTCGCCGCCACGCGAGCGGTAGTAGAACTCGCAGTAGTGCAGCAGCGGCACGGCGGGAAACACCTCCTTGGCGAACAGCGATTCACCCCAGCCGGGGTGGGCCGCGATCACATCGGGGGTGAAGCCCTCGGCCTTGAGCCGCTGCATCACCTCGGCCGCCGCGCGGCCGTGCACCATGAAACTGTCGAAGGCAGAGCCCGGCTGGTCGCCGCCAAAGCCCTCGTAGCGGTTGTGCACGCGGTAGCTGCGGTACTGCACGCCAGGCACGGCATGCACCAGCGGGCGCTTGTGGCTGCCCTCGCCCTGGCGCCGGCCCAGCACCACGATGCGGTGCCCGCCCTGCTGCGCCAGGTGGGCCACGATGTGGCGCCACTGGCCGGGCATGTTCTGGTGGATGAAGAGATAGTTCATGCCGCCCGGTCTGCGCCGCGGGGCGGAAAAAGGTCGGCGGGGAAACGGAGATGGCGGCTGCGAGGCATGGAGGTGGGGGCGGAACGGGAAGTGCCCAGGCAGTCTACCGGGCCCCGCCAGGAAACCACATGTAACAAAATTTTGCCCAATTGCAAGGGGATTGTCCCTTGGCACGGCGGGCCAGGGCTGCGCCCATACTGTGCAGGAGCGCGGCGGGGCTGGCAGGACACCGAGGCAGGCCACACGCCGCTGCCCATGGAGCGCCGTCATGCCCAGCGAAATCGTTCATACCATCGGCTGCACCATCTATCTGGTTTTTGCCCTCCTGTTCCTGTGGATGGGCAGGGTCCCCCGGACCAACGCCGGGCCCGGCTGGTGGGCCGGGGCCATGCTGTTCGCGCTGGCCTCGCGCCTGGCCTACTTTCTGCTGCTCAGCCGCACCGACCTGGCGCTGGCCGTGTTCGTCTACGCCAGCCTGGTCGCGGTGGAAAAGGCGCTGCTGGCCATCGGGCTGGTGGAGTTCCTGGGCCTCCAGGTGCGCCACCGCTGGCTCTGGGCGGCCCTGGCGGCCGCCGAGCTCTGGGTGCTGCTGGCCTGGCTGTCGGACGTGCACCCGGTGGCGCGCAGCCTGGGCCTGGCCTTGTTCAACGCCGGCTTTCTCAGCTTCATCGCCTGGACGGCCTACCAGCGGCGCAACGACGTGCCCAACCACCTGATGCTGCTGACCGCGGTGGTGAGCGCGGCGCTGGTGCTGCACTGGATGTCGGCCTTCGTGATCTTCCAGGCCGTGCCGGGCTGGCGCGTCACCGGTTTCCTGCTGGGCACGTTGCTGGTGCTGGTGCAATACATGTCGCTGCTGGCGGCGGTGCTCATGGATTTTCAGCGGCGCCTGGTGCAGGCCGAGGCGAATGCACTGGACATGGCCTTCCAGGACCCGCTGACCGGGCTGAACAACCAGCGCTACATGAACACCTTGTTCGAGAAGGCGCTGGTGCTGGCCAACCGGCCCCACCAGTCGGCCGCGGTGATCTTCATCGACCTCGACAACTTCAAGCCCATCAACGACCTCGCAGGCCACCATGTAGGTGATGAGGTGCTGCGCACGGTTGCAGGGCGACTCAAAAAGAATACCCGCAGCACGGACATCTGCGCGCGCATCGGCGGCGACGAGTTCGTGGTGATCTGCACCCAGTTGGACCGTGCCGAGCAGGCCGGCGACATCGCCAGCAAGCTGCTCACGGAGCTGATCCAACCCATCACCGTGGAGGAGCGCCATTTTGCGCTGGGCGCCAGCATCGGCATCAGCCTGTACCCGGCGCACGGCGACACGCTGGCCAAGCTGCTGGAATATGCGGACAGCGCCATGTACCAGATCAAGCGCTCGGGCAAGAACGGCTACCAGATCCACCCAGGGGCAGGCGCTGCCGGGGCCGCAGCTGCTGCGGCATAGGGTGCAGGGCAGAATGCGCTCCATGGCCCCTGAAGACTCTGCCCCACCACAACCACCGCTGTACCAGGGCAGTTGCCTGTGCGGCACCGTCCGCTACGAAGCCCGCGCCGAGATCAAGGCGCCATCGCACTGCCACTGCGGCATGTGCCAGAAGGCCCATGGTGCAGCCTTTGGCTCCTATGGCAATGTGCCGGTGGGCAGCTTTGCCTTCACGCACGGGGCCGACCGGGTGAAGCACCGCGAATCATCGCCGGGCGTCACGCGCAGCTTCTGCACGGAATGCGGCTCGCCCCTGACCTGGCACAGCGAGCATGGCGATGCGGCAGCGTGGATGTCGTTCTCGCTGGGCACGCTGGACACGCCGTTCGTGCCGAAGAAGGCGCTGCGCAGCATCCATGAAAATGCGGTACCGGCTTGGCATGGACATGCCGGCGAGCGCGGTAGCTGAACGGCGGCGGCAGGCCGACCCACCACGCCCCATGAATTTCCAGATCCGCCGTGCAGGCGCCAACGATGCCCCGGCCGTGGGCCGCCTGACCCGCGCCGCCTATGCCAGGTGGGTGCCGGTGATCGGGCGCGAGCCCCTGCCGATGAAGGCGGACCACGCCGCCGCAGTCAGAGACCATTGGGTCGATCTGCTGGAGGTCGACGGGGCGCTCGCGGGCCTGATCGAGATGGTGGCGCAACCGCAATGGCTGTTGATCGAGAATCTGGCGGTGGACCCCGCCTTCCAAGGCCGTGGCTGCGCACGCCTTCTGCTCGAACAGGCGCAGCGGATCGCCCTGGCGCAGCAGCTCCAGGGCCTGCGGCTGTACACCAACAAGCAGTTCGCCTCGAATGTGGACCTGTACCTGCACCATGGCTTTGCCGTGGACCGCGAAGAACCCTTCATGGGCGGATTCACCGTCTACATGCGCAAGCCGCTCGCACCCGTCAGCAATCCACCTGTCGCCCCGGCTGCATGAGGCCCCCGGTTCCGTGGCACCATCGCGCCACCGCCAGTGGCCGGTAGACGGCAAGGCCCTGCGGCATCGAAAATAAGTCCAAGAATCCAACAAGGGGGTCACCATGACAAAAACACCAGGTACACAGCCAGGAGCACACCATGCCTGATACCTACAACGGCATAGGCACGTCCTACCTGGGTAGGGCCTGTTAACACTATTTTCAGGGTCGCGAAGGCCCTTGCCGGCGTGCCAATCTAGGCGCGCGATGCCGCGTGTGCCCTTGCACACGCAAGGAGCGCAACGACGAGTGGCGCGCCGGCAAGGGACTTCCCTTCGGGTTGCCCGGCCTGGGGGCCGTCTGCGGCGTTGCCCTCGCTTGCAAGGTGCACACCTTGCTGCGCACGAGCGCCTTGCATCCAGCCCCCAGGCCGGGCAACGCGATCCCTGAAAATAGTGCTAACAGGCCCTGGTGCAAGTTCGAGCAGGACGACTCGTTCGTCACCACCAAGTGGTTCCAGATCGTCGCGCCGATCTTTCCGCTGGGCAGCGTGCGGTTGCGCGACCTGGGCAGCGAGGGCGTGCCTTTTCTCAAGCGCACCACCAACTACGAGTTCATCGAGGATGTGCCGCTCGATGTGATGCAGGTGCTGCGGACCTATGCCTACACCATCTTCATCGTGGCCTGGTTCGGCCACTGGGCCTTTGGCAACAAGCCGCCGCTGATGCGCTTCATCATGATCACGCTGGGCATTCTGCTGCCCTTTGTGCTGCGCTTCCTGTCCAAGCGCATGTCGCAGTAAGCGCCTGGCAGGCGGCCGCGGCGCTCAGCGCCGGGCACGCTTGCGCGGCGCCCCGGCGGCCAAGGGCACGGCCCCCTCGCCCAGCAGCTCCTGCGCCACCTGGGCCACTAGCGTGCGCAGCCAGCGGTGTGCGGGGTCGTCGCGGTAGCGCACATGCCAGCCCATGTGCAGCGGAAAGCGGCCCAGGTCTGCGGGCGCGGGCAGCACCCGAAGCCGCGTGTCGTGCGCCAGGCGCCGGCAGATCAGCTGCGGCAGCGTGGTGCAGTAGTCGGTCATGGCCACCATCTCGGGCACGGCCAGGAAGTGCGTGACCGAGACCGCCACCTCGCGTTTCAGACCCTGGCGCTCCAGCGCCTGGAACAGGCCGGCGCGCAGCCGGCCGGGCGGCAGCACGTTCACATGGCGCAGCTGCTCATACACCTTCTTCGTCAGACGGGTGCCGACCTCGGGGTGGCCGGCGCGCACCATGCAGGCCAGGCCGTCGTCGCCCAGGTGCTGCACAACCAGGTTGTCGGGCGCGTCGACGATGCGGCCCAGCACCAGGGCCGTGGTGCCTGAGACCACGCCGGTCTCGGCCAGGTCGGTGCCGTAGGGCGCCAGGCGCAGGCGCATGCCGGGCGCCTGCTCACGCAGCCGCGCCACGATGGCCGGCATGAGCGCGAATTCCATGTAGCTGTTGGCCGCAATGGTCACCAACTGGTCGGCGCTGGCCGGGTCGAACGCCTGCTGGCCCAGCACGATGCCATCGAGCACCCCCAGGGCCTGCGCAATCTGCGGCGCCAGCGCCAGGGCGCGCGCGGTGGGCTGCATGCCGTAGCGCTCGCGCACGAAGAGCGGGTCTTGCAGCAGCGTGCGCAGGCGCGTGAGCGCATTGGACAGCGCGGGCTGCGTGGTGCCCAGGCGCTCGGCGGCACGGGTGACGCTGCGCTCCTCCATCAGGGCGAGAAAGACAGGGAGCAGGTTGAGGTCGTAACGCATAGATATGCTTTTAACCGTATATCTGGAATCCAGCAAATAAATTGGATGAATTTCACCAGGGCGCGCATCCTTCGTCCTGTGCCAGCCCTGACCCATCCACTTTCGACTTTGCAAGGAACTACCATGACCACCACCGCTACCACCACCGAAACCCTGTTCACCCCCACCCGTGTGGGCGCCATCGAGGTGAAGAACCGCATCGCCATGGCCCCGCTGACCCGTTCACGCGCCGGCATGGACGGCGTGCCCTCGGCCCTGGCCGCGCGCTACTACGCCGAGCGCGCAAGCGCCGGGTTGCTGATCGCCGAGGCCACCAACATCTCGCGCCAGGCGCGCGGCTATGCCTGGACCCCCGGCATCTACACCGATGCCCAGGTGGCCGGCTGGAAGCAGGTGACCAACGCCGTGCACGCGGCCGGTGGCCGCATCGTGCTGCAGCTGTGGCATGTGGGCCGCATGTCGCACACCAGCCTGCAGGAGAACGGCGCTGCGCCCGTGGCACCCTCGGCGCTGCAGGCCGGGGGCAGCGTGTTCACCGAGGCGGGCTTCGAGGCGCCAAGCGCACCGCGCGCGTTGACGCTGGAGGAGATCGCCGCCATCGTCGAGGACTACCGCCAGGCCGCGCTGCGCGCCCAGGCCGCAGGCTTCGATGGCGTGGAGGTGCATGCCGCCAACGGCTACCTGCTGGAGCAGTTCCTGCGCGACAGCACCAACCGGCGCGAGGACCAGTATGGCGGCTCCATCGAGAACCGCGCGCGCCTGACGCTGGAAGTGACCGAGGCCGTGGCCGGTGTGTGGGGCGCGGGCCGCGTGGGGGTGCGCCTGTCACCGTTGTCCACCGCCATCGGCGACACGCCGCTGGACAGCACGCCCATGGAAACCCATGCCTACCTGGCCCAGCGCCTGGGTGCCATGGGCCTGGCCTACCTGCATGTGGTGGAGGGGCAGATGCATGCCGAGGACGGCACCAGCCGCTTCGACAACCAGGCCCTGCGCGCAGCCTTTGGCAAGGGCGGTGCCTACATTGCCAACAACGGCTACGACCGCCAACGCGCCGTGGCGGCCACGGAATCGGGCCATGCCGACATGGTGGCCTTTGGCCGCGACTTCATCGGCAACCCGGACCTGGTGGAGCGGCTGCAGCACCGGCTGCCGCTGTTCAATGCGCCGGCTGCGGGCTACTTTGGCGGTGGGGCCGAGGGCTATACCGAGTTCACGACCGCACAGGCCGCGTGAGCCCCCGGGGCCGTGGTCACGCCCGCAGCGTCGCCATGGTCAGCCGCAGCACCACCGGCCGCACGAAGAGCACGCAGACAAAGGCCACCGGCATGGCCAGGGCATAGGCGCTGAGCACGCGCCCCAGGTAGCCGCTGGACAGGCCGGTGCCCGCACCGACGATCACCGCGCACATCAGAAAGGCCATGATGCCCGCCATGTAGAAGGCAAAGACCACGGGCATGAAGCGCTGGGGGAGCTTCCAGAAAGGTGGGCGTGCAGCAAAGGCTGGGTGTGCGGGTTGGGACATCGGTGAACCGTTGGCAAAGATGGAAGAATGGACGCCACTGTAGAAGCCGCCGCCCCGGCGCGGTAGGCCAGCACAGGCACTTTCAGTGCTAATCTCAACTTATGAATCAGCTCTCTCATTCATAAGCAATGGCTACGTCCAACCTGCGCGGCATCGAAACCTTTGTCCGGGTCGTCGAAGGCGGCAGCATTGCAGCCGCGGCGCGCCAGCTCGGCATCACGGCAGCAGCGGCCAGCCAGAACCTGGCCCGGCTGGAGAAAGATCTGGGCACCCGGCTGCTCACGCGCACCACCCGCTCGCAGGTGCTCACGGCGGCGGGCGAGGCCTACTTTGCCCAGGTGAGCCCCCTGCTCGACGGCCTGGCCCAGGCGCGGACCGAGCTGTCGGCGCTGCAGGGTGCCGTGCAGGGGCGGCTCAAGATCGCCTGCTCGGTGGCTTTTGGCCGGCATGTGGTGGCGCCGCTGGTGCCCGCCTTCATGGCCCGCTACCCGGAAGTGCGGGTGGAAATGGTGATGGCGGACCGCAATGTGGACCATCTCAAGGAAGACGTGGACTGCAGCATCCGCTTTCGCCATGTATTGGAGCCCGGCCTGGTGGCCCGGCGCATCGCCAACGCGCCCATGGTGTTCTGCGCGGCGCCGGCCTACCTGCGCGCGCACGGCCGCCCCAAACGGCCGGAGGACCTGGCACACCACCCCTGCCTGTCCTTCCGCATGCCGTTCGACGGGCGCTTGATGCAGTGGCCGTTCTTGCGCGGCGGCGAGCGCTTTGCGCCGGCCATCCAGACCGCAGCGGTGTGCAATGACATCGACACCCTGGCTGCGCTGGCAGTGGCCGGGGCTGGCGTGACGCGGCTGGGCAGCTTTGTCGCCAACCCCCTCATCGCCGCCGGCCAGCTGGAGCCCCTGTTCATGGCCGGAAGCGGCCGAGCACGCACGCTGGCCGACCCGGAGCCGCTGGAGTTCTTTGCCTGCTTTCGCGACCGCCAGCACCTGCCGGCGCCGGTGCGGGTGTTCGTGGACTTTGTTGCCGAGGCCTTGCAGGACCACCCGCTGCTGCGCGTGCCCGTGTGGCCTTTGGCCAGGGCCTGAACATAGCGAGCAAGGTCTTGCCGCCCTGCCCTGCAGCTAACGCCCAAGGCTGCTACGCTGCCGCTTCCGTCCATTACCGATGAAGCGCGCAAGACCATGATCGACCTGCACTACTGGCCCACTCCCAATGGCTGGAAAATCTCCATCATGCTGGAGGAATGCGGCCTGCCCTACCGCACCCTGCCGGTGAACATCGGCAAGGGCGAGCAGTTCAAGCCCGACTTTCTGGCCATCAGCCCCAACAACCGCATGCCGGCCATCGTGGACCACGAGCCGCCGGGCGGCGGTGCGCCGGTGCCGGTGTTCGAGAGCGGCGCCATCCTGATGTACCTGGCCGAGAAGACCGGCAAATTCTGGTCCACCGACCTGCGCCAGCGCTACGAGCAGATGCAGTGGCTGATGTGGCAGATGGGCGGCCTGGGCCCCATGTCGGGCCAGAACGGGCACTTCAAGAACTATGCGCCCGAGAAGGTGCCCTATGCCATCGACCGCTATGGCAAGGAAGTGAACCGCCTGTACGGTGTGCTCGACGGCCAGCTGGCACGCACGGGCGCGTACGTGGCGGGCGATGCGTATTCGATTGCCGACATGGCCAGCCTGCCGTGGATACGCTCGCACGTGGCCTACGAGATTCCGCTGGAGAACAATTTTCCGCACCTCAAGCGCTGGCACGACACCTTGATGGAGCGCCCCGCCGTGCAGCGCGGCCTGGACCTGCTCAAGGACCTGCGCAAGCCCATGACGGACGAGCAAAAGAAGGTGCTGTTCAACCAGACGGCGGAGAGCGTGCGCGACAGCGCGAAGCAGGCGGCGCAGTGACTTGAGGCTCAAGGCCCGAAAGCAGGACATCCAGGGCCAGCACGGCCCTGAGATTCCGCCCAGCGCTTGTGCGGCGAGAAACTCCGAAAACGAGTCCGTTGTGCGTACCGTCGTCCTCGAACGATGGATTCAAGCCTCGTCGCGATTTCGGAGTCGATCAGTGCGCCTTGCTGGAGCCACCAGATCGCAAGCGCGGGCCCATATCGGAGGGCATGGCGAGTCATCTGCTTTTGGCCCACTGCGGGTTATCCCATGCGCTCTCCAGCTTCAGCACGCGGATAGATGATGGTGAAGTCTGCAGGTCGCTCCGTCTGATCGAGCGGTGTAGTCCCCACCTTGGCTGAATCGGCAAGCCGGTTCTCGCAGATGATTTCGTTCTCCAAGACTTCGATCACGAAGTAGAGCGCTGCTTCCAGGTTTGCCGTGGAAAGATAGATGAGCATCGCATTCGTGGTCTCCTCGTAGTCGTAGCCGCTGTCTACGAGCAAGCCGTTCGAAACCTCAGCCAAGCGATCAGGCACGATGTACCGAAGATCGGCATCTGGATTGACCATGTGGCGGGGATCGAGACGGATCAGGACTAACGGCATATTCCCCTCTCCACTTTTGGATGACCCGTTTGCGGTAACTCAGCCCCTGCAACCGAGTGACTCCTTGTGGCCGCTTGCCGAAGTCTAGCTGCTCGCGCCCGAGCCCCGCATCACCCAAGAAGGCGACTTGGCGGAGCCGAACAGAGATCCTGTGAGCTGGGCCCCTGGGCCGGGCAGCGGGCCACCGAGTGCCAGCACGGCACTGCGCTGAACAAGGGCACGCACAGCGGGCTCTGGGCCTGGCGGGGAGCAATGCCGGGCGCAGTTGGCCTGGGGGGTCAACCGGGAAACGCTGCGTGCAGGAACGTCAGCGGCGACGGACGCTATGAACTTGAAGTCGTTGCACCGCAAGGGCTACCAGACGGGGACGTGGAACTGGTGCTTGGGAACGCCAGCGGGCGGTTCTTCTTGGGCGCAGGGGAATGGATGACTTGCGATGGTCTGAAACCGGAAGCCGAGCATGTCTGGTCAACCCGAGGCAAATCAGATCGACAGTGTCTTCAGCCTTTTGGGGATCTGTTCCGCGAGAAACGCCATCAGTGCCCGGACTGTGGGCGATTGATGGCGTTGCGTGGGGTAGATCAGCTGGACTTTCAGCGCGGACATGTGCCAGCCTTCCAGCACCCTGACCAATTGACCTGATGCGACCAGCGGCGCCGCCTGGAACTCGGGCAGTACGGCGATTCCCAGTCCATCCAATGTGGGGGCGACCAAGGCGTCGGATGGGCCGATGATCAAACGTGAACGCAAAAGTCCTCTGGCGGTTCTGGTTCGCGAATGCAGCTTGATTTCTGCGGCTTCCTTCGACTGCAGAAGGCCGGCGTGCGCGCTGAGTTCACCTGGATGTTGCGGCAACCCGTACTGGCTTGCATAGGCGGGGCTTGCAAACAGGGCTGGGCGTACGGTGCCGATGGCACGGGCCTTCAGGCTGGAATCGGCAAGTTCGCCAATGCGCACTGCCAGATCAATGCCTTCTTCGACGATGTTGACGTGGCGGTTGCTGAGCTTGACATCCAGTTCCAGATGTTCGTGTTGGAGCAGGTACTCGGTCACCAGCGGGAGCAGCACGACTTTGCCAAATGTCGCTGACGCAGCCAGACGAACGCGACCCGCTGGCGTTTGATCCTGAGAAAAAACCTCCTGGGTGACGGCGTTCAGTTTATGGATCAGTGGACCTGTTCCGTCCAGCAGGCGTTGGCCAGCGTCGGTCAATGCGAAGGCGCGGGTGTTGCGCTTGACGAGGCTGACCCCTGCTGCCGTCTCCATGCGCGCCAGGCGGCGCGACAAGGTTGATTTTGGAACATCCAGTTGGCGAGAAGCCCGTGACAGGCTGCCTGCCTCCGCGATCTTGATGAACCACTGCAGATCGTCGATCGAGTAGCTTTCATTGTTCATATTTTGGTACGCCGGTGTCTACACAACGAGTCTATTGGAACAAAGTCAAACCATCAACAATGGGGCTTGTTGCCGGGTCGAACGAGCCCACATGGATCGCCTCCTTGCCTGGCCGCAGACCCGCTTCATTCAACCATTGCACACTTTCAAGCAACTCAAATGACCATACTCGTTACGGGCAGCACGGGGCTTATCGGCTCACACCTTGTGGCACTTCTGGCCGCGCAAGGCGCAGACGTTCACGCCCTCACCAGAACACCAGAAAAGCGACAGTTTCCGCCGGGCGTTACGGCGGTCAAAGGGGACTTTCAGGATGTGGATTCGATGCGCGCTGCCATGGGTTGCGCAAGAACGCTTTTCTTGCTCAACACGGTGGCCGCAGACGAAGTCACCCAGGCACTGATTGCACTCAATCTGGCGCGCGAGGCGGGTATCGAGCGCATCGTTTACCTGTCTGTCATGCACAGCGACCGCTTCACCGATGTTCCGCATTTCACGGGGAAGCACACGGTTGAACGCATGATCGAACAGCTTGGAATGCACGCGACCATTTTGCGTCCCGCTTACTTCATGCAGAACGACGATGCCTTGATACAGTCCAGTGTTCTGGAGCGGGGCGTGTATCCCATGCCTATCGGCAGTGCAGGCATCTCCATGGTGGACGCACGTGACGTGGCACAGCTTGCCGCACGGCATCTGCTGCGCCGAGATGCCGCAAGCGAACTCTTGCCAACCGAGGTGTTGGATGTCGTGGGGCCCACAGCGTTGTCGGGCCAAACCGCCGCTGCGGTGTGGAGCGATGTGCTGGGCAAGACCATCCGGTACGCAGGTGACGATATCGGCCCTTTTGAAGCACAGTTCCGGAGCTTTGCACCCGGGTGGATGGCGTATGACATGCGGCTCATGATGGCGCGCATGCAGATGGATGGCGAGCTGGGCTCCGCTGCCGCAGTCGAGCGCATGCAGCAAGAACTGGGCACCCCGTTGCGCAGCTACCGCGACCATGCGCTGGAAACGGCCGCGCGCTGGAGGGCTGCCCAATGAAGGCAGAAAACACCACGCCTTCCATTGTCGTTGTCTACCATTCCGGCTACGGCCATACCCAGAGACTGGCACAGGCCGTTGCCCAGGGCGCGCAGGCCGCATTGCTGGCGATTGACGCGCAAGGTACCCTGCCCGAGTCCGCCTGGATGCAATTGGATGCCGCGGATCTGATTGTGCTGGGCTCACCCACCTATATGGGAAGCGCGAGTTGGCAGTTCAAGAAATTTGCCGACGACTCTTCTGCTGCCTGGATGGCCCAAAAATGGAAAGACAAACTCTTCGCGGGCTTCACCAACAGCGGGAGCATGAGCGGCGACAAGCTGTCCACCTTGCAGTTCTTCATGACATTTGCCATGCAACACAGTGGCCTGTGGGTGGGCACCGGCATGATGCCCTCCAATACCAAGGCGGCCCTGCGCAATGACCTGAACTATGTCGGTTCCTCTTCAGGCGCGATGGCCACCACCCCGGTCGATGCGGGCGTCGACGAGGTGTTGGAAGGCGATATCGAGACGGCCCGACGCTTTGGTGAACGGCTGCGGGACGTTGCGCAGCGCTGCCCGAATGCGTCGCCCCACGCGGCGTAACGGGGAGCTCCTTTCAGCATCTGTTGCCCACGCTCGCCCATCGGGCCAAAGCGGCCCATCGGCTTTCATGCCTGCTTTTTGGCGGTAGATCTGACTTGGCCAAATTCCGCCATGGCCCCAAAACGCAGGCACCAGCCAGACGGCGCGCGCTGGCAGACGGCCAGCGCGCGCCGAGCCGGCCCCTGGCCGGCATGCCCTCGGTGCCTCAGCTGGGCGACTTCACATAGCAAGCCTTCGCCTGGATGGCCTCGTCCGTGTCCTGCTCCACGCTGGCGATGGTCGGGTAGTCCTTGACGGGGGCGGGCTGGTTGGACGTCTTGCGCGGCAGCAGGCACAGGTAGGGGCCTTTGCGGGCCCACACCACGGCCCGGTTGCCCGTGCTGTTGGTCTGCGTGCCCCAGAAGGCGGTGACCGAGCCGCGGGTTTCCTGGCGGTCGAGCACGACGCTTTCCGCCGGCTGGCCGACCAGCGCGTCGCTGGCGGGGCCGGGGCAGAACGCGAAAAGCTTGGTCACCGAGCCCTGGGTCACGATGGCACGCGAATCTCCTTGGCGCACAATGTTCAAATACTCGCGCGTGGTGAGATCGAAGCCCTGGAAGCAATACTCGGCCGCCCAGGAGCCCTCGGGCGCGGCCTGGGGCACGCCGGTGCAGGTGACCTGCACGGAGCGCACGTCGCTGCCGCTGCCCACCGTGCCGCTGGCGTTGGCCACGCTGCAGGTCTGGCCGGCCGGCTGCGTCTGCACCTGCACTGCGTAGGCGGCGCCGCTGGCCACCGGCGTGTTGAAGAAAAAGCGCCCATCGGCCTTGACGGTCAGGTTGTCGCCCTGGTTGTTCTGCAGCACCAGCGGGCTGCGCGGCACCAGGCCCGTGACCACGCCGCTCAGGTTGCGGGTGCCGGCGGGCAGGTTCTCGCAGCGCACGGAGACGTCGGTCATGTTGGCCTCGCGCACCAGTTGCGTTGGCTGCGCCACGCTGCAGCGCTGGCCTTCGGGGTGCGAGGCCACGGTGACGACGGCAGTGGTGAACCGCTCGAAGCGGCGCCCCATCACGAAGCTGCCGTTGGCGGCAACGGTCAGATCGTCGGCGCCCTGCACCTGCAACACCAGGTTGCGCCCCTCGCCCAGGCCTGCAACGGTACCTCCCACGGTGTAGCCGGTGCCGGGCGGCGGGGTCACCGGCTGCTCATCGTCACCACCGCCGCCACCGCAAGCCGCCAACAGCACCAGCGGCAGTGCCGCCAGCGCCAGGCGGGCCGCAGGCGCGCGGCCACTGCGGCCGTGCTGCTGCTGCCGCAGGCGCGGGGCGCGCGAAGGGCTGGACAATGGGGTGGTGGTAGTGGTGGTGGTCGTGGTTGACACTGGCATGCTCAAAACCCTCTCGGCTCAAAAGATATAAAAGACAGCCCCCGTGCCGCGCGCAGCAGTGCGGCGGCGCAGTGCGCAGCGCAGCGAGGTGCGCACGCAAGGGTGGGGAGCACCGATCTTGATCGAACCGCGGTGATTCGTCGGTGTCGGGTGTCACAAAGATGGTGCGTACACCCATTTGGGTGAGGCTGGGCGGTGGGCGGGCCAGGCCCGCGCGGCGGCCGTGGTATGTACGGAAGCGGCTGCGCCGTGCGGGAGGAAATCAGCCAGGCAAGCCCACAGGTGCGGTGGCCCTGTGTGGGGTGAGGACAAGACCAGAAGCCCGTTGCAGGCCACTAGACTGCAAAGCCTTCGCCTCTTTTCATTCACCAAAGACACCATGGCCACATCCCCCGTGCTTCGCCGCCTGCTCGCCCTTCAACAACGCCTGGCCGACCTCGACGCCGAGCAGCGCCAGGCGGACGCGGAGGATGACTACGACGAGGACGATGACGAAGCCGGCGAAGAAGTGGAGGCCGCCCCCGCCACCCTGGAGGCCAGCCACCAGCTGATGTTCGCCCCCATCGGCGAGCGCTGGCATGTGCACTACCACGGCCCCGCCGCGAGCACCGGCGACACGGAGCAGCCCATTTTTGCCGAGCTGCTGGACACGCTGGCCGAGCCCGCCATTGCCAAGGCCTTGCATGCACTGACCTTCACCGGGCCCGACGAGGGTGCCAACGGCACGCGCGAATGGGTGTTCACGCCGCTGATCGAACGCGGCGTGCCTTTCACCCACCTGCGCCACCTGGCCATTCCCCAGGCCGACAACACGGCGCACAACGAGGTGTGCATCGTGCGCGAGGGCGAGATCCTCGACGACGCGGGCGATGTGGGGCGGCTGGTCGCGCTGATGCCTGCGCTCGAATCACTGGAGCTGCCGCAGGCCCCCGACCCGGCCTTCTTCAAGGTGCCGCTGCCCGCGCTGCAGCGCCTGAAGATCGGCGCGGGCCACAACCCCAATGGCTTCATCGCCCACCTGGCGCGCCATGCCGCGCAGTACCCTGCCCTGCGCCAGCTGGACTTCAGCGACGTGCGGGGCCCGTTCATGGAGCCCGAGGGCGACTGGCCTGCGACACCGTTCGAGGACTACGAGGCGCTGTTCCAGTCCGCCATCGGCCAGCAGATCTGGTCCATGGTGCTGCGCAATGCGCAGCTGACCGAGGCGCAGTACCGGCAGTTGCACCAGATGCGGCCCAATGCCTCGCTGCAGGTGACGCACAACTTCCCCGGGTGCTATGTGAGCCACTGGAAGCCGAAGGGTTTCGAATGGAAACATCTGCTGATAAATGGGTGAGGCAGGTGCCGGCCGGTTGCAACAGAACCGGCCGGCGCCCACAATGGCTCTGCAAACAGGGGCTTGCGCGCCCCGGAAAGGTGGCAACCCCCATGAAGTGGACGACTCGCATCCTGGCGATCATTGCCCTGGTGATCACAAACTTGGTCCTGCTTGCGGGCCTGCCCCAGGTAGGCGGGCCGCTATTGCTGATGGCGCTGGTGTGCCACATGGTCTACTCCGCCTTGACCGGCAAGCAGAGCAACGACGGCGTGCGATGAAGGCCCTGCGCGGGCAATGCCTGTGCGGCGATGTGCAGTACACGGTGGCCGATGCGTTCTCGTACGCGCTCAACTGCCACTGCTCCCACTGCAGACGCGCCACCGGCTCGGCGTTCAAGGCCTTCGCGGGCATCGAGCGCCACCAGCTGCAGATCGTGCAGGGCGCAGACCGCTTGCTCATCTTTGGCGGCACCATCGACCACGACGTCCATTGCGGGCGCTGCGGCTCACTGCTGTACTCCCAGGTTCGCGATGGGCAGTACCTGCATGTCACGCTCGGCACGCTGGTGGACTCGCCCACGATCCGCCCGTCTGCGCACATCTTCGTCGGCTCCAAGGCGCCCTGGTTCACCATCACCGACGACCTGTCGCAGCACGAGGGATTTGCCTGAACAGGGGCGCGCCAACCTCGCCCATGCACCCTGGCCAACGCTGACGATGGCCTCGGTCGCTGGCAACAGCGGACCCGGTCTTGGCCCCACGTGTCAATCGACTAAACGGGTGGCGCCACCTGCCACACGGCCAACAGCGCTTCGGTGTATCTTCCAGAGCCATCCAAGAAGAGTGGGTACAGGCCACGGAACGCCTCGCACACCTGCCAGAAAAAACAAGGACGGTTCCGCCATCGGGAGGGAGAACGCAAACCACAAGCAGTTGACAACGAACGCATGCCGCATTCGCTGCGCTTGCGCGCCCGTCACCAGACTGCGGACAAGAACGTACCAGGCACCTTCATCCAATCCGGCGCGCCCGGCTCCGGTCAGCGCCACCTTCTTCTTCCTTTCCCGGCCTTCCCCATCGCACCACACCATGCGGGGTCCTGCAGCTGCACGCCCCAACTGCTGCGTGGCGGATCGCCCGAACGCATCACATCGCATGAAAATCCAGCGCCATCTCTCCCTTTCTCTCCTGCTCCCCCTGGCCTTCGTCGCAGGTTGCGCAACCAACACCCCGGCCCCAGCCAGCAAGCCCGTCGCCCAGGTCCCCACGCTGACGGTGAAGCTCGATTGCGGCAGCTGCAAGGTCAACCCCAAGGTACCCTCGCTGCTGGTGGACGGCTACAACGCAGCCGCCTCGCAAGCCGGTGCCGTGGTGGTCGCAGACAAGCAGGCCACGGTGACCATCAAGTCCTACGCGGCGCGCAATGATGCGGCCCGCTTCTGGGCGGGAGCCTTGGCCGGCAAGGATGAAATCCAGGCCGAGGTGGCCTACCAGAACCAGAAATTTGCCGTGGAGGACTACTACCGCAACGCGTGGCAGGGCATCGAGCCCCTGGCCAAGAAAATCGGCGAGATGACGTTTGAGAAGCTGAAGTAAGGGTCAGATCACCGGCCGGCCCGAGAGCGGTCGGGCGCAGGGGCCTCGCAATCGATCACCCCGACGCATGCAGCCGCGCCAGGTCGCCACACTGGTGTTGCAGCGCGGCGGTCTGGGCAAGCCTGTGCGTTCGTCGCTCAGTCCGTGATGCGCACGCCCTGCACCTGGGCGCCCAGCTTGAGGTACAGCACCCCATCGGCGCCCATCCACCATGTGGCGGTGGGTGCCGGCACCTGCGCCGCATTGCCCTCGGGCAGCACCCACTGCGGCACCAGGCGCCAGGTCTGGCCGGCCAGGGTCAGTACCATGGCACCATCGCTGCTCGCCGGCTGCATTGCCACCACGGAGCCCGGCAGCGCCGTGGTCAGCAGGGTGTTGGCCTGCACGGGGCTCAGCAGCGCGGGCAGCAGCAGCTGGCGGGCGCCCTGTCCTGCCTGCAGGTAGATGCGGCCTTGTTCGTCCACGCCGATCTGCGGGGCGCCGGTGGTGGCGGGGCCGCCGCCGGTCCAGTCGGGCCGCAGCACATAGGTGTGGCCACCGGTGCGCAGTTGCAGCACGCCCTCGGCGCCGAGCTTTGTCCGTGCATCGGGCAGCAGCGCCGTGATGGCGTTGGCCAGGCCCGCCAGGTCGGCCACGGCGGGCACAAACTGCAGCACCACCCCACCACGCACCCAGCGCAGCAGGCCCAGTGGGGTGAAGGTGATGCCATCGGGCAGCGTGGCGTCGATGGCGATGGGCTGCACGGGCAGCAACTGGTAAACCTGCGCGCCACTGCGCACCAGCACCACGCCCGAGGGCGCAATCTCCAGGCCCTGGGCCAGGCTGGCGCCCGAGAGGCGCGCCACGGCGCCACCGAGGCGGGCATAGGCCGCGCCGTCCACGGTGGTGCTGGCGGGCAGGTTGGCAAACGCCATGGCATCACCGGGCTGTGTGGTATCGCCCTTGAGCGAACCCAGGGCAATGGCAACCAGCGCACCCCGTTCATTGACCTGCAGCTTCTCACCCGCCAGCAGGCCCGTGCGGCCCACCTGGGGCAAGCTGCCTGCGGGTGGAACAAGGGAGCCCACCAGCACGGCCACCGTGAGCGGCTGCGCCTCGATGGCGGTGCCGGCGCTGCCCGCGCTGAGCAACACCTCGCCCGCCAGCACCAGGGGCTGGCCCACCGCGCTGGAGGTCATCGACGCCCAGCCCTGCAGCACCACCAGCACCAGCACGCTCTGGCCATTGACCTGGGCCACCTGCAGCTGGGTGCCCGGAAGCGCCGTCACCGTGAGCGGCTGGCCATTGACCGTGACCTGCAGCGTGACCGGCGTGGTGCCCGTGCCCGGCAGCACGATGGTGGCGCCCCCGGCCCCGGGGCCGACCACGATGGGGACCGACGGGTTGGTGATGGTGATGGTACTGCCCGGCTGGTTGACCTGCACCGGCGTGGGCGCCGACGGGCCCGATGCCGGGGCTTCGGCGGGCGTGACCGCCGCGCTGGCGGCCGATGCCGCGCTGTCGCCCACCCCATTGGTCGCCTTGACGACGAAGGTGTAGGCCGAGCCGTTGACCAGGCCAGGTACCGTGCAGGTGGTGGGCAGCGGGCTGCCGGTGTTGACCGTGCAGGTCTTGGCCGGGTTGGTCACTGCGGTCACCGTGTAGGCGGTGATGGCGCTGCCACCATCGCTGGCGGGTGCCGTCCAGACCACGCGGGCCTGGCCGTCGCCGGCGGTGGCGGTCACGGCAGTGGGGGCGCCGGGGACATCGGGCACCAGCAACAGCCGAGCGCGTGTCGGCGCCGCCGCGAAGTACGCCGCATCGGCGCCTGCACCGCCGGCCTGGCTTGCCAGCACACCGCACCAATGGCCGGCTTTGCCGGCCAGCACTGTCAGCGTGGTGCCGCTCACGGTGCAGACATCGGGCGTGAAGGATTCGAAGGCCACGGCCAGGCCGCTGCTGGCCGTGGCCGACAGGGTGGCAGTGGCGCCTGGGACAGGGGCCGCGAAGGGAGCGGGCAGGTCGATGGTCTGCGCTGTGGCAATGCGCGTTGGCACGCTGCGGCTGACCGTGCTGCCATTGCCCAGTTGGCCGCTACCGTTGGAGCCCCAGCACTGCACGGCCCCGGCCGTGGTCAGCGCGCAGCTGTGGGAGGCCCCAGGTACCGCAATGGCCGCCACCCCGCTGGCCAGGCCCGGCACGGGCTCGGGCGTGGTTTTATTGGCCGTGCTGCCATCGCCCAGTTGCCCATAATCGTATTTGCCCCAGCACTGCACGCCCCCGGCGGTGGTCAGCGCGCAGTTGTGGTAAGCCCCCGTCGTAATGGCCGCCACCCCGCTGGCCAGGGCCGGCACGGGCTGGGGCGTGGTCTGGTTGGTGGTGCTGCCATCGCCCAACTGGCCGAAATTGTTTTTGCCCCAGCACTGCACGCCCCCGGCCGTGGTCCGCGCGCAGGTGTGGTCGACTCCCGCCGCAATGGCGGCCACCCCGCTGGCCAGGCCCGTAACGGGCTGGGGTGTGGTTTTGTTGGCAGTGCTGCCATCGCCCAGTTGGCCGCTTGCGTTGAAGCCCCAGCACTGCACGCCCCCGGCCGTGGTCAGCGCGCAGGTGTGCTGGATTCCCGCCGCAATGGCCGCCACCCCGCTGGCCAGGGCCGGCACGGGCTGGGGTGTGGTTTTGTTGGCAGTGCTGCCGTCGCCCAGTTGGCCCAATGCGTTGTAGCCCCAGCACAGCACGGCCCCGGTCGTGGTCAGCGCGCACGTGTGGGTGGCTCCCGCCGCAATGGCGGCCACCCCGCTGGCCAGGCCCGTGACGGGCTGGGGCGTGGTTTTGTTGGCCGTGCTGCCATCGCCCAGTTGGCCTGCAACGTTGTAGCCCCAGCACAGCACGCCCCCGGCCGTGGTCAGCGCGCAGGTGTGGCCGCCTCCTAGCGCGATGGCGGCCACCCCGCTGGCCAGGCCCGGCACGGGCTGGGGCGTGGTTTTGCTGGTGGTGCTGCCATCGCCCAGTTGGCCTTGAGCGTTGGAGCCCCAGCACTGCACGCCCCCGGCCGTGGTCAGCGCGCAGCTGTGGCCGATCCCCGGCGCCGTGGCCGCCACCCCACCGGCCAGGACGGCGACGGGCTGGGGCGTGCTTTTTTGGGTGGTGCTGCCATCGCCGAGTTCACCGTCATCGTTGTAGCCCCAGCATCGCACGGCCCCGGCCGTGGTCAGCGCGCAGGTGTGGCTGTCCCCCGCCACAATGGCCGCCACCCCACTGGCCAGGCCGGTGACGGCCTGGGGTGTGGCTTTGTCGGTGGTGCTGCCATCGCCGAGTTGGCCGTAAAAGTTGTAGCCCCAGCACTGCGCGGCCCCGGCCGTGGTCAGCGCGCAGGTGTGATCGCCCCCCGCCGCAATGGCCGCCACCCCGCTGGCCAGGCCGGTAACGGGCTGGGGCGTGCTTTTGTTGGTGGTGCTGCCATCGCCCAACCGGCCGTAGGCATTTTTGCCCCAGCACTGCATGGCCCCGGCGGTGGTCAGCGCGCAGGTGTGGTACGTCCCTGTCGCAATGGCCGCCACCCCGCTGGCCAGGCCCGTGACGGGCTGGGGCGTGGTTTTGTTGGTGGTGCTGCCATCACCCAGCTGGCCGTCCGCATTGCCGCCCCAGCACTGCACGGCCCCGGCCGTGGTCAGTGCGCAGGTGTGCTGGATTCCCGCCGCAATGGCCGCCACCCCGCTGGCCAGGCCCGGCACAGGCTGGGGCGTGGTTTTGTTGGTGGTGCTGCCATCGCCCAGTTGGCCGTTGGCGTTTTTGCCCCAGCACTGCACGGCCCCGGCCGTGGTCAGCGCGCAGGTGTGGTCGGCTCCCACCACAATGGCCGCCACCCCGCTGGCCAGGCCCGTGACGGGCTGGGGTGTGGTTCTGTTGATGGCACTGCCATCGCCCAGTTGGCCGTCAGCGTTCCAGCCCCAGCACTGCACGCCACCGGCCGTGGTCAGCGCGCAGGTGTGCTGGGCTCCCGCCGCAATGGCCGCCACGCCGCTGGCCAGGCCGGTGACGGGCTGGGGCGTGGTTTTGCCGACCATGCTGCCATCGCCCAGTTGGCCTTGGCCGTTGTAGCCCCAGCACAGCGCGCCCCCGGCAGCAGTCACCGCGCAGGTGTGGATGGTGCCCGCAGACACCTGCTGCACAGGCTGGCCCAGCACCGATGCCGGCACGGCCCCTTGGGCCCGCGCGGGCGTGGCGGCTGACAGCAGCAACAGCCAGGCCATCACCAGCCACAGCAGCAGCATGGCCAGCGGGGTGGCGGCGCGGCGCCCGGCCAGGGGCCCTGCCATGGCGAGGGTGCTTGAGAAAGTGGGCGGGCGGGTGGGCATGGGGGCAGCTTTCGTGATGGGAATGCCGGTGCAGGAGGTGCAGGTGGGCGCACAGGCGATAGCGCTGGAATCTATCGGCTTGCGGCCGGCTTGTATGTCCCTAGAACTAGTGACAAGCGTGGCGGCGCGGCAACGGCGCCCTGGGCGCCTGGTGGGCGCCTGGTGGGCGCCTGATGGGTGCTTCAAGGCCGCGCCTACGGCGCAGCCGGGTGGCCTGGCGCCTGCAAGGGCAGCCACAGCACGCAGCGCGTGCCGGCCGCCGTGCTGGCCCAGACCAGGCGGGCGCCGATGGCGTCGGCCCGGCGCAGTTGGTTCTTCAGGCCCCGCCCGCGCGCCTGCAGCCCGGCGTCGACGTCGAAGCCGCGGCCGTCGTCGAGCACGCGCACCTCGATGCCGCCGGCGCAGGCCTCGCACTCGACGCGGATGCACGAGGCCTGCGCGTGCTTGACCACGTTGGCAAAGCACTCCTGCAGAATGCGCAGCAGGTTCAGCGCGCTGCCGGCGTCAAGCCATGGCAGGGGCGGCACGTCCTGCACCTCCCAGCGCAGCGCCATGCCCAGGCCCTCCAGCCGGGGCGCGAGCCGAAAGCGCAGCGTGGCCAGCAGCAGCAGCAGGTCGGCGTCCACGGGCTCCATGGAGTCGATGGCCAGCTTCAGGTCGTCCATGCACTCGGCCAGCACCTGGGCCAGTTCTTCGGTGCCGGCCTTGCCGTGGCGCACCAGGTGCAGCGCGCTGGTGAGCGAGGAGCCCAGGCCGTCGTGCATGTCCTGCATCAGGCGCTGGCGCTCCTGCGCCAGGGTGGCCCGGTGCTCGGTCTCGCGCAGGCGCTCGTAGCTCAGGGCCAGCTCGCTCTCGCGCTCGCGCAGGCGCTGCTCCAGCTGGGCGTTCACGCGCTCCATGCCGCCCAGGGCCGCCAGGTAGCGGCGCAGCATGATGTACGAGAAGAGGAAGAACACGCCGATGTTGCTGTAGGGCCCCAGGTAGATGCCCTCCACGCTGACCAGCAGGTTGTTCTGCAGCAGCCAGTCGTAGCAGCCGGACATCATGCTGATCAGCCCCCAGCCGCCGAGCAAGCCGGCCTCCTTGGAGCCCACGCGCCAGGCATCGCGGCAGGCCACGGCCAGCAGCGCGGTGCCCAGCACCAGCAGCACCCCGTACAGAAGCGGCGATATGACCGCCGCGTGGGGCAGCGCCGGCAGCAGCGGCAGTGTCAGCAGGCTCGCCAGCGCCGTGACCACGCAGGCCGCGATGGTCAGCCTGCGGTGGTGCACACCATGCAGGGTGCTCAGGAGCAGGTACGAGATCAGCACCTGCCAGAACAGTGCGCTCACGGTGAGGCCGCTGAACCATGCATCGCTGATCGGCACCCGTTGGCGGCTTACGAAGTAGTGCAGCGTCCTCACGAACGCCACCCCGGACGCGATAAAGAACAGCAGGTACAGCGGCTCATGCCGCCGGCGCAGCCACACGCCCAGCGCGAAGATGCCCGCCGCCAGGAAGGCGGCGCTGCTCATGGCCGGAAAGTCGGACTGCAGCCAGTGGCGCGCCTGGTAGCGCCAGCCGATGGCCGCGCTGGAGCCGACCCACGCGGTGGAGATGGCCGCACCGGTGTGCCGCAGGCGCTGGCCGCGGATCTGCACCTCGCGCACGGCGGGCGCCCCGGCTGTGCCCTGCAAAGGAATCCACAAGGGCAGGTTCACCGCGTTCCACAGGAATTTCGCATCCGTCTGGTAGAGCAGCCGCCCATCGGCATAGACGGCGATCTGGCCGTCCGACTTCCAGCGCGGCAGGTACAGGTACAGGGGGCCGGCCTCTGGCGCGAGCGGGGGCACCGCCAGGCGGTACCAGACCTCAGTGGTCGGGGGCGGCCCCTGCTGCGACGCCGGCCGCTGCACCTGCGGCGACTGGGCGAAGGGCAGCGCCACCGGCTCCCAGGTACCCTGCGGCAGGTCGCCCTCGTGCAGCGCATAGGGCGGGGGCGTGAACCCGACGCTGGGGCGCTCCAGCCGTTGCGCCTGCACGATGTGCACCGCTTCCTGGTCGGCAGGCGGCGGCTCGGGCGCAGCCGCCGGCAGCACGCCGCTGCACAGCAGGCAGCAGGCCAGCACCAGGGCGCGCGCCAGGGCGGTCTTCAGATCAGGCCCCGCACACGTGCTGCGTGGACGGCCGCAGGGCCGTCGTTCAGGGCATGCAGCCCCCGCGCCAGCGTGTCGGCCACCCAGAGCGGGCGCCTGTCGTGCGTCAGCCGGATCGCCGAGGCGACAGCGGCCTGGAACTGCGGGTCGTCCGGCACGATCGCAATGCGGATGGTGGCGGGGCTGGCAATGGCGGCTGGCATAGGAGGGGCGGCGTCTGTTTCGAGGGGGATGCGGTGGGTGCCCGGGAGTTTCCCACAGCGCCGGCCCGCGCGCCTGGAAAAGGTGCGCAGCAGAAGGCGCATCGGCTGCAACGCCCGATCAACCGGTCTCGCCGCGCACTACCTGCGGCGCCCCGGGGCGCACTCTGGGCTTGCCAGTACCGCCCTCCCCCACACCCTGCGGCCTGCCCGAACCGGCACGCCGCCCGGGTGGCTGCCGCCAGGCCGCTCAGCCGCTTTCATGCAAGCGCGCCGGCGTCGTGGACGTGCCGTGGCTCGCCATCTCGTTCGCCCTCACCAGCACATGCCGCACCATGGCCTGGGCCAGGGCTTCGTCGGCGAGGAAGACGGTGCCGCCGTTTTCTTCCTCCAGCAGGCGGGCCTCCTGCTCGTTGTGGCTGCGGATCACGGTTTCGATGCTGGGGTTGAGCAGGCGCGCGGTGGCGATCATCTGGCGCACCTTGATGGTGTCGGGCGTGGCGATGACCAGCATGGCGGCACGCGCGATGTGGGCCTGGATCAGCACGGCGGGCTCTTCGGCGTCGCCGAACACGGCGGCGATGCCCTTGCCGCGCAGGTGCTCGACCAGCTCGCGGTTCTGCTCGGCCACGACAAAGGGCACGTCGTTGGCGGCCAGGGCCGCGGCGATGCGCCGGCCCACCTTGCCATAGCCCACCAGCACCACCTGGTGCGCGAGGAATTTGGCGTGCGTGCTCATGGGCAGCTCGGCCAGCGGGTCGTCGCGCTCTTCGAGCCGGCGCGCGAAGGCCGAGCGCTTGCGCAGCCAGGCCTGCAGCGGCGCGATGGCGTGGAACAGCATGGGATTGAGCGCCATGGAGATCAACGCGCCGGCCAGCACCAGGCTCGTGCCCTCGGCCGGCAGCAGGCCCAGCGATGCGCCCAGGCCCACCAGGATGAAGGAGAACTCTCCTATCTGCGCCAGGCTGGCAGACACCGTGAGTGCGGTGTTGAGCGGGTAGCGGAACGACAGCACCAGCGCGGCGGCCGCGAGCGTCTTGCCCAGCATGATGATGGCCACCACGGCCAGTACCTGCAGGGGACGGTCCCACAGCACGGCGGGGTTGAACAGCATGCCCACCGAGACGAAGAACAGCACGGCGAAGGCGTCGCGCAAGGGCAAGGACTCTTGCGCGGCACGGTGGCTGAATTCGGACTCGCGCATCACCATGCCGGCAAAGAACGCGCCCAGCGCGAACGACACGCCGAACAGCGCGGCCGAGCCAAAGGCGATGCTCACGGCGGCCGCCACCACGCACAGCGTGAACAGCTCGCGCGAGCCGGTGCGCGCCACCTGCCACAGCACCCAGGGGAACACGCGGCGCCCCACCACCAGCATCAGCACCACGAAGCCACCCACCTGCAGCAGCGTGAGGCCCAGGGTCTTGAGCAGGCCGGAAGCATCGGCGTTGGCATCGGCACCCGCGCCGCCCAGCACGCCGGCCAGCGGGGGCAGCAGCACCAGCACCAGCACCATGACCAGGTCTTCGACCACCAGCCAGCCCACCGCGATGCGGCCGGTGTACGTCTCCAGAATGCCCAGGGTTTCGAGCGCGCGCAGCAGCACCACCGTGCTGGCCACCGACAGCGACAGCCCGAACACCAGCGCCCCGCCCAGCCCCCAGCCCCACCAGTAGGCCAGGCCCATGCCCATGAGCGTGGCCACCATGATCTGCACGATGGCCCCTGGCACGGCGATCTTGCGCACCGCCAGCAGGTCGCCGAGCGAGAAATGCAGGCCCACGCCGAACATCAAGAGCATCACCCCGATCTCGGCCAGCTGGCTGGCCATGGCCGCATCGGCCACAAAGCCGGGCGTGAAGGGCCCGATCACCACGCCCGCGAGCAGGTAGCCCACCAGGGCCGGCAGGCGCAGCCGCGACGCGACAAAACCCAGCGCCAGCGCCAGCCCCAGGGCGGCGGCGATGGTGTTGATGAGGTTGACGCTGTGGGGCATGGTGGCGGGAGTTCTTGCAAAAAATAGGTTGCGGGAGCGTGCACACGCACGCAAGGCACACCAGCAAAAGGCATGCCCTGAATATCTCGGTACGTGTTTGCCAATCTTATAACCCGAAGCGGCAGAGGGTGCAAAAATCAGGGCTACTGACTACTGTTTCGTTTCGGGCCCTGCCCTTCTCTCCCATGAACCTGGCAACGACCACCCCCCGCCCCATTCACCTCATCGCCCTGGCCGGCATGGCATTGGCCCTGGCGCTGCCCGCCGCCTGGGCCCAGCAGCCACCGCCCAAGCTCAGCAAGAGCTACTACGAGCGGGTGGACGAGCTGCAGGACCGGGTGAACGAAGGCAAGCTCGCCGAGGTCGCCGGCACCATCGTGCCCACCACCGAGCGCAAGACCTTCGAGGTGGACAAGCTCAACGACGACCAGACCTGGTGGCAGTACGAGGACGACACCACCTTCATCCACATGGAGAACAGCACCGGCCAGACCATCGCGGGCGTGGTGCTGGCCTTCTGGATCGACAGCTGCCAGGAGAAGAAGCAGCCGCCCAACATCGTGCACGTGCTGCTCAAGAAGCCCCTGCGCAGGAACGCCCAGGCCGTGGTGGTGATACCGCCGAGCAAGCTGCTGCACACCAAGAACGAGGTGAGCTGCCTGAGTGTGCGGGGGGCGTGGGGCGGGTAGCCGCAAGCAGCCCTGACTGCAGGCCGATGGCAGAAGCCTGAGGGCTTGGCGGCTGGGCCCCGCCCCCCGCTCATGGTCCCCTGGTCAAATATCAAAGCGACTTGTTCTTCGCCTTCTTGATCTCTGCAATACAAGCCTCTTCGTTGGTAAACGCATATGAAACGGTGATGTAGCCGGCCTCCGTTCCTTCCGCCGTCGCGAAAATGCGGATGATCGACAACTCATTGGGGAGTGTGATCTTGCGGCCCCCCTTCTTGTCGGGCTCAGCATCCCAGAATGCTGTAAGCGTGCGTTCCTTCTTGAACAGCGCCATCATCCAATCACGCGGCTCATCCCAGATGCTTCCTTGGCGCAGGCGATCGAAATCGCTCGTCGGCTTGCCGTACTTTTCAGTCAGTGCGGCTTTGAGTGACGCATATCCGTTCCTCAGCTCGTTGCCATAGACACTGGTCTTGATGGTCTTTCCAATGGCAGACATCTTGCACAACCCCGCGTCAGGTGTCGCTATGTAGGTGTAGACCTCAAAGGCATCGTGGGGGCTGGGCGCGGTGTCGGACAGAAACACCCGAGGCTGCTCGGTATCCTCCAGCTTGATGGCCTGGCGCAACTCGTCCACTGAGAGCCCCATCTTGACGCCCATGGGCCCTTCCCACACTTTGGCAACCGGCGGTGGCGGCGAAGGTGGCGCGGGAACTGCAGGTGCCGATGCCGCAGGCAAGGGCTGTGCAGCCGACGAAGCGCTCTCCGATTCCGATTGCTTGCCGCAACCCACAGTGCCCAAGGCCGCCACCAACGCGGCAGAAATCCACAATCTCATCCCTCTCTCCTCATTTCTACGGTATCCGTGTCTGTTATGCGCATTCGATCCGGTCTCCGGCCCCAATGCTGCCACTTCTATCCGGCGATTCTCTCGTGAAGCACTTCAACCTTGCAGTATCCCGCCAGGTCGCAAGGCCATCAGGGCCAAGCACCCTCGCGGGTACCACAGGTGCTCTACCTACCGATGGATATTGGCGTGCAGGCAAGCCACTGAACCGGCTGCGCCGGCAAGCCCCCCGAAGAGTACGGTAGCAAGCGAAACAAGATCGTCGACGAGCGGCAGGCGGGCTTCGGCGGCCGGGGCCTGCCAACACCAATCATGGGGTCGCGTTGCCAGAAAATAGTGTGAGCAAGCCCTGGTGCGCACCCCTCTGGCGGCGCGTTCACAATGGCCGGGCCCTCACTCCCACAACCACCACCCCGGAGACACGACGCATGGCCTATGGAAACCTGCCGCCCGAGTTCTACGCACTGCCCCCGGGCCCTAAGAACCTGTTCAAGATCTTTTTGCAGCTCCAAAAAGATCTTGAACAGGTTCTAACAGCCTGCCCGACCTGGTCATCGTTGCCGTCCAGTTCTCCCGCAACCACGGCGTGGTGCGGGTGTTCATCGTGCCCTCCGATCCCGCGTCCACGGGCTACTGGTGCGAGCGCTTCGAAGCCGATGGCGACGACGCCATCCAATGGAGCATGCGGTTCGCCAACCAAAAAATCCGGCAGTACTCGCATGCGCAGCGCGCAGGCTCGCCGGCCGCCCTGGCACCGTTCACGCTCACCTCCTTTGACGACTGGGTGACCCTGTCGGTCCAGCACCGCCTGGGCTACTACCCCATGCTGCAAGCCGCAGCGGCCCAGGCGCAGCCCGTGGCCGCCCAGGAGTACCTGGGGGAGAAGCTCAAGGTCCATGAGGTGCAGATCACGCCGGAGCATTTTCAGGGGGCGTGAGTGGGCGGGTGGGTAGGCAGAGAGCGAGCGAGCGCCTCACCACGTCAACGCTACCCAGGCAAGCCCCAGCACGATGCAGGCCGCCCCGCCCACGAAGGCGGCGCTGCGGTCGGTGAGCACCCGTTGCCCGTCGCGCACAAAGCTCAGGGCGCCGGCTGCGCCGTGGATGCGGGCTTCGTCGGCGCCGCGCTCGCCGCGCCAGTGCCCGAGGGTCAGGGCATAGACGATGGCTTTGCCGATGTAGACGAAGACATAGTTCACCAGCACATAGATAAGCAACTCAAAAAGCATCTCGAACAATGTGCGGACTCCTGCTGCAAGCGGGTGGCCGCCATGGTAGCGCAGCAGCCGTAGAGGGCCCGCAGCTTGCGGCCCTGGCCGTGGCCGTCAGCGCACCGCCGGCATGCGCGCCACGGCGGCCAGTTGGTCGCGCAGGGCCGGCCGGTCGCGCGGCGTGGCCAGGCCGATGCCGACGGCCAGTGCATCGCCCTCGGCCAGCGCGCGGTAGGCCACGCCCGCGCGCCGCAGCCCGGTGAACGAGCGGGGCAGCAGCGCCATGCCGCGCCCGCTGGCCACCTCGCCCAGCAGCACATGGTGGTCGGTGGGCTCGCGCAGCTTGGGCGGGGCAAAGCCGTGCTGCGCAAACACCTTCTGGCAGTGGTCGTAGAAGGCGGGCTGGCGCGCGCGCTCGAACCAGAACACGGGCTCGCGCGCCAGGTCGGCCAGGCGCAGCACGCGGCGCCGCGCCAGCGGGTGGGTCGATGGCAGGGCCAGCACCATGGGCAGCCGGTCGAGCGCCAGCACATCCAGGCCCTGGGCATCGGTGGGCAGCGCGATGAAGGCCGCATCGAGCTTGCCCGCGCGCAGTTGGCGCACCAGCCGGGGCGAGGTGTCGGACACGGTGGTCGCCACCGTGCCCGGGTGCGTGGCCTGCACGCGCTGCGCGAGGCCGCCAAACCAGGCCGGCTCCACCGCGCTGGTGAACCCCAGCCGCAGCGTGGCCGGCACGGCCGGGGCCGCCAGCGCCGCCTCGGCATCGCGCAGCAGCTGGGCCATGGCGCGCGCATGGGGCAGCAGCCGCTGGCCCGCCGCCGTGAGGGCCACGCCCTGCGGGCTGCGCTCGAACAGGCGCGTGCCCAGGCGCTCCTCCATCTGGCGGATGGCCCGGCTCAGCGGCGGCTGCGACAGGTGCAGCGCCTCGGCCGCCTGCCGAAAACTCAGGGCATCGGCCACGGCCAGGAACAGCGCGAGCGAGCGGGAATCGAGGCGGTTGGACATATACCAAAAAGGTATCACGAAATCGGTCATTCCGCCGGCGGCGCGGCGTTTCTACAGTGCGCTCCGTTCCCCTTTTTTGGAGCCTTGCATGACCTCTTTTGTTGCTTCTTCTTCGTCGCCTTCACCCGAGGCCACTGCTACCACCATCACCACCCCACCCTCCGAGCGCTACGCACGCGGCACCCGCATGCTGGCCGCCGTGGACGGCCCGGCCGGCCTGGCGGTGGTCGAAGGCCTGGCCCAATCGTTCCCCGACTTCGCGCGCTACGTGCTCGAGTTCCCTTTCGGCGACATCTACGCCCGTGAAGGCCTGGGCCTGCGCGAACGCGAACTGGCCACCGTGGCTGCCCTGTGCGCCCTGGGCAACGCCGCCCCCCAGCTGCGCGTGCACGTGCACGCCGCCCTGCACGTGGGCTGCACCCCGCACGAGGTGGTCGAGGTGGTGATGCAGATGGCGGTGTACGCGGGCTTCCCCGCCGCGCTCAATGGGCTGGCCGTGGTGCGGGAGGTGTTGGGGGAGGCGGGGGTGGCGTTGCCGCTGGGGTGAGAGGCGGGGGCCGTGCTCTGCAGCCAATGCCATTGCAACGGGGCACGTGCAAGCCAGTCTTCTTCCGGCACCGCGTACGCGGCCGGGACCACATCCCAGATGAGGGCCTCATGGGCACTCCACTGCAGATGGCCCTGCAGGACACCCTCGCCGCGGTAGAGGCGGACGTTGGCGGGCGTATCGGCCGGGGGGCGGCTGTAGGAGCCCGCTCCAATACAAAACCCGGCACCGGCTCGATGACACCAAAATCGCAATCCGCGCGCTTTAGCGACCGCTTCCGACCGGTTGCCATCATGGTGGCAATGGCTGGTGCGCGCGAGCCATGGGCCTCACGCAAGCAAACCCAATCGACGTAAATGCTGGAACACATGTCCCACTGCGCGGTCTTTGTATTTGAAGTCGCCAGACCGAGACTTCCAACGGATTTTTCCACCGCTGTGCAAATGGAACGTCAAAGCGTGGCGGCGGGACATGAACGCCCACCTGAGGCCATACAAGCCGGCAAGTCCGAGCATGCCGACGGGAACCGTGGTACCAGGCTGCAAGCTATCCCAATAGACGCCAATGTAGTAAAAGATCGCACACAAAAGCGCGATGAGGACACCACCGGCCCCAATGCGCAAGGGCGCCAGCCCCTGCTTGTATTCGGCACGCGATATATGCGCCATCGGCACCTGTTCAATTTGGTAGGGCGTCTGAATCGAGAATTTTCTGCGGATTATCCGAAGGTGATGCGTTCCGACACTGGCCACTTCGCCGATGTGGTACGCGTACTCCTCAGGCGAGGTAAGGATTGCTATCGTTTCTTCTTCCATGTCTGGGTTACGTCCGCTCTTGGCTGCCAATGGCCCCTATCTTGGGTTGACCGACAACGACTTTACCGTGCCATCATCCCCAACGACGATGGCCATCTGGCCGCCGAACTGTGCCTGCCGAGCACCAATGTGCCAATTGCCCGCTCTGCGGCCGAGAGTGAATGCGGGAGCCCATAGCTGCCCCTCTTGAAGAGCGTAGCTCTTTGCAGCGCGAAAAGCCGCGACAGCCGCCAGGCCGCCGGGTTCATCAATGAACTGGCCGTCGCTCTGGCGGAATCGGAGTGTCATCTCGAAATCGAGAGTCACATGCCATTCGCCATCATGAAGATTCCACCAGAAGCTTGGCAAGGCGGATCCCCAGCGTGCCTTTGCCATTTCGATCGCCTGCGAGAGTGCTTCAACTTCATCCATCGTTCGGGTTGCCTTTTCTTGCCGAATGTTGTCTGAGACCTGGTCGGTGCGCGGGCCCCCTGGGCGGGGTTGCCGTCCGCTATTGGCTGCATTCTGCACGCAGCTACCTGGCAGCCATCTCGCACCGGGCCTGTTGGTAGTCCCACGCGCCGCCGCGGTCCAGGCAACTGTCGATCGACATTTCGCAATCCAACCAGATACCGCCAGCCACCACCGCTGCGGCGATCGACAGGATGATTCCTACGCGAAGAAGTTGGGTCATGGGATGCCTGTACGTGGCCAGTTGCAGCAGTCTGGTCTCGGCCTCCATCAACGGCCCGCCGCAAGGCGCCGCAACTCCACCTCTCTTGGCGAGGGCTCCACGGTGAAGTCAGAGGACGCGGCAATCCCATCGAATGTGGCCTGCAGGCCCTGCCTCAGCGGCGTCTGGGGGCGCTCGCTCCACGCTGCCAGCTTTTGCGTCGACAAGACCAGGTGGGCCTTGCGGAAGGGAAAATACTCGCGTGCCGGGATGGTCGGGTCCGCGACATGGACCACATGGCTCTGGCGGCCGGTGATCTGGCCCAGCAAGGCGATGTACTGGTTGAAGGAAACATACGTCTCGGATGCCAGGTTGTAGATGCCGGGCGCCACGGTGCACTGCGGGTCCAGCAAGCCGGCGATGACGCGCGCTACATCGTCGATGCCCACAAACTGGATCAGCGTTTCTCCATCTCCAGGCACAAAGATCGGCTCGTTGGCCAGCTGCCGGGCCCATACGAAGCGCTCGCGGTCCAGGTTGTTGCCGGGGCCGTAGATGTACGGCGGTCGAAGCACGAAGGGGCGGGGAACCGCGGAGGCAGAGAGCAGCACCGCCTCGGCCGCCGCCTTGTCGCGGCCATAGGGGCCCCAGATCTCATCGCCGTGCGCGGGCGATGCCTCGGCAAACGGAAGCGGCGCGGTGGAGCGCTGATAGACCGCGGCAGAGCTGAGCAGCACATAGGTCGTGGGCAGCGCCGGCAGCGCGGCCAGCAGTGCACGGCAATCCTCGGGGCCGTAGCACGAGGCGTCGACCACGGCGTCAAAGGTATGCCCGCGCAAGCGCGAGGCCAGTTGCTGCACATCGCGCCGGTCGCACGCGATGTGGTGTGCCGCGCCCCACTCAGTTGGGACCAGCCCCCGCGTCACCGCCGTGACGTCAAAGCCCTGCGCGACCAAGCGCTGCCGCAATGCGCGGCCGACGAACACCGAACCTCCGAGAAGCAGTAGCTTTTGCATGGACAGTAGAGCCTTTGCGCTTGGGGTTGGTCAGGGCCTGTTCACACGGCTTTCGGGGTCGTCTTGAAAGCGGTCTTGCGGTGCAGGCTACTGGACCGGCTGCGCCAGCACACGGCAGATTCCCGAGGCGCACGCCATGTGCAACTGTTTGCCGTCGGTGCAGGCTGCGGCGAAGAGCGTGTCCACGCCAGCCAGGCCGGTTCTTTCCACCTGGGGGGTTTCCTGGCATTGCTTCTCCTTGGACAGGGCCCGAGCGGCAGCGATGTCGGCATCTTGCAGTGACACCGCGGGAGCGGCAGGCTGCATGGATGCCGGGTTCCGGATCTGCCGGATGCCTTGCTCAGCCATGTGCCGGGCCATGGCCCATATCTGCGACCGGCTGGCATCCACCTGCAAGCCCAACTCACGGCCCGCACGATTGGCGTTCGAGACCGCCAGGGTATATTTCTGGACCAGCCACAGCAGGTTGTTGCTATCGATGGGCAACGCGTTCGGGTAGTCCAGCGCATTGTCGCGGTTGGCATAGAACTCGATGGACTTGATCCACAGCGCGCCCGCGTCGTTGTAGGCGGCAAGGGACTGCTCCAGCTGGTTGCTGGGCAAGCCACCTGCCTTCTGCTTGTACACCGCCAGTGCACGTGCCAGGTCCAGCACCGCGGCTTGGTAGTCCCGGTAGGACATGCCCACGCCCAGACCCGCCTGCATGGCACCGAATGCCTGCTCCAGCGTATCGATGGCCGTATCCTTGGGCGCCCCCGCCCCCATGGCGGCCTTCAGGCATTCCAGGCGCTTGTCGGCGGCCGCAATGGCATTGCAGGCCTCGATCAGCACGAGGGGCGTCTGGGCTTGTGCGGCCCCTGCAAGCAGCAGGCCTGTGGTCAATGCGGCAGCGATGTACTTCATCCCTCTTTCCCATCCATCGAATCTCTGGGCCGATCATGGCGCACCAGCCCGGTCGAAGGCCCGCGGTTTGGCCGATCAGCGGGCCCGAGCAGGTATCATTGCGTACCTGCACAGCGTGAATTCGCGGGCCGCCCCGCGAATACTATCGAAATAATAGCGCCAAACCGTGTTTTGGCGCTGTCTGCCTGTAGCTCAACTGGATAGAGCAATAGCCTTCTAAGCTATAGGTCGGGGGTTCGAGTCCCTCCAGGCAGGCCAAATTCTTCCCCTCCTGCGCCCAGGCGCACCGTTCGCACACGCACCGGCCGGTCAGCCTGGCAAGGCCACCAGGTGCCATGCCCCCTCGCCCTGCCATGCGATGTCCGCATCGGGCTGGCTGAGCGCGCAGGGCGGCATGGCCCCGGCAGCCCCGGGCAGCACGCACACCGACAGCAGCACGGCATGGCCGTCGGCCGTGGCGCCGTGCCATGAGCTGGCATGCGCCACCAGCACTTGAGCCGGATCGGCCGGGCCTGCGGGCCGGCACTCGATGCGCCGGATCGCCGAAAAATCGACGCCCGTGCCCGTGCACTTGAAATACGCCTCCTTGAGGCTCCAGATCTGCAAGAAGTGGCGCTGGCGCGCGGGGCCGTCGGCCAGCGCCTGCAGCTGCGCCAGCTCGCCCGGTGAGCAGGCCATGGCGGCCAGGGCGAGCACGTCGCGCCGGCCGGGGCTCTGGATGTCCTTGACCTCCAGGTCGACGCCCACGGGTTGCGGCGCCACAGCGCAGGCCAGCCAGGCGCCGCTGTGCGACAGGGACAGGCGGGTGGCGGCAGCCGCCGCGGCGCCGTGGTGCTGCGCGTTGAGCTGGGGCGCCCTGCCCTCGGGCGCGTCCAGGCGCCAGTCGCTGGCCGGGGTATTGCTACCCATGGCCAGCAGGTGGCGCAGGGCCCAGCGGCAGGCCATGAACTCCTGGCGCCGGGCCGAGTGCCGCATGCCGGCCAGGCGGGCCTCTTCATCTGCCGTGAGCCACCCGGGCACCGCCTGCTGCGCCCGCGCTGCCAGGGGGGCCTGCGCGGCGAGCAGCAGTTGCAGCGGTGGTGCCAAGGGAAAAGGCGACGTCACTGCCCCATGCGGACGTAGGTGCCCTTGAAGGTCACGCCGGTGAGCATGTTGCCCGCGTGGCATTCGTAGTTGACGGGGTCCTTGTAGACCTTGCCCTTGAAGACGCTGTGCAGGTCCACCACGGCGTTGGCGCCGCGCTTCTTGGCGAACTCTTCGAGCGAGATCAGTGTGGACAGGGCCACCCAGTGGCAGGCCTCTTCCTTGCTGCGGCCGCCCGATGCCGTGCGGCGGTTGGCGGTTTCCTCGCCGATGGCGGTGCCGCCTTCGGGCGTGGGCGCGCCCGACAGGTAGAACTTGACGCTGCCGTCGAGCTTCTTTTGCGCCAGGCCCAGCTGCACGGCCTCTTCCAGGGGCAGCATCAGCACTTTTTCGGCGTGGGCGGCGGTGCTTGCACCCGCCAGGATGGCCAGGGCCAGGATGGTTGTCTTCACGGTCATGCTTTTTTGCTGGTTGGATGGTTGCTTGCGGCCGCAAGCGGGCCCGATTCAGGGCGCCGTGCGCACGTAGGTGCCCTTCAGGGTCACGCCGGTCATCATGTTGCCGGTGTAGCACTCGAAGTTGATGGGGTCCTTGAAGGTTTTTTCCTTGAAGAAGCTGTGCAGGTTGACCACGGCATTGGCCCCCCGGGCCTTGGCGTTGTCCTGCAAAGCGATCAGGCTGGACAGTGCCGCCCAGTGGCAGGCAAACACGGGTTCCTTGCCCCCGTTGCTGGTGCGGCGGTTGACATGCTCCTCGCCCAGGGCCGCGCCCTGCACCGGGGGCGTGGGCGCACCCGAGAGGTAGAACTTCACGCTGCCATCGAGCTTGCCTTCCTTGATGCCCAGGCGCACGGCTTCTTCCAGCGGCTGCAGCGAGACCTTGTCACGCGCCTGCGCCAGCGGGGTGGCAGAAAGTACCGCCAGGGCCAGAGCCCATGGCTTCATCATTTTCATCATTGGTTGTCCCTCATTGAAAATCCCACGCCACGCAACTGGCGCACTCATAGCCAGCGCCCCCGTGCAAGGGCCGCCACGGCATGCAAATGTCGTCAGCACTCCGTGCGCTGGGGGCGTCCCCCTGGGGGATGACGCGAAGCGGCTCAGGGGGGCTTACACCTTTGCGAAAGTACCCTTGAGCGTCACCCCGATCACCACCGCGCCGGCATGGCACTCGTAGTTGGCGGGGTTCTTGTAGGTGGCACGCTTGTAGTAGCTGTGCAGGTCGACCACGGCGTTGGCGCCCTTTTGCTTGGCCGATTCCTGGAAGGCGATCAGCGCCGACAGCGCAGCCCACTTGCAGCCATAGGCATCGTCCTTGCCGACGCCGTTGGTCTTCTTGTTGGCGATGTCTTCGCCCAGGCGGGCGCTGACCTTGGGCGTCTTGGCGCCCGAGAGGTAGAACTTGACGCTGCCGTCGAGCTTGCCCTGCTCCACGCCCATGCGCACCACTTCATCGAGGGGCAGCGTCAGAACCGTGTTGCGTGCGTGCACTGCGCCCATGGCCGACAGGGCGGCCAGTGCCAGGACCCATTTCTTCATGCGGATTCTCCTGTGGTGTGCCCCTCTTTGCAGAAGGGCGGTTTCGGATGCTTTGCGCGAACTGTGGGCCGCCGGGCCCCTGCCCTCCTTGCGCCGCGCGCCGGGCTTCATCAGCCGCCGCTGATGCGCTGCATGAGATTGCGGATCCAGCGGTTGTAGTTGGGGTGGATGTGGCGGCCCGCGCCCGCCTCGGCATAGTTGAGGTTGTAGCTGTTGACGTAGTCGATCTTGTAGCCGGCGTGGTCGTAGCGCACGGCGATGGCCGCCATGTGCTTGCCCTGCTGCTTGTCGTACTGCAGCTCCACCAGGCCCGGGGCTTCGCGGGTCACGGCCCAGCCCAGCGACTGGCCGGCCTGGATGATGCGGTCGCGCACCTGCGCCGCCGTGGGCGTGTAAGCACCCGAGAAGACGACCTGCGGCGCGTCGTAGAGCGCTTCGGCGCGCGCATGGGCGGCGCCGCTGTGCAGGGCCAGGGCCAGCACTGCCGCGGTGGCCAGCGCGCTGGCGCGGCCGGTGGATGTGTGAAGAACTGCCATTTTTTACTGCTCCCTCCAACGTTTGAAAATCAAGGATGTGTTGACCCCGCCGAACGCGAAGTTGTTGCTCATCACGATGTCGGTGTCGAGCTGGCGCGCCTGGCCCATGATGTAGTCCAGCGCGCCGCAGCGCGGGTCGGGCTCGGTGAGGTTGGCGTTCTGGGCGAACCAGCCCTCGCGCATCATCTCCAGCGTCATCCAGGCCTCCAGCGCGCCGCAGGCGCCCAGGGTGTGGCCCATGTAGCTCTTGAGCGTGCTCACGGGCACGCTGCTGCCAAACACCGCATGCGTGGCATGGCTCTCGGCGATGTCGCCCTGCTCCGTGGCCGTGCCATGGGCGTTGACGTAGCCGATGTCGCCCGGTGCCAGGCCGGCATCGTCAAGCGCCATGCGCATGGCCTGGGCCATGGTGGCGGAGTTGGGGTGGGTGACGTGGGTGCCGTCGGAGTTGGTGGCAAAACCGATGATCTCGCCCAGGATCTGCGCGCCGCGCGCCTGGGCGTGGCCGAGCTCTTCAAGCACGAAGGTGCAGGCGCCCTCGCCCAGCACCAGGCCGTCGCGCGCCGCGTCGAAGGGCCGGGGGGTGAGCTCGGGCGTGTCGTTCTTGGTGCTGGTGGCGAACAGGGTGTCGAACACCGCCGCCTGGATGGCGTCGAGCTCTTCGGCGCCGCCGGCCAGCATGGCCAGCTGCTTGCCGCTCTGGATGGTTTCGTAGGCGTAACCCAGGCCCTGGCTGCCCGAGGTGCAGGCGCTGGAGGTGGTGATCATGCGCCCCGTGGCGCCGAAGAACACGCCGATGTTCACGGCCGCCGTGTGCGACATCATCTTGATGTAGGTATTGGCGTTGATGCCCTCGGTGTTCTTCTCGGCGATCATGCGGCCGAAGTCGCCGATGGCCGAGGGCGTGCCCGCCGACGAGCCGTACGAGATACCCATCTGCCCGCTCTTGACGAAGGGGGCGCCCAGCAGGCCGGCGCTCGCCAGCGCGATCTCGGTGGCGCGCGTGGCCATCACGGCCACGCGGCCCATGCTGCGCATGGTCTTGCGGTTGTAGTGCGCGGGCAACTCGAAGGGCGCCACATTGCAGGCCAGCTGGGTGCTCAGGCCTTCGTAGATCTCCCACTCGTGCATGCGTCGGATCACGTTGCGCCCGCTGAGCAGCTGGCTGCGCACGGTGGTCCAGTCGTTGCCCAGGGGGCTGAAGGCACCGACGCCGGTGATGACCACGCGGCGGCGGGTGGTGGTGGAAGTGCTCATCCGACCATCCCCCCGTTGACCGAGATCACCTGGCGCGTGATGTACGAGGCCTCGGCCCCCAGCAGAAAGGCGACCGCGCCGGCCACCTCGTCCACCGTGCCCATGCGGCGCATGGGAATCATCTCGAGCGCGTGCTCCAGCACCTCTTCGCTCACCATCTCGGTGTCGATCAGGCCCGGCGCCACGCAGTTGACGGTGATGTTGCGCTTGGCCAGCTCGATGGCCAGCGTCTTGGTGGCGGCGATCACGCCGGCCTTGGCCGCGCTGTAGTTGGCCTGGCCGCGGTTGCCCATGAGGGCCGAGACCGAGGCCAGCGTGACGATGCGCCCGGGCTTGCGCCGGCGCACCATGGGCATGACCACGGGGTGCAGCACGTTGTAGAAGGCGTCGAGGTTGGTGTGCACCACGCGGTCCCACTCCTCGCCGGTCATGGCGGGGAAGGCATTGTCCATGGCGATGCCGGCATTGCAGACCACGCCGTAGTAGGCGCCATGGGCTTCCATGTCGGCCTCCAGCGCGGCGGCGCAGGCGGCGCGGTCGGCCACGTCGAACTGCAGCACGCGCGCGCTGCGGCCCAGGGCCTCGATTTCGGCCACGGCGCTGTGCGCCTGCTCGATGCCGCTTCTGCAGTGCACCACGATGTCGTGGCCGTCACGGGCCAGGCGCAGCGCGATGGCCCGGCCGATGCCCCGGCTGGAACCGGTCACCAGCACGGTGGTGGCGGCAGCCGCTGGTGCTGCTGCCGCGGGCGCGGCGCCGGTCGTCGTCTTCGTCGTCAGCTCATTCATTCTCGGTATCGGTTGTAACCTGTTGTTGTATCTATTTTTTGCCAGCCATCACTGGCCCGATGGGGGCGATGAAGGCGATGGGGAAATATAGGCGCTACCGTCCTCGGGTTCAAAGACGGAAATGCGCGCACTTGCCAATTCCGTCGCATCTTCGGCATGGATGCGGCAGTCGAACATGCCCAGGCCGTTGTCGCCCATCATGTCGCAGTCCACGCTGACCCTGAGCAGCGCGCCCGGGGCAAAGTAGGCCTGGGCCGTCTCGTACTTGCGCGAACCGAGCAGAAAGCCGATCTTCACGGCCTGGCCCTTGCGCAGCGCGTTCCAGCCGGCCCAGGCGGCCACCGTCTGCGCCATGTACTCCATGCCCACCCAGGAGGGCATGCCGGCGTCGTGCAGGAACAGGCCGCCGCGCGGCACCCGGACCTCGGCCACGGCACTGTCCACGCCGGCGGCCACCAGCCGGTCCAGCAGCAGCATGGCACCCCGGTGGGGCACATAGTTCTCTATGGGTAACAGTTCGGTGGTGATGGTGGTGCTCATCGATCGGCTCGTCGTCATTCGTCAGGCGGCCTCGAACAGCAGGCTGCTGTTGCTGCCGCCAAAGGCAAAGGAGTTGCTCAGCACGGCCCGGGCCGCGCGCGAAAGCTGGGTGCCCGGCGCCACGGCGGCCAGGGCCGGCATGGCGGGGTCGGCCGCGCCGTCCCACCAGTGCACGGGCAGCTTGCCCCGCGGATTGTCCTGCAGCACATGCCAGGCCACCGCCGCCTCCAGCGCGCCGGCGGCGGCCAGGGCATGGCCGGTGAGCGGCTTGGTGGAGCTGACCGCGACCTCGGTGCCCAGCACCGCCTGCACCGCCCGGCTCTCCATGGCATCGTTGTGCGGCGTGGCCGTACCGTGCAGGTTCACATAGTCCACACCCGCTGGCTGCATGCCGGCGCGCCCCAGCGCCTGCTGCATGGCCGCAGCCGCCCCCTGGCCCGTGGGGTCGGGGGCGGACATGTGGTGCGCGTCCTGCGACTCGCCCCAGCCGGCCAGGCGCACCGGGCCGGGCTCGCGGCTCAGCACGAAGAAGGCCGCCGCCTCGCCCAGGTTGATGCCCCGGCGGTTGGCAGACAGGGGGTTGCAGCGCTCGGCAGAGACCGCCTCCAGCGCGCTGAAGCCGCCCACGGTGAAGCGCGCCAGCGCATCCACACCCCCGGCCAGCACCACGTCGGCCATGCCCGACTGCAGCAGCCGCGCGGCCGAGGCCAGGGCCTTGGCGCCCGAGGAGCAGGCGGTAGAGATGGTGTGCGCCGGCCCGCGGATCCCGAGGTGCTGCGCCAGGAACTGGGCCACGTTGCCCATCTCCTGCACGGCATAGGCAAAGCCGGGCGGAAAGCCGCCCTGGTGCAGCAGGTGGCGCGCGGCCACCTCGCCTTCTTCGATGCCGCCCGTGCTGGTGCCCACCACCAGGGCCACGCGCGCGGCGCCGTGGCGGGCGATGGCCTGGGCTACATCGGCCTGCAGCGCCTGCACGGCACCCCAGGCCAGCGCGTTGTTGCGCGAGCGCTGGTGCACGGGTGCAAAGTCCAGCGCGGGCAGCACGGCGTCTGCCGGCAGGCAGCCCAGCGGCAGCAGGCGACCGGGGGAGTAGCGCTCCGTCCACTGCAGGGTGGCGGGATCGGTGGCGGCAAACAGGTGCGCGCGCATGGCGGCGGCGCTGAGCCCCAGCGCGCTGTGGGCCGATGCGGCGTTCAGGTAGACATGCGGGCGTGCCATCACGAAGGCTCCTGCGCCGGGGCGCACAGTCGGGAGCCCCCGGGCGATTCGACGCGCAAGGTGAAGGCCCCCTCGGGGTAGATGATCTCGACGGCGGTGCTGCCGACGAACTGCACGCGCACCTGCTCCCGCCCATCGCGCAACAGGCGGCGCCCGGTGGCGGAGGCCTCCACGCTCCAGGGTGGCTGCACGGCGCGCTGCACGGCCCGCGCGGGCCAGAAAGCCAGCTGCAGGTCGCTGAGTATCTGCTCGGGCGTGAGCTGCGCGGGCCAGTGGCGCGACAGCTCCTTGTGCCACTGCCAGCCGTCCCACACCATGCTGCCCACGCCCTGCCCCACCACGAAGAAGGCCAGGCGCACGGCCTCGGCATCGACCTCGAGCAGGGCTTCGAGCTGCTGCGCCGGGCGGCCGGGCAGCTCCACCGTGATGCGCTGCTGCACCGCCGCCTCGCAGCGCAGGGCGGCGGGCGCCAGGGCCAGCGGCGGGGTGCGCGCGGCCTGCGGTGCGCCCAGGGAGGCACAGCCCGCCAGCAGTGGCAGCAGCAACGCCGTGGCCGCCCAGCGGCCTGCCATGGCGGATCTCATGCGGGCACGCCTCCCCGCTGCAGCGGCTGCTGCCCGCGGCACAGCTCGCCCAGCACCTGCAGGCGGCGCTGCGGTTCGGCGACATAGGGGTTCTTCGCATCCCAGGCGTAGCCGGCCAGGATGGAAGCGATCATGCGGCGGATCTCGGGGCTGTGCTGGGCGTGGAAGATCACGTCCTGGAAGCCCCCGTCGTACCAGCCCTGCACGAAGGCGCGGAAGGTGTTCATCCCGGCCTGCAGCGGCACGGCGTAGTCCTGCTGCCAGTCCACCGCCTCGCCGCGCCAGGCGCGGCCGATGCAGCGCGCAGCCAGGCTGGCCGAGGTGACGGCGATGGTCACGCCGCTGGAGAACACCGGATCGAGGAACTCACCCGCATTGCCCAGCAGGGCATAGCCCCGGCCCCACAGCGCGGTGACGTTGGCCGCGTAGCCGGTGATGGAGCGGCCCGGCGTGTCCCACACGGCGTTGCGCAGCACATGGGCCAGGCTCGGGGTCTCGGCGATGATGGCGCGCAGGCGCTCGACCTCGCTGCCCTCATAGCGCGCCAGGTACTCGGGCGTGGCCACCACGCCCTGCGAGCAGCGGCCGTTGGAGAACGGAATGGTCCAGAACCAGACTTCGTGGTGCACCGGGTGCACCGAGATCAGGATCTTGCTGCGGTCCATGTCGCCGTGGGCGATGCCATCTTCAATGTGCGTGAACAGCGCGCCGCGCACCGGGAAGTCCGAGGGGCGCTCGAGCTGCAGCATGCGCGGCAGGATGCGCGCGAAGCCGCTGGCGTCGAGCAGAAAGCGCGCGCGCACGGTGTACTCCTCGCCTTCGGGCGAAGTGACCGATACCTCGGGCTGCTCGCCCGACACGTTCACCGCCGTCACGGTGTGGCGGTAGCGCACCTGGGCACCGGCCTTGGCGGCGGCATCGGCCAGCACCTTGTCGAAGTCACCGCGCTGCACCTGGTAGGTGGTGCCCCAGCCGGGCGAGAACTTGTCGCGGAAGTCGAACTCCGTGCGCAGATTGCCCTTGGCGAAGGCCGCGCCGTTCTTGTACTGGAAGCCCGCCTCCACCACGTCCTGCAGCATGCCGGCCTCTTCGATGTAGGCCATGCTCTGGGGCAGCAGGCTTTCGCCGATGGAAAAGCGCGGAAAGCTTTCTTTCTCAATCACCAGCACCTGGCGGCCCTGCTTGCGCAGCAGGCCGGCGGCCACGGCGCCCGAGGGGCCCGCGCCCACGATCAGTACCTCGGTCTGTTCCACTCGGCGGTTTTGCATCAATGTTCCTTGGAGACGGTGGGGCTGCGAAACAGCGGTGCCAGCACCAGCACCAGCGGCAGGCCCAGCATCAGCGTGAGGCCGAAGGCCTTGAGCGCGGGCGTGGCCGACAGGCCCAGCAGCCCGAACGACAGCCAGGTGCTGCCCGCACCGATGACCACGGCCAGCCAGGCGTGGGGGTCGTCCTCGTGCTCCTGCAAAAAGATGCCGTAGTCGATGCCCACGCCCAGGAGCAGCATGAGCGCCAGCACGTTGAACAGCTGCCAGGGTGCGCCAAACGCCGTGAGCGCGGCCACCACCGCCAGGCTGGCCAGCACGGTGGGCATCCAGGCGCGCCAGGCCTTGCGGCCAAAGCGCAGCCACAGGGCGGCCAGCACGAGCACGTGGCCCAGCAGCAGCAGCTCGGTCATGGAGATGCGGTAGCGCTGCAGCAGGGCCGAGATCTCGGCGGGCTTGTCCACCCAGGCCACGCCTTCGAGCCCCTGGGCGGCACCGGCCAGCGCGGGCAGCGACTGCAGGTCGGCCACGCCGCGCAGCATGACCAGGCTGCGGTAGCGGCCTTCGCGCTCGCCCAGCCACAGCGGGCGGGCGGCGGTCGCAATCGGCTGGGCCAGCCAGGCCTGCACGGTGAGCGGCGCGGGCGCGGGGGCATCGGCGCGGGCAAAGCTTTCGCCGAGCGCGGCGTTCACGCCCTGGTAGACGGCCTCGTGGGCGCGCGCCACCAATTGCGCATCGCTGTCCTGGCGGCGGGCCGAGGGCACCCAGTCGGACACGGCGCTGTAGCCCGCCAGCAGCTGGCGCGCGACCAGGGCGTCGAGCTTGTCCTTGAGTTCTTCTTCGCGCTGCAGCACCTGCTCGGGCGTGTCGCCCTGCACCAGGTAGAACTGCGCGGGGCTGGGCAGGCCCAGGATCTCGCCCACCTGGCGCTGCTGGGCCAGCAGGGTGGCCGAGCCGTTTTGCAGCTGGCGCACATCGTCCTGCGCGCGCAGGCCGCCCAGCAGCCACAGCGCCAGTGCCATGGCTGCGCACGCGGCCAGCGAGCCGGGCAGCGCCTGGCGCCAGCGCGGCCAGGCCATCAGGGTCTGGCCAATGCGATCGGCCACGCGGCTGTGCGGCATGGTGCCCCGGTCCAGCCAGGGGAACCAGCAGACCACGGTGAGCATGGCGGCCGTGAGCCCCACCACCGAGAACACCGCCATCTGGCGCAGGCCCGGGAAGGCCGCGGCCCCCAGCGCCAGGTAGGCGATGGCGCTGGTGCCCAGGGCCAGCCACAGCGCCGGCATGAGCCCGCGCATCAGCCCGTGCGGGCTGCGCCCGGGCGCACCCTGGCGGCTGGCGAAGTAGTGGATGCCATAGTCTTCGGCCACGCCCACCAGGCTGGCGCCGAACACCAGGGTCAAGAGGTGCACCTGCCCGAACAGCAGCGCTGTGGCCGACAGCGCCACCGCGCAGCCCACCAGCAGCGACACGCCCACCAGCGCCACCGGCCGCAGCGAGCGAAAGGCCAGCCAGGCCAGCAGCAGCACGCCCGCGAGCGAGCCCCAGCCGATGGTGTTGATCTCCCAGTGGGCCTGCACCGCGGCCGCCTCGGCATGCAGGGGCACGCCGGCCGTGACCATGCGGGCGCCAGGCCACTTGGCATGCACCTGACCCAGCGCGTTCTGCAGGGCGCCGTCGAGCACGGGCTCGCCCGAGAGGCGGAAGGCCGAGCCCTCCAGCGTGTACTGCAGCACGGCCCACTGCAGGCCGTCGGCCGCCACCCACAGCTCGCCATCGCGCGGGCGGGCCTGGCTTTGCGCGCCGCGCGCGGCCCACCACTGGGTCCACAGGCCCAGCGGGTCGCCCACCCAGTCGGACAGTCGGGCCTGCACGGCGGGCTGGTACAGGTCCTGCAGGGCCTTTTGCACCAGGGCCGCATCGGGCGTGCCGGCCAGCATGGCGCGCTGCTGCGGGGTGAGCAGGCGTTCGCGCCAGGGCTGGTAGAAGCCGAGCGCGGCGTCCATGGAGGTCTTTTGCGCCACGGCGTCTTCGCGCAGGCGCGCGCCGGCACCGCTGGCCAGCGACTGGCGCGGCACCTGCACGGCAGCGCGCGCGTCGGCCCACTCGGCGGCGCCGATCAGCACCACCACCTGGCGCGACATCTGGCCCACCAGTTGCTCGGTGGCCAGGGCCACGTCGGGGGCCTGCTCGTTCACAGGCAACAAGGCCATCACGTCGGTGTCGATGCCGTCGTGCTTCCAGAACTGCCACTGGTGCAGGCCCACGGCCAGCACCACCAGCAGCCAGGCCAGCGCAGCCATGCGCCAGAGCCCGCCGGGGGCGGCGTCGTGCGCGGGGGTCGCGCCCGTCATTCGAACTGGGCCGCGTCCTGCGGGCGCAGGGCGTTTTCGGCCACGGGCGCGAGGATGCGGATCACACTGGCGTCACCGCGCGCCTCCTGCAGCTTCACCTCCTGCACGAACTGGCTGCCCTGCAGGTCCACCGCGCTGAGCCACTGGGCCAGCGTGGGGTCGCGCGGCACCAGGCGCAGTGACCAGCCCTTGGCTGCCACCTGCCCCGTCACCTCGAAGTGCTGGGCCAGCTCGGCCAGGTTGGCCGACATCACGGCGAACAGCATGGCGTTGACGGTGCGCAGCACGGGTTCGTCCTGCGCGCGCATCTGGGTGGTGAGCTTGCCGTCGCTGCCGCGCGACTGCAGGCTGTCGGGCCGCACCACCAGGGTGGACTCGAAGGGTTTGAGCACATGCCAGACGATGCCCTTGCCGCGCGCCACGATGAAGTCGCCGCTGGAGCGCAGCGGCTGCTTGAAGCCCTTGACGGTTTTGAGCTGCTCGAACTCGCCACGCACCACGGGCGCATCCTGCACGCGCTGGCGCACCTGGGCCAGCAGCTCCTGCGCGCCGGGCTCGGCCGCCTGGGCGGGCAGCAGGGCCAGGGCACACAGGGCCAGGGCGAACATGCGGATCCACGGGACCATCTTCATGGCGCCACCCCCAGCCGCTCCCACAGCACGGACGGGCAGACGAAGCACATGGCGCGGGTCTGCATGTCCACCGCCACCTGGATGGTGTGGGCGCTGTTGACCTTCTGGCCCGTGGCGGCGTCGGTGATGAGGTAGTCGATGCGCAGGCGGTTCTCCCACTCGGTGATGGTGGCGCGCACCTTGAGCACCTGGCCGAAGGTGGCCGGGCGCACGTATTTGAGGCGCATGTCCACCACGGGCCAGCCGTAGCCCGATTCGCGCATGCGCGGGTAGTCGTAGTCGAATTTGGCCAGAAGTGCGCTGCGCGCCAGCTCGAGAAAGCGCACGTAGTGGCCGTGGTAGACGATCTCCATCACGTCGATGTCGTAGAACGCGGGCGTGATCTCGATCTCGTGCGTCAGCCGCTCGCGCGAGGCCAGCTCTTTCTCAGTGGACATGCGCGGGCCTCCGGGCCGATGGGGTGGCGAAAAGGTGAATCATGCGGTGTGCGCAGGGCGCGCGGGCGCGCCTTGCTCCCAAAAAGGGAAAAAGTTGAACCAGTCGTAGGGCGCCTTGCGCAGCATGCGTTCAAGCTGCTGCGCAAACAGGGTGGCGTACCCGGCCATGGCCTGGTCGCGCCGGGCACGCGGCAGCAGCACGCGCTCGGCCAGCGGCACGAATTCGACGGCATAGCCGGCGCCCTCGTGCACGCAGCCCATGAAGAACAGCGGGCATTCGAGCACCGAGGCGAGGATGTAGGGCCCGCAGGGGAACGGTGCCCGGTGGCCGAGGAACGGGGCATGCGTGATGCGGCTTTCGCGCACGGGCACGCGGTCGCCGGCAATGGCGATGAGCTCGCCGCGTGCCACACGCTCGGCCAGCATCATGGCCGTGGCGGCGTTGAAATCGGTCACCTGCAGCAGCTGCACGCCGCTGTCGGGCGCCAGGCGCTGCAGCACGCGGTTGAAGCGCTCGGCGTGGGCCGTGTGCACCAGGATGTTCAGGCGCAGGCCCGCGCGCCGCTCGGCCAGGGCGCGGCACAGCTCGATGCAGCCCATGTGCGCGGTGACCACCACGGCGCCCTGGCCCCGCTGTGCCAGGGCATCCAGGGCCTCGCGCCCGGTGACGGCCACGCTATCGAAGCGGTAGCGCCCGCTGAGCGCGAGCAGCTTGTCCAGGATCACCTGGGCAAACATGCGAAAGTGGCGCTGGCTCTGGCGCCAGCCCGGCATGGCGGGCCACAGGCCATGGGCGGCCTGCATGCGCTGCAGGTACTGCAGCGAGGCGCGGCGCGCCACCGGGCTCACCAGCCAGTAGTAGCCGACGATGGGGTACAGGCACAGCAGAAAGGGCCAGCGCCCGAGGAAGCGGTGCACCTGGTAGAGCAGCCACATGCCCGCGACGAAGGTGTTCTCGCCCAGCTGCGCCCAGTGCGGGGCGGCGGGCGCGGCAGCAGCAGCCTGGGTCTGTGGCTCTGGCGCAGATGCCGTCATGCCGCCTGCCCTGCCCCGCGCCGGCCCAGCAGCTTGCGCACCAGCAGCACGGGGCTGCGCAGCAGCATGCCGCCGAACAGGCGCGTGTGCATGCCCGAGATGAGCACGTTGTCGCGCCACACGCGAAAGTGCGAGAGCCCGTCCTGCGGGTAGGTGACGGCCGTGCGCTGGGTGATGAAGGGCACGCCCTTCCAGTGCATGCGCACGAGGATCTCGGTGTCGAACTCCATGTGCTTGCCGATGCGCGCGCCGTCCATCACGCCGATGGCATCGCGCAGCGGGTAGACGCGAAAGCCGCACATCGAGTCTTCGATGTCCAGCGACAAGGTGTTGATCCACACCCACACATGGGTGGCGTAGCGGCCGTACAGGCGCGCCTTGGGCACGCTGGCGTCGTAGCGCGGCGCGCCGCAGACCATGGCCTCGGGCCGGGCCCGGGCGAGCGCGATGAAGGCCGGGATGTCGGCCACGGCGTGCTGGCCGTCGGCGTCGATCTGCAGCGCGTGGCTGTGGCCCGCGGCCAGCGCATGGCGCATGCCGGTCATCACGGCGCCGCCCTTGCCCTGGTTCTGCGGCAGGCGCAGCAGCGTGACCGCTGCGCCATGCTGCTGCGCCAGGGCATCGAGCACGGCGGCGCAGCCGGGTTCGGAGCCGTCGTCCACCAGGATGCAGTGCAGGCCCGCGGCGAGCACGCCCTGCACCATGGCGCCGATGGTCGTCGGGTGGTTGTAGACCGGGATGATGGCGACGGGGTTGAACGGCATGGCGGTACTCATGCGGCCCCCTCCCCCTGCACCAGGCGCCCGCTGGCATGCGGCCCGCGGCCGGAGGTCAGCGCAAACTGCAGCTGGCCCTTGCCGGGCACCCACTGCAGCTGCACCTGGACCCGGTCGCCGGGCAGGATGGGCTGCTGGAACTTGACCACCTCGGCGCGCAGGAAGGCCGCCGGAATGCCGAAGGCCTGCTGCCCCAAGGTGACCACCCAGTGCAGCTGCGCCACGCCGGGCACGATGGGCGCGCCAGGGAAGTGGCCGTCGAGCACGCGCAGCCCGGGGTCGACCAGCAGGCTGGCCGTGGCCTGGTGCGCGCTGCGCTCGGTCCATTCGGGCAGGGGCATGAGCGGGCGGAACAGCGCCAGCAGGTCGTGCTGCGTGGTCTTGCCCTGGGCGTTTTGCGGCAGGGCCGCCACGTAGCGCCAGCTGCGCGGCAGGGCCACGCGGTCCACCACGGGTGCCAGCAGGGCGCGCAGCGCGTCCCCCATGGGCTTGCGGCCCTGCTGCTGCAGGGCCTGCCAGCCGGCCTCGGTGAGCGCAAGCACCATGCCCACGCGCGCGGCGGCGGGCGGCGCTTCGAGCACCACGGCCCGGGCAGCCGCCACCCGGTCGCTGGCCAGCAGGGCGTTTTCCATGGCGGTCAGGGAGATGCGCTTTTCGGCGATCTTGGCGATGCGGTCGGCCCGGCCCTGCAGCACGAAGCCGGCGCCCCCATCGCCACCGTCTTGCGGCAAGGCGCGGTCGGCCGTCTCCCACCAGGCATCGGCATCGGGCAGGTGGCCCGAGCGCACCGACAGGCAGCCACTGTCGGCCAGGCGCACCTGCACGCCCGGCAGGGGCTGCCAGGCATCGCCCTGCTCGGCCCGGCGGCGCCAGGCGATGCCGCCGGTTTCCGAGCTGCCGAACACCTCGGTGGTGGAATGGCCGAGCAAGGCCAGCGCATGGGCCGAGGCCTCGGGCGGCAGCGGGCCGCCCGACGAGAAGATGCCGCGCAGGCCCTGGGAGGCGGCCGCCCAGTCGAGGTGATCGGGCAGGCGGCTGAGCATGGCGGGGCTGGAGATGAGCAGCGTGGGGCCGGGCGGGGACAGCTGGGCCACCAGCTCCTCGGGGTAGCGCGCAAACCCGGTGCCCAACAGCCGCCCCGCGGCCAGCGGCCACAGCACACGGAACAGCAGGCCGTAGATGTGCTGGTGCGAGACGGTGGCCAGCGTGCGCAGGCCCGGTTCGTTGGCCATCGGGCCGAACACCGCCTGCAGCGCATGCACTTCGGCATCGAGCTGCGAAAGGTGTTTGACGATGCGTTCGGGCACGCCCGTGGAGCCCGAGGTGAACAGCACCACCTGCGCCGCGCGCATCGAAAGCGGCTGCAACTGCACCGCCGCCGCGCCCGTTGTATCGGGCACGAGGGCATCCGGCAACTGGCCCGCGCAGGCCTGCACCTGGGGCAGCAGGTGCGCCAGGGTATGGGGCTGCAGGTCGCTGGCCAGCACCGGCGTCTTGCCCGCATGCCAGGCCCCCCAGAGGGCGGCCGCAAACTGCAGCGGCTCCTCGAAATACAGGCCCACCTCGGTGCCCTGCACCTGCTGGAAGGCGGCGCACCAGGCCTTGACGGACAGCACCCAGTCCGCGTGCCGCACCGGGCTGCCCGCAGAGGCCGCGACCTCGTGCCCTGCGGCACGCGCCTGCGGCAGGGCCACCTCGGACAAGGCTGTAAACGTGTTCACTTGCTCGATTCCTGATTCTTGGAGTTGTTGGACAGGGACGGGGAAAAAAAGTCGCTTGGCTCTGCCCAGCGCTCTACTGCGGCCCCAGGGTCAGCGCCCCGCGCCGGCGCACCCACTGGCGCACCAGCCACTCGCCGCCCATCAGGCAGCCCATGAGCACATAGGCCACAAGCCCGTTGTACAGCGCCCAGGTGGCATCGCTGCACCAGGCGGCGGTGTAGGCCGCGGCAGCGCCGTTGGCCACGAAGAACGCGCACCACACGGCGGTCACCTTGCGCGTGTAGCGCACGCCGGACTCGGGCAGATCGGGCTGGGTGATGCGGGCCACGCGCTCGATCACCGTAGGCGGGTAGCGCAGGCTCACCGCGAACACCACCAGCAGCACGGCGTTGACCAGCACCGGATAGAGCTTGACGGCCAGGGCATCGGCGCGCCACCAGGAGGCCAGCGCCAGCACGGCCGCGCCCGAGGCCACGGCCCACCAGAAGCGCTGGCGCGTGGCCACGGCGCGCAGCACGGCCAGCAGCACCAGCAGCACGGCCAGCCACTGCGGCGCCACGCGGCCCATGGCCAGGTACACGCCCAGCGGGTACAGCACCGTCAGCACCACCAGCACGGCGGTCACAAGCTTGTGCATGATGATGGCCGGCCGCCTGCCCGCGCGCTCAGGCCGGGGAGGCGGCGTCGTTCACCAGGCGGTGCAGGGCGTCGACCACGTCCTGCACCGTGCGCACGGACTTGAAGGCGTCGGCGTTCAGGCGCTTGCCCACCCAGGGCTTGAGCTGCACGATCAGGTCCACCGCATCGATGCTGTCGATGTCCAGGTCGTCGTACAGGCGGGCCTCGGGCGTGATGCGGTCGGCGTCGATTTCGAACGTCTCCTGCAGGATCGCGGCGATGCGTTCGTAGATGGCTTCTTTGTTCATGTCGTATTTTCCGTGAATGCCACTCGCTTCGTCAGTCAGTGCGTGCGGCTGGCGGCCACGAAGGCGGCCAGCGCCTGCACGCTGCCAAAGTGCTTGCGCGTCTGCTCCGAGTCGGCCGACATGCTCAGGCCGTAGCGCTTTTGCAGGGCCAGGCCGAGCTCCAGCGCGTCGATGGAGTCGAGGCCCAGGCCCTCGACGAACAGCGGCGCTGCGGGGTCGATGTCTTCGGGCGCGATGTCTTCGAGCGCCAGGCTGGAGATGATGATTTCCTTGATTTCTTGCTCAAGTTGAAGCACAGGCAGGTCCCTTGAAAAGTTGTACGGACAGGTGCTCGGTCACATGGCGCGCAGCCAGGGAATCGCTGGCAGCCGAGTCACAGAATTCTTCCACCGCGATATCGGGCCGCACCTCGATGGTGAAGTGCGGCTTGCGCACGGGCACCCTCCACCACGGCGTGCCCTTGGTCAGCATGGGCAGGCTGCTGTGGATGTGCACGGGCGTGATGTCGATGCGCCCTTTCACGGCCACATGGGCCGCGCCGCGCTGCAGCTTGACCTTGCCGTGCAGCGGCGTGCGCGTGCCTTCGGGGAAGATGATGAGGTTGTTGCCATCCTGGAGCGAGCGCACGCAGTCCTTCAGCAGGCCCGCGCCGTCGCCATTGGTGATGAAGCCCGCGGCCCGGATCGGGCCGCGCGTGAACGGGTTGCGCGCCAGCGCCTCCTTGACGATGCAGTCCGCATGGCGCACGAAGGAGATCAGGAACACCACGTCGATCAGTGAGGGGTGGTTGGCCAGGATCAAGAGGCCCCGGCGCTGCAGGCGTTCGCGTCCATGCACCTCGTACGAGATCACGCCCACGAAGTTCATGAGCCCCACGAAGCAGCGAAAGCTGTGGTGGATGATGGTCTGGCACAGCTGCTTCTGGCGCGCGGCCCCGCGCACGAAGAGCATGGCCACGGGGCACACGACGATGCCCAGCACGATGCCCCCCAGGCCGAACACGGAAAAACAGAAACCCGTGGCCACGATGCGCCAGGCCCGGTTGATCGCTTCACGCATGCACACGCTCCCACATCCATTGGCCTGACGCATGGCCGTGTACCAGGTTCTTGCGTTCACCCTGCAGCAGAAAATGCAGCGCATCGAGCCCATGCGGCAAGGCCACCGTCTCGCCGCGCCCATCGGCCTCGCCCGGCGCATCGATGGCCTGCAGCGCAAAGCCCGCTTCGCCAGGCTGCAGGGGCGCCAGCCGCACAGCCCAGGCGTATTCGGCCACGGGCTCATCGTGGAAGACGGTGTAGTCGGGCGGCAGCAGCTCGTCATAGCAGACCAGCAACACCTCGCCGAAGGCCTCGGCATCGTGCAGCAGGCCCAAGGCCTCGACGAGGCCGGCCTCGGGCACGCAGTGCGAAGACGCGACGCAGACCGCGTTGGCGCGCATGCCGCGCAGGATGGAGTGCTGCGCGCCCACGGCGTTGTGCACCGACAGGCCGAAGGCGGTGGGCGACAGGGGTTCATCTTGGGCCTGCGAGCGCAGCAGTGCCAGCGCCTTGTCGGCATCGCCATAGCGCGATGCCCAGACCACGGGAATGTCGGCCCCCTGTTCGGGCGGCAGCACGCTGTCGGCCACGGCAACGGCCATCTTCGCCAGGTGGCCCAGCCGGCGCCGCGCCATGGCGGGCACATGGGGCAGCTCGACCACGGTGTCGCCCACGGGGCACACCGGTGCCTGGGCCCACTGCAGCCATTGCTCCTGACTTTGCAGGCCTGGTGCTATCGCAGCCCACGCCCGAACGGCGAACGCAGCGCGCACAGCCCTCTCCCGATTTCTTTGATTGCTTGGCGTGTGTACGGCACACACGGGGCAATTATCTCAGAATCCCCCTTGGCGGCGACAGTTTTGCTGTTACATGTGCACACAAACAGACGCTCTGCCGGACCTGCACACGCCCACACAAAGGGTTACATCAGATCCACCCAAATGGGGGATGCCATGGAGCGTTGCATCCGGGCGACAAAGGACGGCCGCCCCGCCCTACTCTTCGAAGCCGAAGCCCACCGCCGACACCCCGGCCGCGCTCGCCCGGGCCACCAGGTACTGGCCCGGCCCGACCACGATGGCCGTGCGCTCGAGCACGCCCGAGGGCGGCAGGTAGGCGTCGTACTCGATCCACTCCGCGTCAGTGGGTGTGGCGGCCGCGGCAAGGGCCACGCGGGCCAGCACGGCCGAGGCGCTGCGGTTGACCAGCGACAGCGTGAGCGTCCCGGTCTGGGAGGCGGGCTGGTAGAGGGGGGTGGCCGTGGCCGCAGCCAGGTCCATTGCAAAAAGACGTCCGTTGGCCATGTCGATCAAGCTCCTGAAAGAAAGAAAACCTTGCTGCGCGACTGCACCGGGGCCCATTGCTGCACGCCCTGGATCACGAACAGCGCCAGCGGCCGGGCCTGCACCGGCGCCACGGGCAGGCCCAGGGCGCCGCCGGCCTGCGAGCTGACCCAGGCCCGCACCCAGTTCGTGCTGGCCAGGGCCTGGCTGTTGTCGGCCGGGGGCAGCGGGGTGGCGGCGCTGACCGTGCCGCCCACGGCCAAGTGGCCGGCGATGGCCAGATTGCCGGCGATGGATTGGTCGCCCGTGAGGGCGTTGCCGCCGGCCAGGTTGGCCTTGGTGGCCAGGCCGGCATCGGTCTGCCCGGCCTTGGTGGCCACGCCGTCGAAGCCCAGCTCGATGCGCTGGAACTCGTCCTTGAGGACCTGCTCGTCCACCCGCTGCCCGGGCAGCGGGTTGAAGACGCGGTGGTAGTAGGTATTGGCCATGGGGCTGCTCCTGCGTTTGGTGGGATTGGGGGTCAGCGGTCCAGCCGGCGCGGCGTGTAGACCACCGACACGCTCTGCAGCGTGTGGGGCAGCTCGTCGCGCGCGCTGCTCACGATGTTCAGGCTGAGGTCGGTGCCCACGCCGTCCAGGCGCACCTTGGAGAGGGCGTTGGCGGGCACGCTGTAGTAGCTCTGGCCGTAGTTGCTCACGCTGTAGTAGGCGCCGCCGGCGTTCTGCAGCACGCCCACCACATCGGTCAGGCCCACCTCGGGCCGGCCCAGGCTGTACTCGCCCTGCACCAGCAGGCGGCAGGCGCTGCGGTTTTTGCTCTCCAGGTCCACGCGCCGAAAGCGTTTCTTCTCCATCGGGCTTTTGGTGTGGTTGAAGGCCAGCTTGAGGTAGGCCACGATCTCGGCCCCGTCGAAGCTGCGGCCCCGGTCGGCCTCGTAGACAAAGCCGTCGTCGCTGCCGAAGAAGTTGCGGTGCTCGCCGCCCACCACGGCATCGCAGGTGCAGCGCACCGTGCGGCCATAGTCGATGGGCATGAAGGCCAGCGCGCTGCCGCCATCGGCCGTGGGGATGGGCGTGACGCTCAGGCCCTCGCCGCCGGCAAAGAACAGGCGCATGCGCTTGTCGGCCCGGTTGACCACCGAGGCCGTGACCTGCCGCGCCTTGAGCAGCCGCTGGATGCGCGCAGACAGCGGCAACCGCTCGAAGTTGCCGAAGGCCTGCGTGGCACTGACCACGGCCACGCCCAGGGTGTCGAGCACCAGCACCCGGCCCAGGCTCTGCACGCTGCCGCGCTGCGCGCCCACGTCGTCGGCAAAGTTCACGAAGCGCCAGTCGGCGCTGCTGCTGCCATACAGCACCCAGGTGCGCCCGGCGGCAAACACCATGAGCGCGCCGCCCTCGGCGTCCGAAGGCAGCACCTGCAGGCCCGTTACCACATCGCCCGCCGCGATCTCGGCCGCCCCCACCACCGCCGACCAGCGGTACGGATCGCCCACGGCGCTGTGCTGCAGCGAGCCCTCGAAGCTGAAGAACAGGTGGTTCTTGTGCGCCACGCAGTGCACGGGCTTGTCCACCGCCATCCCGGTGGCCAGGGGCACCAGCACCTCGCCGTCGAACTCGAAGCCGCGGTTCACGCCGTCGGCGCCATAGATGCGCTGCTGCCCGGCGCGGCCGTTGAAGTTGTAGACCACGGTATCGAGCCGGCCGCCGGGCAGCTGGGTGATCGCCACCTCGGCCCCGCCGGCCAACGCCGTCACCCCGGCGGTGAAGGCGCCCGCGGTGAACGGCCCGCCCGAGGGTGCGGTGACGATGAAGCGCCCCTTGGCCGTGCCCGCCGCCCAGGTGCCCGACTCCACCACCACGCGCTTGACGATGGCGGACACGGCGCCCTTGGTGACGTTGGCGCCCACGGCAGGCTCCGTGCCGCTGCCGCTGGAAAAGGCCAGCTCATGGTAGTGGAGCACCGGCGCCCAGCCGGTGGCCGAACTCTTGTAGATGCTGCAGGCCGTGGCCGCCAGGTTGTCGCGCCAGGCGTAGACCGTGCCATTCAATACGGCGACGCCGCGCAGCGGCCCCGAGCCCGGCACGGCCCCAATGGCCGTGCGGTAGTGCTCGGCGGCCAGCGCCGCAAAGGCGTTGTCGTCGAAGCCATCGATGTCCGAGGCGTCGCCGTCGAACCGGCCCACCGGGCTGCCCGCCACCGTGAGGACCTCGCCCACGGCGAACACACCGGTGCGCTGCGTCACAACGATCTGCGCCGCATGGCGCAGCAACAGCACCACGGCCGTGGCACCCGAGGTGGCCCCCACCACCGTCTGCCCCGCAGCCACACCGGTGAAGGCGGTGGCCGCGCGCAGGCATTGGTAGGCCGCATCGCCGGGCCGGGCCCGGCCGTCGAAGCGCTCGTAGCCGCCGATGCGCTCGTACCCCTCCAGGGCCGAGCTCTCGTAGTTGATCGCGCCCGTCACCATGCCCGGGCGCAGCGTGAGCTGGGCCGACTCGGCATCGAGCCCGCCCGAGAGCGGGAAGTACTGGGTCTTGAGAGATGGCATCTTCACGTCAGCCCTCCATTGCACCGCGCTCGCCCACTGTGCTTGAAACTGGCGCAGCCAAAGCCAGTGCCCCCGCGCAAGGGCCGCCCCGCCGCGAAGGCGGCGTATCCAGCGTTTGCGCTGGGGGCGTCCCCCTCCCGAATCGCGTAGCGAGTCGAGAGAGGGGTGAAGGCGCGAAGCGACTCAGGGGGTGTTTTATTGCCGGTCATGCCAGGGGCCTCGCGCCAAAGCCGGGGCGCGGCAGCTGCGATTGCGCCAGCGCCGAAAAGCCCATGCTGTAGTTCTGCTCGGCGCGCTGGTAGACCTCGCTGGCCGCGTCGAAGCCGCCGTATTCGCGCAGCGCACGCCAGGCGATCAGGGGGTGGAAGCGCGCAGGCAGGGCCGGCTCGTCCGCGTCGAGCGCCAGGCTGGCGACATCCTTCACATAGGCCGCGCGCACCATGTGGGCCGCATCGGGCGCGGGGCCCACCAGCAGCTCGCCGCCGGGCGCAATGCTCCAGTAGCGCAAGGCCCCCGGGGCATGCGCGCCGGTCAGAAAGCGCTGGCGAAACGCCTCGTAGTCAAGCCAGGCCAGCGCATGCTCGCTCACCTGGCCATCGGCCACGCGCCAGGCGCTGGGCCGGTAGCCGTCGGCCGCGGGCTTCCAGGCGGCGAAGTCGGCCAGCGCAAAGCCCGGGGCCGCGGCCTCGGGCACCATCACCAGGCTGCCGGCTGGAACCTGGCCCAGGGCCTCGCCGCGGCGAAACAGCCAGGACTCGTGCGCCAGCGCGATGTCGCGCCAGGCCCAGTTCACCCACTCGAACACGCGGGCATCATCGCCACTGGCCGTGCTGGCCGAGGCCGGCGGACCGCCGGACAAGCCGCTCTCGCGCTTGACGGCCCGGGCCAGTTGCAGGAAGTTCATGGCGATCTCCTCAGCCTTTGCGCTGAAGTGGGAAGCGCGGCTTTTCCACCCAGCGCATCTTGTCGATGTTCTCGGGCTCCTCGGGGTCGGCCTCGCGCACCGTGTAGGCCAGGCCTTCGATGTGGTCGGCCATCTCCACCGGCACACGCACCCAGCGCTCGCGCTGGATCTGGATCTGGTAGTTGTTGAGCCCGAAAAAGGGCTGCTGCGGCTCGTGCAGCTCGCCCTTGAAGAGCTTGATCTCGACCGTCTGGCCCGAGAAGCCGTGCTGCTGCACGGCCACATCGATGTCGGTGTCGGTGCCTGCGGTGGTTTCGGCCAATGCGGCGGCCTTGGCGGGTGCTTTTGCCATGGGTGTTCCTTGTTCGATGGATGAATGAAGGGGCCGGCCGCGTGCCGGCCCCAGGGGGTCAGGCCGGCGTCACGAAGACACGCCGTGCTCGATGCGGGTCATCCAGGCGTCGTTCAAGATGGCCGCGGCCGACCACATCTTGAAAGCCACATGCCCGCGCTGGCCCATGGGGTCGCTGTCGCTGGGCTTGGGGTTGACCACGATGGGCGTGAGGCCCGAGCCCGATGCCGAGAGGTTCACCGTGGCATAGGCCTCCTTGCCGACGATGACCGACTGGTACACGTCCACCGCCGTGCCGCCCAGCATGCCGTTCAGCGTGGCGTTGCCGGCGTTGGCCAGCGGCGCGTACAGCGTGGACGAGACAAAGCGGATGTTCTCGAACGAGCCGATCTCGTTCTCGCACAGCGGCTTGAAGGTGCCGTAGTTCTGGATGCGCGTGTAGCCGGCCGGGAAGAACGCGGGGTTCTGCAGGTCCATCTCCACATTGGGGTGCACGAAGCACACGTAGCACGGCGGGATGGGCAGCGTGCCCACGCCGTCGGTGGCGTTGAGCACCGTGGTCAGCGGGCGCGCGTCCTGCGCCTTGAGCTGGCGGATCGCGCGGCGCGCCACGTTGGCCGTCATGGTGGTGTTCACCGCGTTGCGCGCCACGCCGTTGGCATACAGCACCTGCGTTCCGGCCTTGATGGTGTTGTACAGGATCAGCTCCTGCGTCTGGCCCGCGGTCTCGCCCAGCGAGGCGCTCAGCTCGCTGAGCACCGGGTCTTCGTGCGTGTCGGCGATCACGTCGGTGATCTGCACACGCTGGCCGTACTGCTCCAGGTTGGCCGACACGTCGGTGCTGGTGATGTTGCCCTGCACGGGCGTCACGCCCTCGGTCAGCGGCGTGGTGGTGGGCGCCAGGCGGCCGTAGCGGCGCCACTTGACGACCTTGGTCTTGCCCTTGGGCACGGCAGTCACCACGGCAAACTTGGCCATGTTCAGGGAGGGCTGGGCGCGTTCCAGCATCTTGTCCACCGCGTAAGCCGCGGTGCGGGGGGTGATGTCACCGTAAACGGTCATGAGATTGGCTCCTTGTCGGAAAATTCAAACGTGTCTGTGTGCGCCAGCGCGCGGCTGCGGCCCGTGGCTATGCCAGGCCGCCCAGCCGCTGGCGCCGAAAGAAGTCCAGCGAGGCTTCGAAGTCGTCCTCGGGCGGCAGGCCGCCCCGGGCGCCGCTGGCGCGCGAAGGCAGGCCTGCCGCCGACTGCAGCCGGGCGGCATTGGCGCTGGCGCGCTGTGCGGCGGGCTGTTGTTGCTGGGGGTAGCGGGCAATGGGGGCGCGGCCCGCGCGGCGCAGGTGGGCGTCGTAGGCGTCCATCACCGCAATCGCTTCGCTGGGGTCCTGCCCCTGGTAGAAGGCCGTCTGGATGGGCTGGGGCTGCGTGCCGATCCAGGCGCCGAAGTCCGCGCTGCGCACCACCTCCACCGCATTCGGGTAGGTGGCCTCGAAGGTCTGCATCGCGGCCTGGTAGGCGGCGCTGCGTTGCTCCTGGGCGCGCTGCTCGTGCTCGGCACGCAGGCCGTGCAGCGGCTCGACCATGCGGGCGGCGGTCTGCTCGGCCACCGTCGCGGCCTTGGCATCCACGGCCTGCAGGGCGTGCTGCACGGCCCCCACCAGCCCATGCAGTTCAGGGAACTGCTGCACCTTCTGGGCCAGCTCGGCCAGCCGCTCAGCGGCGGCGGAGCTGTCGCCCTGGGCACCGGGTGCACCCTTGGCCCCGCTGCCCTTGAGCTGCGCGTTCTCCTGCAGCAGGCGGTCACGCTCGGCCCGCGCCTGGTTCAGGTAGCGGTTGAGCTGGCCCACGCGGCCCATCTCGCTGCGCGCCTTGTGCAGCTCTTCCTGCGTGCGGCGCAGCAGCTCGGCGGGGTCGGGGTTGCCGGCCCTGTCGGCATGCTGTGCGGCGGCTTGGCGCGCACGGATCTGCGCGGCATCAGCACCCTCCTCCATGGCTGCGGGCATGGCCCCGTCGGGGCCTGCCGGCAGGGTCGCGGCGGTGGGCGCCTGTGCATCACCGCCCGTTTCCGCACGCTCCTGGCGCAGCGCATCCAGCGCCTGCGCCATCTGGTCCTCGGCATCCATCGCGCCGACGGCGCCCTCGCCCGGCTCCAGGCTGGCTGCGGTGGCGTGGCTGGTGTTGGTACTGATGCTGCTGTCGGTGGTGTTCATGGTGCGGTCGGTCCTTCTTCGGCATGGCCCGTGGGGCCAGAGGCAGTGGTGGCGGGGTGGTGGTTGCTGGCACCGGGCACGTCGCCCGTGAAAGCAATGTCCGCGAAGAGGAGAGCGCGCTGAAGGGGTGGCATATATGCCGTATCGCACTGCACCGCCAGGACCGCGTGCGCTCGCATGCCAATGCAGCGCCCAGAAAAAAGCCCGCGCGAAGCGGGCTTGGCACAGGGCCTTGAAAAGGTGGACAGGGCCGATCAGTCCTGCAGGCTCCAATCGTGGATGGACACCATGTCAATCACCTGGTCCGGGGATTCCTCCAAAGGACAATCTTCCGCGCCAAAGGCAATACCCTGGAACTCTGCATCATCCGATACGGGGTAATGCATATCATCTCCCGGGCCATACTCCAGACCGCACCACTTCAGTACTTTCGACAGCTTGTCGCCAATCTTCACCTCGCCCCAAACCAGCCCTTCGTATCCTGCATCGACAAATATGTTGTACAGAATTCCAGCGCCGTTGAACTGGAGTCTTATCAAATTATTCCCGAAAACCAATTCTTCAATCGTCAAATTATCATAGCCATGTGATATCCAGCCCTTCGAATCGCGCAAAACAGCAAGAAATGGACGGTCCGAGTCCTGATTCCACCTCGGACTATCGCCAATGGATTTTTTCACCTCCTCCATGCGCTGCCCAATGAAGAAGCCAGCTGCACTTTTTCCGGGGATAAGCGGTGCCCTTAGATCAAGCATAAAAATCCTTAATTTACTCGAAAACCCAAATTTCACCATCCCAACTCAGGCGACGACCATTGACACCAAAGAAGACTGTTCCTGACTTTATTGTTCTTGGAACGTATCTTTCATTGATTATTTTCACTTCAGAGCCGTCATGCCGCAAAAATTTATAATACTCAGCCCTATGCCTACCGCCACCTGGGTGGTACTCCACTTCTTGCAGTTCAGGATGGCCCTGCAGGACATATACGAATGCCTTGCCTGATTGCCCTTTCCCCGGCTGCCTCCTGGTTCCATCAAAGCCCTGCAGTCTGTAATAGGTCAGCAAATCCTCACCGGCCATTCCCCAAACATTGTCAGGCTTGTTCAAGTCAATGTGGTCGGGAATTTTCGCCTGGCGAGCCAGATCGCGCTTGAGCCACTGCATGTTGCCGCCATAGCGCCCGGGCTTGGGCTGTACATCCGTCGCGCTGCCGGCGTTCGCACCAACCTCCTCGGCAAAATCCGCGTCGGATGCTGGCGAGGGAGGCAGACCTCCAGGCACAGGTTGACCCGCCTTTTCATGCCCATTTTCATTTGGCGATGTGGTGTTGGCACCAAGGCCCGACCCGGGCCGCGCGGGGGTATCCGGTTCCGCAAGCAGCAAGCGAGCCTTGTTCGCACTGGAAGGCGCTACCAGTACACGACCACCCATCTGAATCAGTTCAGCCGCACTGATGCCCCCCCGTTGCAGGCGCAAAAGAAGGGCTGCCGGGTTGTCGCCAGCTATCGACAGTGAGCCCTTGTCCAACAACGCGATGTGCAGTCCCGGTGGTGCCGATGTGGGAGATGGGACCTGTGGGAAATGCGTGCCGGCACCTGGAATTGGCAACGGCGGTTCGCCTTGCGGCTGTGCAGTGGAAAAGGATGACAACGCATCTCGGGCGCGATCAGCGCTTCTGGGCGCCACCAACGCGCCTCGAGACCCCGGAAAGACGTCCTCAGCGGCAACACCCGCCTGCAACAATGCGTCGCGGACGACCGCCGGATCTCCCGTCACGGCCAGCGTGCCAGTGGGTTGTGTCTCCACCTTCAGGACAGCGGCGGCCAGGGGTGAGGCAAGCCCTTGCGCCTGCCCGGCTTGCGCAGAATCCCCCTGAGTGTCCATTGTTGGCTGTGCCAAGTGCGCGGCAGGCTCGCTTGCCATCGCAAGCTCGGAGCCCCCTTGCGCCGCTGGTGGATTCGCGCGCTTGGCCCCACCCAGCGCGCGGTCAGGCGGCAGGTCGGAAGGCACGAGCAAGTCCTCACGCAACGCAGAAGCCTGTTCGGCATGCACTGGTGGCATTGGCGTGGTGTGCTGCTCCCCAACCACTGGCACATCGGCCTTGTGTGCTCCATGCTGGGTGGTCGCTCCCTTTGGTTCACCGCCGCGCAAGCCACCCACAGTGCCGGCATGGGCACCGAACAAGGCTCCGGCTGCGAAGTCATCCACATACTGGACACCAGTTCCCTCCCTGAAAGGCGCCCTGCCAGCACCCAATTCTTCTGGCACACGCTGCACAGCCTCGGTGCCACCCTGCACCGCCATCTGGGTGCCCACGGACTTGCCCAGGCGTTCCAGCGCGTTGCCTTTGAATGTCTGGGTGCTCAGGGCGTTCAGGCCTATCCGATCCGCCAGTGTGTCGATGGCGGTGGAGACGGTGGCGCCGGCCAGCATGGCGGGCAGATCGAGCGGCTTGCCGGTTCTGCGCGCCTCCTCGGCCGCTTCGCCATAGACCGAACCGAAAGTCTGCACCGTGCTGTTCAAGGCAATACCGACAGCCTCTCCCAGCGCCTTCTTGCCCAACGTGTTGGCGATCAGGCCGCCCATGCCTGCCGACAGGATGGTGGTTGCGGCCTGAAAGCCCGCGTAGCCACTGTTTTCCAACGCCCATTCCACGGCATCGCCCGTGCTGCGGATGCCGGTGAAGGTCGGCGCAAGGCGGATGTTGTTGACGCCACGCATGGTCTCCCGGTACCCCTCCAGGCCCCAATCGCGCAGATCTTCATTGCCGGTCAACTCTCCGGCCAAGCCAATCGTCCCCATGGAGGTGGCATAGAGTCCGGCCGCCCCCTGCGCCAGCCCCCGCACCACGGAGGGCATCTCCTGCGCCGCCGCGCGCTGGCGGGCATCGGCGCGCTGCGCCCGCATTTCCTTTGCTTCGGCAGCCACGCGCTCGCGCTCGGAATTCGGGTTGTAGTGCTGCACGATGCGCTCGCCGGTCGCGGCGTCGGGGCGCACCTTGTGCGCCCGCGCATTCAGGCGCTGTTCCAAGCTGGCGTCGAACCGTGCGTTGGCAGCGGCATCGGCGGGTGCATAGCCCCGTGCCATGTACTGCGCCTCCCGGTCCACAGGCTTTACTTCGATGGCGGGCTGGGCCAGGTTGAACTCCGCCAGCGCGCGCAGCCTCTCGCGGCTGGCAGGGTTGATCGCAGCAAGCCGCTGCACCTCTTGCTCCACCGCCCATTCGCGCTGGCCGCTGTCGGTATCAAGCCGCATGCCAGAAGTGGCCCCTCTGCCCCCACCTGCTCCGCGCCAGGCCTGTGCTGAAGTGATGACCTGCTGCTCGGACACATCTTCCTGGTCATCCGCAGCGCCAGGCCAGGCCAGCTTGAAAAGGTTCATCGGCGGCCCTCGGGCAAGGATGAGTGGATCGGATCACCACTGTCCTCAAGGGCCGGTCGGCCGCACAGGATCCGCATATATGCGCAGGCCACGATCCCGCTTCGCCACAAGCCCTCCGACCTGGGCGGAACGACTGCCAGAAAAGAGCCCGCACTGGGCGGGCTACTGGAAGGCGGAGGTCACAAACAGCCGCTCAATCATCACCACAGCACCCCGATCAGCGCAAACGCCCCGCCCAGCACGAACATGGCCTGGAACAGCATGCTGCGCAGCTTTTCGTCCGCGCTTTCGCCGGACCACGACTCCACGCCCGTGAGCTGGATCACCGAGCCCCAGGTGGCGAAGATGGCACCCAGGGCGGCCAGGACCTTGCCCATGTCGTTCGGGAACTCCAGCTCCACCGGCCGGCCCAGGCCCGAGTACAGGATGAGCAGCAGCGCAAACACGCCCACGATGGCCAGGCCCGAGCGCCAGAACTGTGTGCGCGTGCGCAACAGCCGCTCCAGCGACGCCTGGCGCATGGCCTCCAGTTCGGTGCCGGTGCTCCACCCGCCCGCCTTGTAGCGTGCCAGCTGGTCTGCGGGCTGGATGATGATGGCCAGGTCGTGCGCGGTCGCCATGTCGGCAAAGCGCCGGCGGCTGAACAGAAACGCCCACAACGTCGGGAAGGTACTGAGACGCTTGGGCACCACGGGCGGCACCGGGGACGGCATGGCTAGGTGTCCGCCCTCTTCTCTTGCGCTGGCAGCATTCCATCCACTGCGTCCCGTGAGGGCACTGTGCAACGGTCTGTTGAGTGGAAAATGCAAACTTCTGCCATCCCTGGATCATAGGGGCAGGTGGGGCCGCTGCAATCAATCAATGGCCAGCCCGGTCCCGATGGCGACCCTGCGCCGCTGATCAGATGCCCAGCACCAACCCGGTGCTGGCGTACTGCGGCAGGTTGGCGGCCGTGCCCACCAGCTCCAGTTGGGCCACGCCGGCCAGCATGGTGGCCTGGGTGTAGTCCCCGCTGGTGATCAGCCCCTCGAAAGCGGCCACCGTGGCATTGTCGGCGGTGGTGCCGGTGACGGCCTTGAACAGCGTGGCGACGAACTGGGCGTTCGATGTGCCGCCTGCCAGACCGGCCATGTAGCCCGAGTCGATGAGGTAGGAGCTCACCTGCGCCACCGAGAAACCGCTGTCGAACAGGGGCAGCAAGGTCTTGGCGATCAGATCGCCATCCCGGAGCCCCGCCGAGCCCTTGAGGGTATAGGCCAGCAGGGCAGCCTTGTGCCCATTGGTGCCGGGGTCAAGGTCCAGCACAAAATACCTGTCCTTGAGCTGGACGCGTTCCATGCCAGAGTCCAGCACATTGTTCTGCTCCACGGAGATCTTGGCCTCCGCCCAATGGGCAGGGTACTTGGTGACCGTGACGTTGGCCGAGGCGGTGTCGATGAACAGGGTGTCGATGCCGTCGCCACCCTTGGCAGAGTTGCTGCTGCCCAGGCTGGCCACGATCAGGTCATTGCCGCCATTGCCAAGCGCCTGGTTGTTCCCCTTGCCCGGCAGGATGATGTCCGGCGCAGCCGTGCCCTCCTGCGTTTCGCTGGCATCCGTGCCCTTGATCTGCGGGGCATTGAGCAGCCACAGCTGCAATGCCGGGATGAGCTTGTCGCCGAACTGGTAGAACTCGAAATTCGAGGTCACGTCGGTGCCGTCGGCACCATCCGCGTTGTGCGCCACCTGGATGGTGTTGGTGGCACGGTCCACGGTCACGGTGTAGGCCGCATAGGCGCCCGCATACTGCGCGGTGTCAATCCCCGAACCACCATCGAGCCTGTCGTTGCCGCCGCCACCGCGCACGAAGTCGTTGCCCGCGCCGGCGGTCACGGTGTCATTGCCGCTGCCGCCGTAGATCAGGTCCATTCCGTTGCCACCCGCAAGCGTGTCCGCCGCATCCGTTCCATGGACGGTGGTTGCTGCAGGCAAGGTGGCATCGGGGCGCGGTGCGGGGGCCATCAGCACGGCCGGCAGGACCGCGGCCACCGGTGCGGGCGCGGGTGCGGGTGCGGGTGCGGGTGCGGGTGCGGGTGCGGGTGCGGGTGCGGGTGCGGGGGAAGTGTTCCAGCCGGACGAGTCTGTGTCTTCGCTCACTGTCAGGCTGGTGCTTCGGTGGCCTTGCGCAACCCCCCTGTCCCAGCCCGGATCGATGTAGAACACGCCGTCGTAAGGGGCCTTCCACCCGCTGATGGAATCGTAGGAGGAGGAACCCGAGTACCAGTCGTCCGAGAGGTCTCCACGGGCAACCGGCTTGCCGTTCTGGTCGTACAGCTTGATCCAGGGCTCGAAGAAGGACGTGCTGTGGATGGAGTAGGTGGAACCCGCCTTGGCCGTGAACTGGTAGATGGACGATTTGGTGAAGTCCGGTTCATATAGGCGCACCGTGGACGTGACCTCGTACCCCAGAAGAACGCCGAGGGGGTGCGTCTCCGGGACGAAGACCATGGTGTTGGCCGACGCCCTGTAGGACGCAGGCAGATCAGGCAGTCTATCCAGACCGAAGTAGTAAGACGCCATGGGGAAGCTCTCCATCCAATCAGACAAAAAAGAAATTCAGGGAAATCCAGGCCGGCCGCACGCTGGCGGCCGCTCACCTCGCCAGCAGCTTCGCCTTGAGGCCCTGGAACTCCTGCTCGGTGATGGTGCCATCGGCCCGCAGCCTGGCAAGCTTTTGCAGCTCATCGGCCACCAGGGCCGGGGTTGCTGCAGCCGGCACGGCAGGTACCGGCGCGGGTGCAGGAACTGCCCCGGCCGAAGCCGCCACCTTGCGGTACTTCCCGGCCTCCAGCTCGGCCTTGGCCACCAGGTCGCTCACCGCCTGCGCATCGACCTCGACCAGCGTGGCGTTGGCCCCCAGGCCCGACAGCTGTATGCGCAGGGGCTGCGTGCGCGCCCGCTCCACGGTGGCGGGCGCGAGATCGATGAAGAGCTCCTCCGAGTAGGAGCAGCCGCTGCGGCAGGACACCACCCGCGCGGCGAGGCGGCCGAGCTTGAGGCCTTCGCCCATGTCCGTCTGCGCCGCGGAGAAGGCCTTCCACGAGCTGGCGCGGTAGATCTCGTAGTAGTGCACATAGAAGTCGACCTCGCCCGTGGCCTTGTTCACCAGGGCAGACAGGGTCCAGCGCCGCAGGTCCATGGGGCTGGTCTCCTGGCTGAGCGGCGTAGCCTCGAGCTTGGCAAAGCGGTAGAAGTCCCCGGTGCCCGGCTGCAGGCTGCCGCGCTTCTTGGCGCTGGCGTCCTTGACGCTGCCACCCAGCGGCGGCGCAGGCACATCGGTGAACACGCCGCGGTTCATGGCCTCCATGTTCTGGGACTGCTGGGCAGATGCCGCGGCGGCGGCGCACAGCGCCATGGCGGCCATGGCCAGGCTTCTTGCAATTGCAGGCATGGATCTTCTCCCTCTCATCCCGGTGATTGTTGTTGTCGCGTGGGCCCGGCTCGCTTCGGGCAGGCGCGCTATCTTAGACAACGCGGCAAGCGCCCCGGCGGATGACATCCACGGCCAATGGTCAATGCCGCGGACCCCGACCGCTGGCGTGGCCTGCCGTCATGCCCCTGCGGCATGCACGCCCGGCGCCATCTCCACCGAATAGAACACCCGGCGCAGCTCCGCATCGTCCGACTCCACGCTGGCCTGCACCTGCGCGGCAAAGTGGGCCAGAAAGCGCTGCGCGGCCAGCGATGGCGTCTCGTTGCTGCGGCGGATGATGCCCACGGTGCGCGGAGCGAACTGCTCGCGCAGCTGCAGCGCCACCATGCTGCCGCGCAGCGATGCCGTCTCGGCCAGCGGCCAGGGGCAGAAGGTGAGCATGTCGGTCTTCTGCACCAGGGTCAGCATCAGCGAGGCCGACTGCGCCAGGTGGATGTGGTGGCGCGGCACAGCCGCGCCATGCTGGGTGAAGAGCTGGTCCATCAGCTCCTTCTCGCCGCCGGGGCCGAAGTTGAGCACCCAGTCCTCGCCCAGCAGCTCGTGGATGGATGTGGCCCCCGCCCGGGCGTGGCCGGCACGCGCCATCACCGTGGCCTCGTAGGTGAACAGCGGGGTGGACTGCAGGCCCAGCATCTCGTCGGGCGCGGCGATGCGGCCGATCATCAGGTCCAGGCTGCCCTCGCGCAGCTTGGGGTAGGCCAGGGCCGAGAAGCCGTCGTACAGCTCCAGTTGCACATGCGGCATCTCGGCACGGAACGGCGGCAGCACGCGCGCCAGCAATGTCTGCGCGACCCAGGGCGTGATGCCGATGGACAGGCGCTGCGGCGCGCCCGCATCGCGGTGGCGCGCCAGGTCCTGCTCGGCCTGGTGCATCTGCTCCAGGATGCGCTGGGCGTGCTGCACCAGGTCGCGCCCCGCGGGCGTGAGGCCGATGCCGCCACTGTGCCGGGTGAACAGGGCGAGCTGGCAGTCGGCCTCCAGCTCGCGCATGCCCTGGGTGACGGCCGCCTGCGTCACCTGGAGGGCGCGCGCCGCCGCGCGGATGCTGCCGTGCGCGGCCACCGCGGCGATATAGCGCATCTGGTGCAGTTTCATGGCGCGCATTATCGGCGCCCCGCCCGCGCTGGCCGGGCGCACCACTGCGCAGCACAGACATGCGACAACAGCAAGACAAGCAGCGCCACGCGGTGCATGGCAGCCCCTGTCTGCCGCCCGGCGGGCCCTGTTCCTAGACTTTGCCTTACCTGCATGGCGGTATGCCCGCTGCACATCACCCATTGAACCCAAGCAATCCAGAACAACACCATGAGCCAGGCCATCGAACGAGACAACGAGCAACACCAGCACACCGCGGGCACCGACCCCGTGCTGCCCGGCATCCGCGCCATCGAGGCCGAGATGGTCGCCCTGCGCCGCCACATCCATGCCCACCCCGAGCTGGCGTTCGAGGAATTCGCCACCGCCGACCTGGTGGCCGCGCGCCTGGCCGAATGGGGCTACGCCGTGCACCGCGGCCTGGGCGGCACCGGCGTGGTGGGCACGCTGCGCCTGGGCAGCAGCCCGCGCGCGCTGGGCCTGCGCGCCGACATGGACGCCCTGCCCATTCACGAAGAAACCGGCCTGCCCTATGCCAGCACCCACGCAGGCAAGATGCACGCCTGCGGGCACGACGGCCACACCGCCATCCTGCTGGCCGCGGCACGCCACCTGGCCCAGGAGCGCAACTTCGACGGCACGCTGCACCTCGTCTTCCAGCCCGCCGAAGAAGGCCTGGGCGGCGGCCGCAAGATGATCGAGGACGGCCTGTTCGAGCAGTTCCCCTGCGACGCCATCTTCGCCCTGCACAACATGCCCGGCCATCCGGTGGGCACCTTCGGCTTCATGGGCGGGCCGTTCATGGCCTCGTCCGACTCGGTCACCATCACCGTCAAGGGCCGGGGCGGCCACGGCTCGGCCCCGCACCTGGCGGCCGACCCGGTGGTGGCGGCCGCGCACATCGTGCTGGCGCTGCAGACCATCGTCTCGCGCAATGTGGACCCGCGCGAGATGGCCGTCATCTCCGTGGGCGCCATCCACGGCGGCGATGCGCCCAACGTCATCCCCGGCAGCGTACTCATGCGCCTCACCGTGCGCGCCTACCGCCCCGAGATCCGTGCCCTGCTGCGCGAGCGCATCACCGCCCTGGTGCAGGCCCAGGCCGCCACGCTGGGCGTGCAGGCCGAAGTGGACTACCACTGGCGCTACCCGGCCCTGGTGAACGACGTGGCCAGCACCGACTTTGCGCGCCAGGTGGCGCTCGACTGGCTGGGCGAAGACGGCCTCATGCCCGACCTGCAGCCGCTGACCGGCAGCGAAGACTTCTCCTTCATGCTGGAGCAGTGCCCCGGCAGCTACCTCATCGTGGGCAACGGCGTGGGCGACACGCATGGCACGGGCGGCTGCATGGTGCACAACCCCGGCTACGACTTCAACGACGCCTGCCTGCCCCTGGCCTCGACCTACTGGGTCAAGCTGACCGAGCGCTTTCTGGCGCACGAGGGCTGAACCCCACCACGGCACGCGACCTGCTTACCCGACCTTTCCCGCAACCCCAGACCCCCACCCCACCCCATGCACACGCCGCCTTCCTCCCGACTGATCCCCTCCCTGCCCGCCCAGCCGACGCGCCGGGGCGCCTTGCTGGCGGCGGCTGCCACCGTGGCCGTGCTGGCAGGCAGCGGCGCGCCCGCAGCCTTCGCCCAGGGTACGGCCTGGCCCACCAAGCCGGTCAAGATCGTCATCGGCTACCCACCGGGCGGCTCGGTCGACCAGGCCGCGCGCATCGTCGGCGACGCCCTGGGCCCCAAGCTCGGCGCCACGCTGGTCATGGACAACCAGGGCGGCGCGGCCGGCGCCATTGCCGCCCAGCGCGTGGTCAGCAGCCCGGCCGACGGCTACACCTTGCTGGTGGGCTCCAGCAACGAAATGGCGGCCACGGGCCTGGTGAACCCCGCGCAGAAGTACGACCCGCTCAAGGACATGACGCCCATCGGCCTCATCGCCACCGCCCCCGTGCTGCTGGTGGCCGGCCCCAGGACGGGGGTGAAGAACCTGGCCGAGTTCGTCGACCTGGCCCGGCGCAACCCCGGCAAGTTCAGCTACGGCAGCTCGGGCGTGGGCTCCACGCTGCACTTTGCGGGCGAACTCATCAAGCAGCGCGCCGGCATCTTCATGACGCACATTCCCTACCGCGGCACGGCCTCGCTCACCAGCGACCTGGCGGGCGGCACGCTGGACTTCGCCATGCTCTCGCCCACCGCCGCCCTGCCCTTCATCCAGAGCGGCCGCGTCGTGCCCCTGGGCATCACCAGCGCCGCGCGCAGCCCGGCCCTGCCCAACGTGCCCGCGCTGGCCGAGCACCCGCTGCTCAAGGGCTACGACCTGGTCGGCTGGTTCGCCATGGCCGCCCCCAAAAACCTGCCGCCCGCCCTCACCCAGCAACTGAGCCAGGGCCTGAAAGCCACCCTGCAGGACCCGGCCGTGCGCCGCCGCTTGGAAGACGCCGGCATGGTGCTGCCCACCGCCGCCAACGCCGACCTGGCCGCGCTGATGCGCAGCGACATGGCACAGTACGCCAAGCTGGTCGATTTTGCGAAGATGAAAGACTGAACCGACCCGGCGCGGTACTGCCCCACCCCGCAAGCGCCGCACGCGGGGACTTGATTTCGGCGAAATGTCCAAAGCGGCCTGTGCCTGTGGCATGCTCGCGGCAGATTGAGAGCCCATTTCCCTGGCTCCACGCTCCCCAGCCCCTGCACAGAAAGACGCATGATGAGAGGACTCACGGTCAGCCAACGGATCGCCGCCAGTTTTGCACTGGTCATTGCCGTCATGCTCGGCATGTCCGCCACCTTCTACCTGCGTGCCGTGGCCAACCACGCGCAGGCCACCGAGGTCCTCTCCTCGGACCTGGCCGGCATGTCCATCGCCGCCGCCATGCGGCTGAAGATGACGGACCACCTTCTGCAGGTCCAGGAGCTGGTGAAGACTGCCCGGGCCAACGAAGGCCGCAAGGCGGAGCTGCCTGCGGAAGCCAAGGCCCGGCTGGCCGCCCTTGAAAGCGGCGTCGACAAGAGCTATGCCGAGTACCAGCCCACCGTCTACACCCCGGCCGACCGCGAGGCCACCGCCGAGTTCGCGCGCACGCGGGAGGAATACCAGCAGAAAGCCCGCCAGGTGCTGGAACTGCTGGCCCAGGGCCAGGTGGCCCGGGCCGAGCAGCTGGCCAGCGAACAGGTGGCGCCGCTGTGGAACAAGAACCGCGAACAGCTCAGCGTGATCATCGACCTGAACCAGCGCCAGGTGACGCAGGCCATGCAAGAGATGCAGGAGACCGCCACCTCCAACCAGCGCCTGTCGGTGGGCGCGCTGGTGTTGGCGCTGGTGCTTGCCGCGGTGTCCGGCCTGCTGCTGCACCGCTCCATCCTGCGCCCCATCGAAGGCACGCTGGCCGCCATGAAGACCCTGGGCAACGGCGACCTGTCCAGCCGCCTCAACCTGGGCCGCAGCGACGAGTTCAACGCCATCGAGCAGGGCTTCAACGGCATGGCCGCCTCGCTGCGCGAGCTGGTGGTGCAGGCGCAGCGCTCGTCCGTGCAGCTGACCACCTCCATCACCGAGGTCGCCGCCACCGCCAAGCAGCAGCAGGCCACCGTGACGGAAACCGCCGCCACCACCAGCGAGATCGGTGCCACCTCGCGCCAGATCTCGGCGACCTCGCGCGAGCTCGTGCGCACCATGGGCGAAGTCTCCGCCCGCTCCGAACAGACCGCGGCCCTGGCCGGCTCAGGCCACAGCGGCGTGCTGCGCATGGCCGAGGTAATGCAGCAGCTGACCAGCGCCGCCGAAATGGTCAACGCCAAGCTGGCCCTGCTCAACGAAAAGGCCGGCGGCATCAACCAGGTGGTCACCACCATCGTCAAGGTGGCCGACCAGACCAACCTGCTGTCGCTCAATGCCGCCATCGAGGCCGAGAAGGCCGGCGAATACGGCCGCGGCTTTGGCGTGGTGGCCACCGAGGTGCGCCGCCTGGCCGACCAGACCGCCATCGCCACCTACGACATCGAGCAGATGGTGCGCGAAATCCAGTCGGCCGTGTCGGCCGGCGTGATGGGCATGGACAAGTTCTCCGAAGAGGTGCGCCGCGGCAACGCCGAAATGGCCCAGGTGGGCGACCAACTCTCGCAGATCATCCACCAGGTACAGGCCCTGGCACCGCAGGTGCAACTGGCCAGCGAGGGCATGCAGGCCCAGTCCGGCGGTGCCGAGCAGATCGAGCAGGCGCTGAGCCAGCTGACCGAGGCCAGCGGCCAGACCGTCGAGTCCCTGCGCCAGACCGGCATGGCCATCGAGGACATGAGCGACGTGGCCAACAACCTGCGCAGCGGGGTCAGCCGCTTCAAGGTCTGAAGCACCAGACGGGGCAAGAATCCATGGACTCCATTGCGGCGCAGGAACGCGACCCGCTGCACCTGCTGTTCAGCCTGGGCGCGGACCGCTACGCCCTGGCCGCCAGCGCGGTGCGCGAGGTCCTGCCGCTGCAGCGCCTCAAGCAGGTGCCCGAGGCGCCGCCCTGGGTGGCCGGCCTGCTGACCCACCGCGGCGAGGTGATTCCCGTGCTGGACCTGTGCCAGCGCGTGCTCGGGCGGGCTGCCCGGCAGAGCATCAACACCCGCCTGGTGCTGCTGCAGTATTCGCCGGCCCACACCCTGGGCCTGGTGCTGGAGCAGGCCAACCAGGTGCAACGCCTGCCCGTGCAGGCGCAGCGCTCCATGGGCCTGGCGGCAGGCGGCGCCTACCTGGGCGCCGTGCAGACCCAGGGTGCTGCAGGCACAGGCACCATCCAGCACATCGCCATCGACGGCCTGCTGCCACCCGATGTGGCCAGCCTGCTGTTTCCCTCCGCAGGCACTGCCCCATGATTGCGCGGCTGGAACAGCTCCTCAAGACCCTGATCGGGCTGGATGCCCGCACCCTGGGGCAGGGCGCCATCGAGCGCGCGCTGCGCCAGCGCCTGGCGGCCTGCGCCCTGGACGAAGAGGCCTACTGGGCCCTGGCCAGCGCATCGCCCGCCGAGCAGCGCGCCCTGATCGAAGCCGTGGTCGTGCCCGAGACCTGGTTCTTCCGCTACCCCGAATCGTTTGTGCTGCTGGCCACGCAGGCCCGTGCCCTGCAAGGCCGCCGCCCTGCCGGGCAGCCCCTGCGCCTGCTCAGCCTGCCCTGCTCCACCGGAGAAGAGCCCTACTCCATCGCCATGGCCCTGCTGGACGCCGGCTTCGCGCCGCACGGGGTGCACATCGACGCCCTGGACATCAGCCAGCGCGCCCTGGACCATGCGGCCCGGGGCCGCTACAGCGGCAATGCCTTCCGCGGCGACGCGCTGGATTTTCGGGAGCGCCACTTCCAGCGCGAGGCCGACGGCACCCACCGCATCCACGAGCGGCTGCGCGGCATGGTGAACTGGCAAGCCGGCAACCTGCTGGACGCGGCCGTGCTGTCCGCGCGCGCGCCCTACGACTTGGTGTTTTGCCGCAACCTGCTGATCTATTTTGACCGCCCCACCCAGTTGCAGGCACTGGCCCAGCTGGAACGCGTGCTGCTGGCCGACGGCCTGCTCTTCGTGGGCCCGGCAGAGGCGGGCCTGCTGACCCAGCGCGGCCTGCAGGCCCTGGACACGGCGCACAGTTTCGCCTTTCGCCGCCGCGCGGCGCCCCAGACCCCAGCGGCACGCCCGTCTGCAGCACCCGCAACGCCCAGACCGGCCCCCCTGCGGACTCCCCCGCCAGCAGCGGCAGCCATGCGCCCCGTGCCGCCCCCGCAGGCCACCCCGCCCGCAGCACCCGCCGACACGGCAACCGGGCTGGCCCGCATCGCCGCACTCGCCAACGCCGGGCGCCACACCGAAGCGCTCAGCGCCTGTGCCGAGCAGCTGGACCGGCACGGCCCCTCGGCCGAGCTGTATTTCTGGTGGGGCCTGCTGTGCGATGGCGCGGGCCAGACCGATGCCGCACAGCGCCACTACCGCAAGGCCCTGTACCTGGAGCCCCACCACGCCCAGGCCCTGGCCCACCTGGCCGCCCTGCTGGCGGCGCACGGCGACCGCAGCGGTGCGGCCCGGTTGCAGCAGCGGCTGAAGCAGCAAGGAACCCACGATGTCGGCAGCAAGTCCTGACCCCCTGCTCGCGCCCGACACCGCCGCCTTCGACGCCTGCTGGCGGCGCATCGGCGTGCAGGGCGACCGCTCCTGCGAGCGGCTCGCGCAGCACGTGCACTGCCACCACTGCGAACGCCATGCCGAAGCCGCCATGCAACTGCTGGACCGGCACCGCCTGGACCTGGCGGCCACAGCAGCCGACCACACACCGCCAGCCGATGCCCCGCAGGCCGGCGGCGCCACGCTCTCGGCCCTGGTCTTTCGCCTGGGGCAGGACTGGCTGGCCCTGCCCACCACGCTGCTGCAAGAGGTTTCGGTACTGGTGCCCGTGCACGGCATCCCCTACCCGCGCAGCCGCTCTCTGCGTGGCCTGTGCAATGTGCGCGGCACCCTGGTGCCCTGCCTGTCGCTGGACTTGCTGCTGGGCCTGGCCCCCGAGGCCACGCCGCAGGACCGGCCGCGCATGCTGATCCTGGACGCCCCCGGCGGCGCCCTGGTGGTGCAGGTGCACGCGGTGGATGCCGTGCACGCCCTGCCCCGCGCCCTGCTGCAGGAACCCCGCCACGCCAGCGGCCTGGCCGCCAGCCAGCTGGCCGCGGCCGTGCTGCAATGGCAGCAGCGCAGCATCACCCTGCTGGATGCCGAGCGCCTGACCCAGGCCATGTTGAGGAGCCTGGCATGAACCTCGACGCGTACAAGGACCGCTCGCTGCAGGAGCTTTTCCGCCTGGAGGCCCAGGCCCAGACCGAGGTGATGAACAGCGGCCTGCTGGTGCTGGAGCGCGAACCCACCGACCCCGCCCAGCTCGACGCCTGCATGCGCGCGGCGCACTCGCTCAAGGGCGCGGCACGCATCATCGGGCTGGATGCTGCGGTGGACCTGGCCCACGTGATGGAAGACCTGCTGGTGGCCGCCCAGCGTGGCGAGCTGCGCCTGGGCAAGCCCCACATCGATGCCCTGCTGCAAGGCTCCGACGCGCTGCTGCAACTGAGCGAAGGTGCCACGGTGGATGGGCTGGCGGCCCTGCACAAGCGCCTGTCCGCCGGCGCACAGCTGGGTGACGGGGAGCCCACACCTGCTCCCACCCCTGCCTTTGAAGCCCCTGAGCAGACAACGCCCCCCGCACAGGCGCCCGAGCCCCAGCCACTGCCCGCGGAGCCGCAGGACCGCATCCTGCGCGTGTCGGCCGACCGGCTGGACGATCTGCTCGACCTGGCGGGCCGCTCCCTGGTGGCGGCGCAGCGCACCAAGCCCCTGGGCCAGGGCCTGGAGCGGCTCAAGCGCCTGCAGCAGCAGATCGGCCGGTCCCTGCGCGGCCTGCGCGATGCCATGCCGGGGCAGGAGCTGCCGCCCCAAGCCAAGGCCCTGCTGGCCGATGCCAGCAACTGGGTGCTGGAAGCGCAAACCCAGTTGCAGCAGCACACCGAGGCCTTCGACAGCTTTGCCTGGGCGTTTGGCCAGCGCAGCCAGCGCCTCTACGATGCCGCCCTGGCCTCGCGCATGCGCCCCTGTGCCGACCTCATGGCGGGCAAGGCGCGCATGGTGCGCGACCTGGGCCACAGCCTGGGCAAGGAAGTCTGGCTGGCGCTGGAGGGCGAAGACATCCAGGGCGACCGCGATGTGCTGGAACGGCTGGAGGCCCCGCTCATCCAACTGCTGCGCAATGCCGTGGACCATGGCATCGAGAGCCCCGAGGAGCGCCTGGCCAGCGGCAAGCCGGCCCAGGGCCACCTGGTGCTGCGCGCGCGCCATGCGGCCGGGCGCCTGCTGCTGGAGCTGCAGGACGATGGCGCCGGGGTGGACCTGGCGCGCCTGCGCGCCACCGTGATTGCGCGCCGGCTGGCCACCGAAGCCATGGCGCAGCGCATGCATGAGGAAGAGCTGCTGGCCTTTCTGTTCCTGCCGGGCTTCAGCATGAGCGAGCAGGTCAGCGAGATCTCGGGGCGCGGCGTGGGCCTGGACGTGGTGCAGCACGCGCTGCGGCAGTTGCGCGGCACCGTGCGCGTACGCCAGCAGCAGGGCCGCGGCACGCTGTTCCAGATGGAGCTGCCGCTCACCCTGTCGGTGCTGCGCAGCCTGGTGGTGGAGATTGGCGGCGAGGCCTATGCACTGCCCCTGGCGCGGGTGGAGCAGACCCTGCGCGTGCCGCCCGACGCCATCACCCTGGTCGAGGGGCAGCAGCACCTGTGGCACCGCGGGCGCCCCGTGGGTTTGGTGGCGGCGCACCAGCTGCTGCAGCTGCCGCCGGGCAAGCCCGATGCGCTGGGCCTGCCGGTGGTGCTGGTACCGCACCACGAACGCAGCCACGCCATCGCCGTGGACCGCTTCATGGGCGAGCAAAGCCTGGTGGTGATACCGGTGGACCCACGCCTGGGCCTGCTGCGCGGCGTGGAGGCCGGGGCGCTGCTCGACGATGGCAGCCCCGTGCTCATCCTCGATGTGGACGAGCTGATGAACGCGGCCGACAAGCTGCTGGGCGCGGGCCAGGTGGAGCGGGTGGCGCGGTTTGCAGGGGGCCCGACCCTGCGGCGCAAGCGCGTGCTGGTGGTCGACGATTCGCTGACCGTGCGCGAGCTGGAGCGCAAGCTGCTGGCCGGGCGCGGCTACGAAGTGACCGTGGCCGTGGACGGCATGGACGGCTGGAACGCGCTGCGCGCCGAGGATTTCGACCTGCTGGTGACCGACATCGACATGCCGCGCATGGACGGCATCGAACTGGTCGGCCTGGTGCGGCGCGACGCACGCCTGCAGTCGCTGCCGGTGGTGGTGGTGTCGTACAAGGACCGCGAGGAAGATCGCCGGCGCGGCCTGGATGCCGGCGCCGACCACTACCTGGCCAAGTCCAGCTTCCACGACGAAACCCTGCTCGAAGCCGTGCAGATGCTGATTGGCGAGGCCCTCGAGTGAAGCTGGGCCTGCTGCTCACCTCCCTGTCGCTGGCCCTGGGCCTGCGCCATGTGCTCGAACCCGCACATGGGGTGCGCTGGCTGGCCATGGAGGACGCAGCAGCCCTGCGCCTGTGCCACGATGAACCGCCCGATCTGCTGCTGTTGCAGCTGGACTCCGCAGACCGGGTGGAGCTCACCCGGCGCATCATGGACGAAGCACCCTGCCCCGTGCTGCTGCTGGACCTGGCGGCCGAACTGAGCACCGAATGGGTGTTCAACGCCCTGGGCCACGGCGCGCTGGACGTGGTCCACCTGCCGGGGCTGGCCGACGCCGCCGCGCTCGATCCGGCCCTGCTGCTGCGCAAGATCCAGAACATCCAGCGGCTCACCAGCTCCCCCCAGCCCGCGCCGCACCGCACCACCGCCACGCAGGGCACGCAACGCACGCGCCTGATCGCCATCGGCGCCTCGGCCGGCGGGCCGGCCGCCCTGAGCCTGCTGCTGCACGCGCTGCCGCCCGACCTGGATGCCGCCCTGGTGCTGGTGCAGCACCTGGACGACCAGTTCTCGGCCGGCATGGCCGAATGGCTGGCGCGCGAATCGCCGCTGCCGGTGCGCCTGGTCCAGGCGGGCGAGGCGCCGCAGCCCGGCGTGGTGTTGCTGGCCGGGCGCAATGAGCACCTGTGCCTGGGCCGCCACGGCGAGCTGCGCTACACCCCCGAGCCCACCGAACAGATCTACCGTCCGTCCATCGACGTGTTCTTCCACAGCCTGGCCACGCAATGGCAGGGCGACGCCATCGGCGTGCTGCTGACGGGCATGGGGCGCGACGGTGCAGAAGGACTCAAGGCCATGCGCGAGCGCGGCTTTCCCACCATCACCCAGGACCAGGCCAGCAGCGCGGTGTGGGGCATGCCCAAGGCCGCAGCGGCCATTGGCGCGGCGGCCGAAGTGCTGCCGCTGGAACGCATCGCCACACGCCTCGCCGAATTGTGCAGCCGGGCACCGACAAGGAGAACCCCATGACAGATACCCGCATGTTTGACGACACCATGCGGCCCCAGGCACCCGGCGATTTCGACGCCATGGTGCTGCTGGTGGACGACCAGGCCATGATCGGCGAAGCTGTGCGGCGCATGCTGGCCAGCGAGGCGGGGGTCGACTTCCACTACTGCAGCGACCCGGCCGAGGCCGTGGCCATGGCCTTGCGCATCCGGCCCACGGTGATCCTGCAGGACCTGGTGATGCCCGGCATCGACGGGCTGGAGCTGGTGCGCGAATACCGCCAGACCGAGGCCCTGCGCGACCTGCCCATCATCGTGCTGTCCTCCAAGGAAGACCCCAAGGTGAAAAGCCAGGCGTTTGCCGCGGGGGCCAACGACTACCTGGTCAAGCTGCCCGACACCATCGAGCTGATCGCACGCATCCGCTACCACTCGCGCGCCTACCAGGCGCTGCGGCAACGCGACGAGGCCTACCGCGCCCTGCGACTGAGCCAGCAGCAGCTGCTGGAGAGCAACCTCGCGCTGCAGCAGGCCATGAAGATGGACGGCCTGACCGGCCTGTCCAACCGCCGCCATTTCGACGAGTACCTGGACATCGAGTGGAAGCGCGCGCGCCGCGAGCAGCAAGACCTGTCGCTCTTGATGATCGACGTCGACTACTTCAAGCTCTACAACGACAACTTCGGCCATGTGATGGGCGACGATGCCCTGCGCAGCGTGGCCCAGGTCATCGCCCAGTCCTTCTCGCGCCCCGGCGATCTGGCCGCACGCTACGGCGGCGAAGAGTTCGCCGTGATCCTGCCCAACACCTCGGCGGACGGTGCCCGGTCGCTGGCCGACGAGGCGCGGCGTGCGGTAGAAAAGATGGCCATCGCGCATGTGGCGCCTGTGGCCGATGCGCCGCTCACCGTTTCGATCGGCGTGGCCACCGTGGTGCCCGACCGCGACATGCAGCCCGTCGCGCTGATACAGCGTGCGGACGCCGCCCTCTACGAGGCCAAGGAGAACGGGCGCAACTGTGTAGGCACCGTCTGAACGGCGCCAGACCCTGCGGCGCATGCGATCATGCACCGCATCGTGCGCGCACATGTTCTGCACCGCCACGCCTTACCTGAAAGACTTGCAATGACCACCGCCACCCCCGAACGATGCGCCGCCCTGCGCACTGCCCTGCTGGGCCTGCACCGCCACCTGATCGAGCTGGAGCGACGCGAGTACGAGAAGCTGCACGGCCGCCAATCGGCCGGCGAGTTCCTGCAGGTCATGGCGTACGCCGAGTCGATGCGCTGGCTGGAGCCGCTGAGCCGCCTGATCGTGATGCTCGACGAGGCCCTGGAGCCCGGCAACGCCGATGCCACCGAAGCCCCCCAGGTGGTGGCCGGCAGGGTGCGCGAGATGCTCAAGCTGGAAGCATCGGCCGAGGCGGATTTTTCAAGCCACTACCAGCGCCACTTTCACACCTCGCCCGAGCTGGCGATGGCGCATGCGGCGGTGATCCGGGCGCTGGGTTAGGGCGCTGGCGAACCTAGTTCAGAACACCCCGCGCTGCGTCGCAAAATTCATCGAACCATGCAAACGCGGCCTGGCAGCGTGCCTCGTCGGTGGTGTCCGCCGCCGAGTACAAGGCCGTGGACAGGTCGAACAGCACGCCCGCCAACGCCTTGGGCACCGTGAGGGCATCGGCGTACACCGGTGCCAGCGCATGCAGCCGGTCGATGATGTCCTGCATGCGTGCCTCGTCGTGCACCGCGCCGAGGCGGCGCACCTCGTCGTAAGCGGCGTCGCAGAGCGCCAGCACCGCGTCGATCCTGGGATCGGCCGCTGGTGCCCCGCAGGCTTCAGTCATCCGGTTGCACCAGATTGATCAGATTGCCACAGCTGTCTTCCAACAGCACCATCGTGATCGGCCCCGCACGCATGGGCTCGCCCCGAAACACCACGCCGCCCGCCTTGAGCCGCGCGTAGTCACCCGCCAGGTCTTTGGTGATGAAGGCCGTGGCGGGGATGCCGGCCTCGAACAGTGCGCGTTGGTACACGGCCGAAGGTGGAAACGCCATGGGTTCGAGCACCAGCTCCACGCCCTCGGCCCCGTCGGGCGAGTTGACCGTGAGCCAGCGGAAGCTGCCCATGGGGATGTCCTTGTCCTTCACAAAACCCAGTTGCTCGGTGTAGAACTTCAGGGCCTTTTCCTGGTCGTCCACGAGGACGCTGGCGAGTTTGATCTGCATGGCGGTCAGCTCCTCAAAGTGGCTTGCGCGCTACGGCGTTGAGCAGGGTTTCCTCGCGCACCTTGGGCACGCCAAAGCCCAGCCATTCGAAGGCGCCCAGGTCTTTGCGGCTCCACCACAGGTAGGGCGTGCTCACCTGCTCGGGCTTCACCTCGAAGCCGGCCTCGCCCAGCATGGCCAGGAACTCGGGCGCGCTGCGCTGCACATGCATGGGGTGGCGAAACAGCAGGCGGATGACCCAGCTGTGGATGTAGGCGCGCGTGCTCTCGGCCAGCAGCAGGTGGCCGCCGGGCTTGAGCACGCGAAAGACCTCGGCCAGCGCGCTCCGCTGGTCCACGATGTGGTGCAGCGTCTGGTGGCACAGCACCAGGTCCACCGAGGCATCGGGCAGCGGGATCTTCTCGGCAGGCGCATGGTGCAGGGTGACGGGGGCACCGGCCGCCTGGCGCATGGCGTCGCAGCGCTCGGCAAAGTCGGGCTCGGGGTCCAGGGCGTGGATCTGCGTGGGGCGAAAGCGCTGCGCCAGCTCGGGCAGCGAATGGCCTTGCCCGGTGCCGATGTCGAGCACCGCCCCGCCCTTGGGCAGATCGGGGGCCAGGGCCTGCAGGTCGTTGAGGGCGCGCTGCAGCACATGCACGCGCCAGGTCTCGGTGGACAGGAACCACAGGCCGAAGCGCGTCTCGGGGACAAAGGCGTGGGAGGGTGTTGCGGCCGGAGGGGACGAAAGAGAGGGCATGGATGGACGGGCTTGGGCGGGAGGCCGCCGGTTCAATGTTCTGGTTGGCGGGCCGAGGACCGATGGGGCACCGGGCGGCTTGCTCGTCATCACATGATAGGCCAAGAGAAGGCCCCACCCCCTATCCCCCGGTGCATGCAACGGTAACAGCCCCCGCCCGCTCAACCTGATTGCACCACAATCATTTTAATTCAAATGATTGTGACAAAATCGGCCTCCATGAAAGAAGCCCCCTCCGACCCCCGCCACCGCATCGGCATCCGCCTGGTGGGCCTGGCACGGCGCTGGCGCCAGGCGCTGGATGCGCGCCTGTCGGCCAGCGGCCTGAGCGACGCCACCTGGGCGCCGCTGATGCACCTGCACGAGTTGGGCAGCGACAGCGGCGTCTCGCAAAGCGCGCTGGCCGCGGCCGTGGGGCTCGACGGCTCCAGCCTGGTACGGCTGCTCGACATACTGGTGGAGCGCGGCCTGATCGAGCGCCGCCCCCACCCCGAAGACCGCCGCGTGAAGCTGGTGCACCTGACCACCGCCGGCCGCCGCACCGTGGCCGCCCTGCGCAAGCAGCTGCAGGCCATTGAATCGGAGCTGCTGGCCGATATTGGCGAGCAGGACGCACTGACGCTGCTGCGCGCCTTCGAGCGCATCGAAGCGCGCATCGCAGAGCAGGCCTGACCATGCAGACCACCGCCGCCACCTCCTCTTCCGCCCGCAGCTCGCACCTGGCCAGCCTGCCGCGCCTGCTGGCCCCGGCGCGCCTGCGCGAGGCTTGCACCATCACCCCCCTGCCCTCGCTGCGCAATGCCGCCGTGGTGGGCCTGCAGACCGGCCTGGCCGTGCTGATCGCTGCGGGGGCCACCCACCTGTCGCCCTGGGCGCACCTGGTGGGCTATGCGGCGCTGGGCGCGCTGGCGGCCCTGCTCGGGCGTTTTGCGCCGGCCGGCCAGCGCATGCCCGCCGTGCTGCGGGCGGGGGCGCTGCTGGTCGGCGCGGTCGCAATGCTGTCGCTGGCCGGCCTGGCGGGCGCCGGCCCGGCCGCGCTGCTGCTGTGCCTGGGCCTGCTGGCAGGCGCAGTCTCATGGCTGGCTGGGCGCTGGCAGCTGGGCCCGCCGGGCGCGGTGATCTTTGTCTTTGCGGGCTGCGCGGCCCTGGGCCCGGTGGATGGAGGGCATGCCGTGGCCGGGCGCCTGCTCTTCACCCTGGCCGGCGTGGCTGCAGCCGCAGCGGTGTGCCGCGCCAGCGACTGGCTGCGCGCCGCACCCGCGGCGCTGCCCCAGACGCCCCCGGTGCAGGCACCGTGGCTGCAATTTGCCCGCATTGCCCTGTGCACCGCCAGCGCCGGTCTGCTGGCCCTGGCCGCTGGCTGGCAGCACCCGGCCTGGGCCGCCATTGGCGCCATGGCCGTGCTGCAGGGCAGCCATTTGCACACCGCCATGCACCGCGCCGTGCAGCGCACCCTGGGCACCGTGGCCGGTGCGGCCCTGGCCTGGCTGGTGCTGGCGCAGCAGCCCGGCTTCTGGCCCCTGCTGGCGGCCGTGATCGTGCTGCAACTGGCCACCGAGGTGGTGATCGGCGCCAACTACGCACTGGGCCAGGTCTTCGTGACGCCCATGGCCCTGCTCATGACCTCGCTGGCCACGCCCGGCGCCGCCGCCGGCATGCCCCTGGCGCGCGTGCTGGACACCGTGCTCGGCGCCCTGGTGGGCATGGTGTTCGCCCTGGTGTTCTCCACGCTGGAAGACCGCCTGCACCTGGCGCACCACCATGCGCGGGCGCAGGGCACCTGAGAGCGGATAACAAAACTCAGCGAAGCGGTTCTGGCTAGGCGCTGCGTCGCAGGCAGTACGAGTAGTACGACAAGACGCGGCAACAACGCCAGAAGAGTTTTGTTAGCCGCTCTGAGCACAACGGTCACAGAAACCGTTCTGGCCGGTACTTGGCCAGCACAGCCAGCCGCTCGCTGGTGAGGACTTCCTGCGCCGCCAACTTGCCCAGCAGGGGCGCCAGCGTCACGCCGCTGTGGGTCGCCACCATGTACATGCCGGCAGCACCCGGCACCTTGCCGATCATGGGCAAGCCATCGAGCGGCATGGGGCGGTAGCCCACGATCACGTCCTTGACGCGCGCATCCTTGAGGGCCGGCCAGTATCGGGCCACCTTCATCTTCAGGCTCTCGCCGTGCATGGCGGCCAATTCCTGCGTGGGGTGGCTGCGCAGCGCGCCCGCATACACCGGCTCGTGCGTGGGCGTCTTGGGTGGGCCGCCCACGTAGATGGCCACGGCTTCGCCATTGGGCATCTGCTTCCATTCCAGCGCGCTGGAAAAGTCGTACACCTTGCGCGTCGTCGGGGCGATGGGGTGCGTGTGAATTTTGAGCCCGGGCACGGCGTTCATGCCGATCTTCACACCCACCTTCGCCAGCAGCGCCGAGGTATCGGTACCGCAGGCCGACACCAGGTGGTCGAGCGGATGGAAGTCGCCCGTGCTGGTGCGCACGCCTCTCACCTGGCCCCGGTCAAGCCGGATCTCATCCACCGAACAAGGGTGCAACACCTGCGCTCCCTTGGCTGTGGCGTAGGCCAGGATCTTCTGGGTGGTCGCCACAGGGTCGATGTGCCCGTCCTGCGGCAGGTAGAAGCCGGCCCGGGTTTCGCCGGGTTCGAGGTAAGGGCTCAGCGCCTTGATGCCGGCCTCGGTGACATGCTTCGGGTTGGCGCTGGTCACACGCAGCACCTCCTCGCGCTGGTCCAGGTTCTTGGCCTTCTCGGCATCGTCGCTCCAACTGATGGAGCCACCCCAGGTCACCTCCAGCTGCAAACGCTCCTGAAAGCGATGCCACTCGGCCATGCTGGCCAGGCGCAGGTCGCGGTAGTCGGCATTCACCGTGCTCGGGTTGATCCACGCCAGGGACGCCCGTGTCGCACCCGAGGCCGGCGCCTCCTTCTCGAAAACGATGACCTCGGCCCCCGCATCGGCCAGGTAGGCCGCTATCGAGGCACCGATGATGCCCGCGCCCACCACGCCGACCCGGGGCCGGCGTCCTTTGGCGAACGACATCGCGGAAACGGAGCCTGCGCCCCATGCGGCGACCTGGAGAAAATTGCGTCGTTGAATCATGATGGGAAAATAATGCGTTGTGGAACTGGGTTATCCAAAAACCACCCCATGCGATTACCCATTGCGCCAGAAAGCAAAATCACCCGAATATGCGGCAGCACGGCCTGCAAAAGGCCGCCAGGTGTTTAAAAACAGGTATCGATCAGGGGTGCGGGCACTGTACGGCCGGCAACCTCATGAAAACAATGACGCCAGTGGCGCTTGCCATTACCAAACCTGATAGCCAACCCGCGCCTGCGGGCACCGGCGCATCAGTTCACCAAACGATCGGCCCGCAGGTTGCGCGCCTCGAACAGGCAGGCCGCCAGATCGCGCACGATGCGCGACTTGGGCAGATCCGGCCGAAAGATCAGCAGCGTGCGAAAGTGCACCGCCGCCGAGAACGGGCGGAACACCACCCCGCGCGCGGCGTAGCCGTCGGCCGCATAGGGGTTCACCAGCCCCACGCCCAGCCCCTCCATGGCCAGCGCGCAGACGGTGGACGAGTTGGGCGTCTCGGCCACCACCCTGGGGCGCACACCCTTGGACTCGAACACCTTGTCGAGCTTGCGGCGCACGGTGTCCTCGGGTGCCAGGGCGATGAAGGGCTCGCCTGCCAGGTCTTCGGGGGTGACGACCCCGCGCTCGGCCAGCGGGTGCCCGGCCGGCATGGCGCACACGGCCTTGGGCGTGGCAAAGAGCTGGTGCTCCAGGCCGGTGACATCGATTTCGTCAGCGGCCAGGCCCACATCAAAGCGGCTGGCCATCACCAGCTCGCGCACGGAAGACGATGCTGCCACCTGCAGCGTCACCGCCATCGAGGGATGCCGCTCGCGGAACAGGCGCAGCGCATGCGGCACCAGGGTCGAGCCCATGGCCGCCAGGCTGGCCATGCGGATGTCGCCCGTGCCGAAGTCGCGGATGCGCGCCGCGCTCACGCGCAGCCGGTCCAACCCCTGGAAGCTGCTCTCCACGTCGCGAAAGAACAGCTGCCCCTCGGCCGTGGGCACCAGCCGGCCGCGGATGCGGTCAAACAGCGCAAAGCCCGTGAGCTTCTCCAGCTCCAGGATGCTGCGGCTGATGGCCGGCTGGGTGATCTGCAGCAGATCGGCCGCGCGCGAGGCCGAGCCGGTGACCATCACGGCACGAAAGGCTTCTACCTGGCGAAAGTTCATGGGTCACCTATCAGGTTTGCGCATGGATGACTGCATTTCAGTCATTGATTGTAATTACCTCTGATTTTAGAGTCAGCACCGAAGCCCCAGATGAATATCGAACATTGATCTGGTTATTGAAATGCAATCCAATAGGCGTGGTGTATCCCATGAATAATATGCAGACCTTGAATCGGCGCAGCACCTTGCTGGGTTTGGCCGGTGCCGCCGTGGGCTCCCTGGCTCCACTGGCCAAATCCTGGGCAGACCCGGTTTATCCCGACAAACCGGTCAAGCTGATCGTGCCCTGGTCGGCCGGCGGCAGCACCGATGTGCTGGCCCGCGCAGTCGGGCAGAACCTGGGCGACCTGCTGGGCAAGCCCGTGGTCGTGGACAACCGGCCCGGCGCCTCGGGCCGCCTGGGTGTGGATGCCATGGCCAAGTCCGCGGCCGACGGGTACACCGCCTCGGTGATCGAGCTGGCGCACGCGATTGCGCCCTCGGTGTTCCAGAAGGTGTCTTACGACCTCATGAACGACACGGCCGCCGTGTCGCTGCTGGGCGATTCGCCGCTGGTGCTCTTCGTCAACGCGCAGAAGTACAAGGAGGGGCAGTTTCAGAACTTCCTGGCCGACGCGCGCAAGGCCGCCGACCCTTTCACCCTGGCCACCAGCGGCAACGGCAGCATCAGCCACCTGACGGCGGGCCTGTTTGCCAAAGAACTGAAAGTCCCCTTCGACCTCATTCCCTACAAGGGCTCGGCCCCGGCCCTCACCGACATCGCCGCCGGCCTGGTTGCGGGCCACTTCTGCACGCTGGCCAGCGCCAGCAGCCTGCTGGGCGCGGGCAAGATCGTGCCGCTCATGGTCACGGGCAGCCGCCGCATCGCGCAACTGCCCCACGTTCCCGCCGCGAGCGAGCTGCGCCTGTCCACGCTGGACTTCGGGCAATGGTGGGCGCTGGTCGTGCCCGCCAAAACGCCCCGGCCCATCGTCGACAGGCTGTACGCCTCCACCACCAAGGCCCTCGCGGACAAGCAGGTGCAGGCCCGCATCTCCAGCCTGGCCATCAACCTGCGCAGCAAGGCGCCGGACGACACCATGGCCTTCATCCGCGCCGAGGCCGCGAAATGGGCCAAGGTCGTCTCCGACCTCGGCATCAAACCAGAATAAGCACCCCCTGAGTCGCTTCGCGCCTTCCCCCTCTCTCGATTCGCTGCGCGACTCGGGAGGGGGACGCCCCCGGTGCGGCGGGGCGGCCCTTGCACGGGGGCACTGGCCTCGGCCGGGCCAGTTTCACACGCAGCGCGCTGAACAACTGAAGAGCACAGATGAAAAACACTCCTCCTACCCTCAACAACAAGCCCGAAGATGGCTTCCAGAGCCTGTCCCCCGCCGTGTGGCGCGCATCCACCGTGCTGTTCGACAACATTGCGGACTTCACCACGCGCAAGGAGCGCCTGTTCGATGGCTACACCTACGGCATCATGGGTACGCCGACCACGCGCATGCTGGAGAAGCGCATCGCCCAACTCGAAGGCGCCAGCCATTGCATCGTCACACCCTCGGGCCAGTCCGCGCTGTGCCAGGTGGCGCTGGCGCTGCTGGGCGCCGGCGACCATGTGCTCATCGCCGACTCGGCCTACGGCCCGCTGCGCAGCTTTGCCAGCGACTACCTGCAGCGCTTTGGCGTGGCGTGCGAGACCTTCGACCCCAGCGCGGGTGCCGAGCTGGCAGAGCGCTTCAGGCCAAACACGAAACTCATCTTTCTGGAGTCGCCCGGCTCGTTGACCATGGAGATGCAGGACCTGCCGGCCATCGTGCGCGCCGCGCGGGCAGCCGGCATCACCACCGTGCTGGACAACAGCTGGGCCTCGCCCCTGGGCCTGCAGGGCGTGCCTATGGGCATCGATATCGTGGTGGAGGCGGCGTCCAAGCTGTTCGGCGGCCATTCGGACCTGCTGCTGGGCTCCATCGCCACCGACAACCGCAGCCTGTATGAAAAGCTGCGCACCGCCCAAAGCGTGCTCGGCCAGGTCGTGGGCCCCGACGACTGCTTTCTCGTGCTGCGCGGGCTGGACACCCTGGCGCTGCGCTACGCGCACCAGTGCGCATCGGCCCTGGCTGTGGCCGAGCGGCTGGCGAACAATCCCCATGTGGAGCGCGTCATGTTCCCGCCCCGCCCCGGCGACGAAGGCCATGCACGCTGGGCCGCGTCCTTCCAGGGCGGCGGCTGCGTGCTCTCCTTCGTGCCCCGGCTGCCATCCGAAGCGCAGGTGCACCAGTTCTTCGACGCGCTCCAGGTCTTTCGCATCGGCGCGAGCTGGGGCGGCGTGCACAGCCTGGCCGGCTACTACCCCGAGGCCGAGCAGGCCCGGCGGGCCTACTGCAGGGTCACGCAGGGCATCGTGCGCCTGGCCATCGGTGCCGAAGGGGCGGAGCTGCTGGCGGCGGATGTGGAGCAGGCGCTGCGCAGCGCTGCGGGGTGAGTCTGCACAGCGGTCAAGCCTTCACTTCGACCACCTGCTCAAAACCGCCGAAGATCATGCGCTTGCCGTCAAACGGCATGGGTGGGTTGCCGGGGTTGGCAGGGTCCATGCGCGGGTCTTCCACCATCTTCTTCATGCCCGCGTCGCGGGTGGCCTTGTCCGGCCATTCCACCCACGAAAAGGCCACGGTCTCCTCGGCAGTGGCCTGGACGGCACGGCGGAAGTCGGTGAGCTTGCCCTCGGGGACATCATCGCCCCAGCCCTCGATCACGCGGAGGGCGCCCAGCTCGATGAAGATCGGATCGAACCGGCGCGCGTGTTCGATGAACTTCTGCTTGTTGGCGGTGGGGACGGCGATCACGAAACCATCGATGTAAGACATGGCTTGCTCCTGTGAAGTGGACCAAGCGGGGTACCCGCCTGTCGGGCACCCCGTATCCACACGACGAACAGCGGCAGGCCAAATCGATCAGAGAGTGCCTGCGCTCTCCCCCATGGTAGTAGCCATGGGCCTGCACGCTGCGCTGGGCAGCGCGAACAGCCCCTCACCATTACCCGATCCTGGCCATTAGAGGAAGCTTCACGTGTTGCCTGGTACACCGGGGCGCGTTGCACGGACGGTGTGGGCTGCACTCCCGCCAAAGCCTGTGAGACCCTCGCTGAATTGCAGATAGGCGAACCCACTCTGCTCGAGTTCCCCCTTTAGCTCTTCGCTAACGAAGTAGTACCTATCATTCATGGTCATCAAGCGCAAGCCATCGAGCGCCAGGCCTCGAAGGTCTTGGGCAGTGAAGAACTGACTGACTCTGATGCGAACATGCGTACGGACCTCTTCGCCAGTAAACGGGAAGAAGAACGCCACCGGCTCGTAGGAGACCCGCTCGAGTTTCAAGCTGGCCAGGAAGTCGGCGAGGCGCTTCTCCACGAGAAGATAGCCGTATCCACCCATCAACGGTGCAAGCTGCCCGTGCGATACAACTTGAAAGCGGCCATCTGAGAGCTCGAAGAGGGTCGGTGTTTGGGATTGATCACACTCCAAATGCCAAGGTAGTTTCATGCTCTGCAGCCCAACGCAATGCATCCTGAAGGGTATGCGAAATATGCTGATCGATGTGGGAATGCTCTGGGCACTGATTCTTCTGGATCCATGATCAGCCAACTCATTTATCAATCCACTATGTGTCTGATGCTGGATTGCTTGCAGAAAGGCATCGGGGCTTTCCGCCCTGCGCATACAGCACAGCCAGCCGGTCCACCGCAGCCTGCACAAAATCCTCGGGCAGATCCTGGATGATGCGCGACGCGGGCGTGAACACATCCGTGCCATGCTGCGCCTCGATCACCTCCAGCATGGCCATGCGCGCGTCACGGTCGAGCGGGTAGGCATCACCGAAGTGGGCCAGCGTGGATTCCAGCGCCGCCAGCGTGATGGGCATGCCCAGGCTGCGCAGGCCATCGCGTGCCAGCAGGGCCATGTCGCCGGCGTTGTTCCAGTAGAACTGGTTGAGCGTGCCGTTCATGGTCTCGGCCTCCAGCCACCACAGGGCGATGGCCTCCTGTTCCTCGCGCATGAGCGTGTCGAAGCCCTGGTCCCAGCGGTCTTCGAGGTGCTTCCAGGTGGGGCTGTTGCTTACACCCATGCAATGGTCTCCTTGGTGCGGCCCATCAGGGTCGGGCCTTGCCCGGCACAGTGACGAAGCGCACGACCGCATCCACCACGCCCGGCGCCAGCGGCTGGCCGGGGTTGGCATAGGTGGCCATGTTGGCGGCCGCATCGTCGGTGGGCACAGCCTTGAGCACGTGGTTGGTGTCGGGCAGTAGCGCCAGTTGGGCGGCGGGCTGGGCCTTGGCGAGCAGGCGCGCGTCCTGCGCGGGCACCTGCAGGTCGCGCTCGCCCTGCAGCACCAGCACGGGCAGCTTGGTGGCAGCAATGAGTTGGGCCGGGTCTTGCGCAAAGGCGCTGATCAGAAAGCCCTGCACCGCCTCGTTGAACAGCGGGTGCAAGGCGGGGTGCAGGCTGGCCGGGTCCACGCGGGCGCCGCCTTCGAGCCGGGTGATGGCGGCCAGGGCCTGGTCCAGGATGGGGGCGTTGGCCGGGTTGGCGCGCAATTGGTCGCGCAGCACCTGGCCCAGCGGCCGGCCTGGCGCGGCCGCCAGCACCAAGCCGCAGATGCCCTGCACCTCGCTGCCGCTGCCGCTGCCAGCCTGCGCCGCCGCCAGTGCGACCAGGCCGCCCTCGCTGTGGCCCAGCACCCAGACGCAGGGCACGCCGGTGCTGCGGCGGATGGCGCCCACCCAGCTGCGCACGTCGGCCACGTAGTCGGGGATGGTGACGGCGTTGGCATCGGCCACGGCCTTGCTGCTCTCGAACATGCCGCGCTTGTCGATGCGCACCGTGGCAATGCCTTTGGCCGCCAGGTCCTGCGCCAGCAGCCGGTAGGTGGCGGCGTTCACGCCCAGGGGGTTGTTGCCGTTGCGGTCCGTGGGGCCCGAGCCGGGCACGATGAGCACCACGGGCGCGCCCGCCTTGGCAGGGGCCAGCAGACTGCCCTTGAGCGGGCCCAGCGGGCCGCGCGCCTCGATGGGCTGGTCACGCGGGCCAGCCGCCGGCTGCGCCACCGCAGCCAGCGCCGCGGCCGACACCACCAGGCCGAACAGAAATGCTTTCATGCCGCCGAGTATTGCCCACCGCTCGGGCCAGGGGTGTGAGAAGTCGTTGCTCCGTGGGGTATTCACAACCGCCACGGCGCCCCCTGCGCGAACTGCCCCACCATCCACGCCTTGAACGCCGCCATGGCCGCCGTGCTGAAGCGCCCCGAAGGCCGCACCAGGTAAATGCCGGCATGCGCATTGAGCCCCCAGGGTGCCAGCACCGGCACCAGGTGGCCCGCGGCGATGTCGGGGCTGACCAGCCAGTCGCCCGCGGCCATGATGCCCAGGCCCAGGCGCGCGGCGGCCAGCAGGGCCTCGTTGTCGTTGCTGATGAGGGTGCCCTGGATCTGCACGGATTCGGTCACGCCATCGCGTGTGAGGCGCCATTCGGGGTAGGAGCGCAGCCCCGTGAAGCCCAGGCAGTTGTGCTGCGCCAGGTCGGCCGGCACCTGCGGCGTGCCATGGCGCTGCAGGTAGGCCGGCGCCGCGCAGAGGATGCGCCGGTGCTCGCACAGCCGCGTGGCCACCAGGCGGCTGTCTTCGAGCTCGCCGATGCGCACGGCCGCGTCGAAGTGCTCGGCCACGATGTCGACGAAACGCTCGGCGTACTCCACCTCCACCACCACCTCGGGGTGGGCCATGGCAAAGCCCGCCACCATGGGGCTGAGCCAGCGCCGGCCCATCGCGGCGGGCATGGACAGGCGCAGCCGCCCGCGCACCTCGTGCGCGCCCTGGGCGGCCTCCTTCTGCGCCTCGGCGATCAGCAGAGCGGCGTGGCGCACCTTTTCCACCAGGCGCAGGCCGTCGTCGGTAAAGCGCAGCTGCCGCGTGGTGCGCTCCACCAGGCGCACGCCCAGGCGCGCCTCCAGCGCGGCCAGGCGCTTGGACAGCACCGAGGGGTGCTTGTTCAGCGCCCGGCCTGCGGCCGCGAACGAGCCCTCGGCATGCAGCGCGAGCAGCGTGGCAAGTTCATCGGCGTGTTGGCTGTCGAGCAGGTCCATGGGGCAATCGCAAAGCAGTCACGGGGACTGTACGCCATGCACCACCCCGCCCAGTCAAGGCACCAGCACAATCGCGCCTTGTGAGCGCCCCTGCTCCAGGTCCGAATGCGCCTGCGCCACCTCGGCCAGCGGATAGCGGCGCCAGACCTGCGGCCGGACGATGCCGGCGGCAATAGCATCGAGCACATCGCGTGCCCGCTCCTGGTACTCGGCCGCCGTGGCGGTGTGGGCCGCCAGCGAGGGCCGCGTGGCGAACAGCGAGCCCTTGGCATTGAGCGTGCCCATGTCGATGGGTGCCGGCGCACCCGAGAGTGCGCCAAAGGACACGAACAGCCCGCGCGGGCGCAGGCTGTCGAGCGAGGCCTCGAGCGACACGCGGCCGATGGGGTCGTACACCACGTCGGCGCCCTGCCCCTCTGTGGCCTGCTTCACCTGCGCGGCCAGTGTGGCCGGGTCGAAAACAAAGACCTCGTGGCAGCCCGCAGCCCGCGCGCGCTCCACGCTCTCGGCCTTGGACACCACGCCGATCACGAAGGCCCCCAGGTGCCTCGCCCAGGCCGCCATGATCTGCCCCAGCCCGCCCGCCGCCCCGTAAAGCACGATGCGCGTGCCCGGCCCCACGGCGCAGGTCGTCTTGAGCAGGTACTGCGCCGTGATGCCCTTGAACAGCACGGCCGCCGCGTCGTCGAACGACAGCGCTTGCGGCAGCTTCACCAGCCGGTCCGCCGGGAACCGCCGCGCGCTGGCATAGGCCCCGAGCGGCCCCGTGGCATAGGCCACGCGGTCGCCCACGGCGACGTTCGTCACACCGGCACCGATGGCAGCCACCGTGCCCGCCCCTTCCAGACCCAGGCCCGAGGGCAAGGCGATGCGCACAGCCCCCTTGCGCTGGCTCACGTCGAGCGGGTTCACACCGATGGCGGCCTGGGCGAGCCAGACCTCGCCCGGACCGGGGGCCCCGGTTGACATAGGTTCAAGGTGCATCACCTCGGGGGCGCCGGTTGCGTGGAGAACGACGACTTGTTGTTGCTGCTGCTGTGCCATGCGGGCTTTCCTGCTTTGTTCATGCGGTTGGAGACCCGGCAAGCGTAGGCGTGCGTGCCCGCGCCAGCAATCGGACTGGCTGCAGTTCAACCGTGCATGGGGTGCAGCAATGGGATGCGGGTGCGCCCTCGATCCGCTGTACGCAAGGGCCGGTGCCAGCTCAGTCGTAGGAGTAGTGAAAGGGCCGCAGATCCCTTTTGGGCCAGAGATTGGTGAAGTCCTCGCCCGTGGCTTCGCGATACGCCACCCGCACCTTCTTCTCCACCTTGTTCGTGCCCAGGTACTTCCGAAAGGTCAGAAAGGCCGCATTGGGATAGCCGGTGTAGATGAAGAAGTTGACAGTGCCCGAGCCGACGTCGTGCCCATCGACATCGCACGTCCGGGGCATACAGGCGATCAATCGGTCTTCGAAGGCATGCACCTCGTCCAGTGAGGCGAAGTAGCTGTCGGGGAACTGGATCACCAGTTGGTAGCGAATGGGCTCGATCGTCATGGGACAGTCTGGATTGAAGGGATTGCAGCCGGAAATTCCGGTCGGCATTGTGCCGCCCGCGGGCACCAGGTCATTCGTGACCAGGTGTTTTTTGTGTGTGCATACGGCAGCGAAACTGATAGAACGGCCGCCATGCGCAACACTGTTTCAGCTCCCCACCTCTGGCTTTGGGCCCTGCTCGCCGGCCTGCTGCTTCTGGCGGCTGCGCCTGCCCGGGCCACTACGCTCAGCACGGGGTACGACACCTCGTGCTCCGTTTCCAACGACTGGGTGGCCCAGTGCTGGGGCGCCGTGCCACTGGCCAAGACCAGCACCGCGGGCATTGCCGACCTGCGCGCGGGCAAGGGTTTCAACTGCGCGCTGCGCAAGGACGAAACCGTGAGCTGCTGGGGCAACATGGGCAGCCTCTCGTTCGGTGCCGCCACGGCAGACACCCCGGGCCAGGCCATCGCGGGCGTGCGGCAAGCCACCCAACTGGCCGTGGGCGCCACCCACGCCTGCGCACTCAGCGAGAGGGTGGTGTACTGCTGGGGCGATGGCAGCCGGGGCCAGCGCGGCGCGCCGGTGAGCGCCACGCCGTCGGCACAGGCCACTTACGCGGAGGGCTTGTACGATGTGGCGCGCGTGGCCGCCGGTAACGGCAGCACCTGCGTGGTCAAGCGCGATGGCAGCGTGTGGTGCTACGGCAGCGGCACGCCACAGCTCACAGCGCCGGGCGGCATGGCCCCGGCTCCCGGCACGGGCACCCAGGTGCCGGGTATCACCGATGCGGTGGACGTGGCACTCTTCGACGGCCACGCCTGCGTGCTGCGCAAGACGGGCGCCATCGCCTGCTGGGGCAGCAACGCCAAGGGAGAGCTGGGCACGGCGGCCAGCGCCACGCCGGTGACAGTGCCGGTGGAAGTGCCGGCCCTCGGTGGTGCGGCCAAGGCTGTTGCCGTGGGGCCGGGCTATACCTGCGCCGTGCTCACCAACGGAGCGGTGAAGTGCTGGGGTGGCAACCCGAACAAGCAACTGGGCATCGGCTACGGGCAGGAGTCCGCCACGCCCGCGACAGGCACCGTGCTCGGCATCACCGATGCCATTGCCATCAGCGCAGGCGCGACGCATGCATGCGCCGTGCTCGATGGCGGCTACGTCAACTGCTGGGGCGAAGGCGCGGGCCGCGGGCCCATACCCTGCACCCCCATCGGCGCCTACTACCCGGGCGTTGCGTACAGCTACCCCATGTTCAACGGTGGAGCCTGCCTCCCCGGCACCTCTGCCACGCCTTACGCAGTGGGCCTGAGCGGCCTGAGTCCGCTGGAGGACATCCTCATGGTCCTGCAATGGGCCGAAGCAACGCTGCCGCAGACCTTTCCGGCACGGCCCATCGGGTTCGTGCCCTTGATGATCAACAACTACTACGACCGCGCGTACCCCGGCAACACCTACCTCGCCGTCAACGGCCATGGCACGCCGCACCTGATGTACCTGGGCCCCGAGAGCGGCGGCCAACTGGCCGACCTGGGCCGCCTGGCCCCGTGGGTGCGGCAGGCCCGCGCGGCGCAGCCCGTCACGCCGCCCATCAGCACCACGCTGCAGCTGCAGCAGGTACACGTCAATGTGGACTTCTTTCCTGGGCCGTACCGGCCCGGGTGCAACAACCTCTACATCTTCTACCGCGTGGGCGCCACCCCGGGCAACACGCTGCCCGCCGATTTCACGCCCACCGCAATCCGCCTGCTCAAGGACGACACGTATGTGGACGCCACGGGCCTCAGCGAGGACAGCGCTTTGGCGCCCTCCCCCAACACCTATGCGGGCCGTGCCGGGGGCTGCCCCGCCACCGTGCTGCGCGGGGGTGCCGACGTGGAGCTGGTGCTGTACTACACCACCAATGGCGAGGCGGGACAGGTGCGGGCACGGGTCAAGGTGATGGAGTCATCCTGAGCGAGCGAACCCACCGACCAAGCGCCATCAGGCTCTCGGAGGTCCATGCACTGAATGCACAGCCAGACTGCAGCAATGCCCCATGCGGGCTGATGCCCTAGCGAGCGCCTTCACCGCCCGTGGATGCTGTTCACCATCAGCCCCCAGCGGGAGAGCTTTCCGTACACCGTGGCCGCGCTGCCCACAGGCGGCATGTCACCCTTGAAACGGCCATCCACGCAAGCGTCGGGGGAAGTGACTCCCTGGAACTCGAATGCCGCGCGCAGGTGGCAGCCACGGTAGTATTCAGGCACCTTGAAAGAGACAACGCGCACCTGTACGCGGGTGGGCGTGCCCAAGGCCCAGCACAGCATGGCAGACCAGCCCCAGGGCGCTACCAGCACCATGGCGGTGGTCAGGGCCACACAGCCTGGAAACACCCCCAGCCAACGCTTGGTCCAGGTCATCCCATCGCTCTGGATGGCCTGCGCCCTGCGCATCGTCCAGAACCAGAAGACTGCGAACACCGGCAGCAGAAAGGCAGCCAATGCCCACACCATGGAGAGGTAGTCCGCGGAGCCGAACCAGATGAACCGGCGCCCGAGCGGGGACAGCGCGCCCACCATGCCCAGCACGGTCCAGCCGGCCAACGCCAGGGCCGCCCAGCGGACAGGCCTGGGCACCACCACGGGTGCGAATGCCTTTCGGGAAGCCGATGGCATCGTTGGGGCGGCACTCTTTCGAGACGCCTTGCGCAACGCCAACTCGCGCACCTGGGTATCGCCAATGGCCAGCAGGCGTGCTTCGATGTGGGCGGTTTCCTCGGCATCCGCATTGCTGCCAGGAGGGGCACCCTGCGCTGCACCCGGCCTGGTGGCCCCGGTATCTGTGCCCTGGCGCGTCATCGGCCGTGGATCCTTTGCACATAGAGCCCCCATCGGGAGATGCGCCCCGATACGGCAACCGTTTCACCAGGGTTCGGCGGCTTGCCTTGCAAACGCCCTTCCAGGCAGATGCGGGACGTCGTGCCCTTGAATTCCACGTATGCAGATTGGTCACAGCCTTTGGTCCCGGGTGAGAGGGTGCCCAGGGATACAAGCCGCACCTCGGTGCGCGAAGAGGTGCCCAGGCCCCACCCCAATGCCGCACTCCATCCCATGGGCGAGGCCACCAGCATGCCCGCAAAAAGCAGGACCGTGACCGGATACACGAAAAGCCAGCGTACGAACCAGGTCGGGTACCGGTTCCGCAAAGAGTGGCCTGCCTGTTCAGCGCGATACAACATCACGGCAACCAGGGGCAGTGCAGCAAGAAAAAGCCACGGAGCCACTGTGCCGTAACCCGCCGCGCTGAACCAGATGAAGGCCTCCCCAAGAACCATCGCAAGAATGCCGCTAGCGGCGCCCAGGACGCCCGCAATTGCCAGTGGCACGCTGAACGCCAAGGGCAATGGCGGGCCTCGGCGGGCCGGCTCGACGATCCCATACTTTGCCCGGAAGGCCAGACTTCGGTCTCTCGCTTCTTGCAGGCTCCGATCTATTTCGCGCAGGGTCTCATCGGTCCGTTGCTGCAGTGCCTCCATGCGGGCTGCAAACTCCGGGTCCGACGCCCTGTACCCCGGCCGCCACTCCTCACCGGAGGTGGATTGCTTTGGCGCCAAGCGGCTCTCGCTGGCCGAAGGCGCGCTCTCTTGCCGGTCCATCAAATCTTGCATCTGGGCCTCGTAGAGCGCCTGCAGCCGCGCCTCGATGCGCTCAGTCGCCTGCGCATCCAACAGCCCCTTGCGCTCCAGCGCGAGGCCTTCCCGCAGGACGGTCGCCACCTCGGGCCCCAAACGGTCGATGGCGTCGCCCGCACCGGGGCTGGGGTCTGAGCGCCGAGGCACATCGCCGAACGCTGGCGATGACGATGACTCGCGGGCAGAGGACTCATTTCGCATGGACCGACTCCACACGCACGCCCCAGCGCGAAACGCGACCGGACACCACCAGGATATCCCCCACACGGGGCACTGCACCGACAGTGGCGGTGTGCACGCAGACGCGGGCCACGGCGCCGCGAAGCTCCACGCTGGCATGCTGCTGGCAGCGGCTGGAGCGGCGCGGTGCATCCACCGACACGACGCGCACCTCCATGCGCGAGGCCGTGCCCGACAGGCCGCCCAGGTAGGCGGCCCAGCCCCAGGGCGCAGCGCCAACAGCAGCCGCCGCCAGCAACGCGGCAAAGGGGAAGACGACCATTCGCCGCACGAACCAGGTGGGCATGTCCTCATACACGCGTGGCGCCCAGACCTCTGCCCGGCACAGCACCCAGTACCACGCAGGTATCGCCGCCAGCACCACCCACGGGGTTGCCGCGCGCAATGCAGCATTGCCGGTGGCCAGGAATTCGCCGCCCCGCGACATCTCGAACCAGGCGCCCCCAAAGATGAAGACTAGCACGGCCACCAGGGGCACGGCAAAGCGGTAGGGCAGCCGCAGAGGCCTTGCAGCCGGCCTGGCCAGGCTCTTTTGGTGAAAGCGCTGCTGGAACTTGCGCACCAGGTCGCGGCGCTCCGTATCCATCTGCCGTTGCACCTCGGTACGCACCCGCGCCTGCGCACGCTGGTGGGCGGCAGCGAGTTCTTCTCGGCTTCTGCGGCGGGCAGGCGGCTGTTTCTCCTGCTCTGTGGTGCGATGGGGCGCGGCTCCCGCCGTGTTGGGGCCTGCCGCTGTCAACGGTTGCGCCAGGGCCCTGGGGCTGCTGTGGTCTCTCATGTTGTCGTCTTTGTTATGGCTCGAAAACTCCCTCGCAGCCATCCTAAGCGCAGCCCCTGAATCGGCCCATTTCGCGTTTGCCATGCAATTTGTGGGTGCTTTGGGCTGCCCCCCAAGGCACCACACCATGGCACCAAAGAGCCTGCAGCATTCCTGGATGTCACGTACCATGGCACGCCCTGCCGCAACTGTTTGTTTTGACCGAAAAGGAGCTGGACCACCATGTGCGATTCAAATGACCATGACGATCTCCACAAGTACACCCGCCGCGACTTCGCTGCGTGGGCGGCATCGGCCGGCCTGCTGACCACCCTGCCCGCGGTGGCCAATGCAGCTGCAGTGGCCGAGCGCGACGTGACCATCACCACGCCGGACGGAACCTGCGATGCCTACTTTGTCGCCCCCACATCGGGCTCTGCCCCCGGTGTGCTGGTCTGGCCCGACGTGTTCGGCCTGCGCCCTGCCTTCCGCCAGATGGGCAAGCGCCTGGCCGAGTCGGGCTACAGCGTGCTGGTCGTCAACCCGTTCTACCGACAGAAGAAGGCGCCCACCGCGCCCCAGGGCGGCCAGACGCCGATTGCCGAAGTGCTGCCCCTGATGCAGGCCCTGACGCCAGCCATGCACCTGAGCGACGGCAAGACCTTCGTGGCCTGGCTCGACGCCCAGGCCGAGGTGGACAAGGCGCGCAAGATCGGCACCACCGGCTACTGCATGGGCGGGCCGATTGCGGTGCGCACGGCCCTGGTGGCGGCGGGCCGTGTGGGTGCGGTGGCCAGCTTCCATGGCGCTGCCATGGTGACGCCAGCGCCAGAGAGCCCCCACCGCCTGGTGGCACAGACCAAGGCGCAGTACCTGATTGCGATTGCCGAGAACGACGACACCAAGGACCCCGAGGCCAAGACCAGCCTGCGCACCGCATTCGAAGGCGCCAAGCTGCAGGCCGAAGTCGAGGTCTACCCGGCAGCACACGGCTGGTGCCCGCCCGACACCCGCGTTTACGACGCCGCCCAGGCCGACCGCGCCTGGGCACGCCTCTTGGCCACCTTCAACAAGGCCTTGGTCTGATACCGGCCTGAATGCATGCACTCCGGGCGCCGCGGCGTCCGGGGTGCATATGCTTGCCGGCTGCCGCAGGGCGAGCCTGCGGACTCACCCCCGCCCGCGAAACGAGCGCATCAGCATCCAGATGCACACGGCCATGCCGACCAGCGGGATCGCCGCCACCGCGGCCACCAGGGCGCGCGCGGCCGGGGCCCATTCGAAATCGAGCCCCGCCCCTTGGCCTCGGCCGGAAAGCGCTCGTAAAAAGCCTCGGCGTCCTCCCGCGTGGCCCGGTCGTGCGCGCCCATCATCTGCAGCGCGGCGGCCAGCTCGAAGTGGCGGCGCCGGTCCAGCGTGCCGAAGCGCAGCGCCCGGCCCAGCGCATACAGGGCGTGCGGGTTGCCGCGCACGGCATGGCGGCGGTATTCGGCCCAGGCCGTGTCCAGGTCGCCGGCCTTGCGCGCGGCCTCGGCGTGGCGGACCTGCAGGTCGGGCTCCTCGGGCGTGTCGCCATTGCCCAGGTAGTGCACGCCGCTTTGCGGGTCGTACAGGTTCAGGCCCAGCCGGGTGGCCTGATCCCAGGCCAGGTTGAAGGCCGCGTCCCAATGCTCCGTGCGGGTGTTGATGCCAAAGCCCAGCGTGGCGTCGTCGGTGACACCGTCCTCGCTGCCATCGAGCCACACGTCCATTGCTTCTGGGTAGCGCTCCTGCAGCACCCGCCCCCACTCCAGGAACTTGGGGTTCTGCCCTGGTGGCGGGCTGTCCGAAACGCGCTCGAACTGCTCGTCGGCCTCCTTCTTGGTGGTCGGCCAGGGCCAGTCAACTGGCTTTTCCCACAGTTGAAGCGTGTAACTCATGCTCGGTACCCTCCCAGGCGTGGCATCGTTGGTATTGGAGAGGGATTCTAGGGTGGCTGCACCGCATTTCGTTACATGGGGCCTGTGACCGCAGCCACATGTGCCAAGCCCCTGCGTTCCTAGAATTGCCCGACAACATTCCGAGAGGTTGAGGACCATGGACGACAGACACACCCCGGTGCGTGCACCGCGGCTGGTGCGCAGGGCATTGGCCATTGCGGCGCTCGCCATCCCCGCGGCCTTTGCGCCGTCAGCGGCCAGTGCCACCACCGTGAGCATGGGCACCACCCACGGCTGCTCGGTGGCCGACACCAGCCAAGCCACCTGCTGGGGCAGCCTGCCGGTGCAGGGCCAGGAGACCTATACGCTCAAGGACATCCGGGTGGGCCTCGATTTCAGCTGTGCGCAGCTATCCAGCGGCGTGCGCTGCTGGGGCAACAATGATGTGGGGCAACTGGGCGCGGCCACGGTCGAGCCCAAGGGCCAGTGGGTAGAGGGTGTCTACAACCCCAACCAGATCACACTGGGCGCACGGCACGCCTGTGCTGTCGACTGGGGGAGGCTTGTCTGCTGGGGCGATGCCAGCCAGGGGCAGCTCGGCGAGCCCGTCCGATCAGCCGTGGCAAAACCCACGCCGATCCCGGGCATACCCAACGCCAAGCATGCCGCAGCCGGCAAAAGCGCGACCTGCGCGGTGCAGGACGATGGGCGCGTGCTGTGCGTGGGCACCGGCAGCGGCCTGGCGGGCGCTGCCGATGCACCGGCCACGCCACGTGCCGTACCGGGTATCAGCGATGCCGTGGAAGTGGCCCTCTTCGACGGCCACGCCTGCGTGCTGCGCAAGGAGGGCAAAGTATCGTGCTGGGGCGGCAACCGCTTTGGCGAACTGGGCGTGCCCGCCGGCAATGGCGCACAGACCACCCCGATCGAAGTGACGAGCCTGGGCGCTGCGGCCAAGGCTGTCACCGTCGGCAACGGCTTTACCTGTGCGTTGTTGGTGAACGGCACCGTGAAATGCTGGGGCAACAACACCAACGGCCAGTTGGGCACCGCCCTGGGTGGTGCCGCCACCGGCCTGGTCACCGGCATCACGGATGCCACGGCCATCAGTGCCGGGCAGACGGCCGCATGCGCGGCACTGCAAGGCGGCTATGTGCAGTGCTGGGGCGAAGGCGCGGGCTGGAGCAGCGAGATCTGCCGCGTGCTGGGCGGCATCTACCCACAGCACCCTGTCTCGTGGGGGCCCGTCGCTGACATCACTGTCTGCCGCCCGCAGGGCTCTGCCGCGCCCATGGCGGTCAAGGGCCTGGGGCCGGCCAACGATGCGGCCCAGGTGCTGGACTGGGCAGAAAAGGCCCTGCCCGCCACCTTCCCCGCACAGGGCACAGGCGCGCCGGGCCTGGGCGACGGCAGCTCCTACTACCTGCGCGCCTACCCCGGCGGCCACACGCTGGCCGTCAATGCCCATGGCACGCCGCACCTGCTGTACATGGGACCGCTGGGCAACGGCCAGTTGCTCGACCTGGGGCCGCTCAGCCGCTGGCTGACCGAGGCCACCCAGGACGAAGGGGCCCGCAGCGGCCTGCAGTTGCAAGCGACGCCCTGGGTCGATTTCATGCCCACAATCTTCGGTGGGCCCTGCCAGAACCTGCTGGTGCGCTACGCCATCAGCGGCCCGGCGGGCAGCGTGCCAGAAGGCTTGCTCACCACTTCGGTACGGCTGGAGGTCGATGGCCGGTCCGTGGAAATCCCCATCCGCGACCGCTATGTCGATGGTGTGCTGCAAGGTACCGCCCAGGGCTGCCCCATCGCCAACCTTGCGGGGCAGACGGTGGATGTGACCGTGTTCTACACCCAGGGCAAGCGCAAGGGCCTGCTGCGCACCCGCGCCAAGGTGGGTGCGACGGCATGATGCATGCCCCCAACCCCGCCTTGTCAATTGATTGGAGGATCCACCCCGGCCCTTAGAAACTCGCCCGCAGCGTCAACATCACACTGCGCGGCAGCCCGTAGCAGTTGCTGCGCGTGGCGGTACCCGCGCGCTCCCAGTACACGCGGTCGAACAGGTTGTCGATGTTCAGCGCCAGCTTGAGCTGGGGCCTGATCGGGTAGACCGCATACAGCGACCACACGCTGTAGCCGCCTGCCGGCCCGCCTGGACGCAGCGCACCGTGCCCAGCGCGTCGTAGACATCGCTGACCGCGCGCACGCCCGCGCCCAGCTCGGCCCGCCGTACACTGCCGGCGCCGGGCAAAGCGCCCATGCAGTCTTTCAGGGCGAACATCCGGGCCCGGTAACCAGGTAGCGGTTTTGGGGCGGTAGTTCCCTGACCGGCGTTCGGCCTGGGTCAGCACACCAGGTGGGCATGTCTGGGCGTGACCAACGCCTGCCAGAAAAGCAGCCCATGGCAGGGCCCAAAGGCATGCCCTGCATATATGCCGCAGCTGTGCACGCCCCCCGTGCGCGCGACACAGTGGCAGGCCCCAAGAACCTGTTCACGACAGGTTCCAAACCACGGTCGCCGCGCGGAGCCCTTTCCATGAACCTGTACCAACTGGCCTCGCAAGAAGAGGCCTGGGGGGCTTACGCCCCCAATGACGACCTCTCGCCCTGGACCGCCTGGCCTGCGGACCCACCCGCCCCCATGCCACCCGGCCCAGTACCTCTTGACGCAGCCCTGGATGCCGCCGCGCGCGAATACGGGGTGAATGCCGATGTGCTGCGCGCACTGGGCCCTGGCAGCTCGGTCGACTCTATCTTCGACACCGCGGCCTCGCTGCGCTCGCGCCTGGAAGCCTTTGGCGGCGACTACGCCCAGGCCCTGGCCTCGTATCGCCAGGCAGAAGGAGGCCAGGGAGGCAATATTGCCTTGGCGCCACCAGCCGCCGCCCTCTCTCCCCCACCCCTGGCCGATGCGCAGATGCCCGCCCCGGGGCCTGCACCAGCGCGCGAACACTCGGCACGGCCTGCAGGGGCGGCGCCAAGGCCCAGGCCACCACGGGCCCAGGCTGGCACGCCCGCACCGGGGGCGCCGCCATTGCAAGCGGCAAGGCAAGGCCCCAAGGCCGCGCCACAAGCCGATGGCTCGTCTCCCGCCGCGCCGGACGGCAGGCTGGGCGCTGCCGACGACCCGCGCAGCGGACTGTACCGCCAGGCCCCAGCCCCCCAAACGGCTTTCATGGACGAGGTGAAGAACCAACTGGCATCGGGCGCAAAGACCCTGGCCCGGATGCTGCCGGGCACCGGCGCTGCCGCACACTGGGTGGCCAGCCAGTCCGAACCTGCTGCCGGTCAGGCCGCGCCACCCAGCGCAGGTAGCGTCTTTGAGCGCACGGCGCTGCCGGCGCCAGACCTGCCCTCCCGCGATTTGCCGCTGCGGCCCGAGACACGCAAGGCCGCCAACAACGCCTGGGACGCCGCCAGCCCGCAGGACCGCCAGCGCATGCAAGCCTTGCCCGGATGGCAGGGCCAGCTCGCACGCGAAAGGGCCGCGCAATTCGCGCAGGCGGACAAGGGCCTCTTGGCGGAATCGCCGACGGCGGCCCTGTTCGATACCCGTGTGGAAGGGCGCACCAGGGCGCTGATCGCCAAGGGCGAGCACCCCGACTTCGCCCGCCGCGCAGCCCGCGAAGGCGCCGCCGCTGGCGTCGCGCCGGGGCAGGAGGTAAAGGCACTGGGGTCCACGGTGCAGCAGGCCCCCCGACACGCCGCCAAGGTCCCGGTGCCCGCAATGACCCCCCTGTCGGTGGCGCAAGACGCGCTGTCAGGGGCCTTGCAGATAGGCACCACCGCCGCGAAAGGGGGCGCCGACATCGTGCGTATGGCCACCGGCGATGCTGTGGGCAAGGATTTTTCCGACTCGATGGCTGCCCGGGCGCAGATCATCAAGGACATGGTGGGCAGCGACCGCGCCAAGGCACAGGAGCACAACTTCCAGGTCGACTGGGCCGACCCGAACGTCAGCGCCATGGAGATGCTTGCACGCAACAAGGGCGCGGTGTCCGACAAGCTGCTGCCCTCGGCGGGCAGCATGCTGCTGCCTGCCGGCGTCGCAACCGGCGCGGGCAAAGCAGCAACACTGGGCAGGACAGCCCTGGCGCTGGACAGGACCGCCCTGGCCGCCCGCGTGGCATCGGCGCAAACGGCCGCAGGCATCGGTGCCACGGCCGCGCAGAACGCCGCCGACGTGTTCACCGGCCTGCTGGACAAGGGGCATTCGCCAGAAGAGGCCTACACCGCCGCAGGTATCAGCGTGCCCTTCAGCATCATCGCTGGCAAGCTCACCGGCGGCGGCGCCGAGACCGCGCTGGCGCGCCAGGCCATGCGCCAGGGAACCGACAAGGCCGCCAAAGGCGACCTCGCCAGCGGCGCCGCTGGTGCGTTGAAGGCAGGCTTGCGCGACGGCACGCAGGAGGTGATCGAAGACTCCGGCCAGATGATCGGCGAAGCCATCGCCACGGACGTGGCCCCCACGGCCAACGAAGCCGCCAAACGCGGACTGCTCGCATTCACCATGGGCACCGCCATGGGCGGCGGCACACACGCCGCTGGCGCCACGCACACACCGCGCGTACAGAACCAACCCACCCCCCCCCAAGTGCCCAGCCAGCAGGACGCGGCCGCCAACAAGACGGGACCGACGACCGAAGGCACCGCGCCAGCAGCAGAGTTCGCGCGCAGCGCAGGCACCGGCTCCGGCACAGGCAACGCCGCCCCGGCAGCCGGGCAAGCGTCTGCGCCGGACATGGCCGCGGGCCCCACCGGCGAGCCCGCGCCCGGCGCAACCACCTGGTCCGACGTGGCCGCCGCCGCCAAAAGGGCCCGCGCCGAGGCCGAGATACTGCGCCAGGCCGCAGCCCTGCCCGAGCAGAATGCCGCAGCCAGCACACCAGACACCACCAGCCGCAACACCCCATCGGCCACGCCTGCGATGGCGACCACGGCCACGGCCGCAGCGACGAATACCGATATCGGCATCGGCAGCACCAGCCACCCATGGCAAAGAGTCGACACCCCGCCACAAGAGCAGGCCAGCAGCGATGCGGACCAGGCGGGCACCTCCACCCAAGCAACCGCCCCAGACACAGCGCCAGCCACCACACAGCACGGCACTGCCCGCCACACCGCAGCGTCCCAGGTCCAGCCCCCGACCACCGCCCCCATAGACGCACAGGTCCAGGCATTGGACTCCGGCATGCTCGTCGTCGGCGGCGACCAGGCCACCATCCTCGCGCACCTGCAGGCTGGCGGCATACGCGGTGCCGAACCATTCGCGGGCGTGACCCTGGTGCCCGTGGACCAGGCGGCACTGGCACAGCAGGTGCTCAGCCGCCCACTCGCTGCACCGGCCGGCAAGCGGGCGGATCGGGGGTCTCAGCGCGCATCGGCAACGGCCACCTTGACCTGGAGCGGAACTGAAGCACAGCTCGCGCCAGCTGCCACCCAAGCGCCAACGGCTGGTGGCTCCACAGCCGACCCCAACGCAGTGGGTGCCAGTGCACCTCGTACTGAGGGGCGGCATGGCTCCCCCACCGGCGCTGCAGCGTCCCAGCCCGTGCCCGTCATGGAGATGCAGCGCGACGGCACCCTGATGGTCAAGGGCGATTCCGTTCAGTTGGAGGAGCGCCTGCGGGCCGGCGGTGTAGACCGCGTGCTGCGGCGCGAAGGCGGCGTGCTCGTCGGGCTCGATCAGGTGGGCAAGGCACGGCAATTGTTCAGCAACCCGCAGTCCACACAAGATCGAAGCAGAGCTGCGCCCCCAACGTCTGCAGTGGCGCGGAGGGAGGTCGCAACAAGCCAAAGTGACTTCGTTGCAGAAAACCATAGCAACGGCTACAGTGATAACGATGGACGCGTTCAAGAACCCACCCAACCTGATGATGGCCGAGGATCCACGACTGGTCGCTCCCGGGCTACCGCCCTGGACTCTGTGCGGGGGCCTGGTAATGCCGTACCGCCTAGAACCGCCTCTCTCGTGGGAGTCGGAATCGCCGAGCGAATCGAACGCGCCGGCAGCCAATCCCTCCTCGGTGAGCAAGTAGACAGCCCGCAACGCCTGGCCGAACTGGCCCAGGTGTATCGCGATCCTCGGTTCGAGACGTTCCGAGTTTTCTTTATTAAAGATGGCCAGGTGGTGCATGCCACCGGTGTCAGTGCGCGGCTGCCAGGCGAGACACCAATGGTACCGGCCGGAATGACGTTTTCGGAGTACATCAAAGAGTTCCGCGACAACATGCAACGCACGGGGGCAGATGGCTACTACGTGCTGCACAACCACCCGTCAGGTAACCCGCGCCCCAGCCCAGAAGATCTGAATGCGACAGCGGATCTGGAGGCGCATGTGCCAGGAATGCTGGCCCACGTGGTCATCAACAGCAACAAATACGCTGTTATCGAACCGACCAGCGCTGGCGCTTCGCCGGACTCCATGGTGCGATTCAGATACTTCGGCGAGGACAGGTTGCTCAAGGCCAGCAAGCCCATGGCGGTATTGGGCGAAAGGATCGCAGGATCGGACGACTTGGCCATCGTGGGCAAGTCCATGCAGCGGCCAGGCTGGATCACGCTCATCGGCACCGGCGCGGATGGCAAGGTGCGCGCAATCTCCGAGGCCCCAGCCAGCATCCTCACGCGCAACTATCCCTACCTGGCAGCCACCGTGCGCCGCTTCATGCGCCAATCAGGCTCGGGCAGCGTTTTCGCGGTAGGCGACGCGGGCGACATAGGGTCCAAGCCTGTGCGCGATGCACTGGCTGCGGGCATCCTTCGTGATGCGCTGCCCGATGCCGGACGCACGCTGCACCAGCAGGGCGTGCATACGGGCGGCACAGGCTTCTCGCTGACCCGCGGGCGCAGGGTTGCAGAGGGCGGTCCAGCACCGACCTCCTCAAGTGCGGCGGACATGGAGACGCAGCGCGACGGCACGCTGATGGTCCGCGGCGACTCCGTACAGCTGCAAGAGCGCCTGCGCCAAGGCGGCGTGGAGCGCGTGCTGCGGCGCGAGGGCGGCGTGCTCGTCGGGCTTGACCAGGTGCGCAAGGCGCGGCAGTTGCTGCAGCAGCAGCCACCACGCGCTCCAGCCTCGGCGGACTACTCTCTGCCCTCCCCCCTGTCGGAGCAGCAGTTCAGCCGCAACGCACCGGATCAGAACCTCAGCAGGGCCAGGGCCCTGCCCTCTAAGCCCGCCACCGTTCAATCGGTGCGCGCCGCAGTTGCCAAACTCACCAACAGCATGGGCCTGCTGGCAGAGGGTCGCGGCCGTGTGGTGGTGGCCACCTCGGCCGACATCCAGGCGCACTGGGAGCCCCTGGTCGGCGAGGTGGACATGGCCTCGCAGGACACAGGTCTGGTCCAGGGCTTTTACGACCCCAACACCAATACCGTCTTCCTCATCGCCGACCACATCGAAGCTGGCCAGGAGATGGCCGTGGCCGCGCACGAGCTGGTGCACAAGCATGGCAAGGCGGTGCTGGGCGAAGCAAGGTGGAGGCAACTGCACGGGGTGATCGGCAGTTGGGCAAACAGGCCCGAGGGGAGCCTGGAGCGGCGGGTCTACGACGAGGCCGCAGCGCGCGTACAGGCTTCGCGGCCAGACAACGCAGATGCTGCTGCCTACAGCAGTGAAGAACTGTTTCCCTATGCCGTGCAGGTGGCGATGGAGCTGGGCGTGCAGCCTACGGCGCTGATGCCGAACAACTCGGTGCAGGGCTGGCTGGCGCGGGTGCGGGCAGCATTGCGATCGGTTTTCGAGAAACTGACCGGGCAACCCGGCCTGTTCGACAGCCAGGACTTGGTGAATCTGGCATGGGGCATAGCGCAGCGGGAGAACCCCGAGCATGCTCGCGAGTTGGATGCGATCTGGACGGAAGTGCCCGGAGACGTCCAGGCGGTAATCGACAGCGCCAGACAGCCCGGTCATGTGCCACAGAAGGCCGTGCTCGGCCATGCGTCGGATTGGCTTGTCGAGAATTTAGCGACGCACGGCCTGGAGATTGCTGGCTTCCGCCACGTGATTGAAGGGTCTGCCGTTCGCCACATCATCAAGAACCACTACGACGAGAAATCCGCGCGGTACCGTGGACTGCTGCCGCTAAGCGACCAGGACTTGCTGCGGTTGCCGGACGTGATAGCTGCGCCCGACAAGGTGGTTTTGGGAACGACAAATCGCCTTGGCAAGCAGCAGATTGCCTACATCAAGAATATGGGGGACGGTTCCGTGCTGTACCTCGACGAAATGCGCACCGGGAAAAAGGAGTTGGCAGCAGTCAGTGCCAAAAAGTTTCCCGCCACGATGAATGTAGAGAAGGTCATCTCTACTCTGCATCCCAACGCTCAGAGCGATGGCGGGAAGAGTTTGATTGTACTGACCCCGCCGGACCACCACAACCTGGAGGATCCTCCAGTTCGACGTGGCAACTTATTGTTCAGCAGAACAGGTGTGCCCAGAGTACGCAAGGCCTCGACCTTCAGCGAAGCGCGGGAGGCGGCCAGGCAATTTCAGGGCAAACAGCTGACCAACGAGTCCACGGGTCTCAAGGCCGTGGTATCGCGCAATTCGCTCGACAAGATGCTCAGCGGCAAGGCGGTAGCCAAGTCCGAGACACCTGCTACGCATGCCATGGCCGTGGCCAATGCGGACAGCTTGTTTTCACAGGCAATTTTGGGTTGGAGCAAGCAAGACCGAAGTGGGGATGTGAACATTCGCGCAGTTCACCGCTTCTTCGCACACATGCAGGTGAGTGGACGCTCAAAGCTGGTCAAGCTGACCGTCAAAGAAACAGGGCAGGAAGGACGGGCCAACCCACTGTACACAGTGGAGGCGGTGGAACTCAATGAGCATGTCCCCAGCACCCAGTGGTTGGAGGCTGCAGCCCACGAGGACGGGCTGGAATTGAACACAAAAGATCCTCAGCGGGGGGAGTGGGTTGGCGAGATAGCCGATCCACGAAAGATCGACCCTAGAACAACCCTCTATGGTGTGCAGCTCCCGGCTCGCGCCGTGAACCACGCCGCTGAGGACGTGTTCAGTTTAGCCCAGGAGATAGAGCGGCGCAATGCGCGTGGGGATGCTGCCGATGATGCGACGCCTCGGTTCAGCACACGCAGCAATGGCCAGGGTCCAGGCCTATCGCTTGAACAGGTGCAGCAACTTGTGCAGCAGGCTTTGTCGGGGCTCCGGAACCCGCCACCAGTCGATGTCGTGCTGCGGGCCGCTGACTTGGGGATAGTCGCGCCGGAAGGTGCAATGGGTGTATGGGCGGGGAATCGGCTTGCCATCGTCGTCGAGAATCATCGGCAGGCCATACAGGTTCGAGAGACGGTTTTTCATGAGCTGTTCCATGCTGGGCTGAGCAACATTTTGCCCCGGCGTGATTATGTGCAAGCCATGCTCGATCTGGCAAAGCGCGACGCCAGGGTGCATCAGTACGCGGTGGACTGGAAGAAAGACGCTCCTGAAGCGGCGATGCAGTTACAGGCCCTGCGCGATGCCGGGTTCACCGGCAGCGAGCTGACAGCGCAGTACGAAGCCCTGGCCATCGAGGAAGGCTTGGCCGTGGTGGCCGAGGAACTGCGCGGGCGCATGCAGGCAGGCTTGCGTCTCGGAGAGCAGGTGAGAGTGCTTGCAGGTTGGCTGGCCAGCCTTGCAGACCGCATGGGCATGCACAGCCTGGCAGATGCCATCCGGGCGATGACCTACAGCGAGGCCGAGCGCTTTGTGATCCGCGCCATCGACCACGCAGGGGCGGCAGGCGGCGAGATGAAGAACGTTGGCCGGGCACGGTTCAGCACCCGCAGCGCACAACCTCCGCAAGTCGGTGCTACGACTGTCTCAGCGCAGCCAACCGACTCCGAGCAGATGCGAATGCAGCGCGACGGCACGCTGATGGTCCAGGGCGACCCCGTACAGCTGCAGGAGCGCCTGCGCCAAGGTGGTGTGGACAGTGTGCTGCGGCGCGAGAGGGGCGTGCTCGTCGGGCTCGATCAGGTGGG
>NZ_JACHLK010000012.1 GCF_014207955.1 Acidovorax soli
TAGTGCGGGTTCCCGTGTGAAAGTAGGTCATCGTCAGGCTCTTACAGCCCCAACCGCCCCCAGTACCATTTGGTATTGGGGGCGTTTGCTTTGGGGAATGCAAAGCCCGCGGGCTGCAGGGTACAGGCCCCGGTTGCGGGCCAGCCAGGCTTGCGTTTTTGCTTCTTCGTCCACCACCTCTCTTCTCCCTTCGATCACCATGCAGCTGCAAGACATTCTGTATTCCCAGGGCTTTGGCACCCGGCGCGTGTGCGCCGGTTTGGTGCAGCAGGGGTGGGTGGCCGTGAGCACCAATGGGGTGCATGGTGACTACCTGCCCTGTACCGAGGCGGCAGCCGATTTCGATCCCGAGGGCTTGCACCTGCGTGTGCAGGGGGTGGACTGGCCGTACCAGGAAAAGGCCTATGTGCTGCTGCACAAGCCGGCGGGCACCGAGTGCTCGCAAAAGCCATCGACCTACCCGAGCATCTACACCCTGCTGCCGGCACCGTTGCGCCAGCGTCCGAGCAAGACGGCCGTGCAGGGCATCCAGGCCGTGGGCCGGCTCGACCAGGACACCACAGGCATGCTGCTGCTCAGCGACGATGGCCAGTTCATCCACCGCATGAGCTCGCCCAAGAAGCATGTGCCCAAGGTCTACCAGGTGACGACCAAACACCCCGTGGACGAGGCCCAGGTCCAGAAGCTGCTGGCCGGCGTGGTGCTCGACGACGATCCCAAACCCGTGCGTGCCGCTGCCTGCGTGCAGGTGGATACGCACCGCCTGGACCTGACGCTGACCGAGGGCAAGTACCACCAGGTCAAGCGCATGCTGGCTGCCGTGGGCAACCGTGTGGAGGGGCTGCACCGCTCGCAGATCGGCCGCATGCCCTTGCCGCAGGATCTGGCGCCCGGCCAATGGCGCTGGCTCAGTGCGCAAGACCTTGAGGTGCTGGTGGCATCGCCGCTCTGAATGCCGTGCGGCACGGTCCACAGGCCGGGAAATCCGTGAAAAATACGGAACTTCCTTGATCCAGGGCTTGTCCCTGTGCAGATGTTACGCCTTGCGGCATGGAGGCCGGACTCCCGGCGCTACACTTGCAAACTGTCCTGAAAGTGCTTGGTTGTTTGTGAAGATCCTTTTTCCCGCGCGTGCACGCGCCGCCCTGGCCGCGATGGTCCTGCTGTGGGGCGCCGGTGCGGCAGCCAGCGCACAGACGGCGCCGCCTCCGATTTTTGTGCTCAATTCGCTGGAGGCCAATGTCAGCGTGATCGATCCGCTGACCTGGACGGAAACCTCGCGCATCCCCACCGGCAAGGAGCCGCACCACCTGTACCTCACGCCCGATGAGCGTTCGCTCATCGTGGCCAATGCGCTGGGTGACACGCTGACCTTCCTGGACCCGCGCACGGCGCAGGTGCAGCGCACGGTGCGCGGCATCGTCGACCCCTACCACCTGCGCTTCACGCCCGACATGAAGTGGCTGATCACGGCGGCCAACCGGCTCAACCACGTGGACTTCTACCGCTGGGACGGCAAGGAGCCCACGCTGGTGGCGCGCGTGAACACTGCGCGCACCCCGAGCCACATGTGGATCGACAGCCGCAGTACCACGGTCTATGTGTCCATGCAGGACAGTGATGAACTGGTGGCCATCGACATCGCCACCCAGGTGGTCAAGTGGCGCATGAAGACCGGCCCCATGCCGGCCGACGTCTACGGTACCTCGGACGACAAGCATGTGTTCGTGGGCCTCACGGGCAGCGACAGCGTCGAGGTCTTCGACGTCTCGGGCCGGGAGCCGCGCAGCGTCCGCAAGATCAAGACCGGCAACGGCGCGCACGCCTTCCGCGCGGCGGGCGACGGCAAGCACCTGTATGTGAGCAACCGCGTTGCCAATTCGGTCAGCAAGATCGACATGGCCAGCATGGCCGTGGTGGACAGCTACCCCGTGCCCGGCGGGCCCGACTGCATGGAGGTCTCGGCCGATGGCCGCTGGATCTACGTGAGCTCGCGCTGGGCGCGCAAGCTCTCGGTGGTGGACACCGAGGCCAAGAAGGTCGTGCGCCAGGTGCCGGTGGGCAAGTCCCCGCATGGCGTGTGGACGCTGCAGCACGCTCCGCGGTAGCCGCTGCATGACCCCCGGGCGCCTGCGGGCCCTATTGCTGCCCCTGGCCCTGCTGGCCGGGATGCCTGCCGGCCAGGCGCAGACCAGCGACAGTCGCTGTGCCAAGCCCGTCTACCTGACACTGGACACGGGCCACATGGAAGTGGCCCCGCTGATGGCCGACGTGCTCAAGCGCCAGAACGTACAGGTGACCTTTTTCGCGGCCCAGGAGCGCACGAAAGAAGGCGACGGCAGCCTGGGTGAGCACTGGGCGCCTTGGTGGCGCGCCCGGGCCGCCGAAGGCCATGCCTTTGCCTCCCACACCTGGGACCATACCTACTGGCGTGGCGACCTGGGCACCCCGGACAAGCCCCTGTTCAAGGTGCGGCCCTCGGCCGGCCCGCGCGCGGGGCAGGACTTCACCATGACGGCGGCCGAATACTGCGCCGAGATCGCCAAGGCCGCGGACCGCCTGCAGGCCCTTACGGGGCAAAAGCCGATGGCGCTGTTCCGGGCGCCGGGCGGCAAGACCTCGCCCCGGCTGATCGCCAGTGCCCAGGCCTGTGGCTACACGCATGTGGGCTGGTCGCCGGCGGGCTTTCTGGGGGACGAGCTGTCCACCGCGCAGGCCAGCAACGAGGCACTGCTGCGCAAGGCGCTGCGCGACATCCGGGCCGGCGACATCCTGCTGGCCCACCTGGGCATCTGGTCGCGCACCGACCCCTGGGCGCCCGCCGTGCTGGAGCCCCTGATCGTGGGGCTGAAAGAGCGTGGCTTTTGCTTCAGGACACTGCGCGAGCACCCGGACTACGCTACAAAGACCGTGCGGTGAGTCGCGGCACTGACCCACGGCACATCAGGCGACAGCAACAGGAGCGGGCAAGGCAATGGAGTGGTTGAGCGCGATTTTCGACGGGGCGCAGCAATGGCTGTTCGAGACCGTGGTGCAGCCCCTGATGTTCGCAGGCGGCCTGGGCAATCTGCTCGAGGATGGCTATGACGCCACCGGCTGGCTGCTGGTCGGCCTGCTGCAGCTGGCGGTGATCATCGCCGTCATCGGCCCCATCCAGCGCTGGCGTCCCGTGGAGCCGGTGACCAACCGCGCCACCATCCGCACCGACATCCTCTACACCCTGCTGCACCGCCTGGGCCTGTTCCGCGTGGGTCTGTTCTTTGCCATCGACCCGCTGATGGATGCGCTGTTCGGCGCGGCACGCATGTCGGGCATCAGCACTTTCCACCTCGACGGCCTCTGGCCTGGTGTGACCGACGTGGCCTGGGTCAGCCTGTTGCTGTACCTGGTGGTGTTCGACTTCGTGGACTACTGGATCCACCGCGGCCAGCACCATTTCGAGTGGTGGTGGAAACTGCACTCGCTGCACCATGCGCAGCAGCAGATGACGATGTGGAGCGACAACCGCAACCACCTGCTGGACGACATGCTGCGCGACACCATTCTCGTGGTCGTGGCCCAGCTCATCGGCGTGGCGCCAGGGCAGTTCGTGGCCATCGTCGCCATCACGCAGCTCAGCGAGAGCTTCCAGCATGCCAATGTGCGCCTGTGGTTCGGCCGCGTGGGTGAGCGCCTGTGGGTAAGCCCGCGCTTTCACCGCCTGCACCACAGCATCGGCATCGGGCACGAGACCGTCAAGCCCCCCGCCGCGGGCGAAAAGGCCCCGCGCGTGGTGCTGGGCGGCCACAACTTCGGCGTGCTGCTGCCCTGGTGGGACATGCTCATGCGCACGGCCAACTTCGAGCAGCGCTACGACCCCACGGGCGTGCGCGACCAGGTAGAGCCCGGGCCCGATGGCCGCGTGCGCGACTATGGTCGCGGCTTCTGGTCGCAGCAGTGGCGCGGGGTGCTGCGGCTGGTGGGCAAGGCTTAGCCCCTGCTGGCCGCAACGTCGCGTACCAGCGCCCAGGCCACTTCGGCGACCGGTGCCAGCGCGCGATTGGCCCGGCGCACCAGCACGATGGCGCGCTCCACGCGCGGTGTGAGCGGTCGCACCTCCAGGCCTTGAAGGCCCGCAGGGGGCAGGGCCAGCGTGGGCACGACCGAAATGCCCAGGCCCGCATCGAGCATGCGGAAGATGGTGGTCACATGGCCGACCTCCTGCGCCACGGGCGCCTGCACGCCATGCCCGCGCAGCGCATCGTCGATCAGCCGGCGGCTGCCCGAGGCGTGGTCCAGCAGCACCAGCGGCTCTCCGTGCAGCGCGGCCCAGCGCACGCTGCGCTGGCGCGCCAGCCGGTGCGTGGGTGGGCAGACCAGGCAGAAGGGTTCGGACAGGATGGGCTCGGCATGCAGCTCGTCGCTGCGCCCAGGCTCGGGCTCGATCACCACGCCGAAGTCCACCTCGCCCGAGAGCACGCTGGCCAGCGCATCGTGCTGCATGCGGTCCAGCAGCAGCAGCTCCAGCCCCGGGTGCTCCTGGCGGCAACGCGCGATGCACTCGGGCAGCAGGTTGGCCGACAGGGTGGGGCTGCTGGCCACGCGCACGCGGCCCTGGCGCTGCGTGGCCAGGCCGCGCACATCGAGCAGCATGGTGTCCAGGTCTTCCAGCACGCGCTGCAGGCGCACGGCCAGGCTGCGGCCGGCCTCGGTCAGCACCACCTCGCGCGTGGTGCGGTCCAGCAGTTTGATGCCCAGGTGCTGCTCCAGCTCGGTCACGCAGCGGCTCACGGCCGGCTGGGTCAGGCCGATCTGGTCGCCGGCGCGCGTGAAGCTGCTGTGCAGGGCCACGGCCTGGAACACCCGGAGCTGGCGCAAGCTGGGATTCATGATTTGAAATTATAAATTCATCAAATCAATCCATTTCTCTTTGGTCGGCAAACACGGTCCAATCGATGTGTACCGTTTCTCAATGGGCGTTCACGCCCCCACATCCATGGCCCGCTCCCGCCTGCTCCCCGACAATTTCACGCTCTACCTCGTCGCCACGGTCATCACGGCCAGCCTGCTGCCGGCGTCCGGGGCTTTCGCCAAAGTGCTTGAAGTGGCCACCACGGCGGCCGTGAGCCTGCTGTTCTTCCTGCATGGCGCCAAGCTCTCGCGCCAGTCCATCCTGGCCGGCATCGGCCACTGGCGCCTGCACCTGGTTGTGGTGGCCAGCACCTTCGTGCTGTTCCCGCTGCTGGGCTGGGCGCTGCGGCCGGTGCTGGAGCCGCTGGTCACGCGCGACCTGTACACCGGCATCCTCTACCTGTGCGCGCTGCCTGCCACGGTGCAGTCGGCGATCGCCTTTGTCTCCATGGCGCGCGGCAACATCCCTGCAGCAGTGTGCAGCGCCTCGGCGTCCACCCTGCTGGGTGTGGCCTTCACGCCGCTGCTGGTGGGCCTGCTGATGTCGCAGAACGCCGCCATGGGCGACCCGCTGGCCGCCATGGGCCGCATCGGCGTGCAACTGCTGCTGCCCTTTGCCATCGGCCACCTGCTGCGCCCCTGGATCAGCGGCTTTTTGCAGCAGCGTGCGGCGGTCATGAAGGTGGTGGACCAGGGCTCCATCCTGCTCGTGGTGTATGCCGCCTTCAGCCACGCCGTGATCGACGGGCTGTGGTCCCAGGTGCCTCCCATGGCCCTGGCCGGTCTGCTGGCCGTGTGCGCCGTGCTGCTGGCACTGGTGCTCACGCTCACCACCTGGAGCGCTCGGCGCCTGGGCTTTTCCAAGGAGGACGAGATCACCATCGTCTTCTGCGGCTCCAAGAAGAGCCTGGTGAGCGGCGTGCCCATGGCCAACGTGCTGTTCGCTGCCAACGTGGCGGGCGCCATCGTGCTGCCACTGATGCTGTTCCACCAGATGCAGCTCATGGTCTGCGGCGTGCTGGCGCAGCGCTATGCGCGGCGCGAGGCGGCTGCCGTGCCCGCCACCGCCGTGGCACAGTCCAAGGCCTGAAACCCGCCCTGCGGGTGGTAAGGTCGAAGGCGCCACGCTCCGAGCGTGGCGTTTTCTTTTTCTGGGGTATTCGGCAGCATGATGAGCAAGAACAGCGCGACGGGCATCGGCCTGGTCGCCGTCCTGTTGTGGGGCGCGGTGGTGGGATCGATCCGTGGCCTGAGCGAGCACCTGGGCCCGGTGGGCGGCGCGGCGCTGATGTATTCGCTGGCCTCGGTGCTGCTGCTGGCCACGGTGGGCCTGGGCCGGGTGTGGGAGTTCCCGCGCCGCTACCTCGCCTGGGGCAGCGTGCTTTTCGTCTCTTACGAGCTGTGCCTGTCGCTGTCCATCGGCTATGCGAGCAATGCGCGCCAGGCCATCGAGGTCGGCATGGTCAACTACCTGTGGCCCAGCTTCACCCTGCTGGCCGCCATCGTGTTCAACCGCCAGCGCGCCAATGCGCTCATCGTGCCGGGCTTTATCCTGTGCCTGCTGGGCATCGCCTGGGTGCTGGGCGGCGAGAAAGGCCTGGACCTGCCGGGCATGGTGCAGAACGTACAGCTCAACCCCCTGAGCTACGGCCTGGCGTTTGCCGGCGCCTTGATCTGGGCGGCCTACTGCACGGTCACCGCCCGCATCGCGGGTGGCAAGAACGGCGTCACGCTGTTCTTCATGCTCACGGCCCTGGCGCTGTGGGTGAAGTACCTCTTCTTCGCCGACGAGGGGGCTATGCAGTGGAGCCTGCAGGCCGCCCTGTACCTGGCGATGGCGGCTGCCGCCATGGGCTTTGGCTATGCCGCGTGGAACGTCGGCATCCTGCACGGCAACATGACCATCCTGGCTGGTGCTTCGTACTTCACGCCGGTGCTGTCGGCCGCGCTGGCCGGGCTGCTGCTGCGCACGCCGCTGCCCTGGTCGTTCTGGCAGGGTGCCTGCATGGTGTGCGCGGGCTCCGTCCTGTGCTGGCTGGCCACCCGGGGTGCCAGGCCAAAGGCGGCGGCTGCGTGATGCCGGCCACGACGGGGACCGCTATGCTGCGGCCTCGAAGGGCCTGAACGGCAGGCCCGAAAAGGAAGGAGTCCCCCACCATGCCCCTCGCCCCCGTCTCGGCCACCCTTCTGGCGCAGGCCCAGGTGGCCTATCGGTTGCATGAACACGCCGAGGCGCACACCACGCAGCAGTTCATGGCGCTCGGCTTTCCGGTGCAGCAGATGGTCAAGACGCTGGCCTTCCAGGCAGGCGATGGCGGCATCGTGCTGGTGGCCTTGTGCGCCGCCGACGCGGTGGACTATGGGGCCGTCGCGCGGGCTGTGGGTACCTCCCGCGCCAAGCTCACCCCCTTGGGCGAGGAGTTGCTGCGCGAGCGCCTGGGCATGCAGGCCGGTGGCGTGGGCCCCTTCGTGCAGCAGGACGGTGTGCGGGTGCTGGTGGACCGCCAGGTGCCCGCATTGCCGGCCGTGTTTTGCGGCTCGGGCGAACGCAGCAGCACGCTGGAGGTAGCGGGCCAGGCCTTTTCGGCCATTGCAGGGGCCGTGCTCGGCGAATTCGCCAAGCCTGTCGATGCGGCGGTGAAGGGTCCATAGCACCGCAAGGATGTCATCGGCAGAAGCCAGGGCTCGCGGTATGCTCACGCGCATGGGACTGTTACTGGACTCCTTCTGGCGCGCTGCGGCCTATTGCATGCGCCCGCGCGTCATCCTCCTGTCGCTGCTGCCATTGCTGCTGATGGCGCTGCTGGCCTTCGGCCTGGGCTATTTCTACTGGGATGCGGCGGTGCAGAGCATGCACTCACTTCTGGAGAGCTCGCCCATGCTCAAGAATTTCTGGAGCTGGCTCGAAGGCTGGGGCCTGGGCCGGGTGGTCGGGGTGCTGGCACCCATGATGGTCATCCTCACGGCGACACCGGTGCTGGTGGTGGTGTCGCTGCTGCTCGTGGCCGTGCTCATGACGCCGGCCCTGGTCACGCTGGTGGCCGAGCGGCGCTTTCCCGAACTGGTGCGCAAGAAGGGTGGTTCCTTCTTCGCCAGCCTGGCCTGGTCCGTGGGCTCCACGGCCATGGCGCTGGTGGCGCTGGCCGTGTCGGTGCCGCTGTGGCTGGTGCCGCCCCTGGTGCTGGTGCTGCCGCCGTTGATCTGGGGCTGGCTCACCTACCGCGTGATGGCCTTCGATGCTCTGGCCGAGCATGCCAGCAAGGAGGAGCGCAAGCGCCTGTTCGAGCGCCACCGCGCCAGCCTGCTGGGCATCGGCATCATCACCGGTTACCTGGGCGCAGCGCCCAGCATCGTCTGGGCCTCGGGCGTGCTGTTCGTGGCGGCCTTTGCCGTCCTGGTGCCGCTGGCCATCTGGATCTACATGCTGGTGTTCGCCTTCTCGTCGCTGTGGTTCACCCATTTCTGCCTGGCGGCCCTGCAAGAGCTGCGCGAAGACGATGTGCGGGCCACCATGCCCGTGCCGTCGCGCCTGCCGCTCGATACGCTGGCCCCCGCGCCGGCCATTGAAGACACCGCACCGCCTGCGGCCAGCCTTGCGGCACCTGGCGCCCTTCCTACCGATCCCCGCACCCCATGACCCCCACCTTCGGCCTCATCATCGTCGGCGACGAAATCCTCTCGGGCAAGCGCGCCGACAAGCACATGCCCAAGACCATCGAGCTGCTCGCTGCGCGCGGTCTGTCCCTGTCCTATGCCGACTACGTGGGGGACGACCCGGCACGCATCACAGCCACCTTGCAGCGCGCCTTTGCCTCGGGCGACGTGGTGTTCTCGTGCGGCGGCATCGGCGCCACGCCGGACGACCATACACGCCAGTGCGCGGCGCGTGCGCTGGGCGTGGGCCTGGCGCTGCACCCCGAGGCCGAGCGCCTGATCCGCGAGCGCATGCAGGACGTGGCGCGCGAGCAGGGCCTGCCCTACGAGCCCGAGCGCCACGACAACGTGCACCGGCTCAACATGGGCATGTTCCCGGTCGGTGCGCAGACCATTCCCAACCCCTACAACAAGATTCCGGGCTTCAGCTGTGCGAGCCCGGGCGGGCAGGGCGGGGCGGTGCATTTCGTGCCCGGCTTTCCGGTGATGGCCTGGCCCATGATCGAGTGGGTGCTGGACACCTTGTATCCCGATCATTTCAACCGCACGCCGCAGACCGAGCATTCGGTCGTGGTCTTCGGTGCCATGGAGGCTGCACTCACCCCGCTGATGGAGCAGATAGAAAAATCGCACCAAGGCGTTCGGGTGTTCAGTTTGCCCAGCGTGGATCATCCACAATACGGGCGGCATATCGAGCTGGGCGTCAAAGGCCCGGCGCAGGCGCTCCCCGCGGCATGGACGGACCTCAAAAATGGTCTGCACGAATTTGGTGCAGAACTTGGCCCCGAAATGGTGCGCAACCTGTGATGTGCAGCAGGGGTTGTTGGATTGCACCAATATTGTGCATTCGGTGGCCCTGGCCGGATCCCAGGTAGGGCCGCTGCTCCGCGATAGTGCGGTGATTGCACCCCGCTGGCACGCAAACTGCTTTTATTTCGGCAAATTCTTTTTTCAACAAGCGCTTTACCCAGGAGAACCTGATGGCCAAGACCGTTGCAGACGTGATGAAGATGGTGAAGGAAAACGAAGTCAAGTTCGTTGACTTCCGTTTTACCGACACCCGAGGCAAGGAACAGCACGTGACCGTGCCGGTTTCGCACTTCGACGAAGACAAGTTCACGTCGGGCCACGCATTTGACGGTTCGTCGGTGGCTGGCTGGAAGGGCATCGAAGCTTCGGACATGCAACTCATGCCCGACCCCAGCACCGCCAACATCGACCCCTTCTTCGAAGAAACCACGCTGTTCCTGCAGTGCGATGTGATCGAACCCGGTGACGGCAAGGCCTACGACCGCGATCCCCGCTCCATCGCCAAGCGCGCCGAAGCCTACCTCAAGGCCTCTGGCCTGGGCGACACCGCCTTCTTCGGCCCAGAGCCAGAATTCTTCATCTTCGACGGCGTGCGCTGGTCCAACGAACCCGGCCGCGTGTTCAGCGAAATCGAAGAATACGAAGCCCCCTGGAACTCGGGCGCCAAGCTCGAAGGCGGCAACCGTGGCCACCGTCCCACCGTCAAGGGCGGCTACTTCCCTGTGCCTCCCGTCGACAGCACGCAGGACATGCGCGCCGAGATGTCCCTGATCCTCGAATCCCTGGGCATCCCGGTCGAAGTGTTCCACCACGAAGTGGCAGGCGCCGGCCAGAACGAAATCGGTACCAAGTTCAGCACGCTGGTCGAGCGCGCCGACTGGACCCAGGTCCTGAAGTACGTGGTCTGGAACGTGGCCAACGCCTACGGCAAGACCGCCACCTTCATGCCCAAGCCCTACGCTGGCGACAACGGTTCCGGCATGCACGTGCACCAGTCCATCTGGAAGGACGGCAAGAACCTGTTTGCAGGCGACGGCTACGCCGGCCTGTCGGACTTCGCGCTGTACTACATCGGCGGCATCATCAAGCACGCCCGTGCCCTGAACGCCATCACCAACCCCGGCACGAACTCGTACAAGCGCCTGGTGCCTGGCTTCGAAGCCCCTGTGAAGCTGGCCTACTCGGCCCGCAACCGCTCGGCCTCGATCCGCATCCCTTACGTTGCCAACCCCAAGGGCCGCCGCATCGAAGCGCGCTTCCCCGATCCATCGGCCAACCCCTACCTGGCCTTCTCGGCCCTGATGATGGCCGGTCTGGACGGCGTGGAAAACAAGATCCATCCCGGCGAAGCCGCCACGAAGGACCTGTACCACCTGCCTCCAGAAGAAGACAAGCTGGTGCCTACCGTCTGCCACAGCCTGGACCAGGCCCTGGAGTACCTGGACAAGGACCGCAGCTTCCTGACCAAGGGCGGCGTGTTCACCGACTCCATGCTCGACGCCTACATCGAGCTGAAGATGGGCGAAGTCACGCGTTTCCGCATGGCTCCCCACCCTGTCGAGTTCGACATGTACTACTCGCTGTAATCGGCCCTTCCAGGCGGTTACACCCCCAAAAGGCGGCGCAAGCCGCCTTTTTTCATGGCGCCGGCACAACACCGGCTGCGGAACCAACCGTGGCTGCGGCGCCTCTGTACAGCAGGGGCACAGTGCCTGCCGCCTTGCCCCTGGCCTGCCGTTGGCCCCAAGGCCCGACTGCAAACCCCCATGGCCGCAGCACTTGCGCAATTGGCGATGCGGGGTGATTGGGGGATACTCTCTGGCTATCCCCTGCATAAGCTGCTGCGCGAGGAATTTCCATGAAGAAGACTGTCACCACCCTGTTGTTGCTTGCTGCCCTGGCCCCGGTGGCCGGCTGGGCGCAGGACCGCATCTACCGCTGTGGCAACGAGTACACGAACAACACCACCCAGGCCAAGGAGCGCGGCTGCAAGCTGGTCGAAGGCGGCAACGTCACCGTGGTGCAGGGCGCGCGCCCTGCCGCCGCTGCGGGTGGTGCCGCAGCGCCTGCCGGGGGCAGCGCGCCCTCGGCATCGCCACCGAACGCGCCGCGCGTGAACAGCAACGACCAGAAGGCCCGCGATGCCGATGCGCGCGCCATCCTCGAGTCCGAGCTGCGCAAGGCCGAGGCCCGCCATGCCGAACTGGTCAAGGAATACAACGGCGGCGCGCCCGAGCGCAATGCGCTCGATCTGCGCAACCCCCAGCGCTACATGGAGCGCACGGCCGAGCTCAAGGCCAGCGTGGCCCGCAGCGAGAGCGACATCGCCGGCATCAAGCGCGAACTGGGCCGCGTTGCGCCCGCCAACTGAGCCCGATTGAACCTGCGTGTGAGCACACCCCCCGACACCTCCACCCCGTCCGACACCGAGCGTTTCCATTCGCTGGACCTGATGTCCACGCTGGTGGCGGTGCTGCGCATCGATGGCGCAGTGCTGTTTGCCAACGCGGCCCTGGAAAACACCCTGGGCCTGTCGCGCCGCACGCTGGAGGGCGGGGATTTCTCCGGCTTCTTCACCGACCCGGCCCTCCTGCAGACGGCCCTGGCCGGTGCCCGTGTGCAGGACTTTGCGGCCTTGCGCTACGAGGCCAGCCTCAAGCGCCTGCACCAGGAGCCCGTGCCCGTGCATGTCAACGTGGCGGCGGCCGAGCAGGCCGGCGAGATCCTGGTGGAGCTGTGGCCCCTGGAGCAGCAGGCCCGCCAGGACCGCGAGGAGCGCCTGCTCGACCAGGCCCAGGCCAACAAGGAACTCATCCGCAACCTGGCCCACGAGATCAAGAACCCGCTGGGCGGCATCCGCGGTGCCGCGCAACTGCTGGAGATGGAGCTCGAGAGCCGCGAGCTCACCGAGTACACCCAGGTCATCATCCACGAGGCCGACCGCCTGCAGAGCCTGGTGGACCGGCTGCTGGCCCCGCACCGCCACCCGCACTTGGTGGGCGACGTGAACATCCACGAGGTGTGCGAGCGCGTGCGCTCGCTGGTGCTGGTCGAGTACCCGCATGGCCTGCGCGTGCAGCGCGACTACGACACCTCCATCCCCGAGTTCCGTGGTGACCGTGCGCAGCTCATCCAGGCGCTGCTCAACGTGGTCCAGAACGCGGCGCAGGCCCTGTCCGAACGCGTGGCCGCCGGCGATGCCGTGATCACCCTGCGCACGCGCGTGGCCCGACAAGTAACCTTTGGTCGCCAGCGCTATCGGCTGGCACTGGAATTGCATGTCATCGACAACGGACCGGGCGTACCCGATGCCATCAAGGAGCGTATTTTTTACCCTCTGGTGTCGGGTCGGGACGGCGGATCGGGGCTGGGGCTCACGTTGGCGCAAACCTTCGTACAACGGCACCATGGATTGATCGAATGCGACAGCGTACCGGGTCGCACCGACTTCCGAATCCTGATCCCCTTGCCCTGAGGTCCCTGACGACACGCAACCACAGGGAAGGTAAGCAACACATATGAAGCCGATCTGGATAGTAGATGACGACCCCTCGATCCGCTTCGTCCTGGAAAAGGCGCTGGCCCGCGAGAACCTGCCCACGCGCAGCTTCACCCATCCGCGCGAAGTGCTCGATGCACTGGCCGACATCACCGCAGGCGACCCGGCCCGCCAGGCCCCCCAGGTCCTGGTGAGCGACATCCGCATGCCCGGAGGTTCGGGCCTGCAACTGCTCGAAAAAGTCCGCGAACTGCAGCCCGGCCTGCCCGTCATCATCATGACGGCGTACTCCGATCTGGACAGTGCCGTATCGGCCTTCCAGCGCGGGGCCTTCGAATACCTGCCCAAGCCTTTCGACCTGCCCAAGGCGGTGGAGCTGATCCGCCGCGCCGTGGAGGAAAGCCAGCGCGAGGAAGTGACCGAAGAGCGCCAGACCGAGACGCCCGAGATGCTGGGCCAGGCCCCGGCCATGCAGGACGTGTTCCGCGCCATCGGCCGGCTCAGCCAGAGCCAGGTCACGGTGCTGATCACCGGCGAGTCGGGCTCGGGCAAGGAACTCGTGGCGCGGGCGCTGCACAAGCACTCGCCCTGCGCGGATGGTCCCTTCGTGGCCATCAACACCGCGGCCATCCCCAAGGACCTGCTCGAATCCGAACTCTTTGGCCACGAGCGCGGCGCCTTCACGGGCGCCCAGACGCAGCGCCGCGGCCGCTTCGAGCAGGCCGAGGGCGGCACGCTGTTCCTCGACGAAATCGGCGACATGCCGTTCGATTTGCAGACGCGCCTCTTGCGTGTGCTGTCGGACGGCCAGTTCTACCGCGTGGGCGGCCATGCGGCCGTGAAGGCCCATGTGCGCGTGATCGCCGCCACCCACCAGGACCTGGAAAAGCGCGTCAAGGAAGGCGGTTTCCGCGAGGACTTGTTCCACCGCCTGAATGTCATCCGCCTGCGCCTGCCCGCGCTGCGCGAGCGCCATGAAGACGTGCCCATGCTCACGCGCCACTTCCTGCAGCAGAGTGCGCGGCAGCTCGGCGTGGAGCCCAAGCGCATTGCCGATGCGGCCCTGGTGCGGCTGGAGCAGTTCGCCTTTCCGGGCAATGTGCGCCAGCTCGAGAACATCTGCCATTGGCTCACCGTGATGGCGCCGGCCCAGGTGATCTCGCTGCAGGACCTGCCGCCCGAGGTGCTGGAAGCGCCGGTGTTCCAGGCGCCTGCGCGTGCCGTGGCGCCCGACGGCCATGCCGTGGCACCGCAGCCGGTGATTGCGATGCCCGTGGCGGCGGTGGCACCCCAGCCCGAGCTGGTCGGCGGTCTGCATGCCGTGGCACCCGCGGTACCGCAGTTCGCAGCAGCAACCCCCGCGGCTACCTGGGCGGCAGACACCATGGCTGCACCGGCGACCCAGGCCAGCCCCGCGCTGAGCTGGGAGCAGGCCCTGGAAGCCGAGGCGCAGAAACTGCTGTCCGGCGGCCAGCCCGAGGTCTGGGACGCGCTCACGCGCCGTTTCGAATCGCGCCTGATCCGCACGGCCCTGGTGGCCACCCACGGCCGCCGCATGGAGGCCGCGCAGCGCCTGGGCATCGGTCGCAACACCATCACACGCAAGATCCAGGAACTGGGCCTGGACGCACCCGACGAAGGCTGAGCGGGCCATCCATCGGCCGCGAACCACAAGCCCCGGGCAGGCGCCCGGGGCTTTTTTGTTTTTGCGTGGCGTTCCTACAGGCAGCGCGCAGCAGCCTGTGTAGCCTGCAGGTTCTCCCTCACTGAGGACGCCCCATGCACCTCGAAGGCTCCTGCCATTGCCGCGCCGTCCGCTTCTCGCTCGAAGCCGACAGCCCTGTTCCCTTCATGCACTGCCACTGCTTCATCTGCCGCAAGACGGCAGGGGGCGGCGGCTATGCCATCAACCTGGGCGGCGATGCGCGCACGCTCAAGGTCCGGGGGGCCAAGCACCTGGGCACCTACCATGCCGTGATGCGCGAAGAGGGCCAGCGCGCCAGGCGCTCCAAGGCCGAGCGCAAGTTCTGCCTGCAATGCGGCAGCGCGCTGTGGCTGTGGGACCCGCGCTGGCCCGAGCTGGTCCATCCCCATGCCTCGGCCGTCGACACGCCGTTGCCCAAACCGCCGGAAGTCGTCGAAGGCATGCTGGAATTCGTTGCGAACTGGGTCGATGTGCCCAAGGGCCGGGGCCACCGGCACTACCAGGCGTTTCCCGATGAATCCCTGGCCGAGTGGCACGAGCGGCATGGGCTGAAAGGCTGACGTGCAAAGCAGCGCCGGCCGGGAGCTGCGTCACCGTTTCTGATTGCCGACAAAGGTGGTGCCGTACAGCGCCATGAGAAGGAGGAACATCACTATGGGGAACACATAGTCGCCGACGCGGTTCTTGTCCTTCAAATACCGTGCTTTGGACTGTTCGTAAGAAACCAGGATGGTCTGATCGGTTCGAATCTCGTAGCAGAGCGGGAATCGCTCGTGCATTTGTGTTGCCGACATGAGCACCGTCACGGGCTGCTCCCTCAGCGAGCGCATCAAGGAGAGGTTCTTGGCGTCATCCTGGCTCAGGCAGTTGGGTCCGCTGCTGCCTGCAGCGCAATGGCATTCTTTCAAACTGCCGTCGCTGGCCTGAACAGTGGTCGCATGCCCTTTGCCGTTGGGGCTGATGAAAGGCATCTTGTAGATGCCGCGCACCTCTGTCAGGTCGCTTTTCTCCGGGATTTCCAGCAGGGAAAGCTGCAGTACCGGAAAAATGAATGTGACGGCAAGCATCCACCACATCCATCGGAATCTTGCAAAAAGAAGCCACCAGGTCGTGCTGAGTAAATGCCTGTGCATTGGTTGTCGTCGGTCATCGGACTGTTTGGTGCGCGCATCATCGCCCACATGACTGCCGGGGCGGCTTTCACCCCGTGGAAATGCAAGGCTTCGATCTCTGGAGGGATTCGGATAGCTGATTTCGGCTGCCACCGTCTTCAGGCCTGCGCCACCCACCCCCGAAACGCCAGCCCCGCATAGAACAGGCGGATGCCGCCAAAGCCGGCCTGCGCCAGCAGCGCCTCTTCCTCAGCCGGGCCGAGCAGGGGCAGGGCGGTGTCGATGGCCGTGGCTGCGCGCTGGGCGGCCTCTGCATCCACACCCGAGGCCACGGCGAACGCCGCATAGCGTGCCAGCCACTGTGCGCGCTCCTTTGGCGGTGCCAGTGGAAAACTCAGGTGGGCCGTGACCAGGGGCGCTCCGGGTCGCAGGCGTTGGCGGATGGCCTTCAGGGTGGCCAGCCGTTCGTCCAGCGGAACGAAATGCAGGGTGAGCAGGCAGGTGGCCGCATCGAAGGGGCCCGCGGGCGCCGTGTGCACATAGCCCTGGTGGAAATCCACGCGCGCAGCCAGCGGCCCGAGCGTGGCCTGCGCCAGCTGCAGCATGGGCTCCGAGGGGTCCACCCCTGCGAAACGCCAATTCGGCTGGGATTGCGCGAAGACACCCAGTTCCGCCCCGCCGCCGGCCCCGACCACCAGCACGCTGGCCTCGGGTGGGGCGCGCTCGGCCAGCAGCACGCCCGCCATTTTTTGCAGATCGTCCCAGCCGGGCACGAGGCGGCGGGTGCGGTCGGCGTAGGACGCGGCGGCCTGGGGATCGGCGAATGGGGCATTCGGGTTGGCGCGGTTGGAGGAGGTGGACATGCTGGCTCTTGTTAAGTAACTTTTATTGTTGCATATGTGGCGGAGACACCGCAACCCGAGCCCTTCAAGCCCCTTGGGGTCGCCGACAATGGCGCTGTTGACCCGAGGACGCATGAAGCCATCTGCCACGCCCGACACATCTCCTGCCGCCACCCTGCAGGACCCGGCCCTGCTGCGGCGCCTGCTGCGCGCCAAGGACCGCATGGACGCCGCATCGCACGAGGCCTGGCCGGTGGCCCGGCTGGCCGAGGTGAGCGGGGTGTCCGAGGCGCATTTCGCGCGCTCGTTCAAGCAGGCCTTTGGTGTGCCGCCGCACCGCTACCTGCTCACGCGGCGCATCGAGCAGGCCTCGACGCTGCTGCGCGACACCGACCTGCCCATCACCGACATCGCCTTCGCCACGGGCTGGGAGAGCCTGGGCACCTTTGGCCGCATCTTTCGCGACATCACGGGCAAGAGCCCCAGTGTGTTGCGGCGCGAGGCGCGGGCCCAGGCCGGGCCGCTGGCCAGCGTGCCGGCCTGTGTCCTCAAGGCCGCCGAACGGCCGGACCTCACGATCGCAGTTTTGGAGAAGCGCCGGCGCGCGGCGGACGGTACAAACCGGTCTTCGACAACCCAGGAGATCGAACAATGACGATGACAAGCTTGATGAACCCGCCCACCCAGGGCATTGGTGTGGTGGGCGTGTATGTGGACGACCAGGACGCGGCGCTGGCCTTCTATGTGGACCAGCTCGGCTTTCGCGTGCACACCGATGTGCGCAACGGCAGCTACCGCTGGCTCACGGTGCAGGATCCGGCGCAGCCCTCGTTCCAGCTCGGCCTGTTTACCCCGGGGGCGCCCATGCACGATGAGGCCACGGCGCAGACCTTGCGCGCCATGGTGGCCAAGGGCGCCATGCCGCCGCTGGTCTGGCATGTGGCCGATTGCCGCGCCACCTGTGCGCAACTGCGCGAGCGCGGCGTCGAGTTCACCCAGGAACCTGTGGACCGCTATGGCAATGTGGACGCGGGTTTCCGCGACCCCGCGGGCAACGGCTGGAAGGTCATCCAGCGGGCCCAGGAGGGTGCACGGTGAGCGGCCCGGGGCTCTGGCTGCGGCGCAGCCACCGCTGGGTGTCCATCGTGTTCACGCTGACCGTTGTGGCCAATTTCGCGGCCATGGGCCTGGGACGGGGCGCGCCACCTGCCTGGATCACCTACGCGCCGCTGGCTCCCCTGGCCGTGCTGCTGCTCACGGGGCTCTACCTGTTCGTGCAGCCCTACCTGGCCCGCAGGGCCGGCGCGCGTGCGGCAGAGTCCGAGCGCCGTTCACATCCGTTCTAGCCGCAGGTGCGGGCCCTGGGCACCATGGCGGGCATGAACTCTTCATCCTGCACTCCGCACCTTCCCGCCTGGCCGCACCAGGCCTTCACTGCACCGTTCACCACCACGGGCCGCTCGGCCCTGGTGCCGCCGCCGCCCTGGCACTATGCGGGCTGGCTGCTCAATGTGTCCTTCCAGTTCGATGCCGGGCGCGCAGTGCCGTTGGTGCCACCGGCGGCGGGCCGTCCGCTGGGTTCGGGCTGCGTGCACTTTGCCGACTGGCAGGCCTGCACGCCAAACGGCAACGAGCTGCTGGACCCGGTGCTGGCGCAGTACCGCGAGACCATCGTGGTGCTGGAGGTGGAGCGGCCCGACGGCAGCCGCGCCATGTACTGCCCGGCGATCTGGGTGGACCAGGACATCTCCCTGGTACGCGGGCTGCTGCAGGGCTGGCCCAAGAAAATCGGCAGCACCTGGCTCACGCGCAGCCTGCCCTTGGACCACCCTGCAGCCGCCCCGCTGCGCGCCGGCAGCCGCTTGGGCGCCAGCCTGGCGGTGAAGGACCGCCGCGTGTTCGAGGCACAGGCCACGCTGACGGGCCAGCCCGGCCGGGCGCTGGGCTTTCTGGGCACGCCCACCATCGGCGCCGTGGGCTGGCCGGACCTGCGGCAGCCCGCGCAGCGGCCCACCCTGGCGCTGGTGAAACCCGCCATCGGGGAACGTGTGGGCAGCGGGTGGCATGCCGCCACGGCCACACTGCAGCTCACGCCGCACCCCACCGAAGACATCGGCCTGCTGGACGGCCTGGTGGCGCAGGAGGCCAGTGCGGGCTGGATCGGCATCACCGTGTCCGGGGCGGTCGATGCCTGAACAGCCGCCTGCCGCCGCGGTGCCGCATCTGCGCTCCGAGGTGCAGCGCTTGCGCGTGTTCGACCTGGAGCAGGTGCGCCACCAGCAGCACGGGCAGGAGTGGGTGCCGCACTGGCACGGGGAGTGGTCGTTTGGCGCCATCGTGCGCGGCGAATGCCGGTGCAGCGTGGCCGGGCGCCCGTTCGTGGCGCGCACGGGCGACGTGGTTGCCATTGCACCCGGCGTGGTCCACACGGGGGCCTTGAGTGCACCGCAGTACCGCGGGAGCGTGCTGGTGACCATGCTCTACGTGCCCACCGCATGGCTGTTGCACGAGGGCCTGCAGGCCCCCGCGCACAGTGGCGTGGTGCACATGCCCCGGCTGGCCGAGCGCGCGCGCAGCCTGGCCGGCACGGCCGAGGTGCAGGCCTGGCTGCGGCGCGTGGTGCCGGCGCTGCGCCGCAGCCTGCGCGCCGGATCATCTGCCATAGAGCCGCCGCTGCCGAGTGCTGCGGTGCGGGCACTGATCGAGCGGGTGCAGGTGGCGGTGGCTGGCGGCGAGACCTCGGTGGCAGGCCTGGCAGGCCACTGCGGGGTGAGCCGGGAGCGAGTGCACCGTGTGCTCACGCAATGGGTGGGCATGGCGCCGGGCGACTACCTGCGGGCGGTGCGCCTGCACCGCGCCCGGCAGATGCTGCTGGCGGGCGAGCCGGCGGCATCGGTCGCAGTGGCGTGCGGGTTTGCCGACCAGGCGCACTTCACGCGCTGGTTCCGCCGCTCCTTCGGGTACACACCGGGCGACCTGCTGCAGGCGGCTGTTCGCGGCTGACCAGCGCGGCCAGCGAAGGGCAGGCACAATCGCCCGGCGGCAGGGCCTTGCCCTTGCCGGTTGTCGGCCTTTTGCGCCACGTCCCCCCTTTGTTGACCGATGCCCGCGCCCGCACTGCGCGCGGGGGCCTCTTTTCTCTTCATGCAATCGCCGCTGCCCGTCTTCGCCCTGTTGTTCAATGCCTTTGTGTGGGGCCTGGCCTGGTGGCCGTTTCGGGTGATGCACGGGGCGGGCCTGCACCCGCTGTGGGCCACGGCCACGATGTACGCCCTGGTGCTGCTGGGCCTGCTGGCGCTGCGGCCGGGCATCCTCGCGCAGGTGCGCCAGCACCCGGGGCTGTGGCTGCTGGCGCTGGCCTCGGGGTTCAACAACGTGGCGTTCAACTGGGCCGTGACGGTGGGCGACGTGGTGCGCGTGATTTTGCTGTTCTACCTCATGCCCGCCTGGGCGGTGCTGCTGGCCTGGCGCATCCTGGGCGAGCGGCCCACGCCCATGGCCCTTGCGCGGCTGGTGCTGGCCTTCGCGGGTGTGGTGCTGGTGCTGCTGCCCGAAGGCACCTCGCCTGCGCGCCTGCTGCAGAACCTGTCCATGGCCGACGGGCTGGCGCTGATGGGGGGCTTCATGTTCGCGCTGGTCAACGTCACCGTGCGACGCCTGCATGCCGTGCCGGGCCAGGCGCGCATGTTTGCCATGTTCGGCGGCTGCATGCTCATGGCGCTGCTGGCGGGCTTTGTCGGCCTGCAGTTCGGCGTGGTGGAGGCCTTTCCGGCCTTCAATGCCACCTGGGCCGTCACGGCCTTGCTGCTGTCGGGCGTGCTGATGTTGGGCAACTGGGCGCTGCAGTTCGGCGCCTCGCGCCTGAAGGCGGGCACCACGGCGGTGGTCATGCTCTCCGAGGTGGTGTTCGCCAGTGTCTCGTCGGTGCTGCTGTCGGCCTCGCAGCTGGAGGCGCGCACGGTGCTTGGGGGCTCGTTGATCCTGCTGGCGGCGCTGCTGGCGTCGTTGCGGCGCTAAGAGCGGCTAACAAAACTCTTCTGGCGTCGTTGCTGCGTCTTGTCGTACTACTCGTACTGCCTGCGACGCGGCGCCTAGCCAGAACCGCTTCGCTGAGTTTTCTTATCCGCTCTAACTAGGCAAACGCGCCGCGGCGCGTTTGAGCGCCGCCGCAAACGCCAGCGCCGCCGGCTTGGGCTGGGTGCCGCGGCGTGACACCAGGTACAGGTCCAGGTGCGCCACGGGCTCGCGCAGCATGGCCACACCCAGGCCCTGGCGCAGGCATTCCTCCATCGCGAAGGAGGGAATCACGGCGTGCCCCCGGCCGGCGCGCACCATGCCGATGATGGTGCCCAACAGGTTCATGCGCGGGCGCTCTTCGTGCGTGCGGCCCAGGCGCGAGAGCTGCTTTTCGATCACCACCTGGATCGGGTTGCCCGAGGGCAGGCTCACCAGGGGCAGATCGGCCAGGCTGCTCCAGGGCTGGCTCTCCGTGAGGCCGCTGGTGCCGGCGCCGGGCGGGCTGATGCGCATGAGCCGGAACTTGCACAGCGGCTGGCGCGACAGGCCCACGGCGGGTTTCACGAAGAAGCCGAAGCCGATGTCGGCCTCGCCTTCCAGCACCTCCTGGCGCACGGTGCCCACCTCCACATCGGCCAGGTGCACCTGCACCCCGGGGTGGGTGTCGGCGAAGCCGCGCACCACGTCGGGCAGCAGGCTGGCCGAGATCATGGGCGTGGCTGCCACCCGCAGGCGCGAGCGCACGGCCGCCTCGCTGCCGTCGAGCACGGAGCCCAGCGTGCGCAGTTCGCCCACGATGCGCTCGGCCACGGGCTGCAGCCGCCGGCCCGCATCGGTCAGCGTCAGCGAGCGGGTGGTGCGGTCGAACAGGCGGGCGCCCATCTGTTCCTCCAGCTCCTTGACCAGCATGCTCATGCCCGAGGGTGACAGGTGCACCTGCTCGGCTGCCTTGGCAAAGCTCTGCAGCCGCGTCACTTCCAGGAAGGCGTGCAGCTGGCGGCTGCTCACATTCATCAGCTTTGTTGACGAATTCATCAGAAATTTCCGTTTGATTCACATCAAGACTGTCGTTGTAATTGTGGTCCAACTTCCAAGGAGACAAACGACATGGCCTTTTCATCCCCGATGGCGACCCGCCGATGCCTGGTGCTCGGCGCCCTGGCCACGGTGGCCACCCCCTTGGTCCGTGCGCAGGGCAGCGGTGCGGATACGCCCGTGCGCCTGGTCGTGCCCTTCACGCCCGGCACGGGGATCGACCTGATCGCACGCCAGATCGCGGTGCCGCTGTCCGAGCGGCTCAAGCGCCCCTTCTTCGTCGACAACAAGGCCGGGGCCTCGGGCATCATCGGCACGCAGGAAGTGGTGCGTGCGCCGGCCGATGGCACCACCATGCTGGTCAGCGTGAACACGCTGGTGATGAACATGGCGCTCTACCCCAAGCAGGGCTTCAATCCGCTGACCGATCTGCAGCCCGTGGCCCAGACCAGCTGGGGCCAGTTGCTGCTGGTGGCCAGCGAGGCGTCGAAGATCCAGTCGCTCAAGGAGCTGGTGGACCGCGCCAGGGCCAAACCCGGCGCGCTCAACTACGGCTCGCCCGGCGCAGGCACGCCGCACCACCTGGCGATGGAACTGCTCAAGAACCGCGCCAAGCTCTCGCTCACGCACATCAGCTACCGCGGCACGGCGCCCGCGGTGACCGACCTGCTGGGTGGCCAGATCGATGCCATGTTCCTGCCCATCCACGTGGCCCTGCAGCACGTGAAGGCGGGCAAGCTCAAGGCCCTGGCCATCAGCTCCGACACACCGCATCCGCTGCTCCCCGAGGTGCCTTCGCTGAACAGCCTGAAGGTGGGCGACCTGAACGTGGACATGTGGTACGGGGTGTTTGCGCCTGCCGGTACGCCAAAGGCCTACGTGGACCGGCTGAACATCGAGCTGCGCGAGGTGCTGGCCGCGCCCGCCGTGGCCAAGGCCTTCGAGACCCAGGGCATGACGCCCGCGCACAGCACCCCCGAGGCCTTCAAGAAGCTGGTCACGGCCGACGCCAAGCGCTGGTCCGACCTGATCAAGGCCCAGGGCATCACGGCGGAATGAGAACCACAGTGACACCAGAGAGCAATGCAATGAAGAACAAGGATCAAGCCATGGCCGCCGCATGCGACGCCGAAGTGGTCATCGCAGGCGGTGGCCCCGTGGGCATGGGCCTGGCCATCGAGCTGGGCCAGCGCGGGGTGCGCACCATCGTGGTGGAGCGTTACCCGCAGCCGCAGCCCATTCCCAAGGGCCAGAACCTGACCCAGCGCACGATGGAGCATTTCCACTTCTGGGGCGCCGAGGCGCAGCTGCGCGCGGCGCGCACGATTCCCAAGGAGTACGGCATCGGCGGCCTCACGGCACACGGCACCCTGCTCGGGCCGCACAGCTACGACTGGCTGCAGCGCGACTTGGTCAAGCCCTATTACTTCACGGGCAACGAACGCCTGCCGCAGTACGCGACCGAGGCCGTGCTGCGCGAGCGCGTGGCGCAGCTGCCCTCGGTGCAGACCGTGTACGGCTGGGAGGCCAAGGCCGTGGTGCAGGACGCCGATGGCGTGACCATCACCATCGCCGAGCGTGGCGGCAGCGGCGAGCGCGTGCTGCGCAGTGCCTATGTGGTGGGCGCGGACGGCGCGCGTTCGCTGGTGCGCGAGCAGGCCGGCATCACCCAGACCCGCACCGACCACGACCGCATGATGGTGCTGCTGGTGTTCCGCTCGCATGGGCTGCACCAACTGCTCGAGCGCTATCCCGGCAAGTCCTACTACAACGTGCTGCAGCCCGAGCTCAAGGGCTACTGGAAGTTCTTCGGCCGCGTGGACCTGGGCAGCACCTGGTTCTTCCACGCGCCCGTGCCACCGGGCACCACCAGGGACAACTTCGACTTCACCGCCTACCTGCAGGACGCGGTGGGGGCTCCGTTCGACGTGGAGTTCGAGCACATCGGCTTTTGGGACCTGCGCTTCATGCTGGCCGACCGCTACCGCCGGGGCCGCGTGTTCGTGGCCGGCGATGCCGCGCACAGCCACCCGCCCTATGGCGGCTATGGGGTCAACTCGGGGCTCGAAGATGCGCGCAATCTGGGCTGGAAGCTGGCCGCCACCTTGCAGGGCTGGGGCGGCGAGCGCCTGCTCGACTCGTACGACGCCGAGCGGCGCCCGGTGTTTGCCTCCACCATCAGCGACTTTATCGCCCGTTCCATCGATACGGACCGCGAGTTCCTCGATGCGCACGACCCGGCGCGCGACAAGGCCGCCTTCGAGGCCGCATGGAACGCGCGGGCCCAGGGTGCCGTGGGCGAGGTCCATGCCTTCGAGCCGCATTACGAGGGTTCGCCGGTGGTCTGGGACAGCGCAGGCCGCAGCAGCAGTGCCAAGGGCTCGCACCGCTTCGACGCGCGGCCTGGCCACCACCTGGCGCCGGCTCTCCTGCCCTCTGGGCGCAATGTGTACGAGGAATTCGGCACGGGCTACACCCTGCTGGCGTTCGGCGCCAGCGCGCAGGAGGTCCAGGCCTTTAGCGATGCCGCCGCAGCCCAGTCGCTGCCGCTCACGGTGGTGCAGGCGCAGGGCCCTGGTGAGCAAGAACGTTACAACGCCCGGCTGGTGCTGGTGCGGCCGGACCAGTTCGTCGCCTGGGTTGGCAGCGGTGCCGAGGTGGAGGGCGATCAGGCCCGCGAGGTGCTGCAGGTGGCTGCAGGCGTACCGGTCGAGGTGGCGACTGCCTAAGCGCAGTTACGGCTTTTTCTTCTGCAAGGCCTTCAGCCGCGCCCGCTGCTCGGGCGTCGTGCTGGGGGCGTACAGGCGCCCGATCAGGGCCTGCTGCCATTCCTCGCCGTGGTCCGGCCAGGTCTCGATCAACTGGGTGAGGCCTTCCACATCCTCTGCATGCACCAGATCGCGCACGCGCTGGGCGAACAGTGACAGCGGTGGTGGCGGAGGGGGCTCGGGTGCCGGCTCCCGCATCACCGGCTGGGCGCCGGGGCGAAAGGGATCGCGCCCCTCGCGCATGAAGCGGCGCATGGCCTCGGCCGAGACCATGGTGCCGGGATCGCCGGTGCCGTCGTCGAACAGCTCGAGGTGCAGGTAGCCATCCCAGTCCCCTTGCGCGTTCCAGTCGCAGATCGGCAGGTGGTAGCCGCCCTCTGCGTGCATGTCATGGTCGACGCAGACGAAGGCCCGACCGTACATCGCGCCATGGATCACCAAGCTTCCGTCGTTGTACTCGCCGTAGACGATGTTGTTGACCTTCACGTCGCCCATCACGCGCATGTCGCTGTCGCCGTGGCCGAAGCTGGTGGCATGGATGCTGCCACTGACCAGCGTCTGCCCTGGGTAGGTGTAGGTGAGCTGGCTGAACACGCCATCGACCTGCACGTCGCCTTCCACGATGACGCCCGCATGCAGGCCGAAGTCGGCGATGCGTTCCAGGTCGAAGTGCGTGTGCCAGCGCAGCCCGTGGCGGAACCACGCCAGCCTGCGGGGCTGGCCGCGCAGCTCGTCGGCGCCGTTGATGGCCAGGAAGGGCTCGAGCAGCGGGTGCGGGATGCGTGCGTCGCAGAACAGCTCGTCCGCCACGCTGCCATCGGCCACTGGCAACGACGGCTTGCAGGGCACGAAATCCCGCTCTTGCCATTCCTTCTGCAGGCGCTGGTAGTGGGCTTGCGCCTTGGCGGACGTGCCGTAGGTGGCGTTGAGCACCAGGCAGGGTTGGCCAATGGTGCCGCTGCGCACGCGCAGGCGGGTGCCGCCGTCTTGCAGCCGCAGTTCAATGAATTCGCCGAGTTCGGTCGATTCGAGGTGGGATGGCGCGGGTTCGTCGGCAGGGTTGACGGGGAGCATGCGGCATTGTCGCCGTGCGTGCGAACACCTTCGCCGAGAGCAGGCGCGGCCGTGTGTTTCAGGGTGTGTCGGCTTTGCGCAGCACCGTGGTCGCAGGGGGCCCGATGTCCTACGCCGGCACCCTCTGCATGCCGACCCAGGGGGCGTGCAGGGCCTTCCACAATGAATCCATTGTTCAACCAACCGGAGACTTCCATGGCCGATTTCGACGATGCCAACCGTGATCCCCTAACCAATGAACCTGGCGCCCACCCGGTGGGTACGGGCGTGGGCGCCGCTCTCGGCGGTGCTGCCACTGGCGCTGCCGCCGGTGCCTTTGGCGGCCCTGTAGGCGCTGCCATCGGTGGGGTCGCCGGTGCGGTGGTGGGTGGCCTGGCCGGCAAGGCCGCTGGCGAAGCCGTCAACCCCACCAACGAAGACGCCTACTGGCGCGAGAACTACCACCGCGAACCCTACTACGTGGGCGGCCGCACCTACGACCAGTACCGCCCGGCCTATGAACTGGGCTGGAGTTCGGTGGGCCGCTACGAGGGCGACTACGACGCCATCGAGCCCCGCTTGGCCGACGACTGGCGGGCTCGCCACGGCGACGCCGGCCTGGCCTGGACCGACGTACGCCCCGCCACCCGCGCGGCCTACGAACGTGCCTACAACGGCCGACCGCTCGAAGTGGCGGGCGAGATCGACAACGACGACGTGATCGACACGCTCAACGACCTGCTGGAATCGGCGCGCGACGGCGAATACGGCTTCCATGCCAGCGCCGAGCATGCCGAATCGGGCCAGCTCAAGGGCATCTTCCAGCGCCATTCGCGTGAATGCGCGGCCGCTGCCGCCGAGCTGGAGCGCGAGATCCGCGCCCGCGGCGGTGAGCCTTCCAGCGGCGGTACCGTGGCCGGTGCCTTGCACCGGGGCTGGGTGTCCGTGAAGACGGCGTTGTCCACGCAGGACGACAAGGCCGTGCTCGAAGAGTGCGAGCGCGGCGAGGACGCTGCGGTGGCCCGCTACCGCAAGGCCTTGAAGGCCAACCTGCCCAAGGACCTGCGCGCCCTGGTGCAGCGCCAGGCCGATGGTGCCCAGCGCAACCACGACGAAGTGAAGGCCCTGCGCGACAGCTTCATCCCCGCACGCTGACCGCTGCGTTCGCCGGCCCGACTGGCCTCCTGCCTGCCTGTACGCAGGCGCGCAGGGAGCAGGCGGGCCGCCACTGTGAGGACCGTGGCCGCGCCCTGACCAGAACAACAGCGCCGCCGCCGCTCCCCCCGCTACCGCCGCCCTGGGTTCGCGCCCATGGCGGCGGTGTGCGTTGGGGGCATCACTGCGGGCCGAAATGCGCGATCGCAAAGTCGATGAAGCTGCGCAGCTTGGGCGTCACGCGGCGGTCGGGCGCGTAGACCAGGTGCAGCGGGCGCGAGGGCACGCGGTAGCCGGGCAGCACCTCCACCAGCCGGCCATCGGCCAGCGCATGCTGCACGGCATCCAGCGGCTGCAGGATGATGCCCAGGCCAGCCAGGGCGGCATGCACCAGGGGCTCGCCGTGGTCGGCGACCAGGCGGCTGTGCACGGGCACGGTGACGCGGCCCTCAGGCCCGTCAAAGCCCCAGTGCGTGCGCAGCTCGGTGTGGGCAAAGCCCAGGCATTCGTGCCGCTGCAGATCGGCGGGGGTTGCCAGCGCCGAGGCATGGGCCTGCAGGTAGGCCGGGGAGGCACAGGCCACCAGCCGGTAGGGCGCGAGCGCCCGCGCGATGAGCCCGCTGTCCTGCAGCACGCCGACGCGGAACACCGCGTCATAGCCCTCGTCCACCAGGTCCACTGCGCGGTTGGAGGTGGTGAGTTCCACCTCCACCTGCGGGTGCGCCTGCATGTAGCCGGGCAGCAGGGGGGCCAGGGAGTGGATGCCAAAACTCACCGGCGCGTTGATGCGCAGCCGCCCGCTGGGCACGGCGCGGGCCTCGGCAGCCAGTTGTTCGGCCTGCTCCAGATCGGCCAGGATCAGCCGGGCGCGTTCCACGTAGGCGCGGCCGAAATCCGTGAGGCTTTGCCGCCGCGTCGTGCGGTGCAGCAGGCGCACACCCAGGTGCTGCTCCAGCGCCTGGATGTGCTTGCCCACGAACTGTGGCGACATCTGCAGCGCATCGCCGGCGGCGCGGAACGAGCCCAGTTCCACCGCCTTGACGAAGACAGCCATGCCTGTGAAGCGGTCCATTGCAATCCATTGGTTTCCAATTTCAAAACATTGTAGATATTTATCTGAATTTGGTTTGAATTGACACTGGCTTCCTCGTTTCACACCGCAATGAAGGAAAGGAAGAAGCCATGACGACAACAGCAAGCCTCCCGAAGGTCGCCGTTCTGGGGGCCGGCAATATGGGCGCCGGCCTGGCACGGGCATGGGCCGGTACCGGCGCTACCGTCGCGATCGGCGCGCGCGATGCCGCCAAGGCCCGGGCCCAAGGCCTGGGCGATGTGCCGGTGCTCACCGTGGAGGCCGCCGTGGCGCAGGCCGACGTGGTTGTGCTGGCACTGCCCCATGGCGCCAGCGTGCAGGTGCTGCAGGGTCTGCCGGCCTCGGCGCTGCAAGGCAAGGTGCTGGTGGACATCAGCAACCCGGTGACGGCCGATTTCCAGGGGCTGCAGCTGGGCACCACCACCTCGGCCGCCGAGGCCATCCAGGCCGCTGCACCGGGCGCGCACGTGGTCAAGGCCTTCAACACCATCTTCGCGCAACTGCTGGCGCCCGAGGCGCGCCAGGGCAAGGCCCCGGTGCAGGTGTTCGTGGCCGGCGATGACGCAGGCGCCAAGGCCCGTGTGCAGGAGCTGGCGCGTGCGCTGGCCTTCGAGCCGGTGGATGCCGGCCCGCTGCGCAACAGCCGCTACCTGGAGCCTGTGGGTGGCATGAACATCCAGTTCGGCTTTTTCCTGGGATGGGGGCCGACCACGGCGCCCGCCTGGGTACGTGCCTGATCCGTCCATTCACCAATCTCAGGAGGAATTTCCATGAACCAGCACCCCTTGTCTCGCCGCGGCCTGGCCGCCGTGGCCACCGCCGCCTCCCTCGCTGCAGGGCTGGGCCTTGCCACCGGGCCCGCGCACGCGGCCGACACCGCGGCCATCCGCCAGACCCTGCAGCGCTACGAAGAAGCGCTCAACCGCTCCGATACCGCCGCCATCGTGCAGCTCTACACCGACGACGGCGTGCAGATGGCGCCCGATGCGCCGGCCGCCACCGGGCGGGAAGCGCTGCGTGCGGCCTATGCCGCTACCTTCCAGGCCATTGCACTGCAACTGGCCTTCACGGTCGATGAGATCCAGCTGCTCGGTAAGGACACAGCCCTGCTGCGCAGCCATTCCAAGGGAACGCTCAAGGTCCAGGGGCAAGCCCAAGCCCTCGGTCCGGCCGCTTTCAAGGAACTGTTTGTGCTGCGCAAACAGCGCAACGGGCAGTGGCAGTTCTCGCACTACGCGTTCTCGGCGGCACCCATCCGGCCCTGAGCGCTGGCATGCCGGCACAATGCGGCTGTCCTACCGCATCCCTGACGCTACGCCATGACCACCATCCACCTGCGCCCGGAACTGCCCGGTGACGAACAGGCCATCGAGGCCGTGACCGTTGCCGCCTTCGAACACGCACCGCACAGCTCGCACACCGAGCAGTTCATCGTGCGCGCGTTGCGCGCACGCGGGCAGTTGGCGGTCTCGCTGGTGGCGGTGGAGCAGGGCGCCGAGGTGGATGGCGACCTGGACGGCGAGGTGCAGGGCGTCGAGCACATCGTCGGGCATGTGGCCATCTCGCCCGTTGTCCTCGACCCCGCCCCCGCGGGCGGCGGTTGGTATGGCCTGGGGCCCATCTCGGTGGTGCCGGCCTGCCAGGGCCGGGGCATCGGCGCGCAGCTGATGCGCCAGGCCCTGGCGCAGCTGCAGGCACTGCCAGGGGCTGCGGGTTGCGTGGTGCTGGGGGATCCGGCCTACTACACGCGCTTCGGCTTTCGGGCCGAGCCGGCGCTGGTGCTGCCCGGCGTGCCGCCCGAATACTTCATGGCCTTGGCCTTCGCGGGGCCGGTGCCCGCCGGCACGGTGCGGTACAGCGAGGCGTTCGAGGCCAGGGCCTGAGCCCTGGCAGGCTTCAGCCCAGCGTGACCACCACCGGCGCGTGGTCGCTGGGCTGCGGGTTCTTGCGCGGGGCGCGGTCCACCATGCAGGCCGTGACACTGCCGCGCAGGGCTTCGCTGACCAGGATGTGGTCGATGCGCAGGCCCCGGTTCTTCTGAAAGCCCAGCATGCGGTAGTCCCACCACGAGTAGCTCTTTTCGGGCTGCTCGAACATGCGGAACGTGTCCGTGAGGCCCAGCTCCAGCAGGGCCTTGAAGTGGTTGCGCTCCTCGGTCGTGTGGTGGATGGTCTCGCGCAGGCCCACGGGGTCGTAGGAGTCGCGGTCTTCCGGCGCCACGTTGAAGTCGCCCACCAGGGCCAGGCGCGGGTGGGCCGCCATTTCGGCGCGCACCAGGTCCTGCAGGGCCTGCAGCCAGCGCATCTTGTAGGCAAACTTTTCCGAGCCCGGCTCCTGCCCGTTGACGAAGTAGCCGTTGATCAGGCGCAGCGGGCCGGTGGGCGTGTCCAGCGTGGCGATGATCACGCGCGCCTGCTCGTCCGCGTGTGCGGGGATGTTGCGCACCACGTCGGCCAGCGGGTGGCGGCTCAGGATGGCCACGCCGTTGTAGGTCTTCTGGCCAAAGGCCACGGCCTCGTAGCCGGCCTCCTTGAAGGCGTCGTGCGGAAACTTGTCGTCGGTGAGCTTCAGCTCCTGCAGCCCGATGGCATCCACCGGGTTGGCGGCCAGCCAGGCCAGCACCTGGGGCAGGCGCACGGAGAGGGAATTGACGTTCCACGTCGCGATCTTCATCACCATCATCGGTCCTTGCTTGTTCAATTTCAGCCGCTCGCGGCGGCTGTGCTGGGGTGCATCCTATCCTCGATTGGCGGGGACGGCCCCGAGGGGCTGCCGGACTGAAAAACTGCATATCCAGCACATATGGAGATGCCCTGAAAATACTATTGGATTTGATGACGCTACCGGCTTATCGTTGCGCCAAATTACAACGCTGGAGACAAGCCTTGCCATTCGATTCCATGCCCCCGCTCCCGGACAGGTAACTGCCTTTCCGCGCCCTGGCGGGGCCTGCGCCGCCGCCTGATCTGCCAGTCCGAGGCCGCCTGCCGGGCCTCGTGGATTTTCCCCGTCCCCTACCACCCACTTCGTATTCCGTACCCGGAAGGCATCGCCATGTCCACGCCCAACGCATCCCACGTCCTGCAGCAGATCTTCATCCTCGCCACCGGCCATGCCGCACCGGCCGGCTTGCTTTCCGAATTCGAGGCGGTGGTGGCCGCCGATGGCCACTACGGCCGGGTGGCCGCGGCCTTCGAGGCAGCCATGGGCCAGCCGGCGGCCAGCCGGGGCGTGGGCGGCACCATCCAGCAGCTGGCGCTCAATGGCCTGGGGGTGGTGCTTTCGGCCGATGACGGCCTGGCCATCGCACGGGTGGCGCAGGAGCAGGGCCTGACCACCTGGGCCAAGCTCATGGACTTTCTGGTCAACGCCGATACGGGCATCTACACCGCGCTGGACCACCGTGCCGAGGCAGCCAACGCCTTCAACAGCGCGCTGGCCAGCCAGAACAAAGGCGCGCTGTTCAGCGGAGACGGCGTGGGAACGGCCGTGCACACCCTGCTGCAGGGCATCGGCGCCAGCGATGCGAGTGCGGCAGCGGGCATCAGCGGTGTGCAGGCGCTGGCCGCACGGCTCAGCGCCGCTGGCATCCAGGGCCATGTGGCCGATGGGTATGTGAAGGGCGCCACCGTGTTTGCCGACACCAATGGCAACCACCAACTCGATGCGGGCGAGTGGTCCGCCACCACCGATGCCGCGGGCGGCTTCACGCTGCCGGCCAATGTGCAAGGGACCTTGGTGGCCACCGGTGGCACCGACCTGCTCACGAACAAGGCCTTCAAAGGCATGCTCACGGCACCGGCCGGCAGCACGGTGGTGAACCCCCTCACGACCCTGGTGCAGGCGCTCATGGACAAGGGCGGTGCCACGACCACGGTGGAGCAAGCCACAGCCCTGCTCGCCAAGGCGCTGGGCCTGCCCGCGGGCGTCAACCTGCTGAGCTACGACCCGCTGGCCGTGCTGGCCAGCAGCAGCGCCAGCGCCGCCGACAAGGCCGTGGCGCTGGGCTACCAGAAGGTGGCGGTGGCGCTGGTGAATGTGATCGGCATCGGCGCCGCTGCATTGGACGCTGCCGAGGCCAAGGCAGCACAGCCGGGCGTGGCCACGCCGCATGCGGGGCAGCCGGGGGCGGCCGCAGGCACGCTGATCGCGTCCCTCGTGGATGCCATCGCCAGTGCGGCCGGCGGTGCCAGCGGTGTGGCGAACCTGTCGGACGCCGCCTTTCTGCGCACTCTCGTTGCGGATGCTGCAGGCGACTATGGCCTGCGGCTGGACTCCACCAGCCTGGACCAGATCAGCCGGGTGGTGGATGCCGCCAACGATGCCACCAGCGCCGCCAGCACGGTGGCGGTGCTGGGCCAGGTGGCCGCAGCGGCCAGCGACGCGGCGGGCTCGGTGGCCACGGGCAACTTCCAGGCCGCGGCCAACGGCTACACGGGCGCTGCCTTCACGGCCGCGGTGCAGCAGCAGGCCGTGGGCGAGTTGGCGCCCGGCGTGTCCGCGGGCCAGGGCAGCAGCCCGCCCGCGCCGCCGGCCTCGGGTGGCGGTGACACGGGAGGCGGCGCTACGCCCGGCCCGGTGGACACACAGGCCCCCACACTGGCCATCACCAGCTCGGCCGCGGCACTCAAGGCCGGGGGCACGGCCACCATCACCTTCACCTTCAGCGAAGACCCGGGTGCCAGCTTCACTGCGGCCGACATCACCACCACCGGAGGCACCCTGGGCGCCTTGAGCGGCACGGGCCTGGTGCGCACGGCCACCTTCACGGCCACGGCATCGGCCAACCTCGACACGGGCGGGCACATCGCCGTGGCCAAGGACAGCTACAGCGACGCGGCCGGCAACAAGGGCGCGGCTGCCGCCGTGGACATCGCCACGGTCTTCAACCCGGTGCTCTTCGTGGGCAACAGCGCGACCTTCGCGCGCATCGACCCGGCCATGTCGTACAACACCTACGACGCCGCGACCAACCCCTTCGGCGTGCACGACCTGACCTCGCCCGCCAATGGCGGCACCTTCACCAACCTGACCGGGGCCAACCTGTACGAGCCACACCCCTGGGGCGGCGTGGCGGGCCTGTTCGACAAGTTTGCCGACCAGGTGGGCCTGGGCTACGACGTGTCGCTGTCCACCCGCAACGCGGCCACGCTCAAGGGCCACTACCTCAATTCCTCGGCCGCGGGCTGGGACATGCGTGGCAACATCGCCAGCCAGAAGTGGGAGCTGGTGGTACTGCAGGACCAGACGGACGAACCGCTGCCCTCGGGCTCGGGGACCATCACCTTCGCGGCGGGCAGTGCCACGGCCAACCTGGTCATCACGCCCACGGCCGATGGTGCCAAGGAGTACGACGAGACCCTGGCGCTCAAACTGGCCGCCTCGGCCAGCAACTACCGCGTGGGCACCAGCTCCGCCGTGGGCACCACCATCCTCAACGACGACCCCACCGCGCCCGCCACCAATCCGGCGCTGGCCACGGTGACCCTGGCGGCCAGCCCCGGGCAGGTGACGGAGGACGGCACGGCCAACCTGGTGTTCACCTTCACGCGCACGGGCCCGACGACGAGCGACCTGACCGTGACGTTCACGGCGTTCCGCGACGGTTCCACATCGCCCTCGGTGTCGACCACGGTCAATGCGAGCCAGGACCTGGAGATGTACAACACTGCCAGCGGTGCCTTCTCGTCGGCCGGCGGCGCGGGCACATCGCCCTACCGCTTCACCAGCGGCAACGGCTTTGCCAGCAGTTCGGACACCGGCGCGCCCACCACCACGGGCAGCGTGTCTTTCACGTCCAATACCGGCACTATCGTCATCAAGGCGGGCCAGACCTCGGCCAGCATCACGCTGGACCCGCATGCCGACAGCACGGTGGAGGCCGATGAGGCGATCCGCCTCACGCTGACGCACCCGGCCACCGGCACGGACTACAACCTGGGCACGCTGGGCGCCGTCTCCGGCACCATCGTCAACGACGACTTTGCGGCCGGCACCGACACCAGCCTGCCCAACATCACGCTGGGCCTGAGCTCGGCCGCGGGCGTGTACGAGAACGCGGGCCAGAACCTGGTCTACACCTTCACGCGCAGCGGCGACACCAGCGCAGCGCTTACGGTGAACTTCACGGCCGATGGCACGGCCACGTACTTCGCGGCCGATCCGGCCAAGTCGGACTTCGGCATCTCCGCCAATGCCACGCTGACCACCACCTCGGGCGCCAATGCCGACATCGGCGAGTTCCAGAAATACGCCACAGCGATCGAGAACTTCGTGCACACAGGCGCGGCCGACACCACCACCCAGCCTGGTACCACCATCGCGGGCAACCCGAATGCGGACGCCTCGACCGACATGTACCTCTATGCCACCTGGGCCCGGCCCGACATGGTGGCCGGGGCCTACGACATGCTCACCTCGCGCACGCTCAATGCCGCGGGCGCCTACGAGGGCTCAGGGGCCATCAGCCAGTCGGACACGCAAGCCACGGCCTATTACCTGTCGCTGGAGGGCATGACCACCGACCTGCAGAACGCCTATGCCAACCTGGCTGCAGTCAACCCCGACTTCAAGGGCGTGGCCCCGGTGGGCACGGCCTTCATGACCGCCGTGCAGAACGGCCTGGCGATCCGCGACCCCTATACCGAGGCGGGGGGCTCCAGCGTCACCGGTGGCGGCAAGGTCAATCTCTGGCACGACGACAACCTGCACGCCAGCAAGTACGGCTCCTACCTGTCGGGCCTGGTGCTGTTCGAGACGCTCACCGGCCTCGATGCACGCTCGCTGGGCGCGGGTGACAAGGTGGCGAGCGACCTGGGCATCGACGCGGCCACGGCCGTGGCCCTGCAGAAGGTGGCCTCGGCCACGCTGGGCTTCGACCAGTCTTACCAATGGAGCTCACCGGGCAAGGTGGCCGACCTGGGCGGCAGCAATGCCACGGCCACGCTGGCCACGGCCGGCGGATTCAGCTTTGCCGACCCGGCGTTTGCCGCGCACACTGTGAGCGTCACGCCCACGGCGGGCGCTCTGGGCACGCTGACCGCCCAGCTGCGCTCCGACGGCCACACCGGTCAGGTCAACTGGCTCTACACCGTGGGCAACCAGACCATCGACCCGCTGCTCACCGCCGGCCAGCAGCGCCACGACCAGTTCACCGTGACCCTGGACGACGGCCATGGGCATGTGAGCACCCGCCTGGTCGACATCACCCTGGTGGGTACCGCTGTCATTTGAGGGGGCGCGCTGCAATGCGCAGCAAGCTGTGCTCCGCGTCACAGCCTTGGGGGCGGGGGATGCCTATGATTTCCCTGCCGGCCTCCAAGCGGCATCCCCTCTTGCGACAAGCAAGTTGCTGCCCGCCTCCGTGCGGGCTTTTTTTTGCGGGTGGGCTGGTGTTCTGTCCCGTAAATAGATGCCAAAAATAAAACCGATGGATTTCGCGCCATGGCGAGGCGCAAACCGCAGCGATAGCTGGTGCTATCGCGAGGATTTGCAACGCGGCCCTGGCGTGAAAGACGCGGCTTTATTGGCATTTATTTGCGGGACAGGACACCAGGGGCGACTTCCGTGAACTTCTGCGCGCTGCGCGATTCAGAACGCGTGACGCATACCAAAGGAACAACGAAGCATGAGCAAGACATTCAGATCCATGGCCGCCGCACTGCTGCTGGCAGGTGCTTCGGGCGCGGGCATGGCCGCCGGCGGGCCGCTGGACGGCGTCTACCAGTGCGCGGTGGCCGGTACAGGCGTGTTCATCACGGTCAGTGGCCAGCCCAGCGGGCCCTCGATGTTCACCATCGCGGCCCTGGGTCCGGCCAATGCACTCTATGGCTATGGCATGGGCACGGCCACGGCCTCGTCGTTCACCGGCACCACCAGCTTCAACCTGCCATTCAACCTGTCGGTGAGCCAGGGCAACCTGATCGGCAGCATGGGCGTGCTGCAGGGGAACACGGCCGCCCAGTTGCCGGTGAATTGTGCCAAATTGTTCTGAGCCCGCAGGCCCTGGCGGGCGCCTCTCTGAGTCCGCTTACCAGCGGTGTGCGTAGCTCAGCTTGAGCACCGCACCTGCAGCCGGCAGCCGGCTCGTATTGTTGCTGTTGCGCAGAAGCTGGCTGTACAGCGGGTAGTAGTGGCGGTTGAGCAGGTTTTCCACGCCCAGCGCTACGGTGCTGCGCTCGTCGAGCTTGACGCGGCTTACCAGGTCCAGCGTGGTGTAGCCCTGCGTGTCGCGGTGGCCGAAGCTGCTGGCACCGGCCAGGCGGTAGTCCCTGGAGGCGTACGAGGTGGCCTGCAGGCGGTGGCTCCAGCGGGCATCGGGTCGGTATTCCACATAGGCCGTGAGCTTGAGCGGCGGGATGCGGTAACCCGTCATGTCCTGGTAGCTGCTGGCGCCCTGCGGCAGTTCGCGGCCCTGCATCCAGGTGAAGCTGCCACCCAGGCTGAAGCGGTCGCCACTGCCGAAGTAGTCGATGCCGCCTTCCACCCCGTGCACGCGCTCCTTGGTGCGCGCCAGCGTGAGGCCATTGTTGAAGCTCTGCACCGCGCCCAGGTCGGACCGAGACTGGAACATGCTCACATTGGCCATGGCGTTGGCAAAGCGGCCACGCCAGCCCAGCTCCACGGTGTCGGTCTTGATCGCCTGCAGGTTGGAGTTGCCGATGGTGAAGCTGGGCGTGGCATTGCGCACCTGAAGCCCGATGTCGGGCAGCTCGAAGCCCTGGCTGAACGAGGCATAGAGCTCGTGGTCCTTGGCAGGGCTGAACACGGCGCCGGTGTTGTAGGTCCAGGCGCTGTAGTCCACCGTGCCGCCGGCCACGCTGCCCGGGTTGGCCACGCGCGACTGCGACAGCGGGACAAAGCGGTCGAAGCTGCCGCTGGCCCGGTCGTAGCGCAGCCCGCCTTCCAGCGACCACTGGTCGTTGAAGCGGTGCTGCAGCTGTGCGAACGCACCCAGGCTGCGCGTGGTGACCTCGGGCATGTAGACCAGCCGCCCGGTCTTGCGAAAGACCAGGCCGCCTGTGGCGTCGTACAGCGTGGGGTCGAACACGTCGATGGGCATGTCCGTGCGCTCGTGGTTGAAGTCGGCACCCCAGGTGAGCTGGGTCTGCTTGTCCTGGCCCAGGGGCGTCTTGACGGTCAGGCGCCCGCCGAACACGCGTGAGTTCTGCATGGACTGGTCTACGTTGGCGCCGCGCACTGGCACGGCACGCGCATCGAAGGGGGCAAAGCGCGTGTGGAAGTCGCGGTAGTACAGCTGCGCGGCGAGCGTGCTGCCGGCCAGGTCGCGGTGTTCGTAGTCCAGGCCCAGCAGGGTGTTGGCCACGCGGTTCTGTTCATCCAGCTGCAGGCCCTTGAGCGGGCGCGCTGCCGCGCTACCCGCCGGCAGGCGGCCCACCGATGGGTCGGACGCGTATTCCGTGTCCTGGCGGGCGTCGTAGCGGCTGGCCGAGAACTGCAGGCGCTGTTGGGGGGCGAGTTTGAGACCGATCTTGGCCGAGGCGTTGTAGATGTTGGCGTCGAACAGGTCACCCTGGCTGGGCTCGGGGGCGATGCGGTCGCCGCGCGCGTCAAACGAGCCGCCCACGCGGCGTACGCCCAGGCTCACGGTGTAGTCGATGGCATCGTTCGCGCCCGAGAGGTAGTGCTGCACCTCGCCGCCCAGCCCGGCCCCTGACAGGTGCGACAGCGGCGAGACCCCGGTGAAGGTGGTCTCGGCCCGCGTCTCGCCGCTGGGCTGGCGCGTGCGGATGGCGACAATGCCGCCAGCAGCGCCGCTGCCATAGATGGCGCTGCTGCCGCGCAGCACCTCGATCTGTTCCACATCGGCCGGGTTGATGTTGGCCAGGTTGCGCGACGAGCCCCGGTTGGTATTGAGCGGAATGCCGTCCACGAGGATGAGCATCTCGCGCCCGCGCAGCGTCTGGCCGTAGTCGGTGATGGTGTGGCTGGAGTCGGCCATGCCGGGCACGGCCTTGCTCAGCAGCGTGGCCAGGCTGTCCGAGCCCTGGCGCAGGGTGTCGAGTTCCTCGCGCTCCAGCGTGGTGACCTGGCGTGTGGGGGCCATGACGGAACTCTGGGTGCGGCCCGTCACGGTGACGGCGGGCAGTGCTGCGGCGGCGCTGGTGGGGTTGGCCGCATCCAGGTTGGCTGGCGCAGCAGACGTACCTGCTGCAACGGATACCAGCGTGTAGGCCCCGTCGCCCAGTGCGCGTGCTGCCAGGCCGCTGCGCGCCAGCAGGCGGGCAAAGCCTTCGGCCACGGTGTGGTTGCCAGCCAGGCCCTCGGTCACCAGGCCGCGCGTGCGGGCCAGGTCCATGCTGAGGTTCACGCCGGCCTGGCCGGCAAAATCGAGCAGGGCAGGGCCCAGCGGGCCGGCGGGCACGCGGTAGGCCTTGTGCACCTGGGCGGTGCCGGCTGCCTGGGCATGGGCAGCGCCGGCCAGCGTGGTGGCCAGGGCCAGACCGAAGGCGGCGCTGCGCAGTGCGCGCACCACGGGGCTCAAGGGAACAAGGTGGTCAAGGGGCTGGCGTGCCATGGAATGCGGTCCTCGGTTCGGTGGTCATGGATAGGTGCTTCCTACCCATGACAGGCGAGGCGCTGAAACCGGACACGGATCGCGAAAGTATTTTCAGCCGCAGGGGCTCAACGCGCCGCCACGGTGACCCAGTAGCGCGTGCGGGTCTCGATGCGCACCGGCAGCGTTTGCGCCAGCAGGGCGAGCACGCGGTCGGTATCGTCGATCTGGAAGGCGCCTGACACGCGCAACTGCGCCACGGCCGGGTCGCAGCGCAGCACGCCGTTGCGGTAGCGGGCCAGTTCGGCCACGAAGTCGGCCAGCGGCATTTCCTGGGCGAACAGGGTGCCTTGGGTCCAGCGGCCGGTACCGGCATCGAGGGGGGTCGGTGCGCTGGCCTGGTCGCGGGTGAATTGCGCCTGCTGGCCGGCGCGCACGAGCACGCTTACATCGCCCGAGGCTCGGGCAGGGTGCATCTCCACGCTGCCCTCCAGCACGGCCAGGCGCGTGGCACCACCGCCTTCGCTGCGCACCGTGAAGCGCGTGCCCAGCGCGCGCAGTTCCCCTGCATCCGTCCGGACAATGAACGGCCGGTGCACCGGGCCGGGGTCAGGGGCCGTGTTTACCAGGATCTCGCCGCTCTCGTGGCGCACCAGGCGCTGTCGTTCATCGAATGCCACCTCGATCGTGGTGGCGGTATTCAGGTCCACCTGCGTGCCATCGGCCAGTGCAATGCGGCGGCGCTCGCCCGTGGCGGTGCGGTACGCCAGGGCCGCACCCGCCCAGGGCGTGGCATGGTAGCCCCACCAGAGCACTGGCGGCACGGCCACCAGTGCCGCCACCGCTCCCAACAGGGCACGCCGGTTGGCGCGCAGGCGCCGGCGTCCCAGCACCGGCATGCCCACGGCGGCGGGCACCAGCCCGAAGCTGCGGCCCAGTTGCTCGGCGCTTTGCCACACGCGTTCATGCTCGGGGCTTTGGCGGCGCCACTGCTCGCAGGCGGCACGTTCGCCCTCGCTGAAGTCGCTGGCGTGCATGCGGGCCAGCCAGTGCGCGGCCTGGTCCACCAGCGCGGGGTCGATGGCATCGGGCATGCTCAAGTTCGGTGCGTGGGCGGTGCGTCCTGCGCCAGCAGGGCGGCCAGGCACTGGCGAAAGCCCTGGGCCATGTAGCGCGTCACCGTGCGCACGCTGACCTGCAGTTCCGTGGCAATGTCTTCGTAGGAGCGGCCTTCGAGCTGCGACATGAGAAAGGCGGCGCGCACGGCGGCCGGCAGCGCATCGAGCAGGGCATCGATCCCGTGCAGCGTCTCCAGCAGGATGGCGCGCTCTTCCACCGAGGGCACCAGCGGCTCGGGCAACAGAGCCAGTGCGTTGAGGTAGGCGCGCTCCAGCGACTGGCGTTCGTAGTGGTTGATGACCAGGCGCTTGGCCACCGTGGTCAGGTAGGCGCGGGGCTCGTGCAGGTGGCCGATGGCATCGGCCCGGTAGCCGGCCCACACGCGCACAAAGGTGTCGTGCGCGATGTCGGCCGCATCCCAGGGGTTGCCCAGCCGGCGGCGCAGCCAGGCGTGCAGCCAGCCATGGTGCTCGCGGTACATCGCATGCACCTGCTGCCCTTGCTGGGTCGATTCATTGGCTGCCGCCATGGTATTGCCGTCTGTTCCAGAGCGGCAGGCCATGCCGCTTCAAATACGAATGAGAATTTCTCGTATCGTATCAAAACGCCCTGGTAGGTCGGTGGTGCGGCCCTGCCGCCGCACCTGTGTCAGCGCTTGCGCTCCAGTGTCACGAAGCTGAAGGGCAGTCCATTCGTGGAGGTGTGCGTGCTGCGCGCGGTCTCGTGCCAGCCCGCGTCGAGCACCGGGGCATGGGCGTCGCCCTCGAAGTCCTGTGCGATCTCGGTGAGCTCGATGCGGTCCGCCAGGGGCTGGGCCTCGGCATAGACCTGGGCGCCGCCGATCACCCACACCGTCTGGCCGGCGCTCGCGTGTTGCAGGGCGTCCTGCAGGCTGGCGGCACGCACGGCGCCTTCGGCAGACCAGTCGGCCTGGCGGGTGATGACGATGTTGGTGCGGCCCGGCAGCGGGCGAAAGCGCGGGGGCAGCGAATCCCAGGTCTTGCGGCCCATGACCACGGGGCTGCCCTGGGTCAGGGCCTTGAAGTGCGCCATGTCCTCGGGCAGGTGCCAGGGCAGGCGGTTGTCCTTGCCGATCACGCCGTTGGCGGCGCGTGCATAGATCATGTGCAAAGGCATGGCGGTTCGCTCCAGTGGTGCCGTCAGATGTGCAGCGTGGCCAGGGCACCGACTGCGATGCCAATGCCGGCCACGCCGTACATGCCGTATTCCAGCCACTTCTTCTTGGTCAGCAGCGCAATCGCGGCCAGCGCGATCGCCACCTGCAATGCGGTCGTGGCCTGGGCCCAGCGGTGGTGCTGGTGCATCTGTTCTTCGCTCTGGCGGTCGAACTTGTGGCTGTCGGCCTCGAGCTTTTCAGCGGCCACCTTGATCTCGTTCTTTTCGCTCTCGTAGCGGTCCACCTTGGCCTGGTAGGCGGCCTTGCGGTCTTCGGGCGCCAGGTCGCGGGCCAGTTCGGCCAGGGACTGCTTGGTGCTCTTGGACTGGAAGTAGTTCCACTGGTTGGAGGCCTCGGTCTTCTTGATAGCCGCATCGTTCTTGAGCAGGCCGGCATTGGCCTGCGTGGCCCCGCCCATGTACGCGAAGATCGCGCCCACCGTGGCGACGATGGCCGTGAACATCGCGATCTTGCTCATCGACGAGCCGCCACCTTCGCTGCCGTGGCTGGCCGCGTGGTCGTCTCCATGGCCGTGGCCCTGTGCCGCATGCTCCACTGCGTGGTCATGCGGGCCGTGTACGTGAAATCCTCCGGAAGACATGGTGGGTGCTCTTTGTAGTAGTGGTTAAGGGAAACAGGAAATCTAGCAGGGCTCAGCAGCACCTGCGCCGAGGGGCACATGGGGGAAAGGGTCAGGCCGTCAATGTGTCGGTTGCATGTCGAACGCACGCGGCCGAGACCAGTGCCCCCGCGCAAGGGCCGCCCCGCCGCGAAGGCGGCGTACCCAGCGACTGCGCCGGGGCCGTCCCCCTCCCAGATTGCGAAGCAATATGAGAGAGGGGTGAAGGCGCGAAGCGCCTCAGGGGGTGCTTCATACTGCCACGGGCGCTTTGATCGCGGGGTGGCACTGGTAGTCCAGCACCTCGAAGTCTTCGTACTGGTAGTCGAAGATGCTGTCCGGCCGGCGCTTGATGTGCAGCGTGGGGTAGGGGTAGGGCGTGCGGGCCAACTGGGTCTGCACCTGCTCGCGGTGGTTGCTGTAGATGTGGCAGTCGCCGCCGGTCCAGATGAAGTCGCCCACGTCCAGGTCGCACTGCTGGGCCACCATGTGGGTCAGCAGAGCGTAGCTGGCGATGTTGAAGGGCACGCCGAGGAAGATGTCGGCGCTGCGCTGGTACAGCTGGCAGCTGAGCGTGCCGCGGCCGCCGGGCTCCTGCGCGGGCGCTACGTAGAACTGGAAGAAGGCGTGGCAGGGCATGAGTGCCATCTTGTTCAGGTCGGCCACGTTCCAGGCGCTCACGATGATGCGGCGCGAGTCGGGGTTGGTCTTGAGGGTCTTGATGACGTCGCTGATCTGGTCGATGTGGCCGCCATCGGGCGTGGGCCAACTGCGCCATTGCACGCCGTACACCGGGCCCAGGTCGCCGTCTTCGCGCGCCCATTCGTCCCAGATGGTGACATCGCGTTCCTTGAGCCAGTTGTTGTTGCCCGAGCCGGTGAGAAACCACAGCAGCTCCTGGATGATGGAGCGCAGGTGCACCTTCTTGGTGGTGACCAGCGGAAAGCCTTCTTTCAGGTCGAAGCGCATCTGGTGGCCGAACACGCTGGTCGTGCCCGTGCCCGTGCGGTCGGACTTGTGCACGCCCTGCGTGAACACATGGCGCATGAAGTCCTCGTACTGGGAGCGCACGGGGCGGACGGATGGGGCGGAAGGCTGGGTCATGGAATCGCTCACGGTGGGGCGCCGGGCCATCATCAAGGGAAGGCCGTTGCCGACTGCGGATTTTATGCGGAGCGGAACCATCGGGCACTTATCGGGCATTGGCGCCTTGGCGTATCGTTCGGCCATGACTTCTTCCTCCGCTTCCATCACCATCCGCCCGCTCGAACCAGCAGACTGGCCCACCGTCTGGCCCATCCTGCGCACCACCTTCCAGGCGGGCGATACGTACGCGTTCTCGCCCGACAGCAGCGAGGCCGAGATCCACAAGGCCTGGGTGGAATTGCCCGCTGCCACCTTCGTGGCCTGTGGCGCGGGTGGCGAGATCCTGGGCACCTATTTCATCAAGGCCAACCAGGCCGGGCTGGGCGCCCATGTGTGCAACTGTGGCTATGTGGTCGCGCCGGCCGCCCAGGGGCAGGGTGTGGCCTCGCTGATGTGCGAGCACTCCCAGCAGCAGGCCGTGGCCATGGGATTTCGGGCCATGCAGTTCAACCTGGTGGTGGCCAGCAATGTGCGCGCCGTGCGCCTGTGGCAGCACCTGGGCTTTGCCATCGTGGGCACGTTGCCGGGGGCCTTCAGGCACCACACGCTGGGCTATGTCGATGCCCATGTGATGTTCAAGACATTGGTGGCCTGAGCCGCGGGTGTCACCCAAAGCAAAGCAGGCTCCCAGATGGGAGCCCGTTTTGCTTTGGGGTGCAGGGGAAACACTTCCACATGGTGGCGGTGCCCACGACCGTGAAACACCACCACCATGGGAAGGCCCGCAACTGGCGAGCCTTCTCAGGCTCTTGTTTACATCGAGCTGATTTCGCCCGAAGGGATCTGGCCGGTGCGCACGGCTTCGGCAGCCGCAGCACGCACGGCGGCGCGGTCGGCCGTGGACTTGTAGGTCACGACGCGCGAGCCAGCAGGTTCCAGGCTGCGGGTCTGGGCAACCGTAGCAGCTTCGGCAGCCACTTCGGCACGGGTGCGGTTCGTGTCGAACTTCAGCGCGAACTGCGAGGCATCGGCTTCGTCAGCGTGGGCGCCAAAGGCAGAGAAAGCAGCCACAGCGGCGATGGACAGGAAACGTGCGGTCTTGTTCATGGTGATCTCGATTCTTGAATGGGGTTGGTCTGGGGTCCGTTCGGGGCGCTGATTACAGAGCGCCAATCTCGCCGGAAGAGATCTGGCCGGTGCGCACAGCGTCAGCCGCCTGGGCACGCACGGCAGCGCGGTCAGCGGTCGACTTGTAGGTCACCACGCGGGAACCAGCGGGTTCCAGGCTGCGCGTCTGGGCGACGGTGGCGGCTTCGGCGGCCACTTCAGCGCGGGTGCGGTTGGTTTCGAACTTGGTGGCGAATTGCGAAGCATCGGCTTCGTCGGCGTGGGCGCCGAAAGAAGCGAAAGCGGCTACAGCGGCGATGGAGAGGAAACGTGCGGTCGTGTTCATGATGAAAGTCCTTTGGGTAGAAAAAGCGTCTCAAAAAAACCGGAGCGAAAACAACTTCAAACCGGGTTCGGTGAGTCGCCTTGCGGGTTCGGCTCATCGATGGGTTGAACTGTACGCCTCGTGTGTTCAGAGAAAAACTACCCAGTCACGAACTGTCTGTTCCAGTTTTGGAAATAGTCGCGGGCATGGCAGGGGCCTTTGGCAGTTCCCGTGGCCGGTCGGTACGCATACCCAATTGACATATCTAGGTATAAATCCTGAGATTCTGGCGAAAATTAGTATGTGTATGGGTTTTCAAAGTATCAGCTGAGCATCAGAGCATCGGTATCGTTCAGGCCATCAATGCCGCGGTCCAGCTGGCGTTGAATGGCAGATCCATACCAACTACGCAGGAGACGTTCCGATGCCCCGTACCACCCGTCCACACACCCGCCTGGCCCTGGCCGTCGCTGCCCTGGCGGCATCGCTGTGCGGCGCCGCTGCGCATGCGCAGACCGAACTCGTGATTGCCACCGTGAACAACGGCCACATGATCGAGATGCAAAAGCTCTCCAAGAACTTCGAGCAGGCCAACCCCGACATCAAGCTCAAGTGGGTCACGCTCGAAGAAGGCGTGCTGCGCCAGCGCGTCACCACCGACATCGCCACCAAGGGCGGCCAGTTCGACGTGATGACCATCGGCATGTACGAAGCCCCCATCTGGGGCAAGAAGGGCTGGCTGCAGGAGCTCAAGACCGACGCCGCCTACGATGTGGACGACCTGCTGCCCGCCATGCGCAACGGCCTGTCGGTCGATGGCAAGCTGTTCGCTGCGCCGTTCTACGGCGAAAGTTCGATGCTGATGTACCGCAAGGACCTGGCCGACAAGGCCGGCGTGCAGGTGCCCGAGCGCCCCACCTGGCCGCAGATCAAGGACCTGGCCGCCAAGATCCACGACCCCAAGAACGGCGTGTACGGCATCTGCCTGCGCGGCAAGCCGGGCTGGGGTGACAACATGGCCTTCCTGACCACGCTGGTCAACACCTTCGGCGGCCAGTGGTTCGACATGCAGTGGAAGCCGCAGCTCGAATCCAAGCCCTGGAAGGACGCCATCGGCTTCTACGTGGACCTGCTCAAGAACTATGGCCCACCCGGCTCGTCGGCCAACAGCTTCAATGAAATCCTGGCACTGACCAACTCGGGCAAGTGCGGCATGTGGATCGACGCGACCATCGCCGCATCCTTCGTGAGCGACCCCAAGCAGTCCAAGGTGGCCGACCAGATGGCATTTGCCCAGGCCCCCACCATGAACACGCCCAAGGGCGCCAACTGGCTGTGGTCGTGGAACCTGGCCATCCCGGCCGGTTCGAAGAAGGTGGACGCTGCGCAGAAGTTCATCACCTGGTCGACCAGCAAGGAGTACGTGCAACTCGTCGCCAAGACCAATGGCTGGGCCAATGTGCCCACCGGCACGCGCAAGAGCACCTACGCCAGCCCCGAGTTCCAGAAGGCAGCCCGTTTTGCCGCGGCCGAGAAGGTCGCCATCGACTCGGCCAACCCCACCGACTCCACCCTGCCCAAGAGCCCGTATGTGGGCGTGCAGTTTGCTGCGATCCCGGAGTTCCAGGCCATCGGCATCGCCGTGGGCCAGCAGATGAGCGCGGCCCTGGCCGGCAAGACCAGCGTGGATGCGGCCCTCAAGGCGAGCCAGGTATCGGCAGACCGCGAAATGAAGAAGGGCGGCTACTACAAGTAAGCCGCCGGCCGGCTGATCAGGGCTGATCGGAGCCCGAGACTCCTCGCTGCGCACAGGTGTAGCGGGGAGTTTCGGCCTCCCAAAGGCCCTGGCATCGGCTTCTACCTTGTCTGGCGACGCCAGATTTCTCCCGGGACTCCCATGAACCGCCTGCTTCCCCGCCTGCTGCTCACGCCCGCCATGGCCACGCTCTTCCTGTGGATGATCGTGCCGCTGGTGATGACGATCTACTTCTCGCTGATCCGCTACAACCTGATGCAGCCGGACCAGACCGGCTTTGCCGGGCTGGAAAACTTCGAGTTCTTCGTCACCGACCCTTCGTTCGGCACGGCGGTGGTCAACACCTTGCTGCTGCTGGGCAGCGTGATTCTCATCACGGTGGTGTTCGGCATCGCCATCGCGCTGCTCATCAACGAGCCGTTCGCGGGCCGGGGCATCGTGCGGGTGCTCTTGATCTCGCCCTTCTTCGTCATGCCCACGGTGAATGCGCTGATGTGGAAGAACATGATGATGAACCCGATCTACGGCGTGCTCGCCCAGGTGTGGATGTTCTTCGGCGCGCAGCCGGTGGACTGGCTCACCGACCACCCGCTGTTCTCGGTGATCGTCATGGTCTCCTGGCAGTGGCTGCCGTTCGCCACGCTGATCTTCATGACCTCGCTGCAGAGCATGAACCACGAGCAGCTGGAGGCCTCGCGCATGGACGGTGCCAACTACCTGCAGCAGCTGCGCTACCTGTACGTGCCGCACCTGGCACGCTCGGTGGCGGTGGTGGTGATGATCGAGCTGATCTTTTTGCTCAGCATCTTCGCCGAGATCTACACCACCACGGGCGGTGGCCCGGGCGATGCGAGCACCAACGTCACCTTTTTGATCTTCAAGCAGGCGTTGCTCAACTTCGATGCGGGCGTGGCCTCGGCCGGTGCGCTGTTCGCCGTGGTGCTGGCCAATATCGCGGCGGTGTTCCTGATCCGCATGGTCGGCAAGAACCTCGACAAGTAAATACAAGAAGAAGGACCTCCGACATGAGCACCCGACGCCGATCCTCCTACCCCCTGGGCCTCCTGGCCCTGCGCACCGCGGCCGCCTGGGGCGTGGCCCTGCTGCTGTTCTTTCCGCTGGCCTGGCTGCTGCTGACCGCGTTCAAGACCGAGCTGCAGGCCATTGCCGTGCCGCCGCTGTTCGTCTTCACGCCCACCCTGGAGAACTTCCACGAGGTACAGGAGCGCAGCGACTACCTGCTGTATGCCAAGAACTCGGTCATCACCAGCGTGCTCTCCACCGTGGTGGGCCTGCTACTGGCCGCGCCCGCGGCCTATGCCATGGCCTTCTTCAAGGGCAAGTACACCAAGGACATCCTGATGTGGATGCTCTCCACCAAGATGATGCCCGCCGTGGGCGCGCTGGTGCCCATCTACGTGCTGGCGCAAAAGAGCCACCTGCTGGACACGCAGCTGGCGCTGATCATCGTGTTTGCGCTGTCCAACCTGCCCATCATGGTCTGGATGCTGTACTCGCACTTCAAGGACATCCCGCGCGAGATCCTGGAGGCCGCGCGCATGGACGGCGCCACCCTGTGGCAGGAGGTGCGCCTGGTGCTGCTGCCGCTGGGCATGGGTGGCCTGGCCTCCACCGGGCTGTTGTGCCTGGTGCTGTCATGGAACGAGGCCTTTTGGAGCCTGAACCTGAGCGCCGCCAAGGCCGGCACGCTGGCCACGCTGATCGCCTCCTACTCCAGCCCCGAGGGCCTGTTCTGGGCCAAGCTGTCCGCCGCCTCGCTGATGGCCATTGCGCCCATCGTGGTCTTTGGCTGGTTCAGCCAGAAGCAGCTCGTCCAGGGCATGACCTTCGGCGCAGTGAAATGACTCCCCCCCGAAGCGCCTTCGGCGCCTCCCCCTCAAGGGGGCGCAGCCAGCGGCCCGGCAAAGCCGGTTCCGCGGCTACCACGCTTTGCGCCCCTGTTCAAACCACCGCTGCTGGCGGATCGGAATCAATCTATTTTTCGGAGCACTAGAGTGGCCTATCTTCAACTGCGCGGCATCGAGAAATTCTTTGGCGAGCACCGCGCCATCAAGGGCATCGACCTCAGCATCCAGCAAGGCGAGTTCATCGTCTTCGTCGGCCCCTCGGGCTGCGGCAAGTCCACGCTGCTGCGCCTGATCGCGGGGCTCGAGCAGATCGACGGCGGCACGCTCATGCTGGACGGCCGCGACATCACCGACCAGCCGTCGAGCAAGCGCGACCTGGCCATGGTGTTCCAGAGCTATGCGTTGTACCCGCACATGAGCGTGTACGAGAACATGAGTTTCGCGCTCAAGCTCGCCAAGGTCGACCCGGCCATCGTGCGCGAGAAGGTGGAGCGTGCCGCGGCCATCCTCAACCTCACGACCTACCTGGAGCGCACGCCCAAGGATCTGTCGGGCGGGCAGCGCCAGCGCGTGGCCATCGGCCGCGCCATCGTGCGTGCGCCCAAGGTGTTTCTGTTCGATGAGCCGCTGTCCAACCTGGATGCGGCCCTGCGCGGCCAGACCCGCGTGGAGATCGCCAAGCTGCACCGCGACCTGGGCGCCACCACCATCTACGTGACGCACGACCAGGTGGAGGCCATGACCCTGGCCGACCGCGTGGTGGTGCTGCGTGACGGGCTCATCGAGCAGGTGGGCACGCCGCTGGAGCTGTACGACCGCCCTGCCAACCAGTTCGTGGCGCAGTTCATCGGCACGCCGCAGATGAACGTGGTGCCGCTGCAGAAACTGCCCGCGCCGGTGCAGCAGCAGGCCCCGGCAGGGGCGGCGGGCGGCTGCATCGGCCTGCGCCCGGAGAATGTCGCCGTGCGCGGTACCGGCGCCACGCCGGTGGGCGGGCAGGTGGACCTGGTCGAGGCGCTGGGGGCCGAGACGCTGATCTACGTGAGCACCCCGGGCGGCGCGCAATTCGTCTCGCGCCAGAACGAGCGCACCGGCCTGCGCGCGGGCGATGCCGTGAGCCTGGACATCGATGCCTCGCAGGCGCACTGGTTCGACCAGGCGGGCCGTGTGGTGGCGGAGCAGGGCGCGTGATGGCCGCGCAGCCTTTGCAAGGGCAGGTGGCCGCCATCACGGGCGCGGCCTCGGGCATCGGCTTTGCCAGCGCCCAGGCCCTGGCCGATGCCGGCGCGCGCGTGGTGCTGGTCGACCGCGATGAAGCGGCGCTGGCCAAGGCTTGCGCGGCCATCGGTGGCAACGCCTCGCCGCTGGTGCTGGACCTGCTCGACGCCAAGCAGTGCGCCAGCCTGCTCGAACGCACGTTGGCCATCGCGGGCCCGCTCGATATCTTCCATGCCAACGCGGGGCTCTATGTCGGCGGCGACCTGGTGGACGCGGACCCCGATGCCATCGACCGCATGCTGCAGCTCAACGTCAATGTGGTGATGAAGAACGTGCACAACGTGCTGCCCCACATGATCGGGCGCGGCCGCGGGGACATCATCGTCACCAGTTCGCTGGCCGCGCATTTCCCCACGCCGTGGGAGCCCGTCTACGCATCGTCCAAGTGGGCGGTGAACTGCTTCGTGCAGACCGTGCGCCGCCAGGTGTTCAAGCACGGCATCCGCGTGGGCTCTATCTCGCCGGGCCCGGTCATCACCTCGCTGCTGGCCGACTGGCCGGCCGAAAAACTGGCCGAGGCCAAGGCCAGCGGCAGCCTCATCGAGGCCGCCGAGGTGGCCGAGGTGGTGTTGTTCATGCTCACCCGGCCGCGCGGCATGACCATCCGCGACGTGGTGATGATGCCGACCAATTTCGATCTCTGAGACCCCTTTTCATTGCATCCACGCACCATGAATTTCATCCTGCACCTGGGCCTGGGCTCGTTCCACCGTGCCCACCAGGCCGTCTATGTCCACCAGCTGCGCCAGCAGGGCGACACCACCTGGGCCATCGCGGGCGGCAACCTGCGTCCCGACATGGCCGAGACCATCGCCGCGCTGCAGGCCCAGGGCGGGCGCTACACGCTGGAGACCGTCACTCCCCAGGGCGAGCGCAGCTACACGCGCATCGAATCCATTGAGCGCATCATCCCCTACCAGGACGACCTGGCCCCGCTGATCGCGGCCGGTGCTGACGCCGCAACGCGCATCATCTCGTTCACCGTGACCGAGGCCGGCTACTACCTGGATGCCGCCAACCAGCTCGACTGGGCGAACTTCCCGGACCTGCGCGCCGACCTCGCGGCGGTGCAGGCTGGCCGGGCGGGCCATACGATCTATGGGGGCCTCGTGAGCATCCTGCGTGCGCGCATGGCCGCTGGGGCCGGCCCCGTGACGCTGATGAACTGCGACAACCTGCGCCACAACGGCGACCGCTCGCGCGGCGGCCTGCTGCAGTTCATCGACGCGCTGGGCGATGCCGCGCTCAAGGCCTGGGTGCAGGAGTACACGAGCAGCCCCAACGCCATGGTCGACCGCATCACGCCGCGCCCCACACCCGACGTGGCCGAGCGCGTGAAGGCCGCCACCGGCTGGAACGACCAGGCCGCACTCATGGGTGAGAGCTTCATCCAGTGGGTGATCGAGGACCGTTTCATCGCCGGGCGCCCCGCCTGGGAGGCCGTGGGCGTGGAGATGGTGGACTCGGTGCAGGCCTACGAGGAGGCCAAGATCCGCCTGCTGAACGCCACCCACAGCTGCATCGCCTGGGCTGGCACGCTGGCGGGCTACCAGTACATCCACGAAGGCACGCACGACGCCGCCATCCGCCAGATGGCCTACGACTACGTGACTGACGATGCCATCCCCGTGCTGCTGCCATGCCCCATCGACCTGGAACGCTACCGCGACGTGGTGCTGGACCGCTTTGGCAACCCCGCCATCGCGGACACCAACCAGCGTGTGGCCATGGATGCGTTCTCCAAGATCCCCGGCATGATCGCACCCACCATCCGCGACAAGCTGGCGCGGGGGGGCTCGTTCGACAGCGTGGCCATGCTGCCGGCGCTGTTCCTGGCCTACCTGCAGCGCTGGCATGCCGGGCAGATCCCCTACGCCTACCAGGACCAGGCCATGGACCCGGCCGTGGCCCACGCCATCTGCGATGCCGCCGACCCGGTCGCCGCCTATGCTGCGGACACGACGCTGTGGGGCGAGATGGCCTCGGACCCGCGCCTGATCGCCGCGCTGCGCCAGGCCTTCGCCCGCGTGCAGGCCTTTGTGGCGGAACGTGCAAAATCAACGGGGTAAGTGAAGCGGCTTGCCCCAGGAATGACGCCATGACTGCCAAGACCACGCCTGTCTCCCCGCGCCAGACCAAGCCGGAGCTGGAGCACGACTACGTGCGCTCGCCCGAGCTGGGCTATGAGCCGCCGGAGACAGCGGGCTTCATCCGCTGCCTGTCGCATGGCTTTCCCACGCCGCTGGCGCGCTGGCACTACCACGACGAGTACGAACTGCACCTGATCACCGCCACCTCCGGCAAGGTCTTCGTGGGCGACTGGATCGGCCAGTTCCAGCCGGGCCACCTGGTGCTGACCGGGCCACGCCTGCCGCACAACTGGATCAGCATGGACCTGCCCGAGGGCGGCGTGCCGCTGCGCGACCTGGTGATCCAGTTCTCGCATGCCCCCCTGGTGGCCAGCAGCGAGCACATTCCCGAGCTGCGCGAGGTGCTGCCGCTGCTGGAGCGGGCGCGCCACGGCATTGAGTTCTTTGGCATGCACGCGCCGGCGGCAGAGCACTGGCACCGCATCAAATCGCGCCAGGGGCTGGCCCGCTTCGGCGCCTTCTGCGAGTTCCTGAGCGAGCTGGCCCAGTGCACGGACTTTCGTTTGCTGTCGAGCACGCAGCTGCAAAGCGAGGACAACGACACCCAGCTCGACCAGATCAACGCCATCGTGAGCCGCATCACCGACCACCTGGCGGAGCCCCTGTCGGCCGCCGATCTGGCGCAGGAACTGGGCATGACCGAGAGCCGCTTCTCGCGCTTCTTCCGCCGGGCCACGGGAAATACCTTCACCGACTTCGTGAACCTGGTGCGCGTGAACCGTGCCTGCCAGCTGCTCATGGAGTCCGAGCGCTACATCACCCACATCGCCTACGACGTGGGCTTCAACAACATGGCCAACTTCAACCGCCGCTTCCTGGACATCAAGGGCATGACCCCCAGCGAATACCGCAAGCAGGGGGCCGGCCGCTTCGGAGGCAAGGCGTGACGGGATTTTGCGATGGGACGCAACCTATGAAACTGGCACGGCCTGTGCCAGCGCCCCCGCGCAAGGGCCGCCCCGCCGCGCTGGGGGCGTCCCCCCTCTGGGGGGAAGGCGCGAAGCGACTCAGGGGGGATCATGTTTCTTGGGATTGATCTGGGCACCTCGGGTGTCAAGTTGCTGTTGCTTGGGGAGGACCAGCAGGTGCACGCCGTGGCCGATGCACCCGTTGCCCTGCAGCGCCCCCAGCCCGGCTGGAGCGAACAGCATCCGGCCCACTGGCTGGCGGCCACCGAAGCCGCCGTGGCACAGTTGCGCGCGCAGGCACCCCAGGCTTGGGCCCAGGTGCGCGGTGTGGGCCTGTCGGGCCACATGCACGGCGCCGTGGTGCTGGGCGCGCAGGGCGAGGTGCTGCGCCCGGCCATCCTCTGGAACGATGGGCGTGCTGCGGCCGAGTGCGCCGCGCTGGAGCAGGCCGTGCCTACTTCGCGCGAAATCACCGGCAACCTGGCCATGCCCGGTTTCACGGCGCCCAAGCTGCTGTGGCTGCGCACGCACGAACCCGAGGTCTTCGCGCGCACACGCAGCGTGCTGCTGCCCAAGGACTGGCTGCGCCTGCAGCTCACGGGCGACGCGGTGAGCGACATGTCCGATGCATCGGGCACCCTGTGGCTGGACGTGGCGCGCCGCGACTGGAGCGATACCCTGCTGGCCGCCTGCGGCCTGACCCGCGCCCACATGCCGCGCCTGGCCGAGGGCAGCGATGCCACCAGCGCGCTGCGCGCCGACGTGGCCGCCCGCTGGGGCCTGCCGGCCGGCGTGGTGGTGGCCGGTGGCGGCGGCGACAACGCCGCCAGCGCCGTGGGCGTGGGCGCGCGCCAGGCAGGGCAGGGCTTTGTCTCGCTGGGCACCTCAGGCGTGGTGTTCCGCGTGTCCGAGCGCTTCGCGCCGGCCACCGAAAGCGCGGTGCATGCGTTTGCCCATGCGCTGCCCGGGCGCTGGCACCAGATGGCCGTCATGCTCAGCGCGGCCAGTGCCTTTGGCTGGCTGGCGTGCATCACCGGCCAGAGCGAGGCGCGGCTGTCTGCGGCGGTGCAGAGCATGGACCTGGCGCGCCACGCGCAGGCCCCGGTCTTTCTGCCCTACCTGAGCGGCGAGCGCACGCCCCACAACAATGCAGCGGCCACGGGCGTCTTCATGGGCCTGCGCACCGAGCACGATGCCACCGACATGGCCTGTGCCGTGATGGAGGGCGTGGGCTTTGGCCTCATGGACGGGCTGCAGGCCATGCAGGCGGCGGCTGCCGAAGGCGGGGGCTCAGCCGCGCCGCTGGCCCTGGTGGGCGGTGGTGCGCGCAGCGATGCCTGGGCCCAGATGCTGGCCAGTGGACTGGACTGCGTGCTCGAGCGGCCCGAAGGTGCCCATGCCGCCGCAGCCCTGGGCGCCGCGCGCCTGGCTGCCATGGCCTGCGGTGGCGATGAGGCGCTGTGGTGCCAAAGCCTGTCGGCCCAGGCGCGCTTTCTTCCCGAGCCTGCCCAGCAGGCCCTGCTGCACGAGCGCCATGCGCGCTTCAAGGCGCTGTACCCTGCGCTGCTGTCCCATTTCTGAACCCTTCCTCGTCTTTCGCCCATGTCCACACATTCTCCCGTGCAGGTCGCCATTGCCGGCGAAGCGCTGATCGACCTCATCCGCCGTGCCGATGGCCACTACGAGCCCTGCCTGGGCGGTGCGCTCTACAACCTGGGCCGGGCGCTGGCGCGCCAGGGCGTGGGCGCGCAGTACCTCAACCCCTTGTCGCGCGACCGCTTTGGCCGTGAGCTCGCGGCGCAGCTGGCGGCCGATGGGGTGCAACTGGCCCAGCCCACGCCCGTGGGCGAGGTCACCTCGCTGGCCGTGGTCAACCTCACCGAACACGGCCACCCCGACTACGCCTTCTACCGCGAAGGCGTGGCCGACCGCGCCGTGACGGCCGAAGGCCTGAACGCGGCCTGCGCGCATGCCTCCGGCCTCCAACTGGTCTGCACTGGCGCCCTGGCCCTGGACGCACGCGATGCCGCCATCTACTTGCCCTGGCTGCAGGCCCAGCGCGCCGCCGGCCGCTGCGTGGTGGTGGATGCGAACCTGCGCCCCTCGGTGATGCCCGACCTGCCGGCCTACCGCGCCCAGGTGCATGCGGCCCTGGCCGAGGCCCACATCATCAAGGCCAGCGACGAAGACCTGGACCACCTGCAGGTGCCCGGTGCCGACCCGCTGGCGCGCTCGCGCCACCTGCTGGCCGCCAACCCCCGTGCCCGGCTCATGGCATTGACGCTGGGCGGCGAGGGCGCCTGGTTGCTGCAGCAAGGAGCAGCCGGCAGCCAATGGTTCGCCCAGGAGGCGCAACCCCTGGCCGTGGTGGACACCGTGGGCGCGGGCGACAGCTTTCTCGCGGGGCTGCTGGCCTACCTGCTGCGCGCGCAGGCGCAGCAGGCCAGCCTGGCACCCACGGGCATGGCGGACTTCATCGCGGCCCTGCCCGCCGCCGCCTACCAGCAGGCCCTGCGCCATGCCCTGGCCAGCGCCAGCCTGTGCGTGCAGGAGCGCGGCTGCGTACCGCCCAACTGGCAGGCGGCACAGGACTGGGCCACCGCGCATCCGGCGCGGCAGGGCTGAGCCGTCAGTGCTCGGTACGTAGCCGATTCCCACCGCGGTGAGCGGTGACGGCGTGGTGCAGGTCGGGGAGGGGCATGGGCTTTACCGCCGTGCGGTGCGCAGCATGATGGTGTAGTGCGCGCCGGTCACCGGTTCGAGGTGCGAGGCGAGGGCGCTGAACCCCATGCGCGCATAGAAACGTTCGTTGCGCGGCGAAAACGTCTCCAGGTAACAGGCCACCCCGGCCTCATCGGCCGAGGCCAGCGCCGGGGCCAGCAGGCGGGCGCCCAGGCCCTGGCCCTGCGCTGCCGGGTCGATGCCCAGGATGGACAGGTACCAGGCGCCCTGCAGCTCGGCGCCGCTGGCGCGCGGGCCCATGAAGGCGATGATGCGGTGGTAGCTGTCCATGCCTTGGGGGCCCAGCACGTTCTGCAAGCAGGCCACCTTGGCCTGTGCATCGGCCTCTTCGACATCGGCCGGGCGTGGCAGGCTCCAGATGGCCATGCCCAGGCGCGGGTCCTTGGGCACATGGCACAGGCCGCCGCGCTGCGCCTCGCGCACGGCGCAGTCCAGGTAGTACTGCAGCACCGTGCGGCGCGCAGCCGCATCGTGTGCGAAGTCGATGGTGACGGCCTGGTAGAACGGGTCGTCGATCAGCGATGCCGCCAGGGCAGGCGTGGAAGGGTGCAGCGAGGAGGTGGGCAACAGCATGGCCGCGGACCTTACCAGACCCGCGCCCCGCCTGGCGTCACGAGCCCGGCTGCGCGTAGGCCTCTTCGAAGAAATAGTCCTTCCATGAGGCCGCCTTGTTCTTGAGCACGCCGAGCTTTTCCAGCTCGTTTGCATAGACGAAGCTGCGGTGCGGCGACACGGTGAAGTCGTTTTCCGGGTCTTCCACGATCTTGCGCACCAGCTCGGGCGCGAGCTTGGACTTCTGCACGCGGATGAAGATCTCGGCGGCCTTGGCCTTGTCGGCCTTGATGATCTGCGCGGCCTCCACCAGCGCGTTGTAGAACGCCTTGTAGGTCTTGGGGTTCTCGTCGTGGAATTTCTGCGTGGTGTAGAGCACGTTGAAGGTGGCCGGGCCACCCAGGATGTCGTAGGAGCTGATGAGCTTGCGGATGTTGGGGTTGGAGGCGAGCGCCTGGTAGTAGAACGGCGCGCTCGAGAAATGCGTGTTGATCTCCGAGCCGCCCGCGATCAGCGCGGCCGTGGCCTCAGGGTGGGGCAGGCTCACCGAGATCTTGTCGAAGCGCTTGAAGTCGTCCTTGCCGAAGACGCGTGCCGTCTCGATCTGCAAGGTGCGCGACTGGAAGCCCACGCCCGCGGCGGGCACGGCGATGCGGTCCTTCTCGCCCAGGTCCTTCAGGGTCTTGACGCTGGGGCTGTTGGTCAGCAGGTAGTTGGGCAGCGAGCCCAGCGCCGCCACGGCCTTGACGTTCTGCTTGCCGCGCGTGCGGTCCCACAGCGTGAGCATGGGCGGCACGCCGGCCGACACCACGTCCAGCGAACCGGCCAGCAGGGCCTCGTTCATCGCCGTGGCGCCCGAGATGGCGGCCCACTCCACCTGCACATCCAGGCCCTGTTGCTTGCCGTGCTTTTCGATGAGCTGCTGGTCGCGCACCACGTCCAGGATCAGGTAGCCGATGCCGAACTGCTGGGCAATGCGGATCTTGCCCTCGGCCTGCGCCATCAGCGGCACCAGGCCCAGCAGCGTTGCAGCCGCCAGGCTGCGCCAGCGCTGTCCCTTTTGACCATCCCGTCCTGCCATTCCTTTTTTCCCTTGCGTTCGTTGATCGTCACCGCAACCACCGGTGGTGGCGCAGTGCAGGGGACGAACTCTAGGGGGAAGGCCCGTGCGGGGGAACGAATCAATCGTGGGTTCCTAAGAACCAACTCATCTATGGGCGTGGCTGCGGGTGGTAGTGCAGGTGCAGCGCCCGCCAGCCCTGGGTTGAGCGCTGCCAGAGTTCGGTGAAAAGCACGGTGGGAAGTTCACCGCGCGGCGTGGCGATGCGGCCCAGGCCGCGCGCCGACACGATGCCGTCGCTGACCGCATGCAGCTCCAGTTGCGCGTCCAGTGTGCGGCTGCCCGCCGGGAACCAGCGGCCCGCACGGACGGCGCTGGCAATGCTGGCCAGGCGCTCAGCGCCGGCCTCAATGCCGGCTTCACTCACGACGAAGAAGGAGGCGTCTTCCAGTTCGGCCAGCCGCCTCGTGTCGCCGGCCACATAGGCTTCATACCATTGCGTGCGCGTTGCGCGCAGTTCTTCCAGATGCAGCACCGCTGTCCTCTCCCTTGGCCATTGTCCGGACGATGGTAGCGGTGAACATGGCACGCACCGCGCGCGTTACGTGGTGTTGCCGCTGGCGCCTTGCCGTGCGGCGGGGTGCACCGGCCGGGCCAGGCCCAGGTGCTCGCGCAGCGTGCGGCCCTGGTACGCGGTGCGGAACAGGCCGCGGCGCTGCAGTTCGGGGATCACCAGGTCGGCAAAGTCCGCAAGGCCATGCGGCAGGGTGGGCGCCAGCACGTTGAAGCCATCGGCGGCGCCGGTGGTGAACCAGTGCTCCAGCTCGTCGGCAATGGATTCGGGCGTGCCCACGAGGGTCCAGTGCCCGCGTGCGCCGGCGACCTTTTCATAGAGCTGGCGGATGGACAGGTTCTCGCGCCGGGCCATGCCTTCGAACAGCTCCTGGCGGCTTTTCCAGCCCTCGGTCACGGGAAGGTCCTGCGGAAACGGCCCGTCGATGTCGTAGCCCGACAGGTCCACGTTACCCAGGAAGGTGGAGAGCAGGCCCACGCCCAGCACCGGGTCGATCAGGCCCTGAAGCTGGTCGAACTTGTCCTGCGCCTCCTGCCGCGTGCGCCCCACGAAAGGCGAAATGCCGGGCAGGATCTTGAGCTGGTCGGGCGTGCGGCCGTGCGCGGGCAGCCGGGCCTTGAGGCCGCTGTAGAAGGCCCGCGCTTCGGCGGCACTCTGCTGCGCGGTGAACACCACCTCGGCCGTGGCGGCGGCCAGGTCCTGGCCATCGCCCGAAGATCCCGCCTGCACCAGCACCGGGTAGCCCTGCGGCGCGCGCGGCGTCTGCAGGCCTCCGTGCACCTGGTAGTGCTCGCCGGTGTGGGCCACGCGGTGCAGTCGGTCGGGGTCGAAGAAGCGGTTGGCAGCCTTGTCGTGGATGAAGGCCTCGTCCTCCCAGGTATCCCACAGGCCCTTGACGATCTTCACGTACTCGTGGGCGCGGGCATAGCGGTGGGCGTGCGCGAGCTGCTGTTCCAGCCCGAAAGCGCGTGCCTCGAAATCGCTGCCCGAGGTGACCAGGTTCCAGCCGCTGCGCCCGCCGCTCACCTGGTCCAGCGAGGCGTACTTGCGCGCCAGGTGGTAGGGCGGCAGGTAGGTCGACGACACCGTGGCCACCAGGCCGATGTGCGTGGTGGACTGCGACAGCGCCGCCAGGCTGATGAGTGGATCGAGCGGGTACCACAGGGCGTTCTTGGCCACCACCGCGTCCGGTGGGCCGGGCAGGCCCACGTTGTCGGCGAAGAAGATGGCATCGAACTTGGCGGCTTCGGCGATGCGTGTCCATTCCTTGAGCGATTCGATGCGGCTGGCGGCACCGGGGTCCACATCGGGGTGGCGCCAGGCGGCCAGGTGGTGGCCGACGCCGAAGAAAAAGGCACCGAGGTGCATCTGGGGGCGGGGAGAGGTCATGCGGATCGGAAGGCGGTGGGCGGTATCACCAGGAGTGCGCCAGCAGCGGGGTCGGCAACGGCACGCAGGCCCCCTGCAAGGCCCTGCGACGCACCCGTTGGCGCACGTAGCCGCGGGGCGCCCGCCGCACCAGGGCGGCCGGCGAGAGGGGGGTAATGCCCCAGGCCCTGGCCGTGCGTGCGAGGATGCGTTCGGCAGAGACCTTGTGCAGGGCGGTGGTGGCGGGGGTCTCTATCATGCGACCCCGCCCGCTGTGGCGGCCAGGAAACCTGCAATCAGTGCAATGGCGCAGGCCACGACCAGGCCCACGGCGAGCTTGCGCAGCACGGTCCAGAAAGCGCCATCGGGTGGGGCCAGGTCGAGGTCTTCGGTGGTCACGGGCAACAGCATGTCGGGGCTCCTTGGGATGTTCATGGGGCGGATCGCTGGATGGATGCCGGTGGCCGTGGAATGCCGCCATTGTCCCGAAGCAGGGGCTGGCGGAGAACGACTTTCGCGTCAGTTGCATATCACCAAAACAACCGAGGGTTCCGCAGGCCCCGTGGCGCATCCATCCATGACCGCGCCAGGCCATTGTGGGCAGGCGCTGCGCGCATTCCAACGAAGGAATGCGAGTTAGCAGATGCGCTTTCCGTCCGGACGGGCGCTGGCGCTCAGTGTGCGGCCGCAAGTGCCGGCAGGAACTCCACACCGGTGCGTTTGACCAGTTCCTGGTAGCTGATGGGCGGCCCGGCCCGCTCGTCCGGGCGGTTGGCCTGCCAGTGCGCCCAGGCGCGCTGGGTGGTGGCGTCGTACACCAGCTTGAACAGGTGCGTGGGCACATGGACCTGGTTGGCGCCGATGGTCGGGCCGCCTGCGGCGAAGACCGGGCCGGTGATCACGTACACATCACCGCGGGCGCGCTGCGCATAGCGCCGCGTGTCCTGCTCGATGCGGGCCCACGGGCCACCGTTCTGCCTGGGGTCTTGCGGCACCATGTTGGCCAGCGAGAAGCTTTGCGCCATGGCCGTGGGCGTGTCCATGTCCGCCGCCGGGGCCATGTGGCCGCGGCTGTAGCCCGAGCGCTTGTAGTCGTCGAGCTCGGCGCGCTCGCCGCGCGGCAGCCGTGCGTCGGCAAAGAACTTGTCGGAGCGCTTCTCGTTGGCCCCCTCCAGCACCTGGCGGTTCAGGCGCTGGGCCACGTAGACCGGGGTGCGCGTCTGGCCACTGTGCAGCACGGCAAAGGCTTCGTAGCACAGCTCGCGCTGCTGGGCGCGGCGCGGCACCGGCGGCGGCTTGCCGCCCACGAAGAACTGCGGGCAATGCACAAAGCCGGTGGGCGGTGTGCTGCGCAGGCCGGGCAGGCTGTCGAGAAAGGTGGAAGAGGGGTTGCGAGCGAAAGAGGGGGCGGCGCCCAGGGCCAATGCCATGGCCGCCGTGGCCACGCGCATGGCGCGCGGCCAGGAAGAATGCAGGTTCAAAACGCGGTGTCAAAAAGCGAAAAAAGGCGCTGATTGAACCACCGCTGCAGCCCTGTTTTGGCCTTACGGGCCACAATGCCGCAAGGTTTTTCTGCCGCTTGCAGCGTTTACGTTTGGAGGCAGGAAACCGGGCCCGTCAAAGCTCTTTCGCGTACACGATGAAGCCGTGGTGTTTTGCCACTTTGTCGTAGAGTACGCGCCCTGCGGCATTGCCCTCCTGCGTCTGCCAGTACACACGCGACGAGCCGGCCGCGCGCGCCTGCCCGTACACCGCTTCGATCAGCATGCGGCCCACGCCGCGGCCGCGTGCCGCTTCGCGGGTGAACAGGTCGCTCAGGTAGCACACGGGCTCGATGCGTGTCATGCTGCGGTGGTACAGGTAGTGGGTCAGGCCCAGCAAGGCGCCGCTGCCGTCGTCCTCCTCGGCCACCAGGCAGTGCACCGGCTCGGCAGGGTCGAGAAAGCGCTGCCAGGTGCTCGCGGTGATGTGCTCGGGCAGTGCGGTGGCGCCAAAGCGCCCGTAGAAGGCGTTGTAGCCGTCCCAGAGCGGGCGCCAGGCGGCATAGTCACTCGCTGTGACGGGACGGACGTTCACGGAGCTCACCATGCGGGATTCTCCTGTCAGTGCTTGAGCACGCGGCCGGGGTTCATGATGCCCTGCGGGTCCAGCGCCTGCTTGACGGCACGCATCATCGACAGGGCCACGGGCGATTGGTACTTTTCGAGCTTGTCGGCCTTGAGTTCGCCGATGCCATGCTCGGCCGAGAAGGAGCCGCCGAATTCGGCTACGGCGTCGTACACCAGCTGGTGCACATGCTCCTCGTGGTCGCGCAGAAAGGCCTTGGGGTCGCCCTGCTCGGGCGCCTGCACGTTGTAGTGCAGGTTGCCATCGCCCAGGTGGCCGAAGTTCACCAGGCGCACGCCCGGGATCTCGCGGCGCAGCACGGCGTCGGTGTGGGCCACGAAGGCGGGAATGCGCGAGATCTGCACCGAGATGTCGTGCTTGATGTTCAGGCCCTCTTCGGCCTGCGCGAGCGGAATGTTCTCGCGGATGTGCCACAGCTGCTGGGCCTGGGTGAGGTTCTCGGCCACCACGGCGTCGGTCACGCAGCTGGCTTCGAAGGCGGTCTCCAGCAGCGCCTCGAAGCGGCCGCGCGCATGCTCTTCGGATTCGCTGTCGGAGTTTTCGAGCAGCACGCACCAGGGCGCGTTCTCGTCGCCCAGGAAGGGCACGCGCAGCTGCGGCATGTGCTTGCCCACCAGGCTCAGCGCGAACTGGCCCATGACCTCGAAGCCCGTGAGCCCTGCGCCCAGGTGCTTGTGCGCCAGGCCCAGCAGGGCCACGGCATGCTCCATGGAGGGCACGGCGGCCCAGGCCGTGAGGCGCGCCGCAGGCTCGGGGTAGAGCTTGAGCGTGGCCGCGGTGATGATGCCCAGCGTGCCCTCGCTGCCGACGAACAGGTCGCGCAGGTCGTAGCCGGTGTTGTCCTTGCGCAGGCCCTTCAAGCCGTTCCACACCTCGCCCTGGGCGGTGACGACCTCCAGGCCCAGGCACAGGTCGCGTGCGTTGCCGTAGCGCACCACCTGCGTGCCGCCGGCATTGGTGCCCAGGTTGCCACCGATGGTGCAACTGCCTTCGGCCGCCAGCGACAAGGGGAACAGCAGGCCCGCGTTCTGCGCCACGTCCTGCAGGTTCTGCAGGATGCAGCCGGCCTCCACCGTCATGGTGAGGTTGTCGGTGTCGATGTTGCGCACCGCATTCAGGCGTGTGAGGCTGAGCACGATCTGCGTGCCGCTGTCGTCGGGCGTGGAGCCCACCGCCAGGCCGGTGTTGCCGCCCTGCGGCACGATGGCCGTGCCGGCCGCGGCGCAGGCCTTGATCACGGCGGCCACTTCCTGCGTGCTGGCCGGGCGCACCACGGCCAGGGCCTTGCCGCGCACGCGGCGGCGCCAGTCCTGCTCCCAGGCAGTCAGGTCGCCATCGGCCAGCACGTTGGCCGGGCCGACCAGGGTGCGCAGGGTATCGAGGAGGGTGTTGGTGGTCATGTCGGTGGCCTTTCGTCTACGGCGTCTGGGGCTGCCGCTGCTCTCGTCGGGGCAGCGCAGCGTGGAGGGTGGAGCGGTGGGCGTGGGGGAGAGGGCTTGTGGGTCGGCGTGCGCTATCGGTGTCGATCACGCCGCGGGGGCCTGTGCCGGCCCCTCGCTGGATGCTTGCGTGCGGGCCGCCATGGCCTTGGCGTTGCGCTGGCGCAGCCGCACGTGCAGCGTGCAGGCCGTGAAGAGCACCAGGCACAACAGGATCTCGATCCAGGCCAGCCATTGCGACGGGGGCTTGTCACCCCAGCCGCGCACCACGCCTTCGGTGAAGTACAGCCAGATCACCAGGCTGACCCAGCGGTAGGTGTACATGCGGTTCTTGAGCAGGCCGGCCAGCGGAATGCACAGCGGCAAGGCCTTCAGCGCAATCCACGAACCGCCGGGGCGCACGGGGGCCAGCACCAGCTCCCATGCCAGGCACAGCACGATCAGTGCCATCACGCTGCCGGTGGCGGCCCAGCGGGTGGCGGCAATGGCATGGTCGGAGACGGGAAGGGGAGCGGTCATCAGGGGCAGATCAGGTAACGAACGGAGGACATGGTGGCGCCGTGCATGCAAGAGGGGGGGCGCGGCCGTCCATTGTCGCTGCTGGCCCGTGCCGCGCTTGGGGCCACAATGCGTGCTGGATGCGCTGGGCGCATCCCTGCGATGCAGCCAGCGTTTTTACACCACCCTGTGGTCCTCTTGCGGACCTGGGATCATATCGGCCATGCCCTTGACCCTGCAGACTGTAGCCTTGCGCACCGAAGCGCTGATCACGCAGCTGTCGCATTTCCCCTGGAAAACGACGGCCCAGACCCTGCGCGAGCGCTTTCGCGAGGACCACCTGGGCCTGACGGCCAGCAGCCTGACCTTCACCACCACGCTGGCGCTGGTGCCCTTCTTCGTGGTGGCGCTGGCGGTGTTCACCGCGTTTCCCATCTTCGGCAAGGTGCAGGACGTGCTGCAGCGCTGGCTGGTGGACAGCCTGGTGCCTGACAGCATCTCGCGCCAGGTACTGGGCTACCTCACGCAGTTTGCGGCCAAGGCCAGCAGCCTGGGTGTGGCGGGATTCAGCATTCTGCTGGCCACGGCGCTGGCCCTGATCCTGACCATGGACCGCACGCTCAACGACATCTGGCGCGTGCGCCGCCTGCGCCCCCTGGGCCAGCGCGTGCTGATCTACTGGGCCGCCATCACCCTGGGCCCGTTGCTGCTGGGCGTGAGCCTGGCGGTGACTTCGTACGTCATGTCGGCCTCGGGCGGCCTGGTGCGGGCCCTGCCCAGCGGCGTGCAGCTGCTGTTCGATTCGATCCAGTTCTTCGTGCTGGCCGGCTGCATGGCAGCGCTCTACCACTATGTGCCCAACACCCCGGTGAAGTGGCGCCACGCCTGGGCCGGCGGCCTGTTCGTCTCGGTTTGCATCGAGCTGGCCAAGCGGGTGCTGGCGATCTACCTGAGCAACGTGCCCACCTACTCGGTGGTCTACGGCGCCTTCGCCACCCTGCCCATCCTGCTGGTCTGGATCTACGTGGCCTGGGTCATCGTGCTGCTGGGCGCGGTGGTGACTGCCTACCTGCCCAGCCTGCTGGCCGGTGTGGCGCGGCGCGGCACTGTGGCGGGCTGGCACTTCCAGCTGGCGGTGGAGGTGCTGCAGGAGCTGTACCTGGCGCGCCGCCATGCGCAAAAGGGGCTGCGCGCGAGCGAACTGGCACTGCTGCTGCGGCTTGACGTGCTGCAGCTGGAGCCGGTGCTCGATGCACTGGTTTCTCTGGATTGGGTGGGGCAGATCAACGACGCCACGAGCGACCCCGACGCGGCGGATGTGGCCGAGCCGCGGTACCTGCTGCTGGTGGATCCTCTGGCTACTCCGGCTGAGCCGTTGGTGGAGAAGTTGCTGTTGGAGCGGGTGGAGAGCCTGGGGTCGTTTTGGAGCAGTACGGGGTTGGAGAGGATGAAGGTGGCGGATTTGATTCGGGGGCGGTGATCTTTGGTTTTTTGGTGTGGTTGCTGCGTGCCTTGATTGAGGGCGGAGGCCGGGATGTGCGCCCGGCGGCGCAGTAACTTTCTCTTGCGTCGCCAAGAGAAAGTCACCAAAGAGAAGGCGACCCCGCTGCCCGTGTCCCCCTCGCCTGGGGCGAGGGGGCAGCCTGTGATGCTCGGTCCTGAGGTGTGCCGCAGAACTCGCTTCGTTCTTCGAACTCCGCTCAGACAGCTGCGGCAAGCCAGACAACGATGCGCGTGTCCTTCGGCACGCGCTCACCCCAGGCCCTGCGCTTCTCGGCACGGTCAGAAGGGGGTGGGAACGGGCCCCACACGGGCCATTGCTTCGCTCGGCCCGGTAGTCCTTCGCTGCGCTCGGCTCGCCAGGGCGATCGCGCCCAGCCCACCGGCAGCGCGCAGCGCGTAGCCGACACCCGGCGCGGCTGCCAAGGCAGCAGCCGAGTGGTACCCGCTCCCCACCCCAGTTCCGAGCACCGCAGGTTGCCCCCATCGCCCTCCGGGCGATGGGGGACGCAGACTGGGGGCCGCCTTCTCTTTGGTGACTTTCTCTTGGCGGCCCAAGAGAAAGTTACTGCGCCGCCGGGCGCACATCCCGGCTCCCGCACCGAACATAGGCATGTAGCTGAAACGACCCCGAAACTCAACGAGCCGGTGCCGCCACAGAAGCCGCCGGCCCCACTACGGCAGGAGCAGCCGCCGCACCACTGGCCCCAGCCGCCGGTGCCGCAACGGGCGGCGTCACCGTCACCTGCGGCACCCACCGATCCAACCAATGCGCCCGCCAGGCCACGAACCCCACCACCACAACAGCCACCAACACCCCCAGCGCCACCCATACAGGACTGCGCGACTCCGCAAACGGATCATCCAGCATGCGCCGCGCATTCACCGGCACCTTGGCCGTCTGCGACAGGGATCCGCCCAAACGCGTGTTCACCCGCATGCGCCCATTGATCGCCCAGCCGCTTGCATCGAGGATGGGCCCCAGGCTGCGCTGGCGCAGTTTGAGCCAGGCGATCAGCATGCTTGGCCCCGAGATCGCGAGCACGATGCCCAGGATCGCCAGGGGGATCCACATCCCCAGGTCCACGAACTTGCCGAAGATGCCCACCAGCACCGCGCTGATGCTGCCCAGCGCCACGCCGATGGCGGCCACGGTGCCCACGTCCGTGCGCCTCGCCGCGCCGGGGAGCGTGGTGAGGCTGCCGGCCGTGTTGCCCGCGGTCTTGGCGTCGGTGCCGGCCAGGGTGCCGGCCGTCGTGCCCAGGGATTTCTGCACGCGTGCGTCGCTGGCCGAGGCGCGCCTGGCGACCTGCTCTTCGATCATGCGCACAAACTTCTTGTACGGCGAAAAGAAGGCCTGGCGGATGCTCGTGGGGTTCTCGATGATGCGCGTGATGGTTGCGTCCCAGTCGTTGCCGTCGCGGTCGTAGAACACGCCGTTGCGGCCCACGAAGAGAAAATCCACGTCGCCCGCGGTGAAGGCCGCCACGATGCCCATCTTGTGGCCCTTGCGCGTGCAGTCGCAGTAGGCCAGGTAGGTCTTGGCCAGGCCGGCCAGCTTGGCGTGGCGCGCGGCGTCGGGTACCTGCACCACCAGGTCGCAGCTGCGCGCATCGAGGTACAGCGTGCCGGCCTGGAAGACGGCGCCGCGGCGCTGGTAGAAGGCGGAGAACGAGACGAAATTGTTGAGCAGCTCCAGCAGCCCTTGCTTGAAGCGCAGCAGCTTCTCCAGTGCCAGGGCCTGCTGGTTGTGCGCTTCCTCGGCTTCGTCCTCTGCGATCAGGGCCATCACGCGCTGCTCGGCATCCCCGGCGAGCAGGGCCTCGCGCACCTCTTCGTCCAGGGTGTCCAGGCGGGTGGCAGGCCGGTCGGCCAGCCACTGCTGGCAAGGGGCCAGGGCCTTCTGGATCAACTGCCATTCGTCCTGGGTCAGGCTCTCGGCATCGCTGCGGGCCAGCAGGGGCTCCACGGTGCGCTCGCGGAAATTGCGCAAGGCCTTGGCCCAGGCCGGGTTCACGCCGCGCGCGAGGGGCAGGGCGCCGCCGGGCGTGATGGGCGCCAGGGGCAGGGTGGTGATGGCGGGCGAGGCCAGGCCCAGGTTTTTGCCGGACATGGCGCTGTACTCCTCGAGCGAGGGGTTGAGTGCGGTGGCCGCGCGCGGGTCGTAGGTGGCCAGGCGCGTGCGGGCAAAAAAATCCTCGACCTTGGCGGCCACGGCATTCATGGCCTCGGTGGCGGCCAGCGTGCGCTCGCCCAGGGCCAGGCCCGTGGTGGCTTCGCGCGCTTTGGCGGCCCAGGCCTTGAGCTGGTTCAGGTCGGCAAAGAAGGCCTCGGCGCGCTGGCGGTCGATGCCGGGCAACTGTTTGTCGGTGGCGGGCGGAATGCTGCCGTGCACGGTGATGATGTGGCCGATGGCCTCGCGCGCCACGGTGTCGTCGCCGGCCGTCTCGGTGCTGATGATGCCGTCGCCATTGAAGCGCATCGCGCTGAGCTGCTTGCCACGCTCCACCACATCGGCCAGGGCAATCGCGGTCGCTTCGGGCCGGCCGGCCATGGCCAGCAGGCGCCGCGCCTCGGCGGCGAGGGCCGCGCCCTCCTCGGTGCCGCTGTCGATGGCGTCGATCTCCAGCACATCGCCGGGCCGGGCCAGTTCCCCGGGGTCGCGCAGGCGGGCACAGGCCCAGGCGCAGGCGGCGAGCAATTCGGGCGGGCGGATGCGGCCGTCCTGGTCGGTGTCGATCAGGTCCAGCGTGCGCTCGTCGAACTCGATGCCGCGCGTGGGGCAGGCCAGGGCCACCCAGAGCTTCTGGTCGAGTTCGGCGAGGTGGGCGATGTCGTCGCCGCTCTGGATGATGACCTGGTCCACGCCGCCGGCGCGAAAGAACTGCCAGGCGTGTTGCGGTGGGGGCTGCTCGGGTTGCAGGGGGGCTGGGTGGGCGGGAAGGGTTGCAGAGACGGTCGGGTGCGGCGGCTGGTCCATGCCCTTGATTGTCGGCAGGCGGCAGGGCGGGCCGCCCCGGACCTGGGCGAACGGCCCTGTAGGCCGCCTCCTACGATCTCTGGAGGCTCGCGCCCAGCCAGCGCAGCGGGTTGAAGCCCGTGACCAGCCCCGTGGCCACCAGCACCAGCAGGCCGCCCCAGAGCATGCCCGGGCCCAGTGCCTCGCCCAGGAACAAATGGCCCCAGGCCACGCCGAACAGCGGGATCATGAAGGCGCTGCTCATGGCGGCCACGGGCGACACCTGGGCCAGCAGGCGCAGGTTGAGCCAGTAGGCCAGGCCCGAGGTGACGATGCCCATCACCGCCACGGCCGCCAGCGCGCCGGGCGTGAACTGCGCCTCGGGCAGGCTCCAGGCGGCTCCTGGCGCCAGCATGAGCAGGGCTGTGCCGTGGATGCCGGCGGCAATCGCCAGCGGCGGCATGCGCGTGGTGGCGCGCTTCATCCAGGGCGTGGAGACGCCGTAGCAGGCCGAGGCCACCATGCAGGCCACGGCCGCGATGATGAGGGCTGGCGTGGGCGCGACCGGACCCAGTTGCACGATGAGCGCCACGCCCGCAAAGCCGCAGATGCAGCCCAGCCACTTGCGCGTGCTCAGCGTGTCCTCCTTGAGCCAGGCCGCGGCGATCACGCTGAAGGGCACGGCCATGGTGTTGAGCAGCGAGCTGTAGCCTGCGGGCAGGTGCAGCGCAGCCCAGGAATACAGCAGGAAGGGAATGGCCACCGTGAGCGCGCCCAGGCCCACCAGCTCGCGCCAGTGGCGCCAGGGCCAGCGCTCGCCAGCGAAGCGCATCAGCGCCATGAGCGTAAGCGTGGCCAGCCCGATGCGCAGGGCCGCCATGACATTGGGGCCGAGCACGGGGCTCGCGATGCGGATGAAAAGAAAGGAGGCGCCCCACAGGGCAGACAGCAGCACCAGCTGCAGGAAATGGCGGGTCTTCACCCGTGCATTGTCGGCCAGCCGCACAAAGTCTGCTGGCGGCTGCGCGGCGGCAGCCTGGCTACCTTACTTGCGCACCTCGTCCACCATGGCGCGGAAGTCGTCGATGTCCTCGAAGCTGCGGTACACGCTGGCAAAGCGGATGTAGGCGATCTTGTCGAGCTTCTTGAGCTCGCGCATCACCAGCTCGCCGATGCGGCTGGAGAGCACTTCGCGCTGGCCCAGGTTGAGCAGCTTTTCCTCGATGCGCTCGATGGCGCTGTCGATCTGCGTGGTGCTCACGGGGCGCTTTCGCAGCGCCAGGTTGAACGAGCCGAGCAGCTTGCCGCGTTCGTACTCGATGCGCCGGCCGTCCTTCTTGACGATGGCCGGGAAGTTCACTTCCGGCCGTTCGTAGGTGGTAAAGCGCTTGTCGCAGGCACCGCATTGGCGCCTGCGGCGGATGAAATCCCCTTCTTCAGACACCCGGGTCTCGACGACCTGCGTTTCCTGGTGGCTGCAAAAGGGGCATTTCATGGTCGTGCTGCGCCGCTGTCGATCAGCGGTAGACCGGGAAGCGGGCCGTCAGCGCATTGACCTTGGCACGCACGGCGGCGATGTTGGCCTCGTCGCGTGGGTTGTCCAGCACGTCGGCGATCAGGTTGGCCGTGGCGCGGGCTTCTTCTTCCTTGAAGCCGCGCGTGGTCATGGCGGGGGTGCCGATGCGCACGCCGCTGGTCACCATCGGCTTTTCAGGGTCGTTGGGGATGGCGTTCTTGTTGATGGTCATGTGGGCGGAGCCCAGCACGGCCTCGGCTTCCTTGCCGGTGATGCCCTTGGCGCGCAGGTCGACCAGCATGACGTGGCTTTGCGTGCCGCCGGAGACGATGCGCAGGCCGCGTGCGGTCAGCGTTTCGGCCACGACCTGGGCGTTCTTGATCACTTGTTCCTGGTAGGCCTTGAAGCTGGGCTCCAGCGCTTCCTTGAAGGCCACGGCCTTGGCTGCGATCACGTGCATCAGCGGGCCGCCTTGCAGGCCGGGGAAGATGGCGCTGTTGATGGCCTTCTCGTGCTCGGCCTTCATCAGGATGATGCCGCCGCGCGGGCCGCGCAGGCTCTTGTGCGTGGTGGAGGTGACCACGTCGGCATGGGGCACGGGGTTGGGGTACACGCCTGCGGCGATCAGGCCGGCGTAGTGGGCCATGTCCACCATGAAGATCGCGCCCACGTCCTTGGCCACCTTGGCAAAGCGAGCGAAGTCGATGTGCAGGCTGTAGGCCGAGGCACCGGCGATGATCAGCTTGGGCTTGGTCTCGTGCGCCTTCTTTTCCATGGCGTCGTAGTCCAGCACTTCGTTGGCGTCGAGGCCGTAGGAGACCACGTTGAACCACTTGCCCGACATGTTCAGCGGCATGCCATGCGTGAGGTGGCCGCCTTCGGCCAGGCTCATGCCCATGATGGTGTCGCCGGGCTTGAGGAAGGCCAGGAACACGGCCTCGTTGGCCGATGCGCCGCAGTGCGGCTGCACGTTGGCGGCTTCGGCGCCGAAGATCTTCTTGACGCGGTCGATGGCCAGCTGCTCGGCCACGTCCACATGCTCGCAGCCACCGTAGTAGCGCTTGCCGGGGTAGCCCTCGGCGTACTTGTTGGTCAGCTGGGTGCCCTGGGCCCACATCACAGCGGGCGAGGCGTAGTTCTCGCTGGCGATCAGCTCGATGTGGTGCTCTTGCCGGGCGTTCTCGGCCGTGATGGCGGCAAACAGTTCGGGGTCGGTCTGTTCGACAAGAATATTGCGGTCGTACATGGTGTGGCAGTCCTATGAACTTGTGTCCCTTGAAACAAGGGCTGCCCAGGCGAACGGCGGAACGCGGCAGGCATGGCACCCGCGCGGCACGCTCCCCAGTGGTTCACAAGGGGCCAGCCCTTGTCGGTTTCCACGTCAGCGGCAACCCGGTTGCGGGCTGCGCCTATCGCCAGTTGCGTACCCGCGTAGTGTATCCCAGGCAGCGCCCGGCTGCGCCGGGATGGCAGATCTCTCAGGAGGGCTGCGAGAGCAAGGCCACCTTGTCGCTGCCACCGCTGGCTGGCGAGGCGGATGCCGGCAGCTTGGCCGAGGCGGGCACCGATTGCACCGGGGCCTGCGTGGACAGGGTGGGCGGCGGGTTGGTGGGCATGGCGCGGCCGCCGGCCACCTGGCGCAGGCGGAAATGCTCGGCCAGCACCTTGGCGGTGTAGCCACCGTCGTCGGGCAGGTTGGCTGCGCCCACGTAGTAGCGCAGGCCGCCTTCGAGCGAGCCGGCGCGGGCAATGCATTCCTGCAGCACCTTCACGCCCACGCGCAGATTGGTCACGGGGTCGAAGGCCGCGAAGTGGCCGCCGAAGTTCTGGTACTTCTCGGTGTGCACGGTGGTCATCACCTGCATCAGGCCCTGGGCACCCACGGCGCTTTGTGCGAAGGGGTTGAAGTTCGACTCGATGGCCATGATGGCCAGGATCAGGGTCGGGTCGAGCCTGTTGCGCGCGCCCAGTTCATAGGCCTCGGCCACCAGCACGCTCAGGGGCTCGGGGGCCACGCGGTACTTCTTGCTCAGCCAGAAGGCCACGGCCGCCTGCTCCTTGGGCAGGTCCTTGGGGTTGCCTGCGGTGGCGCGTTCGCTCGCTTCGGGCTCGATGGGCATGCCCAGCACGGCGACCTGGCGCGCCTGCAGCCAGTTCATGAGTCTTTCTTCTCCAGCCTGGCGCAGGTCGGGCCGGGCGGTCAGTGCGATTGCGATGAATGCAACGGTCAGCCCGATGAGGGCGAAGCTGCTGTGGGTGATTTCAAGAAAACCTTCGGTCACGTCGGCGGCGAAGGTTCGCACGCCCGAGACCACTTTTCCTGACGCTGTCATAGCTCTTCCTTTCTGGGGCGCTTCCCTGAGGCCCTGCAACCACGGGTGGTTGGCAGGATCAGGCGTATCACCTGGATTGGTACGCCATCAATTTCAGGGCCTGCAAAAAGCAAGAGGGCCGTGAGTTGACTTAGCCGGGTTCGGCAGCGGGGTTGGGGTTTTTACTAGCCGTTTTTGAGGCTGGCGGATTCTAGGAGGTCACCAAATAGCTAGTCAATACTAACAAATTGCAATGTTAGATGAATTTGTAATGAAAAATCTGGTAATAAACACAGGTTTTGGGGTTTTTTCCCTCGGAAGGCCGGTGGTGTGCACCAGAGGGCCATGACACCGCTATGTCAAATTCAATCGGCTTTTTCCTACCCATTGCAAAACCGGCTTGAGGTCCCGAAGCGACTTTGGTAAGGTTCAGTGGCCTGTTGATTTCAGGCATCGCCAGACGAAGCGAACTCTCCCGCCGATGGGCATTCAGTGCCGCGGTGCAGCAGATGAAACTTCTATGGCACCCCCTGGAGGCAATACCTTGCCTCCTCGCTCAGCGGACCTTCATCTCCGCAGTGCGAAACGATGGCAAAAGACCGTTGTGTCAGCCGTCAAGCCCGGGAGACTGTCCACTTCGGAGAGTCCCCCGGGCTTTCTCGTTTGTGGGCGGGTGTTTTGCCTTGGGTGCTGGCGCCTGCCATGGCTGAAAGCTGCATGCCGGCGGCCTGCTGCCGTGCCTGTGGGCCGGCCTGGATGGGCCCGGGTTGAACTGCCTCAAGCCATTGAATGGGGGCTTGCCGCATATATATAGATAATGGGGGCAATTCCCAGAGCGGGCACAGGCCCCGGGGAGACACCGCAACCCTGCAAGGCAGGGTGCAGATGCCCGCGCACCGGGTGGCCCTGGACAGGACTTCCCCCGAGGAATCCCCTCGCCAGGACGGCTGGTGGCCCGCCTGCACGAACCCGGTGAAAATAGCCCGTTTTCTGCCATGCACCTGCTGGGGGTTGGCGCAAGCCCTGGGGGCTTTGCGCGTCCACCCGGATGCAGGGATGGCCGTTCGTAATCCTTTGGATCCATGTTTCCATTTTTTTCCCGCAGCAAAATGTCCGACGCACCTGAAGTGAATCCGGCCCCGGCCAAAACCCAAGAGGCGCATCCCCTGGATGCACTGACCGGCGGCGCCTTCTCTGCCGCCACCTCGGGTGAGCGCGCCTCCCGCATCCGCGACTGGCTGGCCACCCAGCCGGCGCCCGAGCAGCTGCAGGAAGTGTTCAAGGAGCTGAGCGGCCGCGACAAGGGCGCCGCCCGCGCCGTGCGCGAGCGCCTCGACGAAATCCGCCGCGCCAAGGGCCAGGAGGCCATTGCCGCCGAGTGGGCCGAAAAGGCCCAGGCCCTGCTGGCTGCGCCCAAGCTCAACATTGCCGATGCCCTGGCTTGGCAGCGCGACGCGGCCAAGGCCGGCGCGCCGCTGTCGCGCGAGCCGCTGTCCCTGCTCAAGGTGCAGGTAGCCGACCGCGTGAAGGTCATCGAGGACCTGCAGCACCGCGTGCAGGTGCAGCGCGAAGCCGCCGTGCTGCTGGCGCAGCGCATCGAAGTGCTGTCCACCAAGCCCTGGCGTGATGCACAGGCCGCACTGGAGCTGCTGCGCGGCGACGTGGCGCGCTGGCAGGAGCAGGCCCAGGAGCTGACCGGTGATGCCAGCTGGGCCAGCGTGGAGGCGCGCTTCCCGCCGCTGCTCGATGCCTCGCGCACCCAGCTGCTGGTGGTGTGGGACGCCTTCCAGCCCGCGGTGGCCCAGGCAGCCGCTGCGGCCGAAGACGCCAATGCCCCGCTGCCGCCCGTGCCCGTGTGGGCCGATGAGCTGCGCGTGGCGCGTGGTTTGCCCACCGAGGCAGCCGCCGCAGCCGCGGCGACTGCACCGGGTGCGGCGGCCAAGCCCGCTCGCGCGCAGAACAAGCCCAAGGTCGACCCCGAGGTGCGCGAAAAGGCCGTGCAGGCCGTGCGCGAGGCCCTGGTGGTGCTCGAGAAGGAAACCGCCGAAGGCCACGGCAAGGCCAGTGCCGGTGCAGCCGCCGCCCTGCGCGCCGTGCTCAAGAACCATGGCAAGCACATCGATGCCGCGCTGGAGCAGCAGGTGCACACGGCCCTGGTGGCCGCTGGCGAGCTCGAAGGCTGGCAGCGCTGGGGCGCCGACCAGGTGCGCGAAGACCTCGTGGCCAAGGCCGAGGGCCTGCTCAACCGCCCCGAGGGCCAGGCCCTGGGTGGTCGCAAGATGCAGGAAACCCTGCGTGCCCTGCGCGAGCAATGGAAGCAGGCCGACCAGGGCGGTGCGCCCAACCACGGCCTGTGGAAGAAATTCGACGAAGCCTGCAACGCCGCGCACAAGGTGGTGGAGGGCTGGCTCGACAAGATCCGCGCCGATGCCGCCGAGCACAAGGCCCAGCGCCTGGCACTGATCGAAGAGGTCAAGGCCTGGACGCAGGAGCACGCCAACTCGGGTGACTGGAAGGCCATCAACCGTGCGCTCTACCAGTTCGGCGACCGCTGGCGCGAAGGTGGCCATGTGGGCGAGAAGATCTTTGCCGAATTGCAGCCGCTGTGGAAGCAGGCCATCGCTGCGGCCGGTGCTCCGCTGGACGCCGCGCAGAAAGACAGCCTGGCGCGCCGCCACGCGATGATCGACGAGGCCGTGGCGCTGGGCGCTGCGCCCGCCTTGCGCATCGATGCCGTCAAGGCGCTGCAGCAGCGCTGGCAGGCCGAAGCGCAGACCGTGCCGCTGGACCGCAAGCACGAGCAAAAGCTCTGGGATGCCTTCCGCAAGCCCATCGACGAGGCCTTCAACCGCAAGTCGGCCGACCGCGAAAAGGCGGCGACCGAACTGAGCGCGCGCGACCGTGTGGTGCTCGACGCCTCCAAGGCGCTCGAAGCCGCCAACGCCACGGGCGATGCGCAGCAGATCCGCGCCGCCGTGCAGGCCCTTGAAGCGGCCCTGCGTGGCCAGGCCCAGGCGGCGGAGGCGGCTGCAGCATCGGCTCCGAAGAGCGAACCGGTCGCTGCCGCACAGGCTGCCGATGCCGGCAGCGAGGCGCCGGCCGATGGCACGGCCGCCGAGGGCGAGGCTGCTGCGGCGGCGCCCGCTCCCGTGGCCCCGCCCAAGCCGGCTCGCCCCGTGGTGGCCGTGCGCGGCGACGACCGCCCCGGCATGAAGAAGGATGCGCCTGCGGCCCCGGGCCGGGGTGCGCGTCCGGGTGAACGCCGCGACGGTGGCCGGGGCGATGCGGGCCGTGGTGGTCCGCGTGATGGCCGTCCCGGCGATCGTGGTGGTGAGCGCGGCGGCCGTTTTGGTGACCGCGAGCGTCCAGCCTACGAAGACCGCGGTCCGCGCCTGGGCGATACGGCCTTCCGTGCCCAGCGCGATGCCATGGAGCACGCCCAACTGGCGCTCAAGAAGCTGGCGGCCCAGGCCCATGGCGAGGCCCTCACGCAACTGCTCTCGGCCTGGGAAAAGCGCGATGCCGCGCAGGTTCCGAGCGCCCAGGAGCTGGGCGGCCGCGTGACACCGGCAGTGCGCACCGCGTGGACGCAGGCCCTGTCGGCTGCGCCCAAGGGCGATGCGGCCGAAGCGCTGCTGCGCCTGGAAATGGCGGCCGAGGTGCCCACGCCGGCCGAGCACATTGCTGCGCGCCGCCTGCTGCAGCTGCAGCTGCTCACGCGCCGCAACGACCCTGCGCCTGAGCAGACCTGGGGCCAGGATGCGGCCAAGGTGCTGGCCAGCGGCAGCGATGCGGCCACGGCCCGCCGTCTGCAGAACGTGCTGAAGAACCTGCTGCGCAAGTAAGGAGCGATGGGGTGCAGGGCTGCGGCCCTGTGCCGCATCTGCATGACAACGCGCCTTCGCGTGCGCGCCCCCGGGCGCGGCTGCGAAGGCGCGTTGTTTTTTGGGCGATGGGCGTGCAGGCTGTGTGTGCTGCAGTGGGCGCGGGCGCATGGCCGCACTGGCTGGTGGAGTCTGAGGGGAGGCCGAAAACAAAAAAGCCGTTGCGAATGCAACGGCTTTTTATGTGTTTGGTGCCCAGGAGAGGACTCGAACCTCCACGATGTTACTCGCTAGTACCTGAAACTAGTGCGTCTACCAATTCCGCCACCTGGGCTTTCAGATCAGATTTGAATTATAGAACGTTTTTTGGGGTCGCCAGGAAATTTGCCAACTTTTTTGAAAATTGTTGGAAGGCGGCACGGGATCGCCTGATGGCCGTGGCGCCGATCACGGGGATGCATGCGGTGCGTGGAGGGTGCCGGGAGGCAAGCGGTGTGGGGCGGTGTGTTGCCCGCTCCGGCGCACTGCGAAGATGTGGTGCGGCGCGTGTGCGGAAAACAAAAAAGCCGCTGTGGACACAGCGGCTTTTTCAATATTTCGAAAACCATCACTGGTTCTCGTTAAACTTGGTGCCCAGGAGAGGACTCGAACCTCCACGATGTTACTCGCTAGTACCTGAAACTAGTGCGTCTACCAATTCCGCCACCTGGGCATTTCAGGAAAGACTCAGATTGTATATCAAAAAAACCACCCCCAGCACTTCGTCTGCACATTTGTCGGATGAAATTGAAGGAAGCGTGCAGGGGCACCGTGATGGCCATGGTTTCGTCGTGCGTGATGACGGCGAAGGCGACATCTATATCCCCCCCAACGAAATGCGTGCCGTGCTGCACAAGGACCGTGTGCGCGTGCGCATCGTGCGCCAGGACCGCCGCGGCCGTCCCGAAGGCCGCGTGGTCGAGATCATCGAGCGCCCGCCCCAGCCCATCATCGGCCGGCTGCTGCAGGAAAGCGGTGTCTGGCTCGTCGCACCCGAAGACAAGCGCTACGGCCAGGACGTGCTGATCCCCAAGGGCGCCACCGGCGCTGCCAAGCCTGGCCAGGTGGTCGTGGTTGAACTCACCGAGCCGCCGGCCCTGTTCGGCCAGCCCGTGGGCCGCATCACCGAGGTGCTGGGCGAGGTCGACGACCCCGGCATGGAGATCGAGATCGCGGTGCGCAAGTACGGCGTGCCGCACGAGTTCTCGGCCGAGTGCCTGGCGCAGGCCAAGGCCCTGCCCGACAAGGTGCGTGCGCAGGACAAGAAGCGCCGCGTGGACTTGACCGACGTGCCCCTGGTCACCATCGATGGCGAGGACGCGCGCGACTTCGACGACGCCGTGTACTGCGAGCCCGCACGCGTGGGCCGCGGCAAGGGCTGGCGCCTGCTGGTGGCCATTGCCGACGTGAGCCACTATGTGGAGACTGGCAGCGCCATCGACATCGACGCCTACGACCGCGCCACCAGCGTGTACTTCCCGCGCCGCGTGATCCCCATGCTGCCCGAGAAGCTGTCCAACGGCCTGTGCTCGCTCAACCCCGAGGTGGAGCGCCTGTGCATGGTCTGCGACATGCTGGTCACGGCCAAGGGCGAGGTGCATGCCTACCAGTTCTACCCTGCCGTGATGTTCAGCCATGCGCGCTTCACCTACACCGAGGTGGCGGCCATCCTGGCCAATACGCGCGGGCCCGAGGCGAGCAAGCGCAAGGAGCGCGTCAAGGACCTGCTCAACCTGCACGACGTGTACCGCGCGCTGCTGGTGGCGCGCGGCCAGCGCGGCGCGGTGGACTTCGAGACCACCGAGACCCAGATCATCTGCGACGAGAACGGCCGCATCGAGAAGATCGTGCCGCGCACGCGCAACGACGCACACAAGCTCATCGAGGAGGCCATGCTGGCCGCCAACGTGTGCAGCGCCGACTTCATCGCCCAGGGCGGCCAGCCCGGCCTGTTCCGCGTGCACGAAGGCCCCACGCCCGAGAAACAGGAGATCCTGCGCAACTACCTCAAGGCCATGGGCGTGGGCATGAGCATTGGCGACGATCCCAAGCCCGGCGAGTTCCAGGCGATTGCCGAGGCCACCAAGGACCGGCCCGACGCCCAGCAGATCCACACCATGCTGCTGCGCTCCATGCAGCAGGCCATCTACACGCCCATCAACAGTGGCCACTTCGGCCTGGCGTTCGAAGCCTATACCCATTTCACCAGCCCCATCCGGCGCTATCCGGACCTGCTGGTGCACCGCGTGATCAAGGCCATCCTGGGTAAGACGCAGTACAAGCTGCCCTCGCTGCCCACGCCGGGCGAGGCCCACGCCAAGCTGGCCAAGCGCCTGGCCTCGCGCGTGGCGGCGCCCGGCATGAAGCCGCGCAAGGATGTCAAGCCGCCCAGCCGTGAGACCCAGGCCTGGGAGGCCGCAGGCCTGCACTGCAGCGCCAACGAACGCCGCGCCGACGAGGCCAGCCGCGACGTGGAGGCCTGGCTCAAGTGCAAGTACATGCGCGAACACCTGGGCGAGGAATACAGCGGCGTGGTCAGCGCTGCGACCAGCTTCGGCATCTTCGTCACGCTCGATGCCATGTACGTCGAGGGCCTGGTGCACATCACCGAACTGGGCGGCGAGTACTTCAAGTTTGACGAGGCGCGCCAGGAGCTGCGCGGCGAGCGCACGGGCATCCGCTACGCTATCGGCGCACGCGTGCGTGTGCAGGTGAGCCGCGTGGACCTCGACGGCCGCAGGATCGACTTCCGCCTGGTGCGCGAAGGCGAAGAGCTGGTGGGCCGGGCGCTCAAGGACAAGGGCGTGCCCCAGGATGGCCACGGGGGCTCCGGCAAGGGTCCGCGCAAAGGGGGCGGCGGCAGTGGCCGCTCCAAGGCGAAAGCGGCAGATGCATCGGCCACCGAGATGGCATCGCTCACGCGCGAGCGTGCGGCGCGCTCGCCGATCCAGGAGCTCAAGGCCTCGGTGAAAAAGGCCGCCGCCAAGGGCAAGGCGGGCAGCAAGGGGCGCAAGCCGCGCCGCGGCTGAGTCGTTCGCGGCCGAGCCCCGCCCTGGGGGGGGCTCGGCATGCCACCGCCGTCCGGTTGCGCGGGCGGGGTGGCTTTTCGCTTCATCCCGTGTGGGACCCTCCGACGGGTTCGAACGGCAAACCGGCATATTGCTCTGCCAGTGCCAGCTGTGCTGCGGGGCTGCTGCGCAGGTACTCCAGCTCGTGCTCCTGGGCCCGCTGGTCGAAGGCTGTGCTGTCGGGAAAACGGTGCAGCAGGTTGGTCAGGTACCAGGAGGTGCGCACCGAGGCCCAGACACGGCGCAAGGCCATGTCGCTGTAGCCATCGAGCAGGTCCGATGAGCCGGTGCCGTAGAAGTGGGCCAGCGCCCGCGAGAGGTAGAACACGTCCGACACGGCCAGGTTGAGCCCCTTGGCCCCGGTGGGCGGGACGATGTGCGCCGCATCGCCCGCGAGGAACAGCTGGCCGTGGCGCATCGGCTCGGCGACATAGCTGCGCAGGGGGGGCGAGCGATTTCTCGATCGACGGACCGGTGGCGATGCGCTCGGCCAGCTCGCGCGGGTAGCGGGCCTTGAGTTCGTTCCAGAAGCGCTCGTCCGGCCAGTCCTCGGTGCGCGTGTCCAGTGGCACCTGCAGGTAGTAGCGGCTCAGTGTGGGGCTGCGCATGGAGGCGAGCGCAAAACCGCGCGGATGGTTGGCGTAGACGATGTCCGGCAGCGGTGGTGTCTCCGAGAGAATGCCCAGCCAGCCAAAGGGATAGACCTTTTCGAATTCGCGCAGAACACTTGCCGGGATGGCCTTGCGCGATACGCCATGGAACCCGTCGCAACCCGCGATGAACTGGCAGTCCAGGCGCTGCGGTTGCCCCGCATGCACGAAGCTGACGTACGGGTGTGCGCTTGCCACGCCATGCAGTGCCACGTCCATCGCCTCGTGGACGACGCGGGCCGAACGGGCGTCGCAGGCCGCGTGCAGGTCTTCCTGGATCTGCGTCTGCCCATAGGCCACGAAGCGTTTGCCCAGGTGCTTGCGCACGTCGATGAAGAAGCTCTCACGGCCGGCCCAGGCGACCTGCATTCCGTCGTGCGCATGGCCCTCGCGGTCCATGCGTTCGCCCAGGCCGCAACGGCGCAGCAGATCGACCGTGCCCTGCTCCAGCACACCGGCGCGGATGCGCGACTGGACCTGCGCGCGGCTGCGGTGCTCCAGCACCACGCTGTCCACTCCCGCCTGGTGCAGCAGATGGGACAGGAGCAGGCCTGCGGGGCCGCCGCCGATGATGGCCACTTGTGTTTTCATGATGATTGGTTTTACAGAAGGGTTGCGGGGCGGCGACATGCACGCCTGCTGTGCAAATCTAAGAAAAGCACCGTCTGCGCAGAAGCCAGGGCAGGCTTATAGTGATCAGGATTTCTTATCAAATGACCCATGACGCTGCAGCAGTTGAAGGCCTTTTTGGCGGTGGTCGAATGCGGGAGCTTCCGGGCCGCGTCGCGCCGGCTCGGCATGTCCCAGGCGGGCTTGACCATGAGCCTGAAGGCGCTGGAGGCCGCGCTGGGCGTGCCCTTGCTGCGCCGGTCCGTGCAGGGCGCCGTGTTGACGGAGCAGGGCGAGCGGCTGCTGCCCCGCGCCCGGCTGATCACGCGCGAGGCCGGCAAGGCCCAGGAGGATGCCCTGCAGGCCCTGCATGCCGAGGCGGGCCACCTGGCGGTCGGCCTGGGGCCCACGCCGGCTGCCGTGCTGCTCCCCCTCGTGGTGCCGGAGTTCCATCGCCGGTTTCCGGCGGTGCAACTGCGCCTGTTCAGCGGCTTCTACGAGCAGTTGCTGCCCGAGCTGCAGCAGGCACGCATCCAGCTGGCGGTGACCGCTGTGCCCGATGGTGGCGTGGCTGCGGGCTTCGAAGTGCGACGGCTGTTCCGCAGTGCGCTGGTGGTGATCGCCCGGCGCGGCCATCCGCTGGCGCAGGCACGCAGCCTCCAGGCCCTGCAGGGGCAGGAGTGGGTGCTGCTGGGGCCGCCGGGCGGGCCCGGGGGCACCGTGCTGCGTTTCCATGCGGAGCAGGGCCTGCCCATGCCCCGGGTGGCGGCCACCTGCGAGTCCTTTTCGCACCTGGCGCCCTTGCTGGGCGGCACCAACTGGCTGGCCATGGTGCCCGCCGCCATGGTGGATGGCCAATTGCTGGGCGATGGCATGGTGGCCCTGGCCATTGACGAGCATCCCCCCAGCTTCGACAACTGCCTGATCTACCGCGCAGATACCCCGCTCGCGGGCGTGGCCGACACCTTTGCCGGGATGTGCCAGTCGTTCGCGCGCGTGCTGACCGGCGGTGCCAGCGATGCGGTCATCGGGCAGGCCAGGGGTGTGCGCCCCTGAGTCTGCTGCCGGCCCTTCTTCACGGCGCTGCCTGGGCCTGGGAGGCGCCCAGGGGCCTTTGCTGCGACAGGAAGCCCAGGTAGCGCTGTGCGGTATCGCCCGGGGCCTCCATCATGGGCAGGTGGCCGATGCCTGGCAGGGGCTCGATGCGTGCGCCCGGCAGCAGGCCGGCGAGCGTGCGGGCTCCCGAGATGTCGAAGACCCGGTCCTGTTCGCCCCACAGCGCCAGCGTGGGCTGCGGCAGGCCTTGGGCCAGGCGCCGCTGCAGCAGGTACCGGTCCTTGAGCTGCGCGTCCCACAGCCGCGCGTTGGAGGCCGCGTTGCGGGTGGCGGCCTGCTCGCTGGCGTGCAGGATGGGGTAGGGCAGGAACGGACGTTTCTCGAAGACCAGGCCCATCATGGCCTCGAACGCGGGGGCATCGGGGGCCACCAGCGGGCGCTGCCCGGCGTCGATGAGCTCGTCCATGCGGCTCGGCCGGGGCGAGCGCAGGCCGTGGGGCGCGCCAATGAAGGCCACGCTCGCCACCCGTTCGGGGTGCTCGCGCGCCAGCAGCGCGGCGATGGTGCCGCCCATGGAGTTGCCGGCCAGGTGGGCCTGCCCGATGCCCCAGGCGTCCATGAGTGCAAGCAGCCGCGCGGTATGGGCCGCATAGTCGTAGGGCAGGGAGTCGTCGCGCGTGCTCTCGCCAAAGCCGGGAATGTCCGGCACGATCACGCGGTGGGTGGCCGTGAGCGGGCGGGCAAAATCCGCCCAGTGGTCCTTCTCGGCAAAAATGCCGTGCAGCAGGATGACGGGAAGCCGGTTGCCGGCGGGCGCCGCGCTGTCCAGGTAGTGCACTTCGTGTCCGGGGATCCGGACCGTGTGGGCGGAGAGGCCCGACAACTGGCGGTTCAGTCCCAGCAGGGCTTGCTGGAACGGCTGGGGTGCAGCGTAGTAGAGGAGGGTGGTGGCCAAGGCGATGGCCGCTGCGGTGACAACAAGGATGCGCTTCAAGAACAGGTCTCCGGTGCGTGGGGATCGTTGAAGGCTACCGGGAGCATGGTGTGAAGACTTGCATGTTTGGGCTATGCCGGCGCACAGCAGGCTGACCCTGGGTGGGGACCGGGCCCTGTATGTCGGCAACCTGCCGCCCACGGGCTGGCATGGCCATGCGGCGCCGGTGCTGCTGATCGGCCTGTCGGGCCGCTTCGCCCTGCACCTTGCGGGCGGCCGGGTGGAACACTGCCACAGCGCCCTGGTCGATGCGGGCGTGCAGCACCTGCTGGACCCCTGTGGCGAACAGGTGGCGCTGATGTACCTGGAACCCGATTCGCGCGAGGCGCGCAGCCTGCGCCAGCCCTTTGCCGTGCACGGCGGCGTGATCCCGGACGTGGCCATCCCCGTGCGCGGGCGCAGCACCATGGAGGCCTACCTGCGCGAGTTCGATCTGCCCGCGCTGCTGCGGCTGCGCTGCGACCCCGGCAGGCCGCTTGATGCGCGTGTGCAGCGCAGCCTGCAACTGCTGCGCCAGCCGGGCGAGGCGCGGCTCGGGCGCGAGGCGCTGGCAGCGGGTGTGCAGTTGTCGGCCTCGCGCTTCAACCACCTGTTCAGCGCCGAGATGGGCGTCAGCCTGCGCAGCTACCGGGTCTGGTCGCAGGTGCGCTTGGCCATGGCCGGGCTGGCCACCAGCCCGCGCCTCACGGATGCGGCGCTGCATGGCGCGTTCTCGGATTCGGCCCACTTCAGCCGCATGTTCCGCCAGACCTTCGGCATGACGCCGTCGAGTGTGCTCAAGCCGCTGAAGGAGGTGGTGCTGGTGCGGTGAGCGTTCTGTCTCAGGCGCTCAGGCGCCGTGCCAGCGCACTGGCCGTGAGGGCCTGGCCCGCAGGCCAATGGTCCGCCGCCAGCCCGTGGGCGTAGACGGCTTCGCTGGCCGCACGCAGTGCGCTCGCGCCCGCGGCCAGGCGCGCGCCGACCATGCCGGCCAGCACATCGCCCGTGCCGGCCGTGGCCAGCAGGCCATTGCCCGTGGGGTTGATGGCGGGCACGCGGTCGGCGGCACTCACCACGGTGCCCGAGCCCTTGAGCACGGCCACACAGTTGAATTGCGCCGCCAGTTGCTGGGCCGCATCGAGCCGGTCGGCCTGCACCTCGGCGGTCGTCAGGCCCAGCAGGCGCGCCGCCTCCAGCGGGTGCGGTGTCAGCACCGTGGGCTGGCCATGCTGGCCACGCGCCACCACCAGCGCGTGCAGCGCGGCATCGCGCGCGATGAGGTTCAGGGCATCGGCATCGAGCACCAGGCGCGCGGCATGCGCGATCACCTCGCGCAGCACGCTGCCCACGGCTTCGCCGCCGCCGCAGCCGCACACCACGGTGAGCCCCTGCAGCTCCAGCGCGGCAAAGCGGCGCAGCATCAGCTCGGGTTGCTGCAGGTCCACCTCCAGGTGGCCGGCATCCAGCAGCGCCACCAGCACGCGGCCCGCGCCCTGGTGCAGCGCGGCCGAGGCCGCCAGCAGCGCCGCCCCGCCCATGCCCATGCCGCGCTGGGCCAGGCCTTCGCCGCCCACCACGGCCACATCGCCATGGCTGCCCTTGTGGCTGGCGTGCAGGCGCGCTGCAGCCAGGGGCGGGCCGCTGAGCCAGGCGTTCGGAGGCTCGTGGCCGGGCGACACGCCCAGGTCATCCAGCCAGACGCAGCCCGCCGCATCGCGGCCGGCAGCGGTGAACAGGCCGGGCTTGAGCGTGAGCAGGCTCAGCGTGTGGCGCGGCGAGGGGGCGAGGTGCAAAGGGGGCTCGGGCACCAGGCCTGCGCCGAACTGGCCGGTGTCCGCATCCAGGCCCGAGGGCAGGTCCACTGCCAGCACCGGGGCCGGGCTGGCCTGCAGCTGGCGCAGGCAGGCCAGCAGACGCTCGTTGGGTGCGCGCGGCGCTGTGCCTTGTGCCGCGGCGGTGATGCCGATGCCCAGCAGGGCATCGATGCACAGGTCCGCTGCGGTCAGGCCATCGGGCGCGGCGTCGGCCCATTCCACGCCAGCGGCCAGGGCCCGCTCCCACGACTGGCGCGCGTCGGGCGGCGCGCTCTCGGGCATGCCCAGCCAGGTCACCACCACGCGGCGCCCGGCCAGGCGCAGGTGCATGGCGGCCTCCAGCCCGTCGCCGCCGTTGTTGCCTGCGCCGCAGGCGATCCACACCGTGCGCGCATGGGGCGCCAGGGCCTGTGCTAACTGCGCCACGGCCAGGCCGGCGCGCCGCATCAGCGTGTGCGGCGGCAGGGCCGCGGCGGCCTCGCGCTCGATGCGGCGCGTGGCGGCGGTATGGTGCAGGGCATGGGGGCGCTCGGGGGTGATGCGGTGCATGCACCCATTGTGCGCCGTCAGCGCCTGCGCCGGGGGGCATGCGTGTCCGATGGCACCACGTGGCCGTACAGCTCCTCGCTGCGCTCGCGCAGCAGGCCGAGCACGCGCTGTGTGGCCGGTGACAGGTAGCCCGTGCGCCGGTGCGTCACGCCCAGCATGCGGCGCAGCGTGGTGGCGGGCAGGGCGACCTCGCGCAGCGCGGCGCCGCGCTCCAGTGCCAGGGTGTGGCGCGAGACGAAAGTCAGCAGTTCGGTGCGCGCCACCATGCGCGGCAGCAGCGCGATGGAGCCGCTTTCGAGCCGCACCTCGGGCGTGGGCAGCCCGCGTGCGCTGAAGGCCAGGTCCAGCCACTGGCGGCTGGGGATGTGGGCGCTGGGCAGGGCCCAGCCGTAGTCGAGCAGGGTGCGTTGCTCCAGTTTGCGCCGGCGGAACACCGGGTGCGTGCGTGCAGCGGCGACCACCACCACGTCTTCCACCAGGCCGTGCGATTCGAGCCCGGGGTCACCATCCACGGCCAGGCCCACCAGCAGGTCGAGCCGGCCCTGGCGCAGCTGGGCGCGCAGCTCGGCGCTCGGCCCCACCACCACGTCGATGCGCACGCGCGGCGCCTCGGCCAGCACGGCGCGGCACAGCTCGGGCACCAGGTGCTCGGCCGCGATAGGCCCGCTGCCCAGCGTGACCTGGCCGGCGGCGCCCTCGGCGAAATCGCGCACCTCGCGCACCAGCTCGTCGCTGGCCGAGCGCAGCAGGCTGCAGCGCGCCAGCAGCACCTCGCCCACGCGGGTGAGGCGGATGCCCCGGCCCGCGCGCTCGAACAGCGGGCTGCCGACCAGCTCTTCCAGCCGCTGGATGCATTTGGTCAGCGCGGGCTGCGAGCGGCCCACGGCCTCGGCCGCACGCCCCAGGTGGCCCAGCCGCGCCACGGTCTCGAAGAAGCGAAGGTCGCGCAGGTGCAGGTCCATCAATTCATATCCCAAAGTGATGATTCGATGATCATTATCGAATGGACGGAATGAATGGCGTTTTCCAGAATCGCGCTCCATGACCTTCCAGATCTTCGTGACCGCGCCCCGCCTGGCACCTGCCGGCCTGGCGCTGCTGCAGCAGCAGGGCTGCAGCGTGCACTTCCTCGACGACGCCAACAGCAGCGCCGAGGTACTGGCCCGCATGGCGGCCACGCCCTTCGATGCCGTGGTCTCGCGCACCGTGGACCTGCCGGCCGCCGCCATTGCCGCCTGCCCCAGCCTGCGCGTGATCTCCAAGCACGGCGTGGGCGTGAGCAACATCGCGGTGGAGGCGGCCACGCGCCAGGGCGTGCCGGTGTACGTGACCCCGGGCGCCAATGCCGCCTCGGTGGCGGAGCTCACCATCGGCCTCATGCTGTCCGCAGCCCGGCGCATCGTGCGTCTGGACGGCGAGCTGCGCGCCGGCCGCTGGACGCGCGCGCAGGACGGCCTGCAACTGGCCGGCCGCCGCCTGGGTCTGCTGGGCTTTGGCCAGGTGGGCCAGCGCGTGGCGCGCGTGGCCCAGGCCTTGGGCATGCAGGTGCATGCCTTCGACCCGGCGCTGCAGGGCCCATCGCCTGTGCCCGGCGTGCAATTGCATGGCGCGCTGGCGCCGCTGCTGGCGGTGAGCGATGTGCTCAGCCTGCATGTGCCTCTGAACGCTGCCACGCGCGGCCTGATCGATGGTGCGACGCTGGACCAACTGCCCCCTGGCGCGCTGCTGGTGAACACCGCGCGCGGCGAGGTGGTGGACGAGGCTGCCCTCATCGCCCGCCTGGCCGACGGCCGCCTGGCCGGGGCGGGCCTGGACACCATGGCCACCGAGCCGCTGCCTGCCGGCCACGCGCTGGCGCAATTGCCCACGGTGGTGCTCACCCCGCATGTGGGCGGCTCCACCGCCGCCGCGCTCGACGCCATGGCCGAAGGCGCTGCGCGCAACGTGCTGGGCTACCTGCAAGGCCAGCCGCCCGATGTGCGCAGCTGCGTCAATCCCCAAGTCCTTTCCACCCTTTCCCTTCCCGTGTGACCGACATGACTCTCGACTCCACCTCTCCCTGGCCTCCTGGCTATGCCGTGCGCCCCCGCGTCCAGGCCATCGACGCCGAACTCGTGGCCGCCTTCCGCTCCGTGCCCGCGGCCCATGCCAGCGACTGCCTGGGCCGCAGCGTGGGCGCGCTGGGCCTGGCGGCCTACCACGGCGACCTCAAGCTCACGCTGTGCGGGCCGGCCATCACGGTGCGCGTGCGCCCGGGTGACAACCTGATGATCCATGTGGCGCTGCAGATGGCGCAGCCCGGCGATGTGATCGTGATCGACGGCGCAGGCGACCCCACGCAGGCGCTGATCGGCGGGCTCATGCGCACCACGGCCGTGGCCCGCGGCATTGCCGGCTTCGTGGTGGATGGCGCCATCCGCGACCTGGTGGAGTGGGCCGAGGGCGGCTTGGCCGCCTATGCCCGCAGCCACACGCACCGCGGCCCCAGCAAGGACGGCCCGGGCGAGGTCAATGTGCCGATCGCCTGCGCGGGCATGAGCGTGGCGCCCGGCGACCTGATCCTGGGTGATGCCGACGGCGTGCTCTGCGTGCCCGCCGCCCAGGCCGTCGCCCTGCTGCCCCTGGTGCGTGCCCACGCGGCGCGCGAAGACAAGATCCGCGCCGGCAACCAGGCCGGAACGCCCGACCCCGAGCGCTTCAATGCCCTGCTGCGCCAGAAGGGTTGCCCGGTCTGAGATCCGATCCAACGACAACAAGGAGACAAAGCATGCAACGACGTGATTTCCTGGCAGCCACTGCGGCCGCCGCTGTTCTGGGCTCCGCCCGGGCCCAGGGCTACCCGGCGCGGCCGCTGCGCTTCGTGGTGCCGTTCCCGCCCGGAGGCGGCACCGACACCACGGCGCGCCTGATCGCCGAGAAATTCAGTTCCCTGTTGGGCTGGACGGTGGTGATCGACAACAAGCCCGGCGCGGGCGGCAACATCGGCCTGGACTTCGTGGCCAAAGCCCCCGCGGATGGCTACACCATTGGCATGGGACAGGCGGCCAATCTGGCCATCAACCCCTCGCTGTACCCGAAGATGCCGTTCGACCCGCTCAAGGACCTCACGCCCATTGTCTCGGTGGCCGACCAGCCCGTGGTGCTGGTAGTGCGCGCCGAGTCGCCGTTCAAGACCCTGGAGGACCTGGTGAAGGCTGCCAAGGCGCAGCCTGGCAAGGTCGGCGTGGCACAGGCCGGCAACGGCACGGTGGGCCATCTGGCCGGTGAACTGCTGGAGCGGCGCGCGGGCGTCGAGCTGCTGCAGGTGCCCTACAAGGGCGCGGGCCCGGCCATGACCGACCTGCTGGGCGGCCAGGTGCAGGCCTATTTCGGCAACACCGTCTCGGTGATGGGGCGGCTGGCGGACGGCAAGGCCCGCGCGCTGGCCGTGAGTTCGGCGCGTCGCATCGGCGCCTTGCCCAAGGTGCCGACGGTGGCCGAGCAGGGCTATGCGGGCTTTGACGCCACCACCTGGCTGGGCCTGGTGGGGCCGGCCGGCATGCCGGCCGATGCCGTGGCGCGCATCAATGCCGAGGCGCAGAAGATCCTGGCCCGCGCCGACGTGAAGGAAAAGCTCGCGCAGGAAGGCAGTGAACCCACGCCGGGCACGCCGCAGCAGTTTGCCGCCCACATCAAGGCCGAGCATGCCAAATGGGGCGCGTTGATCCGCGAAGCCAACATCCGCATCGAATGACGGGGCATCCATGACCGCCACCCAGACCCTGGCCGCGTCGGCGCCCTCGGGCGGTTCGCGCACGGTGGCGGCCGGCACGCCGCGCCGCCTGCGGCCCATTCTCTCGCTGGAGGATTTCGAGCCCGCTGCACGCTGTCTGCTGCCGCGCCCGGTGTTCGGCTACGTGGCCGGCGGATGCGAGACCGATGCCTCGCTGTCCGGCAACCGCAGCGCGTTTGCGGACTATGGCTTCGTGCCGCGCGTGCTGCAGGGCGTGGCCGGGCGCAGCCAGGCCACCACGCTGTGGGGGCACACCTGGGCCTCGCCCTTCGGCATCGCGCCCATGGGCATGTGCGCGCTGGCCGCCTACCAGGGCGACCTGGCACTGGCGCAGGCCGCGAAAGAGGCGGGCATTCCCATGGTCTGCAGCGGCACCGCGCTGACCACGCTGGAGGCGGTGCGCCAGGCCCATCCGGACGCCTGGTTCCAGGCCTATGTGCCGGGCGAGGTGGCGCGCATCGAGGCACTGCTCGAGCGCGTGGCGCGTGCGGGCTACGGCACGCTGGTGGTCACGGCCGATACCGCCGTGTCGGGCAACCGCGAGAACCATGTGCGTGTGGGCTTTTCCAGCCCGCTGCGGCCCAGCCTGTCGCTGGCCTGGCAGGGGGTGTCGCACCCGCGCTGGCTGTTGGGCAGCTTTGCGCGCACCTTGCTGCGCCACGGCATGCCGCATTTCGAGAACTCGCAGGCCACGCGCGGGGCTCCCATCCTCTCGCGCGATGCGGTGCGCGACTTCGGCGCGCGCGACCACCTGGGCTGGGAGCACCTGCGCCTGATCCGCCGGCGGTGGGCCGGGCGCCTGGTGGTCAAGGGCATCCTCAGCGTGCCCGATGCCCAGGCCGCGCGCGACTGCGGAGCCGATGGCATCATCGTCTCCAACCATGGTGGGCGCCAGCTCGATGGCGCGGTCTCGCCGCTGCGTGTGCTGCCGCAGATCGTGGCGGCCGTGCCCGAACTGCCGGTGATGATGGACAGCGGTGTGCGCCGGGGCAGCGATGTGCTCAAGGCCCTGGCTCTGGGCGCCCGCTTCGTGTTCGTGGGCCGGCCTTTTCTGTATGCGGCCGCGGTGGCAGGCCAGACCGGTGTGCGGCATGGCATCGACCTGCTGCAGCAGGAGATCCATCGCAACATGGCCTTGCTGGGTGCGCGGGGCCTGGAGGATCTGCGCGACGGGCGCGTGGTGCCGCTCTAGAACCTGCGCATGCCCAGCCCGGAAAGCTCCACGGCCGGGCTGCGTTGCGCCACCAGGTCGGCGATCACGCGCGCGCTGCCGCTGGCCAGTGCAAAGCCGCCGCTACCGTGGCCGGTGTTGAGCCACAGGCCCGGGATGCCGCTGGCGCCGATCATGGGCGCGCCATCGGGCAGCATGGTGCGCGCGCCGCGCCAGGCCTGAACGCCCGTGGAGAGCTGGGCACCGCCCGGGAACCAGTCGTTGAGCGTGCGGTACAGGCGTGCCAGCGTGGGGGCGTGGTGTTCGGCATCGGCGCTGCCCAGCTCGGCCCCGCCGGCCACGCGCACACGCAGGCCCAGGCGGGTGATGCTGATCTGCTGCTGCACGTCGACCACGCTGGCCTGCGGGGCGTGCGTGTCCTCGCGCAGCGGCGCGCTGATGGAGTAGCCGTACACCGCGGTCAGGGGCAGCGGCAGTCCGATGGCCGGCAGCAGTGCGGCCGAAGCCATGCCCGCGCACAGCACCACGGCATCGAAGCGGTGGGTGGCGGGGTCGCCCTGCAGCACCACACCCATGGGGCTGGCGGACAGGCGCTGCACGCGCGTGCCGAAGGCGAAGTGAACACCCCCGGCCTGCGTGCCCTGGCGCAGCAGTTGGGCGAACAGGCGGCAGTTGCCCGATGCGGCGCCGGGCAGCGCAATGGCGCCGGCCAGCGGCGTCTCGGGGCACAGGCCGGGTTCCATCTTCTGTGCGGCGGCGGCATCGATCTCTTGCACCGCCACGCCGGCATCGCGCAGGCATTGCAGCAGGGGCTGCAGCGGGGCGCGGTCTTGCTCGTTGCGCAGGAGCAGCAGGCGCCCGGGCGTGCCCTCGAAGTCGAGTTCGTGCTCGGCCGCGATCTCCAGCGTGCGCTCCAGGCTGTACTGGGCCAGGCGCTCCAGTGCGGTGGCGGGGCCGGGGCCGCGCCTGGCCAGGCGTTTCCAGTGCCACAGCCAGGCGACATCGGCCCGGCCGAAGCCCTGGGCCAGGCGCACGCTCGATTGGGCGCCCATGAGCCGCGGGGCGGGTGCCATGCCCGGCAGGGACCAGGGGGTGGGCAACACGGGGGCCAGCAGGCCGGCGGCGGCAAAGCTGGCATCTTCGGCGGCGGCGTTGCGCTGCTCGAAGACGGTGACCTCATGGCCGTCACGGGCCAGTTCATATGCAGTGGTGACGCCGATGATGCCGGCGCCCACGATGGCGATCTTCATGAATGGGAGTATGGATGGCGTTTGCTGCTTTGCAGCAAACGGCCACTGTTATTTTTCTTGCAGTGCCTTCTCGATGCACAGGCCGGCGTTCAGCACGCCATCGTCGTGCAGCGCTCCATGCCAGACCATCAGGCCGACCGGGAGTTCCCCTTGCACATGGCAGGGCAGTGACAGGGCGCAGCCGTCCAGCAGGTTCACCAGGCTGGTGTTGCGCAGCAGCAGGGTGTTGACGCGGAAGAATTCTTCATCGCGCTCGGCACCCGGCGCCACACTGGCGATGGTGGGTGCCGTGATCGGCACGGTGGGGGAGAGCAGGGCGTCGTAGCCGTCGATGGCCGCGTGCATGCGCTGCTGCCAGGCGCGGCGCATGCCGATGAGGGCGATGTACTCCCAGGCCGCGAGCGAGGCGCCCTTGTCGATGCGGGCGCGCACCCGGGGGTCGTACTGGGAGCCCTTGGCGGCCAGCAACTCGCGGTGCCAGGCATAGGCTTCGGGGGGCGAGAAGCCGTAGGACGGCTGCTCGGCCGCCTCGGGCAGGGCGATGGTGTCGATGCGCGCGCCGGCACGGCGCAAGCTCTCCACGGTACGCTCGAAGGCCTTGGCCACCGTGGCATCCATGCTATCCAGGAACAAGGTGGTGGGCACGGCGAGCCGGTAGCCGGCCAGCGGGGCGGGGCTGCGCGTGACGCGCGTGGCCGACAGCAGTTCGTGCACCACGATGGCATCGCGCACGCTGCGCGTCATGGCGCAGGCGGTGTCCAGGGTGGTCGACAGCGGCACGGCCCCCGTGGTGGGCACCAGGCGCTGGGTGCTCTTGAAGCCCACGATCCCATTGAGGGCCGCCGGGATGCGGATGGAGCCGCCCGTGTCCGAGCCCAGGCCCACGAAGGCGGCGCCTGTGGCCACCGAGACAGCTGCGCCCGACGAGGAGCCGCCCGGCACGCGGGCCTCCCCAGGCAGGGCGCCGAAGCGCCCGTCAAAGGCGGCGGGTGTGCCGAAGTGGGGGTTCACCCCCACGCCGGAGAAGGCGAACTCGACCATGTTCGTGCGGCCGATGAGGCTGGCGCCGGCCGCGCGCAGGCGGGCCACGGCCGGGCTGTCCTGCGCTGCCGGGGCGCTGCCGGCCAGCGCGGTGGAGCCCGCAGTGCTGGTCTGGCCCGCGATGTCGAACAGGTCCTTGACCGAGACCGCCAGGCCGGCCAGCGGGCTCTGGCCGATGCCGGGCTGCACCGCGGTGGTGCGCGCCTGGTCGAAATGGGTTTGCAGAAAAGCGTGGGTGTTCGCCGGCGCCTGGGCAGCAGCGATGCAGCGGTCGAGTTCTGCGGCCGGGGTGCTGGCGCCTGTCCGCACGGCCGAGCGGGTTTCCAGAAGGTCGGAGAGCATGGGTGTGCTAGAATCCTTGGGTTTTGCTGGGAGCAGTAGCGCTTTGTGCGTGGCCGCTTGGTGCAAAACCAATCGCAAACCAGCCCTGTCAAGGTGTTGCGGCGCTCGTGGGAAACACGGCGTTGCAAATTCAGGGGCTGATTTTAGACCTAACCTTTGGAGTATTTTTATGTCCGTTACCATGCGCGAAATGCTGGAAGCCGGTGTCCACTTCGGCCACCAAACCCGCTTCTGGAACCCCAAGATGGCCCCCTACATCTTCGGCCATCGCAACAAGATCCACATCATCAACCTGGAAAAGTCGCTGCCACTGTTCCAGGAAGCCCAGAAGTTCGCCAAGCAACTGGCTGCCAACCGCGGCACCATCCTGATGGTCGGCACGAAGCGCCAGGCCCGCGAAATCCTGGCCACCGAAGCGCAACGCGCTGGCGTGCCTTTCGTCGACCAGCGCTGGCTGGGCGGCATGCTGACGAACTTCAAGACCGTGAAGACCTCGATCAAGCGCCTGAAGGACATGAAGGCCCAGCTGGAAACCGGCCTGGACAGCCTGAGCAAGAAGGAACAGCTCACGTTCACCCGTGAGATCGAGAAGCTCGAGAAGGACATCGGCGGCATCCAGGACATGGCTGCCCTGCCCGACGCCATCTTCATCATCGACGTGGGCTTCCACAAGATCGCTGTTGCCGAAGCCAAGAAGCTCGGTATTCCGCTGATCGGCGTGGTCGACACGAACCACTCGCCCGAAGGCATCGACTACGTGATCCCCGGCAACGATGACTCGGCCAAGGCAGTGACGCTGTACGCCCGTGGCATCGCCGACGCGATCATCGAAGGCCGTGCCAACGCAGTGAACGAAGTCGTCAAGGCCGCCTCTGGCGAGAACAGCGACGAATTCGTGGAAGTGCAAGAAGCCGCTGCCTGATAGCCCGGCTGCGCGATCCGTCGCGAACAAAAGCGGGGCTCTGTTGGCCCCCTTTTTTTTAGCCCGAATCTGAACCACTGAACTGAACACCGAAGGAATAAAGATGGCTGCAATTACCGCAAGCATGGTTGCTGAACTGCGTGGCAAGACCGACGCTCCGATGATGGAATGCAAGAAGGCCCTGACGGAAGCCGACGGCGACATGGCCAAGGCCGAAGAGCTGCTGCGCGTCAAGCTGGGCACCAAGGCCGGCAAGGCCGCTTCGCGCATCACCGCCGAAGGCGTGGTTGCCAGCTTCATCAGCGGCACCACCGGCGCCCTGGTCGAAGTGAACAGCGAAACCGACTTCGTGAGCAAGAACGACAGCTTCATCGCACTGGCCAAGGCCGCTGCCGAGCTGGTCGCCAAGCACAACCCCGCCAGCGTGGAAGCCCTGGGTGCCCTGGCCTACGAGCAAGACGGCTTCGGCCCCACGCTGGAAGACGTGCGCAAGGGCCTGATCGGCAAGATCGGCGAGAACATGTCCTTCCGCCGCTTCAAGTACTTCGGCGGCAGCAACAAGCTGGCGGCCTACCTGCACGGCACGCGCATCGGCGTGGTCGTCGAGTTCGACGGCGACGAAACGGCTGCCAAGGACGTTGCCATGCACGTGGCCGCCATGAAGCCCGTGGCCCTGACCGCTGCCGACGTGCCTGCCGACCTGATCGAGAAGGAGCGTTCGGTCGCCGCTGCCAAGGCAGCCGAGGACAAGGCCAAGGCCGAAGCCGAAGGCAAGCCCGTGCAGTCCGACGAGATCGTGACCAAGCGCATCGAAGGCGGCGTGCAGAAGTACCTCAAGGAAGTCTCGCTGTTCAACCAGGTCTTCGTGAAGGCTGCAGACGGCAAGCAGACCGTCGAGCAGATGCTCAAGGCCACCAACACCACCGTCAAGGGCTTCACCCTGTACGTGGTGGGCGAAGGCATCGAGAAGAAGGTCGACGACTTCGCGGCCGAAGTGGCCGCCCAGGTGGCTGCCGCCAAGGCCGCCGCCTGATCGCCGCCGTTTCCTGCAACCACCCCACCAAAGCCCAGAACCACCTACCGGAGAAATTTCCCATGTCCCAAGCCGCACCAGCCCACAAGCGCATCCTGCTCAAGCTGTCTGGTGAGGCGCTGATGGGGGATGACGCCTTCGGTATCAACCGTGCCACCATCGTGCGCATGGTCGAGGAGATCGCCGAGGTCACGCGCCTGGGCGTGCAGGTGGCGGTGGTGATCGGTGGGGGCAATATTTTCCGTGGTGTCGCGGGCGGCTCGGTCGGCATGGACCGGGCCACCGCCGACTACATGGGCATGCTGGCCACCGTGATGAACGCCCTGGCCCTGGCCGATGCCATGGACAAGCAGGGCCTGGTGGCCCGCGTGATGTCCGCCATCGCCATCGAGCAGGTGGTCGAGCCCTATGTGCGCCCCAAGGCGCTGCAGTACCTCGAAGAGGGCAAGGTCGTGGTCTTCGCGGCCGGCACGGGCAACCCTTTCTTCACCACCGACACGGCCGCGGCCCTGCGCGGTGCCGAGATCGGTGCCGAGCTGGTGCTCAAGGCCACCAAGGTGGACGGCGTTTATACTGCCGACCCCCAGAAGGACCCCACGGCCACGCGCTACACGAAGCTCAGCTTCGACGAGGCCATGTCCCGCAACCTGGGCATCATGGACGCGACCGCGTTTGCCCTGTGCCGCGACCAGAAGCTGCCGGTGCGGGTGTTCTCCATCATCAAGCACGGCGCGCTCAAGCGCGTGGTGATGGGTGAGGACGAGGGCACGCTGGTTTACGCCTGACGACGAAGAAGCAGCGGGCTCTGTGCCTGCTGCTGCTGTTCTGCCCCGAGGAGAAAAACATGACGATTGCCGACATCAAGAAGAACGCAGAGACCAAGATGGACCAGTCCATCGCGGCCTTCAAGAACAACCTGCAGAAGATCCGCACCGGTCGCGCCAACCCTGCGTTGCTCGACTCCGTGCAGGTCGAGTACTACGGCTCCTTCGTGCCCCTCTCCCAGGTGGCCAATGTGGCGCTGATCGACTCGCGCACCATCAGCGTGCAGCCCTGGGAAAAGGGCATGGGCGCCAAGATCGAGAAGGCCATCCGCGAAAGCGACCTGGGCCTGAACCCGGCCTCCATGGGCGACCTGATCCGCGTGCCCATGCCTCCCATGAGCGAAGAGCGCCGCAAGGAAATGACCAAGCTGGCCCGTTCCGAGGGCGAGGGGGCCAAGATTGCCGTGCGCAACCTGCGCCGCGACGCCAATGAATCCGTGAAGAAGCTGGTCAAGGACAAGCTCGCTTCCGAGGACGACCAGAAGCGTGCCGAAACCGATGTGCAGAAGGTCACTGACCGCCACATCGCCGAGGTCGATGCGCTGGTGGCGGCCAAGGAACAGGAAATCATGGCGGTTTGAGCCCCCAGGGCTTGAACGTTTCCATGTCTGCATCTTTGGTGGTGCCACACCACATTGCCATCGTCATGGATGGCAACGGCCGCTGGGCCACGCGCCGCTTCCTGCCGCGCCTGGCCGGCCACAAGCAAGGGGTCGATTCGCTGCGCCGCTGCGCACGCGCCTGCGTGCAGCGCGGCGTGGGCGTGCTCACCGTCTTTGCCTTCTCTTCCGAAAACTGGAACCGCCCGGCCGAAGAGGTCTCGGGCCTCATGGAGCTCTTGGCCCTGGCGCTGGCGCGCGAGGTGCCCCAGCTCCTGAAGGACGGCGTGCGCCTGCATTTCGTGGGCGAGCGCGCAGGCCTGTCGGCCAAGGTGCAGGGTGGTCTGGCGCAGGCCGAGGTGGCCACCGCCCACAACACCCGCCTGGTGCTCAATGTCTGCTTCAACTATGGCGGGCGCTGGGACATTGCCCAGGCGGCGGCGGCGCTGGCCGCCAGGGGCGAGCCCATCACCGAAGCCAGCCTGAACGGGGCCATGGGCATGGCCCATGTGCCCGATCCGGATCTGGTCATCCGCACGGGCGGCGAGATGCGCATCAGCAACTTCCTGCTCTGGCAGATCGCCTATTCGGAGCTGGTCTTCAGCGACCGGCTGTGGCCCGACTTCGACGAATCCGCGCTGGACGAGGCGATTGCGGCTTACAGTGCGCGGGAGCGCCGCTTCGGTAAAACCTCTGAACAGATCACCCTGTCCGCGCATCCCGATCCGATGCCGGGCTGAAAGGCCCCATGCTCAAACAGCGCGTCATCACCGCACTCGTCCTGCTGGCCATCCTGCTGCCGGCCCTGTTCTACAGCTCGCCACTGCCCTTCACCGTGGTGGTGCTGGTGCTCATGGCGGGCGGCGCCTGGGAGTGGGGGCGGCTGTGTGGTTTCAAGCAGGCCGGCTCGCTGGCCGTGGGGGCTGTCTGTGTGGCACTGTGCCTGGGTTCCTGGGCGCTGGGCTGGCTCACGCAGCCGCTGACCATGCTGTGGACCGTGGGTGGCGCGCTCTGGGTGCTGGGCACGGCCTGGTTGCTGCGCGCCGGCGTGCCCGGTTGGCCGCGCATTCCCGCGGCCGTGCGCCTGGTCGCCGGTGTGCTGGCGCTGTGGCTGGCCTGGCTGGCCGTGGTGCAGGCGCGCCTTGTGGGCATCAACTTCCTGCTGTCGGTGCTGGTCCTCGTCTGGGTGGCCGACATCTTTGCCTACTTTGCGGGCCGCGCTTTCGGCCTGCGCTTCACCAAGGGCAAGCTGGCCCCCTCCATCAGCCCCGGCAAGAGCTGGGAGGGTGTCTGGGGCGGCTTGGCCGGCGTGCTGGTGCTGTCTTTCGCCTGGGTGGTGGCCGATGCCCACTGGCAGGCCGAGGTGCTCAGTTTCTACAGCCGCATGGCCCGCCAGGGCTGGTGGCTGCTGGTGGTGGCGGCGCTGTTCATGACGGCGATGAGTGTCAGCGGTGACCTGGTGGAATCGCTCATCAAGCGCAGCGCCGGCGTCAAGGACAGCAGCAACCTCTTGCCCGGCCATGGCGGCGTGCTCGACCGTGTCGATGCCCTGCTGCCCACCCTTCCCCTGGCGATGATGCTTACGAGCCTGACGACGATCCCTCTATGAAACAACGGCTTACCGTCCTCGGTTCCACCGGTTCCATCGGCACCAGCACCCTTGATGTGGTGGCGCGCCACCCGGAGCGCTACGAGATCTTTGCGCTGAGCGCGGCCACCCAGGTGGACCTGATGCTCGCGCAGTGCGCGCAGTTCAAGCCCCGCTTTGCCGTGATGGCCAGCGCGCCGCATGCGCGCCAGCTCGAAGACAGGCTGCGCCAGAGTGGCCTGGCCACGCGTGTGCTGTACGAGGCCGATGCGCTGGAAACCATTGCCGCCCACCCCGAGGTGGATGCCGTGATGGCGGCCATCGTCGGTGCGGCGGGCCTGGCCCCCTGCCTGGCCGCAGCACGCGCCGGCAAGCGCCTGCTGCTGGCCAACAAGGAGGCCCTGGTGGTGGGTGGCGAACTGTTCATGCAGACGGTGAAGGCCGGCGGGGCCACGCTGCTGCCCATCGACAGCGAGCACTCGGCCATCTTCCAGTGCCTGCCCGAAGACCCCGCCACCTGGCCCGACCGGGTGGACAGCATTCTGCTCACGGCCTCGGGCGGGCCTTTCCGCCAGCGCGACCCGGCCACGCTCTCGCAGATCACGCCCGAACAGGCCTGCGCGCACCCGAATTTTTCCATGGGGCGCAAGATCTCGGTCGACTCGGCCACCATGATGAACAAGGCGCTCGAGGTGATCGAGGCGCGCTGGCTGTTCGACCTGGCGCCCGACCAGATCAAGGTGGTGATCCACCCGCAGCAGATCATCCACTCCATGGTGCAGTTCAAGGACGCCTCCATCCTTGCGCAGCTGGGCACGCCCGACATGCGCGTGCCCATTGCCGTGGGCCTGGCCTGGCCCGAGCGCATCGCCAGCGGCGCCAGCCGGCTCGACTTCTCGACGCTGAGTGCGCTGGCCTTCGAGGATGCCGATGCGATCCGCTTCCCGGGTCTGCACCTGTCCTGGCAGGCGCTCAAGGCGGCCGAGGGCACGACGGCCGTGCTCAATGCCGCCAACGAGGTGGCGGTGGGGCAGTTCCTGTCGGGTCGATTGCGTTTCGACCACATTCATGCGGTCAATCTTGCAACTTTGGATGCGGTTTCGCCCTCCAAGCCGGATTCCCTGGCAGCGCTGCTCGATCTGGATGCCCAGTCGCGCAGGGCGGCAGAGCGGGCCGCGGGCCTGCTGGCCGCCTGAGGCGCGCAGCGTCGTTTTCTGGCGACTGCTGCAGCCACTGCCAAACCACGGAGCTTTCCATGCTGTTGACCGTCGTCGCGTTCATCGTTGCCCTGGGCCTCTTGATCGCCGTGCATGAATACGGCCACTACCGCGTGGCCGTGGCCTGCGGTGTCAAGGTGCTGCGCTTTTCGGTGGGTTTCGGCAAGCCCTTGTTCACCTGGCGGCCCAAGGGTTCGCCGACCGAGTTCGTGCTCGGCGCCTTTCCACTGGGCGGCTACGTGCGCATGCTCGATGAGCGCGAAGCGCCCGTGGCCCCCGAAGAGCGCCACCTGGCCTTCAACACCCAGCCGCTGCGCTCGCGCGCGGCCATCGTGGTCGCGGGCCCGCTGGCCAACCTGCTGCTGGCGGTGCTGCTGTACTCCATCGTCAACTGGAACGGTGTCGAGGAGCCCAAGGCCGTGCTGGCCAGCCCCGTGGCGGGCTCGGTGGCCCACAGCGCCGGCCTGCGCGGCGGCGAGCTGGTGCAGCGTGCGGCCCTGGGCTCCGAGGAGCTGGAGCCCGTGCGCTCATTCGAGGACCTGCGCTGGCTGCTGACCCGTGGCGCGCTGGAGGGCGAGTCCGTGCGCCTGGACGTGCAGCCGCAGACCGGTGCGCACCGCGAGATGGTGCTGGACATGTCGAAGATCGATTCGCGCGAGGCCGACGCCCAGCTGTTCCGCAAGATCGGCATCCTCGGGCCCTGGACGCGCCCGGTGCTGGGCGAGGTGATGCCCAAGGGCGCTGCAGAGCGCGCAGGCCTCCAGCAGGGCGATGTGGTGCTCAAGATCGGCACCACCGAGGTCGTCGATGGCCAGCAGCTGCGCGAGCTGATCCGCAAGTCCATGCAGGGCAACGAACCGCTGTCCCAGCCCTGGCTGATCGACCGTGCGGGGCACTCGCTCACGCTGGACGTGCTGCCCGATGCCCAGCCCGAGCTCGGTGCCACGGTCGGACGCATCGGTGCCTATGTGGGGGCTTCGCCCGAATTTGTAACCGTTGAATACGGCCTGTTCGAAGGTTTCTGGACCGGCGTGGTCAAGACCTGGGACGTTTCGCTGCTCACCCTGAAGATGATGGGGCGCATGGTGATCGGCGAGGCCTCGCTCAAGAACCTCAGCGGGCCCTTGACGATTGCGGACTATGCCGGCCGTTCGGCCAGCCTGGGGCTCACGCAGTACCTGGTGTTCCTGGCACTGATCAGCGTGAGCCTGGGCGTGCTGAACCTGCTGCCGCTGCCAGTTTTGGACGGTGGGCACCTGATGTATTATCTTTGGGAGGGCGTGACGGGCAAGCAAGTGTCGGACGCATGGCTGGAGCGTTTGCAGCGCGGTGGTGTCGCGGTGCTGCTTCTCATGATGTCCATTGCCCTGTTCAACGATATCACCCGGCTTTTTGGCTAACCATTTTTCTTTCCGCCCTTGCCCCGCAGGAGCGGCTCCAGTTCCATTCATGAAAAATCCAATCAATCGCCTGGGCGTGCGTACCGCATCGGCCATTGCAGCCATGGTCTTTGTCGCCAACGCGGCGTGGGCACTGGAGCCTTTCAAGGTGCAGGACATTCGCGTGGAGGGCCTGCAGCGCGTGGAGCCCGGCACCATCTTCGCATCCATGCCCCTGCGTGTGGGCGATGACTACAACGACGAGAAGGGCGCAGCCGCCATCCGCGCGCTGTTCGCTCTGGGCCTGTTCAAGGACGTGCGCCTGGAGGCTTCGGGCAATGTGCTGGTGGTGGTGGTCGAGGAGCGCCCCACCATTGCCGACGTGGACTTCGCGGGCACGCGCGAGTTCGACAAGGATGCGCTCAAGAAGAGCATGCGCGAAGTGGGCCTGACCGAGGGCCGCCCCTACGACAAGGCGCTGACCGACCGCGCCGAGCAGGAGCTCAAGCGCCAGTACATCAACAAGAGCCTGTACGGCGCCGAGGTGGTGACCACGGTGACGCCCATCGAGCGCAACCGTGTGAACCTCACGTTCTCGGTGGTCGAGGGCGAGCCTGCGCGCATCAACGAAGTGCGCATCGTCGGCAACAAGGCCTTCAGCGAATCCACGCTCAAGGGCCTGTTCGACCAGGACACGGGAGGCTGGCTCAGCTGGTACACCAAGTCCGACCGCTACTCGCGCGCCAAGCTCAATGCCGACCTGGAAACCCTGCGCACCTACTACCTGCAGCGCGGCTACCTGGAGTTCCGCGTGGAATCGACCCAGGTCGCGATTTCGCCCGACAAGCAGGGCATCTCGATCACGGTGAACGTGTTCGAGGGCGAGCGCTTCGTGGTCTCGGGCGTCAAGCTCGAAGGCAACTACCTGGAGCGCGAGGACGAATTCAAGTCGCTCATCACCATCCGCCCCGGCGAGCCCTACAACGCCGACCAGGTGACCGAGACCACCAAGGCCTTCTCCGAGTATTTCGGCCGCTTCGGCTTTGCCTTCGCGCGCGTGGAAGCCGTGCCCGAGATCGACCGCGAGAACAACCGCGTGGCGCTGGTGCTGCAGGTCGAGCCTTCGCGCCGCGCCTACGTGCGCCGCATCAACGTCAGCGGCAACAACCGCACGCGCGATGAAGTGATCCGCCGCGAGTTCCGCCAGTACGAAGCGTCCTGGTACGACGGCGAGCGCATCCGCCTGTCGCGCGACCGCGTGGACCGCCTGGGCTTTTTCACCGAGGTCAACGTCGAAACGCAGGAAGTGCCCGGCTCGCCCGACCAGGTGGACCTGGTGGTCAATGTGGCCGAAAAGCCCACGGGCTCGCTGCAGATGGGCGTGGGTTTCTCCAGCGCCGAGAAGGTGGCCCTGTCCTTCGGCATCAAGCAGGAGAACTTCTTCGGCTCCGGCAACTACCTGGGTGTGGACGTCAACACCAGCAAGTACCGCCGCACGCTGGTGTTCAGCACCACCAACCCGTATTTCACGGACGAAGGCATCTCGCGCACGCTGGACCTGTACTACCGCACTGACAAGCCTTACGAGGACCAGGGCGGCAACTACCAACTGGTGACCACCGGCGGCTCGGTGCGCTTTGGTGTGCCGTTCAGCGAGACCGACACGGTGTTCTTCGGTGGCGGCCTGGAGCAGACCACCATCAAGCCCGGCACCAACATCCCGGCCACCTACCTGGCCTATGCCGACAACTTCGGCTACAAGAGCACCTCGATCCCGCTGACCATCGGCTGGTCGCGCGACGACCGCGACAGCGCGCTGGCACCCAATTCGGGCCGCTACCAGCGCCTGAACTCCGAATGGTCGGTGGCCGGCGACGCCCGCTATGTGCGCGCCAACTACCAGTACCAGCAGTACGTGCCGCTGAACAAGCGCTTCACGCTGGCCTTCAACGGCGAACTGGGCATCGGCAAGGGCATGAACGGCCGCCCCTTCCCCGTGTTCAAGAACTACTATTCGGGCGGCCTGGGTTCGGTGCGTGGTTTCGACCAGGGCACCCTGGGTCCGCGCGATGTCACCGGCGCCTCGCTGGGCGGCCCGAAGAAGGTCACCCTCAATGCCGAGCTGATCGCTCCCTTCCCGGGGGCCGGCAACGACCGTACGCTGCGCGTCTTCACCTTCGTGGATGTAGGCAATGTGTATGGAGAGAATGAAAAGGTAACCGCCAGCACCATGCGCGCCTCCGCCGGGCTTGGTTTGAGCTGGATTTCCCCGCTGGGCCCCCTGCGCCTGGCCTTTGCACAACCGGTACGCAAGTTTGCTGGCGATAGAATCCAGAAACTGCAATTCCAGATTGGAACGTCTTTCTAATGAACTCCCTTTCCCGCCATTTCGCCCTGGTCATGTTGCTTGGCAGCTTTGCCATGGCGGTTCCCGCACAAGCGCAAGAGTCTTTCAAGGCCGGTTTCATCAATACCGACCGCATCTTGCGCGAGGCCAACTCGGCCAAGGCGGCATCGGCCAAGCTCGAGCAGGAATTCACGCGCCGCGAGAAGGACCTCGTGGACATGGGCAATGCCCTGAAGACCGCTTCCGAGAAGTTCGAGCGTGAAGCCCCTACGCTGGCCGAGAGCCAGCGCGCCATCCGCCAGCGCCAGCTGGTGGACCAGGACCGTGACTTCCAGCGCAAGCGCCGCGAGATCCAGGAAGACCTGAACGCCCGCCGCAACGAAGAGTACGCAGCCCTGCAGGAGCGCGCGAACCGTGTCGTCAAGCAGGTCGCCGAGGCCGAGAAGTACGACGTGATCCTGCAGGAAGTCGCCTACATCAACCCCAAGCACGACATCACCGACAAGGTGATCAAGGCGCTCAATGCAGCGCCTGCCAAGTAAGCCGCTGCACCAGCAGCGCGGAGCAGGTGGCCTGTGAGCTTGCGTCTCGGGCACATCGTCGATGCGCTGGGGGGCTCGCTGGAGGGGGGCACGGGTGATACCGTCATCTCCCGCATCGCGCCACTGGAGGTTGCAGGGCCGGGGGATCTCAGCTTCCTGAGCAACCCACGCTACCAGCAGCAACTGGCCGCCTCCCGGGCGGCCTGTGTCATTGTGGCCCCGGCGATGCGCGAGGCTGCGGTGGCGCGGGGCGCCTGCATCGTGGCGGACAACCCCTACGTCTACTTCGCGCGGGCCACCCAGCTGTGGCGCCAGCACACGGCGCCAGGAGGGCAGGGTGGGGTGCATGCCAGCGCGGTGGTCGATCCATCGGCACAGGTGCATCCTTCGGCCACCATTGGTCCGCTGTGCGTGGTCGAACGGGGCGCGCGCATTGGCGCGGGCACGGTGCTCAAGTCCCGCGTGACCGTGGGCGAAGATTGCTCCATCGGCGAGCGCTGCATCGTGCATGCCGGGGTGGTGATCGGTGCCGACGGCTTTGGCTTCGCGCCCGAGAAGGGCCAGTGGGTCAAGATCGAGCAGCTGGGTGCGGTGCGCATCGGCAACGACGTGGAAATCGGGGCCAACACCTGCATCGACCGCGGGGCGCTGGACGATACCGTCATCGAGGACGGCGTGAAGCTCGACAACCTGATCCAGATCGGCCACAACGTGCGCATCGGCAAGCATGCGGCCATGGCCGGCTGCGTCGGCGTGGCCGGCAGCGCGACCATCGGTGCCCACTGCACGGTGGGCGGCGGCGCCATCGTGCTGGGCCACCTCACGCTGGCCGACAACGTGCACATCTCGGCGGCCACCGTGGTCACCCGCTCATTGACCCAGCCGGGCCAGTACACCGGCATGTTCCCCATCGACGACAATGCGCGGTGGGAAAAAAACGCTGCAACACTCAAACAACTGCACAGCTTGCGCGAGCGCATCAAGGCGCTGGAGCAGGCTCTCAAGGCAGCATGAACGGAAGAACAACTCGATGATGGATATTCACGCGATTCTCAAGCAACTGCCGCACCGCTACCCCTTCCTGCTGGTGGACAAGGTGATCGAGTTGGAGAGCAACAAGCACATCAAGGCGATCAAGAACGTCACCTTCAACGAGCCGTACTTCATGGGGCACTTCCCGGGCCGCCCGGTGATGCCCGGTGTGCTGATCCTCGAAGCCCTGGCCCAGGCGGCCGGCTTGCTGGCCTTCGATGCCATGGGCAAGGTGCCTGATGAGAACAACATCTACTACTTCGTCGGCATCGACGGCGCGCGCTTCAAGCGCCCCGTGGAGCCGGGCGACCAGCTGGTGATGACCATCACCATCGACCGCGTGCGCGGCGGCATCTGGAAGTTCAAGGGCGTGGCCAGCGTGGGCGAGGAAGTCGCCTGCGAGGCCGAACTCATGTGCACCATGCGCCAGGTGGGCTGAACGCCGGCCTGCTGTCCAACGTGAGCAATATCCACCCCACCGCCCTTGTCGCCGACGGTGCCCGCCTGGACCCTTCGGTGCAGGTCGGGCCCTATGCCGTGATCGGCCCGAACGTGGCGATCGGTGCCGGCACCACGGTGGGTGCCCACTGCGTGATCGAGGGGCACACCACCATCGGCCAGGACAACCGCATCTTCCAGTTCGCCTCGCTGGGTGCCGACCCGCAGGACAAGAAGTACGCGGGCGAGGCCACGCGCCTGGTGATCGGCCACCGCAACACCATCCGCGAGTTCTGCACCTTCAACACCGGCACGGTGCAGGACCGTGGCGAGACCACGGTGGGCGACGACAACTGGATCATGGCCTACGTGCACGTCGCACACGACTGCGCCATCGGCGACCAGACCACCCTGGCCAACAACACCACGCTCGCGGGCCACGTCGAGGTGGGCGACTGGGCCACCGTGGGCGGGCTCACGGGCGTGCTGCAGCGCATGCGGGTGGGCGCTCACACCATGGTCGGCTTTTCCAGCCACGTCAACAAGGATGTGCCGCCCTACATGGTGGTGGACGGCAGTCCACTGGCCGTGCGCGGCGTGAACCTGGTGGGCCTGCGCCGGCGCGATTTCTCGGCCCCGCGCATCGCCGCGATCCGCGAGATGCACAAGCTGCTGTACCGCCAGGGCCTGTCGCTGGACGAGGCGCGCAAGGCCATTCTCGCACTGGCTGCCGATATGCCCGAGGCTGCTGCCGACGTGGCATTGATGGATGCTTTTCTGGAAAGCTCTGCCGCCGGCATTGCGCGGTGATCCCTTTTCGAGAGACGGCTGAATGACGGACAAGGCGCCCCGCGTGGCGATGGTCGCAGGCGAAGCCTCGGGCGACCTGCTGGCCGGCCTGCTGCTCGATGGCATGCAGGCCCGCTGGCCGGCCGCCACGGCGCATGGCATCGGCGGGCCACAGATGGCCCGGCGCGGCTTTGCCGCCTGGTGGCCCAGCGACAAGCTGGCCGTGCACGGCTACAGCGTGGAGGTGTTCCGCCGCCTGCGCGAGCTGCTTTCCATCCGCAAGCAGCTGCGCAACCGCTTGCTGGCCGACAGGCCCGATATCTTCATCGGGGTGGACGCGCCCGATTTCAACCTGGGGCTGGAGGCCGACCTGCGTGCCGCCGGCATCCGCACCGTGCACTTCGTCTGCCCATCGATCTGGGCCTGGCGCGCCGACCGCGTGGAGAAGATCCGCAAAAGCGCCGGCCATGTGCTGTGCATCTTCCCCTTCGAGCCCGAGCTGCTGGCGCGCCACGGCATCGCCGCCACCTACGTGGGCCACCCGCTGGCCAGCGTGATCCCCGAGGTGCCCGACCGCAGCGGCGCGCGGGCGCACCTGGGCCTGGCCGATGGCGACGAGGTGCTGGCCATTTTGCCGGGCAGCCGCTCGGCCGAGGTGCAGTACATCGCCCCAGCCTTTTTCCAGGCGGCGGCGCTGCTGCGCCAGGCGCGCCCGAATCTGCGCATGGTGGTGCCTGCCGTGCCTGCGCTGCAGGCGCGCATCGAGCAGGTGGCGCGCGAGCAGGGCGTGTCCGGCATGCTGCAGATCGTCACCGGCCAGTCGCACACCGTGCTGGCTGCCTGCGATGCCACGCTGATCGCCAGCGGCACCGCCACGCTGGAAGCCGCGCTGTTCAAGCGCCCCATGGTCATCGGCTACCACATGCACCCCTTGAGCTGGTGGCTCATGAAGCGCAAGCAGCTGCAGCCCTGGGTCGGGCTGCCCAACATCCTGTGTGGCGAATTTGTCGTGCCCGAACTGATACAGGGCGCGGCCACGCCGCAGGCCCTGTGCGACGCCACGCTGCAATGGCTGGATGCAAAAGTGCAGCATCCCGCTACCATCACGGCTTTGGAGCAGCGTTTTTCCGCGCTGCACGCGAGCCTGCGACGCGACACCTCCCAACTGGCTGCCGATGCGATCGAGAAAATCCTTGCCACCGCTGCTGTCTGAACAGGCGAGCCTGGACTGGCATCCGCCGGGCCTGGTGGCCGGTGTGGACGAGGCTGGCCGGGGCCCGCTGGCCGGGCCTGTGGTGGCGGCGGCCGTGATCCTCGACGACCTGCGGCCCATTGCCGGGCTCGATGATTCCAAGAAGCTCACCGCGCTGCGCCGCGAGGCGCTGTTCGATGAGATCCGTGCCAAGGCCCTGTGCTTTGCCATAGCCGAGGCCAGCGTGGAGGAGATCGACCAGCTCAACATCCTGCAGGCCACCCTGCTGGCCATGCGCCGTGCGGTGATGGGCCTGCGCCTCAAGCCCGTGCGCGTGCTGGTCGACGGCAACCAGCTGCCGCGCCTGGATGTGCCCGCCGAGGCCATCGTCAAGGGCGATGCGCTCGTCAAATCCATTTCTGCCGCCTCCATCCTCGCCAAGGTCCACCGCGACCGCTGGTGCGACGAAGTGCACACGCACTTTCCGCACTACGGCTTCTCGGCCCACAAGGGCTATGGCACGGCAGTGCACATGGAGGCCCTGCGCACCCATGGCGCCTGCATCCACCACCGCCGCTCCTTCGCCCCGGTAGCGCAGGCCCTGGTGGGGCAGCCTGCCATGCCCCGGGACATCCACATCGGCATCGGCGCATAGGGCGCCGCAGCCCTGGGGCTGTGTCTTTTTCCCTGCAGGCTTGCATCCCATGACCTCATCTTCGATCACCGCCATCCATTCGCGCGACAACGCCTGGGTCAAGGACCTGCGCCGCCTGGCGCAGGACAACGGCGCCTACCGCAAGCAGGGCCGTGTCTGGCTGGAGGGCGACCACCTGTGCCGCGCGGCGCTGGAGCGCGGCGTGCAGCCGGCCGTGGCCGTTTTTGCCGAATCGCTGTGGCCATCGGCCCAGGTCGAGTGGGGCCAGGCCGCGCCCAAGGTGGTGGTGCTGGCCGATGCACTGTTTGCCGACATCAGCGGCCTGGAGTCGCCCGCGAAGATGGGGTTTGTGCTCGGCCTGCCCGAGGGCCGGTCTCCGCAACCCGGCATGGCCGCCGTGGTGCTCGACAGGGTGCAGGACGCGGGCAATGTGGGCTCCATCCTGCGCAGTGCCTCGGCCTTCGGTTTCCGCCAGGTGCTGGCGCTCAAGGGCAGCGCCGCCCTGTGGTCACCCAAGGTGCTGCGCGCCGGCATGGGCGCACATTTCGCGCTGGACCTGGTCGAAGGCTTGGCGCCCGAGGATCTGGCGGGCCTCCACCTGCCCACGCTGGTCACCAGCTCCCACCAGGGCGACTACCTGCACCGCGCCGAGCTGCCCTGGCCCTGCGCCTGGGTCATGGGGCACGAAGGGCAGGGCGTGAGCGCCGTGCTGCAGGAGCGCGCCAGCCACCACATCCGCATTGCCCAGCCGGGTGGGGAAGAGTCGCTCAACGTGGGCGCGGCCGCCGCCATCTGTCTGCATGCGAGTGCGGCGCAGCGCGCGCTGCAGACGGGGCGCTGATCCAATTCCCTGTACGGGTTTGGATTCGGGCGTATAGCTAGGCGGGAAGCCGCAGACAGTGCTCTAGCACGGCAAGGCGAACCAACGACGCTAGACGCCCGAAGGCAAAGCCGTACTACTGGTTGCGCAGGAACTGCTGGACGAAGTCGCCCTGGTTGGGCGCATCCTGGTGCGTGGTGAACACCAGCTTCTGGCCTTCCACGCGCAGCTTCATCTCGGGGCCGAACTGGCACTGGATCTGGCCCAGGCTGGCGGCCTTGGCCTTGAAGCCGGCGTTGCTCCCGCACATGCTGCCCATCTGCGAGGCGACTTCGCCGCAGAAGCTGGCGATGCTGAGCTTCTTGAGCTTGTCATCGTCGATGGACTTCCAGTCCACCGCCGTCTTCACCGGGCTGCCGCAAGCGCTGCTGGCCGAGGTGTCGGTGCTGGAGAGATCCGCCTGTGCCGAGGCCAGGTGCTTGTCGCGGTCGAAGCGCGCCAGCTTTTCCTGCACGCCGTCCTTCTGCTGGCGCGCATAGGCCGTCTTGAGCTCGGCCGTGTTCAGGGCCTTGCTCTTCTTTTCGTCAAAGGCCAGGTCTACCGCGCCCTGGCGGCCCGGCAGGTAGGTCACGTAGCGCTCGCCACCGCCATAGCGGTTGGCCTGTTTTTGCACCAGACCCCAGTCGCGGCCGTCCAGGGTGGTCACATAGGCCTCGGTACCGCTGCCGCGCTGCTCCTGCTTGCCCAGAAAGACCACCTTGTCGATGGCGTGGTTGACGCCGCTCACGCGCATCAGGGCCGTCTTGCCGTCCGTGGTCGGGGCCAGCACCACCTCCAGGCCCTGCGGGCCGGTGAACACCTGCGGGTAGGCGGCCAGGTCCTGTGCACTGGCCAGGGTGGAAATGAGGGCGCACGCGAAAGCGATCGAAGTCTTGGTCATCCCATCTCTCTTGGTGGTGTCAAACGATGCGGGAAAGTCTAGCGGGAGGGGCCCGATCGGGCCTGTCCGTGAGGCTGCGAAGTTGTGTCGGTTCGTGAAAAGCTTCTCGAATCCGCGCCCGGTGCTGCGAACGTGCCCAAGCCGCGGTGCAGCCGGGTGGCTGCGGCGCAAGGGCATGCATCTGTTGTCGCTGCTTGTTACAATGAAATTTGCTATGCAAGTAATAGCGAGCTGCCCTGCTTGCGTGGCGGGATGGCGGCCGGCCCATGGCACGCAAGTTGCGGCAAATGCTGGGAAAGATGCCGGGTTAATACTTAAAGATGGGCCTCTCAGGCTACAATTGGAGGCTTTCCCGCAAACACGTCGCCCGGCCGCACCCAAAGCAAACTTCCCACAAACAGCAGTCCCAGGACCTCTTCCTGCGACTCCGGGCGACCGTAACCATTCGGAGAACCCAGTGCTTTTGTCTCTCAAGGGAACCTTCCCGCCCGCCATCCTGGCGCTCGCAGACGGCACGGTCTTTATCGGCAATTCGATCGGTGCCACCGGCACCACCGTCGGCGAGGTGGTGTTCAACACCTCCATCGTCGGCTACCAGGAAATCCTGACCGACCCGAGCTACTGCCAGCAGATCGTCACCCTGACGTATCCGCACATCGGCAACTACGGCGTCAATTCCGAGGACATCGAAGCCGACAAGGTCCATGCCGCAGGCCTGATCATCAAGGATCTGCCGCTCCTGGCCAGCAACTTCCGCTCCACCGAAACGCTGGCGCAGTACCTCGTGCGCGAGCGCACCGTGGCCATCGCCAACATCGACACCCGCAAGCTCACCCGCCTGCTGCGCGAAAAGGGCGCGCAGAACGGTGCCATCATCGGCCTCGCAGAAGGCCAGGATGTGACACAGGCGCTGATCGACCAGGCGCTGGCCGCTGCCAAGGCAGCTCCCAGCATGGCCGGGCTGGACCTGGCCAAGGTCGTCTCCACCAAGACCACCTACGAGTGGACCGAGACCGAGTGGGCCCTGGGCAAGGGCTACGGCAAGCTCGATGCCCCGCAGTTCCACGTGGTGGCCTACGACTACGGCGTGAAGAAGAACATCCTGCGCATGCTGGCCCAGCGCGGCTGCAAGGTCACCGTGGTGCCCGCGCAGACGCCTGCCGCCGACGTGCTGGCCATGAAGCCGGACGGTGTGTTCCTCTCCAATGGCCCTGGCGATCCAGAGCCTTGCGACTACGCGATCGCAGCCACGCGCACCATCGTCGAGAGCGGCGTGCCCACCTTCGGCATCTGCCTGGGCCACCAGATCATGGCCCTGGCCGCCGGCGCCAAGACCTTCAAGATGGCCAACAGCCACCACGGTGCCAACCACCCCGTGAAGGACCTCGATACCGGCCGTGTGAGCATCACCAGCCAGAACCACGGTTTTGCCGTGGAGATGGATTCGCTGCCCGCCAACCTGCGCGCCACGCACGTGAGCCTGTTCGACGGCACGCTGCAGGGCCTGGTGCACAAGGACAAGCCGGCGTTCTGCTTCCAGGGCCACCCCGAGGCATCGCCCGGTCCGCACGACATCGCCTACCTGTTCGACCGCTTCACCGACGCGATGCGGGCCGCGCGCACCCAATAAGCCCAGCCAAGGAACCGCGCCATGAAACTCTTCAGCTTCCCCCAGGCTTCCCTTGAAAAGGCCATCCACAAGCGTGTGCTGACCCTGCCGTCGCCGCACCGCGAGTGGTTCACCGAGCGATGGGCGCAAAAGCCTTACAAGAAGTCCTTCATCGAGAACAAGGCCATGCCGCTGGTCACCCTGGTGGCCAAGGGCAAGACCTGGGACGACGAGACCTTTGCGGAAGCCATGGCCGAGTGGGACGCGACGTTCTATGACGCGGAAACCGAAGTGCTGTTGCCCTTGGTGCAGGGCGATGGCCTGCTGCAGCTGATGCAGAAGAACCTGCCGCCCGAGCGCGCGCAGGCGCTCATCGCCAAGATCAACACGCGCCGCGATGCCGCAGCCGCCGCGCCCGCCAGCCTCAAGGCAGCCGAACCCACGATCGACTGATCGACGCAACATGCCAAAACGTACAGACATCAAAAGCATCCTCATCATTGGCGCTGGCCCGATCATCATCGGCCAGGCCTGCGAGTTCGACTACTCCGGCGTGCAGGCCTGCAAGGCCCTGCGCGAAGAGGGCTACAAGGTCATCCTGATCAACAGCAACCCCGCGACGATCATGACCGACCCGGCCACGGCCGACGTGACCTACATCGAGCCCATCACCTGGCAGACGGTCGAGAAGATCATCGCCAAGGAGCGTCCTGACGCCATCCTGCCCACCATGGGCGGCCAGACCGCGCTCAACTGCGCGCTGGACCTGTGGCACCAGGGCGTGCTCGACAAGTACAAGGTCGAGCTGATCGGTGCCACGCCCGAGGCCATCGACAAGGCCGAAGACCGCCTGAAGTTCAAGGACGCGATGACCAAGATCGGCCTGGGCTCGGCGCGATCGGGCATTGCCCACAGCATGGAAGAAGCCTGGGGCGTGCAAAAGCAGGTGGGCTTCCCCACCGTGATCCGCCCCAGCTTCACGCTGGGCGGCACGGGCGGCGGCATTGCCTACAACCCCGAAGAGTTCGAGACCATCTGCAAGCGCGGCCTGGAAGCCTCGCCCACCAACGAGTTGCTGATCGAGGAATCGCTGCTCGGCTGGAAGGAGTACGAGATGGAAGTGGTCCGCGACAAGGCGGACAACTGCATCATCATCTGCTCCATCGAGAACCTGGACCCGATGGGCGTGCACACCGGTGACTCCATCACCGTGGCCCCCGCGCAGACCCTGACCGACAAGGAATACCAGATCATGCGCAACGCCTCGCTGGCGGTGCTGCGCGAGATCGGTGTGGACACGGGCGGCTCCAACGTGCAGTTCTCGATCAACCCCAAGGACGGCCGCATGGTCGTGATCGAGATGAACCCGCGCGTCTCGCGTTCCTCGGCGCTGGCTTCCAAGGCCACAGGCTTCCCCATCGCCAAGGTCGCGGCCAAGCTGGCCGTGGGCTACACGCTCGATGAGCTGCGCAACGAGATCACGGGTGGCATCACGCCCGCCTCGTTCGAGCCCTCCATCGACTACGTGGTCACCAAGATCCCGCGTTTCGCGTTCGAGAAGTTCCCCACGGCCGACAGCCGCCTGACCACGCAGATGAAGTCCGTGGGCGAGGTCATGGCCATGGGCCGCACCTTCCAGGAGTCCTTCCAGAAGGCCTTGCGCGGCCTGGAAGTGGGCGTGGACGGCATGAACGAGAAGACCCAGGACCGTGAAGTGCTCGAGAAGGAACTGGGCGAGCCCGGCCCCGAGCGCATCTGGTACGTGGGCGATGCCTTCGCCATGGGCCTGTCGGTCGACGAGGTGTTCGAGCTGACCAAGATCGACAGGTGGTTCCTGGTGCAGATCGAGCAGATCGTGAAGATCGAGCTCGACATCGACCAGCTCGTCGCCGAGAAGGGCGAGGGCGCGCTGGCCGCCATCGATGCGACCACGCTGCGCACGCTCAAGCAAAAGGGCTTCTCCGACCGCCGCCTGGCCAAGCTGCTCAAGACCAGCGAGAAGGCGGTGCGCGAGGCGCGCCGCGCCCTCAACGTGCGCCCCGTGTACAAGCGCGTGGACACCTGCGCCGCTGAGTTCGCGACCAACACCGCCTACCTGTACTCCACCTATGACGAGGAGTGCGAGGCCGAGCCGACGAACAACAAGAAGATCATGGTGCTGGGCGGTGGCCCCAACCGCATCGGCCAGGGTATCGAGTTCGACTACTGCTGCGTGCACGCGGCGCTGGCGATGCGCGAGGACGGCTACGAGACCATCATGGTCAACTGCAACCCCGAGACCGTCTCCACCGACTACGACACCTCCGACCGCCTGTACTTCGAGCCCGTGACGCTCGAAGACGTGCTGGAGATCGTGGACAAGGAAAAGCCGGTCGGCGTGATCGTGCAGTACGGCGGCCAGACGCCTTTGAAGCTCGCCCTGGGCCTCGAAGCCGAAGGCGTGCCGATCATCGGCACCACGCCCGACATGATCGATGCGGCCGAAGACCGCGAGCGCTTCCAGAAGCTGCTGGGCGACCTGGGCCTGCGCCAGCCGCCCAACGCCACGGCCCGTACCGAGCCTGAAGCACTGGAAAAGGCTGCCGCCCTGGGCTACCCCCTGGTGGTGCGCCCCAGCTACGTGCTGGGCGGCCGTGCGATGGAAATCGTGCACGAGCAGCGCGACCTGGAGCGCTACATGCGCGAAGCCGTCAAGGTGAGCAACGACTCGCCTGTGCTGCTCGACCGCTTCCTGAGCAACGCCATCGAGTGCGACGTGGACTGCGTGCGCGACTCCACGGGCGTCACCTTCATCGGTGGCGTGATGGAGCACATCGAGCAGGCCGGCGTGCACAGCGGCGACTCCGCCTGCTCGCTGCCCCCGTACTACCTGTCGCAGGCCACGGTGGACGAGATCAAGCGCCAGACGGCGGCCATGGCCCAGGGCCTGAACGTGGTCGGCCTGATGAACGTGCAGTTCGCGATCCAGGAGACGGATGGCAAGGACGTGATCTACGTGCTCGAAGTGAACCCGCGCGCCTCGCGCACGGTGCCTTTCGTGAGCAAGGCCACGGGCATCCAGCTGGCCAAGGTGGCCGCGCGCTGCATGGCCGGCCAGACCCTGGCCTCTCAGGGCATCACCAAGGAGGTGACGCCGCCCTACTTCAGCGTGAAGGAGGCCGTTTTCCCCTTCGTGAAGTTCCCCGGTGTGGACACCATTCTCGGCCCCGAGATGAAGTCCACCGGCGAAGTCATGGGTGTGGGCAAGACCTTTGGCGAAGCCTTCGTGAAGAGCCAGATGGGTGCGGGCACCAAGCTGCCCACGGCCGGCAAGGTCTTCCTCACGGTGAAGAACGCCGACAAGCCCCGTGCCGTGGACATCGCGCGCCAGCTCGTGGCCATGGGCTTCGAGCTCATCGCCACCAAGGGCACGGCCGCGGCCATCGACGCGGCCGGCGTGCCGGTCCAGGTGGTCAACAAGGTGACCGAAGGCCGGCCGCACATCGTGGACATGATCAAGAACGACGAGATCGTGATGGTCATCAACACCGTGGAAGAGCGCCGCAACGCGATCGCCGACTCGCGCGCCATCCGCACCTCGTCGCTGCTGGCCCGTGTGACCACCTTCACCACCATCTTCGGCGCCGAAGCGGCCGTGGAGGGCATGAAGTACATGGACAAGCTGGACGTGTACTCGGTGCAGGAACTGCACGCGCAACTCGCGGCTGCCTGATCCTGTGGTTCGGGCCGGCAAACGGGCCGGCAATGGCTGCAAAGCCCCGTGGAGGTGACTCCACGGGGCTTTTTTCCTGGGGCGATGCGGAGTTGCCCTGTTGCCTGCCGCCAGGCCTTGGCGCTAGATTGGCGCCATGCCTGCAGCCCCTGCATCCGCCTCGCCCGCATTGCGCCAGTGGACCACCGATGTGGTCGCGCCTGCGGCGCGGCTGGACTACTGGGTGGGTGCCATCTGCGAGGCCTTCCTGGAGATGGACTGCAGCTCGCGCGAGGCCACCACCTTCGATGGCATGCTGCAAAGCCTGCCGGTGGCCAGCATCTCGGTCAACCAGGTGCGCGCCTCCACGCAGGATGTGTACCGCACGCCGGCCGGCATCGCCTGCAGCCGGCAACTGCCGTTCTACCTGATCGCCCAGGCCGAGGCCTCCTGGCATGTGCGCCAGGATGGCCGGGTGGCCCACCTGCGCCCCGGGGATGTGGCGCTGGTGGATTCGGCCCGGCCCTATGAGCTGCATTTCCCGGAGGGCGTGCACTGCGTCTCGCTGCAACTGCCGCGCGCCTGGGTGGGGCAGTGGTTGGCCCAGGCCGAGGCACTGGGGCCCCGAGTGGCCTGGCGCGACCAGGGCTGGGGCCAGAGCCTGGGTGCCCTGGCTGTGCAACTGGCGCGCGACCCGGGTTCGGCCCAGGCCTTGCCGCCCGCGCTGCTGTCGGACCATCTGGGGGCCTTGTTGTCGGCTGCGCTGGAGCAAACCCCGGCCGCTGCCCGTGCCACCCAGAGTCTGCATGCGCAGCTGGTGGCGCTGATGGCGGCGCGGATCGACCAGGGCGGCCTGTCAGCGCAGGCGCTGGCCGACGAAGCTGGTGTCTCGCTGCGCACCCTGCACCGCGCATTCGCGGCGCAGGGCGGCAGCTTTGCGGGCACGCTGCGCCAGATGCGCCTGGCGCGGGCCGGCGAGCTGCTGCGCCGCCCCCAACTGGCCCATGTCTCCGTGGCCGAGATCGGGAGGCGCTGCGGCTTTTCCGATGCCTCGCACTTTGCGCGTGCCTTCCAGCGCGCCATGGGCACCTCGCCGGCCGCATGGCGGCGGCGCTGAGGGCGCTGGCGCACACAGCACAGGGGCCTGGCACGCACAGGCCATCCAGGCACCCGCCCGCTTCTTAAGGTATTGCCAGGGCAGGGCATGACGCCTGGCCTGTCGCAACCACCCAAGGAGACAACGATGGCGGATACCTATGTCCTGGTCCATGGCGCATGGCACACCGGCGCCGAGATGGAGGCCACGGCCGGCCACCTGCGCGCACGCGGCCACACCGTGCACTGCCCCACACTGGCGGGCAACCGGCCCGGCGATGACCGTGCGGCCACGGGGCTGGCCCAGGCCGTGGACTCGCTCGCGGCCTTCATCGAAGCCCAGGACCTGCGCGACGTGCGCCTGGTGGGCCACAGCTACGGCGGCATGGTGATCAGCCACATGCCTGCCCGTGTGCCGGGGTGTATCCGCCGGCTGGTGTACTGGAATGCCTTCGTCCCGCAGGACGGGGAATGCCTCAACGACCTGGTGCCGCCGCACTACCGTGCGCTGTTCGACCAGGTCGCGGCGGCCAACGGCAATGCGGTGATGCTGCCCTACCCGATCTGGCGCGAGGCCTTCATCAACGACGCCGACGAGGCCTTGGCGAAAAGCAGCTATGCACTGCTCAACCCGCACCCCTACCGCACCTTCACCGAGCCCGCGCGCCTGCCCGTGCCGCTGGCCGCGCTGGAGATCGGCAAGAGCTACCTCAATGCCCAGCAGGACGTGGCCCTGCCCCACAGCCTGCCCTGGCACCCGCGCCTGTCGGAGCGGCTGGGCCTGTTCCGCCTCGTGGAGTGCCAGGGCAGCCACGAGATCTGTTTTTCTGATCCGGCGCTGGCCGCGGCCAGCATCGAGCGGGCGGGGCGGGACTGAGCCCCGGGGCCCTTGGGCCGGGTGGGGTTGGGCGCTTGGACCCGCGCCCAACACGCGGCATAATCATGTCCATGACACCGCCCGGCCCAGGCCCGGCGGTGTCGTTTTTTTGACAAACCCGAACGACAACGGACATGACCACCATTCCCATCACCAAGCGCGGCGCGGAGAAGCTGCGCGAAGAGCTGCACCGCCTGAAGACCGTGGACCGCCCCTGGGTGATCACGGCCATTTCCGACGCCCGCGCGCAGGGGGATCTGAGCGAAAACGCCGAGTACGAAGCCGCCAAGGACCGCCAGGGCTTCATCGAGGGCCGCATCCAGGAGGTGGAGGGCAAGCTGTCCGCAGCGCAGATCATCGATCCCAAGGAGCTGGATGCCGGCGGCCGCGTGGTCTTCGGCGCCACGGTGGAACTCGAGGACGAGGACACGGGCGATACCGTGACCTACCAGATCGTGGGCGAGGACGAGGCCGACCTCAAGCAGGGCCTGATCAACATCTCCAGCCCCATTGCGCGGGCACTGATCGGCAAGGAAGAGGGCGATACCGCCGAAGTCCAGGCGCCGGGCGGCATCCGCCGCTACGAGGTGGTGGCCGTCAGCTACATCTGAGGCCGGGGCCTGCCGATGCTGCCGCGCCTTCCGGCCCTGGCTGCTGCCCTGTGGTGGGGCAGCCTGACCACCGTGGGTTTCCTGGTGGTGCCCATGCTGTTCGCAAACCTGCCCTCGCCGGCGCTGGCCGGCCAGATGGCGGCGAAGCTGTTCGCCGCGCAGACCTGGGTCACGGTGGTCTGCTGCATGGTGCTGCTGCTGATTTCCCGGCGCCGGCACGAAGAGGTGCAGGAGCCCTGGGCCCAGGCGGCGCTGGGCTTCGTGCTGGGTGGCCTGTTGCTGGCCTTGCTGGTGCAGTACGGCGTGTCGCCGCGCATCGTGGCACGGCAGGACCTGCGCCTGTGGCACTCGGTGGGCACGGGCATGTACGTGCTGCAGTGGGTGTGCGCGCTGGTGGTGCTGTGGCGCACCGTGCAGGTCCAGGCTGCGCCCGGCGCACCGGTGGCAGCACCGCCCGCGCCCTGAGCGCGCTTACTCGTGCCAGTGCTCCGCCACCCAGGTGGCGGGGCGGATGTAGCGAAAACGCCGGTTGCGCCGGCCGGCCAGCGCATCGGGGGGATTGCATTCGCCGTGGAAGATCACGATGCGTGCATCCGCAGGCACGAAAGGCGCCTTCCAGTAGTTGCTGGGCCAGGCGGGGATGCCGTGGTACTTGAAGCTCGGGCACCAGGCCGCTGGCCAGTAGGTGAGCTTGCCCTGGCGGTGCAAAAAGTCCGACAGGTAGGCCTGCTCGTTGCGGAACTGCTCGCGGATCTCGGCAAAGTGGCCGCGAAAGTACTCCAGCACATCGGGGTGCGCGCCGAGCTCGAAGCGGTAGACCGACGAATTGCCGGTGATGCGCCAGGGCCGCTTGTAGTCGTGGATGATGAGAAATTCGCCCGGCTGGGTGAAGAAATCGTCCAGGGATCCGGTAACGACCACGTCCACGTCGAGAAAGAGCGCCGTGCCACGCAGGCCGTGCAGGTCGGCGCTGAAGGTCACGAGCTTGGTCCAGCCGCGCTCGGGAATGCCGGCCGGCAGGTCCAGGGGCGGGATGGGCAGGCACTGCACTTCGCGGCGGATGCCGGCACCGTTGTCCGTGAGGCAGACGAAATGGAAGTCGCCCGACAGGTGCCGGCGCACCATGGCATAGAGCCGGTTGACGTACTCGGGGCCGTATTTCGTGCCCCATTTCATGCAGATGACATGGCGCTGGCCCCCGGGGGCTGCAGCGCTGCCGGCAGGCGTGGCGGGGGCGACGACCATGCGGATCAGTCGGCCTGGCGCTTCTTGACGGACTTCTGCTTGGGCTTCTTGGCCCGCTTGATCTGGCCGCCGGGCGTCAGGCGCTGGTTGCCCAGCACGCGCAGCTGCTTGATCTCGGGGCGCTGGCCGCCGCGCTTGCTGAACTTGAGCACCTTGACATCGCGCGGGCCGGGCATGCGGTCTTCGTCAAGCACGCGCTCCTTCACCGGCTGCGGGCGCCACAGCACGAGGAGCTTGCCGATGTGCTGGATCGGGGCGGCGTTGAGGTCGGCCGTGAGCTGCTGGTACATCAGCTCGCGTGCGGCACGATCATCGCCGAAGACGCGCACCTTGATCAGCCCGTGGGCGTTCAGGGCAGCGTCGATTTCCTTCTGGACGGCGGGGGTAAGGCCGTCGCCGCCCACGAGGACCACGGGGTCGAGGTGGTGGGCGTTGGCGCGGTGTTCCCGGCGCTCAGCGGGAGTCAGTTGAATTTGGGGCATGGGCCGTATTATCGAGGCTGGAAGAAAATCGCAATGAAAGTTAAGACCCAAAGCAAGAAAGTCAACAAGGCGTGGCTCAACGACCACGTCAACGACACCTACGTCAAGTTGGCGCAAAAAGAGGGTTACCGGGCCCGTGCGGCCTACAAGCTCAAGGAGATCGACGAGCAGCTCGGCCTCATCAAGCCCGGCCATACCGTGGTGGACCTGGGCTCGACCCCGGGCGCCTGGAGCCAGTATGTGCGCCGGCGCCTGTCGCCCGGCGGCGCAGCCACCGGCGAGCTCAATGGCAACATCATCGCTCTCGATATCCTGCCCATGGAGCCCATCGAAGGCGTCACCTTCCTGAACGGCGATTTCCGCGAGGAATCGGTGCTGGCCCAGCTGGAGGCAGCGCTGGAGGGCCGGGTGGTGGACGTGGTGGTCTCCGACATGGCGCCCAATCTCTCGGGCATTGAATCGTCCGATGCCGCCCGCATTTCCCATCTGGTGGAGCTGGCGGTGGATTTCGCGACGGCCCATCTCAAGCCCGACGGGGCCCTGGTGGTCAAGCTGTTCCATGGCAGCGGCTACAGCGACCTGGTCACGCTGTTCAAGCAGACCTTCAAGGTGGTCAAGCCGCTCAAGCCCAAGGCCTCACGCGATAAATCCTCGGAAACCTTTCTGGTGGGCATGGGCCTCAAGAAGCCGGCCTGATGGGCCGAAACAGGGGAAAAGGCCGGGAAAACCCCGGCCAATGTGTGAAAAACCCCCGCAAATCCCGAGCGGTGCCCATGGCCGCTAGGGGGAATAGCCATGGCGCCCTGGCTTGAAAGACCTAAAATGCGCCACATATAGGCCGTGACGGCTCTGTGACCGTCGCCCTTCTCCCTTGCAACTGGAGCCCCGCTTGAACAATCAGTGGTTTTCAAAAATTGCCGTATGGCTGGTCATTGCCATGGTGCTGTTCACGGTATTCAAGCAGTTTGACACCCGTGGCGGCGCCAGCGCAGGACATATCGGGTACTCCGAATTCCTCGAGGAAGTTCGTAACAATCGTATCAAGAGCGCCACCATCCCCGAAGGTTTGTCTGGCGGCGAGATCGTGGCCGTCACCAACGACGACCGCAAGATCCGCACGAACGCTTCCGTGCTCGATCGTGGCCTCGTGGGCGACCTGATCAACCACAACGTCAAGTTCGACGTGAAGCCCCGCGAGGAAGGCTCCCTGCTCATGACCCTCTTGGTCAGCTGGGGCCCCATGCTGCTGCTCATCGGCGTGTGGGTGTACTTCATGCGCCAGATGCAGGGCGGCGGCAAGGGCGGCGCCTTCAGCTTCGGCAAGAGCAAGGCGCGCATGCTCGACGAGAACAACAACCAGGTCACGTTCGCGGACGTGGCCGGCTGCGACGAGGCCAAGGAAGAAGTCAAGGAAGTCGTGGACTTCCTGAAGGACCCGCAGAAGTTCCAGAAGCTCGGCGGCCGCATCCCGCGCGGCCTGCTGCTGGTCGGCCCGCCCGGTACCGGCAAGACCCTGCTGGCCAAGTCCATCGCGGGCGAAGCCAAGGTGCCGTTCTTCAGCATCTCGGGTTCGGACTTCGTGGAAATGTTCGTCGGCGTGGGCGCGGCCCGTGTGCGCGACATGTTCGACAACGCCAAGAAGAACGCCCCCTGCATCATCTTCATCGATGAAATCGACGCCGTGGGCCGCCAGCGTGGCGCAGGCCTGGGCGGCGGCAACGACGAGCGCGAGCAGACCTTGAACCAGATGCTGGTCGAGATGGACGGCTTCGAGACCAACCTGGGCGTGATCGTGGTGGCTGCCACCAACCGCCCCGACATCCTGGACGCCGCCCTGCTGCGCCCCGGCCGTTTCGACCGCCAGGTCTACGTGACGCTGCCCGACATCCGTGGCCGCGAGCAGATCCTGAACGTGCACATGCGCAAGATCCCGATCGGCCAGGACGTGGCCCCCGCGATCATCGCGCGCGGCACGCCCGGCATGAGCGGTGCCGACCTGGCCAACCTGTGCAACGAAGCGGCGCTGATGGCTGCGCGCCGCAACGCCCGCACCGTGGAGATGCAGGACTTCGAGAAGGCCAAGGACAAGATCCTCATGGGCCCCGAGCGCAAGAGCATGGTCATGCCCGAGGAAGAGCGCCGCAACACGGCCTACCACGAAGCCGGCCACGCCCTCATCGGCAAGCTGCTGCCCAAGTGCGACCCGGTGCACAAGGTCACCATCATCCCCCGTGGCCGTGCCCTGGGCGTGACCATGAGCCTGCCCGAGCAGGACCGCTACAGCTACGACCGCGAGTACATGCTCAACCAGATCAGCATGCTGTTCGGTGGCCGCATTGCCGAAGAAGTGTTCATGAACCAGATGACCACCGGCGCCAGCAACGACTTCGAGCGTGCAACGCACATCGCGCGCGACATGGTGACCCGCTATGGCATGACCACGGCCCTGGGCCCCATGGTCTACGCCGAGAACGAGGGCGAAGTGTTCCTGGGCCGCTCGGTCACCAAGACCACGAACATGAGCGAACAGACCATGGAGAAGGTCGACAGCGAAGTGCGCCGCATCATCGACGAGCAGTATGACCTGGCGCGCCGCCTGATCGAAGAGAACAGCGACAAGATGCACGCCATGGCCAAGGCCCTGCTCGAATGGGAAACCATCGACATGGAACAGCTCGACGACATCATGGCGGGCAAGCCGCCCCGTCCTCCCAAGGACTGGACGCCGCGCACGCCTTCGTCGGGTGGCGACACGCCTGGCGGCGGTACACCTGCCGTGGCGACGGACGCATCGCCCGCCGCACCTTCGGCTGCCTGACCGGTCCTGCAGGACGGCAGGCCACGGGCCCAGCGAGGTTCGATCGGACAAACGGGGCCCAGTGCCCCGTTTTTCGTGGCCGGGCCGTCCACTCACCCCTTTTTTTCCATTCTTCCCCTGCTGCCACCGCCTTCTCCGGTGGGCTCCTTCTCCCATGCCCTGGCAGACCTCCCGTTTCGCGATCGACCTGGCCCGCCCGCAGGTCATGGGCATCGTCAACGTCACGCCCGACTCCTTTTCCGATGGCGGCCAGCACGCCAGCACGGCCGCCGCCCTGCGCCACTGCGAGCAGCTGCTGAAGGAGGGGGCGCACATCCTGGACATCGGCGGTGAGTCCACGCGGCCGGGCAGCCCAGCGGTGCCGCTCGCAGAGGAGCTGGCGCGCGTCGTGCCCGTCGTGCGGGGGGCGGTCTCCCTGGGCGTGCCGGTTTCCGTGGACACCTACAAGCCCGAAGTCATGCAGGCCGTGCTTGATCTGGGGGCCGATATCGTCAATGACGTGTGGGCGCTGCGCCGCCCGGGGGCCCAGGCCGTGGTGGCGGCCCACCCGGGCTGCGGGATCTGCCTGATGCACATGCACCGCGATCCGCAGACCATGCAGGTGGCGCCCATGGAGGGCGATGTGGTGCGCGAGGTGCGCGTGTTCCTGGAAGCCGCATCCAGCCAGTTGCAGGCCCTGGGCGTGGACCGCAGCCGCATTGTGCTCGACCCTGGCATCGGCTTCGGCAAGACGGTGGAACAGAACTTTGCCCTGCTGGCACGCCAGCAGGAACTCGTGGCCACAGGCCATGCCGTGCTGGCCGGCTGGTCGCGCAAATCGTCCCTGGGTGCCGTGACCGGGCTGGCCGTGGCCGGTGAGCGCATGCTGCCCAGCGTGGCCGCAGCGCTGCTGGCGGTGGTCCACGGTGCGCGCATCGTGCGCGTGCACGACGTCGCCGAGACCGTGACCGCCCTGGCCGTGTGGCAGGCGATGGAGCAGCAGCAGGTACAGCCCTGAAGGCGGTGCGCCGGCGGCTGGCGCATGGCACACCCACAAAAACGACAGAACCCGAGGAGATCTTTCCCCATGACACGCCAGTATTTCGGCACCGACGGCATCCGCGGTACCGTGGGCCAGGCCCCCATCACCCCCGACTTCGTGCTGCGCCTGGCCCATGCCGTGGGCCGCGTGCTGCGCCGCACCGAAGAGCGCCCCACCGTCCTCATCGGCAAGGACACGCGCATCTCGGGCTACATGCTCGAAAGCGCGCTGGAATCGGGCTTCAACTCCGCCGGGGTCGACGTGGTGCTGCTCGGCCCGCTGCCCACGCCGGGCGTGGCCTACCTCACGCGCGCCCAGCGCGCCAGCCTGGGTGTGGTGATCAGCGCCAGCCACAATGCCTTCCCCGACAATGGCATCAAGTTCTTCAGCGCCCAAGGCACCAAGCTGCCCGACGCCTGGGAGCTCGCGGTGGAAGCGGCCCTGGCCGAAGCCCCGGTGTGGGCCGACTCGGCCAGCCTGGGCAAGGCGCGCCGGCTCGACGATGCGGCAGGCCGCTACATCGAGTTCTGCAAGAGCACCTTCCCGCAGGACCTCACGCTCAAGGGCCTGAAGATCGTGGTGGACGGTGCCCATGGCGCGGCCTACCAGGTGGCGCCCAAGGTGTTCCATGAGCTTGGTGCCGAGGTGCTGTCCATCGGCTGCGCACCCGACGGCCTGAACATCAACCACGAAGTGGGCGCCACCCACCCCGAGGCCCTGGTGCGCTCGGTGCGTGCCAACCGCGCTGACTACGGCATTGCGCTCGATGGCGACGCCGACCGCCTGCAGATGGTCGATGCCACGGGCCGCCTGTACAACGGCGACGAGTTGCTTTACCTCATGGCCGCAGACCGCCTGGGCCGGGGCGAAGAGGTGCCCGGCGTGGTCGGCACCCTCATGACCAACATGGCCGTGGAGGTGGCGCTGCAGGAGCGCGGTGTGCAGTTCGTGCGCGCCAAGGTGGGTGACCGCTATGTGCTGGAAGAACTGGCCCGCCACGGCTGGAACCTGGGCGGCGAGGGCTCGGGCCACCTGCTCGCGCTGGACCGCCACACCACGGGCGATGGCCTGGTCAGCGCCCTGCAGGTGCTGCAGGCCTGCGTGCGCAGTGGCCGCAAGCTGCCGGAGCTGCTCAGCGAAGTGACCCTGTACCCGCAGGTGCTGCTCAACGTGCGCCTGGCGCCGGGCCAGGACTGGAAGACCAACCCGTTGCTGGCCCGCGAGACCGAGGCCGTGAAGCAGGAGCTGGGCAACACGGGCCGGGTGCTGATCCGCGCCAGCGGCACCGAACCCCTGCTGCGCGTGATGGTGGAGGCGCGCGAAGCGCAACTGGCCAGCCGCTGCGCCCAGCGCCTGGTCGATGCCGCACGTGCCGGTTGAACCCATGGCTGCGGCAACGATCGATGTGCGCCGTGTGGACTACGGCGAGCCTGGCGACGCCCAGGCACTGGTGCAACTGCTCGATGGCTATGCACGCGATGCCGCCGGTGGCGGCCAGCCGCTGGCCGCGCAGGTGCTGCAGGGCCTGCCCGCTGCGCTCCAGCAGCGCTCCCAGGCCTTCAGCGTGATCGCCTGGGCGCAGCAAGAGGGTGGGGCCGTGCCAGTGGGCCTGGTCAATTGCTTCGAGGGCTTTTCCACCTTTGCCTGCCTGCCGCTGGTCAATGTGCACGACGTGGTGGTGGCGCCGGGCTGGCGCGGCCAGCGCATCGCGCAGCGCATGCTGGCGCTGGTGGAGACCATCGCGCGCGAGCGCGGGGCCTGCAAGCTCACGCTCGAAGTGCTCTCCGGCAACACCAGCGCCATGGCGCTCTACCTGCGCGAGGGCTTCGCCCCCTACGCGCTGGACCCGGCCATGGGCCAGGCCCAGTTCCTGCAGAAGAAGCTGCTGCCCTGAGCTCCCGGCGGTAGCCTGCCGCCCCGATCTTTGTAAGCAGCTGTTTTGCCCTTGGATGCGGGGGCGCGATCCGTGTAGCCTGTTGGCTGTTGGCACCCGCGTAAATCCCGATGCAGGCGCATGGCAGCTATCGTCCAGAATCTCGCACCCACAAGGTGGCGGCGCGCGGTGCACACCCTGCACCGCAGCCGCCTTTTTCAAGGAGCACGCCTTTCATGACCCTCACCTCCCTGCGCGCTGCAGCCACCTGCCTGCTCCTTGCCGCCAGTGCCGCGGCCTCCTTGCCGGCCCATGCCGGCAAGACGCTGGATGGCATCAAGGCCCGGGGCCTGGTGGTCTGCGGGGTGAACACGGCGCTGGCCGGCTTTTCGGTGGCCGATACCGGGGGCAAGTGGTCGGGTCTCGATGTGGACATCTGCCGCGCCGTGGCGGCCGCGGTGCTGGGCGATGGCGAGAAGGTCAAGTTCGTGCCGCTGAGCACTTCGCAGCGCTTCACGGCCTTGCAGTCGGGGGAGATCGATGTGCTCTCGCGCAACACCACGTTCTCGCTCGCCCGCGATGCCTCCATGGGCCTGCACCAGACCGCCGTGACCTACTACGACGGCCAGGGTGTGCTGGTGCTCAAGAAGAGCGGCATCAAGAGCATGAAGCAGCTCAAGGGACAGACCGTGTGCCTGCAGTCGGGCACTACCACCGAGAAGAACCTGCTCGACTACTCCAAGACCCACAATCTGGCCATCAAGCCCGCCGTGTTCGAGAAGGTCGAGGCCGCCACCGCCGCCTACTTTGCCGGGCGCTGCGCGGGTTACACCACGGATGCCTCCGGCCTGGCCTCGGTGCGCAACAAGGAGGCCAAGGATCCCTCGGAACACGTGGTGCTGCCCGAGCTGATTTCCAAGGAGCCGCTGGGCCCCATGGTGCGCCGTGGCGATGACGAATGGTTTGCCATCGTCAAGTGGGTGGTCTACGGCCTGGTCGAGGCCGAGGAGTATGGCGTGACCCAGGCCTCGGTCGATCGCCTCAAGACCAGCAGCACCGATCCCGTCGTGCAGCGCCTGCTGGGCACCACCGAAGACACGGGCAAGCTGCTGGGCCTGGACCGCGACTGGCTGGCCCGCGCGGTCAGGACCACGGGCAACTATGGCGAGATCTTCGAGCGCAATGTGGGGCCCAAGTCCGCGCTGGGCCTGCAGCGCGGCCTGAACAACCTGTGGAACAAGGGCGGTCTGATGTACGCCTTCCCGGTGCGTTAAGAACCTGTTTACGGTCTCGCGGGGGAATCGTAAACAGGTTCTAAGAGGGTGTCGCCTCCGTTCAGTCCTGAAAGCGCGTCCCGGGCGTCAGGGGGGCATGGCGGTAGCTGGCGGGCGTGCGGCTGAGCTTCACCGGCGCACCGATGCCGCGGTAGCCGCCAGGCAGCTCCACCACCATTTCCCGGTGCGCCGTGTGCGGATGCGCCAGTGCCGCATCGACGGACAGCACCGGCGCGGCGGGCACGCCGGCGGCCATCAGGGTGTCCACCAGCGCGCTGCCGTCGCAGTCCTGCATCGCGTCTTCCAGCGCGGCCTTCAGTGCCATGCGGTGCACCGAGCGGTCACCGGCCCGCGCATAGCGGGGGTCGTCCGCCAGGGCGGGCACACCGATGCAGCGGCACAGGCTGGCGAACTGGCGGTCGTTGCCCACCGCGACGAACACGGGCTGCGTGCGCGTGGCCAGGGCGTCGTAGGGGTAGATGTTGGGGTGCGCGTTGCCCGTGCGCTGCGGGGTGCGGCCATCGACGAACCAGTTGGCGGCATGCGGGTGCAGCAGCGACAGGCCGCTGTCGTACAGTGCCGCCTCGACCAGTTGGCCGCGCCCGCTGCGCTGGCGCTCCTGCAGGGCCAGCAGCACCCCGATCACGGCGTTCAGCCCGGTCACCATGTCCACCACGGGCAAGCCCACGCGCAAGGGGCCGCCCTCGGCCTCGCCGTTGATGCTCATGATGCCCGCCATGGACTGCACGGCTGCGTCGTAGCCGGGCAGGGCGCCCAGCGGGCCGTCGGTGCCGAAACCCGTCACGCGGCACCACACCAGGCGCGGAAAGCGCGCGGACAGTTCTTCGTACCCCAGGCCCCAGCGTTCCATGGTGCCGGCCTTGAAGTTCTCGATCAGCACGTCGGCCTCGGCCAGCAGGGCCAGCAGCGCGTCGCGCCCTTCGGCGCTGACCAGGTCCAGGTGCATGTTGCGCTTGTTGCGGTTGAGCCCGTGGTAGTAGGAGGCCACGCCGTCCTTGAACGGCGGGCCCCAGGTGCGCGTGTCGTCGCCCTGCGGCGGCTCCACCTTGAGCACGTCGGCCCCATGGTCGCCCAGGATCTGGCCGCAGTAGGGGCCGCCCAGGATGCGAGAGATGTCCAGCACGCGCACGCCAGCGAGCGCGCCTGGGGAGGGGAGTGGGGATGCCATCGTGGTCCCCTCAGTCGAGCTGTGCGCCCGATTGCTTGACCACACCGCTCCATTTGCTGATCTGGGTGTCGATGAATTTGCCCAGTTGCTCTGGCTTGGAGGAGGGCGCCGATTCCAGGCCCTGGGATGCGAACAGCTGCTTGACCTTGTCGGTCGCCAGCACATCGACGAAGGCCTTGTTGAGCTTGGCGATGCGCTCGGGCGGTGTGCCCGCCGGGGCCACGATGCCGAAGAACACGCTCACGTCGTAGCCGGCCACCCCTTGCTCGGCCACGGTCGGCACATCCGGCAGGGCCTGGGAGCGCTCGGCCGTGGTGATGCCCAGTGCGCGCAGCTTGCCGCTCTTGACGTAGGGCAGGGCCGTGAGCACGTCGGTGAAGCTCATCGTCACCTGCCCGCCCAGCAGGTCGGTGAGCGCCGGCCCGGTGCCCTTGTAGGGAATGTGCTGCAGGTCCACGCCGGCCGAGGCATTGAACAGCACGCCGGCCAGGTGCGACGAGGCGCCGTTGCCCGACGAAGCGTAGCTCAGCTTGCCCGGCGAAGCCTTGGCGTAGGTGATCAGCTCCTTCACATTCCTGGCCGGCACCGCGGGGTTCACGACCAGGATGTTGGGCAGGTGGCCGACCTGGATCACGGGGGCGAAACTCCTGGCCGGGTCGTAGCCGATCTTGCGGTACAGGCTGGCGTTGATGGCCAGCGGCCCCGAGGTGCCGAACAGCAAGGTCTGGCCATCGGGCGCGGCGCGGGCCACGTACTCCGCGCCGATGTTGCCGCCCGCGCCGGGGCGGTTTTCCACCACCATGGGTTGGCCCAGGCGGTCTTTCATCTCGGCCGCCAGGGTGCGCGCCATGGCATCCGTGGGGCCGCCCGGCGGGAAGGGGATCACCAGGATGACGGGGCGGTCCGGAAAGCCCTGGGCCTGGGCCGCGGGCAGCAGGGGGAGCGCTGCCGCCGTGGCGAGCGCGAGGGTGGCCAGAAGTCGCATGGTCTGTCTCCGTTGTTGTCGTTGAAGGTCTCAGGCGGTTGGCGCCTGTGCTGCGGCCCTGGCGGTCCAGGCCTCGGGGATGTCCGTGGCGCCCAGCGGGTCGCGCGGCAGCACGCGGTGCAGCAGCACCCACTGGGCCCATTCGACGCGCTGCGCACTGCCGCCGCGGGCGCCCTCCCAGGCCATGGCGACCGCGCTGGCCACGTGGTAGAGGGCCGACGCGCACTGCCGCGCCAGCGTGTCATCGCCGCTGTCTGCGGCACGCAGGGCCAGTGCCGCGGCCCGGGCCAGGGCGCCGCGCAGGGCCTCTGCAAAGCCTGGGGCGATGGGCGCATCGTCGATCAGCGCTTCGCAATGGGCCTGCAGCACGGGCAGCGAGCCTTCGCGCCGGATGGCGCGCAGCACGTCCAGCGCGACGATGTTGCTCGTGCCCTCCCAGATCGAGCCGAGGTGGGCATCGCGCACCAGGCGTGGGTCGCTCCACTCCTCGATGTAGCCGCAGCCACCGCGCACCTCCATCGCGTCGCCGGTCACCTTGCGCGCATCGCGGCAGGCGCGGAACTTGATGAGCGGCGTGAGGATGCGCAGCAGCGCATAGGCCCCCGGCTCGCCCGCGTCGGAGCGGGCCAGCGCCTGGGCCGTCTGGAACACCATGCTGCGCGCCTGCTCGGCCGGCAGCAGCAGCTTGCACAACTGGCGCTGCATGAGGGGCATGTCCTGCAGGCGCTGGCCGAAGGCGCGGCGCTCGCCGGCGATGTACTGGGCTTCGGCCACGGCGCGGCGCATCAGCCCGGCCGCGCGCACGCCGTTGGACAGGCGCGAGTTGTTCACCATGTCGGCCATCTGCACGAATCCGCGCCCTTGTTCACCCACCAGGTGGGCGAGCGCGCCCTCCAGGCGGATCTCACCGCTGGCCATGGAGCGCGTTCCCAGCTTGTCTTTGAGCCTGAGGATGCGGTAGTGGTTGGGCGTACCGTCGTCGAGCTGGCGCGGCAGCAGGAACAGCGACACCCCCTTGAGGCCCGGGGCGCTGCCCTCGCAGCGCGCCAGCACCATCGCAAAATCGGCATCGGGGTTGGAGCAGAACCACTTGTCGCCGCTCAGCCGCCACTGGCCCTCGGCATCCTGGTGGGCGCGTGTCTCGGTGGCCGCGATGTCCGAACCCGCTGCCTGCTCGGTCATGAACATGGCCCCCTGGGCCACGCTGTCGAAGTCCAGGTTCTGCAGGCGCGGCAGGAAGCGCGCGACCAGTTCGGGGCTGCCGAATTTCTTCAGGGTGCGCGCCAGCGAATCGGTCATGGACACCGGGCAGCACAGCCCGAACTCGGCCTGCACGAAGAGGTAGGTCAGCACGTACTTCACCAGCGGCGGCATGCGGCCCTTCCACCCCAGCGTCTCCTCGCGGTGGGACATCGCGGCCAGGCCGAACTCGCTGTAGGCCAGCCGCTCCATTTCCACATAGGCCGGGTGCTTGTGCACCGTCTGCAGATCCAGGCCCGTGCGGGTGCGCACCGACAGCGTGGGCGGGTTCTGGTCGGCGGTGCGGGCCAGTTCGTCCAGCGGCCCGCCGGCCAGGGCACCCAGGCGCTCGAAGTGGGGGCGCATGTGGGCCAGCAGCTCGGCCGGCAGGTACAGCGCCAGCAGGCGGTGCAGTTCGGTGTCCGTGCCGTAGAGGCTGGTGCCGTGGCGGTCGGGCACGGGATGGCGGGCGGCTTCGTCGGTCGGCGAAGTGGGCATGGCGTGTTGTCTCCTTGTGCCGCCCATTCTTCGCCGCTCAATAATTCTTGTCTAATATTGATTTGGTCTTGTTTATTTTGATTTGAATATTGATGAGGGGCCCATCATGGAATTGCGCCACCTGCGCTACTTCACCGTTCTGGCCGAGGAGCTGCATTTCGGCCGTGCCGCGCGCCGCCTGGCGATATCGCAGCCGCCGCTGAGCGTGGCCATCCGGCAGCTCGAGGAGTCGGTGGGCGCGCAGCTGTTCGAGCGCAGCAGCAAGGCGGTGCGCCTCACGCCCGCAGGCCAGGCGCTGCAGGCCTCGGCGCAGAGCCTGCTGCAGGCGGCCCAGGAGGCCGCCACCGAGGCACGCCAGGTCGCCCAGGGAGCAGCAGGGCGGCTGCGCATCGGCTTCGTCGGCTCCATGCTGTACCGCGGCCTGCCGCAGGCACTGGTGCGCTTTCAGGCCGCCCACCCGGCCGTGCGGGTCACGCTGACCGAGCTCAATTCCGCCGAGCAGATGACCGAGCTGCTCCATGACCGGCTGGACATCGGTTTTGCCCACACCCACCAGGTGCCGGCCGAGCTCGATTGCCGCCTGCTGGTGTCCGAGCCCTTCGTGGCCTGCCTGCCCATGGGCCATGCGCTGGCCAGAAAGCGCACGGTGGCGGTGGGGCAGCTCAAGGACGAGCCCTTCGTGCTGTTCTCGCGCAGTGCATCGCCCGACTACCATGCGCGCATTCTTTCGGTCTGCGCCGACGCGGGCTTCTATCCGGAGGTGCGCATGCAGGTGCGGCACTGGCTGGCTGTGGTGTCCCTGGTGTCCCAGGGCATGGGGGTGGCCCTGGTGCCCGATGCGATGCGGCGCTGCGCGCTGCCGGGTGCGGTGTTCCGGCCGCTGGCAGGTTCGGGCAGGCAGTCCGAGGCCTACGCCGTCTGGCATGCGGCGTCGCGCAACGTGCTCGTGCCGCGCCTGCTCCAGGAATTGGCGGCGCAGGACTGAGTGGCTGGCGGTCCGTTCAGAGGCTGGGAATTTTTTGACCGTGCCCGAAAGGCGTGTCACAACGCCCAGGGTCTAGGCGCAAAGCGCAGCCATAGCTCGGGCTATGGCGAGCATTTGCAACGACGAGCCGGGGTGTTTTTTGGCGAGCAAGGCGGGCATGGGCAAAATCTTCTCAGTCTCTTAGCCCTGCACGGCCCGCACCAGGTCATCCACGTGCACCATCAGCGCGTGCACGCGGCGCAGCGTGGGGTACTGCTGCAGCACGGGCTCCCACTGCGGTGATGCCAGCAGGGCCTGCCAGACGGGCATGAGGTCCTGCACGTCGGCCTGCCGGCCCTCGGCCAGTGCGGTGGCAAAAGCCAGGCTCTGCGGCGCGCCGAGCAACTGCATGCGGCTTGCGGCGGCCAGCCACTGGGGCGCTGGCGGGGCTGGGGCATCGGTGCAGTAGAGCACGGTGTCCTCCAGTACGCAGTCCGGCCCGTCCAGCATGCCCAGGGAGGCGCCGCGCAGCAGCACCTCGCCCTCGCGGCAGAGGAAGGCGTAGTCCGTGCCGGGGTCGGCATGGCCGAGCAGGCGCAGGCCGCGCTGCAGGCGCGAGAAATCGTTCGCCACCGCATCCACCGAGGCCTTGGCCTCCAGCAGCAGGCAGACGTCCCAGGCGGGGAGCTGGCCGGTGCCGGCAGGGGCCTGCCGCAGCAGCACGGCATCCCACTCGCTCTTGGCGCGCTCGGCGCTGGCGGGGATGGAGGGCGGCACCCGCATCGAGGTCACCACGCGCCAAGCACCGCGGATGCCATCGGCCTGGTCGAGCCGCTGCGCCAGGGCCTCGAGGGCCTGGGTGGCCAGGGCTTCCATGGCCGCACCGCGCTGCTGCGCCCTGTCGCCGTAGGCACTGGCCTCGGCCGTGCCCGGGCGGGGGCCCTGGCGGTCGCGCAGGCGCTGGTAGGCCTGTACCTGCGGGTCGCCTTCGAGCGCGTCCGCGCGCTGCAGGCGCGCCAGCGCGGGCCCCTGCAGCAGCCGTGGCAGGCCGCGCTGCAGTGCCGGCATGTCGGCGGTCGCTTGGGCCATGGCCTGCAACAGGTGTGCCGTATCGCCCAGCGCCGCCCAGTGCGCCGAATCCGCCTGGGCGTGCAGGCGCTCCAGGGCCTCGCGCAGCGCGCCGGGGGCGACGTGCTGGCGCTTGGCCGGGTGGGCAATGGCGTTGGCGCCCGCGCGCAGTTGCCGGCGGTCCTGCTCGGCATGGGCCTGCAGGTCGAGGTATTCCTGCACCGTGGGGGCCCGGCGTGCGAGCACCGCGGCCTGGTAGGCCGCGTCCCCGTCGTCCACGCGCATGGCCTCCCGGATCAGGTGGGCCAGGGCCTCGATGAACGACTGCCGTGTGGCGTCCCCGGGGTGCCGCGCACCGGCCAGGTCCTGGCGCACCTGCTCGATGGCCAGGGCCATGGCGGCCGCGGGGCCGTCCTGGGAGCCCGCGCCGGGCGCTGCGGGCAGGCGGTAGCGGCGCGCGGCGGTGCGCAGCACCTGCGTGAGCAGGGGCGGGTGGGGCGGTCGGGGCAGGGCCCCCGAAGCAGGCATCAACCCTGGCCGCCGCTGCGCTCGGGCCCCGCGCCGCGATGGGACTTGGTCCAGTCGTAGGGCGAGCCATCGGGCAGAAGCCGGGCCTCCACCGTGCTCACCCCGGCACGCCCCACGCTCTCGGTGAGCTCGCTGGACAGGCTCACATGGCGTTTGCCGGCCTTGCGCTTTTCCTCGCAGAACTGCAGGGCCGGCATCAACTGGCCGGGGTCGAAGGTCTGCATGGCAGGTGTGCCGGGTGCTTCCAGCCAGTAAACGACGATGCTCATGGGTCGGGGCTTTCCTTCATGGGGTCTGCCCCGATTCTGACCGCTTGCGCGGCCCCTGCGACGCGGCCTCTACTTGGCCAGCGTCAGCGTGCCCTTCATAAGGCTGGAATGGCCCGGGAAGGAACAGAACCAGGCATAGGCCTCGCCGGCCTTGAGCTTGGCCACGTCGAAGCCCACGCTGTCGGCCTCACCGCCGCCGATGAGCTTGGTGTGCGCGATCACGCGGGCATCACCCGCCTTGACATAGGCCTTGTCCGCGCCCGCCGCAATCCCGTCCGTGGCCACGGCCTGGGCGTCGGCTGCCTTGGTCAGCACCCAGTTGTGGCCCATGGCCGTCTTGGGCAGCTTGCCCGCATGCTTGAGCTTCACGGTGAACTGCTTGCAACTGGCCGGAACGGCGATGCTCTGCTTGTTGAACTGCATCGCGTCATTGCCCTCGATCTCCACGTCACAGGTGGCTGCCAGCGCGGGGCCGGCGAGCAGGGCGGTCAGCAGCACGGCGGCGGTGTTTCTCAAGGTGGTGTGCATGTCGAATTTCTCCAGGGGGTAAAAAGGGGCCGGGCATCTCCGGGATGGCCGTGAGTGGACCACCGCCCTGGCAAAACGCCCTTGAGGTGCATCAAAGGCCGGTGCGCTGCAGGCCACGGCCTCCGGGCAAGGCAGGATGTTCCGGGGGCGGGGCTTCAGCTAGCATTGCCCATGGCCGAGATTTCCCCACCCCTGCCCGCGCGCGCCTACCGGCCCGGCCACCGGCTGCGCACGCTGCTGGTCACGGCCAATGTGCTGCTGGGCGTGCTGCTCGGGGCGCTGGTGCTGTGGGTGCTGTCCTCCTCGCGGCAGAACCACGAAGAACGGGCCCGCGCCACGGCGGACAGCATGGCCGCCATGGGCGGTGCCAACGTGGGGTCCGAGCTGGGCCTGGTCGATGCGGTGCTGCGCATGACGATCAACGATTTGCAGCGCTCGGGCCTCGGTGCCGGATCCCGGGACCAGGAGGTCCAGGACCTGCTCGCTGCGCGCCACCGGCTGCTGCCGGGGGCGGAGGGGTTTCGCCTGACCGATGACAGCGGGGCCGTGCGCTGGGGCAACCTCGTGGGCCATGCCAACATCCCCAACGTGGCGGACCGCGATTTCTTCCGGCAGGCGCGCGAATCCACGGCAGACGGCCCGGTCATCGCCAGCCCCGTGGTGTCCCGCGTCTCGGGCAATTGGGTCGTCTCCATTTCCCGTCCCCTGGTGCGGGAGGGGCGGTTTGAGGGGGTGCTGTATGCCACCATCCGGGTCGACCATTTCGCGCAGCTGTTCCAGCGCTACGACCTGGGCAGCCGGGACACCATCACGCTGCGCATGCGCGACCTGCGATTTGTGGCCTGGCTCTCTCCCGGCAATGCGGCGCAGGTCCCGATGGGATCGACCCAGGTCTCCAGGGAGCTGCGCGAATCCCTCGCGGCGAACCCTTCTGCAGGGGTCTTCACGGCGGTGTCACCGATCGACGGGCTGGAGCGCACCGTGGCCTACCGGGAGGTGGAGGGCTGGCCATTCATCGTGCTGGCCGGGCTCAACAACGAGAAATTCTTCGAGCCCCTGGCCATGCAGGCGCGCATGCTGTCGCTGATGGCAGCCTGCATGTGGCTGCTCAGCTGCGCCGCCGCCTTTGCGATCTACCGCGTGGGCCGGCGTGAACTGGGTGCCGTGCGGGCGCTGGAGGCGCAGAGCCGGCGCACGCAGATCCTGCTGCGCGTGGCGGGCGATGGCATCCACATCATCGACCGCCAGGGGCACCTGGTGGAGATGAGCGACTCGTTCGCGCAAATGCACCGCTCGCAGCGTGAGGCCTTGCTGGGCCGCCATGTCTCCAGCTGGGACGTGAACCAGGACGCAGCGGCCATCGGCGCCTGGCTGGGCCGGATCCGCGACGGTGACCGCCAGCGTGTCGAGGTGCAGCACCGGCTGGCCGATGGCCATGTCATCGATGTGGACCTGCACTGGCATGCGGTCGATATCGACGGGCAGTTGCTGGTCTTCGGCTCGGCCCGCGACATCACCGACAGGAAGCGCCTGCTCCATAGCCTCGAAGAGTCTGCCGCGCGCGTGCGCGACCTCTACGACCATGCACCATGCGGCTATTTCTCGCTCGATGCCGAGGGCTGCCTCGTGCACGTCAACGCCACCTTGCAGCAGTGGCTGGGCAGCGCAGCGGTCGAATCCCACTCCCGCTTCAGCGATCTGCTGCAGGGCGAGAGCCGCCGGCGTTTCCATGACCACTTCATCGAACTCACCCTGCAGGAGCGCGCACCGGAAATCGAGATCGAGCTCGCGCCACCGGGCGCGCCGCGCCGTGTCGTGCGCATCAATGCCACGGCCGTGCGCGACGGGCGCGGCGACTTCCTGATGAGCCGCACCGTCGCGGTCGACGTGACTGCGCAGCACGAGGCGCTGCAGCAGGTGCGCGGCCTGCTGCACGACCAATCGGCCATGCTCAACAGCGACCTGGTGGGCATGGTCAAGCTCGCCAGCCGCACCGTCATCTGGAAGAACACCGCGATGGAGCGCATGCTGGGCTATGGGCCGGGTGAGCTCGAAGGGGCCGACGTGCGCTCCCTGTATGCGCGTGGCGAGGACTACCGCCACGTGGAGGAATCCGCCGCGCTACGCCTGGGCCGGGGCCAGAACTTCCGCACCGACGTGCGCCTGCAGCACAGGAACGGCGAGGCCATCTGGGTGGACCTGAGCGGCGTGCGCCTGTCGGACCACGAAACCTTCTGGATGGCAGTGGACATCTCGGCGGCCAAGCAGGCGCACGAGCAGATCACGCACGTGGCCTTCCACGACGCGCTCACGCAGTTGCCCAACCGCCTGCTGCTGCTGGACCGCCTGCGCCAGGCCCTGGCGGCCGCGCAACGGGCGGGGCACGATGTGGCGGTGTGCTTTGCCGACCTCGACGGCTTCAAGGCCGTGAACGACGACCTGGGGCACGAAGCGGGCGACCAGCTCCTGGTGGAGCTGGCCCGGCGCATCGCAGGCAGCATCCGCGCGTCGGACACGGCCGCGCGCCTGGGAGGCGATGAATTCGTGCTGGTCCTGACCCCGGTGGCGGGCGAGGAGTGGCGTGCCGTGCTCGATCGCCTGATGCAGGCCGTGTGCCAGCCCGTGCAGCTGCCTGCCTCCGATGTCCCGGTGCGGGTCGGCATGAGCATCGGCGTTGCCTTGTCGCAGGGCCGGCTTGACGCGCAGGAACTGTTGGCCGAGGCGGACGAGGCCATGCTGCAGGCCAAGCGCTCGGGAAAACACCGCGTGCAGTTGGCTGCGGCGGTGCAAGCGCTTTCCTGAAGTCCAGGCGCGCAGCCTTCGGTCGGTGCTACGAGGGCAGGTACTGGCGCAGGAAAAGCTCCAGCTCATCGGCCGGCAGCGGCCGGCTGAACAGGTAGCCCTGGGCCTCGTCGCAGCCCTGCTCGCGCAGGAAGGCCAGCTGCTCCGGTGTCTCCACGCCCTCGGCCGTGGTGCGCATGCCCAGGGCCTGGGCCATGCGGATGATGGCGCTCACGATGGCGCGGTCGTTGCCATCCTCGCCCAGGTCGCGCACGAAGGACTGGTCAATCTTGAGCTTGAAGATCTGGAAGCGCTTGAGCTGGCTCAGCGAGGAGTAGCCGGTGCCGAAGTCGTCCATGGACATGCGCACCCCGCGCGAGTGCAGGCTGTCCATGGTCTCCACGGCCGAATGTGGGTCGTCCACGGCCACGCCCTCGGTCAGCTCCAGCTCCAGGCAGTCGGGCGGCAGCTCGAAGATGGTCAGGATGCGGCTCACCAGCTCGGGCAGCTGGGGCTGGCGGAACTGGATCGCCGAGAGGTTGACCGCCATGGTCAGCCCCGGAAAACCGTTGGCGTGCCAGTCCTTGAGTTGCGTGAGCGCGGTGCGCAGCACCCATTCGCCGATCTGCAGGATCTGGCCGCTGTCTTCGGCGATCGGGATGAACTCCGTGGGCGAGATGTTGCCCATCTGCGGGTGGTCCCAGCGCAGCAAGGCCTCCACGCTGTGCACCTGGCCCGTGGCCAGGTGGATCTGGGGCTGGTAGTGCAGGTACAGCTGGCCGCGCTCCAGCGCCCGGCGCAGCGCGTTCTCGACCTGCAGCGCACGCACCGACTGGGCCTGCATCTCGGGGGTGAAGAAGCGGAAGGTGTTGCGCCCATCGAGCTTGGCGCGGTACATGGCCACGTCGGCCGATTGGGTCAGCGTATCGAAGTCGGCACCGTCCTGCGGGAACAGGGCCACGCCCATGGACGGCGCCATGGTCAGCTCGTGGTGGTCGATCTGGTAGTGCTGGCGCGAGGCCTCCTGCAGCTTGCCGGCCACCCGGGCCGCCCCATGGGCATTGGCGCCCGGCAGCAGCAGGATGAACTCGTCGCCGCCCAGGCGCGAGACCGTGTCCTTGTCGCGCACCACGGCACGCAGGCGCTTGGCGATCTCCACCAGCAGGGCGTCGCCCACGCGGTGGCCCAGCGAGTCGTTGACGTGCTTGAAGTGGTCCAGGTCCAGGAAGATCAGCGCCAGCGGCGTATTGCCCTCCTGCGCCACGCGGATGGCTTCCTGGGCGCGTTCGGACAGCAGGGCGCGGTTGGGCAGTCCCGTGAGCGGGTCGTAGTGGGCCAGCCAGTAGATGCGGTCCTGGTCGGCCTTGCGGTCGCTGATCTCGCGGTGCAGGTTGTCCACCGTCTCGCGCAGCTCGCGCGTGCGGTCCTCGACCTGTTGCTCAAGCTGCTCGTGCACCCGGGCCAGGGCCGCCTGGGCCTGCTTGCGCTCCGAGATGTCCATGGTGATCCAGATCGACCCCTGGTCGGGGTCGTCGGGGTCGATGAACTTGGCGCGCACCTCGCAGGTCAGCGGTGTGCCGTCCCGGCGGCACAGCACCACCTCGCCCTCGTAGGACTGGCCGGCGGCAAGCACGGGGTAGCAGCGGTGGCCCACGTCCTCCCAGTCCTCGTCGCTGGCGTACCAGCGGCGCGAGGGGCTGCCCGCCAGCTCGCCCGGGCCATAGCCCAGCATGTGCTCGAAATGGCGGTTGCAGCGCGTCAGGTGCCGGTCGCGCAGGAAGACGATGCCCACCATGGCCTGGTCGAACAGCACCTGCTTCTCGCGCACCGCGGCGCTCAGCAGGGCCTGGGCCTGTTTCTGTTCGTCGATGTCGTCGAGGATCCAGATCGAGCCCTCGCTCGTGTCGCGCGGGTTGATCAGCCGCCCCGTGAGGCTGCCCCAGAACAGCCGCCCGTTGCGCCGGCGCATCTGGCGTTCGACGCGGTAGGCCTGCCCGCTGGCGAGCACCGGGTAGGCTTCGCGCCCGAGGGTGCGGAAGGCCTCGCGATCGGGGTAGAAGGCCTCGCTGCTCAGGCCCATCAGGCGCTGCGCCGACTCGTAGCCGAAGATTTCCGCATAGCGCTGGTTGCAGCGCACCACCACGCGCTGGCGGATGAACACGATGCCCACGCCTGCGCTCTCCAGCAGCATCTGCTGCTCGCGCAGCGTACGCTCCAAAGACGCGTCGGAAGACTCCCCAGACGGCAGGCGTTCTGGGGCAATGGACAGCAAGGACATGGCGGCCGGACCCGGAGGGAGAGGCGCAATGCCCCAGAAAAATGTACCAAAGTGTAGCAGCCCAAGCTTACAGCGGTAACCGCCTGGTAACCGGGGCCTGTCCAGCCTGCGCTGGCGCCTTTCCCGCACTCTGGCGGAGCCCTTGCCTCGGCCTGTCACGGCATTGACATCCGTTGGACATGCAGGCGTCACCTGCGGCTTCCAAACTCCAGTGCATTGAAAGCACACCACCCGGTGATCCGGGGCACCAGCGGCCATGGGGCCGCCCTGTACCAAGGAGTTGATCCATGAGCGATTTGCCCAACCCGATTTTGCCGCTGTCTCCCCTCACCGCCCCCGGGGCTGCCCTCCAGCGCCCAGAGTCCGCGGTGGCGGGCGCGATGGCGCGGGGTGGGGTCGAAGTCGCCTGGGCGCGCCACACCGACGAGGTGCGCCAGGCACAAAAGCTCCGGTTCGATGTGTTTGCCGGGGAGATGGGCGCTCGATTGACGACCCCCGTTCCCGGCCACGACGTGGACCTGTTCGACGACTACTGCGAGCACCTGCTGGTGCGCGATGCGGGCACCCAGCAGGTGATTGGCACCTACCGGGTCCTGACTCCCGCCCAGGCACGCCGCGTGGGCAGCACCTACAGCGACACCGAGTTCGACCTGACCCGCCTGCGCACCCTGCGCCCGCGCATGGTGGAGCTGGGCCGCAGCTGCGTGCACCCCGAGCACCGCCACGGCGGCGTGATCATGGCACTGTGGAGCGCCCTGGCCGACTTCATGGTGCGCAACCAGCTCGATACCATGATCGGCTGCGCCAGCATTCCCATGCTGCACAACGGCGTGATCAGCGGCGACGCGGCCGCCAGCATCTGGAACCAGGTGCGCCAGACGCACCTGGCCCCCATCGAATACCACGTGCTGCCGCGCCTGCCGCTGCCCGTCGAACGCCTCGACGGCTCGGTCTTCGTGGAGCCGCCGGCCCTGATCAAGGGCTACCTGCGCCTGGGGGCGCGGGTGCTGGGAGCCCCGGCCTGGGACCCGGACTTCAACACCGCAGACCTGCCCATGCTGATGCGCCTGGCAGACCTGCACCCCCGCTACCGCAAGCACTTTCTGGGGGCCTGATGCGTGCCGCGTTCGACGCGCTCGGCGACTGGACTGCGCACATGGCAGGTGGGCAGGACACTGCCGCCGACGCCGACGACGCACATCCCCCCGGCCACCGCCAGCTGCGCGCGGTGTTCATCTCCGACCTGCATCTGGGCACGCCCGGTTGCCAGGCCGAGGGCCTGCTCGACTTCCTGAAGCACCACCCGAGCGAGCACCTGTACCTGGTGGGCGACATCGTGGACGGCTGGCAGCTGCGCCGCCGCTGGTTCTGGCCCCAGGCCCACAACGATGTGGTGCAGAAGCTGCTGCGCCGCGCGCGCAAGGGCTGCCGTGTGGTCTTCGTGCCCGGCAACCACGACGAGTTCGCGCGCGCCTTCGTCGGCCACTCCTTCGGCGGCATCGAGGTGGTGGAGGACGCGGTGCACAAGACGGCCGATGGCCGCACCCTGTGGGTGACGCATGGCGACTACTTCGACGGCGTGATCCAGTGCGCCAAGTGGCTCGCCTATGTGGGCGACAACCTCTACGAGTTCACGCTCAAGCTCAACCGGCACCTGAACACCTTGCGCGCGCGCATGGGCCTGCCGTACTGGTCGCTCTCGGCCTACCTCAAGGGCAAGGTGAAGACGGCGCTCAATTACGTGACCGACTTCGAGGTGGCCGTGGCCGCCGAGGCGCGCCGCCGCGGCCATGATGGCGTGGTCTGTGGCCACATCCACCGTGCCGAGATGCGCGAGATCGACGGCACCCTGTACTGCAACGACGGCGACTGGGTGGAAAGCCACACCGCCCTGGTCGAGCACATGGATGGCCGCCTGGAACTGGTGCAGTGGCACACCGTGCCCGGCCACCAGGCGGCCGGCAAGCAACCCCACAGCAGCGAGATGCTCGTATGAAAATCGCCTTGTTGTCCGATGCCTGGGCGCCGCAGATCAACGGCGTGGTCACCACCCTGGTGGAACTGGTGCGCCACATGGAGGGGGCCGGCCACCAGGTGCAGGTGATCCAGCCCGGCCTGTTCAAGACGCGTCCCTGCCCGGGCTACCCGGGGATCGACCTGGCCGTTCGTCCCGGGCGCGAAATAGAGCGCATGCTGGACGAACTCCAGCCCGATGCCATCCATCTGGCGACCGAGGGCCCCATCGGCTGGGCCGGGCGCAGCTACTGCCTGCGCAGGAAGCTGGCCTTCACCACGGCCTTCCATACCCGCTTTCCCGAGATCCTGCAGGCGGCAATGCACCTTCCGCTGGGCCTGGGCTATGCACTGTTCCGCCATTTCCACCGGCCTTCCTCGGGCGTGATAGTGCCCACGGTGGGCGTGCTCAAGATGCTAGAGCGGCGCGGTTTCCGCAATCTGCGGCAATGGACACACGGGGTCGACACGGCGGCCTTCAGCTACCGGGGCGAGACCACGCCGCACCCGCTCGTGGGGGCCCTGGCCCACCCGGTGGCCCTGTACGTGGGGCGTGTCTCGTACGAGAAGAACATCGAAGCCTTCCTGCAACTGGACATGCCCGGCAGCAAGGTGATCTGCGGCGTGGGGCCGCTGGAGGAGCGGCTCAAGGCCCGCTACCCCCAGGCGCGCTGGCTGGGCATCCTGGACCGGGCCACTCTGGCGGGCGTGTACGCGGCGGCCGACGTGTTCGTCTTTCCCAGCCGTTCCGAGACCTTTGGCCTGGTGATGCTGGAGGCCATGGCCTGCGGTACGCCCGTGGCCGCCTACTTCGAGGACGGCCCCATGGAGGTGCTGGGCGCCCATGCGGGCGGCCAGGCGCGCGGCGGGGTGCTGCACGCGGACCTGATGACTGCCGCCCAGAACGCGCTGGCCGTGCCGCGCCACGAGGCACGCAACCGGGCGCTGGAGTTCACCTGGGCCCATGCGGCCCGGCTGTTCCAGCAATTCCTGGTTCCGGCGCGCCCGCGCGGAGATGACGAAGCGGTTTCTGTCACAAAAACTGTCACATCACTGTCATCTGGCCGTTAAATACTGCAGGCACCCGCTCCCGCGGCTTTCGAGTGCCCATGCCTTCCTTTTTCTCCAGAACGCCTGTGATTTCGCCATGTGACAGCCCCGATGACCGCCAGGAAAACGCCAGCGCCGCAGCGGCGGGGGGCGAGCCTGCGCCTGCGGCCGTGGCGCCGGTGGCGGTGCCCGGGGCGCCCATGTTCCTGGACCGGGACCACAGCATCCTGGGCTTCAACGAGCGTGTCTTCGATTGGGCCGTGCGCACCGACGTGCCCCTGCTGGAGCGCCTGCGCTACCTGTGCATCGTTTCGTCCAACCTCGACGAGTTCTTCGAGGTGCGCGCTGCCGCCCACCTGACGGCCGCCAAGAGCGGTGAGGGCAAGGGGGTCTATACCGAGGCCTCCTTCGTGGCCCTGTCGTCCAAGGCCCATGACCTGGTGGCGCGCCAGTACTCGCTGTACAACGACTCCCTGGTGCCCGAGTTCGCGCGGCATGGCATCCGCATCGTCTCGCACGGCGAGCGCTCGGCGGCGCAGCGGACCTGGGTGCACGAGTATTTCATGCGCGAGGTGCGCCCGCTGCTGATCCCGGTGGGGCTCGACCCGGCCCACCCGTTTCCGCAGGTGGCCAACAAGTCGCTCAACTTCATCGTGCGCCTGCATGGGCACGATGCCTTCGGCCGCAAGAACGAGGTGGCCATCGTCAAGGTGCCGCGTGCGCTGCCGCGCTTGGTGCGCATGCCGCCGCGCCTGGCCGCCAAGGGCGAATCGCTGTTCGTGAGCCTGTCGAGCATCATCCGTGCGCACCTGGCCGACCTGTTCCCGGGGCGCGAGGTCACGGAGTTCTCGCAGTTCCGCGTCACGCGCCACTCCGACCTGGCGCTCGACGAGGAAGATGTGCGCAACCTGCGCACGGCACTGCGCCAGGGCCTGCAGCACCGCCATTACGGCCAGGCCGTGCGGCTGGAGGTCTCGGCCGGCTGCTCGCAGTTCCTCTCGCGCTTCCTGCTCGAACAGTTCGATCTGCCCGAGCCGGCGCTGTACCGTGTGCACGGCCCGGTGAACCTGGTGCGCCTGACCCAGCTGGTGGACCTGGTGAACGACCCTGCGCTGCTGTTCCCGGCCTGGCGCTCGGCCTGGCCGCGCCAACTGGTGCCCGGGGTGTCGATCATGGAGCAGCTGAACAAGCGCGACGTGCTCATGCACCAGCCATTCGAGAGCTTCGACGGGCTGCTGGCCTTTTTGCGCGAGGCGGTCAACGACCCCCAGGTGCTGGTCATCAAGCAGACCATCTACCGCACGGGCGCCGACTCTGCGCTCATGGACCTGCTGACCGAGGCCGTGCGCCGCGGCAAGGAGGTCATGGCCGTGGTGGAGCTCAAGGCGCGCTTCGACGAAGAGGCCAACATCAACTGGGCCGAGGCGCTCGAATCCATCGGCGCCCAGGTGGTGTATGGCGTGGTGGGGCTCAAGACCCATGCCAAGATGCTGCTGGTGACACGCCGCGAGGGGCGCCAGCTGCGCCGCTACGGGCACCTCTCGACCGGCAACTACAACCCGCGCACGGCGCGCCTGTACACCGACCTGAGCTACCTCACGGCCGATGAGGACACGACCGCCGACATGGACGGCGTGTTCAACCACCTGGCGAGCCAGAACCGGCCCCCCAAGCTGCGCAAGCTGCTGCTCGCGCCCTTCCACCTGCAGCGGCGCATGATCGAGAAGATCGAGCAGGTGGGCCTGGCGGCCAGCCGGGGAGAGGATGCGCGCATCGTCGCCAAGATGAACGCGCTGACCGATGAGGCGCTGATGCGCGCCCTGATCCTGGCCGGCCAACGCGGCGCGCGCATCGACCTGATCGTGCGCGGTGCCTGCATGCTCGCAGCCCAGGTGCCGGGCGTGACCGACAATATCCGCGTGCGCTCGGTGATCGGGCGCTTCCTGGAACACACGCGCGTGTTCTATTTCCGCGCTGGCGCCGAGGAAGACCTGTACCTGTCCAGCGCCGACTGGATGAACCGCAACATGATGCGCCGCGTGGAACTGGCCTGGCCCGTGACCGAGCCGCGCCTGCGCCGCCAGATCGTGGACGAGTGCCTGGTGGCCTACCTGCACGATGACCGCGATGCGTGGACACTGGGCCCCGATGGCACCTATGCCCGGGCCCCCCATCCCGAAGACGGGCAGGGCGCACAGGCGGCGCTCATGGTGCGCTATGGGCCGCCCGCGCCCGTGGCGCGGGTGGAGCAGCAGCAAGGAACGTGATGATGGATTTGATCCTGTGGCGCCATGCCGAGGCCGAAGAAGCCGAGGACGGCTCGGACGACCTGACCCGTGCGCTCACGCCGCGCGGCGAAAAGCAGGCGGCACGCATGGCCGCCTGGCTGGACCGCCAGTTGCCCGAGGGCCTGCGCGTGCTGGCCAGCCCTGCACGGCGCACCGAACAGACGGCCGATGCACTGGGGCGCAAGTTCAAGATGCGTGCCGAGTTGCTGCCCGGCGGCACCACCGAGGATCTGCTGGAGCTGGCCCAGTGGCCGCGCGCGCGTGGCGCCGTGCTGATCATCGGCCACCAGCCCGTGCTCGGCCAGACCATTGCGCAGCTGCTGGGCATGCAGGCGCCCGAGTGCGCGGTGCGCAAAGGCGCCGTGTGGTGGCTGCGCCAGCGCCAGCGCCTGGATGCAAGCCAGACGGTGCTGATGGCCGTGCAGTCGCCCGAATTCGTCTGACCCGGGCCGCGGCACTTTCATCACCATCCCGCAGCGGCCCGAGGGCCGCTTTCTTATTTACGGCCGTTCTTGGCGGCAGGCTTGGCTGCTGGTTCCTCGGCCTTGGGGCGGCCGGTCTTGATCGACGGCACCGCCTGCAGGGCGCTGCGCAGGGCGGTATCGGACAGGCCGGCCAGCAGCTTGAGGCCGGCGCGCAGCAGTTCGCTCTTCTTGGCGGGCTGGGCCAGCGTGGCGGCGCGCTGCTTGAGCGTCTCGACCACGGCGTACTCGTCCTTGGGAATGGTGAAGCTGTCGCGCACCAGCTTGGGCTTCTTGGCCTTGGTTTCCTTGGCGGGGGCCACGGCGGCAGCGGGCTTGCTGCTTGCGGCGGGGGCGGCTGCGGCCTTGGTCTTGGTGGCCGGTTTGGCGGCGGGGGCTTTGGGGGCAGCCTTCTTGGGGGCTGCGGCAGCAGGCTTGGCCGCTGCAGACTTCTTGGGCGCCTTGGCGGCCTTGGCGGTGCTCTTTGCGGCGGCAGGTGCCTTGGCCGCAGGGGCTGCGGCCGGGGCGGCAGCAGCGGTGGGGGTGACGGGGGCGGACGCGGGTGCAGTGGTGGTCATGATTGCGGAAAATAAAACGGTATAAACAGTTTATACCGTTTTCATTCCGGCGTCACGGCAGCTCTGCCACCAGCTCCCACGGGGTCTTCTGCCAGGCCAGCATTTCCTCGCGCAGCAGGTGGGCCGATTGCGGGTAGCCGGCCGCCCAGCCGCGGCGCGCTGCCAGCAGGAATCGGTTGCCCTTGAGTTGCAGTTGCAGGCCTTCGGTGTCGGGGTCGCGGCGCGCGTGGCACAAGGCCACGGCCAGGCGCAGGCACAGCAGTTGCAATGCAAAGCCTGCGTCGGTCAGGTCCACATCGAGCTTGCGCACCTTGCCGCGCTGGCCCAGCACCAGTTGGCCCAGGCGGTGCAGCTCGGGCATGGCAAAGCCTGCGGCATCGGTGTGGTCCAGGATGTAGGCGCCGTGGCGGTGGTAGTCGCTGTGCGAGATGCGGCAGCCGATTTCGTGCAGGCGCGCAGCCCAGTCGAGCTTGCGCGATGCGCGTTCGCTGCCGGCGGGCGCGGCCTGGTCGAAGAGCTGGCAGGCGATGCGTGCCACGCGCTCGGCATGCTCCACCTCCACGCCAAAGCGCTGCATGAGACCGTGGACCGTGGTGCTGCGCAGGTCGGTACCGGGCTGCTCGCGGTCGAGCAGGTCGTACAGCGCGCCCTGGCGCAGCGCGCCCTGGGCCACCTGCATCTGCTCGATCTGCAGCAGGTCGAACACGGCACGCAGCACGCTGATGCCGCCACCGATCACGGCGCGGCGCTCGTCCTTGAGGCCGTCCAGGCGGATGCGGTCGGCGCTCTGCGCGCGCAGCAGCCGCTCCTGCAGCCAATCGAGGCCCTCGCGCGTGATCAGGCCTTCGGGGCCGCCCGCGGCGGTGAGGATGTCGCCCACGGCACCGGCCGTGCCCGAGGAGCCATAGGCCACGTCCCAGCCATCGGGCCGGAAGGTGGCCAGGGCCTCGTCGAGCACCGCCTTGGCGGCAATCTCGGCGGCCATGAAGGCCTGGGGCGTGAAGGCGCCGTTGGCGAAGTAGCGCGTGGACCAGGCCACGCTGCCCACGCGGAACGAGGCCACGGCATGGGGCGTGAACTGCTGGCCCAGGATGAGCTCGGTGGAGCGTCCGCCGATGTCCACCACCAGGCGCCGTTCGTCGGACTGGGGCAGCAGGCGCGCCACGCCCTGGTAGATCAGGCGGGCCTCTTCGGGGCCCGAAACCACGTCGATGGGGTAGCCCAGCACCTGGCTACCGCGCGCGATGAACTCCTCGCGGTTGCGCGCCTCGCGCAGGGTCTGGGTGGCCACGGCACGCACCTGCGTGCGCGAAAAACCCGCCAGGCGCTCGCCGAAGCGGGCCAGGCAGTCCCAGCCGCGCTGCATGGCCTCGGTGCTCAGGTTGCGGTTCTCGTCCAGGCCATTGCCCTGGCGCACGGTCTCCTTGAGGTATTCGACGCGCTGGATGTGGCCGTGCTCGTAGCGGCCGATTTCAAGGCGAAAGCTGTTGGATCCCAGATCCACGGCAGCGAGCAGTGTTCCGTTGTGCATGGTGGTGCGCGGCGTGCGCTGTTTTCCTTTCGGCCCAGCATAGCACCCGGGCCGGCGTCTGGCGCCGAGTTCAGCCAATGATGCGTCCCGCCGTGGTGAGCATGGCCTGGGTCACGTAGGCGCCGGCGCGCTGGCGCCCCTGGTAGCTGACCGTATAGCCGCCGATGTTCAGTGCGGCGCGCTTTTGCAGCGCGGCCAGCATGCCGGCACGGGTGATGGGGCCGCTGATGCCGGCCATGACCTCGGCGGTGTAGCGCGCGGCGATGTAGCCCGCCAGACCCAGCGGGGAGGGGGGCTCGTCGTAGAGGCGGGCCAGCGCATCGCGGTAGCTGCGCACCACGGGCAGGCTGGCATTCACCATGGGCACGGCCTGGGTGACGATGACCGAGGCCTTGGCCGCCGTGGGGCCCATCTGCGCCAGCACCTGCAGATTCACATCGGCCAGCGCCACCACATAACACTGGCGGCCCTGGGGCACGGTGAGCTGGTCCAGAAAGGAGAACAGCTCCGGCGTGCCGCCGATGAACAGGATGATGGTCTGCTCCACGCGGTGGCCTGCGCCGGGTTTCGCGCTGGCAGCGGGCAGGGGGATGGTCTGCACCTTGAGCGACATGGCCTTTGCCGCATGCGCCACCATGGCCTGTGACTGGCGCTGGACGCCGGGGCTGGCGTAGGTGACGCCCACGGTCTGAACCCCCATGGTTGCCAGGTTCTTGATGGCATGGGTGATCTGTGCCTCCTGCCCGGCAAAGATGTCGAACACGGAGTCTGCGGGGCCTGTGGCGCTGGCCACTGCCGTGGTGTCGTGCAGCCAGGGGGCGACGATGGGCAGCGGGGAGTCCGGCGCCGCCTTGGCCTGCAGGGCGATGAGGCCGCTGGCCGCTGCATTGCCCACGCAGCCCGACAGGGCGATGCAGGCGGACTGCTTGTGCGCGGTCTGCCAGACGGCCTGCAGGCTGGCCGGGGTGCCATCGGTCTCCAGCGTGAGGTGCTGCACGGGGCGGCCGTGGACACCCCCCCTGGCATTGATCTCCTGCCAGGCGGTGCGCGAGCCCACGAGGAAGTCGCGGCTCACGTCCTGCTGGTCGGGGGACAGGTCGGCCACCTGGGCCACCACGTGGGGACGCTCGCCATCCGTCTTTTTGGCGGAGGGCTCCGTCCCCTGGGCCCAGGTGCGGCCGGCCAGGCCCATGGCCGCCACCCCTTGCAGCCAGTGGCGGCGCAGGACGCCGGGCTGGCTGGTGCGGGGTGTGCGTGTCATGTGCGGTGCTGCGGGCGGCAGTGCGTTTTACTTCTTGGGGGGCATCAGCACGCGGTCGACCACGTGCACCACGCCATTGGTGGCCACGATGTCGGCCTTTTCCACCATGGCTTCTTCCACCGTGACGAAGGTGCCGGCGCGCGCCAGGGCCACGTCGGAGCCGTTCAGGGTCTTGGTGGCGCCGGGCTTGACGGCGGCGGCGGTCACGTTGCCCGCCACGATGTGGTGGTTGAGCACGGCCTTGAGCTGGGCCGGGTTGGCCTGCAGGTCGGCCAGGGTCTTGGCCGGGATGGCCTTGAAGGCATCGTCCGAAGGCGCGAACACGGTATAGGGGCCGGCGGCCTTGAGGGTGTCGGCCAGGCCGGCCTGGGCCGCCAGCTTGTTGAAAGTGCTCAGCGACGGCGTCTTTGCAATCGTGCTGTCCAGGGATGCGGGGGCGGAACCGGTGCTGGCGCAGCCGGCCAGGGCGGCGGCCGCAGCCAGGGCGAGGGCGGATTGCAGTGCGTAACGGCGGAACATGTGATTCTCCAGGTAGGTGGCCGATTCATCTCGGTGGCGGGAGACTAAGCAGGCACCGTGACAGCTGGATGACAAACGTAAACGCCTGTACGGAGGAAACGGATGTGTGACAACCGATCTGTGTGTCACGACAATGTCACATACGGGTCCTAGAGTCGCCTCATCCCAATTCATTCATCCCAAGAGGTATCTCCATGAAAATGTCCGCGATTCGGGTCCTTGTTGCTGGTGTGGTCGCTGCTGGTGCGTTCTCTCAGGCCATGGCGCAGCAGGAAGCCACCGGCGCAGGCGCCAGTTTTCCGGCGCCTCTGTATTCCAAGTGGGCGGCTGACTACAACAAGGCCACGGGCGTCAAGATCAACTACCAGTCGGTGGGCTCGGGCGCCGGCATGCGCCAGATCGAAGCCAAGACAGTGGACTTCGGTGCTTCGGACGCTCCCCTGAAGGACGAAGACCTGGCCAAGAAGGGCCTGGTGCAGTTCCCCACCGTGATCGGCGGCATCGTTCCCGTGGTCAACATCAAGGGCATCGCTCCCGGCCAGATGAAGCTGAGCGGCCAGGTCCTGGGCGACATCTACCTGGGCAAGATCACCAAGTGGAACGACGAGGCCATCAAGGCCCTGAACCCCGGTGTGAACCTGCCTGACGCGGCCATCGCCCCGGTGAACCGCGCCGACGGCTCGGGCACCACCTTCGGTTTCACCAACTACCTGAGCAAGGTCAACGCCGAGTGGAAGTCCAAGGTCGGTGAAGGCACGGCCGTGAAGTGGCCCACCGGTGCGGGTGGCAAGGGCAATGAAGGCGTTGCCGCCTTCGTGGGCCGCCTGCCCAACTCCATCGGCTACGTCGAGTACGCCTACGTCAAGCAGAACAAGCTGACCTATGTGCAGTTGCAGAACTCCGCTGGCAACTATGTCTCGCCCGACGATGCGACCTTCAAGGCCGCTGCCGCCGGTGCCGACTGGGCCAAGAGCTTCTACCAGATCCTGACCAACCAGCCTGGCAAGGATTCGTGGCCCATCACGTCCGCGACCTTCATCATGATGCAGAAGTCGCAGGACAAGCCTGCCCAGGCCACCACGGCCCTGAAGTTCTTCGACTGGGTCTATGCCCAGGGCGACAAGACCGCCGCCGACCTGGACTACGTGCCCATGCCCGACAGCGTCAAGGCCATCATCCAGAAGTCCTGGGGTGACATCAAGGACACCTCCGGCAAGGCCGTAGCGTTCAAGTAATTTGACAGGGCCGGCGATAAGCCGGCCCTTCAACTTCAAATCCATTGAATTCAAGGCAAACAACGTGTCCACAACGATGCCGGTCCGCGACAATCCGTCCCTTGTGACGGCTCCCTTGCGTACTGAGAAAATGCCCCCTTCCCCACACCGACCCCTCATTTCCGGCGTGGTGGCCGACAAGCTGTTCGGCTTCCTGGCGCGCGGTGCGGCCGTGCTGACCCTGCTCCTGCTGCTGGGCATCCTGGCCTCGCTGGTGGTTGGTGCCTGGCCGTCCATCGCCAAGTACGGCCTGGGCTTTCTCACCAGCAGCGTCTGGGACCCCGTGCAGAACGAGTACGGCGGCCTGGTGATGATCTATGGCACGCTGACGACCTCTGCGATCGCGCTGCTGATCGCCGTGCCGGTGAGCTTCGGCATTGCGCTGTTCCTGACCGAGCTGTCGCCCTCCTGGCTCAAGCGCCCCCTGGGCACGGCCATCGAGCTGTTGGCTGCGGTTCCCTCCATCGTCTACGGCATGTGGGGCCTGATGGTGTTCGGCCCCATCCTCGCGACCTATGTGCAGCAGCCGCTGCAGGCCCTGTTCAACGGCGTTCCCTTCCTGGGCGCACTGGTGTCCGGCCCCCCGGTGGGCATCGGCATCCTGTCGGCCGGCATCATCCTGGCCATCATGATCATCCCGTTCATCGCCTCGGTGATGCGCGACGTGTTCGAAGTCACGCCGGCCCTGCTCAAGGAGTCGGCCTACGGCCTGGGCTCCACGACCTGGGAAGTGGTGTGGAAGGTGGTGCTGCCCTATACCAAGACCGGCGTGCTGGGCGGCATCATGCTCGGCCTGGGCCGTGCGCTGGGCGAGACCATGGCCGTGACCTTCGTCATCGGCAACATGAACCAGCTGTCTTCGCTGTCGGTCTTCGAGGCGGCCAACAGCATCACCTCGGCGCTGGCCAACGAGTTCGCCGAAGCCGGCGAGGGCCTGCACCAGGCCTCGCTGATCTACCTGGGCCTGGTCCTGTTCTTCATCACCTTCGTCGTGCTGTCGTGCTCCAAGATCCTGCTGTCCCGCCTGCAAAAGAGTGAAGGAGCCCGTTCATGAGCACCGCGCAGCAACTGATCTCTGCGGCCGACCTGGCCCAGCAGCGCCAGGCGCGCTACAACAGCCGCAAGCGCGTCAACCAGATCGCCCTGGTGCTGTCGCTGGCCGCCATGGCCTTCGGCGTGTTCTGGCTGATCTGGATCCTGTGGGAAACCATCCGCCTGGGCCTGGGTGGCCTGAGCGTGGCCTTGTTCACGCAGATGACGCCACCACCCAACGAGGCCGGCGGCATCTCCAACGCCATCTTCGGTTCGTTCGTGATGGTGATGCTGGCCACCTTCGTGGGCACGCCCATCGGCATCATGGCCGGCATCTACCTGGCCGAGTACGAGACCAAGAGCCTGCTGGCCTCGGTGACGCGCTTCGTCAACGACATCCTGCTTTCGGCGCCCTCCATCGTGATCGGCCTGTTCGTGTATGCCGTGGTGGTGGCGCGCTTCAAGAGCTTCTCGGCCTATGCCGGCATCCTGGCGCTGGCGCTGATCGTGATTCCGGTGGTCATCCGCACCACCGAGAACATGCTGGTGCTGGTGCCGGCCAGCCTGCGCGAAGCCGCCTACGCCCTGGGCACGCCCAAGTGGAAGGTCATCACCATGGTGACCCTGCGCGCTGCGCGTGCCGGCGTGATCACCGGTGTGCTGCTGGCCGTGGCCCGCATCGCCGGCGAAACCGCTCCGCTGCTGTTCACCGCGCTGAACAACCAGTTCTGGAACGCTGACCTCTCCAAGCCCATGGCCAGCCTGCCGGTGACCATCTTCAAGTTCGCCATGAGCCCGTATGAGAACTGGCAGCAACTGGCATGGGCCGGTGTGTTCCTCATCACCATCGCCGTCCTTGGCCTGAACATCCTGGCGCGGGTCCTGACCCGCCACAAGTAAGCCCTGCAAGAAAGACAAGCATGTCCGCCATTCTCAAGACCGATGCGCCCGCCAAGTCCAAGATCACGGTGCGTGATCTGAACTTCTACTACGGCAAGTTCCATGCCTTGAAGGGCATCAACCTCGATATTCCCGAGAACAAGGTCACGGCCTTCATTGGCCCCTCGGGCTGCGGCAAGTCGACGCTGCTGCGCACCTTCAACCGCATGTTCGAGCTCTATCCCGAGCAGCGCGCCGAAGGCCAGATCGTGCTGGACGGTGAAAACCTGTTGACCAGCAAGCAGGACGTGGCCCTGGTGCGTGCCAAGGTCGGCATGGTGTTCCAGAAGCCCACGCCCTTCCCGATGTCGATCTACGACAACATCGCTTTCGGCGTGAAGCTGTTCGAGAACCTGAGCGCCACCGACATGGACGACCGTGTCGAATGGGCCCTGCGCAAGGCCGCCCTGTGGAACGAGGTCAAGGACAAGCTCAACCAGACCGGCTCGGGCCTGTCCGGCGGCCAGCAGCAACGCCTGTGCATTGCCCGCGGCATTGCCATCAAGCCCGAAGTGCTGCTGCTCGACGAGCCCTGCTCGGCGCTGGACCCGATCTCGACCGCCAAGGTCGAAGAGCTGATTGCCGAGCTCAAGAACGACTACACCGTGGTCATCGTGACCCACAACATGCAGCAGGCCGCGCGCTGCAGCGACTACACCGCCTACATGTACCTGGGCGACCTGGTCGAGTTCGGTGAGACGGAACAGATGTTCTTCAAGCCGCAGCGCAAGGAAACCGAAGACTACATCACCGGCCGTTTCGGCTAAGGAGACAGCAATGCCCGACAAGCACCTTTCGTCGCAGTTCGACTCCGAACTCAACAGCGTCTCCGCCCGCGTCATGGAGATGGGCGGGCTCGTGGAGTCGCAGATCCGCCAGGCGGTCTACGCCCTGTCGCAGTTCAGCATCGAGGCCGTGGAACAGGTGGCCGCCATCGAAGTGCGCGTGAACGCCATGGAAGTGGAGATCGACCACGAACTGTCGTCCATCATCGCGCGCCGCCAGCCCACCGCGCGCGACCTGCGCCTGCTGCTGGCCTTTTCCAAGGCCACGGCCAACCTCGAGCGCATGGGCGACGAGGCCAACAAGATGGCGCGCATGGTGCGCTCCATCATCGAGAGCGGCGCCGCCCGCTCGCTGCCCTCGAGCGACCTGCGCATGGCGGCCGACCTGGCTTCGGGCCTGCTGCGCAAGACGCTCGACGCCTTCGCCCGCCTGGACACCGCGATGGCCGTCTCCATCCTCAAGGAAGACGACCTGATCGACAAGGAGTTCGACGGCTTCGTGCGCAAGCTGGTCACCTACATGATGGAAGACCCGCGCACCATCTCTCCCAGCCTGGATCTCTTGTTCCTGGCCAAGGCCATCGAGCGCATCGGCGACCATTCGAAGAATGTGGCCGAACTCATCATCTACCTGGTCAAGGGCAAGGACGTGCGCCATACGGCCCTTGATGAAATCGAATCGGCCGTGCTGTAGGCCCGTGAACGCTGTATGAGAAAGTTACCCCGAGTTCTGATTGTCGAAGACGAACCCGCGATCGCCGAGCTGATCGCGGTCAACCTGCGGCACAACGGATTCCAGCCCTTCTGGGCCGAAGATGGCGATTCGGCCCAGCGCGAGCTCGATGCCGTGCTGCCCGACGTGATCCTGCTCGACTGGATGCTGCCCGGCCAGAGCGGCCTGTCGCTGGCGCGCAAGTGGCGTGCCGACGCGCGCACCAAGGCCATCCCCATCCTCATGCTCACGGCCCGTGGCGACGAGCCGGACAAGGTGGCGGGCCTGGACGCTGGTGCCGACGACTACGTCACCAAGCCCTTTTCCACGCAGGAGCTGCTGGCGCGCATCCGCGCCGTGCTGCGCCGCCGCGCGCCCGAACAGGTCAGCGACAGCGTGACCATCGGCGAGCTGGTGCTCGATGCCGGCACCTACCGCGTGGCCTTCCAGGGCCAGCAGCTCAAGGTGGGGCCCACCGAGTTCAAGCTGCTGCACTACCTCATGAAGCATGCCGAGCGCGTGCACAGCCGCTCGCAGCTGCTGGACAAGGTCTGGGGCGACCATGTCTTCATCGAGGAGCGCACCGTGGACGTGCACGTCAAGCGCCTGCGCGAGGCGCTGGGCGCCGCGTCGGTGATGGTCGAGACGGTGCGCGGCGCCGGCTACCGGCTCACGGCGCAATCGCAACCTCAGGTGCAGCCACTGCAAGCCTGACGGTTCACGGGGCGCCGCAGGGCGCCCCTGGTTTTCAGAAAAAAGGCTTTGCACGCTGCATGCTTTGGCGATTCACGTATTTTCTGCTCTGGCAAATCGCCGGCGGCGGACTCGGTTGGTGGCAGGGAGGGCCCTGGGGGGCGGCCCTGGGTGCGGCGATTGCGGCCTGGGCCTGGTTTGTGTGGGATCTGCTGCGTGGCGCACGCGTGCTGCGCTGGCTGCGCACGGGAGAGCTGTCGCGCGCCCCGGTGATGCGCGGCATGTGGGGCGAGGCGGCCGACCGGGCGCGGCGCCTGCTGCGCCTGCAGGCCCAGGAGGTGCAAAGCAGCCAGAACCGCCTGCAGGAGATCCTGGCGGCGCTGCAGGCCACGCCCAACGGTGTGGTGCTGCTCGATGCGCAGGGCCATATCGAATGGTGCAACCAGATGGCGGCCAGCCAGTTCGGCTTCGATGCGCAGCGCGACGTCATGCAGTCCATCGGCAACCTGGTGCGCGACCCCGAATTCACCGCCTACTACACGGCCCAGGACTTCACGCACGATGTGGTGCTGGAGGGGCGTTTCAGCACGTCCTCGCGCCCGGTGCGCATCTCGGTGCAGCTGCATCCCTACGGCGACGGGCGCACCCTGCTGCTCTCGCGCGACGTGACGGCGCTGGAGCAGGCCGAGGCCATGCGCCGCGACTTCGTGGCCAACGTCTCGCACGAGATCCGCACACCGCTCACGGTGCTCATGGGCTTTGTCGAAACCCTGCAGACCCTGCCGCTGGCGCAGGATGAGCGCGCGCGCTACCTGGGCATGATGTCCCAGCAGGCGGCGCGCATGCAGAGCGTGGTGCAGGACCTGCTCACGCTGTCGCGCCTGGAGGGCAGCCCGCCGCCCGGCATGGCCGAATGGACGCCGGTGCAGGGCCTGGTGCAGCGCTGTGAGGAAGAAAGCCGTGCATTGTCAGCCCTGCTCGCCCAGACCCAGCAGCGCCCCCATACCCTGCTGTTCCCCGGCAAGGCCGAGCTGCTGGCCCAGGGCGACATTGCCGGCGTGCCGGCCGAGCTGCAGAGCGCCCTGTCCAACATCATCAATAACGCCGTGCGCTACACGCCGGCGGGTGGCACGATCACGGTCAGCTGGGTGCGCAAGGACGATGGCTCGGCCACGTTCTCGGTCCAGGACACGGGGCCTGGCATTGCGCCCGAGCACATCCCGCGGCTGACCGAGCGCTTCTACCGGGTGGACCGCAGCCGCTCGCGCGAGACCGGAGGCACGGGCCTGGGCCTGGCCATCGTCAAGCATGTGCTGCAGCGCCATGGCGCGACGCTCAACATCCAGAGCACCCTGGGCAAGGGCTCGACCTTTTGCGTGACCTTTCCGGTCAACCGGCTGCGCGCGCCAGCGCCGCAGGCACTGGCAGCCTGATCGCGCGCCAGAGCATGGCCGCGAACAGGGCCGCCGTCACGGCCAGGGCAACGGCGCTGGCGGCCCAGAAGGTGGCCGGTGTGGCCATGGCGGCCCAGGGCCCCAGGCCCTGGTAGGCCAGCAGGTAGCCGCCGCCCAGGCCGGCACCCCACAGCAGGGTGCAATAGACCACCAGCGGCGCCACCGTGATGCGGTAGCAGCGCAGCACGAACACGCACAGGGTCTGCAGCGCATCGGCCACATGGTAGGCCGCCACCCAGGCCAGCAAGCCGCCCGTGACCGCCACCACCTGCGTGTTTGACGAATACAGTACACCCAGGTGGTTGCGCCCGAGAAACATCAGCGCTGCCAGGGCCAGGCCCATGGTGCAGGCCAGGCGCAGCCCCAGCAATCCGACCTGGCGTGCGCGCAGCGGCTCGCCCGCGCCCAGCCAGTAGCTCACACGCGCGCTGGTGGCAATGGACAGCGACAAGGGCACCATGTAGAGCACCGCCGCCAGGTTGGACGCGATCTGGTGCGCAGCCGAAGCCACGGTGCCCTGGCGCGCGATGAACAGGGCCATGAGGGTGAAGGAGGTCACCTCCACCATCACCGCCAGGCCGGCCGGCACGCCCAGGCGCGCAAAGCCTGCGATGGTGGGCCAGTGCGGGCGCTCCAGCGGCTGCCAGAGGGCCAGTGGCCGGTACAGCGACTGGGTGCGCAGCAGCCACAGCGCCAGGGCGAGCATGCTGCAGTTGACCACCAGCGTGGCCCAGGCGCAGCCCACGGCGCCCTGCGCGGGCAGGCCGGCGCCGCCAAAGGTGAACCAGATCGACAGTGGTACCTTGATGAACAGCGAGCCCACCTGCAGCCAGGTCACCAACTGGGGCCGGCCCAGGGCCTGGTTGAGTGTGCTGTAGATGCGGAACAGCAGCGCTGGCGGCAGTGCCAGGGCCAGCACGGCCAGGTAGTTCTCGACCTCGCCGCGCAGGGTGTCGGGCACCTCGGTCCAGCGCAGCAGGGCGCCGGGCGAGAGCAGCACGGCCATGCCCAGGGCACTGGCCACGGCGCACAGGTAGAGCGACTGGCGCAGTGATGCGCCCATCTGCGCCTGCTGCCCGGCGCCGCGCAGTTCGGCCCAGACCGGCATCAGCGCCTGCAGCACCCCGATCAGCGCCACATAGACGCTGATGAAGATGGCCGAGCCCACCGAGAGCGCAGCCAGCGAGGCTTCGCTGTAGCGGCCGGCGACGATGGTGTCGGCCACGCCGAAGGCCATCACGGCCAGTTGCCCGGCCAGCACCGTCACGGCGTGGCGGGAAATGGTCGACAGCTCGCTCATCAGGGTTTGGCTTCGGTCTCGATGCGGCGGAACAGGACCAGGAAGTCGGTCTTGTCGGTGGGGCGCGCCACGGTGGCCACGCGCTCCCATTGCAGCGCGTCGACCGTGGATGCCGGGGCGGGCCAGGAGGCGATGTCCGAGACCAGCCACTCGCAGCCCGTCACCGCCAGGTTGGCAGGGTGCAGCGTGAGGCCGGCGTGGTACTGCAGGGCCGCGACCTGGGCGCGGCTCAGGCCCACGGTCTGCACGCAGCCGGGGCTGGGGCCGAGGACGGCGCTAACGGCCCGCATCTGTGGCACATAGCTGCGCGCGAAGTCCAGCAGCGGCAGCCACAGGCTCATGAGCAGCAGCCAGCTCAGGGCCGCGCCGCTGGCCGGCAGCACCAGGCTCTTCCAGATCGGCGCGCGGTTGCGCGAGGCGCGCCACCACACCAGGGCGCACCAGCCCACCGAGGCGGCCAGCGCCACCGCCAGGGCCAGCGCCGAGAACTGGGGCACGAAGCCCGGCGCCAGCTTGGCCACGTTGGCGGCCGGCTTGGCGGGCACGCCGGTCTGCATGGCGATCCAGATCACCCAGATGGCCAGTGCCGAGACACTGAAGAACAGCAGCGTGAACCAGTCGATCAGGGCCCCCATGCTGCGGCTGAGCGTGGGCAAGGCGAATGCGGCCAGCGCCGCCAGCGCAGGCAGGCCCAGCAACAGGGCGCGGTCGGCCGGCTGCGTGGTGATGGTGGCCGCCACGGAGACGGCGGTGAACCACAGCGGCAGCAGCAGGTGGCGGTGCCACTGGCGGCTGGCGATCTGCTTGCGCCAGCGCCACAGCGTCCACAGCGCCAGGGGCCAGGCGGGCCAGCCGAACCAGATCAGCAGGCGCGCCAGGCTCGCCCATTCCTTGCCGCCGCCCTCGGTGCTGACAATGCGCCAGCGCCACAGGTCGAGCTGCCAGGCCAGCGCCGCTGCAGCCACAATGACCAGGACGGTGACCACCGCCCAGGCCTTGCACTGGCGCTCGTCCTTGCCCGGCAGGTGCAGGGCCAGCAGCACGCCGCTGGCACCCAGCAGCGCTGTAAGCGCCGGTGCCCCGGCAAGCGTGAGGCCGAACGCCCCCACGAACATGGCCGCCCACGCCTTGCCGGCGTGGTAGGGCAGGGCTGCGAAGGCGAAGAACAGGAAGGCGGTGCAGCTCAACTGCACCAGGTAGCTCGTGACCTCGTGCGAGAGCTGGGCCAGCCCCAGGCAGGCGATGAGGGCGAGCAGGGCGCCATCGGCAATGGCGCGCGCATAGTCGAGCGGGTTGGCCTCACCGCCGAAGGCAAAGGCCACGGGCTGCGCGCCCGGGCTGCGTGCCAGGTAGTACACGCCATACCAGGTGGCCATGAAGGTCAGCGCCAGCAGTGCGGCGAAAGGCAGGCGCACAGCCATCTCGGGCGAGAGCCAGGCCGGTGCCCACTGGATGGCCAGGGCGCCGATCCAGTAGGGCAGCAGGCCCTCGGTCTCGGGTGCCATGCCACCCAGCAGCGGGTTGAGCCAGCTGGTGCGCCCCTGCGCCAGCTCCAGCATGTAGCCATAGGCGGTGATATCGGCGCTCTTCCACGGCGCGCGGCCCACGAAGCCGGGGATCACATAGGCAATGCACAGCAGCATCAAAGCCCAGCGCGGCAGCGGCCGCACGGCATTCTGGGTAACGATGGCCGGGGTGGGTGGGTTCACGCGTTGGTCGGGGGCTTCAGGGAGCCGCCAAGAATAAGGGATAAGCGCACAGGTTCCGTCAGCAGGCGGTAGCGGTCAGGGTAAATCTGGTAACCCGGGTCACAGTGCATGGCGCGGGCATGAAAAAAGGCAGCTCGGTTGCCCGGGCTGCCTTTCTGTCGGCGCACTGCCTGCGAAGATTTACTTGGCAGCAGCGGTCTTGCCGAAGCGGTTGCGGAACTTTTCCACGCGGCCGCCCATGTTGTCCACGGACTTTTGCGTGCCCGTGTAGAAGGGATGCGATTCGCTGGAGGTATCGAGCTTGAACAGGGGCAGCTCACGGCCGTCGTCGGTCTTGCCGGTTTCCTTGGTGTTCACGCAGGAACGGGTCACGAACTTGAAACCGTTGGACAGGTCCACGAACAGCACTTCGCGGTAGTTGGGGTGAATGCCTTCTTTCATGATCAATCCTTGTCAAGTGCGGGAGCCGTGCAGGACCCGGTGCAACCTCTGCGCCGTGGAGCATCCAGCGTACTTTCCGCAATAAAAGCCCTCCATTATAACCTGCCAACCAAATTTTTCAAGGCGGGCGCGGGCCGGTGTAGGCGGCGCGGGGGCGTATCAGCGCCTGGCCGCTGCGCTGCTCCAGCGCATGGGCGATCCAGCCGAGCGAGCGGCCCAGGGCAAACAGCCCGTAGGCGCTGCCCGGCGGCAGCCCCAGGTGCCTGCGTACGGCCACCAGCGCCAGGTCGAGCGATGGGTGTTGGCCCACCAGGCCCCGGGCGTCGTCGATCCAGCCGGCCCAGTCGGGTTGCGCAGGCAGGATGCGGCCGAGCAGCATCCGGGCGCGCGCATCGCCCTCGGGATACAGGTGGTGCCCGAAGCCGGGCAGCGCCTCGCCGCGCGCCAGGCGCTGGCGCAGGGCCTGGGCCGGCGCATGGCCCAGTTCGTCCCACAGGGCCTCCACGCGCGCCGTGGCGCCGCCGTGCAGGCCCCCGGTCAGTGCCGCCAGGCCTCCCACCACGGCCGCGCGCAGGCTGGCGCCTGTGGAGGCCACGCAGCGCGCGGTGAAGCCCGAGGCATTGAGCTCATGGTCGGCGCACAGCACCAGCGCCATGCGCACCAGGTCGGCCCCCTGGTCGTCCAGCCCCCAGGCGGCCGCGCACTGCTCATGCAGCGGTGCCGAGGCGGGCGCCGTGCCCAGCAGGCAGGCCGCCAGCAGGCGCACCAGGGCGCCGCAGCCCTCGGCCAGGCGTTCGGGCGAGGTCTGCCAGGAGGCGGTGGGTCCATCCTCGCTGGCCATGGTGAACAGGGGCAGCAGCGATTCCTCGGGGCGCACGCTGGCCAGGTGGGCCTGGCCCTGGGCCAGCAGCGGCGGCGAAGGCGGCGGTTGTGCGGTGAATGCGCTGGCTTCGCTGCACTGCCACAGCAGGGCCGCCACGGCCTCCACGCTGCCCGATGCGGCCAGGGTGTCGATGCGGGCGCCGCGCAGGTACAACTGCCCATCCTCGATCAGCGTGATGGCCGACTCGAGCACCGGCAGCCCCCAGCTGAGCGTGGCCTTGGCCACCTCGCGCGGCTTGCGGCCACGCTTGCGCTGGCCCGCGAGCATCTCCACATCGGCTAGGGCATAGCGGCTCTCGCGCGGCGTGGGGCCGGGGTGGGCGTGCAGCAGGCCGCGGCTCACATAGGCGTACAGCGTGGCGCGCGAGACGCCCAGGCGCTCGGCAGTCTGGGCAGCGGTGAGGTAGCTGGGCATGGGCGGCAGGCAAAATAATGTTGAAAATATAAATCAATATTGACAATAAATTCTGTCTGCCTAATCTGGGAAGCCTTTTCAAGGAGCTTGGCCATGGTCGAACACAGAGTCACACCGGAAAGCGCCCTGGCGCTGGCGGCCGAGGCCTGGGCCGCCCTGCAGGGGGATGCATCGGAGTGCCGCCATCTGTCCCTGGCCGGCCATGGCGACCTGCCCTCGGTCTTCCCGGTCACCGACCTGGCGGCCGCCTCGGTCGGCGTGGCGGGCCTGGCGGTGGCCGGACTCATCGCTCAGACAGCGGGCACCTGGCCCGCTGTGCAGGTGGACCGGCGCCTTGCTTCTTTCTGGTTCGGCATGTCGCTTCGCCCCGAGGGCTGGTCCCTGCCGCCGGTGTGGGATGCCGTGGCAGGCGACTACCGCGCGGCCGATGGCTGGGTGCGCCTGCACACCAATGCGCCGCACCACCGCGAGGCGGCCCTGGCCGTGCTCGGTGTGGCGGCCGACCGGGAAGCCGTGGCGCGCGCCGTGGCCCGCTGGGATGCCGATGCGCTGGAGTCGGCCTTGGTGGAGCGGGGCGGCTGCGCCGCCGCCATGCGCAGCACCGACGGCTGGGCGCAGCATGCGCAGGGGCTGGCCGTGCGGGCTGAGCCCCTGGTGCATTGGCAGGCCTTTGCGCCGGCGATGCCGCTGCCCGCCTGGCGTGCCGATCCCGCGCGGCCTCTGCGCGGCGTGCGCGTGCTGGACCTCACGCGCATCCTCGCGGGCCCCACGGCCACCCGTTTCCTCGCAGGCTTTGGCGCGGAGGTGTTGCGCATCGACCCGCCCGGCTGGGACGAGCCCGTCACCGTGCCCGAGGTCGTGCTGGGCAAGCGCTGTGCGCGGCTCGATCTGCGCCAGCGCGAGGGGCGCCAGGTGCTCGAGGCGCTGCTGGGCCAGGCCGATGTGCTGGTGCACGGCCTGCGGCCCGGCGCGCTCGATGCCCTGGGGCTGGGGGCCGAGCGGCGGCGTGCACTCAACCCAGGCCTGGTGGACGTGTCGCTCAGTGCCTACGGCTGGAGCGGCCCCTGGCAGCAGCGGCGCGGCTTTGACAGCCTAGTGCAGATGAGCACCGGCATCGCCGATGCCGGCATGCGCGAAGGCGGCCACGACCGGCCCATGCCCCTGCCGGTGCAGGCCATCGACCATGCCACGGGCTACCTGATGGCGGCGGCTGTGGTGCAGGGCCTGGCGCGCCGCCGGGCCACGGGCGCGGGCTGCGCCGCGCAGCTGTCCCTGGCGCGCACGGCGCACTGGCTGGTGTTTGCCGCGCGCCACCCGGTGGAGCCGCTGGCGCCCGAGCAGGCGGACGATGTGGGTGGTGCGCTGGAGGCCACTGCTTGGGGCCCGGCCCGGCGGGTGCGTGCACCGCTCGTGGTGCAGGGTGCCCTCATGCACTGGGAGCGGGCAGCGCTGGCATTGGGCTCTGCGCAGCCGCATTGGTAGACAGGCCCGGATGCGGCAACGCCCCGCAGGCCGTTGGGCCTGCGGGGCGTTGAGCTGTGGTGCCGGGCCTGCCTCAGCCGCCGCGGCGCATCATGTCGAAGAAGTCGACGTTGGTCTTGGTGGCCTTCATGTTCTTGATCATGAGCTCCATGGACTCGATCTCGTCCATGTTGTACATGAACTGGCGCAGGATGCGCGTCTTCTGCAGGATCTCGGGCACCAGCAGCAGCTCTTCGCGGCGCGTGCCGCTCTTGTTGAGCTCGATGGCGGGGAACACGCGCTTTTCGTACAGGCGGCGGTTCAGGTGGATTTCGCAGTTGCCCGTGCCCTTGAACTCTTCAAAGATCACTTCGTCCATGCGGCTGCCGGTGTCGACCAGGGCCGTGGCGATGATGGTCAGCGAGCCGCCTTCCTCGACCTTGCGGGCGGCGCCGAAGAAGCGCTTGGGGCGCTGCAGTGCGGCCGCGTCCACACCGCCGGACAGCACCTTGCCGCTGGAGGGCACGACGTTGTTGTAGGCGCGGGCCAGGCGGGTGATGGAGTCCAGCAGGATCACCACGTCCTTCTTGAGTTCGACCAGGCGCTTGGCGCGCTCGATCACCATCTCGGCCACGTGCACGTGGCGTGCGGCGGGTTCGTCGAAGGTGGAGGCGATGATCTCGCCCTTGACCGTGCGCTGCATTTCGGTCACTTCTTCAGGGCGCTCGTCCACCAGCAGCACCATCAGGTGCACGTCGGGGTTGTTGGCCGTGATGGCGTGGGCGATGTGCTGCATCATCACCGTCTTGCCGCTCTTGGGCGGGGCGACGATCAGCGCGCGCTGGCCGCGGCCGATGGGCGCGATGATGTCGATGATGCGGCCGGTGATGTTCTCGTCGCTCTTGACATCGCGCTCCAGGCGCATCTGCTCCTTGGGGAACAGCGGCGTCAGGTTTTCGAACATCACCTTGTGCTTGTTCTGCTCTGGCGGGCCGTCGTTGACCTTGTCGAGCTTGGTCAGGGCAAAGTAGCGCTCGCCGTCCTTGGGTGTGCGCACTTCGCCTTCGATCATGTCGCCGGTGTGCAGGTTGAAGCGGCGCACCTGGCTGGGGGAGATGTAGATGTCGTCCGTGCTTGCGGTGAAGCTCGTGTCCGGGCTGCGCAGAAAGCCGAAGCCGTCGGGCAAGATTTCCAGCACCCCGTCCGCAAACACCTGCTCGCCTGCCTTGGCGCGCTTCTTGATGATGGCAAACATCAGCTCCTGTTTGCGCATCCGGCCCGTGTTTTCGATTTCGAGTTCTTCGGCCTGCTTCAGGACTTCAGACACGTGCAGTGCCTTGAGTTCGTTTAAGTGCATGGAATGACTCCTTGGCGGAGTAGGTAGGTGTCTCGGGGGAGTGGGGCTGTTCGCCGGTGGTCTGCTGATGGCAGTCACGGCGCGCCTGAGGATCTCTCGAACCGGCTGCCAATGCGTGCAAGCCGGTGATCTGCTGGAATTATGACAGGAAAAAATCCGGGAAGGCCGGGCCGCTGCCTGCGGGCATGTGAAGAGATGCAAGCAGCGGTGAAAGGAGGGGGGAAGGCTGCGGCGCCCCGGCCCGGGGAGCCGCAGCCAGAAAGGCCTCAGGCCAGTTGCTGGTCGACGAAGGCCGTCAGCTGTTCCTTGCGCATGGAACCGATCTTGGTGGCAGCCAGTTGGCCGTCCTTGAAGAACATCAGCGTGGGGATGCCGCGAATGCCGAACTTGGCGGGGGTCTCGCGGTTTTCGTCGATGTTCAGCTTGGCGACCTGCAGCTTGCCTTCGTAGGTCTTGGCGAGGTCGTCGAGGTGGGGGGCGATGTCCTTGCAGGGGCCGCACCACTCGGCCCAGTAGTCCACCAGCACGGGGGTGGTGGACTGCAGTACGTCGGCTTCAAAGCTGGCGTCGGTGAGGTGCTTGATGAGTTCGCTGGCCATGGCGTATTCCTTGTATCTGGGCGGGTTGGGACCGGGGTACGTATAAAGTTGGGTCATTGTGACAGAAACCAATCCCACGTTCACCGGTGTGGCCGGGCCCTCCGATGCTATGACTGTCATAGCTAAAACCGATCAGGCAGCGCCCTGCTGGGCCCGGGTGCTGGGTGCGGTGGCGCGGCACCTGGCAGCCTGCGGCGCGCATCCGGCGCGCACCGTGGTGCTGGTGCCCTATGCGCAGCTCATGCCCTGGGGCCAGCAGCTGTGGGCGCGCCAGCAGCCGGACAGCTTCGTTCCGCGCTTCGAGACCACGCGCAACTGGGCCCACCAGCTGGCGGTCTTTGTGCCCGAAGGCCGGGACCTGGCGGGCGATGTGGCGCGCGATACGCTCACCGCGCGCACCCTGCTCGACCAGGCGGGCCTGTCGGCGCAGCGCGAGGTGCTGGCCACACCGCTGCAGGAAGCGGCGGCCCAGCTGGCGCTGGCCGTGGCGGCCGTGCCCCCCGCGCAGCGCGATGCCTGGGGCCTGCAGGCGCGCAGCCTGCTGCCGGTGGCGGACGAGGGCAGTGCCCTGCGCTTCGAGGCCGTGGTGGCGCGCATTGCGCTCGAATGGGCGCTGGCCTCGCGCTATGCCACCGATGTGCTGTTCGAGCCGGGCGTGTGCGCCGCCACCGATGCCTTGGTGGTGCTCGAAGGCTTCCAGGCCGAACCCCTGGCCGCTGCGCTGCAGACCCAATGGGGCGAGCGCGCCCTGGTGCTGCCGCTCTATGCGCCCGGCGAGGACGGTGGTGCACAGGGCCAGATCGCCCTGCATGCGGCCAGCGACGCCGAGGACGAGGCGCAGCGCGCCGCCGCCTGCGTGCTGGCCCACCTGGCGGCAGGCCGCACACCCGTGGTGCTGGCAGCGACCGACCGGGCCCTGACCCGCCGCGTGCGGGCCCACCTGGGCAGCAGCGGCGTGGATGTGCGCGACGAAAGCGGCTGGACCCTGTCGACTACGCGCGCGGCCGCCCAGGTCATGGCCGGCCTCAAGGCCTGCGCCTGGGACGCTGACGCCGACGCCGTGCTCGCCTGGCTCAAGCAGGTGCCGGCCTGGCCGGCGGACATGCTCAACCGGCTGGAGAAGGCGCTGCGCAAGGGCGCGCTCGCGCGCTGGGATGCCGCGGCCGGGCGCGACTGGAGCGCACACCCGGCGCTGGCCGAGGCCGTGGCGCAGACCGAGGCCTGGCGCGCCGGCCTGCGTGCAGCGCGCCCGCTGGCGCAGTGGCTGGCGGCCCTGCGCGGGCTGCTGGAGGCCACGGGCCAATGGGCCGAGCTCGAGGCCGACGAAGCGGGCGAGTGCGTGCTGGCCTTGCTTCGCCTGCCCGAGGGCCTGCAGGCCGGGCTCGAGGCCTGGGAGGGCGCGGGCCGGCGCATGGCGCTGGCCGAGTTCACGCGCTGGGTCGACGAGGTGCTGGAGGCCGCGCGTTTCGTGCCCCCGCCGCCGCCCGGCGCGCCGGTCGTGATCCTGCCACTGCCGCAGCTGCTGGCGCGGACCTTTGCCGCGCTGGTGCTGCCAGGCTGCGACGAAAAGCGCCTGCAGCCCGCGCCCGAGCCGCCCGGAGAATGGACGCAGGCCCAGCGCGAGGCCTTTGGCCTGCCCACGCGCGAATCGCTGGAGGCCGCGCAGCGCCTGGCCTGGCGCAGTGCGCTGCAGACCCCCGTGGTGGATGTGCTGTGGCGCACGGGCGATGAGGGCGGCGAGCCGCTGCTGGCCAGCGCCTTGGTGCTGGCGCTGCATCTCGATGGTACGGCGCATGCGGGCGAAGACCTGCGCCTTGCGCGCAGTGTGGCCAGTGCGCCCACGGCCCGGCCGCAGCCCAGCGGCCAAGCCTTGCCGCTGCACCAGCTGTCGTCCACCGCGTACTCCGACCTGCGCCACTGCCCCTACCGCTTCTTCGCGCTGCGCCAGCTGGGCCTGCAGGAGGCCGAGGAACTGGGCGGCGAGGTCGACAAGCGCGATTTCGGCAACTGGCTGCACGAGGTGCTGCAGCATTTCCATGAGGGCCTGCTGGCGTCGCCGCTCGGTGCGGGGCCCGCGCGCGCGCGCCGCCTCGACGAGTCGGCCCAGGCCGTGACCGTGCGCCAGGGCCTGCAAGGCGGCGATTTCCTGCCGTTCGCCGCGGGCTGGCCGCAGGTGCGCGATGGTTACCTGCGCTGGCTGGCGCAGCACGAGCAGGCGGGCGCCGCCTTTCGACAGGCCGAACTCCGGACCACACAGCCGCTGGGGGCGCTGGAGCTGATCGGCACCATCGACCGCCTCGATGCGGTCTCGGGCATCGGCGAAGTGCAGACCCTGGTGATCGACTACAAGACCGAGAGCGATGCCGTCACGCGCCAGCGCATCGGTGCAGGCAGCGAAGACACGCAGCTGGCCTTCTACGCCGCGCTGCTGAGCCACGACACGCTGCGCGCCGCCTATGTGAACGTGGGCGAGCGTGGCGAGACGCAGATGCACGAGCAGGAAGACGTGGTGGCGCTGCGCGACCTGCTGGTCGAAGGCATACAGCACGACTTCGAACGCATCGCGGCCGGCGACCCGATGCCTGCGCTGGGCGAGGGCATGGTCTGCGACTACTGCGCGGCACGCGGCCTGTGCCGCAAGGACTTCTGGGCATGAACAAGGCCGCTTACGAACACAATGGACAGCCCATCTCGCGCGAGGGCTTCTACGCTATTGCCTGCGACCCGCAGCGCAGTGTGGCGGTCGAGGCCTGCGCGGGCGCGGGCAAGACCTGGATGCTGGTTTCGCGCATGCTGCGCGCCCTGCTCGATGGCGCCGCGCCGCACGAGATCCTGGCCATCACCTTCACCAAAAAGGCGGCGGGCGAAATGCGCCAGCGCCTGCAGGAATGGCTGGGGCAGTTTGCCGATGCGCCGCTGGACCAGCTCACGGGCGAGCTGGTGGCCCGCGGCATGGCCCCCGAGCGCGCACTGGAGCAGCGCGAGGCCCTGCGCGGCCTGTACCGCCGGATGCTGGAGAGCGGCCGTCCGGTGCAGATCCGCACCTTCCACAGCTGGTTTGCCGCACTGCTCGGCACGGCACCGCTGGCGCTGCTGCAGGCCCAGGGCCTGCCCGCCAACTTCGACCTGCTGGAGGACGATGCCGAGGCCGTGCGCGAAGTCTGGCCGCCGTTTCTGCAGGCGGTGGACGGCCACGCCGGCCTGCGCGCCGACTACGAGGCCGCGGTGTTCCGCCACGGCCGCTCGCAGACGCACAAGGCGCTGGCGGCGGCGCTGGCCAAGCGCGTGGAGTTCGACCTGGCCGACGCGGCCGGGGTGGTCGATGCCTCGGTGCCCTCGTTCCAGCACCATTGCCCCGAGCTGGCGGGCATGGACCGCCCGGCCGACGCACTGCAGGGCGAGCCGGTGCGCCGCCGCTGGCTCGACCGCGCCCAGGCCCTGGGCGCCGAGTCCGCCAAGACGCCCCAGAAGGCGGCCGATGCCATCGTCGACGCCTTTGCCTGCGAGGACCTGGACCTGCGCCTGGACTTGCTGCGCAAGGCCCTGTTCGTCGCCAAGGAAGACCGGCTGTCGAAGAACCTGGAGAAGTTCGCCGCCGCCCAGGAGGCAGAGCCCGAGCTGCAGCGCCTGCTGCTGGCGCGCCGCCAGCACGATGCCTGGCAGCACCAGCAGCGCATGGCGCGCCTGGCGCGCTGCCTGATCGCCGAGTTCGCGGCCGTGAAGCACCAGCGTGGCTGGGTGGACATGAACGACGTGGAGCGCACGGCCCTGGTCATGCTGGCCGACCCGGTGCTCAGCGGCTGGGTGCAGGAGCGGCTGGACGCGCGCGTGCGCCACCTGCTGGTCGACGAGTTCCAGGACACCAACCCCCTGCAATGGCAGGCCCTGCACGCCTGGCTGTCGGGCTACGTGGGCTCGGGTGGCGGTGCCACGGCACCCAGCGTGTTCATCGTGGGCGACCCCAAGCAGAGCATCTACCGCTTTCGCCGGGCCGAGCCGCAGGTCTTCATCGCGGCGCAGGCCTTTGTGCGCAACGGCTTGGCAGGCGATCTGCTCAGCTGCGACCACACGCGCCGCAATGCCACGGGCGTGATCGCGGCCGTGAACGATGCCCTGGGCAATGCCCAGGCGCAGGGCGAGACCAGCGGCTTTCGCGACCACACCACGGAATCGCGTGACCCCGGCGAGCTGCTGCGCCTGCCCGCCATCGGTCCGCTGGACGAAGAAGGGGGGGCAGGCCGCCGCGGCCTGGTGGCCTGGCGCGACAGCCTGACCGAGCCGCGCCACGAGGCCGAGGAAACGCAGCGCATGCGCGAATGCGAGCAGGCCGCGCACTGGGTCGCGCAGCAGATCGCGCAGGGCCTTGCCCCGAAGGAGGTGCTGGTGCTGGCGCGCAAGCGCGACCGCCTGGCCTCCATGCAGGATGCGCTGCGCGCCTTGCACCTGCCCTGCGTGCAGCCCGAGAAGGCCGACCTGTTCGACGCCCCCGAGGTGCAGGACATGGTGGCCCTGCTCGATGCGCTGGTCTCCACCGGGCACGACCTGTCGCTGGCGCGCGCCCTGCGTTCGCCGCTGTTCGGCCTGGGCGACGATGCGCTGGTGGCCCTGGCCCTGCTGCGCCGCCAGCCCGAGCATGCCGGGGCGAGCTGGTTTGAACTGCTGCAGCGACCCGAACTGGTGGGCGCAACGCCAGCCGGCCCTGCCGGCCCCGTGCTCGCGCAGTACAAGGCCTGGGTGGACACGCTGCCGCCGCACGATGCCCTGCATGCCATCTATGCCCATGGCGATGTGCTGGCCCGCTTTGCTGCGGCGGCGCCGGCCACCCAGCGCGCGGCCGTGCAGGCCAACCTGCGCGCCCTGCTCGCGTCGGCGCTGCAGCACGACGGCGGGCGCTACCTCACGCCCTATGCCTTTGTGCGCGCCATGAAGAAGGGCGGGGTGCGCGCGCCTGGCCGCGTGGACGCACAGGCCATCCGCCTGCTCACGGTGCACGGCGCCAAGGGGCTGGAGGCCGAGTGCGTGCTGCTGCTCGACACCGACACCCGGCCCCAGAAGGCCGAGACCATGGGCGTGCTGGTGGACTGGCCGGGCGAGCAGGCGGTGCCCGCGGGCTTTGTCTTTCTGGCCAGTGAATCGAATCCGCCGCCCAGCGCCGTCGATGCCCTGGCCGTGGAGCAGCAGGCGCGCCAGCGCGAAGAGCTCAACATGCTCTACGTGGCCATGACGCGGGCCAAGCACTGCCTGGCCCTGTCGTCCGTGCAGCCCACCAGCTCCGCCCCTGGCAGCTGGTGGAACCGCCTGGCCAGCCTGGTGCACGAGGTGCCGGTGCCCGGAGATGCGGGCACCGAGGCCCTGGCGGGTGAGGCCGGCGAGGCGCAGGCCTTTGCCGTGGCCGGCCTGCCCGTGCTGCCCCCCGAGCTGGGCCGGGGGCGCAAGGGTGGGTTGGGCGCGGGCCTGGTCGAGGGGTTCGCGGCGGTGGGCCGTGCCGATGGCCAGGCCGAGCGGCAGGCGAGCGAATCCACCCCGGAGTCCCGCCTGGGCGAGGCCATGCACCAGCTGCTGGAGCAGGCCGGTGTGGCGGGCATGGCGCTGGCCGAGCTGCGCCACCATGGCTGGCCACCCGCGCGCCTGGCCCGCCTGGCGCTGGACCACGAGATCAGCGCCGCGGCCGCCACGCGCGCGGCGCAGCTGGCCCAGCGCATCCTGGCCGGCGAGGGTGCCTGGGCCTGGGACCCGGCCGAGATGGACAGCGCCATGAACGAGGCACCCCTGAACCACCGGGGCCAGAGCCTGCGGCTCGACCGGCTGGTGCATCGGCCGGCCGTGGCAGGCGGCACGGGCCCCGCGCCGGGCTGGTGGGTGCTGGATTACAAGAGCGCTGCCCGGCCCGAGCGCCAGCCCGGCCTGATGGCGCAGCTGCAGCGCTACCGCGAGGCGGTGCGCGCGCTGATGCCTGGCGAGCCTGTGCATGCGGCCTTTCTGACCGGCGACGGGCGCATGGTTGTCGTGCCTGCGGATCCCGGTGCCGGCGGCGGGGCGGACGCCATGGGGCATACTCTCGCCCCCGCCGCGCCTCCAGCGCCAGCGGCGGGCAAGCCCCGCCGCGCGTTTCCGGCCGCGGACGATTCCCCCCAGGGGTCGCTGTTCTGACCCTTGCCGTTGCCCCGACTTCCGAAAGCCCCGACCATGAATGCAAGCACTTCCCCCACCCCGGACGCGGTCGACCCGGGCCTGGACTGCGATGTCGCCATCGTGGGCGGTGGCCCGGCCGGCCTGATGGCGGCCGAGGTGCTGGCGCAGGCGGGCGTGGCGGTGCACGTGTTCGATGCCATGCCCTCGGTGGGGCGCAAATTCCTTCTGGCCGGCAAGGGGGGACTCAACCTCACGCACTCCGAGCCGCACGAGGCCTTCGCCACGCGCTTTGCCGGCCGCGAGAAGCAGGTCGAACCGCTGCTCGCGGCCTTCGGCGGGCCCGCCATCCGCGAGTGGGCCCAAGGCCTGGGCGTGGAGACCTTCGTGGGGACCTCGGGCCGCGTGTTCCCGACCGACATGAAGGCCGCCCCGTTGCTGCGCGCCTGGCTGCAGCGCCTGCGCGGCCAGGGCGTGCAGTTCCACATGCGCCACCGCTGGCTGGGCTGGGCCGACGCCGGGCAGGGCGGGGCGTTGCGCTTTGCCACGCCAGCGGGTGAGCTGGCCGTGAACGCGCGCGCCACGGTGCTGGCGCTGGGCGGCGGCAGCTGGGCACGCCTGGGGTCGGACGGCGCCTGGGTGCCCCTGCTGGCCGCACGCGGTGTGGCCGTGGCGCCGCTGCGCCCGGCCAACAGTGGTTTCGACGTGCTGCGTGCCGATGCGCCGGCGGGCGAGACGCGGCGCGACTTCCTGCGCGAGCTGATCGGCCGCACGCCAGCGCCGACCGTGGGCTGGACGGCGCACTTCACCGAGCGCTTTGCCGGTCAGCCGTTCAAGACCGTGGCCCTGGCGTTCACCGACAGCCAGGGCCGCAACTTCCAGCGCCGCGGCGAGTTCGTGGCCACCGCCACGGGGGTGGAGGGCAGCCTGGTGTACGCCGCCTCGCACCTGCTGCGCGACGAGGTCGAGGCCCATGGCCATGCCACCTTCCATCTCGACCTTCTGCCCGACCACACACCCGAGCGCGTGCTGGTGGAGGTGCGCCACCCGCGCGGCTCGCGCTCGCTGTCCAGCCACCTCAAAAGCCGCCTGGGGCTCGATGGCATCAAGGCCGGCATGCTCTATGAGCACCTGGGCAAGGACGGCGTGGCCGACCCCGTGGCCCTGGCCCATGCCATCAAGGCCCTGCCCGTCACCGTGGTGGCGGCGCGGCCGCTGGACGAGGCCATCAGCACGGCTGGGGGCGTCGCCTTCGAGGCACTGGATGCCCGGCTCATGGCCACGGCCGCCCCGGGCGTGTTCTGCGCCGGCGAAATGCTCGACTGGGAGGCCCCGACCGGCGGCTACCTGCTCACCGTGAGCATGGCCAGTGGCCGGGTGGCGGGTGAGGGGGTGTTGCGTTGGCTGGGGCGGACCGGCAACGCGTGACTGTGTGCCCCGCCAGACCAAGGGCTCAGAATTTCGAGCGGTAGTACAGCATGGGGCCGCCCTTGCGCGCGCGCAGCACCAGGCGCGATCCGCCCTCCAGCTGCACGCCGACGGCACCGAACTCGGGCGTGAGCCCGCCGGTTTTGGCGGTCGCCCACTGCACCTCCACACGCGTGCCATACAGGGGCTGCTGCGCCTGCCGGATCATGCCCAAGGCATCCGAGGTCTGTGCCCCCTGCGGCGTGCGTGCCCAGGCCGTGACGTCGAGTTGGCGCCCGCTCTCCAGCCGCGACCTCCAGCGCACGCCCAGGTCCAGGCTGGCGGGGGAGGCGGCTTCGGGCGCCAGCGGCAGGGCGCCAGGTGCGGGAGCGCTCAGCCCCAGGGACAGGCCGAAGCGTGCCGGGGCGTCTGGTGTGAGCCAGCGCGTGAAGTCCAGGTACTGGGTGTTGGGGGCGTTGCCGCCACCTGCGAGGGCCGGGTTGCGCACGGCGTAGTCGCCCAACTCGGGCAGCACGGCACTGCGGACTTCATAGGCAGAGGCCCACGGTGCGGATTCCTCCTGCAGTCCGGCCATGGCCTCATCGCCGAACGAGGGGGTATCGGCCGCGACCGCCCAGCCGGTTCCGAAGAGGACCAAGCCCAGGGTGCACGCGGGCCGTATCCAGAGGGATGCCGCAGGGCCTGTCGCCGCAACCGCACCCTGGAAGTACGCAGTGGCGCCGTGGCGGGTTGGGGACACTTGCACGGTCATGGCGGTGGACATGGCAGCACCCGAAAAAGGGGAGAAGCGATGCCACAAAGTGTGCGCCTGTGCCGCCCTGGAGGGAAGTGCCGAGCGCCGCAAAACTGTGTCGGACAGCACCGACACAGGCAAAATCGGAAATGGGGGGAGGCTGCGCGCCGGGCGCGCTCCGCGCTGCGCAAGCACGGCAGCAAGAAGAGAAGTTGACGAGCCTTACCCCCGGCACTGACTCCACAGTTAGGGCTGCTTGGTTCCCCACCTGACCCGGTTGGCCACTTCGCCATGCGGGGAGGCCCGTCAGCCGCCATTGTAGCCGGTGTGCGCAAGGCCGATGGCTTCGAGGGCTTGTTTATCCCTGCCGGGGAGGGCTTTTTTGCAAGGCCGGGCCCGCACCTCCGGCATGGCCATCCCTTGCCGCCACCTGGCGCTGCCAGGCGATGAAGGCCGGTGCCCCCAGCAGTTCCAGCGCCGTGAAGCCGATGAACGGTGCCGGCGGCAGGCCCAGCCAGGCCATCGACAGGGCCCGGCCCACACCGCCGAGGAACACGGCCCCCCAGAGCACGGCGAACAGGCGCCCCTCGCGCTCGATCTGCGGCACCAGCGACAGCATGGCCAGCCCGAGCGCAAGCCAGACGCCCCCGAAAAAGCGCAGGTTGCCGTCGAGCAGCGCGTCCCGTGGCAAGCCGCTGGCGTGGTAGAGCGGATCGTCGATTCCCATCATGGTCAGCACGCCGGTGGCCACCGGAATGAGTGCCATCGCCGCGGTGGCGGCCTGGAGCAGGCGTCGTGTCATGGGCTTATCTTTACATCGTCAAGATAGATGCATTGTCCGGGCTGATCTTGACTGTGTCAAGATCGCAGCCATGACCTCTCCGCAAGCTTCCCGTGCGCCCTACCACCATGGCGACCTGCGCGCCGCCCTGCTGGCCGCCGCCGAGGCATTGCTGGCTGCGGGGGCCACGCTCAGCCTGCGCGCCGTGGCCAAGGCGGCAGGCGTCTCGCATGCGGCCCCCTACCACCACTTTGCCAACCTGGACGCCTTGCTGGCGGCCGTGTCTGCGCGGGGGTTTGGCGATCTGGCCGCAGCCATGCGGGGCGCGCAGGCGGGGCAGGGCACGGCAGCCGCCCTGGTCGGGCACTGCACGGCCTATGTGGCGTTTGCGCTGGCACGCCCGGCCGTGTTCCGGCTCATGTTCAGCCCCCTGCTGCAGCACAAGGCCGAGCACCCGGAACTGCAGGCAGCCGCGGACGAAGCCTTCCATGTGCTGCTGCGCGCCGCACGGGCCCATGCCCCCGAGGGCGGTGACGAACTGGCCCTGGCGGGCTGGAGCCTGGCGCACGGGCTGGCCAGCCTGGCCATCGATGGTGCCCTGGCCACGGCACCGGGCGTGGTGGTGCCCCCGGCGCAGCACCTGGCCTCGGTGCTGGCCGCACGCCTGCTCGCCCTGGGGTGAGCGCTGGCCCGCGCCGGCGCTAAGCCAGCCGGAACACGCTGACCAGTTGCTCCAGCTTGGCGGCCTGCACGTTCAGCGACTCGGCGGCCGAGGCGGCCTGCTCGACCAGGGCGGCGTTCTGCTGGGTGACCTGGTCCATGTTGGAGATGGCCACGTTCACCTGGTCGATGCCCGAGGACTGCTCCTGGCTCGCCGAGGCGATCTCGCTGATGATCTGTGTGACCTGCTGAACGCTTTTCACCACCTCGGTCATGGTGCTGCCGGCCTCGTCCACGAGGCGGGTGCTTTCCCCGACCTTGTTGACCGAGGCGTCGATCAACTGCTTGATCTCCTTGGCCGCTTCGGCGCTGCGCTGGGCCAGGCCGCGCACCTCGCTGGCCACCACGGCGAAACCGCGGCCCTGCTCACCTGCGCGCGCGGCCTCGACGGCGGCATTCAGGGCCAGGATGTTGGTCTGGAAGGCGATGCCGTCGATCACGCCGATGATGTCCACGATCTTTTTGGACGAGGTGTTCACCTCGCCCATGGTGCTCACCACCTGGTCCACCACGGTGCCGCCGCGCACGGCCACCTGGGATGCCGTGTTGGCCAACTGGCTGGCGTGGCGCGCGTTGTCAGCGTTCTGGCGCACCGTGCTGGTCAGCTCCTCCATGGAGGCAGCTGTCTGCTGCAATGAGCTGGCCTGCTGCTCGGTGCGCGCCGAGAGGTCGTTGTTGCCCGCCGCGATCTCGGTCGATGCCGTGGCGATGGACTGCGTGCCCGAACGCACCTCGCTCACGATGTTGGCGATGCTGGTGCGCATGGCCTGCATGCCATGCAGCAGGCTGGACTGGTCGCCCGGTTGCAGGGCGATGTCCATCGACAGGTCGCCCTGGGCCATCTGCTCGGTGATGCGGGCCGCATAGTCGGGCTCGCCGCCCAGCTGGCGCAGGATGCCGCGCGAGATCAGCATGCCCACGCCCAGCAGCAGCACGGCCAGGGCCACGGCACCCAGGCCGAACTTGACGATGCGCTCGTTGACGGTCGAAGTCACCGTGTCCACGTACACGCCCGAGCCCACCACCCAGCCCCAGGGCGCAAAGCCTTTGACGTACGAGGCCTTGAGCACCGGATCGGTGCTGCCCGGCTTGGGCCACAGGTAGAGCACGAAGCCCGCCTCGCGCGCCTTGACCACGTTCACGAACTCCACGAACAGCCGCATGCCCGTGGGGTCCTTGTTGTCCGTGAGGTCCTTGCCTTCGAGCTCGGGGCGGATCGGGTGCATCACCATCACGGGGTGCATGTCGTTGATCCAGAAGTATTCGTTGCCGCTGTAGCGCATGGCGCGCAGGCTGTCCTTGGCCAGTTGCTGGGCCTCTTTCTCTGGCATTTTTCCGGCCTTGGCCTGGGCATGGAAGTGCACGATGAGGCTGTGCGCCGACTCGACGTTCTGGCGCACGCTGCTCTTTCGCTCCTCCATGATGAGGCTGCGCTCCGAGCCGAGCAGGATGGCGGTGATGAGCGCGATGCCGGCAAGTGCGCAGGCAATCAGAAGGCCCATGCGCCTGGCGATCCCCATGGGCCGCCGCTGGGAGGTATCCACCATATACAGCCACCTTCCGTCGTGCGTTGCTGGCAGGCCACCTGCGGGCCCGGCCTGCCACGGAGCGTGAATGCGCCCCTGGCCCATGCTAGGCAGGGTGTTGCAGGATGTACAGAGGAACAGCCCGCAGTGTTTTCCCGGGTTGCCAGCCTGGGGTTTTGCGAGGTGTAAGCGGGCGCCGCTCGCGGCGAGCTCTGCGCAGGGGCATGCGCAGACCCCCTTAGAATCAGCCCATGTCCTATCTCGTGCTCGCCCGCAAGTACCGCCCCCGCAATTTCACGGAAATGGTGGGGCAGGAGCATGTCGTGCAGGCGCTCACCAATGCGCTCACCCAGCAGCGCCTGCACCACGCCTACCTGTTCACGGGCACGCGCGGCGTGGGCAAGACGACCGTCTCGCGCATCCTGGCCAAGTCGCTCAACTGCCAGGGGCCTGATGGGAACGGCGGCATCACCGCCACGCCCTGCGGCGTGTGCCAGGCCTGCACCGACATCGACAGCGGCCGTTTCGTCGACTACACCGAGCTCGACGCCGCCTCCAACCGCGGCGTGGACGAGGTGCAGAGCCTGCTCGAGCAGGCCGTCTACAAGCCGGTGCAGGGGCGCTTCAAGGTCTTCATGATCGACGAGGTGCACATGCTCACGAACACGGCCTTCAACGCCATGCTCAAGACGCTGGAGGAGCCGCCCGAGTACCTGAAGTTCGTGCTCGCCACGACCGACCCGCAGAAGGTGCCGGTCACCGTGCTCAGCCGCTGCCTGCAGTTCAACCTGCGGCCCATGGCGCCCGAGACGGTGCTCAGCCACCTGACCCAGGTGCTGGCCGCCGAGAACGTGCCGGCCGAACCCCAGGCGCTGCGCCTGCTGTCGCGCGCTGCGCGCGGCTCCATGCGCGACGCGCTGTCGCTCACCGACCAGGCCATCGCCTTCGGCAGCGGCCAACTGCAGGAAGCCGGTGTGCGCCAGATGCTGGGTGCGGTGGACCGCTCCTATGTGTTCCGCCTCATCGAGGCCCTGGCCCTGGGCGATGGCAAGACGGTGGTGGAGACCGCCGATGCACTGCGCATGAACGGCCTGTCCGCTGCCTCCACGCTGGAGGAGATGAGCGCCGTGCTGCAGCGCATGGCCGTGTTCCAGGCCGTGCCGCAAATGGCGGGCGCCATCGATGCCGATGACCCCGAGGCCGCCGAGACCGCACGCCTGTCGACCGCCATGCCGGCCGACGAGACGCAGCTGCTGTACAGCCTGTGCCTGCACGGCCGCGGCGAACTGGGCCTGGCGCCCGATGAATACGCGGCCCTGACCATGGTGCTGCTGCGCCTGCTGGCCTTCAAACCCTCGGCCGGCGACGGCCCGGCGGAAAAAAAAACTCTGACGCGCGCTGAGCCGGTCGTCTCCCCGGCACCCGCGCCAGCCCCGGTCCAGGCCCCCGCGGCGGCCCCTGCGCCGGTGGCAGCGCCCCTGGCGTCCCCCGCTGTGGCATCCCGGCCAGTCGTCCCCGTGCCGGCGGCCCCTGCTGTGGCGGAGGCGGTGGCTGCCGTGCCTGCCATTGCCCCTGCCCCCGTGGCCGACCCGGAGCCGACCCCGGCGCCCGCACCCGTTGCTGTGCAGCAACCTCGGGAGGCCACGGCCCTGCCGGTGCGTACGCTGGACGACTTCGACCGCCAGCATGGCGGCGGCGATGAGGAAGGCGGCGAGGGTGCGGGCGGTGCCGACAGCAGCCAGGCACCCGCCGTGACCGTGCGGCCCGCGGTGGCCGGGGTGATGTCCATCCCCGTGCGCACCATGTCCGCCGAGCCGGGTGAGCGCCTGCAACCGACCCCCGCAGGTGCCTCTTCGCCCACGGCGGCGCGCCCGCCTTCGGCCCGCTACACGCCCACCGAGGAGGGCGATGTCTGGTACACCACCGTGCAGGCCCTGGTGGCGGCCGAGGCCGTCACCGCCCTGGTGCGCGAGCTGGCCCTGCAGTCGCAGCTGGTGGCGCGCGATGGCACCCACTGGCTGCTGCGCGTGGAGCGCGAGTCGCTGAACCAGCCCACGGCGCGAGAGCGCCTACGCAGCGCCCTGGAGGCGGCTGGCCATGCCACGCAGATCAGCGTCGAGGTGGGTGTCGTGATCGACAGCCCTGCGCGCCGCAATGCCGCCGCTGCCGCCGAACGCCAGCGCGTGGCCGAAGAGATCGTGATGAACGACCCCTATGTGCAGACTCTGCTGCGCGACCACGGCGCCAAGATCGTGCCGGGCAGCATCAAGCCCGCCTGAGGCGGGCCGGCAGGCCGCACGACCAACCACTCAATCAACCAACAAACAGACAACCTCCAACCAAGGAACCACCACCATGTTCAACAAAGGACAACTCGCCGGCCTGATGAAGCAGGCCCAGGCCATGCAGGACAACCTCAAGAAGGCCCAGGACGAACTGGCCTTCATCGAGGTGGAGGGCGAGTCCGGCGCCGGCCTCGTGAAGGTGCTCATGACCTGCAAGCACGACGTCAAGCGCATCACCATCGACCCCAGCCTGCTGGCCGAGGACAAGGACATGCTCGAAGACCTGGTGGCTGCCGCGTTCAATGCGGCCGTGCGCAAGGCCGAAGAGACTTCGGCGGAGAAGATGGGCAAGCTCACGGCAGGAATGCCAGGCCTCCCCCCCGGCATGAAATTCCCTTTCTGAGGCGGGCTACCGAGCGGGCAATCTGCGTCGTTGGGCGGTGCTCGGAATCCTCACGTACTTCAAGTACGTTCCGGTTCCTGCGCTCCGTCCGCCTAGCAGCTTATCCCGCTCGCTACGCCCTGGAGGGCGGGGTGTGAAGGCAGGGTTTTTGGCGGCTCGTTTCGCTGCGCTCACTCGCTGTTGCGTACATTAGGCCTATGGCTTCTTCATCGTCTATCAATTCCCTTGACGTTCTGATCCAGGCGCTGCGGCGGCTGCCGGGGGTGGGGGTGAAGTCGGCTTCGCGCATGGCGTTCCATCTGCTGCAGCATGACCGCGAGGGGGCCGAGGTGCTGTCGCGGGCGCTGCATGAGGCGGTGGCGTCGGTACACCATTGCGAGCGCTGCCATACCTTCACCGAAGCCCCGGTGTGCAGCACCTGCCTGGACCCGGAGCGCGATGCCACGCGGCTGTGCGTGGTGGAGACGCCGGCGGACCAGTCGGCGCTGGAGCGCACGGGCGCGTTCAAGGGGCTGTACTTTGTGCTCATGGGGCGGCTCAGCCCGCTCGATGGCATTGGCCCCAAGGAGATCGGTCTGCACAAGCTCATGGACCGGGCCAGCGATGGCACGGTGCAGGAGGTGATCCTGGCGACCAACTTCAATGCCGAAGGCGAGGCGACGGCGCATGTGATCAGCGAGGCGCTCAAGGCCCGGGGCCTGCATGTCACGCGGCTGGCGCGCGGCGTGCCGGTGGGCAGCGAACTCGAGTACGTGGACCTGGGCACCATTGCCCATGCGCTGGTGGACCGGCGCTAAGAACTTGTTCAAGAAGAGGGTGGCGCGGCTCTTGCGCGCAGGGCCGCTTAGAATCCTTCCCTACTATCAAATCAATAGCTTGCCAGGCAAGATTGGCGAGCAATACCAAGAAAGTGCAATTCCAATGAACTCCATGCACATGGCGCGCTTCACCGCGGCCTACTGGTGCGTGCTGGTGGCCGTGCTGCTGCCCATGGCGTGTTCCTACCTGGCCAAGAGCGGCGGGCGGGGCAAGTCGCGCAAGGAAGGGGGCTTTGACAACCGCGACCCGCGCGGCTGGCTGGCCCGGCAGACGGGCTGGCAGGCACGTGCCAATGCGGCGCAGACCAACAGTTTCGAGGCGCTGCCCTTTTTTATCGGCGCCGTGATCATTGCGCACCAGCTCGGTGCCGCGCAGACGTTGCTCGACCTGGCGGCCCTGCTGTGGGTGTTTCTGCGCATCTTCTACATCATGATGTATGTGGCGGACATGCCTACCGCGCGCAGCGCGCTGTGGTCGGGCGCCTTCCTGGTGAACATCGGCATCCTGTTCCTCGGATACCACCGCTGATCGGCAGGGCGCGGGCCCTTGGCGGGCCTGGCCGCATGCCTGTGCGTGGCATCGTTTTCGGGGCACTTTTCGGCCTTGGCAGGTGTCACCTACGTAGTAGTCCTCAGGGGTAGTCCCTGATGCCTGACGGGCCTTGCTGAGGCACGATTGTTGCAGTGCAACAATGGGCTTTTTCGCCTTTCTTTTTCCATGCCACCACCCATGCTCAGCCGCCGCGCATTTGGCGCCGTATCCGCCCTCTCGGCGGCTGCGGTGTTCGCGCCTGCCGTGCTGTCGCAGCAGGCCACCGCTCCGGGGCTGGGCCGTGTCACGGTGGCCGTGGGCGGGCAGAGCGTGCTCTACCACCTGCCGCTGGCGCTGGCCGACCTGCTGGGCTATTTTGAGAGCGAGGGCCTGCAGGTCGTGGTGTCCGACTTTGCCGGCGGTGCCATGGCGCTGCAGGCGGTGCTCAACGGCACGGCCGATGTGGGGTCGGGGGCCTACGAGTACACCATCCGCCAGCAGGTGCGTGGCAACCACCTGCGTGCGATGGCCTTGCATGGCCGCGCGCCGCAGATTGCCATGGGGGTGTCGCGCAAGGCGCTGCCGCGCTATGACGAACTCTCGGACCTGGCAGGCCGGCGCATCGGCGTCTCGGCCCTGGGCTCGTCCACGCACCTCATGGCCGTGCACCTGCTGGCGCGCGCCGGCATGCGCGAGCGCGACGTCAACTTCATCGGGGTGGGATCGGGCGCGCCGGCCGTGGCGGCGCTGCGCACGGGCCAGGTGCATGCGCTGTGCCATGCCGACCCCATCATGACCCTGCTCGAACAGAAGATGGATGTGCACATCGTGGGCGACATGCGCACCCTGAAGGGGGCCCACGAGCTGTTCGGCGGCAACATGCCCGCAGGCTGCCTGTACGCTCCCCATGCCTTCGTGCAAAAGCAGCCGGCGCAGGTGCAGGCGCTCACCAATGCCATTGTGCATGCGCTCAAATGGCTGCAGACTGCGGCGCCCGCCGATCTGATCAAGCTGGTGCCGCCGAGCTACCTGCTGGGCGACCGGGGCCTGTACCTGGCCGCATTCAGCCGCGTGCGCGAGACCTTCTCGCCCAACGGCCTGATGCCCGACGACGGGCCCGCCACCGCACTGCGCGTGCTGGGCCGCACCGGCTCTGACGTGGCGGGCGCCAAGGTCGATCTGGCCCGCACCTTCAGCAACGAGTGGGTGCGCAAGGCACGCTTGAAGTACAACGTCTGAGCCTGCGCAGCGCACCGAGGGTGCGGGTGGCACGATTGTCCGAAAAATGCGCTTTCGGGTCGGGAAGATGGCTTACATTGGTCGGCGCTCCGGATGCGTAACCTCCGGATACCCAACCCCAGCCAACAAGGACTGCCTCACCATGTCGTTCACCCTCAGCATCGGCCCGCTCGTCTCCCTGATTGCGGGCATCCTCATCCTCGTCATGCCGCGCCTGCTCAGCACCATCGTGGCGATCTACCTCATCGTCATGGGTGTACTAGGACTCATGGGCATGCATTCGCTGAAGCTTTGACAGTGCGGAGCGACTGAGAAAACTCCCCTGGCGTCGTTGCTCCGTCTTGCCGTACTTTCAGTACTGTCTGCGACGAGGCGCCTAGCCAGGAAAGTTTTTCAGCCGCTCTTGAGTGCAGGGTCTGTCCGTTCAAGACGCAGCAGACCCTTGGGATTCAACGCTTTTTGACTTTGGACGGCGTGCCGCCGCGCTTGACGGGGGCGGACGGCGGGGCCTTGGCGGTACTTTGCTTGTTGTTGCCGCGGGCCTGCACCACGTTGCGCACGTTCGATGAACGCACCTGCGTGCTGGCTGCGGCGACGGCGGCGCGCACGGGCAGGTAGACCACGATCTGCTGGCCCAGCTTGAAGGCGGCGCTGGCCTTCACGTCGTTCCAGTCGGCCACGTTGCTGGCGCTCAGGTTGTAGCGCTTGGCCACGCTGGCCACGGTTTCGCCCTTGCGGGCGCGCACCGTGGTGCGGCGCGTGACGATCTCGGGGGCGAAGGCCAGCTGGCCGTTGTCCGCCAGGTGCGAGGACACGTCCTCGCGCGTGGTCACCGAGCGCGGCACCATCAGTGCCGAGCCCGCCTTGATCAGCATGCGCGGCGGAATGTTGTTCATGCTGCGCAGGTCGGCCTCGCTCATGCCGGTGCGCTGGGCTGCGTCGGCCACCGTCATGGTGGTGGGCACGGACCACACGGTCCAGCTGGCGTACTGGCCTTCGCGGCGCGCTTCGAGGTTGCGCTGGAAGACTTTGGCGTTGTCCCAGGGCAGCAGGATCTGCGGCGTGCCGGCCGCCAGGATCACCGGGCGCTTGTACGAGGGGTTGAGCGCGCGGAAATCGTCCTCGCGGATGCCCGACAGGCTGGCCACCAGCGCCACATCGATGTCGTGCGTGATGTCCACCGTCTGGAAGTAGGGGTGGTTCTCGATCAGCGGCAACTCGGTCTTGAAGGCATCGGGGTTGGCCACGATGTTCTTCACCGCCTGCAGCTTGGGCACGTACAGCCGGGTTTCGGCCGGCATGTTCAGGTCGGTGTAGCCCGTGCCAAGGCCCGCCTTCTGGTTCTTTGCAATGGCGCGGCCCACGCTGCCTTCGCCCCAGTTGTAGGCGGCCAGGGCCAGGTGCCAGTCGCCAAACATGCCGTAGAGTTTTTGCAGGTAGTCGAGCGCCGCACGGGTCGAGGCCAGCACGTCGCGCCGGTCATCGCGAAAGGCGTTCTGCTTGAGGTCGAAATAACTGCCCGTGGCCGGCATGAACTGCCACATGCCCGCGGCCTTGGCGCTGGAGACGGCCTGCGGGTTGAACGCGCTTTCGATGTAGGGCAGCAGCGCCAGCTCGGTGGGCATGCCGCGGCGCTCCAGCTCCTCGACGATGTGGAACAGGTACTTGCTCGAGCGCTCCGTCATGCGCTGGATGTAGTCGGGCCGCGTGGCATACCACTGCTCGCGGTCCTGCACCAGCTCGTGCTGCAGGTCGGGCATGGCAAAGCCGCGGCGTATGCGGTCCCACAGGTCGGCCGGGGCCGACAGCGAGGCCACGCCGCCACCATTGAAGGCGTTCACCGCCATGATGGGCTGCAGCGGCCCATTGGGGATGAGTGGCGTGTGCGCGGGGCGGGCAGGGGTCTTGTTGTTGGTGGGGATGGCGGGGCCGTCGGATGCGCCGCCCGCCACGGTGGTGTCGGTTCCGGTGGTGGCGCAGCCAGTCAGCCAGAGCATGCCAGCCAGGCATGCGATGTGCACAATTTTCATCGAAACTCGTTCTTCCATTGGCGCAGGGCAGCCAGCACTGCCACCGCGTCGTGTTGATCGGTCTGCTGGTGGAACCGCTGTGCCGCCTCGCGCACCCCGGACTCGCGCACGCGCAGAAAAGGGTTCACCGCGCGCTCCTGCGCAATGGTCGACGGCAAGGTGGGCACCTTGCGTGCCCGCTGTGCCTCGCACCAGCCGAGGTAGTGGACCAGATCCTGGTTGCCAGGTTCCACCGCGCGCGCGAATTTCAGGTTCGATAGTGTGTATTCGTGCGCACAGCACACCCGTGTGTTGCCGGGCAGGGCCGCCAGCTGGTCGAGCGAATCGAGCATCTGCGCCGGTGTGCCCTCGAACAGCCGACCGCAGCCGGCCGAGAACAGGGTATCGCCACAGAACAGCGCCGGCGTGCCGTCGCCCAGGTCCGCGCAGTAAAAGGCGATGTGCCCTGCCGTATGGCCCGGTACGTCCAGCACGGTGAAATGCAGGCCCGCCACATCCACCGTGTCACCGGCGGACAGGCGCACCAGCGGCTCGGGGATCTTCTCGCGTGCCGGGCCGTACACGGTGGCCCCGGTGGCCTCACGCAGCACGTCCACTCCACCCACGTGGTCGTTGTGGTGGTGCGTGACTAGAATGGCCTGCAATCGCAGTCCCTGGTCGTGCAAAGCCTTCTGAACCGGTGCGGGATCTCCCGGGTCCACGACAATGGCCTGGCGTGCGTCGTGCAGCATCCAGATGTAGTTGTCGGCAAAGGCGGGCAGCGGTAGCAGGTTCATGAGCGATCAAATTATAGGTTTGCACCATTGGTTCGATTCCCCGCCCGGCCGTTACCTGCTGGCCTGGGAGCAGACCCGCCTGGACGAAGCGGTGGCCGACCTCTTTGGCTACCACGCCGTGCAGCTGGGCATGCCGCTGCTGGACGGCCTGCGCACCAACCGCATGCCCAACCAGTGGCTGGTGCTGGGCCAGGAGGCCGCGGACGCCGAAGGCCTGCTACCGGATGCTTCCCCCCTGCGCGCAGATGGCACGCCGCGCCAGGCCATCGCCCTGCTGGCCGAACCCGTGGCATTGCCCTTTGCCGAAGCCAGCCTCGACCTGGTGGTGCTGCCGCACACGCTGGAGCTGAGCATCGACCCCCACACCGCGCTGCGCGAGGTGGAGCGCGTGCTGGTGCCCGAGGGGCGCGTGGTCATCAGCGGCCTCAACCCCATGAGCCTGTGGGGCCTGCGCCAGCGCCGCGCACGGCTGTACCAGCGTTTTGGCCGCGGCAGCCTCTACCTGCCCGATGTGGGCGAATTCATCGGCTACCGCCGCCTGCGCGACTGGCTGCGGCTGCTCAGCTTCGAAGTGGAGTCGGCGCAGTTCGGCTGCTACCGCCCTGCGGTGCGCAGCAGCCAGTGGATCGAGCGCTTTGGCTGGATGGACCCGCTGGGCGAGCGCTGGTGGCCCATCTTCGGCGCAGGCTACTTCATCGTGGCCGTCAAGCGCGTGCACGGCATGCGCCTGCTCGGCCCCGCCTGGCGCACGGCAAAGCAGCGCAACGCCGCCACCGTGCCGGTGGCCCACCGCACGCCATCGCCCCCGGCCCATCGGCGCTGACGCGACGCTGTCGCCCTTAGACTCCTGGGTAGTGAAGAACAGGAATCGATCTTGAACGAAGTAGTCATTTACACCGATGGCGCCTGCAAGGGCAATCCCGGCCCGGGCGGCTGGGGCGTGCTGCTGCGCGCGGGCACGTCGGAGAAGGAATTGTTCGGCGGCGAGCTGGGCACCACCAACAACCGCATGGAGCTGCTGGCCGTGATCGAGGCGCTGGCCGCCCTGAAGCGCCCCTGCGCCGTCACCCTGTACCTGGACAGCGAATACGTGCGCAAAGGCATCACCGAATGGATCCACGGCTGGAAGGCCCGGGGCTGGCGCACGGCCACCAAGGCCCCGGTGAAGAATGTGGAGCTCTGGCAGCGCCTCGATGCCCTGGTCTCGGGCGGCGGCCACCGCATCGACTGGCGCTGGGTCAAGGGCCATTCGGGCGACCCCGGCAACGAGCGCGCCGACCAACTGGCCAACAAGGGCGTGGACAAGGCCCTGGGCAGGATCTGACAGGCGGCCAAGGGTTTACCAGCAGCCATCTGTCTCCAAAGCCCCACCGCTGAAATCGCCGGAAGCTGCGGTTTTGGACACACACTGATACATTGGTGGATGGCCCGCAGTTCCGGGCCATTCCACCGATTTCACTGCTGTTGCTGGTCCATCCATGGCGTCCAAAACCCGATATCTCGTTGTTGCTGTCGTCGGCATCGCTGCCGCATCGGGGGCCGCATGGTGGCTTCAGCGCCCGGCCGCGCCAGCGAAGACGGACGCTGCCGCCGCACCTGCGGGTGGCGCACGCGGCCCGGGCGGGCAGGGCGGGCAGGGCGGCGCGGGCCGTGTGGTGGCCGTGGAGGCCACGCCCGTGCGCCAGATGGCCCTGCGCGACGACGCCGAGGCCGTGGGCAGCCTGCGCTCGCGCCGCAGCGTGGTGCTGCGCCCCGAGGTCAGCGGGCGCATCACGGCGCTGCATTTCACCGATGGCCAGCGCGTGCGCCAGGGCCAGGTGCTGGTGCAGTTCGACGACCAGTTGCCCCGGGCCCAGGTGCAGCAAAGCCAGGCCGAGCTGTCCATCGCCCAGGCCAACCACAAGCGCAACCAGGAGCTGGTGGCCCAGGGTTTCATCAGCCAGCGCTCGGTCGACGAGAGTGCGGCCAACCTCGAAGTTGCCCAGGCCAAGCTCGCGCTGGCCCAGGCCACGGCCTCGCGCCTGCGCATCCTGGCACCGTTCGACGGCATTGCCGGTATCCGCGGCGTGAATGTGGGTGACTACCTCAAGGACGGCGCCGACATCGTCAACGTGGAAGACCTGGACGCCGTGTACGTGGACTTCCGCCTGCCCGAGCGCCTGCAGGCCAAGGTGCGCACCGGCCAGACGGCGCGCGTGGCCTTCGATGCACTGCCCGGCGTGCGTTATGCGGCCGTCGTCCAGGCCATCAACCCGCAGATCGACGCCGATGGCCGCGCCGTGGCCGTGCGCGGCTGCATCGACAACCGCCGCCTGCAGCTGCGCCCGGGCATGTTCGCGCGCGTGACCACGGTGTTCTCCGAGCGTGCCAACGCGCGCGTGGTGCCCGAGGAGGCCATCGTGCCCGAGGGCAGCAACGCCTTTGTCTTCAAGGTGATCGACGGCAAGGAGCCCGGCACCCGCGTGAGCCAGCGCACCGCCGTGAAGCTGGGCGTGCGCGCCCCCGGCTTCGTCGAGGTGGTGGACGGCCTGGCCGCCGATGACCTGGTTGTCACGGCAGGCCAGCAGCGCATCCAGCGCGACGGCACGGCCGTGCGCGTGGTGGTGCTGGGCCAGCCCGAGGCCGGCAAGGCCAAGGGCAGCGCCGGCCCAGCCCGGGCTGCCTCGGGTGCGGCATCGGGCGCGGCCACCGCAGCCGATGCCCCCGCATCGGCCGCACCGGCCGTGCCCGCAGCCGCCCCTGCGCCGGCCCCCGTGGTGGTGGCCGCCGCCCCCCAGCCCGCACTGGTGGAGCCGCTGCCCGGCCCCAACCCCTGCCAGGCCGCAGTGGCCACCCCGGGCCGCCCGGCCCCTGCCGCCGCGCGCCAGCCCGCCTGAGCAACCTGGCACCCTTTCACCGCACCCTGCTGGGCCACCGCCATGCAACTCGCTGAACTCTCGATCCGCCGGCCGGTGTTTGCCACCGTGCTGTCGCTGCTGGTGCTGCTGATCGGCGCCGTGAGCTTCACGCGCCTGTCAGTGCGCGAGTACCCCAAGATCGACGAGCCGGTGGTCACCGTGAGTGTGCGCTACGCAGGGGCCTCGGCCGAGGTGATCGAATCGCAGGTCACCAAGCCACTCGAAGACTCGATCGCCGGCATCGACGCGGTGGACGTGATCACCTCCATCAGCCGAGCCGAGCAAAGCCAGATCAGCGTGCGCTTTCGCCTGGAGAAGGACGCCGACAACGCCGCCGCCGAGGTGCGCGACCGCACGGCGCGTGTGCGCAACCGCCTGCCCGATGCGGTGGACGAGCCCGTGATCGCCAAGGTCGAGGCCGATGCCTCGCCCGTGATGTGGCTGGCCTTCAGCAGCGACACGCGCACCCCGCTGGAGATCAACGACCTGCTCAACCGCATCGTCAAGCCGCGCCTGCAGACCGTGACCGGTGTGGCCGACGTGCCCATCTACGGTGAGCGCCGCTACGCCATGCGCGTGTGGCTCGACCCCGAGCGCATGGCCGGCTACCGCCTGACCACGCAGGACGTGGAAGACGCCATCCGCCGCAACAACCTGGAGCTGCCCGCCGGCCGCATCGAGTCGCAGCAGCGCGAGTTCAGCGTCACCTCGCAGACCGACCTGGCCAGCCCGGCGCAGTTTTCCAACGTGGTGATCCGCACCGTCAACGGCTTTCCGGTGCGCATCCGCGACGTGGCGCGCGTGGAGGAGGGCGCCGCCAGCGACCGCAGCCGTGTGCGCCTGAACGGGCGCGAAGCCATCTCCCTGGGCGTGATCCGCCAGGCCACGGCCAACCCGCTGGAGCTGTCGGCCGGCGTGCGCGCCATGCTGCCCACGCTCAAGGCCGACCTGCCGCCCGACATCGCCATCGACATCGCCAACGACAACTCGCTGTTCATCGACCGCTCGGTGAAAAGCGTCTACACCACCATCGCCGAGGCCGTGGTGCTGGTGGCCCTGGTGATCTTCGTCTTCTTGCGCACGGCGCGCGCCTCCATCATTCCCATCGTCACCATCCCGGTGAGCCTGGTGGGCAGCTTCGCGCTGATGTCGCTGGCGGGCTTTTCGATCAACACGCTCACCCTGCTGGCCCTGGTGCTGGCCATCGGCCTGGTGGTGGACGACGCCATCGTGATGCTGGAGAACATCTACCGGCACATCGAGGAGGGGCTCGACCCGTTCTCGGCCGCGATCAAGGGGGCGCGTGAAATCGGCTTTGCCATCGTCGCCATGACGCTGACCCTGGTGGCCGTGTATGCGCCGCTGGCCTTCACGCCGGGCCGAACGGGGCGGCTGTTTGTGGAGTTCGCGCTGGCGCTGGCCGGTGCCGTGGTGGTCTCGGGCTTCGTGGCGCTCACGCTCTCGCCCATGATGTGCTCGCTGCTGCTCAAGCACAACCCCAACCCCAACTGGTTCGACCGCTCCATGGAGCGCTGGCTCACGGCCCTGTCGGATGCCTATGGCCGCCTGCTGCGTTGGGTCGTCACCGCGCGCTGGGGTGGCCGCTCGGGTGGTGGTGGCGTGCGCGGCGCGCTGTTCCAGGCGCGCTGGCTGGTGGTTCTGGCCATGGTGGCCAGCGGCGCCGCGCTGGTGCTGGTCTACCCCGGCATGCGCCAGGAGCTCTCGCCGCTGGAAGACCGCGGCACCATCCTGGTCAACGTCACCGCACCCGACGGCGCCACGCTGGAGTACACCAACCGCTATGCGCTGGAGCTCGAAAAGGTGGGCCGCGATTACCCCGAGTTCGACCGCATCTTCGCCAACATCGGCAACCCCACGGTGGCGCAGGGCAGCGTGATCTACCGCACGGTGGACTGGGAGAACCGCTCGCGCAGCACGCTCAACATGGTGCGCGAGCTGCAGCCCAAGGTGGTGGGTCTGCCGGGGGTCAACGCCTTTTTGATCACGCCGCCCTCGCTGGGCCAGCCGTTCCGCGCGCGCCCGCTGACCTATGTGATCCAGACCTCCGACAGCTACGAGAACCTCAACGCCGTGTCCAACGCCATGATGGCCGAGATCGCCAAGAACCCCGGCATCATCTCCCCCGAGGCCGATCTGCGCCTGAACAAGCCCGAGCTGCGCATCGCCGTCAACCGCGACCGCGCCGCCGACCTGGGCGTGAGCGTGGACGTGGTGGCCCGGGCCATCGAGACCATGCTGGGCGGGCGCACCGTGACGCGCTACAAGCGCGACTCCGAGCAGTACGACGTGATCGTGCAGACCCAGGCCAGCGGCCGCACCACGCCCGAGAACATCGACAGCATCTACGTGCGCGGCCGCAACGATGCGATGATCCCGCTCTCGAGCCTGGTCAACGTCAAGGAAAGCGTAAGCCCGCGCGAGCTCAACCACTTCGGCCAGCGCCGCTCGGTCACCATCACAGCCAACCTGTCGCCCGAATACTCGCTGGGCGAGGCCCTGGGCTTCATGGACGCCACGGCCGCCAAGGTGCTCAAGCCCGGCTACACCACCGACCTCAACGGCACCTCGCGCGAATTCCGCAGCTCGCAGGGCGCGCTGGGCATTGTCTTCCTGCTGGCGCTGGTGTTCATCTTCCTGGTGCTGGCGGCGCAGTTCGAAAGCTTCATCGACCCGCTGGTGATCATGGTCTCGGTGCCGCTGTCCATGATCGGTGCGCTGCTGGCGCTCAAGTGGAGCGGGGGCTCGCTCAACGTGTACTCGCAGATCGGCCTGATCACCCTGGTGGGGCTGATCACCAAGCACGGCATCCTGATCGTGGAATTCACCAACCAGCTGCGCGAGCAGGGCCTGGAGATGGTGGATGCGCTGGTCAAGGCCTCGGCCCAGCGCCTGCGCCCCATCCTTATGACCACGGGCGCCATGGTGCTCGGCGCCATCCCGCTGGCCCTGGCCACGGGCGCCGGTGCCGAAACGCGCTCGCAGATCGGCTGGGTGATCGTGGGCGGCATGTCGCTGGGCACGCTGCTCACCATCTTCGTCGTGCCCACCATGTACACCCTGTTCGCGCGCAAGGCCGTGCCCGGGGCCAACACCGCCGTGGCCGCGGAGGAGCCCGCCGAGCCCTTGCACCCGCCGCACGACTACGTGGCGAAGTAGGCACGGGTTCTTGCCTGTCAGGCCAGCGGCCGCTCCAGCGCAATGCCGTGCAGGCGCAGCTTGGCATACAGCGTGGGCTTGGCAATGCCCAGGGCCTGCGCGGTGCGGGTCACATTGAAGCGGTGGGCGCGCAGGGCCTGCGCGATGGCTTCGCGCTCTGCCTCGCGCAAACTGCGCACCCCGGCAGGGGCTGACTCCGCGGCTGCCGGCAGGCTGGCCGCCGTCGGCATCAGACCCAGCGCCGCGGCATCCAGCGTGCCGCCCTCGCTCAGGTTCACCAGCCGCTCCATTGCATTCTCCAGCTCGCGCACATTGCCGGGCCAGGGGTGTTGCAGCAGCGCGGCCAGCACGGCGGCGGGCAGTTCGTGCACCGGCTTGCCCAGCGCCGCGCCGTAGCGCGCGAGGAAGTGCGTGGCCAGCAGCGCCACGTCGGCCGGGCGCTCGCGCAGCGGCGGCAGGGCCAGTGCGATCACATGGCAGCGGTAGTACAGGTCTTCGCGGAACTCCTTGCGCGCCACCATGGCATGCAGGTCGCGGTTGCTGGCGGTGACCACGCGCGCATCCACGCGCACGGCGCGCGTGCTGCCCAGGCGCACCACCTCGCGCTCCTGCAAAACACGCAAGAGCTTGGCCTGCACGTCCAGTGGCAGCTCCGATACCTCGTCCAGAAAGATGGTGCCCCCGCTGGCCGCCTCGAACTTGCCCGGCCGGCCCTCGCGCTGCGCGCCCGTGAAGGCGCCCGGCGCATGGCCGAACAGCTCGCTTTCGATCAGGTCGCGCGGCAGCGCCGCGCAGTTCACCGCGATGAAGGGCCCGTCGCGCCGCGCGCTTGCGTTGTGGATGGCCTGGGCCAGCACCTCCTTGCCCGTGCCGCTCTCGCCGCTGAGCAGCACATTGGCCTGACCCGCAGCGGCCTTGCGTGCCGCGGCGATGGTGGCCCGCAGCGCCGGGCTCTGGCCGATCATGGTGTCGAAGGTGTGGCGCGCCTGGCTGCCCGCCAGCCGGCCGGCCAGCCGGTGCACCCCGCTGATCTCGCGGAAGGTGTTCACCACCGACAGCACGCGCCCGTCCGCCGCCTTCACGGGCACCGCCGTGTCCAGCACATGCAGTTGAAAACGCGGGGTGGAGATCACGCGCTCGCGGTCGGTATAGCCCTCGCCCGTCAGGAACACCTGCTCCACCATGGTGTCGAAGTCGAGCAGCGAACCCAGCGTGCGCCCCTGCGCCAGATGGCGCGGCAGGCGTAGCTGGCGTGCGGCCTCGGCATTGAGGTGGCGCACCACACCGCCGGGCTCCAGCACCATCAGCCCATAGGGCACATGGTTCACCAGGGTCTGCAATTCCTCGATGAGCTGGCCCTGGCGCTCCAGCAGGTCGTCCTGGCTGCTGGCGAGGGTGGTCAAGGCGGCGGGCGGTTTCTTGGCAGGCATGGTGTTGCAATATACAACGTTCAATAATTGAACGTTTGTAGCAAATCGGTTCGCTTCCTGCCGAGGTTCTGGCGTGCCCGCAGGGGAGAGAAGGCCCGCATCGCCGATGGCATGGTCCTTGCCCTTTGGCATGGCAATTCCTATCCTGCATCCGCCATGGCCAACGCCCTTCTTCCCCTTGCCCCTTCCCTCGGTGCCGAACTGCGCCGTGCCGCCGCCGAGGTGCCGCAGCAGCCCTTCATCCGCATGGCCGCGGGCGAGTGGTCCTACCGCCAGATCGACGAGGCCAGCGACCGCCTGGCCACCGGCCTGCACGCCCAGGGCGTGCGCGCGGGCCACCATGTCAGCCTGATGCTGCCCAACTGCATCGAGATGGCGATCCTGTGGTTCGCCCTGGCCAAGCTGGGCGCGGTGGCGGCGCCGGTCAACACCTCGTTCCGCGGCGCGGCGCTGGCCGCCGCCGTCAACCTGGTGGAAAGCCGGCTGGCCGTGGTGCATGCCACCCTGCATGCCCAGTGGGCCGAGGTGCAGCCCGAATTGGCGACCGCCACCCAGGTCTTTTTGGTGGGCGAGGGTGGCGCACTGCCCGATGGTTGCCAGCCTTACAGCCTGCTGTGCAGCGTGGAGCCCACCGCGCTGGCCCTGCCGCGCCCCGAGGTCGCGCCCGATGCCCTGTGCCTGCTGCTCTACACCTCGGGTACCACCGGCCGCTCCAAGGCCGCCATGATCGCGCACCGCTTCGTGCTGGCCCAGGCGCGGCTCTTCATCGCGGGGCTGGAACTGCGGCCCGACGACGTGCTGTACTGCCCCTACCCGATGTTCCATCTGGACGCCACGGTCATGACCATCGTGCCCGCGCTGCTGCTGCGCGGCGTGGCCGCCATCGGCGAGCGCTTCAGCGTCTCGCGCTACTGGGACGAGGTGCGCGCCCTGCAGGCCACCGTGTTCGACTTCATGGGCGCCACGGTCACCATGCTGTGGAAGCAGCCTCCGTCACCGCGCGACCGCGACCACCGCGCCCGCCTGGGCTGGGGCGTGCCCCTGCCGGCCTTTGCGCCAGCGTTCGAGCAACGCTTCGGCTGCCGCCTGGTGGAGCTCTACGGCTCCACCGAGGCCGGCGGCGTGATGTACACGCCCCTGCATGAGCCGCGGCGCACGGGCTCGTGCGGCAAGGTGGACCCTGCTTTCAGCGCACGCCTGGCAGACCCGCAGGGCGCCGCAGTGCCCGTGGGCCAGCCCGGCGAACTGCTCATCCGCCCCGAGCAGACCGGCCTGCTGATGCAGGGCTACTACGGCATGCCCGAGGCCACGCTCACCGCGTTCAAGGACCTGTGGTTCCACACCGGCGACCTGCTGCGCCAGGATGCCGACGGCTACATGTACTTCGTCGGCCGCACCAAGGACATCGTGCGCCGCCGCGGCGAGAACATCTCGGCCGCCGAGGTCGAGATGGGCATCGAGACCCACCCCGACGTGCTCGAAAGCGCCGTGTTCGGCGTGCCCAGCGACATGACCGAGGAAGAGGTCATGGCCTGCGTGGTGCTGCGCCCTGGCAGCCGCCTCACGCCGGCCGACCTTGCGCAGCACTGCAGCGAACGCATGGCCCGCTTCATGGTGCCACGCTATGTGCGCCTGCTGTCCGCACTGCCTAAGACCCCCACCGACAAGGTCGAGAAATTCCGCCTGCAGGCCGAAGGCATTGCGCCGGGAACGTGGGACCGCGAGACCGACACGCAGCGCACCGCCAATTGACCATCCAACAAACGAAGAAAGCGAGACCCACCATGAGCTTTGCCACCCATACGATCGAGGGCGCCGTCAGCATCGTCACCCTGCAGCGCCCCGAGCGCCTCAACGCCATCAGCGGCACCCTGCTGGTGGACCTGCACGCCGCCTTGCAGGCTGCGCAGAACGAGCCCGCCACGCGGGCTATCGTCTTCACCGGCGCGGGTCGCGCCTTCTGCGCGGGCGACGACCTCAAGGAGTTCGGCGAGCAGTCCGAAAGCCCCGCCGCCATCGCCGAGCACTGCGAGCGCATCCAGCAGATCACGCGCGACATCATGTTCGGCCCCAAGCTCGTCATTGGCGCCGTGCATGGCTATGCCGTGGGTGGCGGCTTCGAGTGGGTACTCAACTGCGACATGGTGGTGGCGGCAGACACCCTGGTCTGCTTCTTCCCCGAAATGGCGCTGGGCCACTTCGTCACCGGCGGTGTTACGCACCTGCTGCCCCAGGCCCTGGGCCACCAGCGCACCATGGAACTCATCGTGCTGGGCGAACGCCAGAGCGCCGCAGACCTCAAGGCCCTGGGCCTGGTCAACCGCGTGGTGCCCGCCGACCAGATGCTGCCCACCGCCCTGGCCCTGGCCGCCGAGGTCGCCACCCGCTCGGCCGGCGCCACCGCACGCCTCAAGCGCGTGCTGACCTCGGGCCTGGGGCCGCGCATCGAAGAGGCGCTGGCGGCAGAGGGCAAAGCGGCGAATGCCTGCTTTGCAGACCCGGATACGGCAGAGCGGATCGGGGTGTTCACCCAAGGTCGGCTGTAAGCGGGGGAGTCTGCTGGCGAGCGCCGGTCTTCAGTGACTGCTGGAGGGACTGGAGGCCGTGAGGACCATGCAGTCCCTGAAAACGGGTTCGGCACCGTCGAATCGGGTGCCTCGGATGTCGCATTCGTCGAAGAGGCATCCATCGAAAGTGCAGCCCTCAAAGCGGCTCGCCCTGAAAGCGACCCGGCGCAGATGGGCGTTGGAAAAATCGCAGTTCACGAACCGGGCCCGCAGCGCGCCCCCGGACCACCAGTGGCTCACGAACTTGGACGACTGGAAGTTGCAGGAGGTGAATACCGCGTCATCGGCCACAAAACCCACCTTGGCAGAGACGAAGCTGCAGTCGGTGAAGGTGGATGACTTGGCGTAGGCCTGCTCCAGCCATCCATGGTCGAACTGCACGCGAACGAAGTTCGAGCTGGCGATCGACGTTGCCACGTGGCAGTAGGACAGGTCCACTTCCGTCAGCTGGGCGTTGTAGAGATTCTGTTGCTGCAATGGGGGGATCGCGTTCGGTGTGGCCATGGCCATGCCCCTGAGGTCTGCCGCATGGAACTGGCGGGTTCGCAGCATGTGTTCGATGGCAGGCAGGGCTTCTGCGAGAAAGACCGGGTCGCCCCAGCGCTCGCGCAAGGCGCGTCCGCTGGGGCGGGCTGATTTTTTGGCGGCTGGTGGCATGTAGCGGCAGGCGGAAGACGGGGTGGGCGATTATTGTGGAAACACGATCGGCAGCCACCATGGCGGATCATCGGCGTCCTGTGGGCAGGGGTTCACCCCAGCAACGGCACCAGATCCGGATCCCCCTTCGCCATCGCACGCCGGTACGCAGGTCGCGCCCCGATGCGCTGCAGATAGGCGCGGATGTTCGGGTGGGGTGTAAGGTCCAGCGGCTGGAACAGCCGCATGGTGGTCAGCGGGAACACGCTCATCACATCGGCGGCAGTGAACTCCTGGCCCGCGAGCCAGATCGCCTCGCCCAGGCGGGCCTCCACCAGTGCCAGCACCCGGTCCAGCCGCAGCTGCGCGTTCTGCTGCACCGGGTGGTCCGCTGGCAGCTGGGAGCGGCTCACCGACATCATGCGGCCGATCACGGGCATCAGGTTGCCGTTGGCGAAGTGGAACCAGTACAGGTACTGCGCGTAGTCGGCATGCTCAGGCCCCAGCTTCAGGCGGCCACCGCCGTGCTTGACGATGATGTACTCGACGATGGCGGCCGACTCGGCCAGCAGCAGGTCGCCGTCTTCGATGAGCGGCGCCGCGCCCAGTGGGTGCAAAGCCTTGAGCTCGGGCGGCGAAAGTCGCGTGGTGGCATCGCGTGTGTAGTGCACCAGGTCATAGGGCAGGCCCAGCTCTTCGCAGAGCCAGACGATGCGTTCGGACTGGGAATGGCCCAGGTGGTGGATCTTGAGCATGGGGTGTCGTGGGCGTGAGATGGAGGAATAGAAAGATCACGCGGCGCCGCGCTCATGGCCGCGTACCGCTGTGGGTGCAAAACCGAAGCGCTGTCGAAAGCGCACCGCAAAGCGCGAGGGTGATTCGTAGCCCACCGACAGCGCGATGGACGACACCGGCTGCGTGGTGGCCTGCAGCAGCGTGAGCGCGGTGGCCATGCGCGTGTCCACCAGCAGTTGGGTCAGCGAAGCGCCTTCGGCCACCAGGCGGCGGCGCAGTGTGGCCTCGGACACGGCGAGCGCGCTGGCGATGCGGCCGGCGGTCCATTCGGTGTCGAGCCGGCCCGTGATGAGGGCGCGCACCTTGGCGGACACATCGGCATGCGCTTGCGGCACACGCAAGGCCACGCCGTGCTGCTCCAGCAGCCAGTGCAGCACCTCCAGCACGCGCAGGCGCGCAATGGATTCGGGCAAGGCCGCATCGGGTGCCAGGGCCTGGGCAGCGCGCTCGAAGGCGCTGGCCAATGGCGCTGCGACCTTGGGCAGCAGGCGCACGCTGGCATGCTGCTGCTCCAACCGTGCCGCGCGTGCCTGGTAGCCGGGGTCTTCGAGCAGCGCGGTGTCGAACACCAGCCAGCGGGCCTCGTAGTGCGCCACGCCCTCGGGCACGGTATTGGTGAAGTCCACCGTCTGCTGCCCGTCGACCACGATGGCCTGCCCGGGCTTGGCGCGGGCCGATGCACCGCGCTCGGAGCGCACGGTCTTGGTTCCCTGGTCGACCAGGATCAGCGCGGGCTGGTCCATGCGCATGCGCAGGATCTCCAGCCCGCGCCCCTGCAGCACATGGGCGGCCATGCCCACGCCGGGCAGGGCGTGGATGCTGCGGGCCAGGTGGGCTCCGTCCGGTACGGCATGGCGTGGGCGCATGGTGGGGTTGTGCTCCGTGCTGGCGCGCTCAGCGTGCACCCATGGCGGTGAAGCTGGCCTTGCCCACCGTGTGGGCCCCGGCCATGAAGGCCAGCAGTGCCGGCGTGGCCGTGGGCGGCAGGTCCAGCCGCGGCACATCGAGCGCGGTCACGGTGAGCACGTAGCGGTGCGTTTCGCCGGGAGGGGGCAGGGGGCCTACATAGCCGGGCACACCCATGTCGGTGTTGATCTCCACCGCTCCCGATGGCAGAGCGCTGGTGCCTGCCACGCCTGCGCCACGCGGCAGCGCGCGGGCACTGCCAGGGATGTTGGCCACGGCCCAGTGCCACCAGCCCGAGCCGGTGGGCGCATCGGGGTCGTACATCGTGACGATGAAGCTTTGCGCACTGGCCGGTGCGCCCTGCCATTCGATCTGCGGCGACAGGTTGTCGCCCGGGCCGCCCATGGCGCCGGCGGCAAACTGCGCGCGGGCCACACGGCCATCGGCCATGTCGGGGCTGTGCATGGTGAAGGAGGGTGGGGTGCTGAAAGGCATGTCGGTTCCTGGTAGTGGGTGTGGGGAAAGTCTAGGTTCCGAGGTACTTTCAAAGGGTGCCGCGCCAATCGCATTCTGTGCCAATCCGATCAAGCTCGCGTCCTACAGCGCGTGGGTTGCAGGCAGGCCTTGGACGCGACACACTGGCCGTTTTCCACACCGGAGACCTGCATGCCCGCCGCCAAGAACACCGTCTGCATCTGGTACGACAGCGAGGCCGAGGCCGCTGCCAACTTCTACGCCCAGACCTTTCCCGACACCAAGGTGACGGCCGTGCACCAGGCACCGTCGGACTACCCCGGCGGCGGCAAGAAGGGCAAGGTGCTCACCGTGGAATTCACCGTCGCGGGCATCCCCTGCATTGGCCTGAACGGCGGCCCGCAGTTTAAGCACAGCGAGGCCTTCTCGTTCCAGATCGCCACCGACGACCAGGCCGAGACCGACCGCCTGTGGAATGCCATCGTCGGTAACGGCGGGCAGGAGAGCCATTGCGGCTGGTGCAAGGACCGCTGGGGCATCAACTGGCAGATCACGCCGCGCGTGCTGACCGATGCCATGGCCCAGGGCGGCGACGTGGCCCAGCGTGCGTTCCAGGCCATGATGCCGATGAAGAAGATCGATGTGGCCGCGATCGAAAAGGCGGTTCGCGGCTGACCCCGCATGCGCGGCTTGCCCGTAGTCGCATCGGAAAATTTTTTATCCGATGCGGTTGACGGGCAGCGAAACCGCACGCCATAATCCGCCCCGCAGCCGCTTGCCGGCCTGTCGTAAGCGTTACCGTCATCCAACGCGTCCTTTGTCGAGAGGAGCCCAGTAAGGGCGTGTCTCGGCGTTCTAAAGGCGCGCTTTCATGACGTCACGTATCCCGCATTCTTCTTCGTCTTCTCTCTCTTCCGTTTCTTCCGTCCGCCTGCCAGGTGCGGCGCCAGCATCCTCGTCCGTGTTCGCGGGGCTGGCCCCCGTGGTGCTGGCGGTCTTTCTCGGCTTTCTGTCCATCAGCGTTCCGCTCGGCGCCCTGGCGCTGGAAGTGGGCCACCACCTGGGTTTCGGCGCGGCCACCGTCGGCTGGGCCATCGGCCTGCAGTCGCTGGCCACCTTGCTCACGCGCCACCAGGCAGGCACCTTGAGCGACCAGCGCGGGCCGCGCTTTGCCGTGCTGCTGGGCCTGCCGCTCACGGCCTGCGCGGGCCTGGCCTATGTGCTGGCCAGCCTGCTGCCCCTGGCGCCTGTGGCCAGCCTGGCGCTGGTCCTGCTTGGCCGGCTGGTGGCGGGCCTCGGTGAAAGCCTGTTCCTCACCGGCCTCATGAGCTGGGGCATTGCGCGCGTGGGGCCGGCGCGCACCGGCGCCGTCATGTCCTGGGTGGGCATTGCCATCTATGCCGCGCTGGGCCTGGGCGCACCGCTGGGGCTGGCGGTGCAGCCATCCTTCGGCTTTGCCGGTGTGGGGGCGCTCGCATGCCTCACGCCCGTCGTGGCCTGGGCCATTGCGCTGCGGCTGCCGGCCGTGCCCGGCTCGGGCGGCCAGCAGCGCGTGCCCTTCCACCGCGTGCTGGGCCTCATCTGGCGGCCGGGTCTGGTGCTGGCACTGGCCACCGTGCCTTATGCGGCCATGGCGGCCTTTCTCACGCTGGCCTACGCGGCCCATGGCTGGCCGCATGCGGGCACCGCGCTGCTGGGCTTCAGTGCGGCCTACATCCTGGTGCGCCTGGTCGGCTCGGGCCTGCCGGACCGTTTTGGCGCCACGGCCGTGGCGGTGGGCTCGCTCGCCTTCGAGGCCGTGGGCCAGGTGCTGATCTGGCAGGCCACCAGCCCCACCATCGCCGTGCTGGGCGCCACGCTCACGGGGCTGGGCTTCTCGCTCGTGTTCCCGGCCATGGGGGTGCTCGCCACGCGCTCGGTACCACCCGATCAGCGCGGCCGCGCGGTGGGCAACTTCATCGCGTTTGCCGACATTGCGCTGGGCGTGACGGGGCCGGTGGTGGGGGTGGCCACGCAGTGGTTTGGCATCACCACGGCCTTTCTGGTGGGGGCGGGTGCCACCTGCGTGGCGCTGGCTTTGCTGGCTACCGTGCGCTTGGGGCGCAGTGAGTGACTACGCAGCGTCCACTGACGTGGAGCGCCGCTCGATCAGCCGGAACCCCAGGTCCACGATGGGCTGCTCCACCGTCTCGCCGTTGCAGCGTGCCAGGATGAGCTGGGCGGCCAGGCTGCCGATCCCGGGCCCGTCCACATGCACCGTGGTGATCGACGGCACCATGTGCGCGCCGAACTCGGCATTGCCAAAGCCCACCACGGCCAGGTCCTCGGGCACGCGCAGGCCGCGCGCCTGGGCCTCCACCAGCACGCCGTGGGCCAGCGTGTCGGAACTGCAGCACACGGCCTCCAGACCCGGCTCCTGGTCCAGCAATTCGGCCAGCGCACGCCGGCCCAGGGCCAGGCTGCTGGGCGCGGGCACCACGGCGGTGGGCACATCGCTGCGGCCCAGGGTGGCCAGAAAGCCCTCGCGGCGCAGCATGGCGCGGTGGTCGCTGCCGGTGGCAACGCCCACCTTCTTCCACCCGCGCGAGAGGAAATAGCCGCCCACCGCACCGCCCACCTTGAGGTGCGAGAAGCCGATCACCATGTCCACCGGCCGGTCGCTCAGGTCCCAGGTCTCGACCACGGGAATGCCCGATCGCACCAGGCGCTCGCGCGCCTTCTGCGACTGCACCAGGCCGGTCATCACGATGCCGTCGGGCTGGCGGCTGATCATGGTGTTGAGCACGGCCTCCTCGCGCTCGGCGTCGTAGTTGGTCTGGCCCACGATGACCTGGTAGCCCCCGGCGGCCAGGGCCGAGGTGAGCGTTTGCACGGTGGGCAGAAACTGCGACACCGACAGCGCCGGCACGATGGCTGCCACCATGCGGCTGCGCTTGGATTTCAGGCCCCCGGCCAGCAGGTTGGGGATGTAGCCCGTGGCCTCCACGGCTTCGCGCACCTTGGCAATCGTCTTGTCCGACACCACGCCGGGGTTGCTCAGCGCGCGCGATGCGGTGATGAGCGACACGCCCGCGACCTTGGCCACATCGTGCAGGGTGACGGGTTTGTGGTGAGGGGAGGGGGTGCTCATGGACGGGTACGGCAAAGCCAGGGCCGCGCTGGCGCAAAAGATGGAGAAGAAGCGAAGCCCGTACCCTACCAAAATTCCGGGCGCCTTCCGGTGTTGGCAACCTGGGCGGCATTCCCCGTGGCGGGTCTGCAGATTCCGCGCATTTTTCCGGTTGACTGCACAAAATGACAACGATATCATTCGCGCCGAACGGTAGCAAAGGCACTTTCACGAAGGCTGAAGCTTTCGGAAGAATGAGGCACCCGACGGGGCTGCTTCATTTGCCAAAAATGACAACGTTACCATTTTGTGGGGAAGTGCAGCTTTCCCTCCCGGCCAAGCTGCCCGCCCCTGGGTGATGGGCTGCAAGGCCGTTTACCAACAAGGAGACAACGCATGAAAAAGACATTCACCGCCCTGTGCCTGGGCCTGGCCGCACTTGCATCGCATGCCCAGGCCTGGCCCGACAAGGCCGTCACCCTGGTGGTGCCGTTCCCGCCCGGTGGCTCCACCGACCAGGTGGCGCGCGCCGTGGGCCCGCTGCTGACCAACAAGCTCAAGCAGTCTTTCCTGGTGGACAACAAGGCCGGGGCCACCGGCACCATCGGCGCCACCTTCGTCAAGCGTGCGCCGGCCGATGGCTACACCTTCCTGGTCACCTCGCTCGGCCCGCTGGTCATCACGCCGCATCTGCTCAAGGGCATGCAGTACGACGCGCTCAAGGACTTCGACCTGATCACGGTGGCCGTGCAGTCGCCCAATGTGCTGGTGGTGCCCACCAACTCACCGTTCAAATCAGTGGCCGACGTGATCGCGAACCTCAAGGCCCACCCCGGCAAGATGACCTTTGCCTCGGCCGGCAACGGCTCCAGCGACCACCTCACGGCTGAGCTGTTCTGGCAGCAGACGGGCACCACCGCCATCCATGTGCCCTACAAGGGCGGCGCCCCGGCGCACACCGACATCATGGGCGGGCAGGTCGATGCCTCGTTCCAGAACGTCAACTCGGTGGTGCAGTACATCAAGGGCGGCAAGATGCGCGCCCTGGCCGTCACCAGCGCCGCGCGTTCGCCCGTGCTGCCCGATGTGCCCACCCTGACCGAAGCCGGCGTGAAGAACGTCGAGGTCACGTCCTGGCAGGCCATCGTCGCCCCCAAGGGCCTGCCGCCCGCCGTGCGCGAAAAGGCCCACGCGGCCTTTGCAGAAGCGCTCAACGACCCCAAGGTCAAGGACCAGTTCGTCGGCATCGGCTTCGAGATGGTCGTCAACACGCCGGCCCAGTTCGCGGAATTCCAGAAGAAGGAATACGCACGCTGGAAGACGGTGATCGAGACCGGAAAAATCTCCATCGACTGATGCGTCACTTGCCCCAAGGCACAGCCTTGGGGCTCCTGCTTTCCTGTTCGTTTTCAGCTCCCTCCTATGACAGCCTCCACCTCCTCCGCCGCTGGCGATTCCATCGCCTGGGTCCGCATCTCTTCGTGCTACCTGCCGCTGGCCAACCCGATCAGCGATGCCAAGGTGCTCACCGGCCGCCAGAAGCCCATGACGGAGATCGCGATGCTGTTCGCCGAGATCGAGACCAAGGACGGCCACAAGGGCCTGGGGCTGAGCTATTCCAAGCGCGCGGGTGGGCCCGGGCAGTTCGCCCATGCCAAGGAGATCGCGCCCGCGCTGATCGGCGAAGACCCGAGCGACATCTCGCGGCTGTGGACCAAGCTGTGCTGGGCCGGCGCCTCGGTGGGGCGCAGCGGCATGTCCACCCAGGCCATCGGTGCCTTCGACGTGGCGCTGTACGACCTCAAGGCGCGCCGTGCGGGGCTCTCACTGTCCAAGCTGCTGGGCTCGCAGCGCGACTCGGTGCAGTGCTACAACACCTCGGGCGGCTTTCTGCACACGCCCATCGAGCAACTGGTGGTGAACGCGGGCGCCTCCATCGAGCGCGGCATCGGCGGCATCAAGCTCAAGGTCGGCCAGCCCGACCGGGCACTGGACATCCAGCGCGTGGAAACCGTGCGCAAGCACCTGGGCGAGCAGGTGCCGCTGATGGTGGACGCCAACCAGCAGTGGGACCGCCCCACGGCCCAGCGCATGTGCCGCATCTTCGAAGAATTCAACCTGGTGTGGATCGAGGAGCCGCTCGACGCCTACGACTTCGAGGGCCACGCTGCCCTGGCCGCGACCTTTGACACCCCCATCGCCACCGGCGAGATGCTGACCAGCGCCGCCGAACACGGCGAGCTGATCCGCCACCGCGCGGCCGACTACCTGATGCCCGATGCCCCGCGCGTGGGCGGCATCACGCCCTTCCTCAAGATCGCCGGGCAGGCCGAGCATGCGGGCCTGAGCCTGGGCCCGCATTTCGCGATGGAGCTGCACGTGCACCTGGCCGCCGTGTACGCCACCGAACCCTGGGTAGAGCATTTCGACTGGCTGGAGCCGCTGTTCAACGAGCGCCTGGAGATCAAGAACGGCCGCATGCTCGTGCCCACGCGCCCCGGCCTGGGCCTGAGCCTGAGCGAGCAGGCACGTGCCTGGACGCGCGAAGTGGCCGAGGTCGGAACGCGGCCCTGATGCGCCAGCGTTGGATTGAGAAAAACAGCACAGAGAAACCCCCCATGACCGATAGCACCGCATCCACCACGACCCCGGCGCGGCCGCCCCTGCACATCAAGATGGACGAGCGCGACAACGTCGCCATCGTCGCCAACGATGGGGGCTTGCCTGCGGGCACCGTGTTCCCCTCGGGCTTGACCCTGGTGGACAAGGTGCCCCAGGCGCACAAGGTGGCGCTGGTGGACATTCCCGAAGGCGGCGAGGTGCGCCGCTACAACGTGCCCATCGGCTATGCCTTAAAGCCCATCCCTGCGGGCAGCTGGGTGCACGAGCGCCTGCTGCGCATGCCCGAGGCGCGCGAACTCGAAGGCCTGCCCATCGCCACGGTCAAGCCCGAGCCGCAGCCGCCCCTCACGGGCTACACCTTCGAGGGCTACCGCAATGCCGATGGCTCGGTGGGTACGCGCAACATCCTGGCCATCACGCAGACCGTGCAGTGCGTGGCGGGCGTCACCGACTTCGCCGTGCAGCGCATCAAGAGCGAGCTGCTGCCGCGCTTTCCGAACGTGGACGACGTGGTGGCGCTGGAGCACACCTACGGCTGTGGCGTGGCCATCGACGCGCCCGACGCGGTGATCCCCATCCGCACGCTGCGCAACATCTCGCTCAACCCCAACTTCGGCGGCGAGGTCATGGTGGTGAGCCTGGGCTGCGAGAAGCTGCAGCCCGAGCGCCTGCTGCCGCCCGGCAGCATTCCCCTGGTGGATGAACGCAACGCGGCCGACACCGGCGCCAGCGCGGAGACCCCGCTCGACGTGGTTTGCTTGCAGGACGATGCGCATGTGGGCTTCATGTCCATGGTCGATTCCATCCTGCGCCAGGCCGAGCTGCACCTGGAGCGCCTGAACGCGCGCCGCCGCGAAACCGTGCCCGCCAGCGAGCTCGTGGTGGGCGTGCAGTGCGGCGGCAGCGACGCCTTTTCGGGCGTCACCGCCAACCCCGCCGTGGGCTACTGCACCGACCTGCTGGTGCGCGCCGGCGCCACCGTGATGTTCTCGGAGGTGACCGAGGTGCGCGACGGCATCGACCAGCTCACCTCGCGTGCCTCCTCGCCCGAGGTGGCCGACGCCATGATCCGCGAGATGGCCTGGTACGACGCCTACCTGCAGCGCGGCCGTGTGGACCGCAGTGCCAACACCACGCCCGGCAACAAGAAGGGCGGCCTGTCCAACATCGTGGAAAAGGCCATGGGCTCCATCGTCAAGTCGGGCAGCTCGCCGATTTCGGGCGTGATCTCTCCGGGCGAAAAGCTCAAGCAGAAGGGCCTGATCTACGCCGCCACGCCCGCCAGCGACTTCATCTGCGGCACGCTGCAGCTGGCTGCCGGCATGAACCTGCACGTCTTCACCACCGGCCGCGGCACGCCCTACGGCCTGGCCGAAGTGCCCGTCATCAAGGTGGCCACGCGCGACGACCTGGCGCGCCGCTGGCACGACCTGATGGACATCAACGCCGGCACCATCACCACGGGCGAGAAGACCATCGCCGACGTGGGCTGGGAGATGTTCGAGCTCATGCTCGATGTGGCCAGTGGCCGCAAGAAGACCTGGGCCGAGCAGTGGAAGCTGCACAACGCCCTTGTGCTCTTCAATCCCGCACCAGTGACCTGAAGATCAACTCAATTCCGATTCCTTTCATTCAAAACCACAACAGGAGACAAGAGAGATGACGACAACCCAGAACCAGGCCCGCCGCCAGTTCCTCAAAACGGCGGCCGGCACCGGCGTGGCCGCGCTCAGCGGCCTGGCCGGCGCACAGGCCTTCGACTTCAAGCCCAACCAGCGCTACCCCGACCCGTCGGTGTTCATCCTGGACCCGAGCTTCACCAAGTACCGCATCTACAGCAGCACGGTGGAGCAACTGGGCACGGGCATGCGCTGGGCCGAGGGGCCGGCCTACTTCCCCCAGGGCGGCTACCTGCTGCTCAGCGACATCCCGAACAACCGGCTGATGAAGTACGACGAGAAGACCGGCCAGTTCTCGGTGCACAAGACCAACGTCAACTACGCCAACGGCAATGTCTGTGACCGCCAGGGTCGGCTCATCACCTGCGAGCATTCGGTCACGCGCCGCGTGACCCGCACCGAGAAGGATGGGCGCATCACCGTGCTGGCCGACCGCTTCGAGGGCAAGCGCCTGAACGCACCCAATGACGTTGTCGTCAAGTCGGACGACAGCGTCTGGTTCACCGACCCCACCTTCGGCATCAACGGCGAATGGGAGGGCTCGCGCGCCACGCCCGAGCAGGCCACGACCAACGTCTACCGCATCGCGCCCGACGGCAAGCTCACCGCGGTGATCACCGACCTGGTCAACCCCAACGGCATCGCCTTCTCGCCCGACGAGAAGAAGCTCTACGTGGTGGAGTGGAAGGGCACGCCCCACCGCAGCATCTGGGCGTATGACGTGTCGGCCGACGGCGCCACGGTGTCCAACAAGACCAAGCTCATCGATGCCGCCGGCCCCGGCGCCTTCGACGGCTTCAAGGTCGACCGCGACGGCAACCTGTGGTGCGGCTGGGGCTACACCGGCGCCGTGGCGGCCGAGCCCACCGACATCGGCGGCGGCATGAAGGCCCACCTGCCCACGGGCAAGTCCGAAGAGATGGATGGCGTGAAGATCTTCAACCCCGAGGGCAAGCCCATCGGCTTCATCCGCCTGCCCGAGCGCTGCGCCAACCTGGCCTTCGGTGGGCCCAAGCGCAACCGGCTCTACATGGCCAGCAGCCATTCGCTGTACGCTCTTTACGTGGAATCGCATGGCGCCGTGTAAGGTGGTGCCTTCGCTCTCGTTTTTCCACCCATCAGGAGTTATTGCGTGTCCTCTCTTCCCGCCCAGAAAGTCGCTCTCGTCACCGGCGCCGGCAGCGGCATCGGCCTGGCCGTGGCCCGGCAGCTCGCCAAGGATGGCTTCTTCGTCGTGGCCACCGGCCGCCGCACCGAACTGCTCGACGCCCTGGTGGCCGAAGTGCAGGCGGCGGGCGGCAAGGCCCTGGCCGTGACCTCCGATGTGCGCGACCCGGCCAGCGTCGATGCGCTGTTCCAGACCGTCGAGAAGGAGTGCGGCCGCCTGGACGTGCTGTTCAACAATGCCGGCATCGGCGCGCCCGCCGTGCCCATGGACGAACTGCCCGTGGAGAAATGGCTGGACGTGGTGAACACCAACATCACCGGCGTATTCCTGTGCGCGCGCGCAGCCTTCGGCCTCATGCGCCGCCAGTCGCCGCAGGGTGGGCGCATCATCAACAACGGCTCGATTTCGGCCCACACGCCGCGGCCCTACAGCAGCCCCTACACGGCCAGCAAGCACGCCGTGCTGGGCCTGACCAAGTGCCTGGCGCTCGATGGCCGCCCATTCAACATCGTGGGCTGCCAGATCGACATCGGCAATGCGCTGACCGACCTGGCCGCCCGCATGGGCAAGGGCGAAGGCGTGCGCCAGGCCAACGGCACCATGTCTACCGAGCCGCTGATGGACGTCAAGCACGTGGCCGAGGCCGTGAGCTACATGGCCGGCCTGCCGTTGTCTGCGAACGTGCTCAATATGACCGTCATGGCATCGAACATGCCATTTGCTGGACGGGGTTGAACGGCTATTCCTCGGCGGGCTTGGTCTTCGATGCCGCCGCCTTGGCCTTGCTCTGGGCCAGGGCGCGGCTTTCCTTCTTGAGCCCCGTGGACACGGGGCACACGCTCTGCATGAAGCCCGTGAGGGTGTGGGCCAGGTTGTCGCGCAGCAGGCTGTAGTAGACAAACTGGCCGCGCTTTTCCGAGGTGACGAGGCCCGCGTTCTCCAGCACCTTGAGGTGCTGCGAGAGCGAGGGCTTGCTCATCTCGAAGCGCGCGGCGATCTCACCCGCGGACAGCTCGGTCTCGGACAGGTAGGCCAGAATCTTGCGCCGGGGGGTGGACGCAAGCGCTTCGAAGATCTTTTCCATCCGCGCATTCTAGCCAGTTGGGTGGTGAAATTATTTAATTAAATATTTAGGTATTTAACTAAATATAAGTATGATGATGGCAAAGGAGAAGGCCATGGCCCCCACCCCCCGTTCCCCCGCCACCGTCTACTACAACAGTGCTTGCCCGGTCTGCGATGCCGGCATATGCGCCCTGCGGGAGCGTCTTGCCGCTGACAAAGAGCTGCAGTGGGTGGATGTGCACCAGCACCCCGAGGTGCTCGGCGCCCTGGGGCTGGAGCTCGAAGCGGTGCGCGAGCGCCTGCACGTGGCCGATGGCGATGGGCGCATGCAGGTGGGCGCCGACGCCGTGGCCTCGGCCCTGCGGCGCGTGCCGCGCTGGGGCTGGCTGTCTGCACCGCTGCGTTGGTGGCGTGTGCGCCGCCTCACCGACCTTGCCTATAACGCCTTTGCCCGCCGGCTCTACCGCTGGAACCGGGCCCAAGGCCATTGGTAAGCCGATCGATCTTTCCCATTTATCCAAGGAGCAGCACCATGGCCCATAGCAATTTCGATGCCGCCGAGCTCGCCAAATTCCAGCAACTGGCCGAACGCTGGTGGGATCCGCAGTCCGAGTTCCGACCGCTGCACGAGATCAACCCGCTGCGCCTGCAGTGGATCGACGAGGCGGTGTCGCTCGCCGGCAAGCGCGTGCTCGATGTGGGCTGCGGGGGCGGCATCCTGGCCGAGTCCATGGCCCGGCGCGGGGCTGATGTGCTGGGCATCGACCTGGCCGACAAGCTGCTCCAGGTGGCCACGTTGCACGCCCGCAAGACCGGTGCGAGTGTGGCCTACCGCCACGTATCGGCCGAGGAGCTGGCGGCAGAGCAGCCCGGCAGCTACGACGTGGTGACTTGCATGGAGATGCTGGAGCATGTGCCCGATCCGCGTCAGGTGATCGAGGCCTGTGCGCGGCTGGTCAAGCCCGGTGGCTGGGTGTTCTTCTCGACCATCAACCGCACGCCCTTTGCATGGCTGATTGCGGTGTTTGGGGCCGAGCGCGTGCTGCGTCTGCTGCCCGTGGGCACGCATGACTGGCGCAAGTTCATCCGTCCGCATGAACTCACCGCCCATGCCCACGGGGCCGGCCTGGTCCTTCAGGATGCGCGTGGCCTGGGCTACAACCCGCTCGCCCGCAGGTTCCGCCTGCACCGCGCGCTGCGCGTGGGCTACCTGCTGGCCATGAAGAAGAACAAGAAAGAAGGGGGCTGAAGAGGGTCAGCCGGCAAGGGCCTGCAGGGCCTGCTGCACATCGGCCGCCTGCTGCGGGCGCACCAGGCGCTCCACTTCCTTGCCATCCTTGAGGAAGACCAGGGTGGGCCAGAGCTTCACGCCGAAGGTGCGGCCCAGGCGCTGGCCCGGGCCATCCTCGACCTTGATGTGGGCGATATCGGCCCGGTCCTTCAGCGCCCCTTCGATCAGCGGCTGGGCACGCTGGCAGTGGCCGCACCAGGGCGTGCCGAACTCGACGACGGTGGTACCGGCCAACTGGTCCACTTCATCGCGCGACGGGGGTTGTACAAGGTGTTGGGCTGCGTAGGGCATAGGGGGTCTTGTCCAGATGGGGCTTGGCCTAGCGTAGGCCACCATGGCAAGGGTAAGCGAGAGGCGATCACCGCATGGGCGTGTCAGTTATTGATGACACTGTGACTTTCCAACCGCCAATGCAACTGGCGCTCCGTAGGCCAGTGCCACCGTGGAACTGGCTTTGCCAGGCCACGGGTGGCGTCCCCCTCAGGGGGAAGGCGCGAAGCGACTCAGGGGGGCTACACCACCCCGTCAAACACCATGACATCCACCGCCTCGCCGACCGCCACATCGCCCTGGCCATGGTGCAGCACGATGAGGCCGTTGGCCTGCACCATGGAGCTGAGCACGCCCGAGCCCTGGTTGCCGGTGGTGCAGACCTGCAGGCTGCCATCGGGCGCCGTGCTCACGGTGCCGCGCTGGTATTCGGTGCGGCCGGGCTTCTTGCGCAGGGCCTCGGTGCTGGTGGCGCGCATCAGGGGCACGGGGCTGTGGCTGCTGCCCATCATGCGCAGCAGGGCGGGGCGCACAAAGGCCAGGAAGGTGACCATCACTGCCACGGGGTTGCCGGGCAGGCCGAAGAGCACGGCATTGCGGCCGCCCGGCGCGTCGCTGGCCAGGCGCCCCACGGCCATGGGGCGGCCCGGGCGCATGGCGATGCGCCAGAAGGCCACGTCGCCCAACTGCTTCATCATGGTGCGCGTGTGGTCGGCCTCGCCCACGCTCACACCGCCGCTGGTGATGATGGCATCGGCCTGCCGGGCCGCCTGGCGGAAGGCCGCCTCCAGCAGGGCGGGTTCGTCGCGCACCACGCCGAGGTCGATCACCTCCGCACCTAGCCGCGTGAGCAGGCCGAACACGGTGTAGCGGTTGCTGTCGTACACCGCGCCTTCGCGCGGGGCCTCGCCCAGGCTCAGGATCTCGTCGCCGGTGGAAAAGTAGGCCACGCGCAGGCGGCGGTACACCGCCACCGTGGGCAGGCCCAGGCTGGCCAGCAGGCCCAGCGCGGCCGGCGTGAGCGGCTCGCCCTGCGCGAGCGCCACGCTGCCCTCCCGGATGTCCTCGCCCTTGAAGCGGCGGTTGTCACCCGGGCGCAGCACGTCGGCGGCAATGGTGATGTGGCCGTCTGCCCCGGTGGTGGTGAATTCCTGCGGCACCACGGTGTCCAGGCCGGCCGGCATGATGGCGCCGGTCATGATCTTCACGCACTCGCCTGTGGCCACCGTGCCTGCCCAGGCCTTGCCGGCCAGGGCCGTGCCCACGGGGCGCAGCGTGAGCGGCTGGCCCGGCACGAGCTGGGCACCGGCCAGGGCATAGCCGTCCATGGCCGAGTTGTCGTGCGGCGGCACGCTCACGGGCGAGACCACGTCGCTGGCCAGCACGCGCCCCAGTGCATTGAACAGGGGCAGGGTTTCGGTGCCCTGCACCGGCTGCACCAGGCGCGCGAGGAAGGCGTTGGCGTCGCCCACGCTCAGGGCCTTGGGGTCGTAGCCCTGCAGTTCAGCGGCAATCTGGGCGAGGGTCTTCATGGGCGCTCATGGGGTGTGCCGGCCTCCAGCGCATGCAGCTCGGCCAGGGTATTGGCATTGAAGAAGGCCTGCGGGTCGTCGCCCGGCGCGTTGAACGGCACGATGGCGCAGGCATGCTGGCCGGTCCACGCATCGATCTTGCGGCCACCGGCCTGGGTGAAGGCCGTGAGGCTCTCCAGCAGCTCCACGCGCAGAAGGCAGAACACGGGCTGGGGGCGTACGGCCACGTGGCCGCTGCCATCGGCCTCGGGGGCCGCCGCCATGGCGATGCTGGTACCCGCCTGCTCGGCCGCAGCGGCCAGGCGTGCCGCCAGGTCCAGCGGAAACAGGGGCGTGTCGCAGGGCACCGTCAGCATCCACGGCGTCTCGCAGCGCTCCAGCCCGGTCATGAAGCCGGCCAGCGGGCCGGCGTAGTCGGCCAGCCCATCGGGCCACACCGGGGCCCCGAATGATTCGTAGGCCGCCAGGTTGCGGTTGGCGTTGACCATGGTGGCGCCGGTCTGCAACTGTAGCCGCATCAGCGTGTGCAGCGCCAGCGGCATGCCGCGAAAGCCCTGCAGGCCCTTGTCGACCCCGCCCATGCGGGAGCCGCGGCCGCCGGCCAGCACAAGGCCGGTGATGTCCTGGATGTCAATCATGGAGGAGGGTGGGCGCGGGCAGCCTCGGCCCCGCGCATGCAAGCAAATGAAAGAAAGGCCGGCGCCGCATCATCCGCCGATGTAGCTCATCTCCACCCGGCGCGGCCCGGGTGCGGTGTCGGCGGGCAGGCTGCTGCGCAGCTCGGAGTAGCGGTCGCCGCGCTGTTGCCAGATGGGGGCGATGGCCGAGGCAATGGCCTCGTCGCTCGCGCCGCCGCGCAGCAGGCTGCGCAGGTCGTGGCCCTGGGTGGCGAACAGGCACAGGTAGAGCTGGCCCTCGGTGGACAGGCGTGCGCGGTTGCAGTCGTGGCAGAAGGCCTGCGTGACGCTGCTGATCACGCCGATCTCACCCAGCGCCGGGTCGTGCCGGCCGCTGGCGTCGGCATAGCCCCAGCGCTCGGCAGTTTCGCCGGGGCTGGCCGGGTCGAGCGGTACCAGGGGCAGGTGGGCGCGCAGGCGCGCGATCAGCTCGGCCGAAGGCAGCACCTCGTCCATGCGCCAGCCATTGGTGGCGCCCACGTCCATGTACTCGATGAAGCGCAGCGTGGTGCCCGTGCCGCGAAAGTGCCGCGCCATGGGCAATATTTCGTGGTCGTTGGTGCCGCGCTTGACCACCATGTTGACCTTGATCTGCGACAGGCCGGCCGCATGCGCGGCTTCGATGCCCGCGAGCACGTCGGCCACGGGAAAGTCCACGTCGTTCATGCGCCGGAACACCGTGTCGTCCAGGCCATCGAGGCTCACCGTCACGCGGTTCAGCCCGGCCTCCTTGAGTGCACGGGCCTTGCGCACCAGCAGCGATCCGTTGGTGGTGAGTGTGAGGTCGGGCGCCGTGCCGTCCACCGTGCGCAGCGCCGCGAGCTGCGCCACCAGCGCTTCGAGGTTCTTGCGCAGCAGGGGCTCGCCCCCCGTGAGGCGGATCTTGCGCACGCCATGCGCCAGGAACAGCCGCGCCAGGCGCGTGATCTCCTCGAAGCTCAGCAGCGCGCTGTGCGGCAGGTAGGGGTAGTCCTTGTCGAAGACTTCCTTGGGCATGCAGTAGCTGCAGCGGAAGTTGCAGCGATCCGTCACGCTGATGCGCAGGTCGCGCAGCGGGCGCCCGCGCGTGTCCACCAGGTGGCCCGTGGGCGCCTGGGCATGCAGCGGCACCACCGCCTTCAGGGCGGCGATGCGCTGGTCCACCAGGGGGATCACACGTTCGGCCATGGGGCCGATTTTGCCGCAGTTGCGGCTGGGGGCATGCTGCACCGCAGCTTGCCCCCGAAATCCGTAGGGGGCTGTTGCCGGATTAGACGCAGCGGCCGCCGTCCACTTCGATGCACACGCCATTGATGAACGAGGCCTCGTCGCTGGCAAGGTACAGCGCGGCGTTCGCCACGTCCAGCGCGGTGGAGAAGCGGCCCAGCGGGATGGTGGCCAGGAACTTGGCGCGGCGCGCATCGTCCACCGGGCCACCCGCGAACTCCGCGGCCAGGCCGGTGTCGGGGTTGAACACCGGGTTGATGCAGTTCACGCGGATGTTGTCGGGGCCCAGCTCGGCCGCCATGGATTTGCTGGTGATGATCACGGCGCCCTTGGAGCCGTTGTACCAGGTCAGGCCCGGGCGCGGGCGCAGGCCGGCGGTGGAAGCGATGTTGATGATGCTGCCGCCGCCCACCTTGCGCAGCGCCGGCACGGCGTGGATGGCCGAGAGGTAGATGCTCTTCATGTTGATGGCATAGACCTTGTCGAACTCTTCCTCGCTCACTTCGAGCATGGGGCGGTTGCGGTGCGTCCAGCCGGCGTTGTTGACCATCACGTCGAGCCGGCCGTACAGGCGCACGGCTTCATCGACCAGGGCCTTGACCTGGGCCGAGTGGGTCACGTCGGCCTTGAAGAAGGCGGCCGTGCCGCCGGCTGCGGTGATCTCGGCCACGACACGCTGGCCGCCGGCTTCGTTGATGTCATTGACGATGACTTGGGCGCCTTCGGCCGCGAGGCGCTTCGCGATGCCCTCACCAATGCCGTTGCCGGCGCCGGTGACGATGACGGACTTGTTCTGTGCACGCATGGAGTGTCTCCCTGTCTTTGGAAAATGGGGCGGTAAAAAGGGGGCGGATAAGGTCAGCGCTCGGCAGGCGGGGTTGCGGTCTCGGCCTTGAGGGCGGGCACAGGCTCGCGGCCATAGAACTGCGGAAAGTGTTCCTTCACGCCATTGCCGTTGAAGTCCCAGCCCGTGCACTGGCCCAGGTGGCGCGGCGGGTCGCCGTTGGCGGGCGGCGCGAACACGGCCGTGACGGACTGGAAGGCGGCTGTGGCCAGGTTGAACAGCAGCTCGCGCAGGTGGGTGCAACTGGCCACGCCGCCCAGGTGCTTCTGGATGGACTGGCGCCAGCCCCGGGTCATGCTGCAGCCCACCATCTGCTGCAGTGCGGCCTGGGCCAGCGGGCAGTCCTTGAGGGGGTGGGCATCCATGGCCACCTCGATGGCCTGCACCACGAGCTGGCGGTCCACCGTCACGCGCAGCAGCATGTGGTGGATGGGCTCGCCCGCACGGCGCATGCCCTGGCCGCGGTGCACGGGGGCATCGTAGGCCTTGCTGTCGTGCAGCTCGCCTTCGATGTCCCACAGGCCATCGTCGCGTTCGAAGCCCTGGTAGGTCACACGCCGGACATGCCGGGCGGTGCGGGGGGCGGGGGGGCTCAGGGGCATGGGAGAAAAAAGAATCTTCGCAAATCGCACTGTCCCGCGGCCAGCGCGGGGCAGGGGACTGGTCAACCGTGCTTGATGGCCACGGTCTTGAGCGTGGTGAAGCCGTACAGCGCCTCGAAGCCCTTCTCGCGCCCGTAGCCGCTGGACTTCACGCCGCCGAAGGGCAGCTCCACGCCGCCACCGGCGCCGTAGTTGTTGATGAACACCTGGCCGCTGTGCACGCGCTTGGCCATGCGGAACTGGCGCGCGCCGTCGCGTGTCCAGATGCCGGCCACCAGGCCGAACTGGGTGGCATTGGCCAGCTCCACGGCGTGGTCCTCGTCCTGGAAGGCCATGGCCGAGAGCACGGGGCCAAACACCTCTTCCTGTGCCAGGCGGTGCTGCACCGGCACGTCGCGCAGCAGCGTGGGGGCCTGGTAGAAGCCGCCTTCGGGCGATTCGTCCACCACCACGCCCTGGGCCACCATGGGGATGCCGGCCACCTGTGCGTCCGACAGGAAGTCCCACACGCGCTGCTGCTGGGTCTGGCGGATCAGCGGGCCCACGTCCAGGTCCATGGCCGCGGGGCCCACGCGCAGGGCCTCGAAGGCCTTGCCCAGGCGCTCGAGCAGGGATTCATAGATCAGCGAATCGATCAGCACGCGCGAGCCGGCGCTGCAGGTCTGGCCGGCGTTCTGCACGATGGCGTTGATCACCACCGGCACGGCGGCATCGAGGTCGGCATCGGCGAAGATGATCTGCGGGCTCTTGCCGCCCAGCTCCAGCGTCACGGGGCAGTGGCGCTCGGCCGCCACCTGCTGGATCAGCGTGCCGATCTTGGGGCTGCCGGTGAAGCTGATGTGGTCGATGCCCGGGTGGCGCGCCAGCGCGTCGCCCACCTCATGGCCGTAGCCGGTGACGATGTTGATCGCCCCCGCGGGGAAGCCCACCTCGGCCGCGAGCTGGGCCACGCGGATCAGCGACAGGCAGGCGTCCTCAGCCGGCTTGACCACGCAGACATTGCCGGCGGCCAGGGCACCGCCCACGCTGCGGCCGAAGATCTGCATCGGATAGTTCCAGGGGATCACATGGCCCGTCACGCCGTGCGGCTCGCGCCAGGTGAGCACGCTGTAGCCGTCCAGGTAGGGCAGGGTCTCGCCATGCAGCTTGTCGCAGGCCCCGGCGTAGAACTCGAAGTAGCGCGCCAGCGCCAGCGTGTCGGCACGCGCCTGCTTGGTGGGTTTGCCGCAGTCGCGCTGCTCCAGCGCGGTCAGCTCGTCGGCATGCTCGAGCACCTTGGCCGACAGGCGCTGCAGCAGGCGGCCACGCTCGGCCGGCGCCAGGCGCTGCCAGACGGCGTTGTAGCACTGGCGCGCCGCATGCACCGCCGCGTCGATGTCGTCGGCATTGCTGCGCTGGATTTCGTCGAAGGGTTGGCCGTCGGACGGGTCGATCACGGGCAGCGTGCGACCCGACGAAGACGGCACGGAGGCGTTGGCGATGTAGTTCAGTTGCATGGTGCGATTGTGCCCGGAAATGCAATGTGTGCTTAGTATTTTAATGGACAGCCAGACGGGTTGCTAACCCGCAGATGCTGGTCGCTATCGTTTCAGTAGCAGGTGGCGCGCAAGGCCGCCAGGTCCAGGATCTCCACCTCACCGCGGTGCACGCGCACCAGGGAACGGCCCTCCAGGTCCTTCAGGATCTGGTTGGTGGTCTGGCGCGAGATCGCCAGCATCAGCGACAGCTGCTCCTGCGAGATGCCGATCACCCGGCGCGACTGGCCCTCGGCCGTCCACTGGCCGTAGCCCTCGGCCATCATCACCAGGCGGCGCGCCAGGCGCTGGCCGGCGGGCAGCAGGGCCAGCTCCTCGATGGCCACGAAGGCCGTGCGCAGCTTGTCGGTGAGCAAGAGGGCCAGCGCGTGCCAGTGCTGCGGGTGGGCGGTGAGCCAGGCCTGCAGCGGCTCGTGCGGTATCTGCAGCAGGGTGCTGGCTTCGGCCGCATGGGCATCGTGCGTGCGGGCCGAATTGTCGAACACGGAGATCTCGCCAAACCAGTGCGGCGGCTCCAGCCGCGTGAGCATGGCGGCACGTGCCTCGTCGGCCCGCCCGCCCGTGCCCGAAATGTTGATCGCGCCACGCACCACGGCGTACAGGCCGCAGGGCGCATCGCCGCGTAGAAAGAGCACCTCCCCCGGCGCCAACTGGCGCAGGTGGGCCATGGCCAGCAGCGGCTGGGCGAAATCGGGGGGCAGGTGGGCGAACCAGCGGCCGGTCTGGAGCACGGGGAGGTGGGCGGCGGGGTCGGTCATGCAGGGCGGGACGGGACGAGGCGGGAAAGGGGGCAGGGCGTTGTGTCGGCTTTCCGACAGACTGTGGCCGGGCATCGGGCGAGTATGGATGCTGCTCAAAACAATACCAGGAGACACCCATGAAAACCCTGATCGACCACCTGGCCCAGTACGCCGACTACCACCGCGACCCGCGCAACATCCACACCCACTTCGTGGGCGTGCCCATGATCATGTTCGCCGTGGTGATCCTGCTCTCGCGCCCGGTGTGGCTGCTGGGCGGGCTGCCCGTGGGCCTGGCCCTGGTGGCGGCCATCGCGGCCAGCGTTTTCTACTTCCGGCTCGATACGCGCTACGGCCTGGTGATGGCCACGCTGCTGGCCGCCATGCTGGCCGGCGGCCAGTGGCTGGCGCAGCAAAGCACCACGCTGTGGCTGGCCACGGGCGTGGGCCTGTTCGCCGTGGGCTGGGTCATCCAGTTCGTGGGCCATTACTACGAAGGCCGCAAGCCCGCCTTCGTGGACGACCTGGTGGGTCTGATCATCGGGCCCTTGTTCGTGGTCGCCGAGCTGGGCTTCCTCATGGGCCTGCGCAAGGATGTGCAGCACGCCATCGAGCAGTGCAGCGGCCCCGTGCGTCTGCGCACCGGCCCCGCGGCCACCGTCTGATCCCGCGCTTCTCCGATCGTTGATTTCTTGCCCATGGCACTGCGTGGCGGTGCCGTGGGCTTTTTCACAGGAGCGCGGCCGACCCATGGCCGCGTGCATATCCCATGAGTTTTGTTTCCATCCTGCCCACGCTGCTGTTCATCGCGCTGGGCCTGGTCATGTTCGGCCTGGGCCTGTCGCTCACCGTGGCCGATTTCAGGCGCCTGCTGCAGTACCCGCGTGCCGTGCTGCTGGCCCTGGTGCTGCAGGTGCTGGTGCTGCCTGCGGCCTGCTATGGCCTCATCGTGCTGCTCGGTGTGCCGCCGCTCTACGCCGTGGGCCTGATGCTGCTGGCGGCCTCGCCGGGCGGGGTGTCGGCCAACCTCTTCAGCCACCTGTTCGGCGGCAATGTGGCGATGAACATCTCGCTCACGGCCATCAACACGCTGCTGTCCATCGTGAGCCTGCCGCTCATCACCAACTGGGCCATCGCCACCTTCGCCAAGACCGGCCAGGTGGTGCCGCTGCAGTTCGGCAAGGTGCTGGAGGTGATCGTGATCGTGCTCATCCCCGTGGTCGTGGGCATGTGGGTGCACCGGCGTGCGCCGGCCTTCAGCGCACGCATGGAAAAGCCCATGAAGCTCTTCAGCGCCCTGGTGCTGGCGGCCTTTGCGCTGATCGCCATCGCCAAGGAGTGGGCGGCGCTGTCGGCCTCGTTTGCCGACATCGGGCCGGCCGTGCTGCTGTTCAACGCGCTGAGCCTGGGCGTGGGCTATTTCCTGCCGCGTGCTTTGGGCATGGACAAGTCCATGGCCACGGCCATCGGCTTCGAGATCGGCATCCACAACTCCACGCTGGCGATCTTCATCGCGCTGTCGGTGCTGAACAACTTCCAGCTCGCGCTGCCGGCGGCCATCTACTCGGTCAGCATGTACATCATGGCGCCGCTGTTCGGCATGCTGGTGCTGCGCAGACAGGGGCAGAACGCCCCTGTGAACCCCTGACCTACTGCTTGCCTTCCACGCTGTTGCGCATGGCGGTCTGCGCGACGGCGTCCAGGGCCACGTCCACCACAGGCTGCTGGCTGAGCACCTGCAGGCTGCCCTGCTGGATGCACCGGTCAAGCAGCCGCAGCGTCATCGACTGGGTGCGGCCGGAGGCGTTGGTGAAGAGGAAGAAGGTGCCGTGCGAGCCGACCCAGGACAGCTGGGTGCGCTCCCACTGGCCTGCCACCAGCAGATTGACCCAGCTGCCGACGGCCAGCGCAGGCCTGGCGGGTGCATCCGCCGGGGTGGGGGTCGGCAGGGGTTCCAGATCCCCAGGCACGGAGGGCTGCAAGTCGTCCATGAAGCCGGAATCCTGGGCTTCCGATGGCGCGACCCATGGCTCTTCATCCAGAAGCAGGTCCGGTGGCTCCACAGACTCCGCGCCCGGTGGCGGCGCTGGAGAATGGGACGGAGCGGCGGGCTTGGGCCCGCCCTGGAAGGCCTGCTGGTGCAACTGCATCAATTGCTCGAAGACCGCTTCGGTCCTGTCCGCGGGGTAGTCGATCAGTGCCAGGCCATCGCGCAGCCGGGCCAGCAGTTGGGGAATCAGGCGCGCGAGTTCGCCGGTGTGCATGCGGGTCAGCTCGGGCTGCGCGCTCCAGACCAGGATGCCCACCAGCTCCTGGTAGCTGCCCGGGTCGGCGCTGCCGGTCTTGTCGGCCAGGCGTGCCTGGGCTATGACCTGGGCCCAGGGGCCGAGCAGGAACTGGGCAATCTCGCCGGGAATGTGGTCGATCTGCGGCAGCAGCCGGATTTCGCCGGATATCTGGGCCGCCAGCAGATGGCGCTGCTCCGCGTGCTGCAGCGCCTCGATGGCACGCTGGCGCTCCTGTTCGCGCGCCTGCTCGCCGCCTGCCCATTGCGCGTGCAACTGCTGGCGGACCTGCTCGAAGTCGTCGGCACTTTCGATGGTGGCCGAGGCCAGCGGGCCGGCCAAGTCCATGAGGGAGCGCATGAAGTGCTTGAAGCCGGGCGCCTCGGCCCCGTTGAAGGCCATGGCGTGGTCGGTGATGTCCTGCAGCAGACGGCGCGCGGGGTGTTCCTTGTTGCTGAAGAAACGTGGGTCGGCCAGCGCCAGCTGCATCAGGGCGGGCTCCAGGGCCCGCACGAACTGCTGCACGGGCCAGGGCAGCCGGCTGTCGCGCGCGATGTTGTCCACCATGAGCGCGACGACCTCCATGCTGAGGGCATCCCCCAGGCCCGCCGCGCGCCGCTGCCCCGGGCCGTTGCCCGGCTGGGCGCCCAGGCGCTCCATCATCTGGCCGACCTGGTTCATCTCCTGCAGCGCCTCGAAGGCGGCAGGCACGGTCATGGCGAAATCCGTGGCGGGCGGATCGATCTGGGGAAGCACGGCCGGGCTCTCGAATTCGCGTGCAAAACGTTCCGCGAAGGGCTCGTCCGCCGCCGGAGGCTGTGCCGGCGCGGCCTGGCTGCTGAACTCGCCAATCAGCAGGCGGCGCAGCCGGTCCAGCGTCAGCAGCGGGTCGCCGGAGCCTGCCGCTGCGGGTAGCCCCAAGTCCATGCCCATGCCTGTTTCGGCCCCGAACCCGGGGGATACGCCATCGCCGGCCGGTGCCACATACACCACCTGGCCGTCGGCCTGGCGCATGGCGTAGCCTGCGGGCTGCACGCCGCCCTGTTTGAGCTTGTCGATCTGGGCCAGGTAGAGCCCGCGCAGCTCGCTGCCCAAGGCCTTGGCCATGTGGGCCATCCAGTCCTGCCGCACCTGCGCCGGGGCCTGCATCTGCGATACCACGGCCTGCAGCGCCTGCAGGAAGACCTCGGGGCGCAGGGGGTTGTGCTCGGGCTGCACCCGGGGCAGGCCCCGGGCGGCGCACACCAGCGCGTCGAGGTCGGCCAGCGGCCCTTCCACGGCCGATGCCAGGACCTGCGTGGCGCGGGCGCGTTCGATGCTTTCGGTGACCTGCGACTCATCCATCAGTTCGAGCTCGTCGAAATGGATGGTGAACAGCGAGCGCGAGGGTTTTTCCTCCCCCGGTGCCGTGGTCTGCTGTTCGAGTGCCTTGCGCAGCGCGCCGGGGTAGCGTTCGCCCATCACCGAGGTGAGCCGCATGAGCTGCTGCTGGGCTTCGAGCATGCCCTGGTGCTCGCCCGGCGTGCGGGCCTGGTCCTGGCGCTGTTGCAGGGACATGCGCGTCGCCTCGGCGACGCGCTCCATCAACTGCCGGGAATCCGCCAGCACGCCCTGGACGAGGCGCTGGTAGTGTGGGGCGTTGCCGTCGCTGAAAGCCTTGTCGGGCGGTGCGGATTGTGTCAAGGCCATCTTCTCTGGGGAGTAGCAGGATACCTGCGATGGTACGCGGGCTTGCTGACCAGGTGGTGAAGATCCTCAGGCAGATGGCCTGGGCCTCGTCCAGGTCAGCAGCACCAACGTGCACACGGTGCCCAGCGCCACCAGGGCGCACAGCTGGGGCAAGGCGGCCACGAGCGGCGCACCCAACTGGTTCAGGCGCAGCGAGGCCTGCACGCCCGAGGTGCTGGGCAGCAGCCAGCGCAGCCACTGCAGTGCCTCGGGCAGGGCTTCCACGGGCCACGAGAAGCCGGCCACGAAGGCGATCGGCAGCGTGGTGAACAGCAGCACCTGCAGTGCGCGCTCGCGGTTGCCCACCCACAGGCCGACCAGGGCCCCCAGGGCCGCGATGGCCGGCACGTAGCAGGCCAGCAGCGCCAGGGCGCCCAGCGGGTTGCCGCCGCGCGGGTAGTCGTGCAGCAGGAAGATCCAGCCGAAGTAGAAGGCGCCGCTCGCCCAGCCCAGCGTGCACAGTGCCAGCAGTCGGCCCATCCAGGTGCGGGCACGGGCGCGGTGCCGGCCAGCCTCCACCCAGGTGCCGGTGAGCATGGCCGCGCCCATGAGCAGCGTCTGCTGCAGGATGAGCAGCGCCACGGCGGGTACGACGAAGCTGCCATAGCCCTCGGTCGGGTTGAACAGCGCCACCATCTGCAGCTGCACCGGGTTGCGGCTGGCGGCGGCCTGCTGGGCGCTCTGGCCCGCGGCCTGCAGCTTGCGCATCTCGATGCCGGCGGACACGGTGCCCACGGCCTCGGCAAAGCCGTACTGCACGGCCTTGTTGAGCAGTGCATAGGCGCCATTGCCTTCCACGCGCACCAGGGCTTCCTCGCCGCGCACCACGCTGCGCTTGAGGTCGCGCGGCAGCAGCGCATAGCCTTCCACCTCGCCGCGCCACAGCGCCTCCTGTGCCTCGCGCTCGCTGGCGGTCACCAGGCGCACCTCGATGCGCGGGTCGGCCTCGGCAAAGCGCGTGATCTGGCGCGACAGGCTGCTGCCGTCCAGGTCGACCACGGCCACGGGCACGCGTGTCAGCACCTCGTCGGTGTAGAACCAGGGGTAGAAAAAGCCGTACAGCACCGGCGCGGCCACGAGCAGCAGCAGCACGCCCTTGTCGCGGCAGATGGCGGTCAGCGCCTGCAGCCAGGCACCCAAGAGGTTCGATGGCTCGGCCAAAGGTTCGTAGCGTGCGTCCATCACCGTCCTCCCCAGCTCTGCGGCTTGCTGCGCGCCAGGTGCAGCGCCGCGCTGCCGGCCATGAGCAGCACGGCCGTGGCCAGCATCAGCGCCACCACGGTGGGGACACTGGTGCGCAGCGGCGCGCCCATCTGCAGCTGCTCGATCTGCAGGCGGATGTAGTGCGTGTAGGGCATGGCCTCGGCCCAGGCGCGCGCGCTGGCCGGCATGCCCGCCAGCGGAAAACCCACGCCGCTGAACGCAAAGGCCGGCGCCGCGAAGAAGCCCGCGCCCGACAGCGCCGTGCGCAGCGAGCGGGTGAGGCCCGCCAGCGCCGCGCCGGCCGCGACCGACACCGCCATCAGCAGCGCCAGGCCCACCGCCACCCAGGCCAGGTTGCCCGGCGGATGCCAGCCGCGCCCCCAGGTGATGCCCGCCAGCGCCATCAGCGCCACCAGCGTGAGCGAGGCCCAGGGCAGGGCCAGCTTGCCGAGCAAGGCGCTGGCGGTGTGCAGCAGGCCGCCTTCCGTGCCCAGCCAGTCGCCCAGCGAGCGGTCGCGCAACTCGCGGCCCACGGTCCAGGCGCCGGCCGTCATGGCCAGGATGTGCAGCAGCGCCGGGATCAGCGCCGCGCCCAGGAACTGCTCGTAGTTGGTGGACACGTTGAACAGCGCCAGCAGCTGCGTGTGGATGGGCTCCATGCTCACGCGCACGGCCTTCGCGGGCTCGCCGCGCTTGTTGCGCGCCGCCATCTCGATGCCGGCCGACAGCGTGCCCACTGCGGCGCGCACATCGCGCTGCAACACGCCCGAATGCGTGCCCAGCTGCGCGTTGTGCAGCAGCGTGACCTGGGCCGTGCGACCCTCTTTCACAGTGCGCGCAAAGTCGCGCGGGATGGTGACCACGGCATAGACCTCCACACTGCGCAGTGCGCGCTCGGCCTCGGCCGTGTTGGCGTGGTGCTGCACCACCTGCAGGCCGGGCGTGGCGTTGAGCATGCGCACCAACTGGCGCGACAGGGCCGAGTGGTCGTCGTCCAGCACGCCCACGGGCAGGTGGCGCGGAATGCCGGCCGAGAAGATCCAGCCCATGAGCAGCACCGCCAGCAGCGGCACCCAGGTGACCATGGCCAGGTCCCAGGGGCTGGCAAGCAGGCGTCGTGCCTCGCGGCGAAAGCTGTGGACCAGGGAATTCATGGCGTGGTCAAGAGGCAGGGCGTTGCGCGCTGGCTCATTGCACCAGCACCGTCATGCCGGGGCGGGCACCTTCGATGGGGGCGGCCGGGCGGGCGCGCACTTCGAAGGTGCGCACGTCGAAGCCCTGGCCGGCGCGCGTGGCGCGCCAGGTGGCAAAGTCGGGCAGGGCGGCCGTGTGGTAGACCTTGAAGCGCACGGGCTTTGCGGTGCTGCCCAGGGCGGGCAGCGTGGCCTCGAACTCCTGGCCGATGGCAAAGCGCTGCAGGCGGTCCTCGCGCACGTTCAGTACCACCCACTGGTCGGTCAGGTCCACCACGGTGACCACGGCCACGCCCTGGGGCGAGAGTTCGCCGCTGCGCGCCAGCACCTTGGCGACCTCGCCGGCCACAGGGCTCTTGAGTTCGGTCTCGGCCTGGGCGGCCTGCACTTCGGCCACCACGCCCGCCACCTGGCGTGCCTGGGCAATCGCGGCGCTGCGGTCTTCGGGCCGGGCACCGGCGCGCGCCAGCTCGTACTGCGCCTTGGCGGCCAGGGCCTGGTCGCGCGCGGCCTTGTGGTTGGCCTCGGCCTCGTCGCGCTTTTGCGCGGCCACCAGGCCCTCACGGGCCAGACCGTCCACGCGGCGGTAGGACGATTCGGCCAGCTCGGCCGCCGTCACGGCACGCTGCCAGGCCAGGCGGGCCATCTCCACCTCCTGCGGGCGGGCGCCATGCTGGGCCTTGTCGGCCACGGCCTGGGCGGCCTCCTGCGCCGCGGTGGCCTGGGCCAGCTTGGCCTGCACCTCGGGGCTGTCCATGCGGATCAGCGGAGCGCCCACGACGATCTGGTCGCCTTCCTTCACCAGGATCTGCGCGATGCGTGCCGTGACCTTGGGCGCGATGTCGGCCTCGCGCGCCTCCATCTGACCCTGGAAGACCTCGGGTGCCGGCTGCGAGGCCTTCCACAGGCCGTAGCCCACGAAGCCGGCCGCTGCCACCAGGGCCACCGCGCCCAGGGCCATGGCAGGCTTGCTGCCCCGGCCGTTGTTCTTGTTGTTGCTGCTGGTATCGCTCATGTTCAATCCACCTTCACATCGGCACGCGCCATGTATTTGCCAAATTCATCGGAGAGGCCGCAGGCCTCGAGCAGCTCGGCCAGGGCCTTCACGTAGTCATGGGCGGCCTGGGCCCGCTCGGTCTGCGCCTTGGCCTGGTTGACCTGGGCGTCGATCAGGTCCAGCGTGGTGCTGGTGCCGGCCCGCAGGCCCGAGCTGCGCAGGCGCAGCACCTCGTCGGCCAGCTCCAGCCCGGGTTGCAGGGCGAAGTAGGCGCGGCGCGCCTGCTCCAGCGCCTGCCAGCGTTTTTCCACCAGCAGCGCAATGTCGTTCTGCGCCTGGGCACCGGTGCGCTCGGCCTGTTCGATCTGGCGTGAGGACGAGGCCGCCAGCGCATCGCGGTCGATGGAGTCCCACAGCGTGAAGCGCACGCCGATGCCGGCTACCCAGTCGGCGTCCCGGCCGGTCTTGAGCTGGCGCTGGCCGAAGGCGAACACCTGGGGCTTGCGCAGGGCCTCCTGTGCGGCATGCAACTGCTCGGCCTGGCCCTTCTTGGCGGCCACCTTGGCCAGGCCCGGGTGGCGCTGCAGGGCGGCATCGACGAAATAGGGCAGGGGCTCCACCGGCTGGCCCAGCACGAACAGCGGGCTCGTGGGCGTCACGCGCTCGCTGGCCTTGACCGTGCGGGCCAGTGCCGTGGCGGCCAGGTCGGCATCGTCGCGCGCCTTGCGCGCGTTGCGGCGCGCCTCCTCCAGCGCGGCGCGCGCCTGCAGGCGCTCCACGCGGGCAATCACGCCGGCGTCCAGCATCTTCTGCGCCGCTGCGTCGTGCTGCTCGATGGTGGCCAGGGCCGATTCGCGCAGCCGGGCCGCCTGCTCGGCCAATTGGGCGCCAAAGTAGCGCTGCACCAGCACCGTGGTGACCTCATGGCCGGTCTTGTCGGCATCGGCACGTACCTCGGCGGCCTGCGCCTGCACCAGGCCGCGCGCCGCATCACCCGCGCCACCCATGTAGATCGGCCAGATGCCAGAGACCGAGGTGCTGGTGTCCGATTTGTGGCGGTTCAGGGTGTAGCTGGCCGGCAGGTGGGGCAATTGGGCCAGCGAGCCAGCCAATTGGGGCGGCAGCTGCTGCAGCACGCCGGGCAGGGCCTGGTTCACGGGGTTCAGGTCGAGGTCCAGGTTGGCGTTGTAGGCATACGCCGCGCCGCTCAGCGAGACCACCGGGCCGCCCAGGCGCGCCAGGGCCTGGCGGCGCAACTGGGCGCTTTCGACCGCGCTGCGCGATGCGGCGAGCTGGTCGGAGCGTGCCGTGAGCTGCTCCAGGGCGGCGTTGAAGGCCATGGGCTGGGCCTGTGCAGGCCCTTGCAGGGCGAGCAGGGACAGCACGGCTGCGGCGCGCAGCGTGGGCATGCGAAGGCAAAAGCGGGGCCTGCCGGCCGCCGTGTGCGGCCGGTTCGTGGTGTGCAAGGTCATGGTGTCGTCGGGTGGTCGGTGGGCTCAGCGTGCGCCCACCGGGGTGTAGGCATCGCGGTGGTCGGCGAGCCAGCGCTCGGAGCGGTCGCTGCCATGCTGGCTGGGGTGAAAGTCGCGCCGCAGGTAGGCGCGCCAGGGGCGCCAGCTCTCGCGCACCAGGCCGCCCCGGCCGAACAGCAAGCGCGCCGCACTGGTCCAGGTGCCCCAGCGCCACAGGGTGCCGTCGCGGCGCAGGTTGCCCACGGTCTGGCGCAGCACATCGCCCAGGAACACCAGCGTGATGCGGCGGAACCAGGTGATGCGCCAGGCATGGTCGCCGCCCAGGGCCTGGTAGATCTCGAAGGCCGTGCTCTTGTGCTCGGCCTCTTCGGCGCAGTGCCATTGCCACATGGTGGCCAGGCGGGGCTCGGCGCCTTCCAGCACCTGTGGATGGGCCAGCAGCCACTCGGCCAGCAGGGCGGTGAAGTGCTCGTTGGCGGCGGTCACCGCCAGGGGGTGGCGCACATCGGCACCGTCGAAGAGCTTCATGCGCTCGGCCGCGCGCGGCCCCCAGGTGTTGACCAGGCCCTGCGTGTCGAGATGGCCGTTGAACAGCGCATGGATGCGCCGGTGCGTGGCCTCCTGCCCGATGAAGCCGCGCACCTCGTCGGCGTACTGCGCCTGCCGCTCGGCGGGCAGGGCCTTGTGGCCATTGCGCACGGCGTCGATGAAGAACTGCTCGCCCACGGGGAAGCTCATCGACAGCGCATTGAAGAACGCCGTGCGAAAGGCGTCGCCACCGCACCAGTGGCGTTCGAAGGGCGCCGTGAGGTCGATGAGCAGGCGGCGGACGACGAGTTCGGTCATGGCAGGCTCCCGGGGTGAAAAGGCTTTGGTACGTTGTGGTACCAAGCGCCTATGATGCGACTGGAATGTGGTACTGTCAAGTACCTTTTCGGATATTCCCAGGAATTCCTTCCCGCCGCCATGACCGAAGCCCCGACCGTTGCCAGCCCCTCCACCGTGCACCGCTCCCGCCTGCTGGAAGGCATGGCGCGGGCCGTGGCCGCGCGCGGCTATGCCGACACCACCATCGCCGACATCGTGCGCGAGGCCAGCGTCTCGCGCCGCACCTTCTACGAGAACTTCGGCGACAAGGCCGAGTGCCTGATCGCGCTCTACGAGGTCGCCAGCGGCAATGCCATCACCGTGCTGCGCAATGCCATCGATCCGCACAGCGAGTGGCAGACGCAGGTAGAGCAGGCCCTCAAGGCCTACTTCGGCGTGCTCGAACGCAACCCCGTGCTGCTGCGCACGCTGTTCGTGGAGATGCTGGGCCTGGGCCCGGCGGGCCTGGCCGCGCGCCGCCGGGCCAACCAGCAGCTGGCCGACCTGATGCTCGACGTGGTGAACAACCGCCCGGGCGAACGCCTGCGCAAGGCCCCGCTGCAGCCCAAGATGGCCATGGCGGTGGTGGGTGGCATCAACGAAATGGTGCTGCAGTCCATCGAGGAGGGCCGCGCCAGCGACCTGCAGGAGCTGGTGGAGCCCGCAGCGATGCTGCTGCGCGCGGCGATCTCCGCGGAGTTCTGAGCCGAGGCCGCCAGGGGGCTCGATTTCAATGCTCCGTAGCGCTACGTGCGGCCCACAGCCGATGAGACTGGCGCGGCCCAAACCAGTACCCCCGTGCAAGGGCCGCCCCGCCGCACCGGGGGCGTCCCCCTCCCAGATTGCAAAGCAATATGAGAGAGGGGTGAAGGCGCGGAGCGCCTCAGGGGGGGCTTCATCTCACACCTCGTTGGCGATCTCGATCAGGTTCTCATCGGGGTCGTAGATATAGACCGAGCGCAGGCGGTGCTGCGCCCCTGTGGCGCCCACCGGCCCCTGCACCACGGCCACGCCTTCGGCGGCCAGGTGCACCAGCACCTCGTCGAGCGGCGTGCGCGTAAGAAAGCACAGGTCGCCCGATCCCGCCGTGGCGTGGCGCACGTTGGGGTCCACCACCGTGCCGACTTCGTGCAAATTGATCTTCTGCGCGCCGAAATGCAGGGCGTGGCGCCCCGGCTTGAACTCGCGCGCCTGCATGCCGAGCACGCGCTCGTAGAAGGCGATGGTGGCCGGGATGCTGGCGACGGTCAGGACCACATGGTCCAGCGATTGCACGGTGAGGGGCATGGTGGCGTAGGGGGCGTTTCGGCAAATAAAAAGGCCCGCCGAAGCGGGCCGTGGCTGCATGGGCAATGGCTGCAGGGTATCAGCCCTTGTGGAAGCTCACCACCAGCGGCACGATGAGCAAGGCCACGATGTTGATGATCTTGATCAGCGGGTTGATGGCCGGGCCGGCCGTGTCCTTGTAGGGGTCGCCCACGGTGTCGCCGGTCACGGCGGCCTTGTGCGCCTCGCTGCCCTTGCCGCCGTGGTGGCCGTCCTCGATGTACTTCTTGGCGTTGTCCCAGGCGCCGCCGCCCGTACACATGGAGATGGCGACGAACAGGCCGGTGACGATGGTGCCCATGAGCAGGCCGCCCAGGGCCTTGGGCCCCAGGGCCAGGCCCACCACGATGGGCACGACCACGGGCAGCAGGCTCGGGACCACCATCTCCTTGATGGCGGCGCTGGTCAGCATGTCCACGGCCTTGCCGTACTCGGGCTTGCCCGTGCCGTCCATGATGCCCTTGATGGTGCTGAACTGGCGGCGCACCTCCACCACCACGGCGCCGGCAGCGCGGCCCACGGCCTCCATGGCCATGGCGCCGAACAGGTAGGGGATGAGCCCGCCGATGAACAGGCCCACGATGACCAGCGGGTCCGACAGGTCGAACGAAATCGCCTTGCCATAGGTCTCCAGCTTGTGCGTGTAGTCGGCGAACAGCACCAGCGCGGCCAGGCCCGCCGAGCCGATGGCATAGCCCTTGGTCACCGCCTTGGTGGTATTGCCCACGGCGTCCAGCGGGTCGGTGATGTCGCGCACGCTGCTGGGCAGCTCGGCCATCTCGGCAATGCCGCCGGCGTTGTCGGTGATGGGGCCGTAGGCGTCCAGCGCCACCACGATGCCCGCCATGCTCAGCATGGACATGGCCGCCACGGCGATGCCGTACAGGCCTGCGAGCTGGTAGGCCGCCAGGATGGCGACGCAGACAAAGACCACGGGCCAGGCCGTGGAGCGCATGGACACGCCCAGCCCGGCGATGATGTTGGTGCCGTGGCCCGTGGTGGAGGCCTGCGCGATGTGCTTGACCGGCGAGTACTGCGTGCCGGTGTAGAACTCGGTGATCCACACCAGCACGGCGGTGAGCACCAGGCCCGTGGCGCAGGCGCCGAACAGGCGCATCTGGCTGCCGCTGGCCGTGATGGCGTTGTCCGGCATGATCCACACCGTGACGAAGTAGAACGCGACGAGCGAAAGCACGCCCGCGATCGCCAGGCCCTTGTACAGGGCAGGCATCACGTTCTTCATGCCCGGCGAGGCCTTCACGAAGAAGCAGCCGATGATGGAGGCCACGATGGACACGGCGCCCAGCGCCAGCGGGTAGACCACGGCGTGGCCGGGGGCCTTGGCCACCATCAGCGCGCCCAGCACCATGGTGGCGATCAGCGTCACCGCATAGGTCTCGAACAGGTCGGCCGCCATGCCGGCGCAGTCACCCACGTTGTCGCCCACGTTGTCGGCGATCACGGCGGGGTTGCGCGGATCGTCCTCGGGGATGCCGGCCTCCACCTTGCCCACCAGGTCGGCGCCCACGTCGGCGCCCTTGGTGAAGATGCCGCCGCCCAGGCGCGCGAAGATCGAAATCAGCGAGGAGCCGAAGGCAAAGCCGATCAGCGGGTTGAGCGCTTCGGCCAGCATGGGCCCCGTGGCCCCGCCGCGCGCCAGCGCCCAGTAAAAGCCCGTGACGCCGAGCAGGCCCAGGCCCACCACCAGCATGCCGGTGATGGCGCCGCCGCGGAAGGCCACGTCGAGCGCGGGGCCGATGCCCTGCGTGGCGGCCTGCGCCGTGCGCACATTGGCGCGCACCGAGACATTCATGCCGATGAAGCCGCAGGCGCCCGAGAGAAAGGCGCCCAGCACGAAGCCGAGCGCAGAGGTCAGGTCCAGAAAGGCGCCGATGAGGATGGCCAGCACCACGCCGACGATGGCAATGGTCTTGTACTGCCGGGCCAGGTAGGCCGCTGCGCCAGCCTGGATGGCGGCGGCAATTTCCTGCATGCGCGCGTTGCCTGCATCCTTGGCCAGAATCCAGCCGCGGGCCCAGATGCCATAGGCCACCGCAATCAATCCGCAAACCACTGCCAGTATCAGAGGGGACGTCAGCGCTGAGTTGTCAGCCATTCATTTCTCCTTGGTTTTTCAGTTGCACGGAAAGGAAACACAACGCAGGCCGGTAGTGCTTCCGCTGCGTTGCTTCCTCGTGCTCCTCCCGGAGTCGATTGGCCAACAGACCCAATTTACAGGCAAACAGGGGTTTGCAAGCGGGCAGAAAGGGGCATGCGCCTAAAATCAGGGTTAATCCCGACGCTCTGGGCCTTGAACCGGGCTCGCGGGTTATCGTTCCAAACCACTCTCCAAAGACATGTCCCTGAACCACGTACCCCCAGGCAAGAACGCCCCAGACGCCTTCAACGTCGTCATCGAGATCCCGATGAACGCCGACCCGATCAAGTACGAGGTGGACAAGGAATCGGGCGCGATCTTCGTGGACCGCTTCATGACCACCGCCATGCACTACCCCACCAACTACGGCTATGTGCCGCAGACCTTGTCGGGCGACGGCGACCCGGTGGACGTGCTGGTGATCACCCCCTACCCGTTGTTCCCTGGCGTGGTCGTGCCCTGCCGCCCCATCGGCATCCTGATGATGGAAGACGAAGCCGGCGTGGACGGCAAGGTGCTGGCCGTGCCCACCGACAAGGTGCTGCCCATCTACACCCACTGGCAGAAGGTGGAAGACGTGAACCCGATGCGCCTGAAGGCCATCAGCCACTTCTTCGAGCACTACAAGGACCTGGAAGCCGGCAAGTGGGTCAAGGTGCTGGGCTGGGAAGGCCTGGACGCCGCCAAGAAGGAAATCATGGACGGCATCGCCAACTTCAAGGCCAAGAACAACGCGGCCTGATCGCCTGCAGCGGCCGCCCCGTGGGTGGCCCACCGCGCACAAAGCATGCATGCCCTCGCGGGCATGCATGCTTTTTTTCATGGAAACCCCGCACTGTGCAGAGCCCCCGCCGTTGCTAGACTGGTTCCATCCAGGGTGGCGGTGCGCAATCCCGCGCCCGCCCCGGCAGGGATGGCCATGGCCAAGGGGTGATATGAAGATTTCCGACGTGCGTATCGGGCTCAAGCTGGGGGTGGGGTTCTGTGCCCTGGTGCTGCTCACGGCCCTGTTGGGGGCGGTCTCGCTGTTCCAGCTGTCCCGCATCCACCACAACGCGCAGGAGATCGCGAGCAACCTGCTGCCCAGCGTGGGCTACACGGGCGAACTGCGGGTGCTGATGAACCGCATGCGGCGTTCCGAAGCCGGCATGATCACCGCGCGCAGCACGGCCGAAGTCCAGGCCTTTGCCGAGCAGATGGTGGCGCGCGCCAAGGACCTGGAGCGCGTGGAAGCGCAGTACGAACCGCTGGTCAGCCCGGGTGAGGAACGCGAGGCCTTCCAGGCCTTTCGCACGCGCAAGGCCGCCTACTACAAGCTCCAGTCCAACCTGATCGAGGTCGCCAAGGCGGTGGACTTCAGCACCAACGACACCCTGGCCCTGAGTGCCGACGCCTTGTCCGGGCTGTTTGCCGGCGAATCCGAGACGGCTTTCGTGGCCGCCGCCGAAACCCTGGGCCAGTTGCAGAAGATCAACTCCGCGCAAGCCGACCAGGAGCAGGCCGAAGTGCAGTCGGTGTTCCAGGCGGCCCGCGTCTGGGTGCTGGGCACGCTGGCCGCCTGCGTGGCGCTGGCCCTGGTGCTGGGCGTGTCCATCACGCGCTCGGTCACGCGCCCTGCGGGCCAGGCCGTGTCTGCGGCACGCTCCATTGCCGAAGGCGACCTCACCGCGGCCATGCCGGCCCATGGCAAGGATGAAATGGGCCAGTTGCTCTCTGCACTCGAAGACATGCGGACCAACCTGGCCCGCGTGGTCACGGGCGTGCGAAGCAACGCCGAAAGCGTGGCCTCGGCCAGCGCGCAGATTGCCTCGGGCAACAACGACCTGAGCGCCCGCACCGAACAGCAGGCCTCGGCCCTGGAA
>NZ_JACHLK010000013.1 GCF_014207955.1 Acidovorax soli
GCCCCGGCGGTGCGCAAGCCGGTGGCCATGGCGGCGCCAGCGGCGCGGGCGGCGGTGAAGGCGCCTGTGGCCAGCCGGCTGGCAGCACCCAAGGCTCCAGTGAAGGCGGCGGCACCGGCCGCGGCACCCAGCCCGGCGCCCAAGGCGGCTGGAGGCGGGGATGATGAATGGGAAAGCTTCTGATTCGTGCTTGTGAATGCAGGCGGGCCATGCAGCGGCCCCCTGCGCCCACACCACCGAACGAAACCTGAGAGGGCATCGCGGGCATTGGCTTGAATCTTGCAGAACTGTGTTTACAGTTCGTTACTTCGGGAGACAGGCCATGAATCGATTCAAGATTTCTACCCGCCTGGCGGGGCTTCTCGGTGTGTTGTGCTGCCTTGTCCTGCTGGTCGGTGGGGCAGGTCTGTTTGGAATGGGGCAGTCCAACGCCGGGCTCAAATCGGTGTACGACGACCGGGTGGTGCCCCTCAAGCAGATCAAGATCGTGGCCGACATGTACGCGGTCAACGTGGTCGACGCGGCGCACAAGGTGCGCGACGGCGGCATGACTGCTGCGCAGGGCCTGCAGTCGGTGGCCGATGCCCGCAAGGCCATCGACACCAACTGGAGCGCCTACCTGGCCACCAAGCTGGCGCCCGAGGAAAAGACGCTGGTGGACCGCTTCAAGCCCCTGCAGGCCAAGGCGGATGCCGCGACCGAAACCCTGGTGGGCCTGTTCCGCGGGGGCGATGCCAGCGCGCTGACCACTTTTGCCGCCAAGGACCTGTACCCGGCCATGGACCCGCTGCAGGAAGTGCTGGGCCAGCTCATGCAGGTGCAGCTCGACCAGGCCAAGATGGAGTACGACCGCGCCGCGGCCAGCTACCAGACCATCTGGGCCGTGACCGTGGCGGCCGTGGTGCTGGGCGTGCTGCTGGCCGTGCTGGTGGGCGGCTCGATGATCCGCCAGATCTCGCGTTCGCTGGGCAACGCGGTGGACATCACCGATGCTGTGTCGCGTGGCGACCTCACCGTGCCCATCCAGGCGCAGGGGCGCGACGAGATCGCCTACCTGCTCACCGGCCTGACCGCCATGCGCGACAACCTGGCCCAGGTCGTGTCGGGCGTGCGCGGCAATGCGCAGGGCGTGGCGTCGGCCAGCGCCGAGATCGCCTCAGGCAACCACGACCTGTCCATCCGCACGGAAGAGCAGGCCAGCGCACTGCAGCAGACGGCAGCGTCCATGGAGGAGCTGAGTTCCACCGTGCGGCAGAACGCCGACAACGCGCGCCAGGCCAACCAACTGGCGATGAGCGCCTCCACCGTGGCCGTGCAGGGCGGCGACGTGGTGTCCGAAGTGGTCGAGACCATGAAGGGCATCAACGACAGCAGCAAGAAGATTTCCGACATCATCGGTGTCATCGACGGCATCGCCTTCCAGACCAACATCCTGGCGCTCAACGCGGCGGTGGAGGCGGCCCGCGCGGGCGAGCAAGGCCGCGGCTTTGCCGTGGTGGCCAGCGAGGTGCGCAGCCTGGCCGGCCGCAGCGCGGATGCGGCCAAGGAGATCAAGAGCCTGATCCATGCAAGCGTCGAGCGCGTGGAGCAGGGCACGACCCTGGTGGACAAAGCAGGCGCGACCATGACCGAGGTGGTGGCCTCGATCCGCCGCGTGACCGACATCATGGGCGAGATCAGCGCCGCCAGCACCGAGCAGAGCCAGGGCGTCTCCCAGGTGGGGGATGCCGTCACGCAGATGGACCAGGTCACGCAGCAGAATGCCGCCCTGGTCGAAGAAATGGCCGCCGCAGCCGGCAGCCTGAGCCACCAGGCCCAGGCCCTGGTCGGGGCCGTGGAGGTGTTCAAGCTGTCGGCCGACGCACCGCCCGTTCAGGCCGCGGCAGCGCCCCGTCCCGCCCCTGCGAAGCCGGTGGCTTCACCGGCCACCCGTCCGCCGGTGGCCAGCGCGGCGCCACGCAAGCTCACGGCACCGGTGTCCGCCAAGGCGCCGGCTGCTGCACCGCGGGCGGCAGCGACGACGGCGTCCGATGATGAATGGGAGAGCTTCTGAGCTCTCGAAGCCGCTTCAGCCTGTTGAATGCGCAGTGATGCACCAAAATGGGTCTTTTATGGCCTATTGCCTCAATTTGGTGCTTTTGTGGGTCTTTTTGGTGCGCTGGCCCGCGGTCACTTAGATGGCATCCAGCCGTGCCACGGCATCGGCTGGCAATACCAGCCGGGCCGATGCCATGTTCTGCTGCAGGTGCGTGACCGACGAGGTGCCCGGGATCAACAGGATATTGGGTGAGCGCTGCAGCAGCCAGGCCAGCGCCACTTGCATGGGCGTGGCGTCCAGCTGAACGGCCACGGCCGACAGGGCGTCCGACTGCAATGGCGTGAAGCCGCCCAGCGGGAAGAAGGGCACATAGGCCGTGCCTTCGGCTGCCAGTTGTGCGAGCAAGGCCTCGTCCTCGCGGTGGGCCAGGTTGTACAGGTTCTGCACGCAGACGATGGGGGTGATCCGGCGCCCGTCCTGCACCTGGCGCGCCGTCACATTGCTCAGCCCGATGTGGCGGACGAGGCCCTGGCGCTGCAGCTCGGCCAGCGCCGTCAGCGGCTCTTCCAGCGAGCCTTCGGCCGGGCCGTGCACGCTGAACATGGCGCGCAGGTTCACCACGTCCAGCACATCGAGGCCCAGGTGGCGCAGGTTGTCGTGCACGGCCTGCGTGAGTTCCGCCTTCGAGAAGGCGGGCAGCCACGAGGCATCGTCGCCGCGCCGAGCGCCCACCTTGGTCACGAGGGTCAGGCCATCGCGGTAGGGGTGCAGCGCCTCCTTGATGATCTGGTTGGTCACGTGCGGGCCGTAGAAGTCGCTGGTGTCGATGTGGTCCACACCGCTTTCCACCGCGGCACGCAACACGGCCACGGCGGCGGCGCGGTCCTTGGGCGGGCCGAACACGCCAGGGCCGGCCAGCTGCATGGCGCCGTAGCCCAGGCGCTTCACGGTGCGTTGGCCGAGCGCATAGGTGCCGGCCTGGTCGATGGCTGTCATGGAAATCTCCTTGCAATGAATGGATCGATGGGTCCACTGTAGGCAGGCATGGCGTGTACGATAAGCCGGGTGAATGTGCACGGGTTGTGCTGAATTCAGAACAATCACGCGGAGGTATGCACCATGGCCGAGCAGTTGGGTGATCTGGCCGCCTTCCTGGCCGTTGCGCGCAGCGGTGGCTTTCGCGAAGCCGCGCGCGGCAGTGGCGGCACCAGCAGCGCCTCGGGCCTGAGCGAGGCCGTGCGCCGGCTCGAAGCGCGCCTGGGTGTGCGCCTGCTGCACCGCACCACGCGCAGCGTTGCGCCCACCGAGGCCGGGGCGCGCCTGCTCGAGCGGCTAGGGCCCGCACTGGGCGAGGTCGAGGCCGCGCTCGATGTGGTCAACGGCTTTCGCGACCGGCCGGCCGGCACCCTGCGCCTGAACGTGCCCGCCAGCGCCGCGCGCCTGGTGCTGCCCGCCATCGTGCCGCCCTTCCTTGCGGCCTATCCCGAGATCCGGCTCGACGTGGTGGTCGAGGAGAGCTTCGTCGATATCCTGGCCGAGGGCTGCGATGCTGGCATCCGCTACGACGAACGGCTGGAGCAGGACATGATCGCCATCCCCATCGGCCCGCGCTGGCAGCGCATGGCCACGGCCGCGTCACCCGCCTACCTGGCCGCGCGCGGCCGTCCAGCGCACCCGCGCGACCTGATGCAGCACGCCTGCCTGCGCGGCCGCTTCGCCAGCGGTTCCATGGCCAGTTGGGAATTCGAGCGCGCCGGCGAGGTGGTGGTCGTGGACCCGTCCGGCCCTTTGATCGTGCGCATCGCGGGTGGGGTGGACCTGGCGGTGGAGGTGGCACGCGCGGGCTGCGGCATCATCCACATGTTCGAAGGCTGGCTGCAGCCCCACATCGACAGCGGGGCGCTGGTGCCCGTGCTGGAAGACTGGGCGCGGCCTTTCACCGGGCCGTTTCTCTACTATCCCGGCCGGCGTTACCTGCCAGCGCCGCTGAGAGCGTTTGTGGATTTTGTGCGGGAGCAGTCTGCCGTCGCTGGAATGGATGGGGCAGGCACTACCCCTGCCTGAACGGACTGCGCCCCTGCAGTTCCTCCAGATAGCCTTCCACCCCCTGGCCTTCGCGCTCCAGAAAGCGCTCCACCGCCTCGGCAAACGCCGGGTGGGCGATCCAGTGGGCGCTGGTGGCCTGCACGGGCAGCAGGGCGCGGGCCATCTTGTGCTCGCCCTGGGCGCCGCCCTCGAAGCGCGCCGCGCCGTGGGCGATGCACCACTGCAGCGGCTGGTAGTAGCAGGCCTCGAAATGCAGGCAGTCCACGCGCTCCAGTGCGCCCCAATAGCGGCCGTAAGCCACCAGGCCATCGTCACCATGGTCGCCCAGTGCGATCAGGCTGCTGGCAATGGAGTGGCCGTCTTTTTCGGCGATGAACAGCAGCCAGGCCTCGGGCAGGGTGGCGGCCATGCGCGTGAAGAAGTCGCGCGTGAGGTAGGGCGGGTTGCCGTGCTCGAGGTAGGTGCGCTCGTAGCAGCGGTAGAAGAAATCCCAGTCTGCCGTGCTGATGTCCGCGCCGCGCGACCAGCGGAAGGTGACGCCGGCCTCGGCCACGCGGCGGCGCTCCTGGCGGATTTTCTTGCGCTTGTCCTGGGCCAGGCTGGCGAGGAAATCGTCGAAGTTCGTGTAGCGGGCCGGAGCGTCCTCGGCGGTGGCTGAAGGAGGTGCCGAGCCGGCGCCGGGCCGCCCCAAGGCGGCGAGAGCCCCCTCGGGGGGCAGCGAAGACACGCCAGTGCCGAGCGTGGGGGCCACGTTCTTCCAATGGAATTGAACCGTGTGGCGCAGCATCAGGCCTTCATCGACACTGGTCTTCACATCGTCGCTGCTGGCAAACAGCACATGCACGGACGAGACACCCTGGCTTTCGCACCACTGGCAGACGGCTTGCACCAGCAGGGTGCGGGCCTCTTCATCGCGCGCCAGCAGCCGGGTGCCGGGCACGGGCGTGAAGGGCACGGCGATGGTGGCCTTGGGGTAGTAGGGCACGCCATGCTGCTCGTAGGCGTTGGCCCAGGCCCAGTCGAAGACGTACTCGCCGTACGAATGGCTCTTGAGGTACAGCGGGCAGGCGGCGATCAGTGCATCGCCCTCCCACAGCGTCATGAAGCGGGGTGTCCAGCCGCGCTTGGGCGTGGCGCTGCCGCTCTCGTGCAGGGCCGCGAGGTATTCATGGCGCAGAAAGGGCGTGGGGTGGCTTTGCAAAGCCAGCAGGCTGTTCCAGGCATTGGCGTCCACCTCCTGCGGAGAGGCCAGCACGCGGGCGATAATGTCCGATTCAGCCATGTATGCCCTGTGGGCCTGCATCGGCGGTTGTCTTCAACCCGGCCTTGGTGGCCTCTTCCAGTTCCATGACGCTCTCCATTTGCACAGCGCAGCTCAATTTCGTGGTGGGCGACATGCCCGGCAATGCGCAGAAGATCATTGCCGCAGCGCGCGAGGCCCATGCCCGGGGAGCGCAGTTGCTGCTCACGCCCGAGCTGGCGGTGTGCGGCTATGCGGCGGAGGACCTGTTCCTTCGCCCGGCCTTCATCGCCGCCTGCGATGATGCCGTGAAAACCGTGGCCCGTGAGACTGCGGGGTTGAAAGGCCTGGCCATCGTGATCGGGCATCCACAGGCCGTGCGCGCCGATGCCCCGGCCTTCAGCGCCTGCTTCAATGCCGCCAGCGTGCTGCGCGACGGCGTGGTCGAGCAGACCTACGCCAAGCGCGAGCTGCCCAACTACCAGGTGTTCGACGAGCGCCGCTACTTCGTGGCCGGGCAGGCGCCCTGTGTGTTTGAGGTGGCCGGTGTGCGCGTGGGCGTGCTGGTCTGCGAAGACGCCTGGTTTGCCGGCCCTGCGCGCGACGCGGCAGCGGCCGGCGCGCAGCTGCTGGCGGTGATCAATGCCTCGCCCTTCCACCTGGGCAAGAGCGCCGAGCGCGAGGACACCATGCGCGAGCGCGTCAAGGAAACGGGTCTGCCCCTGGTCTACGCCCACCTGGTGGGCGGGCAGGACGAGGTGGTGTTCGAAGGCCGTTCCTTCGCCCTGGGCGCCGATGGCGCTGTGACGGCGCGCGCCCCGGGCTTTGAGGAGGTGCTGTTCAACGTGCAGGTGGAGTCCGGCAACGGCGCTGCCCCGCTGGTGCTTAAGGGCGACATCGCCCCGCTGCGCAGCGCCGAGGCCGACCTGTGGGACACCCTGGTGCTGGGCGTGCGCGACTATGTGGGCAAGAACCGCTTTCCCGGCGTGCTGCTGGGCCTGTCGGGCGGCATCGACTCGGCCCTGGTGCTGGCGATTGCCGTCGATGCGCTGGGCGCGGACAAGGTGCGCGCGGTGATGATGCCTTCGCCGTACACCGCCGACATCAGCTGGATCGACGCGCGCGACATGGCGGCCCGCCTGGGCGTGCGCTACGACGAGATTTCCATCCAACCCCAGTTCGAGGCCTTCAAGGCCGCGCTGGCCAGCGACTTCGCGGGCCTGGCCGAGGACACGACCGAAGAGAACCTGCAGGCGCGCATCCGCGGCACCTTGCTCATGGCCCTGTCCAACAAGTTCGGCTCCATCGTGCTGACCACGGGCAACAAGAGCGAAATGTCGACGGGCTACTGCACGCTGTACGGCGACATGGCCGGCGGCTTCGCCGTCATCAAGGACGTGGCCAAGACCACCGTGTTCGCGCTGTGCCGCTGGCGCAATGAAAACGACCCCTATGGCACGGGCGCCAGCCCCATCCCCGAGCGCATCATCACCCGCCCGCCGAGTGCCGAGCTGCGCCCCGACCAGAAGGACCAGGACAGCCTGCCGCCCTACGACGTGCTGGACGCCATCGTCGCGCGCTACATGGAGAACGACGAGCCCATCGAATCCATCATCGCCGCCGGCTTCGCGCGCGCCGATGTGGAGCGCGTGACCCGGCTCATCAAGATCAACGAGTACAAGCGCCAGCAGGCGCCCGTGGGGATTCGCGTCACACGCCGCAGCTTCGGCAAGGATTGGCGTTACCCTATCACCAACAGTTTCAGAGCTTGAGCATGACCATCCCCCTGAGGCGCTTCGCGCCTTCCCCCTTCTCTCGAATTGCTGTGCAATTCGGGAAGGGGGACGCTGCCAGCGCACGCAAGCGAAGCGCTGCATACGCAGCTTGGCGGCCCTTGCGCGGCAGCCCTGGCCTTGGCTGCGGGAGTTCTACCAGTGGCGATCTTGTTTGAGTGCTGAGAGAAATTGATACCGTATCGCGGGCGCAGGCCAGCATCTAGTTTTTTTACTTTTCCCTATCCCCCAGGAGAGCCACCATGAAAATGATCACCGCCGTCATCAAGCCTTTCAAGCTCGAAGAAGTCCGCGAAGCCCTGGCCGAGTGCGGCGTGACCGGCCTGACCGTGACCGAAGTCAAGGGCTTCGGCCGCCAGAAAGGCCATACCGAGCTCTACCGTGGCGCCGAGTACGTGGTGGACTTCCTTCCCAAGGTGAAGGTCGAGGTCGTCGTCAAGTCCGAGGACGTGGACCGCTGTGTGGACGCCATCGTCAACGTGGCGCGCACCGGCAAGATCGGCGATGGCAAGATCTTCGTGACCGCCGTGGAGCGCGTGGTGCGCATCCGCACCGGCGATCTGGACGACGCTGCGGTTTGATGCCGCTTTTCCGGGCTGTGCGCCGCCCGGAAAAGCGGCTGGCCGCGCACAAGGCGCGGCCACATGCGCTCAGATCACCGAGCGCAGTGGAATCTGGCTCGCATTGTGGCCGGCTTGCTCTACCAGTGTCTGGAGCAGGGTGGGGGTGTCGGTGCCGGCGTGCAGCAGGCCCATCTGCCATTCGCCCATGAAGCCGCTGGCCACGCTGTGGTTCAGGAAGGCCAGCAGGCCGTCGTAGTAGCCGGCCACGTTGAGCAGGCCCAGGGGCTTGTCGTGGTAGCCCAGCTGGCGCCAGGTCCAGACCTCGAACAGTTCCTCAAAGGTGCCGATGCCGCCGGGCAGGGCGATGAAGGCGTCGCTGCGCTCGGCCATCATGGCCTTGCGTTCGTGCATGGTCTGCACGATGTGCAGTTCGTCGCAGGCCCGGTTGGCCAGTTCCTTGTCCACCAGGGCCTGGGGGATGATGCCCACCACGCGCCCGCCGGCCCGGCGTGTGGCTTCGGCCACCGTGCCCATGAGGCCGCTGCGCCCGCCGCCGTAGACCAGTTGCCCGCCGTGCGCGCCGATCCACTCGCCCACGGCCGTGGCGGCCTGGGTGTAGGCGGCGTCTTCACCGGGGCGCGAGCCACAGTAGACACAGATGGAGAAAGCCGGTGCGTTATCAGCCATGCGCGATCCTCTGGAAAATGGCGCCCCCCCAGATGCCGATGCACAGCAGCAGGGCCAGCAGCACGGCGGCACTGCCCATGTCCTTGGCGCGCTTGGACAGGTCGTGCCACTCGGGGCCGATGCGGTCGATGGCGGTCTCGATGCCGGTGTTGAGCAGCTCGACAATCATCACGATCACCACCGAGCCGGCCAGCAGCGCCACCTCCACCCAGCTCTTGCCCAGCCACAGCGAGGCGGGCAGCAGCACGATGGCGGCGATGGCTTCCTGGCGGAAGGCCTTTTCGCCCCAGCCGGCGCGCAGGCCTTCCAGCGAATAGCCGGCCGCGTGCCAGATGCGGTTGAGCCCCGTGCGGGCCTTCTGGGGATTGGCGGGGGCGGTGGGCTGGGGGGTGGACATAGGGGAGCAAAAACCGCGATTGTCGCGCAGGGTTGTGACGCCGGGCTTAAGACTGGTGAGGCCGTTCCTGCCCGGGGTGTTGGTTGGGTTACTTCTTGCGGTGCTCGAAATGCACCAGCCGCGTGCCGGCCAGCGCATCGTGCCAGAACTGCTGCGCCGGATGGAAGCGCGCAAGGATGGCCCAGACGGCGACCCAGCCGACGACGATGACCAGGGTCTCGCCGCCCGAGAGCCCGAACGGTGCCACGGCGGCCAGCGGCGGCAGGAACCACAGCCAGCTGAGCACATAGCGCAGCAGGGCGCGCGGCTGGCTGATGGGGTGGCCTGCGCGGTCCACCACGCGGATGTTCCAGGTCTTCATGGCCAGGGTCTGGCCCTTGGCCCAGAACCAGGTGAAGTAGATCCCGAACACCACGAACAGGAAGGCCTGCAGCGCATGCCGGTGGTCCAGCGCGTGGCGCTGCTGGCTCAGGCTGCCGAACAGGTAGCCGGCGATGAACACCACGCCGAACATCAGCATGCCCTCGTACAGCCAGCAGGCCATGCGGCGCATGAGGCTGGGGGTGGCGGCGGGCAACGTGTCTGGCGGGGGCGTCTCTGCGGGCGGTGTGCTGGAGGTGGATGGTGCAGACATTCCGGGCGGCAGGATCAGAGGACGGGCGCAGCGCAGGCCGCGCCGTCAGTTGTTGGGGTACAGGCCGGAATTGTCGGCGCTGGGCGGGGCGGCTGGGGCGGCCGGATCGCTGCCTTCGGGCGCCAGGGGAGGCAGGGCCGAGGGGACCGCGCTGGGCACGGTCACGGGCGCGGTTTCCACCACTGTGGGGGCGGCAGGCCCCGGGGCGGGGGCGCCGGATGCCGGCGTCGCTGGGACGGGAACCGGCATGGCCACGCGGGGCGTGTGCTCGGTCACCGGGGGAATCTTGGGCGCATTGGGCCGCAGCGGGTTGGCCTGGGTGGCGGCCGGCACCTGCACCAGCTTGCGTGGCGACACAGGCCGCAAGGCGGTGGCGGCACCCTGGGGTTTGGGCGGGGCGGTGGCGGCCAGCAACTGGCGTTCTTCCTCCGTCAGGGCCTGGTAGGCCTCCCACTGGGCGAGCTTGTTGTCGCCGGCCAGGCGGTTGGTGCTGGCGTAGTTCAGGCGCGCCTGGCTGCGCTGCTGGGCGCTCAGGCTGGCCCATTCGGTCATGCGGCTGTGCAGCTTGGCCTGTTCCTCCTCGGGCAGCTCCGGAAAGTTCACCGCCAGCGCCAGCCAGCGGCGTTTTTGTACCTCGCTGATCTGCGCCCAGCGCTCGGCCAGGGGGTACAGCGCCAGCTTTTGCCGGGTGTTCAGGGTTTCCCAGCCCGGGCCGGCGGCCACTTCGGCCAGGCCTTCGGAGGGCAAGGCGGTGGCGGCGCTGGCGGGGGGGCGCAGGGCGGTGGCAGCCGTCGGCGTGGGGCGCGTGGCGGCGGAGGGCAGCAGGGTGGCGGGCGCCATGCCCACCTGTTGCACGACCGTCACGGCCGTGGCGGTCAGCGCGCCCAGAAGCACCAAAGCCAGCACGATGGCTGGCAATGGTGGGGAGGCGTCGGGAATTCCGTTATGCATGCATCAGGCAGTGTGCCAAATCAGTGATTCTGCGCTGCCGTCTTGAGGAACTGGACAAATCCCGGGTCGGAGTAGGCTTCTGGAGGCAACTCGTCGGTCAGCAGGGCGGCATCGACCTCGGCGATCTCGTTGGCGCCGAACTCGTCCTGCACCGTGCTGATGAAGAACAGGCCCACCACCAGGGCGATCAGCGGCACGGCCGACACCAGGGCGTTCCACCAGGTGTTGCCTTCGCCGCCGCCGGCGCCCAGGCTGGCCGAAGAGCCGCCGGCCAGCACCACCGGGGCACTGGCCCGGGCTGGGGCGCGCACCGGGGCCAGCACCTTGCGGCGGGCCAGGGCCTGCATGCGCGAGGCGCGCAGGCGCTCGGAGATGTCATAGGGCAGATCCTGCGAGCCGTCCGTCAGCCTGGCCGATACGCGGCGGGCAAAACGCTCTGCTGCAGCTTCCTGGGAGGGGGTAGGGGCGGTGTTCACAGTTCGATTCCTTTGGCTTTCAGTGCCTTGCTCAGGGTTTGTATGGCACGAAAACAGTGCGTTTTCACACTGCCTTCCGAACAACCCATCGCGGCTGCCGTTTCTGATACATCCATTTCTTCCCAGTAACGCATGAGGAAGGCTTCCCGTTGACGTGCTGGCAATTCTTCTATTTCTGCCTCGATGCTCCGAAAAATCTGGGCCCGGCGGGTCAGGTCTTCGGCACTCTCGGCCTTGTCCCCATCGTCGGGGCCGGAGTACGCCTCCAGCAAATCAAAATCCATGCCATCTTCGCCCGGGCCTTCGAAGTCGCTCATGCTCGAAAACAGTGCATTGCGCGTCTTCTGGCGCCGAAACCAGTCCAAAGTGCTGTTCGACAGGATGCGCTGGAACAGCATGGGCAGCTCGGAGGCGGGCTTGTCCCCATAGTGTTCGGCCAGCTTGAGCATGCTGTCCTGCACGATGTCCAGGGCCGCTTCCTCATTGCGGACATGGTAGAGCGAGCGCTTGTAGGCGCGCTTTTCTACACTTTTGAGGAAATCGGAGAGTTCTTGTTCGGTTGCCAAGACGGGTCAGCCCGGGATGGGACGCTATTGGTGCACGCCAGTGCGGCGCTCCAACAACAGGTGCCAAAGCCCTCCACAGAGGGCCGGAACCATCGATTATCGCATCCCTGCGTGTTTTTTTAGGCATGGTGTGCATTTGCGCGTGTTGCAGTGCGATAATCGGGCCTGCAATTCAAAAGGCAAACGGGTCACGGTCCGGCGGGCAATCATCCCGCTCATGTCCTTGGCCTCAAGTTCCACGCTGGCTTCACAAGAGCCCAGGCAAGGAGCACCCAAGGTTTTTCGTCAGAGAAATTCACAAAGGTTGATCATCATGGAAATCTCCAAGGCCGAGATCACTTCGGCAGCCGCTGCTGCGCAGGGCAACACCCACTCTTCCCCCTCCCAGGACCTCATGGGTTCCGAGATCCTGGTCAAGTCGCTCCAGGCCGAGAACGTCCAGTACATCTGGGGCTACCCCGGCGGCGCCGTTCTGTACATCTACGACGCGCTGTACAAGCAAGAGACCATCCAGCACGTGCTGGTGCGCCACGAGCAGGCGGCCGTGCACGCCGCCGACGGCTATGCCCGCGCCACCGGTGAAGTCGGTGTGGCCCTGGTCACCTCGGGCCCCGGCCTGACCAATGCGGTCACCGGCATCGCCACGGCGTACATGGACTCCATCCCCATGGTGATCATCTCCGGCCAGGTGCCCACGCCCGCGATCGGGCTGGACGCCTTCCAGGAATGCGACACCGTGGGCATCACGCGCCCCATCGTCAAGCACAACTTCCTGGTCAAGGACCCGCGCGACCTGGCCGCCACGCTCAAGAAGGCCTTCCACATCGCCCGCACCGGCCGCCCCGGCCCCGTGGTGGTGGACATTCCGAAGGACGTGTCCTTCAAGAAGGCCGCCTACACCGGCTACCCCCAGAGCGTGGAAATGCGCTCGTACAACCCCGTGCGCAAGGGCCACAGCGGCCAGATCCGCAAGGCCCTGCAACTGCTGCTGGCCGCCAAGCGCCCCTATATCTACACCGGCGGCGGCGTGCTGCTGGGCAATGCCACCAACGAGCTGCGCACCCTGGTGGACATGCTGGGCTACCCGGTCACCAACACGCTGATGGGCCTGGGTGCCTACCCTGCATCCGACCGCAAGTTCCTGGGCATGCTGGGCATGCACGGCACCATCGAAGCCAACAACGCCATGCAGAACTGCGACGTGCTGCTGGCCGTGGGCGCGCGCTTTGACGACCGCGTGATCGGCAACCCCAAGCACTTCGCGCAGAACGACCGCAAGATCATCCACGTGGACATCGACCCGTCGAGCATCTCCAAGCGCGTGAAGGTCGACATCCCGATCGTCGGCGACGTGAAGGACGTGCTCACCGAGCTGATCTCCATGATCCGCGAGAGCAGCACCCGCCCCGACGCCGGTGCCCTGGCCGCCTGGTGGGACACCATCGAAGGCTGGCGCAAGCGCGACTGCCTGAAGTACGACATGGGCGGCCCCGACGTCATCAAGCCCCAGTACGTGGTGGAGACGCTGTGGAACATGACCAAGGACGCTGACACCTACATCACGTCCGACGTGGGCCAGCACCAGATGTGGGCAGCCCAGTACTACCGCTTCGATGAGCCGCGCCGCTGGATCAACTCCGGCGGCCTGGGCACCATGGGCGTGGGCATCCCCTACGCCATGGGCATCAAGCTGGCCAAGCCGCAATCCGAAGTGTTCTGCATCACCGGCGAAGGCTCGGTGCAGATGAACATCCAGGAGCTGTCGACCTGCCTGCAGTACAACACGCCGATCAAGATCTGCTCGCTGAACAACCGCTACCTGGGCATGGTGCGCCAGTGGCAGGAGATCGAGTATTCGGGCCGCTACAGCCACAGCTACATGGATGCGCTGCCCAACTTCGTGAAGCTGGCCGAGGCCTATGGCCACGTGGGCATGCTGATCGAGCACCCCAAGGACGTGGAGCCTGCGCTGCGCGAAGCACGCAAGCTCAAGGACCGCACGGTGTTCATGGACTTCCGTACCGACCCCACCGAGAACGTGTTCCCGATGGTGCAGGCCGGCAAGGGCATCACCGAAATGCTGCTGGGCTCCGAGGACCTGTAAACACAGACCATCGGCTCCCGCTGCGGCCTGCAGCCACCGTGCACCGGTTGCTGCAGGCCAATCCACCGCTATCAGCCTGATAGCACCCTTTTGACGAATCTATTGCCTGCCGAGCCTGCGCATTACCGTGCGCAGGGGAGGGCAGCGAAAAGAGGAATCTCTCATCATGAAGCACATCATTGCCGTTTTGCTGGAGAACGAAGCCGGCGCGCTGTCGCGCGTCGTGGGCCTGTTCTCTGCCCGTGGCTACAACATCGAGTCGCTCACCGTGGCGCCCACCGAGGATCCATCGCTCTCGCGCATGACGATCCAGACCACGGGCTCCGACGATGTGATCGAGCAGATCACCAAGCACCTGAACCGCCTCATCGAGGTGGTCAAGGTCGTCGACCTCACCGAAGGTGCCTACACCGAGCGCGAGCTCATGATGGTGAAGGTGCGCGCCGTGGGCAAGGAGCGCGAGGAGATGAAGCGCATGGCCGACATCTTCCGCGGCCGCATCATCGACGTGACCGAGAAGAGCTACACCATCGAGCTCACCGGCGACCAATCCAAGAACGACGCCTTCCTGCAGGCCATCGACCGCACGGCCATCCTGGAAACCGTGCGCACTGGTGCCAGTGGCATCGGCCGCGGCGAGCGAATTCTCCGGGTGTAAGACAATCCACCCCGTTTTCTCGAATTTCAACCCCCAAACAACGCATTTCAACCGGAGCGACCCATGAAAGTTTTCTACGACAAAGACTGTGACCTGAGCCTGATCAAGGGCAAGACCGTTGCCATCATCGGCTACGGCTCGCAGGGCCACGCCCATGCACAGAACCTGAACGACAGCGGCGTGAAGGTCGTGGTCGGCCTGCGCAAGGGCGGCGCCTCGTGGGACAAGGTCGGCAAGGCCGGCCTGAACGTGCTGGAAGTGAACGACGCAGTCAAGGCTGCCGACGTGGTCATGATCCTGCTGCCCGACGAGCAGATCGCCGAGGTCTACAACAACAACGTGGCCCCCAACATCAAGCAAGGCGCTTCGCTGGCCTTCGCCCACGGCTTCAACGTGCACTACAACCAGGTCGTGCCCCGCGCCGATCTGGATGTGTGGATGGTCGCCCCCAAGGCCCCTGGCCACACCGTGCGCAGCACCTACGCCCAAGGCGGCGGCGTGCCCCACCTGGTGGCCGTGCACCAGGACAAGTCCGGCAAGGCCCGTGACCTGGCCCTGTCCTACGCCATGGCCAACGGTGGCGGCAAGGCCGGCATCATCGAGACCAACTTCAAGGAAGAAACCGAGACCGACCTGTTCGGCGAGCAGGCCGTGCTGTGCGGCGGTGCCGTCGAGCTGATCAAGATGGGTTACGAAACCCTGGTCGAAGCCGGCTACGCCCCTGAAATGGCCTACTTCGAATGCCTGCACGAGCTCAAGCTCATCGTGGACCTGATCTACGAAGGCGGCATCGCCAACATGAACTACTCGATCTCGAACAACGCCGAGTTCGGCGAGTACGTGACCGGTCCTGAAGTGATCAACGAGCAGTCGCGCGCCGCCATGCGCAATGCCCTGAAGCGCATCCAGAACGGCGACTACGCCAAGATGTTCATCCAGGAAGGCCGCCTGAACTATCCGAGCATGACGGCCCGCCGCCGCAACACCGCCGACCACAGCATCGAAGTGGTGGGTGGCAAGCTGCGCGCCATGATGCCCTGGATCGCCAAGAACAAGCTGGTCGACCAGACCCGCAACTGATCGGCGAGCCGTGCGCCTCGCGCGCACGGTCGATCCCCAAAAAGGCCACTTCGGTGGCCTTTTTTCGTTGTGGCGCCAGGCCAGGTGCCCTGAGGCCGGCGGCGCGCGGCGCACCGGTCATGAATTGTTGACAGGCGGCCTTCGTCCGGGGTGCCTGGGTGCAGCTACACTGCGCCTTTGGTCTGGAGCGTGCACGCGCTCCCGGGAGGGGTGCCGCGCGCTGTGCGTGCAGGTGCCAATTACTATAATTTTGATAGCTGTTCACGCCGGCTGGCCTGGCGATGGAGATTTTTTCGATGCATGACGGCAAGGACCTGGCCGACGGCTCCGGTGTGATGGTGCGCAAGCGGCGCAAAGGCATCTACATCCTGCCCAATCTGTTCACGCTGGCGGCGCTGTTCGGGGGCTTCTACGCCGTCGTGATGGCCATGAACGGGCGCTTCGATCAGGCGGCCGTGGGAGTGTTCTGCGCCATGGTGCTCGACAGCCTGGACGGGCGCGTCGCGCGCATGACCAACACGCAGAGCGCTTTCGGCGAGCAGATGGATTCGCTGTCGGACATGGTGTCCTTTGGCGCCGCGCCCGCGCTCATCGCCTATGAGTGGTCGCTCAAGGACCTGGGGCGCTGGGGCTGGATCGCGGCCTTTGTCTACTGCGCTTGCGCGGCCTTGCGCCTGGCGCGCTTCAACGTGAACACCGGCGTGGTGGACAAGCGCTATTTCCAGGGCCTGCCATCGCCCGCTGCCGCCGCGCTGGTGGCCGGCTTCATCTGGCTCATGACCGAACTGGGCGTGCGCCGCGGCGCCGAGGCGTGGATCGGCTGGGACCAGGTCAGCTGGACCATGTTCGCCTTCACGCTGTATGCCGGGCTCACCATGGTGACCAATGTGCCGTTCTACAGCTTCAAGGACATCCAGATGAAGAAGAGCGTGCCCTTTGCCGCCATCGTGCTGATCGCGCTGGGCATCGCCGTCATCAACATCCACCCACCCATCGTGCTGTTCAGCGTGTTCGTGTTCTACGGGCTGAGCGGCTACGCCGTCTACGCCTGGCGCAAGGCCAAGGGGCAACACAGCAGCGTGATCAGCACGTCCACGGACGAACCAGACGAGCGTGGCCTGCACAAGTGAGCGCCTGCTGGCGCTTTGTGCTACATTGCAAGGCATGAACACGTTGTCCATTGCGATCCTACTGCTAGCTCCCCACGGGCCCGGACGGTAGGCGCACGCGCACACGTTTTCCACCAAGGCCCGTATGCACCCGCAGCGGGCCTTTTGCTTTGGGCGCCAGAAATTCCAGCGTTGCGGACCACCCCACCATCAAATACCAGGAGAACCCCATGGCCGACAAACTCATCATTTTCGACACCACCTTGCGCGACGGCGAGCAATCGCCCGGCGCCTCCATGACCCGGGACGAGAAACTGCGCATCGCGCGCCAGCTCGAACGCCTGAAGGTGGACGTGATCGAAGCGGGTTTCGCGGCCAGCTCCAACGGTGACTTCGAGGCCGTGCAGTCCATTGCCAATGCCATCAAGGACTCCACCATCTGCTCGCTCTCGCGCGCCAACGACCGCGACATCTCGCGTGCGGCCGAGGCGCTCAAGGGCGCCAACAGCGCGCGCATCCATACCTTCATCGCCACCTCGGCGCTGCACATGGAAAAGAAGCTGCGCATGACGCCCGAGCAGGTGCTCGAGCAGGCGCGCCAGTCGGTGCGCTTTGCCCGCAACCTCGTGGCCGACATTGAGTTCAGCCCCGAAGACGGCTACCGCAGCGACCCCGACTTTCTGTGCCGCGTGCTCGAAGCGGTGATCGCCGAGGGCGCCACCACCATCAACGTGCCCGACACCGTGGGCTACGCGATCCCCGAGCTGTACGGCAACTTCATCAAGACGCTGCGCGAACGCATTCCCAACAGCGACAAGGCCATCTGGTCCGTGCACTGCCACAACGACCTGGGCATGGCCGTGGCCAACTCGCTGGCCGGCGTGCAGATCGGCGGTGCCCGCCAGATCGAGTGCACCATCAACGGCCTGGGCGAGCGCGCCGGCAACTGCTCGCTCGAAGAAGTCGTGATGGCCATCAAGACGCGCCGCGACTACTTCAACCTCGACCTCAACATCGACGCCAAGCACATCGTGGCCGCCAGCCGCATGGTCAGCCAGACCACCGGCTTCGTCGTGCAGCCCAACAAGGCCGTGGTGGGCGCCAACGCCTTCGCGCACGCCAGCGGCATCCACCAGGACGGTGTGCTCAAGGCGCGCGACACCTACGAGATCATGCGCGCCGAAGACGTGGGCTGGACGGCCAACAAGATCGTGCTGGGCAAGCTCAGCGGCCGCAACGCCTTCAAGCAGCGCCTGCAGGAACTGGGCGTGAGCCTGGACAGCGAGACCGAGATCAACGCCGCCTTCACCCGCTTCAAGGAGCTGGCCGACCGCAAGGCCGAGATCTTCGACGAAGACATCCTGGCCCTGGTCAGCGACGAGAGCGTGACCGCAGAGAAGGAGCAGTACGGCTTTGTCTCGCTGTACCAGCAGAGCGAGACCGGCGAGCAGCCCCGTGCGCGCATCGTGTTCACCGTGGACGGGCACGAAGTGCGCGGCGAATCGGTGGGCAACGGCCCGGTGGATGCATCCCTGAAGGCCATCGAGGCCCACGTCAAGAGCGGCGCCGAGATGGTGTTGTATTCCGTCAACGCCATCAGCGGCTCCACCGAGAGCCAGGGCGAGGTCACCGTGCGCCTGCAGAACAGCGGCCGCGTGGTCAACGGAACGGGCGCGGACCCCGATATCGTGGTCGCGTCAGCCAAGGCCTACCTCAGCGCGTTGAACAAATTACAAAGTAAAGCTGACCGAGTGGCAGCACAGGGTTAAGCGTTGAATTTATAATTCATTCACTTTCTTGGAAAGTCGCGCAAGGTCTTGATCTTGCGCGACTTTTTTTGATTCTGTACACTGGCCCACACTTCTTACCCTTTGGAGCACTTTGATGCACCATGGCCGCACCGCATTGAACCGTCTTTTCAAAGTTTTGGGCTTTGTCGTTGTGAGTGCGGCGCTTGCGTCGCCCATGGCACATGCCAACGAGCGCAAGAAGGCGCCCGCCAAGAAGCAGGTGGCATCGGCCACCGCCAAGAAGTCCGTCGGCCCGCGCAAGGCCGCCGTGGCTGCCAAGCCGGTGCGCGTCAGCGCCAAGACCTCCAAGGCTGCGACCCGCGTGGCCTTCGTGCCCGCCAAGCCGTCCTTCGGCCAGCTGGCAGGCCTGCACGAAGTCAATGACCCGCTGGACCTCAAGTCCAGCGTGGCCCTGGTGATCGACCAGGACACCCATGAAGTGCTGCTGAGCAAGAACGACCACGCCGTTCTGCCCATCGCCTCGCTCACCAAGCTCATGACCGGGATGATCATCTCCCAGGCCAAGCTGCCCATGGACGAGCAGCTCACCATCACCCAGGACGATGTGGACACCGAAAAGGGCAGCCGCTCGCGCCTGACCGTGGGCTCCACGCTCACGCGCGGTGAAATGCTGCACCTGGCCCTGATGTCCAGCGAAAACCGCGCTGCCCACGCCCTGGGCCGCACCTACCCGGGTGGCCTGGACGTCTTCGTCGCGCAGATGAACGCCAAGGCCCGCCTGCTGGGCATGACCGACACCAAGTACGTCGAGCCCACGGGTCTGTCCAGCCGCAACCAGAGCAGTGCCCGCGACCTGGCCACCCTGGTCAACGTCGCCCATGGCGACCCGGTGCTGCGCGAGCTCTCCACCTCGCCCGGCTACGAGCTGGCCCTGGGCGCGCGCACGCTGCAGTTCAACAACACCAACGGCCTGGTGAAGAACCCCACCTGGGACATCGGCCTGCAAAAGACCGGCTACATCTCCGAAGCCGGGCGCTGCCTGGTGATGCAGGCCCAGGTGGCCGGCCGCAAGCTCATCATGGTGTTCCTGGATTCCGCCGGCAAGTTCAGCCGCCTGGGCGATGCCGAGCGCGTGCGCCACTGGGTCGAGTCCATGCCTGCCGCCATCAGCCCTGTGAAGACGGTGGTGCACAGCAACTCCAACGGCTGATCCCCGCGGGCCCTGGCATCCCGCTCCCGGGGTGCAAGCCCAGGGCATGAAAAAACCCCGGTGGCGCAGGCTCCCGGGGTTTGTCGTTTTCAGCAGGGGGTCATGGCCCCTGCGCTCACTCGCTCACTATTCGACCGGCGTGTGCAGGCTCTCGCTGCTGTGCAGGGACGCGGAGGAGGACAGCGGCGACATGGGCGCCTTGGCCGGCACATAGCCCAGTGCCAGCGAGATCTCCTGCGCCGTGGCCTGCAGCTTGGCCATCCAGCCCTCGTCCAGCCGGTCGGCCGGGGCCGAGATGGACAGGCCGGCCACCAGCTTGGCCTGGTCGTCGTACACGCCTGCGGCCATGCAGCGCACGCCCAGCTCCAGCTCCTCGTTGTCGCGCGCCGTACCGTACTGGCGCGCCTTGGCCAGCTCGCGCTCCAGCACGGGCAACTGGGTGATGCTGTTGCGCGTGTGGCCGGCCAGCCCGGTACGGGTGGCGTAGGCGCGCACGCGCTGGGGGTCGTCCACGGCCAGGAAGAGCTTGCCGGTGGAGGTCAGGTGCAGCGGCGCGCGGCCACCGATGGCGCGCACCACCTGCATGCCCGAGCGCTCGCTGTAGGCGCGCTCCACGTACACGATCTCGTCGCCCTGGCGCATGCTCAGGTTCACCGGCTGCTGGATCAGCTTGTGCAGGTTGCGCATGGGGGCCAGCGCCGCGTCGCGCACGCTCAGGCGGGCCTTGACCAGGTTGCCCAGCTCCAGCAGGCGCATGCCCAGCCGGTAGCTGCCCGACTCGGGCCGGTCCACGAAGCGGCCGATGGTCAGGTCGTTGAGGATGCGGTGCGTGGTGGACGGGTGCAACCCCGTCTTCTCGCTGATCTCCTTGAGCGAGATGGCGTCCTCGCGCGAGGCGAGCACGTCGATCAGCGTGAACATGCGCTCCAGCACCTGAACGCTGGGCTTGATCGGGATACCAGGGTCGATTTTTTTCATGGGCGGCGGGAATGGCGTGGAGTAAGGGATATCCACAACATCCTCTGATCACCGCATCTTACCTTGTGAAATGCAACGGCACCATCGGGTGCCTTGGAGCCCCTGTCAGGCGCTGGCACCTGGGAGACGCTGCTCCACCCGCCGCCATTCGTTGCCCTGGCGGATCTCGTGGGGCAGAAAACGCGCCTTGTAGTTCATCTTGGGGCTGGCTTCGATCCAGTAGCCCAGGTAGACATAGGGCAGGCCCATGGAGCGCGCCTGCTCGATCTGCCAGACCACGTTGTAGGTGCCATAGCTGGCGCGTGCCTCGGGCTCGTAGAAGGTGTAGACGGCCGACAGGCCGTCGTTGAGCACGTCGAGGATGGACACCATCTTGAGCACCCCGGGCTCGCCGGTGGCCTCGTCCACCTCGCGGAACTCCACCAGCCGCGAGTTCACGCGGCTTTGCAGCAGGAACTGCGTGTACTGGTCGATGCTGTCCTGGTCCATGCCGCCGCCCGCGTGGCGTCCGTTCTGGTAGCGCAGGTAGAGCTGGTAGTGCTCGGGCATGAAGCACAGCCGCAACACGCGCGCCTGCAGCTGGCCGTGCTGCGCGGCGGCGCGGCGCTGGCTGCGGTCGGGTCGGAACTCCTGCGCGCGCACGCGAAGCGGGGTGCAGGCCTGGCAGCCATCGCAATAGGGGCGGTAGGTGAACATGCCACTGCGCCGGAACCCGGTGGCCACCAAGCCCGAGTAGACATCGCTCTGGATCAGGTGGCTGGGCGTGGCGACCTGCGAACGCGCCTGCCGGTCCGGCAGGTAGCTGCACGGGTAGGGCGCTGTCGCATAGAACTGCAGGGTCTGCAGCGGCAGGTCGTTGAGTTGCGTCATGCCAGGGGTGTGGAATGAGGAGCCAGCAGTTGGTTCCAGTATACGGGCTCGAAACGCCAAGCGCCGCCCGCAAGGCCTTGTGCCACGCCGATCTGGCGCAGGAACTCGCTGCGCGGGATCTCGCGCGCCCCCAGCGAGGCCAGGTGGCGCGTGTTCTGCTGGCAGTCGATCAGCGCCACGCCGTGCACGCGGCAGATGGCCACCAGCGCCGCCAGCGCGATCTTGGAGGCATCGGTCGCATGCGCAAACATCGACTCGCCAAACACCGCGCGGCCCAGCGCCACGCAGTACAGCCCGCCCACCAGCCGCCCATCGACCCAGGTCTCCACGCTGTGGGCCGAGCCCGCCGCGTGCAGCGCCTCATAGGCCTGCACCATGTCCGGCACGATCCAGGTGCCCGCCTGGCCCTCGCGCGGGGTGGATGAGCAGGCCCGTATCACCTGGCCGAAGGCGCTGTCCACACGCACTTCGCAGCGGTCGCCGGCGGCCGCGAACTTCTGCAGCGTCTTGCGCAGCGAGCGGTGCAGCCGGAACTCGGCCACCGGCAACACCATGCGCGGGTCGGGCGCCCACCACAGGATGGGCTGGCCCTCGCTGAACCAGGGAAAGGTACCCTGCCCGTAGGCGGCACGCAGGTGCTTCACATCCAGCGCGCCCCCGGCGGCCAGCAGGCCCGGCGCTGGATCGTTGGGGCCCCAGGCGCTCTCCGGGCTGGGGAAGGGGTCATGGGGTTCCAGCCAGGGGAGTTGGGCGGGCATGGGCTTGGGATGCTGAGAGGTACCGGTGGATGGACTGATTGTGCGACAAGGCGTGCTGCGCGTCAGTGCATGGTTCCATGGCTTGCCTCGGTACAATTTTGAACGGATGGCCAAGGCGGTGTCCCCGCCGGCCATTTTTTCAGTCAACCGTAGGGAAACGAATGAACAAGAAGTGGTGGCTGCTCGCAGCCATGGCCTTGCCCTTGTATGTGGCGGCACAGCCCGCCCTGGTGTTGATCGAGGCCTGCAATGCGGTTCCTGACGCCGCCAAGCGCATGGAGTGCCTGAAGGCAGCGATGGGAGCGGCTGCGACCCCGGAGACTGACAAGCGTCAGGTGCACGTGGACGTGCTCAAGCGTGCCTTCGGCGGCATGCAGGCAGGTCTGGACATAGGTACTTCCTACAACAACTACCAGATTGCGGTCCTTGATCTGGCGAAGGCAGTGGCGGCTTTTCGACAGGATGCAGGCGAGTTTGCGGCACCGGCAATGGCACAGCTCAATGTATCCCTTGAGGCCTACCGGGATGCGGGCGTATTCTGGGAGCGGTCTATAGGCTTCTATGCCCAGCGCGACAATTCCCTTGCCTACGCGGGCGGCCTGCCCGTCGGGCTGAACAATATGGAATGGCTGGTCCGCAAGTACGGGCTGCCCACTGTCAGGTCGGACGTGCTCGGTTTCCACTCCGGCCTGCATGTGCAGAACACGCGCGCAACCATCTGGGCCTATGCCAGCGCCAGATACAGCGAAGCACTCAGGGCCCTGGCCCCTCTGCCTGTGCAGGCAGCTCCTGCGGTTGTCGATCCTGATGCACCGGTCAAGACCGCAGCGGCGGAAGCTGCCAAGGCTGCAGGCTGCACCTCGGAGCCCTTCCTGGCCCCCACATTCAATACACCTGCAATGAAGGAGTTCGCAGTGCGCTGTACCAGCGGAAAGGTGATGCTGATCAAGTGCGAATCCGGCGTCTGCAAGGCTCCCGATTGAGTTTTGCTCACTTGCGCCGGTAGTCGCCCATGAAGGTCACATGCATGCCGCCGCAGCCATTGTCTTCCTTCACCGCCAAGCCGCCGCGCTGCAGGGCCAGCGTGGCCGTGCAGCCGTCGCTGTCGTAGGCCAGCAGCCCGTTGCGCAGGGCGGCCACGCCGCGTATCTCGCCCACGTTCACCTGGCCGTTGGCGGCGTTGGGGCCCAGCCAGACGGCATCGCCCGCCAGGTAGGCCCTGCCGTCCTGCAGGCCGACGATGGCCAGGGTGGCGCTGTCCTTGTCGGGCTTGCCCTGGTGGTAGCGGGTGTACATGCCGTTCCACTGCGCACTGGGCCCGCTGGCGGGCGCAACGCTTTGCAGCAGGGCAATGCGGCCCGTGAACTCCTTGGCCAGGCAGCGCGCCTCCTTGCATTGCGTGACCTCATACGATTTGAGCCACTCGCGCTGCCATTGCACCAACTGCGGCCGGGCCTTGGAGCGCTCGATCGCCTCCTTGAACGCGGTGTTGAGCTGCTCGTCCAGCGCCGAGAGCGGGGCATCCGCGCAGATCAGCTTTTCCATGGGCGATCGGGCCTTGGCGCAGTCGAAGCTGGCGGCATTGGCTGCGCTGAACAGTGGGGCAAGAACCACCAGCGTGGCGGCAGCAAACCAGGGGCGCATCGTTCGGGGCAGGGGCATGGTGGTGCAGGGGAGGGCAGGCGTGCACCCATCATACGAAGCCGTTCGACACAGTGCGATGGCCGCTTTGTACTAGAACAAAATGAAGGGGCTGCGCCAGCAGCATCACAGCAGCCGGTGCCATTGGCTGCCATCATGGATGGCCGCGCCATTGAGCCCGCCCACCAACAAGATGCCGTCGGCGGTGGACAGGTTGCCGCCGCAGGCCGTGGCCAGGGCTGGGATGTCGTCATTGCCCAGCGTGCCATCCTTGCCCAGGGTCCACAGGCCGTATTCCGACGTGCACCACAGCCGGTCCTGGTACCAGACGATGTCTTTGAACGCCACGCTCATGCGGTCTTCGTGGATGACCTGCCACTCATCCTCGCGGCCGCGCAGCAGCCCGCCGGACTGCAGACCCACATACACGTACCCGTCGCCAGCGCAGCACAGGCTTTCCATGGCCATCTGGGTGGGCACCCGGCACGGGTGCCACTGCTGGCCGTCAAAGCGCCAGAGGTCGCCTTCACCGCCTGCGGCATAGAGGTCATTGGCGCCGAAACCGGCGATGGCCTCGAAGCCGAAGCGGCTGGCTTTCTTGGGGTTGGGCGGGTCGGGCAGGTTGTGGCGGATGGAGACCCATTCCTGGGCGCCATTGAGGTAGCACACGTGGCGCCAACCTCCGCATACGTACAGCCGGCCATCAATGGTGGCGGCGCACTCGGGGCCAGTGAAAAGGGGGCCGTCCGGTGAGTTGTCTATGTCAGGCCACATGTCGTCGCCTGCGTCACCATGGACTGCCACGCTGCCGAGGCGGCCCAGCATCACGGAGGTCTTGCCCAGGTTGGGGGCGACACCCAGCATGGGCAAAACGAAGCCGGTGTACTTGCTTGCATCCCAGTCACCATGGGCACCGAACCGGACGGTTCCGAGCACGCGATGGCCGTCGTCTTCGCGGACCTGGTTGAACAGGATGAAGCTGCAGTGGTGCCGATCGATCACCGCGCAGTCGTACACCCAGCGCTTGTTGAACGAGCGCTGCAAATAGGATTCCTCGAATTGGTAGATGGTGGCCATCTTCACCATTCTCCCCTGGGCGGGTGGTGTGCACCGCGCATGCTGCAGGGTCTTTCGTGCCAAAAGTCCGGATCCGGTGGCCACCATGCCGGCCCATGAAGCCGTGGCCGCGCGGCCATCGGCATGCCTGGGCCCGCCCACTGGTCGATCCGTGCCAGCGCGGATGGGCGCAGCGACACTGCCAATCGGGACTTGACACCCCGTGGCCCCACAAGCACCCTACGCCCCGTTCCTCAGCACACCACCACAACGGAGAAAAACACATGATCAACAAACGCCACTTCGTCACCACCATCGGCCTGGCCGGCGTGCTGCCCGCCACCAGCGCCATCGCCGCGCCCAATGCCAAGGCCGGCGCCGCGCAGCCCACCCTGCTCACCGTGAGCGGCGCCGTCGGCAAGACCAACCGCGGCGCGCTCGACCCCGTGATCGATCAGATGATGGGCAAGCACAAAATCCAGTTCAGCAAGGCCTTCGCTTTCGATGCGGCTGCGCTGCAGCGCCTGCCTGCGGTGACCATCAAGCCCACGCTGGAATACGACAACAAGGTCCATACCCTGGAAGGCCCGCTGCTGGCTACCGTGCTCGAGGCTGCCGGCGTGGCGCGGGGCAGCAACGTGCAACTGGGCCTGCGTGCCGTGGATGGCTACAACGTCGCCATTAGCCTGGCCGATGCGGCGCAGTACCGCATGATCGTGGCCACGCGCCTGGACGGCCAGCCCATGGCGCTGGGCGGCCTGGGCCCGCAGTGGGCCGTGTACGACGCGGACAACGTCGCCCCCTTCAAGGACAAGCCCGTGCAAGAGCGCTTTGCGCTGTGCCCCTGGGGCCTGTACCACATTGACGTGAAGGTGGCCTGAGCGCTGTAGGACCATGCCGGTGATTGTGCGTGCGGCCCCGGCGTGGGCCTACCATCGCTGCGCAACCGTTCATTGATGGAAGGCAGTCCCGTGGCAACCACCGTTCAAGAAGCCCTCGTCGTCAGCCAGCCCGTGGCCGCGCCCGCGCAGGTGGTCTACGACTTCGCCCGCCAGATGGAAAACCTGCCCCAATGGGCCTCGGGCCTGGCCACGGGCATCGAGCAGTGTGACGGCCAGTGGTTCACCGAGTCGCCCATGGGCAAGGTCCGGGTCGACATGGCGCCGCACAACCCGTTTGGCGTGCTTGACCACGATGTGACCCTGCCCGATGGGACCACCGTGCACAACGCCTTTCGCGTCACGCCGTGCGGGGAGGGTGCCAGCCTGCTGGCCTTTGTGGTGCTGCGCTTTGAGGGAGTGAGCCAGGCCGATTTCGACGCCGACGTGGCCCATGTGCGCAAGGATCTGGCGGCCCTGCGGCAACTGCTGGAGGCGCGGCAGGCATCAGGCTGATTCGTCACCGTTCGCCACGGCCGCCGCGTACACCCGCACCCCTTCGATCAGCCGTGCCAGGCCAAAGGCGAAAGAGCGCGCCGGGTCGGTGGTGCCGCCATACTCGGCACCCGCCTTGGCCCCGATCCTGACGGCCAGCGGAAACACCGCAGGGTCCACCAGCGGCTGCAGCAAACCGGCATGCCGGGCCCACCATTGCGCCTCTGATTCACCCGTCGCCTGCCCCGCGGTGCGCGCGTCGACGGCATTGCGCGCGGCACCGCGCACCAGGTCGGAGAGTGCCGCCACCACCATGTCCCGGTCCAGATCGGCGAGGCCGGCGCCTTCCAGCGCGCCCAGCTCCCGCTCGTACTTGCGGATCGAATGCGGCCCCAGTGAGGCGCGGTAGGCCGACACCTCCAGCATCCAGGGGTGGCGCTGGTAAAGCGCCCAGGCATCGTGGGCCACGCGCTGCAGTTGCGCCTCCCAGCGGCCCTGCGGCAGCTCATGCGGCAGCTCGGCATGCGCCAGCTCCACGATCAGGTCCAGCAGCTCAGGCTTGCCCGGCACATAGCGGTAGAGCGACATGGCGGACACGCCCAGCCGCTCGCCCAGCGCACGCATGGTGAGTGCCTGCAGCCCCTGTGCATCGGCCAGCGCCATGGCCTCGGCGCCGATCAGCGCGGGTGTCAGGCCGGGCTTGCGCCCGGGCCTGGCATCGCGCGGCAAGCCCCACAGCAGCGTGAGCGTAGCCTGCGGATCACCGCGGCCCGTGAATCGTGAGGCATGGGTTTCCTTGGCTTTGGTTGACATGGCGGGGCGGCTTTTTGCAAAATGGCGTACATTGTAAACAAACAAAGGAATGCATTGACGAAATCCTTCGATGAACAGGTGCAGCACCTGGTGGCGCTGGGCTACCCCACCATGCTCGGCTGCCCGGCCGAGCTGTTCCGCCACCACCTGGAGGGCTTGCGCGCCCATGTGCCCGCAGGGGCACCGGGGATGGATGTGGAGCAGGGCACAGCCGCCTGGGTGCTGGTCGTGCACAGCGCGGCGGCCCCGGTGGATGCGACCCTGCCACGCATCGTGCGCCGAGGGCATGCGGCCATCGAGCGCCTGTTTCCCCGCTCGCCCGGTTTCTTCAGGCCGCTGCCCGGCCTGTCGGCACATGCCGGGCAGGCCTACCTGCTGCTTGGCGTTGACCGGGGCAATGCCTCGCTCAACGCCGTGCCCAGGCAGGCGCAGGAGCGCATCGCGGCCGATGGCCGCACGCCGTTGATGCTGGAAGAGGGTGTCGCTCTGCTCACGCAATACCCCGAGATGCTGCAGCCCAACCGCTGCTTCATGATGCTGGGCTCACGTGGCGACGACAAGCGCGTGCCCGCGCTCTGGCTCAGCGGCAAGCAGCCCAAGCTGGGCTGGTGCTGGGAGGGCAACCCGCACACCTGGCTGGGCTTCGCCACCTGCGGCAGCCGCTCGCCCGGCGTGCTGCTGCCCGGTGCCCTGTGCGTGGACAAGCCCGCGGGCGAGGCGGCGCCGCAGGCTCAGCTTTTGCGCAGCACCACCACCGCATAGCTGCAGGGGGCTGCCGTTTCGTTGCGGAACTCGCAGTCCGCAGGCGGCCCCAGCTCCAGGCAGTCGCCGGCCTCCATGGCGTGCCGGGCATCGCCCTCCATGAACACCAGCGCCCCCTGCAGCACCCAGATCAGCTGCCGCTGTGCGATGTAGGCCGATGCGGGCATGGGCACCCGCGCGCCGGCAGGCAGCTCCACCTGCACCAGGTCCAACGGTAGATCGGAGGGCGGAGACACATGGCGGCGCACATAGTGCGTCTGCGGGTCGGTCCACACCGGCTGGTCGGCCTGGCGCAGCAGCCGTCCCTCCTTGGCTTCGGCGCGCGCGATCAACTGCGACATGCTCAGCCCGAACGCCCCCGACAACCGCGCCAGCAGCGTCGCCGTGGGACTCGACTCGCCGCGCTCCAGCTTGTGCACCATGGCCCGCGACACGCCCGAATGCGCGGCCAGATCGGTCAGCGACCAGCCCCGCTCCTCGCGCTCTATGCGCACCCGCATGCCGATGCGCTGGCTCAGGCTGTCGATGGGGTCATCTACTTTGGTGGACATTTGTTTTATCATGGTGGACAATAATCCACCAAAATAGCTGTTTCGTCCATCATAGTGGATGGCGGCTGTGCACCCCTGACCCCCAGCACCCAGGCAGATACCACCATGCAGATACGCGACGCCCACACCGGCGACATCGAAGGCATCCTCGCCATCTACAACGATGCCGTGGCCAACACCACTGCCATCTGGAACGAGACTCTGGTCGACGCCGCCAACCGCGCCGCCTGGCTGGCCGACCGCCAGCGCCTGGGCTACCCCGTGCTCGTGGCCATCGACGCCCAGGGCAATGTGGCCGGCTACGCATCCTTCGGTGACTGGCGCGCCTTCGACGGCTACCGCCATACGGTGGAGCATTCGGTCTATGTGCACCACAGCGCCCGCGGCGCCGGCCTGGGCAAGCTCTTGATGCAGGCCCTCATCGAACGCGCCCGCACCATCGGCAAGCACGTCATGGTCGCCGGCATCGAGGCGGGCAACACCGCATCCATCCACCTGCACGAACGCCTGGGCTTCACCCAGGTCGGCCTGCTGCCCGAAGTGGGCACCAAGTTCGGCCAATGGCTGGACCTGGCGTTTCTGCAGCTCAAGCTGGATGCCCGCACGGATCCGGATGGGGCTGGAAAGAAGGCCGGTTGACTCTCTTTGCCGGCTGCCTGGCGGATTAGGATTCGGCTGTAGAACTAGGCGGGCAACCGCAGACAGTGCTGTAGCACGGCAAGGTTGCCCAACGACGTCAAGGCAACGCGGAGCAAGTCTTCGCGATGTCGCGTGCCCTGATTTGGGATGGGATGCAAGGCGCAAAGCACAGCCATAGCCAGTGCTATGGCGAGCATTTGCAACGCCGCAGACCGCCCAAAGCGGGGCGCGCGGCGCGCGAGGGACTTGCTCCGCATTGCCTTCAGCGAAGGCAAATCCGCATCAGTCGTCTTCTTGGGCGCTGATGTTGGGGAAGAGTATTTCCGTGTACCCAAACTGCGTGAAATCCCGCACCCGCATCGGGTACAGCTTGCCGATCAGGTGGTCGCACTCATGCTGCACCACCCGCGCGTGGAAGCCATCCACCGTGCGGTCGATCGGGTCGCCATACAGGTCGAACCCCGTGTAGCGGATGCGCGACCAGCGCGGCACCTTGCCGCGCAGCCCTGGCACCGACAGGCAACCCTCCCAGTCCTCCTCTTCCGCATCGCCCAGCGGCGTGATCACCGGGTTGATGAGCACCGTGGGCGGCACGATGGGCCGGTCCGGGTAGCGCGGGTTGCGCTCGTTCGAGCCAAAGATCACCAACTGCAGATCCACCCCGATCTGCGGCGCCGCCAGCCCCGCGCCGTTCACCGACTGCATGGTCTCCAGCATGTCGCGCACCAACAGGTGCAGCTCGTCCGTATCGAACGCGGTCACGGGCTGGGCCACGCGCAGCAGGCGCGGGTCGCCCATCTTCAAGATGGTGTGGATGGTCATGGTGGGGAGGGAGGGGAATGCAATGTATGTATGCGTGTGTGCCGGCAGCGCGGGTAGTGGGCCGTCAGCCAGCAAGCCGGGCAGCCACACATCATGCCCCAAGGCCGACGGCCTCGCAGCGGCGGGGCCGAGACACTGCAGTGCCCTGCGTCGGTGGCCACCCGCGCACAGAACTTTTTGCGCAGATTGCACCAAACATCGCTCCGACTGGAAAACGCCCGAATTTTGTGTATATAATCTAAGTCTTGTTCCTCGATAGCTCAGTCGGTAGAGCGCCGGACTGTTAATCCGTAGGTCCCTGGTTCGAGCCCAGGTCGAGGAGCCAAGAATTTTGGTGCTGTGCCCCGCTGCGATCATCGGGCACACCGCCGGCAAGCCGTGAGCAAGCTTGCCACCACCGCAGCACACCATCACTGTTGTCAGTACCGATCATTCCTCGATAGCTCAGTCGGTAGAGCGCCGGACTGTTAATCCGTAGGTCCCTGGTTCGAGCCCAGGTCGAGGAGCCATTCATTGGCAGTAAAAGGCTACCCTTCGGGGTGGCCTTTTTGCTTTGGGGCGGCGGCTGATGCGGGGCCGATGGGTCTGCTGCATGGGGCTCGCATCATGCGCTTGAAGGCCTGCGCGTATCGGATCGGTGAGGTTCGGCGGGTTCTGCTGTGAGGTTGTTGTGGGGCAAGGCTCCATGCACTGCGCTGGTCAGCGAACGGCCGAGTATGGCTTGGCAATCGCGGGCATTGATGGTCACCATGTGGGGTCCATTGCGGGCCTCAATGTGGGGTGGCTTGAGCGGTGCACATTGAGGCGATAGATGGCGTGTGGATTGATGCCGGGTGCATTGATGGCGGCTATGCCGAGTGCTCCACGCTACACCTTTCGCCTGGCCAACACCTCTCCCGAACTGAGTGCGGCGTACGTCTTAATCGGTGCTGTCGAGAAGTTCTCAAGGACAAGGCGGCCGCCGAGCGCTGGTGACACAAACGGGGCAAAGACTTGGCCGGCACCTCGCGTCATGCCTCCAGCATCGAGGAGCTCAATCAGGTCGGTCAAGAACCAGGAGCGAAAGAACTCAGGATCGGTGCCGACGTCAGTCTTGTACTGCTCATAGGATTCGCTCACGCCGTGGATATCTCCCGACCAGCTATCCAACAGTAGAACGTGCCCTTGTTCGTTCAGCAGGAAAAGGTTGCCGAACACAGAAACATGAAGCACCGATGAGTTATCTCCAATGACTGGTTGCCAATAGGCCGAGATCTCCGCGCCATCGTATTCGCTGGGGTGTAGGAGTGCGTCAGAGAGATTCATGACAACAGACGGGTGGGGGCTGACTAGGGAGCGATCGCCTGAGGCTTCAAGCCAGTCAATCGATCAGGCCTGCATTGCGTGCAGCGTCCTGGTGAAGCTCTCCGAGCTGGCCAAGCAGTCCCTCGCCATTCCACATCTTGCCCATGGATTTGTTCGCTGCCTCCAGCATGTCTTGTAGGTGGCCCAGGGGCAAAATTACTTCGCTCTCAAGGTGCTTGGGGGCGTTGCCGCCTGGGCCTTTACTTCTGCCTATCGAGTAGCGGGACCAAGTCTCACTTTGTTTCTCAATGGATTCGATATCTTGAATGATTGACTTCAACTCAGGCGGAACCAACCCTAGATTCATTGCTTTCGCCATTTCAGTCAAATCTTCACCAAGATCAAAGAGATTGTGCGAGCTATAAGCGTTTCTACGTTGCTTGGCGGTCGGAAATTGAAGGGCGATTGCTCCAGCGCCTGTGCGTAAATCTTGTATTTCAATTGCTAGCTGGAGGATTTCCTTCAATAGCAATTCGGTGGCGTGGCGCTGCAGATAGAAAATTGGTAAGCCATAGTGATCCAGCGACTGATGGGCCTTCGCCGCTTTGAACAGAGTGGCTGCCGCAAGCAAGTAAGCTTGCCCGTAGTTTGCCCAGCGATCGCCGCCCAAACGCGCAACCCCTGCAGCTGTGTCTTTCTCTCTCTGCCCGGGTGGTTTGCCCCAAAGTATTACTCCGTCTGGCTCGGTAGGGTCGGGCAAATAGAGTGGAAATTCCAGCATGAGTTGCTCTTGTCGGCGCCCTTTTAGATGGCAAACGCAGAGCGGTCCTTGTCGGCAATCCACACAGGCGCCCGGCCCCTACCGGTCCAAGTCGCTCCCGTCGCTGGATCACGGTATTTCGCCTCTACCTTCGTGCCCTTGGTTGCAGATGTGCGGGCCTTCCTGGTACCCCCAAACACATCCTCGGAAGTCAGTCCGAACTCAGCGATGAGGGCCCGCGCTTCGGCGATGGCGCCTGACTGTTCAGCCTTGCGGGTCTCCTCGATTAGGCGGTCGAGTTCGGCTTTGCGGGCGATGAGGGCTTTGTAGTTGGACATGAGTAGTGCCTTTGTTTGATGATGCAGTTGCCATCCTAAGGTAAATTCGTGCGTTTGCAGGCAACCACAATCTGTTTAAATCCCTCCCAACTCCCATGGAGCATGCGGTGGTGCAGCCTCTGGCCACCTATCGTTGTCACCCGTAATAAATGGGGGGGGATTGATTCGCAGTGCTTCTCGTGCCGCACGGACCCTGGGCAATAAGTCTCGATAGTCGTTTTTGTGGAAGCGACCCAGTTGCCCGACCTTGTGAGAAGTTTGATCAAGGAACTTAGAAAGCTCAATACTGTTCTCTCCCGCTGCAATTCGACTTTCAAGCACATGAACTTGAGTGCGAATCGCAGAGCGGCGATCCTTGCTCAATGAGGCTTTTTTGTTGACAATAACCTTTGTCACAACCATTCGCTGTGACTCTCTGAATATTTCATGCTTCTTTCTCTTGGCGGAGAGTCCATTTTTGCGAAGCATCCCGTATACGTCCGCGATAATTCGCTCCAATTCTGCCGGTTCAAGCTGGAATTCGGAGGAGATGGACATATCATCCACATACCGCGAATAAGTTATACCGTGGTCAGCTAGCTTCGCTTGTAAAAGTGGTTCGGTGCGCCAAAGGACGAGATTTGCAAGATAGCTACTTGTGCTAGCGCCTTGAGGTACGGCTCCGGCCTTCGTCGTCAATTTTGTCAGTAGTTCGGCTACACCTTCCGAGAATCCAAAGAAGTTGAGCCAGATGTCTTTTACCTTTTCAGAGCCTACCGATGGAAAGAACTGCTGCACATCCTCGCAGATCAGTATTCGGGCGTTGGTGTGTATCTTTGCGTTGGTGACGTAGTCACACCCTCTGAGGCTTCCTGTGAGGTATTCGGGGAATATAACGCGGTGCAAGAAAGCCATCTTGATTCTGTTCTGAATCAACTTGAGGCGCGGCCTGGCTGAAAATACCTCACGGTCTTTTTTGACCAATTTCTTTGTGTAAGATCTATTGGCAACAGCTGCGACGGCTTGAAGTTCGGCCAAGTCTATTCGCAGGGCCTCTCCTAGCTTTTCAAGCGTCCAAACAGGATCACAGGGATAGATCGGTTTGCTGAGAATAAGGCTCATTGAGAAGCTCCAATGCTGTCATTGCAAGTTGACCTGCAAGCTCTCTATCCAATCTTCCCAGTTCATTTCCTTCTGCCCCTAAGAAGAACAAGATTTCAACGGGCATGCCCAGTGCTTTGGCAATTCTGGTAACCGTTGACAAAGGAGGGTCACGCCGATTTCTCTCCAACATGGAAAGGTAAGACGCAGAAATGTCTGCCCGCTGAGCCAATTCAGCCTGAGACAACTTCCGCTTCTTTCGAGCGAGCTGGATGGCGTTACCGATGTCCATTTTTCAACCTGCAGAAAACAATGTATGGGCCTGGGGTGATCGGAACATCACATCCAATCGCCAATGTTCGTCAAGATCTTGACGATCACAGCGATGATCTGAGCTACACGAGCTGTCAGCGCGAACGCCTCTGCTGTGCGTTGACGCGATCCGAGATGCAATTCCAGCGCCTCGATTACCGCGTTCAATTCATTCCTCACACCAATGTCGAGTTGGCTTTCGCAAGCATCACGAACCTTCTTCAGGACCATGATGTGGTTCTTACACGTTTTCTGATCCATGTGGACCTCCTTATACAGAGCGGAATTGCCCTGCGTCCCATTCAAGGCAGCGCCGTAAAGGAGCCAACTCGACACCAAGCCCATCACAGTTGCCGCTGACTGCCGAACGTCCCACCAGATCAGAGCACCAAGCGCTCCGCACCGAGGCGCCGGGACAGGAGCACATCGCACTCTGCATCTTGGCGCCGGATGGAAGCACGCTGCGCTCCGCATCCTGGACCTTCGTTGTCCGCTCCCGGCCGGACAGACCGCGAGCTGCGTGTAAGCCTCATCTACTGCCCGATGAAGCGGCGCCATCTCTGGCACCCAACTACTGAGCCTTGCCTTTTCCTGGGTTAAGGAATCAAAAACTTGCTGAACCGCGCCGGGGCCATGTCTCCCCCCGCCGAGCCTCCATTGAAGCACAAAGTCGTACTTTTTGGGCGATAAATTAACTGTGGGTGAAGTTGTTTTTGGATTCGAGATGTAACGGAGTCCGCCACGCGGGCTGCTCAGAACGGCGCCCGTGACACCGCCACCTCGGCGCGCCCCTCGCCCTGGAACACCTCTTCCCCGGTCGCAATGACCATCACCGTGCACCACTCCCCGTGGCGCAGCACCTCGTAGTGATCGAACGGCAGCGGCAGCACCCGGTCACCCAGCAGGCCATTCCCGAGCGGCACACGGAGCAGGGTGTGGTGTGCCAACGTTACCCGTCGAAGCGACGATCCGTCGATGTGTGGTCGTCGAGTCGTCAGGTCGTCGGGTGGACGCGGAGAGTTTTCCCAGTAGTTCAGGTCAGCATGGCTCGATCTACATCAGCTACGATGACTGCTATCGGCCAGAAGCAGACATTCACATGACCACACGTCTTCGCGTTGGAATCACCCTGTGCATTGCCGCCGCGTTTGCTGCTGTCGGCCTATGGCTCGCACGAGAAACGTCAATTGACAGGTGCTTGGACCGTGGGGGCGCATGGGACTACAACCAGGCTCGTTGCGACATGGCTATCAAGTAGCGGCCGGCAGAATGCGGCCAGAAGCGGGCATTTGGAGTTGGTCAATGACTGAGTCAGACGAAATTGAAGGACTTGACGGGTGGTTCCAAGAATGGAATGAGCACGACTTGAGCGCGAAACCTTTTGTGAGTGTCGGAGGCACGTACACAATTTATTCACTTCGACTCACTGACGAGCAACAGCACGCGCTCAGCAACATACTCTGCAGTTTGCCTGGTTGGAACTCAGACTCCGGCTGCTACTTCGGTGAGCCCGGTGACGGAGTTTGGCTCACAACCTCGTGGGAACCGTCGGGTATCCAAGTATCTGGCCATTTGACCGAGGCCCAATGGGACGCGTGGGACTTGGCATTTCGAACGTCAGTTGACGATGCGAAACTGCCGCGCTTTCCGGCTTAGACAAATGTCCGATTTGGGCCCAAAGGCGACATTTCTCGGGATCGTCGAGTCGTCAGGTCGTCGGGTAAGAGCGCAGACTTTTCCCCCGGGGCTCCCCGTCAGGTCGTCGAGTCGTCAGTGGCCCGCCACCAGAGTTTCAAGCAGGCTACCCGGCCTGGCTCAACTCCGCAATGAACCTCTCGGCCGCTTCTTCCTGAATCTTGAGAGGCTGCTTGTGCAACGCAAGCAGTAGAGCCGCGATGTTGTCCTGCTCGCAGTAGAGGTGGGCCAGGGGCACACCCAGCGCGTCCGCAATCAAGCGAGCCGTGGCCACTGGGGGCTCATGCACGCCACCCTCATACCGGCTGATCCGCACGCGGGCGGTTGACTCTTCGATCCCTATCGCAACACCCACACGCTCCTGAGGCCAGCCCAGGCCTTCGCGGCGTGCGCGCATGCGTCTCCCCACGATCGTGGCTGAGGCGGATGGGCTGGTGGCGGGCATGCCTCAAACCTCGTCCGCAGCAAAGCTGCCACTACGGCTTCACAAACGGGTTGTCACCCCTGCGAACCACATCAAAGAACGCCTCGGTGCTGAACGTCCCGTCCTCGTCCCACACTTCGTCCGACACCAGGCTGTTGGATTCGTCGAAGTAGTTCCAGTCCCAGCCCCAGCCGCTGCCCTTGCTCTTGCCGATGGCGATCTCTTCCATGCCGTCGCCGGCTTCTAGGTAGATCGACTCTTCGTGCGCCTCGCGGGGCATGGTGTGGTCGCTGGCCACGATGAACGGGGTCATGAGCTTGCCGCCCACGGCCAGGCAGCCGTCGTTGTACTCGCCGCAGACACCATAGGTGGCCCGCAGGTCCCCGTGGATCTCCATGTGCCCGTTGCGCGATACGACGTAGTCACAACCCACGCTGCCCGTGACCAGCAGGCTCCAATCGGAGCGGAAGGTGTCCAGTATGTCGCCCTGGATCTCGATGGATCCGTCCACCAGCACGCAGGCGGGGTCGTCGCCCAGCTTGTATTTGGCGGCGAGCCGCCGCACCCAGGTGCGGTTCAGCGTGGTGCTGCCCGTGACATCGCCTTTGATGAGCAGCACGGGCAGGCTGCCGTCGAGGTGGCCCAGGTAGTTGAACGAATACTTTGCACTTGCAGCGTCGACGCTGATGCATTCGGTCTCGAGTTTTTTCTGCTTGGCGGCCGGCGCCTGCGCAAGCACATTGCGGCGCTGTTCGACGTCGCGTTGAATGCGCTGCGTGATGCGCTCCGACTTGGCAAAGAGTTCGTCTTCTGTCACGGGTGGCCCGCTCCCTCGGTGGTGGTGGCCAGCAGAAAATGCCCGCTGGCGATGGGCTGGATTATGGTGAGGTGGCCCGTGCCAGGCTGTTGCATTGCGCTGTAAAAAAGTGTGCGGGCCTGCAAACCGCTACGATGCATACGGGCCGACGATGCACAGGAGAACATCCATGATCCGTCAAGCACTTCCAGGTTGGAGGCAGCAGGCCGTATTTCAGGTGTGCTGCCTTGTCGTGGGGGGCAGCGCCTGTTTGGGCGCATCCGCCGGCGTGACCGATGGCGATCTGTTCGGCCACCGTCTGGGTGCCCGCCTCGCGACATCGCCAAGCACCATGGGCTATTGGAGCGCAGGGCGGGCCATCATCATCGTCGACAAGCCCGAGATCCCGCCCGAGTTCGAGAAGCTCGAGCTGCTCACCACCCCCAAGACCTACACCATCGGCAACATCTACGCGACCAAGAGCCTGCCGGAGCGAACGGCGGCGTTCGCCCTGGCCGATAAGTACAAGGACCTGCTGCCCACGCTCTACCGCGAACAGTGCGTGCGCGAACGGGATGGCTTTGGCGGGGTGGTGCTGGAGCTGCGCTGCGGCCAGTACCAGCTGACCATCCAGATCTACTCACCGGACCGGCAGAACCCCAATGGCCTGTACTCAGTGCAGATCGGTTTGACGATGGCCAGGGAGACCCGGGTCGGCTACGACTGGCAGATGCTGCTGGACGAGGAGGTGGATGCGGTGGACAAGGAGGGGCGCCAGCGCCGGCTGGAGCAGGCCAAGAAGGACAGGAGCCTGCGCGGTTTTCCGTGAACTGGCCGGCGCTGTGCTCGGCGCCTCTACCGGCTGGCCGCAATGCCCTTCGCCTTGCCCATGGGGGCTTGTCGCCTCACGCGGCAGACTCGGCGGCCAGGTCGCTGCCGCAGTGCTTGCATTTGATGGCTTCCTTGCGCACCGACTCGGCGCAGAAGGGGCACTTCTTGAAGTCGCCGTGTTCGCCGGTGGCCACGGCCTTCTGTTGGCTGGTGTCGCTCGACAAGGCGACGAACAGTGCGGCAATAGGCACCAGGAAAGCTGCGATGCCCGCCGTGGTGCCTGAGTTGCTGACCCCGTAGGTGAGCCGTGCAACCACCGGTGCGGCAATGATGCAGACCAGGCCATAGAGCCACGCCTTTTGTCCTCTCTTGCGTGCAATGACGACCACGGTAACGACGGCGACGAAGTAGAGAATAAATCCGAAAATTGGCTCCATGGTTCCCTCTCAGTGTTTTCGTTGGCACAGCGGTCATCATCACTGACCGAGCGTGTCGCCGGGGTGACCGCGTTGGGCGGCAACCCTGGCGCAAGGACTTTAGCGCAAATGGAACCAATGGGCGCAGGGGCAGTGCCAGGCTGCAGCAAGCGGCCGTGGCCGTGAAGTCCCCGGGCGCAGAAGGCAGCAATCTGGCCCGTCAGCTTCGCTGGTGTGCCGGGGTGTTTTGCCCCAGCGCCCGCAGCGCCGCCACCGTCTCGCGCAACCCCCGGTGCAGCCGCTTGTCCTTGCGCACCACCACGGCCAGGGTGCGGGCCAGGGGCGGTGACAACGGGCGCACTTCCACCGCGGTGCAGTGCGCGCCCTGCACCGCCATGCCGGGCAGCACGGCGCAGCCTAGGCCGGCGGCCACCAGCTCCTTGATCGCCTCCACGCTGCCCAGCGACATGGCTGGCTGCAGGGCCACGCCGGCCTGGGCAAACCAGGCGTCGGCGATGCGGCGGGTCTGGCCGCCGGGTTCGAACAGCAGCACGGGGTGGCGGGCCAGGTCGGCGGCGGTCACCTTCTTGGGCAGCGCGGTGCCCTTGGGCGCGATGGCGACAAAGGCGTCCTGCAGCACGGGGGTCACGTCGAGCATGCGGCCGCTGGCGGGCAGGGTGACCAGGCCCAGGTCCAGGGTGTTGTCTTCCACGGCCTGCACGATGTCGGCCGTGTTGCCGGTGCGCACGGTGATCTCCAGGCCCGCAAAGCGCTGGCGCAGCGCGCCCAGCACGGGCGGCAGCAAGAAGATGCAGGCCGTGGCGCCGGTGCCCAGGCGCACGCGGCCCGCCGTGCCGCTGGCGTGGTGGGCCACGGCGTGCAGGGCGTCGGCCACGGCAGCGTCGATGCGGGGTATGTGGGCCAGCAGCTCGGCGCCCGCCGCCGTGGGGCGCAGCACGCGGCCCACCCGCTCCACCAGGGGCGTGCCCAGGCGCTTTTCGAGCTGGCGCACCTGCAGGCTCACGGCGGGCTGGGTCAGGTCCAGCCGCTGGGCGGCTGCTGAAAAGCTGCCCAGTTCGATGGCGGTGGCAAAGCCGTGCAACTGGTCGAGGTTGATGCGTTCCATATCAAAGAATTTCTCATACTTTGCATAAGTTGGGAAAGCTTCTTTTATGCATGTTTGCACGCCACACTGGCGCCATGCATTTGTCCACAGCACCCCTTTCCTCCCCGTTGCCACCCGTCGTATCACCGCAAGTACGCGATGCGGTCGATGCCGACCTGCTCGCCATCCAGTTCATCTACGCCCACCATGTGCTGCATGGCCTGGCTTCGTTCGAGGAGGTGCCGCCCGGTGTGGACGAGTTGCGCATCCGCATGGCCGCTGTGCGCGCCGCAGGCCTGCCCTACCTGGTGGCCGAGGTCGATGGCGCGGTGGTGGGGTATGCCTATGCCACGCTCTACCGCCCACGCTCGGCCTACCGGCACACGGTGGAGGATTCGGTCTACGTGGCCCAGGGCATGGCGGGGCGGGGCATTGGCGCGGCACTGCTGTCGGCCCTCATCGCCCGCTGCGAGGCCGGGCCCTGGCGCCAGATGATGGCGACCATAGGGCAGGGCGATGGCAACCGGGGCTCCATCGGCTTGCACACGCGCATGGGCTTCACGCGCATCGGGGCCTTGCGCTCCGTGGGCTTCAAGCACGGGCAGTGGCTCGACACGGTGCTGATGCAGCGGCCCCTGGGCGTGGGCGATGGCGCGCTGCCCGCGCCTTCCGCGTGATGCGCAGCTTGGTGTGGTGCCTGGGCCTATCTCAATTCATCGGCTGGGGCATTTCGTACTACCTGCTCGGCGCCATGGGCGAGGCCATGGCGCGCGACCTGGGCTGGCCGCGCACGCTGGTGCATGGCGGCTTTGCGCTGGCGCTGCTGGTGATGGGCGGCGTGTCGGGCCTGGCCGGGCGCTGGGTGGACCAGCGGGGCGGGCGCACGGTGATGGTGGCGGGCTCGCTGCTGCTCTGCGCGGGTTGTCTGGGGCTCGCGCTGGGGCAGGGCGTGGCGGCCTACTACGCGGCCTGGGCCGTGCTCGGGCTGGCCATGCGGCTCACGCTGTACGACGCCGCCTTTGCCACGCTGGCCCATGTGGCCGGGCCGGGCGCGCGCCGGCCCATGGCGCAGATCACCTTGCTGGGCGGGCTGGCGTCCACCGCGTTCTGGCCCCTGGGGCATGCGCTGGTCGAGGCGCTGGGCTGGCGCGGGGCGCTGTGGGTGTATGCGGCGCTGGCGCTGTGCACCGTGCCGCTGCACCTGGCGATTCCGCGTGCGGCAGGCGCTGGGCACGCTGCCGATGCGCCGCGCGCCTCGTCCGCGCCGCTGGCCGCTGCGGGGCGTGATCGCCTGTGGGCCGCGGCGTTGTTCGCCGTGGTGACCACGCTGGTGAATTTTCTCAACGCGGGCATGTCGGCGCACATGGTGGGGCTGCTCGCCGGCCTGGGCCTGGCGCTGCCCCTGGCCGTGGGCATGGCCTCGCTGCGCGGCGTGGGCCAGTCGGGCGCGCGCCTGGCCGAGGTGCTGTTCGGCGCCCGGCTGCACCCGCTGGGGCTGGGGGTGTTTGCGGCCCTGCTGCTGCCGCTGGCCTGCCTGGCGGGCCTGTGGTCGGGGCAGGCCCTGGCGGCTGCCCTCGTGTTTGCGCTGCTGTACGGCGCGGGCAACGGGCTGCTCACCATCACGCGCGGCACCTTGCCGCTGGTGCTGTTCGACCACCGCACCTACGGTGCCTTCGTGGGCCGGCTGGTGGCGCCGGGCTTTCTGCTGTCGGCCAGCGCGCCGGTGGTCTATGCGGCGGTCATGGAGGCGCACGGCGCGGCGGCGGCGCTGTGGATGTCGGTGGTGGTGGCGGCACTGGCGTTTGCGGCGTCGCTGGCGCTGCAGCTGCGCTTTGGCACGCGGGCACTGTAAAACGACAACGCCCCTGCACGGGCCGGGGCGTCATGGTCGTTTCAAGGCGCCGCGCTGGCGGCGCAAGGGATCACTTCGGTGCCAGGCGGATCGCGCCATCGAGGCGGATCACTTCGCCGTTGAGCATGTCGTTTTCCAGGATGTGCTTGACCAGCTTGGCGTAGTCCTGCGGCGTGCCCAGGCGGCTGGGGAAGGGCACGCCGGCGGCCAGCGCGTCCTGCACTTCCTGGGGCATGCCAAACAGCATGGGCGTGCCGAAGATGCCGGGGGCGATGGTCATGTTGCGGATGCCGTTGCGCGCCAGGTCGCGGGCGATGGGCAGGGTCATGCCAACCACGCCACCCTTGGATGCAGCGTACGCGGCCTGGCCGATCTGGCCGTCGTAGGCCGCCACGCTGGCGGTGGAGATCAGCACGCCGCGCTCGCCCGTGGCTTCGGGCTCGTTCTTGCTCATGGCTTCGGCGGCCAGGCGGATCATGTTGAAGCTGCCGATCAGGTTCACCGTGATGGTCTTGCTGAACACCGCGAGGGCGTGCGCGCCGTTCTTGCCCACGGTCTTCTCGGCCGGGGCGATGCCGGCGCAGTTCACCAGACCCACCAGCTTGCCCAGCGACACGGCCTTGGCCACCACGGCCTGGCCATCGGCCTCGTTGCTCACGTCGCATTTCACGAAAGCGCCGCCGATGTCCTTGGCCACGGCTTCGCCCTTGTCGGCCTGCATGTCGGCGATGACCACGGTACCGCCCTGGGCGGCCAGCATGCGTGCCGTGCCTTCGCCCAGGCCCGATGCGCCGCCGGTCACGATGAATACCTTGCCCTTGATGTCCATGAATGGTCTCCAGAAGTTGACGTTAACGTAAACGTCAATTATGAACGCAAAAAAAGCCCGGGCGAAGCCGGGCTTTCCTGGAGGGGGCGGTGCCCCGCAGGCTTTACTGGAAGCCCACGCGGTCCAGCATTTGCTGAACCTTGGTCACGTTGGCGCCCACGGCGCTGATCGGGATGGTCTCGCTCTTGAAGGGCGCGTTGCCCGTCATGGCTTTGAGGGCCGGGTTGTCGATGTGCAAGCCCTTGGCGGCAGGCCACTCGTTGTTGCCGTTGGCAAAGTAGTTCTGCGCGTCGGCGCTGGCCAGGTATTCAAGGAACTTGATGGCGTTCTCGCGGTTCTTGGCGTTCTTGGCCACGGCACCGCCGGCGATGTTCAGGTGCGTGCCCCAGCTTTGCTGGTTGGGGAACACCACGCCCACCTTGTTGACCACGGCGGTGTCCTCGGGCTTGCCCGAGCGCATCATGCGTGCCAGGTAGTAGCTGTTGGTGACGGCGATGTCGCACTCGCCGGCAGCCACGGCCTTGATCTGGTCGGTGTCGCCGCCCTTGGGGGGGCGGGCCAGGTTGCCCACCATGCCCTTGAGCCAGGCCTCGGCCTTCTGCTCGCCCATGTGCTCGGTCACGGCGCCGAACAGGCTCAGGTTGTAGGGGTGCGAGCCCGAGCGGATGCACAGCTTGCCCTTGTTCTTGGCGTCGCCGAGTTCCTCGTAGGTGTCCACGTCTTCCTTTTGCACCTTGACCTTGTTGTAGACGATCACGCGGGCGCGGGTGGACAGGCCGAACCAGGCGATGCTGCCATCGGCCGCGGGCGTGCTGCGCAGGTTGGCAGGGATGGCGTCGGTCAGCACCTTGGACTGGATGGGTTGGAACAGGCCATCGACCTCGCCCTTGTACAGGCGCGCAGCGTCCACCAGCAGGATCACGTCGGCGGGGGAGGCCGTGCCCTCGGCCTTCAGGCGCGCGAGGATGCCGGCGTCGTCCGCGTCCACGCGGTTGATCTTGATGCCCGTGGCCTTGGTGAAGCCCGTGTACAGCGCTTCGTCCGTGGAGTAGTGGCGTGCCGAGTACAGGTTCACGACCTGCTCCTGGGCGGATACGGTGCCGGCGGCAGCGGCCAGTGCGCAGGCGGTCAGCAGGGCTTTCACGGTCTTCGACATGGGATGCATCTTTCGGGGTTTTGCGACCGCGCGATGATAAGACAAACGCGAATTGTTCTTAATAAAACCAGGGGCCGGGAGTGGACTTGGCTGTCTACTGGCTGGTGGGGTGTGCCTGCTGGCCTGGGCGCTGGTGAACGCGGTGCGAAAGCGCCAGGCGAAAAAAAAGCCCGGTAGATACCGGGCTTCAAAATGGATCCCAGAAACGGGGGTTTCGAGAGGATCCAAGGAGACAACTGGGGGCCCCGAACTGTGTTCCGGGCCATGGGTTGAATTATCAGGGTAATCCCTGCACCGTGCCTAGAGTCTGCACTCCAGACGCAGCCGCCGGGACCCGATGCTCGATCAGCCGCGCTTGCGGGGGGCTGCGGACTTGGCAGCGTTGGCAGCGGTGCTGGCCACGGCGTTGAAGTTGGCTTCGGCCACGTCGGACGCTTGCTTGACGGCCTTTTGCACCGATTCAAACGCGTTGTTGGCGGCAGAGACGGCGCTCTTCATCACGGCCACGGCGGTTTCGGAACCGGCGGGGGCGTTCTTGGCGGCGCTGTCCACCAGGTTGGTGAAGCTCTTCTGTGCGTCAGCAGCCTGGGCTTCGAAAGCCTTGCCGAATTCAGCGGCGGTGCCCGACGAGATGTCGTACAGGTGGCGGCTGTAGGCGGCGGTCTTCTCGGCCAGGGGCTGGAACAGGCCGGCTTGCAGGGCCAGCAGCTCTTGTGCGTCCTTCACGCCCAGAACGGCCTGGGTGTGGTTGGCGGCTTCGGTCAGGGCAGCGCGCGAAGCGGTCACGTTCAGCTCGACCAGCTTTTCCACGCCTTCGAAGGCCTTGGTGGTCAGACCAAACAGGGTTTCGAGGTTGGCCTTGTGGGATGCCAGAACTTGCTCAGCGGTCAGCGACATGTCGTATCTCCTAAGAATGGGGCCCGAAGGCCAGGTGGTTTACAGAGAAAGAAACTGCGCTGTCGTCGACTTCGTGAGTCATGTTGCAGTGCAGCATGGGTTGAATTTTAGGGACTTGGGCGGTGATTGCAAGTTCTTTTTGTTGCGATGCAGCAATTTAGAGGTGACAGTCCAACACCGCGCCCCTTGCCACAATGGCGTCATGCATGCCTATTACGCGGACCAGTTCGTGCTGCCGCTGCCCGAGGGCCACCGTTTTCCCATGGCCAAGTACCGCCTGTTGCGCGACGCCGTGGCCGCCCACCTGCCCGGCGTGGTGCTGCAGGTGGCGCCGCCCGCGAGCGACGGTGAACTGGCCCTGGCCCACACGCCGGCCTATATCGACGCCATCGCCCACGGCACCCTGCCTGCGCCTGCGCAGCGCGAGATCGGCTTTCCCTGGAGCCCGGCCATGGCCGAGCGCGCGCGCCGCTCGGTGGGGGCCACCCTGGCCGCTTGCCGGGTGGCCATGGCGGGCGGCGAGGGCACGGGCATCGCCGGCAACCTCGCCGGCGGCACGCACCACGCCTACGCCGACAAGGGCAGCGGGTTCTGCGTGTTCAACGACATGGCCGTGGCCGCGCGGCTGATGCAGGACGAGCATGCCCGCGCTGCCTCGGCCATGGGCGCCAACCCGCTGGCGCTGCGCGTGGCCATCATCGACCTGGACGTGCACCAGGGCAATGGCACGGCGCGCATCTTCCAGGGCGACGATTCGGTGTTCACGCTCTCGCTGCATGGCGCGCGCAACTTTCCCTTCCGCAAGGAAGCGGGCGACCTCGACGTCGAGCTGCCCGACGGCTGCGGTGACGATGACTACCTGGCCGCGCTGGAGCAGGCGCTCGATGCGCTGGACCAGCGCTTCGCGCCCGGCCTGGTGCTCTACCTCGCCGGTGCCGACCCGCATGTGGGCGACCGCCTGGGCCGTCTTCACATCAGCCACGACGGCCTGGAGGCGCGTGACCGGCGCGTATTCGACTGGGCCTGGCAGCGCCGCGTGCCCATGGCCTTTGCCATGGCCGGCGGCTACGGCACCGACATTGCCGACACCATCCAGGCCCAGCTCACCACCTGGCGCGTGGCCTTCCAATACCAGCAGCGCTGGCAGAATTCCTTGCAACCCAGTCTCTGACCATGACCACCACTTCCCCCGCAGCGCGCCCGGCGCCGCAAGCGCGCAGCAGCTACCGCACCTTCCGCACCATCAGCACCCGCTGGGCCGACAACGATGTCTATGGCCATGTGAACAATGTCGTGTACTACAGCTGGTTCGACACGGCCGTGAACGCCCACCTGATCGAACAGGGCGTGCTCGACATCCACGCGGGCAGCACCATCGGCCTGGTGATCGAGACGCAGTGCAACTACTTCGCGCCGCTGGCCTTTCCGCAGGTGGTGGAGGCCGGTATCCGCGTGGCGCGCCTGGGCGGCTCCAGCGTGCGCTACGAAGTCGGGCTGTTCGCCTTTGGCGAAGAGATGAGCGCTGCGGCCGGGCATTTCATCCACGTCTATGTGGACCGCGCAACGCGCCGCCCGGTGCCCGTGCCGGAGCCCTTGCGCGAGGTGCTGCAGGCCCTGGTGGTGCCGGGCTAGGGCAGCCCTGGCCCTGCGCTGCAACGATTGTTGCAATGGCCTACACTGTGCTGCTTTGCTGCCCCCTGGCCTGGGCCATCCGTTGCGGCCCGCTTCGACAATGATCATCACCAGCCTGCTCGACACCGACCTGTACAAGTTCACGATGATGCAGGTGGTGCTGCACCAGTTCCCCGGGGCCCAGGTCGAGTACCGCTTCAAGTGCCGCAACCCCGGCGTGCAGCTGGCGCCCTATGCCAACGAGATCCGCGATGAGATCCGTTCGCTGTGCAGCCTGCAGTTCCAGGACGCCGAGCTCGCCTACCTGCGCTCCATGCGCTTCATCAAGAGCGACTTCGTGGACTTCCTGGGCCTGTTCCGCCTGAACGAGAAGTACATCACCATCACGCCCCAGCCCAACGGCGAGATCGAGATCACCATCCGCGGGCCCTGGCTGCACACCATCCTGTTCGAGATTCCGGTGCTGGCCATCGTCAACGAGGTCTACTTCCGCAACACGCAGAAGGTGCCTAATTTTCCCGAAGGCCGCCGCCGGCTCGATACCAAGATCGCCCAGCTGCAGGCCGAGGGCCTGTCCGAGCTGAAGATCGCCGACTACGGCACGCGCCGGCGCTTTTCGCGCGCCTGGCACGAGGAGGTGCTGCGCGTGCTCTGTGCCCGCCTGGGCACGGGCGACCGCCGCCCCGGCACGCCCGGGGGGCCGGGCCAGTTCGCGGGCACCAGCAATGTGCTGTACGCGATGAAGCTCGGCGTGACGCCGCTCGGGACCATGGCGCACGAGTACCTGCAGGCCTGCCAGGCCCTGGGCCCGCGGCTGCGTGACAGCCAGGTCTTTGGCTTCGAGATGTGGGCCAAGGAGTACCGGGGCGACCTGGGCATCGCGCTGTCCGACGTGTACGGCATGAGCGCCTTCCTGCGCGACTTCGACCTGTATTTCTGCAAGCTGTTCGACGGAGCGCGCCACGACAGCGGCGACCCCTTCGCCTGGGGCGAGCGCCTGCTGGAGCACTACCGCAAGAACCGCGTGGACCCGCTGACCAAGACGCTGATCTTCAGCGATGCGCTCACCGTGCCGCGCACCATCGAGCTGTACCAGCAGTTCCGCGGTCGCTGCCAGTTGGCCTTCGGCATCGGCACCAACCTGACCAACGACCTGGGCAGCCCGCCCGAGCACGAGCCGCTGCAAGTGGTGATCAAGATGACCCAGTGCAACGGCCAGCCCGTGGCCAAGCTCTCGGACACGCCGGGCAAGGGCATGTGCGACGACGAGAAGTACCTGGCCTACCTGCGCCAGGTGTTCGAGATTCCGGCGCCGCACTGAGCCGATGAAGTCCCTGCGTTGGCCCGCATTGGCCGCACTGTTGTTCTTCATGCTGCCGGGCCTGGCCATGGCGGCCGAGGTGGATGGCCGCGCGCTGTCCGTGCTGTGGGGCGTGCCGTTTGCCGGGGTGCTGCTGTCGATTGCCATCCTGCCGCTCCTGGCGCCCACGGTCTGGCACCACCATTTCGGCAAGATCACGGCGGCCTGGGCGCTGGCCTTTCTGGTCCCCTTCGCGCTGGTGTTCGGTGTGCCCGCCGCGGCAGGCAGCCTGGTGCATGCGCTGCTGGCGGAGTACATCCCCTTCGTGATCCTGCTCACCGCGCTGTTCACGGTGGCGGGGGGCATCTACATCCGCGGCAACCTGCATGGCAGCCCGGGGTTGAACACCGCCATCCTGGCCATCGGCGCCGTGCTCGCGAGCTTCATGGGCACCACGGGTGCGTCCATGCTGCTGATCCGCCCGCTGATCCGCGCCAACGACAACCGCAGGCATGTGGCGCATGTGGTGGTGTTCTTCATCTTCATCGTCTCCAACGCCGGGGGCTCGCTCACGCCGCTGGGCGATCCGCCGCTGTTCCTGGGCTTCCTCAAGGGCGTGGACTTCTTCTGGACGGTGCGCCATATCTTCCCGGAAACACTGTTCCTGGTCGGCGCGCTGCTGGCGATCTTCTTCGTGCTCGACTCCTGGTACTACCACCGCCGCGAAGAGCTGCTGCCCAGGGATCCGACGCCCGACACGCCCACCCTGGGCTTTGACGGCAAGGCCAACTTCCTGCTGCTGGGTGCGGTGGTCGGCCTGGTGCTGCTTTCCGGGTTCTGGAAGTCGCCCGTGGCCTGGAACATCGCCGGCACCGAAGTGGGCCTGCCCGGCCTGGTGCGCGATGCGGGCCTGATCCTCATCACCATCATCTCGCTGCGCACCACGCCCGCGCAGGTGCATGCGGACAACCAGTTCGGCTGGGGCCCCATGCAGGAGGTGGCCAAGCTCTTTGCCGGCATTTTCCTGACCATCATCCCGGTGATCGCCATGCTCAAGGCGGGCGTTGACGGCCCCTTCGGCGCCATCGTGGCCGCCGTGACCCGGCCCGATGGCTCGCCCGACCCGGCCATGTACTTCTGGGCCGCCGGCGCGCTCAGCTCCTTTCTGGACAATGCGCCCACCTACCTGGTGTTCTTCAACACCGCTGGCGGCGACCCCTCCGTGCTCATGACCACCCTGGCGCCCACGCTGGCCGCCATCTCGGCGGGCGCCGTGTTCATGGGCGCCAACACCTACATCGGCAATGCCCCCAACATGATGGTCAAGGCCATCGCCGAAGACCGGGGGGTGAGGATGCCCAGCTTCTTCGGCTACATGCTGTGGTCGGGTGGCATCCTGGTGCCGCTGTTTATTGCCATGACCTTCATCTGGTTCCGTTGAGAAGGAGACTGAGCTTTTATGAGCAAACCCCGCATCCTGGTCGCCCGCGCGATCTTCCCCGACATCGTCGAGCGCCTGCGCCAGCACTTCGAGGTGCAGGACAACCCCGAGGACGTGATCTGGACGCCCGCCGAGCTGGCCGAGCGCCTGGCCGACAAGGACGGCGCCTTCACCACCGGCAGCCAGCGCATCGATGCGGCGCTGCTGGCAGCCGCGCCCGGCCTGCGCATCGTGGCCAACATGGCGGTGGGCTACAACAACTTCGATGTGGACGCCATGACGGCGGCCGGCGTGCAGGGCACCAACACGCCCGACGTGCTGACCGAGACCACGGCCGACTTTGGCTTTGCGCTCTTGATGGCCACGGCGCGCCGCATGACCGAGAGCGAGCACTACCTGCGCGCCGGACAGTGGACCAAGTGGAGCTACGACATGTTCTCGGGCTCGGACATCCACGGCAGCACGCTGGGCATCATCGGCATGGGCCGCATCGGCCAGGGCATTGCGCGCCGTGGCGCGCACGGCTTTGGCATGAACGTCATTTATCACAACCGCTCGCGCCTGTCGCCCGAGCTGGAGGCCGAATGCAAGGCCCGCTACGTGGGCAAGGAAGAGCTGCTGCGCACGGCCGACCATGTGGTGCTGGTGGTGCCCTACACCCCGGCATCGCACCACACCATCGGTGCGGCGGAACTCGCGCTGATGAAGCCCACGGCCACGCTGGTCAACATTGCGCGCGGCGGCATCGTGGACGACGCGGCCCTGGCAGTGGCCCTGCGCGAGCAACGCATCGCAGCGGCGGGGCTCGACGTGTTCGAGGGTGAGCCCAGCGTGCACCCCGACCTGCTCACCGTGCCCAACGTGGTGCTCACCCCGCACATCGCCAGCGCCACCGTGCCCACGCGCCGCGCCATGGCCAACCTGGCGGCGGACAATCTGATCGCCTTCTTTGAACAGGGCGCTCCGCTCACGCCGGTCAATACCCCCGAGCCACGCGCGCGCTGATTTGCGGAGACAATAGCCGCGCACCGCCTTGGTGCCTCTTTTGCGCCTTTTCTAGCCCGGCCCCGCTTTTGACCACCGACACCCTCATCCTGCTGGCCGCGCTGGCCCTTGTCCTGTTGCTGCTGGTGATCGTGCTGCTGCGCCGCCCGCGCGTCGATCTGCCCCCTGAGTTGGTGGCCCGCCTGCAGGCCCTGGAGCAGACGGCCCAGGCCACCCAGCTGGCCGTGGCCCGTAACGACGGGGCCATGGAGTCCCTGGCGCAGCAGATGCGCGGCTTCACGCAGACCACGCAGGCCACGCTGGAGACGGTGCGCCATGCGGTGGACGAGCGCCTGGCCCAGGCGGTGGCCGAGTCGCGCACCGGCCGCGCCGAGCTGCTGGCGGCCTTTGGCGGGTTCGAGCAGCGGCTGGAGCAGCGCATCGAAGGCCTGCAGCAGGTGGTGGCCGGCCGGCTCGAAGACAGCCGCAAAGCCCTGCTGGAGAATCTGGCCCAGGGCCAGGCCGATGCGGCCGTGGCGCGCAAGGAGCTGTCGGACACGCTCACCGGCTTTCGCTCCGAACTCACCACCACCACGGGCGCGCTGGCGGCCGAGAGCGTCAAGTCGCGCGAGGCCATGGCCGAGAGCGGGGCGCTGTTCGAGAAGCGCATCCAGGAGCGCTTCGAGGCCCTGACCCTGGCCACGCGCACCACGCTCGATTCGCTCAAGGGCGACATCCAGAGCCAATTGGGCACCATGTCTGGCGCGCTCAAAGACCAGCTCGAAGCCAACGGCCACCAGATCCGCAACCAGTTCGCCGTGCTGCAGGATGCCGTCTCGCAGCAGCTCACCGGCATGCTGCAGGGCAGCCAGACCAATGCCGAGCAGTTGCGCAACGCGCTCAACGAGCGCCTGGCCGCCATCCAGGCGGACAACTCCACCAAGCTCGAAGAGATGCGCCGCACGGTGGACGAAAAACTGCACGCCACGCTGGAGCAGCGCCTGGGCGAATCGTTCAAGCTCGTGAGCGACCGGCTGGAGCAGGTGCACAAGGGCCTGGGGGAGATGCAGACCCTGGCCGGCAGCGTGGGGGACCTCAAGCGCGTGATGACCAACGTGAAGTCGCGCGGTACCTGGGGCGAAATGCAGCTCGGCGCCATCATCGAGAACGTGCTCACGCCCGACCAGTTCGCGCGCAACGTCAAGACCGTGCCGGGCAGCGACGACCTGGTGGAATTCGCCATCCGCCTGCCCGGGCGCAGCGACGAGCACCCCGTGTGGCTGCCCATCGACTCCAAGTACCCGGTGGAGCAGTACCAGCGCCTGCTCGATGCGCACGACACGGCGGACAAGGGGCTCATCGCCTCGGCCGGCAATGCCTTCGAAGCCTCGATCAAGCTCGAAGCCAAAAAGATCTTCAGCAAGTACGTCTCGCCGCCGCACACCACCGACTTCGCGGTGCTCTACCTGCCCACCGAGGGCCTGTTTGCCGAGGTGATCCGCCGCCCGGGCCTGGTGGAGGCCTTGCAGAACGACTCGCGTGTGATGATCACCGGCCCGGCCAACCTGGCGGCCATGCTCAACAGCCTGCAGATGGGCTTCAAGACCCTGGCCATCGAGAAGCGCTCGTCCGAAGTCTGGAGCCTTCTGGGCATGGTCAAGACCGAGTTCGCCAAGTTCGGCGATGTGGTGGAGGCGACCAAGAAATCCATCGACTCGGCCGCCAAGCGTTTTGAGGAAGTGGGCGTGCGCACCCGCGCCATCCAGCGCCGGCTGCGCGACGTGCAGGACCTGCCCGCGCCCGATGCGAGCGGCGCCGTGCCCAAGCTCAGGCCCCCGATGTCGGCCGCCGACGCACAGGACGAGCTGCTGTGAACGTCGCGCTGGCCCGCCTGATCGCCGGCCAGATCTGCGTGCACGCCTGCATGGCGGGTATGCGGCTGGCCGCCCCCCTGCTCGCGCTGCGCGAGGGCTACAGTGCCGCCGCCGTGGGCGTGCTGCTGGCGCTGTTCGCGCTCACGCAGGTGTTCCTGGCCCTGCCGGCGGGGCGCTATGCCGACCGCCATGGCCTCAAGCGCCCGGTGGGCTATGCCGTGGCCGTGGCCACCGCAGGCGCCGCTGCCGCGCTGGTGTTCCCGGTGTTCCCCGTGCTGTGCCTGGCGGCGCTGGCCACCGGCGGCGCCACGGGCGCGGCCACGATTGCGCTGCAGCGCCACGTGGGGCGCGCCGCGCACGATGCCACGGCGCTCAAGCAGGTGTTCAGCTGGCTGGCCATCGGGCCGGCCGTGTCCAACTTCCTCGGGCCGTTCTGCGCCGGTCTCATGATCGACCATGGCGGCGTTGTCGCCGGCGACACCCAGGGCTACCGCGCGGCCTTCGCGCTGATGGCGCTGCTGCCGCTGGCCACCTGGTTCTGGGTGCGCAGCACCGAGGAGCTGCCCCCCGTGATCGCCGCAGCCGGGGGCCCGCCCCAGCGCGCCTGGGATCTGATGAACGAGGTGCCCTTTCGGCGTCTGCTCATCGTCAACTGGATCCTGTCCTCGTGCTGGGATGTGCACACCTTCGTCGTGCCGCTGATCGGGCACGAGCGCGGGCTGTCGGCCTCGGTCATCGGCTCCATCCTGGGCGCCTTCGCGATTGCCGCGGCCCTCATCCGGGTGCTGATGCCCCTGGTGGCCGAGCACCTGCGCGAGCGCGTGGTGGTGGCCGTGGCCATGGTCGCCACGGCGGTGCTGTTCGCGGTCTATCCCGTGATGCCCACCGCGCTCACCATGGGCGTGTGCTCGGTGCTGCTGGGCTTTGCGCTCGGCTCGGTGCAGCCCATGGTGATGAGCCTGCTGCACCAGATCACGCCACCCCACCGCCACGGCGAGGCGCTGGGCCTGCGCCTCATGGCCATCAACGCATCGAGCGTGCTCATGCCCATGCTGTTCGGCAGTGCCGGCGCTGTGATCGGTGTGGGCGGGGTGTTCTGGGTGGTGGGCGCCGCCGTGGGGGCCGGGGCGCGCATGGCCTGGAACATGGGCAAGCCGGAAGCTGGCCACAGCCACTGATGTGGCCACCGGCGCGCGGGCGCCTGTTTGTAAAAATCCGCCTGCGCCGCCGAAATCGGAGTAGATTCCGGTAGCGTCTGCTCACATCGTTTGCAAAAAGCTGCAGGACGGGCCCGGTTTCTCGGGCCGCCTGCGGTGTTTCTGTGGCTGTGTCGAGCCTGGACGCCCAACCCGCATGAGGAGACTTCCCATGGGTGTTTTTCGTCTTGCCCGCGGCGGTGCATGGCCGCTGGCCCTTTCATCCTGGCTGTGGCTCGCGCCCACGGGGATGGCGCAGGCCGATGCGCTGGTCGACCAGGCGAGTGCCCTGGTGCAGCGCGGCGCGGCACGCGAGGCCTTCGATCTGCTCGACCCGCAGGAAGCGGCGCGCGCTGGCGACCCGGCCTTCGATGCCGCCATGGGCCGCGCCGCGCATGCTGCCGGCCAGTACAGCCGTGCCGTGCTGGCCTGGGAGCGCGTGGTGGCGGCGCGGCCGGACGATATGGAAGCCCAGGTGGCCCTGGCCCGCGCCCTCTACGCCGTGGGTGACCAGCGCGCGGTGCTGGCGCTGTCCGAGCGGGCGCGTGCGCTGGGCATCCCGGTGGATGCTGCGCTCAGCATCGACCAGTTCCTCGTGTCCTACGACCGGACTTCGGGCGACGGTGGCTCCAGCCTCAAGGGCTATGCCGAGCTGGCCCTGGGCCATGACTCCAACGTCAACGCCGGGCCGGCCTCGATGCTGCTGCCCTCACCCGTGCCGGGCACGCCGGCCTGGACGCTGGCGCCCTCGGCCCTGGCGCGGTCCTCGGATTTCCTGGCCGCGCTGGTGGCGGTGCGCGGGCGCTATGTGATGGACGCGCGTTGGTCCCTGGTCGGCGCGGCCGCCGGTACGCCGCGGCGCAACGAGGGTGGGGCAGGGGCCTTCGATTCCGACCAGTTCGACGCCAGTGCGGGCGTGGCCTGGCGCGCGGAGCGCCACGAACTGATCCTGCAGGGGCAGGGCTCCTACTATGCGCTCGACGGTACGCGCCTGCGCAGCATCGGCGGCGTGCTGGGCGAATGGATCTACCGGATCGACGGCTACCGGCAGTGGGGCAGCTTCCTGCAATCGGCGCGCCTGCACTACCCCACGCAGCCACTGCGCGATGTGCAGCGCACGGTGGCGGGCACCTCGTACGCCCATGTGTTCCGCGATGGCAGCCTGGCCTATGCGGGCGTGCATGGCGGGCGCGAGGAACCCGATGCGGCCGGCGTGGACTACCTGGGCCACCGGCTGGTCGGCTTGCGTGCGGGCGGCCAGTTGGCGCTGGCGCGCAACTGGGCCCTGTTCGCCAATCTGGACTGGGAGCGGCGCCGCTATGGCGCGCCCGACCCCTTCTTTGCCGTGGTGCGGCGCGACCGGCAGGTGAATGCCTCGCTGGGGGTGTCGTGGATACCCGCCACGGCCTGGCGCGTCACGCCGCAGTGGACGGGCACGCACAACGATTCCACGCTGCCGGTGTCCGAGTACCGGCGGCGCATCTGGTCCGTCACCGTACGCCGCGAGTTCTAGATGACCCCCCTGAGTCGCTTCGCGCCTTCCCCCCAGGGGGACGCCGCCCCTGCGGCGGGGCGGCCCTTGCACGGCGGCGCTGGACTGGGCCTCGCCAGTTTCCTGGAGCGGGGAAAGAAGAAAGACCAAGGAGGTGTTGCATGAACCCCGAACCTCGCCTGTCCCGCATTGCGCTGCTGATGGCCATGGTGGCTGCCTGGCCGGCTTCCACCCTGGCCGCCGCCGGCCTGGTGCAGTTCGCCACCGGCGAGGTCAGCCTGCGCCGGGGCGATGCCACGGGCAGTGTGGCCAAGGGTGCCGAAGTGGACACGGGGGATGTGCTGCTGACCGGCAGCGCAGGCCGCGCGCAGATCCGCTTCACCGACGGCGGCCTGGTGGCGCTGTACCCGGATTCGCAGTTCACCGTGACCCGGTACTCCGACAGCGGCGACGTGGCGCAGGACGGCTTTGCGGTGACCTTGCTGCGTGGCGGCATGCGGGCGATCACCGGTCTGATCGGCAAGCGCAACCCGGGCAGCTACAAGGTCACCACGCCCACGGCGGTGGTCGGTATCCGTGGCTCGGCCTTCCTGGTGGGCTTCAATGCGCAGGGCCAGCTCACGGTGGCGGGTGAGCAGGACGAGATCGAAGTCTGTACCGAGGCCGGCTGCGTGGGCGTGAAGGCCGGCGAGTCGGTGCTGGTGCTCTCCAGCCAGAAACTGCCGGTGTACACCCATACCCGCGCGCTGCTGCCCCTGCCGGCGCTGCCCTGGCCGCAGACGGCGGGCGACCAACTGCGCGATGGCCACCGCAGCAGCGTGTTCGTGATTCCGCAGTTGCCGCCCCCACCGCCCCCTGTGCATGTACCGCCCCCACCGCATGTGGAGGATCCGGTGGTGCCGCTGCCAACGCCGACCCCGCCCTCGCCGGTCCCCGTGCCTGCGCCTGCGCCGGTTCCGGCACCGGTGCCTGCGCCCGTTCCGGTGCCACCCCCACCGACCACGCAGGTGCCCACTCCGGCACCGCCCACCACCGGTACAGGGACCACCACGACGCCCGGCACCACCACGCCGCCTGCGACCACCACGCCGCCTGCGACCACACCGCCGACGACCACGCCACCTGCCACCACCACGCCACCGACCACCACACCGCCCCGGCCGGTGCCACCGCCGCCGACCACGCCGATCTTCGTGCTGCCGCCCGGGGTGATCCTGCTGCCCCCGGCACCGCCACCGATACGCTGAGGGCGTTGCGGCCCCGGGGCTGCCTCCGCTGGCGGGGGCCGCGGGGTCAGATCTTGTAGAAGGCCTTGATCAGGTCCCAGGCTTCCTGGGGGTCATCGGTGTAGTGGAAGAGCTTCAAGTCCTGCGGCGAGATCGTGCCTTCTTCGACCAGTACATCGAAGTTGACGAGGCGCTTCCAGTAGTCGGTGCCGAAGAGCACGATGGGCACGGGCTTGGCCTTGCCGGTTTGCACCAGGGTCAGCACCTCGAACAGCTCGTCCAGCGTGCCGAAGCCGCCCGGGAAGGCCACCAGCGCCTTGGCGCGCATCATGAAATGCATCTTGCGCAGTGCGAAGTAGTGGAACTTGTAGCACAGCGAGGGCGAGATGAAGCGGTTGCCGCTCTGCTCGTGCGGCAGGGCGATGTTCAGGCCCACGTTGAGCGCACCCACATCGTGGGCACCGCGGTTGGCGGCCTCCATGATGCCGGGGCCGCCGCCGGTGCACACGTAGATGCGGTCGGCCGGCGCATTGCGCTCGCTGTGCTCGGCCACCAGGCGGGCGAATTGGCGCGCCAGGTCGTAGTAGCGCGCATTGCGCACCGCCAGCCGGGCCTTGGCAATGGCGGCCTCGTCGCCCGCAGCCTCGGCCGCGGCCAGGAGTTCGGCCGCCTCGTCGGGGGCGACGAAGCGTGCGCTGCCATAGACCACCACGGTGCTCTCGATGCCCTGCGCGGCCTGGCCGAGGTCGGGCTTGAGCATCTCCAGCTGGAAGCGGATGCCACGCGTCTCGCGGCGGAACAGGAACTCGGGGTCGGCGAACGCCAGGCGGTAGGCGTCGGCGTGCAGGGGGTTGCCGTTGGCGGCGTGGTTTTGCAGCTCTGCCCAGGCATCGGCCAGGCGGCTCTCGTTGAGTTGGGTGTTTGCGTCCATAGGCCCCATTGTGGCGCGGATTCCGGGCCGCGGCACCTGCCGGGCTGCCTGCGTCAGCCCAGTGCCAGCAGCCGGTCGATGCGCGGGCGCGGCAGGCCCAGCAGGCTGGGCGAGAGCGTGGCCAGCAGCGGGTAGTTGGCCTCTGCCGTCTGCTCGGTGAAGCTGTCGGCAAAGCGCTGTGCGGCCGGTGCCCCCTGCGCTGCGGCAGACCGGTCGAGCGCCTGGCCCGCTGCGGCCAGGCTGCGCTCGATCACGCTGCGGCTGTGCTGGCCCTGCTGCTCGGCGCGCAGGATCTGGGGCAGGGCCTGGCGCAGGCCTTCGGGCGTGTCGAGCTGCCAGTGTTCGGGGGCCAGCAGCGGGGTTTCGGGCTCGGTGCGGGCGCGCACGAACTGGCCGGTCGGAAAGCGCTTGCCTTCGCCCTTGACGCTGAGCTGGTCGCGCACGCGCGGCCATTCGGTTTCGGCCACGCTGAACTCGACGTCGCCCTGCCTGCTGGCATGCGCGCGGATGCCGGCCGGGGCCAGTGCCTGGTCCAGGCGCCGGGCCTGGGCCTCGGGGGGCAGGTCCGGGTCCAGGCGCACGCCCATGGCCTGGCGCTGTGTGCCGGTGAGGGAGAACGCCACGGTCTCGGCGCTGGCCGCTGCCAGGGTCCGGGAGTCCAGCCCGCGCAGGCGAAAGCGCTGCCGGGCCGGCGCCTCGGGGCTGTAGGCGAGCTGGCTGTCCAGGCGGTAGCCGCTGCGCTCGGGGCGCGCCGCCCACAGCTGCGCCAGGCGCCTGTGTGCACCGTCGAGGGCGCTGGTGGTGGGCGCGCTGCCCGTGAGCTGGCGGCTGATCTGCCCCTTGAGCTGCTGCAGCTGGCCCGACAGCTCGTCAAGGAACGACAGCGCCTGCTGGGCGTTTGCCACGTTCTGGTTGAACTGTGGCGGGACCACGCCCGCTCCGGAGCGCGGCAAGGTGAAATGGCTGGCCGGCAGCGTGGCCGGTGCGGGTGCGGCCGCAACGGCCGCCATCGACTCGGGGCGCTGGGCCGGGCCAGCTGCACCGACTCGGGCGGACAGGGCCGTGCTGTGGTCGGGGCCGGAAAGCGCTGGGAGCTGCATCAGATCAGGTCGAAAAGGGACAGTCCGCTGACCTTGCTGTAGGACTTCTGCGTGGCCTGCAGCGCTGTGCTGTAGGCGCTCAGGCGCGTCGCGGCCTCGCCGTAGTCGAGCTGGCCCAGCGTGATCATGGACTGCTGGTTGGCCACGCTGACGCTGCCATGGTTGCTGTCCAGCGTGTCCAGGATGTTCTGCGCACCGCCCAGGCCGGCGATCTTGCCGTTGACGCTGCTCAGCGTGTCGTCCAGGCTTTGCAGGGTGGCCGCCACGACCGCGCGCGTGGCGGGGTTGTTGGCGCTCACACCCGGCACGCTCAGGGTGTTGGCGGCGGTGTCCAGTTGGTTGAGCAGGTCGTCCATCTCGTCCAGGCTCACGTTGGCCGCCTGGGTGATGCCTTCGCCCACCACCACCGCCTGCCGGGCCGTGTTGCCCGTGAACTGGTAGCGCGGCGAGGCACCGGCGCCGTTGTCGGTGATCGTCGGCGCATTCGTGAGCGTGCCCGAGAACAGCGAGCGGCCTTCCTGGTCCTTGGTGTTGGCGGTGTAGAACAGGCTGTCGCGCAGTGCGGCCAGCGAGCTCGACATGGCCTGCAGGTCCTCCGAGGCATTGGCGCCGTCGGCGGCCCAGACCATGAGGTCGCGCGCGTCCAGCATGTCCTTGACGGTGCTGCCGAGCGTGGTCTCGTTCTGGGTGAGGCGCGTCTTGAGCGCCGCGATGTTGTCGCGGTACTGGGTGAGCGTGGCCTCCTCGCGCACCATGCGCGACAGGCGCACGTTTGCCACGGGGTTGTCCGAGGGCAGCAGGTAGCGCTGGCCCGAGGCCATCTGCTTCATCACATGTTCCAGGCGCGCATTGGCGTTCTGCAAGGCCTGGTTCATCGTGGCGTGGTACTGGGTGCTGGAAATGCGCATGCCGGTTCCTGGGAGTGTCTCAGAGCATGGCCAGCGTGCTGTCGAACAGCTCGTTGGACACGGCGATGACCTTCATGTTGGCCTGGTACATCTGCTGGTACTGCACGAGGTTGATGGCTTCCTCGTCCTCGTTGACGCCGCTGGTGGATTTCCAGTTGCTCTCGGCATAGACGCGCACCGTCTCGGCCACCGACAGGGCGGTGCTGTTCTGCTGGCTGCTCGTGCCCAGGCGGCTCACCAGCTGGGTGTAGACATCGCCGAGCAGCACGGTGCCCAGGGAGGTGATGGTGGCCGGCTGGTTCTTGAGGTTGATGGCCTCGATCAGCTTGTCGCTGTTGCCCTGCAGGCCCGGGTTGGACGAAAAGCCCAGGTCCTGCGGCGTGATCGCCGGGTTGAGCGTGAGCATGGCGTTGGAGCTCGATGCGTCGTACACGAACAAGGCCTTGCCGTTGACGGGCGTGGCCGCCGTGCTGTTCATCGCATAGCCGCTTTGGAACACGGCGTTGTACTGGGTCGCCACCTCGCGTGCCAGGTCGGAGATGGCGGTGCGCATAGGCGCCAGCGCCTGGCCCTCGAAATCGTTCAGGCCGCCGAGCTCTCCGCCCAGGTTGTCGTTGCGCACGCGGAAGGTCTCCTTGGCGAAGCCCACCTTGAGGCTTTGCGTGCCGCTGGCGTCGGTCTCGACCTCCAGCGTGCCCGCGATGGCACCGGCCACCAGTGGCTGGCCGCTGCGCAGCGCCAGGTCGCGCGTGCCGTCGGGCTGGTTCACCACCTGCAGGCCCACCAGGGCGGACAGGGCGTCGATCTTGTTGTCGCGCTCGTCCATCAGGCCCGAGGGGCTGGCTCCGGTGGCCGAGGCGGCCGCGATCTTCTGGTTCAGCGCGGCGATGTCGGCGCTCAGCGCATTCACCTGGGTAACCGTGGCCGTGCGCTGCTGGTTCACGGCGCTGCGCTGGCCTGCCAGCACCTGGTTGAGGTTGTTGAAGCGCTTGGCCAGGGCATCGGCCGCGCTGAGAACCTGCTGGCGCAGGGGGCTCGAGGTGGGCTCCACGCTGGCGGCATTGAGGGCGCTGTAGAAGCCGTCCAGCGCGGCGTTGATGCTGGCGCTGTCATCGCCCATCACCTGCTCGAGCTGGGTCAGGTAGGGCTGGGTGGAGGCGTGCTGGCCCTGGTTGGAGGCGGCCTGCCACATCTGCAGGCTCTTGTAGTCGTCGCTGAAGCGGATCAGCGCGGGCGTGTTCACGCCATCGCCGGCCGCGAACGGGCCCGAGCGCGAAGGCTGGGCCGCGGTCAGCACCACGCCCTGGCGGGTGTAGCCCACCGTCATGACATTGGCCACGTTCTGGCTGGTGACCGTGAGCGCGGTGCGCGCGGCAAGTGCGCCCGACAGCGCGTTGGTGAGCATGCTCATGAAAACAATCCCTGGAGAGTCTTAGGGCTTGAGGGCGACCGGCGGGTGCGAAACATTAAGCGCCGCTGGCGTGGCGGACGCGACGGGCCCCGCAGCGGGCAGCAACTGCAGCAGCAGCGTGTTGGCGATGCCGAAGGCGCGCTGGCTGGCGAGCTGGTCAGCCACCAGGGTGTCGGCGTAGTCGAGCATGTCGTTGCGCCGCTGCTGGAACAGGCCGTCTTCGCCCGCGATCTCGCTGGCGCTCTTGCGCATCTGTTGCAGCATCTGCGAGATGAACAGGCCTTCGAAGCGCACGGCAGCCTGCTCGGCCCGGGCGCGGTACTGCGCGTCCGCGGCGGGTGCGATGGTGTCGCCATGGGCCTGCCCCGGCAGAAGTGAAGAGGGGGCGTGGATGCGGTGCTCCATGTCAGATGACGATCAGTTCGCCGTTGATCGCACCGGCCTGGTCCAGCGCCTGCAGGATGGCCATGATGTCGTCCGGCGTTGCGCCGGTGCTGTTGATGGTGTCGATGATGGTCTGCAGCTTGGCGCTGGGCGGCCAGCGGAACATGCGGCTGTTGCCCTGCTCCACCTGCACACGCGACTGCGGCGTGACCATGGTCTCGCCACGGCCCAGCGAATTGGGCTGGCTGACCTGGGACGACTCGCTGATCACCACCTTGAGGCTGCCGTGCGAGACGGCCGCCGGGCGCACCGTGACACCCTGGGAGATGACCACGGTGCCGGTCTTGGAGTTGAAGATCACCTTGGGCACCTCGTCGCCCACGTCGATGTTCAGCGCCTGCAGGCGCGCCACGAAGGCCACGCGCTGGGTCGGGTTGGCGGGGGCCTGCACCTCGATGCTGGTGGCGTCGGTGGTGGTGGCAATGCTGCCAAAGCGCCGGTTGATGGTGTCCACGATGTTGGTCGCGGTCTGGAAATTGGGGCGGCGCAGGCTCAGGCGCACGGTGGGGCGGGTGTCGAAGTCGGTCTCGATCTCGCGCTCGATGGTGGCGCCGTTGGGGATGCGGCCGGCCGTGGGGGTGTTCACCGTGACGCTGGAGCCGCTGGCCCCCTGGGCGCTGAGGCCGCCGACGACCACATTGCCCTGGGCCAGCGCATAGGTGTCGCCGTTGGCCGCACGCAGCGGCGCCAGCAGCAGCACGCCGCCACGCAGGCTTTTGGCATCGCCCAGCGAGGACACGTTCACGTCGATGGTCTGGCCCTTGCGGTAGCCGGGCGGAAAGACGGCGCTGACCATCACGGTGGCGACGTTCTTGGTCTTGGCGGCGTTGCTGCCCTCGGGCAGCTTCACGTCGAACTGCTTGAGCATATTGGTCACCGACTGGCCCGCCGAGCGCACCTGGGTGCTGTCGCCCGAGCCCGCGAGCCCGACGACGATGCCGTAGCCGATCAGCTGGTTCTCGCGCACGCCCTCGATCTGCACGAGGTTGCGCAGGTTCTGGGCCGGCAGTGCCGCCTGGGGCGCCAGGCCCAGGAGCAGGGTGGAGAGCAGGAGGAGGGGGCGGAGCATCGTCGTCATGGTGGGCGGTGGGGTCAGAAGGGCATCAGCGGGCTGTTGAAGAAGCGCGTGAGCCAGCCGGGCTGCTGGGTGTCGCCCAGGGCGCCGCGGCCCGAATAGGTGATGCGCGAGTTCGCGATGCGTTGCGAAGACAGGCGGTTGTCGGTGTCGATGTCGGCCACGCGCGCATAGCCGCTCACGCGCACGAACTCCTCGCCGTTGTTCAGCGTGAGGCTCTTCTCGCCGCGGATGTGCAGCAGGCCGTTGGGCAGGACCTCGTGCACCACCACGGTGATCGCGCCCTGCAGCGTGTTCTGCTGCGTGGCCGTGTTGCTGGCGTCGAACGAGCGCTGGGCATCGGTGCCGATCTGGCCCTTGATCGTCTGGTTCAGCAGCACGGGCGAGGCGATGGCGGCGCTGCTGTTCTTGCCCTGCGTGGTGCCCGAGCGCCGGTTGGCCTGGGTGGTTTCCTGCAGCACCACGGTGAGCACGTCGCCGGCGCGAATGGCGCGGCTGTCGGCCGTGAGTGTGGAGCTGTGCTCGGGCGAGAACACCCCGCCCGACTGGCCGCGCCGCACCACGGGCATGGTGACCAGCGGCTCTTCCAGCTCCACCTTGGGCCCGGTGGCCAACGTCTCGCAGCCGGCCAGCAGCAGGCTGGCCAGCAGGGCGAGCAGGCCCATGGATGCATGGGCAGCCATCAGCGCGCTGCCTGGGCGAGGTTCTGCATCATCTCGTTGGCCGCCGAGAGCACCTTGGTGTTCATCTCGTAGGTGCGCTGGGTCGCGATCATGTCGACCATCTCCTCGACCACCTGCACGTTCGAGCCTTCGAGCGCGCCCTGCTTGAGCTTGCCGCGGCCTTCCTCGCCGGGCGAGCCTTCGTTCGGTGCACCGCTGGCCACGGTTTCCTGGTACAGGTTGTCGCCCAGTGCGAGCAGGCCCACCGGGTTGACGAAGTTGGCCAGCGTGAGCTGGCCCAGCGCGGTCGGCGTGGTGCTGCCGTTCACCGACACCTGCACGGTGCCGTTTTCGAGGATGGTCAGGCCGCTGGCGTTGGCGGGCACCGTGATCTCGGGGCGCAGCGCCAGACCCTGGGCGTTCACCAGGCGGCCATCGGCATTCACCGAGAGCTGGCCAGCGCGCGTGTAGGCCGCTTCGCCATTGGGCAGCTCGACCTGCAGAAAGCCGTTGCCGACGATGGCCACGTCGAGCGACTGGCCCGTGGTCTGCAGGTTGCCGGTGGTGAACACCTTCTGCGTGCCCACCAGGCGCGTGCCGCTGCCCAACTGGACGCCGGCCGCGGAGTTGCGGTTCTCGTCGATCTGCGCGCCCGGCTGCTTCTCGACCTGGTAGAACAGGTCTTCGAAGACCACGCGGTCGCGCTTGAAGCCCACGGTGTTGACGTTGGCGAGGTTGTTGGCGATGGCCTGGAGTTTGGCGTCCTGGGCCTGGACGCCGGTCTTGCTGACCCACAGGGCGGGATTCATGGGGGCTCCTAGTCTAAAAAGGGTGTGTGAAGGGGTTATTCGCGCAGCAGGCGGTTGCCGTTGGCGGCCATGTCGTCGGCCACCTTGAACAGGCGCATGTGGACCTCGAAGTCGCGGCTCAGGCCCATGGAGGCGACCATCTCCTCGACGGCCGAGACGTTGCTGCCTTCGAGGTGGGCGCCGCGCACGCGCACCGTGTCGTCGGCCGGCAGCGGCTGGCCATCGCGGCTGACCACGAAGCCGGCGGTGTTCTTGGCCAGGGTGGCGGCCTCGGGCTTGACCAGTTTGAGCCGGTCCACGGGCTGCAGGTCGGCCTCGCCCTCGGGCTGCACCGACACCGTGCCGTTCTCCGAGATCGCCACGCGCACATGGGCCGGCAGCACGATGGGGCCGCCGTCGCCGAGCACGGGGCGGCCGTTGAGCATGAGGGCACCGTTGGCGTCCACCACGAAGGCGCCGTTGCGCGTATAGCCCTCGCCATCGCCCAAAGCCACGGCGAAGAAGCCATCGCCCGAGACCGCGGCATCGAGGTCGCGCCCGGTGGCGGTGAGGGTGCCCGAGCGCGTGGACACGGCGTTCGCCTGCAGCTCGGCCAGGTGGCGTGCGCTGTAGCCATAGCCCTGCACGGACTGGCTGCGCGCCAGTTCCAGGTCGGCGCGAAAGCCGTTGGTTGCGGCGTTGGCGAGGTTGTTCGCGCGCACCTGCTGCGCGTGCAGCGTGCGCTCGGCGCCGCTCATGGCGGAGTAGATCAGGGCGTCCATGGCGCGTCAGCCTCAGATGGCCTGCATCAGCGATTGCATCATCTCGTTCTCGGTCGAGATGACCTTGGTGTTGGCCTGGTAGTTGCGCTGCGAGGACATCAGGCTCACCAGCTCCGAGGTCATGTCCACGTTGGACTGCTCAATGGCGCCCACGGTGAGGTCACCGGTCATGCCCGTGCCGGGCGTGAAATACAGCGCGTTGCCCGAGCCCACCGAGGTGGTCCAACTGGTGTCGCTCACGGCCGTGAGCGCGCTTTCGTTGGGGAAGGTGGCCAGCGCGATCTTGCCCACGCTCTGCTTCTGGCCGTTGCTGTACTGGGCCACGACGGAGCCGTCCTTGGCCAGCTCCACCCCCGTCAGCGTGCCCGAGGCATAGCCGTCGGTGGAGTTCACCGTGGTTGTCGTGTCGCCCGCGTACTGGGTGGTGCCGGCGTAGTTGATGGTGATGTTCAGGTCCTGCGCCGCGGGCATCAGGGTGATCACCGGCACGGTGGCCGACGCCGGGCTGGTGAGCTGGCCGTCGGGGCCGAAGGTCAGGTTGGGCAGCGCTGCGGGGGCACCACCGTCCACCGTGTAGTGCACATCGATCTGGCCCGGCGTGGCCGACTTGACGAAGTATTGCGTGACCGTGTGCTGGGCGCCCAGCGAGTCGTACACCACGGAGACCATGGAGCTGTTGTAGGAGAGTGGGTCGGCCGGGGCGAAGGGCGCCACGGCGGGCACGGTCCAGTCGGACGAGAGGTTGCCCACGTACTTGATCTGCGTGCTGGCCTGTGCCGGCACCTGGCCCGTGGGCACGGTGATATCGCCAAAGGCACCCAGGGTGGTCGTGCCCGGCACCATGGGGTAGCCCTGGACCTTGCGGCCCGAGGCGTCCACCAGGGCGCCGTTCTTGTCGGTGGAGAAGATGCCCACGCGGGTGTACAGCAGGGCGCCCGCGCTGTCCTTGGTCACGAAGAAGCCCCGGCCCTGGATGCTGGCGTCCATGGCGCGGCCCGTGGTCAGCACGCCGCCGCCCACGTCGATGCTCTGCGTGAGCGAGCCGACCTGGGCGCCGATGGGCTGGGTGCCCGCGTACATCGAGGAGAAGTTGGCGCGGCTGGCCTTGAAGCCGAAGGTGCCGGAGTTGGCGATGTTGTTGCTGATGGTGTCCAGCGAGGTGTTGATGGCGTTGATACCGGACAGGGCGATTTCGAAGCTCATGGCGATTCCTTGGGGTTCAGGGGGTGGCGGTGGCGGGTTTGCCGTTGAACGCGGTGATGAGGCCCGGCTGGACCTGGTCGGCGCCGGCAACGGTCAGCAGGGCGCTGCCACTGCCGGTCAGGCGCACGTTGGTGAGCTCGCCGGTGACCTCGATGGCAGGGGCTTCCTGGGTGCTGGTCTCCACCTGCACGCCGTACTTGCCGGGTGCCAGGCCGAGTGCGGTGGGGTCGAGCGTGTACTTCACGTCGCCCGTGTTGTGCGTGCCCAGCTCCACGCGGTGCCTGGCACCATCGCTGCCGGTGAGCACCAGCGTGGTCTGCGCGCTGTTGCTGTTCAGGTGGAAGCCGAGCGCAATGGGCTGGCCATTCACGGCCAGGGTGTCGGTCTGCACGGTCACCGAGGAGCCGACCTGCGAGCCCAGGGTCAGCATCTGCGTGCTGGCCATGAGGCTGGCAGCGGTCGTGCCCTGCTCGGTGAGTTTCTGCAGCGCCTCCATCTGGCTCAGCTGGGTCAGCTGGCCCACGAATTCGCTCGGGTCGGTGGGCTCCAGCGGGTTCTGGTTGCGGATCTGGGCCACCAGCAGCTTGACGAACAGGTCGGAGACCGAGCCGCCACCGCCCAGCGCGCTGGAGATGGCATTGCTGCCGGTCGCGCCACTGCCCTGGGTTGCGGAAGATGTCGAATTGGTTTCCATGGATCAGCCCTCACCCAGGCGCAGCAGGGAGTTCTGCATGGCCTTGACGCGGCCCAGTACCTCCACATTGGTTTCGAAGGCGCGCGATGCCGACAGCATGTCGGTCATCTCGGCCACGGAGTTGACGTTCGAATAGAACACCTCGCCGGAGGCGTTGGCCAGCGGGTTGCCGGGCTCATAGACCTTGCGCGCGGGTTCGGTGCTCTCGATCACGTCGAGCACCTGCACGCGGGCGCCGGCCACCTGGCCGTCCGCGCCGGGCTGGGCGATGGCTGAGAACACGGGCTTGCGCGCGCGGTAGACGCCGGCCTCGGTGCCCGCGGCCGACTGGGCGTTGGCGAGGTTGCTGGAGATGGTGTTCATGCGCACGGTCTGGGCCGTCATGGCCGAGCCGGCGATCTGGGCGATGCTGCGAAAGGCCATGGCTTACTGCCCCGCGATGGCCTTGGCCAGGCCCTTGAGCTTCATGTTGGTGAAGGTCAGGCTGGTCTGGAAGTCGGATGCGTTCTGCGAGAACAGCGACTGCTCCACACCGAGCTCGACGGTGTTGCCGTCCTGCGAGGGGTGGTTGGGCACGCGGTAGAGCAGATCGCCATCGCCCGTGTCGAGCGCGAGGGGCCCTTCGCCGGCCTGGCGCTGGCCCAGGGATGCAGCGAAGTCGATGTCGCGCGCCTGGTAGCCCGGCGTGCTCTCGTTGGCCAGGTTCGAGGCGATGATTTTGGTACGATCCGCCCGCAACCGCAGGGCATCGGCGTGCACGCCCAAGGCCTTGTCAAAGTGAATTCCCATGTTGATCCTCTTCTTCTGATGTCCATCAAGAACGTTCATGGCCGCTGGTGGGCCGGGGCCGCATGTGCGGGGCTGCTGTGGGGGCCTTTGGCCCTGTCTGCCGCGCCCCTGTCGGCACCGGCGCAGCGCGTGGAGGCCGCGGCACGCCAGTGGCTGGCCGAGCAGGCCACGGTCAAGGGGCTGGTGGCTCCCCAGTTCGAGCTCAGCCTGGTCGAACGCGGCGGCACCGCGCCGGCTGCGGCGTGCGCCCAGGCGGTGGCCGTGGAGGCCGTGGAAACGCGGTACCTGAGCCGCATGCGCTTTGCCGCCACCTGCCCGGGCAGTGCGGGCTGGCAGCGCGAATGGATCGTGCGGGCCGATGTGTCCGCGCTCGTGGTCGTGGCGGCGGCACCGGTGCAGGCCAACCGGGCCATGGCCGAGGCCGATCTGGCGCAGGAGCGGCGCACCCTGGTTGACATGGCCGATGCCTTGCCGTCGATCGATGCGGCCGTCGGCCAGGCCAGCACGCGTGCACTGCGCAGCGGCCAGGTGGTGTCGCCGCGCTGGCTGGTCCAGCCCTTGCTGCTCAAGCGCGGCGACAGCGTGAGCATCGTTGCGCGCAACGGCCTCATCGAAGTCCAGGTGCCCGGCGAGGCGCTGGAGCCGGGCCGGCGCGACCAGGTCGTGCGCGTGCGCAACACCGGCACGGGCAAGGTGATCCGCGCGCGCGTCATCGAGGCAGGGGTGGTGGAGCCGGAGAGCATGGGGCAGCAGTCCATGGGCGATCAGTCCCGCGACTGAATCTGTTCGGCCAGGCGCACGAGCTTGGCCGCGTAGCCCGGGTCGGTGGCGTAGCCGCCGCGCGCCAGGCCCTGGGCGAAGGCCTGGGCGTCGGCACCGGTGTTGAGCGCGGCGCGGTAGCGCGGGCTGCCTTGCAGCAGGCGCGCATAGTCGCCAAAGGCGCTGGCGTAGTCGGGATAGCTGCGGAAGGCCTCGGTCTTCTTGAGCGCCGTGCCGTCCTCGTACTCGGTGGTCAGCGCCTCGGCGCGTGCGCCCTGCCAGCCGCCCTGGGCCTTGAGGCCGAACAGGTTGTGGGTGTTCTGGCCTGCGGCATCGCGCAGCGGCTGCTGGCCCCAGCCCGATTCCAGCGCCGCATGGGCCGACACCAGATCGGCAGAAACCCCCAGGGTCTGGGCTGCCTGTCGGGCCCAGGGGGCGATGCTGGCCAGGAACTCCTGCTGCTGTGCGCCCAGGGACGGCGGGGCGCTGCCCGCCACCGCTGGTGCCGAGGCCTGCGCGCGGTGCACCCAGGCTTCGGGGCGCATGGCGGGCAGGGCGTCACCGGGCCAGCCCTGCTCGATCACCCGCTGTACCTCGGCATGGGCCTGGCGGAACACGGCCGCGAAGGGGCCACCCTGGCCCTGGCCTTGCGCGGGCAGGAGCGGCTGCGCCACGGCAGGCATGGCGATGCGCGCCAGCGTGGTGTCAGGCCTGAGCATAGGTGTCTTCTTCCTTGCCGCGCAGCACGCGCTGCAGGATGGCCTGCTGGTCGGTCATCAGGCGGCCGTTGCGGCTGTTGCGCTCCTTGCAGTCGCGCACCAGCTGCTCCAGTGCCTGGCTGCGTGTGCGGACCACGCCGCGCGTGGCGGGCGGCAGGCGCTCGATCAGCGCGTCCAGCGTGGCCGGGCTCTGCGGCGACAGCAACTGCACGAGCAGCGCACTGCGGCGCTCGCGGCGCTGGTCCAGCTCGGCCACCAGGGCCAGGATGCGCTCGTTCAACTCCAGCAGGCCGGCACTGTCGTGCCGCAGCGCGGCCGTGAACTGCTCCTGCAGCAGCGCCTGGAGGCTGCGGTAGCGCTGCAGGTCGGCGTCCATGTCGGCCACGAACTGCGGCAGAAGGCCGGGCCGGCTCATTCGCGCCCTCCGTGGTAGCGCGTGATCAGCCCCGCGAGCTTGCCCGCGTCAAAGCGGATCTCGCCGCGTGCCAGCGCATCGCGCACGGCGGCGACCTTGGCCTCATCGATCTCGGGCAGGGCGCGCAGGGCGGACTGGGCCGCCTCGAGCACGCCCGAGGCACGCGTGGGTTCATCGGGCGAAGCGGCGGCCTGCGCGGGGGCCGCGGCGCTGGTGTCTGCCACGGGCGCGGCGGCGGGCAGTGCGGTGATGCCGGTGGAGGTGATTTTCATGCGGGGGCCTCGGATTCTGGTTTCCATGGCGTTCAGCGGGCGGTCAGGGTTTCGCGCAGCGCCGTCAGGGACTCGCGGTTCGGCACGGTGGAGTCCACGCCGGGCAGCAGGGGCGTCACCGTTTCGGGGGCTCCGAACATGGCCGCCATGTGGCGTGCATGCTCGGTCGTGAGGACCAGCAGCTCGATGCGGCGGTTGGTGTCGGCCTTGGGGTCCTTGGTGTCGAAGGGCGCGCGGTCGGCCATGCCCACGGTCTGCAGCGTGGTGCCGGCGGGCATGCCGCCGGCCAGCAGGTGGTAGCGCGCTGCGATGGCGCGGTTGTTGGACAGCGTCCAGTTCGAGACCGGGCCCATGTCGCCATCGGCGTAGGGCAGGGAGTCGGTGTGGCCCACGACGATGATCTGGTTTTCCATCTGCGCGAACACCGGGCCCATCTTGCGCAGCAGGCGGCGAAAGCGCTCGGTGGGGACCACGCTGCCGCGCTCGAACATGCCCTGCTTGTCGGTGTCGTGCAGCATCACGCGCAGGCCGAAGGGCGTGATGATGGCCTGCAGGTTGTTGGCCAGGCCGGCGTCCTCGCTCATGCGCATGAGGATGGCCGCCAGCTGCCGCAGGTCGGCCGCCGTGTCGTAGCGCACCGGGGCCGCGCCGGGCTGCAGGCCCTGGCCGCCGTTGGTGAAGGCCTGGCGGGGCTGGCGTACCACGCCCTGTGCAGGCACGGGCTCGCGCGGGATCAGGCTGCCCTGGGCCGTGGTGAAGGTGTGGATCTTGTGGCCCGCGCCTTCGTCGAACATCTTGCCGCCCGTGGTGCGCAGGATCTCCTCGCTGCGCTCGGCGTTGCGCGAGGCCAGCAGCCACAGCACCAGGAACAGGCACAGCAGGGCCAGGCAGAAGTCGGCGAAGGCCACCTTCCAGGCGCCCCCGTGGGCCTCGTCGTGCGCCTTGCGCGAGACGCGCTTGACGACGGTCGGGTGGTGGCCGTCGCCCTTGCCGGCCTTGCTGGCGTTGCCATCAGCTTGCACGGCGTTCTCCGGGCGTGCGGTCGGCGGCGTCCGCGTTCTGCATGTTGTCGATCCAGCTTTCGAGCAGTGCGAAGCTGGGCTTGATGTTCAGCTGTACGAGGCGGCGGCCGGCGTCGATGGCCAGCAGCGGCGGCTTGCCCGAGACATGGGTCACGAGCACCACCTTGACCGATTCCAGCGCGGCCAGCTCCTCGTGCACGATCTGCTTCATCATGTTCGCCAGTGGGTCGAACAGCGCATAGCAAAAGAAGATGCCGATGAAGGTGCCGACCATGGCCGCGGCCACCATCACCGCGATCTCGGCCGTGCCGGCGCCGTCGGCGACCGAGCTCATCGCCATCACGATGCCCAGCACCGCGGCCAGGATGCCGAAGCCCGGCATGGCTTCGGCGATCTTGCCCAGCGATTTGGCGGGCTGCGACAGCTCCTCGTAGATCGCCTCCAGCTCCTGCTCCAGCACACCCTCCAGCTCGTGGGCGTTGATCTTGCCCATGGCCATCAGGCGGAAGTTGTCGACGATGAAGTGCAGCAGCTTGGGCTCTTCGAGGATCAGGGGGTAGCGCTGGAACAGCTCGCTCTCGTGGGGCGCCTCGACGTGGGCGTCCAGGGCCTTGAGGCCTCCGGCAGCGGTCTGCAGCAGCTCGTACATCAGCAGCAGCAGCTGGCGCTGGAACTCCTCGCCGGGCTTCTTGCGGCCCACCACCTTCTTGAGCTGCAGCACCATTTCCGAGAGCACATGCTTGGGGTTGCCCAGCACGATGGCCCCCAGGCCTGCCCCCAGGATGATCAGCAGCTCCACCGGCTGCCAGATGACCTTGAAGCTGCCGCCGTGCAGCATGAAGCCGCCGAACACGCAGCCTAGAACGATGATGATGCCGACAAGGGCTTGCATGGGATGGGTCTTCTCGGTGGGGTCAGGCGTCCTGCAGGAAGGCTTTCATCTTCCGCAGGGCGCCCTTGTTGATCTGGCACACGCGTGCGTCGGTGAGTTCGAGCACGGCGGCGATTTCCTTGAGGCTGAGATCGAACTCGTAGTACAGCTGGACCACGCGCTGCTCGCGTTCATCGAGCGTGCCCAGGGCCTGCTCCAGGCTGCGGCGGTCCATCAGGGCCTCTTCGGGGCTCAGGCTGGCCGAAGGCATGTGGGTGAGTTCCTGCAGGATCTCGTCGAAGCTCACGAGCATCTCGGCGTTTTCCGCCAGGCGGTACTCCTGCAGCTCGGCGGCCGAGATGTTCAGCGCGGCCATGATGTCGCTGTCGCTGGGCGCACGGCCCAGGCGGCGCGTGAGGGCGCGCACGGCATCGCGCATGCGGTGGCTGTCCTGGCGCACGGAGCGCGGGCGCCAGTCCTGGCGGCGCAGCTCGTCGAGGATGGAGCCGCGGATGCGGATCGAGGCATAGGAGCCGAACTTCCCGTCAGGCGCTCCGCCATAGCGGCGCAACGCGTCGAGCAGGCCCAGAAGGCCGATCTGTTCCATGTCCTCGCGGTCCACGGCCGCGCCGATCTGCGACGTCAGCTGGCGCACGATCCGCTTGACCAGCGGGACGTAGGCCAGCAGATGGCGCTGCTCATCGGCGGCGCTGCAGGTGGCAGCGGCGCCGTGAACTTCGGCATAACCCGTGTACATGTCCATGGGGCGGGCTTATTCGATGATCAGCTTGCCGATCAGGGCTTCGACGAAGGGCTGTTCCTTGCGGTCGCGCTCGTAGCTCGCCTGGTAGGCCGCATTGATGTCTGCCGCCAGCTCCGCGATGGTCATCTTGGAGGCCTTCTCGAGCGGGTAGGTCGACAGCGCCGAGACCGCCACGCTGCGCAGCAGCGGCAGGTGCTCCTTCACGATGCGCTCCTTCTCCGCGGGGGCCTTGAACACCAGGTCCACCGCGAGGTAGTGCGCCATCGGTTCCCCCGCCTGGCCGCGCAGCATCACGATCACCTTGTCCAGGCTGATGTACTTGTATTCCTGCTTGTCGTAGACCGGCTTGGCGGGCGCCTGTGCGGTGTCGCCAGCGGGGGCGCGGCCCTTGAGCCACCACCAGGCGCCGCCTCCGCCCAGGCCGGCCATGGCCAGCGCCAGCAGAGAGAAAACAATGAGTTGCCGTGTCTTGGTCATGGGATCAGCCCGGGAAGGTCATGGGTTCAAACGCCTGTGGCACCTGGCCGCGCTCGGCTTCGGCCAGGGCCTGGCCCGGGCCCTGGGCATCGGGGGCGTCGTCGCGGGCCTGGCGGCCGCGGCCGTCGTGCTCGCGCGGTGCGTGCTGGGCGATCGTGACCGTGACGTCGCCGGTCTGGCGTGTGGCCAGGTCGCCGCGCAGGCTGTCGCTGATGGCCTGCAGCTGGCGCACCACGTCGCTGTGCGTGGCGCTCAGGTGGATCTGCAGGCCGGCGCCATCGCGGCGCACGCTGATCTCGAGCTGGCCCTGCATGGGCGGGTCGAGCCGGATCTGGGCGTGCTCGGTGCCGCGCCGGATCTGCCAGTGGATGCGTTCTCCCAGGGCCTCGACCAGGTCGGTGGCCGTGGAGCCTTCGGCGCGTGCGCTCGGCGCCGCGGCGGGCGTGGACGGCAGGGGCGCGGCCAGTCCGTCGGCCGGCGCGGGCGCCCATGCCGCCGTGGGGGCCTCGCGCGAGGCCGCGGTGGCGGCGGTCAGTGCCTTCTCCAGCGGTGCCGCCACGGCCTCCATCGGGCTGGCCGTGTTGGCTGGCACCTGCGCTGTTGCGGCCTGCGGGGCTGCGGCGGGCTGTGGCGACGGCGCCTGCGGTGCCGCAGATGCCTGCAGCAGGGCGGCGGAAAAGGTGGGCAGCGTGTCCTGTGCCGTGGCAAGAGCCGTGACCGGGAGCGCCAGGGCCGTGGCGGGCGCGGAGGGCGGAGAGAGGGGCGCCGCGGAGGCCGAGGACGTGGTCGCGGCGACGTCCGGGGAGGTCGCGGCACTGAGCAAGGCCAGGCCATGCGGCTGGAAGGCCGGGGTGCTGGCGATGGGGGCGAACAGCGCGGCCGCCGGCAGGTCTGCGGATGGCAGTTGCTCATCGGGCGCCTCGGCCAGGCTGTCGCCTGCGGGGAGTTCGGCCACAGGGACGGGCAGGGCCAGCGGGGGCACTGGTACGGCGGGCGCGCTGCCGGCCTGCAGCGGCAGGGTGGCCCACAGGGCGGGTTGGGCGGTCTGCTGCAATGCCAGGACGAACCCTGTGTCGGCGGGCATGCCAGGGGCCGGTGTTCCCGGTGCGGCGGGCAGCAGGGCCTGGGTGGCGGCGCCGGAAGGCAGCGGCAGGGTGCCGGGCAGGGCCTGGGTGAGGGAAAGGCTCATGTCGTGGACTCGTTCATCTCGCCGTGGGCGGCATAGGCCATCCAGCCGTCCTTGTGGGCACGCAGTTCCTCCAGGGCGCGCTGCAGCTGTTCGGCGGCGGTGTTGCACAGGGCGTGGGCCTGCTGGTGGGCCTGCTGCAGCTCGCGCAGGGCCAGGCGTTCGGCGGGCGCGCGCACCTGGTCTGCAGCCAGCGGGGCGAGCAGGGCCGCGAGCTCGCGGCTGGTGTGGGCCAGCGCGTCCCAGTCGCGCGCCAGGCTGCCTTCGCGCAGGCGCCGGGCCAGCGCGAGCATGTGCCGGGGATCAGCCATGGGCGGCCTGCACGTTCTGCCAGCCATTGCGGATGGTGGTGAGCAGGCCCACCACTTCGTCGACCATCTCGGCCTGCAGCTCGAGGCCTGCCTTGTGCAGGCGCCAGGCGCAGTATTCGTAGAGGCGGCCCAGGTTGGCCACAACCTCGCCGCCGCTGTCGAAGTCCAGCGCGCTGGACAGGCCGTTGAGGATGTCCACGCACTTGTCCAGGCTGCGCGCCTTGAGCTCGTAGCGCCGCCCTTCGATGTGGCCCCGGGCGCGCGCCAGCTCTTCGAGCAGGCCGTCCATGAGGATCATGACCAGCTGCACGGGCGAAGCGTTGGCGGTTTGCGCGTTCAGGTTGACGGCGTGGTAGCTGCGGTAGGCGTCGTAGTCCATGGAGGGGTGGGGGCGCGGTCAGGCCGCCCCGAGGTTGCTGAGCAGGCTGCTGTTGTCGCCCATGAGCGACTGCAGGTTCTGCAGTTGGGTGAATTGCGCGAGGTAGCGCTTGTAGGCCATGTCGTACTGGTTATCCAGGCGGGTCTGGCGCGCCGTGAGGCCCCGTTGCTGGGTATCGAGCGAGGCCTTGCGCTGCTGGATATGGCCCTTGCTGGTGTCGGTCCAGCCCTTGACGGCGTCGTTCAGGGCGCCCAGCACACCGCTGGAGCCGCTCAGGCTGGTGTTGCCCAACAGCTTGTCCAGGCCTTCGGGATGGGCGGCCAGCGTCTTTTGCAGCTTGGCGCTGTCCAGCGTCATGGTGCCGCTGCGGTCCGTGCTGATGCCGAACTGGGACAGGCTCATGCCGCCATGGCTCTGGCGCAGCACCGAACCCATGCGGTCGCGCAGCGCGCGCAGGCCGGCATCGGACGCGAAGGCTGCCCGGGTGCTGCCGTCCGCGCCCAGGGCCATGAGTTCGTCCAGGGTCTTTTCGAGCGCGTTGTAGGCATCGACGAACTTCTGCACATTGGCTGTGGTGCCGCTGTCGTCGTTGCCCACCGTTACGACCAGCGGGCTGTCGGCGGGCTGCATGGCCTTGGTCAGTGTCAGCGTGACGCCGTCGATGGCCGTCACCGTGTTGGATGCCTGCTGCAGCCGGGTGCCGGTGGTGGCGTCGCCGAACAGGTAGACCACTGCATCGCGGGCGGGCGAGAGTTCCTTGGCGGTGGACAGGGCCGTCTTGAGGGGGCTGGCAGGCAGCCCGCTGGTGTCCAGCGTGATGCGGCCCGCCTCGCCGGTCTTGCCGGACGACAGCACGAGCTGGGTCTTGCCGTCCACGGTCGCCGTGGCGGCCGTCACCTTGCCCTGGTTGTCGTTTGCCTGGTTGATGGCACGGGCGATTTCGGTCTGCGAGATGGTGCCATCGTTGTCGGTGTCGGCCTGGGTCAGGGCCACGGTGAAATCCGTGCCGTCCTGCAGCTTCACGACCAGGGGGCCGCCCAGCGAGACCGGTACGGCGGGCAGGTCCTCGAACGCGACCTGGTGCGGCGCGGCCACCTGCTGCACGAACACCGAATAGTTGCCGGCCGGGGCCGAGGCGCTGGCCGTGGCACTGGCGAAGCCGGTGCTGCTCAGCGTGGTGGTGCGCTGCACCAGGCTCTTGCCGGTGCTGCCGGCCAGGCCGCCGAGGGCCGAGCTGAAGGCGCTCAGCGCCGACTGCAGCCGGGTCAGGGCCGTGCCGGTGGCCTGGGCGGCCTTGGTCTGCGATGTCAGCAGGCTCTGGGCGCGCGCGGTGTACGAGGTGGCCAGCTGGGTCGCCATCGTGCTGGGGGTGATGTCTGCCATGTCAGATTCCTCTCAAAACGGGTGAAAAAGGGCGGTCTGAGGCAGAAGGCGACACAAAGTCGCGCTTTATGAAATCGGTGCGGCAGAGGGAGGGGCTCATGCGGGCCTCCGCTGCCACATCAGGGTGGCCATCTCGTCCTGGCGTTTCTGTTCCTCGACGTCCCGGACCCGCTGCAGGTCCCGGCGCTGGCGTTCGAGCAACTGGTTCACCGATTCGTGCTGGCGCGAGGCGCTGGCCAAGGCCTGGCGCGCCACCGCCAGGTCGGCGTCGTGCAGGGCCAGGTCGTTGCGGTGCGTGTGCGCCAGTTGCATCACGCTGTGCTTGTAGTTGCCGCTGTTGAGGGCCGCCACCGCCAGGCCGGCGCCGCTGGCCCCCACATTGCGGGTCAGCGTGTCCAGGCGGTCCAGGTTGCGCTGGTAGCGCTCGCGCACGCGCTGCTTGCCGGCCACCTCGGCCTGCTGGCGCTCCACCTCGCGCTGGCGCAGCTCGGCCAGGCGGGCCAGGCTGGCGATGCTCTGCTCGGTCGCCGTCATGCCATCACCTCCTCGAGCCGGGCCAGGGTGTCCTGCAGGGGGGCGGCCTCGGCCGTGCCCTGGTGCAGAAAGGCCTCGATGCGCGGGTACAGCGCCACGGCGCGGTCGGTCACCGGGTCGGCGCCCGGCACATAGGCGCCCAGCGGCAGCATGTCGCGCACCTGGGCGTAGCGCGACAGCAGCTCCTTGAACTGGCGCGCGGCGCGCTGCTGCTCTGGCGTGCTGACCAGGGCCATGCAGCGGCTGATGGAGGCCGTGATGTCGATGGCCGGGTAGTGGCCGCGCTCGGCCAGAGCGCGTGAGAGCACGATATGGCCGTCCAGGATGGCGCGTGCCGTGTCCACCACGGGGTCCTGCTGGTCGTCGCCTTCAGCCAGCACGGTGTAGATGGCGCTCATGCTGCCCCGGGGGTTCTCGCCGTTGCCCGCACTCTCCACGAGCTGCGGCAGCAGGCTGAAGACCGAGGGCGGGTAGCCGCGCGTGGCCGGGGGCTCGCCCAGCGACAGCGCGACCTCGCGCCGGGCCATGGCATAGCGCGTGAGCGAGTCCACGAGCAGCAGCACATGCTGGCCCTGGTCGCGGTAGTGGGCGGCGACCGAATGGCACAGCTCGGTGGCCTTGAGGCGCATCAGCGGGGATTCGTCGGCCGGTGCCACGACCACCACGGCACGGGCCAGGCCGGCGGGGCCCAGCGAGCGCTCGATGAACTCGCGCACCTCGCGGCCGCGCTCGCCGATCAGGCCCACGACGACCACGTCGGCCACGGTCTGGCGCGTGATCAGGCCCAGCAGCACGCTCTTGCCCACGCCGCTGCCGGCCATCAGGCCCACGCGCTGGCCGCGGCCCAGCGTGAGCAGGCCATTGATGGCGCGCACGCCCACGTCCAGCGGCTGGTCCACGGGCCGCTTGCGCAGCGGATTCACGTGCGGGGGATGGGTGGGCAGGACATGCTCGCCGCCCAGGCGGCCCAGGCCGTCGATCGGTTCGCCCAGGCCGTCGACGATGCGCCCGAGCCAGCTCGGCCCGATCATCAGGTCCGAGCGGTCGGGGGCCGGCAGCACGCGGGCGCCCGTGGCCAGGCCCTCGGTCTTCTTGAAGGGCATGAGGTAGGACAGGTCCTCGCGAAAGCCCACGACCTGCGCGTCGATCCAGCCGCCTGCCGCAGTCTCGATGTGGCAGCGCTGGCCCGTGTGCAGCGCGCAGCCTGCGCTCTCCAGCAGCAGCCCCGATGCCCCCACGAGCCGTCCCGTGGGCGTGGCCACGGGCACGGCGCCCAGTTCCAGCTTGCGCAGCGCGGCGGCGATCATGGCGTGGCCTCGGCTATGGCGGGCGCTGGTGTGTCGAGCAACTGCGCGGACACCTGTTCCATCACGGCGGCCTGGCGCTGGCGGCAGCCGGCGTCGGCCTCGTGGTTGCCGGCATGCACATGGCATTCGCCGGGTTCGAGGCGCGGGTCGGGGCGCAGCTTCCAGCGCCGCGCGCCCTCGGGCTGCAGTTCGTGCAGGCGCTGGCATTCCTCGGGGTTCAGGTGCACCTGCACCTCTTCGTCACTCACGCGCGGCAGGGTGGCCAGGGTCTCGTCGACCATGGCCAGCAGCTGCTGGGGTTGCAGGGCGAGCTCGCAGCGGATCACCTGGCGTGCCACCTTGGCCACCAGGTCCACCACCTCCTTGCGCATGGCAGCCTGGTAGTCGGCCTGCAGCTGCTGCAACTGTTCGAGCGCGGCCTGCAGGGGCGCGCCGATCTGCGCGAGCCGGGCGCTGGCTTCCTCGCGGCCCTGGGCCGTGCCCTGGCTGCGGCCTTCTTCCAGGCCGGCCGCCAGGCCTTCCTGGTGGCCGCTGTGCCAGCCCGACTGCAGGCCCTCCTCATAGCCCTTGGCCATGCCTTCCTGGAAGCCGTCGGCCACCAGGGACGCGTCGTCGCCCGCGACCGCCGGAGGGCGGTCGCGCAGCTGCGCCAGGGGCGGAAAGCGGTGCAGTCGCAGGTGCTGCTTCATTCGACGGTGGCTTCCGCGAACAGCTGGATCTGGATCTCGCCCGCATCGGCCAGGGCCTTGACCTGGGCCATGATCTCGCGGCGCGTCTGCTCCACGCGGCTCAGCGGCATGGGGCCGGCGCGGCGCAGCAGGTCCTCGAAGCTCTGGGCCTGGCGGCGCGGCATGGCGCGCAGGATGGCATCGCGCACCGAGGGCTCGGCACCCTTGAGCGCGATGGCCCATTGCTCGAGCGGGATGTCGTCGAGCAGGCGGATCAGCACGGCCTCGGTCTGGTTCGAGAGCATGAAGAAGTCGTACATGCGCACCTCGATGGCCGACACCACCTCGGGGTCGTGCGCGCGCAGCAGCTCGATCATGCTGCGCTTGTCGCCCGAGAGCCGGTTGATGATCTCCGCGACCTGGCGCGAGCCCTCGACGGTGGCGCTCTGCGTGCCCAGGTCGTCCAGGCAGCGCCCGACGATCTCTTCGAGCTCGATCAGCCATTCGCTCTCGATCTCCTGCAGCCGCGCCATGTTCAGCAGCACGTGGTCGCGGCTGGCTTCGGGCAGGGCCTCGATCACGGCGCTGGCCTGGGGGGGCGGCAGGAACGCCAGGAACACCGCCTGCATGCGCACGTGCTCCTGGCCGATGCGCTCGGCCAGCCACTTGGGCGAGGCCCATTGCAGGCGCGCCATCTTGGGACGGATGGCGTCGCCGTAGATGCTGTTGAGCACGTTGCCCGCGATGTCGGCGCCGAGCGCCAGGTCCAGCGAGCGCTTGAGGTAGGAGCGCGAGGCGCCGTGCACCCCGCTTTGCTCGCGGTAGTCGTCGAAGAAGCGCTGCATGGAGCTGCGCACGGTCTCGACCTTGATGCCGCTCAGGCGCGACATGACCTGCGTGACCTCGAGCAGTTCCTCGCGCGAGAGGCAGCGCAGCACGGCGGCGGCAGGCTCCTCGCCCATGCACAGCAGCACGATGGCGGCCTGCTCCAGCGGGCCGCTGGTGGCGTCGCCCTGGGCAGCGATCGGGGGGTCAATTCGGGTGGCCATGTTTTTGAATCCACTGTTTCACGACTTCGGCCACGCGCTCGGGCTCCTTCTCGGCCAGCACGCGCAGGTGGCTCACCATCACATCCACGGGCGAGCCAGGGGGCGGCAGGTCGTAGTCTTCGAGCAGGGGCACCACGGGCATGGCGCCAGGGCCGGCCACCGCGGCAGGGCTGGCGGCGGCGGCAGGCGCACTGCTGTTCTCGTCGAGCGGCACCACGGGCGTCAGGGCAGGCGCCTGGCCCAGGGCCAGCGGCGCCGGGGCGGCCAGGCGCTGCTGGGTGCTGCGCACCAGAGGCCGCACGACGAAGAAAAACGCCAGTACCGCTGCCAGCAGGTAGACCAGCGGCATGCCCCAGTCGACGACGGTGTCGCGCTGCTGCCACCAGGGCTGCGGTGCCGGCGGGGCGCGGAAGGCCAGGGCCGAGACGATGAGCTGGTCGCCGCGCTCGGCATTGATGCCCAGGCCGTTGTGCAGGATCTTCTCGATGTGGGCCAGCTCGGGTGCGCTCCAGCCGGCGGTGGCGCCCTTGGGGGCCACGGCGGTGTTGAGCACCACCGACACGTGCAGCTTGCTCAGGCGGCTGCGGCTGCGCTTGATCTGCTTGATGCTGCGGTCGTAGGCGTACTGGCGCGTGGTGGCGTTCTTGCGCGCCGTGTTGGCATTGGCGGCGGCGTTCGGGTCGGCGGGCGGGGCCGCGGCCGGGTCGGAGTTGACGGGGCGGTTGCTCAGCGAGCCGGGCACGCCGATGGCGGCCAGGGCGCGGTCCTGCTCGTCGCGCACCGCCTCGGCGGTCACGCGCGGGTCGGTGCCGAATTTTTCCTGCGTTTCCTCGATGCGGTCCTCGTCCACCTCGGCGGTGACGCTGGCCTTGAAGTTGTCTTCGCCGAGCACGGGCGCAAGCAGCTCGCGGATGCTGCGCAGCGTGGCATCGCGGTGGCGCGTTGCGGCCTCGCCGCCGTTCAGTGCGTCCAGGCCCTGGCTCAGGTCCACATGGGCCGAGAGCAGGTTGCCGCTCTGGTCCACCAGCTGCACGCGCTGGGGCGAGAGGCTGGCCACGCTGCCCGCCACGAGGTTGACGACGGCGGCGATCTGCTCCGGACCGAGGCGGCGGCCGGGTTTGAGCGTGAGCATCACCGAGGCCGAGCTTTGCGTGCCGTCGCTGATGACGAACGAGGTCGACTTGGCGATGGACAGGTGCACGCGGGCCGACTCCACGGCATCGAGTGCGCCGATGCTCTGTGCCAGCTCGCCCTCCAGGCCGCGGCGAAAGCGCACGTCCTGCACGAACTGGCTCACGCCCAGCGGGTCGTTGCGGTCCATCAGCTCCAGGCCGGCGGGCAGCTTGGCGGTCACGCCCTTGGCGGCCAGCAGCATGCGCACCTTGCCCAGCGACTTCTCGGGCACCAGCACCTGGCCGCTCTCGGGATGGATGCGGTAGGGGATCTGCTCGGCTTCGAGCACCGACATCATGTCGGCCGCAGCCACCTTTTCGCGCGCACCGAACACCGGCTTGTACCCGGCCTCGGCGTTCCACAGGAACATCAGCACCACGGCCGTGAGGCCCGCGGCCAGCAGGACGAGGGGGGCGAGGCTTTTCACGAAGGCCGGCGCAAGGCGGGGCAGGCTGCCCGCGCGCAGGCGCTCCCAGCCGGATTTCAGGGTGGTGGCATTCACGCGAAAGGCTCCGGTGTGCTCTTACAGCGGCAGCTTGACCAGGTCTTCCATGGCGCCCATGACCTTGTTGCGCACCTGCATCAGCATGGAGAACGACAGGCTGGCTTCCTGGCTGGCGAGCATGGCGCCCACGAGGTCGTCGCTGGCGCCGCTGTCCACCTCGGCCATCTTCACCCCCGCGTCGTGGTCCTGCTGGTTGACGGAGTGCACCGCCGCCATCATGCGGTCCGCAAAGCCGCCGGCCCCGGGGGCGCCGCCAGCGTCGCCCGTGGCTTCCAGGACCGGGGTCGGGGCGCTCAGCGCGCTCAGTTGTTCCTGGATCTGGCGCAGGTCGGCCTGGATCAGGGCAGCGGTGGCTTGGCTCATGGGAATGCATCCTTGAAAAATCGCCGTGCAACCGGGCCCGCGGGTGGATGTCACCAGGGCAATGGTTGCAATTTGTTCTTCATTGTAAGTGAGATTTTACAAATGATGCGTAAAAATCATCAAAAAAGCCAGATGAGCAGTTTTTTGTCGCTTTGTTGCGCTCTTTGCTCTATCTTGGAGTGGTGTTTTGGAGGAATAGTGGCTTCACAGGGTCGCTTTTAAGGGTTTTCCATAGGAAAATGGGGGCGAGTTGGATGAATTGTTGATTTCTCAGTAGCATGTGTATCTGTTGCACATGGCTTCTCGCCCCGCAGGGGTGCAAGGGTGAGGGCCGCCTGGAGCGGTGACGCAGCGATGCAGTACGGATTCGAGCTGGCGGTGGTGGGGGGGCTGGTCCTGGTGGCTGGCGGCTGGGGGATTTCCGTCTACCTGGGCCTGCGCAGGGCGCGCCTGGCGCTGGAGCAGGCGCAGCAGACGCTGGCCGAGCGCAATGAGTTCCTGGGCATGATGGCCCACGAGATGCTGACCCCGTTGCAGACGCTGATCAGTTCGGTCGAACTCATCGAGCTCAGCGGGCACCTGCCTTCGGACGACCAGGCGTTTCGCCGCCTGCGCCGCAGCGCCCAGCAGCTGGAGGCGCAGATGAACGACACGGTGGAGTTCGCGCGCCTGAGTGGCGGGCGGCTGAAGGTCTCGCCCATGCTGTTCCAGCCTGACCTGATGATGCGCATCATCGTTGCCGAATACGAGGAGGCGGCGCGCGAGCGCGGGGTGCGGCTCGAGGTGTGTGTGGACCCCGAGCCCTGTCCGCGGGTCATCACCGATCCCGCGCGGCTGCGCCAGATCATCACCAACCTGATTTCCAACAGCGTGAAGTACGCCAACCCGGGCGAGGTGCTGTGCTCGGTGCAGGTGCAGGAGGCGCCCGCCCAGGTCACCATCGCCGTGATGGACCGCGGGCCGGGCTTCGATGCTGCGGTCGATGTATGGGCGCCCTTCGTGCGTGGCAGCAAGACGCAGCAGGGCGCGGGCCTGGGCCTGGCGGTGGTCAAGCTCATGTCCGACCTGCTGCAGGGCACGGCCCGGGTGGTGAGCCGGGTGGGCGAGGGCACGGCCTTCATCGTGCAGATTCCGGTGGAGGTCGAGCGCACCCAGGAGGTCCGGGCGGCCGTGCCGACGTCACGGCGCCAGCGCGTGCTGGTGGTCGACGACAACGACGATGTGCGCCAGGGCCTGCTGGCCATGCTGCAGGCCCTGGGGGCCCAGGCGGAGGGGGCTGCGAGCGTGGCCCGTGCCTTGCAGATGCTGCAGACCACCCGGTACGACGGCCTGGTGCTGGACCTGTGCCTGCACGATGGCAGCGGCTATGACGTGGCCCGTGCGGCGCGCCAGCCCGGGGGGCTGAACGCCGAAACGCCCATCGTGGCGCTGTCGGCCTACCACGAGAGCGATGCCGAAGGGGACCTGCTGCTGGCCGCGAAGTTCGAGAAGCCGATTTCGGTGGCGCGCCTGCGCTCCGCCATGCAGCACTTCGCCTGAGCCGGGCCGTCCGGCCGCTCAGCTGCTTTCGCCCAGAAGCTGCTTGACCTGGGAGATCAGCAGGGCCAGGCGAAAGGGTTTTTCGATCACCTGGATGCGCAGGGTCAGCGCCATGCGCGCAATCTCTTCCTCGGCCGCATTGCCCGAGGCGATCGCGCCGGTGGTCAGGATCAGGGGGGCTGTAGGCTGGGCGCGGCGGATGGCGCGCAGCGCATCGGCGGCGGTCTGGCCGCCCAGCCACCAGTCCACGACATAGGCGTCGAACGGTGCAACGGCCGCTTCGTAGGACAGGTCCGCGGCCGAGGCGAAGGTGCTGGCATGGTAGCCCGAGCGCGTGAAGGCCTCCTTCAGGTTGGCGGCCAGGTCGGCGGAGTCCTCCAGGATGGCGATGCGCGGCAGCGGGCGTTGCAAGGGGGTGATGGACAGGTGAAGCACCCGGTGCCGCGGTGCCGTGGCCGGGGCTTCGGCATAGGCTTGCACGCGCCATTCGCTGCCGTCGCGTGTGGCCACCAGCTCGCAATGCTCATGGGGGCCGAGTTCGGTGCCCAGGGTGGCCATGCAGGCCAGGCTGCGCCCGCCCATCTGCATCTGGGCGGTCACGGCATCCGCGGATTCGCGCGGCGCCTGGCTGGGCTGGTTGCTCAGCGGGGTGCTGACATCCACCTGGAAGTACTGGGCCAGCGCCAGCAGGTCGGCGCTGGAGAAGGAGCCGTCCTGGAACTTGCGGAACGCGCCCGAACGCGACAGGCCCAGGATGACGGCCAACTGGGAGGAGTGCTTGTGCCGAGGCCAGCCCTGCGCACTGAAGAAGGCGTGCAGGCGGCGCGAGATGACGCTGGTGGGTTGCTGCTCCTCGCCGGCAAAGTCGCCGGCGGCGGGGTCGTGCGGATCGGAATGCTTGGGCTCGATCATGGTGTTTTGTCTTGGGTGCAGCAAATTGGCGACAAAAAGTAACGACTTCTTAAGAAGCGATCCCAAAACTGGACAATTTTGTTTCTGCCTGTAAAATGTTGCGTAAATTGCACTCAAATGCGCAAACAGGTCGGAAGGGGCCATGCTCCGTCCGACCTGCTGCTGTTCTGGATGCAGACCAATATAGCCCAACTGGCCGGGTCAAGGCCGTAATCGTTGTCCTACACGCAGCATTGTTCAACTCTCATCGGTTTGGCTTGATATGACGCAATCCGCGCAGTACTCGGCTGCGCTCCATCCCGTCCTGGACGCACGCACCCTGGGACGGCCGGTGCACCTGCTGGCGCCGTTTGCACGCAAGTTCGGCGCCGACCTGTCGGACCTGCTGCGCCAGGGCATGAACCGGCGCTACGGTACGCGCCTGGCCGTGGCCGAGGCGCGCATGGCGCACCGCCCTGCCAGCCCGTCACCACGCTGGCAGGTGTATGGCCTGGCGCAGGGGCGCATGGGGGTCGCGGTGGAGCGCGAGCTGCTGTTGCGCCTGCTGCACTGCCGCTATGGCGTGGGCAGCGGCGCGGTGCTGGATCCGGCGGCCATTCCCTTCACGGCCACCGAGGACCGGCTGGCGCGCCGGCTCGGCGAAGACCTCGTGGCGGCCCTGGCGCAGCGTGTGCAGGCTGGCCTGGCGGCGCTGGCCATGGGCCCGCAGCCAGACGGCGAAGGCGACGCTGCGGTGCAATGGCTGGCGCAATCGCGCGACGCCGTGGGGGCCTGGTCGCTCGTGCTGACCGTGGAAGAGCCCGGCTGGGGTCTGCGCTCCGAAGTGCAGATCGGTCTGGACGACGCCTGGATGGAGCGCCTGCTGGCCCAGCTGACCACCGGCCGTTCCCAGGCCCGGCGCGAGCGCCTGCATGCCGAAGCCCGCCCGCTGGCGGGGCGCATTCCCCTGCGCCTGTCGGCGCGCCTGCTGCGCCGGCGCATGACGCTGGGCGAGGTGATGGACCTGCGCCCGGGCGATGTGATTCCGGTCAGTTTCCAGACGGCCGATGTCCTGATCAAGGATTCGCGCCTGTTCACTGCCACGGTGGCAGAGCACAAGGGTGGGCTGTGGCTCACCGCATTCAACGACGCAGCCTGACGCTGGCGAGCTACTCCCATGAGCCAAGACAATCCCGGATTCGACACCCTGCTGGACGAGCTTCCTCCCCACCTCGCGGACGAGGACCTGCCGCTGGCCGAGGCCCCCGTGGCCGCGCCGCGCCCGCGCCGCGATTTCGCGCAGATGCTGCGCAAGATCCCGGTCACGCTGACGCTGGAGGTGGGCTCGGCCGACATCACGCTCGACCAGGTCATGGCCCTGCAGCACGACAGTGTGGTGGAGCTCGATGCCGTGGCGGGCACGCCGCTCGTGATCAAGGTCAACGGCACGCCCATCGGCCGTGCCGAGGTGGTGGTCGCCGGCGAGAACTACGGCCTGCGCGTGATCGAGCTGGCCGATCTGGACCTGCTGTCGATCGACGCTCCGAACTGAGCCGGAGCACCTTGCCATGACCTTGCGACGAACGGCCGGATGGGCCGCTGTGGTGCTGCTCGCCCTGGCGCTGGGCGGGGCGGATACGGCCTGGGCCGCCAACACGGTGCCGCTGATCAGCGTGGGGGCCAAGGGGGCCCAGACCGAGTTCACCGTGAAGACGCAGGTCCTGGTCATCATGACGCTGCTCGGGCTGCTGCCCGTGCTGATGCTGATGATGACCAGCTTCGTGCGCTTCGTGATCATCCTGTCGCTGCTGCGCCAGGCCCTGGGGCTGCAGCAGGGCCTGCCCAACCGCATCGTGACGGGCGTGGCGCTGATCCTGACCCTGCTCGTGATGCGGCCCGTGGGCGAGAACATCTGGACCCATGCCTTCGTGCCCTATGACCAGGACAAGATCGGCCTGGAGCTCGCGCTGAAGCGCGCCGAGGAGCCGCTTTCGCGCTTCATGCTCGCGCAGACCAGCAAGAGCGCGCTGCAGCAGATCTCGGGCCTGGCCGGTGAGGCGCCGGTGGCCGAGCCCGCGCAGCATGCCTTCACCGTGAAGCTCGCGGCCTTCGTGCTCAGCGAGCTCAAGACCGCCTTCCAGGTGGGCTGCATGCTGTTCATCCCGTTCATGGTGGTCGACCTCGTCGTGGCCTCGGTGCTCATGGCCATGGGCATGATGATGCTGTCGCCGCTCGTGATCTCGCTGCCGCTCAAGCTGCTGCTGTTCGTGCTGGTGGACGGCTGGACGCTGACCGTGAACACCTTGATCACCAGTGTGCGGGCGTATTGATGGACTTCCCCCTGAGTCGCTTCGCGCCATCCCCCCAGAGGGGGGGCGGCCCCAGTGCACGCAAGCGAAGCGCCGCATCCGCGGCTTGGCGGCCCTTGCACGGGGGCGCTGGCCGGGGCCGCGCCGGTTTCATCATCCGTGGGGCGCTGCCATGCGCCGAGGAAAAATCCGGGGAGTGGCCATGCTGACGCCTGAAATTGCGGTCGATCTGGTCAGCGAGAGCCTGCACCTGGTGATGCTGCTGGTGGCGGTGCTGGTCGTGCCGGGGCTGATCGTGGGGCTGATCGTGGGGATCTTCCAGGCGGCCACGCAGATCAACGAGCAGACGCTGAGCTTTCTGCCGCGCCTCTTGGTCACGCTGCTGGCGGTGATTGTCGGCGGCCGCTGGATGGCGGGGCTGCTGATGGATTTCTGCGTGGAGATCTTTCAGCGCGCCGCCACGCTGGTGGGCTAGCCGCGCGGGTCTGCCATGGACGCTGTCTTTCCCGGCCTGCTGGCCCAGCTGCTGGCCCTGTGGTGGCCGTTCTGCCGCGCCATGGCGCTGCTCAGTGCCGCGCCCATCCTGGGCGATGGCAGCGTGCCCGTGACGCTGCGGCTGCTGCTGTCCCTGGTGCTGGCCGTGGTGCTGATGCCCGTGGCGCGGCCGGTGGTGGAGATCGATCCGCTGTCGCTGCACGCGGTGGTGGCCACCATCGAGCAGGCGGCCATCGGCGGCCTGCTGGGGCTGGCGCTGCACTTCACCACCTCGGTGATCATGGTGCTGGGCTACCTGGTGTCGAGCCAGATGGGCTTGTCGATGGCCACCATGAACGACCCGCTGTCGGGCATTTCCTCGGACGTGGTGTCCAGCCTGCTGTCGGTGCTCGGCATGCTGGTGTTCTTTTCCATGGACGGCCACCTGCTCGTCACGCAGGTGATGGGCGCGAGCTTCCAGCAGTGGCCCGTGGGCGGAGGCATCCATGTGCCGGCCCTGCGCACGGTGGCGTTCAACGTGGCCTGGGTGTTCTCGGCGGCCTTGCTGCTGGCCCTGCCGGTGGTGCTGGCGACCTTCGTGGTGCAGCTGGGTTTCGGCTTTCTCGCGCGCGTGGCGCCGACCCTGAACCTGTTCGCCCTCGGGTTCTCCGTGGTGACCTTGTTCGGCCTGGTCATGCTGGCCCTGCTGGTGCGCTACCTGCCCGAGCACTACCTGCGCATGACCACCCAGGTCCTCGAGATGCTGCGCCTGAGCATGCTGGAGCGCCGCTGATGGCAGAGTCCTCCAGCGGCGACAAGACCGAAAAGCCTTCGGCGCAGAAGCTCAGGAAGGCCCGCGAGCAGGGCCAGGCCGCCCGCTCCAAGGACCTGGTGACCGCCGTGGGCATCGTGGCCAGCCTGTACCTGCTGGTCTGGCTGATGCCGGGCTACCTGCAGGACTTTCGCCAGATCTTCCACTACAGCCTGGCCCACCTGGAGGGCGACGGCGCGCTGGACAACGCCTGGTCCATGCTCTTTCTGGCGGCAGCGCTGCTGGTGCTCAAGCTCGTGGCGCCGTTCGCACTCATGCCGCTGTTGCTGCTGCTGGCCTCCCTGGTCCCGGGGGGCTGGGTGTTCTCGTCGGAGAACCTGCTGCCCAAGTTCAGCCGCCTCAATCCGCTGGCCAACCTGGGGCGCTTGTTCGGTGGCAAGCACCTGGCCGGGGTGGTGGCGTCGGTGCTCAAGGCCGCCTTGCTGTCGGCCGTGCTCTGGTACCTGTGCACCCGCACCGCGGCCGACTACCTGCGCCTGCAGGGCATGGCCCTGGGCGATGCCCTCGCGCAGGGCTGGAACATGGCGCTCTCCGGCGTGTTCGCCATGGCCCTGGTGTTCGTGCTGTTCGGCCTGATCGACCTGCCCGTGCAGGTGTTCTTCTTTCTGCGTGGCCAGCGCATGAGCAAGCAGGACCAGAAGGAAGAGCACAAGAGCAACGAAGGCCGCCCCGAGGTCAAGCAGCGCATCCGCCAGCTGCAGCGCCAGCTGTCGCGGCGCAGCGTGCGCTCGGCCGTGCCCACGGCCGATGTGGTGATCGTCAACCCCGAGCACTATGCCGTGGCCTTGAAGTACGACGAGCGCCGCGCCCAGGCGCCCTTCGTGGTCGCCAAGGGGGTGGACGAGATGGCGCTGTTCATCCGCGCGGTGGCGCGCGAGCACCGTGTGGAGGTGGTGAGCATGCCGCCGCTGGCGCGCGCCGTCTACCACACCAGCCAGGTGCACCAGCAGATCCCGATCCCGCTGTACACGGCCGTGGCCCTGGTGCTGAACTATGTGCTGCAGCTCAAGGCCTTCAAGGCCGGCCAGCGCCCCCATGAGCCCCGCCCGCCCACCGACGTGGCCGTGCCCACCCATCTGTCGACTCCCGCTTCGCCATGAACTTCCTGCCGCCTGCACTGCGCGACCTGCTGCGCCGCTACAGCTTTGCCTCGCCCCTGATGCTGCTGGCCCTGCTGGCCATGATCATCCTGCCGCTGCCGCCGGCGCTGCTGGACGTGCTGTTCACGTTCAACATCGTGCTGGCCATCGTGGTGATACTGATCAGCGTCTCGGTCAGCCGGCCGCTGGAGTTCTCCACCTTCCCGACCATCATCCTGGGCACCACGCTGATGCGCCTGGCGCTCAACGTTGCGTCCACGCGCGTGGTGCTGTTGCACGGCCATGAGGGCACGCACGCGGCGGGCCAGGTGATCGAGGCCTTCGGCAATGTGGTGATCGGCGGCAACTTCGTGGTCGGCCTGGTGGTGTTCGTCATCCTGATGATCATCAACTTCGTGGTCGTGACCAAGGGCTCGGAGCGCATCTCCGAGGTCTCGGCGCGCTTCACGCTCGATGCGCTGCCAGGCAAGCAGATGGCCATCGACGCCGACCTGAACGCCGGCCTCATCAACCAGGAAAAGGCCCAGGCGCGCCGGCGCGAGGTCGGCATGGAGGCCGACTTCTACGGCGCCATGGACGGTGCCTCCAAGTTCGTGCGCGGCGACGCCATCGCGGGCATCCTGATCCTGTTCATCAACATGATCGGGGGCGTGGCCATCGGCGCGCTGATGCACGACCTGTCGTTCGGCGATGCCTTCCGCCAGTATGCGCTGCTGACCATCGGCGACGGCCTGGTGGCGCAGATCCCGGCGCTGTTGCTGTCGGCGGCGGCAGCCATCATCGTCACGCGCGTGAGCGACTCGGGCGACTTCGAGAGCCAGGTCAGCGGCCAGTTGCTGGCTTCACCCCAGGCGCTGTACAGCGCGGCCGTGATCATGGCGGCGCTGGGCCTGATCCCGGGCATGCCCTGGTTCAGCTTCCTGGGGTTCGCGGCGGTGCTGGCCTTCGTGGGCTGGCGCCAGTCCCGGCGCGCGCCGCGGCCCCTGCCGGCCACCGACGCCCAGGCCCTGAGCGCGACCCTGGCCACGGCTGAGCCTCCGGCCGAGATCGACTGGCGCAGCCTGCCTGTGGTGGAGCCGCTGGCCGTGGCCCTGGGCTACCGCCTCGTGGGCCTGATCGACAAGGCCCAGGGGGCGCCCCTGCTCAAGCGCGTCAAGGGCGTGCGCCAGACGCAGAGCGAGGCCCTGGGCCTGCTGCTGCCTGCTGTGGCCGTGCGCGATGACCTCAGCATCAAGCCCTCGCAGTACGTGATCCAGCTGCGCGGCACGCCCGTGGCCCGCGCCGAGGTGCCGGCCGACCGGCTCATGGCCATACCCTCGCCCCAGCTCTACGGCGAGGTCGATGGCGAACCCGGCGTGGACCCGGCCTACGGCATGCCCGTGGTCTGGATCAGGCCCGACGACAAAGCCCATGCCCTGGGCCTGGGCTACCAGGTGGTGGATATCCCCAGCGTCGTCGCCACCCACCTGGGCAAGGTGGTGCGCGAGAACCTGCCCGAACTGTTCGGCCACGAGGACGTGGTGGAGCTCATGGAGCGCCTCACGGCGCTGGCGCCCCGGCTGGCCGAGGCGCTGACCAAGGCCATGACGCATGCCCAACTGCTCAAGGTGCTGCGCGTGCTGCTGACCGAGAACGTCTCGCTCAAGGACATCGTGCCCATCGCCACCACCTTGCTCGACACCGTGGACACCACCAAGGACCCCATCCTCATGGCCGCTGAGGTGCGCTGTACCTTGCGCCGCCAGATCGTCGAAGGCCTGAACGGGCCGCGCCCCGAGCTCAAGGTCTTCAACCTCACGAGCGAGCTCGAGAACATGCTGCTGGGCGCGCTCAACCAGGCGCGCCAGGGCGGTGCCAAGGTGGCGCTAGACAACTACGCCATCGACCCGAACCTGCTGTCGCAACTGCAAGCCCACATGCCGCTGGCGCGCGACCAGATGAAGCAGCAGACCACGCCGCCGCTGCTGCTCGTCATGCCCCAGGTGCGGCCACTACTGGCGCGCTATGCAAGGCTGTTCGCGCCGGGGCTGGCCGTGCTGTCGTACAACGAGATCCCCGAGAACCGCGACATCAGCATCATCGGAACGGTGGGCTGAGCGCGTTCAGCACCTCGGCCGCGGCCCGGAACAGGCCGGGCGGCAAAGCCAGGTCTGCCGGGCCCCATTGCGGTGCCGATGCCGGCAGCGGCGCCATGGCCGCGAGCGGCTGCTGGTGCAGCACCTGCCAGTGCAGCAGGCGCAGGTGGGAGCGGCCCAGCGAGGCGGCCGCCAGCGTGGCGCGGCTTTGCAGCAGCGACACGGCATCGGCCGCGCTGGCGCTCAGCACCGCAGCCACGGCGGTGCCCAGCAGCTCCAGGTCCACGCGCACCGGGCCCAGGCCGGGCAGGTCGAGTTCCAGGCACAGCCGCTGGGCCGGGTTCCTGCGCGGACCAGAGGGTCGCGCGCGCGCCGGGGCGGGCCAGAACGTGAGCCACACCCCGGGCCACAGCAGGGCGTGGAACACCAGCAGGCCCTGCAGGGCCTGCTGGGCCTGGGTGGCTTGGTGGTAGGGGGGCTCACCGGCCAGGGCCATGGCATCGGTTCGCTGCGGCAGCAGTGCCGCTGAGGGCGTTTGTGCAAGGCTGGCCTGCCGCCAGTGCGCCAGCACCAGGTTGCGCCACTGCGCGGCCAGCACCGGCACCTGCAGCGGCGCCAGCAGCAGGCGGTGGATGCCAGCCTGGTCGGGGAGCAGGGCGGGTGTCGGGGTCTGCGACCGGGCCCCGGCATCACTGCCGCCGCGGGCCGTTGCCACGGACGGGGCCATGCCCTCCTCGGCAGGGCCGAGCACGGCCAGCTCCAGTTGCGGCGTGGTGGCCACCACACGCACCAGCAGCAGCTGCCCGGGCTCCCAGCGCTGGCCCGCGAGGGCCGAGGCCGGGATCTGGACGGGCTGCCCCTCGGGCCCGCGGGCCAGCAGGCCGCCATCGAAAGCGGCCGTGACGCGCAGGCGCAGCAGGGGCTCCACCGGGTCGAGCCGCGAGAGGGCGGTGGTGGCCGTGGCCGGAAAGGCGGCGCCAGGGCGCGCTGCCAGCGCCCGCCCCGGGGCACCCGCTGGTGCGGGGCTGCTGCCCAGTCGCTCCAAAGCCATGCCATGCTCCCGTCGTCAGGGGTGGTGATTGCCAAAAAAAAGCCAACCGCATGCGGTTGGCTGGTGCGGGCCGGCCCGAAGGCCCGCCCGGGTGCTGCAAGAGCGCCTTATTGCAGCAGCGACAGGGCCAGCTGCGACATGCTGTTGGACTGCTTGAGCATGCTGGTGCTGGCTTGCATCAGCATCTGCTTGGTGGTCATGTTGGCCGATTCCGATGCGTAGTCCACATCCAGGATGCGGCCCTTGGCGGCTTCGGTGTTCTGGGTCATGTTGGACAGGTTGTTGTACACATGGTCCAGGCGGTTGGCGGCGGCACCCATGGCCGAACGCAGCGTGCCCACGGCGGCCGAGGCGGTGTCTGCCAGGGCGATGACGCCGTTGCCGGCGGCGGTGATGTCGCCACCCTTGAGGGCGGTGATGGCCGTGGCCAGGGCGGTCATCGAGGCGCTGGCATCGAAGGCGTAGGTTTCCGCGCCCGAAGCACCGATCTGGAAGGTCGCCGCAGCAGCGAAGGTACCGCCGGTCAGCAGGGCCTGGCCACCGAACTTGGTGTTGGTCATGATGCTGTCGATTTCAGCGGCCAGGGCGTCGAATTCGGCGTCCATGGCGGTCTTGTCGGCGGCGCTGGAGGTGGCGTTGGACGCTTCCGTGGCCAGGTCCTTCATGCGCAGCATCATGTTGTTGACTTCGTCCAGCGCGCCTTCGGCGGTCTGCAGCATGGAGATGCCGTTTTGCGTGTTGCGCTGGGCCACGGCCATGCCGCGGGTCTGGGCGTTCAGGCGGGTGGCGATCTGCAGGCCGGCAGCGTCGTCCATGGCCGAGTTCACGCGGAAGCCGGTGGACAGGCGCGTCATCGAGGTGGACAGGGCCTTGTTGGTCGAGCCCGAAACTGCCTGGGCGGAGAGGGAAGCCGAATTCGTGTGCAGGCTAAGCATGTCAGTTAACTCCTGGTTTGGTAGGTTACAGGCAGCGTTTTGTCGCCCGTACCTCCACAAGGCGGAGCGCCCGCACGAAAACTTAAATGGCCGGCGAAAAAAAACCGCCCGAAGGCGGTTGCGGCAGTGCAGGCACGGCACCACGGCCGGTTCGCCGCCTGCTTCACCCGGCGCTCCTGCCGATCAGGTAGGCGGTGCTTTGCAGCCCGAGCACGGTCAGCGCCAGCGAGCCCAGCACGTGCAGCCCCGCCGTGCCCAGCGCCAGGGCATAGCGCTGCTGCACCAGCATGGCCACCACCTCGGCCGAAAAGCTCGAGAACGTGGTGAGCCCGCCCAGGAAGCCCGTGACCAGCGCCAGTCGCCAGGCCGGATCGAGCTGCGGCAGGGCCTGGAACACCGCCACGCACACGCCGATGAGGTAGCCGCCGATCAGATTGGCCGCAAGCGTGCCCCAGGGCAGTACCGAGCCCGCCGTGGACAGCCACAGGCCCAGCCGCCAACGCGCCAGCGCACCCAGGCTGGCGCCCATGCAGATGGCAACGACTGCAAGCATGGTGTGATCTCTCCCAGGAAAAATGTGTGGCCGCCATTGTGGCCGAAGCGTTGGATGCAGGCGCGGCACAGCCCAGCGCGCCCGCCTCTGGCAGACGCACCTTGGCGCGCAGCGCCTCGGTGGGCGCCTACTTCTCCGCCCCCATGACCAGGTCCGGCAAGATGGTCACGATCTGCGGGAACGCCGTGATGATCGCGATGCAGACCACCAGGCACAGGAAGAAGGGAATGGCGGCGCGGGCAATCGTGTTGCTGTCCTTGCCGGTCATGTTCTGCAGCACGAAGAGGTTGAAACCCACGGGCGGCGTGACCTCGGCGATCTCGACCAGGAGCACGATGAAGATGCCGAACCAGATCAGGTCGAACCCGGCCTGCTGGATCATGGGTAGCACCACGGCGCTGGTCAGCACGATCATGCTGATGCCGTCCAGGGCGGTGCCCAGCACCAGGTAGACCACCACCAGCACGCTGATCAGTGCGAAGGGCGACAGGTGCATGGCGTTCACCCATTCGGCCAGCTCGCGCGGGATGCCGGTGAAGGCCATGGTCTTGGTGAGGAAGGCGGCGCCGGCCAGGATGAACATGATCATGCAGCTGGTGCGCGTGGTGCCCATCAGCCCGTCCTTGAAGTTCTGCCAGGTCAGCGAGCGGCTCCACAGCGCCAGACCCAGCGAGCCCAGCACGCCGAAGGCTGCGCACTCGGTGGCCGTGGCATAGCCGGTGACCAGCACCACCACGATGAACACGATGAGCAGGCCCACTGGGATCAGGTTGCCCGACTTGCGGATCTTCTCGCGCAGCGTGGAGGGTGGGTCGGCCGAGGGCACCTTGTCGGGGTTGCGCAGGCTCCACCAGCCGATGTAGCCCGAGAACAGCAGCATCAGCAGGATGCCGGGCAGAAAGCCTGCCAGGAAGATGCGGATGATGGAGGCATCGGCCGCAACCGCGTACACCACCATGGTGATGGACGGCGGGATCAGGATGCCCAGGGTGCCGGCCGTGGCCAGCGAGCCCAGCGCCAGCTTTTCGTCGTAGCCGCGCCGCATGAGCTCGGGCAGGGCCACCTTGCTGATGGTGGCGCAGGTGGCGGCCGACGAGCCCGAGACCGAGCCGAAGATGCCGCAGCCCAGGATGGTGGTGTGCATCAGCCGGCCCGGCACGCGGTTCAGCCAGGGGCGCAGGCCCTCGAACATCTCTTCGGACAGCTTGGTGCGGAACAGGATCTCGCCCATCCAGATGAACAGCGGGAGGGCCGCGAGCTCCCAGCTCGCATTGCTCTCCCAGAAGGCCGAGAACAGGTTCTTGGCCGGCTGCGTGGAGGTGAAGAAGGCCTGGCCCACCCAGCCGCAGATGGCCAGGGTCATGGCGATCCAGACCCCGCCGGACAGCAGCACCAGCATCAGCAGCAGCAGGATGCCGCCCACCATCAGAATATCCATGTCGTGCTTTCTTGTGGCCGCAGCATGGCTGGCGGCCTGTTGTTGTTATGGGTGGCGGGGTTCAGATGTCAGAAGAGAAATCGCCCTTGGCGTGGCGCTCTTCGACCGCGCGCACGAAGGTCGGCACGCCGCCGCGTAGCACGATGATGAACTCGTCGACCACGGCCACCCACAGCAGGATGGAGCCGAGTGCAAAGCTCAGCTGCGGAATCCACAGCGGCATGGGCAGCAGGCCCTGGGAGATGTCGTTGAACTCCCAGCTTTCGTAGGTGTAGCTGCAGGCGGCCCACATGAGGTAGCCCACGGCCACCGAGCCGATGGCCAGCGACACCACCTCGAGCTGGCGGCAGCGCCGGGGCGGCAGCTTTTCCAGCAGCAGCGTGACGCGCACGAAGTCACCGTGCTTGAAGGCATGGGCCATGGCCAGGAAGGCGGCGGCCGCGCAGAACCAGGCCACGATGTCGTTGATGGCCCCGGTGCGCAGGCCCAGCTCGCGCATGATGCTCTGCGCCACCATGAGCACGCAGATCAGCACGATGAAGCCGGCGCCCACGGCACCGGCGCCCAGGTAGATGCGGTCGAGCCAGCGGCGCAGCATCGTCACTTCTTGGCTGGCGCGGCAGCCGGCGCGCTCTTGCGGTAGGCCGTGATGATGGCCTCGCCATCGGGACCGGCCTTCTTGAGCCAGTCGGCCAGCATGATTTCGCCGACCTGGCGCATGTCGGCCATGAGCTTGGGCGCAGGGGTGACGATCTTCATGCCCTTCTCGGCCAGGGCCTTCTTGTACCACTCGGTCTTTTCGGCGCTGACCTTCCAGCCGCGCGTCTCGGCTTCGGCCGATGCCTTGAGCAGGGCGTCCTGGCTGGGCTTGTCCAGCGCGTCGAAGGCCTTCTTGTTCACGATGACGGCGTTCTTGGGCAGCCAGGCCTGGGTGTCGTGGAACAGCTTGATGCTCTCGTAGATCTTGCTGTCATAGCCGGTGGAGCCCGAGGTCATGGTGGCTTCCACCACGCCGGTGGCCAGGGCCTGCGACAGTTCGGCGGCCTGGATGGTCACGGGCTGGGCACCGATCAGCTCGGCGATCTTGGCGGTGGCGGGGCTGTAGGCGCGCCACTTGATGCCGCGCAGGTCGGCCACCGAGCCCAGTTCCTTCTTGGCGTAAATGCCCTGCGGTGGCCAGGCCACGGCATACAGCAGCTTCATGCCCTGGGTGCCCAGCAGTTTGTCCAGCGAGGCCTTCTGGGCGTCGTACAGGCGCTTGGAATCGGCGTACGAGGTGGCCAGGAAGGGGATGCCGTCCACGCCGTACAGCGGGTTCTCGTTCTCGAAGTTGCCCAGCAGGATCTCGCCCGCAGGGGCCTGGCCGCCCTGCACGGCGCGCTTGATCTCGTTGGCCTTGAAGAGCGAGGCATTGGCATGCACCGTGATCTTGAGCTTGCCTGCGGTGGCCGTGTCCACGTCCTTGGCGAACTGCACCAGGTTCTCGGTGTGGAAGTTGCTGACCGGGTAGGCGGCTGCCAGGTCCCATTTGGTCTGGGCCATGGAGGTGGCGCTGAAACCGAGGGCCAGGGCCAGGCCGATGGCCGTGGCGGGGAAGATTCGACGCTTCATGGAGTGCTCCGCAGGTGGAAAAGGCGTGGGTGGAGAAGTCAGACGACTGTATCGAAAACAACTCGTTACCGCATAGGTGTTTTGCCTGAACGTTGACAAATTGCCAACAAATCATCGGTGACTTGCCTACAATTGCCGCATGCACATCCCGTGCCAGTTCTGACTTCTTGCAAGGGCATCTTCCATGAAACCTGCGGCCAGTGCCAAGCGCGATTCCGGGCCCATCGTGTCCTCAGCGCACCTGGTATCGGCCCAGAGTGCCGAGATGAGCGAGTTCGAGTTCGGCCTCATCGTCGCGGGCAATGCCTTCCACCGCTGGGTGGTGCACTGCATGGCGGCCGCGGGCCTGCGCGACCTCACCCCGCTGGATGTGGTGGTGCTGCACCACGTGACGCACCGGGCGCGCGACAAGCGCCTGGCCGACATCTGCTTCATCATGAACGTGGAGGACACCCACCTCGTGAACTACGCCCTGAAGAAGTTGCAGAACCTGGGCGTGGTGGCCTCCCAGAAGAATGGCAAGGAGGTGACCTATGCGGCCACCGACACCGGCCGTGCCTACGTGCAGCGCTACCGCGAGATCCGCGAGCGCTGCCTGATCGACGCCCTGCACGCCGACGACGCCCTGAACCGCGACATCGGCGAGCTGGCCCGTTTGCTGCGTGTGCTCTCGGGCATGTACGACCAGGCGGCGCGCTCGGCCGCCTCCCTGTGACGGGTTGCCGCCCCTTCCATTGGCCTCTTCTCTTTTACCTACCGATTCCATGACGATGGCTTCCTCTGCCTCCACCCATCCCGCACGCTGGCAATTCTGGATCGACCGGGGGGGCACCTTCACCGACGTGGTGGGCAAGCGCCCCGATGGCACGCTGGTCACGCACAAGCTCTTGTCCGAAAACCCCGAGCAGTACAAGGATGCGGCCGTGGCCGGCATCCGCCACCTGCTGGGCCTGGCGCCCGGCGAGGCCGTGACGCCGGCGCTGGTGGAATGCGTGAAGATGGGCACCACGGTGGCCACCAACGCGCTGCTCGAACGCAAGGGCGAGCCCACGCTGCTCATCACCACCAAGGGCTTTCGCGATGCGCTGCGCATCGCCTACCAGAACCGGCCGCGCCTGTTCGACCGCCACATCGTGCTGCCCGAGCTGCTGTACAGCCGCGTGATCGAGGCGCAGGAGCGCGTGGGCGCGCACGGCGAGGTGATCGAGGCGCTCGACGAGGCGCACCTCAAGGAACGCCTGTGGGCCGCCTACGACGCGGGCCTGCGCAGCGCGGCCGTGGTCTTCATGCACGGCTACCGCTACACCGCGCATGAGGAGGCGGCGGCCCGCATTGCGCGCGAGGCCGGCTTCACCCAGGTCAGCGCATCGCATGCCACCAGTCCCATGATGAAGCTGGTGAGCCGTGGCGACACCACGGTGGTCGATGCCTACCTCTCGCCCATCCTGCGCCGCTACGTGGAGCAGGTGGCTGGCGAGATGCCCGGTGTGCCGCTGTACTTCATGCAGTCCTCGGGCGGGCTGACCGATGCCCATGCCTTCCAGGGCAAGGACGCGATCCTGTCCGGCCCGGCCGGCGGCATCGTGGGCATGGCGCGCACGGCGGGCCTGGCCGGGCACCAGCGCGTGATCGGCTTCGACATGGGCGGCACGTCGACCGATGTGAGCCACTATGCGGGCGAGTTCGAGCGCGAGTTCGAGACCCAGGTGGCCGGCGTGCGCATGCGCGCGCCCATGATGAGCATCCACACCGTGGCGGCGGGCGGGGGCTCCATCCTCGGCTTCGACGGCGCACGCTTTCGCGTGGGGCCCGAGAGCGCGGGTGCCAACCCTGGCCCGGCCAGCTACCGCCGCGGCGGCCCGCTGGCCGTGACCGATGCGAACGTGATGGTGGGCAAGATCCAGCCCGCGCATTTTCCGCGCGTGTTCGGCCATGCGGCCAACGAGGCGCTGGACGGCGAGGCCGTGGCGCAGAAGTTCGCCGCGCTGTCAGAGCAGACCGGCCGTGCGGGCGAGGATGTGGCCCATGGCTTCATCCAGATCGCCGTGCAGCAGATGGCCAATGCCATCAAGAAGATCTCGGTGGCGCGCGGCTACGACGTGACGCGCTACACCCTGCAGTGCTTTGGCGGTGCGGGCGGCCAGCATGCCTGCCTGGTGGCCGACGCCCTGGGCATGACGCGCGTGTTCGTGCACCCGCTGGCGGGCGTGCTCAGCGCCTACGGCATGGGCCTGGCGGACCAGAACGTGATCCGCGAACAGGCCGTGGAGCGCAAGCTTGCCCCCGAGGCATTGGCCGAGATCGAGGCCGTGCTGGAGCGCCTGGCCACGGCGGCGCGCGCCGAACTGGAGCAGCAGGCGGGAGATGGCACCGCCACGGTGCACCGGCGCGTGCATGTGCGCTACGAGGGCAGCGACTCTGCGCTCATCGTCCCGTTCGGCGATGTGGTGGCCATCACCGCAGGCTTCGAATCCGCGTACCGCCAGCGCTTTGCCTTTCTGATGCAGGGCAAGGGCCTGGTGGTGGAGGCGGTCTCGGTCGAGGCCGTGGTTGCCGGCGATGCCGCCCTGGAGCCGCGCCATGCGCTGCAGGCCGCGCGCGAAGTGCCGCGCCGCAGCACGGTGCGCATGTACACCGGCGGCACCGACGGCGTGCCGGCCTGGCACGATGCTGCCCTGGTGGTGCGCGAGGATCTGCGCCCGGGCGATGTGATCCCCGGCCCGGCCATCATCGCCGAGAAGAATGCCACCACCATCGTCGAGCCCGGCTGGGAGGCGCAGCTCACCGAGCTCGACCACCTGCTGCTGGAGCGCCGCGTGGCACGTGCCGTGCAGCACGCTGTGGGCACCACGGTGGACCCGGTGCTGCTCGAAGTGTTCAACAACCTGTTCATGAACATCGCCGAGCAGATGGGCCTGCAGCTGCAGAACACGGCCTACTCGGTGAACATCAAGGAGCGCCTCGATTTCAGCTGCGCGCTGTTCGATGCCGAGGGCAACCTGATTGCCAACGCGCCTCACATGCCGGTGCACCTGGGCTCCATGGGCGAGAGCATCAAGACCGTGATCCGGGACAACGCGGGCCGCATGCAGCCCGGCGACGTGTTCGTGCTCAATGACCCCTACCACGGCGGCACCCACCTGCCCGACATCACGGTGATCACGCCGGTCTACATCGGCGAGGAGGCTGCGCCCACCTTCTACGTGGGCAGCCGCGGCCACCATGCGGATGTGGGCGGCATCACGCCGGGCTCCATGCCACCGTTCTCCACGCGCATCGAGGAAGAGGGCGTGCAGATCAACAACGTGAAGCTGGTCGAGCGCGGGGTGCTGCGCGAGGCCGCAATGGTCGCGCTGCTGGAGAGCGGCGAATACCCCTCGCGCAACCCCCAGCAGAACATGGCCGACCTGCGCGCGCAGATCGCCGCCAACGAAAAGGGCCAGCAGGAGCTGCGCCGCATGGTCGGCGAGTTCGGCCTCGATGTCGTGCAGGCCTACATGCGCCACGTGCAGGACAACGCCGAGGAGTCGGTGCGCCGCGTGATCACGCGCCTCAAGGACGGGCAGTTCACCCTGCCGCTGGACAACGGCTCGCAGATCAGCGTGGCCGTGCGCGTGGACGCGGCGAACCGCAGCGCCGAGATCGACTTCACCGGCACCAGCGCGCAGCAGACGCACAACTTCAACGCCCCCACGGCGGTGTGCATGGCAGCGGTGCTCTACGTGTTCCGCACCCTGGTGCAGGACGACATCCCGCTCAACGCGGGCTGCCTGAAGCCGCTCAAGGTCATCATCCCGCAGGGCTCCATGCTCAACCCCAACCCGCCGGCCTCGGTGGTGGCGGGCAACGTCGAGACCTCGACCTGCATCACCAACGCCATCTACGGCGCGCTGGGCCTGATGGCGGCGGGGCAGTGCACCATGAACAACTTCACTTTCGGCAGCGAGCGCTACCAGTACTACGAGACCATCTCGGGCGGCAGCGGTGCGGGCGGCGTGTGGGATGCTGCGGGCGCGCTGGTGGATGGCTTTGCGGGCACGGGCGTGGTGCAGTGCCACATGACCAACTCGCGCCTCACGGACCCCGAGGTGCTGGAGTTCCGCTTCCCGGTGCGGCTCGAAGGCTACGAAATCCGCAAGGGCTCGGGCGGGGCCGGGCGCTGGGCGGGCGGCGATGGCGGTGTGCGCCGCGTGCGCTTCCTGGAGCCCATGACGGCCAGCATCCTCTCCAACGGCCGCCACCATGGTGCCTTCGGCATGGCAGGGGGCTCACCCGGTGCGGTGGGCATCAACAAGGTGGTGCGCGCCGATGGCCGCGTGGAGCAACTGGACCACATAGGCCAGGCGCAGATGCAGCCGGGCGATGTGTTCGAGATCCACACGCCCGGGGGCGGCGGCTTCGGCTCCGTTGCCTGAGGGTTCAGGCCCGCGCGCCGCGCGGGCCTGGCCGCATCAAAGGTCCTTGCGGCCCTCGGGGGCGGGGCCGCTCAGGCTGGGCGGCACGCCGGGCTGGCCTGCCTGGCGCGCGCGGAACAGCGCCGCGCGCATGAGGAAGATCGAGGTCACGGGCACCGTGATGGCCACGAAGCCCGCGATCAGCAGGGCATGCAGCGCCAGGCTGCCGTCGACCACCGAGAAATAGACCACCGTGGCATGCATGATGCACCAGCAGCCCATGGTCGCGGCGATGGATGGGGCGTGCAGGCGCTCGAAGAAGCTGCGCAGGCGCAGCAGGCCGAGCGAGCCCAGGAGCGCCATGCCCGCGCCCAGCAGCACCAGCAGGGCGACCACGATCTCCAGCCACAGGGGCAGGGCGGTGGTGGCGCCGTTCATTCGATCACCTCGCCGCGCAGCAGGAACTTGGCCATGGCCACCGAGCCCACGAAGCTGAACAGCGCCAGCAGCAGCGCCGCCTCGAAGTAGTTCTTGCTGCCGTACAGCAGGCCCAGCACCAGCATGAGCAGCATGCCGTTGAGGTACATGCAGTCCAATGCGAGCACGCGGTCCTGGGCCGAGGGACCCTTGAGCAGGCGCGCCAGTGCGCAGCCCATGGCCAGTACCAACATGAACAGGGCCGCAGGCAGCGCCCAGGAGAGGATGGGGGTCATGATTCGAATATCTCCATCAGGGGGCGCTCGTAGCGCCGCTTGATCTGTGCGGCGATGGCGTCGGCATCGTCCACTTCCAGCACATGCAGCATCAGCATGCTGCGGTCCACCGACAGCTCGGCCCAGGCCGTGCCGGGGGCGATGCTCACGATGATGGCCAGTACCGCCAGGGCGTTGGCGTCGCGCAGCTCCAGCGGGATCTGCACGAAGCCCGAGGGGTGGCGCCTGCGGCCCGGGGCCAGCAGCAGGCGCGCCACCGCAATGTTGGACTGCACGGTGTCGCCCATCACCGTGAGGGCCAGGCGCAGCACTGCGCCCGGCGCACGGATGCGCACGGGCAGGGGGCGCAGGCCGGCCGTGAGCAGCGGTATGGCCAGCGCCAGAACGCCACCCAGCACGAAGTTGCCGGCGCTCAGCGAGCGGTTGAGCAGCAGCCACAGCGCGAGCAGCGCCAGCGACAGCATGGGGGCGGGGAGGATGCGCTTGATCATCACTGCGGCCTTCCGTTGGCGCCCGGTGCGGTGCCGGGCGAGTTGGGCACGGGTCTGGCCGACATCACGGCCTGCACATAGGTGCCGGGGGCGTGCAGCGCATCGGCCGTGGCCTGGGTGTAGCGCATCACGGCACCGGCCTGCCAGGCCAGCAGCGCGCAGCCCGTGAGCAGCAGGGCAATGGGCAGGCCCTCGAGCACCAGCAGCTTGGGTGCGGCGCGGTCGTGCGAGGCCCAGAAGTGGCGGATGCCGGCGCGCGTGAGCGCAATCAGCGCCAAGAGGCCCGTGCCCACCATCAGCGCGAGCAGTGCCCAGCCGCCAGAGCCCAGTACGAAGCCGCCCGAGGACCCGAGGCCCAGCGGGTTGAGCAGGGCGTGGATCATCGCGAACTTGCCCACGAAGCCCGGTAGCGGCGGCAGCCCGGCGATCACCAGGGTGCAGGCCAGGAAGGCCAGGCCCAGGAAGGCCACGGCCGCCGGGATGACCTGGCCGATCAGCACCTCTTCCTTCTCGTCCAGGTTCAGGCCCTGGGTGTGCACCAGGTCGGCGGCGAGAAAGGGCGCGTCGTCGGTCTGCTCGTGTGGCGCCAGGCTGGCGCCATCGTTGCGCCAGCGCTCGATCAGGTCGGTCAGCAGGAACATCGCGCTCACGGCCAGGGTGGAGCCCAGCAGGTAGTACAGCAGGCCGGCCGTGAGCAGGTTCTGCCCGAAGCCCAGCGCCGCGAGCAGCGTGCCCGAGGACAGGATGGCGGCATAGCCCGCCAGGTGCCCCAGGCGCTGGGAGCCCAGCATGCCCAGGGCGCCGAAGCACATGGTCACCAGGCCCGCACCCACGATCCACTGGCTGCCGAACTGGGCCGAGTCGCCCGCACCGCTGCTGAACATCAGTGTCCACAGCCTGAGGATGCTGTAGACCCCCACCTTGGTCATGAGCGCGAACAACGCACCCACCGGCGCCGTGGCCGCGCTGTAGGCCGGCACCAGCCAGAAGTTGAGCGGCCAGACGGCGGCCTTGATGAGGAAGGCCACGGCGAGGATGCCCGCACCCGCGTGCAGCAGGCCGCGGTCGGACGGGTCGATGCCCGCGATGCCGCGCGCCAGGTCGGCCATGTTCAGCGTGCCGGTGATGCCGTAGAGCATGGACACGCCGATCAGGAACAGCGACGAGGCCGCCAGGTTGATGGCGATGTAGTGCAGCCCCGCGGCCACACGTGGGCGCCCCGAGCCATGCAGCAGCAGGCCGTAGGAGGCCGCCAGCATGATCTCGAAGAACACGAACAGGTTGAACAGGTCGGCCGTGAGGAAGGCACCCGACAGGCCCATGAGCTGGAACTGGAACAGCGGATGGAAATGCACCCCCGCCTTGTGCCAGCGCGCGGCGGAGAACAGCACCGTGGCCAAGGCCACTGTGCTGGCCAGCACCAGCATCATGGCCGAGAGGCGATCGAGCGCCAGCACGATGCCGAAGGGTGCGGGCCAGTTGCCGGGCAGGTACACCCCCAGGCTGGTCTGCACGCCGGGCTGCTTGGCCTGCACCAGCAGCAGCACGGCCACCACCAGGCCGAGGAAGGTGGAGACCACGTTCATGGCCACCTTGGTGCGCTGGCGTTCTTCGCGCAGCAGCAGCATGAGCCCGGCCGTGAGCATGGGCAGCGCGATGGGCGCCAGGATCAGGTGGGGCATGAGCAGCGCCGTCACGCGCGCGGTGAAATCGCCCGTCATGGCAGCTCCTGCCCGTCCTGGCCCTTGGTGCCGTCCACATGGTCGGTGCCCGACATGCCACGCGAGGCCAGCAGCACCACGAGGAACAGCGCCGTCATGGCGAAGCCGATCACGATGGCCGTGAGCGTGAGCGCCTGGGGCATGGGGTCGGCATAGTGCTGCAGGTCCTGCGGCAGGCCTTGCTGCAGCACGGGCTCCTTGTCGATGGCCAGGCCCAGCCGGCCCATGCTGAAGATGAACAGGTTCACGGCATACGACAGCAATGCCAGGCCCATGATGACCTGGAAGGTGCGGGGGCGCAGCAGCAGCCACACGCCGGAGCCGGTGAGGATGCCGATGGCCAGGGCGAGTATCAGTTCCATCAGCGGATTCCTCCTGTGTTGTTGTGGATGGGGGTTGCCGCCAGCGCGGCCAGGGCGACGGCCTGCTCCTCCTGCGCCTCCTCGGCGGCGCGGGCGTTGAAGCGGTGGCTGCGCACCGACTGGTGGGCGATGGCCGTGAGGATCAGCAGGGTGGAGCCCACGACCAGCGTGAACACCCCGATGTCGAAGAACAGGGCGCTGGCCACGTGGATCTCGCCCACCACGGGCAGGTGCAGGTGGGCCGTGTGGCTGGTGAGGAAGGGGTAGCCCCAGAACAGGGCGCCCAGGCCCGTGGCCAGCGCGGTCAAGAGGCCAGTGCCGATCCAGCGGCGCGGGTACAGCGGCAGGTGGGCTTCGACCCAGGAGGTGCCCGACACCATGTACTGCAGCACCAGGGCCACCGAGAACACCAGGCCGGCCACGAAGCCGCCACCGGGCTCGTTGTGCCCGCGCATGAAGAGGTAGACCGCCACCATGGTCGCAAAGGGCAGCAGCAGGCGCACCAGCACGGCGGGCACCATGAGGTAGCCCACGGCGGTGTCTGCGGTCTGGCGCGGGTTGGCCAGGTCGGTGGCCACGTCGGCGGGCACGGCGCGCTGCTGCGGTGGCAGGTCCATCACCTCGCGCGCCGGGCGGAAGCGCCGCAGCAGCGCATACACCGTGAGCGCCACGATGCCCAGCACCACGATCTCGCCGAAGGTGTCGAAGCCGCGGAAGTCCACCAGCATCACGTTGACCACGTTGGTGCCGCCGCCCTCGCTGAGCGCGCGCTCCAGGAAGAAGGTGGAGGTGCTCTCGGGGAAGGGCCGGCTCATCATGGCGAAGGACAGCAGCGCCATGCCGGTGCCCGCGAGCAGGGCCAGGGCCATGTCGCGGTAGCGGCGCAGCTGCGTGCGGCGCGCCTGCGACAGCGTGGGCACGCGCAGGCTCTCGTCGCGCCGCGGCAGCCAGCGCAGGCCCAGCAGGATGAGGATGGTGGTCACCACCTCCACCACGATCTGTGTGAGTGCCAGGTCGGGTGCCGAGAACCACAGGAAGGTCAGGCAGGTGCACAGCCCCGCGCCGCCCAGCAGGGTGAGCGCGGCCAGCCGGTGGTACTTGGCCTGCCAGGCGGCGGCCACGGCGCACAGCGCGCCCAGCAGCCAGAGCAGCGCGAACGCGGGCGACAGCGGCAGCTGCTCGCGCGTGCCGCTGGGCAGCCCGCGCACCCACAGCGGCAGCGTGCCGGCCACCAGGGCCGCGACCACCAGCCACAGCATCTGCCACTGCAGCCGCCCGGTGCCCAGCAGGCGCCGGCCGTTGCGCCCGGCCAGCGACAGGCGCGCCAGGGTCCCGTCGAACAGGCGCTGGCCGCTGATGTGGTGCATGAGCGGGGGGGCGTCGAGCGCGCCGCGTGCGCGCAGCCAGCGCAGCAGCAGGTACAGCGCCACGCCGCCCGCCAGGGCCACCAGGCTCATCACAAAGGGGGTATTGAAACCGTGCCAGACCGCCAGGCTGTAGGTGGGCAGTTCGCCTCCGACGACGGGCCGTGCGGCGGCCTGCAGCACCGCGCCCACGGACCAGGCCGGCAGCATGCCCACCACCAGGCAGGCCAGCACCAGCAACTCGACCGGCACGCGCATCCAGTGCGGGGGCTCGTGCGGCGTGTGCGGCAGGTCGGTGGCGGGCGGGCCGAAGAAGACGTCCGCGATGAAGCGCAGCGAGTAGGCCACGCTGAAGATGCCGGCCACCGTGGCGGCCACGGGCAGCAGCACTTCGAGCCAGGGCACGGTGTTCACGAACACCGTCTCGGCGAAGAACATTTCCTTGGACAGAAAGCCGTTGAGCAGTGGCACGCCGGCCATGGCGGCGCTGGCCACCATGGCCAGCGTGCCGGTAATGGGCATCATGCGCCACAGGCCCGAGAGGCGGCGGATATCGCGCGTGCCGCTTTCATGGTCCACGATGCCGGCGGCCATGAACAGCGAGGCCTTGAAGGTCGCGTGGTTCATGATGTGGAAGACCGCCGCCACGGCCGCCAGCGGGCTGTTCAGGCCCAGGAGCAAGGTGATGAGGCCCAGGTGCGAGATGGTGGAGTAGGCCAGCAGCCCCTTGAGGTCGTGCTGGAACATGGCCGCATAGCCACCGACCAGCAGCGTGCACAGGCCCGCGCCACCCACCAGCCAGAACCACTGCTCCGTGCCCGCGAGGGCCGGCCACAGCCGCGCCAGCAGGAAGACGCCGGCCTTGACCATGGTGGCCGAGTGCAGGTAGGCGGATACCGGCGTGGGCGCGGCCATGGCATTGGGCAGCCAGAACTGGAAGGGGAACTGCGCGCTCTTGGTGAAGGCGCCCAGCAGCACCAGCACCAGCGCCGTGAGGTACAGCGGATGCGCTTGGATTAGGGTGCCTGCGGCGAGCACATGGTCCAGGTCGTAGCTGCCCACGATGTGGCCCAGCACCAGCATGCCGGCCAGCATGCACAGCCCGCCCGTGCCCGTGACGGTGAGTGCCATGCGTGCGCCGCGCCGCGCATCCTTGCGGTGGTGCCAGTAGCCGATGAGCAAAAAGGAGAACAGGCTGGTTAGCTCCCAGAACAGCGCGATCTGGATGATGTTGCCCGAGAGCACCACGCCCACCATGGCGCCCATGAAGGCCAGGAAGAAGGCGAAGAAGCGCGGCACGGGGTCGGCCGCCGACATGTAGTAGCGCGCATACAGCACCACCAGCGAGCCCACGCCCAGCACCAGCATGCAGAACATCCAGGCAAAGCCATCGAGGCGCAGCACCAGGTTCAGGCCCAGCGCGGGCAGCCAGGTGATCTCCTGGCGCAGCACTTCGCCCCCGGCTATCTGGGGAAAGTACAGCGCGGCCTGCACCGTGCAGAACAGGGCGATGAGCCCGGCCAGCGTGGACTCGGTGTTGCGTGCGTTGGTGGGCAGGACCGCCGCCAGGAGGCTGCCGATGAAGGGGAGGAGGATGAGGGTGATCAGGGGCATGCCCGAACGATTTTAGGGCGTGCTCCCAAAGGCCCTTTGCAGCGTCTGGAGAGCCGGTGGCTGCAGGGACCAGACCCGGCCATGAAAAAACCCGCCGAAGCGGGCTCTGGGGGGGCGCCGTGCCGGCCTACTTCTTGGCCGTGCTGGCGGAGGGCTGGGGTGCCGAGGCCGCTGCGGCTGCAGGCTCGGCCGCCTTGTCCTTTTTGGCCTTGGATTCCTTCTTGTCCTTGGCTGCGGACTTGTCGGCTTTGGCCTCGGCCTCTTTTTTCTTCTTGTCGGCCTTGGCCTGCGCGGCGGCGCTGAAGCGCTTGCCATTGACGGTCAGGCCCTCGGCCGAGAACTTGGCAGCGGTCTTCTCGCCCACACCGCCCACGCGGCTGATGAAATCCGCCCAGTCCTTGAACTCGGCATTCTTGCGCTCGGCCAGGATCTTCTGCGACATGCTGGGACCGATGCCCTTGATGCCGTCGAGTTCGGCTTCGGTGGCCTTGTTCACGTCCACGGCGGCAAACGATGCGCCGGCAAAAAGCAGGGCGATGATGAACAGGAATTTCTTGATCATGGTGCGACTCCCTCGGTGTGTTGTTTGTCGGTGTGTGCGGACTTCCGCCCGGCCATCATATCCAAGGGAACCGCAGGCCCACTCCATATGGATTCGTCTTCAACCGTCTAACGTCGTTGGTTCGCCTTGCCGTGCTACAGCACTGTGTGGGCCACCCGCGACGCATGAAACTGGCGCGGCCCAAGCCAGTGCCCCCGCGCAAGGGCCGCCCCGCTGCGCTGGGGGCGTCCCCCTCCCAGATTGCGAAGCAATATGAGAGAGGGGGAAGGCGCGAAGCGACTCAGGGGGGGTTTCACTTCAGAGCTCTTCAACGCGGCGGGCCGGGTAGCTGTCCCAGGTCTGGCAGCCCGGGCATTGCCAGAAATGCTGGCGTGCCTCGAAGCCGCAGGCCGCGCAGCGGTAGCGCGTGAGGGGCTTGACGGCATGGTCCAGCGCGCGCTGCACCTGGGGATGGAAGTCCTCGTGTTCGAGCTTCTCGCCAGCCAGCCACTTGGCGGCGGCCACCAGGGACTTTTCCTTGTCCAGGTGGTCCACATAGCGCTGGCGCGCGCCTTCGCCGGCACCCTGGGCCGTGTCGATGGCGACCAGGCTCTCCAGCACGTCCAGCGAGGGGCCGCCGTCGTAGTGTTCCTGCAGCAGGGCCTGGGCTTCCGCGCTGCGGCCCGTGGCGGCTGCGGCCTCGACCATCAGCGGTGCGGCCAGGGGCAGGGCGGCGGGATTGTGTTCGCCCAGGGCCTTGAGCGTGGCCAGCGCGGCTGCGGGCTGGCCCATCAGGTGCTGCAGGCGTGCCATGTCGATGCGGGCGCGCGCAGCCCCGGGGGCTGCGGCCACGGCCTGCTCCAGCAGCGCCAGGGCGCCGGCATGGTCGGCCTGGCCGGCCAGGGCCGCCGCCTGTTCGCACAGGTAGTGTGCCTGGCGGGTGCTGAAATCGCCTTGGTCGGCCTCGTGCATCTTGCGCGCAATGGTGGTGGCATGGGGCCAGTCGCGCGAGCGTTCGTAGATGGCCAGCAGCGCCAGCCGGGCCTGGGCCTCGAAGGGCGTGCCCTCCAGGCGGTTGAGTGCGTCTTCGGCCCGGTCGAGCAGGCCGGCCTTGAGGAAGTCGAGCGCCAGCGCGTGCTGGGCCCGTTCGCGGTCGGTGCGGCTGAGGTCGCCGCGCGAGAGCAGGTGCTCGTGCACGCGCACGGCGCGGTCGTACTCGCCGCGGCGGCGAAACAGGTTGCCGAGGGCGAAGTGCAGCTCCGAGGTGTCGGGGTCGTTCTGCACGGCCTCGATGAAGGCATCGATGGCCTGGTCCTGCTGCTCGTTGAGCAGGAAGTTCAGGCCCTTGAAATAGGCCTTGGGCGCACGGCGGTTCTCGGCGCGCAACTGGCGGATGTCAAAGCGCGAGGCCAGCCAGCCGAGCACGAAGGCCAGTGGCAGGCCCAGCAGGATCCAGCTGAGGTCAAATTCCATGGATGGGGGGCATCTCGGCAGGGGTTTCGGCCACGGCGGTGGTGCTGGCCGGTTTGGCAGCGGGTGCGGCCGCCGCCTTTTGCTGCGCCAGCGCCTGGCGCGCCACGCTGCGGTGCTTCCACCAGCGTGGCACCATGCCCAGCACGCCCACGATGAGGCCGGCAGAGAACGCCGTGAGCACGACCAGCACCAGCGGCGCGCGCCACTGCGTGCCGAAGAAGAAGTGCACGGTGGCGTCCTGCTGGTTGTTCAGCGCGAACGCGAAGAGGGTAAAAAAAATGGCTGCCTTGAGCAGCCACAGGAGGTATTTCATGGGGCTCCCCGGTGGTGGGGAGATTCTACGGCGCCAGACTGGTGCATCAACCCGCGGTGCCCGTGGCCTTGGCCGCGGTTGCCGGGGTGGGCGTACCGTCGCCATCCTCCATCTCGGCCGTGCGCTTGTCCACGGCCTCGCGCAGGGCCTTGCCCGGCTTGAAGTGGGGCACACGCTTTTCCGGGATCGCCACGGCCTCGCCGCTGCGCGGGTTGCGGCCCATGCGGGGGGGGCGGTGGTTCACCGAGAAACTGCCGAAACCCCGGATCTCGATGCGATGGCCACGCACCAGCGCGTCGCCCACCGCATCAAGAATGGTCTTGACGGCGTATTCGGCATCGCGGTGGGTGAGCTGGCCAAAGCGGGCGGCCAGTTCTTCTACAAGGTCGGAGCGGGTCATGGCGTCGATTGTCGGGGATAAAGAGAAGCGGGCGCACGAGGCGCCCGCTGATGACTGACCTTCAGAAGGTCAAGCCGTCACTCACTTGTCGGAGTTGTCCAGCTTGGCGCGCAGCAGGGCGCCCAGGCTGGTCGTGCCGGCGCTTTCGCGGCTCGATTGCTGGCTCAGGCTGGCCATCGCGCCTTGCTCGTCGGCCATGTCCTTTTGCTTGATCGACAGCTGGATGTTGCGGGTCTTGCGATCCACGTTCACCACCACGGCCGTGACTTCGTCGCCTTCCTTGAGCACGTTGCGGGCATCTTCCACGCGGTCGCGGGAGATTTCCGAAGCGCGCAGGTAGCCCACGATGTCTTCGCCGAGGTCGATTTCAGCGCCACGGGCGTCCACGGTCTTGACCTTGCCGGTCACCGTCTGGCCCTTGTCGTTCACGGTCACGAAGGTCGTGAATGGGTCGCCGTCGAGCTGCTTGATGCCCAGCGAGATGCGTTCGCGGTCCACGTCCACGGCCAGCACGATGGCTTCCACTTCCTGGCCCTTCTTGTAGTTGCGAACAGCGGCTTCGCCGGGTTCGTTCCACGACAGGTCGGACAGGTGCACCAGGCCGTCGATGCCGGCAGCCAGGCCCACGAACACGCCGAAGTCGGTGATCGACTTGATCGGACCCTTGACGCGGTCGCCGCGCTTCGTGTCCTGTGCGAATTCTTGCCATGGGTTGGCCTTGCACTGCTTCATGCCCAGGCTGATGCGGCGCTTGTCTTCGTCGATTTCCAGGACCATGACTTCGACTTCGTCGCCCAGCGAAACCAGCTTGGCGGGAGCGATGTTCTTGTTGGTCCAGTCCATTTCGGAGACGTGCACCAGGCCTTCGATGCCGGGTTCGAGTTCGACGAACGCGCCGTAGTCGGCAATGTTCGTGATCTTGCCGAACAGGCGCGTACCTTGGGGGTAGCGGCGGTTCACGCCCATCCATGGGTCGTCGCCCATCTGCTTCAGACCCAGCGAGACACGGTTCTTCTCGGTGTCGAACTTCAGGATCTTGGCCGTGATTTCCTGGCCAGCGGTCACCACTTCGGAGGGGTGACGCACGCGGCGCCATGCCATGTCGGTGATGTGCAGCAGGCCGTCGATGCCGCCCAGGTCCACGAACGCACCGTATTCGGTGATGTTCTTGACCACGCCCTGCACGATGGAACCTTCCTTCAGGGTTTCCATCAGCTTGGCGCGCTCTTCGCCCATGGAGGCTTCCACCACGGCGCGGCGGCTCAGCACCACGTTGTTGCGCTTGCGGTCGAGCTTGATGACCTTGAATTCCAGGGTCTTGTTTTCGTAAGGCGTCAGGTCCTTGATCGGACGCGTGTCGATCAGCGAACCGGGCAGGAATGCGCGGATGCCGTTGACCAGCACGGTCAAGCCGCCCTTGACCTTGCCGCTGGTGGTGCCGGTGACGAACTCGCCGGATTCCAGGGCCTTTTCCAGGCTCATCCACGAAGCCAGGCGCTTGGCGGTGTCGCGCGACAGGATGGTGTCGCCGTAGCCGTTTTCGATGGAGCCAATGGCCACCGACACGAAGTCACCCACTTGGACTTCGACTTCGCCCTTGTCGTTTTTGAACTCTTCCAGCGGCACGTAGGCTTCGGACTTGAGGCCGGCGTTGACCACGACGAAGTTGTGTTCCACGCGCACGACTTCGGCGGTGATCACTTCGCCTGGGCGCATTTCGGTACGCTGCAGGGATTCTTCAAAAAGGGCGGCAAAAGATTCGGACATGTGTTTCCTTGCCACAGACAGGATTCCGAGAGCACCATTGCTCCCGTTTTTATAGCTGCCGGTGGTGGTTTGCGGCAAAGCCGCGGTTAGGTTGTTGACGATATTCCACGCAGCCAGCGCATGGACATGCATTGGCTGCGGGAGGCCTTGCCGGGCCTCGCGGTCCGGCGGTCAGCCTTGTGCGGCCACGGGGGCTGCAAAGGGCTGGCGCTCCTGCCACCAGGCAAGCACCTTCTCGACGGCTTCATCGATCGTCAAGTCGGAGTTGTCCAGCACCAGGGCATCCTGCGCGGGCTTCAAGGGGGCGACGCTGCGGGAGCTGTCCCGCGCATCGCGCGCCTCAAGGTCTGCGCGAAGGTCGGCTATGTTAGCCGAAAAGCCCTTTGAAATCAACTGCTTATACCGGCGCTCCGCACGGCATGCGGCGCTGGCCGTCAGGTAGACCTTCAGAGGGGCCCCGGGGAAGATCACCGTGCCCATGTCGCGCCCATCGGCCACCAGGCCGGGCAGGCGCCGGAAACTGTGCTGCAGGTCCACCAGGGCCTCGCGCACGGCGGGCAGGGCCGAGACGCGCGAGGCGTTCATGCCGGCCTCTTCGGTGCGGATGGCTTCGGTCACATCGTCCTGGCCCAGCAGCACGCGCCCGCCCTCGAAGTGCACCGGCAGGGTCTTGGCCATGTCGGCAATGCGGGATTCATGGGTGGCGTCGATGGCCAGGCCTGCGCGCAGCGCGGCCAGCGCCGTGATGCGGTACATGGCACCCGAGTCGAGAAAGCGGTAGCCCAGGCGCTGGGCCACGGCGGCGGCCACGGTGCCCTTGCCCGAGGCCGTGGGGCCGTCGATGCAGATCACCGGGATGCGCTCGGTGGCGGCATGGGCCACCGAGAACAGGGCCTCGAAATAGTCCGGGAAGGTCTTGGCCACGCACTTGGGGTCTTCGATGCGCACCGGCAGCCCGGCGGGGTTGAAGGCCGCGAGCGAAAAGCACATGGCCACGCGGTGGTCGTCGTAGGTGTGGATGCTGGCGGCCTTCCAGTCAGCCAACTGCGCGGGCGGCGTCACGCGGATGAAGTCGGCGCCTTCCTCCACCGTGGCGCCGAGCTTGCGCAGCTCGGTGGCCATGGCGGCGATGCGGTCGGTTTCCTTCACGCGCCAGCTCGCGATGTTGGTCAGCGTGGTCGTGCCTTCGGCGTACAGCGCCATCACGGCCAGGGTCATGGCCGCGTCGGGGATGTGGTTGCAATCGAGCGCGATGGCCTTGAGCGGCCAGCCCTGGCCGGGTTCGCCGCGGCGGATGTGCAGCCAGTTGGCGCCGCCCGTGACCTGGGCGCCCATGGCGCGCGCGGCCTCGACGAAGCGGATATCGCCCTGGATGGAATCGAGCCCCACGCCGTGGATGCGGATGCCTTCGGGCACGCCTGCATGGCCGGCCGCGATCGCGCCCAGCGCGATGAAGTAGCTGGCCGAGGAGGCGTCGGCCTCGACGTGGATTTCGCCGGGCGAGCGGTACTGGCTGCCTGCGGGGATGGTAAAGCGCTGCCAGTCCTGGTGCGTGACTGTGATGCCGAAGCGCGAGAGCAACTGTAGGGTGATGGCGATGTAGGGCTTGGAGATCAGCTCGCCCACCACCTCGATCTCGATGGCCTGCGTGCGCGCGGCCAGTGGCAGCGCCATGAGCAGCGCCGTGAGGAACTGGCTCGACACGTCGCCGCGCACGCGGATGGGCTCGGCCAGCGCTAGGGGCGGCACGCCCTGGCCGTGCGCGATGCGCAACGGCGGGTAGCCGTCGTTGCCCAGGTAGTCGATCTGGCAGCCGAGCTGGCGCAGCGCGTCCACCAGGTCGCCGATGGGGCGCTCGTGCATGCGCGGCACGCCCGAGAGTTCGAACTCACCGCCCAGCAGCGACAGCGCGGCCGTGAGCGGGCGCATGGCCGTGCCGGCATTGCCCATGAAGAGCTGGGCGGGCGAGCGCGGCGCGCCGCCACCCAGGCCGGTGATGCGCACGGTGGTGCCGCCATCCTCGTCCACCGTGCAGCCGATCTGGCGCAGGGCGTCGAGCATGACGCGCGTGTCGTCGGAGGCCAGCAGGTCGTGCACCGTGGTCGTGCCTGCGCTCAGTGCCGCCAGCAGCAGCACGCGGTTGGAGATGCTCTTGGAGCCGGGCAGGTGGACTTCGCCGCCTGCGGCATCGAGGGCCGGCAGGTCGAGGTGGGGGGTGCTGAACATCAACGCCCCTTGCTCGTGCGCTGCGCCCCCATGCGCCAGTGCGCACGGGTCTCGCTGGCCAGGGTGATCATGTCTTCCAGGGCCTGGGTGTCGCCCTTTTGCATGGCCTGCTCGATGTTCTGCAGCGTCTGCTGGAACAGGCGCGACTGGGCCAGCAACTCCTCGCGGTTGGACAGCAGGATGTCGCGCCAGACCTTGGGGTCGCTGGCGGCAATGCGCGTGAAGTCGCGAAAGCCCGGGCCGGCCAGCGAGAGGAAGTCGTCACCCTCTGCCTGCCCGGTGATGCTGTTCATCATGGCAAAGGCCAGCAGATGGGGCAGGTGGCTCACCGCGGCAAAGGCCGCGTCGTGCGATTCGGGAGACATGTTGCTGACGCGGCAGCCCAGGGCATTCCACACGGTTTCCGCCTTGGCGAACTGCTCGGGCAGCGTGCGGTCCATGGGGGTCAGGATGACCTGGCGGCCGGTGTAGAGCTCGGCATCGGCGTGCTCCACGCCCGAGACCTCGCGGCCCGTGATGGGGTGGGCGGGCACGAAGGAGCCCACCTGGTCGCGCAGCGCGCGGCGCGCGGCCTGCACCACGTCGGCCTTGGTGGAGCCCACGTCCATGATCAGCATGTTGGGCGTGACCAGGTGGCGGATGGCCTTGAGCGTGGCCTCGGTGGCGGCCACAGGCACTGCCACCAGCACGATATCGGCTCCGGCCACGGCCAGCAGGGCCGAGGGGGCCTCGACGTCGATCACGCCGAGCTGGCGCGCGCGGTCGGTGGTGGAGGGCGACTTGCTGTAGCCCACCACGCGCTTGACCAGGCCGGCCTTCTTCATCGCCAGGGCGAAGGAGCCGCCCATGAGGCCGCAGCCGATGAGTCCCAATTGTTCAAACATGGTGCGATTCCGGCATGGGGCGATGGCAGGTGATCGCCGGGCATTCAGGTGTGCGCATGGGCATATCCAGGCTCATGGCGCGACCGGGTAGGTGCCCAGCACCTTGTAGAAGGCGCACAGGCCGCGCAGCTCTTCGAGCGCGCGCGCCACGTGCGGCTGTGCGGGGTGGCCATCGAGGTCGATGTAGAAATAGTACTCCCACTGGCCGGTGCGTGCAGGGCGCGACTCGAAGCGCGTCATGGACACGCCATGCGCCTTGAGCGGCACCAGCAGGTCGTGCACGGCGCCGGGCCGGTTGGGCACCGAGACCACGAGGCTGGTGCAGTCCTTGCCCGAGGGCGGCGGCGTCTGCAGCGTGTGTGGCAGGCAGATGATGGCAAAGCGCGTGCGGTTGTAGGCGTCGTCCTGGATGGCGTGCGCGACGATGTGCAGGCCGAACTGGGTGGCCGCGCGCTCGCTCGACAGGGCCGCCCAGGCGGGATTGGTGGTGGCCAGGCGCGCGCCTTCGGCGTTGCTCGACACCGGGCGGCGCTCGGCATGCGGCAGGTGCTTGGACAGCCAGGCCTGGCACTGGGCCAGGGCCTGCGGGTGGGCCAGCACAGCCTCAATGCCGTCCAGCGAATTGCTGGTGCGCAGCAGGTTGTGGCGCACCAGCAGGCTGACCTCGCCCACCACATGGGTGGGGGTGTGCAGGAACAGGTCGAGCGAGCGCGTGACCACGCCCTCGGTGGAGTTCTCCACGCCCACCACGCCGTACTGGGCGCTGCCCGCGGCCGTGGCGTGGAACACCTCGTCGAAGTTGGCGCAGTACATCAGGTCGGCTGCGCCGCCGAAGAACTCGATGGCCGCCTGCTCGCAGAAGGTGCCTTCGGGGCCGAGCACGGCCACGCGCTGGGGCGATTCGAGCGCCAGGCAGGCCGACATGATCTCGCGCCAGATGGCGGCCACATGTGGGCCCTTGAGTGGGCCGGGGTTGGCGGTCTGGATCTTGTCGATGACCTGGGCCACGCGGTCGGGCCTGAAGAATGGCGTGCCCTCGCGCTTCTTGACCTCGCCGACCTGTTCGGCCACCAGGGCCCGCTGGTTGAGCAGCGTGAGCAGTTGCCGGTCGAGGGAGTCGATCTGCACGCGCAGGCTGGCGAGATCAGGGGAGGCTTGCGGTTCGGTCATGAAAGGGGCAACTTTTCTGGCGGGCGTGCGGCGAAAGGGGTTGGAAAGTGGGGACTCAGGCGCGCTTTTGTTCAAATTCTCGCATGTAGTCCACCAGCGCCTGTACACCGGCCAATGGCATGGCGTTGTAGATGCTGGCACGCATGCCGCCCACGGACTTGTGGCCCTTGAGCTGCAGCAGGCCGCGCTCGCGGGCGCCGGCCAGGAAGGCTTCGTTGCGCGACTCGTCGCGCAGGAAGAAGGGGATGTTCATGCGCGAACGGGCGTTGGCCGCCACCTTGTTCACGTACAGCTGCGAGGCGTCGATGGCGTTGTACAGCAGCTCGGCCTTGGCGATGTTGCGCTGCTCCATGGCGGCCACGCCGCTCAGCTCGCCCTCGCGCTGGCGCAGCAGCCACTGGAAGGTCAGGCCCGCCACGTAGATGCCCCAGGTGGGCGGGGTGTTGTACATGGACTCGTTGTCCGCCACGGTCTTGTAGTCGAAGGCGCTCGGGCAGGCGGGCAGGGCATGGCCCAGCAGGTCTTCGCGCACCACCACCAGGGTCAGGCCGGCGGGGCCCAGGTTCTTCTGTGCGCCGCCGAAGGCCAGGCCTACGCGCGACCAGTCCACGCTGCGCGAGGCCACGTGCGAGGAGAAATCGATCACCAGAGGGGCATCGGAGCCCAGCGCCTTCAGATCGGGCAGCTCGTGGAATTCCGTGCCGTTGATGGTCTCGTTGCTGCAGATGTGCAGGTAGCTCGCGCCGCGGCTCAGGTTCCAGGTGGCGGGCGCGGGCAGGGTGGTGAAGTCGCTGTCCTGGCTGCTGGCGGCGATGTTGACCTCGGAGGCGTACTTGCGCGCCTCCTTCTGCGACTTCTGGCTCCAGCTGCCGGTGACCACGAAGTCCACGGTGCCGGCGCGCGAGAGGTTCAGCGGCACGATGGCGTTCTCGGCCAGGCCGCCGCCCTGCATGAACAGGATCTTGAAGTTCGCCGGTACGGCCAGCAGCGTGCGCAGGTCGGCCTCGGCCTGCTGGTAGATGGACAGAAACTCCTTGCCGCGGTGGCTCATCTCCATCACGCCCATGCCGCTGCCGTGCCAGTCCAGCATTTCGGAGGCCGCTTGCTGCAGCACTTCGGCGGGGATGGCGGCGGGGCCGGCGGAGAAGTTGTAAGGGCGGTTCATCTCTGGCAAATCGAAAAGGTGGGAACTGTCTTGGAGGGCCGGCGGCACATGCCGCGCTGGCCCGCATCACTGCATGCCTTCTGCGGGGCGGGCAGCAGCCGGTGCGACCGGCATGCCGCTGCGCCCGCGCAGCCCGTCAGGACTCGGAGGGGCCGTCGGTGCCCGGCGCGGCCTCGCTGCCGCCGGCATCCGCTGCGCCGCCTTCGCCCTCGGCCACGTTGGCATCGTTCTCGACGATGCGCTGCAGGCCGCTGAGCTGAGAGCCTTCGTCCAGCGCGATCAGCGTCACGCCCTGCGTGGCGCGGCCCAGTTCGCGGATCTCGGAGACGCGGGTGCGCACCAGCACGCCCTTGTCGGTGATCAGCATGATCTCGTCGTCGGCATGCACCAGCGTGGCGGCCACGACCTTGCCGTTGCGCTCGCTCTGCTGGATGGCGATCATGCCCTTGGTGCCGCGGCCGTGGCGCGTGTACTCGACGATGCTGGTGCGCTTGCCGTAGCCGTTCTCGGTGGCGGTGAGCACGCTCTGCGTCTCGTCTTCGGCCACCAGCATGGCGATCACGCTCTGGCCGTCTTCCAGCGTCATGCCGCGCACGCCGCGGGCCTGGCGGCCCAGGGGGCGCACGTCGTTCTCGTCGAAGCGCACGGCCTTGCCGCCGTCGCTGAACAGCATCACATCGTGCGCGCCATCGGTCAGGGCCGCGCCGATCAGGTAGTCGCCGTCATCGAGGTTGACCGCGATGATGCCGCCCTTGCGCGGGTTGCTGAACTCGTCGAGCGCGGTCTTCTTCACGGTGCCCATGCTGGTGGCCATGAAGACGTAGCGGTCGGCCGGGAAGCTGCGCATGTCGCCCGTGAGCGGCAGCACCACGTTGATCTTCTCGCCTTCCTGCAGCGGGAACATGTTGACGATGGGACGGCCGCGCGAGCCGCGCGAGCCCGCAGGCACTTCCCAGACCTTGAGCCAGTAGAGCCGCCCGCGGTTGGAGAAGCACAGGATGTAGTCGTGCGTGTTGGCGATGAAGAGCTGGTCGATCCAGTCGTCTTCCTTGGTCGCCGTGGCCTGCTTGCCGCGCCCGCCACGCTTTTGCGAGCGGTATTCGGACAGGGGCTGGCTCTTGATGTAGCCGGTGTGGCTGAGCGTCACCACCATGTCGGTGGGGGTGATCAGGTCTTCGGTGGACAGGTCCTGCGCGCTGTACTCGACGATGCTGCGGCGTGCGCCCAGCTTGCTCTGGCCGAACTCGGTCTTGATGGAGGTGAGCTCCTCGCCAATGATGACCGAGACGCGCTCGGGCTTGGCCAGGATGTCCAGCAGGTCTTCGATGACCGCCATGACTTCCTTGTACTCGGCGACGATCTTGTCCTGCTCCAGGCCCGTGAGGCGCTGCAGGCGCATCTGCAGGATCTCCTGGGCCTGCGTTTCCGACAGGCGGTACAGGCCGTCCTGGCCCATTCCGAACTCCTTCTCCAGGCCATCGGGGCGGTAGTCGTCGGCATTCACGATGCCGCCGTCTTCGCGCGTGCGGGTGAGCATCTCGCGCACCAGCTTGCTGTCCCAGGGGCGGGCCATCAGCTCGGCCTTGGCCACCGGCGGGGTGGGGGCGTTGCGGATGATGGCGATGAAGTCGTCGATGTTGGCCAGGGCCACGGCCAGGCCTTCGAGCACGTGGCCGCGGTCGCGCGCCTTGCGCAGCTCGAACACCGTGCGGCGGGTCACCACCTCGCGGCGGTGCTGCAAAAAGACGCTGATCAGGTCGCGCAGGTTGCACAGGCGGGGCTGGCCGTCGATCAGCGCCACCATGTTCATGCCGAAGGTGTCCTGCAGCTGCGTCTGCTTGTACAGGTTGTTGAGCACGACTTCGGGCACTTCGCCGCGCTTGAGCTCGATCACCAGGCGCATGCCCGACTTGTCGGACTCGTCCTGGATGTGGCTGATGCCCTCGATCTTCTTTTCGTGCACCAGCTCGGCCATGCGCTCCTGCAGCGTCTTCTTGTTGACCTGGTAGGGCAGCTCGTCGACGATGATGGCCTGGCGCTGGCCGCGGTCGATGTCCTCGAAGTGGCACTTGGCGCGCATCACGACCTTGCCGCGGCCCGTGCGGTAGCCGTCCTTCACGCCGTTGATGCCGTAGATGATGCCGGCCGTGGGGAAGTCGGGCGCGGGGATGATCTCCATCAGCTCGTCGACCGTGGCATCGGGGTTGCGCAGCATGTGCAGGCAGCCGTCGACCACTTCGTTGAGGTTGTGCGGCGGGATGTTGGTGGCCATGCCCACCGCGATGCCGGCCGAGCCGTTGACCAGCAGGTTGGGCAGCTTGCTCGGCAGAACCAGCGGTTCCTTCTCGCTGCCGTCGTAGTTGGGGCCGAAGTCGACGGTTTCCTTGTCGATGTCGCCCAGCATTTCGTGGGCGATTTTTGCCAGGCGGATTTCCGTGTACCGCATTGCGGCCGCGTTGTCACCATCCACCGAGCCGAAGTTGCCCTGGCCATCGACCAGCATGTGGCGCAGCGAGAAGTCCTGCGCCATGCGCACGATGGTGTCGTACACCGCCGAATCGCCGTGCGGGTGGTACTTGCCGATCACGTCGCCGACGATACGCGCGGACTTCTTGTAGGGCCGGTTCCAGTCGTTGTTCAGCTCGTGCATGGCGTACAGCACGCGCCGGTGCACGGGCTTCAGGCCATCGCGCGCGTCGGGCAGGGCCCGGCCCACGATCACGCTCATCGCGTAGTCGAGGTAACTGCGCCGCATCTCCTCTTCGAGGCTGATGGGCAGGGTTTCTTTGGCAAACTGGGTCATAGGGCGGCAATGCGGCGAAGGAGAATCATTTTAGAGGGGAAAGCGTGTAGCGCTCCCGCAACATATCGCCGCAATTACGGTTTTGTCCTACGGGCCCCAAGGCGGTGCGGCCGCTTTTGCCCTGTTACGTATGGCACAATCAATTGAACGTTTCGGGTGATGGTCACCCCAGGCGTCCTGATTCGCAGCGCGGCTGCGGCTTTTTCCCCAAGAGGAGAACCATGAAGAAACTGAACAAAGTGGCGATGTTGTTTGCCTCTGCAGCGCTCGCAACCGCCGCTGGCGCACAAACCGTTGACAACTGGAGAGATGCTTCTGGCCAACTGGTCTGGAAGAACGGCACGAACGAATACTGCTGGCGCAATGCCAACTGGACGCCTGCTACCGCTGCCCCAGGCTGCGACGGCGCCATCGCTGCTCCAGCTCCCGCCGCTGTTGCTCCTGCGACGCCCGGTACGACGACTCCTCCGGCTGTGACTCCCCCTCCAGCCACGACGCCTCCTCCAGTCATGGCCAGCAAGGTCACCTACGCTGCTGACGCATTCTTCGACTTCGACAAGTCGGTGCTGAAGGCAGAAGGCAAGGCCAAGCTGGACGACCTGGTCTCCAAGGTCAAGGGCATCAACCTGGAAGTCATCATCGCCGTGGGTCACACCGACTCCGTGGGTTCCGATGCTTACAACCAGAAGCTGTCGGTCCGCCGTTCCGAAGCCGTCAAGGCTTACCTGGTGTCCAAGGGCATCGAAAAGAACCGCGTGTACACCGAAGGCAAGGGCGAGAAGCAACCAGTGGCTGACAACAAGACCGCTGAAGGCCGCGCCAAGAACCGCCGCGTGGAAATCGAAGTGGTTGGCACCCGCGCCAACTGATCTTCGGATTGGTTCGCACCAGAAAGCCCCGGCAACGGGGCTTTTTTTCGTCTGTGCTTTCTATCCCGGCAGGCTGTGTTTTGTACTGGTACAAAGTGCCTGGTGCAGCGCTCCAGCCCGCTGCGCTCTCTATATAAGGTGGGCCATCTCTCCCTGGGGGCTTGTCCCTTCAGGCGCGCTCACCATCGTTGACAATGCAGGCCATGAGCGACGACACGACCACCCCCACCCTCAATGCCGATCCGGCCGAGCTGGCCAAGTTTTCTGCGCTGGCGCACCGCTGGTGGGATCCGGACAGCGAGTTCCGCCCCCTGCACCAGATCAACCCGCTGCGCCTGGACTGGATCCACGCCCAGGCGGGCCTGGGCGGCAAGCGCGTGCTCGACGTGGGCTGTGGCGGCGGCATCCTGGCCGACTCCATGGCGCGCAAGGGGGCCGACGTGACCGGTATCGACCTGGCTACCAAGGCCTTGCGTGTGGCGCAACTGCACGCGCTGGAAGCCGGCACCAAAGGGGTGCAATACCGTGAGATCAGTGTCGAAGCACTGGCTGCCGAGCAGCCCGCCAGCTTCGATGTGGTGACCTGCATGGAGATGCTCGAGCATGTACCCGACCCGGCCTCCGTCGTCAAGGCTTGTTCTGCATTGGTCAGGCCCGGCGGCTGGGTATTCTTCTCCACCATCCACCGCAATGCCAAGGCCTTCATGCTGGCCATCGTGGGCGCGGAGTACGTGCTCAACATACTGCCGCGCGGCACGCACGAATACGCCAAGATGATCCGCCCGAGCGAGCTGGCATCGCACTGCCGCGTTGCCGGTCTCGATGTGCAGCAGACCCGCGGGCTGGAATACAACCCGCTGAGCAAGCGCTATTGGCTCAGTGCCGACACCAGCGTGAACTACATGTTCGCCACCCGCAAGCCTGCCTGATCCGCCCTGAGAGAGACTTTGTCCGTGACGCCGAACCCCGTATTCCACAACATCCGCGCCGTGCTGTTCGACCTGGACGGCACCCTGATCGACAGTGCCCCCGACCTGGCCGCCGCGGCCGACAAGATGCGCACCGACCGCGGCATGCCATCGCTGCCTCTTGACCGGTACCGCCCCATGGCCGGCGCCGGCGCGCGCGGCATGCTGGGCGAGGCCTTCGGCCTCAAGCCCGAAGACGCCGAGTTCGCCGCCCTGCGCGAGGAGTTCTTTGCCAACTACGAGGCCCGCATGACGGTCTTGACCGAGGTGTTCGACGGCGTGCCCGCCCTGGTCGAGGCCTTGCAGGCCCGCGGCCTGGCCTGGGGTGTGGTGACCAACAAGGCCATGCGCTTCACCGACCCGCTCACGCGCGCCATGCCGCTGTTCGCCACGGCGGGCGCCGTGGTCAGCGGCGATACCACGCCGCATGCCAAGCCGCACCCGGCGCCGCTGCTGGAGGCGGCCGCGCGCTTGAAGATCGATGCCAGCCAGTGCATCTACGTGGGCGACGACGAGCGCGACATCGTGGCGGGCCTGGCGGCCGGCATGGGCACCGTGGCCGCCACCTACGGCTACCTGGGTGCTGCCCAGGCGCCGCAGGCCTGGGGTGCGCATGCTGCAATTAAATCTCCCTCCGAGCTCTTGCAATTGCTGGCACTGGCCTAAAATAGGCAGTATTGGGGCTGTCCTGGTTTCGACGTGGGTTCGGAGCTAGTGTGGTGCATGTCGAGCTTGAGTCACGCTCGTAAATCTCGATTTAACAAACTAACTGCAAACGACGAACGTTTCGCACTCGCTGCTTAATTGCCAGTGAGCCTTGCAACAGTTGGCCGATGGGCTGGGCAAGGGGGTTCTGAGCAATCAGCGCCTCCCGGCTGCAAGGATAATTACATGGGCTGGCTCCGATCCGGGTACCTTGGGTTGGGGCGAGATTCAAGGGTACTGGCGGCCGGTGTAGCGTGCGACTGCGCGACACAGGCGGCGAGATCCAAAACAGACCGCTAAACATGTAGATCTGCCTGGTGAAGGCTTGCGGACGCGGGTTCAATTCCCGCCAGCTCCACCACCACAACGTCCAAGGGCGTTCGCTGACATCCAGCGAACGCCCTTTTTCTTTGCATCTTGCGATTGAGCCCCATGCCTGCGGCCATGGCGGGTGTCGCTATGGCGCTGGTCCTGCCGCAGAAGGGGCATGGCCGCCTGGGATCAGCAGGCTCTGGGCGAGTTGCTGCAGGTTCAGCAGCGTGAGCATGCGCTCCCCCTGGGCGTCCGCCACCAGCGCGCGGGCCTGCCAGCTCTCGGTCGAGAGCGGTTTGTCGCCTGCATGCCCGGGTTGGGCGAAGCGCTCGCGGTCCTGCCGCGGCATCCAGTGGAGCTCGTCAATCCCGGTCAGCCGGGACACGGCGAAACCGACGGCCTCGTGCCCGTGCTCCACCACCAGCACGCTGGCGTCCGATGCGGCAGGCGCTGCGGGCCGTTCGAGCAAGGCCGCCAGGCTGTAGGTGGGAATGGCGCGCCCGCGGTGGACCATGAGCCCCAGTGCCGGGCCGGCGCTGTCGAACAACGGCGTACCGCGGGACCAGGGGACGATCTCGCTGACCTGCTCGATCGGGGTGGCCGAAGGGGCTCCGCCCAGGTCGAAGCACAGCAGCTTGCCTGCGGGGGCACTCTCTGGTGTGCCGTCGCTGCCGCCAGGGGTGTTGCTGCCTGCGCCGGCCTCGCTGGCGCGGTGCCGGGCTGCAGGGTGGCTGGCGCCGGTGTGCAGGCCCGCGAACCGGACCAGCTCGGCCAGGTCCACAAGCCGCTCGTCGTCCAGCAGCAGGTAGAAGGCGTCGGGATCGTGCACTTCGCGGTCCTGCAGGGCGCTGGCGGGCAGCAGGCCGAGGAACAGCTCCGGCCTTGGCAGTGCGGTGCGCGGCAGGGGGAGCGCGGCCGAGGAGTCGGCGGGCACGACATCGGTGATGGCATCGACCAGAAAGGCCAGCAGGCCCTTGGCGTAGTTGACCACGAAGGCCTGGCGCCTGGTGCCGGGCGCCGCATCCCGGGCCATGCCGCAGAAGGCGGCGAGATCGATGGCGGCCACCTGGGTGCCGGCCACGTCGATGACGCCGTGGCAGTAGCCGCCGCTCAGTGCCGAGGGGCGCACGTCGGGGTTGAGCACGGTACTGTGCACCACCCGCGATGACAGGGCCATGTGCAGGCCTGCGCTCTGGATCAGCAGCGCATAGGTCGTCTGGGCGGATCCGGCGGCGTCGGCGCTGTCGGCCCCCGCGGTCTCGGGGGCGCGGGCCAGGGGCAGGTCGGCGAGGGCAGCCAGGCGCGCGGGGTCGAGCACGCTGATGAGGCTGCCGTTTTCGGGGTGGGGGAAGCTGCCCTTGAGCAGGGTTGTGTGGCCACTGGTCGCGTCGACGGCGTGCTGCTGTGGGTCCGGGCAACTGAACACGCCGCTCACCTGGTCCGCCAGCAGGCCCAGCAGGTGCTCGCCCTGGCGCAGTATGACGACGTTGGCCGGACCGTCGCCAGCGGGCTGGTTCAACTGGCGGCGCAGGTCCAGCACCGGCACCAGCAGCCCGCGCAGGTCCACCGCCCCCAGGATGGCGGGGTTGCCGCACGGAATTGCCATCGGCTGGCCCAGCGGCACGACCTCGCGCAACGCGTCGAGGTGCAGTGCCATCTGCATGGCTCCGAGGCGAAAGACCCCGTAGGGCGAGGTGGCGGTGCCCATCAGGCCATGCCGGCGGCGCTCTGGCGCAGATCGCGCACGAAGGCCGAGACGGCGCCCGCGACCTCGTGCTGCTGGCCCGTGGCCTGGGCGATTTCGCCGACCCGCTCGGCCGTCTGGCCGATGCCCTGGTCCATGCGCGCAAGACACTGGGCTGCAAGCTCGCTCACGTTCGCGCCGGTGCCGATGTGCTGGTTGGACAACTCGATCAGACCGCCGATTTCCTTGGCTGCATTGGCACTGCGCTCCGCGAGCTTGCGCACCTCGGCCGCCACCACCGAGAAGCCCACGCCATACTGGCCCGCGCGCGCGGCCTCGATGGCCGCGTTGAAGGCCAGCAGGTTGGTCTGGTTGGCGATTTCGCCGATCACGCGCACGATGTCGGCCACCTTGCCTGCGCTTTGCTGGATCTGCCCGATCGCCGCGATGGACTGCTGGACCGCATCGCTGCTGGCCTGCGCGGCCTTGCGGGTGTCCTGGACCGAGGTGGTGGCCTGGTCTGTGTTGCGGGTGATGGTGTGGATGCTGCTCTCCAGCTGCTGGGCGCTGGTGGACAGCGTGGCGGTCTGGTCGGTCAGGAAGCGCTGGAGCTTGACCTCGGCCGTGACGTCGTAGGCGAACTTGACCACCTTGACCACCTGGCCCTGCAGGTCCCGCACGGGGTTGTAGGAGGCCTGGATCCAGACGTCGCGCCCGAACTTGCCGACGCGGTGAAAGCGCCCGGAGATGAACTGGCCTTCGCCGAGCCGGAGCCAGAAATCGCGGTACTCGGGGCTCTGGGTGTAGTCCGCGGTGCAGAACATGCTGTGGTGGTGGCCCTGGATCTCGCGCAGCGTATAGCCCATGGCCGCGAGGAAATTGCGGTTGGCGCGCAGCACATTGCCGTCGAGGTCGAACTCGATGACCGCCTGGCTCAGGTCGAGCGCGGCAATCTTGGCGGCGTATTCGGCGTTGCTGAGCTTGGTGTGGGTGACGTCGTAGGCGAACTTGACGATCTTGACCGGCTTGCCGCTGGGGTCGAACACCGGGTTGTAGGTGGCCTGTATCCAGACCTCCTTGCCGCCGCGCCCGTAGCGCCGGTACTCGCCCGCTTCATACTCGCCCCGGGCGAGCCGCTCCCAGAAGTTCTGGTACTCGCTGCTGTTGGCCAGCTCGGGGGCCACGAACATGCGGTGGTGGCGGCCACGGATTTCGTCCAGGTGGTAGTCCATGAGCTTCAGGAAGTTCTCGTTCGCGCCCAGCACCTTGCCGTCCAGGTCGAACTCGATCACGGCCTGCGAGCGGCTGACCGCCTTGAGCTTGCTGTCGGCGTCCAGCCGCTCCAGCTTGTCGGCCGTCACGTCCTGGCCCAGCATCACCACCTTGGAGAGGGCGCCATCGAGGTCCATGACCGGGTTGAGGCTGGCGGAGAACCAGATTTCGCGCCCGCCCGACCCCATGCGCCGGAACTCCTCACGCACCGCCCGGCCGCTGCGCAGGGCATTCCAGACCTCGTGGCTCTTGGCGCTGTTGAGGTCTTCGGGCATCTGGAACATCGACTCCTTCTTGCCCACCATCTCGCTGCGCGTGAAGCCGCTGGCCTGTTCCATCAGCGGGTTGACGTTCAGGATGGTGCCCTCCCGGTCCATTTCGAGCACGCAGCTGCTGGCCGAGATCGCGTTCATGCGTGCCTGCACCTCCAGGCTCGCGACCTTGGCATCGGTCACGTCGCTGCAGTACTTGACGACCTTCACCGGCAGGCCGTCCACGCCCAGGATGGGGTTGTAGGTGGCCTGTATCCACACCGCGCGGCCATTCTTGGCCAGGCGCAGGTACTCGCCGCTTTCGTACTCGCCGCGCCCGAGCTTGAGCCAGAAGGCGCGGTAGGCCGCGCTCTGGGCCTCGTCGCGTGGCACGAAGATGCGGTGGTGCTGGCCCTGGATCTCGTCCAGGGCATAGTCCATCAGCTGCAGGAAGTTGGGGTTGGCGCGCAGGATGTTGCCTTGCAGGTCGAACTCGATCACGCCCTGCGAGCGTTCGATGGCCGCGACCTTGCCATCGTCCTCGATGGACTTGAGCTTGGCGGCCGTGATGTCGCTGGCAAACTTGATCACCTTGTAGGGCTGGCCGTTCTCGTCCGGAACCGGGGTGTAGGTGGCCTGGAGCCAGACGGGTCGGCCCTTGCTGTCCACGCGCATGAACTCGCCACTGCGCGATTCGCCGTTGCGCAGGGCCTCCCAGAAGCTGGCGTACTCCGCGCTCTCGCGGTAGGCGGGCAGGCAGAACATGCGGTGGTGCTGCCCCTGTATCTCGGACAGGCCATACCCCATGGTCTGCAGAAAGCGGGTGTTGGCGTGGCGGATATGGCCCTCCATGTCGAACTCGATGACGGCCTGGGTGTGGTCTATGGCGCGGATCATCCCGGAGTTGTCCAGGGCCCGGCGCTTGTCGGCCGTGATGTCGCTGCAAAACTTGACCACCCTGGCGATGCGCCCCTGGGCATCCGCGATGGGGGTGTAGGTGGCCTGCAGCCACAGGGGGCTGCCATCGGCCTTCACCCGCTGGAACTGGCCCGCCTGCGGCAGGCCCTTGCCCAGGTCCTGCCAGAAGCGTTCATAGGCCTCGCTCTGGGCAAAGTCGGGCAGGCAGAACATGCGGTGGTGCTTGCCCACGATCTGCTCGAACGAGAAGCCGGTGGTGTTGCAGAAGTTGGCGTTGGCGGTGAGGATGTTGCCTTCGGGGTCGAACTCGATCACGGCCTGCGTGCGGTCGATGGCCGCGAGCTTGGCCGCGTCGGTGTCCGGGTGCCCATCCTGCCTGCCGTTGGCCTCCACCAGCAGAAGGTGGCTGCCATCGCCCAGCGCCAGCCGCTCCAGGTGCAGCATCTCGCCGGACCGGGAGGGAGTCTGCAGGCTGGCGCGGCCCTCTGCTGCGGGCCACTCGGCGCCCGGAAAGAGTTCCTGCAGGCGCAGCCCCAGGCTGGGCGGGGGCGGCTCGGCCAGCAACTGCCAGAAGCCGGGTGATGCGTCGACCAGGGTGCCGTCGGCGTCCAGCAGGGCCAGCCCCCGGTCGCGCCCGAGGGCACACACCAGGCGCAGCAAGGTTTTGCACGTGGCGCCTGGCAGCGGCTTGCCATCCTCCAGCACTTTGAGCAAGCGATCACTGGTGATATCGAGCAGCATGGACGGCCTCCTCCCGAAGGTGTGGTGCAGACTGGTGCGGACTTCGATTATTGGTATCGGACCGGATTTGTCCAGACTAATTGGCAACCGGGCGCTTTCCCCTGGGGTCGGCATGGTCTGCGGAGCACCTTGCATCGGGCATCGGGCCGGATCGGCCGCCTCCGTGGTTCTTTCAGGGCGGTGCGCGGGTCTTGCCGCGCTGGCGCAGTTGCGTGCCCAAAAAGGCCACGATGGCGATGTTGGCCAGCGCCACGGCGACCGCGGTCCCACTGGGGTGGTGCACGATGTGGCGCAACTCGAACGGGATGTACAGCCCGCCCGAGAGCGCGCCCAGCCACTCGCCCCACCAGAGGTTCTTCCACAGACCGTAGGCCTCGGCAAAGCGCACCAGCACATAGGCCGCCGCAGCCAGCAGCAGGGGGGTGAGATCGGCGCGCACCAACTGGTCGATGTCGGTGAGCACCATGGCCGGGTAGCGGTCGCCGGGTGCCAGGCCGATGTGCCCGATCAGCGAGGCGACGATGTGGTGCAGGTCATGGTGCAGCAGGCTGAGAAAACCCAGGCTGGCCACCAGCGCGGCAAGGCCCTTGAGGGCTTCGAAAGCGGCGATGGCGCGCAGTGCCTTGCGGTGGTCCGGCATGGGTCGTGAAGCCATGCTGGGCATCGTAGCCGCAATGGCCTGCCGCTACCGGCGGGCAGTGCGCTGGGGGCGTGGCGCCCGGGGTGCCGGGCGCGCCAGATGCGCGTTCATCTGCTCCAGCCAGAGCAGCGAGTCCATCTGCGAGAGAAAGCGCCGCAGGTAGTCGGGAGAGAGCCCGCGCATGAGCGCCAGCGAGCGCAGCATGAGCTTGTGCGAGTTGAGCGGGCCGGCGTGTTCGGGCGCCTTGTTCAGGGCCAGGGTGACCTGCTGTTCCGCGGAGATCTTCGACCAGACCTCGCTGAACTGGCGCACGCTCTTCATCTCCGACATGCTGGCGCTTTCGCTGGCGCGCACCTGCTCGGCGTCGGCCTGGGCGCGTGCGGCGAGTTCGCGGTTCAGCAGGGCCAGGGGCGAGCCAGGCGCGTCGGCCGGCCTGGGCACCGCGGCGGTGGGAGGTTCTGCCGCTGCAGCAGTGGCCTGGGCGGCATAGTCGGCCACGGCGGCCTCCAGCCGCTGCAGCAGCAGTTGCTGCACGGCCGGCGGCTGCTCTGGCAGGCGCCGGGCCAACGCCTCCAGGTAGCGAAAGCGCGCAGGGTCATGGTGCTCGGCGCCCTGCGCCCGCAGCGGTTCCAACAAGGCGCTTGCGTCGTTCATTGGGGTGTGGTGGGGCTGGGTTGGGTGGCCCGGGGTACCGGGGCCATCTCCACGCGGCGGTTCTGCGCGCGGCCTTTCTCGTCGGCGTTGTCGGCCACGGGCTGCTCGGCACCGAAGGCCGCGGCAAACACCTGGGACGAGGGCATGCCTTCTTCGGCCAGGGCGCGTGTGACGGTGAGCGCGCGCTGGGCCGACAGCTCCAGGTTGTCGGCAAAGCGCTGGCCGCCGCCGCTGCGCAGCGGGATGTTGTCGGTGAAGCCGCTCACCATGAGCATCTCATCGCGTTCGCGCAGGTACACGCGCAGGGGCTGCACCAGGCTGGTCAGCAACTGGCGGCCCTCGGGGCGCAGTTCGGCCGATCCCGTGGCGAAGAGCACGCTGCCGCTGATGCCGATGCGGCCGTTGTTCAGCGTCACGCGGCCGCTGGCCAGCGGGCCGGCCAGCGCCTTCTCCAGGGACATGCGGCGCTGCTCGGCCTCCTGGCGCTTCTCCACTTCCTGGCGCAGGCTGTTGGCCAGGTCGATCTGCAGCACCAGCACCCCCACGAGGATGAGCACGAAGGCGCCCAGCAGGCCGGCCATCAGGTCGCCGAACACGGCCCAGACCGGGGCGGTCTGCTCGGTGGCGTCGTCCAGCGTGTCGTCGTAGCCGGTCACGCGGGCGCCCCTTGCGCAGCCTGGCCATGCAGGCGGCGCAGGTCTTCGACGATGCCCTGCTGCGAAGAGATGCTCAGGTCGATCACCTCGCGTGCCTGGGCCACGTAGTAGGCCAGCTGTTCATCGCTGCGGCCCAGGGACTGGCCAATGGCGCTCTCGATGCCCTGCAGGCCCTGCACCAGCTTGTCGTTGCTGGCGGTGAACAGGCCCACGCCATGGCTGAACGACTCGCCCAGGCTGGCCAGCTCCACGGCGCTGGCGGCCACGTGCGTGGCCACCTCGTCCACCTTGCCGGCCTGGGTGCCCAGTGCATCGGCGAATTGCTGGCCGGCCTGCTCCAGCACCTGGGCGGCCGATCCCACCAGCGATTCGATGGCGGCACGCTGCTGCGCGGCGGCGTCGTTGACGGAGTGCAGGAGCGTGGAGAGCTGTTCCATCATGGCGGTGCGCTCTTCCAGCGCCAGGTTGTCGCGCTCGCCCAGGCGCGTCATCTCCTGGCGCAGCTGGGTGATGACCTCGGCCGCGGCCTGGGGCACGTCGGACGCGGTCTGCAGCAGGCGCGTGAGCGGGGCTTCGAGTGCCGATCCCAGCGTGGCCAGGTGCTCTGCCACGGCGGCCTGCAGCGCATCGAGCTGGTCCACCGCGGCCTGGCCGCGGGCGGCCTCGGCGTCGCGCAGGGCCGCGAGTTCGCTGCGCCACACGCTGGCCAGGCTGTCCATGCGCTCACCCTGCGATTGCTCCCAGCGGGCCTCGGCCTCCACGCGCGTGCGCAGCAGTGCATCGGACTGCTCCATCAGGCGTGCCGTGCTGCCCAGGGTCTGCTCCACTTGGCCCGACATGCGTTCGGTGAGCTGGGCGGCCGTGCCTTCCAGCGTGCGGTACAGGCCCTGTTGCTGTTCGGCCGCCTGCGACCCTGCGCGCTGCAGCTCGGTCGTGACCGCGCTGGCCATGCCTTCCATGGAGCGGCTCCAGGTCTCCAGGCGCTGCTGGTCGGCCTGCACCTGGGCGGTGTGCGACTGGGCCACGGTGTCCTGCAGCGAAGCCAGCAGGGCGTTGGCACGCTGCTCGAAGGAGTGCGTGGCGGCCTGCAGTGCGCGGTCGAGCTGGGTGGCTGCACCCTCCAGGGCCTGGCCCACCGCGCGTTGCTGTTCGGTGGTCTGGGTGCTCGCGCGTTGCCATTCGGCCGACAGCGTGCCCGCCATGCCTTCCATGGAGCGGCTCCAGCCTTCGATGCGCTGCTGGTCGTCCGCCGCCTGGGCGGCCCGCGACTGGGTGGCCGTGTCCTGCAGCGTGGCAATCAAGGCCTTGGCGCGTTGTTCGAAAGCGTCGGTGGCGGCCTGCAGTGCACGGTCGAGCTGCGCTGTGGCGCCCTCCAGGGCCTGGCCCACGGCGCGCTGCTGCTCGGCGGTCTGGGCGCTTGCGCGCTGCCACTCGGCCGAGAGCGTGCCGGCCATGCCCTCCATGGAGCGGTTCCAGCCTTCCATGCGCTGCTGGTCGGCGGCCGCCTGGGCCGCATGCGACTGCGCCACGGTGTCCTGCAGCGAGGCCAGCAATGCGCTGGCACGCTGCTCGAAGGACTGGGTTGCGGCCTGCAGCGCGCGGTCGAGCTGCGCCGCCGCTCCTTCCAGGGCCAGGCCCGCGGTGCGCTGCTGCTCGGCAGTCTGGGCGCCGGCGCGCTGCCACTCGGCCGAGAGGGTGCCGGCCATGCCCTCCATGGAGCGGTTCCAGCCTTCCACGCGCTGCTGGTCCGCGGCTGCCTGGGCGGCATGGGATTGGGTGATCGTGTCCTGCAGCGCAGCGAGCAGGCTGCTTGCGCGCTGATCGAAGGCCTGGCTGGCGGTCTGCAGAGACTGTTCGAGCTGCCGCGCCGCGCCGGCCAGGGCCTGGCCTGTCTCGTGCTGCTGTGCGGCGGCCTGGGTGCCTGCACGCTGCCATTCGGCGGTGAGTGCGCTGGCCGTGTGCTCCATGGATCGGTTCCAGCCCGCAAGGCGCTGCTGGTCGGCGGCGGCCTGGGCTGCGTGCGACTGCTCCACCGTCTCCTGGAGTGCGCCCAGCAGGGTGCCGGTGCGTTGCTCGAAGCCCTGGGTCACCGTCTGCAGGGCGCCGTCGAGCTGCGCCACCAGGCGGTCCTGGGCCTGGGTGTGGCCTTGCAGGGCATCCGTCCAGGTGGCGGCCACCTGGCGGGCCGTGCCTTCCCATTGGGCAGACAGGGCCTGCATCTGCGCATCGGTGGCGTCACGCAGGCGCTGGTGCGAGCGTTCGGCTTCCTGGGCGAGCGTGGCCATGGCCTGCTCGACCACGGGGCGGATGCTCTCGCCCGCCTGGCGGGCGCTGCTGGCCAGGCTGTCCTGCAGCGAGGCGCCCACGGTGCTGGCCAGGGCGGTGTAGGCCGTGGCTGCTTCGCGGTGAAAACCCTGCTGCTGGTTGGCCAAGCGCTCGTTGAGTTCGCCGTGGCGGCGCTCCAGGCCTTCCATCAGGGTCTGCAGGCGCTCGGCGATCAGCGGCATGGCCTGGGCCTGGGCCTGCAGGGCGCCGAACATGGCGTCGCGCTTGTGGGCGGGCGAGAAGCTGCGGAAGGCCGAGGCCACGCGGGCATCGAGCTGGCGCACCACCTGCAGGCGTTCGCGCCGGCCCATGGCGGACATCAGGCCCAGTGCGGCCGAGGTTGCCACGCCGGCCACCGAGGTGCCGAACGACAGGCCCAGGCCCTTGATGGGGGCTGCGAGGGCCGAGCGGATGGCCTCCAGGTTGGTGGATCCTTCCAGTGCGAACACAGCCCCCTGGAAGGTGACCACCATGCCCAGGAAGGTGCCCAGCATGCCCAGCATGACCAGCAGGCCCACCAGGTAGGGGGCCAGGGCCGGGCCGGGCAGGGCCACGCGCTCGCCCTCGATGCGCTGGCGCACCGGGTGGCGCAGCGCGGCCGGCAGGCGCTCCAGCCAGGGGGCGAGGTCGGCCAGGGGCTCGGCCGGCGTATCGGCCAGTGCGGCCGCCAGCGAACGGGTGGCCGAGCGGAACTGCATCAGCTCATAGGCGCCGAGCAGGTAGACCGCGGCGATCACCGCCGTCATGGCCAGCGCCAGCGGGCTGGTGCCCACGAAACCCCAGGCGACCCATCCCGCCACTGCCAGGCCGGCTGCAAACACGCCGGCCATCACACTCTTGTTCATTCCTGATTACCTGTTCTACTGTTCTCGTTGCGGGCTGCCTCCAGCAGCCCCATGATCGGTTGCAGGCGCACCTGCATCTCGGCCAGCAGCAGGGCCTGCAGGTCCTGCTCGAAGCCGGCCAGCCAGCCGCCGGGCTGGCGCCAGCGCAGCGGATCGTCGGCCAGGCCCGAGGCCTGCACCCGTGCCTGGTGCGCCTTGCGCAATTGCACGAAGCGCCGCTCCAGGTGGCCGGGCAGCGACGCCCACAGGCGTTGCTCGCGCGCGCCCAGCATCTGCTCCATCACCCCGTCCAGCGCTGCCAGTTGCTGCAGGGGCGCCGACCCCTTGAGCAAGGCCGCGCGCACCTGGCTGCGCAGGACGCCCAGGCGGGCGTCGAGCTGCTTTTGCTGCTCCGCATAGCGCGGGCCATGGGCCGCAAAATCGGCCTGGGCCTGCGGATCGGGCTGCTCGACGGGGGTGTTGTCGGCACGTTCGCGCAGCGGCCTGGCCGGGCGGGCAGGGGCGGTCGCCAGCCGGGTCAGGTCGGCCTTGGCCTTGTGCAGCAGCTCTTCCAGGGCTTGCGTGTCGATGGCGGCCCCTTCCCCCGTGGTGGGCTGGGACACATGGGTCTCGATCGAACGCAGCGAGCCGTTGAGCTCGACCGCATCCACCACGCTCAGCCACTGGCCGAGTTGTTCTGCCACGTCCTGGCGCACCGGAGCGCGCTCCGCCCGCGTCCATTGCGCGAGCAGAACGACGAGGCGTGAACTATCGAGTCGTTGGTGCAGATACATCCCGGGGGTAGCCATTCACTTCGCCTGCAACCCTGGTGGGAGGCCGGCATCCGGGAAACGGGTCCCCGAGGGCAAAACCGCGTATTTTCGCCCATGTCGCCCGGCTCCCCGGACTCTGGCGGCCGGGCGTTGCAGGTGTTACACCCGATTCATGGATGCGCGATCGCTGAAAAAGGATGAAAAAGGGCTGAAAATATGGGAAAAGGCTGCAAAAGCAGTCAGAAGGCGTATATTTTTGCTACAGGAATTGCGCCCGCAGCCCGAGCATGAGGCGCCGGCCGGCCGCCGGCTCGAAAAATCGGCCGTTGCCATCGTTCACGATCAGCGAACCCGCATGGCGCCGGTCCAGCAGGTTGTCGAGCCGGGCCCAGGCCTGCCAGCGCGGGCCTGCGGTGGCCTGGCCGAAGCGGTAGCCGGCGCGCAGGCCCACCACGGCAAAGCCGGCGGCGGCCTCGGTGTTCACGTCGTTGGCGAACACCTTGCCGGACACATCGAGCGTGGCGCCCACTTGCCATGCGGCCGTGGGCGCATAGTCCAATGCCAGCTGCGCCACATGGCGTGCCGTGCCGGGCAGGCGGTTGCCGGCGCCCACCCGGGAGCCCCCGGCGCCCGTGTAGGCATCGCCGAAGAAGGCATCCAGGTAGGTGTAGGCCGCGCGCGGCGTCCATGCGCCGGTTTGCGCGCTCCAGGCCAGTTCGAGCCCGCGGCGGCGCACGTTGTCGGCGTTCTGGAATACGGTGCGGCCGTTGACCGTGGCGGCGGGCACGATCTCGCCCCGGCTGCGTGCATCGAACCAGGCCAGCTCCACGCGGTGCGCCGCGCCTTGCCATTTCGCGCCGATCTCCATCTGTCGGCTGCGCGAGGCGGCCAGGCCGAAGTTGGGCCCGGTGTTGCCCTGGCTGTAGGCCATCTCGGCCAGGGTCGGGGTCTCGAACCCGCGGCCCAGGTTGGCATACAGGTTGAGTTGGTCGCTGGCGGCCCAGACCACGCCCAGCACCGGGCTGGTCTGGCGCCAGCGGCGCGCGCCGCTGTCGTCGGGGTTGCTGGGGGTGATGAAGTGGTCGCTCACGCGCATGTCCACGCGGCTGGCGCGCAGGCCGGCCACAGCGCGCCAGGTGGGTGCGATCCATGCATCCACCTGGGCGAAGACGTCGGTGTTGCCGGCGCGGTCGCGCTCGTTGCGGCGCAGGGCGCCGGTCTCGCCGTTCTGGTTGACGAAGCCCTGGCGCTGTTCCGCGAGGCGGTCGGCATCCACGCCCAGGGTCCAGGTGAGCGGCAGGCCCGAGGGCATCTTCGCGCTGTGCGTCCAGGCCAGGCCCAGGCCGTGGTAGCCGCGGTCCAGGTCCACCACGCCGCCCGCGCTGTTCTCGGCCGCGCCGCTGAACGACAGGGATTGGGTGAGCGCGCGCTTGCCGCCGTAGGCGCGGGCGCGCACGCTGTCGGCGGCGCCCAGTTGCCGCTCCAACACCAGGCCCCATTGGTTCTGCGCCACCGACTTGCGCGTGCCGAACGCCGTGGCCACGTCGGGCGCCTGGCGCGGGTTGGCGTTGAACTGCGCGCGCGTGAGGCCCAGCGGGTCCTGGGCATCGGGCTGGTCGTAGAGGTTGAGCAGGGCGGTGATCTTCGTGTCCGCATCCGGGCGTGCCACCAGCTTGCCGTTGAGGTGGGTGCGCCGCGCGGCGCTGTGTGCGCGCCAGCCATCGGTCTCGAAGTGCGACACATCCACCAGGCCCGACAGGGTGGGCTGGCCGAAGTCGAACGAGGCGCCCACCAGCCGCTGGCCGAAGGAGCCTGCTGCCACCGAGGCCTGTGCACCGCCGCCCGCGCGCGGTTCGCGGGTGCTCACCTGCAGCACGCCGCCCGCGGCATTGCCGTAGAGCTGGGCCAGTGGGCCGCGCAGCACCTCCACCTGCGCGGCCGACTGCAACTGGGCCGTGGCCGCCTGGCCCTGACCGTCGGGCATGGTGGCGGGAATGCCGTCCACCAGGATGCGCACCCCGCGCACGCCAAAGGTGGAGCGCGCGCCGAAGCCGCGCACGGCGATCTGCAGGTCCTGCGCATAGTTCTGCCGGTCCAGCGCCACCACGCCGGCCTGGCCGGCGAGCAGTTCCGAGAGGTGCACCAGCGGCGTGGGGGCCGTGAAGCCATCGACCGGCACGCTGGAGTGGCTGGCCGCGCTGTCGAAGCGGCGCTGGGCCTGGGCATGGCCTGGCACTTCGACCGGGGCCAGGCTACCCCCCTCGCGTGGCTGCGCCAGGGTGGGCGCAGCCGCTGCCATGGCGGCCAGCGCCGCGAGTGCTGTGAGTGAACTGGGCAGGGCCCGGGTTCGGCGGCCGGGCGCGTGGCGGGGTGGGGCAGGGTGCATGGTCGCAGGGGGGGGCTGCAAGGGCGTGTGTGGAAACCACAGCATGCCGCATTCCTGTCACATTCACATGCGAAGGTGGGGTTCGGGACGCTGCGGCCTCCCTGTTTCGCGCGCCGCCGGGCAACTTGCGGGTTGCCTTATCCTGCAAGCCCTATGCCCTCGACACCCGTTCCCGCCAGCAGCCAGCTGCCCTTTGACTACCGGCGTGGTCTGGTGGGTGCCTTGCTGTGGATGGTGGTGGCCCAGGCGTCGCAGGCCTATGCCTTTGGCAGCCTGGACATGAGCCTCATCTGGCCGGCCGATGGCATTGCCATGGGGCTGGTGCTGGCCTACGGGCTGCGCATGCTGGGGTTCCTGGGGGCGGCTGTGGCCTTGTGGCATGCCCTGCATGGCATCCCCATGCTGCAGTCGCTGATCGGCGTGGCGGCCCTGGCGGCGGCGGTGGCCCTGGTGTGGTGGCTGGTGCAGCGCGACCGGCGCAACGAGGCGGGGCGCAATCCGGTCGCCACGGCCGTTCGCTTCCATGCCCTGACCGTGCTGCCAGGGGCGGCGGTGCTCACGGCGCTGGGCAGCTGGCAGTTTCTGCTGGCGGCGGGCGAGCAGCCGGGTGGCATCCTGCGTGTGGCGGGTGTCATGGGCATGTCCGAGGTGTTCGGCATCCTCCTGTTCACGCGGCTCACCGAGATGGCGGCCCACGCCCTCGATGGTGGCTGGCGGGCCGGCCCTCTGCTGTGGGCGCGCTGGCAGACCTTCTGCCTGGCCGGCCTGGTGCTTGTCATGGCCATGGCGCAGTGGGGCTCTTCGGTGGTGGGGGCGGGCATCGGTCCGTCGGTGCGCTATGTCGTGTTCCTGTTGGTGGCATGGGCGGCCTACCGGGGCAGCCCGTTGTTCGTGCACCTGGCCACGGCCATCTCGGCGCTGACCCTGCTGGCTTTCACGCCCCCCTTGCCCGCAGGCCACAGCCCCTACCTGATGGTGCTGGACCAGGCGGTGCTCATGGTCTGCCTGGCGGCGCTGAGCTTTTTTGCCTCGGCCACGATGGAGCACCGCCGGCAGATGGAGCGCAGCCTGCACGAGGCCGCCAGCAACGATGGCCTGACGGGGTTCCTCAATGAGCGTGGCCTGCTCAAGTCCCTCCAGGCGGCGGGGACGGGGCCCATGCACCTGATCGGCATGCGCCTGCACAACCTGGAGCATGTGGTGGACTTGATCGGCCTGGGCTCCACGCGCGAGATCGAGCAGGACGTCTCCATCTACCTGCGCAACCAGCTGGGCCGTGGCTGCCTCTACGCCCGGCCGCGCGATGGCTTCTTCGTGGTGGCCGTGCCGGTGGCGGCGGGCGACGTGCATGCGCGGCTGCTGCAGCTGCGCACCGCGCTGGACGGGCGCCGCTATGTCTTTTCCGAGCACAGCGTGCGCATCCAGGCGGCGTTCGGGCTGTTGCCGCTGGACGAGGGGCAGGCCCTGGGCGACGACGTGCTGGCGGCGCTGATGCTGTTGTGCGAGGTGGACGGTGACCCGGCCCAGGGGGACCGGCAGGCGCAGGGCATGGAGCAGGCGCCTGGCCACCTGATGCGCATGCGCCGGGCGCAGCTGTCCCGGATCGAGGCGCTCAAGGACGCCTTGCGCCTGCCGGCGGGCAGCCCCGAGGCCAGCGGCCTGTGGCTGGCCTGCCAGCCCATCCGCTCGGCCCATGGCGACCACGATGGCGACCTGGGCGTGGAGGTGCTGCTGCGCTGGGCCTCGGGCAATGGATCGCCCCATCTGCCCGGCGAGTTCCTGCCGCTGGCCGAGCGCTATGGGCTCATGCCCCAGGTGGACCGGTGGGTCATCACCCAGGTGTTTGCGGCCCTGGTGGCCCATGGCATCACCCGGCGGGATCTGGGCAAGGTGGCGATCAACCTGTCGGGCTCGTCGGTGTCCGACCCGCGGCTGCTCACCCACATCGACCAGTGCCTGGCCACGAGCGGGCTCGATCCCGCGATGTTCTGCTTCGAGGTCACGGAAACCGCCGGCATCGTGCAGCGCAGCCGCGCCGTGGACCTGCTGGCCAGCCTGCGCGCCATGGGGGCGCGCACCTCGCTCGATGACTTCGGCACGGGCCTGGCGACCTTCGACTACCTCAAGTCGCTGCCCCTCGATTTCGTGAAGATCGATGGCAGCTTCGTGCGTGATGTGATGTCCTCGCGGGTCGACCAGCGCGTGGTGCTGGCCATCTGCGACGTGGCGCGGACCATGGGGCTTGCGACCATCGCCGAGTTCGTCGAGACGCCGGCCCAGCGCGCGCTGCTGGCCGCCTACGGCGTGGACTATGTGCAGGGCTTTGGCATCGCCAAGCCCTTGCCCCTGCCGCATTACCTGCAGCAGCTGGGGCGCCGCGATCCCCGCCCCGCAGTGCAGGCGGCGCCCACCCTGGCCGGTCGATGGCAGGCCGGGCATGGGCGCCTGGTGGCCGGCGTGGCGCCCGGTGAATGACAAGGGCATCCCGGACAGCGCCTTCTGTCACGCAACCGCAATATGCGACTTGTAAGCTCTGGTGACATTTCCTGCCGCGCCGGTCCTTCTCCATGCCCGAACTCCCCGCCTACCTGCAAGACTGCCGTCCGCGTTTTCGCCAGCCCAGCGCCGGGGACATGTGTGTCGAAGTGCCCTGGATGGCGGTCGAGGAGACCAATGAAAAGGTCATGGAGATCTTCTCCGAGCACAAGGACCTGGTGAGCCTGCCGGTGGTCGAGAAGGGGCGCCCCATCGGGCTGATCAACCGTGACATCTTCATGTCCGAGATGAGCAAGCCCTACCGCTGGGAGATCTACGGCCGCAAGAACTGCATCGCCTTCATGGACAAGGCACCGCTGATCGTTGATGCCGAAATGGGCATCGAGGAGCTGACCTTCAAGACCGTGGAGTACGGCGAGAAGGCGCTGTCGGACGGCTTCATCGTTGCGCGCGAAGGCAGCTTTGTCGGCGTGGGCCATGGCCTGCAGCTGATGCGCGTGGTGGCCGAACTGCAGGCCGCGCGCAACCGCCAGGTGATGCACAGCATCGAGTACGCGAGCGTGATCCAGCGCTCCATGCTGCGCGCCTCGCGCGATGCCCTGGTGCAGGCGCAGGCCGATGCCGACCTGGTCTGGGAACCGCGCGACGTGGTGGGCGGCGACTTCTACCAGTTCACCGCCATGCCCGATGGCTGGTTTGCCACCGTGGCCGACTGCACGGGCCATGGCGTGCCGGGGGCCTTCATGACCCTGATCGCATCGAGCACCCTGGGCAAGGCCATCGAGCAGTATGGGCCGCGCGATCCGGCACAGCTGCTGGGCAGCGTGAACCGCAGCATCAAGCAGATGCTGGGCCAGATGGACGGCCAGGACGATACGCCGGGCTCCGACGACGGCCTGGATGCCGCCTGCTTCTGGTATGCGCCCGCCACGCGCGAGCTGCGCTTTGCCGGTGCGAACCTCTCGCTCTTCGTGCTGCCCCCGGGCGCCGAGGCCGTGCAGGTGGTGGCCGGCGAGCGCAAGGGCGTGGGCTATGTGGACAGCCCCATCGACCACTGCTGGACCACGCGCACGGTGGTCCTGGAACCTGGCAGCCTGGTGTTCGTGACCACCGATGGCCTGATCGACCAGGTGGGCGGCCCCAAGGCCATCACCTTCGGCAAGCGCCGCATCCAGGAGGTGATCGTTGCCCAGCGCGGGCAGAACCCTGCGCAATTGAATGCCGCCATGCAACAGGCGCTGCAGGCCTGGCAGGGCACGCACCAGCGCCGCGACGACCTGACTTTCTTCTGCTTTCGCGCCTGAGCGCCTGGCAGAACCCGCTACACACTGTGAAACCCCGGATGGACCATCTCTACATTCCCCCCACACCCAGCTCGCCGGAAGTGGACTTCAAGTTCGACGAGAACCTGCTGAGCTTGCGTGGCGAGTCCTACCCTGAGAACGCGGCCGCGTTCTACGGCGACATCCTGCGCCAGCTGGAGGCCTACCTGGGTGCCTGCAGCGACAAGAAGATCAGCGTCAGCATTGCGCTGGCCTACTTCAACAGCTCCAGCACCAAGATGCTGTTCAACCTGGTGGGCCTGCTCAGCGATGCGGCCGAAGCCGGCAACGAGGTGGTGCTCAACTGGTACCACGACGAGGAAGACGACACCATCTTCGAATTCGGCCAGGAGCTCAAGGACGACTTCACGGCCCTCCAGTTCGTCAGCCATGCGGTGAAATCGGCATGATGGGTCTCGATGTCCGAAGCACCTGACCTGTTTGATGCCGAGAGCCGTGCCCTGTTGGCGGCCCGAACGGCCTTTGGCGAGGAGGGCGACGGCGGCGCCCATCGCCATGCGCTGGGCGAGTTGCTGACCGCCTACGAACGCCTGTTGCGCGAGACGCGCCGCATGGTGCGGCGCAGCGACCGGGCCGAGTTCGAGATGAACCAGCTCAACCAGCGGCTGCAGGACCTCACCGGCCAGCTGGAATACCGCGCCACGCACGATCCGCTCACGGGCGTGCTGAACCGGGCGGCCATCATCGAGCGCTCCAATCGCCACCTGGCCAGCGGCAGCCTGGCGCTGATCGTGCTCGACATCGACCACTTCAAGCGCGTCAACGACTCGTTCGGCCACCCGGTCGGCGACACGGTGATCTGCGGTGTGGTGGATTGCCTCAAGGGTGTGGCGCCGGCCGTGGCCCAGATCGGGCGCGTCGGTGGCGAAGAATTCACGGCCCTGCTGCCCGGGGTGTCGCAGGAGGTGGCGGCCCAGGCCGCCGAGCAGATGCGCAAGGCCATCGCGGCCCACGACTTTGCCTTGCCCGACCGCAGCCGCGTGACCGCCAGCTTCGGTGTGAGCTGGCAGGCGCAGGGAAGCGGCTTCGACGCCGCCTACGGCAGTGCGGACGAAGCCCTCTACCAGGCCAAGCGCAGGGGCCGCAACCAGGTGGCCCGCGCGGCCCTGGTCGAGGCATAGGCGGGGTTTGCGGCGCCGCCGCAACAGCGCGCCAGGGCAGTGGTGCAGATCTGGTTGAAATACTGTATATTTTTACAGTATTTCAACCAGGAGCCCTGCATGGAAGCCATCGAAACGACGACCTACACCGTCGCCCTGCGCGATTATCCCGAACTGCCCCTGCGGGAGCGCTGCGCGGCCGAAACCCGCTACACCCGTACGCTGGAGCGCAAGCTGGGCGGCCCCGAGGTGGTGGCCGAGGCGCTACGTGCCGTGATGCAGTTCGAGGAGTCCGATGGCAGCGATGCCAGCGCCGAGGACCTGGCAATGGCCCGGCAGTGGACCCGGGCCGCGCAGGCCGCGCGCGAGGCCGGCTACCAGGGCCTGGGCGAGGTCGATGGCGCGTACTTCGAAGTGCGCCTGACCTGATGGGGCCGGTCATGGGCAACGCCCTGGGCTCTCTGGACCAGCTCGCCATCGCGGTGCTGTATGCGGTGGCGGCCTGGCTTTCGCAGTCGGCGCACGAGCCCGTGCGCCGCTGGGCCTGCATCGCCGGGCTGATGGCGCAGCCGTTCTGGTTCTATGGGGCCTGGCAGACCCGGCACTGGGGTGTGCTGGCTCTGGCCGTGGTGTTCTCCGTCGCCTGGATGCGCGGGCTGTGGCTGCACTGGCTGGCGCCGCGCCGCCAGGACGGGGTGGCCACCATCCAGATGGTGCCCGGGCACAAGGGCTAGGAGGAGGCCACTCCGCCTGCTTGCTGCAGTTGCGCCCGGTACTGCCCCGGGGGCATGCCGAACCAGCGCTTGCAGGCGCGGAACATGTTGCTCTGGTCGGCAAAGCCCAGCAGGTCGGCCACCTCGGTGAGGTTGCGGCGCGGGTCGGCCAGGTACTTGCGCGCCAGCTCGCAGCGCGTGTCGTCCAGCAGTTGCTGGTAGGTGGCCGATTCGGCCTGCAGCCGGCGCTGCAGGGTGCGGTCGGTCATGTTCAGGCGTGCGGCGATGTCGTCGCGGCGCGGCTCGCCCTTGTGCAGGATGCGCGCCACCTCGGCGCGCACACGCGTGCTGGCGAGCGACTGGCCCAGGTGGTCGAGCTCGGTCTCCACCAGTTGCTCGTGCATGGCCCACAGGCTGGGGTTGTGCGTGGGGATGTCGACTAGCATGTCGGCATCGGCCAGCAGGATGCGGCTGGCCGGTTGGGCGAAGCGGGGCAGCGCACCAAAGGCCTTTTCATAGCGTGCTTCGCTGCCGGGGGATGGTGGTGGCGTGCTCAGCTCCACGGCCAGGGGCTTGAGCTCGCGGCGCGTGAGCCAGCCGCACAGCGTGAACAGGGTGAGCAGTGCGTATTCCACGCGCTGGCGTGGCACCGGGCGCGTGCCGCCAATGTGCTCGATGGAAAACCAGTAGCCGCGCGCCTCGTGCGTGAGTTCGAAGGCGGTGCAGTCGGAGATCACGGCCATGTGGCGCGTGAGGTGCTGAAAACCCACCAGCAGGTTCGGCCCCGAGGCCAGCGCATAGCCCACCACGTCCACATTGCCATAGCGCGCGGTGAGCTGCGGGCACAGGCCCAGGTCGGTCTTGCCCGAGCGAGCCACGGCCAGCTCCCACAGCTGGCTGATCCGGTCCACCTCCACGCGCGCATGGGGCTGCTGCAGCGCCGCCAGGTCGATGCCGGCTTCGCGGCACAGCTCGGCCACGGGCAGGCCCTCTGCGGCCATCATGTCGGTGGTGCCGCGCACCCAGGCGGCGGAGCTTGTGCGGGGAGTCATAGCGCGGGGTCTGGGGCTCAGGGTTTACGCGGGGTGGTGTCTGAAGTCAGTGTTTTGGCAAGGTTGCGATAGTAGCGAAAGGCCCGCCCCTTTCCACAATCGGCGTCGAGGTCGTTCCCTGGCGCAGCGCTACTGTACACAGAGGCCCGACCCTATAACCCCAAAGGAGACAAGACATGGTCGTCGATGTGCGCTGGCGTGCCCAATGCCTGGGTGCCGTTCTTTCCATGCTGGCGCTGGCCGGCTGCGGCGGTGGTTCCAGCACCCCGCCCGAGGTGCGCGAGACCGCGTACGGCACCGTGCGTGGCGTGGATGCCAGCGCCAGCACGGGCACCTATGCCTGGAAAGGCATCCCCTTTGCCCGGCCTCCCGTGGGGGAACTGCGCTGGCAGCCCCCCGTGGCGCCCGTGGCCTGGGGTGGCGAGCGCGATGCCACACGCTTTGGCAATGCCTGCCTGCAGATGGGCCGGCTGTACGGCCCCGGCGTCAACAACCGCTTCGACGACACCATCGGCCAGACCCTGGGCACGCCCGTGGGCAGCGAAGACTGCCTGACGCTGAACATCTGGCGCCCCGCGACGACCCAGGACAATCTGCCGGTGCTGCTGTTCCTGCATGGCGGCAGCGCGATCTCGGGCTACACGGCCGATCCGGTCTACGACGGCGCCGCGCTGGCGCGCTCGGCCAATGCCGTGGTGGTCACGGCCAACTACCGGCTCGACGTGCTGGGCTTCTTCCAGATGCCGCAGCTGCACACCGGCACACAGGCCTACACCGGCAACTACGCGCTGCTCGACAACGTGCAGGCGCTGTCCTTCATCCAGCGCAACATCGCCAACTTCGGTGGCAATGCGGGCAATGTCACGCTCATGGGCCAGTCGGCCGGTGCTGGCAATGTGCTGGCCTTGCTCACCTCGCCGCGGGCGGCGGGGCTGTTCCACAAGGCGCTGCCGATCAGTGGCGGTACCTCGCTGGCCACGCAGTTGCCCGCCAATTCCATTCCCACGCTCAACCCCGCCTCCAAGTACGCCGCCCAGTCGGCGGCGCTGCTCGCCGCGCTGGTGCAGGCCGATGGACTGGCCTCCGACACCATGGGCGCAGCGGCCATCGTCGCGGGCTGGACGCCTGCGCAGACCGCCAGCTACCTGCGCGGCAAGGACGGCCGCGTGGTGCTGCAGACGGTGCTGCGTGCCGGCCTCACGGGCTCCGGCCCCATCCCCGACAACGTGGTGCTGCCCGCCGATCCCATCGCCGAAATGGCCGCGGGCCGCTACCACAAGGTGCCCGTGCTCTCGGGCTACACGGCCGACGAGGCCAAGCTGTTCGCGCCCTTCCTGGCGCTGCTGGGCGGCAAGCCGGGCATGAAGATCAGCGATGCCGAGCGCTTTGCGATGACACAGGCCTTCAACCCCGATGCGGCCACCACGCTCACGGTGGCGGACATCATCGATCCGTCCTACCTGCCGGTCACGGCGCCCGGCATGGGTTACAACGCGCGCATGAAGCTGTTGGGCAGCGTGTTCATCGAGCCGAGCCGCGACAACCTGCTCAACACGCTGCGCACGCAGCAGTCCAATGTCTGGAGCTACCAGTTCAACTGGGCCCAGCAGCCCGCGCCCTGGAACGACGTGTACGGCGCCGCCCATGGCTTCGACCTGCCCTTCGTGTTCGGCAACTTCGGCCCCTCGCTGCTGGCCAAGGCGGCCAACAGCACGGCCAACCAGCCGGGGCGCCTGGCACTCTCGACCGTGATGATGGACAGCGTGCGCGCCTTCGTGCACACCGGCAACCCCAACCACGCGGGCCTGGGCCAGGAATGGCAACCCTGGCCGCGCAAGTTCATCTTCGACGCCGACCTGAAGGCGACGCGCCTGAGCGTGCAGTGAGGACCCGGAGCCCGATGCTGCTTCATATGTCCGGTCAGGCAGCCGCGGTGGCGGCAAGGTACGCGTTCAGCGCATCGTCGTCCACGATGGCCACCTTGCCGAAATCCAGCGACACGATGCCCATGCCTTCGAGGGTGCGCAGCACGCGGTTCACCGTCTGGCGCGACAGGCCCACGAGCTGGCCCAGCTCGTCCTGCGTGAGGTTGAGCCGGCGCGTGCTGCGCCAGAACAGCCGGCTCAGGTACAGCGCCACGCGGTGCTCGGTGGACTGCGTGCGCCCGGCCTCGATGATGGTCATGGCCTGGCCGAGCCGCATGTTCAGGTGCAGCACCAGGAACTGGTTGAAGGCCAGGCTGGTCTCGCGCAGTTCCTCGAACACCGGCAGCGGCAGGCACAGCAGCCGGGTAGGGCGCAGCGCGACCACGTGGTACCTGCGCGGCTCGGGCTTCATGGCCGAACCTTCGCCGAACCATTCGCCATCGGGCACGCCGATGAAGGCCGAGGAGCGGCCGCGGCTGGCCGGGCTCTGCAACATCACCAGGCCCGAGAGCACGGCGTGCCAGCCCTGCACGGCGCTGCCCGCGGGCTTCATGACCTCGCCCTTGTCGCCGCTTTCCTCGAACACTGCGGCGCGCACGCGCTCCTGCATGGCCGCCGGCAACCCGGCGAACCAGGGCTGGGCGGTGATGAAGCGCAGGGCATGCGGGGCGGTGCAGAGCATGCCGCGGATTGTCGCTGCAGCCTGCGCCGTTCAGGGTAATCCCTTGGCCTTTGTCGGGTGGGCGACAGGTGTTGGCGCGGCAGGCCCGGCGCTGCACACTGCGCAGCGCAAGCAGCCACGCCAGATGCCCCATTGCGGTGCCTTCGACCCCATCCGCAATGGACATTTCGAAGGCCCCGAGACAGCCTGGTGCGCGTTACGATGATTGCCCAATTCACCACAATATCCAAGGAGCACACATGCTGGGCCTGATGCAGAGCCAACCCCTGTTGATCTCGTCGCTGATCGAGTTCGCCGACCGCCACCATGGCGACGCCGAGATCGTGTCGCGGCGCGTCGAGGGCGACATCCACCGCTATACCTACAAGGACCTGGCCGCGCGAGCGCGCCGCCTGGCCAACGCACTCGACGGGATGGGCCTGCAGTTCAGCGATCGCGTGGCCACGCTGGCCTGGAACGGCTACCGCCACATGGAGATGTATTTCGGCGTCTCGGGCTCGGGCCGCGTGCTGCACACCATCAACCCGCGCCTGCACCCCGACCAGATCGCCTGGATCGCCAACCATGCCGAAGACCAGGTGCTGTGCTTTGACCTGACCTTCCTGCCCCTGGTGCAGGCCGTGCACGCCAAGTGCCCCACGGTGAAGAAATGGGTGGCCCTGTGCGATGCGGACCGGCTGCCCGCAGACTCCGGCATCCCCGGCCTCACGAGCTACGAGGACTGGATCGGCGCGCACTCGCCCGACTACGCCTGGCCCGAGTTCGACGAGAACTCGGCGTCGAGCATGTGCTACACCAGCGGCACCACAGGCAACCCCAAGGCCGCGCTGTACAGCCACCGCTCGACCACGCTGCACGCCTATGCCGCGGCGCTGCCCGACGTGATGTGCCTGTCGGCGCGTGACTCCGTGCTGCCCGTGGTGCCCATGTTCCACGTCAACGCCTGGGGCATCCCGTACTCGGCCGCGCTCACGGGCTGCAAGCTGGTCTTCCCGGGCCCGGCCATGGACGGCAAGTCGATCTACGAACTGATCGAGGCCGAGAAGGTCAGCTACGCCGCCGGCGTGCCCACCGTGTGGCAGATGATGCTGGGCCACATGAAGCCTGCGGGCCTGAAGTTCTCGACGCTCAAGCGCACCGTGATCGGTGGCTCGGCCTGCCCGCCCGCCATGATCCATGCCTTCAAGGAAGACTATGGCGTGGAAGTGCTGCACGCCTGGGGCATGACCGAGATGAGCCCGCTGGGCACGCTGTGCACCCTGAAGAACAAGCACCTCGCGCTGCCCAAGGAAGAGCAGATGAAGGTGCTGCTCAAGCAGGGCCGCGCGATCTACGGCGTGGACATGAAGATCGTCGGCGCCGACGGCGAGGAGCTGCCCTGGGATGGCAAGACCTACGGCGACCTGCTGGTCAAGGGCCCCTGGATCGTGGACAGCTACTTCAAGGGCGAGGGCGGCCACCCGCTGGTCAAGGACGCGCAGGGCCGCGGCTGGTTCCCCACGGGCGACGTGGCGACCATCGATGCCGATGGCTTCATGCAGATCACCGACCGCAGCAAGGACGTGATCAAGTCCGGCGGCGAGTGGATCAGCTCCATCGACATCGAGAACATCGCCATGGCCCACCCGGCCATCGCCATGGCGGCGTGCGTGGGCATGCCGCACCCCAAGTGGGACGAACGCCCCATCGTGGCCGTGGTCAGGCGCCCTGGCGCCGAGGTCACGCGCGAGGAATTGCTGGCCTTCTTCGAAGGCAAGATTGCCAAGTGGCAGATCCCCGATGACGTGGTCTTCGTGGAGGCGATTCCGCTGGGTGCCACCGGCAAGATGCTCAAGACGAAGTTGCGTGAGCAGCTCAAGGATTACAAGCTCCCGGGCCTGTGATCCAGATTGGTGCGGCGCTCGGGGGAGCGCTGCGCCAGTCACGTGTGCGACGCCGGTAGGGGCAATCCCTGAGGGGCGTCGTGTTGCAACGCGGTACGCTGCGTTTTACCGATTTACAAGGAGACAAAACCATGAAATTCGCTATGAAGGCTGTAGCAGCCACCGTCCTGTTGGCGAGCGCTGGCGCGGCGTTCGCTCAAAAAGGTGAGACCGTCAAGATCGCCTGGCTCGACCCGCTTTCGGGCCTGATGGCGGCGGTGGGAACCAACCAGCTCAAGAGTTTCCAGTTCATCTCCGAAGAGTTCAACAAGAAGAACGCCGCCGGCGTGAAGTTCGAGATCATCGGCATCGACAACAAGCTCAGCCCGCAGGAAACCACCAGCGCCCTGCGCTCGGCCATGGACCAAGGCGCGCGCTACGTGGTGCAGGGCAACGGCTCAGGCCCTGCACTGGCCATCATGGATGCACTGGAAAAGCACAATGCGCGCAACCCCGGCAAGGAAGTCGTGTTCCTGAACTACGCCGCCGTGGACCCCGACCTGACCAACAGCAAGTGCAGCTACTGGCACTTCCGCCTGGACGCCGACACCTCCATGAAGATGGAAGCGCTGACCACCTTCATGAAGGACCTGCCCGAGGTCAAGAAGGTCTACCTGATCAACCAGAACTACTCGCACGGCCACCAGGTCTCCAAGTTCGCCAAGGAAATCATGGCCCGCAAGCGCCCTGACGTGCAGTTCGTCGGCGACGACCTGCACCCCCTGGCCCAGGTGCGCGACTTCGCACCCTACATCGCCAAGATCAAGCAGTCGGGCGCCGACAGCGTGATCACCGGCAACTGGGGCTCCGACCTGGCGCTGCTCATCAAGGCCGCCAACGATGCCGGCCTGAACAACGTCAACTTCTACACCTACTACGGCTCGGTCACGGGCAGCCCCACAGCCATGGGCGCCGCCGCCGCAGGCCGCGTGTACATGGTGGCCTACGCGCACATCAACCTGCCGGGCGAGCTCAACAAGATCGTGGTGGACTACAAGAAGAAGTTCAACGACGACATGTACACCGGCTCGGTCTACCACGCCTTCTCGATGCTCACCGACGCCTTCGTGAAGACCAAGTCCACCGACCCCGTGAAGGTGGCTGCGGCCCTGGAAGGCATGAAGTTCAAGAGCTTCAATGGCGAGGTCGAGATGCGCAAGACCGACCACCAGCTGCAGCAGGGCCTGTTCATCTCCAAGTGGGAGAAGGCCGGCGGCAAGTACCCGCTCGATTCGGAAAGCACGGGCTACACCTTCGTGCCGGTGAAGTACTACGAGCCCTTCGTGGCCAGTACGCCCACCTCGTGCCAGATGAAGCGCCCCTGAGGGCCTTGGTCTCTCTTCTCTAGGCCCGACCTGGCTCGGGCCTTTTTTTTACCCTTGACCTGACAAATTGCGATGAATCTCGAGTTTTTCGTGATCTCCCTGCTCAACGGCGTGAGCTACGGGCTGCTGCTGTTCATGCTGAGCTCGGGACTCACGCTGATCTTCAGCATGATGGGTGTGCTCAATTTCGCGCACACCAGCTTCTACATGCTGGGGGCGTATTTCGCCTACAGCATCTCCGGCGTCATCGGCTTCTGGCCGGCGCTGGTGATCGCGCCGCTCATCGTGTTCGCGCTGGGCGCCGCGTTCGAGCGCTACTGCCTGCGCCGCGTGCACAAGTTCGGCCACGTGCCCGAGCTGCTCGTGACCTTCGGCCTGTCCTACCTGATCCTCGAAGTCGTGCAGCTGGTCTGGGGCCGCGCCACCGTGCCCTACGGCCTGCCCGAGCAGCTGCAAGGCCCCCTGTTCAGCCTGTACGGCACGCAGTTCCCCAAGTCGCGTTCCTTCGTGATGCTGATCGCCCTGTTGATGCTGCTGTCGGTGTGGCTGCTGCTCACGCGCACCCGCATCGGCCTGGTGATCCAGGCGGCGCTCAAGTACCCCGAGATGGTCGAGGCCCTGGGCCACAACGTGCCACGCGTGTTCATGCTGGTGTTTGGCGGCGGTGCTGCGCTCGCCGGTCTGGCCGGCGTGATCGGCGGCAACACCTACGTGACCGAACCGGCCATGGCGGCCTCGGTCGGCTCCATCATCTTCGTGGTGGTGGTGGTCGGCGGCATGGGCTCGCTGGCGGGTGCCTTCCTCGCCTCGCTGCTCATCGGCATCGTCCAGACCTTCGCGGTGGCGCTCGACTACTCGATGATCCATGTGCTGCGCCCCTTGGGCGTGGCCGTGACCGACCAGACCTTCGGCTACCCCTTGCTCAAGCTCACCATCTCGCAGGTGGCGCCCATCCTCCCGTACCTGTTCCTGGTGCTCATCCTGATCTTCCGTCCCAAGGGCCTGCTGGGCACGCGGGAGGACTGATGCCATGACCTCATCCACCACCACCGTCTCCGGCGCCGCCATGCACGCCAACCCGCACGCAGCCCCGCAGGGCACTGCGCACTACCGCTTCAAGCCCTGGAACGTGGGCCGCTTCGTCGTCTGGGCGCTGTTCGCAGCGCTGCTGATCGTGGCGCCGCACGTGTTCCGCAGCAGCCTGGCGCTGACCATGCTCTCGCAGATCGGCTACCTGATCATCATCTGCCTGTCCTACAACATCCTCTTGGGGCAGGGCGGCATGCTCAGCTTCGGGCATGCGGTGTACACGGGCCTGGGCTCGTTCATCGCCATCCATGCCATGAACCTGGCGGGCAAGGGCAGCCTGCCCATCCCGCTGGTGCTCATTCCCCTGGTGGGTGGGCTGGCCGGCATGTTCTTCGCGATCCTGCTCGGCTTCGTGACGACCAAGAAGTCGGGCACCACCTTCGCCATGATCACGCTTGGTATCGGCGAGCTCGTGGCATCGATGGCGCTGATGTTCCCCGAGTTCTTCGGCGGCGAGGGCGGCATCACCACCGACCGCGTCTACGGCAAGCCCTTCTTCGGGCTGAACTTCGGCTCGGGCATGCAGGTGTACTACCTGATTGCGGTGTACTGCTTCGTCTGCACGGCAGCCATGTTCGCCTTCACCGGCACGCCGCTCGGGCGCATCCTGAATGCCGTGCGCGACAACCCCGAGCGCGTGGAGTTCATCGGCTACAACACGCAGCGCGTGCGCTACTTCGCCTTCATCATCGCGGGCTTCTTTGCCGGTATCGGCGGCGGCCTGGCCACCATCAACTTCGAGATCGTGACCGGCGCCGACAGCGTGAACGTGCTGCGCTCGGGCAGCTACCTGCTGTTCACCTTCCTGGGCGGTGCCACCTTCTTCTTCGGGCCCATCATCGGCGCCGTGCTGCTGGTGCTGGCCTCGGTGCTGCTGTCCGAGATCTCCAAGGCCTGGCTGCTCTACCTGGGCCTGGTGTTCCTGTTCATGGTGATGTATGCGCCCGGCGGCATCGCCAGCCTGATCATGATGAACCTGCGCGTGGCCAAGTACGGCAAGCTGCGCCAGCTCTGGGTGTCCTACCTGGGCCTGGCGGGCACGGGCCTGGTGGCGGTGCTGGGTGCGGCCTGCATGGTCGAGATGACCTACCACCTGCAGCTCAATGCGGCCCTGGGGTCGGAGCTCAAGTTCATGGGGGCCATGATCAATGCCAAGGGCCTGTCGGCCTGGTTCGGGGCGGGCTTCGTGTTCGCCACCGGGCTGGCACTGTTCGAGCTGTGCCGCCGCCAGTTCCTGCGCCAATGGGGGCGCATCCAGGAAGAGATCGAACATGAAATCAAGCGGGGAGAGGCGCTGTGAGCGGCAATACCATGGCAGCTAATCCATCTTCCTTCGCGCTCGAACTGCGCGACCTGCGCAAGAGCTTCGGCAAGACCGAGATCATCCGCGGGGCCAATCTCGCAGTGGCGCCCGGCGAGCGCGTGGCCATCATCGGCCCCAACGGCGCCGGCAAGTCCACGCTCTTCAACCTCATCAGCGGGCGCTTTGCGCCCACCAGCGGTGATGTGATCCTCAATGGCCAGCGCATCAATGGCCTGGCCCCCTTCGAGATCAACCGCATGGGGCTGTCGCGCAGCTTCCAGATCACGAACATCTTCCCCAAGCTGAGCGTGTTCGAGAACCTGCGCTGCGGTGTGCTCTGGAGCATGGGCTACAAGTACACCTTCCTGCGTTTCCTGTCGAACCTGCACGACGCCAACCAGCGTGCCAAGGAACTCATGGAGATGATCAAGCTCGACAAGAAGCGCGACACGCTGGCCATGAACCTGACCTATGCCGAGCAGCGCGCGCTGGAGATCGGCATCACCATTGCCGGCGGTGCCAACGTGATCCTGCTCGACGAGCCCACGGCCGGCATGAGCAAGAGCGAGACCACGCGCTTCATCCACCTCATCAAGGAGGTGACCGAAGGCCGCACGCTGCTGACCGTGGAGCACGACATGGGCGTGGTGTTCGGCCTGGCCGACAAGATCGCCGTGGTGGTCTATGGCGAGGTGATCGCCTTCGACACGCCCGACAAGGTGCGCGCCAATGCGCGCGTGCAGGAGGCCTACCTGGGCTCCGTGGTGGCCGAAGAGCAGGGCGCGGGACACTGATTTATGCTGAAAATTGACAACCTCCACGCCTACTACGGCAAGAGCCATGTGCTGCATGGCGTGAGCTTCGATGTGCAACCCGGCGAGATCGTGGCGCTGCTGGGGCGCAACGGCTCGGGCCGGTCCACCACCGCCAAGGCCATCATGGGCCTGGTGGACTGGGAGGGTACGGTGAACTTCAAGGGCCAGGACCTCGGCGGCAAGAAGGCCTACGAGATCGCCCACCTGGGCCTGGGCTACGTGCCCGAGAGCCGCGACGTGTTCCCCAACCTCACCGTGCACCAGAACCTGATGCTGGGCCAGAAGGGCAGCGGCAAGGGCAGCCGCTGGTCGTTTGACGACATGTACGAGATGTTCCCGCGCCTCAAGGAGCGCCAGCACACCGAGGCGGGCGTGATGTCGGGCGGTGAGCAGCAGATGCTCACGCTGTGCCGCACGCTCATGGGCGACCCGGACCTGATCATCATCGACGAGCCCACCGAGGGCCTGGCGCCCAAGATCGTCGAGCTGGTGGGCCAGTACCTGCAGACCATCAAGGCGCGCGGCATCTCGGTGCTGCTGATCGAGCAGAAGCTGACCATCGCGATGAAAATTTCGGACCGGGCGCTGGTGATGGGCCATGGCTCCATCGTTTTCCAGGGCACGCCCGACAGCCTGCGGGCGGACAACTACATCCGCAAGGAGTGGCTGGAGGTCTGACGACTCCGGCCAACGCATGACAGAGAGGCGCCTGATAGCTCATGGCGCCTCTTTTTTTGCTCGAAGAGGCGGTTTGGCGGCCAAGGGCCATGTCCCCATCGGGACAAATTGACACGCCAACGCCGCGCGAAGTCTCTACAATAAAAACGCACGATCGTTCTTTTTCACTCTCCAAGGAACAACAGCATGACCGCTGAATACAAAGTCCACGGCTCGGTTGCCGTGATCACCCTGGCCAATCCTCCCGTCAACGGACTGGGCCTGGCCACCCGCCAGGGCATCGTGGACGGCCTTGGCCGTGCCAATGTCGATGCAGCGGTCAGCTCCATCGTCATCACCGGCGCCGGTGGTGCCTTCTCCGGCGGTGCCGACATCAAGGAGTTCGGCACCGACAAGTCGCTGCAGGAGCCCAATCTGCTGTCGGTGATCGCCGCCATCGAGAATTCGGCCAAGCCCGTCGTGGCCGCCATGCACACCGTCGCCATGGGCGGCGGGCTGGAGCTGGCCCTGGGCTGCCACTACCGCATCGCAGCGCCTGGCTGCTCGATTGCGCTGCCCGAAGTCAAGCTGGGCCTGATCCCTGGCGCTGGCGGCACGCAGCGCCTGCCGCGCGTGATCGGTGTCGAAGCGGCCCTGAACCTCATCGTGAGCGGCGAGCCCGTCAAGAGCGAGATGATCGGCGCCGTGCCCGGTCAGAAGCTGTTTGACAAGATGGCCGCTTCGGCCGAAGCCCTGGCCGCCGACGCCCTGGCCTTTGCCCAGAGCGTGGCCGACGTGCGCCCTCTGCCGCTGGTGCGCAACCTGCCCTGCAAGCACCCCGAAGGCGACGCCTACTTCCAGTTCGCGCGCAACATGGTCAAGGGCATGGCCAAGAACTACCCCGCACCCGCCAAGTGCGTGGACGCGGTCGAAGCCGCCACCAAGCGCAAGTTCGCCGACGGCATGCTGTTCGAGCGCGAGGTCTTCATCAACCTGATGTGGACGCCCGAGTCGCGCGCCCTGCGCCATCTGTTCATGGCCGAGCGTGCCGCCTCCAAGATCCCGGACGTGCCGTCCGACACGCCCAAGCGCGAGATCAAGTCGGTGGCCGTGATCGGCGCCGGCACCATGGGCGGCGGCATCTCCATGAACTTCCTGAACGCGGGCATCCCCGTGAAGATCCTGGAGACCAAGCAGGAAGCCCTGGACCGCGGCATCGCCACGATCAAGAAGAACTACGAAGCCCAGGTCAAGAAGGGCAAGCTCAAGGAAGACAAGTACGCGCAGCGCATGGCCCTGCTGAGCACCACGCTCGACTACGCCGACCTCAAGGACGCTGACCTCGTGATCGAGGCCGTGTTCGAGGAGCTGGGCGTCAAGGAGTCCGTTTTCAAGCAGCTCGATGCCGTGATGAAGCCCGGCGCCATCCTGGCCTCCAACACCTCCACGCTGGACGTGGACAAGATCGCCGCGTTCACCAAGCGCCCCGAAGACGTCGTGGGCATGCACTTCTTCAGCCCCGCCAACGTGATGAAGCTGCTCGAAGTGGTGCGCGGCGCCAAGACCAGCAAGGACGTGCTGGCCACCGTGATGGCCATCGGCAAGAAGATCAAGAAGACCTCCGTCGTTTCTGGTGTGTGCGACGGCTTCATCGGCAACCGCATGATCGAGCAGTACAGCCGCCAGGCCGGCTTCCTGCTCGACGAGGGCTGCACGCCCCAGCAGGTGGACAAGGCCGTCGAGAAGTTCGGCTTTGCCATGGGTCCGTTCCGCATGGGCGATCTGGCCGGCAACGACATCGGCTGGGCAATCCGCAAGCGCCGCGCCGTCGAGCGTGCCGACATGAAGTACAGCCGCACGGCCGACAAGCTGTGCGAGCTGGGCCGCTTCGGCCAGAAGACCGGCGCGGGCTGGTACGACTACCAGGCCGGCAAGCGCGACGCGATCCCGAGCGAGCTGGTCAACAAGATGATCGAAGAGCACCGCAAGGAGCTGGGCATCACGCCGCGCAAGATCTCCGACGAGGAAATCGTGCAGCGCCTGGTGTTCGCCCTGGTCAACGAAGGCGCGCACATCCTGGAGGACGGCATCGCCAGCAAGTCTGGCGACATCGACATGGTCTACCTCACGGGCTATGGCTTCCCGATCTACCGCGGCGGCCCCATGCACTACGCCAGCGAAGTGGGCCTGTTCAACGTGGTGCAGGCCATGGACCGCTTTGCCAAGAACCCCAACGACGATGCGGCGTTCTGGAAGCCCGCGCCGCTGCTGGCCAAGCTGGCCGCCGAAGGCAAGGCATTCGCCTGAGCGAACCGAACAGATTGATGCAGTGAAGCCGCACCGGACCTTGCGCACGCCCCTGGCGGCCACCACCGGTGCGTTCCACCCCTGAAAGGATTTCCCAATGACCTCCGCAGTGATCGTATCCACCGCCCGTACCCCGCTCGCCAAGAGCTGGAAGGGTGCCCTCAACATGACCCACGGCGCCACGCTGGGCGGCCATGCCGTCAAGCACGCCATCGAGCGCGCCGGCATCGACGGTGCCGACGTCGAAGACGTCATCATGGGCTGTGCCAACCCCGAAGGCGCCACCGGCGCCAACATTGCGCGCCAGATCGCGCTGGCCGCCGGCCTGCCGATCACGGCATCGGGCGTCACGGTCAACCGTTTCTGCTCCTCGGGCCTGCAGACCATCGCCATGGCGGCCCAGCGCATCATCGCCGGCGAAGCCGACGTGTACGTGGCTGGCGGCGTGGAAAGCATCTCCTGCGTGCAGCAGGAAATGAACATCCACATGCTGCGCGACCTGGCCCTGGACAAGGTCAAGCCCGAGATCTACTGGAGCATGCTGCAGACCGCCGAGCAGGTGGCCAAGCGCTACAACATCGGCCGCGAAGCCATGGACGAGTACGGCGCCGCCAGCCAGCAGAAGGCCTGCGCCGCCCAGGCCGCGGGCCTGTTCGACGCCGAGATCGCCCCCATCACCGTGACGGCCGGCGTGGCCGACAAGACCCTGGGCCTGATCACCAAGCAGGTCACCCTGTCCAAGGACGAAGGCACGCGCGAAGGCACGACGGTCGAGTCCATCAGCGGCCTGCGCTCGGCGCTGCCCGGCGGCCTGATCTCGGCCGGCAATGCCAGCCAGTTCTCCGATGGCGCTGGCGCCTGCGTGGTGGTGAGCGAAGAGTACGCGAGCAAGAAGGGCCTGAAACCCCTGGGCCGTTTCCTCGGCTTCGCCGTGGCCGGCTGCGAGCCCGATGAGATGGGCATCGGCCCGGTGTTCGCCGTGCCCAAGGTGCTCAAGAAGCTGGGCCTCACGGTCAACGACATCGACCTGTGGGAGCTGAACGAAGCCTTCGCCGTGCAGGTGATCTACTGCCGCGACAAGCTGGGCATTCCCGCCGACCGCCTGAACGTCAATGGCGGCGCCATCGCCGTGGGCCACCCTTACGGCGTGTCGGGCCAGCGCCTGACGGGCCATGCCCTGATCGAAGGCAAGCGCCGCGGCGCCAAGCGCGTGGCAGTGACCATGTGCATCGGCGGTGGCATGGGCGCAGCGGGCATTTTCGAAGTGCTCTGATGGATGCCTGGTGAGGGTGGGCGCGCAGGCGTTACGGCGCTTACGTTTGCTCACACCGGGTTTGGGGACAATGCAAGCCGGCTGTTTCTTCAACAGCCGGCCTGCACGCGGCGCGCGCCCATGGCTGCGCGCCGCCCCCGGGCCTACAACAATCACCATTCCATCAAGAGAGATCCACCCATGTTCACGAAGGTTTGCGCAGCCCTGGCCGTTCTGGTCGTTTCCACGGCAGGCACGGTTGCCCATGCACAGAGCTACCGGCTCAACCAGCCGCTGGCCGACGATCCCGATACCATCCTGCAGGAAGTGGCCATCACGCCCGAGCGCACCACGGTGACCATCGTGCTGCGCAACAGCAGCAAGCGCGACACCATCGAGGCCTGCGCCCACCCCAGCCACAAGCCCGAGGCTTTCATGCTCAAGGATCTGGACAGCGGCAAGGTATGGAAGCAGGAGGGCAGCACGGGCCTGGTGTCGTGCGAGAACGGCATGGACGAGATCCGGCCCGGCAAGCGCAAGACCTTGAAGGTCCAGTTCCCCAGCCTGCCTGCCACTGCGCGCCGGCTGCAGATCGGCGAGAACAACTGCCAGCAAAAGCCCGATGACGACATGGACTACTGGTGCTTTTCCGAAGTCGTCCTGAACCAGAAGAAGTAGCCGCCAGGCCTGCGGCCGCCGCCCCGTGCGGCGGCTGTGCGGTCCGGTGGTGCATCCCCCCGGCGCCTTGTGCGCGATTTCTCCAGGGTTTTCACACATGAGCTACCGCCCCACCGTCGAATTCCTCCTCTACCAGTGGCTCGATGCCCAGAAGCTGCCCGGGCGCGAGCGCTTTGCCGACCATTCGCGCGACACCTTCGACGCGGTGCTCGACACCTGCGAGCGCATTGCGCGCGAGAAGTACGCCCCCTTCAACCGCACCGTGGATACCCAGGAGCCGCAGTTCGACGGCGAGAAGGTCATCCTGCCCCAGTGCACCTACGATGCGCAGAAGGCCTATGCGGCCTCGGGCATGCTCAGCGCCGCGCAGGACTACGACATCGGCGGCATGCAGCTGCCCTACACGGTGGAAGCGGCGGCCAACAGCTTCTTCGGCCTCGCGTCCATCAGCATGGGCTCGGGTCTGCTCACGGTGGGCAATGCCAACCTGCTCATGGTGCATGGCACCGAGGCGCAGCAGAAGGTGTTTGCGCTCAATGAATTCTCGGGCCGCTTCTCGGGCACCATGTGCCTGTCGGAGCCGCAGGCCGGCTCCAGCCTGAGCGACGTGGCCACGCGCGCCGTGCCCGATGGCGCAGGCTTCGAGAGCGACCCGCTGGGCCCGCGTTACCGGCTCAAGGGCAACAAGATGTGGATTTCGGCCGGCGAGCACGAGCTCACCGAGAACATCATCCACCTGGTGCTGGCCAAGATCCCCGGGCCCGACGGCAAGCTGGTGCCCGGCACGCGCGGCATTTCGCTGTTCATCGTGCCCAAGAAGCTGGTGGACACCGAAGGCAACCTGACCGGCGTGCGCAACGACGTGGCGCTGGCGGGCCTGAACCACAAGCTGGGCTGGCGCGGCACGACCAACACGCTGCTCAATTTCGGTGAGGGCAAGTACCCGGTCGATGGCGAGGCCGGCGCCGTGGGCTACCTCGTGGGGCAGGCGGGCAAGGGCCTGCACTGCATGTTCCACATGATGAACGAGGCGCGCATCGGCATCGGCATGGCGGCCACCATGCTGGGCCTGGCGGGCTACTACGCGAGCCTGGACTACGCCAAGAACCGCCCCCAGGGCCGCCCGGTGCAGAACCCCAAGGACAAGGACGCTGCGGCCGCCGCGGTGGTCAAGGACGTGGCCCAGCCGCAGGTGCGCATCATCGAGCACGCCGATGTCAAGCGCATGTTGCTGGCGCAGAAGTCCTACGGCGAGGGTGCACTGGCACTCAACCTGTTCTGCGCGCGCCTGGTGGACGAGCAGGCCACCGGTGACTCCGCCGCGGCCGACGAGGCCCGCCTGCTGCTGGAAGTGCTCACTCCCATCGCCAAGAGCTGGCCCAGCGAATGGTGCCTGGAGGCCAACAGCCTGGCCATCCAGATCCATGGCGGCTACGGCTACACGCGCGACTTCCCGGTGGAGCAGTACTGGCGCGACAACCGCCTGAACATGATCCACGAGGGCACGCACGGCATCCAGGCGATGGACCTCTTGGGCCGCAAGGTGCTGATGGAAAACGGTCGTGGCCTGCAACTGCTGGCCGCACGCATCAACGGCACCATCGAGCGGGCCATCCAGGTGCCGGCACTCGCAGCGCACGCCAACGCCCTGGGCAGTGCGCTGCAGCAGGTGGGTGCCGCCACCAAGGCCGCCTGGGCCACCGGCCAGCCCACCGACGCACTGGCCAATGCCGTGCCCTACATGCAGGCCTTCGGCCACACGGTGCTGGCCTGGGTCTGGCTGGACGTGGCCCTGGCCACGCTGCAGGCCGATCCCGCGCAGGCCCAGACGGCCAGCGTGGGCAGAATGGGGGCCATGCGCTTCTTCTTCCACTACGAACTGCCCAAGATCGGCGCCTGGCTGCAGGTCGTGAGCAGCCGCGACCCGACCTGCGCCACCTTCCCCGAAGAGGCGTTCTGATGCCCGCAGCGCAGACCCTGGAGCGCATGCACCAGCTCATCTGGGCGCTGGTCTACGGGGGCCTGCTCACGCTGGTGCTGGGCCTGGCCACGGCAGGTGCCGACGAGGAGCTGGGCTGGGCGATGGGCGCCGCCGGGGGCGTGCTGGTGGCTGTGGGCGTGGTGCTGATTGGCGTGCGCTCGCGCCTGAAGACGACCCCCTGAAATCGCACAGGCGACATGGCGCACCTTGGTTGCGCCGCACAATACCTGTGCCATCCTTCCCTTTCTGCGTGCAGGGCCCGCAGGTCTTGCACCACCAACGACGACAAACCAAGGAGACGACGACATGACCACCCGCACCATCCAACAACTGTTCGATCTGACCGGCAAGACGGCCCTCGTGACCGGGGGCTCGCGCGGCCTGGGCCTGCAGCTGGCGCAGGCCCTGGGCGAAGCCGGCGCCAAGGTGCTGCTGAGCTCGCGCAAGGCGTCCGACCTGGAAGAGGCCGCCGCTGAATTGAAGGCCGCCGGCATCGACGCCCAGTGGATCGCGGCCGACTGCTCCAACGAAGCCGATATCCGCCGCCTGGCCGACGAGACCCTGGCGCGCCTGGGCCATGTGGACATCCTGCTCAACAACGCGGGCGCCGCCTGGGGCGCCCCGGCCGAAGACCACCCCGTGGAAGCCTGGGACAAGGTCATGAACCTCAATGTGCGCGGCTACTTCATCCTGTCGCAGCACATCGCCAAGCACAGCATGATCGGCCGGCGCAGCGGCAGCATCATCAACGTGGCGTCCATCGCCGGCCTGGGCGGCAACCCCAAGGGCATGAACACCATTGCTTACAACACCTCCAAGGGTGCGGTGATCAACTTCACGCGTGCGCTGGCCGCCGAATGGGGCCAATATGGCATCCGCGTGAACGCCATCTGCCCGGGCTTCTTCCCGAGCAAGATGACGGTGGGCACCCTGAAGGCCATGGGCGAGGAAGCGCTGGCCGCCCATGCCCCATTGGGCCGCCTGGGCGACGACGAGGACCTGAAGGGCCTGTGCGCGCTGTATGCGTCGGATGCCGGCAAGCACATCACCGGCCAGTGGCTGGCCGTCGATGGCGGCGTGAGCATCGTCACGGGCGGCTGAGGCCGCTCAAGGCCTGCGCGCCCACGGCGCGCGGGCCTGCCATTCAGGGGGAGCGGCAGGGGCTATGCTTGCAGCTTTCCCCTTTGCATTCTGGAGTTGCCTGTGCTGAATTTCGGTGTTCCCATTCCTTTCGTCAGCCACCTGGGCTTCACCCTGCACCGCATGGCGCAGGGCGAGTCGGAGCTGCACTACGAGGCGGCGCCCGAGCACCTCAACTCCTTCGAGGTCACGCACGGCGGCGCCACCATGACCTTGCTGGACGTGACCATGGCCACGGCCGCGCGCAGCGAGACGCCGGACCACGGCGTGGTCACCATCGAGATGAAGACCAGCTTCATGCAGGCCGCGCGCGGCCCGCTGGTGGCCAAGGGCCGCCTGCTGCACCGCACGGCCTCCATGGCCTTCACCGAGGCCTCGGTCTATGACGCCCAGGGCCGCCTTTGCAGCCATGCCACGGGCACCTTCAAGTACGTGCGCCGCGCGCTGGACCCGGCCACCGGCCAGCCGCTGAAGTCGATCTCCAGCGACTGAGTTTTTTCCGAGAGGCCGTGCGCCTCTCCACCACCACCCATTGTTTTCCAAGGAGTTCCCCATGGCCCGCAACCAACAGATCGTGCTCGACAACCGCCCGCAGGGCGAGGCCGTGGCCGGCAACTTCAAGCTGGTGGCCAGCGACACGCCTGCGCTGCAGGACGGCCAGGTGCTGGTGCGCCACCACTACCTGAGCCTGGACCCCTACATGCGCGGCCGCATGAACGAGAGCAAGAGCTACGCGGCATCGCAGGCCCTGGGTGAGGTCATGATCGGCGGCACCGTGGGCGAGGTCGCCGAGAGCCAAAATCCCAAGTACGCCGTGGGCGACAAGGTCGTGGGCATGGGCGGCTGGCAGGAATACAGCGTGGTCGATGCCAACGCCCCCGGCGCGCTGCGCAAGGTGGACACCACCCATGTGCCGCTCTCGCACTACCTGGGAGCCGTGGGCATGCCCGGCGTGACGGCCTGGTACGGCCTGGTCAAGATCATCGCCCCCAAGGAGGGCGACACCGTGGTGGTGAGCGCCGCCACGGGTGCCGTGGGCAGCGCCTTCGCGGCCCTGGCCAAGGCGCGCGGCTGCCGCGCCGTGGGCATTGCCGGCGGTGCCGACAAGTGCCGCTATGCGGTCGAGGAACTGGGTTTTGACGCCTGCATCGACTACAAGGAACACAGCGACGTGAAGGCCATGTCCAAGGCCCTGAAGGAAGCCTGCCCGAACGGCATCGACGGCTACTTCGAGAACGTGGGCGGCTGGATCATGGATGCCGTGATGCTGCGCATGAACGCCTTCAGCCGTGTGGCCCTGTGCGGCATGATCGCCGGCTACGATGGCCAGCCCCTGCCCATGGCCAACCCCGCGCTGATGCTCATCAACCGCATGAAGATCGAAGGCTTCATCGTCAGCGAGCACATGGAAGTCTGGCCCGATGCCCTGAAGGAGCTGGGCACCCTGGTGGGCACCGGCAAGCTGCGCCCGCGCGAGACCATCGCAGAGGGCATCGCCGCCGCGCCCGAGGCCTTCCTGGGCCTGCTCAAGGGGCGCAACTTTGGCAAGCAACTCGTGAAACTGATCTGAAGGAGCGCAAGCGCACATGGCGTTGACCAACCTGCACTGGACCTGGGCCCGCTTCGATGACCTTGGCGTGCACGCCCTGCACGACGCCCTGGCCTTGCGCTGCAAGGTCTTCATCCTGGAGCAGGGGCCCTACCAGGACCCGGACGGGGCCGACAAGCAATCCTGGCACCTGCTGGGCTACGATGGTGCCGGGGCGCTGCAGGCCTGCCTGCGCGTGGTGGACCCGGGCGTGAATTACCCCGAGCCCTCCATCGGCCGCGTGGTCACCGCCAAGGAGGCGCGCGGCGGCGGCACGGGGCGCCTCTTGATGCAGGAGGGCCTGGCGCGCTGCCGCCAGGTGTGGCCGGGCCGCGGTGTGCGCATCAGTGCCCAGGCGCACCTGCAGCGCTTCTATGGCAGCCTGGGTTTCGTGGCGGTGTCGGACGAGTACCTCGAGGACGACATCCCCCATATCGAAATGCTGTGGAGTTCCCCATGACCTCTCTGTCTTCGACGGTCTCAGCCACCCACACGGTCTTCAACCAGAGCGCGCCACTGGCGGATCTGAACCTGTTTTCCAGCAACCGGCCCTTGCAGGATGCCGTGGCCTTGCATGCACCCGGTCTGGACAAAAGCGGCCTCACGGCCCTGGGCGCCGAGATGGGCTCGGCACAGATGCTGGAGCACGCGCGCCTGGCCAACATCCACAAACCGGTGCTGCACACGCACGACCGCGTGGGCCGCCGCACCGATGCGGTGGAGTTCCACCCGAGCTACCACGCGCTCATCGGTGCCGCGCTGCGCCATGGCCTGCATGCCACGCCCTGGTCGCGCACGGATGCCGGTGCTGCGCACGCGCACCTGGAGCGGGCGGCCGGCTTCATGCTGTTCACCGAGACCGAGCCCTCGGTGCTGTGCCCCGTCTCCATGAGCTATGCCGTGACCCCGGCGCTGCGCGGCAATGCGGCGCTGTGGACCGACTGGAGCGCGGGCCTGGCCAGCACCCGCTACGACCCGCGCCTGGCGCTGTTCTCCGAGAAGTCGGCGCTCACCATGGGCATGGGCATGACCGAGAAGCAGGGCGGCTCCGACGTGCGCGCCAACACCACCCAGGCGGTCGCCGACGGCAGCGATGCCTGGGGCGCGCGCTACCGGCTTACGGGCCACAAGTGGTTCTTCTCAGCCCCCATGTGCGATGCCTTCCTGGTGCTGGCCCAGGCGCCCGGCGGGCTCACCTGTTTCTTCCTGCCGCGCGTGCTGCCGGGAGAAGGCGAGGGCGGTACGCTGAACGCGATTCGCATCCAGCGCCTCAAGGACAAGCTGGGCAACCATGCCAATGCGAGCTCCGAGGTCGAATTCACCGACGCCCTGGCCTGGCGCGTGGGCGAAGAGGGCCGCGGTGTGGCCCAGATCCTCGAGATGGGCACCATGACGCGGCTCGATTGCGCCCTGGGCACCAGCGGCCTCATGCGCCAGGCGCTGTCGCTGGCGCTGCAGCACACGCGCCAGCGCATGGCTTTTGGCAAGAAGCTCATCGACCAGCCGCTGATGCGCAATGTGCTGGCCGACCTGGCGCTGGAGAGCGAGGCCGCCACGGCCCTGGCGATTCGCTTGGCCAGCGCCTTCGACAGGAAGGATGCCAGCCCGCACGAGGCCGTGATGGCGCGCCTGCTCACGCCCGTGGCCAAGTTCTGGGTCTGCAAGCGCGGCAGCGTGTTCGCGCAGGAGGCCATGGAATGCCTGGGCGGTAACGGCTATGTGGAAGAAGGCGGAGAAGGCACCATGGCCCGCATCTACCGTGAGATGCCGCTCAACTCCATCTGGGAAGGCGCGGGCAACATCATGGCGCTGGACCTGCTGCGCGCCGTGCGCCGCGCCGACACGGCGGCGGCCCTGGCCGACGAACTGGCCCCGGCACGCGGCGCGCACCCGGCGCTGGACCGCCTGGCCAGCGCCCTGCCGCTGCGCGTGGACGCCATGACCACCGAGACCGAGGCCCGGCGCCTGGCGCAGGACGTGGCCCTGGCCGTGCAGGCCGCGCTGCTCTACCGCAGTGCGCCGGCCAGCGTGTTCGGTGCCTTCTGCGATGCGCGCCTGGGCGGCGACTGGGGCTACAGTTTCGGCACGCTGGGTGCCGGTGTGGACTTCGACGCGCTGCTGGACCGCGCGCTGCCTGCCTGAGCCACGCGACCCCACAAGAAACCGGAGATCCCCGATGACCACCCCCCTGATCCTGCACCATTACCCCTCGTCCCCGTTCTCGGAAAAGATCCGGCTGGCCCTGGGGTACAAGCAACTGGCCTGGAAGTCCGTGATCATCCCCAGCATCGCGCCCAAGCCCGATGTGGTGGCGCTCACGGGCGGCTACCGCAAGACGCCGTTCCTGCAGGTGGGGGCCGACATCTACTGCGACTCGGCCCTGATCGCCGATGTGCTCGAGCATGTGCAGCCCGAGCCCGTGCTCTACCCGCCGCACTTGAAGGGCGTGGCGCGCGTGTTCGCGCAGTGGGCCGATACCACGCTGTTCTGGGCCGCCATGGCCTACAACCTGCAGCCCAAGGGCGCATCGGCCCTGTTCGCCCACCTGCCGCCTGCAGCGGCCCAGGCCTTTGGCGAAGACCGCCGCGAGATGAGTGCCGGCATGCAGCGCCTGCGCCCGGCCGACGCGGCGGCGGCCTACCGCTCCTACCTGCGCCGCATCGCGCACATGGCCGAAGAGCATGACTTTCTGTTCGGCGCCGAGCCCTGCCTGGCCGACTTTGCGGCCTACCACCCGCTGTGGTTCACGCGCCAGTGCGTGCCCGTGATGGCCGACATCTTCAACGCCACGCCGGCCGTGCTGGAGTGGATGGACCGCGTGGCCGCGCTCGGCCATGGCCGCATGGAAAAGCTGGGCGCCGAAGATGCGATCACCGTGGCAGCGGGGCTGGACCCGCTGCCTCTGGCCGACGACGTGTTCCAGGACGAGCATGGCATTCCCCTGGGCAGCCAGGTGACCATTGCTGCCGAGAGCTTCGGCACCGAACCCACGGAAGGCGAACTCATCGCCGCCACGCGCACGCGCTACACCCTGCGCCGCACCGACCCGCGTGCGGGCACGGTGCATGTGCACTTCCCCCGCATTGGCTACATACTGCGAAAGGCCGAGGCCACCAAATGATCGACGATTTCAAGGGCAAGACGGCGGTTCTCACCGGTGCGGGCTCGGGCTTCGGCCTCGAATGCGCGCGCATCGGCGCCCGGCTGGGCATGAACCTCGTGCTGGCCGATGTGCAGCAGAACGCACTGGATGCGGCCGCCGCCGAGGCGCAGGCCGCGGGCGCACAGGTGCTGGCGCGCAAGGTGGACGTGTCGAACGCCGCGCAGATGGAGCAGCTCGCCGCGGACGTGGAGCAGCGCTTTGGCGCACCGCACCTGGTGTTCAACAACGCCGGCGTGGGCGCGGGCGGCCTGGTCTGGGAGAACACCGTCAAGGACTGGGAGTGGGTGTTGGGCGTGAACCTCTGGGGCGTGATCCACGGCGTGCGCCTGTTCACGCCCATGATGCTGGCCGCCGCCAAGAAGGACCCGGCCTGGCGCGGCCACATCGTCAACACGGCCAGCATGGCAGGCCTGCTCGATGCGCCCAACATGGGCGTCTACAACGTGAGCAAGCACGCGGTGGTGAGCCTGTCCGAAACCCTGTACCAGGACCTGGCGCTGGTGACCGACCAGGTCAGCGCCAGCGTGCTGTGTCCCTTCTTTGTGCCCACGGGCATCAACCAGAGCCACCGCAACCGCCCGGGCGAACTTTCGGCCGGCAAGCCCACGCGCAGCCAGCTCATCGGCCAGGCCATGACCGACAAGGCCGTGGGCAGCGGCAAGGTGACCGCGGCCGAGGTGGCGCAGAAGGTGTTCGACGCGGCCGCCGAGCGTCAGTTCTATATCTACAGCCACCCCAAGGCGATTGCCTCGGTGCAGACGCGCATGGAGGACATCATGCTCATGCGCAACCCCACCGATCCGTTTGCGGGCAAGCCCGAGATCGGCGCCCAGCTCAAGGCCGCGCTGCGTGCAGACTGAAAAGCGCGGGCCATCGGCCGCCCAGGGCTTTGCGTTGTTCGCCACGGCGGTGGGGCATTGCGGCATCGCCTGGGACGGCCCCGTGCTCACGGGCGTGCAACTGCCCGAAGACGAAGGCGAGGCGCACACCCGCGCGCGCATGCAGCGCCGGTTTCCAGGGGCACCCGAATCGCCCATGCCGCCCCAGGTGGCCGCCTGGGCCGACCGCGTGGTGGCCCTGCTCGCGGGCGCGCACGACGACCTGCTCGATGTGCCGCTGGCCACCGAGGGTGTGCCGCCTTTCAACGCCCGCGTCTACGAACTGGCCCGGCGCATACCGCCCGGCAAGACCATGACCTATGGCGAGATGGCCGCCGCCTTGGGCGAGCCCGGCGCTGCACGCGCCGTGGGCCAGGCACTGGGCCACAACCCGTTTGCGCCCGTGGTGCCTTGCCACCGCATCCTGGCCGCAGGCGGCAAGACGGGCGGCTTTTCGGCCGGCGGCGGCGCGGCCACCAAGATGCGCATGCTCGAGATCGAGGGCGCGTTCGCCCATGACACGCTGGCGCTGTTTGCGCCCAGAGACTAGCCGCGCTTCCTGAGCAGCGCCGATCCACCGCTGGCCATTGCCAGGTCGTGCGTGGTGTCGAGCAGGGCGGGGCCCAGCGCCTGCATGCGCTCGGGCGTCAGGCGCACCAGCGGGCCGGCGATCGTCACCACCCCCAGCACCGTGCCGTTGCCCCGGCGGATGGGCGCGGCCATGGCCGCCATGGCCGGAGCGAACACTTCCACGATGGTGCTGAAGCCCTGCTGGCGCGCCGTGCGCAGGTAGGCCAGCAGCTCCTTGACCGTGGTGGGGGCGTTCGGGCCGTAGTCCTCGGGCTGGCCGAAGCCCTGGCGTGACACCAGGGCCAGGGCCTCCTCGTCGCTCATGGTGGACAGCCAGGCATGGCCGGCCGAGCTGCATGAGAGGTTGACCGAGAGGCCCATGTCCGGGTCGTAGCGCAGGCCGCGCACGGCGCCCTGGGCCTTGGCCACGAAGGTCAGCTCGTCCCCGTCCACCACGGCCAGCCGCACCAGTTCACCCGACTCGACGGCGAGCCGGTCCAGCAGGGGCTGGGCAATGTCCACCACGCCCGTGGCGCTCAGGTGCGACAGGCCCAGCGACACCAGCTTGATGGTGAGCATGTAGTTGCCCTGGCTGTGGTCCTGGCGCACATAGCCGCAGCGCACCAGCTCGGCCAGCAGGCGGTGCGTCGCGCTCAGCGGCATGTCCAGCTCGGACGCCAGGCTCGACAAGGCCTTGCCCTCGGGGTGCGGGGCCAGGTGCTCCAGCACTTTGAAGCTGCGTTCGAGGATGCTGCTCATGGCGGGTTCTTTCTGTCTTTCCCGGCAATGTACCAAAAACTGTTAAAGGGTTTCTACTATGGAAAGTGTTTCCACTTTTTTAATACGATCCCTTCCCATGGCGCAACCGGTGTTCCGGATGCATGTCCCTGGTCCGACTTTTGATGGAGATAGACCCGTGAGAAAAACTGCCTGCCTGCTGGCCGCCGCCGGCCTGTCCTTGCTGATGGCTTCGCTGCCGGCCGCCGCCCAGCAGGAGCGCGTGATCCGCTTCGGCCACCTGAACAATGCCGACCACCCGGTGAGCTTCGGGGTCAAGCGCTTCGGCGAGCTGCTGGCGGCCAAGAGCGGCGGCAAGCTCAAGGTGCAGGAGTTCCCGGCCTCGCAGCTGGGCAACGAATTGCAGCAGCAGTCGGCCCTGCAGGGTGGGGTGCAACAGATGTCGGCCCCGGCCACCACCTCGCTGGCGGGCATCGTCAAGGAGTTCGGCCTGGTGGACTTTCCCTTCGCCGTGGCCAACTTCGCGCAGGCCGATGCCCTGCTCGACGGCCCGCTGGGCCAGGCGCTGATTGCCAAACTGCCCGAGAAGGGCCTGGTGGCCCTGGGCTACTGGGATCTGGGCTTTCGCAATGTGACCAACAGCAAGCGCGCCATCACCCGGGCCGACGACTTCGACGGTCTCAAGCTGCGCGTGATCCCCAACCCGGTGTTCCTCGATACCTTCAAGGCCTTCAAGGCCAACCCCGTGCCCATGCCGTTCGCCGAGCTGTATGGGGCGCTGGAGTCCAAGGCCGTGGACGGCCAGGAGAACCCCTATGCGGTGATCCTGTCGAACAAGATGTTCGAGGTGCAGAAGCACGTGAGCGCCACCAACCATGTGTATGCCGCCAACATCGTGCTCGTGAGCAAGAAGTTCTGGGACCAGCTGTCGCCCGCCGAGCAGAAGATGATGCACGAGGCCGCCGACGAGACGCGCGGCTACCAGCGCCAGGTCAGCCGCGCTGCGGCGCAAAAGGCCGTGGGCGACCTGCAGGCCAAGGGCATGGCCTACAACGAGATCGCGCCGGCCGAGCTGGCACGCATGCAGCAGATCGCCAAGCCCGTGATCGACAAGTTCGCCGCCACCTATGACCCGGCCATCGTCAAGCTCTACGACAGCGAACTCGTCCGCATCCGCAAGTGAGCCGTCCGGCCTGCATCCCATGAAAATTCTTGTCCTCCACGGCCCCAACCTGAACCTGTTCGGGCGCCGCGAACCCCATATCTACGGCACGACCACGCTGGCGCAGATCAACGAGCGGCTGCAGAAGCTGGCCGGCGAGCTCGGTGTCGAACTCGACATCGTGCAGTCCAACCACGAAGGCGCGCTGATCGACTTCCTGCACGCGAACATCGATGCAGCGCAGGGCGCGCTGGTGAACCCCGCGGGCCTCACGCAGCACGGCGTGCCGCTGCACGACGCGATCAAGGCCATGCCATTCCCGGTGATCGAGGTGCACATGTCCAACATCGCCGCGCGCGAGGCCTGGCGTGCGCATTCCATCATCTCGCCAGCCGTCAAGGCGACGGTGCAGGGCTTCGGCCCGCACTCCTACCTGGCGGCGCTGCGCGCGCTGGTCGAGAGCCTGCGCGAAGCCGCGCAGGCGGCCTGATTGTTCCTCACCTCACCGCGTTCCGGCGGCACTTTCCGTCAAGGCATGAGGCGATAGCCTACGGCCGTCTCCGTCAGCAGATGGCGCGGCTGGGCCGGGTCGGTCTCCAGCTTCTGGCGCAGGTGGCCCATGTAGATGCGCAGGTAGTGGTTCTGCTCGCTGTGCGAGGGGCCCCACACCTCGCGCAGCAGCTGGCGGTGGGTGAGCACGCGGCCGGCGTTGGCGATGAGCACCGACAGCAGCCGGTACTCGATGGGCGTGAGATGCACCTCCTGCCCGGCGCGGTGCACGAGGCGGGCCTGGCGGTCCACGCTGACTTCGCCGAAGCTGAAAGAGGTGTCCTCCTCCTGCGAGGCACCCGTGGCACGCGGGCGGCGCAGGTTGGCGCGCACGCGCGCCATGAGCTCGCCCACGCCGAAGGGCTTGGTCAGGTAGTCGTCGGCGCCCGCGTCCAGCGCGGCGATCTTGTCGGCCTCGTCGATGCGCGCCGACAGCACGATGATGGCCACGCTGGACCACTGGCGCACGTCGCGGATCAGGCTGAGGCCATCGCCGTCGGGCAGGCCCAGGTCCAGCACCAGCAGGTCGGGCTTGCGCGTGCCGGCTTCCGTCAGGCCGCGCTGCAAGGTCTCCGCCTCGTGCACCTGCCAGCCCTCGGCCTCCAGCGCGCCGCGCACGAAGCGGCGGATCTGGGGCTCGTCTTCGATCACGACGGCGATGGGATTCAGGCTGGCCATGGGGGAGGCTCGTTCAATGCAGGGGGAGAAGGTCTGCGCGGCAGGCGCAGCGTGAATTCTGCCCCACCGCCGGGGGCGTTGCGGGCTTCGATGCTGCCTTGGTGGGCATCGGCGATGGCCTTGCAGATCGCCAGGCCCAGGCCCACGCCGGGCGTGGCGGACTCGGCCTGGCCGCGCGTGAATTTTTCGAACAGCAGGGCGGCATCGCCCGCCAGGGCCGCAGGCAGGCCGGGGCCGTGGTCGCGCACGCTCAGCACCAGGGCCTCAGGCTCGGCATGCGCTTGCACGGTGATGGGCGGGGCGCCGTACTTGGCGGCGTTCTCCAGCAGGTTCACGAGCACGCGCTCGATGAGCACGGCGTCGAATTCCGCGAGCGGCAGGTCCGCAGGGATCTGTGCCTGCACCCCGCGCCCGGCGAGGGCCGGGGCGGCGGCGCGGATCGCGCTGCCCACCACCTCTTCCATCGACTGCCAGTCCATGCGCAGGTGCACGGCGCCGCTTTGCAGGCGTGCCATCTCCAGCAGGTTGTTGACCAGGGTGTTGAGTTCGCGCGACTGCGCCACCATCGCCGTGGCTGCGCTGGCCTGGTGTGCTGGCAGGGGCGGATCGGTGTCCCGCAGTGTCTCAGCGAGGCCGATGAGGCTGGTGAGCGGTGTGCGCACGTCGTGCGAGATGGCTGCGAGCAGGGCGTTGCGCAGGCGCTCGGATTCCATCTCCACCACCGCGCCCTGGGCCACCTCCACATAGTGCACGCGCTCCAGCGCAATGGCGATCTGCCGCGCCAGGGTGTCGAGCTGCTTGGCCTGTTCGGGGATCAGCAGCCAGCGCGGCTGGGCGGGCTGGAGCGCGAGCACGCCGCGCACGCGCATCGGGGCCTTGAGCGGCACATAGTGCCAACTGTGCGCCGCCAGCGTGGTGGTGGCCAGGCCTGCAGGCTGGGCATTGCGCAGGCACCAGTCAGCGACGGAGACGTCAAAGCCCTCAGGGGCCGGATCGGGCAGCACCAGCTGGTCGCGCGCATCGGTGGGCAGCACCACGGCCTGGCCACCGAAGTTGCGCTCGGTGGCGGCGCGGCCCAGCTCCACCACCTGCGAGGCCATGAGCGCGGCCGACAGGTCGCGCGTGAGCTCGAAGAGCGATTGCGCGCGCTGCTCGCGGCTGGCCGCAATGCGCGCCTGGAAGCGCAGGCCCGCCGTGAGCTGGCCGATGAGCAGACCCACGGCCAGCATGACGGCGAAGGTGAAGAAGTACTGCACGTCGCTCACCGCGAACGAAAAGCGCGGCGGCACGAAGAACAGATCGAAGGTCAGCACGTTGAGCACGGCGGACAGGGCGGCCGGCCCGCGGCCATGGCGCATGGCGACCAGCACCACCCCCAGCAGGAACAGCATGACGATGTTGGCCAGCTCGAAGTAGCCGTGCAGCGGTGTGGCCAGCGCCGTGGCCAGCAGGCTCCAGGCCACGGCCCAGGCATAGCGCCGCCAGCCGGGCGGCAGGCTGCTGTCGGCTTCTTCGTCGCCGGTGCGGCGCAGGGTCTGGGCAATGCGGCGGGTGCTGGGCGTATGGCCCACCTCCATCACGTCCAGGGCCGGCGCCAGGGTGGCCAGCCGCTGGGTCATGCCCACCTGCCAGGGCCAGGGCCGGCGCGCGCCTTCGGCCCGGCGGCCCACGATCAAGGTCGCGCAGTTGAGCGCCTGGGCCTGTGCCACCAGGGTGGCCGGTACATCGGGCCCGGTGAGCACGGCGGTCTGCGCGCCCAGGTCGCTTGCGAGCTGCAGCACGGCCAGGATGCGGTCGCGCTCGGCTGCGTCCAGGCGCTGCAGGCGCGGTGTCTCCACATAGGCCGCATGCCAGCGCACGTTGAGCTGGCCGGCCAGGCGTGCAGCGGTGCGCACAGTCTGCTCGGCCCCCTCCTGCGGGCCCACGCAGGCGAGGATGGCGCCGTCGGTGTTCCACGCCGGGGTGATGGACTGCTCGATGCGGTAGCTGCGCACGTCGTCCTCGACATGCTCGGCCGTGCGGCGCAGCGCCATCTCGCGCAGCGCGATCAGGTTGCCCTTGCGAAAGAAGTTCTCTGCGGCGCGCTCGGCCTGCTGCGGCAGGTAGACCTTGCCGGCCTGCAGGCGCTGCAGCAGCTCGTCGGGCGTCACGTCGACCAGCACCACCTCGTCGGCGCTGTCGAGCACGGTGTCGGGCACGGTCTCGTGCACGCGGATGCCGGTGATGGCGCCCACCACGCCGTTCAGGCTCTCCAGGTGCTGCACGTTGAGCGTGGTCCAGACATCGATGCCCGCGTCCAGCAGTTCGCGCACGTCCTGCCAGCGCTTGGGGTGGCGCGAGCCCTCCACGTTGGAGTGGGCCAGCTCGTCCACCAGCAGCACGGCGGGCTTGCGCGCCAGGGCCGCGTCCAGGTCGAACTCGTTCAGGGTGCGGCCCCGGTAGGGCAGTTCGCGCTGGGCCAGGCGCGGCAGGCCTTGCAGCAGCTCGGCCGTCTCGCTGCGGCCATGGGTTTCCACCACGCCGGCCAGCACCTCGGTGCCGGCCTGGTGCGCACGCTGGGCCGCGCTGAGCATGGCATAGGTCTTGCCCACGCCGGCATTCGCACCGAAATAGACGCGCAGGCGCCCGCGCGCGGCCTGCTGCGCTTCGCGCTGCAGGTTCTCCAGCAGCTCATCGGGATCGGGTCGGCTGTCGCTGTGCAAGGCCATCAGGGTTCCAGTCGGGTGGGCGGCGGGCGGTGCTTGGGCCGGCGCGATACCAGCAGCCAGGCCAGCGCCAGCGGCACTAGGGCGCGTCATCATTCATTTCGCCCCCGCGAAAGCCTGCAGCGCGGTGCAGTGCAAGGCGCCCTGAGTGCCGCGTAGAACGGCTACGCAAGCGAAGGGCAACGCCGCAATGCGCCGCGCTGCAGGCTTTCCCTTCGGGCTGGCCCCGGCATGCGGCGTCTGCTTTGTCGCTCGGCTTGCCCATAGTCCACTATGGGCTGCGCCGCGCTTCGCGCATCCATCCGCATGCCGGGGCCAGCGCGGGGGCGAAATGAATGATGACACGCCCTGGCAGCACGGCCACTGCGCACAGGGCCGCCAGCAGTTCATTGCCCGCCATGGCTCAGCGCAGTGTGTCGAGCGCCAGGTTCAGCTGCAGCACGTTCACACGCGGCTCGCCCACGAATACCAGCCATGGTAGCTCCACCTGCGCTTCCACGAGGGCGGCCACCTTGTCTGCGGGCAGATTCCGGGCCTTGGCCACGCGCGCCACCTGGTAGCGCGCGGCGGCAGGGCTGATGTGCGGGTCCAGCCCGCTGGCCGATGCAGTGACCAGGTCCACGGGAACGGGGACGGTGTTGCCCGGATCGGCCTCGCGCAGCGCGGCGACGCGCGCCATGACGGCGTCCTTGAGCGCCGGGTTCAGCGGCCCCTGGTTGGAGCCGCCCGAGGCGCTGGCGTTGTAGGGCATGGGGCCGGTGGCCGAGGGGCGGCCCCAGAAATGCCCGGGGGCGGTGAAGTTCTGGCCGATGAGCTCGGAGCCGATGGCCTTGCCGTCCTTCATGACCAGGCTGCCATTCGCCTCGCGAGGGAAGGCGGCCTGGGCAATGCCGGTGGTGAGCAGCGGGTAGGCCACGCCGGTCACCAGCGTGAGGGCTGCAAACAGGACCAGGGTGGGGCGCAGGATGGGGTTTTTCATAGCGGTTCTTTCAAGCCATGCCAATGGCGGAGATCAGCAGGTCGATGGCCTTGATGCCGACAAAGGGTACGACGAGGCCACCCAGGCCATAGATGGCGAGGTTCCTGCGCAGCAGCGCAGCGGCACCGACCGCGCGGTAGCGCACGCCTTTGAGCGCCAGCGGGATCAAAAACACGATGACCAGGGCATTGAAGACCACGGCCGACAGAATGGCCGACTGCGGGCTGGCCAGCTGCATGACGTTGAGCGCGCCCAGTTGCGGGTAGGTGCTCACGAAGATGGCCGGGATGATGGCGAAGTACTTGGCCACATCGTTGGCGATGGAGAAGGTGGTGAGCGAGCCGCGCGTCATGAGCAGGGCCTTGCCGGTTTCCACCACCTCCAGCAGCTTGGTGGGGTTGGAGTCGAGGTCGACCATGTTGCCGGCCTCCTTGGCGGCCTGCGTGCCCGAGCCCATGGCCACGGCCACGTCGGCCTGGGCCAGGGCGGGGGCGTCGTTGGTGCCGTCGCCGGTCATGGCGACCAGCCGGCCTTCGGCCTGGTACTGGCGGATCAGCGCGAGCTTGGCTTCGGGCGTGGCTTCGGCGAGGAAGTCGTCCACGCCGGCTTCTGCCGCGATGGCGGCGGCCGTGAGCTTGTTGTCGCCGGTCACCATCACGGTCTTGATGCCCATGCGGCGCAGTTGCGCAAAGCGCTCGCGGATGCCGGATTTGACGATGTCCTTGAGCTCCACCACGCCCAGCACGCGGCTGCCGTCGGCCACGGCCAGCGGCGTGCTGCCGCGGCGTGCCACCTCGTCGGCCGCGCGCAGCACCTCGGCGGGCATGTGGGCGCCCAGGGCTTCGACGTGGCGGCGCACGGCGTCCACTGCGCCCTTGCGCAGTTGGCGCACGCTGCCATCGGCCAGTGCGACGTCTACGCCGCTCATGCGCGTCTGGGCGGTGAAGGCGACCGGGGTCACTTCGCCCACAAGGGCTTCCACCGCGGTGCTGGCCTGGACCAGGGCGACGATGCTGCGGCCCTCGGGTGTTTCATCGGCGGCCGAGGCCTGGGCCGCGCATTGGCCCAGTTGGGCCTGCGTGGTGCCCGGTGCGGGCAGCAGGGCGCTGGCCTGGCGGTTGCCGTGGGTGATGGTGCCGGTCTTGTCCAGCAGCAGCACGTCCACGTCACCCGCGGCTTCCACGGCGCGGCCCGAGGTGGCGATCACATTGGCCTGCATCATGCGGCTCATGCCGGCCACACCCACGGCCGACAGCAGGCCGCCGATGGTGGTCGGGATCAGGCACACCAGCAGCGAGACCAGGGCCGTGAGGCTCACCACCGTGCCGGCCTGGGCCGCCTGTACGCTGTAGAGCGAGTAGGGAAGCAGAGTCACCGTGACCACCAGGAAGACAATGGTCAGCGCCACCAGCAGGATGTTGAGCGCGATCTCGTTGGGCGTCTTCTGGCGCTTGGCGCCCTCGACCATGCTGATCATGCGGTCGAGAAAGGAGTCACCGGGGTTCACGGCCACGCGCACCACCAGCCAGTCCGACAGCACGCGCGTGCCGCCCGTGACGGAGGAAAAGTCGCCGCCCGATTCGCGCACCACGGGGGCCGATTCGCCGGTGATGGCCGATTCGTCCACCGAGGCCACGCCTTCGATGACCTCACCGTCCATGGGGATCATGTCGCCGGCTTCGACCAGCACCACGTCGCCCTTGCGCAGGTTCTCGGCCTGCTCGGGCAGCCAGGCGCCGCCGTGGCGCGGCTCCTTGAGCTTCTTGGCCCAGTTGCTCTTCTTGAGGGTGCGCAGCGAGGCCGCCTGGGCCTTGCTGCGGCCCTCGGCCAGGGCCTCGGCGAAGTTGGCGAAGAGCACGGTGAACCACAGCCACACGGCCACGGCGAGCACGAAGCCGGCGTCCGGCTGCCCGAGGGCGTTGAGCCACAGCAGCGTGGTCAGCAGGCTGCCCACGTAGACCACGAACATCACGGGGTTGCGCCATTGCACGCGCGGGTCGAGCTTGGTGAAGGCGGCGCGCAGCGCGGGGCGCAGCAGGGCCTTGTCCATCAGGCCCTGGGCGGGTGGGGATTGCGTCACAGGGGTACCTGCAGAAAGGGAAGGTGCGGTATGGGGTGGGGTGCGGTTCACGATGCGGCTCCCAGCATCAGGTGCTCGACCACGGGCCCCAGGGCCAGTGCCGGCACATAGTTGAGCAGGCCCACGAGCAGCACGGTGCCGATCAGCAGCACCACGAACAGCGGGCCGTGGGTGGGCATGGTGCCGGCCGTCACAGGCAGGCGTTTCTTGGCGGCCAGGGCGCCGGCAATCGCCAGCACGGCCACGATCACGGCAAAGCGGCCCAGCCACATGGCCACGCCCAGCAGCAGGTTGTAGAAGGGTGTGTTGGCCGACAGGCCGGCAAACGCGCTGCCGTTGTTGTTGGCGGCCGAGCTCAGCGCATACAGCACCTCGCTGAAGCCGTGCGGGCCGGCCTGCAGCATGCCGGCGGCGCCGGCGCCCGTGGCCACGGCGATCGCCGTGCCCAGCAGCACCAGCAGCGGGGTGGCCAGGATGGCGAGCGAGGCGAGCTTCATCTCGTGCGCCTCGATCTTCTTGCCCAGGTACTCGGGCGTGCGGCCGATCATGAGCCCGGCGATGAACACCGCCAGGATGGCGAATACCAGCATGCCGTACAGGCCCGAGCCCACCCCGCCGAACACCACCTCGCCCAGTTGCATGAGCACCATGGGCACCATGCCGCCCAGGGGGGTGAGCGAGTCGTGCATGGCGATCACCGCGCCGCAGGAGGCGGCCGTGGTGACCACGGCGAACAGGCCCGATGCGGTGATGCCAAAGCGTGCCTCCTTGCCCTCCATGTTGCCGCCGGCCTGCGCGGCGCTGGCGGCCTGGTCCACCCCCAGCGATGCGAAGACAGGGTTGCCGGCCTGCTCGGCGGGCATGATGGCCAGGACGGCAGCGATGAACAGCACGCTCATGGCGGCCAGCACGGCCCAGCCCTGGCGCACATCGCCCACGCTGCGGCCGAAAGCAAAGCACAGCCCTGCGGGGATCAGGAAGATGGCCAGCATCTGTGCCAGGTTGGTCCAGGCCGTGGGGTTCTCGAAGGGGTGGGCCGAGTTGGCGTTGAAGAAGCCGCCGCCGTTGGTGCCCAGCATCTTGATGGCCTCCTGCGAGGCCACCGGGCCCATGGCCAGGGTCTGGGTGGGCGTGCTCAGGTCCTGCACCACCGGCTGGCCCTTGTCGTCCAGGCGTGGTGCGCCCTGGTCGTCGACGGCGGGCTGCTGGTAGCTGGTGGCTTCGAGCGTGGTGACGTCGGTGTAGGGGTTGAAGTTCTGCACCACGCCATTGCCAGCCAGGAACAGCGCCAGCACCAGCGACAGGGGCAGCAGCAGCCACAGCGTGATGCGCGTGATGTCCACCCAGAAGTTGCCCAGCGCGGCGCTGGAGCGCGCGGCAAAGCCGCGGATCAGGACGAACACCACGGCAATGCCGGTGGCGGCCGACAGGAAGTTCTGCCCGGCCAGGGCCACCATCTGGGTCAGGTAGCTCATGGTGGCCTCACCCGAGTAACCCTGCCAGTTGGTGTTGGTCACGAAGCTGATGGCGGTGTTGAACGACGAATCCGCCGACACGGCGGGCATGGCCTGCGGGTTGAGCGGCAGCAGGCCCTGCAGGCGTTGCAGGGCATAGACGAAGACCACACCTACGCCGTTGAAGACCAGCAGGCACAGGGCGTAGTGCGACCAGCCCATGCCGTGCTGCGGGTCCACGCCGGCCAAGCGGAACAGTCCGGCTTCGGCCTTGCGCATCCAGGCCGGCGGCGTGCCGGTGGCCAGCACGGCGAGCCAGCGGCCCAGCGGCCAGGCTAGTACCAGCAGCAGAACGAGGAACGAGCCCAGAAGGGCCCAGGCAGCGGTGCTCATCATCAGAATTGCTCCGCGCAGATCAGGGCGTACACCAGGTACGCGAACAGCAGCACGGCGATCAAGCCGCCGAGGCCGTAGAGCAGTTCGGCGGCGATCATGCGCGTTCTCCTGCCGACGAAGGGGCCAGGCGGCGGCAGCCGGCCACGAGCAACGCGGTCAGGCCCCACAGGCCCGCGGCGGCCGCGATGTAGACGAAATCCATGGTGTGCTTCTCCAGTTGAGCGATGGGAGAAGTCTCGGGATCCGCGCGTAAAAACAGGGCACAGACTCCAGTCCATGCCGTAAAAAAGGCGTAAAAATGGGGCCGGAGGCCTTATTCGCTGGTGTAAGTCCTGACCAGGCGGAAGTGCAGCTTGCTGTATTTCGCGGCGTCCGAGCGGATGTCGCCGGTCTCCAGGTCCACCGCATAGCGCTGGTTCACGCGCGTGGAATCCAGGCTTTCACCACCCTGGCCCTGGCGCTGGGCCCTCTCCACGTTGCCGTAGTTGTACTGGTTGCCTGCCAGGCCTCCCTGCACATTAGTGTTGGCGGCCCAGTGCCAGCCCGACGGTGCGGCGGGGAACAGCCGGGCGTCGAGCCCCGGTGTGCGCGCAGACTTGTCGACCAGGCGGCGCAGCTCGGCCGCGCGCGGCAGGCGCCAGGGCTGGTTCTCGGCCTTCCAGCGTGCCTGGGCATGGGCCTGGGCCTGGGCATAGTCGAGCTCCAGCGGCGTGCCGGTGCAGGTCTTGCCGTTCCACTGCATGCCTTCCACGCAGCGCGGCCAGGCCAGCTTGGCGCGGGTGTCCACCACCAGGCTGCCATCGGGCGAGAGGGCCAGGGCCACACCCGAATCGGCGGCGGCCTGCGCCTGGACAGCGAACGGGGCCAGGAGGCAGGCAAGGACCAAGGCCAGGCGGTGGCGGGGGGGAAAGTGCGTCATACAGGCCGATGTTCGCATGAAGTGGGTGCATCAGGGCGTGTCGCCCGGCGTTGTGGGTGCTACAGTGCGTCGCGCCCTTGCAGACTGTGCTGCGGGTGCTCTCATTTTTTCACCCAGGATGTCCTGACGAGGAAACCCCACCGATGCGACCGGATCGCCAGCCGCTCATCCGCCAGTTGTTCGACGACTACATCGCGCTGTACTCCACACGCGACGAGCGCCTGATCGGGCGCCTGAGCACCCAGTTCAGCGGCTATGCCAGCCGCAGTGACCGCCTGGTGCACACGCGCAGCGAGTGGGTGGCCGCCATCCTGCAGGACTTTGCGCTGGTGCCGCAGCACATGCGCATCGAGGTACTGGACCTGTGCCTGCAGGACCTGGCCGAAGACGTGGTCTCGGCCACCGCCCTGGTGCATGTGCGTGGCCCGGACGCGGGCGAGACCCCGGCCGGCCAGGTGCCGCTGGCGCGCCTGGTGCTGGTGTTCCGCCTCGAAGGCGCGGAGTGGAAGATCGTGCACAGCGGCACCTCGGTGCCCTCGGGTCCCGTGCCTGCGCAGGCCAGTTCCTCGGCCCTGGCGCGCCTGCAGACCGAGCACCGCATGCTGCAGGCCCAATTGCAGGAGAGCACGCGCGCCCTGGCCGAGGCGCAGCAGCGCATCGACGCCATGGACCGCACCGACAGCCTGACCGGCCTGGGCAACCGGCGCCAGTTCGAGCATGCGCTGCAGCAGGCCTGGGAGCGCGCCCAGCGCGCCGCCACGCCCGTGGCCCTGGTGCTGCTGGAGGTGGATGCGCTGCGCCACTTCATGGACCGCCATGGCCACCTGGCGGCCGATGCCTGCCTCAAGACCCTGGCCCTCACCTTCACCCAGCTCGTGCAGGAGCGCCCGGGCAGCCTGGTGGTGCGTTTTGCGGGCGACGCCTTCGCGCTGCTGCTGCCGGGCGCCGGCCTGGATGAGGCGCAGGGCCTGGCCGAGGCGGCCGTGGTCGCCGTCCGCACGCTCGCGCTGCCGCACGAAGGAGCGGCACTGGGCCGTGTCAGCATCGGTGGCGGGGTGGCGCAGATGGTTCCGGTGCGCGATCAGCGCCACGATGAATTGGTGCGTGCCGCCAGTGCCGCCCTGGCACGGGCGCGGCAGGCCGGTGGCAACCGGGTGGAGCCTCAACCCGACTGATTCCGGTATCTGCTTAACCTGAAACCCGTTTTGCGGGTTGTAAAGGGCCTTTACAAACAGCCGCGACAATGGCGGCTATGCAATCTTCCGGCTTCTTCAAGATGGCCCTGGTGCTGGGCCTGCTCTCGGCCATCGGGCCGTTCGCGATCGACATGTACCTGCCCGCGCTGCCCGAGATCGGTGCCAGCCTGGGCGCTTCGGTGGGTGCGGTGCAATGGAGCCTCACGGCCTTCTTCCTCTCGCTGGGCGCGGGCCAACTGCTCTACGGCCCGGTGTCGGACATGGTGGGCCGCAAGCCCCCCATGTACTTCGGCCTGGCCCTGTTCACGCTGGCCAGTGTGGGCTGCGCCCTGGCCACCGACATCGAGACCTTGGTGGCCTTGCGCTTCGTGCAGGGGCTGGGCGCGGCGGCGGGCATGGCCATTCCGCGTGCCGTGGTACGCGACCTGCACACGGGCACCGATGCGGCGCGGCTGATGTCGCTGTTGATGCTGGTGTTCAGCGTTTCGCCCATCCTGGCGCCGCTGGCGGGCAGTGGGGTGATCGCACTGGCGGGGTGGCGCGGTGTGTTCTGGGCCGTGGCTGGGGCTGCCGTGGCGGGCCTGGCGCTGGTCTATGCCAGCCTGGGCGAGACCCGGCCGGCGGCGGAGCGCGTGGAAAGCAGCCTGGGCGGGGCCCTCGGCGCCTATGGCCTGCTGCTGCGCGACTGGCACTACCTGGGCCTGGTCTTCATCGGCGGCTGTGCCATGGCGGGCTTTTTCGTGTACCTGGCGGGCTCGCCCTTCGTGCTGATCAACCACTATGGCCTGACGCCCACGCAGTACAGCCTGGCGTTTTCGGTCAATGCCGCGGCCTTCATCGGCACCTCGCAGTTCACCGCGGCGCTGGGCGAGCGCTTCGGGCTGGTGCGCCTGGTCAAAGTGGCAGCCACGGGCTCGGGCATGGTCATGGTGGCCATGCTGGGCTACTACCTGCTCGGCGGCGACCAGTTGGCGGTGCTGATCGGCCTGTATTTCGTGGCCAGTGCGCTCATGGGGCTGGTGATCCCCACCACCTCGGTGCTGGCGCTGGAAAAGCATGGCGCCATCGCGGGCACGGCATCGGCCCTGCTGGGCACGCTGCAGATGCTCACCGGTGCCGCGGCCATGGGCATCGTGGGCCTGTTCGCCAACGGCAAGCCCTTGCCCATGGTGGTGGGCATGGCCACGGGGGCGCTGGTGGGGGTGGCGCTCGCCTGGATCACGCTGGCAGGGCACAGCGACCACCCGCACGTGGTTGCGGCCAAGGCCTGATCAGCCCCTGCGAGCCGCTGGCGGTTGGGCTGCCACCCGTTCGGCCAGCGTGCGGATGGTGCGGGGCGCCGAGCCCTCGGCATGGTTGCTGATGCAGATATAGGCGTTCTGGCCCGCGCCGGTCACGCCGGTGATGAGGCGTGCCAGCGCCTCGTGGTTCTCGGGGTCGGGGTGGTGCACCCGGTCGAAGGGCTCGTAGAGTTTTTCCGCCTCTTCGTAGCCATAGGGGCCATGCACGGTGTTGAGCATCCAGCGGCAGACCAGGGGGCCGGGCCACAGGGCGCGCAGCATGGGCAGCTGATCGGCCAGCGGCGGCATCTTGGGGTGCAGGTCGATGCAGTAGGTGGCGCCGGCCTCGCGCAGAACGGCCGCGAAGTCGGGGCCGATCCAGTGCTCGCGCACCCACTCGGGGTCGCGCACCTCCACGGCCAGAATGCCGTCGGGCGCAATGGGTGCCACCTTGGGCTGGGCCCGCAGCAGGGCACGCAGGCGCTGCAGCACTTCGGGCAGGCGATCGAGCTGCTCCATGGGCAGGGGGCTGAGCTGGAACACCAGCGCCCCGATCTTGTGGCCCAGGCCCTGCAGCGCGGGCTCGACGAACTCGGTGCGTGCCAAGTCGGCGTTGAGGAAGGCGGGGTTGGGCTCGCGGCCGCGTCCGTCCTCGCTGCGCACCAGGGCATCGGTGACCAGGCTCGGGGCCTTGACCACGAAGCGGAAGTCGTCGGGCACCTGGCTGGCATAGCGCTCGTACTGGCTCACCGTGAGCGGGCGGTAGAAGCTGCGGTCGATGCTCACCGTGCGCAGCAGCGGGTGCTGGGCATAGAGGGGCAGGCCGTTCTTGGAGAGCTGGGCCTCGGAGTGTTCGCCCTCCCAGACCAGGCCCTTCCAGCCCGGGTAGGTCCAGGTGGAGGTGCCCAGGCGCAGCTGGGGCGGTAGCCGCTTGGCCAGGGCGTGCAGGGCCTCGTCCTGCGGCTGGGCGGCGACGCCGATGCCTTTCTTGCGCTTGGGAGCAGCCTCTTCAGCGGCGGGTGCTGGCGCAGGAGGAGGGGGCGGTGGCGGAGCAGGAGGGCCGCCGAACAGGTCGTCCTGGATGCGGTTGCTCATGCCAGCGGCGTGGCTGCGGCAGGCTGCAGTGGCTCCTCGATGGCGTCAGCGGCCTCTTCATTGAGGGCGCGGCCTTCGCGTTGCGGCTGCGTGAGGGGCGTGGGGATCCACTTGTTGCCCTGGAAGAAATTGCGCGCGCCGTCCTTGTCGCCGGCCAGCTCCAGCTGCAGGCGCTCGGCATCGCGCTCGCGGATGTTGGCGGCCACCTGGGCCACTTCCTCGGGGTCCACGCCCAGGGTCGCGAGCGCCTGCATGCCGAAGCCCATGGCCGACTCGAAGGTCTCGCGCATCTGGTAGTCCACGCCCAGGCGCAGCAGTTCGATGGCGTGCTGGCGGTCGAAGGCACGCGCCAGCACGGGGACCAGCGGGCATTCGTGCTTGAGCAGCTCCACGATGTGGGTGGTGGTCTTGGCATCGTCGGTGCACACCAGGATGGACTTGGCGTGGTGCGCGCCGCTGGCGTGCAGCACATCCAGGCGCGTGCCATCGCCGTAGTAGACCTTGAAGCCGAAGTGCGAGGCCGCGCGGATCATGTCCGTGTCGTTCTCGATGATGGCGATGTCCACGCCGCGCGCCAGCAGCAACTGGCTGGCGATCTGCGCGAAACGGCCGAAGCCGATGATGAGCACCGTGCCCTTCAGGTCGTCGGCGGCCTCGATGCCGTCCATGTTCTGCGCAGGCTCGGGCGGCATGAGCCAGCGCAGCGAGAGCACGGCCAGCGGTGTGAGCGCCATGGAGAGGATGACGGCGGCGGTGAGAACGGCATTCATGCGCGCCTCCACGATGCCGGCCGTGGCGGCGGCCGAGTACAGCACGAAGGCGAACTCGCCGCCCTGGGCCATGAGCATGGTGCGCTGCAAGGCCTCGCCATGCGCGGCCTTGGTGAAACGTGCCACGGCGTACACGCCGATGCCCTTGACGGCCATGCACACCAGCACGCCGCCGAGCAGCAGGGGCCAGTTCTGCAGCACCAGGGGGATGTCGAGTGCCATGCCCACGCCCATGAAGAACAGGCCCAGCAGGATGCCGCGGAAGGGCTCCACATCGGCCTCGAGCTGGTGGCGGAAGGTCGATTCGGACAGCATCACCCCGGCGGCGAAGGCGCCCATGGCCATCGACAGCCCGCCCCACTGCATGGCCAGTGCCGCGCCCAGCACTACCAGCAGGGCGGCGGCGGTCATGACCTCGCGCGCCTTGGCGCGCGCCAGCACGCTGAACAAGGGGTTGAGCAGCCAGCGGCTCACCGCCACCAGGCCCACCACGGCGGCCAGGGCCACGCCCACGGTGACCCAGCGCGAGACAGCCTCGCCCGCCGGCGCGGGCGAGAGAAAGGCCACGATGGCCAAGAGCGGCACGATGGCCAGGTCTTCGAGCAGCAAGATGGAGACGATGCGCTGGCCGCGCGGGGTGGAGGTGTCGCCGCTCTCGTCGAGCAACTGCATCACGATGGCCGTGGAGGACAGCACGAAGCCCGAGGCTGCGATGAAGGCCACCGGGGCTGCGAGGCCTGCGAGCACGCCTGTGGCGGTGAGCAGGGCGATGCAGACCACGACCTGGGCCAGGCCCAGCCCGAAGATCTGGCGCCGGAGGTTCCACAGCCGCGTGGGCTGCATCTCCAGCCCGATGACGAAGAGGAACATCACCACCCCGAGCTCGGCCACGTGCAGGATGGTCTGCGCCTCGCTGAAGAAGCCCAGGCCGAAGGGGCCGATGGCCAGGCCCGCAGCCAGGTAGCCCAGTACCGAGCCCAGGCCCAGCCGCTTGAACAGCGGGACGGCGATGACGCCCGCGGCCAGCAGCACGACGACTTTGACGAGTTCGGTGCCTGATTCAGCAGCGGCCATGGGGACTCCGGGACAACGGGGGAACAGATGCGGGGGATGGCAGGATGGTAGCGCCATCCTGGGCCGTCACTGCCGATCCAGGTGTCAGGAGCTGGCGAACAGTCCGCCCTCGTCGAGCAGTTCGTAGGCGATCTCCGGGCGCTGGTCCATGCCCTTCTTGATGGCGGCGGGGATGGACTGGCGGGTCTTGCGGCACAGGCCGCGCTGTTCTTCCACCAGGATGGCGATGCCGCGCAGGGTGCGCACCTCGTTGGGACTGAGGCTGATGGCGATGCGGATGCCCAGCTGCTGCTCCATGCGCTCCTGCATGCGGCGCAGGTCGGCCAGGCTGGTGATGTTTTCGAGCCGGGTGATGAGCTTTTTCTCTTCTGCCTGTGTGAGCTGCAGGATGCGGGTGTCGCCGCCCGGGGCCTGCATCAGCGCGTCCCGCTCGCAGACACAGGCGCCGGGCGGGCATTCCGTGCGGATGGGGAAGGAAAGGGGCGTCATCAGGGGCAAAAGACCATGTCGTCGGTGCAATGCCCATTGTGCATGGGCCTGGCCTGCGGCGCTGCGGGGTTATTGCGGATCGAGGGTGGCCAGTTGCCCGTTGCCGGGCTCGGCCTGCGGTGCCACCAGGAAGGTCAGCGTGCCCGGGGCCAGATCACCCTCCTGCAGGCCATATTCGGCGGGGATATCGGCCAGGGCGATGCGCCGCACCACAAAGGGCATGGACAAGCGCGCGGCCAGCGCCTGCTGTACCGGGCTGCCGTCCACGATCTGATCGGGCCTGAAGCGCAGGCTGGTGCCCACGGCGAGGCTGCGTGCTTGTGCGGCCAGCGTGGGTGAGGAGAGGGCGAAGGCCGCCATGTCCTGCAGTGTCGTCAGCGGTACGGTGTCCATGCATGCTCCCGGGAAAAGCGATTGTGCGCCGCTCCGGGGACGAGGCTTCGTACCTGTTACCAGAAGTGCCTGTGGCAAACTCGCGCGCTTCGCGTATTTTTTCGAGTTTCAGAGAGTTTGCCCCCCATGCAGCAGATCGTCCGGCAGTTGGCCGCAGAAATCAAAGTCAGTGAATCCCAGGTGCGTGCAGCGGTGGAACTGCTCGACGGGGGCGCCACGGTGCCCTTCATCGCCCGCTACCGCAAGGAAGTGACGGGCGGGCTGGACGACGTGCAACTGCGCGAGCTCGAAGCGCGCCTGTCCTACCTGCGCGAGCTCGAAGACCGCCGCGTGGCCGTGCTCAAGAGCATCGACGAGCAGGGCAAGCTGACCGACGCGCTGCGCGCGGCCATTGCCGCCGCGCCGACCAAGCAGGAGCTGGAAGACATCTACCTGCCGTTCAAGCAAAAGCGCCGCACCAAGGGCCAGATGGCGCGCGAATTCGGCATCGAGCCGCTGGCCGACAAGCTGTTTGCCGACCCCACGCTGGACCCTGCGGCCGAGGCCGCAGCCTTCACCAAACCCCCCGAGGTGCTGGACGACGGCAAGACCGGTGCCGACTTCTCCACCGTGCCGGCCGTGCTCGACGGCGTGCGCGACATCCTGTCCGAGCGCTGGGCCGAAGATGCCGTGCTGGTGCAATCGCTGCGCGAGTGGCTCTGGGCCGAGGGCCTGCTGCGCAGCAAGAAGATCGACGGCAAGAACGAGAACGACCCCGAGGTCTCCAAGTTCCGCGACTATTTCGAGTACGACGAACCCATCGGCCGCGTGCCCTCGCACCGCGCGCTGGCCGTGTTCCGCGGCCGCGCGCTGGAGATCCTCGAAGGCAAGCTGGTGCTGCCGGTGGAGCCCGAGCCGGGCAAGCCCAGCATCGCCGAGGGCAAGATCGCCCTGCACCTGGGCTGGAGCCATGCCGGCCGCCCGGCCGACGACCTGCTGCGCAAATGCGTGGCCTGGACCTGGCGCGTGAAGCTGAGCCTGTCGACCGAGCGCGACCTGTTTGCCCGCCTGCGCGACGAGGCCGAGAAGGTTGCCATCAAGGTGTTTGCCGACAACCTGCGCGACCTGCTGCTGGCCGCGCCGGCCGGCCCGCGCGTGGTGATGGGCCTGGATCCGGGCATCCGCACCGGCGTGAAGGTGGCCGTGGTGGACGCCACGGGCAAGCTGGTGGAAACCGCCACCGTGTATCCGCACGAGCCGCGCCGCGACTGGGAAGGCTCGCTGCACACGCTGGCCAAGCTGGCCGACAAGCATGGCGTGAACCTGATCGCCATCGGCAACGGCACGGCCAGCCGCGAGACCGACAAGCTGGCGGCCGACCTGATCAAGCTGGCGGCCAAGGCCGAGCGCGTGATCGAGAAGGTGGTGGTGAGCGAGGCCGGCGCCTCGGTCTACTCCGCCAGCGAATACGCCTCGCAGGAGATGCCCGACGTGGACGTGAGCCTGCGCGGCGCTGCCAGCATTGCGCGCCGCCTGCAGGACCCACTGGCCGAGCTGGTGAAGATCGACCCCAAGAGCATCGGCGTGGGCCAATACCAGCACGATGTGAACCAGAGCGAACTGGCCCGCACCCTGGGCACCGTGGTCGAGGACTGCGTGAACTCCGTGGGTGTGGACCTGAACACGGCCAGCGTGCCCCTGCTCAGCCGCGTGTCGGGCCTGTCGGCCAGCGTGGCCAAGGCTGTGGTGCGCTGGCGCGAGGCCAATGGCGCCTTCAAGAGCCGCAAGCAGCTCATGGACGTGGCTGGCCTGGGTGCCAAGACCTTCGAGCAGAGTGCGGGCTTTTTGCGCATCCGCGGTGGCGAGAACCCGCTGGACATGACCGGCGTGCACCCCGAGACCTACCCCGTGGTCGAGCAGATCCTGGAGAAGACCGGCAAGGCCGTGGCCGAGATCATGGGCCGCAGCGACATGCTCAAGACCCTGAAGCCCGAGCTCTTCGCCAACGAGAAGTTCGGCGTGATCACGGTCAAGGACATCCTGGGCGAGCTCGAAAAGCCCGGCCGCGACCCGCGCCCGGACTTCAAGGTGGCGCGCTTCAACGACGGCGTGGAAGACATCAAGGACCTCAAGGAAGGCATGATCCTGGAGGGCACGGTGAGCAACGTGGCCCAGTTCGGCGCCTTCGTGGACCTGGGCGTGCACCAGGACGGCCTGGTGCACGTGAGCCAACTGGCGCACAAGTTCGTCAACGACGCGCGAGAGGTGGTCAAGACGGGCGACATCGTCAAGGTCAAGGTCATGGAAGTGGACGTGGAGCGCAAGCGCATCGGCCTGTCGATGAAGCTCGGCGATGCGCCGCCGCGCCAGGGCGGCGACCGGGGTGGCTACCGCGACAACCGCTTCGAGAGCGCGGGGCGTGGCCAGCAGCAGGGCGGGCGCCGTGCGCCCGAGCCGGTGCAGCAGTCGGCCATGGCCTCGGCCTTTGCCAAGCTGCAACAGGTGAAGCGAAGCACCCCCTGAGTCGCTTCGCGCCTTCACCCCTCTCTCATATTGCTTCGCAATCTGGGAGGGGGACGCCCCCAGTGCGGCGGGGCGGCCCTTGCACGGGGGCACTGGCCCTGGCGGCGCCGGTTTCATACACCGTAGGTGGCGCGCAGCGCAATGCGTAACTGATACTGCGCTGCCCCTGACCGTTGGTACGGCCACAGGAACCGCCCGTGCAGGTAAGACGGCATGGCAAGAATGGGTGATGGGCGGGGGCTGCGGGCAGCGCCATAATCGGCGCTTGTCCCACCAGACGCCCGATCACCCATGGAGTTGAATGCACTGCTGGCACAGCCGGCAGCCCTGCCCAGCCTGCCGCGCACGGTGGCCCTGCTCATGAGCGAGCTGGCCCAGCCCGAGCCCAGCCTGCGGCGCATGAACCAGCTCTTCGGCACCGATCCGGCCCTGGCAGCGCGCCTGCTGGAGCTGGCCAACTCCCCTGCCTTCCAGATGCCGCGCCAGATCGCCGGCATTCCCCAGGCCCTGGCCCTGCTGGGCACGGCGCAACTGCGCGGCCTGGTCACCTCGGCGCCGCTGGGTACCACCTCGCGCTCCGTGCCCGGGGTCAACATGCAGCAGTTCTGGCGCTACAGCCTCAACACCGCCAAGCTTTCGCGCTCGCTCGCGGGCCTGGTGCACCATGACCAGATCGCCGCCTACACGGCCGGCCTGCTGCACGGCCTGGGCGAGCTCGTGATCCACCTGGCCGATCCGGAGAAGGCCCATTCGGTCAACACCCTGGTGCCGCCGCTGGACATGCGCCGTACCAAGGTGGAGCAGCGCATCTTCGGCTACTGCTATGGCAAGGTGTCGGCTGGCCTCGCACGGCGCTGGCAACTGCCCGAGGTGGTGGTCGACGCCCTGCAGTACCAGGATGCGCCGTTCGAGAACAAGGCCTATGAACCGCTGGCTGGTGTGATCCACCTGGCCTCATGGCGCGCCCGGGCGCGCGAGGCCGGGCTCAACGAAAACGAACTGGCCGTCTCCTTCCCGGGCGAGGTGGGCCTGGTGCTGGGCCTGGACATCGACATGGTGCTGCAGCAAGATCCCATCGACTGGAACGTGCGCCCCGAGACTGCCGCCGATTACGTGGTCTGAGCCCGGGTTCTGGCTCTGGGACAATGCAGGGCATGAAAGCACTGCGCATCCACGCGGGCCCGCGCGCCCGTCAGCACCTTGAACAGCACGGCCTGCAAGCGGGCGATGTGAGTGTGATCCCTGCGGCGGCCGGCGGCCCCAAGGGCCTGATCCTCGGCCCGCTGGACCGGTTTGTCTTTGGCGAATGGCTTCCCCGTTCCAGCCAGCCGGTGCACCTGGTGGGCGCCTCCATCGGTGCCTGGCGCATGGCGACGGCCTGCCTGCAGTCGTCGGTGGCCGCCTTTGAGCGGCTGGAGCACGACTACATCCACCAGAGCTATGAAGTGCCCCCGGGCAAGAAGCGCCCTCCGGCCTCGCACGTGAGCGAGCGCTTTGGCCAGAACCTGCAGGCCTTCTATGGGGGGCGGGTGGAGGAGGTGCTGAGCCACCCGCGCTTTCACCTGCACATCGTCACCTCGCGCGGGCGGCATGTGCTGGCGCGCGAGCACCGGGTGGGCACGCCGCTTGGCTACCTGGGGGCCTTCGTGAGCAACACGCTGCACCGCAAGGCGCTGGGCGCCTGGCTGGAGCGGGTGGTGTTCTCCTCGCCCGAGGACGGCGCCGCCACCGGGGCGGCCTTGCCCTTCAGCACGGCAGACTTCCGCACGCGCCAGGTGGGGCTCACCCCGCAGAATTTCATGCCCGCACTGCAGGCCAGCTGTTCCATCCCCTTCGTGCTGCAGGCCGTGCATGACATTCCGGGCGCCCCGCGTGGTGCGTACTGGGATGGCGGCATCACCGACTACCACCTGCACCTGGGCTACCACCAGACGCCCGTGGCGCAGGTGGTGGAGGGCGCGGCCCGGGCCGGCGGCGGCCTGGTGCTGTACCCGCATTTCCAGCAGCAGGTGGTGCCCGGCTGGCTGGACAAGGGGCTCAAGTGGCGCCACCGTTCCACGGGTGCGCTCGACTCCATGGTGGTGCTCTCGCCCAACCCCGACTGGGTGCGTGCGCTGCCCAACAGCAAGCTGCCCGACCGCAACGACTTCACGCACTACGGCACCGACAGTGCCGCCCGGGCCAAGGCCTGGCTGGCGGCCACGGCCGCCAGCCGCCAGCTGGCCGATGAGTTTGCCGAGTGGCTGCACCGGCCCGACATGGCCATACTGCGCCCCCTCTGATACGGATTTGCCTTTGGCCGTCTAGCGTCGTTGGTTCGCCTTGCCGTGCTACAGCACTGTCTGCGGCTCCCGCCTAGCCATACGGCCCAATGCAAATCCGTAAGAAAGGCTTTCAGCGCGTGGGCGCTGGCGCCGCGGTCCGCTGCAGGCCTGCGGCCTGCTCGTAGGCCCGGGTCCATGCCGGCACCTCGTGTGCAGGCATGGGGGGCGCGATGCCGAAGCCTTGGGCGCGTTCGCAGCCCAGCGCGAGCAGCTTGTCGCCATGGGCCGGGGTTTCCACACCCTCGGCAATCACATGGCGTTTGAAGGCCCGGGCCAGCGTGACGATGGCGTTGACCAGGGTCAGGTCGTCTTCGTCGTGCAGGATGCCATGCACGAAGGACTGGTCGATCTTGATGGTTTCGGCCGGCAGGCGCTTGAGGTAGGACAGCGATGAGAACCCCGTGCCGAAGTCGTCGAGCGCGAAGCGCACGCCGAGCGCCTGGCAGCTGTGCATCATGCTGCGCATGTACTGCATGTCCTGCAGCGCGGCGGATTCCAGGATCTCCAGCTCCAGCCGGGCGGGCGGCACCTCGGGGCAGGTCAGCAGCAGCTCCTTGAGCCGGTCCACAAAGCCTGCGCGCTGGAAATGCTGGGCCGCGATGTTCACGCTGACTTCCCACTGCAGGCCGGCCAGGCTCCATTGCCGCATCTGGGACAGGGCCTCGCGCAGCACCCACTCGCCCAGTTCGGCCACGACCTCGGGGTCCTCCAGCAGGGGCAGCACATGCTGGGGGCCCAGCAGCCCCTGCTCGGGGTGCTGCCAGCGCAGCAGGGCCTCCATGCCGAACACCTCGCCGGTGCGCAGGTTGACCTTGGGCTGGTAGTACAGGCGCATCTCGCCGGCCTGCAGGCCCTGGGCCAGGCGGGTCTGGCGTGAGTGCTGGGTCTGCACCGCATGGTCGAGCTGCACGTCGAACAGGTGCATGCGGTTGCGGCCCGAGCGCTTGGCCTGGCACATGGCCTGGTCGGCCTGGCGCAGCAAGGTGTCGGGGTTCACGTCGTCCTGCGGGAACACGGCCACGCCCACGCTGGCCGTGGTGTGCAGCACGCGGTCGTCGATGGCATAGGGCGCGGCCAGCTGCTGCATGAGCTGGCGCACCTGCTCTTCGATCGCGGGTACGTCAGTCTGGTGGTTGAGCAGCAGCACGAACTCGTCGCCACCCAGGCGCGCCGCAGCGCTGCTGCCGGTGGCGAAGCTGTTCAGGCGCTGGGCCACCTCCTTGAGCAGGCGGTCGCCCATGCGGTGGCCGTGGGTGTCGTTGATGGCCTGGAAATGGTCCAGGTCGAGCATGCACACGGCCAGCAGCGTGGGGCTGCGGCCCGTCACAAACAGGGCATGCGTGAGCCGCTCGGCCAGCGAGGCGCGGTTGAGCAGGCCCGTCAGGCCGTCGTGCCGCGCATGCCAGGAGATCTGGTGGCGCAGGTGGCTGGCTTCGGTCACGTCGCGGAACACCAGCACGCAGCCCGAGGCACGACCGCCGCCCTGGCGGATGGCCGAGGCCGTGTACTCGATGGCATAGCGCTCGCCCGAACGGTGCAGCAGCACTTCCTGCATGGCTGGGCGGGTGGATGCTGCCATGGAGGCATCGCCGGTGGCCCGGGTGGCCGCCTGGCTCGCGGGCTCCTCGTACAGCCGAAAGACGTCGTCGAGCAGGGCTCCGATGGCCTGCTCGGCGGTATAGCCGGTCATGAGCTGGGCGGCTTCATTGATGGTCTCGATGCAGCCGGCCAGGTCGGTGGTGATGACGCCATCGCCGATGGAGGCGAGGGTGACCTGGGCGCGGTCCTTCTCGTTGCGCAGCGCCTGCTCGGCGCGCTTGCGCTCGGTGATGTCGACCAGGGTGCCCACGGTGCCGGCCACGGTGCCCTTCGTGCTGGTGAAGGGCGCTTCGTAGTAGGCCATGGTGCGTGCCATGTGGCCCGGGGGCTGCACCAGGACCTCGTTGTCCTGCGACATGGCCAACTGGCGCGACTGGGCGGGCGAGAGCAGGTGCGGCGCCGTGAGGCCGGGGAACAGGCCCTGGCCCGGCAGGCCGGGGTCGCCGTTCTGGAACAGGCGCTGCCAGGCGCGGTTGGCGTCGATGAAGGTGCCGTCCGCCTCGCGCACGAACACCGGCAGGGGCAGGGCGTCGATGAGCTGGCGCGTGAAGTGCAGCTGCTCGCTTTGCAGTTGCTGTGTCTCGCGCAGCGAGTGCACCAGCGACTGCACCTTGCCCGCCATGTCGTTGAAGGTGCCCGCCACGGCGCGCGATTCCAGGGTGCCCTTGGCCTCCATGCGCGTGTCCAGGTGGCCCTGGCGGAAGCGGTCCGTGGCCTCGGTCAGGCGGCGCAGCATGCGGGCATTGGCGCGCAGGATCAGGGTCAGCAGGAACAGGATGGTGAAGATGTTCAGCGCCGAGATGCGTGCCTGCACCACCACGGTCCTCCACACCCGGTCCACCAGGATGCCCGGGTCGGCGGTGACGGTGAGCACGCCGGTGCGGCCGTCGGTGAACACCTGGCCGAAGCGTTGTTCGGGGGGGGCGATGTCCAGCAGGCGGGCGAACCAGGCGGGGGCCTCCATGGCCATCGCAGGCGCGGCCCACTGGATGGGGGGCTGGCCCGGTACCTGCCATTGCAGGGACCGCACGGCGGGGCCGAAGCGCTCGGGCGCGCTGCGCAGCACACGGGCGGCGGCCTCTGTATGGATGGAGTCCAGCGCCACCAGCGCGGGCAGCAGGGCGTCGCCCACGCGCGCAAGTTCCGCTGTGGCACGGTCGTGGGCCTCCTGCTCTTCGAGGGACACCAACTGCTGGTAGCGCACGGCCACGACGGCCACGATGATCGCCAGGATCGCGAGGTACAGCCGGGGGGTGCTTCCCTGCGTCAGCCAGGCCCTGAGTTTTTCTGCGCGCATGGATGGATCAGCCCGTCATTTCATGGAATGGATGAAGGAAAGAGCGCGCGCAGCACCGCCATCGGCCGGCGCCCGCCGGTGTCGGGTGGCGCGCCAAGGGCCCGGCCTGCGCGCCAGCCATGCACTCCCACCATGCATGCCGCCTCGCTCAGCAGTGGCAACGGAGCCTGGCGCCTTGCCGCGCCGGCTCGTTAATTACTTTGTTAATTATTGTTTGACAGTGCAGCAGTTTAGCCGCACGTGCGCAGCCCGCACCCCGCCCGGATGGGGGAGGGGGCGGAAGGCGCAGTTGCGCAGGGCGCCGCAGCCTGCGCCAGGCTGCCCGGCACTACAGCGATTGTGCGAGCATGTCCCGGTATTCCTCGGGCGTGGCGATGCGCGGGTTGGTCTTGTGGCAGTGGTCGGCCATGGCGCCCTTGATGATGTCGTCGAACATGCTCTCGCTCACACCCATGGCCGCCAGGCCCGTGGGCAGGCCCAGGCGGGCGTTCATGTCGCGGATGGCCTCGGGGATGTCGCCCGCGCCGGCCAGGCCCATGGCATGGGCCATGCGCTCCAGGCGCCGGTCCTGCTGCACCGATTCGGCCTGCGCATTGAAGCGCACGACGGCGGGCAGGAACATGGCGTTGAGCGTGCCGTGGTGCAGGCGCGGGTTCACGCCGCCCAGGCTGTGGCTGAGCGAGTGCACGGCGCCCAGGCCCTTCTGGAAGGCCATGGCCCCCTGCATGCTGGCGCTCATCATCTGCAGGCGCGCATCGCGGTCGCCGCCGTTGCGCGTGGCCGGCTCGATGTGCGCCCAGCCGCGTGTGAGGCCATCCAGCGCAATGCCGTCGGCCGGCGGGTTGAACGCGGCCGACATGAAGGTCTCCATGCAGTGCGCGATGGCGTCCATGCCCGTGGCGGCCGTGAGCGATGGCGGCAGGCCCAGCGTGAGTTCGGGGTCGCAGATGGCGGTTTTGGGCACCAGGTTCCAGGAGTGGAAGCCGAGCTTGCGGTGGTCGTCCACGATGATGATGGCGCCACGCGCCACCTCGCTGCCCGTGCCGCTGGTGGTGGGCACGGCGATCAGCGGTGCGGCGCGCTCGGTGATGCGCGGCGAGCCGCCTTCGATGGTGGCGTAGTGGGTGAGCGGACCCTCGTGCGTGGCGGCAATGGCGATGCCCTTGGCGCAGTCGATGGCCGAGCCGCCGCCCACGGCGATCAGGCCATCGCAGCCCTCGCGCTGGTACACCTCGACGGCAGCGCGCACGGCGGCCTCGGTCGGGTTGGCCGGGGTCTGGTCGAACACCGCCACGGGCAGGCCCGTGAGCGCATCGAGCGCTTTCTGCAGCACGCCCGCGGCCTTGACCCCGGGGTCCGTCACCACCAGCGGGCGGCTGATGCCCACGCGCGCGCATTCCTGCTGCAGCAGCTTCACGGCGCCGAACTCGAACTGGATCTGGGTGACGTAGTAGATGAAGGCCATGGCTTTGTAAGGATGCGTTTACGATATCTGGCAGGTTCTGAACAATGTACAACTGGGAGACACCGATGACCCTGAAGCAAACCCTCATGGCCGCCACTTTGTTCGTCACGTGCGTGACAGCGGTGCAGGCCGATTGCCTGACCGACGCGCAGGCCGCCGAGCTGCTTGCGCACTACGTGGCGCGCACGCCGGCGCCCAACCCGGTGAACCTCTCGGACGCCGATGGAGCGTGCACACGCGGCAAGTTCAACCAACTGCTGACGCAGCGCATGGGCAAGGTTGTGGGCTACAAGGCGGGGCTCACGAACCCGGCCGTGCAAAAGCGCTTCAACACCGACAAGCCCGTGTGGGGCAAGCTCTACGAGGGCATGGTGCTGCCAAGCGGTGCCAGCGTGGAAGCGGCGTTTGGCGCCCGCGCGCTGTACGAGGCCGACATGCTGGTGCGCGTGAAAAGCGCCGCCATCAACCATGCCAAGACGCCCGAGGACGTGCTCGATGCGATCGACCAGGTCATTCCCTTCATCGAACTGCCCGACCTGATGGTGCAGGCGCCGCCCCAGCTCAATGGCGCGGGTGTCACGGCCATCAACGTGGGCGCGCGCCTGGGCGTTGCGGGCACGCCGCTGCCGGTGCCGCCCTACCGGGCCGAGCGCCATGCCCTGCTCAATGCCCTGGCCGACATGAATGTCTCGCTCACTGATGGCAGTGGGGCACGCCTGGGCGGTGGCAAGGGCAGCGATATCCTGGAGCACCCGCTCAACGCCGTCACCTGGCTGGCCGCTGCCCTGCAGAAAGAGGGCATCAGCCTGCAGCCGGGCGACCTGGTGAGCCTGGGATCGTTCTCGCCGCTGCTGCCGCCCAAGGCCGGCCTGTCGGTCACGGCCACCTACGACGGCCTGCCAGGTGCCGCGCCGGTGCGCGTGACCTTCAAGTAGGCCTCGCTTTTCCTTTTTTTTTGTTCCTGAGAAAGCCTTTGCGTTGACCGATCTGTCTCTCCACGCCCACCGCCTGACCCCCCAGATGCGCAGCGTGCTCGAACGCATGGCGCGTGCGGGCCACCCACCGCTGTACACCCGCACCCCGCAGGATGCGCGCAAGGCCTACGCGGCTGGTGCCGATGTGCTTGAAGTGCCCAAGGCCGCGCTGCCGCGCGTGGAGGACTTCACCATCCCCGCACGCGACGGCCATGCGCTGCCCGCACGCCTGTATGCGCCCTCCACGGGTACACCGCTGCCCGTGCTGCTGTACACGCACGGTGGCGGCTTCACCATCGGCGGCATCGGCACGCACGACATCCTGTGCCGCGAACTCGCGCGGCTGGCGGGCTGCATGGTGGTCTCGCTCGATTACCGGCTGGCACCGGAATACCGCTTTCCCACGGCCAGCAACGATGCCTGGGATGCGCTGGCCTGGCTGCATGCGAATGCCGCACGCCTGGGCGCCGACGCGGAGCGCATCGCCGTGGGCGGCGACAGCGCGGGGGGCACGCTGGCCACGGTGAGTGCCATCCTGGCGCGCGACGCGGGCCTGGCGCTGGCGCTGCAGCTGCTCATCTACCCCGGCTGCGCGGCGCACCAGGACACGCCCTCGCACACGCGCTTCGCCAGCGGCCTGGTGCTCGACGAGCCGGCCATCACCTGGTTCTTCGGCCAGTACGTAGGCACCCGCGAAGAGCGCAATGACTGGCGCTTTGCGCCCTTGCATGCCGACGATGTGGAGGGCATTGCGCCCGCCTGGATCGGCCTGGCCGAGTGCGATCCGCTGGTGGACGAGGGGGTCGACTATGCCGACAAGCTGCGTGCGGCGGGCGTGGCAGTGGACCTGGAGATCTACCGTGGCGTGACGCACGAATTCATCAAGATGGGCCGCGCGATCCCCGAGGCGCGCCAGGCCCACGCCGACGCGGCGCGCGCGCTGCGTGCCGCTTTCCACATGGAGTGAGACGTTTTTTGCTTATGGCCCAACAACCCCAACGCCGTGATTTCCGCTGCTTCCACCGCCTGCGCGTGCGCTGGGCCGAGGTGGACATGCAGAAGATCGTCTTCAACGGCCACTACCTGATGTACATCGACAACGCCATGTCGGAGTACTGGCGCGCCCTGGGCCTGCCTTACGACGCCAGCATGCATGCGCTGCAGGGCGAGATGTTCGTGAAGAAGGCGAGCCTGGAATACCACGCTTCGGCACGCATGGACGACACGCTGGACGTGGGCATGCGCTGCGCGCGTGTGGGCAACTCCTCGTGTGTGTTCGAGGCCGGCATCTTCAGCGGCGAGCGCCTGTTGGTCTCGGGCGAACTGGTCTATGTGTTCGCCGACCCGGTGGCGCAGAAGTCGCGCCCCGTGCCCGAGGTGCTGCGCCAGATCATCACGGGCTTTGAGGCCGGCGAGGACCTGGCCGACGTCAAGACCGGCGACTGGAACGCGCTGGGCCGCGACGCGGGCCGCCTGCGCACGGCGGTGTTCGTGACCGAGCAGGGCATACCCGCCGAGATCGAGGCCGATGCGCTCGATGCCACGGCACGCCATGCGGTGGTCTACAACCGCCTGGGCCAGGCGATTGCCACGGGCCGGTTGCTGCAGGAGGCACCGGGGGTGGGGCGCATCGGGCGGCTGGCGGTGGACCGGTCGGTGCGGGGAACGCGGTGGGGGCGCATGGTGCTCGATGCCTTGGTCGACGCCTCGCAGGCGCGGGGAGATCGGGAGGTGCAGTTGCATGCGCAGAGCAGTGCGGAGGGGTTTTATCGGCGGGCTGGGTTTGCTGTGGTGGGGGAGCCTTATGAGGAGGCGGGGATTGCGCATATCGTGATGGCTCGTCGGTTCTGATTCTTTTTAGGGTGTGTCGCTTCGCTCTGATGTTGTGTGCCTTGTTTGAGGGCGGAGGCCGGGATGTGCACCCGGCGGCGCACCTACTTTCTTTTTGCGCATGTACAGACCGGGGACATGGTGAACACCTGTGCGGAGACATGGTGAACACTTTTCATTAGACGGCGTTCGTGCTGG
>NZ_JACHLK010000014.1 GCF_014207955.1 Acidovorax soli
CATGTCCTCGCACACCTGTTCACCATGTCCCCGGTCTATACATGCGCAAAAAGAAAGTAGGTGCGCCGCCGGGCGCACATCCCGGCTCCCGCCCTCAACGCAAGCATGCCGCTTAAAAATCAGGACAAGGGGACCAGGGATGAGTCCTCAAAACTCCCAGTTGTCAATCAACCGCGTAGCCCCCAACCGCGCCGCCCCCAAAACCACCAGCGATCCTGCTGCGTCCCCAGCCGCGGCAGGCTGCAAATCCCCCCGCCGCCGCACCGTCAGATAGTCCGGCTGCCACCCCCGCGCCCGCAACCCATCCATCGCCTGCTGTTCCAGCTCCAACCCGCTCGACGGCTGCTGCTCCCAGCGCGCAGCCAGCTGGCGCAAGGCCTGCGACAAGGCCACCGCCTCCTGCCGTTCCTGCAGGCCCAGGTAGCCGTTGCGCGAGCTCAGGGCCAGGCCGTCGGGCGCGCGGCGGGTCTCGCCGGCCACCACGGTGATGGGCAGTGCGAACTGGCGCACCATCTGGCGGATCACCATGAGCTGCTGGTAGTCCTTCTTGCCGAACACCGCCGTGCCGCCGCTGGCACCCAGCACGCAGGCAAACAGCTTCATCACCACGGTGGCCACGCCGGTGAAGAAGCCGGGGCGAAAGTGGCCTTCCAGCATGTCGGCCAGGGCCGGGTCCGGCTGCACCTTGAAGGTCTGGGGCTCGGGGTAGAGGTCGGCCTCGCGTGGGGCGAACAGCACGTCGCAGCCGGCAGCCTGCAGGCGGTTGCAGTCGGCCTCCCAGGTGCGCGGGTAGCTGTCGAAGTCCTCGTGCGGCAGGAACTGCAGGCGGTTCACGAAGATGCTGGCCACCGTCACGTCGCCCAGGGGCCGCGCCTGCTCGACCAGCGCGATGTGGCCGTCGTGCAGGTTGCCCATGGTGGGCACGAAAGCCGGGCGGCGGTAGGGGGCCAGGGCCTGGCGCAGGTCGTCGATGGTGTGGGCGATGAGCATGGGGAACGAACGAGAAGAAAAGAAAACGGATGGATCGGTGCAGGAGGCGGTCGGCAACTACCAGGCATGCAGGGTGTTGTCGGGAAAGCGGCCCTCCTTGACGGAGCGCACATAGGCCCCGATGGCGCCGCGCACGCTGCCGGCGTCCTGCATGAAGTTGTGGACGAACTTCGGGTTCTTGCCCAGGTTCATGCCCAGCATGTCGTGCAACACCAGCACCTGGCCGGCCGTGCCGTTGCCTGCGCCGATGCCGATGGTGTGGCAGTGCGGCAACTCGGCCGTGAGGTCGGCGGCGAGCACGGCGGGCACCATCTCCAGCACCAGCATGGCGGCGCCCGCGTCCTGCAGTTCGTGCGCCTCCTTGCGCAGCGTGCGCGCGGCATCGTCGCTGCGGCCCTGCACGCGGTAGCCGCCCAGGGCGTGCACCGTCTGCGGCGTCAGGCCCAGGTGGGCGCAGACCGGCACGCCGCGCTGCACCAGAAATTCCACCGTGGGCGCGGTCCAGCCGCCGCCTTCGAGCTTGACCATGTGGGCGCCCGCCTGCATCAGCACACAGGCGCTGCGCAGCGCCTGTTCGCGGCTCTCGGCATAGGTGCCATAAGGCAGGTCGGCCACCAGCCAGGCCGTGCCCTGCACGCGGTGCAGTCCGCGCGCCACGCTGGCCGTGTGGTAGGCCATGGTGTCCAGGGTGACGCCCACGGTGCTGGGCAGGCCCTGGCAGACCATGCCCAGCGAATCGCCGACCAGGATGCACTCGACACCTGCCGCATCGGCGACGGCCGCAAAGGTCGCGTCGTAGGCCGTGAGCATGCATATCTTTTCGCCCGCTGCGCGCATCTGCGCCAGGCGCGGCAGGCTCAGGGGGCGGCGCTGCGGCAGTGGCGATGCCGGCGGCAGCGTGCCGTAGGGCGTTGCGGAGGAAGGCGTCGGATCGGTCATGGGGCGTCCCTGGACAAAAATTGCCGGGAGTCTAGGTCCTTTGCAGCCGGGACAGCGGTGTCCCAGTTTCGTGTTCCAGAAGTCGCTATGCTCGCGCCCCATGACCCATCCCAGCGACGATGAAAAAAGTGCCGACGTGGCAGCCCTGGCCCGTGCCGATGTGGCCCGCGCCCTGGCCGAAGACGTGGGCAGCGGCGACCTCACCGCCGGCCTGATCGACCCCGCGCGCCGCGCACGTGCGCGCATCCTGGCGCGCGAATCTGCCGTGATCTGCGGCAGCCCCTGGGTGGAGGCGGCCCTGCGTGCGCTCGACCCCGGCGTGCAACTGACCTGGCATGTGGCCGAGGGCCAGCGCTGCAACGCCGACCAGGTGGTGCTGGAGATCGAGGGCAGCGCCCGCGCGCTGCTCAGTGCCGAGCGCACGGCGCTCAACTTTTTGCAACTGCTCTCGGCCGTGGCCACCAAGACGGCCACCTATGCGGACGTGGTGGCGGGCACGCGCGCGCGCATCGTCGACACGCGCAAGACCCTGCCCGGCCTGCGCCTGGCGCAGAAGTACGCCGTGCGCGTGGGCGGCGGCACCAACCACCGCATCGGCCTGCACGACGCGGTGCTGATCAAGGAAAACCACATCGCCGCGGCCGGTGGCGTGACGGCCGTGCTGCGCGCCGCGCAGCAGCAGGTGGGCGCGCGCGCCGCCTTCATCGAGATCGAGGTGGAGACCCTGGCCCAGCTGACCGAGGCGCTCGACGCCGGTGCCACCATGGTGCTGCTCGACAACATGCCCCTGGCCATGCTGCACGAGGCCGTGCGCCTCAATGCGGGCCGCGCCATCCTCGAAATCTCGGGCGGCGTCACGCTCGATGGCCTGCGCGAACTGGCCGAGACCGGGGTGGACCGCATCTCCATCGGCACCCTCACCAAGGACGTCAAGGCCACCGATTTCTCGATGCGCCTGCAGGAGCTGTCATGACCGAGGCGATGGTGCTGAACCGCATCGAGGTCGAGTACGACCAGCCGCTCACGGTGCTGGAAGACGGCGGCGCTGTGTGCTCCACGAAGCACGCCTGGGCGCGCGTGCCGCCCGAGCCCTCGCAGGCCGAGCGTGCAGCGCTCAAGGACCGCATCCGCCGCCTGCTCAAGGCAAAGAACGCGGTCATGGTCTCGCACTACTACGTGCACCCGGACCTGCAGGACCTGGCCGAGGAGACCGGCGGCCTGGTCAGCGATTCGCTGGAGATGGCGCGCTTCGGCCGCGACCATGCGGCGCAGACCCTGGTGGTCTCGGGCGTGCGCTTCATGGGCGAGACGGCCAAGATCCTCTCGCCCGAGAAGACCGTGCTCATGCCCGACCTCGATGCCACCTGCTCGCTCGACCTGGGCTGCCCGGTGGACGAATTCAGCGCCTTCTGCGATGCCCACCCGGACCGCACGGTGGTGGTGTACGCCAACACCAGCGCCGCCGTGAAGGCACGCGCCGACTGGCTTGTGACATCGAGCTGCGCGCTCGAGATCGTCGCAGCGCTCAAGGCCGCGGGCCACAAGATCCTGTGGGCGCCCGACCGCCACCTGGGCGCCTACATCCAGCGCGAGACCGGGGCCGACATGCTGTTCTGGAACGGCGCCTGCATCGTGCACGACGAGTTCAAGGCCTTCGAGCTCGAAGCGCTGAAAAAGGAGCACCCTGGCGCCAAGGTGCTGGTGCACCCCGAAAGCCCCGCCGATGTGGTGGCCCTGGCCGATGCGGTGGGCTCGACCTCGGCCATCCTCAAGGCCGCGCGTGAGATGGATGCGCGCGAGTTCATCGTTGCCACCGACAACGGCATGATGCACAAGCTGCGCATGCTCAACCCTGGCAAGGTCTTCTACGAGGCCCCCACCGCGGGCAACAGCGCCACCTGCAAGAGCTGCGCGCACTGCCCCTGGATGGCGATGAACGGCCTGGCCGATGTGGCGCGGGTGCTCGAAACCGGGGCCAATGCGGTCCATGTGGACCCGGCGCTGATCCCGCGCGCGCGCCAGCCCATCGATCGCATGCTGGCCTTCACCGCAGCGCTCAAGAGCGGACAACAGCCCGCGGCGGGGCTGGTGCCGCACCTGGGCGCGGCCTGACCGTTCCCCTGACCTGGCCGCCCCCGGGGCGGCGCGATTGCCGTGACCACCGCCCATTCCCGCATCGACTTCACCCTGCCGCAAGGGGGCGCTGGTGCACGCCTGCGCCATGCCTTCGGTCCGCCGCGCGACGTGCTCGTGGCCCGTGGATTGCACGAGGTGCGCGGTGTGCTCGATGCCGTGCATGCGGCCGCACAGGCCGGTGCCTGGTGCATCGGCTATGTGCGCTACGAAGCGGCGGCGGCCTTCGATACGGCCCTGCAGACCCACGCCGCTGACGGGCCGCTGGCCTGGTTCTCGGTGCACGACCAGGCCTTGCCGTGGCCTGATGCCCTGGGGGCCGATGCGCCCGCCGAGGTGGCATGGACACCCGGCCTGCCGCGCGGCGAATTCGATGCGGCCCTGGACCGCATCCAGCAGGCCATCCGCGATGGCGAGGTCTACCAGGTCAACTACACCGCGCCCTTGCATGGGGCCTTGCAGGGCAGCGCCGACGCCCTGTTCGCTGCGCTGCACCGCACCCAGCCCGAGGGCTACTGCGCGCACATCGATGCCGGCGGCACCCAGGTGCTGTCGGTCTCGCCCGAACTGTTCTTCGACTGGACCAGCGATGCCGCGGGTGGCGACATCCTGGCGCGCCCAATGAAGGGCACGGCACCGCGCGGCGCCACGCCCGAGGCCGACGCTGCGCAGGCCGAGTACCTGCGCACGGCGCCCAAGGAGCGGGCCGAGAACGTGATGGTCGTGGACCTGCTGCGCAACGACCTCTCGCGCATCGCGCAACCGCACAGCGTGCGCGTGCCGCGCCTGTTCCACACCCAGGCCCTGCCCACGGTGTGGCAGATGACCTCCGATGTGCAGGCGCGCACGCGGGCCGGCACCACGCTGGCGGATGTGTTCGCAGCGCTGTTCCCCTGCGGCTCGGTCACGGGGGCGCCCAAGGTGCGTGCCATGCAGCTCATCCGCGAACTCGAGCCCGCGCCGCGCGGTGTGTACTGCGGCGCCGTGGGCGTGGTGCGCCCGCACGGGCCACCCGGCGAGGGCGGCGTGGCCGCGACCTTCAATGTGCCGATCCGCACGGTGGTGTTGCAAGCGCAGGGCGCGGTGGTGCAAGCCACCTGCGGCATCGGCAGCGGCATCACCTCGGGCGCCGAGGCCGAGGCCGAATGGCACGAATGGCGCCACAAGCGCGCCTTCGTGGAGCGCGCCAGCGCCGCATTCGATCTGCTCGAAACCCTGGCGCTCGATGGCGGACAGCTCCGCCATCTGGCGGACCACTTGGCGCGCATGGCCGCGGCCGCAGCACACTTCGGCTACCCCTGGGACGCCGCCCGCGTGCAGGCCTGCCTGCAGGCCCTGGTGGTGCAACACGCCCAGGGCGCCTGGCGTGTGCGCCTGCTGCTGGACAGCCGGGGCGCGCCGCGCGCCGAGGCCTTTGCGCTGCAACCCACGCCCACCCCGGTGCGCCTGCGCCTGGCGCACCGTGCCTTCGACGAGGCCGACAGCGAGTTCGTGCGCCACAAGACCACGCGCCGCGCGCACTACGCCGCCTTTGCGCCCACGGCCCCGGGCGTGTTCGACACGCTGCTGTGGAACCGCGCGGGCGAGATCACCGAGGGCACCTTCGGCAACATCGCCATGCGCCTGGACGGCCGCTGGGTCACGCCGCCGCTGGCCTGCGGCCTGCTGCCCGGCGTGGGCCGTGCCGTGGCCCTGCGCGAGGGGCGTGTGGCCGAGGCCGTGGTGCGCATCGAAGACCTGCCGCGCGTGGACGGCTGGGCCTTCATCAACAGCCTGCGCGGCTGGCTGCCTGCCGAACTGCTGGCCTGAGCGGCAGGGCCTCGCGCTCCAGCGCACCCGCCTCCGTGCCCAGGCGCCTGCCCGTGCGTATACACCAGGCGGCGATGCTGTTGCTATGCATGCTTATTTTCCGCTCGGTGCACAAGGGTTTACCCCAGTACTGTCACACAGGCTTTTTCTAATCGACGCAGCGCCCCGGCACGGGGTGCCGACCGGCGGGATGCGTGCCCCATGGCACACCATGCCCCGGTGATCTGCCATTTCGATAAAGAGAAATCCATGAAACTCAAACCCCTTGCCCTCGCGGCCCTGACCCTTGCCGCTGCCGCCGGTGCCCAGGCGCAGTCCAGCGTCACCCTCTTTGGCGTGGTCGATGCCTCGCTGGTGCGCATGTCCAGCGACACCAACAGCGTCACCGGCCTGTCCAGCGGCGGCCAGTCCAGCAGCCGGCTGGGCTTTCGCGGTGTGGAAGACCTCGGTGGCGGCCTGAAGGCCGGCTTCTGGCTCGAAGGCGGCCTGGCCACCGACAACGGCACGGCCGCGGGTTTCCGCTTCGACCGCCGTTCCACCGTGAGCATCTCGGGCGGCTTCGGTGAAGTGCGCCTGGGCCGCGACAAGTCGCCCGCCTACCTGAACATCGAGACCTTCGATCCCTTCGGCGACTCCGGCGTGGGCGGCAACAACGGCGCCAACATGGTGGGCAGCGCGAGCTCGGCCGCCGGAACGCCCGAAGGCAGCGCCCCCAAGCGCACCAGCAACGGCCTGAACTACCTGCTGCCCGAGATGGGCGGCTTCTACGGCCAGTTGCAGTACGCCCTGGGCGAGCAACCGTCCAACCAGGTCAACAAGCGCATGGGCAACTCCCTGGCACTGCGCGCAGGCTACGCCAACGGCCCCCTGAACGTGGCCGTGGCCTTCGGCGAAACCCGCGGTGGCGTGGCCACCGCCAGCTCGGTGGACTACAAGGCCAGCAACGTCGGCGTGTCCTACAGCTTCGGCGTGGTCAAGCCCATGGCCCTGTTCGCCACCGAGCGTGGCGCCGGCCGCCGCGTGGACATGTTCACCCTGGGCGCCACGGTGCCGCTGGGCGTGGGTGAGCTGCGTGCCTCGTATGTCAACTTCAAGCGCAAGGACGTGAACAACGCCGACTCGCAGAAGTTCGCCATCGGCTACGGCCACAACCTGTCCAAGCGCACGCAGCTGTACGCCACCGTCGCGCGCATCAGCAATGACCGTGCTGCCACGCGCGGCCTGGCCGTGTCTTCGTCCTCGCTGGGCAGCCCGACCATTGGCGCCGGCAACGACGTCACGGGCTACGAGTTCGGCGTGCGCCACATCTTCTGACCGCGCTCGGGCCAGGGCGCCTGTTGCAGCGGGTGCTCCGGCCTGCGGGCCGTGCTGTGTGCCTTCCACACCTGGTGGGGATGCGAGGGGGGCAGCACGGAGTCTCCGTCCCAAAGAAAAAGCCGCCTCGGGCATGCCCAGGGCGGCTTTCCTGTTGACGTACCCGGCAGGGCTTGCTTACAGCTTTTCCTTGGCGTACGAGCCGCGGTCCATGTCCACGATTTCCACGCTCAGCTGCACCAGCACACCCTGGGGCCGGGGGGTGAGCTGGCGCAGCACGCCCGCGATCAGGTCCGACAGCTCCTTCTTGGCCTCGGGCGTGCGGCCCGAGAGCACGCGCAGCTGCGCATGCACGAAGGCGCGCTGCGCCGGGGCCGTGCCGATCTCGAAACTGTCGGCCACCACGAAGCGGGTCTTGAGGTCCAGCTCGTCCAGCACCTGGGGATGGGCGCACAGCGCGGCATTGAGCGCGGTCAGCGCTTCGGCCTCGGGGTAGTGCGGCAGGTTGCCGGAGTACTCGACGATGAGATGGGGCATGGTGGTTCCACGAAGAATCGGTGCACCCGGCAGATGGCCGGTGCGGTGGGCGAAGGCGCCACGGGGTGCGCGGCGCAGGGTCCGCCAGTTTATCGGCTTATCGTGGCGGTGGCTCCGTCCTGCGCTGGCGTGCCGATGGATTGCACGAAGCCGTGCAAGGCCTGCAGCATGGCCATGGGGGCTTCGATCTGCGGCCAGTGGCCGATGCCGTCGAGTGCCACCACATCCGCATGGGGCACCACCTCGCGGTAGCGCCGGGCCATGTGGGCGCCCGAGTTGGGGTCGGCGCTGCCATTGATCAGGCGCACGGGCACGGCCTGGGCCACCAGCGGTGCCACCAGGCGATCGCGCAGGGCCATGCGCTCGATGTAGAAGCGCCCCAGCTGGTGCGAGATGCGCCGCCCCTGGCCATGGTTGAGCAGGGCCCAGAAGTCATCGAGCAGTCCATCCGGGGGCTGCGTGCGCGGCCCGAACAGGCCCGCCACCGTGCGCTCGAACGCGCGCCGCGGAATGTGCGGCCCCACCCAGCGGCCCAGCGGGGACGAGAGCAGGTGCTGTATCGGCCGTGGTGCATAGGCTTCGGGGCAGACACCGCCGTTGAGCAACACCAGCGATGCGATGCGGCAGCCCGCCTGCGGCTGCTCGATCCGGCGCGCCAGCATCTCCTGCGCGACGCTCACACCCAGGTCGTGGGCGACGATGTGGCAGCGCTGCACACCCCGCTGCGCGAGCAGGGCGTCGAGCAGGTCGGCATGGTCCTGCAGGCGGTAGGCGTGGCCCTGCGGCTTGTCCGAGAAGCCCATGCCCAGCAGGTCGGGGGCGATCACGTGGTAGCGCGCCGCCAGCGCGTTCCACACGCCATGCCAGTCGTAGGAGCTGGTGGGGTAGCCATGGACCAGCAGCAGGGTGCTGTCGCCCTGGCCGGCCTCGGCCACGAAGAGGCGCTGGCCCTGGACGGTGGTGTACCGGCCCTGGTCCTGCCAGCGCTGCAGGGCGGGGGTCAGTGGCTCCATGCTGCACACACCAGGAGCAGGGTGGCCGCCAACTGGCACAGCAGGGTCAGTGCATGGGCCGCCTGGCGCCAGGGCAGGCGGCGGCCGAAAGCGGCCGTGCAGTAGAGGACACGGGCCAACACAAAGGCGCTGCAGACCGCTGCCAGTGCCGCCGTCGCCGTGCCGCCCACCTGGGCCAGCGCCAGCACCAGCAGGCCGAACAGCAGCGACTGCTCCAGCGTGTTGCCGTGCGTGCGCACGGCCACGGCCAGGTCCTTGTGCCCGCCATCGCCCCAGGTCTGGCGGTGGCGCATGCGCAGGCGCGAGACCTGCAGGGACAGGAGGGTGAGCAGCAGGGCCAGTGCTGCCAGGGTGGCCGAGGCGATGGTGAGGGCGGGAGAGGGCATGTCGTCGAGGGCGGCGCAAGCGCCAGGGAGTGGTTCGCCCAAGGATAGAAATCTGCGCGACGGGTGCCAATAGCACCAAAGGGCAGGTGCCGGTATCGGCCCCAATTCAGGTGGGTGGGTGGCTTTGCAGGAAGGCGCGGAGTTTCATGGGCGCGATGGGCTTGGGCAGCAAGGGCAGGCCGGCGGCGGCGGCGCGGGCCTGCAGCCCGGGTGTCGCTTCGGCGGTGACCAGCAGGGCCGGCACGGCATGGCCGATGGCGTTGCGCAGGGCCGCGACCGCCATGAGCCCGTCCACGCCGTGCGGCAGGTTCCAGTCCACCACCAGGGCGTCGGGCCGCTGGGGCCCGGGTTCCTGGTGCAGGGCCTCGTGCAGGCTGGCTGCCGCCGTGACTTCGCAGCCCCAGCCCTGCAGGACCTCGGCGAGGGCGGTGCGCGAGCTGGCGTCGTCCTCCAGCACCAGCACCCGCCGCAGGGCCTGCGGCTCCCGTGCCGTGTCCTCTGCGCCGGTGGCAGTGAGGGTGCTGCCAGCGGGCTCGGGCACACCGGCCGCCAGCGGCAGGCACAGGGTGAAGCGGCTGCCCTGGCCGGGATGCGACTGCACGCCCAGGTCCAGGCCCAGCAATGCGCACAGGCGCCTGGCGGTCGCCAGGCCCAGGCCCAGCCCCTGGCTGCGATCGCGGCCCGGGTGGTCGATCTGGTAGTGCTCGTCAAAGATGCGTGGCAGTTCGGCGGCAGCGATGCCCACGCCCGAATCCTCCACGCTGACTTCGACCACCGCACCCTGCGTGCGGGCCTGCAGCCGCACAAAGCCGGCCGGCGTGTAGCGGATGGCATTGGAGACCAGGTTGGACAGCACCCGCGCCAGCAGGGCGCGGTCGCCCTCCACCCAGGCGCTGCTGGGCTGCGCGCTGAACACCAGGCCCTTGGCCTGGGCCTGCACCGCGAAGGTGCCTGCCATTTCGTCGAGCAGCGCCTGCAGCGCAAAGCGCGTGGGGCGGGGTGTGATGGAATGGGCATCCAGCCGCGACAGCTCCAGCAGCCCTTCCACCATGGCGCCCATGCTGCTCGCGCACTCCATCAGGCTGGCCGACAGGTGCTCCACCCGGTCGCACGATGCGGGCTGCTGCAGCGTGTAGGCCAGCAACTGCATGGCGTTGAGCGGCTGGCGCAGGTCATGGCCCACGGCGGCGAGGAACTGCGCCTTGGAGGCATGGGCGGCCTCGGCCTCCTGGCGCGCCAGCTGCGTGGCCTCGTTCTCGCGCTGCAAGGCGGCGATCAGCTCCTGCCGTTCGCGCTGCTGGGCTGCGGCCCGGGCGATGGTGCGGGCCTGGGCCCGCCCGGCATGCCAGACATACAGCGCCATCAGCACCGAAGCCAGTGCCAGCACATAGTGCAGCGGCTGTGCCACGAACAGATCGCGCACGGCCAGCGGGCCGAACACGCCCGCCGCATAGGCCGCCAGCGCGGGCAGGTGGTGGGCCAGCTGGGCCACGCTGCCCAGCACCACGGCGGCCAGGCCGATGTGCAGGGCCATTTCGGCCACCAGATTGGCCGGCGCCAGCAGCACCCAGCTGCCAAGGCCCCAGGCCAGGGCCTGCGCCAGCGCGCTGGCCACCACCCCGCGCGCCCAGAAGGCGGGGCGCGTGCCGGGCGCTGTGGCGCGGCGGCGGTAGGCCATGCCCAGGGCGATGCGCAGGCCGCGCACGGCCGCAAACGCGGCCAGCCACAGCGCGATGGCACTGGCCGGCACCTCGCGCCAGAACAGTACGCTCAGGAAGAAGGCCTCTACCACCCCCACCAGGGCAGACAGCGGCGCGCCCCGGTAGAGGGTGTCGAGCGCCTGGGTGTCGGGCAGGGTGTCGGGTGCGGCGCCCACCTAGAGCAGCCCCCGTTCGCGCGCCACCACCAGCAGGTGGGTGCGGTTGCGCGCCTGCAGCGCGTCCAGCAGCGCCGTGACGTGCAGCTTGACGGTACGCTCGGCAATGCCCAGCGCCTGGGCGATGCGCTTGTTGGGCTGGCCCTGGGCCACCAGCTGCAGCACCTCCATCTGTCGCGCCGTGGGGCCGGCTGGCAGCCCCTGGGGCGCTGCCAGGGGCGGTGGGCCGAACACCAGGCCGCCCGCCGCGATGCTGGCCAGTGCGGCGGCCATGGCGTGCACGGGCTGCGACTTGCCCAAAAAGCCACTGGCACCGGCCTCGCGCGCCGCCGCCTGCAGGGCCGGGTCCTCATCGCCCGAGATCAGCACGCGCGCCACCAGCGGGAACTGCCGGGCGAAGAGCGCCAGGCCCTGCAGCCCGGTGTGGGCACCCAGGCGCTGGTCGAGCAGCACGATGTCCAGCCCTGGCTGGGCAGCGGCCGCCGCAAGGCCTGCCTCCAGCGTGGACGCCGTGTCCACGCGGGCGCCTGGCCAGGCATGGGCCAGCGCATGGGCAAAACCGACGCAGAACAGGGGGTGGTCGTCCACCAGCAGCAGTTGGGGCATGGTGCGGATTGTGTGGCAAGCCCGCGCCGGAACCGCAGGGGGCACTGGCGGGTGTTGCCCTAAGCCTGACATGGAGCAAGGGGCTCTCCAATCTGGAGTTTTACAACCGGGCGTTGCTGTACAGAATCGCGGCAGCCTGGTGCGGTCTCCAGGCTGGCTGCGCATGCCTCTTTGCGTTGTTTTCCCCCACGTTCCGCCCGGCTGCCCGTTTCCCCCGAATCACGCTGAAGGTGTGCGCACACTTGCATCGGGCGGCCGCGGTATCTACCAACCACCCTCGTCTTCAATACAAACATGACATACCAGAAATTGATTCGACGCGTGACCTTTGCCTGCCTCGCGCTGTGTGCCACCCTGGCGAATGCCCAGGGCCCGCACGCGCACTGGGAGTACAAGGGCAAGCACGGTGCCGCCCACTGGGGCGCGCTGGACACGGGCTTTGAAACCTGCGCGCGCGGGAGCACGCAAAGCCCGATCGACATCCGCAAGACCGTGAAGGAAGCCCTGCCGGCGCTCGACTTCCAGTACGCCGCGGGGGCCCCCACCATCGTCAACAACGGCCACACCGTGCAGGTCAACGTGCCCGCCGGCAGCAAGCTGGTGGTGGACGGCAAGGCGCTGGAACTGCTGCAGTTCCACTTCCACACCCCCAGCGAAGAGGCCCTGGGCGGCAAACGCGCGGCCATGGTGGCGCATTTCGTGCACAAGGGCGAGGACGGCGGCCTGGGCGTGGTGGCCGTGCTGCTCCAGCCGGGCAGCAAGAAGAACGAGGCCTGGGAGCCGATCTTCGCGCACCTGCCACGCGTGGGCGAGCAGGTCACGGTCGACGGCCTGTCGCTGCAACCCGCCGCCCTGCTGCCGGAAAAGCGCGGCTACTACAGCTTCGCTGGCTCGCTGACCACGCCCCCTTGCTCGGAAGGCGTGCAGTGGATGGTGCTCAAGGAGCCCGTCAAGCTCAGCGCGCAGCAGATCAAGGCCTTCCGCAAGGTCTACAGCGCCAATGCGCGGCCGCTGCAGCCGCTCAATGGCCGGGTCATCAAGGAAAGCACCTGACCCAGCCCCATGCAGTGCGGCCTGCGGCTGCGCTGCATGGGGTCACGCTGCAGCAGGCACCGGCAGCGCGAGTGCCGCATGCCGGTGCAGCGCCTGCAGCAGCTGATCGACGTCCTCTGCGGTGTGTGCGGCCGACAGTGCAATGCGCAGGCGCGCCGTACCCGCGGGCACCGTGGGGGGCCGGATTGCGGGCACCCACAGGCCTTGCTCCCGCAAGCTCTCCATCACTGCGAGCGCAGCCTCGTTGCTGCCGATCACCAGCGCCTGCACGGCGGTGTCCGACGGCAGCAGCTGCCAGCCCAGTGCTGGTGGCAGGCGGGCCAGCCCGGCGCGCAACTGCGCGATGCGCGCTGCCAGGTGCTGGCGCAGATCGTCCGCGGCCTCGATCAATGAGAGGCTGGTGCGCAGGGCGCTGGCCAGCAGCGGCGGCGCTGCGGTGGCGAAGATGTAGGTGCGTGTTTTCTGCAGCAGCCATTCGACCAGGGCATCGTCGCCCGCCACGAAGGCGCCGGCCACGCCGGCTGCCTTGCCCAGCGTTGCCATGTAGAGCACGCGCCGCGAGGCGGCGACCCCGGTGAGGCCGGCCTGTGCGAGGCTGCCGCGCCCCTGGGGCCCCAGCACGCCAAAGCCGTGGGCGTCGTCGAGCAGCAGCAGGGCATCGAAGCGCTCGCACAGCGCCAGCAGCGCCGGGATGTCGATGAGGTCGCCGTCCATGCTGAACACGGCGTCGCTGACCACCAGCTTGCGCCGCGCGGTGCTGGCTGCCAGGGCGGCTTCCAGCGCCGCCAGGTCGGCATGGGGGTAGCGGTGGATGCTGGCGCGCGACAGGCGGGCGCCGTCGATCAGGCAGGCATGGTTGAGCGCGTCGGAAAACAGCGCATCGCCGTCGCCCACCAGCGCCGGGATGATGCCGGTGTTGGTGGCATAGCCGGCATAGAAGTACAGCGCGCGCGGCAGTTGCACGAAGGCGGCCAGTTCCTGCTCCAGCGCTGCATTGGCTGCGCTGTGCCCGCTGACCAGGGGCGAGCCGCCCGAGCCCACGCCAAAGCTGCGGGTGGCCTCGCGTGCGGCCTCGGCCAAAGCGGGGTGGCCGGCCAGGCCCAGGTAGTCGTTGCTGCAGAAGGCCAGCATGGGCTGCCCGTCCACCAGCAGCCGGGCGCCGCCCGCGGGCTGCACCACGCGGCGGCGGCGCAGCAGGTGAGCGCGTTCGATCTCGGCCAGGCGGGCCGGGATCTCATCGAGCCAGGAGGCGGGCACTGTACTCATCGCCATTGCTCCGGCAGGTCGAAGGCCAGCGTGCGCGCATCGGGCGCGGCCTGGTGCGGCACCTCGGCCAGCAAAGGTGCCCGCAGCCGGGCGCGCAGGTAGGCGATGTTCTCGTCTGCGGCGAGCATCGCAGGGTCGACGCGGTTGGCGACCCAGCCGGCCAGTGTGAGCCCGCGCGCGCGCACGGCCTCGGCCGTGAGCAGCGCATGGTTCAGGCAGCCCAGGCGCAGACCCACCACCAGCACCACGGGCAGGGCGAGGGCCTGGGCCAGGTCGGCGCCCGTCGTGGTGTCCGAAAGCGGCACGTGAAAGCCGCCCGCACCTTCGACCACCACCGCATCGGCCTGACCGGCCAGGGCCTGGTAGCTCTGCACGATGGCTGCGATGTCGATCTGCACGCCGGCGCGCGCCGCCGCGATGTGCGGCGACAGCGGGTCGGGCAGCAGCACCGGGTTGTCCAGCGCCGCGGGCACGGCCAGTGTGGACGCGGCGCGCAGCGCGATGGCGTCTTCGCTCGCAACGTCGCCGCCCCAGGGCACCACACCGGCGGCCACGGGCTTCATGCCGACCACGCGGCGGTGGTGCCGGGCCAGCGCATGCAGCAGGCCGGCGGACACCAGGGTCTTGCCCACGCCGGTGTCGGTTCCGGTCACAAAACAGGCCATGGCCATCAGCAGGTCTCCTCATTCAGGGTGGCGTTCAGTGCGTCGAGCGCGCCGCTGGCCAGGCAGTTGATGGCCTCGGCGTCGAGCACATAGGGCGGCATGGCGTACAGCGTGTTGCCGATGGGGCGCAGCACCAGGCCATGGGCCATGGCCTGCTGGTGGTAGCGGCGCGAAAAGTCGGGCAGGGTGGTTTCGATGTCCCAGGCCCAGACCATGCCCAGGCGGCGCGCGTGGCGCACGCGCGGGTGCCGGGCCAGGGGCGCGCAGGCAGCGTCGATGCGCTCTGCCAGCGCCCGGTTGGCGTTCAGCGCATCGAGCTGGTCGAACAGCTCCAGCGTGGCCAGGGCCGCGCGGCAGGCCAACGGGTTGCCGGTGTACGAGTGCGAATGCAGAAAGCCGCGCGCCACCTCGTCGGCGTAGAAGGCCTGGTAGACCGTGTCCGTGGTCAGCACCGCCGACAGGGGCAGGGTGCCGCCCGTCAGGCCCTTGGACAGGCAGATGAAGTCGGGCCGGATGCCGGCCTGCTGGTGCGCGAACAGGCTGCCCGTGCGGCCAAAGCCCGTGGCGATCTCGTCGACCACCAGGTGCACCTCGTAGCGGTCGCACAGCGCGCGCGCCAGGCGCAGGTACTCGGGGTCGTGCAGGGCCATGCCGGCCGCGCACTGCACCAGGGGCTCGACGATGAGCGCAGCGGTGTCGGCATGGTGCTCGGCCAGCCAGGCTTCGAGCGCGGCGGCGCTGCGCCGGGCCACGTCGGCGGGCGTCTCGCCCGGTGCTGCTGCGCGCGCATCGGGGCTGGGCACGGTGGCGGCCAGGCGCACCAGCGGCGCATAGGCCTCGCGGAACAGCGCGATGTCGGTCACCGCCAACGCGCCCACGGTCTCGCCGTGGTAACCACCGGCCAGGCCCACGAAGCGGCTCTTGCCCGGGCGGCCGGTGTTGCGCCAGTAGTGGGCACTCATCTTGAGTGCGATCTCGGTGGCGGCCGCGCCATCGCTGCCATAGAAGGCATGGCCCAGGCCCGTGAGCACAGAGAGGCGCTCCGACAGCTCGACCACTGGCGCATGGGTGAAGCCGGCCAGCATCACATGGTCGAGCCGCTCCATCTGGTCGGCCAGCGCCGCCTTGATGTGCGGGTGGCTGTGGCCGAACAGGTTGACCCACCAGGAGCTGATGCCATCGAGGTAGCGCCGGCCATCGCTGCCGTAGAGCCAGGGACCCTGCGCGCGCGCGATGGCCACGGGGGGCTGGGCCTCGTGCCGCTTCATCTGCGTGCAGGGGTGCCAGACATGGGCCAGGCTGCGGGCGACCAGGTCCCCGCCAGCGGCCACGGGTGTCGCGGTGCCCATGCTCACAGCGCCTGGGTGGGCACTGCGTGGCGCAGTTCGGTCTGGCGGTTGTGCGCGTCCACGAACACCAGTTGCGGCACGTGGCTGGCCACCTGCTCCTCGTGCACCTGGGCAAAGGCCGCAATGATGACCAGGTCGCCCTGGCTGGCGCGGCGCGCGGCCGAACCGTTCACCGAGATCATGCCGCTGCCGCGCTGGCCCTTGATGGCATAGGTGACGAAGCGCTCGCCGTTGTTGATGTTCCAGATGTGGATCTGCTCGTTCTCGGCGATGTTGGCGGCGTCGAGCAGGTCCTCGTCGATGGCGCACGAACCTTCGTAGTGCAGCTCGCACTGGGTCACGGCCACGCGGTGGATCTTGGATTTGAGCAGGGTGCGGAACATCGGTCTTCTTCCTCGGGTTGAAGGTAGGTGGGTGTTGGCAGGGGCCTGCCGTGGCAGGCGGGAGCGGGGGGCTCGCTCAGGGCGGCGTGAAATCGAGCGCGCAGCTGTCGCCCAGGGCCTCGCGCCATACGCGCACGCGGCTCACGCGCGGGCGCAGTTCGGCGGGCAGGGCCTGGGCGATGAACAGGCACAGGTTCTCGAGCGTGGGGATGCCCAGCCCGGGCACTTCGTCGAGCATGTGGTGGTCGAGTTGCTCGCGCACCAGGTCCAGCCCGCGGCGCAGCAGGCCCAGGTCCAGCACCATGCCGGTGGCGGGGTCGCGCGGGCCGCTGAGCGAGACCTCGGCGTGGTAGGTGTGGCCGTGGATGCGGCGGCTGCCTTCGGCCTCGATCTCGCGGCGCAGGGTGTGGGCCGCATCGAAGAAGAAGCGCTGGGAAATCGTGAACTGCATGGGGGAACCGGGGGAGGCGGGGGCTAGCGGATGCCGCTGATCTTGTGGGTCTGCAGGCTCAGCCGCCAGGCGGGCTGCTCCATGCAGGTGGTGATGCACAGGGCGATGTGGGCGGCCTGGTCGGGCCCGTCCATGGGCTGCAAAAAGCGGTGGGTGAACTGCCCGGTGGCGGCGATGGCCGCCAGTTCCATGCCGGCCTGGGGCCAGACCAGCTTGAGCTCCTGGCCTTGCTGCTGCACCCAGGGCGCGCCGGCCTTGGGGCTCACGCACAGCCAGTCGATGCCCGGTGGCGCGGCCACCGTGCCATTGGTCTCCACGGCAATGCGGAACTGCCGGGCGTGCAGGGCGTCGATCAGCGCGGCATCCACCTGCAGCAGGGGCTCGCCGCCCGTGAGCACCACCAGGCGGTGCGCGGCGTCGTGGGCCGGCCACTGGGCGGCAATGCGCTCGGCCAGGGCATCGGCCGTGCCGAACTTGCCGCCCAGCGTGCCGTCGGTGCCCACGAAGTCGGTGTCGCAGAAGCGGCAGATGGCGCTGGCGCGGTCGGCCTCGCGGCCGGTCCACAGGTTGCAGCCGGCAAAGCGGCAGAACACGGCGGGCATGCCCGCCTGGCCGCCCTCGCCCTGCAGGGTGTAGAAGATTTCCTTGACGCTGTAGGTCATGGGCTCAGACCCTCATCGGAGCACCGGTGGCACCAGGATGGTGGGCGCGGCGGGGGCGGCCAGCTCGGGGTAGTCGCGGCTGTAGTGCAGGCCCCGGCTCTCACGGCGCATCTGCGCGCTGCGCACGATGAGATCGGCCACCTGCACCAGGTTGCGCAGCTCCAGCAGGTCGCGTGTGACGTGGAAGTGCGCATAGAACTCCTGTATCTCCGCCTGCAGCAGCGTGATGCGGTGGGCCGCGCGATCCAGCCGCTTGTTGGTGCGCACGATGCCCACATAGTCCCACATGAAGCGGCGCAGCTCGTCCCAGTTGTGCGAGATGACCACGCACTCGTCGGCATCGGTCACGCGGCTGTCGTCCCATTGGGGCAGGGCGGGCAATTCGGCCGCTGGGGCGGCCGCGATGGCCTGGGCGGCTGCGCGTGCGAACACCATGCACTCGACCAGCGAATTGCTGGCCAGGCGGTTGGCGCCGTGCAGGCCGGTGCAGGCCGTCTCGCCGATGGCGAACAGGCCGGGCAGGTCGGTGCGGCCTGCCAGGTCGGTGAGCACGCCGCCGCAGGTGTAGTGCGCGGCCGGCACCACGGGGATGGGCTCCTTCGTGATGTCGATCCCCAGCTCGGCGCAGCGCGCGAGGATGTTGGGAAAGTGCTCCTGCAGGAACGCCGGGCTCTGGTGCGAGATGTCGAGGTGCACGCAGTCGAGGCCATGGCGCTTCATCTCGTAGTCGATGGCGCGGGCCACCACGTCGCGCGGCGCGAGTTCTGCGCGCTCATCGTGCTGGGGCATGAAGCGCGTGCCGCCGGCCGCAGCGGGCAGCTTGAGCAGGCCGCCCTCGCCGCGCACGGCCTCGGTGATGAGGAAGGACTTGGCGTGCGGGTGGTACAGGCAGGTCGGGTGGAACTGGATGAACTCCAGGTTGGCCACACGGCAGCCCGCGCGCCACGCAGCCGCGATGCCGTCGCCCGTGGCGGTGTCGGGGTTGGTGGTGTACAGGTAGACCTTGCCCGCGCCGCCCGTGGCCAGGATGGTCTGCGGCGCACGGAAGGTGAGCACCTCGTCGGTGGCCTCGTCCAGCGCATACAGGCCCAGGCAGCGGTCGGCGCCCTTGGCACCGAGCTTGCGCGCCGTGATCAGGTCCACCAGGGTGTGCTGCTCGAACAGTGTGATGCCCGGCGTGGCGCGCACCACCTCGATCAGCGTGCGCTGCACGGCCGCGCCCGTGGCGTCGGTGGCGTGCACGATGCGCCGCGCACTGTGGCCGCCCTCGCGCGTGAGGTGCAGGGCACCGTCCTCCAGCGAAAACGGCACGCCCAGTTGCTGCAGCCAGGCAATGGCCTCGGGCGCGTTCTCCACCACGAAACGCGTGGCCGCCAGGTCGCACAGGCCGGCGCCGGCCACCAGGGTGTCGTCCACATGGGCGCCGAAGCTGTCGCCCTCGGCCAGCACGGCGGCAATGCCGCCCTGGGCCCAGGCGCTGGCACCGTCGTTCAGCTGGCGCTTGGTGATCACGGCCACGCGGTGCGTGGGCGCCAGGTGCAGCGCGGCCGAGAGACCGGCGAGGCCGCTGCCTACGATGAGAACGTCGAAGTCGTGAGATGCCATGGCTACCAGAGCAGGTTGTGGGAGGGCCATGGCCGCCCGCCATGGCCGGAAAATCAGGTGGCGGTCGTCGTTGTCAGGCGGGCGTGTACGCCAGGCGCACGTAGATCGGCGCAAAGGCCTCGGCCTGGGTGATCTCGATCAGGGTTTCCTTGGCGAGCTCCAGCAGGGCGATGAAGGTCACCACCAGCACGGTGCTGCCGCGCTCGGGCTCGAACAGCTCCTCGAACTCCACGAAGCGGCGGCCCTGCAGCGTCTTGAGCACCATGCTCATGTACTCGCGCACCGAGAGTTCCTCGCGCGTGATCTTGTGGTGCTGCACCAGCTTGGCGCGTTTCATGATGTCGCGCCAGGCCTCCTGCAGCTCCACCACGTGCACGTCGGGAAAACGCGGCTGCAGGCTTTGTTCGATGTAGACCTGGGCCTTGAGGAAGTCGCGCCCGTACTGCGGCAGGTGCGACAGGCGCATGGCGGCCATCTTCATCTGCTCGTACTCGAGCAGGCGGCGCACCAGCTCGGCGCGCGGGTCTTCGGGCTCCTCGCCGCCTTCCTGCTTCTTGGGCGGCAGCAGCATGCGCGACTTGATCTCGATCAGCATCGCCGCCATGAGCAGGTACTCGGCGGCCAGTTCCAGGTTGCGGCTGCGGATCTCGTCCACATACGCCAGGTACTGCTTCGTGACCCCCACCATGGGGATGTCCAGGATGTTGAAGTTCTGCTTGCGGATCAGGTAGAGCAGCAGGTCCAGCGGGCCTTCGAAGGCTTCGAGGAAGACTTCGAGCGCATCGGGCGGGATGTACAGGTCGGTGGGCAGGGCGAACAGGGGCTCGCCGTACAGGCGCGCCAGGGCGACCTGGTCCACCACGTCGGGCATGCCCTGGTCTTCGACCGTGGCATCGGCTTCGCTCGCGCTGCTGCTCATCGCTTGCTATGAAATGAAGAGCTTCAAACGCTTTGTGGAAAAGCGGTCGAAGCCATTTTCATGCGGAAAATACGCTCAGTCGGCGTTGGTCTGGTAGACGTAGGGCTTTTGCTCGACCTGGCCGGCGCGGTAGTCGCCCCAGATCTTGCGGTCCACCTGCTTGTCCCACAGCAGGGCACGGCCGGCCTGTTGCTGGGCATCGAGTTCGGGCCGGCTCGCCTTGAGCTGGTTGATGAACTGCGTGGCGTCGGATTGGTAGTCGGGGCGGCGGAAAATGGACATGGACTGGTAACCTCTTTTCCCTGATTTTACCGGGATGCTCTCCATGCCCTCTTTTCACCGTGCCGCCGCCGCGGTCATCGCCACCCTGGCACTGCTGGCCGCCGCAGGCTGCGACCCCCAGCGCATCAGCGAATTGCAGCCCGGCGTGTCCACCGAGGCGGACGTGCGCGACCGCTTCGGCGTGCCCGAAAACACCTGGAACGAAGCCGATGGCAGCCGCACCTTCGAGTACAACCGCCAGCCGGCTGGCCAGGTCAACTACATGATCGCCATCGGGGCCGACGGCAAGCTGATTGCCGTGCGCCAGGTGCTCACACCCGAGAATTTCGCCAAGGTGCAGCCCGGCATGGCCATGGATGCCGTGCGCCGCCTGCTGGGCAAGGCCGCCAAGGTGGTGCCCTACCCGCTCAAGGATGAAATCCACGTGCAATGGCGCTTTGCCAATGCGCGCAACGAGCCGCAGGTGTTCACCGTGGTCCAGGGGCCGGGCGCCCTGGTGCTGCGCACCGAGACCGGGCCCGACCTCGACGCGCCCGAGCTCAAGGGCGGCAAGTAGGCCGCCAGCCAGGGGCCTTCATGGCCCCCCGCTGGCCTGGCACCGGGCGGCAAAACCCGATCGCTCCATCAGCGAGCGCGGCTGCTCGTGCAGGTGCACGATGCGCAGCGTTCCGCCACGCTGCTCCACCGCCTTGAGGACCTGGCCCAGCGCATCCAGGCCCGTGGTATCGAGGGCCACGAGCTCGCTGGCATCGAGCACCACGTCCGTGCCCGCGGGGCTGGCCTCCACCGCCTGCACGATGGGGTCGATCTTGGCCGCCGCGCCGAAGAACAGCGCGCCGTGCAGGCGCCAGGTCTGGGTGGAGCGGCCGGGTGCCACCGTTGCCGGCGCTTGCAGCTCGGCCTTGAACAGCCCGCTCATGCGCCGCACGAACAGGGCGCAGGCCAGGAGCAGCCCCACCTCGACCGCCACCGTGAGATCGAACACCACGGTGAGGAAGAAGGTGCCCAGCATCAGCAGCCGGTAGTGGTTGCTGAACTGGCGCAGGCGCGCAAATTCGTGCCATTCGCCCATGTTCCAGGCCACGAAGAGCAATATGCCCGCGAGCACCGCCAGCGGGATGTGCAGCGCCAGCGGGGCGGCGGCCAGCACGATCACGGCCAGCGTGGCTGCATGCACGATGCCGGCCACCGGCGAGGTCGCGCCCGAGCGGATGTTGGTGACCGTGCGCGCGATCGTGCCCGTGGCCGGCATGCCGCCGAAGAAGGGCACGACCAGGTTGGCCACGCCCTGGGCCATGAGCTCCTGGTTGGGGTCGTGCTTGCGGTGGTGGCTGTCGGTGGCGAGCTGGTCGGCCACGCGCGCGCACAGCAGCGATTCGATCGCGCCCAGCAGGGCGATGGTGAGCGTGGGCGTGACCAGGAGGCGCACCGTCTCCCACGAAAAATCGGGCAGCTCGAAAGCCGGCAACCCCTGCGGAATGCCGCCAAAGCGCGAGCCTATGGTCTCCACCGGGAACTCCATGGCAAAGGCCAGCAGGCTCAGCGTGACCAGGGCCACCACCGGGGCGGGCACGCGCGCGAAGCTGCGCACGCTGTAGCCGTCCATCAGCCGCACCACGGGCGAGCCCTTCATGAACAGGCGCGGCCACACGAACAGGCCCACCACGCAGGCCGTGCCCAGGCCGAAGGCATAGGGGTTGAAGCTGTCGATGTGGCGCGCCAGCGTGCCCACCTGCGAGAAGAAGTCGCCCGGCATGCGTGCGATGGACAGGCCCAGCCAGTCCTTGACTTGCGACAAGGCGATGAGCACGGCGATGCCGTTGGTGAAGCCGATGACGATGCTCACCGGAACGAAGCGCACCAGCGTGCCCAGGCGGAACAGGCCCAAGAGCACCAGCAGCACGCCCGCGCAGGCGGTGGAAATGAGCAGGTTGGCCACGCCATAGCGCTCGACGATGCCGTAGACGATGACGATGAAGGCCCCCGCAGGCCCGCCGATCTGCACATTGGTGCCGCCCAGCGCCGAGATCAGGAAGCCCGCGATGATGGCCGTCCACAGCCCGGCCCCGGGCGGCAGGCCGCTGGCGATTGCAAAGGCCATGGCCAGCGGCAGGGCCACGATGCCCACGGTGATGCCCGCGCCCACATCGGCCAGGCAACGGCTGCGGTTGTAGCCGCTCAGGGCATCGATCAGCCGCGGGTGGAAGGCGAAGGACAGCTGCATGGCAAGGAGGGCACCAGTGTAGTCCCCGGCGGCGCAGGCGCAATACCGGACCACGGTACCGCACAGGGGGTGAAAGGTGCCGGCGATGCAAGCATTTCCTGTGCCGGCCTTGGCGCGGTGCTTGCTTGTGCCCATGCAGACCCCTGTTGTCCGATAGCCGCTGTATGCTGATGCACCGACCCATGCCCGACCCTTCCCCTTCGCCCCTTGTCGAACCCGACACCCCCGAGTCCCTGCGCCACGGCACCTACGAGGACGCCCAGGCCATCTTCGCGGGCACGCTGTTCGTGGCCATGGCGCTCATGCTGTTCAACCAGGCCGGGCTGCTGGTGGGCGGCACGGCGGGCATCGCCTTCCTCGCGCACTACGTCACCGGGGTGTCGTTCGGCAAGCTGTTCTTCCTGGTGAACCTGCCGTTCTACTGGTTCGCCTGGACGCGCATGGGGCGCGAGTTCACGCTCAAGACCTTTGTCTCGGTGGCGCTGCTCTCGGGGCTCACCGAGCTGTTTCCGCACGTCATGCACGTGGACTACCTCAATCCCCTGTTCGCCTCGCTGCTGGGCGGGCTGCTGCTGGGCACGGGCTGCCTGTTCCTGGCGCGCCACCGCTCCAGCCTGGGTGGTGCCACGGTGCTGTCGCTGTACATGCAGGACCGCTACGGCGTGCGCGCGGGCAAGGTGCAGATGGGCATCGATGGCGCCGTGGTGCTGATGGCGCTGTTCATCGTGCCGCCCGAGCGGGTGGCGTACTCGGTGCTCGCGGTGCTGGTGATGAGCGGCTTTCTCTGGATCAGCCACCGCCCGGGGCGCTACGTCGGTCACTGAAGGGAAACACCCCCTGAGTCGCTTCGCGCCTTCCCCCTCTCTCATATTGCTTCGCAATCTGGGAGGGGGACGCCTCCGGTGCGGCGGGGCGGCCCTTGCACGGGGCACTGGCCTTGGCCGCGTCAGTTTCATGCGTCGCGGGTAGCTGTCTGCGGCTTCTCGCCTTCCAGCTCGCGCAGCCAGCGCCACAGCGTGGAGCGGCTCACGCCCAGGCGCTGCGCGGCCTCGGCCCGGCGCCCGCCGGCCAGTTCCATGGCCCGGGCCACGCGCTCGGCCAGCGGCAGGTCCGCAGCGCCTGCGGCCGCGCCGGGTTGCGCGAACAGCTCCGGGCAGTCGTGTGCCAGCTCGGTGTAGCGCACAGCGTCCACCCGGTCGAACTGCAGCAAAAAGACGGCGATGCGCTCGGCCAGGTTCTCCAGTTCGCGCACATTGCCCGGCCAGCCGTAGGCGGTGAGCAGCGGCAGCAGCGGCGCCAGCGCGGCGGCCGCATCCAGGGGCGAGCCCAGCCGCGCCAGGCAGCGTGCCACCAGCGGCGTGGCGATGGCGGCGATGTCCTCGCGCCGCTCGCGCAGCGCGGGCAGGGCCAGGCGCAGCGTGTTCAGGCGGTAGTACAAGTCCTGGCGAAAGCGCTGCTGGGCGATCAGTTCCACCAGCGGTTGGTGCGTGGCTGCGATCACGCGCACGTCGATGGGGATGGGCGCGGTGGCGCCCAGGCGCATGATCTCGCGTTCCTGCAGCACGCGCAGGAGGCGCGTCTGCAGCGGCAGCGGCATGTCGCCGATCTCGTCCAGGAACAGCGTGCCCGTGTGCGCCGCCTCGAACAGCCCGCGCTTGCCGCCCCGGCGCGAGCCGGTGAAGGCGCCTTCCTCGTAGCCGAAGAGCTCGCTCTCGAGCAGTGATTCGGGGAAGGAGGCGCAGTTCACCGCCACGAAGGGTCTTCCTGCACGGCTGCTGTCGTTGTGCATGGCCTGGGCGAACAGTTCCTTGCCCACACCGCTTTCGCCCGTGACCAGCACGCCGAGGTCGGTGCGCGCAAAGCGCCGTGCGCTGGCAACGGCGCGCTGCAGCGCCGGGCTGGTGCCGGCCAGGCTGCCGAAGCCGTGGCGCGCCGCGTGCTGCTGGCGCCGCTGCATCATGCGCAGGCTGGTGTCGGCCGCCTGGATGGTGCCCGCGTCGTACAGCGTGAGCGCCGCGCCCACGATCTCGCCATGCTCGCGGATGGGCGTGCGGTGGGCCACCCAGTCGCGCTGCGCGAAGCGCTGGGCCACGGCGCGCTCCTCAAGGCCGCTGTCCAGCGTGGTGCGCAGCGACAGCGCGGGCTGCAGCGCATCGAGTGCCTGGCCCTGCACGCGCAGGCCGGGGCCGCCCAGCAACTGCTGCATGGGCGGGTTCACGGCGATGATGCGGTCCTGCCGGTCCACGGCGACCACGGCCTCCTGCAGGTTGTGCAGCACGCTGTGCAGCTGCTCGTAGCGGCCGGCCTCCAGCCGCGCCACACGTGCCAGTTCCAGCGCATCGTCGAACCCCTTGCGGATGCTGGCCAGCGAATAGGCCAGCAGGCCCACCAGGCCCGCCTCCTCGGCCAGCTCCACCACCAGGCTGGAGCCGACGATGACCGTGAAGCCCTCGCGCCGCAGCGCCTCGAAGCGCTGGCGCGCGTCGTCGGGCGTCTGGTAGGCGTGCTGGCTGATCTCGATGTTGAGCAGGTCCTTCACCGCGTCGAGCTCGGGGATGGTCTGCCCGTACATCACCACGCCCACCCGTTCTGCGATGCGCCGGGCCTTGATCAGCGCCTGCAGCAGGTCGAAGCCGCCCAGCTGGATGGTGGCCACCGGCGCGCGCAGCCCCGCACGCAGGATGCTGGCGTTGGAGCCCGCGCTCACGAAGGCATCCACCACGCCGCGCTCCACCCGGTCCTGCGCAATCGCCAGCGCCCCGCCGAAGGTGCCGTCCACCACCTCGATCTGCGCGCGGCCCGCGTACTCGGCCACCACCGGCATGGCGAACTCGCGGATCTGCCGGTAGCTCAGGAAGCACAGGCGCGGCAGGCCGGTGGGCGTGAAGGGGGAGGGTGCCATGCGTGTCTCCTGAAACGTCAAATTGTTTCATGAATGTTGCATGAAACGTTTTATTGCCCTGGTGATTTTGAAAATTCCAATGAAATCAATCACTTGCATCGTTGCATCAAGCTGGCACGCACCGTGCAAACAGGGGAAGCATTCAACGACCAAGGAGACACACCACGTGGCACTCGAACACATCACCGTGCTGGACCTGACCCACATGCTGTCCGGCCCCTACGGCACCATGCTGCTGGCCGACCTGGGGGCCCGCACCATCAAGGTGGAGCCGCCCGGCAGCGGCGAAGGCACGCGCCGGCTGCTGGAGAACGACCCCGATTACTCGCGCGAAGGCATGGGCGCCTACTACCTCACGCTCAACCGCAACAAGGAGAGCGTGTGCGTGGACCTCAAGTCCCCCGCAGGGCGCGAGGTGTTCCTGGACCTGGTGCGCCAGGCCGACGTGGTGTTCGACAACTTCAGCGTGGGCGTGACCGAGCGCCTGGGCATCGACCACAAGGCGCTGTCGCAGGTCAACCCGCGCATCGTCACCTGCTCGGTCACGGGCTTCGGCCAGACCGGGCCGCAGACCCAGCGCCCGGCCTTCGACCAGGTGGTGCAGGCCATGGGCGGCGGCATGTCCATCACGGGCACGCCGGCCACCGGCCCCACGCGCAGCGGCATCCCCATCGGCGACCTGGGCGGCGGCATGTTCGGCGCGGTGGGCGTGCTGGCCGCGCTGGTGGAGCGCGACCACACCGGGCGCGGCCAGCATGTGGACATCTCCATGCTGGACGCGCAGATCTCGCTGCTCAACTACATGGCCACCATGTACTTCATGTCGGGCCATGTGCCCGAGGGCATCGGCAACGGCCACTTCGTGCACGTGCCCTACAACAGCTACCCCACGGCCGACGGCCACATCATCATCGCCTGCATCGGCGACGCCTTCTTCGAGCGCTTCGTCGAGTGCATCGGCCTCGACGCCCTGCGCAAGCCCGAGTACCGCCAGCAGCCCGTGCGCTTCGCGGCCAAGGCCGAGATCGACGCACTGGTGGGTGCCGAGCTGCGCAAGCAGGGCACCGAGCATTGGCTCGAGCTGCTGCGCGCCGCGCGCATCCCCTGCGGCCCGGTGAACAACTTCGCCCAGGCCCTGGCCGACCCGCAGGTGCTGGCGCGCGACATGGTGGTGACGGTGCCGCTGCCCAGCGGTGAAGCCATGCGCATGCCGGGCAACCCGGTCAAGCTCTCAGGGGCACAGCCCAAGGCCTTCACACCGCCGCCGCGCCTGGGCGAGCAGACCAGCGAGGTGCTGGGCGGCTGGCTGGGCTACCCGGCCGAGCGGCTTGAACGCCTGCGCGAAGACGGCGTGATCGCGTGAGGCCCGCAGCATGAGTGATAGCCAACGCATCCACATCACCGACGTGTCCCCGCGCGACGGCCTGCAGAACCAGGCCGTGCACCTGTCCACCGAGGCCAAGCTGCAGCTCATCGCCCTGTTGGCCGAGGCCGGCGTGCAGAGCGTGGAGGCCACGAGCTTCGTCTCGCCCAAGGCCGTGCCGCAGATGGCCGACGCGGGCGAGCTGGTGCCGCGCATCGCGGCGCGCTGGCCGCAGCTGCGCACCTCGGTGCTGGTGCCCAACCTCAAGGGGCTGGAGCGCGCCCATGCCGCGGGTGCGCAGGAGATCGCCGTGGTGCTCTCCGCCACCGAGACCATGAACCGCAAGAACATCAACATGGGCCTGGAGCAGGCGCTCGATGTGAGCGAGCAGACCCTGGCCGCCGCCCAGGCGCTGGGCCTGCGCACGCGGGCCTACGTGGCCGTGGCCTTCGACTGCCCCTTCGAGGGCGAGACGCCGCTGGCCGAGGTGCTGCGCCTGGCTGCGCGCATGCATGCGGCCGGCGCGGGCGAGGTGGTGGTTGCCGACACCATCGGCTCGGCCTCGCCGGGCATGGTCAAAGAGCGCTTTGCGGCATTGCGCGGCGTGGTGCCGGTGGACCGCCTGGCCGTGCACCTGCACGACACGCGCGGCATGGGCGCGGCCAACGCCTGGGCCGCGCTGGAGGCCGGCGTGCGCCGCTTCGACGCCAGCGTGGGCGGCATCGGCGGCTGCCCCTTCGCGCCCGGCGCGGCCGGCAACCTGGCGACCGAGGACCTGGTGCTGCTGGCCGAGCGCAGCGGCTTCGCCACCGGCCTCTCGCTCGACGGGCTGCTCTCGGCCGTGGACTTCGCGCAGGCGCAATTGCAGCGCCCCCTGGGCGGCCGTTCCATCGCCTGGCTGCAGCGCCAGCGTGACAAGCGCCGCGAGGCTGAGGCCATGACTGCCTGAGACCCACCATTCCATTCAAACTACACCTGGAGACAAACCGCATGGATATGCAAGCCCCCTTCTTACGCACCAACCGCCGCGCGGCCCTGGCCGCCATCGCGGCCTTTGGCGCCAGCCCGCTCATCGGCGCACATGCGCAGGAGCGCAAATACCCCAGCAAGCCTGTGACCATCGTCGTGCCGTACTCGGCCGGTGGCGGCACCGACATCGTGGGCCGCCTCATGGCGCAGCGCCTGTCCGAGGTCTGGGGCCAGTCGGTGATCGTGGACAACCGCACCGGCGCCAACGGCGTGATCGGCTCGAGCTACGTGGCCAAGGCCGCGCCCGACGGCCACACCCTGCTGCTGGTGGTGGGTTCGCACGCCATCAACCCCGTGCTCATGAAGAGCCTGCCCTATGACACGGCCAAGGCCTTCACTCCGGTGACCAACATCGCCAACTCGCCCATGGTGCTGGTGGTGGCGGCCGATGGCCCCTACAAGCAGCTGCCTGATCTGCTCAAGGTGGCGCGCGAGAAGGAGGTCGCCGTGGGCTACTCGGAAGGCCAGACGCGCCTGACCGGCGAGCTGATCCGCCAGTCGGGCAACCTGCAGATCACGGGCGTGCCCTACAAGGGCGGCGCCCCCATCATGGTGGACATCATCGGCGGCCACTTGCCGGCCGGCGTGACCAGCGTGCTCACGGCCCTGCCCCACATCCATTCGGGCAAGCTGCGCGTGGTGGGCGTGGCCGCCGAGCAGCGCATGGGCATCTTCCCAGAGGCCATGACCTTCAAGGAGGCGGGCCTGGCCGGCGTGCAGTCGCTCAACTGGTACGGCATGTTCGGCCCCGCCGGCCTGCCCGACACGGTTGTCGAGCGCATCAACCAGGACCTGCGCAAGGTGGCGGCCGACCCGGCCGTGACCAAGCAGATGCAGGACCAGGGCGCCAGCATCGTGCTCACGCCGCCCGCGGAGTTCCGCCGCTTCGTGGAGGGCGAGACCCGCAAGTGGGCCCAGGTGGCCCAGCGCGGCGGCATCAGCGCCGAGTAAGGCCCGTACGCCACGTGCCCACACCACGCGCCACCAGAGCGCAGGGCACGCTGGTTTCAAAAACCTCAGGAGACAAAAACATGACCAATCGACTGCTGTCGCGGCGCGCCGCCGCTGGCCTGGCCGCGCTGTGCCTGCTGGCCGGCCCGGCCCTGGCCCAGGACTACCCGAACAAGCCCATCCGCCTCATCGTGCCCTTTGCACCCGGCGGCGTGACCGACACCGGCGCCCGCGTGGTGGCCGAGCGCCTGGGCACCCGCCTGGGCCAGCAGGTGGTGGTGGACAACCGGCCCGGCGCCTCGGGCAACATCGGCACGCAGATGGGCGCCACCGCCGCGCCCGACGGCTACACCCTGGTGGTGGGCTTCGACGGCACCATGGTCATCAACCCCCATGTGTTCGCCAAGGTGCCCTTCGATACGCTCAAGGACTTTGCCCCAGTCAGCAAGATCGGCGATGCCGCGCTGGTCATCGTGACCCACCCCTCGGTGCCGGCCAAGGACTTCGCGGCGCTGGTCGCGCATTCCAAGGCCACGGAGGGCGGCGTCTCCTACGGCAGCGCGGGCACGGGCAGCACGCCGCACCTGGCGGGTGAGCTGCTGCGCGTGCGCACGGGCGCCAAGTTCGTGCACGTGCCCTACAAGGGCGGCGGCCAGGCCCTGGCCGACGTGGTGGGCGGCTCGCTGCCCATGCTGTACACGGCGGTGGCGGGGGCCTACCCCTTCATCCAGCGCGGCCAGGTGCAGGCCATTGCGGTATCGACCGCGCAGCGCCTGCCCTCGCTGCCGGCGGTGCCCACGGTGGCCGAGTCGGGCGTGCCGGGCTTCGAGGTGAACTCGTGGATCGGCATCCTCGCGCCCGCGAAGACGCCCACGGCCATCGTCGAGCGCCTGCAGCGCGAACTGAATGCCGTGGTGCAGTCGCCCGACATCAAGGAGCGCCTGGCCTCGCTGGGCATCGTCGCCTCGGGCAATACGCCGGCGCAGTTTCGCAGCGAGATCGAGGCGGACCTGCGCAAGTACGGCGAGGTGGTGAAGGCCGCCAACATCCGCGCCGAATAGGGCTCAGAATCGGTACAGATAGCCGGCCAATACCGCCGGCTGGCTCGATCGGTTGACCAGCGGGCTGTCCTTGATGGCGCTGCCCAGGCGCGTGGCGCTCACGTCGACGAACATCCACTGCCGTGGCGCCAGGGTGTAGCCCACGCGCACGCCGGCCTGCAGGTTCACGGCCGAGCTTCCCTCGTAGGCCGGGCGGCCCGGCCGGGCCTCGCCGGCCTGCACGCCGTAGTAGTAGTCCACAGTCTTGCGGTCCTGCTGCTGCAGCGCCAGGCGCGGCGTGATGTCCCAGGGGCCTTGCTGGAAGCGGCGCTCGGCCTTGAGCGTGAACTGGCGCCCCTTGCTGTGGCCCGAGGCATCGCCCAGCAGCTCGGCCGACAGCTGCACGGGCCCGGCATCCCAGGTGGCGGCCGCGCCCAGCCAGAGGCTGCCCTTGCGCTCATGCATGCCGGTGAGCCAGGGCGAATCCTCGGCCTCGTAGCCCTCTAAGCCGAAGCGCGAGCGCAGCCGCAGGCCCACAGGTCCCACTGAGGGCAGCTTGAAATCCACCCCGGGGCCCGCGATGCTGATCCAGCGGTTTTCATAAGTGAGCAGGGGCAGTGGCTGCGGCTTGTCGTCGAAATCGCGGTAGGGCTTGCGCTCGGCGCTCACGGCCAGGCCCAGGCCCCAGTTGGAGGAATCAGCCTGCTGCGCCTTCAGGCCGGCGGGCAGCAGCAGGGGCAGGGTGGCCGCCACTGCGGCCAGGGTGCGGGTGGTGGGATGCGGGAGGCGAAGCGTCATGGTCTCGGTTTCCACAGGAAGAAAGGGATGCGGGGCAGGGCAGGCCTGCGTGGACAGGGGCCCGCCGCGGTGGTAGCTTTGCCGCGGCGGGCCGGTGGACTGTAGGAAGGCTTTCTTAGCCTGCTGTTAGCCATCCGGCATGGCGCTGCTCACGGGCGGCTAAGAATCCCGCGCTAGGCTTGCGCTTCGCCCCTGTTCTTTCGAGGAGACCCCGTTGCGCGCATTGCTGGTGGAAGACGACGACATGATCGGGCGCAGCCTGTCGCATGCGCTCAAGGGCGCGGGCTGGTCGGTCGACTGGGTGCGCAACGGCGCATTGGCCCACAGCGCCCTGGCCGATGGCGATTACAGCTGCGTGCTGCTCGACCTGGGCCTGCCCGGGCTGGACGGCACCGAGGTGCTGCGCCGCGCCCGTGCGCGTGGCGACCTCACGCCCGTGGTGGTGCTCACGGCGCGCGACGGCGTCGAGGACCGCGTGCTCGGGCTCGATACCGGGGCCGACGACTACCTGCTCAAGCCCTTCGAGATGAGCGAGCTGCTGGCGCGCATGCGCGCCGTGGTGCGCCGGCGCAGCGGCGCCGCCCAGTCCCTGCTGGGCAACGGGCCCTTGCAACTGGACCTGGCCACGCGCGAGGTGCTGCAGGATGGCGTGCGCGGTGTGCTCACGGCACGCGAATTCGCGCTGCTGCACGCGCTGCTGGAGCGGCCTGGGGCCATCCTGTCGCGCGAGCAGCTGGAGAACCGCATCTACGGCTGGGGCGAAGAGGTCAGCAGCAATGCCGTGGACGTGCTCATCCACGGCATGCGCCGCAAGCTCGGGCCCGACGCCATCCGCAATGTGCGCGGGCTGGGCTGGCGGGTGGCGGCGCCATGACGGGCCCGGTGCCCGAAGCGGGGCCCCGCTGGCTGCGCCCCCGTTCGCTGCGCGGGCAGATCCTGCTGTGGCTGGCGCCCTGGATACTGGCCGGTGCCGTGATCGCGGGCGGGGCCTTCTGGGCCAGCTACAGCGCGCTCATCCACACCTTCATGCAGTACCAGATGGAGATCCTCGCGCGCTCCCACCTGGCCGGCGCCCCGGTGCGGACAGGCCAGGCCGAGGGCGTGGCCGATGCGGTCGAGCCCCTGGCCCTGCTCAGCCGCACCAACATCGTGGAATGGGGCGCCTTCGTCGTGCAGGTGTGGTCGGCCGACGGGCGTCTGCTCGCCAGCTCCGGCCCGGACACCGGCGTGCCGCTGCAGGCCGCGCCAGGCCACCAGCGCCTGCGCACCCGCGATGCCTGGGCGCCGGGCTGGCGCACCTACACCACGCCAGCGGCCGGCCCCGGGCTGCACCGCGTGCAGGTGCTGCAAAGCGAGCAGTTCCTGCAGGAAGAGGTGGCCGTGCGCACCCTCTACGCCATCGTGCCCCTGGCCCTGCTGGTGCCCGCGCTGCTGTTCACGCTGTGGCGGGTGGTGGGCCGGGCGTCGCGCTCGCTGCGCGCCGTGGCCGACGAGGTGGCGCAGCGCAACGACCGCAGCCTGGGTGCCATCCCCATGGGCCGCGTGCCCGAGGAGATCGTGCCCCTGGTCGGCTCGTTCAATGCCCTGCTGGAGCGGCTGGACGAGGCCTTTGCGGCCCAGCGCCGCTTTGTGCAGGATGCCGCGCACGAACTGCGCACCCCCATGGCCGCCATGGCGCTGCAGATGGAGAACCTGCAGCCCCTGCTGCCCGCGGGCGAGGCGCAGCAGCAGTTCGCCCAGCTCGATGCCGGCATGCGCCGGGCACGGCATCTGATCGGCCAACTGCTGCGGCTCTCGCGCCAGGAGGCCCCGGCGTCGGTGCAGGCACCCGCGGAGCCGGTGGACATCACGGCCCTGCTGCGCGAGAGCGTGGGCCAGCTCATGCCGCTGGCGGACCAGCGGCGCATCGAGGTGGGCTTCGATGGTGGCGCGCAGGTGGTCGTGCCGGCCCAGGCCAGCGACCTGCGCAGCGTGTTCGACAACCTGCTGGACAACGCGCTGCGCTACACGCCCGAGGGCGGCAGCGTCGAGGTGCGCCTGCAGGTGCTGGCCAGCGGCCCGGTGGTGGACATCCTCGACACCGGGCCGGGCATACCGACCGAGTTGCTGGAGCGGGTGTTCGACCGCTTCTTCCGCGTGCCGGGCGCGGCGGCCGACGGCAGCGGCCTGGGCCTGGCCATCACCCGGGCGGCGGCGCTGCGCCATGGCCTGCGGGTGGAGCTGCGGGCGCGCGAGGATGGCGCGGCAGGGCTGGTGGCGCGGGTGCACCTTGCTCATTCGGCACTAAGTGAGGGCTAATGCGGGCCTGAGTCACGCTTTCTAGAGTGGATGGACTCCCATCCTCTCAAGGTTCTTGCGATGAAGACACGCCTTTTTTCCACCCCCGTCCTCACCTGGTCCTGGGCCCTGCTGGCATTGTTGGCCCTGGCCATCGGCATTTTTTCGCTGCGCTATGCGCTGCCCGGCATGCCCCTGCCGTCGGACCTGCCCAGCCTTGCGCTGTCGCCCCGGCCTTTTGTCGTGCATGCGGTCAGCGCCTCGCTGGCGCTGGTGCTCGGGCCGCTGCAGTTCGTGCCGGCCTGGCGTGCGCGGTATCCGGTGCTGCACCGCTGGGTGGGCCGTGCCTGTGTGCTGTCGATTGCCGTGGCCTGGCTGTCGTCGCTGCCGCTGGCCGCGAACGCGCTGACGGGCGCGGTGGCGGCCGCCGGCTTCTTCGCGCTGGGCCTGGCGTGGGTCGTGACCACCGGCATGGGCCTGGTGCGCGCGCTGCAGCAGCGCTTCACAGAGCACCGGCGCTGGATGCTGCGCAGCTTTGCGCTCACGGCCGCGGCCATCACCTTGCGCATCTACCTGGGCGCCAGCATGGCAGCCGGCATCGACGAGCAGCTGTCCTACCCCTTCATTGCCTGGCTCTGCTGGGTGCCCAATGCGCTGGCCGCAGAGTGGTATTTGCGGCGCAAGGATCCAAAGCAGCGCCCCCAGACGCTGCGATTCCAGTAAAAGTCAGCGCACACGCATGCCCGGCGTGGCACCGGGCCAGGGGTTGAGCACATAGATGCCGGGGTTGGCTTTCTCGTCGCCATGGCTGGCAGCCAGCACCATGCCTTCGGAGACGCCGAACTTCATCTTGCGCGGTGCCAGGTTGGCCACCATCACCGTGTGCTTGCCGATCAGGTCGGCCGGTTGGTAGGCGCTGGCGATGCCGCTGAAGACGTTGCGCGTGCGGCCCTCGCCCACGTCCAGCGTGAGGCGCAGCAGCTTGGTCGAGCCCTCCACGGGCTCGCAGTTCACGATCAGCGCGATGCGCAGGTCGATCTTGGTGAAGTCGTCAATGCCGATCGTGGGCGCGAGTTCCTCGCCGCCGGGGGCTGCGACTTCGGGGGCTGCGGCCACGGGCTGGGCGGGCGCTTCGAACAGCGCGTCGAGCTGCTCGGGTGCCACGCGCTGCATCAGGTGCTGGTAGGGGGCGATGGCCTGCACGTCGCCGGCCACGGCCCAGCGCTGCATGTCGCTGCCGACAAAGGCCTCTACCGCACGGGCCAGGCCCGGCAGCACGGGCGCCAGGTAGCGCGTGAGCACGGCAAAGGCGTTGATCAGCACCGAGCAGACCTGGTGCAGGGCCTCGTTGTTGGCCGCATCCTTGGCCAGGTCCCAGGGCTTGTTCTGGTCCACATAGGCGTTCACCTTGTCGGCCAGCAGCATGATCTCGCGCGTGGCCTTGCCGAACTCGCGTGCCTCGTACATCTGCGCCAGGGCGTCGCCCGCGCCGCGGATCTCGGCCAGCAGGGCCGTGCCGTCGGCGCCGAACTGCGTGGTCAGCTTGCCCTCGAAGCGCTTGGTCAGGAAGCCCGCCGCGCGGCTGGCGATGTTGACGAACTTGCCGATCAGGTCGCTGTTCACCCGCGCCATGAAGTCGTCGGCGTTGAAGTCGATGTCCTCGTTGCGGTTGGACAGCTTGGCCGCCAGGTAGTAGCGCAGCCACTCGGGGTTCATGTTCAGGCTCAGGTACTTGAGCGGATCGAGCCCGGTGCCGCGGCTCTTGCTCATCTTCTCGCCGTTGTTCACGGTGAGGAAGCCGTGCACGAACACGTTGTCGGGCGTCTTGCGGCCGGAGAAGTGCAGCATGGCGGGCCAGAACAGCGTGTGGAAGGTCACGATGTCCTTGCCGATGAAGTGGTACTGCTCCAGCGCCGGGTCGGCCATGTAGGCGTCGTAGCTCTCGCCGCGCTTTTCCAGCAGGTTCTTGAGCGAGGCCAGGTAGCCCACGGGGGCGTCGAGCCAGACGTAGAAGTACTTGCCCGGTGCATCGGGGATCTCGATGCCGAAGTAGGGCGCGTCGCGCGAGATGTCCCAGTCGCCCAGGCCCTCGCTGGTCGTGCCGTCCGGGTTGGTGCGGACGGTGAACCACTCCTTGATCTTGTTGGCCACCTCGGGCTGGAGCTTGCCGTCCTGCGTCCAGTTTTCGAGGAACTCCACGCAGCGCGGGTCCGAGAGCTTGAAGAAGAAATGCTCCGAGCTCTTGAGTTCGGGCTTCACGCCCGAGAGGGCCGAGAACGGGTTGATCAGGTCGGTGGGCGCGTAGACGGAGCCGCAGACCTCGCAGTTGTCGCCGTACTGGTCCTTGGCGTGGCACTTGGGGCACTCGCCCTTGATGAAGCGGTCGGGCAGGAACATGTTCTTCTCGGGGTCGAAGAACTGCTCGATGGTGCGGGTCTCGATCAGCGAGCCGTCGGCGCGGTCGCGCAGGTCGCGGTAGATCTGGCGTGCCAGTTCGTGGTTTTCCGGGCCGTCGGTGCTGTGCCAGTTGTCGAAGCTGATGTGAAAGCCGTCCAGGTACTGCTTGCGGCCGGCCGCGATGTCGGCCACGAACTGCTGGGGCGTCTTGCCGGCTTTCTCGGCCGCGATCATGATGGGCGCGCCGTGCGTGTCGTCGGCGCCCACGAAGTTCACCGCGTTGCCCTGCATGCGCTGGAACCGCACCCAGATGTCGGCCTGGATGTACTCCATGATGTGGCCGATATGGAAGTTGCCGTTGGCATACGGCAGGGCGGTGGTGACGAAGAGCTTGCGTGCGGATGACGTCATGGGTCGTACTTTCTCAGGCGGAACCCATGATTTTAGGCGTTTGGAGCGGCCCGCCGCCGGCTGGGGGCAGATGCCACAATGCCAGGCTCAAGAACAACGGGGGAGACGGGCATGGCCAAGATGCGCTGGGGCAGGCTGGGAGGGGCATTGGGGATCGTGGTGCTGGCGGGGGCGGCCTACCTGGCCTGGTGGCCGGTGCCCATCACGCCCGTGGCCTGGACGGCGCCTGCGGCGCCCGGCTACCAGGGCGTGCATGCGCCCAACCAGCGCCTGGCGGGGTTGCGCATGATCGACCTGAAGGGCGAGGTCGGCCCCGAGCACATCGCCCTGGGCCGTGACGGCAGGCTCTACGCCGCCGTGCTGAGCGGCAACATCCTGCGCATGAACCCCGATGGCTCGGACCAGCAGGTGTTCGCCAACACCGGCGGGCGCGTGCTGGGCTTTGATTTCGACGCAGCGGGCCACCTGATCGCAGCCGATGCGGTCAAGGGCCTGCTGTCCATCGCCCCCGATGGCAAGGTCAGCCTGCTCACCGACCAGGTGGCCGCGGGCGACCCCATCCGCTACGCCGATGGCGTGGTGGTGGCGAAAAACGGCAAGATGTACCTGAGCGATGCCTCCACCCGCTTCGCCCCCAAGGACTGGGGCGGTACCTTCGAGGCCAGCGTGCTCGACATCCTGGAGCAGGCCAGCACCGGCCGCGTGCTCGAATACGACCCCGCCACGCGTACCACGCGCGTGGTGGCCCGGGGCATCAGCTTTGCCAACGGCGTGGCGCTGAGCCAGGACGAAAAGAGCCTGTTCGTCAACGAGACGGGCAAGTACCGGGTGTGGAAGATCGCGGTGGACGCGAACGGGCTGGACATCGGCGGTACCCCTCCGGGCTCGCAGGCGCGGGTGCTATTCGACAACCTGCCCGGCTACCCCGACAACCTCATGCGCGGGCAGGACGGCCGCATCTGGCTGGGTTTTGCCAAGCCGCGCGGCGCCGCCATCGACAACATGGCCGGCAAGCCCTGGCTGCGCAGCCTGACCCTGCGCCTGCCGCGCGTGCTGTGGCCCATCCCCAAGCCCTATGGCCATGTGATCGCCTTCACCGACGACGGCAAGGTGGTGGCCGACCTGCAGGACCCGGCGGGCGCCTACCCCGAGACCACGGCCATCACCGAGACGGCGGACCGTCTGTATGTGCAAAGCCTGCATGCCAAGGGCCTGGGCTGGCTGCCCAAGGACGCGCTCAAGGCACCATAGCGATTTGCATTTGTTGTCTATTGCGCTGAGCGGTACCCACGGCGCATGAAACTGGCGCGCCTTGGGCCAGTGCCCCCGCGCAAGGGCCGCCCCGCCGCGAAGGCGGCGTATCCAGCGCTTGCGCTGGGGGCGTCCCCCTCCCAGATTGCGAAGCAATATGAGAGAGGGGTGAAGGCGCGAAGCGACTCAGGGGGGGTCACTTTACGTGTGCAGGCGGGTCTGTACTTCGGCGCCGGTATCGGTCCAGCCAAAGAATTTGCACACCTCGGCGCGCATGGCCAGCGTGTCCTCGCGGCCCAGGGCCATGAGTTCGCGCGTGTAGCCCGACTCGAACAGCAGGTAGCTGGCCAGGGCCGCGCCGCGCACGTCGGCCATGTTGGAGGTGACACCCAGGGCACCCAGCATGGCGCGCACGGGCGTGGGCAGGTTGCCCACATGGCGCGCGGCCACGGCGTCCAGGCGCTGGGAGGGGGCGATCACCAGCAGTTCGATGGGGCGCAGCGCGCTCTTGGCGCGCACCTCGGGCGGGATCAGCGAGAGCGTCTGGTTCACGCGCTGCACGCGCTCCACGTCCACCGAGAGCGCATCGAGGAAGATGTTGGACAGCGCATGCCCGGCGATCTGAGCGAGCGAGGGGTAGGTCGGTGTGGGGTTGGCCGAGGCGTCGCCCTTGGGTTCGTGCATGCGGCCGGCGCCCACCACCAGGATGCGTTCGGCCCCCAGGTGGATGGCCGGCGCGATGGGCGCCGACTGGCGCATGGAGCCGTCGCCGAAGAACTCCATGTGGTCCCCCATGCTGATGGCCTTGGCCGGGAACACGAAGGGAATGGCCGAGGAGGCCAGCAGGTGCTCGTGCGTGATGCGGTCGCGTGCCGCCTTGCGCTGCGAGCGCACCCAGGGCTGCAGCGGGGCGTTGGTCTCGAAGAAGGTCACATGCTCGCCCGAGCTGTAGCTCGATGCCGTGACCGCCAGGGCCTTGATGTGCCCCTTTTTCAGCAGGCGCGGCAGGCGCACCAGCGGCACCAGCCGCACCAGCAGCTTTTCGAGCGGCGAGTTGTCCAGCAGCGAGCGCGGCCGCATGCGGCGCCAACGCGCCAGGGCCCAGCCCAGCGATAGCAGCGAGAGCCAGCGCGCGCCGCTGCGCAGCACGCTCAGCGAGTCGGCCCGGTACACCTGCTGCGCATGGAAATCGCGCCAGACGCGGGCGATGCGGCGCACGGCCCGGTCGAAGTTGTCGGCCCCGCAGGCCAGCGCTGCGGCGTTGATGGCCCCGGCCGAGGTGCCGGTGATGATGGGAAAGGGGTTGGGTTCGTCGCCCGCGCCACAGGCCTGGCGCAGGTCGGCAATGGCTTCGAGCACCCCCACCTGGTAGGCCGCCCGGGCGCCGCCGCCAGTCAGCAGCAGACCGGTGGCAGGGGCGGGGGGCGTGGCGGGGCTGTCGGGTGCTTGCATCGGCAAAAGGGCGGTGGATCAGTGTCCAGTGTGCTGCCTTGCCCGCGTGCCGCCACTTGGGGAAACCCGCATGGTGCGTGGCTTTAGGCCTTGGCCAGGAGCAGGTTGGCCACGCCCGGGCCTTGCAGCACCGTGATGCCGTTGTCGCGCGCGAAGAGGCGGGCGTTGTCGGAGAGCTGGCCCTGGGTCATCACGTAGATGCCGGTCGCGGCACCCTCGGCCTGCATGGCGGCCTGCAGTTCGCGCAGGGGTTCGATGCCATGGGTGGCGGCCTTCCAGCGCTTGGCGCTGACCAGGGTGGCCTGGCCGCCCTTGGCCACGCGCAGGTCCACGGGGCCGGACTTGGGCTTTTCCACCGTGCAGCCATCGCGCACCCAGGCGGCTTCCAGCGCATCGGAAAACTGGCGCCAGGGCATGCTGTTGACGGCGCCCAGCATTTCCTCGACCCTGGCGGGGCTCGGGGCCCGGAGCTGGCGCCAGGCTGCAATGCAGCCCACCACGAAGATGGGCAGCGTGCCCACGGCGCCTACGTAGGCGTACTCGCGCGGCAGCAGGGCGCCGGCGGCCAGTGCAATCACCCCCACCACCAGGAAGCTGACCCACCAGGGCGAGCGCAGCAGCACGGCGAACAGGGATTTCTCGGCCATCTTGAATTTCACGGGGGGCTTTCGGGAGTCTGTAACAGAGGGGGAAGCGCGCATTGTCCCGCACTTACGCGGGGCGGGGCCGAGAGCCTGTTCATAGTCTTTTTGCAGCCGCGTTGGGGCGCAATCGGGATGAGTGGATGCTTCGGATGCGCCGCATGGGCTCATGCCCACGCAAGCAGCCGGGGCGTCCAATCGCCCGATTTCGCCCCAACCCTTCGGGCAAGTGCCTTTTGCCTTCGGCGAAACCTTCGGTTTTCGGGCGGTCTGCGGCGTTGCGGCGCTTGCCGATAGCACGGGCTATCGGCTGCGCACCGCGCCTTGCATCCCATCCCGAAAAGGGGCTTGCGCGGCTTCAAAAAGACTATGAACAGGCTCTTAGATAGACTACCGGCCCCATAGGAGTTTTTGCATGGCAGTCACCGAACAAGGCCTTCTGGCCGCACTTTCCAGCGTACAAGACCCGCACACGGGCAAGGACTATGTCAGCACGCGTGCGCTGCGCAATGTGCAGATCAGCGGCGGCGACGTGGCTTTCGAGGTGGAACTGGGCTACCCGGCCAAGAGCCTGGTGCCCGAGTTGCGCCGCAGCCTGCTGGCCGCGGCCAAGGGCGTGGCCGGGGTGGACAATGTCTCCGTGAACATCACCACCAAGGTGGTGGCCCACGCCGTGCAGCGCGGCGTGCAACTGCTGCCCCAGGTGAAGAACATCATCGCCGTGGCCTCGGGCAAGGGGGGCGTGGGCAAGAGCACCACGGCCGCCAACTTGGCCCTGGCGCTGGCGGCCGAAGGCGCCAGCGTGGGCGTGCTCGACGCCGACATCTACGGCCCGAGCCAGCCCATGATGCTGGGCATCAGCCGCCGCCCCGAGAGCGAGGACGGCAAGACCATGGAGCCGCTGGAGAACTACGGCGTGCAGGTCATGTCCATCGGCTTCCTCGTGGACCAGGACGAGGCCATGATCTGGCGCGGCCCCATGGCCACGCAGGCGCTGGAGCAGCTGCTGCGCCAGACCAACTGGAAAGACCTCGACTACCTCATCATCGACATGCCGCCCGGCACGGGCGACATCCAGCTCACGCTGTCCCAGCGCGTGCCCATGACGGGCGCGGTGATCGTCACCACGCCGCAGGACATCGCCCTGCTCGATGCCAAGAAGGGCATCAAGATGTTCGAGAAGGTGGGCGTGCCCATCCTGGGCATCGTCGAGAACATGGCCGTGCACGTGTGCAGCAACTGCGGCCATGTAGAGCACATCTTCGGCGCCGATGGCGGCAAGAAGATGGCGGCCGACTACGGCATGGACTACCTGGGCGCGCTGCCGCTGGACATGCAGATCCGCCTGCAGGCCGACAGCGGCAAGCCCACCGTGGTGGCCGACCCCGATGGCGACGTGGCGCAGATCTACAAGAAGGTGGCGCGCACCGTGGCCGTGAAGATCGCCCAGCAGGCCAAGGACTTCTCGTCCAAGTTCCCGACCATCTCGGTCAGCAAGGACACATGAGCGCAGCCTCCCGCGCAGCACAGAGCGGGGCGGGCCTGCGATGAACCTGCTGGCTGCCATGCGCTACCTCGTCTCGCTGGACGAGCACCGCCATTTCGGCCGGGCGGCGCAGGCCTGCCACATCACCCAGCCGGCGCTGTCCAACGCCTTGCGTGCGCTCGAGGAGGAGTTCGGCGTCGTCATCGTGCAGCGCGCGCGCACCTATGTGGGCCTGACCCACGAGGGCGAGGCGGTGCTGGCCACGGCGCAGCGCATGCTGCGCGACAACGAGGTGCTGCGCCAGGAGCTGCGCAGCACCGAGATCGCACCGCAGGGGCGGCTGCGCATGGCCTCCACGCCCACGGCCGTGCCCATCCTCTCGCGTTTTGCCGCCATGCTGCAGGCGCGCCACCCGGGCATCCTGCCCGTGGTGCTGTCCATGAGCTCGCAGGAGCTTGAGCAGCGGCTCGAAGACCTGTCGCTGGACCTGGCCGTGGGCTACAGCGAGCGCATGCAGGCCAAGCGCGTGAACCTGCGCTCCTGGCCGCAGTGCAACGAGCACTACTACCTGCTGCGCCGCGCCCGCACGCCCGACCCGGACCGCCTGCGCATCGGCCCGCCCATGCGCTGGAAGGACGCCGGCCAGCTGCCGCTGTGCCTGCTCACCCCCGACATGCACAACCGCTTCATCATCGACGAGGCCCTGCGCGAGGCGGGCGCGCCGGTGCCGCCGGCCATCGAGACCAATTCGGTGCTGACCCTGGTGCTGTCCGTGCTGTCGGGCGAGGTGTTCAGCGTGCTGCCAGGCGCCATGGTGGCGGCCGCGCGCAGCGAGCGCGGCCTGGAGGCCCTGCCCCTGGTCTCGCCCGAGGTGCGCACCCCCATCGGCTTCATGACCCAGCGCGGCCCGCGCGTGTCCCGGGCGCTCGAGGCGGCGCTCGAACTGCTGGATCTGCCCGAGTGGCGTGAGCACGTTGCCCAGCACTGTGGAGAGTTGAAGGACTGACCCTCCTTCGGGATATTTCCTGCCATCTGCCTGGCAGGCTCGCGACTGATTTTCATTCGCGTCATTCAATTGTTGAATCGCAGCATGTGCCGATTCAATTTGACGCTATCCCCCTCCTGTTCGGACACTCCCGTCCGCGATTGACCGAGGTCAAGAACAACAGCGCTTGCGCACCATCCAAGGAGAGAGAACACATGACAGCTTCATCAGCGGGCGCCGTGCTGGCGCCCGGGGCCATGCCATCCCCCGGGTTCCTCGACAAGGAACGCATCATTGCCGCACCCGGCTTCAACCGGTGGCTGGTGCCGCCGGCCGCCCTGGCCATCCACCTGTGCATCGGCATGGCCTATGGCTTCTCGGTGTTCTGGCTGCCGCTGTCCAAGGCGTTGAGCACGGCTGGCACGGGCGCGGCCTGCGCCAAGGACATGAGCTTCTTCGCCGAGCTGTTCGCCAGCGGCTGCGACTGGCGCGTGGCCACGCTGGGCTGGATGTACACCCTGTTCTTCGTCTTCCTGGGCTGCTCGGCCGCCATCTGGGGCGGCTGGCTGGAGCGGGCCGGCCCGCGCAAGGCGGGCGTGGTCTCGGCCGTGTGCTGGTGCGGCGGCATGCTGCTGTCGGCGCTGGGCATCCACCTGCACCAGTTCTGGCTCATGATCCTGGGCTCGGGCGTGATCGGGGGCATCGGGCTGGGGCTGGGTTACATCTCGCCCGTGTCCACGCTGATCAAGTGGTTCCCCGACCGGCGCGGCATGGCCACTGGCATGGCCATCATGGGCTTTGGCGGCGGCGCGATGATCGGTTCGCCCCTGGCCGTGGACCTGATGAAGCACTTTTCCAGCCCCACCGACGTGGGCGTGATGCAGACCTTCGTGGTCATGGCGCTGGTGTACTTCGTGTTCATGATGGCCGGCGCCCTGGGCTACCGCGTGCCGCCCACGGGCTGGAAGCCTGCCGGCTGGACGCCGCCGCCCCCTTCGGCCAATGCCATGATCACCCAGCGCCACGTGCATGTGAAGCGCGTCTGGGGCATCCCCCAGTTCTGGCTCATCTGGATTGTGCTGTGCATGAACGTGAGCGCCGGCATCGGCGTGATCGGCATGGCCTCGCCCATGCTGCAGGAGGTCTTCGGCGGTGGCCTGATCGGCGTGTCGCAGAAGTTCGGCGAGCTCGACAAGACCCAGCTGGCGGCCATCGCGGCCGTGGCGGGCGGCTTCACGGCGCTGCTGTCGCTGTTCAACATCGGCGGCCGCTTCTTCTGGGCCAGCCTGTCCGACAAGTTCGGCCGCAAGATGACCTATGTGATCTTTTTCGTGCTGGGCGGCCTGATGTACGCCAGCATCCCGAGCTCGGCCGGTGCGGGCAGCAAGCTCCTGTTCGTGGGCGCCTTCTGCGTCATCCTGTCGATGTACGGCGGCGGCTTCGCCACGGTGCCGGCCTACCTGGCCGACCTGTTCGGCACCCAGTTCGTGGGCGCCATCCATGGCCGCCTGCTGACGGCCTGGGCCACGGCCGGCATCCTGGGCCCGGTGGTCGTGAACTACATGCGTGAATACCAGCTGGGCCTGGGCCTGCCGCGCGAACAGGTGTACAACCAGACCATGTACATCCTGGTGGGCATGCTGGTCATCGGCCTGATCGCCAACCTCATGGTGCGCCCGCTGGCTGACAAGTGGTTCATGAGCGACGAGGAACTGGCGCATGAGAAGAAGCTGGCCCACGAGAAGAGCGTGGCGGCCGAAGTGGGCGGTGGCCCGGGCAGCGGTGGCACGACCAGCCCGGCGCTGGTGGCCTTTGCCTGGCTGGCCGTGGGCCTGCCGCTGATCTGGGGCATCTACAAGACCCTGGTGAGCGCCGCCAAGTTCTTCCAGTAAGGCATTGGATGGCATGGGGCGGGGCCCGGCGGACCACGCCACCGCTGCCATGTCTATGCCCCCCGCGGGGTGGGGAGCCGGGAACGTCCGGCGCGTGGCACAGTCCAAGCGCAGGCAGCTCCCGCCCAGGAGACCATGATGAAGCAAGAAAAGATCGAGTTCTACAAAGGCCCGGCCGGTGGCTGGGGCGCGCTCAATAGCGTCAAGAATGCGCTGCTGCGCCAGGACATTCCCCTGAAGGGCGCCAAGACGCTGCTCTCGGCCAACCAGCCCGATGGCTTTGACTGCCCGGGCTGCGCCTGGCCCGACCGCAACCATGCCTCCACCTTCGAGTTCTGCGAGAACGGCGTCAAGGCCGTGGCGGCCGAAGCCACGGCGCGGCGTGCCGGGCCCAGCCTGTTCGCCCAGTACACCGTGGCCGAGCTGGCCGGGCAGAGCGATTTCTGGCTCGAGGACCAGGGCCGGCTGACCCAGCCCATGGTCTACCACGCGCCCAGCGACCAGTACCGCCCGATCGCGTGGGACGATGCCTTCGCGCTGATCGCGCGCCACCTGAACGCTCTGCCCGACCCCGACCAGGCCATCTTCTACACCTCGGGCCGGGCCAGCAACGAGGCCGCCTTCCTGTACCAGCTGTTCGTGCGCCAGTACGGCACGAACAACTTCCCCGACTGCTCCAACATGTGCCACGAGCCCAGCGGCAGCGGCATGCGCCCGCAGATCGGCGTGGGCAAGGGCACGGTGACCCTGCACGACTTCGAGTGCGCCGACGCGATCTTCATCTTCGGCCAGAACCCGGGCACCAACCACCCGCGCATGCTCGGCGAGCTGCGCGAGGCGCACAAGCGCGGCGCGCGTATCGTGAGCTTCAACCCGCTGCGCGAGCGCGGGCTGGAGCGCTTTGCCGACCCGCAGGACAAGCTGGAGATGGCCACCCTGGGCTCCACGCCCATCAGCACGCACTACTTCCAGCTGCGCGTGGGCGGTGACCTGCCGGCCGTCAAGGGCATGATGAAGCATGTGCTGGAGCAGGAGGACGCGCGCGGTGGCGTGCTCGACCACGCCTTCATCGCCGAGCACACGACCGGCTTCGACGCCCTGGCGGCCGACCTGCGCGCCGAGTCCTGGGCGTTGCTGGAGCAGGAGTCGGGCCTGACCGAGGCCCAGATGCGCTCCGCCGCCGACATCTACATCGGCGCCAAGAGCGTGATCGCCTGCTGGGGCATGGGCATCACCCAGCACAAGCATGCGGTGGCCACCATCCAGGGCATCGTGAGCCTGCTCATGATGCGCGGCAACATCGGCCGCGAGGGCGCGGGCCCCTGCCCGGTGCGCGGCCACAGCAACGTGCAGGGCGATCGCACCATGGGCATCTGGGAGAAGCCCCCGGCGGCGCTGCTCGACCGGCTGCGCGACGTGTTCGGCTTCGAGCCGCCGCGCAAGAACGGCGTGGACACGGTGGAGGCCATCCGCCAGATGCTGGACGGCAAGGGCAAGGTGTTCTTCGCCCTGGGCGGCAACTTCGCCGCCGCCACCCCCGACACCTACGAGACCTGGAAGGCGCTGCAGCGTTGCGACCTCACGGTGCACGTGACCACCAAGCTCAACCGCAGCCACATCGTGCATGGCAAGGAGGCGCTGATCCTGCCCTGCCTGGGCCGCACCGAGATCGACGTGCAGGCCGGCGGCCCGCAGGGCGTGACGGTGGAGGACTCGATGAGCATGGTGCACATCTCGGTGGGCATCAACCCGCCCGCCTCCGAGCACCTGCTGTCCGAGCCGGCCATCGTGGCACGGCTGGCCGCGGCCACGCTGGGCGCGCGCAGCAATGTGCCCTGGCTCTGGCTGGTGGAGGACTATGCGCGCATCCGCGACCAGATCGAGAAGGTCTTCCCCGACTTCAAGGACTTCAACCGGCGCGTGGCCGTGCCCGGCGGCTTTCGCCTGCGCAACACGGCCAGCGAGCGCGTCTGGGCCACGGCCTCGGGCAAGGCCAGCTTCCATGCCCATGCCGTGCCACGCGACACGCCCTCGCACATCGCGCGCGAACGCTACAAGGACGCGGTGGTCTTCACGCTGCTGACCACGCGCTCGCACGACCAGTACAACACCACCATCTACGGCATGGACGACCGCTACCGCGGCGTCTATGGCCAGCGCCGCGTGGTGTTCATCAACGACAAGGACATCCGCGCCCTGGGCATGCAGGACGGCGACTGGGTCGACATCCAGACCGTGTGGAGCGACGGCCAGGAGCGCCGCGCCGAGCGCTTCAAGCTGGTGGCCTACGACATCCCGCGCGGCAACCTCGCGGCTTACTACCCCGAGACGAATCCGCTGGTGCCGCTGTCCGCCGTGGCCGATACCGCGGGCACGCCCACCTCCAAGTCCATCCCCGTGCTGCTGCTGCCGCACGTGCCGGGCGGGGCGGCCCTGGCGGGCACCACCGTGCCGGCGCAGGCCGAGGCGCCATGAGCGCGGTGCAGGAAACCCTGGCCTGCGCCATCTTGCGTGCGCTGGCCGAAGAGTCCGGCGGTCAAGATGGGGCGACGGCGCCCGGCATGTCGCTGCCGCGCCTGGGCAAGCGCCTGGGGCAGGGCGTGAGCGTGCTCATGCGCGAGCTCACGCTGATGAGCGATGCTGCCGTGGGCGGCCAGCGCGGCCCCGGCTGGGTGCGCGTGGAGCAGGCGGGCGAGCGCTGGGTGGCCCACCTGACCGACACCGGCCGCGCCGTGGCGCGCGGGCTGCCGGCTGCGGGGGAGGGCCCATGAGCGCACAGCTGTTCACCCTGCCCGACGGCGAGGCCGAAGAGGCGCTGGACCTGCCGGCACTGGCACAGCGGCCGGTGCGGGTGTTCGGCGAGGCCGGTGTGCCAGAGGACGGTGCCCTGCGCCAGGACAGCCTGGCCGCGGAGATCCCCGTGGCGCTGGTGTTCAATGGCGTCTCGCACGCGGTGATGATGGCCACGCCCGAGGACCTCGGTGATTTTGCGCTCGGCTTTGCGCTGAGCGAAGGCATCCTCGACCACGCGCAGGACTGCCGTGGCAGCACGCTGCACCTGGCCGACGCCCATGCGGCGCACCTGCCGCCCGGCGTGCCGGGCGTCGAGGTGCACCTGGAGATCTCGGCGCGCAGCTTCGAGCGCCTCAAGGACCGGCGCCGCAGCATGGCCGGCCGCACGGGCTGCGGCGTGTGCGGTGTGGAGAGCTTTGCCGCGCTCGACCTGGCGCCCGAGCGCCTGCCGGCGCGCGACTGGATCGGGCGTGTGGACCTGCCCACGGTGCTGCGCGCCTTTGCCGATCTGAAGGCGCTGCAGCCGCACAACGCGCACTCGGGCTCGCTGCATGCCGCCGGCTGGGCCACGCTGGACGGGCGCCTGGCCCGGGTCTGTGAAGACGTGGGCCGGCACAATGCCCTGGACAAGCTCATCGGCTGGCTGTCGCGCAGCGCCCGCCTGGCCGAGCCGGGCTTTGTCGTGCTCAGCAGCCGGGGCAGCCACGAGCTGGTGCGCAAGTGCGCGCGCGTGGGCCTGTCGGCCCTGGCCACGATCTCAGCCCCCACCGCCACGGGCGTGCAGGTGGCCGAGCTCGCGGGCCTGCGCCTGTGGGGCCTGTGCCGCGCGCCGCGCGCGGTGCTGTATGCGCAGGGGGCGCAGGCAGCGGGGTAAGACCCGGGTCCTGCGGCCTGTGCGGGTGCCCGGTTGCGGGGTACAGTGGGGCCATGTCGCAGCGCCCCACCCTCGAAGTCGCCGTCACCATGCGCCGCGAGCGCCTGGACAACCGCTGGCAGCCCTGGCGCTGGGTGCTCGACGACGTGGTGCCCGCACAAGCTGCCTTCGGCGAGGCACCGCGCCTGCTGCGCGAGGACGCGGACCAGGCCCTGTGGCTGTTCCCGGGCCTGGTGGTCGAGCTGTTCAAGGACGATGGCGAGGGCTACCACCTGAACCTGTCGGCACCCGCGCCCTGCTGGTTCGTGCTCTGGCGCCTGGACGAAGACGGCACCGGGAGCGAGCCCCTGGCCCGCCCCGTGGCCGTGAGCCTGAGCTACCACGATGCCGGCCGCTGGCTGGATGCGCAGGAAACGGTGGAGCAGGTGCCCGCGCCGCCGGAGGTGCTGGCGCTGCTGCAGGCCTTCGTCGACGCGCACTACGCGCCCGAACCCAAGCGCCGCCGGCGGCCCGACAGCTTCCAGTCGCTGACCGATCGCTTCGGCAACCCGGCATCGGTGTCCACCGACAAGCAGCGTGGTGGCCGGGGCGGACCGCAGCATGGCTGACGGCTTTCTCGCGCGCTGGTCGCGCCGCAAGCAGGAGGTGGCGGCGGGCCGGCCCGTGCCGGAGCCCGAGCCTTTGCCACCGCCCGAGGCGCTGGCATCGCCGGTGGCCACCCCTGCCACGGAGCAGCCGCCCCTGCCCGCCGCCACGGAGCCCGAGCCGCCCACCCTGGCCGATGCCCAGGCCCTGACGCCCGCATCCGACTTCAAGCCCTTCATGGGCCGCGGCGTGGCGCCCGAGGTGCGCAACACGGCCATGAAAAAGCTGTTTGCCGACCCCCACTTCAACGCCATGGACGGCCTGGACATCTACATCGATGACTATTCCCAGCCCGACCCGCTGCCCGAAGGCATGCTGCGCCAGATGGCCAGCGCCCATTTCATGGGCTTCTTCGACCATGAGAAGGAGGCCGCCGGCGCGCCCGCGCCGGCAAGGGCCGGGGGAGATGCCCGGCCTCGGGATGATGCGGAGTCGGCGGCACCGCCAGACGTGGCACAGTCGGGGGTATGCACCGCCATTCCTAGCTCGCCAGAACTGGCCGCCACGCCCCCTGCAGGGGATGGTGCGGCCAGGGTAGCCAGCCATACCGAACATGACCACGCTGATCTGCGACTGCAACCAGACGATGCCCCTCGACGCGAAAGCGCTGGGCGCGGCCCTGCATGAGGAGCTGACGCTCCACTCCACGCTGTGCCGGCGCGAGGCCGGTGCCTTCCAGGGGGCCATCCGCACGGGCCAGGAGGTGGTGGTGGCCTGCACCCAGGAGCAGCGCCTGTTCGGCGAACTGGGCACGCAGACCGAGGGCGCGGTCTCTCCGGTGCGCTTCGTGAACATCCGCGAGACCGGCGGCTGGAGCCGTGACGCCCGCGCGGCAGGCCCCAAGATCGCCGCGCTGCTGGCCGCCGCACGCCTGCCCGAGCCGCCGCCCGTGGCCACCGTCACCTACAAGAGCGCGGGCCGCCTGCTGGTCATCGGCCCGCTCGACGCGGCCGAGCAGGCCGCCGCCCTGGTGGCCGATGTGCTCGACGTGACGCTGTTCGCGCAGGGGCCGGGGACGGCCGGGGGCGCCCAGGCGCGGCGCTTTCCGGTGCTCGGCGGGCGGCTCACCGGACTCACCGGCTGGCTCGGGGCCTTTGACGTGCAGTGGTCTGCCGACAACCCCATCGACCTGGACCTGTGCACGCGCTGCAATGCCTGCATCGTGGCCTGTCCCGAGAACGCCATCGGCCTCGATTACCAGGTGGACCGGTCGGCCTGCGACGCCCACCGCGCCTGCGTGCGCGCCTGCCAGGTGGCCGGCGCCATCGACTTCGGCCGCGAGGCCGGTGTGCAGCAGGAGCGCTTCGACCTGGTGCTGGACCTGCGCCCGGCCACGGCCGAGCCTGGCTTCACCCGGCATGCGCCGCCGCAGGGCTACTTCCGCAGCGATGGCCGCGACATGGGCGTGCTGCTCCGGCTGCGCGAGATGGTGGGCGAGTTCGACAAGCCCCGCTTCTTTGCCTACAAGCAAAAGCTCTGCGCCCACAGCCGCAACGAGACCGTAGGCTGCCATGCCTGCATCGATATCTGCTCGGCCGAGGCCATTTCCAGCGACAAGGGCCGCCAGCAGATCCAGGTCAACCCCCACCTGTGCGTGGGCTGCGGCGCCTGCAGCACGGTCTGCCCCACGGGGGCCCTGTCGTTTGCCTACCCGGGCGCCACGGACCAGGGCGCACGCTTCAAGACCCTGCTGTCCACCTACGCAGCCGCAGGGGGCAAGGACGCCGTGCTGCTGCTGCACAGCCAGGAGCGCGGCCAGGCCCTGATCGATGCACTGGGCCGCGCAGCCCAGCTGCGGCGTGCCCAGGGGGTGCCGGCCAACGTGATCCCGGTGCCGCTGTGGCACACCGCGAGCACCGGGGTGGACCTGTGGCTCAGCGCGCTGGCCTATGGCGCGTCGCAGGTCGTGGTGCTGGCCACCGAGGAGGAGGCGCCCCAGTACCTGGCCGGCCTGCAGGAGCAGATGGACGTGGCCCAGGCCCTCCTGCACGGGCTGGGCTACACCGGCAGCCACCTGCGGCTGCTGCGTGCGGGCGATGCGCTGGCGCTCGACGCCGCCCTGCAGTCCCTGCGCCAGACCCGCCAGGTGCTGCCGCCCGTGGCGGCCCGCCATGGCGTGGCCCAGGAAAAGCGCGCCACCCTGGAGCTGGCGCTCGACCACTTTCTGGCCCATGCGCCGCTGTGGAAGGACGGCCTGCCCGAGGCCATTGCGCTGCCGGCCGCCGGTGCACCGCTGGGCGCCATCACGGTCGACACGAAGCGCTGCACGCTGTGCCTGAGCTGCGTGAGCGCCTGCCCCGCAGGGGCGCTGCAGGACAACCCGCAGCTGCCGCAGCTGCGCTTTCTGGAAAAGAACTGCGTGCAGTGCGGCCTGTGCGCCAGCACCTGCCCCGAGGAGGCCATTGCCCTGCAGCCGCGCCTGCTGCTCACACCCGAGCGCGCGCAACTGCGCGTGCTCGCCGAAACCCAGCCCTGGGCCTGTGTGCGCTGCAGCAAACCCTTTGGCACGCTCAAGGCCATCGAGGCCATGCTGGAACGGCTCGCCGGCCATGCCATGTTCCAGGGCGAGGCGCTGGAGCGCCTCAAGATGTGCAGCGACTGCCGCGTGATCGACCTCTATTCTTCGCAACGCGAAGCGAAAGTGACGGACCTGTGAGCGCCACCGCCCCCCTGACCATGGCGGCCAGCGCCGCCCTCGACGAAGAGACGGCGCGCGCCGAACTCTATGGCCTGCTGGCGCAGCTGTACTACAGCGCGCCGCCCCCCGAGTTGCTGGCCCCGTTGCGCGTGGCCGTGACCGAGGCGCCGTCTGCTGGCGGCCTGCTCGAAGAACCCTGGCAGCAGCTCGTGGGCGCCGCCCGTGCGCAAGGTGACGCGGCCATCGCCGCCGAGTTCGAGCGCCTGTTCGGCGGGGTGGGCAAGCCCGAGGTCTTTCTCTACGCCTCCCACCACCTGAGCGGCTTTCTCAATGAAAAGCCGCTGGCACGCCTGCGCAGCGACCTCGACGCGCTGGGCCTGGCGCGCAGCGAGGCCATGCCCGAGACCGAGGACCACCTCGCCTACCTGTGCGAGGCCATGCGCTACCTGATCGCCGGCGACGACATGGCGGTGTGCAACCTTGCGACCCAACGGGACTTTTTTGCCGCCCACCTGCAGCCCTGGGTGCCGGCGCTGTGCGACGGGCTCGAGGCCCACCCCGCGGCGGCCTTCTATGGCGCGCTGGCCCGCTTCACGCGGGCCTTCGTGGCAGTGGAGGCCCAGGGCTTCGACCTGCTGGAGTGAGCCGGTGCGGGCGCCCCAAAACCGAGCGCAATCCTGTGGGGCGGCCATCCCCGATTGCAGTGGGGGGAACACTCGCATAGACTGTATGAACGACATTGCATAGCCGCAAGCCCTCCTGGAGACAACGATGCAGGACAGCCAGCCCCAACCCTCCCGTCGCCGCTTCTTTGCGGGTGCCGCCACCGTGGGGGCCGCCGCCACCGCGGCAGCCGCCCTGCCGCACCTCGCGGCGCCCGATGCCAGTGCCGTGGCCGAGCCCGTGCCGGCCCCGCCCGAGCGCGGAGGCGGCTACCGCCTCACGGCGCATGTCCAGCAGTACTACAAGACCACCCAACTCTGACCGCGGGGCGCACCATGTTGCTCACCAAGAAGTCTTCCCACGCCCGGGAGGGCGCTGCGGCCACCTCCCCGTCCTCTCCCTTCGTCCACAGCCTGCAGCGCGGCCTGGCCAGGGCCCTGCCCACCATGGACCGGCGTGCCTTCCTGCGCCGCTCGGGCCTGGGCGTGGGTGTGGGCATTGCGGCCTCGCAGCTCGCGCTGGTCAGGAAGTCCAGCGCCGCCGAAGGCGCCAAGGTCGGCCTGGGCGACAGCAAGATCGAGGTGCGCCGCACCATCTGCACCCACTGCTCGGTGGGCTGTGCGGTGGATGCGGTGGTCGAGAACGGCGTCTGGGTGCGCCAGGAGCCGGTGTTCGATTCGCCCATCAACCTGGGCGCGCACTGCGCCAAGGGCGCGGCGCTGCGCGAGCACGGCCATGGCGAGTACCGCCTGCGCTACCCGATGAAGCTGGTCAACGGCAAGTACGAGCGCATCAGCTGGGACACGGCGCTCAACGAGATCACGGCGCGCATGCAGGAGCTGCGCAAGGCCAGCGGGCCCGACAGCGTGTACTTCGTGGGCTCGTCCAAGCACAACAACGAGCAGGCCTACCTGCTGCGCAAGTTCGTGAGCTTCTGGGGCACCAACAACTGCGACCACCAGGCGCGCATCTGCCATTCGACCACGGTGGCCGGGGTGGCCAACACCTGGGGCTACGGGGCCATGACCAATTCGTACAACGACATGCAGAACAGCAAGGTCGCGATGTACATCGGCTCCAATGCGGCCGAGGCCCACCCGGTGAGCATGCTGCACATGCTGCACGCCAAGGAGACCGGCTGCAAGATGATCGTGGTGGACCCGCGCTTCACGCGCACGGCGGCCAAGGCCGACGAGTACGTGCGCATCCGCTCGGGCACCGACATCCCCTTCCTGTTCGGCCTGCTGTACCACATCTTCAAGAACGGCTGGGAAGACAGGCAGTACCTGAACGACCGTGTCTACGGCATGGACAAGGTGCGCGACGAGATCCTGGCCAAGTGGACGCCCGACAAGGTCGAGGAGGCCTGCGGTGTCAAGGAGGAGCAGGTGTTCAAGATCGCCAGCCTGCTCAATGCCCACCGGCCGGGCACCATCGTCTGGTGCATGGGCCAGACCCAGCACACCATCGGCAACGCCATCGTGCGTGCCTCGTGCATCCTGCAGCTGGCGCTGGGCAATGTGGGCAAGTCCGGCGGCGGCACCAACATCTTCCGCGGGCACGACAATGTGCAGGGCGCCACCGATGTGGGCCCCAACCCCGACTCGCTGCCCGGCTACTACGGCATTGCCGAAGGCGCCTGGAAGCATTTCGCGGCCACCTGGGGCGTGGATTTCGAGTGGATCAAGGGCCGCTATGCGAGCCCGGCCATGATGACCAAGTCGGGCCTCACGGTCTCGCGCTGGATCGACGGCGTGCTCGAGAAGAACGAGCTCATCGACCAGGACGCCAACCTGCGCGGCGTGTTCTTCTGGGGCCATGCGCCCAACTCCCAGACCCGGGGCCTGGAGATGAAGCGCGCCATGGACAAGCTCGACCTGCTCGTGGTGGTCGATCCTTATCCTTCGGCCACCGCCGCCATGGCCGCCATGCCCGGCAAGGCCGAGGACCTCAATCCGAACCGTGCGGTCTATCTGCTGCCGGCGGCCACGCAATTCGAAACCAGCGGTTCATGCACCGCGTCCAACCGCTCGCTGCAGTGGCGCGAGAAGGTGATCGAGCCGCTGTGGGAGAGCCGCTCGGACCACATGATCATGTACCAGTTCGCGCAGAAGCTGGGCTTTGACAAGGAACTGGTCAAGAACTACAAGCTGCAGAAGGTGGGCGGCATGGACGAGCCCGTGGTCGAGGACATCCTGCGCGAGATCAACCGCAGCGTCTGGACCATCGGCTACACCGGCCAGAGCCCCGAGCGCCTGAAGGCCCACATGAAGAACATGCACCTGTTCGACGTGAAGACCCTGAAGGCCAAGGGCGGCAAGGACAAGGAGACCGGCTACGACTTCACGGGCGACTACTTCGGCCTGCCCTGGCCCTGCTACGGCACGCCCGAGCTCAAGCACCCCGGTTCGTCCAACCTCTATGACACGTCCAAGCATGTGATGGACGGCGGGGGCAACTTCCGCGCCAATTTCGGCGTCGAGAAGGACGGCCAGAACCTGCTGGCCGAGGATGGCTCGCACTCGCTGGGGGCCGACATCACCACGGGCTACCCCGAGTTCGACCATGTGCTGCTCAAGAAGCTCGGCTGGTGGGATGAACTCACCGACGACGAGAAGAAGGCGGCAGAAGGCAAGAACTGGAAGACCGACCCCACGGGCGCCATCATCCGCGTGAGCATGAAGAACCATGGCTGCCACCCCTTCGGCAATGCCAAGGCGCGCGCCGTGGTGTGGAACTTCCCCGACGCCATCCCGCAGCACCGCGAGCCACTCTACGGCACGCGCCCCGACCTGATGGCCAAGTACCCCACGCACGACGACAAGAAGGCCTTCTGGCGCCTGCCCACGCTCTACAAGAGCGTGCAGGACAAGAACATCGCCGACAAGGTGCACGAGAAGTTCCCGCTGATCCTGACCTCGGGCCGGCTGGTCGAGTACGAGGGCGGCGGCGAGGAAACGCGTTCCAACCCCTGGCTGGCCGAGCTGCAGCAGGAGTCCTTCGTCGAGATCCACCCCAAGACCGCGGGCGAGCGCGGCGTGCGCAATGGCGAACGGGTATGGCTCAGCTCGCCCACGGGCGCGCGCATCAACGTGCAGGCGCTGGTGACCGAACGCGTGGCGCCCGACACGGTGTGGATGCCGTTCCACTTCTCGGGCCACTGGCAGGGGGCGGACATGCTCGCCCACTACCCCAAGGGCGCGGCCCCCGTGGTGCGCGGCGAGGCCGTGAACACGGCCACCACCTATGGCTACGACAGCGTGACCATGATGCAGGAAACCAAGACCACCATCTGCAACGTGGAGCGTGCGTGAGCACGCGGCAGCGGCAACAGCAGCGACCAGGAGACATCCCATGGCACGAATGAAATTCATCTGCGATGCAGAGCGCTGCATTGAATGCAACGGCTGCGTCACCGCCTGCAAGAACGAGCACGAAGTGCCCTGGGGCGTGAACCGCCGCCGCGTGGTCACGCTCAACGACGGTGTGCCGGGCGAGAAATCCATTTCGGTGGCCTGCATGCACTGCAGCGACGCTCCTTGCATGGCCGTCTGCCCCGTGAACTGCTTTTACCGCACCGATGAGGGCGTGGTGCTGCACGACAAGGATGTCTGCATCGGCTGCGGCTACTGCAGCTATGCCTGCCCCTTCGGCGCCCCCCAGTTCCCCTCGCAGGGCACCTTCGGCGTGCGCGGCAAGATGGACAAGTGCACCTTCTGCGCCGGCGGCCCCGAGACCCATGGCAGCCAGGCCGAGTTCGAGAAATACGGCCGCAACCGCCTGGCCGAGGGCAAGCTGCCGGCCTGCGCCGAGATGTGCTCCACCAAGGCCCTGCTGGCTGGCGATGGCGATGTGGTGGCCGACATCTTCCGCAACCGCGTGGTGCAGCGCGGCAAGGGCGCCGAGGTCTGGGGCTGGGGCACGGCCTACGGCTCCAAGCAGGCCGGCCAACCCACGCCGGGAGCCAAGTCATGAGCGGCCGCAGCACCCTGGTGATTCTGGGCGCGGCCTGCGGGCTGCTGGCATTGGCGGCCTGCACCGAGAAGCCGCAGACCGGCGGCGGCGTGCGCGTCGATGCGCCGCCCTATGCCGGCACGGGCAGCCATTTCACCCAGCCCGGCTGGAAGGCCGGCGACAAGGCCGGTTGGGAGCAGCAGCTCAAGGCGCGCCAGCAGTACGGCCAGAACGAGTACACCCGTAGCACCCGCTAGAGCGAGGCCTGCCATGAAAACCATTCTGTGCAGCATGGCCCTGTGTGCCGGACTGGCCTGGGGCACGGCGGCCGCCCAGGCGCCGGCCGATGCCGCCTCGGTGGCCGTGCCGGCTGCCGCCGCGGTTGCCCCGGCGCCCGGCGGTATCCAGAGCCAGAACATCTTCCAGGTCAAGCCCGACGCCAGCGAGGAGCCGGGCTACGCCCAGCAGAGCAACGGCGAGCGCGCCAAGGTGCAGCCGGGCAACAACGCGCCGATGTGGCGCCAGGTGGGCGAGGGCGTCACGGGCTACAGCAGCCTGCCCAAGAGCCAGGCGCCCGAGGCCGGCAACCTGATACAGCCCTTCGTGCAGTACCCCGGCTCGCGCGTGACCAATGCGGGCGAGGCCTGGCGCCAGGTGCGCAACCAGTGGATCATCCCCTACGGCGGCTCGCTGCTGCTCATCGTGGCGGGCGCGATTGCGCTGTTCTACTGGCGCAAGGGCACGATGCACCTGCACGGCACCGAGACGGGCCGCAAGATCGAGCGCTTCACCCCCTTTGAGCGCTCCGCCCACTGGGCCAATGCCATCGCCTTCGTGGCGCTGGCCATCTCGGGCCTGGTGATGGCCTTCGGCAAGTTCTTCCTGCTGCCCATTCTGGGGGGGCAGTTGTTCGGCTGGCTGGCCTATGTGCTCAAGAACGTGCACAACTTCGCCGGGCCGCTGTTCGCGGTGTCGCTGCTCATCGTGTTCCTCACTTTCGTGCGCGACAACTTCCCGCGCCGCGGCGACCTCACCTGGCTGCTCAAGGGCGGCGGCCTGCTCTCGGGCGCCGAGGTGCCCTCGCACCGCTTCAATGCTGGCGAGAAGCTGATCTTCTGGGGCGGGGTGCTGTTCCTGGGCGCCATCGTCGTGGCCTCGGGCCTGGTGCTGGACAAGCTGATCCCCGGCCTCATCTACGAGCGCGGCACCATGCAGATCGCGCACATGGTGCATGCCGTGGCCACGGTGGTGATGATGGTGATGTTCATGGGCCACATCTACCTGGGCACCATCGGCATGCAGGGTGCCTACCAGGCCATGAAGACCGGCTATGTGGACGAGACCTGGGCCAAGGAGCACCACCAGCTCTGGTACGAGGACATCCAGGCCGGCAAGATCCCCGCGCAACGCAGCAGCAGTGCCGGTACCACGGGTGAGGCAGCGCCAGCCAAGCCCATGCAGGCATGAGGAGGCCCCCCATGGCGATGAACACCCACTTCCTGCGCCCCGCACTGCTGGCCCTGGGCACTGCCTGCACCTGCGCTGCCGCGCTGGCCAAGCTGCCACCGCCCGCGCCCGAGGCCGCCGCCAAGGCGGCCGAAGCTGCGGCCAGGACCGCCTGGGCCGGCAAGGTCGACAACTACAAGCTGTGCCTGTCGCAGGACAAGGTCGCGGCCCATTACCGCAAGACCACCCCTGCGGCCAAGCCGGCGGCCCCGGGCGCAGCGGTCTGTGCGGACCCCGGCCCGTTTGCCTACACGCCCCCCGAAGCCAAGCCGCTGGAGGCGGCCGGTGCGCACTCGCCACCGGGCACGGCCAGCAGCCCACCCAACACCCAGGTGCCGGCCGCCGCGGCGTCGGCGCCCAAATCCTGACCACCGCCCGGTCCCGGCCGGCGTTTCCCCCCAGGGTCTGGCGGGGATGGGGTACGCTGCGCCCATGACCACCCACCCCGGCCTCCTGCCGCGGCTGACCCAGGCCCAGGCCCCGCTGACCCACCGTGTCGAGGTGGTCAACGAGCATGGCGAGCGCGAGGAGCTGTCCATCCCCGCCGAGCGGCCGCTCACCGTGTATGTCGACAAGCGCGAGCTCGTCACGCTGATGACCTTGGGCGCGCACCCCGAGCTGCTGGTGCTGGGCTACCTGCGCAACCAGCGCCTGGTGGAGTCGGTGCAGGACATCGAGTCGATCACCGTGGACTGGGAGGTCCACGCCGCGGCGGTGCGCACGCGCCATGGCATCGCGCGCATCGAGGAGCGCACGGCCAGCAAGGTGGTCACCACCGGCTGCGGCCAGGGCAGCGTGTTCGGCGGCCTGATGGACGAGGTGGACCGCATCGTGCTGCCCGAGGCGCGGCTCACGCAGGGCCAGCTCTACGGCATCGTCAACGCCATCCGCCTCAAGGAGAGCACCTACAAATCGGCCGGCTCGGTGCATGGCTGTGCGCTGTTCCAGGGCGAGGAGCTGCTGGTCTTCGTCGAGGATGTGGGGCGCCACAATGCCATCGACACCATCGCGGGGTGGATGTGGATGGCTGTCGCAGGCGCGGCGCCGATGGCCGGCACCGACAAGGTGTTCTACACCACGGGTCGGCTGACCAGCGAGATGGTCATCAAGTCGGCGCAGATGGGCGTGCCCATCGTGGTCTCGCGCAGCGGCATGACGCAGATGGGCCATGCCGTGGCCGAACAGCTGGGCCTGTGCGCCATCGGCCGTGCCACCAACCGGCGCTTCGTCTGCTACAGCGGCAGCCACCGGCTGGTGCTGCAGCCCGGGCTCGCGCAGGCCGCGCCTGCCCCCGGCTGACACCGGGCCGCCGCACGGCGGTGGCATGATCGGGCGATGCGCGACCAGAAATCCACCCACGCCTGGCCCGACACGCTGCCCAGCCAGTTTGGCCCCTACGACCTCGACGAGGTGCCGGAAACCCACCGCGCGCCGGTCGAATCCGTGCCGGCAGCAACGGACGGTGCCCCGCCCGCACCGCCCACCGCAGCCCCTGCTGTGGCCGCCGCGCCTGAGCGGCTGGCCGGGGCGCGCTGGTTGCTGGAGGGGTTGCGCGCCTCCGTGCTGAAACGGCCGCGCACGGGGGCTGCCGCTCCTGCGCCCGGGCAGGCCATTTGTCTCGTGCTGTTGTGCAGTGCCGTGCTCGTGGGTCTGGAGCGCCTGCACATCCCAGGCCCTGCGGCGTTCCATCTCGGGGGCTGGCTGACGCTGTGGTGGTCTCTGCCCGCACTGCTCGGGGCCGCCTGGTGGGCCCTGTCGCGCCCGCCGGCCGCTGGCACCGGGGACCGGCTTGCGGGCGGCGTGCCGGCCTGGCTGGTGCTGTCCACCGTGGCCGTGCTGCCGGCCTCGGTCGTGGCCTATGGGCTCATGGCCCTGGGGGCGCACGATCCCGCCCGCTGGTCCGCGGGCTACGGTTACTGGGCCTTCTGGGCCATCTATGGCGTGACGCTGCTCTGGGACCTGCTGGTCCAGACCGTGCTGATGGCACGCTTCACGCGCTCGCGGGGCCGTACCGCCGTCTTCGTGCTGGTGCTGCTGGCCGTGACCGGGGGCAGCCTGTACTACATGTCGTCCCAGTCCTGGGTGGCCCGTCCGGAAGCCAGCGAGGGGGATGCGCCCCACCCGCGCGCCTGCACCTGTCGCAGTCCGTCTTCGAGGCCCAGCAGGACCTGATGCAGCAGCAGGCCGAGGCCCTGGTCGCCGAGCGCCCCGGCGTGACCGATGTCTATGCCCTGGTGTTCGCCCCGTACGCCAGCGAGAACGTGTTCCGCCGCGAGAGCACCATGGTCAGCCAACTGCTGCAGGAGCGTTTCGATGCCCAGGGCCGGGTGCTGCACCTGCTCAACCACGCGGAGACCACCGACACCCATGCCTGGGCCACGCCCGAGAACCTCGAACGCGCCGTGCACGCCCTGGCCGCGCGCATGGACAAGGACAACGACCTGCTCGTGGTCTACATGACCTCGCATGGCGCCAGGAACCACCAGCTCGCGGCCTCGCACTGGCCGCTGGAGGTGGCGCCCACCACCCCCGAGATGCTGCGCGAAGTGCTGGACGCGGCAGGCATCCGCCACCGGGTGATCGCCATCTCGGCCTGCTACTCGGGCGGCTGGATCGACACGCTGGCCAATCCATCGACCCTGATCATGACGGCGGCCGACGCCACCCACACCTCCTACGGTTGCGGCGCGCTGTCGGAGCTGACCTTCTTCGGCCGGGCCGTGTTCGACGAGCAGCTGCGCAGCACGCACTCCTTCGAGGAGGCGTTCAAGAAAGCCGTGCCCCTGATCCAGCAGCGCGAGGTCGAGGCGGGCAAGAACGACGGCTTCTCCAACCCGCAGATCCGCGTGGGCGCCGAGATCGCTCCCGTGCTCAAGGGGCTCGAAGAGCGCCTGAACGCCACGCCACGCTGAGCCCGCCGGCCTGAAAGGGCCTGCGCGCCGGCTGGAAATGGGCCATTGCCGTGGTTGGACGCGCTTTTGCGCTAATGTCACGCCCATGAACCTCTCATTTATCCGCCTGGGCTGGCGCACCCTGCTGCGCGACCTGCGCGCGGGCGAGCTGCGCCTCTTGGTCGTGGCCGTGACGCTGGCCGTCGCTGCACTCACCTCCGTGGGCTTTTTTGCCGACCGCCTGCAGGGCGGCCTGCAGCGCGACGCCCTGCAACTGCTGGGCGGCGATGCCGTGGTGGCCAGCGACAACCCCACGCCCGCCGTGTTCGCCGAGCGCGCCAAGGCCCTGGGCCTGCAGAGCGTGACGACCATGGGCTTCCCCACCATGGGGCGGGCCGGCGACGACAAGGGCGGCGCCAGCAAGCTGGTGGCCCTCAAAAGCGTGCAGCCGGGCTACCCGCTGCGCGGCACGCTCACCGTGGCCGTGGGCCCGGGCGCGGCCGAGCAGACCACGCGCGACATCCCGGCGCGTGGCGAGGTCTGGGTGGACGCGCCGCTGCTCGAATCGCTGGGCCTGGCCATGGGCGACATGCTGCTCTTGGGCGATTCGCAGCTGCGCATCACCCGCATCATCGTGATCGAGCCCGACCGGGGTGCCGGCTTCATGAGCTTTGCGCCGCGCGTCATGCTCAACGAGGCCGACGTGGCCGCCACCGGCCTGGTGCAGCCCGCGAGCCGCCTGACCTACCGCTTTGCCGTGGCCGGGCCGGCCGCGGCGGTCAAGACCTTCAGCCAGTGGGCGGCCGACGAGGCCAAGAAACCCGAACAGCACGGCGTGCGCGTCGAGTCGCTGGAGAGCGGCCGCCCCGAGATGCGCCAGACGCTGGACCGGGCGCAGAAATTCCTGAGCCTGGTGGCTCTGCTGGCCGCACTGCTCTCGGCCGTGGCCGTGGCGCTGGCCGCGCGCGGTTTTGCCACCGACCACCTCGATGCCTCGGCCATGCTGCGTGTGCTGGGCCAGAGCCAGCGCACCATTGCCGGTGCCTACACCACCGAGTTCGCGCTCATCGGCATCTTCGCCAGCGCCCTGGGCGTGGCCGTGGGCTACCTGGTGCACTACGTCTTCGTGCTGCTGCTGGCCGGGCTGGTGGAGTCGGCCCTGCCCGCAGCCAGCCTGTGGCCCGTGGCCTTCGGCCTGGGCATGGGGCTCACCCTGCTGTTCGCTTTCGGCCTGCCGCCCGTGCTGCAGTTGGCCCAGGTGCCGCCGCTGCGCGTGATCCGGCGCGACGTGGGCGGGCTCAAGCCGGCCTCGCTGGCCGTGCTGGGCGTGGGCGTGGCGGGCTTCGCGGCCCTGCTGCTGGCGGTGAGCAGCGACATCAAGCTCGGTCTGATCGCCGTGGGCGGCTTTGCGGGCGCGGTGGCGCTGTTCGCGGGCCTGAGCTGGGTGGCCGTGAAGCTGCTGCGCCGCAGCGTCAACGAAGCCACTGCGCCGCGCTGGCTGGTGCTGGCCACACGGCAGATCTCCGCGCGCCCGGCCTATGCCGTGGTGCAGGTCAGCAGCCTGGCCGTGGGCCTGCTGGCCCTGGTGCTGCTGGTGCTGCTGCGCACCGACCTCATCAGCAGCTGGCGCCAGGCCACGCCGCCCGATGCGCCCAACCGCTTCGTCATCAACGTGATGCCTGAGCAGGCCGACGCCTTCCAGCAAAGCCTCAAGGATGGCGGCGTCAAGCGCTACGACTGGTACCCCATGATCCGCGGCCGCCTGCTGGCCGTGAACGGCAAGGCCGTGGGCCCGGCCGACTACACCGATGACCGCGCCAAGCGCCTGGTGGACCGCGAGTTCAACCTCTCCACCGCGCTGCAGCAGCCGCCCCACAACCAGATCGTGGCCGGCAAGTGGACCGAGAACGAGCAGGGCGCCGTCAGTGTGGAAGAGGGCATTGCCGAGACGCTGGGCCTGAAGATGGGCGACATGCTGCAGTTCGACATCGGCGGCGTGCAGAACGAGGCGCGCATCACCAGCCTGCGCAAGGTGGACTGGGGCTCCATGCGCGCCAACTTCTTCGTGATGTACCCGGTGGACCACCTCGAAGGCGTTGCGGTCACCTACCTGGCCGCCTACCGCGCGCCGGACAAGGCGGGCTTCGACAATGCGCTGGTGCGCCAGTTCCCCAACATCACCAATGTGGACATGGGCGCTACCATCACCCAGGTGCAGCGTGTGCTCGACCAGGTGATCCGTGCGGTGGAGTTCCTCTTCGCCTTCACGCTGGCCGCCGGGCTGGTGGTGCTGTTCGCGGCCGTCACGGCCACCCGCGAGGAGCGGGCGCGCGAGTTCGCCATCATGCGCGCCGTGGGCGCACGCGCCAGCCTGCTGGGCCAGGTGCAGCGTGCCGAGCTCATGGGCGTGGGCCTGCTCGCGGGCTTTCTGGCCAGCACCGTGGCCGTGGTCGTGGGCTGGGCACTGGCGCGCTTTGTCTTCGACTTCACCTGGACGGCATCGCCCTGGGTGCCGCTGGCCGGCGCCGTGGCCGGTGCCGTGCTGGCGCTGGCCGCCGGCTGGTGGGGGCTGCGCGAGGTGCTGCGCCGCCCCGTGGTGGAGACGCTGCGCCGCGCGGCGGAATAGCCGCTTTACGCCGCCCGCGCAAACGGCGTGCGGATGTCCGACAGGAACTGCTGCGCGCGCGGGTGCTGCGGGCGGGTGAAGAACTCGCCCGGCGTGGCGCGCTCGAGCACGCGGCCCTCGTCCATGAAGAGCACGCGGTCGGCCACCTCGCGCGCAAAGCCCATTTCGTGCGTCACGCAGACCATGGTCATGCCGTCACGCGCCAGGTCGCGCATGACCAGCAGCACCTCGCCCACCATCTCGGGGTCGAGCGCGCTCGTGGGTTCGTCGAACAGCATCAGCGGCGGCTCCATGGCCAGGGCGCGGGCAATGGCCACGCGCTGCTGCTGCCCGCCCGAGAGTTCGCTCGGCCAGGCGTGCGCCTTGTGCGCCAGCCCCACGCGATCGAGCAGGGCCAGTGCACGCTGCTCGGCCTGCGGGCGCGAGAGCCCGCGCAGCTGGATCGGTGCCAGCGCGCAGTTGTCCAGCACCGACAGGTGCGGGAACAGGTTGAACTGCTGGAACACGAAGCCGATGCGCGAGCGCAGCGTGTTCACGTTCACATCGGGCCCGTAGATGTGGTGCCCGTCGATCAGGATGCGCCCACCCTGGATGGGTTCGAGCCGGTTGAGCGTGCGGATCATCGTGGACTTGCCCGAGCCCGAGGGCCCGCAGACCACGACCACCTCGCCCTTCTCGATGGTCTCGGTCACATCCACCAGGGCGTGGTAGCTGCCGTACCACTTGTTGACGTCGTGCAGTTCGATCATGTTGCGAGGGATTGGGTGGAGGTGGATGTGGGGGGCGAAGCGGGGGAGGGCGCCGATGGCGCTGCGGCGCGCCGCGCCAGCCGGCGCTCCAGCGCATAGGCCAGGCGCGACAGGCCGAAGCACAGCACGAAGTAGGTCAGGCCCAGGATGCCGAAGACCTCGGCCGGGCGGACGAAGACCTGGCTGTTGATCTGCGTGGCGATGAAGGAGACTTCGGTGAGCCCGATGATGTAGCCCAGCGAGGTCTCCTTGATGGTGGAGACGAACTGGTTCACCAGCGAGGGCAGCATGCTGCGCAGCGCCTGGGGCAGCACCACCAGGCGCATGGCGCGTGGGTAGGACAGGCCCAGGGCGCGCGCGCACTCCATCTGCCCGCGCGGCACACCCAGAATGCCGGCGCGCACGATCTCGGCCAGGTAGGCCGCGTTGAAGACCACGAGTGCGAGCAGCATGGTGGTGAACTGCCCGGTCTTCACCCCGGTCACGCTGGGCAAAAAGAAATAGGCCCAGAAGATCACCATCAACAGCGGCGTGCCGCGCACCACGAAGACCAGGGCCGTGACGGGCCAGCGCACCAGGCGCCAGGGGCTCACGCGCGCCAGGCCGAACACGATGCCCAGCGGCAGCGCCAGCAGCAGCGCGCCAGCCGCGAGCAGCAACGTGAGCGCCAGGCCACCCAGCGGGCCATTCGGGTACTGGCCAACCAGGAAGTACAGCCAGTAGGTGTCGATGAGTTCCAGCATCTAGATCGTGCGTACGGGATAGCGGTGGTGGTACCAACTGGCCATGCCGGTGATGAGCAGAGAGACCGTGAGGTAGGCAGCGCTCGCAAAGGCAAAAGCCTCCACGCTGCGGAAGGTGGCGCTTTCCACCTTGGCGGCCTGGTACATCAGTTCGGCCACACCGACCACGGTGGCGATGGAGGTGTTCTTCCACAGGCTCAGCGACTGCGAGATCAGCGGCGGCACGGTCACGCGCAGCGCCTGCGGCAGCACCACACGGCGCATGGTGGCCAGGAAGCCGAAACCCAGCGCACGGCCCGCCTCCATCTGCACCGCTGGCACCGAGCGGATGCCGCTGCGGATGTCCTCGGCCATGAAGGCCGCGGTGTAGAGCGACAGTGCCACGATGGCGGCGGCTGCCTCGGCATGGCCGCTGTCGTAGAGCCACTGCTTGGCGGCCTCCGGCAGCAACTCGGGCGCACCGAAGTACCAGAACAGCATGTGCGCCAGCAGCGGCACATTGCGGATGCCCTCGACAAAGGCAAAGCCCGCCCAGCGCAGCGCTGCCACGGGTGCCAGGCGCAGCAGCGCCACGACCAGGGCGATCGGCAGGGCCGCCAGCAGCGATGCGGCCAGCAGCTGCAGCGACAGCAGCAGGCCACCCACCAGCATGAGGTGGTACTGGCCGCTCAGCAGCAGGGAATAGTCAAACACAGGCATGCATGCCGGCCCGACGCGCCACAGCCGCGAGAGCGTGCACCAATGGCACGTCCCCAGGCCCCGGCGCGGGGCCGCCCACCACCATCAGCCGTCGATCTTGTCCGACTCGAACTTGAACGGACGGGTGGTGAACTTGATCTTGGTGTTGGGGCCATACCACTTGAAGTAGATCTTCTCGGCCTCGCCCGACTTCTCCAGGTCGCGCAGCGTGTCGTCCACAATGGACTTCACGGCGCTCTCGCCCTTCTTGATGCCCAGCGCCAGCGGCTCCACGCTCAGGTTGGTGGGCAGGATGGCGTAGTCCTTGTTGCGCGCGCCGAGCTTGCCGAAGTCGTCGATCAGCGAGGACTCGTCGTTCACATAGCCCACGCCCTTGCCCTGCTGCAGCGCCAGGAAGGCCTGCTGCGTGGTCTCGAAGGTCACCACCTCCACGGTGGGCACGGCCTTGCGCACATTGGGCTCCTGCGTGCCGCCTTTGACGGTGACCACGCGCTTGCCGGCCAGGTCGGCCACGTCCTTGATGCCGCTGGCCTTCTTCACCAGCACCTTCTGGCCCGTGACGAAGGTGGTCAGCGAGAAGTCGATCTGCGCCTCGCGCTCCTTGTTGTGCGTGAGCGAGGCCGCCAGGATGTCCACATGGCCCTGTTGCAGCTCAGGGATGCGCGCGGCCACGGCCAGTTGCTTGAACACGGGCTTGACGCCGATCTTCTTGGCGATGGCCTTGCCCAGGTCCACCTCGTAGCCGATCAGCTCGCGTGTCTTGGGGTCGATGAAGCTGTTGGGCTCATCGGTGCCCAGCACGCCGACGACCAGTTCGCCCTTCTTCTTGATGTCGGCCAACTGGTCGGCATGGGCGGCGCCCGCGACGGCAAACGCGGCGGCGACCAGGGAGGCAATGAAACGGATGCGCATGGTGTTTTCTCTCTCCAGATGGGTTGGAGCACCAAGACTACGCTTCCAACTGAGAGATATGAACATCGCATTTCTTATAATCAAACTCGCCAAACGTGCTTGGCGCAGACTGTGACCCCATGGACGACGACACCCCCGAAAACACCACCCCCGCCACCACACCCTTCGAATGGATCGGCGGCGAAGAGCGCGTGCGCGCCCTGGTCGAGCGCTTCTACGACCTGATGGACCTGGAGCCGGGCTATGCCGCACTGCGCGCCGCCCATGGCAGCGACCTTGCCAGTGCGCGGCAAAAGCTGTTCTGGTTCCTCTGCGGCTGGCTGGGTGGGCCGTCCTACTACACCGACCAGTTTGGCCACCCGCGCCTGCGCGCGCGCCACATGCCGTTTGCCATCGGCCCGCTGGAGAGCCGGCAGTGGGTGGCCTGCATGGACCAGGCCATGGGCGAGACGGGCGTGCCCGAGGCGCTGCGCACGCGGCTGCGCGAAAGCTTCACGGGCACGGCGGACTGGATGGTCAACCAACCCCTGGTCGCCAAGAAGCTGATGTGAGCGGTGGTGGAGCGCGGCTGCAGGCATACTGCGGCTGTCCATTCCACTGAAAGGGTCCGCGCCATGCAGCGTTCGCTTGTCCTTGCCGCCAGCCTGCTGGCCTGTGCCCTGTCGCATGCCCAGCCGGCCCCCGCTGCGGCGGACACCTGGAGCAATGTGCCACCGGCATCGGACGACCGCTTCACCAACCCCAAGAGCAAGCTCTACGCGGGGCCCAACGGCTGGCACAACTTCGGCGAGGTGCGGGCCGAGGTGGCGAACGCGGCCAAGACCCGCTACGCCTTCAAGACCGGGCTCACCTACCTCACTACGCCCAAGGCCTTCGTGTTTGCCTCCAACTCCCAGACGCAAGTGGTCGAGGTGGACTTTGGCACCGACCGCCCGGCACCGGGCACCTACGAGGCGTCGGCCAAGCCCGACCCGGCGCAGAAGAAGGTGCGGGTCTCGCTCGGCGATGCGTCGGGTGGCAAGCTGCTGGGCTGGCAGAGCGCCGACAAGGCCGGCACCGTCACGCTGTCCAAGGTGAATGGCTACCTGTACTTCAGCGCGCGCAACCTGCGCCTCGGGCCCGTGGGCATGGGCAATACGGGCGATCTCAAGCAGCCCATGTCGCTGGGCTTTGAGGGGGCGGCCGTACCCGAATGAGCCTATTCAACCCCCGGAGAATCCATGTCCTGCGATGAACGTTTTGCACAGGAAGCCCAGGCGCTGGGCTACCGCTTCGACGGCGAGATCAAGATCGGTGGCAACTACGTGCCGCTGGTGCGCGATGGCCGCCACCTCTACCTGAGCGGCCAGATACCGCGCGTGGGCGATACCGTGGTGGTCACCGGCGCGGCTGGGGCCGATGCCTCGCTGCAGGACGCGCAGCGCGCCGCCCAGGTCTGTGCCATGCGCGCGCTGGCGCTGCTGCAGCGCGCGTTGGGCACGCTCGATGCCGTCACGGCCGTGCTGCGCATCACCGTCTACGTGCAGTCGGCCCCCGGCTTCACGCAGCAAAGTGAGGTGGCCGACGGTGCTTCGGACCTGCTGTTCCGCGTGCTCGGCCCGGCAGGCGCACACACGCGCACCTCGGTGGGGGTGCTGCAGCTGCCCAAGAACGCGACGGTCGAAGTGGACCTGATCGCCACCACCGACTGAGCTGGATCACTCGGCCTTGATGCCGGCTGTTTTCACCAATTGGGCATAGCGCCCGTACTCGGCCGCCACCTGGCGCTGGAACTGCTGCTGCGGCGTGCCCGTGGCGTCGATGCCCTGCGCGGCCAGCTCGGCGCGCGCGGCCGGCGTCTGCACGATGCGCGCGGCATCGGCGGCGATGGCGTCGAGCACGGGCTGCGGTGTGTTCGCCGGCGCGAACAGGCCGAACCAGGTGCCCGAGCGGTAGCCGCGGTAGGTCTCGCCCACGGTGGGCACCTCGGGCAGCAGGGCGTTGCGCTGCTCGCCCGTGGTGGCCAGTGCCACCACGCGGCCGCTGCGGATGTGCGGCAACGCAGGGCCCAGGGCCACGAACATCACTTCCACCTGCCCGGCCACCACGTCCTGCAGGCCCAGCGGCCCGCCGCGGTAGGGGATGTGGGTGGCGAAGATGCCCGCCTGCTGCTTGAGCAGCTCCATGCTGAACTGCAGTGCGCTGCCATTGCCAGCCGAGGCATAGCTGTAGCGGCCCGGCGCGGCCTTGGCGGCACGCACGAAGTCGTTCAGGCTGCGAAAACCTGTCTTGGCGTTGGCCACGAGCACGAAATCCACATGGCCGAGCGAGACCACGGGCACCAGGTCGCGCTGTGCGTCGTAGGGCAGCTTGGGCTGCAGGTTGGGCAGGATGGTGATGGGCCCGTCGCCGCCGACCAGCAGGCTGTGTCCGTCGGGCGGGGCCTTGGCCAGCGCGTCGGCCGCGACGATGCCGCCGGCCGCGCCGCGGTTGTCCACCACCACGGGTTGCTTCCACTGCTCGGCCAGGCGCTGCGAGAGGTAGCGCGCCAGCACATCGGGCGCGCTGCCGGGCGAGTTGTGCACCGTGAGGCGCACGGCCTTGGTGGGGAAGGTGGCTGTCTGGGCCGAGGCGGCAAGGGCCACGCAGGCAGTGGCCAGGGCCACGGCGAGGGATCGGAGGGAGGCTGCAGCGCGCATGGCCGGTTCGCAAGAAAGTCGAGGAAGGCCGGGATTCTGGAGGCCCTTGCGCGAAACGGGAACGATCCTTTTTTCAGATCCTTAGCTGCAAAAGATCTAAGCCATGCGTCCGGGGGTCAGGGATGGCGGGGCCCTGCCGGCTGCAGCAGCACCAGCAGCGCACCCGCGCCGCCATCCACAGGCCGGGCCTGCACGAAAGCCAGCACCTCGTTCTTCTGCACCAGCCAGCGCTGCACCCGGCCCTTGAGCACCGGGCTCTTGCCGGGTGAACCCAGGCCCTTGCCGTGCACCACGCGCACGCAGCGCAGGCCGCTTTTGTGCGACTGGCGGATGAACTGGCCCAGGGCTTCGCGCGCCTCGTCCACACGCAGGCCGTGCAGGTCGAGCTGGCCCTGGATGGCCCAGTAGCCCGCGCGCAGCCGCTGCGTGACCTGCACGCCGATGCCGGGGCGGCGGTAGCTCAGTGCATCGTCGGTGTCGAGCAGGGTGCTCACATCGAAGTCGTCGCTGATGGATTCGAGCAGCACGCGCTCCTCGTCCAGCCAGTGCTGCAGCGGCAGCGGCTGGGGTGGGCGGCGCTGCAGCCGCGCCAGGTTGCGCACGCGCAGCGGCGTGATGGGGCCCACGCTGCGGCTGAACAGCTGCTGCTCGGCCTCGGCCCGGGCAGCGGCTTCGCGCCGGGCCTTTTCCTCGGCCTGCTCGCGCTCATGCTGCTCGCGCAACTGGCGCGCCACAGTGGCCAGTTCCTCCAGGTCGGTGATGCGCTGGCTGGCGCGCCGGGGAGCCGGGGCGGGGCGCCGCAGGGGCTTGGCCGCTGGCGCAGGGGGCGTGGCCGGCGGCCGGGGTACGCGTGCGGGCCGGGCCGCCGCCAGGTGGGCCGCGGCCGACGCGCGGCGCGAAGCCCGGGTGGGTGGCGGCACCGGTGGCGCCGCGGCGGGCAACGCTGCGGCCAGGCTGGGGGGCAGGGCCTCCTTGCCCGCGCTGTCGGCCGCGCGGGCCAGGGCCGTCTGCAGCGCCGTGGGCACGGCCGGCGGCGCTGCGGGGGCGGGTGGTCGGGCCGGGGGGGCGGGGCTCACAGCAGCCCCTTCTCGGCCATCGACAGGGCCTGGCCGGGCGCCACGATGACATGGTCGAGCACGCGCACATCGATCAGCGCCAGTGTGGCCTTGAGGGTCTGGGTCAGGGCCTCGTCGGCATGGCTCGGTTGCACGCTGCCGCTGGGGTGGTTGTGGGCCAGCACCACGGCGGCGGCCTGGTGGTGCAGGGCGCGCAGCACCACCTCACGCGGGTAGACGCTGGCCTGGGTGAGCGTGCCGCGGAACAGCTCTTCAAGCGCCAGCAGGCGGTTCTGGTTGTCCAGGAACAGCACGGCGAACACCTCGTGCCCCTTGGCCGCCAGGTGCAGTTGCAGGTAGTGCTTGACGGTGTCGGGCGCGTCGAACACCTCGCGCTCGCGCAGCTGCTGGGCCAGGGCGCGGCGCGCCAGCTCCAGCACGGCCACCAGCTCGGCGCGCTTGGCCGGGCCCAGGCCCTTGATGCGGGACAGGTCGTCGGCCGTGGCGTTGAGCAGGCCGGCAATGCCGCCAAAGCCACCCGCCACCTTGCCGGTGGCGGCGTGCAGCACGGGCGGATCGAGCAACTCCTGCGCCATCTGCAGCACGCCCTTGCCCACGATGCCCGTGCGCAGCAGGATGGCGAGCAGCTCCGCATCGGCCAGCGCGGCGGGGCCGCGTGCGAGCAGTTTTTCGCGCGGCTGGGCGTCCGGGGGGAGGTCTTTGATGGCCATGGCGTGCAGGGAAAAAGGCGGCTCAGGGGTATCCAGCCATGGGGGATTGCCCGTTTTTCTACAATAGGGGCCAGTTTATCGGGACTTTCATGACCTCTACCGCCACAGCCCTTCCCACCGTACAGCCGGGCTCCTTTCTCACGCTGCACTATCGCCTGGCAGGTCCGGCGGGGGATGTGATCAACACCTTTGCCGACAAGCCGGCCACCCTGTCCCTGGGCACGGGCGAGCTCTCGCCCGCCATGGAGCAGCGCCTGCTGGGTCTGGTGGAGGGCACGCGCGCCACCTTCGAGCTGGCCGCAGGCGAGGCCTTTGGCGAGCGCAACCCCGACATGCAGCAGTGGGTGGCGAAAAAGCTGCTCAGCGACCTGGGCAGTGCCGACGAGCAGTACAGCCCGGGCGACGTGGTGCAGTTCCCCACCCCCGATGGCATGGGCAGCTATGCCGGAGCGGTGATGCAGGTGCGCGAGGACGGTGCCGTGCGTTTCGACTTCAACCACCCGCTGGCGGGCCAGCCCGTCACCTTCGAGGTGCACGTGATCGGGATCCTCTGATGCAGACCCCCCAGGAAATCCTGCTCGCCGAGCCGCGCGGCTTCTGCGCTGGCGTGGACCGCGCGATCGAGATCGTCGAGCGTGCGCTGCAGAAGTTCGGCCGCCCGATCTATGTGCGCCACGAGATCGTGCACAACACCTATGTGGTCAATGACCTCAAGGCCAAGGGCGCGATCTTCATCGAGGAACTCTCGGACGTGCCCCCGGGCGCGACCCTGGTCTTCAGCGCCCATGGCGTGAGCAAGGCTGTGCAGCAGGAAGCCCAGGCGCGCGGCTTTTCCATCTTCGACGCGACCTGCCCCCTGGTGAGCAAGGTGCACGTGGAGGTGGCCAAGCTCGCCAAGGAAGGCTACGAATTCATCATGATCGGCCACAAGGGCCACCCCGAGGTGGAAGGCACCATGGGCCAGCTCGACTACGGCATCCACCTGGTGGAAGACGTGGCCGATGTGGCCCGCGTGCAGCCCGGGCAGACCGCCAAGCTGGCCGTGGTGACGCAGACCACGCTGAGCGTGGATGATGCCGCCGAGATCTCGGCCGCCGTGCGTGCCCGCTTTCCGCAGGTGCGCGAGCCCAAGCACCAGGACATCTGCTACGCCACGCAGAACCGGCAGGACGCGGTCAAGGTGCTGAGCCCCCAGGTGGACCTGGTGATCGTGGTGGGCAGCCCCACCAGCTCCAACAGCAACCGCCTGCGCGAGCTGGCCGCCAAGCTGGGCACCACGGCCTACATGGTCGACAGTGCCGACGAGCTGCAGGCCGAGTGGTTCAACGGCGTGGCGCGCGTGGGCCTCACGGCCGGTGCCTCGGCGCCCGAAATCCTGGTCAAGCAGGTCATCGACCGCATCAAGGCGCTGGGCGCCGTGTCGGTGCGCAGCATGAACGGCATCGAAGAGACCATCAAGTTCCCCTTGCCCAAAGGCCTCAAGATCGATGCCGCCACGGGCTTCGAGATCCAGGAGCGCCAGCCCGAAACCGGGCCGGCCGGCCGCTGACTGTACGGCTTACAAGGGCACTGCGGGCCCGCTCCACAAGTCCAGCGGCGGGTCGGCCGCCACCGCGCGCAGGATGTCGGTGCGCGAAATGAAGCCCGTGAGCCGCCCCACGTCGTCCGCCACCGGCAGGCCGGGCAAGCCGGTGTCCAGTAGCACGGCGGCCACGCGGCGCAGCTCGGTATCGGCCGCCACAGCGGGTACCGGGCTCACCATCACCTCCGAGACGGGGCGCCGGGCCAGCTCGATGGCCTGCTTCACGGCGCCCGGTTCGGGCAGCAGGTCCAGCGGCGCCATGTCGGCGCGCAGCAGCAGGCCCACCACGCGGCCTTGGGTATCCACCACCGGCGCCTGGGCCACATGGTGCTCCGCCAGCCGCTGCCAGGCGTCGTTGACGCGGGCTTCGGGCGCCACGGTCAGGGCCTCGCGCGTCATCACATCGCTCACCAGCGTCAGCGGCTGGCGCGCCTGGGGCGGGCCCTGCTCGGTCTGGGCGTAGGCGCTCACGGCGTCCTGCAGGCGCAGGTTCACCGGCAGCGCCGCGGTGTGGACGGTCTGGGGCAGGATTTCGGGCTGCGCCTGCTCGTCCAGCGAGCGCGTGCGCAGGGCTTGCGGCCGCTGCACGCGCCGCACCGGGGCCACACTGGCCAGGTTTTCCGCCCCGCCGCGGTACATCTGGCCCGAAGGGCCGAATACGAAGAACATGCCTGCAACCTCCTCTGGGGCGGTCTGCCCTCTACAGTCGCCCCTGGCCATGTTATCGGCAGAAAAAAGGCCGGGGCACAGGCCAGGGTGTATCCAGGTGTGGCGGGTGGCGGCCGCCCCGGGCATCTACACTCTGCAGTTGTCCTGAATCCGGCCCTTTGGGGCCTTTGCATCCCCATGATCGACCGCGCCGCCATTTCCGCCGCCCGCGCCCAGCTGGCCTCCCGCCCCGATTTCCTGCGCACCACGCCGCTGCTGCGCATGAGCGGCCGATCCCTGGGCGTGGGCTGCGCCGAGGTCTGGCTCAAGCTCGAGCACCTGCAGGTGGGCGGCAGCTTCAAGGCGCGCGGCATGCTGTACCGCCTGCTGGCCAACCCTGTGCCCGACAGCGGGGTCATCATTGCCTCGGGCGGTAATGCCGGCATTGCCGTGGCGGCGGCCGCCCGTGCGCTGGGCGTGCGCTGCGAGGTCTTCGTGCCCGAGGTGTCGCCCGAGGCCAAGCGTGCCCGCCTGCGCGCCCTGGGGGCCGACGTGGTGGTCACTGGCGCCGCGTACGCCCAGGCCTTTGAGGCCTGCGTGGCGCGCCAGCAGGCCACGGGCGCCCTGCAGGCCCATGCCTACGACCAGCCCGAAGTGGTGGCTGGCGCCGGCACCCTGGCCGCCGAGATCGAGGAGCAGGGCGGCCGCCTGCCCGACACCGTGCTCGTGAGCGTGGGCGGCGGCGGCCTGATCGGCGGCGTGGCCGCCTGGGTGGAAAGCCGTGCCCACGTGGTGGCGCTAGAGCCCGAGCGTGCCCCCACCCTGCACGCGGCGCGTGCCGCCGGTGCACCGGTGGACGTGGAGGTGGGCGGCATCGCGGCCGATTCGCTGGGCGCGCGCCGCATCGGCGCCATCGGCTGGGAGGTGAGCCAGCGCCACGTGCACGCATCGCTGCTCCTGCCCGACGAGGCCATCCGCTCGGCCCAGCAGTGGCTGTGGAAGGAGCTCAAGCTGGCCGTGGAGCCCGCCGCCGCGCTGGGCCTGGCGGCCCTGCAGACGGGCGCCTACAAGCCGCAGCCGCAAGAGACCGTCGCCATGGTTCTCTGCGGCGCCAACTTTGACCCCAGCGGCCTTGCCTGAGCCCCGCCGGCCTGTCCCTCTAAAATCGCCCCCATGCTAGACATTCTTCTTCTCCGCAAAGACCTCGACACGGCCATCGCGCGCCTGGAAACCCGCAAAAAGCCCCAGGCCTTCCTGGATGTGGCCGCCTTCCAGGGCCTGGAATCCGAGCGCAAGACCCTGCAGTCGCGCACCGAAGAGCTGCAATCGCAGCGCAACCAGCTGTCCAAGCAGGTCGGCATGCTGATCAGCCGCGGCGAAAAAGACGCGGCCGAGGCCACCAAGGCCCAGGTCACCGCCATGAAGGCGGAGCTCGACCAATCGGCCGCCCGCCTGGAGCAGATCCAGGCCGAGTTGCAGGCCATGCTGGTGGCCGTGCCCAACCTGCCGCACGAGAGCGTGCCCGTGGGCTCCGATGAGTCGGGCAACGTCGAAGTGCGCCGCTGGGGCACGCCCGGCACCTACGCCTTCGAGGTCAAGGACCATGTGGACGTGGGCACGCCCCTGGGCCTGGATTTCGACATGGGCGTCAAGCTCTCGGGCTCGCGCTTCACGGTGATGAAGGGACAGATCGCGCGCCTGCACCGCGCGCTGTCGCAGTTCATGCTGGATGTGCAGACACAGGAGCATGGCTACACCGAGTGCTACGTGCCCTACGCCGTCAACGCCGATTCGCTCAAGGGCACGGGCCAGTTGCCCAAGTTCGAAGGCGATCTGTTTGCCGCCAAGAAGGGCGGCCAGGATGGCGAACCCGTGCCCGACAATGCCGCGCTCTACCTCATTCCCACCAGCGAGGTGCCGCTGACCAACTTCGTGCGCGACGTGATCGTGGCCGAGGCCGAGCTGCCGATCAAGCTCACGGCGCACACCCCGTGCTTCCGCTCCGAGGCCGGCAGCTACGGCCGCGACACGCGCGGCATGATCCGCCAGCACCAGTTCGACAAGGTCGAGATGGTGCAGATCGTGCACCCCGAAAAGAGCTATGAAGCGCTCGAAGAGATGACCGGCCACGCCGAAGCCGTGCTGCAAAAGCTCGGCCTGCCCTACCGCGTGATGAGCCTGTGCACGGGCGACATGGGTTTTGGCGCCGCCAAGACCTACGACCTCGAAGTGTGGCTGCCCGCGCAGAACACCTACCGCGAGATCAGCTCGGTGAGCAACTGCGAGGCCTTCCAGGCGCGCCGCCTGCAGGCCCGTTTCAAGAACGCCCAGGGCAAGAACGAACTGCTGCACACCCTGAACGGCTCGGGCCTGGCCGTGGGCCGCACCCTGGTCGCCGTGCTGGAGAACTACCAGCAGGCCGACGGCAGCGTGACCGTGCCCGAAGTGCTGCGCCCCTACCTGGGCGGCTTGGCCGTGCTCGCGCCGCAGGCTTGATGCAAGGCGTCTGCACTCCTTGATGAACGGGCCTGCGGGCCCGTTTTTCATGGCCATGCACGCTCTTGGGCATGCGCCAGCAGCCTTTCGCGCGTTGTGGTGCAATGCGTTCCGGCAGCGTGCCCACCACCCTGAGAGCGCGCGCCGCATCCCCTTACCACCCTTGCAGGACCGACTTCCATGACCCACCCCATGCACACCTCCAGCATCCCCGTGTTCCGCCAGATGCTGGGCGCCCTGAAGGACGTGCTCGCCAAGACCGAAGCCCATGCCACCGCGCGCAAGATCGAGCCTGATGCGCTGCTGCAGGCCCGCCTCTACCCCGACATGTTCTCCATGGCGCGCCAGGTGCTCATCGCCTGCGACTTCGCCAAGGGCGTGAGCGCGCGCCTGGCCGGCGTCGAGGTGCCCTCGTTCCCCGATGGCGAGCGCCCCAGCTTTGCCGATCTCAACGAACGCATCGACACCGTGCTCGCCTTCATCGAGGGCTTGCCCGCCGAGAATTTTGCCGAGGCCGCCACGCGCCAGATCACCCTGCAGCCCGGCACCCCGCGCGAGCGCCAGTTCCTGGGCCAGGCCTACCTGCTGCACTACGGCCTGCCGCAGTTCTTCTTCCACGTGACGACCGCCTATGCACTGGCGCGCCACAACGGCGTGGAGCTGGGCAAGAAGGACTACATGGGCAAGATCTGACCGGTGCGATGGTTCAAGCCTTGAACGTCACCCAGGGCTTGAGCCGCACCGCAGCCCGCACCAGGCCCGCCGTTTCCTGCGCATCGATCACGGGGCCGATGGGCTTGTAGGCCTCGGGTGCTTCTTCGATGCGGCGCTCCTCGCGCAAGGTCACGCATTGCCAGGGCTGCGCCGCGTCGTCTGCTGCCCGCGGGCGCAACGCCCGCACGGCCTGCCGGCGCATGCGCCGGCCCGCGCCGTGGCTGCACGACCAGAGCCAGTCGGCCGAGCCCAGGCCTGTCACCAGGTACGAGGCATCGCCCATCGACCCGGGGATCAGCGCGAAATCTCCCGCATGTGCGGGCGTGGCCCCCTTGCGGTGGATGTTCATGCCTTGCTCGCGCAGCACCACGTTGTGCGGCACATCCACCACCAGGCGCGAGCCCGCTGCGCCGACGACCTGCTCCAGATCCTTGCGCACCAGTTCCGCCAGCACCACCCGATTGGCCCAGGCGTAGCGAGCTGCCACGCCCATGGCCTGCAGGTATTCGCCGGCCAGGGGGCCCGAGAGGCCGTACAGACCGCTTTCCGGGTGGCGCACGCCCCGGGGCCATTGGGCCCTGGCGCGGTCCATCCAGGCCTGGCCGACGTGAAAGCCCACATCGCGCGAGCCGCTGTGGATCATGACCACCACGTCGCCCGCGCGCAGCCCTGCTTTCCAGGCGGCGTGCCGGTCCAGCACCTCTTCGACCACCTGCAGTTCCACGAAGTGGTTGCCCGAGCCCACCGTGCCCAGGCCCGGGTCGCGGAAGACCGCGTGCCGCTCCTGCAGGTAGGCATCGGGTGCGTAGCGTGCGCTGCCGCCAAAGCTCGCTAGTCCGATGCAGGAGTCAAGTTCCACCCGCAGGCGCGCCTTGTCGGCATGCGCCCAGAGGCCTTCACTACCCAGCCCGTCGATGAAGGCGCCGGGGCCCTCGTCGAACAGCGCACGGAAGGCGCGCGTGCTCACGGGCACGTCGCGTGCATTGTTGAGCAGGCTGGCCGTGAGCAGGTCCACGAGCCGCTGCTTGTGGGGCGCGAGCTGGTCCAGCCGCGCGCCGGTGGTCAGCAGGCGCACGCTGCAGTTGATGTCGGTGCCGATGGCCGCCGGGATCACGAAGTCCGGCGGCGTGGCCACGATGCTGCCCACCGGCGCCACCGTGCCGGGGTGGAAATCCGGCGTGGCGCACGCGCGGCAGACGGCGCCGTGGCCGTGGGGATCGCGCACGGCCGCAAAGGCCAGCAGCTGGCGCACGGCCTTGTCCTCCAGGGGCAGGCTGTCGGGCAGAAGGATATGGGCTTCGGCCTGGTCGTCGCGCACGTGGTAGATGCCGTCGCGATAGTCCAGGGCGATGCCGGTGCGCGCAAAGGCGCGCTGAAGTCGTTGGTAGGTACCCATGGCTGCAAATTCCGCGAGGCCGGTTGGCGCTCGCCGTGTCCGGGTTGCTTCGGTCATGTGAAGCAGACTTTTCTCGGACGATGAAAGACACCCGGGGCCTGTAGGCCCGGGAAGCGTCCTTCTTGCAGCAGCAGGGTCAAGAAAGGAAAGGCCGCGCAGTATAGCCGCGCTCTTCCGGGATGGGCAAGCAGGCGCGGCGCCACGGGTAAAACGGCCATGGCGGACACGCAATTGCAATCCGCCAAAAAAGCCTGCTATAATCGCAGGCTTCGACACACAGGAGAGGTGGCAGAGTGGTCGAATGTACCTGACTCGAAATCAGGCGTAGTGGCAACACTACCGTGGGTTCGAATCCCACCCTCTCCGCCACTGACAGAGCCCCGTTGCTATTGATGAAATAGCACGGGGCTTTTTCTTTTTCCGGGATCGATGGGGTTCAGCGCCGGGGGGCAGAGCGGTTTCGGTACCGCTGCGCGGCAAGCCGGTGGTCGCCATGCACATGGTCCCGGAACAGCTGCCAGATGCTCCACACCCACAGCAGCAGGCTGGCCAGGAACAGCGCGAGGCCCGGCCCGTAGACCAGGGCCTCGGAAGCCGATGTAAAGCGCAGGGTGCGCGCCGTGTCCAGCACGATGATCCACAGCCATCCGAGCACAAAGGCCAGTGCACCGGCGCCGATGGTGGCCAGTGCACGCCACGGGCCCAGCGCATGCGCCAAGCGATCCCTGTCGAACAGTGCCCATGCCAATTGACGGTCTCCTTGCTGGCATCTTAGTCCCGGCTCCAACCCAGACCACGGGGCCTGTGTCGGAGCGGCGCCGCGCTGCAGCAGGTGATGGGCCGTCAGGCTGCGGGGTTCTTCTTGGCGGTCCAGGTGCCCGAGGACGCGGCGCGGGTCCAGGTTCCGCTGCCGGCGGGCGGCTTGAGCGAGCCCTTGATCTGCACGTTCTGGGCGCTTGCTGGCGTCAATTGGCCTTGGCTGTCGATGTCGCCGCCCGTGCCAAAGGTGACGGCCTGGCTGCGCGAGCGGCACAGGCCCGTGAAGGTGCCGGTGGCGGCCGATGCGGAGGGCATGGCGATGTCCACATTGCACAGCAGGGTGTCATCGCTCGCATCGAGGGTGAACACCCAGCCCCCTGCATATTGAAGAAGCGGATTCTCTGGCGGCGCGTCGTCGCCGCCCCCGCATCCTGCCAGGCCCATGGCCATGGCCAGGGCCAGGGCGGTCGTCGCTATCCCTACTGCTTTTCTCATTGCACTCCCTCGGTGGGTGGTTTTTGTTGGTGGACGCCGATCCTAGTCGGGCGGCGAGAGGTAACCAGGCGGTAACTCTTGCCCAGTTGCATCCATGTGTAGACCGGTCGAGGGTGGCCGGCATGCGCGGAGTTGCCTGAATCGGGTCCTGGCTGCCGCAGCCCTGGCGGCGCAACGGGCGGGCGGGTGCGGGCGGGGCGGCTCAGGCTGCAGTCGCTACCGAAGGCCGGTAACGGCTCGGGGTGGCACCGGCGGTTTTCCTCATCATGCGCCGCAGTGCCGTTGCGTCCTGGTAGCCGACTGCCTCGGCCACCTGCTCCACGCCCATGCGGCTGGTTTCGAGCAGCGTGCGTGCGCGCTGCCAGCGCACGCTCTGCACCAGTGCCAGCGTGCCCTTGCCGGTGGCCTTGTGCACGTGGCGCGACAGCGTGCGCTCGCTCATGCAGAACTCCTGCGCCAGCGCCGCAACCGTGGGCGGGTGCGGCAGGGCCGCCTCCACCCGGGCCGCCAGGCGTGCCACCAGTGCATCGCCGCTGGCCAGCGCCTGCGGCACGATGAACGGGGCCTGGGCTTGGCGCGCGTCCAGCAGCAGCATGCGCGAGACCGCCTGCGCCAGGGCCGGGCCGCAGCGCTCGCGCAGCAGGTGCAGCACCAGGTCGGTCTGCGCGAAGGCGGCGCCGGCCGTGGTCACCGGCCCGTCGGTGCAGACCATGCGGTCGGCGTCCACCGTGCAGTGGGGCTCCATGCGCTGCAGCAGGGGAGCCAGCCACCAGGTGGTGGTGGCGCGGCGGCCGGCCAGCAGGCCTGCGGCCTGCAGCAAGAACACCGCCGAACACGATGCCGCCACCTGCCCGCCCGCGCGGGCATGCCGGGCCAGGGCGCGCGCCAGGGCCACGGCGTCGGCGTGCGCCAGGCGCTCGTGGAGCCGCCCGGGCGTGTCCATGCCCATGCCGGGCAGCAGCCAGATGGAGCGGTCGCCGCCGTGCCGCGCGGGCAGGCGCGTGGTCTGCACCGCCATGCCGCCCTGCAGGCGAACCAGGCCTCCGGCGATGGAGCAGGTGCGCCAGCGCGGCGCTGCGGCCCCGGCATGCCCGGCCAGCGCGCCGGCGGCGGCAAGCATGTCCTGCGTGGCCGCCACGCTGCTGGCATAGGCCCCTTCGGGCACCAGAACGGTGAAATCGTGCATGTCGGATATCGCCTTGAAACTGTCGGAACAGACACTCCTATTGTGGCGGCCGCGGGCGTCCAATGCCAGCTTTCCACCTCAACAGGAGCGCATGTGCCCAACATCCTCGTGAAGATCCCGAAAGGGTCGTTCCCCGGCGAACACCGCCGTCTGCTGGCCCGCGGCATCACCGCCGCAGCCACCGCCGCCGAACAAATGCCGCCCGACGACCCTGCTGCCCAGGCCTTGTGCTGGGTGCTGGTGGAGGAGGTCGATGCCGGCCTGTGGACCTGTGGCGGCGCCGACACCACCGCCCTTCTGCTGCCCTGCCTGGCCATCGTGCACGTGCCGCAGGGCGTGCTGGACGAGGGCGCCCGGGGCCGCTACGCACAGCAGATGCACCAGGCCTTCGTGCAGGCCATGCCGGCGGACGATGCGCGACGGCTGGCCACTTCCACCCTGGTGCAGGAGGTGCCCGATGGCCACTGGGGCGCCAACGGCCGCCTGTGGCACCTGGCGGACTTCACCCGCGCCGCGGGCTACGCGCACCTGCAGCACCTGCTGGCGCCAGGCGCCCCGGCGGCCGCGTGATGCCGTGCCGCCGCATGGACCAGGACGACGCCCTGGAGGATTTCGACCGGCGCGAGGTCACGCTCGCGGGCGTGGCGCGCACGGTGTACCAGGCAGGCTGCGGCCCGGCCGTGGTGGTGATGGCCGAGATGCCCGGCATCAGCCCGCAGGTGGCGCGCTTTGCGCGCTGGGTGCGCGCTGCCGGCTTCACGGTGTTCATGCCCTCGCTGTTCGGCCGCGACGGCGCGGTGCCGGCGGTCGACGAGGGCATCGCTGTGTTCCGGCGCACCTGCATCAGCGCCGAGTTCAGGGCCTTGGCCGGGCAGGGTGACACCCCGGTGGTGCGGTGGCTGCGCGCGCTGGCGCAGCTGGCGCATGCGCAATGCGGTGGGCGGGGCGTCGGCGCCATCGGCATGTGCTTCACGGGCAGCTTCGCGCTGTCGATGGTGTTGGAGCCTGCGGTGATCGCCCCCGTGGTGTGCCAGCCCTCGCTGCCGCTGAACGACCCGGCCGGCACCGGCATGGGTGCTGCCGAACTGGCGGCGGTGCGCCAGCGCCTGGAGCAGGGCGGGCTGACCGCGCTGGCCTACCGCTTCGAGGGCGACCGGCACTGCCGGGCCGAGCGATTCGCGGCGTTCTCCGAGGCCCTGGGTCCGCGCTTCGTCGCCCGTGTGCTGCCCGACAGCGCGGCCAACCCGGAGACGGCGCCCTTCTTCGAGCACGTGGTGGCCAGTCCGCACAGTGTGGTGACTGCGCATCTCATCGACAGCGCAGGCCAGCCGACGGCGGCAGCGCGCGACGAGATTCTGGCCTTCTTCCGCCAGAAGCTCGTGGCGTGACATTGTCCTGGCCCCGGGCCGGGGCATCACCCGTTTGTAGTGTGGTGGAAACAGGCCAAAAGCGGTAGGCTGCCAGGTTTGCGCTTGGATTCCGAGCGTCGCCTCTTGCCCGCACGAAGCGTTCAACGGCCTTGTGCAAGAATTCGCGCGTACCTGCCCTTTCCATTCATTTCATGCCACAAAGGATGTGCCAATGATCTCCCTCCGCAATTCTGCCCTCGCACTGGCCGTCGCCATGGCGGGCCTGGCTGCTGCGCCCGCACACGCGGCCGACCCTGCCGTGTTCGATGCGGCCACGGGCCGCCTGCGCTTTCCCATCCTGCAGATCGACGGCAACCTGAAGTTCCGCGATGTGGTGATCCAACTGGTGTCGCCCGGCCAACTGCGGCTCAACGATACCAGCGTGGGGACCGAGATCAGCTTCACCTCGGCGGGCAATGTGCTGCGCATTCCGCAACTGAACTTCGGCGGCACCCTCTACCCTGCCGTCAGCCTGACCGGCCCCGGCTTTTCGCTGGTGAGTTTCGGTGATGTCGTGATCGATGCAGGCACCCCCAGCAACTACACCCTGGACATCCGCGTGACGGCGCAGGGCACGCCCGTGCCCCTGATCACCATCAACAACATGCCCAAGCCCGGCAACCAGGCCGCGTTCTGCAGCGATCCGGCGCTGCAGCAGACGGTGCTGGAAAACGCCGGCGCTGCGCAGGCCACCTGGACCATGTCGACCTGCACCTTCAGCGGCAACACCGGCCGCATGACGGGCACGCTGACCATCACCACCCCGGTGGCGGCTGCGATTCCCATCGTTGCGAACTTCACGTACCGCTGACCGATCGGTTCTTGCCTTTCAGTTCTTCATAGCGCGGTGCGCCACCCGCGATGCATGAAACTGGCGCGGCACAAGCCAGTGCCCCCGTGCAAGGGCCGCCCCGCCGCACTGGGGGCGTCCCCCTCCCGGCTCGCGCAGCGAGGCGAGAGAGAGGGGGAAGGCGCGAAGCGACTCAGGGGGTGTTTCACTTCAATGCGCGGGGGCCTCGATGTGGCCCGGCGCATCCACCTGCACCGTGGCATGGCCGATGCCATGCGCGCGGCGCAGGTAGCCGGCCACCTGGGCCGGCAGGGCCAGCGGGTCGGTGCCCGGTGCGGGCGCCACATGCACGGTGGCCACCGTGCTCTCGTCCGTCAGGGTCCAGGCATGGAAGTGGCCCACCTCGGCCACGCCGGGCAGGGCGCGGATGCCGGCCTCGGCAGCCGCCAGGTCCAGCCCCTTGGGCGCGGCTTGCAGCAGCACCACCAGCGCATCCGACACCAGCCCCCAGGCCGAGCGCACCACGAGCACGGCGACCAGCACCGAGAGCAGCGGGTCCAGCACCGTCCAGCCCGTGGCCATGATGCCGATGGCCGCCGCGATGGCGCCCACCGAGCCAAGCAGATCCCCCACCACATGCAGCAGGGCGCCGCGCAGGTTGCCGTCGTTGCGCTCGCCACGCATGAGAATCCAGGCGCCCACCAGGTTCACCAGCAGCCCGATGGCTGCCACGATGAGCATGGGCCCGGCCAACACCTCCGAGGGGGCGCGAAAGCGCTGCACCGCCTCCCAGGCGATCCAGGCCACGAGCAACAGCAGCGAGGCCCCGTTGGCCAGCGCCGCGAGCACGCGCACGCGGTGAAAGCCGTAGGTGCGCTTCAGATCCGGCGGGCGCCGCGCCACGCGGTAGGCAATCAGCGCCAGCAGCAGGGCCGCCGCGTCGGAGACCATGTGCCCCGCATCGGCGATCAGCGCCAGCGAGCCTGACAGCGCGCCGCCGACGGCCTGTACGGCGGCATAGCCCGCCGTCATCCCAAAGACCAGGCGGATGCGCCGTTCGTTGGCGGCCGTGACCGAGGGGGCATGGCTGTGCTCGCCGCCTGGCGCATGGCTGTGGCCGTGGTCCCCATGGTGGTGGGGCTCGCCGGGTGCGTGGGCATGTGGGTGTTCGTGCATGGCGCATTCTGGCCCAGGCGGGGCGCGTCTTCAGGTCCGCCCGCCCGCCTCCGCCGCCTGCACCAGCGCCTTGCGCAGGGCCTTGGCGAAGCGCGGGTCGGTCACCGCGCCCACGTTGAAGCGCGACCAGCGCGAGGTCGCGGCAAAGTCCACCGAGAAGATGCGCCCTGGCGCCATGACGATCTGGCGCGGCAGCATCTGCTGCGCGAAGGCCAGCGAGTCCTGCACGCCGGGCAGGGCCACCCACTGGTAGAGCGACTGCGGGTTGCGCGTGAAGACCTCGGCGCCCACGGCATCGAAGATCTGCGTCGCGCTCTGCGTGGCGGCAGCCAGGCGGTCGCGCAGGCGCTGGATGTGGCGCTGGTAGTGGCCCTCGCTCAGGATCACGTCCACGGTGCGCTCGGCGTACTCCGAGCTGCTCACATGGATCAGCGCCTTGAGGTCGGCAATGTCGCTGGCCAGGTCGGCCCCGCAGGCGATATACCCCACGCGCAGCGCGGCCGAGAAGGACTTGGAGAAGCTGCCGATGTAGATCGTGCGCTCGAGCTGGTCCAGCGCGGACAGGCGCGGCGCGCCGGTGGGCTTGAAGTCGGCCAGCGGGTCGTTCTCCACGATCATCAGGTCGTACTTCTGCGCCAGCTGCAGCACGCGGAAGGCCTTGGCGGCCGTGAGGTCCGAGCCTGTGGGGTTGTGCGCGACGGACTGGGTGAAGAACAGCCGCGGTTTGTGCACGATGAGCAATTGCTCCAGCGCCTCCAGGTCCGGCCCATCGGCCAGCCGTGGCACGCCCACGATGTGCGCGCCCGCCAGCTTGAGCTTGCCGAACAGCGGGTAGTAGCCCGGGTCGTCCACCAGCACTGGCGCCCCGGGCGGCACGAAGTAGCGGATCACCGTGTCCATGGCCTCGTTGGCCCCGTGGGTGAGCACGATCTGCCGCGGCTCGGTGCCTATGCCCAGGTCCGCCAGCTTGCGCACCAGGTGGTGGCGCAGTGGCTCGTAGCCAAAGCGGTTGCCATAGCGGAACAGGGCACCCAGGCCGGTGCGCACCACCTTGTGGTGGAACTTGTCCAGGCGCACATCGGCCAGCCATTCCACGGGCGGAAAGCCGTCGCCCACGGCCAGCGCGCCGGGCTCGGACTTGAGCTGCTCGCGCATCAACCACACGATGTCCATCGCGCGGCCCAGCGAGCCGGCTTCTTCCTCCTTGGGCGCGGCCTGGGGTTGGGCGCGCACGAAGTAGCCCGAACCGCGGCGCGGTTCGATCAGGCCGCGCGCCACGAGCATCTCGAAGGCGGCAACGATGGTGTTCTTGGCATAGCCGTGCAACTGCGCCAGCTCGCGCAGCGAGGGCAGCTTGTCGCCCGCCTGGTAGGCGCCGTCGCGGATCTGCCGGTCGATGGAATCGGCCAGGGTGAGGGTCAGCGAGGCGGTCTTGGGCGCGGCTTTCATGCAGGTTCCACAACGGGTTGATCCACTATGACACAGACCATGTGTACCTGGACAGTGGCCGCAACTGTCCCTGAAAACTGTACCCATTGATACTGGTACAGATGGCCTAGAGTCCACTCCATCACATCCCGAGGACATCTCCAACATGGTCGCCGACTCCCGACTCCCCAACTTCCGCGCACTCAGCCCCGCCCAGCGCTTCGACCATGTGGTGCAGGCCGCCGGGCTCACCGCCGATGAGGCCGCGCTGCTGGCCGGGCCCGGTGGCGCCCTGGGCGTGGAGCGGGCCAACGGCATGATCGAGAACGTCATCGGCACCTTCGAGCTGCCCTTTGCGGTGGCCGGCAACTTCCAGGTCAACGGCCGCGAGGTGCTGGTGCCCATGGTGGTGGAAGAGCCCTCGGTAGTGGCCGCCGCGTCCTACATGGCCAAGCTGGCGCGCGAGTGCGGGGGCTTCCAGGCGTCGAGCACCGGGCCGCTGATGCGCGCCCAGGTGCAGGTGATCGGCATCGCCGACCCGCATGGCGCGCGCCAGGCCCTGCTGCTGCAGCGCGAGGCCATCCTGGCCGTGGCCAACAGCCGCGACAAGGTGCTGATCGGCCTGGGCGGGGGGTGCCGCGATATCGAGGTGCATGTCTTCGACGATGCGCCGCGCGGCGCCATGGTGGTCATGCACCTCATCGTGGACGTGCGCGACGCCATGGGCGCCAACACCGTCAACACCATGGCCGAGGCCGTCTCACCGCTGGTGGAGCAGATCACCGGTGGCACGGTGCGCCTGCGCATTTTGTCCAACCTGGCCGACCTGCGCCTGGCCCGGGCGCGCGTGCGCCTGACACCCGAGGTCATGGCCACGGCCGAGCACAGCGGCGAGCGCATCATCGACGGCATCATCGACGCCTGCACCTTCGCGGTGATCGACCCCTACCGCGCAGCCACGCACAACAAGGGCATCATGAACGGCATCGACCCCGTCATCGTCGCCACCGGCAACGACTGGCGCGCGGTGGAGGCTGGAGCCCACGCCTACGCCTGCCGCGGCGGGCGCTACACCTCGCTGACACGCTGGGAGAAGGACGCCAGCGGCGCCCTGGTCGGCAGTATCGAGATGCCCATGCCCGTGGGCCTGGTGGGCGGCGCCACCAAGACCCACCCGCTGGCGCGCCTGGCCTTGCGTATCCTCGGCGTGCAGTCGGCGCAGGAGCTGGGCGAGGCGGCCGTGGCCGTGGGCCTGGCACAGAACCTGGGCGCCCTGCGTGCGCTCTCCACCGAAGGCATTCAGCGCGGCCACATGGCCTTGCACGCCCGCAACATTGCGCTGGTGGCCGGTGCCACCGGGGACGAGATCGACCGCATTGCCAAAAGCATGGCGCAGGAGCACGACGTGCGCGTGGACCGTGCGCTGGCCCTGCTCGCAGAGATCCGCGGCTGAACAAGGCCCGGCCGGGCAGGCCTGCCAAGGACCGCCCTTTTTCATGAACGACAACGACAGGAGACAAGACATGAAGCTGAACCACCGCATCCCCTCCCTGGTCCGGCCGCTGATCGCGGCTGCGGCGCTGGCGCTCGGCCTGTCCGCGGCCCAGGCGCAGGACATCCGCTTCGGCTTCAATGCCGACCAGTCGGGCACCGGCGCGGCCGAGCTGGGCGTGGCCGCGCGCCACGGCTTCGACCTGGCCATCGAGGACATCAACAAGGCCGGCGGCCTGCTCGGCCGCAAGGTCGTGGGCATCGTGCGCGACGACACCGGCCAGCCCCCGAAGTCCATCCAGAACATGACCGAACTGATCGACAGCGAGAAGGTGGCGGCCGTGGTCGGACCCACCAACTCGGGCAACGCCCTGGCCTGGCTGCACATTCCGCAGCAGAAGAAGGTGCCCGTGATCGTGCCCGTGGCCACGGCCACCGACATCACCAAGCGCTACGCCAACGAGGCGCAGAACTACATCTACCGCGTCTCCATGGTCGACCGCGAGCAGGTGGCGCTGCTCATCGCCTATGCGATCAAGGCCACCAGGAACCAGAAGATCGCCTTCATCGCCGACTCCACGGGCTTTGGCCAGCAGGGCGTGAAGGACCTGACCGAAGTGCTGGCCCTGCATGGCGCCAAGGCCGTGGCGGTGGAAAAGTTCGGCCCCAAGGACACGGACATGACCTCGCAGCTGGCCAAGATCCGCGATGCCGGGGCCGACACGCTCATCGTCTACGGCCTGGCCGACGCCAACGCCCAACTGCTGCGCAGCATGGAAAAGATCAACTACCTGCCCACCACCCTGGGCACCTGGGGCAACATGAGCACGCCGCTGCTCAACACGGCCGGCAAGAAGCTGGCCGAGCACATCATCTTCGCCACCTCCACGGCCGAAGACAGCAACCCCCGCGCCGTGGCGCTGGCCGCGCGCGTGCGCGAGCGCTACCCGCAACTGCCGACCTTCGTGGCGGCCGCGCAGTCCTACGACTCGGTGATGCTGCTGGCCGCTGCCGTGAAGAAGGCCGGAAGCACCGATGGCGACAAGCTCGCCGCCACGCTGGAGAACGGCCTGCCCGACACCCAGGGCGTGGTCAAGCTCTACCAGAAACCCTTTGCCAAGGGCGACCATGAGGCCCTGTCGGTGGCCGACTTCCACCTGGCGCGCTGGCGCGATGGCAAGGTGGCGGCTTATGAAGACGCCATCACCAAGGCGCTGGCGCCGGCCGACTACAAGAAGTGATGCGCGCCCAGCGCGCCACAGCGGAGCCCCACAGCCCATGACCAATGTCCTGCAAGCCTTGCTGAGCGGCCTGGCCCTCGGTGGAATCTATGCGCTCGTCGCCCTGGGTTTCAGCATCACCCACACGACCACCAAGACGCTCAACTTCGGCCAGGGCGAGTTCCTGGTCGCGGGCTCCTTCATCGCAGTGGCCACCCTGCTGCTGCTTTCGGGCAAGGGGCACACGGGCGTGCTGGCCGCGGCCGACGTGAGCTTTGCGCGCTATGGCCTGGCGCTCGTGGTGTCGCTCGCGCTGCTGGCGCTGCTTGGCGTGGTGCTGTACTTCACGGCGGTGCGGCCCTTCGTGGGCGCCACCGGCATGGCCTGGGTCATGAGCACCATCGGCTTCGGCATCATCGTGCAGAACACCGCGCTGGCCATCTGGGGCCCGGGTTCCATGGCCATGCCCTCGCCGCTGGGCGACGAAGTGATCCGCATCGCGGGGGCCGGCATCCGTGCGCAGGAGATCCTGGTGCTTGGCGTCACGGCCGTGGTCATGCTGGCGCTGGACTACGTGCTGCGCCGCACCAAGATCGGCAAGGCCGTGCGTGCAGTGGCGGTGAACAAGCAGGCCGCCGCCCTCATGGGCATCAACGTGGGGGCCATGGTGGTGCTGGCGTTTGTCATCTCTTCCAGCCTGGCGGGGCTGGCCGGCCTGCTGATCGCGCCCATCACCACGGCCTCGGTCTTCATGGGGCTGGCCATTGCCCTCAAGGCGTTTTCGTCGGCCATCGTGGGCGGGCTCACCAACCCGCGCGGCTGCATCGCCGGGGGCTTCTTGCTGGGCTGCATCGAGGCGCTGGTGGGCCTGTGGCGTGCCGAGCTGCGCGAGATCACGGTCTTTGCGCTCATCATCCTGGTGCTGGTGGTCAAGCCCGAAGGGCTGTTCGGCCAAAAGCCTTTCGAGAAGGTGTGAGCACAGCATGCGCACCCATACCCTGGCGTTCATCGCAGCCGCTGCGGCGGCCTTGCTGGTCCCCCTGGCGATCGGCAACGATTTCCACCTCAAGATCATCTTCACGGCTGGCATGTACTACCTGGCCGCAGCCGGCCTGAACGTGCTGGTGGGCTGGAGCGGGCAGAAGTCGCTCGGCCATGCCGGCCTGTTCGCCGCCGGTGCCTACACGGCGGCCCTGCTCACAGCCCAGGCGGGCTGGAATCCGTGGCTCGCGCTGGTGGCTGCAGCCGTGGTGGCCGGGCTCTTCGGCGTGCTGATCGCGCTGCCTTCGCTGCGCGTCAAGGGGCCGTCGCTGGCCATGGTGACCATCGGCTTCGGCATCGTGGTCGAGAAGATCGTGACCGAATGGCAGGTGCCCTTTGGCGGCCAGCAAGGCATCTACGGCATCGTTCCGCCCTCCATCGGCGGGCGCATGCTGGACATGCGCGGCTGGGCCTGGCTGGTGCTGGCCTTCGCGTTGGCCACCCACTTGATGCTGCGCACCCTGCTGGGCGGCAAGTACGGCCGCGCCTTCCAGGCCGTGCAGGCGGCCGAGGTGGCGGCCGAGAGCGTGGGCATCGACGTCTACCGCACCAAGGTGCTGGCCTTCGTCATCAGCGCCGTGACCTGCGGCGTGGCCGGGGCCCTGGTGGCGCAGCAGAACCAGTACATCAATTCGGACTTCATCAGCTTCAACCTGTCGATCTTTCTGCTGCTCATCGTGCTGTTTGGCGGGCCCTCGGTGATGGGGCCGGCCGTGGGCGCCATCGCGCTCACGCTGCTCGATGCGTTCCTCGCGCGCTGGCCTGGCCTGCAGCATTTCACCTACGGGGCACTGCTGCTGTTTGCCTTGTACGCCATGCCGCAAGGCCTCGCCGGGGCCCTGCAGCGGCTCGGGCGGCGCCTCTGGCCGCGGCTGCACCAGGCGCAGCCATTGCCGGTTGTGCAGGGGGAATGGCAGCCCCGCCAGGCACCGGGTGCCGAGGCCGGGGGGGTGATGCTCAGCGCCCAAGGCCTCTACAAGGCCTATGGTGGGGTGGTGCCGACCAACGAGGTCAGCCTGTCGCTGCGCGCGGGCCATGTGCATGCGCTGATCGGCCCCAACGGCGCCGGCAAGACCACGCTGCTCAACATCCTGTCGGGCATCGTGGCGCCGGACCGGGGGAGCATCGAGTTCGCAGGCCAGGGCATCGCCCGCGTGCGTGCCAGCCAGATCTGCCGGCTGGGCATAGGCCGCACCTTTCAGAACCTGCGGCTGTTTGCGCACATGAGCGTGCTCGACAATGTGCTGGCCGGCCTGCACCCGCACCTGCGTGTGGGCTTCTGGGCCAGCCTGCTCGGCCTGCCGTCGGCGCGCCGCGAGGAGCGCCAGGCGCGCGAGGAGGCGGTGCGCCTGTTGCAGTTCGTGGGCATGCTGGACCGGGCCCACGACGAGGCCGGCAGCCTGCCCTATGGCCTGCAGCGCCGGCTGGAGCTGGCGCGGGCGCTGGCCACGCAGCCGCGCCTGCTGCTGCTCGACGAGCCGGCCGCGGGCCTGAACCCGCAGGAGACGCAGGCGCTGACGGAGCTGATCCGGCGCATCGGCGCCAAGGGCATCACCGTGCTGCTGATCGAGCACCACATGGACCTGGTGATGGCCGTGTCCGACCATGTGGTGGTGCTCGACTACGGCGCCAAGATCGCCGAAGGCGCGCCCGCCGCCATGCAGCGGGACCCCAAGGTCATTGCCGCCTACCTGGGCGTGGATGACGAGGAGGAAGACGGCGCCGCAGCCACACCAGCCCCTGCCCATGCCCTTGCCTGAGATGCCCATGCTCCAGATCGAACAGCTCGCCGTGAACTACGGCGCCATCCAGGCTCTCAAGGGCGTGAGCCTCACGGTGGCGGCCGGAGAGGTCGTCACCCTCATTGGCGGCAACGGGGCCGGCAAGAGCACGCTGATGAAGGCCATCTCGGGGCTCGAGCCCTGTGCCGGCGGGCGCATCGCCTTCGACGGCCAGGACCTGGCGCGCACGCCGGCGCACCGGCGCGTGGCCCTGGGCATTGCCCAGTCGCCCGAGGGGCGCCAGGTGTTCCCGGACCAGAGCGTGCGCGACAACCTGCTGCTGGGCGCCTACCTGCGGCCCGCGGGCGATGCGTCCATCGCCGCGGACCTGGAGGAGCAGTTCACCACCTTCCCGCGCCTGCGCGAGCGCCAGCACCAGATGGCCGGCACGCTCAGCGGTGGCGAGCAGCAGATGCTGGCCATCGGCCGCGCGCTCATGGCGCGCCCGCGCCTGCTGCTGCTCGACGAGCCTTCGCTGGGCCTGGCCCCGCTGATCGTCAAGGAGATCTTTGCGGTGATCCGCACGCTCAAGCAGCGCGGCATGACCATCCTGCTGGTGGAGCAGATGGCCAACCAGGCGCTCAAGGTGGCCGACCGGGCCTATGTGCTCAAGACCGGTGAGATCGCCTCGTCGGGCCCGGCGCAGGCACTGCTGGAAGACCCGGCCGTGCGCGAGGCCTACCTGGGCAAGCACTGAATCAGGGGCTTGCGGCCTGCCATTGGGCCCAGGCCAGGTAGGCCGCCATGCCCAGCATGGCCAGGGCCACGCCCGCATCGAGCAGGCGCATGGTGCGTGGCGAGGCCATGTGGCGCCGCACGCGGCCGGCGCCCGCCACCAGGGCGCAGAACCACAGCAGCGATGCGGCCACGGCGCCGGTGGCAAAACCCGCGCGGGCACCCGGGGCCAGCGCCGCCCCAACGGTGCCGATGACGAGGACCGTGTCCATCCAGGCGGCCGGGTTCAGCAAGGAGTTCAGCAGCAAGGGCCGCAGGCCGGTAGACAGCGCCGGCGCGGGGCCCGGGTGCGGCGCACTGGAGGGGCTCAAGGCATTGCGCAGGGCCTTTGCGCCATGCACCAGCAGCAGGCCGATGCCCAGCCACAGGGCCGCAGCCTGCCAGCTCGGGGCCTGGCTCAGTGCGGCCGACAGGCCCAGGATGCCCAGAGCGATCAGGGCAGCGTCGCTGCCCACGCCGATGCCGATGAGCAGCATCGAGGGCCGGCCCGCCAGGGCCTCGCGCAGGATGAGAACGTCCTTGGGGCCGGGGCACAGAAAGACGCCGAGGCCCAGAATGAATCCCTGCAGCAGGGAGGAGAGGTCGAACATGGAGCATGCCGACAACCTCTCAAGCTGAACCGGTACCGATGGTGTGCCGCCATCATAGGGGATCTCGGGCCTGGGGCTCCTGCGGCCTCAGTGGTGCCCGTCCTACAGGCCTTCGGGCGCTGCGGGAGGCGGCGCATCCCCTGCGCGAAAATACGATGGGGCCAGACACAACAGACCTCGCAGTCGAAAGGAAAGGCTCCCATGAAAAGTTGGTACAAACTGTCGCTGGGCAACGATGCCCAGGCTTTCGAGCCCACCCAGCGCATCCAGCAGATGTTCATGTCGCAGTTTCTGATCTCGCCTGCCGGATCGAAGCGTGCCCTTTTCTCGTGCTATGACAAGCAGGCCGACAAGCTGTGGCTGTTCTTCTCGCCCGCCGCGCAGGACATCGCGCTGCGCGTGTACGCCCAACCCTGCGATCCGCCCACGGCGCTCGACTGCATCGGGCTGCTGGCGGGCGAGGGCGATGCGCTTTCGGACCCCGTGCACGAAGCGGAAGCCGAGGTCGCCACGGTTTGACGGGCCGGCCCCGGTTCACTCCGCCGTTGCCGCCACTGCGTCGGTCTGGGGCAGCACCAGGCGGAACTCGGCTCCCTTGCCCTCATCGCTCTCGACCTCGATGCTGCCGCCATGGCGCTGCACTACGGTGCGCACCAGGGCCAGGCCCAGCCCCACGCCGGCGATGCCGGGATGGCTGCGGTCGTGCAGGCGCTGGAACGGGGCGAACAGCTTGTCCTGCAGGGCCGGGGCGATGCCGGGGCCCTCGTCGCGCACGGCCAGCACCCACTGGCCCGGCCGTTCTGCCAGGGTGCAGCGCACGGTGCTTGCGCCCGGGCTGTACTTGATGGCGTTGTTCACCACGTTGCCAAGGGCGCGGCACAGCAGCGAGCGGTCGCCCGTGAACGCGGCGGTTTCCGGCGCCTCGGCCACCACCACCTCCACATCGGCATCGCGGGCCAGCACCCAGGCCTCGTCCACGGTCTGGTGCAGCACGTCCACCAGGTCCAGCGGTTCCCGGCGCATGGCCTGCGATTCGGCGCTGGCCAGCTGGATGAAGTTCTCGGCCATGCCCAGCGAGGTCTTGGCATAGCGCGCGATGAGCTGCATGAGCTCTGCATCCGTCATGCGGCCCGGGTAGGCCTGGTGCATCTCCAGCAGGGTGAGGATGGAGGCATTGGGCGCGCGGATGTCGTGCGAGATGAAGTGCATGGCTTCGTCGCGCTGCTGCAGGGCACTGCGTATCTCGGTCAGGTCCACCAGGGTCACGAGCCAGCCCGATTGCGCCAGGTCGGTGAACTGGCGGCTTTGCACCAGCACGCTGCGGCCCTTGGCATCGCGCCCCTCCCGGCGGGCCGGCAGGCTGCGGCTGGCCAGCCGCTCGGGCGTCACCAGCGGCTGCTCGGTGGCGATGTCGATCAGGTCCCCCAGCACATCGGCGATCTGTCGACCCTGCAGGGGCCAGACCATGGGATCGCCCTCGACCTCGGCCACCCCCAGCAGATGGCGCCGTGCCGCAGTGTTGGCCAGCAGGATGCGGCCTTCCGTGTCGCAGACCATGGTGGGCGAGGGCAGTTGCTGCAGGCTCTCGCTCACGAAGTGGTGCATGTCGCGCAGCTGGCGCGACGCATATTCCACCGCGTTGATGCGCCGTTCCAGGAAGTCGCCGCTGTGGGCCGCCGGGCCACGCAGGGGGATCACCAGGCCCTGGCGCTGCAGGTTCTCCATCTGCAGCCGCAGGAACTGGGCCGCCGCACTCAGGCGCCGCCAGCTCCACAGCGGATAGGCCAGCACCAGGCCGATGAGGGCCGCCGCGGGCGCGAACTGCAGGCCGGTCCAGACGGGCAGCACCACGGCCAGGGCCAGGGTCAGTGCGCCCAGTGCGATGCTGGTGAGCAGGGCCGCGAAGGGGCCGAGCAGCAGCAGCGCCAGCAGCGCCAGCACCACGGGCAGCAGGTTGAAAGCCATGTTCAGCGCGGGCGGCGCGCTGTGGATGTGCACGCCGGCCAGGTCGGCGTCGAGCACCTGGGCGATCACCTCCACACCGGGCATCAGGCGCGACTCCTGGCCCACCGGGGTGGCGAACATGTCGCCCAGCCCGGCCGCGACCGATCCCACGAGCACGTACTTGCCGCGGAAGGCATCGGCCGGTACCTCGCCGCGCAACACGTCGATATAGGAGTAGGTGGTGAAGTGCCCCGGGCCGCCCGCATACGGGATCAGGCGCCGGCCGGCACGCTCCCAGCGCGCACCATCGGCTGGCGGGTCGCTCCAGCGGGCCGGCGGGCAGCCACCGAGCGAGGGCGTGGCCACGCAGCGCATGGCCATGCTGAAATGCTGCCAGGGCGCGCTGGCGGGCCCTTCGCGGGTGTACAGGCTGCGCACCACACCGTCCTCGTCGGCGGCCACATGCACATGCCCGAGCCGGGCCGCGGCCTGCTCCAGCGCGGCAATCGGCCGGTCTGCCCCGTCGCCCGGGTCGTACGGACCCTGGCGCTGCATCACCGGCAGCACCACCCGGCCGCTTCGGGCCACGGCATCGGCCAGCAGCAGGTCGTCTTCGGGGTAGTCGAGGTCGTCTTCGTTGAACAGCACGTCCATGCCGATCACCAGCGGCTGCTGGCGCGAGACGTTCTGGATCAGCTGGGCATGCAGGGCACGCCGCCAGGGCCAGCGCCCGATCACGCCGATGCTGCGGTCGTCCACCGCGATCACGGCAATGCCGGGCTGCGGCGGGCGCGATACCAGGCGCAGCCCGGTGTCCTGCACCAGGTGGTTGGTGCGCGGCAACGCGCTGGGCGTGCTCAGCCAGGCCACCAGGGCCAGCAGCGTCAGCGCAATGGCGGCCCATTCGACCCGCCGCTGCTGGTTGCGCGTGCGGGAGTGCTGCGTGGGCATCGGGTGCGGCCGGCTCAGGGGCGGCGCACCGGATCACCGCCCATGGTGGACAGCGGCAGCCCGGAGCTGGTGTTCAGCCCCGTGCCCACGCGGATGCTGCGCGGCGGCGAGAACTCGCTTTGCAGGCCCGAGGGGTCCAGCACCTGGATGCGCACGAAGTACGGGCCCGGGGAGAGATCGGCCGCCGAGGTCCAGCGCGGTTCTTCGAGCTGGGTGTCCTGCAGGATCCGGGTGAATTCCAGGTCCGAGGCCAGTTGCACGCGGAAACGCTGGCCGGCCTGGGCGGGCCAGTGCAGGCGCACGATGGTGTCGCCATCGCTGGCCTGCATGGATGCCAGGTCCAGGGCGGCGGGCTGCTGCGCCACGGTGAAGGGCTGGGCGGGGGCAAACGGCCCCTGGTCCAGCGCGCCACCGGCCAGTTCGGCGATGGTGGCGGCGCGCCAGAAGTAGTTGCCCAGGGGCAGCGTGGCCAGTGTCAGCTGGCAGGGGTTGAGGCGGCCTTCGTCCAGCAGTGGCGTGGCGAAGTCTGCCGTGGCGGCCACCTGGATGCGGTACCAGCGGGCCCCGGGCACTTCGGTACAGCGCAGCATGCCGGTCACACGCGGCAGCACGGCGCCGGGGGCCGGCTGCTGGTACAGCGGCGGCACCGGCCGGGTCTTGATGGTGATGGGGCGTGTGGCGGGCTGCCCGGCAATGCCGGCCTCGTCCACGGCGCGCACGGCCAGGTGGTAGCTGCCATCGTCGAGTGCCGCCCAGCGCAACTGGCCGTCGGCAAAGCGGCCACTGCGCAGCACCTGCGTCATGGTGGCATCGCGTGCCACCTGGGCCACATAGGCCGTAGAGCCCTGCGTGGGCGGGATGTTGATGGCCAGCAGGCCCAGGTCGTGCAGTTGGGCCGGCACGGTGGACAGGTCGGGTGGTGCGAGCAAGGGGCGCGGCGCACCCAGCGTGCCATCGGGCGCCACCGACAGACCCTGCCCGCGCGCCAGCAAGGTGGCATCGGCTGCTGGCTGGGCCGCGTTTTCGGAGCGGGCCTGCACGGCCACCGAGCCTTCGAGCACCGCGGCCGTCGCCTGGCCCGAGGCCGCCAGCGCCACACCGAACTCGGTGCCGCGCACGCTGGTCACGGCGCGCGGTGTGCGGATCTCGAAACGGCGCAGCGCGTCCGTGCTGGGCGTGACGCTGGACTCCACGCTGCCGGCGCGCATCTCCATCACCGACTGGATGCTGCCCGCACGCCCGCGCCGGCGCAGTTGCCGCAGCTGCAGGTCGGACTGGGGCTGCACGCGCACCACCGTGCCATCGGCCAGGCGCACGGCGACAAAGCTGTCCGGCCCCACCTGCAGGCGCGTGCCTTCATCCAGCCGGGACCCCGGCGTGAGCGGTTGCGCGTCGCCGCGCGGCGCCTGTGCCGTGGCGTTGCCCTGCACGAACTCCACCTGGGCCGAGACCTGCGGCTGCAGGCGCACCGGGATCCACACGGTGGAGCCGGGCTGCAGGCGCCTGGGATCGGCCACCTTGTTGCGCTGCTGCAGCAGCGGCCACTGGCGCGGGTTGTCCAGGTAGGCGTTGGCCAGGCCTTCGAGCGTGTCGCCGGCCTTGACCGTGTGCGGGATCTCATCGGTCTGGGCGCCGGGGGTGGCTTGCGCATGCGCGCAACCCAGGCCCGCTGTGAGCAGGGCAGCTGCGGACAGGGGCAATGCAAGGCGGTGGATGGCCACGTCAACTCTCCTACGGGCCGCGGCGGCGGCGGTCTTCTTCATTGTCTGCGGTTTGGCGGGGCTCGGGGAAGCAGGGGATCTTGCGCTGCAAATCAAGGCTTGCGGTCGGCTTCCACGGCTTCGAAGCGGTAGCCCACACCATACACGGCGGTGATGAAGTAGCCGTTGACGGGGCGCAGGTCCAGCTGGGTGCGCAGGCGCGAGACATGGGTGTCGAGCGAGCGCGAGAGCACGTCCGAGCCCTGGCCCCAGATCACCTCCTTGAGGTGGTCGCGCGAGAGCAGGCGCCCCATGTTCTGGAACAGGAACAGCGCCAGGTCGTACTCGCGGTTCTTGAGCTCGGCCACCTTGCCGTTGATCTGCAGCGAGCGCGATTCGGGGAAGAACTGGTAGCGGCCGAAGTCGAGCACGCCACTGGTGCTCTGGGGATAGGCGCGGCGCAGCAGCGCTCCCACGCGTGCATTGAGCTCGCCGATGCGCACGGGCTTGACCATGAAGTCATCGGCCCCGCTGCCCAGGCCCTCGACGATGTCGCGCTCTTCCTGCCGGTTGGTCACGAACAGGATGGGCAGTTGCTTGCCCACGTTCTCGCGCACCCAGCGCACCACCTCGGGTCCCGTGGTGTCGGGCAGGTGCCAGTCCACGATCAGCAGGTCGAAGGTCTCGCGGCGCATCTCGCGCATCAGCGCGGCGCCGGTCAGGTGGGTATGGCACACGTGGCCCATCGCTTCGGTGGCCTGTTTGATCAGATCCAGCTGAAGCGCATCGTCGTCTAACGCCGCTATGCGCATGATTCGTCGTTCCCCTCAAGATTCACCCCGCATTATTCGCGATGTCTGCCGCTCGGTTCCATGCCCGAATTTGGGGATGGTCAAGTTTGACAGTTGTTCACCGTACCACGGGCGGTGCGAGCCGGCGTGTGGTAGCGGGGCGCGGGGCCGGCCGGGTGGGCGCCCGGGGCGTGATTTCGCGCAGCAGCCGCATGCCCACCAGGGTGTAGCGCGTCTGCGGGCTGTTCCAGTTGCGGTAGCCGCAGCGCGCATAGAAGGACCAGGTGTGCCAGGAGCCGCCGCGGCGCACGCGCACGCTGCCCTCGGCCGGGCCCTGCGGGTCCACGGCAGGCGACTCGGCGTAGTAGTGGTCGCCATGCCAGTCGGCCACCCACTCCCAGGCATTGCCCAGCATGTCCTGCAGGCCGAAGGCATTGGGGGCGTAGCTGCCCACGGGGGCCGTGAAGGCGTGGCCATCGCTGCCGCGCAGCGCGTGCTGCTGCCAGCGCAGCCATTGGGGTGCGGCCTCCTGGTCGAAGGTATTGGCGGTGCGCAGCAGCCCTTCGGGGTCATCGCCGTGCGGGTAGCGCGTGCGGGTGCCGGCGCGGCAGGCGTATTCCCACTCGGCCTCGGTCGGCAGGCGGTAGCGCTGGCCTTCGGTGCGGCTGAGCCATTGCGCCAGGGCCTGGGCGTCGTTCCAGGTGACATTCACCACGGGGTGGTCGTCGCCCTGTGCGAACCCCGGGTTGCGCCAGGAGTAGCGTGGGTCGCGCCCCTCGAAGGCATCGCCGCGCCGCGTGGTGGCCGGGTCGTAGCGCGGGTTGTAGCCATAGCCGCCGGTACCGTCGGCTTCGGATTCGGGCTGGTAGCCCGAGGCCTGCAGGAAGCGCCGGAACTGGCCCACCGTGACTTCGTGCTGCCCCAGGTAGAAGGCCTGGCGGATGACGACGCGGTGGGCCGGGCCTTCGTCGGTCAGTTCGGCAAAGCGCTTGGGCTCCAACTGCGGGTAGGCGCGCGCCAGCACGTCGGGTGCCTCGGGCCCGCCCATCACGAAGCTGCCGGCCGGCACCTTCACGAAGGGCATGCCCAGGCTGTTGGTCCACACCGGGTGCTGCCGGTCGTGGTGCACCTGGGCCAGCACCGGCAGGGCGGTGGCCAGCGCGAGCACGGCGACGGCAGGTCGGCACCGGGCCATCGGGCTCAGCGATTGGGGTTGTCGCTCACGCACTCGAAGACCAGGCGCGACCCCTCATTGCGCAGCAGCTTGGGGAACAGCGCCAGCTTCTGGCATTCCCGGGTGGCGGCGTTGTAGGCGGGCGAGGCGTCGTTGCCATAGACCGGCACGCTGAAGGTGCGGTCCCGGCCCGAGGCCATAGGGCCCGAGGGCGGGCGGGTGGTGGCCGATTCGCAGCCCGCCAGCAGGGCGAGCAGGGTGGCCGATGCGATCAATGCTTTCATGGTGGTCTCCCCAGGGATGCCAAGGCAGTCTAAGACAGAGTGCGCCAAAACCCGCACGCCATTTGTAAAACTGGGGCCGCGTGCTTTGCCGCACCTGCACTCTGGGATACAGTGCCTCACGTGAACACATTGTGTTACATGCAATGGAGGGCGTGTGGCCACGATCCGGACGGCATGGGCAGGGGATGCAGGGCGCCAGTGGGCGCTGCGCCTGCTGGTGCCGCTGGCCCTGCTGGCCCTGTTGCACCTGCTGCCGGTGTGGCAGCCCTTGCAGCGGCTCGAATACGACCTGTTCAGCAGCCTGACCGCGCCCGTGCGACCCGATGCCGGCGTGGTGGTGGTCGGCATCGACGAACCCAGCCTGGCTGCGCTCAAGACCGCGCCGCCTCTGCCGCGGCGCCTGCATGCGCAACTCATTGATGCGCTGGCGGCCTCCGGGGCGGCGGGCCTGGGCATCGATATCCTGTTTTCCACCCCGCAGTCCCCCGAGGACGATGCGGCACTGGCCCGCGCCTTGCAGGGGCGCATGCCGGTGGTGCTGGCCAGCGCCGAGGTGGCGGTGCACAGCGGCCAGGTCGCTCAGTACCAGCAGACGGTGCGCTCCGTCTTTGGCCAGGCGCTCCACGGCGACGTGGGCATGCGCCCCGACGACGATGGCGTGCAGCGCGCCCTGCCGGCGCAAGGCGATGCCCTGTGGCGCGTGCTGGCGCAGGCGACGGGCCGCAGCGTGGTGCCGCCGCCACCCGGTGCGTTGCTGCGCTACTACGCGCCCGAGGTGGCGCTGCCCTATGTGCACTACACGCAGGCGCTGGACCCGGCGCGGCTGCTGGCACCCGGTGCGCTGCAGGGGCGCTTGCTGCTGCTGGGCCAGAACACCCCGGTGGGTGGGGTGGACCAGTTCACCACGCCATTGCGCGCGTTGGGCCATGGCAGCCAGTCGGGCGTGCTGCTGCATGCCACCGCGCTGATCAATGGCCTCACCGGCGACTGGATCGTCCCTGCGCACCCGGCGGGCCCGTTGCTGCAGGCGGTGGCGGCCATTGCCCTGGTGGCTGCGCTCACGCGGCGCTGGCGTGGCTGGCTGGCCGTGTGGCTGAGCGTGGCGCTGGCCCTGCTCGCACTGATCGGCGGCCTGTGCGCCTACCTGCAGGGCGTGTGGTGGCCCACGCTGCCCACGCTGGTGGCGCTGGTGCTGCATTTCAACGTGGGCGCGACCGACAGCTACTGGCGCGAGCGGCGCCAGCGCGAGCGCCTGCGGCTGGATTTCGGGCGCTATGTGCCGCCGGCCGTGGTCAGTGCCCTGATCGCCAGTGGCGAGGTCCCCGCCGTGCGCGGTGAGCGGCGCGTGCTCACGCTGCTGTTCTCGGACCTGGCGGGCTTCACCTCGGCCAGCGAGCGCCTGCCGCCCGAGTCGGTGGCGCAGGCGCTCAATGCCTACTTCACCCGCATGACCTATGCGGTGCACCGCCATGGCGGCACGCTCGACAAGTTCATCGGCGACGCGGTCATGGCCTTCTGGAACGCCCCCGTGGCCGAGCCACAGCATGCGGCACGCGCCCTGGCCTGCGCGCAGGACATGCAGCTGGAGATGCAGGCCTTGCGCAGCCTGTGGGCCGGAACCCCGTTTGCCGAGCTGCAGTTGCGCATCGGCCTGCACACGGGTGAGGCGGCCGTGGGGCACCTGGGATCGGAGGGGCGCTTCACCTACACCGCCGTGGGCGATGCCGTGAACACCGCGGCCCGGCTGGAGGGGGCCAACAAGGCCTTTGGCACCGGCATCCTGCTGTCGGCCGCCACGCGCAGCGCTTTGCCGCAGGACCCGTCCCGGCCGCCGCCTCTGGCCTGGCTCGATGCCGTGGTGCTGGCCGGCCGCAGCAGCGGCATCGATGTCTACACCCCCTGCGGTGATGCCGCCCTGGTGGCCGCCAGCCTGGCCTTGCGTGAGCATGTGCATGCGGGCCGCTGGGGCGACGCCCTGGCGTGCTGCGCCGAGTGGCGTGCCCGGGCGGTGCACCTGGCCCCGCTCTGGGCGGCCCAGGCCGACCGGCTGCAACTGCAGGTACAGGCCCTGGCCGATGCCCGGCCGCTTGCGGTGGCGGGTGCTGCGGCGTTTGCACACTCGCTCGAAAAATGACCCGGAAAGGCCCGCCATGCCTTCGACACGCCCTTGGATGACGACCCCGGTGGCCCTGGCCGCTGCCACCCTGTGCCTGCCTGCTGCCTGGGCCCAGTGCGCGGGAGGGAGCGTGGCATCCGGCGCCGCGGCCGCGCAGATCGTGGCCCTGGCCGGCCAGGGCCAGACCCGGCCCGCAGGGGACGGCCCCTGGTCGCCTGCCGTGCTGGCCCAGCAACTGGGCGCGGGCGCAGGCGTGCGCACGCTGGAGCTGTCGTCGGCCGCCCTGCTGCTGGCCGACCGCACGCAGATCCGCATGTCGGCCCATGCGCAATTGCGCCTGTGCGAGTCGCAGCCCGAGCGCAGCCTGCTGGAGCTGGCCGCCGGGCGCTTGTGGGCCCGCACCAAGAAGGCCCCGGCCGCGCTGCAGCTGCAGACCCCGGCGGCCCTGGCCGTGGTGCGTGGCACCGATTGGGATGTGGAGGTCGATGCGGCCGGCCGCACCACGCTCACCGTGCTGTCGGGCCAGGTCGACCTGTCCAATGCCTTTGGCCGGGTGGAGCTGGGGCCAGCGGAACAGGGCTATGCCGAGCCCGGCAAGGCCCCGGTCAAGCGCCTGCTGGTGCGCCCGCGCGACCGTGTGCAGTGGGTCATGGCCAACCCGGTGGATGCCGAGCGCTGGGCCGAGATGAACGCCCCCGGGATCCCCCCCCCGTTGGCGGCCATCCGTGACGACCTGCGCACGGGCCAATGGCCGCGCGCGCGCGCGCGGCTGCTGGCGTTGTCCGCCAGCGGGCAGGGCGGGGCCGTGGCGGAGCTGCTGCTGGCCGACCTGGAGGTGTTTGACGACCGCATGGACGCGGCCCAGCAGCGCCTGGCTGCCGCCTGGCAGCGCACCCAGGACCCGCGCACCGCGGCCCGCCGGGCCGAGCTCCTGATGGCGCTGGACCAGGGAGCAGAGGCGCGCCGCTGGCTCGATGCCGCGCGCGCCCAGGCACCCGAGGCCACGGCGCTGCTGCGGGCCGATGCCGACTGGCAGCGACTGGAGGGGCGTGGCGACGAGGCCATCGCGCTGTACCGGCGTGCCGTGGCCGGTGCCCAGGCGCGCCAGGAACCGGCCGTAGACCAGGCTGCCGCGCAGTGGAGCCTGGGGCGTGCCTTGCGCGAGCGTGGCGACCTGCGCGGTGCGCGCGAGGCCTTGGCAAGCGCCGTGGCGCTGGCCCCGGAGCACCCGGCCTACCAGGGCGAGCAGGCCACCCTGGCGGCCGAGGCCCTGCGCCTGGGCGATGCGCGGGCCGGCTTCGATACGGCCCTGGCGCAGGCCGGTGACGACTATGTGAGCCTGGCCGGTGCCGGCCTGGTGCTACTGCAGCAGGGCGACCCGGCCAGCGCGCGCATCCAGTTGCTCAAGGCCCTGGTGATCGAGCCGCGCTACGCGCGCGCCCAGGTCTGGCTCGCGGTGGCCGAATACCAGCTGGGCGAGCCTGCCGCGGCGCTTGATTCGCTGGCGCGGGCCCGTCTGGCCGATCCCAAGGATCCGCTCCCCTGGCAGATCGAATCGGTGCTGCGCAACGACGAGGGTGAACCCGTCGCCGCCATCGCCGCTGCGCGCGAGGCGCTCACCCGGCTGCCCTTCCTCAAGTCGCTCGATCCGCTGACCAGCGACAGCCAGGGCTCGGCCAACCTGGGCAAGGCGCTCGGGGACTTCGGCCTGGAGCACTGGGCGCGTGCCTATGCCAGTGCCTCGTACTACCCGCTGTGGGCCGGCAGCCATTTCTTCCTGGCCAACCGCTACGAAAGCGATTTCAGCAGCAACTCCGAGCGCTACCAGGGCTACCTGAGCGACCCCACGGCCTTTGGCTCCAGCGAGAAGCGGGCGCCGCTGATGCTCACCCAGGGCAGTGAATGGCTCTGGATCGCGAGCGCCGAGCGCGGCCCGGTGCACGACAAGTTGGCAACCGACGTGGGCCACCGCGGGTTCGCCGCAGCCCCCGTGCCCGTGGCCTGGCAGGTGCGCAGCAATGGCGTGCAGTTCTGGCCGAACAACGGCAACGCGCCCAGCTACCGCCTGTCGTCGCCCGGCTTCGACATCGCACTGGGCCTGCGGCCGAGCGAAAGCCTGGGCCTGTTCATGCTGCACACCGAAGACCGGGTGCGCTACAGCTTTCCCCAGGGGCGCGACCTCGGCAACGGTGTCACCTTCAACGGCCTGGCGCGCCAGCGCACCCAGCGCACGGATGTGGGCGGCTCGTGGCGCTGGTCGCCCGACGCGCAGACCTGGCTCAAGCTGCACCGTGCACGCTACGGCCAAGGCCTGGTCGTCGACGATGAGGTCTGGGGGCCGCAGGACTCGCGCACCACCGACCGGGACGATGGCGTGCTGCTGCGCCATACCGTGCAGCAGGGCGGCCAGCGCCTGAGCCTGGGTTGGGAGGACACGCGGGGCGTGTTCGCCACCCACCTGTCCGACCCGCTGGTGACCCTGGCCGGGGCCACGCGCGCGCGCTTTCGCATGCCCTGGCTGGCCGGAGAATGGCGCCAGGGCCCGTGGACCTGGCATGCCGAGGCCTACTGGCCGCGCCTGGATGTGCGGTACGACGACCGCTTCTATGACTCGCTGACCGGTGAGGATCTGGGCGATCCCATTGCCGCCCGCGCCGGCCATGCCCGCCAGGCGTTGCCGCGGCTGGGCCTGTCCTATCGCCTGGGGCCGGGCCGGGCACTGCACCTGGCCTACATCGAGAACGTGCGCTCGCCTGGCGCGCACACGCTCTCGCCGGTGGCGCTGGGTGCCATTGCCATCGACCACCACTACCAGTTGCCGGGCAGTTTCGGGCGCAAGCGTGCGGCGCAGCTCGACTGGGAGTTCGACGAGCGCAGCTTCGGCGCGGCCACGCTCTCCAGCCAGGACATCGTGAACCCGACCTTCGCGGGTGGGGGGCTTGCCTTGCCGCCCAGGGTCCTGGTGGGCCTGGACCGCGTGGGCACCCTGGGCGCGCAGATCCAGACCGCGCAGACGGTCGTGGACCCCTACGACGAGTCCCCGGTGTTCAGCCAGGGCCGTCTGCACCAGGCGGGGCTGGCGTTCAACCGGGTGCTGGCACCGCGCTGGAGCATGCTGGGCGCCTACACCTGGGCCCAGTCGCGCAACCTGGGCCCCCGGTTCACGGGCAATGCCCTGCCGGGGTTTGCGCGCCACACCGTGGCGCTGGCCAGCGTGTGGAAGCACGGCGGGCGCGATCTCACGGCCGGCTCGCTGGTGTACCGCGGCTCGCGCTTTGCCGACGAGGCCAACGCCGTGGCGCGCAGGCCGGGTTGGGGCCTGATGCTCGTGCACTCCCTGGATTCGGCGGACCGGCGCTGGTCCTTCATCGCCACGGCGCAGGCGCCGCTCAATGGCGATACCCGGCCCACGCTGTGGATGCGGGTGCGCTACCGGGATTGACCTGGATCAGCTGGCTGCCGCGGCCTCTGCCAGCGCCTGCAGTGCCGCCGCCACGTCGGCCGCCTCCACCCCCTCCACAGGAGCCAGGCGCGGTGCCAGTGCCTGCAGGGCGTCGCCTCCCTTTTGCAGCTGGGCGATGGCCTGGCCGGCATCTTTGGGCGCATCGAAGCCGGTGCTCTGCAGCAGCAGGCGGCCATCGGCCGCGACGAACTTGAAGTAGAACTTGCCATCGGCCTCGCGGTACTGCTTGAACGAGGGCAGGGCCACCTTGGTCGCCTTGGGGGCCTTGGTGGTGGATCCGGCCTGCACCAGGGTGCGCAGGCCCACGGCCGAGCGCAGCTCGCGGATGAAGGGCGTGGCCAGCGCGCGGGCACGCTCGGCACCGGCCAGCAGCGTGGTTTCGATGCGGGCGGGGTTGTTGATGAGCTCGTCGTAGTGCGCACGCATGGGCGCGATCACCTGGTCCACGCGCTCCAGCAGCAACTGCTTGGCATCGCCCCAGGCAATGCCGTCGGCATATTGCTGGCGCAGCGCGGCGGTCTCGGCCTCGGTGGCGAAGGCCTGGTAGATCTGGAACAGGGCCGAGCCCTCCACCTCCTTGGGCTCACCGGGCGCGCGCGAGTCGGTCAGGATGCCGCCGATGAGCTTCTTGAGCTGCTCGCGCGAGCTGAACAGCGGGATGGTGTTGTCGTAGCTCTTGCTCATCTTGCGGCCGTCCAGCCCGGGCAGGGTGGCCACATGGTCATCGATGGCGGCCTCGGGCAGCACGAAGTGCTCGCCGTAGAGGTGGTTGAAGCTGGCCGCCATGTCGCGCGCCATCTCGATGTGCTGGATCTGGTCGCGGCCCACGGGCACCTTGTGGGCCTTGAACATCAGGATGTCGGCGCCCATGAGCACAGGGTACATGAACAGGCCGGCCGTCACGCCGTCATCGGCATCGCGCTCGGCCGCGGTGTTCTTGTCCACGCTGGCCTTGTAGGCGTGGGCGCGGTTGAGCACACCCTTGCCGGTCACGCAGGTCAACAGCCAGGTGAGCTCGGGGATCTCGGGGATGTCGGACTGGCGGTAGAAGGTGACCTTCTCGGGATTCAGGCCCGCGGCCAGCCAGCTGGCCGCGATCTCCAGCGTGGAGCGCTGGATGCGCACCGGGTCTTCGCACTTGATGAGCGCGTGGTAGTCGGCCAGGAAGTAGAAGCTCTGCACGCCGGGCGTGAGGCTGGCCGCCACCGAGGGGCGGATGGAACCCACGAAATTGCCCAGGTGGGGCGTGCCCGTGGTGGTGATGCCGGTGAGAAAGCGCGTGGTGCTCATGGGAAAGACGGATTCAGCGAAAGGGAGGAAATCAGGGGGCTGGTCAGCGCAGCAAGGCGATCAGCGGCGTGAGCAGCAGGTTGATGGCGCTGTAGCCCAGCGACATCAGCGGGCGCAGCCAGATCGTGCCCACCACGCCGGCGATCACCAGGCCCATCACGATGAAAAAGCCAAAGGGCTCGATGCGCGAGACCAGGTGGGCTGCCTTCCAGGGCAGCAGGCCGACGAGGATGCGGCCGCCGTCGAGCGGCGGCAGCGGGAACAGGTTGAAGGCCCACATCACCAGGTTGACCAGGATGCCGGCGCGCGCCATCTCGATGAAAAAGCGCTCGTCCACCCCCATGCCCACCAGCACCACCAGCAGCACGGCCCAGAAGATGGCCTGGAAGAAGTTCGAAGCCGGGCCCGCGAGGGCCACCCAGATCATGTGCTGCTTGGGGTTGCGCAGATTGCCGAAATTGACCGGCACCGGCTTGGCATAGCCGAACAGGAAGGCCCCCGAGGTGGCGAAGTACAGCAGCAGCGGCATCAGGATGGTGCCGATGGGGTCGATGTGCTTGATCGGGTTGAGGGTGATCCGGCCCATCATGTAGGCGGTGTTGTCGCCAAAATGGCGCGCCGCGTAGCCATGGGCCGCCTCGTGCACGGTGATCGCAAAGAGCACGGGCAAGGCATAGATCAGAACGGTTTGGATGAGATTGGAGGGGTCCACCCGGCCAATTGTCTCAGACACGCGACAACAACCCTTTGGCACAGTCACTTTCCAGGATTGTTACGATGCTTCCGTTGTTTCAAATGGATACAGGCGTGGCAGACTCGGGCGAGGTTATGCCCGCGCTACATTGTTGAACGCAACGGTCGCCATACACATACAACACTGATATCGGAGATGAATTCCATGGGCCTGGATCGTTTGAAGATTGGAACGCGCCTCATTCTGGCGTTTGGTGCCATTGCCTTCCTGGTGGCGATATTGATGGTGGTGGCCAGTTCGGGCATCGGCCAGGCCGACGACGCCTACCGCGCTGCGGTGGGCTCGGCGACCGGCCTCACCGCGGAGCAGCGCGCCCCTCTGGAGCAGGCCCTGCGGGCCGGCCATGCGCACCTGGAGAGTGCGCGCCTGTGGGTGCTGCTGCTGGGGGCCGGTGTGTTCGTGGTCTCGCTGGTGTCCTTCGTGCTGCTGCGCAGCGGCATCGTGCACCCGCTGAACCAGGCCATCCTGATCGCCGAGACGGTGGCCGCGGGTGACCTGAGCCAGGAATTCTCGTCCGAGCTCGAAGGCGATTTCGGCCGCCTGCTCACGGCGCTGGGCACCATGGAAGACACGCTGACCGAGCTGGTCTCGGGCATCAAGCAGTCCACGGACTCGATCACCGAAGCGGCGGCCGACATCGATTCGGGCAATTCCGACCTGGCGCGCCGCACCGAAGACCAGGTCAATTCGCTGGCCGATACGGCCGGCAGCATGGCCGATCTGACCTCCACCGTGCGCCAGAACGCCGAGCGCGCGCGCTCGGCCAGCAGCCTGGCCGTCAATGCCTCGCAGATCGCCGAGCGCGGCGGCGCCGTGGTGGGCGACGTGGTGCAGACCATGCAGGCCATCAGCGGCAGCTCGCGCAAGATCGTGGACATCATCCAGGTCATCGAAGGCATCGCCTTCCAGACCAACATCCTGGCGCTGAACGCGGCGGTGGAAGCCGCACGGGCCGGCGAGCAGGGCCGGGGTTTCGCCGTGGTGGCCAGTGAGGTGCGCAACCTCGCGCAGCGCAGTGCCGTGGCGGCACGCGAGATCAAGACCCTGATCAGCCAGTCGGTCGACCAGGTCGAGAGCGGTGCCGGCCATGTGGGCCGCGCCGGCAAGACCATGGAAGAGATCGTGGGGGCCGTGGGCCAGGTCACGGCGCTGCTGGGAGAGATCTCGGGGGCATTGCACGCGCAGAGCTCGGGCATCGAGCAAGTGAACGGCGCCGTGGCGCAGATGGACAGCGCCACGCAGCAGAATGCGGCGCTGGTGCAGCAGGCGGCCAGCGCCGCCTCGGCCCTGTCCTCGCGCGCCCAGGAACTGCAGCGCGCCGTCGGCGCCTTCAAACTGGATTGACACCCCCTGAGTCGCTTCGCGCCTTCACCCCTCTCTCGACCCGCTGCGCGAGTCGGGAGGGGGACGCCCCCAGCGCGGCGGGGCGGCCCTTGCGCGGGGGCACTGGCATGGGCCGCGCCAGTCGTATGCGCCGTGGGTGATTGCTAGCGTAGAGAACTGCCCAGTCCTTACATCCCCAATGCCTGCAGGCTGCCGCGGCCTTCGCGCACCACTTCGGGGTCGCCGCCGGTGCCCATGGGCGTGAGGTCCACCACGGTGGTGGGCTCCAGCGGGCAGGCGCCTGCGTCGACGATGGCGTCCAGCAGCTTTTCGTAGCGCGCGCGGATTTCCTGCGGGTCGTTGAGCGGCTCGCTTTCGCCCGCCGGGATCAGCGTGGTGGCCAAGAGCGGCGCGCCATGCAGCTCCAGCAGCATCTGCAGGCCCTTGCGGTCGGGCACGCGCAGGCCGATGGTCTTGCGCGAGGGGTGGCTCACGCGGCGCGGCACTTCCTTGGTGGCTTCGAGGATGAAGGTGTAGGGGCCGGGCGTGCCCAGCTTGAGCAGGCGGTACTGGCGGTTGTCCACGCGCGCGTAGTTGGCCAGCTCCGAGAGGTCGCGGCACAGCAGGGTCAGGTGGTGCTTCTCGTCCACCTGGCGGATGCGGCGCAGCCGGTCCACGGCGTCCTTGTCGTCCAGGTGGCAGACCAGGGCATAGCTCGAATCGGTGGGTACGGCAACGATGCCGCCTTTTTGCAGCAAGGTGGCGGCCTGCTTGAGCAGCCGGGGCTGGGGGTTGTCGGGGTGGACTTCGAAATACTGGGCCATGGTGCGGGTGGGGCGGCGCGGCTTACGCGGCGGCCGGGCGGATGCGGTCGGCCAGCAGCTCCCACACCGGGGTCAGCGTGGCAGGCAGGGGGGGCAGGGTGCCCAGGTCGGTGTGCGACTCGTCGGGGCTGTGGAAATCGCTGCCGCGCGAGGCGGCCAGGCCGAACTCTTGCGCCATGGCGGCATAGGTCAGGTACTCGGGCGGGCTGTGGCTGCCGGTCACGACCTCGACACCGCGCCCGCCATGGGCCTTGAATTCGGAGAACAGCGCGAACTCCTCGTTGGCGCTGAACTTGTAACGTGCCGGGTGGGCGATCACCGCCATGCCGCCGGCCTCGGTGATCCAGCGCACGGCATCGCCCAGGCGGGCCCAGCGGTGCGGCACGTAGCCGGGCCTGCCTTCGGTGAGGAAGCGGCGGAACACCTCGGAGGTGTCCTTGCAGACCCCTGATTCCACGAGGAAGCGCGCGAAGTGCGTGCGCGAGATCAGTGCCGGGTTGCCCACGAACTTCAGTGCGCCCTCGTAGGCGCCTTCGATGCCCACCTGGGCCAGCTGCTGCGCCATGTCCCGGGCCCGTTCGCCGCGCCCGCCGCGCGTGGCCACCAGGCCCTCGGCCAGCTGCGCGTCGTCGGGGTCGAAGCCCAGGCCCACGATGTGCACGGTGGTGTCGGCGAAGGTCACCGAGATCTCGACGCCCGTGAGGTAGGCCATGCCCTGTGCCCGGGCGGCCGCGGCGGCCCGGTGCTGGCCGCCGATTTCGTCGTGGTCGGTCAAGGCCCACAGCGCGACCCCGTTGGCCTTGGCGCGCGCTGCCAGTTCCTCGGGGGTCATGGTCCCGTCGGATACCACGGAATGGCAGTGCAGGTCGGCGTTGAGCAGGGTGGTCACCAGACCATTTTAGGGCTTGTACCGATAACGCGGTGTGCGGATTCCAGCAACACTGGTTACGAGGGCGTGGGCTCTGCTGCACTGCCCGGACGGGCACGGCAGTGGTGGACGTTTGGACGACGGTTTCCTGAGGCGAAAACTTACAAAGCGAAGGCAGATCCTGCCTTATGCACAGCGCAAGAACCTGTTCTAAGGATCGACCATGAAATTCGACAACCTGCGCGTGGCCCACAAGATGTGGACCGTGATCCTGGGCCTGCTGGCACTGATGCTGGTGACCGCCATCTGGACCCAGTGGTATGGGCGGAAGGTGACGGCCGAGACCGAGGAGGCCGTGAGCCGGTACGAGGGGGCCATCACCACGGCGGTGAGCTGGCGCGGCCTGGCCGAAGTGGCCGTCACCATGTCCATGTCCAGCTTCGTGACCACCGACCAGGCGCTCAAGGCCGACTTCGACGCGCGCGTGGCAGCCCTCACGGCACGCATCACCCCGGTGCAGGAAAAGATCGGCAAGACCTCGGTCTCGCCTGAGGACAAGGCTGCGCTGGCCAAGGTCGCCGCCACCCGCGCCGACATCCGCGGCCAGACCGACAAGCTCAAGGAATTGACCGATGCGGGCGATGCCGCCGCCAAGCAGGACTACCTGGCCAAGGTCTACCGCCCCAAGGCCGTGGCCTACCTGGAGTCCATCGACCAGTTTGTGGCCGCCCAGGAGCGCCAGCGTGACGCGGCGGTGCAGGCCGCCCACGACTCGCGCGCCAATCTGGTGGTGATCGGTGCCATCGCCGCGGTTGCCGTGGTGGCGCTGGGCATGCTGCTGGCAGCCTTGCTGGTGCGTTCCATCACGCGCCCGCTGGACCGGGCCGTGTCGCTGGCCGAGGCCATTTCCGCCGGCGACCTCACGCAGAACATCCACGACGACCGCAAGGACGAGCTGGGCGTGCTGACGCGGGCGCTGTCCGGCATGTCCACCCGCCTGCGCAGCGTGGTGAGCGAAGTGCGCCACGGGGTGGACTCGGTGTCCTCGGCCTCGGTGGAGATCGCCAACGGCAACCACGACCTGTCGGCGCGCACGGAGCAGACGGCCTCCAACCTCGAAGAGACCGCGGCCAGCATGGAACAGCTGACGGCCACGGTCTCCCAATCGGCCGACACGGCGCGCCAGGCCAACCAACTGGCCGGCACGGCAGCGCAGGCGGCAGCGCGCGGCGGCGAGGTGGTGGGCCAGGTGGTCAGCAGCATGCAGCAGATCACCGACAGCTCGCGCAAGATCAGCGACATCATCGGCACCATCGACGGCATCGCCTTCCAGACCAACATCCTGGCGCTGAACGCGGCCGTGGAAGCGGCGCGTGCCGGTGAACAGGGCCGTGGCTTTGCCGTGGTGGCCAGCGAAGTGCGCAGCCTGGCGCAGCGCAGCGCCGAGGCGGCCAAGGAAATCAAGACCCTGATCAGCGCCAGCGTGGAGAACGTGGAATCGGGCTCGGCCCAGGTGGCGCAGGCCGGGCAGAGCATGGAAGAGATCGTCTCGAGCGTGCAGCGCGTGAGCGACCTGATCGGGGAGATCACGGCCTCGTCGACGGAGCAGCGCGACGGCATTGCCCAGGTCAACCAGGCGGTGACGCACCTGGACCAGATGACGCAGCAGAACGCGGCGCTGGTGGAGGAATCGACGGCGGCGGCGGCCTCGATGCGCGACCAGGCGCAAAAGCTGGCCGAGGTGGTGTCGATGTTCAACGTGGGCGCCGTGGCTGCGCGGGCACCGGTGGCGCCACCACCACGCCCTGCGCCCGCGGTCGGCAAGCCTGCCGGTGCACGCCCCGCCGCAGTCGGCGCCTCGACCGCCGGCAAGGCTGCAAAGGCCTCCACGCCCCGCTTGGGCAGCGCCGCCAAGGCGGCGCCCGCAGCCACTGCCCCTGCGGCAGCGCCCAAGGCCGCCGCACCGCGCGCGGCGGCTGGTGGGGGCGATGACGATTGGGAGAGCTTCTGACCACCGATGTGGTGGCTGTCGGAGGCTTTGAGCGGGCCCGAAGCCGGTGCAGGAATGTGGCCGGCTCGCGCGAATGCGGGTTTTTCCCGGTGAAACGAAGCCGTCGGCGGCCCATTGGCTGGCGTAGGCTATGGCCTGTCTGGATGTAATGGAATGTTTCCGCTGGTGCCTGTGCGGAGCAGCCATGCACCACAGGTTCACAAGGAAAGAGCATGCAATTCGACAATATCCGCGTCTCCCGCAAGCTGTGGGGCGCATTCCTGGGGCTGATGATCGCGATGCTGCTGCTCTCCAGCTTCGCCCAGAACCGCGGCAACAATTCGATGGCGTCGGCGATGGACGACATCATCGAGATCGAGGGGCGCATCTCCTCGGCCGTGCGCTGGCGCGGCGCCACCGAGACCGCGGTCAACATGGTCATGGGCGGTGCGGTGACCACCGATGCCGTGCTGGCCGAGCAGTACGGTGCCAAGGTCAAGGAGATCATCGGCGCCATCAACAAGGTGCAGGAAAAGATCGTCGCCTCGGCCACGGCGCCCGAGGAAAAGGCGGCGCTCGACAAGGTGCTCGATGCGCGCAAGGCGGTTCTGGCTGCCACCGCCAAGACCTGGGAGCTCAAGGGCGCGGGCGATGCCGTGGCCACCCAGCAGTTTGCGGACAGGGAGTTCGCACCCCTGGTCACGGTCTACCTCAAGGCCCAGGACGATTTCGTGGCGGTACTGGAAAAGCGCCGCGATGCCATCCGCGCCGATGCCACGAGCCGCCGCATCCAGAACGCCATCTCGGGCATCATCCTGTCCATGGTGCTGCTGGCGGTGGGCATCTTCCTGGCCTGGCGCCTGGTGCATTCGATCAGTGACCCGCTCAACCAGGCGGTGGGCATCATCGACGCCATCGCCGCGGGGGACCTCACGCGCGAGCTGAGTTCCACCCGCAAGGACGAGTTCGGCCACATGCTGCGTTCGCTCTCGGCCATGTCGGCGCGCCTGCGCAGCGTGGTGAGCGAAGTGCGCCACGGGGTGGACTCGGTGTCCTCGGCCTCGGTGGAGATCGCCAACGGCAACCACGACCTGTCGGCGCGCACGGAGCAGACGGCCTCCAACCTGGAAGAGACGGCGGCCAGCATGGAACAGCTGACGGCCACGGTCTCGCAATCGGCCGACACGGCGCGCCAGGCCAACCAACTGGCCGGCACGGCAGCGCAGGCGGCAGCGCGCGGTGGCGAGGTGGTGGGCCAGGTGGTCAGCAGCATGCAGCAGATCACCGACAGCTCGCGCAAGATCAGCGACATCATCGGCACCATCGACGGCATCGCCTTCCAGACCAACATCCTGGCGCTGAACGCGGCGGTGGAAGCGGCGCGTGCCGGTGAGCAGGGTCGCGGCTTTGCCGTGGTGGCCAGCGAAGTGCGCAGCCTGGCGCAGCGCAGCGCCGAGGCGGCCAAGGAAATCAAGACCCTGATCAGCGCCAGCGTGGAGAACGTGGAATCGGGATCGGCCCAGGTGGCGCAGGCTGGGCAGAGCATGGAAGAGATCGTCTCGAGCGTGCAGCGCGTGAGCGACCTGATCGGGGAGATCACGGCCTCGTCGACGGAGCAGCGCGACGGCATTGCCCAGGTCAACCAGGCGGTGACGCACCTGGACCAGATGACGCAGCAGAACGCGGCGCTGGTGGAGGAGTCGACGGCGGCGGCGGCCTCGATGCGCGACCAGGCGCAAAAGCTGGCCGAGGTGGTGTCGATGTTCAACGTGGGCGCCGTGGCTGCGCGGGCACCGGTGGCGCCGCCACCACGCCCTGCCGCTGCAGCCGCCCGGCCGGTTGCGGCCCCTGCCCGGGCGGCCGTCGCCGGCAAACCCCCCGCCCCGGCCGCTGCGCGGCTCACGGCGTCCAAGCCGGTGGTGGCCCACAAGCCCGCGGCTGCCGGCCCGGCCCCTGCGCCGGCCCCGCGTGCCACGGCCAAGGGCGGTGACGACGATTGGGAGAGCTTCTGACCGGCTTGCCAACCGTTTCCACCCAGACACCCCCGAGGGCAGCCCAGGCTGCCCTTTTTTCATGCAAGATGGGCGCTCCTCCCATTCCCCAAAGGTCTGCCATGCCCCTGGTCACCATCCGCCTTGCCAACCGCGACATCCCCACGACGTCGGCCCAGAAGGCCGCGCTCATTGCTGGCACCACCCGCCTCATGCAGGAGGTGCTGGACAAGAAGCCCGAGACCGTGACCGTCATCATCGACGAGATCGATCCCGACAACTGGGGCGTGGGCGGCGAGCAGGTGACGGTGGTGCGCCAGCGCAGCAAGGGCCCTACCCAGGCCTGAGCCTGGGGTGTGCAGCGGCCTATTCCCGACCATATCCCTGACATATTTGCTTACAGGTAGGATGCGCGCAACAAAGGCACACCCGTACGAAAGTCGGGGTCGCAAAGCTTCCGGTCTGAGACCTCGTGCGCGAGGGGGTATGGCAGCGGGGCCGCTGATTTCCGGATGACTTGCGTCCTCGGGTGACTCGCCGCCAGGCGAGGGCACCCCTTCAGGGCGCGCCGCTGATCGCGCGCCTGCTTCTTCTTTTCCCCCTGTATTGACTGCCTTTGTGGCGCCCCTCCCGGGATGGACGGGGCTGGGCGCCCCTGTTCCAGTCCACACGATGAATCCCAGGGAAAAGCAATGAAGTTGAACGATATCCGGGTGGCCACCAAGATGTGGGGCACGATCCTGGGCCTGTTGGTGTTGATGCTCGGCGTGTTTGTCTTCACCCAGTACCGCTCCAGCCTGGCCATGGAGCGGGCACTGGCCGATGTGCAGCGCTACGAGGCCAACATCACGGCGGCGGTGCGCTGGCAGGGGCTGACCGAAACCAATACCGAGCGCTCGCTGGCCAGCATGGCGAGCACCGACGAGGTGATCGAAAAATTCTTTGCCAGCCGCCAGGATGCCGGCTCCGCCCTCATCAGCGAAGTCCAGTCCGGCGTGCGCGCCAGCGCCATCTCGGAGGCCGACAAGGCCGCCCTGGCCAAGGTGGGCGAGGCCCGCGGCACCCTGCTCGACACCCTCAAGAAGCTCCCCGCGGTCAAGGCCTCGGCCGAGCCCGGTGCGCGCAAGGATTTTGCGCTCAAGGAATTCCTGCCGACCTCGGTGGCCTATGTCGATGCGCTCAAGGGCTTCGTCAAGGTGCAGGAGGCCCAGCGCGACGCGGCCAAGATCGAGGCCGGGAATGCGCAGCGCAACGCCACGCTGCTGGGCCTGTCGAGCGCCGCTGTGGTGTTCGTGATCGGCATCCTGCTGGCGTCCCTGCTGGTGCGCTCGATCACGCGCCCGCTGGACCGCGCGGTGGCCGTGGCCGGCGCGATTGCGGGCGGTGACCTGACCCAGCAGGTCCATTCCTCGCGCAAGGACGAATTCGGCCAGCTGCTGCAGGCGCTGTCGCTGATGGTGGGCAAGCTGCATGGCGTGGTGACCGAAGTGCGCCGCGGCGTGGACTCGGTGTCCACGGCCTCGACCGAGATCGCCAATGGCAACCACGACCTGAGCAGCCGCACCGAACAGACGGCCAGCAACCTGGAGGAGACGGCGGCCAGCATGGAGCAACTGACGGCCACGGTATCCCAGTCCTCGGACACGGCGCAGCAGGCGAACCAGCTCGCGGTGGGGGCCGCCCAGGCGGCCACGCATGGCGGCGAGGTGGTGGGCCAGGTGGTGGTCAGCATGCAGCAGATCAGCGACTCGTCCAGGCGCATCGCGGACATCATCGGCGTGATCGACGGCATCGCCTTCCAGACCAACATCCTGGCGCTCAATGCCGCCGTGGAAGCGGCCCGGGCCGGCGAGCAGGGCCGTGGCTTTGCCGTGGTGGCCGGCGAGGTGCGCAGCCTGGCGCAGCGCAGCGCCCAGGCGGCCAAGGAGATCAAGACCCTGATCAGCGCCTCGGTGGAAACCGTGGAAAAGGGCTCGGCCCAGGTGAGCCAGGCGGGCCAGGCCATGGGCGAGATCGTCGGTGGTGTGCGCCGCATGACCGACCTGATCGCCGAGATCGCCGCCTCGGCCAGCGAGCAGCGCGACGGCATCGGGCAGGTGAACCAGGCCGTGACCAACCTGGACCAGATGACGCAGCAGAACGCCGCGCTGGTGGAAGAGTCGGCCGCCGCCGCTGCCGCTTTGCGCGACCAGGCCCAGCATTTGGCCGACGTGGTCTCCATCTTCAACGTCGGCAGCGCAGCCATTGGCTACGCCAACCCACCTGCCGTGCCCCCGGCGATCAAGCCGTCCGCTGCCGCCCCCAAGCCACCGAAGGCAGCACTGGCCAAGGCGGCCGCGGTGCCGGCCCGAAAGGCTGCTGCGCCCCGTCTGACCGACAAACCCGCCAGCACCCCGGACGATGACCAATGGACGAGCTTCTGATGAATGCACCGAACGCGACCACCACCCGCGCGCCGCTGGCCGCTGCAGGCCAGTACCTGAGCTTTCGCCTGGGTGAAGAGAACTACGGCATCGACATCCTGCAGGTGCAGGAGATCCGCTCCTACGAGCCGCCCACGCGCATGCCCGACAGCGCAGGCTTTCTGCTGGGGGTGGTGAACCTGCGCGGCGTGGTCGTTCCCATCCTCGATTTGCGGGTGCGTTTGCACTGCGCCGACAGCGGGATCACCCCGTCCACCGTGGTGATCGTGATCGACCTCAAGACCCGCGTCGTGGGTGTGGTGGTCGATGCCGTCAGCGATGTGGTCACGCTGGAGGCCGGCATGGTGCACGCGGCACCGGGTGTGTCGGGCACGCCGGATGCAGCGAGCATCCGGGGCTTGGCACAGGTGGGTGAGCGCCTGCTGATCCTGCTCGACATCGAGGCCCTGCTGGGCGATGCGGCCCCGGCCGGGGAAGGGCTGGCGAGCGTCGGCTGAGCGCGCCGCGTCAGAGTTCCGCGCCTTCCACGAGGAACTGCACCTTGCGCTCGCCGCGCCACTCGTTGACATCGAGGCGAAAGGCCAGCAGCACACGTGCCGGCAGCTGTTCGGTGTGGCCGAACCAGATCGCGTCGACGGGGTTGCCCTGGTGCATGAGCTTGAGGGACAGGTGGTTCTTGGCCTCGCCCACCAGGCGCTGGCTCAGCACCTGCACCTCTTCGCTGAAGGTGGGGGGCGCAAAACCCTGGCCCCAGACCTCGCGGTGCAGCGTGTCCACCAGGTCGGCGCGGCAGTACTCGGGCGCCAGCGGGCCGTCGGTCTCGATGCGGCGCGTGAGCGTGGAGGCGTCGAGCCATTCCTGCGCTACCTGGGCCAGGGCCTGCTCGAAGGTCTCGAAGGACTCTTCGGCCACGGTGCAGCCTGCCGCCATGGCATGGCCGCCGAACTTGAGCAGCACGCCCGGGTGGCGTTTGGCCACCAGGTCGAGCGCGTCGCGCAGGTGAAAGCCCGGAATGGAGCGGCCCGAGCCCTTGAGCTCGTGCTCCTTGCCCGGTGCGCTGCTGGCCGCGAACACGAAGGTCGGACGGTGCAGCTTGTCTTTGATGCGCGAGGCCACGATGCCGACCACGCCTTCGTGGAAGTCGGGGTCGAAGACGCTGATCGCGGGCGGCGGATCTTCGCTCTCGTCAAACAGGTTCTCGGCCATCAGCATGGCCTGCTCGCGCATGCCGCCTTCGATCTCGCGGCGCTCGCGGTTGATGGCGTCGAGCTGGCCGGCCAGGTCGCTGGCGCGGCCCGCGTCATCGGCGAGCAGGCACTCGATGCCCAGCGTCATGTCGGCCAGCCGGCCCGCGGCGTTGATGCGCGGGCCCAGCGCAAAGCCGAAGTCGAAGGTGGTGGCCGCTGGCGCCTTGCGGCCCGCGGCCGTGAACAGCGCGGCCACCCCGGCCGGCATGGCGCCTGCGCGGATGCGCCGCAGCCCCTGGGCCACCAGGCGGCGGTTGTTGGCGTCCAGGCGCACCACGTCGGCCACGGTGCCCAGGGCCACCAGGGTGAGCAGCGGGTCGAGCTTGGGCTGGCTGGCGGTATCGAACACCCCCCTGCGGCGCAGCTCGGAGCGCAGCTCCATCAGCACATAGAACATCACCCCCACGCCGGCCAGCGCCTTGCTTTCGAAGCTGCAGCCGGGCTGGTTGGGGTTGACCATGGCATCGGCCGCGGGCAGCTCGGGGCCGGGCAGGTGGTGGTCGGTGACCAGCACCTGGAGGCCCTGGGCCCTGGCTTCGGCCACGCCCTCGACGCTGGCGATGCCATTGTCCACGGTGATCAGCATGTCGGCGCCGCGCTCCTTGACACGGCGTGCGATCGGCGGGGTCAGGCCGTAGCCATCGGTCACGCGGTCGGGCACCAGGTAGTCCACGTGCTTTGCGCCCAGCAGGCGCAGGCCGCGCACGGCCACGGCGCAGGCCGTGGCGCCATCGCAGTCGTAGTCGGCCACCACGCACAGGCGCAGGTCCTGCGCGATGGCGTCGGCCAGCAGGGTGGCTGCCGCCCCGATGCCCTTGAGTCCCGTAGGGGGCAGCAGGCGGTTCAGGCCTTCGTCCAGCTCGTCCTTGTCGCGCACGCCGCGTGCGGCGTACAGGCGCGCAAGCAGGGGGTGTACACCGGCCTGCTCCAGCGCCCAGGCGGCGCGCGGGGGGATGTCTCTTGCCGTGATTTTCATAGTTGGGTCGCCACCTGCGCGAAGCGGGTGGGCTGAAAGCGGGCCTTGATGCGCTGCACCAGGCCGCGCGGGGCGGTGTGGAAGGCCAGGGCGGCACGTTCGCCGCACAGGGTGAGGCGCACGGGGCGGCCTTGCTCGGCCTGGCGCAGCAGGTCGGCCACGGGGCCCGCGTCCAGTGCCGTCCAGGCGGTGGCCCAGGCGCGCCAGTCTTCGCGCAGGGCTGCATCGCGCAGGGCCAGCGGTACCGACGGCGCCGATGCGGGCCCGGCGGCCGTGGCGGGCAGGGCGCCTGCGCCATGCACCCAGAAGGAGTTGATGACCGGCAGACCACGCTCGGCCCGCGCATCGTTGAAGGCGTGGGTGTACAGCAGCATCTGCATCTCGCTGTGCAGCCGGTGCAGGGTGCGGGCCCGGGCCGCGTCGGGCATCCAGGCGCGCACGTCGCGCAGCAGCACGCGGTCCAGCGAGGCCGTGGCCAGGTCGGCGAACAGCGGGCTCTCGGCCAGCCAGCGCGTGGGCTGCTCGTAGTGCAGGTGGATGCCATCCTCGGCAAACCAGGGCGAGACGATGGCCAGCAGGGCGCGTGAAGAGGCTTCGTCCAGCCCCAGGGCCTCGGGGTCGCGCAGGGTCACGTGGTCGGTGCTCACCTGCCACTGGCAGGGCGCCACGAAGGCCCAGGCCTGGCCGTCGGTGGGCTGGCCCTGCTGCTGGCGGTGCCAGGCGGCCCAGGGCGTGCGTCCGTCGTCTGCGGGCAGGCCCAGGGCCTGGGCCAGGGCGCGCTCGTGGGGAGCGGAGAAACTGGTCTCCTCGGCCGTGCTGGAGCGGGCCGGGTCGGCGGCGAGCCGCGCCAGCAGGCGGTCCAGGTGCGGCAGGGCGAGCGTGGCCAGGGTTTGCTGGCACCCCTCGGAGGCGCTGGCAGCGTAGGGGATGAGCAAATGGAGGATGTCCGACATCCCCCTATTGTCCGGGATGCCACAATCGCTCCCGCCGTGTTCGGCCATTTCCCGTGGCCCCGGCCTTTCTCCACCATGCAACTTCCCTACGAACTGGCCCTGGGCCTGCGCTACACCCGCTCGGGCCGGGCGGCGCGGCGCAACGGCTTCATTTCCTTCATCTCCGGCGCGTCCATGCTGGGCATCGCGCTGGGCGTGGCGGCGCTGATCGTGGTGCTCAGCGTCATGAACGGCTTCCAGAAGGAGGTGCGCGAGCGCATGCTGGGCGTGGTCGCCCACATCGAGGTCTTTGCACCGCAGGGCGCGGCCATGCAGGATGCGGCGCGCACCATCGCCGAGGTCAAGCAGAACCCGGCCGTCACCGGCGCTGCCCCCTACGTGGCGGCCCAGGCCCTGATCGCCCATGGAGACGACATGAAGGGGGCCCTGGTGCGCGGCATCGACCCGGCGCTGGAAGGCTCGGTGACCTCGCTGGCCGCCTCGAATGCCGAGGTGCTGGCCACCCTGGTGCCTGGGCAGTTCCGCGTGGTGCTGGGCAGTGAGCTGGCCAAATCGCTCGGCGTGAAGGCCGGCGACGCCGCGACCCTGGTGGTGCCTGCTGGCCAGGGCCCGGGCGGCAGCCAGAGCGGCCCGCGCTACCAGCCGCTGACCGTGGCCGGCACGGTGGATTCGGGCCACTTCCAGTACGACTCCACCCTGGTCTGGATGCACCAGGACGATGCCATGGCCACCTTCGGCCTGCGCGGTCCCACGGGCATCGGCCTGAAGCTGCAGGACCTGGAGCAGGCCAATGCCGTGGCCTACCAGCTCGCGCGCACCGTGAGCGGCGACCTGCTGCTGCGCGACTGGACCCAGCAGAACCGCACCTGGTTCGAGGCCGTGCGCCTGCAAAAGCGCATGATGTTCATCATCCTGGCCCTCATCGTCGCCGTGGCGGCCTTCAACCTCGTCTCCACCCTGGTGATGACGGTCAACGACAAGCGCGCGGACATCGCCATCCTGCGCACCCTGGGCGCCAGCCCGAAGAGCATCATGGGCGTGTTCGTGGTGCAGGGTGCCATGGTGGGGGTGATCGGCACGCTCGCCGGCCTGGTGCTGGGCCTGGGTATTGCGCTCAACATCGACGTCATCGTGCCCGCCATCGAGAAGGCGCTGGGCGCCTCCTTCCTGCCCAAGGACATCTACCTCATCGACCGCATGCCCAGCGAGCCGCAGAGCACCGACATCGTGCCCATCGCCCTCATCTCGCTGGCGCTGGCCTTTGTTGCCACCCTGTACCCGAGCTGGCGCGCCAGCCGCGTGAACCCCGCGGAAGCCCTGCGCTACGAATGACGGCGGCCTGAACCCCTATGCAAATCCCCTACGAACTGGCCCTGGGCTGGCGCTACACCCGCGCAGGCCGTGCCACGCGGCGCGATGGCTTCATCTCGTTCATCTCGGGCGTGTCCATGCTGGGCATTGCCCTGGGCGTGGCGGCGCTGATCATCGTGCTCTCGGTGATGAACGGTTTCCAGCGCGAGGTGCGCGACCGCATGCTCAGCGTGGTCTCGCACATCGAGATCCTGGCGCCCCAGGGCGCGCCGCTGCCCGACGTGGCCACCACCCTGGCCGAAGCCAGGCGCAACCCCCACGTGACGGGTGCAGCCCCCTTCGTCTCTGCGCAGGCCCTGCTGTCGCGCGGGCAGGACATGCGCGGTGCCCTCGTGCGTGGCATCGACCCGGCGCTCGAAAGCTCGGTGACCGATCTGGCGGCCGGCAACGAGAAGACGCTCAAGCTCCTGGTGCCCGGTGAGTTCCGCGTGGTGCTGGGCGGTGAGCTGGCCCGCGCCCTGGGCGTGCGCACAGGCGATACCGTGACGCTGATCGCCCCCGCCGGCCAGGTCACGCCGGCCGGCGTGGTGCCGCGCCTCAAGCAGATGACGGTGGCCGGTACCTTCGATTCGGGCCACTACGAGTACGACGCGGCCCTGGTGCTGCTGCACCATGAGGATGCCCAGCGCATCTTCCGCCTGGAAGGCCCCACGGGCATCCGCCTGAAGATCACCGATGTGCACCAGGCGCGCGCCGTGGCCGCCGAACTCGCGGGCAGCGTGGGCGGCGGCCTGGTGGTGCGCGACTGGACGCAGCAGAACCGCACCTGGTTCGCCGCCGTGCAGCTCGAAAAGCGCATGATGTTCATCATCCTCACCCTCATCGTAGCGGTGGCGGCCTTCAACCTCGTCTCCACCCTGGTGATGACGGTGACCGACAAGCGCGCCGATATCGCCATCCTGCGCACCCTGGGCGCCAGCCCCAGGAGCATCATGGGCGTGTTCGTGGTGCAGGGGGCCATGGTGGGTGTGATCGGCACCCTTGCCGGCCTGCTGCTGGGCCTGGTGATCGCCTTCCACATCGACGTGATCGTTCCGGCCATCGAGCAGGCGCTCAACGCGAGCTTTTTGCCCAAGGACATCTACCTCATCAGCAAGATGCCCAGCGATCCCCAGGGCTCGGACATCGTCCCCATCGCCGTCATCTCCCTGGTCCTGGCCTTTGTGGCCACCCTCTACCCCAGCTGGCGCGCCAGCCGTGTGAACCCCGCCGAGGCGCTTCGCTATGAATAACAATAACGCAACAACCTCCGCTGCATCCTTGCCCGCCGCCCCGCCCGCGCGTGGCGAGGTGGTGCTGCAGGCCCAGGGCCTGACCAAGCGCTTCACCGAGGGCCGGCTCGATGTGACCGTGCTGCACGGCGTGGACCTGCAGGTGCATGCGGGCGAGACCCTGGCCATCGTCGGCGCCTCGGGTTCAGGCAAGAGCACCTTGCTGCACCTCTTGGGCGGGCTCGATGCGCCCACGGCCGGCAGCGTGCGCCTCAAGGGCCACCAGCTGCCCTCGCTTTCGCCCGAGCAGCAGGGCCGGCTGCGCAACGAGCACCTGGGCTTCATCTACCAGTTCCACCACCTGCTGCCCGAGTTCACGGCGCTGGACAACGTGGCCATGCCGCTGCGCATCCGCCGCATGCCGCAGGCGCAGTGCCATGACGAGGCCGCGCGCGTGCTGGCTGCGGTCGGCCTCAAGGAGCGCCTGCACCACCGCCCCGCCGAGCTGTCGGGCGGCGAGCGCCAGCGTGTGGCGATTGCCCGCGCCCTGGTCACGCGGCCGGCCTGTGTGCTGGCCGACGAGCCCACCGGTAACCTGGACCGCAATACCGCCGATGGCGTCTTCGCACTCATGCTGCAACTGGCACGCGAGCAGGGCACGGCCTTCGTGATGGTCACGCACGACGAATCGCTGGCCGCGCGCTGTGACCGCGTGGTGCACCTGGTGCTGGGCAAGCTGGGGTAGCCCCAAGCGGGGAACCGCTGGTTACCAGCGCAGGGCCTGGCGCGGCCATGGAAGGGTTCGCATTGGCGCGAACCCGTTTTAAGATGCGCGCAGTGGGCTTCAGGAGACTCTCCCGATGACGGTTCCGGCATCCCTTCCTTCCGATGAAGCGCGCAGGCTGGAAGCCCTGCGCGCCCTCATGGTGCTGGACTCCCCCGCCGAGCCCTTGTTCGACTCCATCGCCCGCATGGCGGCCGATGTCTGTGGCGTGCCGATTGCCCTCATCAGCCTGGTCGATGCCGAGCGCCAGTGGTTCAAGGCCAATGTCGGCCTGCCAGGGGTCAACGAGACCCCGCGCGATGTGGCCTTCTGCGCCCATGCCGTGCTCTCGGACGAACTCATGGAGGTGCACGACGCCACCCAGGACGCGCGGTTTGCGCGCAACCCCCTGGTCACCGAGGCGCCCGACATCCGCTTCTATGCCGGTGCGCCCCTGGTGGCCGGCGATGGCGGCGACCGCGTGGGCACCCTGTGCGTCATCGACCGCGAGGCACGTGCGCTGACGCCGCAGCAGCGGGCCACGCTGCGGTCGCTCTCGGCCATGGTGTCCCAGGCCCTGGACATGCGCCGCGACCTGATCGCGCGCGCGTTCTCGGTGCGCCAGAAGTACGAAACGGCCTTGTCCGAAAGCGAGCTGCGCTACCGCACCATGGTGGAAGCGCAGACCGAGATGGTTTCGCTGGCCTGGCCGCATGGCGAGGTGTTCTATGTCAACCCGGCCTATGCGCGCCACTTCGGTCTCGTGCCGCGCGACATGGTGGGCAAGGACTTGTTCGCCTACGTCGATGTGGCCGACCGCGAAGTGGTTCGCGCGCGCATTGCCGAGGTCTTTCGCACCGAGGGCACCACCCAGGGCGAGAACCGCATGCTCAGCGCCGACGGCACCGAGCGCTGGATGGCCTGGACCAACAGCTTTCTGCGCGACAGCGAGCACCGGCCCTACCTGCACTCGGTGGGGCGCGACATCACGGCGCAGAAGGTGGCCGAGCGCGCCCTGCTGGCCAGCCAGCAGTTGCTGGAGCGCACGGGCCGGGTGGCACGTGTGGGCGGCTGGGAGCTGGACCTGCGCAGCCGCCGGGTCTCCTGGTCGAGCGAGACCCGGCGCATCCACGAGGTGCCGCCGGAGTTCACCCCCACACTGGAGACAGCCCTGGACTTCTACCCGCCCGATGCCCAGCGCACCATGGAGGCGGCTGTGCGCCAGGCGATGGCGACCGGACTGTCCTGGGACCTGGAGGTGCCCCTGGTGACCGCCGCGGGCCAGCGCATCTGGGTGCGCGCCGTGGGCGAGGCCGAGTACGAGGGCGGGGCCGTGGTGCGTCTGTTCGGCGCCTTCCAGGACGTGACGGAGCGCCGGCGCATGGCGCAGCAGCTGGCCAACAGCGAGCGCTTCGTGCGCCTGGTCACCGACGGCCTGCCGATCCGCATCGGCTATGTGGACCGGGAGCTGCGCTTTCGCTTTGCCAACCAGGCCGCGTGCCAGCGCTTTGGCCGCTCGCGCGAGGAAATCATCGGGCGCACGCGCGAGGAGCTGCTGGGCGAGCCCGCACCGCCCGAGGTGGCACAGCGTGTGCAGCAGGTGCTGGCAGGTGTCGCACAGCGCTATGAGGCCGATGAGCTGCGCGATGGTGTCGTGCACCGCATCGAAAGCCAGCTCGTGCCCGATGTCTCCGACGATGGCCGGGTGCGCGGCTTCTTCTCCACCGGCATCGACATCACGCAGCGCGCGGCCGCCGAGCGCGGCCTGCGCGTGCTCACGGCCATCCTGGAGCACACCTCCGATTTCGTGGTGCAGACCGACCTCAAGGGCAAGGTCACCTACATGAACCCCGCGGCGCGGCGCGCGCTCGGCTTTGCGCCCGATGAGGATGTGGGCGCCCACATGTTCACGGAGTTCAACACCTCCGAGACCAATGCGCTGTATGTGCAGACCATCCTTCCGGTCGTTCGGGCCCACGGCATGTGGGTGGGCGAGACCACGGTGTACGCCGCCGGGCAGCGCGTGGTGCCCGTGAGCCACATGGTCATTGCGCACCGCGATGGCGAGGGGCGCATCCAGCATTTCTCGGCCATCATGCGCGACATCTCCGAGGCGGCGCAGGCGCGGGCGGCCCTGCTCAAGCAGACGGCCACCCTGCGCTCCATCACCGAGGCGCTGCCCTCGCTGGTCGCGGTGGTGGGGCCGGATGAGCGCTACCAGTTCGTCAACAGTGCCTTCGAGCGCTGGCACCGTGTGCCGCGCGAGCAGATCCTGGGCCGCAGCATGGAGGATTTCCTGGGCGCGGCAGAGTACGCGCGCACCCGGCCCATGGTGCAGAAGGTGCTCGGCGGCGAGACCCTCACCTTCGACCAGGGCCATCCCCAGCGCGTGCCGGCCAGCCACGTCACCATCCACTTCATCCCGCTGTGGTCCGAGCCCGGTGCGGTCGATGGCTTCGTCTCCATGGCGCAGGACGTCACCAGCTACCACCAGGAGGCCGGCCGGCTGCTGGACCTGGCGCAGCACGATCCGCTCACGGGCCTGCTCAACCGGGCCGGCCTGCAGGCCTATGTGGGCCAGAAGGACCTGGCGGCCGAAGGGCCGCTGCTGGCCTTGCTTTACATCGACCTGGACCACTTCAAGCCGGTGAACGACGAGCATGGCCATCCCGTGGGAGATCTGCTGCTGCAGGCCTTCGCCCAGCGCCTGCTGGCCCTGGTGCGGCCCAGCGATGCGGTGGCGCGGCTGGGGGGCGACGAGTTCGCCGTGGTGCTGGCCGGCGTGCGCGAGCCGGCCCATGCCGAGGCCGTGGCCGGCAAGATCCTGGAGGCGGCGCACACGCCGTTCGAGATCGGCACTCTGCGGCTGTCGGTGGGCGCCAGCGCCGGTCTGGCGCTGGGCACGGATGCCACCCGGGGATGGCCCGACCTCATGGCCCGGGCCGATGAAAAGCTCTACCTGGCCAAGCGCTCGGGCCGGGGGCAGTTCCAGGGCGGGGCGGCCGCGTAGGCCTGTCCGCCCGCCCGGCCTACATCACCCGCCCGTACCACCAGACCGACAGGCCGGCCGCCATGAGGGCCAGGGCAGCCCCGACCAGCGCGAACAGCGCCGAGATCTCGGTCTCCTTCTTCTCCACCGTGAGGCGCGAGCTCAGGGTCTCGTAGACCTTCTTGAGGTCGGCTGCCGTCGCGGCGTGGAAGTATTCGGCCGCCGTGCGGGTGGCCACGGCCTTCAGGGTCTCTTCGTCCAGGCGCACGCGCATGGACCAGCCCTCGAAGCCGATGGTCTCGCCCTGCAGCGTGCCCACGCCCACGGTGTACACGCGCACGCCGCGGTCGGCGGCCCATTTGGCGGCCTCCAGCGGGTCCACCCCGGTGGTGCGCTGCCCGTCGGTCAGCATGATGATGGCGGCCGAGTTGTAGGAGCCCGGCGCCACGGGCGTGAAGGGCTTGGCAGGGTCCTGCTTGTTCAGGTCTTCGAGGGGCTTGGGCTTCATGGCCTGGCGCCCGCCCAGGGCCGAGATGTCGATGCCGGCATCGGGGAACAGGGTGGCCAGCGAGAGCATGATGCCGTTGCCCGTGGCCGTGCCGCGCTGCAGCTGGAAGCTGTCGATCGCCTTGACCAGGTCCTCGCGGCTCTGTGTGGGCAGTTGCGCCAGCTGGGCGCTGCCGGCAAAGGCGACGATGCCCACGCGCACATGGCGCGGCAGTTCGGCGATGAAGGCCTTGGCCGCGTCCTGCGCGGCGGTGATGCGGTCGGGCTGCACGTCGGTGGCGCGCATGCTGCCCGAGACGTCCATGGCCAGCATGATGGTCTGGTCCTGCGAAGGCAGGGTGATCACGGCCAGGGGCCGCGCGGCGGCCACGAGCAGGGCGATGAGCGCCAGCAGGAACAGCAGCGGCGGAATGTGCCGGCGCAGGTGCTGGGCCGGGCCCATGGCTTCGCGCACCAACGCCAGGCTGGAGTAGCTCAGCGCCGTTTTCTTGCGCCGGTGCAGCAGCCACCAGTACAGCAGTACCAGGAGCGGTGCGGCCAGCAGCAGCCAGAGCAGGGTGGGCCAGAGAAAGACCATGGTGGCGTGTCCTGTGGTTGTCAGGCGGCGGCCTGCGCGGCCGTCCATTGGAACGAGGGGTGCGTGGCCGGGCGCACGCGGTGCTGGCGCAGGTCCATGAAGCGCAGCAGCGCATCCACCAGGTCGTCGTCGGTGCGCAGCTCCAGCGTATCGGCGCCGGCCTTGGTCAGGCCCTCGCGCAGCACGGCCTCGCGCTGCGCCGCCAGCCGCGCGAAGCGGTGGCGAAAGCCGCTGTCGTGCGTGTCCACCTGCAGTTGCTCCCCGCTTTCGGCGTCGCGCAGCGTGACCAGGCCCACGTCGGGCAATTCCAGTTCCAGCGGGTCGAGCAGGCGCACGCTCACCACGTCGTGGCGGCGGGCCAGCTGGGCCAGCGGCTTTTCCCAGCCGGGGGCGCTGATGAAGTCCGACACCACGAACACCGTGGAACGCCGGCGCAAGGTGCCCAAGGCGCCCTGCAGCAGCAGGTGCAGCTCGGTATTGCCCGATTGCAGTTGGGGGGCCGGCTTGAGCAGCTGGTGCACCAGGTGCAGCACATGGGCGCGGCTGCTGCGCGGCGGCAGCACGGTGTCCACCGCGCGCGCAGGCGCACCGCCGGCGCCATAGAGCATGGCGCCCACGCGGTTGCCGTGGCGCGTGAGCAGGCGCGAGAGCACGGCCACGAAGCCGATCAGGATGTCGCGCTTGGCATTGCCCTCGGGCCCGAAATTGACCGAGGGGCTCAGGTCCAGCAGGAACCAGGCCGACATCTCGCGGTCTTCGGTGAACACGCGCACATGGGGCAGGTTCAGCCGCGCGGTCACGTTCCAATCGATGTGGCGCACGTCATCGTGGGGCTGGTACTCGCGCAGGTCCGCCAGGTCCAGGCCGGCGCCGCGCATCAGTGTGCGGTAGTCGCCCTGCAGCAGCCCGTCGAGCCGGCGGATGACGCTCCACTCCAGCTGCCGCAGCAGGCGGTCGGCCTGGCCGGGCAGGGTGGGGAGCGTGCGCGGCGGCGCAGCCCCAGTGTCAGGCGGCTTTTTGCTCATGGTGCAACGGCTTGGCGGGGGCGGGCACCTTGGCCATGATGCGCGCGATCAGTGCGTCGGCATCCAGGCCTTCGGCCAGGGCTTCGTAGGACAGCGACAGGCGGTGGCGCAGCACGTCGGCCGCCAGGTCGGTCATGTCTTCGGGCAGCACATAGCTGCGCCCGCGCAGCATGGCCAGGGCCTGGGCACCCTCGGCCAGGCAGATGGTGGCGCGCGGGCTGGCGCCGCAGGCGATGAAGGGGGCCAGGTCCTTGAGGTCGTGGCGCGCCGGCGCGCGCGTGGCGGCCACCAGCTTCACGGCGTACTGCAGCAGCGAGGGGTCGACATAGACCTCCCGGCACTCGGCCTGCAGCGTGGCCAACTGGGCCGTGGTGGCCACGGGCAGCACCTGCACGGGCTTGGCCAGCGCGCGCTGGGCGATCACGAATTCCTCTTCCTCGGTCGGGTAGTCGATCAGCACCTTCATCATGAAGCGGTCCACCTGGGCTTCGGGCAGGGCGTAGGTGCCCTCTGTCTCGATGGGGTTCTGTGTGGCCATCACGAGGAAGGGCGAAGGCACCTTGTGCGTTTCGCCGGCAATCGTCACCTGGCGTTCCTGCATCACCTCGAGCAGCGCGCTCTGCACCTTGGCCGGGGCGCGGTTGATCTCGTCGGCCAGCAGCAGGTGGGTGAACACCGGGCCCAGCGAGGTGCTGAACTCGCCCGTCTTCTGGTTGTACATGCGCGTTCCCACCAGGTCGGCGGGTACCAGGTCGGGCGTGAACTGGATGCGCTTGAAGCTGCCCTGGATGGTGCTGGCCAGGGTTTTCACGGTCAGGGTCTTGGCCAGGCCGGGCACGCCCTCGACCAGCAGGTGGCCCTGGGCCAGCATGGCCACCATCACGCGTTCCAGGAAGCGGTCCTGCCCCACCACGACGCGCTTGACTTCGTAGAGCACCTGCTCCATCAGCGTGGCGGTGGCGGCGTTCGAGGCGGTGGTCAGCGGGGTCGGTTCCATGGGACTCCTTGCGGGACGGTGGACGGTAGGGATTCAGAAGGGCGACATGCCCACGGCCGAGGCCGCGTTCTCGATGGGCACGGCAAAACCGATGCCGATGAAGGTGCGCGCCGGCGTGGGGTTGAGGATAGCGGTGACGATGCCGATGACCTCGCCATCCATCGTGACCAGCGGGCCGCCCGAGTTGCCGGGGTTGGCCGCCGCGTCGAACTGGATCAGGTTGCCCAGCTCACGCTTGCCCTCGGGCGAGGTGAACTGGCGCCCCAGGCCCGAGATCACGCCGGCCGAGGCCGAGGGCCCGATGCCGAAGGGAAAACCCACCACGGCGACCTGGTCTCCGGGGCGCAGGTCGTTGGTGGAGCGCAGGGAGGCGGCTTCCAGGTCGTCGGGTACCTTGTGGGCCTGGAGCACCGCCAGGTCGTTCTCGGGCTGCACGCCGGTGATGGTGGCCGTGGTCTGCAGCCCGTCGTGGAAGGTCAGCTGGATGCGGTCGGAGCCCGCCACCACGTGCAGGTTGGTGAGGATCACGCCCTTGTCGACGATCACCACACCCGTGCCCACGCCGCGCTCCACCTCTTCCTTGCCGTTCTTGCTGCGCCCGAAGCCCACCACGCGCACCACCGAGGGTGCGATGGTTTCCACGGCGCGTGCCGCCGCCGAGGGCAGGGTGGTGGTCTCCAGGGTGCGCAGCACCGCCTTGTCGATGTCTTCCTGGGTGAGCTTGCGGGGCACGGCGCGCTGGTTCAGCCACACGCTGGCGACCAACAGGGCGGCCAACAACAGCAGGGTCGCCCACAGGGCATGCAGGCTGCGGCGCGAAAGGCTGACCGCCTGGGGCCTGGCGGCGGGCTGTTCCGGGGCAGGCGCCGCCTGGGCAACCGCCTCCAACGGCGCGGCGCTGCCCGGGTCCGCGGCCCCGGACGGGCGGCGGGCAGGGCGGGAGCTGCTGTAGACAGTGGGTCTGGGCATCCTGTCACCTTCCGGTGCACCTTGGCGCGGTGCATGGTTTCACAGTAGCACGGATCGCGCCCTTGTGCATCCCCCGGGACATCATCGTGCATCATGTTCGCATGAGCTTCTGGATAGACACCCATTGCCACCTCGATGCCCCCGAGCTGGCGCCCGATGTGGATGCCGTGCGCGCACAGGCGCGTGCGGCCGGCGTGGCGCACTGCGTACTGCCGGCGGTGCAGCGCTCCAACTGGGACGATGTGCGCCGGCTGGCGCACCAACATGGGGACAGCTACGCCCTGGGAATCCACCCCCTGTGCACCGCCACGGCGGCCGACGAGGACCTGGCGCACCTGGCCCAGGCCCTGGCGCAGCACCACGACGACCCGCGCCTGGTCGCCGTGGGCGAGATCGGCCTCGACTACTTCGTGCCGGGGCTCGACCCGGACCGGCAGGCGCATTTCTACCGCGAGCAGCTCAGGCTGGCGCGGCGCTTCGGGCTGCCGGTGATCCTGCACGTGCGCCGCTCGGCCGACAAGCTGCTCAAGGGCCTGCGCGAGGTCCCGGGCCTGTCGGGCATCGCCCATGCCTTCAATGGCAGCGTGCAGCAGGCCCAGGCCTTCGTGGACCTGGGTTTCAAGCTCGGCTTTGGCGGCGCCATCACCTACGACCGCGCCCTGCAGCTGCGCCGTCTGGCCACCGAGCTGCCGCTCGGCTGCCTGGTGATGGAGACCGACTCGCCCGACATCCCGCCGCACTGGCTCTACACCACCGCCGCCGAGCGCGAGGCGGGCCGCCCCCAGGGCCGCAACACTCCGGGCGAGCTGCCGCGCATCGGCGAGGTGGTGGCGGGGCTGCGTGGCATGCCCGTGCAGGCGCTGGCCGCGGCCTCCACGGCGAACGCGATGGCGGCCTTGCCGCGCATGGCACCTCTGCTGCCCTAGCAGACACGCTTGCTTACCTTTTGTGCGCGGCAAATGGACGTTCTTTAGCTATACATTTGATAGTAATTGCGCGCCATCGCATTCGCCCGCACACCGCATGTCCTCCATCTCCCCTGCCACGCCCCCCGATCACACGCCAGCCCGGTTGACCGGCCTGCCGGCCGTGGTGTCCGGGCGCACCGTGGTGCTGGTGCTGGGCAGTTTTCCCGGCGCCGCCTCGCTGCGCGCGCAGCAGTACTATGGCCATCCGCAGAACCAGTTCTGGCGTATCCTGCAGGCGCTGTGGCCGCAGCACCCACTGCCGGGGCCCGGCCAGTACGCCCAGCGCTGCGCGTGGCTGCTCGAGCGCGGGCTGGGCCTGTGGGACGTGTATGCCAGCTGCGAGCGCGAGGGCAGCCTGGACGCCGACATCCGCCATGCCGTGGTGAATGATTTTGCGGCGCTGCGCGCCGTGGCACCACGGCTGGCCGCCATCGCCCACAATGGGGGTGAAAGCTACAAGCACGCGGCGCGCACCGCCGCCCTGGGCGTGCCGGTGCACAAGCTGCCGTCGACCAGCCCGGCCAACGCCTCCTGGAGCTTCGAGCGCAAACTGAACGCCTGGGCCGAACTCATGGCCCGTTATGAATTGACCTGAATGACCACCCGCAAGAAAGCCCGCCCGATCGAACTGCCCGAAGTCAGCGTCTCCGATGACGGCGAAGTGCGCCACCTGCACCTGGGCACGCCCTGGATCCAGGGCTCGATGCGCGTGGACGAACCCTTTGCGCTGGAGCTGGAGTACGTGCAGCGCATGATGGCCTGGCTGCTCTTCGTCGAGCCCGCGTCCGTGGGCAAGCGCCACGCCATGCAACTGGGCCTGGGGGCGGGCGCCATCACCAAGTTCTGCCACAAGAAGCTGCGCCTGTGCGCCACGGCCATCGAGCTCAACCCCCAGGTGCTGGCCGTGTGCCGCCAATGGTTCAAGCTGCCGCCCGATGGCCCCAAGCTGCGCGTGGTGCTGGCCGATGCGGCCCAGGAGATCCAGAACCCCATGTGGCTCGGGACCGTCGATGCGCTCGCCGTCGATCTGTACGACCACGATGCGGCCGCGCCCGTGCTCGACAGCCCCGACTTCTACGCCGACTGCCGCGCCCTGCTGTCCGAGGACGGCAGCATGACGGTGAACCTCTTTGGCCGCTCGTCGAGTTACGAGAAGAGCCTCCAGAGCATGGCCAGCGCCTTTGGTGAGGACGCGCTCTGGGCCTTCAAGCCCACGCGCGAAGGCAACACCGTGGTGCTGGCCCAGCGCACCCCCACACGCCCCAAGCGCGCCGAGCTGCTGGCCCGTGCCGAAGCCATCCAGGCGCGCTGGGAGCTGCCCGCTCCCAAATGGCTGCGGGTGTTCAAACCCGTGGCCTGACCGCCTTGCACCCTGCCCACCCGTCCCGCCCATCCCCTCCAAGAGGTCCGACATGAGCACCACCATTTCCCCGCCCGCTCCAACCGCGAAGGCCGGCATCGCCCCGGTCAACCACATCGGCCCCGTGGACTGGCGCCGCCTGGTCGAGTGGCTGAGCGCCGATGGCGTGATCTCCCAGGAAGAGGCGCAGCGCACAATTGCCCGCTGCTCGCAGGCCGAAAGCGCGCAGCCGGCGTTGGTCCGGCTGGCCGCGGTGGCCATGACGCGCGCCTCCGATGGCAAGCCGCTGGACATCGAGCTGCTCACCGAGTACCTGGCCAAGCGCAGCGGCCTGCCCTACATGCGCATCGACCCGCTCAAGGTCGATGTGGGCCGGGTCGCCGACACCATGAGCGCCACCTATGCCGAGCGCCACAAGGTGCTGCCCGTGCAGGTGACGACCAAGGAGGTGGTGGTGGCCACGGCCGAGCCCTTCATCAGCGACTGGGTGGCCGAGGTCGAGCGCCAGTCGCGCCGCACGGTGCGCCGCGTGGTGGCCAACCCGCAGGACATCCATCGCTTCACGGCCGAGTTCTTTGCGCTGGCCAAATCCGTGCGCGCCGCGCAGAAGGCCGGCGGCGCCGCCAGCGGCAGCAGCTTCGAGCAACTGGTGGAACTGGGCAAGAGCAACAAGCAGCTCGATGCCAATGACCAGGGCGTGGTCCGGGTGGTGGACTGGCTCTGGCAATACGCCTTCGACCAGCGCGCGAGCGACATCCACCTGGAGCCGCGGCGCGAGCAGGGCGTGATCCGCTTTCGCATCGACGGCGTGCTGCACCCGGTCTACCAGATGCCCATGGGCGTGCACAACGCGATGATCTCGCGCATCAAGCTGCTCGGCCGCATCGACGTGGTGGAAAAGCGCCGCCCGCAGGATGGCCGCATCAAGACCCGCAACCAGCGCGGCGACGAGGTGGAAATGCGCCTGTCCACGCTGCCCACGGCTTTCGGCGAGAAGATGGTGATGCGGATCTTCGACCCCGACAACACCGTCAAGGACCTCGATGCCCTGGGCTTCGCGCAGCACGACGCGACGCGCTGGGAGGGGCTGGTCAAGCGCCCGCACGGCATCATCCTCGTGACCGGGCCCACGGGCTCGGGCAAGACCACCACGCTGTACTCCACGCTCAAGCGCGTGGCCACTGAAGAGGTCAACGTGAGCACGGTGGAGGACCCGATCGAAATGATCGAGCCCAGCTTCAACCAGACCCAGGTGCAGCCCCAGCTCGACTTCAACTTTGCCGAGGGCCTGCGCGCGCTGATGCGCCAGGACCCGGACATCATCATGGTCGGCGAAATCCGTGACCTGGAGACGGCCGAGATGGCGATCCAGGCGGCACTCACGGGCCACCTGGTGTTCTCCACGCTGCACACCAACGACGCGCCCTCGGCCATCACCCGCATGATGGAACTGGGCGTGCCCTCCTACCTGATCAATGCCACGCTGCTCGGGGTGCTCGCGCAGCGCCTGGTGCGCACCTTCTGCAAGCAGTGCAAGCAAAAGGACGAGTCGGCCGACCGCGAGGCGCTCAGTGCCTTCATCAAGCCCTGGAAGCTCAGCGGCGGCTACCAGCCCTACAAGGCCGTGGGCTGCGTGGACTGCCGCATGACCGGCTTCCAGGGGCGCATGGGGCTGTACGAACTGCTCACGGTGAGCGAGGCCCTCAAGGAGAAGATCAACACTGCGCCCTCGATCGAGGCGCTGCGCCGCCAGGCCATTGCCGACGGCATGCGGCCCCTGCGCCTGGCCGGTGCCTTGCGTGTGGCCGAGGGCATCACCACCATCGAGGAGGTGATGTCCGCGACCCCTCCAATGGACTGATTTGCATGCCTTGTACATAGGGAAAACGCGCAGTCCCGAGTGTTACCGGGTGTAGGTGGAATCCACATCCGGCGGGGGCCTTGCTGCCCCCACAATCGCACGGTCGTGAAATCCGCATAGGAGACATATCGTGCAAATCAAAAGTCAAAAAGACTTTTTCTCTGGCCTCATGTTCATGGGTGTCGGTGTCGCGTTCGCGTGGGGGGCCACCACCTACAACGTCGGCAACGGTGCCCGCATGGGGCCTGGCTACTTCCCGCTGCTGCTGGGCATCCTGCTGGCCCTGATCGGTGCGGTGATCACCTTCAAGGCCACCACCGTCGAGACGGTGGACGGTGACAAGATCGGCAAGTGGGCCTGGAAGCCGCTGTTCTTCATCCTCGCTGCCAACTTTGCCTTCGGCATCCTGCTGGGCGGCCTGCCCAGCCTGGGGATTCCGGCCATGGGCCTGATCGTCGGCATCTATGCGCTGACCTTCATCTCCAGCCTGGCCGGCAACGAGTTCAAGGCGCGCGATGTGTTCGTGCTCGCCACCGTGCTCGCAGTCGGCAGCTACGTGGCATTCGTCTGGGCGCTGAAGCTGCAGTTCCCGGTGTGGCCCAGTTTCATTTCCGGTTAAGCCAGGAGCATCCACACCATGGAATTGATCAACAACCTGTCGCTGGGCTTCGGCGTAGCGTTCACGTTCCAGAACCTCATCTATTGCTTCATCGGCTGCCTCTTGGGCACGCTGATCGGCGTGCTGCCCGGCATCGGCCCCGTGGCCACCATCGCCATGCTGCTGCCTGCCACCTACGCCCTGCCCCCCGTGGCGGCGCTGATCATGCTGGCCGGTATCTACTACGGCGCCCAGTACGGCGGCTCCACCACCGCCATCCTGGTCAACCTGCCGGGCGAATCGTCCTCGGTGGTGACCGTGATCGACGGCTACCAGATGGCGCGCAAGGGCCGAGCGGGGCCGGCGCTTGCGGCGGCCGGGCTGGGTTCGTTCTTCGCCGGTTGCGTGGGCACGCTGATCCTGGCGGCCTTCGCGCCCCCGCTGACCGAAGTGGCCTTCAAGTTCGGCCCTGCCGAATACTTCTCGCTGATGGTGCTGGGCCTGATCGGTGCCGTGGTGCTGGCCTCGGGCTCGCTGCTCAAGGCTGTGGGCATGATCGTGCTGGGCCTGCTGATGGGCCTGGTGGGTACCGACGTGAACTCGGGCGTGGCCCGCTTCAGCTTCGACATCCCCGAACTGACCGACGGCATCGGCTTCGTGACCATCGCCATGGGCGTGTTCGGTTACGGTGAAATCATTGCCAACCTCTCGCGCCCCGACGACGAGCGCGAAGTGTTCACCGCCAAGGTCGAGGGCCTGTTCCCCACCAAGGAAGACTTCAAGCGCATGATCCCCGCCGTGCTGCGCGGAACCTCGCTGGGGGCTGCCCTCGGTATCCTGCCCGGTGGCGGCGCGCTGCTGGCGGCCTTCGCTGCCTACACGATCGAGAAGAAGACCAAGCTCAAGCCCGGCGAAGTGCCGTTCGGCCAGGGCAACATCCGCGGCGTGGCGTCGCCCGAGTCGGCCAACAACGCCGGTTCGCAGACCTCGTTCATCCCGCTGCTGACGCTGGGTATTCCTCCCAACGCCGTGATGGCGCTGATGGTGGGTGCCATGACCATCCACAACATCCAGCCTGGTCCCCAGGTGATGACGAGCAACCCCGAGCTGTTCTGGGGCCTGATCGCCTCGATGTGGATCGGCAACGCCATGCTGGTGATCCTGAACCTGCCGCTGATCGGCATCTGGATCAAGCTGCTCACCGTGCCCTACCGCTGGCTGTACCCCTCCATCGTGCTGTTCTGCGCGGTCGGTGTGTACTCGACCAACAACAACACCTTCGACATTTGGATGGTGGGTGCCTTCGGTCTGGTGGGCTACATCTTCCACAAGCTGGGCACGGAACCTGCGCCCCTGCTGCTGGGCTTCATCCTGGGCCCGATGATGGAAGAAAACCTGCGCCGTGCCCTGCTGCTGTCGCGCGGCGACTGGAGCGTGTTCGTCACGCGTCCGCTGTCGGCCGGCCTGCTGGCGGCCGCCGCCCTGCTGCTGGTCATCGTGCTGCTGCCTGCGGTGAAGAGCAAGCGTGAAGAGGCCTTCGTCGAGGACTGATCCCTCGGCGGTCCCTGACCTCCCCGCAACGGCGCCTTCGGGCGCCGTTGTTTTTTGGCGAGTCCGCGCTGCCGGCTTGGTGGGGTCGCAGTAGACAATGGCGTGACCGCTTCTTGATCCAGCGCATGCCCACACCCACCAGCTTCCAGCAGCACCCGCACCGGACCCTGCTGCACAACGAGATCCATGCCCGCCCGCCCGAGGCCATGGCGGCACCGCTGGCCATCGCCCACATCGTGATGCTGGCCGATGCCGCGGGGCGCGAGGCCAGCCGGGCCCATGTGGCCGCGCTGCTGCGCAACCACCATCTGGCCCTGCCCGATGCCCACACCACCCACCTGCGCATGGACCTGGGTGCGTTTCGCATGCGCTGGGAGCTGCACACCGAGTTCGTGACCTGGACCTTCATGGTGCCGGCACAGGTGGATGCCTTTGGCGACCGCGACCCTGTGGGTGCCACCGAGGCCGTGCCCCAGGAGTGGCTGGCGGCCTTGCCTGGCCAGTGCCTGTGCAGCCTGAACCTCTGGGTGCTGCCCACGCACACCTTTGGTTCGGGCTCGCTGGTCAAGCATGTGCTGCACGAGGACACGCTGGTCGCCTCCACCGTGGCCGATGGCCATGGCGAGGTGTACACCGACTTCGCGATCCATGCCGACGGCTTCTCGCGCATGGTGCTGCTGGCCGGTGGCATGACGCCACGGCGCCTGGGCCGGCTGGTGCAGCGCCTGCTGGAGATCGAGACCTACCGCATGGCGGCGCTGCTGGGCCTGCCCGCGGCGCGCGAAGCCGCCAGCGTGCTGGCCTTTGCCGAGCGCGAGCTGGCCGAACTGGCCGAGGCCATCCGCACGGCCAACCGCGATTCCGAGCCCGTGCTGCTCGACCGGCTGACGCGGCTGGCCGGGCAGGTGGAGAGCCAGTACGCGGCCACGCACTCGCGTTTCTCGGCCAGCAGCGCCTACTTCGAACTGCTGGACCGGCGCATACAGGACGTGGCGGAGTCGCGCCTGGCCGGCATGCAGACCATCCGTGAGTTCATGGACCGGCGCCTGACGCCGGCCCGCAGCACCTGCGAGTGGGCGGCCCGGCGGCAGGATGCCCTGTCGCAGCGTGTCTCGCGCATGAGCAACCTGCTGCGCACGCGCGTGGAGATCGAGCAGCAGCAAAGCAGCCAGGCGCTGCTGGCCACCATGAACCACCGCCAGGACCTGCAGCTCAAGATGCAGTCCACGGTGGAGGGCCTCTCGGTGGCGGCCATCACCTACTACATCGTCGGCCTCGTGAGCTACCTGGCCAAGGGCGCGCAGAAGCTCGGCTGGCCCCTGTCGGCAGAGACCACGGCGGCCCTGGCGATTCCGCTGGTGGCCGTGGGCGTGTGGTGGTCGCTGCGCCGGCTGCACCACACGATCTTCCGCAAGCACTGACCGCGGAGCCCGCGCGCGCGGCCGTCGCCGATGGCGCTGGCCCACGCACGCAGGACTGATGGCGCGGGTTATTGCTCCCGTGCCACACTGGCGGGCTGCCCGGGGGCGTCTGCAGACCGCAGGGGCCCGACCGTCGGCGCGAGAGAAGCCTTTGTCGAACCCCCAGCCACCATCGGCCGCCAAGGCCGGCAGCCAACACATCGCCTCGGGCTTCCTGCTGGCCCTGTTCGGCTCCATCGCCTTCAGCGGCAAGGCCATCATCGTCAAGCTGGCCTACCGCTACGGCGTTGATGCGGTCACGCTCATCATGTACCGCATGCTGTTTGCGCTGCCCATCTTCGCCGCCATGGGCTGGTGGGCCAGCCGGGGCAGGCCGCCGCTGTCGCGCAAGGATTGGCTGGGCATCGTGGGGCTGGGCATCACGGGCTACTACCTGGCGAGCTTTCTCGACTTCGCCGGTCTGGCCTACATCAGTGCCAGCCTGGAGCGCCTGATCCTGTACCTCAACCCCACGCTGGTGATGATGCTGGGCTGGGTGCTGTACCGGCGTGGCATCCGCTGGGGCCAGGCCCTGGGCATGCTGGTGAGCTACAGCGGCGTGGTGCTGGTCTTCGGCCATGAGGCCAACCTGCAGGGCAGCAATGTGGCCCTGGGGGCGCTGCTGGTGTTCCTGAGCGCGGTGAGCTATGCCATCTACCTGGTCTACAGCGGCGAGATGGTGCAGCGCATCGGCGCCTTGCGCCTGGTGGGTCTGGCCACCACCGTGGCCTGCCTGTGCTGTCTGCTGCAGTTTGTGGTGCTGCGCCCACTCTCCGCGGCCATCGTCGCGCCCGAGGTGGTCTGGCTGTCGGTGCTCAATGCCACGCTGTGCACGGCCGTGCCGGTGCTCATGGTCATGATGGCGATCGAGCGCATCGGTGCCGGCATGGCGGCGCAGATCGGCATGGTGGGGCCCCTGTCCACCATCCTCATGGGGATCTGGATCCTCGGAGAGCCCTTCACGGTCTGGGTGGCGTGTGGCACGGCCCTGGTGGTCGCGGGCATCTTCGTCTTCACCCGCCCCGCCCGCAGGGCAGCGTCCTGAACGGCCTCAGAGGGCAGTGCCCCGCCGTGGGCAGGGCTGGCCAAGTCCACTTATGATTTGGCGCAGGGGGAGCGCGGTGTGCGCTTCCCGATGAATCACGGAGTTGGACATGGATCTGGGTATTGCAGGCAAGTGGGCGTTGGTGTGTGGCGCGAGCAAGGGTTTGGGCTTTGGCTGTGCCCAGGCGCTGGTGAACGAAGGTGTCCACGTTGTCATCAATGCCCGCAATGCCGACGTGCTGGCCCAGGCTGCGTCGCGCCTGCAGGCGCAGGGGGCAGGCGGCAAGGTGCAGGTCCTGGCGGTGGCGGCCGACATCACCACCCCCGAAGGCCGCGCTGCCGTGTTCTCGGCGGCCGGTGGCCCCGGTCACGCCTTTGACATCGTGGTCACGAATGCCGGCGGACCCCCTCCCGGTGATTTCCGCAACTGGGACCGCGATGCCTGGATCAAGGCGGTGAATGCCAACATGCTCACCCCCATCGAGCTCATCAAGGCCACGGTGGACGGCATGGCAGAGCGCGGCTTCGGCCGCATCGTCAACATCACTTCCAGCGCCGTGAAGGCCCCCATCGACATCCTGGGCCTGTCCAACGGTGCGCGCAGCGGGCTCACGGGCTTTGTCGCCGGGGTCGCGCGCAGCAAGCTCGCGGCCGGTGGCGTGACCATCAACAACCTGCTGCCGGGCAAGTTCGATACCGACCGGCTGGCTGCCACCATCGGCAACGCGGCTGCCAAGTCCGGCACCAGCGTGGAAGAGTTCCGCCGGGCGCAGCAGGCCCAGATCCCGGCCGGCCGCTATGGCACGGCCGAAGAATTCGGCGCCATCTGCGCCTTCCTGTGCAGCATGCAGGCGGCTTACATGACCGGCCAGAATGTGCTGGCGGACGGGGGCGCGTACCAGGGGACGTTCTGAGCGGTACGGCGCTGGGGCCACCCGCATCGGCACTGTCCACGCGGGTAGGTACCCGCCATCGGCTGCGGCATGCAGGGCCTTGATGTCCCTCAAGGTCGCTGGAATGAAGGGCGTGCCGGGGGCTGCAAGGGGGCTTTTCTGCGTGTTTTCCCGGTTTGGCGTGGGGGGTGCCAAGGCACAATGGGCTGATGGCCCTGCCAGGGTCCGTTGTGTTTTGCGCACATTTTTCCCATACTTTGGGAATCTAGGACGAACAATGAGGCTGGAGATACCATCGCCATGAACCTGTCCCGTGTCCTGACGAACCGACTTGCCGCTCTGGCCCTGCTGGGGGCAGGCCTGTGGGCGTGCGGCAGTGGCGTGGCCTGGGCCCAGGCCGCCGGGGCCGGGCCGGGCGCCAAGGCCGCCATGCCCTACAAGCTGCGCATCGTCGGGGGGCTGGCCGGTATCAACCAGTACACACGGCAGGAAGAGCCTTTCTGGAGCAAGGAGCTGGCCCGCCTGAGCGGAGGCAAGTTCGACGCCGAGATCGTACCCTTCGACCGCGCCGGCGTGCCCGGGGGCGAAATGCTGCGCCTGCTGCAGCTTGGGGTGGTGCCCTTTGGCACCACGCTCATGAGCTCCTTCTCGGCCCAGTACCCGGAGTACACCGCGCCCGACCTGGCGGGCCTGAACCCCGACATTGCCACGCTCAAGACCACGGTGGCGGCCTTTCGCCCCTACCTGGAAAAGGCCTTGCGCGACCAGCATGGGGTGGAGGCCCTGGCCATCTATGTCTACCCGGCCCAGGTGGTCTTCTGCAAGAAGCCCTTGCGCAACCTGGCCGACCTGTCGGGCCGGCGCATCCGCGTCTCCTCGTCCAGCCAGGCCGATTTCGTCGGGGCGCTGGGCGGTGTCCCCGTGCTCACGGGCTTTGCGCAGATCGTGACCAGCCTGTCGGCCGGCAACACCGAGTGCGCGATCACCGGCACCATGTCGGGCAACACGCTGGGCCTGCACACCATGACCTCCCACCTGCATGCGCTGCCGGTGAACTGGGGCCTGGCGGTGTTTGCCGCCAACCAGGCCGCCTGGGAGGCCTTGCCCCCCGACCTGCGCGCCTTGCTGCGCCGCGAGCTGCCGCGGCTGGAGGCCGCCATCTGGGAAGAAGCCGAGCGCGAGACCGCCGATGGCATGGCCTGCAACCGCGGGGCGGCCAATTGCACCGGGGGGCGCAAGGGCAACATGGTCGTCGTGCCCGTATCGGAGCAGGACGAGAAGAGCCGCCGCGAGATCCTGGCCTCCACGGTGTTGCCGCGCTGGGTGCAGCGCTGCGGCCCGCGTTGCGCGGACATCTGGAACCGAACCATCGGGCCCGTGCGCGGCCTGGCCGCGGCGCCTGGCAAATGAACCCATCCTCGCCAGCGCGCATCAAGATCTACGTCTCGGGGGCGGTTGCCTTCTTCCTCGCGTCGGTGGCCCTGGTGGCAGCCACGCTGGTCTGGAATGCGCGCCAGGTGGCGCTGGCCGACAGCGCAACGCAGGCCACGCGTTTCGTGGCGGGGGCCGAGGCGGCGCTCAACCGGTCGCTGCTCTCGGTGGACGTGCTGCTGGCCAGCATGGACGAGTTGCTGGGCCTGTCGACCGCCATGGTCGACTGGATCGACTCCGACAGTGCCAGCCAGCGCCTGCGCAGTTCGGCGCGCCAGAACCTCATGGTGCGCTATGTGGCTCTGGTCGATGCCCAGGGCAAGGTGATCGCGTCCTCGGACGCCGCAGGCAGCCGGCTGGCGCTGGATTTGCCGGCAGGTTTTCTCGATGAAGTGCTGAACCAGTCGGTCTCCACCCTCATGGTCAGCCAGCCTGTGGTGAGTTTTGCCAGCGCCGAAAAGGTGCTGTACTTTGCGCGCCACCTCAAGATGGCCGACAGCTCGCGTGTGGTGGCGCTGGCAGAATTGCCTGTGACCTCGCTCAGCTCGGTGCTGGTGCAGGGGGTGGACATCAGCGGCCTGCAGGTCACGCTGGAGCGCGCGGGCGGGCAGATGCTGCTGAGCGTGCCGGGGCGCGAGGATGCCGTCACCCACACCCTGTCGCCACCGCTCGAGACCCTGGACGACAGCGGGCCGAACTGGCGCGCCCCGGCGCGCCTGAGCGGTGAGGTCGCACTGGTGGTGTACCGCCCCATCCTGTACCAGGACCTGCGCATCTCGGCCAGCATTCCACAGCGCGATGCCCTGGCTTCCTGGCGCACCGAACGCAATGCCGTGGCCCTCACCGCGCTGGCCTTCCTGGCCATGATCCTGGCCGCGGGCGGGTTTGCCCTGCGCTACATCGACCGCATGACGCAGGCCCGCCTGGCCATTGCCCAGAGCAAGGCCACGCTGGACCAGGCGCTCGAATCCATGGTCAGCGGCTTCGTGCTGCTCGACGGCATGCAGCGCGTGGTGCAGTGGAACCGGCGCTTCGAGGAGATCTTCCCCTGGCTCCAGCCCATGCTGGCGCCCCAGGTGCCGTTCCGCAAGGTGCTCGAAGAAAAGGCCCGGCACCATTTGCCGCACGCCTCCGATGCGGAGCGTGCGCTGTGGATAGAGCACCGTCTGGCGCTGCAGGCGCAGCCCCAGGGGCCGCACGAACAGTCCCTGCCCGATGGCCGCGTGATCCAGATCACCGAGCGGGTGACGCCCGATTCGGGGCTGGTCATCACCTACCACGACGTGACCGCGCTGCGCCAGGCCAGTGCCGAGATCGAGAGCCTGGCCTTCTTCGATCCCCTGACCAACCTGCCCAACCGGCGCCTGTTGATGGACCGCATGCAGCAGGCCACGGCCGCCAGCGTGCGCAGCGGCCAGCACGGCGCCCTGCTGTTCCTGGACCTGGACCACTTCAAGACCCTGAACGACACCCTGGGCCACGAGGTCGGCGACATGCTGCTGCGCCAGGTGGCGCAGCGCCTGAAGACATGCGTGCGGCGCGAGGACACGGTGGCCCGCCTGGGCGGGGACGAGTTCGTGGTGATGCTCAGCGACCTGTCGGAGCACAGCAGCGAGGCGGCTGCCTATGCCCGCCGGGTGGGCCAGAAGATCCTGCGCAAGCTCAACCAGCCCTACACGCTGGGCACCCACACCTACCACAGCACCCCGAGCATCGGCGCCACGCTGATGGGCGGCGCCATGCAGCCCTCGGTGGACCTGCTCAAGCAGGCGGACATCGCCATGTACCAGGTCAAGTCGCAGGGCCGCAATGCGCTGTGCTTCTTCGATCCGCAGATGCAGATCGCGATCAGCCAGCGTGCGCAGCTGGAGAGCGACCTGCAGCTTGCCCTCACGGGGCGCCAGTTCGTGCTGCACTACCAGCCCCAGTTCCACCTCGACGGCCGCATGGTCGGGGCCGAGGCGCTGATCCGCTGGCGCCACCCCGAGCGCGGACTGCTCACCCCCGGCCACTTCATCGGCGTGGCCGAGGAGAGCGAGCTCATCGTGCCCATGGGCCACTGGGTGCTGCGCACCGCCTGCGAGCAACTGGCCGCGTGGCAGGGCGATGCGCGCTACCGGCATGTGCAGCTGTCGGTCAACGTCAGCGCGCGCCAGTTCCGCCAGCGCGACTTCGTGGCCCGGGTGGTCGAGGTGCTGCGCGAAACCGGGGCCCGGCCCCACCTGCTCAAGCTCGAACTCACCGAGTCCCTGGTGCTCGACAACGTGGACGACACCATCGCCAAGATGGGCCTGCTCAAGACCAAAGGGGTGCGTTTCTCGGTGGACGATTTCGGTACCGGTTACTCCTCGCTGGCCTACCTCACGCGGCTGCCGCTGGACCAGCTCAAGATCGACCAGTCCTTCGTGCGCAACCTGGGCGTCAAGCACACCGACGACGTGATCGTGCAGACCATCATCGGCATGGCGCGCAACCTGGAGCTCGACGTGATCGCCGAGGGCGTCGAGACCCAGGCGCAAAAGGATTTCCTGGCCCTGCACGGTTGCCAGTTCTTCCAGGGCTACCTGATGGGCCGCCCCATGCCCGTGGCCGATCTCGAGGCCCAACTGGGCACCAGCAGCGCGGCGTTGGCCTGAACGCGCGCCACCTCAGCGCCGCGACGACACGACGATCCCGCCCACGATGAGGGCAAAGGCCAGGCCGTGGAACAGCTGGGGCCTGTCGCCCAGGAAGGCCGCCGACAGCAGCGCGGCGAACAGCGGGGTGAGGTTGACGAAAAAGCTCGCCAGCGCAGGCCCCGCGCGCTGCACCCCCACGCCCCAGAAGCGGTAGGCCAGCACGGCCGGCCCTACGGCGATGAAGGCCAGTGCGGCCGCCAGCGGCCAGCCCCACGCGATGTGGGTGCGCCCGGCGGCCCACTCCAGCCCCGCGAAGCTGCCCGACCAGGCCAGGCCGAACACCATCTGCGCCATCAGAAAGGCCGCCCAGTCGCCGCGGATGGCAGCCGGTTCGCGCGTGCCCGAGAGCATCCAGCTGTAGAACGCCCAGGAGATGGTGGCCAGCACCATGAACAGGTCACCCGGCACCAGGCGCAGCGCCAGCAGCTGGCTCCATTCGCCGCGCGAGAGCACCAGCAGCACCCCGCACATGGACAGAAAGGCCCCGGCCAATTGGCGGCGCGTGACCGGGGCCTTGAAGAACAGCGCGCCCACGGCCAGCATCCAGATCGGCATGCTGGAACCCACGAGCGTCGCATTGATGGGCGTGGAGGTCTGCAGCGCCATGTACTGCAGCGCGTTGTACAGGCCCACGCCCAGCAGGCCCAGCAGCGCATAGCGGCGCCAGTGCGGCCACAGCGGGCTGTCCCTGTGCAGCACGCCGTGCGCCAGCGGCAGCAGGATGAGGAAGGCCAGTACCCAGCGGATGAAATTGAGGGTGAGGGGCGGGATCAGGTCGTGCACCAGCCGGCCGACCACGGCATTGCCGGCCCACAGCATCGGCGGTACCACCAGCATGGCCGCCGTGCCGGGCGTGAGTCTTTGCGTCATGCGGCTAATGTAGCGACCCCTGGTGGGCGAGCCTTGCAGATTCATGGCAGGATGGCCGCCGTTTTGTCGCACACGCACAAGGAGACCGATCCCATGAGCCTCGCCGTCCAGATCCGCCAACATGGCGGTCCCGAAGAACTCCACCTTGCCGATGTCACCGTGGGCGAGCCCGGCCCGGGCGAGATCCGCATCCGCCACCATGCCATCGGCCTGAACTACATCGACGTGTACCACCGCACGGGCCTGTACCCCCTCTCCATGCCCGCCACCATCGGCATGGAGGCCGCGGGTGTGGTCGAGGCCGTGGGCGAGGGCGTCACGCACCTGAAGGTGGGCGACCGCGCGGCCTACGCCAGCCAGCCACCGGGCAGCTACTGCGAACTGCGTGTGATGCCCGCCAAATGCGTCTGCAAGCTGCCCGATGCCATCAGCTTCGAGACCGGTGCGGCCATGATGCTCAAGGGCCTGACGGCGCAGTACCTGCTCAAGAAGACGCTGCCCGTGCAGGGCCTCGTGGCGGGTGACCATGTGCTGTTCCACGCGGCGGCTGGCGGCGTGGGCCTGATCGCGAGCCAGTGGGCCAAAGCCCTGGGCCTCAAACTCATCGGCACGGCCGGCACCGATGCGAAATGCCAGCTGGCGCTGGCCAATGGCGCGGCCCATGCCATCAACTACAACACCGAGGACTTCGCGGCGCGCGTCAAGGAGATCACCGGCGGCCAGGGCGTGAAGGTGGTGTATGACTCCGTGGGCAAGGACACCTGGGACAAGTCGCTCGAATGCCTGCGCCCCTTCGGCCTCATGGCCAGCTTCGGCAATGCCTCGGGCCCGGTGCCGCCGTTTGCGCCCGGCGCGCTCGGGGCCAAGGGCTCGCTCTACGTCACGCGCCAGACCTTGTTCACCCACATTGCCACGCGCGAGAGCACGCAGGCCATGGCCGACGACCTGTTTGCCGTGGTGGCCAGCGGCCAGGTGAAGATCCACATCGACCAGCGCTACCCGCTGGCCCAGGTGCAGCAGGCGCACCGCGACCTCGAAGCGCGCAAGACCACTGGCTGCACCATCCTCACGCTGTGAGCACGCAGGCGCAGACTTTTGCCGGGTGGCTGGCTGCGGCCCGCGTGGCCGCACAGCAGGTCCCGGCACAGCCGCGGCTGCCGCTGTCGGTGGCGGGGCAGCGCGTGGGTTCGGTGGCCGAAGGCGTTCTGGATGCCGTGGCCCCGGGTTTGGAAGGCGGCCATCGCCTGCTCAGGCAGGAACAGGGCTGGCACCTGGACGTGGCGCCGGACGCGGCCACGGCTGCGCTCAACGCACTGGCTGCCGCGCTGCGTGCGCAAGACCGGTGCGGCCCCTGGCGCAATGAGCAACTGGCCGTGCCCAATGCCCAGGGCGGGGTGGTCGCCACCGTGGAGCGCGGCGCCGTGCGCGTGCTGGGCATTGCCACGCGGGCCGTGCACCTCGTGGGCCTGGCACCCGACGGGCGCATGTGGGTGCAACTGCGCTCGCGCACCAAGCCCAACAACCCGGGCATGTGGGACACCTTGATGGGCGGCATGGTCGCCGCCGCCGACACGCTGGAGCAGGCCCTGGAACGCGAGACCTGGGAGGAAGCCGGGCTGCGCACGGCCCACCTGGCCGGTGTCGCCCATGGCGGCCATGTGCTCTTTTCGCGCCCCAGCCGCGAGGGCCGCGGTATCGGCTACATGGTCGAGCGCATCGACTGGTTCCGGGCCACGGTGCCCGAGGGCATGGTGCCTGCCAACCAGGATGGCGAGGTGGAGCGTTTCGAGCTGCTGGACCTGGGCGAGGTCCAGCGCCAGGTGGCCCAGGGCCAGTTCACGCAGGAGGCCGGGCTGGTGATCGGGGGCTACCTGGACTCGACCGCGGCCAACGCGCAGCAGCGCCTCACTCCGGGGTAACCGCAGCCCGCAGCCGGCTCGGCGCCAGCGCGCCGGCCGACTCCAGGATCGGGTAGGCCACGGAGCACAGCAGCGAGTTGATGCGCTTGAGTTCGCTGATCAGGTCGATGTGCAGCGAGCTGGTCTCGATGCTCTGCACCGTCTTGTCCGACAGGCGCATCAGGTGGGTGGTCGAGTAGGCGCGCTCCAGGTCGCGAAAGCGCGCCTTTTCCTCCAGCAGCTTCTGCGCATCGCGCACATTGCCGTTGAGGAACACGCTCATCGCGAGGCGCAGGTTGTCCAGCAGGCGGGCGTGCAGTTCGTTGATTTCTTCCATGCCGGCCTCGGAGAACTGGCGGCCCTTCTTGATCTTCTTGTCCTCGATGTCGATCAGCACCCGCTCGATGATGTCGCCGATCTGCTCCATGTTGATGGTGAAGCTGATGATGTCGGCCCAGCGCCGGCCCTCGCGCTCGTCCAGGGCCTCGCGTGAGATCTTGGTCATGTAGTACTTGATCGCCGAGTACAGGCCATCCACCTCGTCATCGAGCTTGCGCAGCTCCTCGGCCAGCTGCAGGTTGTCGGTGCGGATCACGGTGTGCAGGCCGATCATCATGGACTCGACCACATCGGCCTGGTGCAGGGCCTCCCGGGCTGCACACGAAATCGCCAGAGAAGGGGTGGCCAGTGCGGACGGGTCCAGGTGCTGGGGCCGCCGCCCGGCTGCCGACTGCGCCTTGTCGCGCGGCAGCAGGCGCGCCACCCAGTCGGCCACCCAGTGGGTGAAGCCGATGAAGCCCACGCTGATGACCACGTTGAAGCCCAGGTGGAACAGCACCACCCCCGGGCCTGCGCCCGGCAGCTGCGGCTGCACATAGGTGAGCCACAGCCCGATGAACGGCGCCACCAGCAACACGCCCAGCAGCTTGAAGGCCAGGTTGCCCACGGTGACCTGGCGCACCTCGATGGCCGACTTGGCCGTGGTCAGCACGGCCAGCAGCCCGCTGCCCAGGTTGGCGCCCAGCACCAGGCCCAGCGCCACGTCCAGCGGCACCACCTGGGAGGCGGCCATGGCCGCCAGCAGCAGCACGATGGCCAGGCTGGAGTAGGCCAGCACCGCGAGCAGCGCGCCCATGAAGATTTCCAGCACGATGTCGCTGTTGAGCGATCCCAGCATGGCCTTGATGATGGGCGAGGCCAGCATGGGCCCGCTGGCCTGCACCACCATCTCCAGCGCCAGCAGCATCAGGCCCAGGCCGATCAGCACCCGGCCCACGCGCCCGGCCGTGCTGGCCTGGCGCGAGATGAAGAGCACCACGCCCACGAAGATGAACAGCGGCGACAGCCAGGACAGATCGAACGAGAACAGCACCGACATCAGCGCCGTGCCCACATCGGCCCCGCGCATCACCGCCAGGGCCGCGGGCAGGGTGATGAGCCCCTGACCCACGAAGGACGAGGTCATGAGCGAGGTGGCCGTGCTCGACTGCACGAGCGCGGTGACCCCCATGCCGGAGAGGGCGGCCGTGAAGCGGTTGCCCATGCTGCGGGCCAGCAGGGTCCGCAGGTTGGCGCCGAATACGCGCAGCACGCCGGTACGTACGAGGTTGGTTCCCCACACCAGCAGCGCCACCGCTGCCAACAGATTCAGGAGATGCTTCATTAGTAAACGCTAACTTTTCTTCTTGTGACGTGCACTGGCAAGCATGCACCGTGCCCGAAGTCGGGCCGGCCCCATCCGTTCATTTCCACACTGCGGGATTACAGGGCGCTGCCGCACCCTGGGGCGGGCGCGAGAAGGGCTGCGGCGCAGAGCGACTCCTGGGTGGAGTGGGCGCTCGCAGACAATAAGGGCACCCGCCATTGTCATAAAAATGACACATAACGGACGCTCAAGCATACTCCTGAATCCATAGCGCGGGAAGCATGCCCATGAGGCGGCAGGTGTGTTGTGCGCCGCGGACGGGCCTTAGTCGATCAGTTGCCCGCCGTCGTGGAAGGGAAAGGGGCCCGGGTGGCTGCCGCTGGCCACCAGGTGGCTGACCAGCGGGCCACCGGCCGGTAGCGCATGCAGGGCGAAGCCGGGTGGCTCCAGGGTCCAGGCCGAGGCGGCGTCCGGTGCCAGGTCCAGGCAGACCTGGTGGGCCGGCGAGGGCACGGTCATGGCCAGGGTGCCGCCAAAGCGTGCCTGGATGCTGCGGTGCAGGTGGCCGCAGAAGATGCGTTCCACATTGGGGTAGCGCGCCACCAAAGCCTCCAACTCCCGGGCGCCCTGCAGCAGCCCGATGTCGTCCATGTGGCCGATCAGCGTGCGAAATGGTGGGTGGTGCATGGCGATCACCACGGGCCGCGTGCGGTGCGTCTCCAGCTCGCGCGCCAGCCAGGCCAGGCGCTCGGCGCACAGGCCGCCCTCGCTGGCGCCGGGCACCACCGTGTCCAGCGCGATCAGGGTCAGCGCACCGATGGGCACGCTGTACTGCACGAAGCCCTCCGTGCCCAGGTAGTGGTGCCCGGGAAAACTGGCGCGCAGTTGCCGGCGCTCGTCGTGGTTGCCGGGCAGCAGGTAGGTGGGCAGATCGCCCAGCGGCTCCAGCAGGCCACGCAGGTGCTCGTACTCGGCCGCGCGGCCGAAGTCGGTCAGGTCCCCGGTGATCACCAGGGCGGTGGGCTGCTGGGGCAGGCGCAGGATGGTCTGCACTGCCTGGGTAAGGTAGGGGGCCGTGTTGATGCGCCCATAGGCCAGCCGGCCGGGCTCGCGGATGTGCAGGTCGGACAGTTGCAGCAGCAGGGTGGTCATGGGTGTCAGGTGCTTTGGTGGCTGGGCATGAGGCGTTCGGGGCGGATGCGGATGGCCACGCCCTCGCCCTGGCGGGCCGGGTGGTCGCGGGCCACGTCGGCCTGCAGGGGCTCCTGGCCCGCCACTGCCAGCGTGAGCTGCACGCGCTCGCCCAGGAAGCTGCGGCGCAGCACCTCGGCGCGGCCCCAGCCTTCGCCCGCAGGACCGGCCTGCACCTCGATGTCTTCGGGCCGCACCAATAGCACGGTGTCGGCGGCGCAGGCTGCAGGGCAGGGCATTTCAATGCCACCCAGGGGCAGCAGCTGGCGGGCCCGCGCCGCTTCGTCGCGCTGCAGGCGGTTCACCCGGCCCAGGAACGTGGCCACGAAGGAGTGGGCCGGTGCGCGGTACAGCGTTTCGCCGTCGCCCACCTGCACGATGCGGCCGGCCTGCATCACGGCCAGGCGGTCGGCAATGGCCAGGGCCTCCTGCTGGTCGTGCGTGACGTGGATGGCCGTGATGTGCAGGCGGCGCAGCAGCTCGGCCAGTTCGTCGCGCAGGGCTTCCTTGAGCTTGGCGTCCAGGGCCGTGAGCGGTTCGTCCAGCAGCAGCACGCGGGGGCGCACGGCCACGGCGCGGGCCAGGGCCACGCGCTGGCGCTGGCCGCCCGAGAGTTCGGCGGGGCGCTTGTGCTCCAGCCCGTTCAGGCGCACCAGGTCCACCAGCTCGCCGACCACGCGGCGCTGCTCGGCGGCGTCGGCGCCGCGGATGCGCAGGCCGTAGCCGATGTTGGCGGCCACTGTCATCTGCGGGAACAGGGCATAGTGCTGGAACACCATGCCGATGCCGCGCTGCTCGATGGGCAGTTGCGTTACGTCGGTGCCGCCAAAGGCGATGCGGCTGCCTGCGTCGGGCGATTCCAGGCCCGCGATCAGGCGCAGCAGCGTGGTCTTGCCGCAGCCCGAGGGGCCGAGCAGGGCCAGCACCTCGCCGGGCTCCACCGAGAGGTCGGTGGGCTGCAGGCCGCGCGTGCCGTCGGCATAGGTCTTGGCGCAGTGGACCACGTCCACGCGCGTGCGTTCAAGTTCCATGGTGTTTCTCGATGAAGCTGCCGATGGCCTGCAGGCCCCACAGCACAGGCAGGATGACGATGAGGAAGACCAGCGTGTAGGCCGAGCCGATCTCGATGCGCATGGAGGCATAGCTGTCCGCCAGGCCCACGGGCAGGGTGCGTGTGAGCGGGGTGTGCAGCATCCAGGTCAGGTTGAATTCGCCCACCGAGAGCGTGAACACCATCAGGCAGCCCGCCACAATGGCCGGCAGCACGGCGGGCACCAGCACGCCGAGAAAGCGCTGCGCGAAGCTCGCGCCCAGCGAGCGCGCGGCTTCTTCGAGCGCGCGCAGCTCGTCCTTCTGGAAGGCGGCGCCCACGGTGCGCACCATGAAGGGCAGGGTGAACACCATGTGCCCGACCAGGATGAAGGCAAAACTCTGGCGAAAGCCCGAGAGCGTGCCGTAGGCCAGGATCAGGGCCAGCGCGCTGGCCAGGCCGGGCACGGCCACGGGCAGCGTGAGCAGCTCCTCGAACCCGCGCGCAAGGCGGGAGCGGCTGCGCACCAGCGCATAGGCACAAGGCACGCCGATGAGCAGGTTGCCCAGCACGCAACCCAGGGCCAGCAGCAGCGAGGCGCCCACGGTGCCACCGTAGTTCTCCCACACCTCGCCGAGCCAGCGCAGGGTGAGACCGCTCTTCAGCCCGGTGCTGTAGTTGTTCACCAGCCCGGCCAGCACCGACAGGGCGATGGGGGCGAGCATGAACAGGCTCACCAGGGCCGTGAGCGCCACCAGGGACCAGGGTGCTTGTCGTGCGTTTCTCATCATGGATGCGTCAGAAAGCCGCGGTGCCGGATGCGCGGCGCGCCGCCCAGAGCGCCAGCCAGGTGATCAGCCCCAGCGTGATCGACAGGCTGGCGGCCAGCGCGAAGTTGGCGTAGTTGGTGAACTCGTTGTAGATGGTGATGGGCAGCACCTCGAACTTGCTGGCCAGGGTGAAGGCCGTGCCGAAGGCCCCCATGGCGGTGGCGAAGACGATGGCGCCGCAGCCCAGCGTGGTGGCGGCCAGCTCGGGCAGCCACACATCGCGCGCCACGCGCCAGCGCGAGGCACCGAGCGACCGGGCGGCTTCTTCCAGCGCCGCATCCATGGCACCCGCCGCAGCGGTGTAGGTGGCGATGGCGCGCGGCAGCGAGAAGTACAGGTAGGCCAAAAACAGGCCGGTGAGCCCGTAGGCAAAGGTGGTGCGGCCCAGGCCCAGGGCATCCGAGAGGTCGGCCACCAGCCCTTGGCGCCCACCCAGCAAGATCATGAAGAAGCCCACGATCACGCCGGGGAAGGACAGCGGCAGCGTGAGCAGCGACAGCAGCAGCTGGCGCCCGCGAAAGCGCTGGCGCGCCAGCGTGATGCCCACCAGCGCGCCCAGCACCAGCGTGGCCAGGGTGACCATGAGCGACAGGCCCAGGGTCTGCAGCAGGCTGTGCAGGTAGCGGGTGTGGGTGAGTACCGCGAAGTACGTGGCCCAGCCCTTGCCGGCCGGCAGGGCCAGCAGCAGGGCCACGGGCAGCAGCCAGAAGGCAGCGAAGAAGGCCACGGCCGGCGCTGCGCAGGCCAGCAGCAGCGCGTGGGAGGGAGCGAAGCCGTGGCGCATGGCGTGTGCTTACTTGACTTCCGCGAGGTAGCGGTCCGAGAAGCCCTTTTGTACCGCCGCCATGCGGCCGTAGTCCACCGTCTTGGCGCGGGCATAGTCGCTGGCCGGCAGGAAGCGTGCCTGCACGTCCTTGGGCATGGCGCTGGCGCGCACGGGGCGCAGGTAGGCGTTGGCCCACAGGGCCTGGCCTTCGTCGGAGAGCACGAAGTCCAGCACTTTCTTTCCATCGGCCGCGTGGGGCGCGTTGGCCACCAGGCCCATCACGTAGGGCACGACCAGCGTGCCTTCGGCGGGGATCACGAACTGCACGTTGGCCTTGTCCTTGTACTTGGCGCGGTAGGCGTTGAAGTCGTAGTCCAGCAGGATCGCGATCTCACCCGAGAGCACGCGCGCATACGAGGTCTGCTTGGGCACGATGGGCTCGTTCTTCTGCAGGGCCTTGAAGTAGTCGATGCCGGGGCCGAAGTTCTCCAGCGTTCCGCCGCGCGCCTGGTTGGCCGCCACGGCGCCCACATAGCCTACGAAGGCCGAGGCCGGGTCCAGGTAGCCGATGAGGCCCTTGTAGTCGGGCTTGAGCAGGTCGGCCCAGGACTGCGGCACGGGCTTGCCCTTGAGCGCGTCCACATTGACCATGAAGCCGAGCGTGCCCGAGTGGATGGTGAACCAGTGGCCGGCCGGGTCCTTGAGTCCGTCGGGGATGTCCTTCCATGCCGCTGGCTGGTAGGGGGCCACCAGGCCGTCCTTGTGCGCCTGGATGGCGAAGGTCACGCCCAGGTAGGTCACGTCGGCCACGGGGCTGGCCTTCTCGGCGGCCAGTTGCGCCAGCGACTGGCCGGAGTTCTTGTTGTCCGGCGGCACGGTGACGCCGGTTCTGGCCTTGATGGCCTTGATCTGGCTGCCCCAGTCGGCCCACTCGGGCGGGCAGTTGTAGCAGATGGCCGTCTGGGCCATGGCCGTGCCGGTGGCCGCCAGGCCGAAGGCGAGCGCGGTGGCGCGCAGGAAGTGGGTGAGCGGGAAGGTCATCGGGAACTCCTGTGGACGAAGGTGGTGGGGATAGGGGATCAGGCGGATGCGCAGGATTCGCCGGTGCGAAAGTGGTGGGGCAGGGTCAGCCCGGCATCGGGCGCCAGCGGTGCGCCGCTGGCCATGGCCTGCACCAGCAACTGCACGCTGCAGCGGCCGATGTCGGCATTGGGCTGGGCCACGGTGCTCAGCATGGGGGTGAGGTCTTCGCCCAGCGCGATGCCGTCGAAGCCCGCCACGCTCAGGTCGCGCGGCACGGCCAGCCCGGCCAGGTGGGCGGCGCGGATGCTGCGAATGGCCAGCAGGTCGTTGGAACAGACCAGTGCCGTGGGCCGCCCGGGCCGCTGCAGCAGGGCGGTGACATCCTGCACGGCGGTCTCCACGAAGGGCACTTCGAGCACTGGCGCATCGGCCAGGCCGGCCGCGGCCATGCCGCGCTGGAACCCGCGCCAGCGCTGCTGGGCCCGGTCGGAGGCGGCAAACTGCCCGCTGACCATGGTGATGCGCCGGTGCCCGAGCGCTGCCAGGTGCGCCACCAGTTCGGCCACGGCCTGCTCGCCATCTACCGAGACGCAGGGGTGCTCCGGGTGCCGGTTGTAGGCCAGTACGTAAGGCAGGCCGGCTTCGGCCAGGCGCTGCAGCGCGCTCGACGTGGCAGGGTTGGAAACCACGAGGATCATGCCGTCGACATTGCCCGCCAGCAGCAGGTGCACGGCGCGATCCTCCTGCGCCAGTTGGTAGTCGGTGGCGAAGGGCAATATGGCGTAGCCGCCTGCGGCCGCAGCCTGGGCGATGCCCTGCAGGCATTCGGCAAACACCGGGTTGAGCAGGGTGGGCAGCACCACGCCGATGACGCGGCTGCGCTGGGTGCGCAGCGTGCGTGCGCTGGCGTTGGGCAGGTAGCCCAGGGCCTGGGCCACCTGCTCCACATGCGTGCGCGTGGCGGGCGTCACCTTGTCCGGCAGGTTGAAGACCCGCGACACGGTGGCGACCGAGACCCCTGCCTGGCGGGCCACGTCCTGGATGCTCATGGAACCTCGTTGCAATGTAAACGTTTACATTGGAGCGAAGCCGTGTGACGTGCGTGTGACCGGTGCCAAGGGTTGGCACCATGAAAAACGGCCCTCGAAAGGGCCGGTCAGGAATGCGGGAGTGGGGGGCGCCGCTACTTCGCCTTCTTCATCCGCAGCAGCTCGTCGAGCACCAGGCACACCGCACCCACGGTGATGGCCGAGTCCGCCAGGTTGAAGGCCGGGAAGTGGTAGCCGCGGGCATAGAAGTCCAGGAAGTCGACGACATAGCCGTGCATCATGCGGTCCACCACATTGCCCACGGCACCGCCCAGGATGCTGGAGAGCGCAAAGCAGAACAGCTTTTGCTCCGGGTGCGCGCGCAGCTGCCAGACGATGAAGATGGTTGCGGCCACGCCGATGCCGGTGAAAGCCCAGCGTTGCCAGCCCCCAGCATCGGCCAGGAAGGAGAAGGCCGCGCCCGTGTTGTGCGCACGCACGATGTTGAAGAAGCTGGTGATGGGGGTCGCATCACCCAGGCGGTAGGCGTCCAGGATCAGCGACTTGGTGACCTGGTCGGCGACCAGGATCACCAGGGCCCAGGCCAGCCAGGGCCACATGCGGCCCAGGGCCGAGGTGGAGGTGCCGCTTGCCGCTGCCATCACGCGTGCACGCGGCTTTCGCCGGCGCCGTACAGGTTGCTCGTGCAGCGCCCGCAGATCGTCGGATGGGCCGGGTCCTGGCCCACGTCGGCGCGGTAGTGCCAGCAGCGGTCGCACTTGGCATCGGTGCTGGGCGCCACGCTAATCTGCAGGGCATCGCCGGCTGCCAGCTCGACGGCCGAGGTGATGAACACGAAGCGCAGGTCGTCGCCCAGGCTGGCCAGCAGCGCGTGGTCCTCGGGCGCGGCCGTGAGCAGCAGATTGGCCTGCAGCGACGAGCCCACCTGGCCGTCCGCGCGCAGCACCTCGATCTGCTTGTTCACCGCGTCGCGGATCTCGCGCAGGCGCGACCACTTGGCCAGCAGGCCCTCATCGGCGCCGGCGATGGAGCCGTAGGTTTCCACGAAGATGGATTCCGAGCTGCCGAACACCTTCCACGCCTCTTCGGCCGTGAACGAGAGGAACGGTGCCATCCAGCGCAGCATGGCGTGCGTGATCTGGTAGAGCGCGGTCTGTGCGCTGCGGCGCGCCAGGCTCTTGGGCGCCGTGGTGTACAGGCGGTCCTTGAGCACATCGAGGTAGAAGCCGCCCAGGTCTTCCGAGCAGTACAGCTGCAGCTTGGCCACCACGGGGTGGAACTCGTAGACCTTGTAGTGCGCGAGCACCGTGGCCTGGAACTCGGCCGCGCGCGTGAGCGCGTAGCGGTCGATCTCCAGCATCTGTTCGAACGGCACGGTATCGGTGGCCGGGTCGAAGTCGCTCACATTGGCCAGCAGGAAGCGCAGCGTGTTGCGGATGCGGCGGTAGGCGTCCACCACGCGTGCGAGGATCTTCTCGTCGCCCGCGATGTCGCCCGAGTAGTCGCTCGCAGCCACCCACAGGCGGATGATCTCGGCGCCCAGTTTCTTGTTGATCTCCTGCGGATCGATGCCGTTGCCCAGCGACTTGCTCATCTTGCGGCCCTGGCTGTCCACGGTGAAGCCGTGGGTCAGCAGGCCGCGGTAGGGCGCGCGGCCTTCCAGCGCGCTGGCCAGCAGCAGCGAGCTGTGGAACCAGCCGCGGTGCTGGTCATGGCCTTCCAGGTACAGGTCGGCCTCGGGACCGGTGTCGTGGTGCACATTGGGGTGCGTACCGCGCAGCACGTGGCTGAAGGTGGAGCCCGAGTCGAACCACACCTCCAGGATGTCGGTGCTCTTGGTGTAGTGCGGCGCATCGGCGGCGCCCAGGATTTCTTCCACCGTCACGCGGCTCCAGGCCTCGATGCCGCCCTTCTCCACGATGTCGGCGGCCTGGTCCATGATTTCCATGGTGCGCGGGTGCAGTTCGCCCGAATCCTTGTGCAGGAAGAAGGGGATGGGCACGCCCCAGCTGCGCTGGCGCGAGATGCACCAGTCGGGCCGGCCGGAGATCATGTCGTGCAGACGGGTCTTGCCGTTCTCGGGGTAGAAGCTGGTGTGCTCGATGGCGTCCAGCGCGATCTGGCGCAGCGTCTTGGCGGGCTTTTCACCGGCCTTGGTGAACACGCCTTCGCCTTCGTCCATGCGCACGAACCACTGCGCGGCCGCGCGGTAGATCACCGGCGTCTTGTGGCGCCAGCAGTGTGGGTAGCTGTGCGTGATGTCCTTGGTGGCCATCAGGCGGCCGGCATTGCGCAGCGCCTCGATGATGACGGGCACGGCCTTCCAGATGTGCTGGCCGCCGAACAGCGGGAAATCGGCCGCATAGGTGCCGTTGCCCTGCACGGGGTTCAGGATGTCCTCGAGCGCAAGGCCATGGGCGCGGCAGGAGTTGAAGTCTTCCAGGCCGTAGGCGGGCGAGGAGTGCACGATACCCGTGCCGTCGTCGGCCGTGGCGTAGTCGGCCAGGTACACGGGCGAGAGGCGGCGGTAGCCGGCATCGACGTCGTACAGCGGGTGCTCGAATTCCAGCCCGCCCAGGTTCTTGCCGGCCGTGGTGGCCAGCACCTGGCCGGTCGCGCCATAGCGCTCCAGGCACGAGGCCACGAGCGGCTCGGCCACGAGCAGCAGGCGTTCGCCGGCGTCCACCAGCGCGTAGCTGATCTCGGGGTTCAGGTTCAGCGCCTGGTTGGCAGGGATGGTCCAGGCGGTGGTGGTCCAGATCACCACGAAGGCGTCCTTGGCCAGGGCCGGCAGGCCGAAGGCGGCGGCCAGCTTGGCCGGCTCGTGCGCCTTGAAGGCCACGTCCAGCGTGGTGCTCTTCTTGTCGGCGTATTCGATCTCGAACTCGGCCAGCGAGCTGCCGCAGTCGAAGCACCAGTACACGGGCTTGAGGCCGCGGTAGACGAAGCCGCGCTCCATCACGCGCTTGAATGCACGGATCTCGCCCGCCTCGTTGGCGAAGTTCATGGTCTTGTAGGGGTTGTCCCATTCACCCAGCACACCCAGGCGCTGGAAGTCGGCCATCTGCTGGGCGATCTGCTCCGTGGCGTAGGCGCGGCTCTTGGCCTGCATGTCGTCGCGGCTCAGGTTGCGGCCGTGCTTCTTCTCGATGGCGTTTTCGATCGGCAGGCCATGGCAGTCCCAGCCGGGCACGTACAGCGCGTCGAAGCCTTCGAGCTGGCGCGCCTTGGTGATCATGTCCTTCAGGATCTTGTTGACCGCGTGGCCCATGTGGATCTGGCCGTTGGCGTAGGGTGGGCCGTCGTGCAGGATGAACTTGGGCGCACCGCAGCGCGCGTCGCGCAGGCGCTTGTACAGGCCCTTGTCATCCCATTCCTTGACCCAGCCCGGCTCGCGCTTGGGCAGGTCGCCGCGCATCGGGAAGGGGGTGTCGGGCAGGTTCAGGGTGCTGCGGTAATCCGGTGCGGTGGATTCGGTGGTACTGGCGTTGTCGGACATGGGGAAGCCTTAAAACGGGGCATTCCGGGGCAGGCCCGGAGCAAATGCGGGAAGCAACAAGGGGGTGTGGGAAGGAATCCGGCCTGCAGGGCAGGCGCTGCGCAGGCAGCCCCCTCAAATTCGGTCGCGCGTGGTCTGGCGCCGGGTCTCGGTGTGGTTGGTGGGGGCGTGGGCCGACGCGAAGTAGGCGCGCGCATCCGCACAGTCCTTGGCAATGCCCGTCGTCAGGGCATCCAGACCGTCGTACTTGAGCTCGTCGTGCAGTTTGTGCAGCAGTTCCACCCGGACGATTTTACCGTACGCCCCTTCGACCCCCAGTTCGGCGGGCCATTGCAGGCAATGGGTCTCCAGCAGCACCCGGCCGCCATTGACGTCATCGGGGTCCAGCGAAGGGCGCACCCCCAGGTTGGCCACGCCCTGCAGCGGGGTTTCGCAAAGGCCATGCACCAGCACGGCAAAGATGCCGCTGGCGGCGGGTTTCCAGTGCGCAAAGCGCAGGTTCAGCGTGCGAAAGCCGTCACCCGCCCCCTCGGCCGTGGCGCCCAGTTCGCGCCCGAGCTTGCGGCCGTGCACCACATGGCCCGATATGGCGTAGGGTCGGCCCAGCAGCCGCGCGGCGGCTTCCATGTCGCCCTGGCCCAGGGCCTGGCGCACGGCCGAACTCGACACGCGCAGGCCGTGCACTTCGTAGCTGTTCATGCGCGCCACGTCGAAGCCCTGGGCCTGGCCCGTGGCGTCGAGCAGGGCGTAGTCGCCCGCGCGCTGGGCGCCGAAGCGGAAATCATCGCCCACCAGCACATAGCGCGCGCCCAGGCCCCGGATCAGCACTTCGTCGATGAAGGCCTGGGGCGACTGGGCAGCCAGCCGCGCGTCGAAGGGCAGCACCACTGTCTGCTGCACGCCACAGCGTGCCAGCTCGGTGAGTTTGTCGCGCAGGGTGCCCACGCGCGCGGGTGCCAGCTCGGGCTTGTGCAGGGCCCCGGCAAAGTAGTCGCGCGGGTGGGGCTCGAAGGTCAGCACGCAGCTCTCCACCCCGCGGTGGGCGGCTTCGCTGTTGAGCAGCGCCAGCATGGCCTGGTGGCCGCGGTGCACGCCATCGAAGTTGCCGATGGTCAGCGCGCAGGCGGGGGCGATGCCGGGGTGGTGGAATCCGCGGAAGATCTTCATTGATTTGTTATCTTTTTGATAGCAGCTTGGGCATATGGGTAAAGCACCGTACGCCAATCTGTCATGAAAACAGAGTATATTGTGTACCACGGGCCCCGCTGAAGAGCCGGGTTCGCGAGACATCCGCGTTCCGATTCCTTGTGTTCATTCTTGTTCCAGGAGGCGTGTTTTGAAGGTCTTGAAGCTGTCAGCCCAGGGGTTGCCCCAGTCGTGGATATCGCTGGAGCAGGCGGTCACCCATTACGCCGCCGGCGAAGTGCGCTGGGAGTCCGGCGGCGAGGTTGCGCTGTTCCGCGGCGGCCACAACGCCGTCACGGGCGAGCAGTCGCTGATCGCGGTCAACAGCATCATCGGCACCAAGGGCGTGCCCAGCATCAACCCCTTTGACCTCAAGCCGGGCCTCACCAACAGCAAGCTTTTCATCCGCGACCGCAATGTGTGCGCCTACTGTGGTGGCCACTTCCACGAAGACAACCTCACGCGCGAACACATCGTGCCCTTTGCCCGCAATGGGCAGGACCACTGGATGAACGTGGTCACCGCCTGCCGTCCCTGCAACCACCGCAAGGGCCCACGCACCCCCGAGCAGGCGCACATGCCGCTGCTCTACGCCCCCTACGTGCCCAGCCTCTGGGAAGATTTCATCCTGCGCAACCGCCGCATCCTCGCCGATCAAATGGAATTTTTGATGGCCCACGTCCCCAAATCCTCTCGTCTGCTGGCTTAGTTGGCGGAGCGGCCAATACGACCCCGCTGGCGTCGTTGCTCCGTCTTGCCGTACGAGGGCCTGCCAATCCTCTTTGAGGGGATCGCGTTGCTCGGCCTGGGGGCTGGATGCAAGGCGCCTGTGCGCAGCAAGGTAGGAACCTTGCAAGCGCGGGCAACGCCGCAGACGGCCCCCAGGCCGGACAACCCGAAGGGAAGGCTCTTGCCAGCGCGCCACTCGTCGTTGCGCTCCTTGCGTGTGCAAGGGCACACGCTGCGTCGCGCGCCTAGATTGGCACGCCGGCAAGGGCCTTCGCGACCCCGAAAAGAGGATTGGCAGGCCCTCAGTACTGTCTGCGACGAAACGCCTAGCCATAAGGGCCGTCTTGACCACTCTTGGTGGAGCGCTGAGAAATGCGGATACCTGCCAGCGCCCAATTCTTCAATACGTCAGTTCCAGAAACACCAGATGGCCATCGGCCGCTGGCCAGGTCTGTCCCACCACGCGCTCGCCGTTGAACTGCGCGGCCACGCTGCGCTGGGGGCCTTCGGGCTTGATCTTGGCCGAGGCCACGCCGGCACCGGCGGGCACGCCTGCGGGCGGGGCGCCGTCCAGCAGCATCTGGTCGCGTGCCGGGTCCAGATAGCCGCGCGGGCGGGTCATGCTGACCACGCTGGGGGCGGCCTTGTCGGCGTCGGCGATGCGTTCGGCGCGCAGGTGCACGATGGAACTGCTGCGCGGAAAGCCGCTGCGGTAGATGTGGGTGGTGGCGTAGCCTGGGGCGCTGATGGCGAATTCCAGCGGTGCGCCGGTGGGCACGACCAGCGGACCCCACTGGCCGTCGGCCGCCACCGTGGTGCGCAGCAGGGCGTTGCCGGTGCGGGCACCGGTGGCCGGGTCGGTGGCATACACCTCCAGCTGGGCGCCGGGCAGGGGCAGGTTGTTGCTGAAGTTGCCGGTCTTGGCGTCGAGCGGGTCCACGCCCAGGCCCGTGACCTTGCCCGACAGGGCGACGCGCGGCTCGTTGGCGATGGCGGTGGCGGCCGGCGCCTTGCCCGTGATGAACTGGTAGGCCGCCGCAAAAGCAGCGGGCGAGAACGAGGTCTCGCGGTGGTCGATGCGCGGGATCACCACATTGGTGGCGCCCTTGAGCTCGGGGCCGGCCGCCGTGACGTTCGTGGCCATGCCCTTCTGGCCGATCCACAGGCCATCGGGCTGGGCGAACTTGTCGTTGTTGTCCGAGCGCACGGTCATCCAGCGCACGGGGCCGGTGACTTCATCGCCTGCGGCGTTCTTGGGTGCGTTCAGGCCTTTGAGGAAGGGGCCCGTGCCCGCGAATTCATTGCCTTCGCGAAAGCCCGGGATCGCCCAGACGCCGTGGTTGGGCGTGCCGCCCAGAATGGCATGGCCCACGGTCTGCTCGCCACCACCGTTCAGGACGTAGTTGCGGATGGCATTGCCGCCGCGCGAGTTGCCGATCAGCACCACTTTGGCCGCGCCCGTGGCTTGGCGCACCTTGTCCACTTCTGCCTTCAGGTAGGCCATGTGCTCGGCCGTCGAGGTGCGCCCGGCCTGGGGCTTGGTGTCGTCGTCGCGGTTCAGGGGGTAGGGCAGGTCAATGGCATGCAGGCGCTCGCGCGGCCAGCCGTTGGACTCAAAGCGCCACACCGTGGTCTGCCACAGCGCCGCTGTGTCGCCGTTGCCATGCACGAAGACAATGGGCGGGAAGCTGTCCTGCGAGGGCGCCTGGCTGGCGCAGCCTGCGAGGGCCAGCACCGCGGTGGCGGCAGCCACCAGGGCGGACCGGCGTGGCAGGGAAATCATCGTCTTCGTCGTCATCGTGTGCTTCTCCGGAAATGAAAAATGCCCGTGGACCGGCTGATCCACGAGCATGTCCTGCGGGTGTTACGCGCCTGCGTCAGGCAAACACGCCGGCCGTGTCCTGCATGCGGGCCGACACTTCGCCCAGGTGGTGCAGGGTGTCGCCAAACGCCATCTCCAGCTGCGTGAGCTTCTTGAAGTAGTGGCTGCCGATGTACTCGTCGGTCACGCCGATGCCGCCGTGCAGCTGCACCGACTGCTGGCCCACGAAGCGCATGGCCTGGCCCAGCTGCACCTTGGCGCGGGCCATGGCGGCGCGGCGTTCGGCCGCGGGGGCGCCCAGCTTGAGGCTGGCGTAGTAGCTCATCGAGCGGGCCAGTTCCAGCTGCATCTTCATGTCGGCCACGCGGTGGCGCAGGGCCTGGAAGCTCGAGATCAGCACGCCGAACTGCTTGCGCTGGTTCATGTACTCGACGGTGCCGGCCACGGTCTTGTCCAGCACGCCCACGGCCTCGGCGCAGGTGGCGGCGATGCCGGTGTCCACGGCCAGTTCCAGCGCGGCCAGGCCGTCGGCGGTGACCAGTGTGGCGGGCGCGTTGGCCAACACCACCTCGGCGGCGCGGCTACCGTCCTGGGTCACATAGCCCTTGGCGGTGACGCCATTGGCAGAGCGCTCCACCAGGAACAGCGCGATCTTGCCGTTCAGCTGGGCGGGCACGAGGAAGGCGTCGGCCTGGTCGCCCGCAGCGACCACGCTCTTGGTGCCGGTCACGCTGTGGCCGCCGGCGGCTGCCGTGGCCTTGGCATCGCACACATCCAGGCGGTAACGTGCCTTGCGCTCCTGCTGGGCCAGCACCACCAGGGCCTCGCCGCTGGCAATGCGCGGCAGCCAGGCGCCCTGCACCTCGGCGCTGCCGAACTGTGAGAGCACGGCACTCGCAATGAAGGCCTGCGCCAGGGGCTCCAGCACCATGCCGCGGCCCAATTCCTCGGCCACCACCATCGCATCGATGGCGCCCTGGCCCAGGCCGCCATGGGCCTCGGGCACGGTCAGGGCCGTCAGGCCCAGCTCGGCCAGCTCATTCCAGGCATCGCGCGAGAAGCCACCGGCCTCTACGGCCGCACGGCGGCGCTCGAAGCTGTAGCCCTTGTCCACCCACTTGCGCACGGCATCGCGCAGCTGTTCCTGGTCGTCGGAAAAATCGAAATCCATGGTCTTGTCTCCTTAGCCCAGAACGGTCTGCGCCACGATGTTGCGCTGCACTTCGTTCGAGCCGCCGTAGATGGTGGTCTTGCGCAGGTTGAAGTAGGTCGATGCCAGGGGCGCGTTGGCCACCTCGCCGCCGGGGAAATCGCCCTGCCAGCCGGCTTCCATGGCCTCCTCGATGAAGGGCAGGGCGAAGGGGCCCGCGGCCAGCATCATCAGCTCGGCATAGCGCTGCTGGATCTCGCTGCCGCGGATCTTGAGCAGGCCCGCGATGTCCAGGGAGTTCTTGCCCGACTTCTCGGCCGAGAGCACGCGCAGCACCAGCATTTCCAGCGCCACGATGTCCACTTCGAGCAGGGCGACCTGGTCACGAAAACGCGTGTCTTCCCACAGGCCTTCGGCCTTGGCGATGCGCTTGAGGCGCTCCAGCTCGCGCTTGCTGCGGTTCACGTCGGCGATGTTGGTGCGCTCGTGGCTCAAGAGGTGCTTGGCATAGGTCCAGCCCTTGTTCTCTTCGCCGATCAGGTTCTCGGCCGGCACTTCGACGTTGTCGAAGAACACCTCGTTGACCTCGCACTCGCCATCGAGCAGCTTGATCGGGCGCACGGTCACGCCGGGCGACTTCATGTCCAGCAGCAGGAAGGAGATGCCGGTCTGCGGCTTGCCCTCGGTGCTGGTGCGCACCAGGTTGAACATCCAGTCGCCGTGCTGGCCCAGCGTGGTCCAGGTCTTCTGGCCGTTGACGATGTACTTGTCGCCCACGCGCTCGGCGCGCGTCTTGACCGAGGCCAGGTCTGAGCCCGAGCCCGGCTCGCTGTAGCCCTGGCTCCACCAGACTTCACCGCTGGCGATGCCGGGCAGAAAGCGCTTTTGCTGTTCGGCATTGCCGAAGGCCATGATCACCGGGGCCACCATCACGGGGCCGAAGGGGATGATGCGCGGTGCGCCGGCCAGAGCGCACTCTTCCTCGAACAGGTGCTTTTGCACGGCCGTCCAGCCGGGGCCGCCGAATTCCTTGGGCCAGCCGAAGCCGAGCCAGCCCTTCTTGCCCAGGATCTTGGCCCAGCCCTGCATGTCGTCACGGGTCAGGCGCAGGGCGTTGTGCACCTTGTGGGAAATTTCGGGGGGCAGATTGCTGCGGACCCACGCGCGAACTTCGTCGCGGAAGGCCTGCTCTTCGGGGGTGAATGCGAGGTCCATACGGCTTGTCTCCTGAGAAGTCCTGTTTGTAGCACGGTCGTTCGTTTTATTCCTGTCCGGGTGGCGACATCGGGGCCGTGGGCGGTGCCATGCCCAGCTCGGCGCACAGCCGCTCCACCGTGGCCTGCAGGCCGGCCACCTGGGCCTCCAGCGCAGCCACCCGGGCCTGCAGCGCCGAGGGCGCCCCGCCTCCCGTGGCGGCGGAGACCGTCGGTGCGGTGGTGTCCACAGGACCGCACAGCAGGTGCGCCCAGCGCTGCTCGCGCGCGCCCGGTGCGCGGGGCAGCAGCACGACCAGCGGCCCGCCCTTCTCGGCGCTGCGCTCCTGCAGTTCGTCGAGGAAGGCTTCTACCGAGGAGATGTCGGCAAAGCGGTACCAGCGCTCGGCGTTGATGCGCAGCTCGCCTGCGGTCTGCGGGCCGCGCAGCATCAACAGGCCCAGCAGCACGGCCGACTGCTCGGGCACGCCCACGCCGCGCTGGAAGTTGTGCTCCCAGCGCGTGGTGCGGTTGCCGCTGGTCTCGAAGGCCAGCGTCTGCTGGCGCAGGGAGTCAAGGGCCTCCTGGGCCTCGGCCTCGCTCAGGTTCATCACCGGGTCGCGGCTGGTCTTCTGGTTGCAGCCGGTGACCAGGCCGTTGAGCGACATGGGGTAGCTGTCGGGCACGGTGCGGGCCTTCTCCATCAGGGTGGCGAGCACGCGGGCCTCGTTCGCGGTCAGGGGGCGGTTGGCGGGGTCGAAGGGCATGGCTGGGATAATCCGTGGCAATTTATGAAGAACATCGTGATTTTGATCTCCGGCAGCGGTTCCAACATGGCTGCCATCGTGCGCACCGCGCAGCAGGAAGACTGGGCCCGGCGCCATGGTGCGCGCGTGGCCGCCGTGCTGAGCAACAAGGCCGATGCCGCCGGGCTGGCGTTTGCGCGCGCCGAAGGCATTGCCACCGAGGCGCTGAGCCACAAGGCCTTCGACAGCCGCGAGGCATTCGACACCGCGTTGGCGCAGGCCATCGACCGGTACCAGCCCAGCCTGGTGGTGCTGGCCGGTTTCATGCGCATTCTGACGCCAGGTTTCGTGGCGCGCTATGCCGGCCGGCTGATCAACATCCATCCCTCGCTCTTGCCCGCTTTCACGGGGCTGAACACCCACCAGCGGGCCATCGACGCCGGTTGCAAGGTCGCCGGGGTCACCGTGCACCAGGTCACCGATGAGCTCGACGTGGGCCCCATCCTCGACCAGGCGGCGGTTCCCGTGCTGCCGGGTGATACGGCCGAGACGCTCGCCGCCCGTGTGCAGGCGCAGGAGCATGTGATCTACCCGCGGGCCGTGCGGGCCTTCATCACGGCGCTGGCATAGCGCGCCTTCCCGGCTACAGGGTACGCACCAGTTGGGCCTCGCTGCTGTCCAGCAGGTCCTGGGCCAGCGCGGTCTGGTGAGAATCAGTGGCGTGTGCCACGACCACCCATTGGCGCTTGCGCAGCGCGGAGCGCACCCGGCGGATGACCCAGAGGCGGTCCGGGCGCAGGGCTGCCATGGCCCCCAGCATGAGGCCGAAGGTGGTGCCAAAGCCCACGATGGCCATGAAGGCCAGCAGAGGGCTGTTGAGAACCGCCGGTTCGCTGGTGGCGATCAGGTAGCCAAAGGCCAGCAGGCCCAGCATGGCACCGAGCATGCCGGCCACGGCGTGCGTGACCAGCAGGGTGGTGACCGGGCCGCGGGGCTCCGGTTCCAGGGCCTCGCTGAGCAGGTCCCGGGCGCGCAGCCCGGCGTGCTGGGGCCCGAGCAGCCGGACCTGCCCCCGCCGCATGCCCGGCAGCCGCAGCAGGCGGCGCACGGCGATGTCCGCTTCTGCCTCACGGGCAAACAGCCCGACGACCTTGGTCAGCGATTTTTCTTCCCCCAGTCCTTGCAGCAGATAGTCCATGGCGTGCTCCGTGGTGCCCCTGGCCGGGACTGGCGGGGCAGCCCCGGGACGTGTGGATCATGGTTTTCACGATAGCCCGGACCGTAGGCCTGGGCTGTAGGACGTCGTGGCGTGCCGGCGCAAGTGCCGGCCCTGCACACCAGCCTGCATCGATGCCGTCAGGCCAGTGCGCTCAGCGTGCTGCCCGATGGCGATCCGGTGCTAGCAGCAGCCTCGTACCGGCTGCGCGCCAACTGGGCCAGTTGCCCCAGGTCCATCGTCGGCCCGCTGTCCTGCGCCGGGTTGCTGGCCGCGCCGCCGAACTGGCGGGTCAGCTGCGCGATGAAGGACTGCGCCTCGTCGCTGCTGATGCTGCTGTCGCCATCGGTGTCGATGGTCTTGAACAGCGCCGTGATCGCATCGGCCTGCGCTGCGCCGGCTGCCTGTTCCGAGGCAGAGACCACGCCATCCTCATTGGTATCCAGCGGGTCGTACGTCGTGCCGCTGCTGGCCGAGGTGCCGCCCGGGCCGCCGGGGCCTCCCGGGGGCGGCGGGGGCATGCCGCCCACCGCGCCGCCAGCGGGCCCGCCCGAGGGGCGGCCGGCATCGAATTCCGCTTGCGAGAGGCTGCCATCGCCGTCGGCGTCGAGCTGGCTGAACAGTTCATCGCTGTCCACCCCGGTCTTGCTGGCGGTGCCGCCGGACATCTTTTCCAGCAAGGCTTGCAGCTCGGTCTGGCTCACACCGCCGTCGCCATCGGTGTCCACCTTGCCGAACAGGTCGTCCCCGGCCTGGCCTGCGCTCCCTGCTCCCTCGCTGCGCGACTGCGCAAAGGCCATGGTCGAGGGGGGCGGGGGCAGGATGCTTTGCATCGTCTTGCCCAGCTCATCGGCATTGAGGCTGCCGTCACCGTCGCTGTCGTACTGCTTGACCAGGTCGGCGGCGCTGGCCTGGCCGTCCACGCCGGTTTTCTGGGCCACATCGTCCAGCAGGCCCTGCAGCTCGGCCTCGTTCACACCGCCGCTGCCGTCGGCGTCCATCTTGGCCAGCAGCCGCTCCGGCGAGGGGCCCGGGCGTTGCGCCCGCTGCATGCTCGCACTGGACCAGGCACTGCTGACGCTGCTTGTGATGCTCGTCATCGTCGTTCCTTCCATGGGTTGCGGGCTGCAGCCTGTGTTCCCCGAAACGGCGAGCATGCCGGCAGCGGCCCGCATCCCATTCTTGGAAGTGCCGGTCACGGCGGTTTGTACGGTTTGTGTCCGTGCGGACACAATGGCACTGGCGGTGGCGTGAACTGGCAGGTGTTTACCGTTCAATTCAGCGCTTTGCCCGGCCGGGGCGGATTCAGCGGGCGCCCGGGGCCGGTGGCGCCACCTCGTCGTCGGCGCATTTCTCGAAGCGCGGGCGCAGGCGGCCCTCGATCAGCACGTCTTCGGCGAACATGGCCGCCGGCCGGACCCAGAGGCCGCGCTGGCCGTAGAGTGCACGGTACAGCGTCATGGGCTCCAGGGTCTCGCTGTGGCGCACGGTGTCGATCACCTCGTAGAGCATGCCCTTGTAGTGGCGGTAGAGGCCGGGCGGGGTGGGGGTGAAAGAGGGCAGGTCATCGTCGGTCATTTAGTATGTCGGTCAGCAAAGAACAGGGTTGAGGGGAAAATTCCAGTGGATCAGGCAGATTTTGTGCACCTGGTGCGCATGAGCGAGCACGACAGCGCCGACAACAGCCGCCGCTACCGGCTCGGCGTGGCGGCTTTCGCCGCGCTCGGCTATGCCTGGGTGCTCGGCTGCCTGGCGCTGGGGGCGGGGCTGCTCGCCTGGGTCATTCCGCAACTGCTGTATGGCCGCTTCCGGCTGGCGCTGGTGGTGGCCCTCGTGGGCTCGGCGGGCCTGGTGTGGGTGAGCATACGCGCCCTCTGGGTGCGGGTGGACGAGCCCAAGGGCATGGAGATCACCGCGCTGGAGGCGCCCGAGCTGTTCGAGGCCCTGGAGCGCATGCGCCGCAAGATCAAGGGCCCGCCCATCCACCATGTCTATCTGAACGATGAGTTCAACGCCAGCATCCAGCAACTGCCGCGCTATGGGCTGCTGGGCGGGGCGGTGAACTACCTGACCATCGGCCTGCCCCTGCTGCTGGCGCTGGACCGGCCGCGCTTCCTGGCCGTGCTGGCGCACGAGTACGGCCACCTGCGGGGCGACCATGGCCGGTTTGCGGCCTGGATCTACCGCACCCGGCTGTCCTGGATGCGCCTGAACAGCAGCCTGGAGGACGACGAGGGCGCTGTGGCCGTGGCCACCCAGGCCTTCATGCGCTGGTATTTCCCCCGTTTCGTGGCCAAGACCTTCGCGCTGGCGCGCCAGGATGAGTACGAAGCCGACCGCATCGCCGGCAAGCTGCTGGGGCGCGATGTCACCGCGGCAGCGCTGATCGAGATCGAGGTGCGCGGCGAATGGCTGAACGACAATTTCTGGGGCGGCCACTGGAGCGAGGCTGCCGGCAACCCCTTGCCCGTGGGGCCCTACCGGGCCATGCGCAAGCGCCTGGCCGAGGTGCCGGAAGCCACCTTTGCCAACGACGCGTTGCGCCAGGCGCTCAAGCGCATCAGCAATGTGGACGATACCCATCCCGGCCTGCGCGATCGCCTCGAAGCGCTGGACGCCGTGCCCACCCTGCCGGCAGAGTGGTCGCGTGGTGGCGCCCTGGCTTTGCTGGGCTCCGAAGCCAAGCGCTGGGTGGCGCATTTCGACAAGCAGTGGTGCCGCGACAATGCCGGTGAGTGGAAGCGCCACCATGGCTGGCTGGGCCGGGTGCGTGACCGTGCCCAGACCCTGCAGGCCCGCATGGCGCAGGCGAGCGCCGCCGAGCTGGTGGAACTGGCCCGGCTGCAACGCCACCTGGACCCCCGCGCCGAGGTGCGCGGCCTGTACGAAACGGCGCTGGAACGCAGTACCGACCACCCGGGTGCGTTGCGGGGCCTGGTGCAATGCCTGCCGGCCGACGACCGCGACGGCAAGATGCTGCTGCTGCACCGGCTGTGGGAGGCCGGCAGCAGCGACCGCTACTGGACGGCACGCACGGCGCTGGCCGAGCTGGAGACGCCACGCCTGGGCTACGACCACGACGCCGCGGCCTTCAAGCAGTGGCGCAAGCGCCTGGAGCGCGCGCAGGAGTCCGAGGAGCGCGCCTGGGAGGAACTGTCGGGCACTTCCTTCTTCAGCCAGACCACGCGCCACGACCTGAGCCCCTTCGAGCTCGAGGAATTGCAGGCCGAGCTGGTGCGCTACAGCGACGTGGAGCGCTGCTGGCTGGTGCGCAAGAACCTGCGCGAGCACCCCCAGCGCCGCGCCTACCTGGTCTTCGTGGACCTGCCCGACATGGACGATGGCAGCCGCTACCAGCTGTGCCGTGCCCTGGAGCGCCAGCTCAGCCTGCCCGGGCCGGCCCTGGTGCTGTGGGCCGGTGAATCGCCCACGCTCAAGGAAATCCAGCGCTCGGCGTTCGACCCCGTATTCACACGTTGAAAGGGGCCGGCGAAAGCCGAAATCAAGGGTTTGTGGGCCAGAGTGGGACAATGGAGGGGATATGCATCCCAAAGTTCTTCTCGACGCCTGCGCTGAACTCGTCAGGCTGACCCTTACCTTCGAACACCCCGCCGATGCGGTGGTGTCGCGCTTTTTCCGTGACAACCGGGGCCTGGGGCCGCGCGAACGCGCCACGCTGGCCGAGACGGTCTACACCGTGCTGCGCAAGAAGCTGTTGTTCGACCACATGGCTCCGTCGGGCTCGGGCCCCAAGGAGCGGCGCCTGGCCATCCTGGGCTTCCATGGCCCGCGCGATTTCCTCAAGGGGGCGCTGAACGAGCAGGAGAAAAAGTGGCTCGACCAGTGCGATGCCGTCACGGTCGATGACCTCATGGAGCGCCACCGCCACAACCTGCCCGAATGGCTGGTCCAGCCCCTCAAGGAACAACTGGGCACGGGTTTCTGGCCGCTGGTGGAAAGCCTGTCGAATGCCGCACCGCTGGATTTGCGCGTCAATGCCCTGCAGGACAAGCGCGCCGATGTGCAAAAGGAACTGGCCAAGGCCGGGATCCCGGCCGTGCCCACGCCGTACTCGCCCTGGGGCCTGCGCATCGACGGCAAGCCCGCACTGGCCAAGCTCGACGCCTTCACCCGAGGGGCCGTGGAGGTGCAGGACGAAGGTTCGCAACTGCTGTCCCTGTTGCTCGACGCCAAGCGCGGCGAGATGGTGGTCGACTTCTGCGCGGGAGCGGGCGGCAAGACGCTGGCCATCGGCGCCACCATGCGCAACACCGGGCGGCTGTATGCCTTCGACGTCTCGGGCCACCGCCTGGACGCCTTGAAGCCCCGGCTGGCGCGCAGCGGCCTGTCCAACGTGCACCCTGCCGCCATTGCCCACGAGCGCGATGAGCGCGTCAAGCGCCTGGCCGGCAAGATCGACCGCGTGCTGGTCGATGCGCCCTGCTCGGGCCTCGGAACCCTGCGCCGCAACCCCGACCTCAAGTGGCGCCAGTCCCCCAAAGCCGTCGAGGAGCTGACTGCCAAGCAGACGGCGATCCTGGCCAGCGCCGCGCGGCTGCTCAAGTCCGGTGGCCGGCTCGTGTATGCGACCTGCAGCATCCTGCGGCAGGAGAACGAGGCGATCGCCGAGGCGTTCACTGCGGCCCACCCCGATTTCGTGCCCCTGGATGCGGGTGAGACCCTGGCCCAGCTCAAGGTCGAGGGCGCTGAAAAATTGTGCAGTGGCGGAGCTTCGGGCACTGGCTATCTGCGCCTGTGGCCCCATCTGCACCAGACGGACGGCTTCTTCGCGGCCGTCTGGGTGAAAAAATAGGCACCCCCTGAGTCGCTTCGCGCCTTCACCCCTCTCTCGACTCGCTGCGCGAGTCGGGAGGGGGACGCCCCCGGTGCGGCGGGGCGGCCCTTGCACGGGGGCACTGGTATAGGGCGCGCCCGTTTCAGTCAGTGTCAACAGTCGGTGGCTTTGTGACCTTGTTTTTGTCTTCTGGTATGGCGATTGCATGGAGCCTTGTCGCGCAAGCGACGCAGAGGCTATTTCACCGTGGATACTGTGGATAACCTCTAATCCAAAACAGGGGCCGCCCTTTAAAATTCGGGTGCCTGCCACCGCTGGTGGCCGGGTATTTTGCACAAGGTTTTTCTCACTATGTTGTTACCCGATTGGGTTGTTCTGAACGCGGCCATCGACTGGCTGGGCCACGGGCTGTGGAATATCGCCTGGTGGGAGATCGTGCTCTACACCCTGGCGACGACCCACGTCACGATTGCGGCCGTCACCATCTTCCTGCACCGCTCGCAGGCCCACCGGTCGGTGGATCTGCATGCGATTCCTTCGCATTTCTTCCGCTTCTGGCTGTGGGTCGGTACCGGCATGCTGACCAAGGAATGGGTCGCCATCCACCGCAAGCACCACGCCAAGTGCGAGACTGCCGATGATCCGCACAGCCCGCAGACGCGCGGCCTCGATACCGTGATGTGGCGCGGCGCCGAGTTGTACCGCGCCGAGGCGAAGAACGCCGAGACGCTCAAGAAATTCGGCCACGGCACGCCCGACGACTGGGTGGAACGCAACGTCTATTCCCGTTTCCCCTGGCAGGGCGTGGGCCTGATGCTCGTGCTTGACCTGGCGCTGTTCGGCGCCATCGGTGCAGCCGTCTGGGCCGTGCAGATGCTCTGGATCCCGTTCTGGGCAGCGGGCGTGGTCAACGGCGTGGGCCACTACTGGGGCTACCGCAACTTCGAGGCGACGGACGCCAGCACCAACCTCTCGCCCTGGGGCGTGATCATCGGTGGCGAAGAGCTGCACAACAACCACCATACCTACCCCACCTCGGCCAAGTTCTCGGTCAAGCCCTATGAGTTCGACATCGGCTGGGTCTACATCAGCCTGATGAAGAAGGTGGGCTGGGCCACCGTGAAGAAAGTGCCGCCCAAGCTGCTGCGCGGCGACGTCAAGCCCGTGGCCGACGAGAAGACGCTGGAAGCGCTGATCGCCAACCGCTACGAGGTCATGGCCGGCTACGCCCGCGGCGTGCGCCAGGCCTGCAAGGAAGAGATTGCTGCCCTGCAGGCGCGCCAGGCCGATGCCTCGGTGCTCAAGGCCGCCAAGCGCTGGCTGCACCGCGACGCCGAGAAGGTGCCCGCCAACGCCCAGTCCCAACTGGCCCAGGCGCGTGCGGCCCATCCGGCCCTGGACAAGATGGTCACCATGCGCGAAGAGCTGCGCCAGATGTGGCTCAACACCACGCAGTCGCGCGAACAGCTCACGGCCGACCTGCAGGCCTGGTGCCGCCGTGCCGAAGAGAGTGGCATCGCCGCGCTGCGCGACTTCTCGATCAGCCTGCGGGCTGCGCGCGCCTGACGAAGCGCTTTCTCAGGCCGAGCCAAAGCCGCTGCAGGGCCCCGCGCCCCGGGCGGCTTTTTTCATGCGCGCGCATGCTGGGCGGCTCCGCGTCCCTGCCGACGGGGCACACGCTCAGTTCGAGCCTGGCGGGTGCTCCCTCGGCCTCGATGCCGATCCAGGCGCCCTGCGGGTTGCGCCATGCGGCATGGGGGTGCAGGCGGTAAGGGGTCGCCAGGGCCGTGGAGCGCAGCAGGGCCGTACCCGAAAGGCTGCGCAGCTCGCTGCCGGCGTCCAGCCAGACCAGGCGGCTCTGGCCTGCTTCCAGGGCCAGTGGCTGCGCGCTACCTGCAGGTTGGAGAAGGCCGGCGAGGGGTGGGCTGCCGGCCGCGGGGGTGGGGGTGGGGTGGTGCTGTTTCATGCCTCCAGCGTAGAGGCGGCGCCTGCTTCGCAACAGGCACAGAAACCGGACGGAAGAAGCGGAGCAGGCCAGGGATTTGTGCCCTGTTCCGGTTGTTTTTGGGCCGGCCTGTATCTGTTCTGGTGATCGATTTCGGAGCATCATCGGCTCGCCATGTCTGTACCTTCTGAAGAGCACCTCCCCCTGTACCGCCAGCTGGCCGACCACTACCAGCAGGCCGTGGCCCAGGGCGCGCTGCCGCCGGGCGCGCGCATGCCCTCGGTGCGTGAGCTGATGCAGCGCCATGGCGTGAGCCTGTCGACCGCGCTGCAGGCGCTGCGCACCCTGGAGGAGCAGGGCAGTGTGCAGGCGCGCCCCCGTGTCGGCTATTTCGTGCAGGACCACCGGGTCCACCTGCTCGGCCACAGCAGCGAGCCCGATCCCCGTTGCCCGGTACAGCAGATCGACGGGGCCCAGTTTGCGGGCATCAACGAGCGCATCTCGCTGTGGTTGGAGCAGGGGCGGCGCGCGCAGGTGCGCGTGGACCTGGGGGCTGCCATGCCTGCGCCCGAGCTGTTCGACCACCTCACCCTGAACCGCATTGGCGCCGCACTGCTGCGCGAGTTTCCCGATGTGCTGGTGCTGGGCAACTCGCGGCCGGGCACGCATCCGCTGTTCCAGGCCGCCATGGCGCGCCAGGCGCTGGAGGTGGGTGTGAGCGTGGCACCGCAGGAGGTGATGGCCACGCTGGGCAACTCCGATGCGGTGAATCTGGCGCTTGCGGCGGTGACCGAGCGTGGCGACGTGGTGGCCGTGGAGTCGCCCACCTTCTATGGCGTGCTGCAGGCTGTCGAGACGCAGAACCTGCGTGCGCTGGAGATTCCCAGCAGTTCGCGCACCGGCATCTCGCTCGAGGCCCTGGAGCTGGCAGTGCAAAACGAACCGCGCCTGCGGGCCGTGGTGGTGGTGCCGCATTTGCAGATGCCCAACGGCGCGCTCATGCCCGACAGCCACAAGGAGCGGCTGGTGGCGTTCTGCCGCCGCCACGACCTGGCACTGATCGAGGACGACATCTACCGCGAGCTGGTCGATGCGCCCGTGCTGCAGCGCCCGCTCAAGGCCTGGGACGAGACGGGGCAGGTGATCTACTGTGTGTCCTTCAACAAGACCTTGGCGCCGGGCCTGCGCCAGGGCTGGATGAATGGCGGGCGCTGGCACGAGCGCATCCAGATCCTCAAGTTCGCCCGCACCCGCAACATGCAGGTCTGGGCCCAGTTGCTGGCGGCCCGCACCGTGGGCACGCCGGCGCACGAGCGCCACCTGCGCCGCTTTCGCGGTGCCCTCAGGCTGCAGCGCGAGCGCAGCGTGCAGATGGTGGCGCGGCATTTTCCGCAGGGCACACGCCTGTCGGTGCCGCCGGGCGGTTTGAGCCTGTGGATCGAGCTGCCTGCGGGCGTGTCTTCCATGGTGCTGTTCGAGCAGGCGCTGGCCCTGGGGATCCGCGTGGCGCCGGGCCCCATCTTCTCGAACTCGGGGCGTTACGAGGGCTTTCTGCGCCTGAGCTGCGGCCTGCCCTTCTCGCCCGAGGTGGAGTGGGCCTATGGCGAGCTCGGGCGCCTGCTGCACGGGCAGGTCCGCGCATTGCCGGCACAGCGCCAGGCGGCTTGAAAGCAAGCAAGAAAAAAGCCGCCAGGCGCGGGGCCGGGCGGCTTTTTTCGGGGGAACCGGGCTGAATTACTTCAGCTTGATTTCCTTGTATTCCACATGCTTGCGTGCCTTGGGATCAAACTTCATGATCAGCATCTTTTCGGGCATGGTCTTCTTGTTCTTGGTCGTCGTGTAGAAGTGGCCGGTACCCGCAGTGGATTCCAGCTTGATCTTGTCGCGTCCGCCTTTGCTTGCCATGGTGTTTCTCCTTAAGCCTGGCCACGTGCGCGCAGGTCTGCGAGCACCGAGTCAATACCGTTCTTGTCGATCAAACGCAGGGCAGCGCTCGAAACGCGCAGGCGAACCCAGCGGTTTTCGGTCTCGACCCAGAAACGGCGGTATTGCAGGTTCGGCAGGAACCGGCGCTTGGTTTTGTTGTTGGCGTGGGAAACGTTGTTCCCGACCATGGGCTTCTTGCCCGTTACGTCGCAGACGCGTGCCATGAGGACACTCCGATACTGTTCAACGGCCGTTCGCCCGGTGCCCCAGGGGGATCTCCCAAGGGCTGGCTTGCGGCCTCACCTCGCCAGAAAGGGTGGCGGTAACCCCGGGCCTCCCGAAAAAAGAGACCCGATTTGGATTTTTGCCTGCAGATAAGCGGGTAGCAGATACCCGCCTGAATTCAGGAAAGCCTTGGATTATAGCGACCCGCGTGCCGGGGCGTCAAATCGCCACCCCGGGCAGCGGTTTTCACTCCTGCTGTTCGAGGAAGCGCTGGGCATCCAGCGCGGCCATGCAGCCCGTGCCGGCGCTGGTGATGGCCTGGCGGTACACATGGTCGGCCACGTCGCCGGCGGCGAACACGCCGGGCACGCTGGTCTGCGTGGCAAAGCCCTTGAGGCCGCCCTGGGTGATGAGGTAGCCGCCTTCCATCTCCAGCTGGCCCTTGAAGATGTCGGTGTTGGGCGAGTGGCCGATGGCGATGAAGCAGCCGTGCAGGGTGATGTCCTCGGTGCTGCCGTCCTTGGTGCTCTTGATGCGGATGCCGGTCACGCCCGTGGCGTCGCCCAGCACCTCGTCCAGCGTGTTGAACAGCTTGAGCTCGATCTTGCCGGCGGCGACCTTCTCGTTGAGCTTGTCCACCAGGATGGGCTCGGCCTTGAACTTGTCGCGGCGGTGCACCACGGTGACCTTGCTCGCGATGTTGGACAGATACAACGCTTCTTCGACGGCCGTGTTGCCGCCGCCGACCACGGCCACGGGCTTGTCGCGGTAGAAGAAACCGTCGCAGGTCGCGCAGCCCGAGACGCCGCGGCCCATGAAGGCCTCTTCGGAGGGCAGGCCCAGGTACTTGGCCGAGGCGCCGGTCGCCAGGATCAGCGCGTCGCAGGTGTAGGTGCCGCTGTCGCCAATGAGGGTGAAGGGACGTTTGCTGAAGTCGACCTGGTTGATGTGGTCGAAGATGACCTGGGTCTTGAAGCGCTCGGCATGCTCCAGAAAGCGCTGCATCAGTTCGGGGCCCTGCACGCCGTTCACGTCGGCAGGCCAGTTGTCGACTTCCGTGGTGGTCATCAGCTGGCCGCCCTGGGACATGCCGGTGATCAGCACCGGATTGAGGTTGGCGCGCGCTGCATAGACCGCTGCGGTATAGCCGGCCGGGCCGGAGCCGAGGATCAGAACTTTCGCGTGTTGGGTGGTAGACATGGTAAAAGCCTGTGTTTTGCGCCCGCTACACGGGGCGCTGTTGGGAAAGCTGGGGGGCGGGGCGCCAAGTATCAACCGCGCACGGTCTTCGCACGCAGCCCCAATTTCAATCACGGCGATTGTAAGAACCGATCAATAACCCGATGCGGCACCGGTGGAGCCGCGCCTTTCGAGAGGAGAAGTTTCCATGTCAACGATGTTGTCCAACCTGGACCTGCTGCGCCGGGTGCCACTGTTCTCGCTGCTCACCATGCCGCAGGCCGAGGTGATCAGCGGTGCCGTGGTCAAGAAGCGCTTCAAGCGCGGCGAGGCGCTGGTCGAGCAGGGGCAGCGGTCCAACACGCTGTTCATCCTGCTCACCGGGCGGGCGCGCGTGATGACGGCCGACAGCCGTGGGCGCGAGGTGATCCTGGCCACCCTGTCGCAGGGCGACTACCTGGGTGAGATGAGCATCATCGACAACGAACCCCACTCGGCCACGGTGCGCGCCGAGGTGCAGACCGACGTGCTGATGCTCGGGCGCACCGAGTTCGCGCGCTGCCTGACCGAAAACGCCTCCATGTCGCTGGTGGTCATGCGCGGCCTGGTCAAGCGCCTGCGCCATGCCGACCGCAAGATCGAATCGCTGGCCCTGCTCGATGTGTACGGCCGCGTGGCCCATGCGCTGCTGGACTTCGCCTCCACCGATGCGCAGGGCCAGCGCGTCATCCGCGACAAGATCTCGCGCCAGGACCTGGCCAAGATGGTGGGCGCTTCGCGCGAAATGGTCAGCCGTGTCATGAAAGACCTGGAAGAGCGTGGTTTCATCGAGGTGCTGCCCACCGGGGCCACCGTGCTCAAGGACCGGTTGGACGCCCTGGGCTGAGCTTTCCCAGGGGAGTGGGGCATGGGGTAAGCTTGCCCGGCGCTTATGACTTATTCACTCAATACCCTGAATGCATCCTCTGCCGCGAAGTCGCCGCCCCGCTCGGGCGCGGCCCGCTTCGGGCATGAAATCGGCCTGCTGATCGGCCTGCTGGCCCTGGTGTTCTGGCTGCTGGCGCTGGTCAGCTATTCGGCGCAGGACGCCGCCTGGTCGTCCTCCGGCCCCTCGGATGCGCGTGCCGTCGCCAACTGGGCCGGCCGCCTGGGCGCCTGGCTGGCCGATGGCAGCTACTTTGCCCTGGGTTTCTCGGTCTGGTGGTGCGTGGCAGCGGGCGTGCGCTCCTGGCTGTCGTCGCTGGCGCGCTGGATGCGTGGCGGCGAGGTGCAGCCCGGTGCCGCAAGCCCCCTGGTGCGCCGCGGCCTGTTCTGGGGCGGCCTGGTGCTGCTGATGTGCGCCAGCACCGCGCTCGAATGGTCGCGCCTGTACCGTTTCGAGTCGCTGCTGCCCGGCCACGCCGGCGGGGTGCTGGGTTACATCACGGGCCCGGCCAGCGTCAAATGGCTGGGCTTCACGGGCTCGGCCCTGCTGTGCTTCGTGCTCGCCGTGCTGGGTGCGGCGCTGGCCTTCCGCTTCTCCTGGGGCCATGTGGCCGAGGTGCTGGGTGGGCGCATCGATGCGCTGGTGCAGTCGCGCCGCACGCAGCGCGAGGTGGCCAAGGACGTGGCCGTGGGCCGCAAGGCGGCGCGCGAACGCGCCGTGGTGGTGCAGGAGGAGAAGACCGAGAGCGAGGAGCAGCACCCGCAGCCGGTGCAGATCATCGAGCCCATTCTGGTCGACGTGCCGCAGAGCACCCGCGTGGTCAAGGAGCGCCAGAAGCCCCTGTTCACCGACATGCCCGACAGCAAGCTGCCGCTGGTGGACCTGCTCGACGGCGCCCAGCAGCGCCAGGAGACCGTGGCGCCCGAGACGCTGGAGATGACCAGCCGCCTGATCGAGAAGAAGCTCAAGGACTTTGGCGTGGAGGTGCGCGTGGTCGCGGCCATGCCCGGCCCGGTGATCACGCGCTACGAGATCGAGCCCGCCACGGGCGTGAAGGGCTCGCAGATCGTGGGCCTGGCCAAGGACCTGGCGCGCTCGCTGAGCCTGGTGTCCATCCGCGTGGTGGAGACGATTCCGGGCAAGAACTACATGGCGCTGGAGTTGCCCAACGCCAAGCGCCAGTCCATCCGCCTGTCCGAGATCCTGGGCTCGCAGGTCTACCACGAGGCCAAGAGCCTGCTCACCATGGGACTGGGCAAGGACATCGTGGGCAACCCGGTGGTGGCCGACCTGGCCAAGATGCCGCACGTGCTGGTCGCCGGTACCACGGGCTCGGGCAAGTCGGTGGGGATCAACGCCATGATCCTCTCGCTGCTGTACAAGGCCGAGGCGCGCGACGTGCGCCTCTTGATGATCGACCCCAAGATGCTGGAAATGTCGGTCTACGAAGGCATTCCGCACCTGCTGGCGCCAGTGGTCACCGACATGAAGCAGGCCGCCCATGGCCTGAACTGGTGCGTGGCCGAGATGGAGCGCCGCTACAAGCTCATGAGCAAGCTCGGCGTGCGCAACCTGGCCGGCTACAACGCCAAGATCGACGAGGCCAAGGCGCGCGAGGAGTTCATCTACAACCCCTTCAGCCTCACACCCGAAGAGCCCGAGCCGCTGCAGCGCCTGCCGCACATCGTGGTGGTGATCGACGAGCTGGCCGACCTGATGATGGTGGTGGGCAAGAAGATCGAGGAGCTGATCGCGCGCCTGGCGCAAAAGGCCCGCGCCGCCGGCATCCACCTGATCCTGGCCACCCAGCGCCCCAGCGTGGACGTGATCACCGGCCTGATCAAGGCCAACATCCCAACGCGCATCGCCTTCCAGGTGAGCAGCAAGATCGACAGCCGCACCATCCTCGACCAGATGGGCGCCGAGGCCCTGCTGGGCATGGGCGACATGCTCTACATGGCCAGCGGCACCGGCCTGCCGATCCGGGTGCACGGCGCCTTCGTCTCGGACGAGGAAGTCCACCGTGTCGTCCATTACCTCAAGGAACAAGGGGAGCCGGACTACATAGAGGGCGTGCTCGAAGGCGGAACTGTGGACGGCGACGGGGATCTGTCAGGGGACGGCGGTGGTGGTGAAGGGGGTGAAAAAGACCCCATGTACGACCAGGCCGTGGAAGTGGTGCTCAAGGACCGCAAGGCCAGCATCTCCTACGTCCAGCGCAAGCTGCGCATCGGCTACAACCGCTCGGCGCGCCTGCTCGAGGACATGGAGAAGGCCGGCCTGGTGAGCGGCCTTACTGCCAGCGGCCAGCGTGAAGTGCTGGTGCCTGCTCGCCCCGAATGAGGTGCTGTGGGCACCCTGCCTGCAACCCAAGGAGTCTATTTTTGAAAAAACTTGTGACAGCCATCGTGATCGCGGCCAGCGCCCCCTGGGCCAGCGCGGACGGGCTCAAGAGCCTCGAATCCTTCATGAAGAGCACCCAGACGGGCCGCGCCGACTTCACCCAGGTGGTGACCTCGCCGGCCAAGGAGGGGCAGACAGCGCGCACCAAGAATTCCAGCGGTTCGTTCGAGTTCCAGCGCCCGGGGCGTTTCAAGTTCGTCTACAGGAAGCCGTTCGAGCAGACCATCGTGGCCGATGGCCAGACCCTGTGGCTGCATGACGTGGACCTGAACCAGGTCACGCAGCGCGCCCAGGCCCAGGCCCTGGGCACCACACCGGCGGCCTTGCTGGCTTCGGCGCCCGACCTGTCGGCGCTCAAGGCCGATTTCACGCTCGAATCGGCGCCCGATGCCGATGGCCTGCAGTGGGTGCTGGCGCGCCCCAAGGCCAAGGACGGGCAGTTGCAGAGCGTGCGCGTGGGTTTTGCCGGCGAGCAGCTCGCGGCCCTGGACATCCTGGACAGCTTCGGCCAGCGCTCGGCCATCCGCTTCAGCGGCATGCAGGCCAACCCGCCACTGCCCGCCAGCACCTTCCAGTTCAAGCCGCCTGCGGGGGCGGATGTGGTCAAGCAGTGAGCAGCGCTGCCGCTTATTTCTTCTGGATGACGCCGCGCGCGTAGCCTCCGTGCGCCGAGGGCAGCACCATGCAGATCATGGCGCGGCCCTGCTGCTTTTCGAGCTGCTGGACCACGGTGCGCTGCTCATCGTAGTCCTCGCCGGCGCGCAGGTCGGCCGCGCTCTTCTTGATGCGCTTGAGCAGCTCCTGCACCTTGTCGTCGTTGATGCCGAGGTTGGGGCAGTTCTTGGCCGCGAAATCGGCCGATGCGAGCGCCGAGCCCAGTTGGGCTTCGATGGCTTCGGCTTCGGTCACGTCGGCGTGGGCGGCGGTGCCCAGCAGCGCCAGGGACAGGCCCAGGAGCAGGCCGGAAAAGGAAGATGGCTTGGAAATAAGGGTCATGGGTGCAATGGTAGGGGACATGGACGTTCGGCAGCGCGTGCTCACCAGAGGTAGGCCTCGGGCAACTGCCCGGAATGCCTGCGGTGGCGGGTCGGGCGTGCCGCCTTCTTCTCGTTGATGACCATTTCGGCGCCGTCGAAGGAGATTTCGGCGCGCCGGGTCAGGGTGCGCCCGCGCACGGTGAACAGCATTTCGATGGTCTTGCCGTCGCTCTCCATCTTCCAGGTGCCGTCCAGGCTGCGCAGCTCGTCGATCTCGCCTTTCTTGAGGTAGAGCTTCAACGTGCCGTCGGGCAGGAACTGCACGATGTTGGACGAGGGCGAATATTCTTCCCACCAGCCCTGCAAGGCCGTGGCGGTATCCTGGGCGACTGCGCCCGCGGCGGCTGGCGTGCCCTGCGCGTGGGCCTGCAGCGCGAGCCCGCAGAGGGCGAGGCTGGCGGCCAGCGCGATCGGACGCAGCCATGCGAGGTGGTGGAGTGGATGTGCCATGCGGAGGGTCTCTGGGCGGTTGTCAGCCCCGCTTTATAGGCGGGAGGCGGGGGCATTCCCGGCAGCGGCCGCGGCATTTCGTGACATTGTTGGCGTTTGCGGTGCGGGCCTGTGTTGGAATCGGGGGAGGCGTGGCCAGCTTGCGGCTTGCAGCAGGCCGACCGGCCTCCATCTGTGGGGCGGTGCCCCTCTTGCATGCCTGCTTCACCATTGCTTCTTCCATGAGTTCCTCGCGCAGTCTTTCGTCCCCTTCTTCCGCCGGCGCTGCCCACCAGCCGCTGGCCGAGCGCCTGCGCCCGCGGACGCTGGGCGAGGTGATCGGGCAGCAGCAGGTGCTCGGGCCCGGCATGCCGCTGCGCCTGGCCTTCGAATCGGGCCGCCCGCACAGCTGCATCCTGTGGGGGCCGCCGGGCGTGGGCAAGACCACCATCGCCCGGCTGATGGCCGATGCCTTCGATGCGCAGTTCATCAGCATCAGCGCCGTGCTGGGCGGGGTCAAGGACATCCGCGAAGCCGTGGAGCGGGCCGAGCTCGCGCGCGACGGCCTCATGCAGCAGCGCACCATCGTCTTCGTCGACGAGGTGCACCGCTTCAACAAGAGCCAGCAGGACGCCTTCCTGCCGCATGTGGAGAGCGGGCTGTTCACCTTCATCGGTGCGACCACCGAGAACCCCTCGTTCGAGGTCAATTCCGCGCTGCTGTCGCGTGCCGCGGTCTACGTGCTGCAGCCGCTGTCGGCCGAGGACCTGCAGCAGCTCGTGGCGCTGGCGCAGTCGCACAAGGCCCTGCCGGCCATCGAGCAGGCGGCCATCGACCGGCTTGTGGCCTATGCCGACGGCGATGCGCGGCGCCTGCTCAACACGCTGGAAACCCTGGCCATGGCGGCCGCGCAGGAGAAGCTGACCGAGATTTCGGACGAATGGCTGCTCAAGGTGCTGGGCGAGCGCATGCGCCGCTACGACAAGGGAGGCGAGCAGTTCTACGACACCATCAGCGCGCTGCACAAATCCGTGCGTGGCTCGGACCCCGATGCGGCGCTGTACTGGCTGGTGCGCATGCTTGATGGCGGGGCCGATCCGCGCTACATGGCGCGGCGCCTGGTGCGCATGGCCAGCGAGGACATCGGCCTGGCCGACCCGCGCGCGCTGCGCCTGGCGCTCGATGCCGCCGAGGTCTACGAGCGCCTGGGCACGCCCGAGGGCGAGCTGGCATTGGCCGAATGCGTGGTCTACTTGGCCGTGGCGCCCAAGTCGAACGCGGTCTACAAGGCCTACAACGCCGCCCGCGCCTGGGTGAAGCAAGATGGCACGCGCCCGGTGCCCATGCACCTGCGCAATGCACCGACCCAGCTCATGAAGCAGCTCGATTACGGCAAGGGCTACCGCTACGCGCACGACGAGGAAGGGGGCTTCGCGGCCGGTGAGAACTACCTGCCCGAGGGCATGGAGGCGCCCGGTTTCTACCAGCCGGTGGAGCGCGGGCTCGAAATCAAGATCGCACAAAAACTGCGTGAGCTGCGCGAGCGCAACGCAGCGGCCGACGACGCCATCCTTCCCGAGGAGTGAGTGCGGCACGGGCGTATGCTGCGCCCGAAACTGCGTTTATGCCGATTTTGCATGACCTTGGTAATAAGTTTGCTCAGCAATATTCTTGCGTGCATCAAAATAACTTATGTACCCGGGCGGTCACTGATGGACTTGCGAACCCGAGGGAAAACCCCCCCAAAGCCGCAGAGGGCCTCCTGACACTACTGGCTACAATCCCGTCCACAAACCCGCACAGCTGCATCTCTGGCGGGTTTTTTGCTAGATGGCAGTCGGGCCCACAAGGCTGTACCGATTCCGGTGCCTGCGCTTGGGGTGCGTTACAAACGAAGGACTTCTCTTATGGACATTTTGCTGCAACAGATCATCAACGGTCTGGTTCTCGGCAGCATGTACGCCTTGATAGCCTTGGGCTATACGATGGTGTACGGCATTATTCAACTGATCAACTTCGCCCACGGCGAGGTGCTCATGATCGGTGCACTCACCAGTTGGAGCTGTATTGGCATGATGCAAGGGGCCATGCCCGGCGCACCTGGCTGGCTGATCCTGCTGCTGGCCACCATCATTGCCTGCGTGGTCGCAGCCACACTGAACTTCGTGATTGAAAAAGTGGCCTACCGGCCGCTGCGCAGCAGCCCGCGCCTGGCGCCCCTGATCACCGCGATCGGCATGTCCATCCTGCTGCAGACGCTGGCCATGATCATCTGGAAGCCCAACTACAAGCCCTATCCGACGATGCTGCCAAGCTCGCCGTTCCAGATCGGTGGCGCCTTCATCACCCCCACGCAGATCCTGATCCTGGGCGTGACCGCGATTGCCCTGGCTTCGCTGGTCTACCTGGTGAACCACACCAACCTGGGCCGTGCCATGCGCGCCACGGCCGAGAACCCCCGCGTGGCCTCGCTCATGGGCGTCAAGCCCGACATGGTGATCTCGGCCACCTTCATCATCGGCGCTGTGCTGGCGGCCATCGCCGGCATCATGTACGCCTCCAACTACGGCACGGCGCAGCACACCATGGGCTTCCTGCCGGGCCTCAAGGCCTTCACGGCGGCCGTGTTCGGTGGCATCGGCAACCTGGCCGGCGCGGTGGTCGGCGGCATCCTGCTGGGCCTGATCGAAGCCATCGGCTCGGGCTACATCGGCACCCTCACGGGCGGCCTGCTGGGCAGCCACTACACCGACATCTTTGCATTCATCGTGCTGATCATCATCCTCACGCTGCGTCCTTCGGGCCTGCTGGGTGAACGTGTGGCCGACCGAGCCTGAGGACCCTGTCATGAAGAACAACAACCTTGCCAAATGGGTCGTGGGCGGCATCGCGCTGCTGATCCTCCCGCTGATCCTGCAATCCTTCGGCAACGCCTGGGTGCGCATCGCCGATCTGGCCCTGCTGTACGTGATGCTGGCCCTGGGCCTGAACATCGTGGTCGGCTACGCCGGCCTGCTGGACCTGGGCTATGTGGCCTTCTACGCCGTGGGCGCCTACCTGTTCGCGCTGATGGCATCGCCCCACCTGGCCGATACCTTCGCGGCCTTCGCCGCCATGTTCCCCAATGGCCTGCACACCTCGCTGTGGCTGGTGATACCGTTGGCGGCGCTGATAGCGGCGGTCTGCGGGGCCCTGCTCGGGGCGCCAACCCTCAAGCTGCGCGGTGACTACCTGGCCATCGTGACCCTGGGCTTCGGCGAAATCATCCGCATCTTCCTGAACAACCTGGACCACCCCGTCAACCTGACCAACGGCCCCAAGGGCCTGGGCCAGATCGACTCGGTCAAGATCTTCGGCCTGGACCTGGGCAAGCGCCTGGAGGTGTTCGGCTTCGACATCAACTCCGTCACGCTGTACTACTACCTGTTCCTGGCGCTGGTGATCATCAGCATCGTGATCTGCTACCGCCTGCAGGATTCGCGCATCGGCCGCGCCTGGATGGCCATCCGCGAAGACGAGATCGCCGCCAAGGCCATGGGCATCAACACCCGCAACCTCAAGCTGCTGGCCTTCGGCATGGGCGCCTCGTTCGGTGGCGTCTCGGGCGCCATGTTCGGTGCCTTCCAGGGCTTTGTCTCGCCCGAGTCGTTCAGCCTGATGGAGTCGGTCATGATCGTCGCCATGGTGGTGCTCGGCGGTATCGGCCACATCCCCGGCGTGATCTTGGGTGCGGTGCTGCTGTCGGCGCTGCCCGAAGTGCTGCGCTACGTCGCCGGCCCGCTGCAGGCCATGACCGATGGCCGCCTCGATTCCGCCATCCTGCGCCAGTTCCTGATCGCCGTGGCGATGATCGTCATCATGCTGATGCGCCCCCGTGGCCTGTGGCCCGCACCTGAGCACGGCAAGAGCCTGGCTCAGAAGTCCTGATGAACACCGCAGAAAGTTAGAACATGGCAGAGAAATCCAACGATGTGGTGCTGAAGGTCGCCGGCATTTCCAAGCGCTTCGGCGGCTTGCAGGCCCTCTCCGACGTGGGCATCACCATTGAGCGCGGTCAGGTCTACGGCCTGATCGGCCCCAACGGCGCAGGCAAGACCACCTTCTTCAACGTGATCACCGGCCTGTACACGCCCGACAGCGGCACCTTCGAGCTCGCGGGCAAGCCCTACGAGCCCACGGCCGTGCACGAAGTGGCCAAGGCGGGCATTGCCCGCACCTTCCAGAACATCCGCCTGTTCGCCGAGATGACGGCGCTCGAGAACGTGATGGTGGGCCGCCACATCCGCACCAAGTCCGGCCTGGTGGGTGCGGTGTTCCGCACCAAGGGCTTCAAGGAGGAAGAAGCGGCCATCGCCAAGCGCGCGCAGGAACTGCTCGACTACGTGGGCATCGGCAAGTTCGCCGACTACAAGGCGCGCACGCTGAGCTATGGCGACCAGCGCCGCCTGGAAATCGCCCGTGCCCTGGCCACCGACCCCCAGCTGATTGCGCTGGACGAGCCCGCCGCCGGCATGAACGCCACCGAGAAGGTGCAGCTGCGCGAGCTGATCGACCGCATCCGCAACGACAACCGCACCATCCTGCTCATCGAGCACGATGTGAAGCTGGTGATGGGCCTGTGCGACCGCGTGACCGTGCTCGACTACGGCAAGCAGATTGCCGAAGGCAACCCTGCCGAAGTGCAGAAGAACGAAAAAGTGATTGAGGCCTATCTGGGCACCGGAGGACACTGAGAATGGCCGAAAAATCCAACAAGGTACTGCTGCAGGTCAAGGGCCTGAAGGTGGCCTACGGCGGTATCCAGGCCGTCAAGGGCGTGGACTTCGAAGTGCGCGAAGGCGAACTGGTCTCGCTGATCGGCTCCAACGGTGCGGGCAAGACCACCACCATGAAGGCCATCACGGGCACGCTGCCCATGGGCGATGGCGACATCGAGTACCTGGGCAAGAGCATCAAGGGCAAGGGCGCCTGGGACCTGGTCAAGGAGGGCCTGGTCATGGTGCCCGAAGGCCGTGGCGTGTTCGCGCGCATGACCATCACCGAGAACCTGCAGATGGGCGCCTACATCCGCAAGGACAAGGCGGGCATCCTGGCCGACATCGAGAAGATGTTCACCATCTTCCCGCGCCTGCGCGAGCGCAAGGACCAGCTGGCCGGCACCATGTCGGGCGGTGAACAGCAGATGCTGGCCATGGGCCGCGCCCTGATGAGCCAGCCCAAGGTGCTGCTGCTGGACGAACCCTCCATGGGTCTGTCGCCCATCATGGTGGACAAGATCTTCGAGGTGGTGCGTGACGTGTACGCCTTGGGCGTGACCATCGTGCTGGTGGAGCAGAACGCCAGCCGCGCCCTGGCGATCGCCGACCGCGGCTACGTGATGGAGTCGGGCCTGATCACCATGACCGGCCCGGGCCAGGAGCTGCTGAGCGACCCCAAGGTGCGTGCCGCCTACCTGGGCGAATAAGCCCCCTGGGCGCACCCGCAAGACAATGCCGCCCCCGGGCGGCATTTTTCATGGGGCCTGCCCTGCAGGCTCAGTACTTGTACTGCACGCCCAGCGTGGTCATCTTCACGCCCGCGTTGTCGTCAGCGAAGTGGAACTTGTGGCGTTCCCACTCCACGACGGCAGCCCATTGCTGGTTGAAATTCCAGCGCGCACCCAGGCCGTAGGACAGGCCGAAGCCACTGTCCTTGCCCGTGGCCACGCCCAGGCCCGAGAAGCCCGTGGTGCGCGTGCGGCCGTAGGTGGTGCCGACCTTGCCAAAGAGATCGAATTGCTCGTTGAGCGGGGCCCGCCCGATCAGGCTCAGGTTCACGCCCTGGGCCCGGGTCGTGCCGCCCAGGCGGTGGGCCTTGCCGGCATTCAGGTAGCTCAGCTCCACACCCGCGTTGGGGTGGAAGTAGCCGCCGGTGGAGAGTTTCCAGGCCGAGTCGGAGTCGTCGAAGCCCAGGCCGGTGCCCGCCGGGCCGGCGCTCAGGTCGTAGTTGGAGCGGCCGCCGCTCAGGCCGATGTAGCCTTGCTGCGTGTACGGGATGACGGAGTCGCGCTGCTTTTGCGACGTGCTGCCGGTCTGTGCCTGAACGCCGGTGGCGGCACAGGCGGCCGCTAGCAGCCAGGGGATCGTTCTGAGGGGTGAAGATGGCATGGGGATGTCCTTGGAATGTGGGGTGGTTCGGCGGGTGAGGGCACCCCCGAGGCGAACGCCCAATCTAAGGCGCGTGTCCTCCCGGCCTTGTAGGACGTGGGGTGGCCGGCGGGTAGGCCCGTCCCGGGCTTGCCTGCCCTGGGCGAAGCCGCTGCCATGGGCCTGGGGCCGGCCTGCAACGGCCCGCCGGTTAAACTCGCGGCAGTCACGTTGGCGTCATGGGTTTGTCATGGCGTCGTCATTTCCAAGAAATCACACCCCCGTTCCAGGAGCCTCTTCCATGCTGTTTGCCAAGCTGTTGCCACGCGAAGGCAACTTTTTCGAAATGTTCAACCAGCATGCGGACCGCATCGTGGAAGCGGCTCGCGCCTTCTCGCAACTGGTGGCGAACTACAACGACCCCCACCTGCGCGACAAGTACAACCAGGACGTGGACAACGCCGAGCGCGCGGCCGACCGCGTGACGCACGAGGTCAACAAGGCCATCCACAAGACCTTCATCACCCCCATCGATCGCGAGCAGATCCACACGCTCATCAACACCATGGACGACGTGGCCGACCTGATCCAGGATTCGGCCGAAACCATGGCGCTGTACGACGTGCGCCACATGACGGACGAGATCACGCGCCTCACCGACCTGAGCCTCAAGTGCTGCGAGCGCCTGCGCGATGCCGTGAAGCTGCTCGACAAGATCGCCGATCCCTCGGTGGCCGAGGCCGCGCTCAAGACCTGCGAGGAAATCGACCGCCTCGAGGGCGATGCCGACCGCGTCATGCGCAGCGCCATGAGCAAGCTGTTCCGCGAAGAGCCCGATGTGCGCGAGGTGATCAAGCTCAAGGCGATCTACGAACTGCTGGAAACCATCACCGACAAGTGCGAGGACGTGGCCAATTGCATCGAGGGCATCGTCCTCGAGAACTCCTGATCGGCAGGGCTCAGCAGCATGGAAACCGTACAAGCAGCCCTGTGGGTTGTCGTCCTGCTCGTGGCGCTCGCTCTCCTGTTCGACTTCATGAACGGGTTCCACGATGCCGCCAACTCGATCGCCACGGTGGTCTCCACCGGCGTGCTCAAGCCCGCGCAAGCGGTGCTGTTCGCGGCATTCTTCAATTTCGTGGCCATCTTCGTGTTCCACCTGAGCGTGGCTGCCACCGTGGGCAAGGGCATCGTGCAGCCCGGCATCGTGGACACGCACGTGGTCTTCGGCGCCCTGGTGGGCGCCATCACCTGGAACGTCATCACCTGGTACTACGGCATCCCCAGCAGCTCCTCGCATGCGCTGATCGGCGGCATCGTGGGCGCTGTGATCGCCAAGGCCGGCGCGAGCGCACTGATTTCCACCGGCATCCTCAAGACCGTGGCCTTCATCTTCGTCTCGCCGCTGCTGGGCTTTGCCCTGGGCTCGCTGATGATGGTGGCTGTGGCCTGGATCTTCCGGCGCTCCCGGCCGAGCAAGGTGGACAAATGGTTCCGGCGCCTGCAGCTGGTCTCTGCAGGTGCCTACAGCCTGGGCCACGGCGGCAACGACGCGCAAAAGACCATCGGCATCATCTGGCTGCTGCTGATCGCCACCGGCTACGCGTCGACGACCGATGCCTCGCCCCCGACCTGGACCATCGTGAGCTGCTATGTGGCCATCGGCCTCGGGACCATGTTCGGCGGCTGGCGCATCGTCAAGACCATGGGCCAGAAGATCACCAAGCTCAAGCCCGTGGGCGGCTTCTGCGCCGAGACGGGTGGAGCGCTCACCCTGTTCCTGGCCACCACGTTGGGCATTCCGGTCTCCACCACGCATACCATCACCGGCGCCATCGTCGGTGTGGGCTCCACCCAGCGCGCCAGCGCCGTGCGCTGGGGGGTGGCCGGCAACATCGTCTGGGCCTGGGTGCTCACCATTCCGGCCAGCGCCTTCGTGGCAGCGATTGCCTACTGGGTGAGCCTGCAGCTGTACTGATCCGCGGCATGCACCCCCAAAAAAAAGCCCCCGGGATCGCTTCCGGGGGCTTTTTTCTGTGGGGGTCTGGCCGCTACTGCGAGATCTTGCGCGCCTCTTCGATCTGGTATTCGAAATAGCGCTGAAAGCTGAAGGCGATGCTCGCCATCAGCACCGTGGTGCCCAGCAGCAGCGAGACCACGATGGCGCCGATGGTGAGCCAGCGGGTCTGGCCAGCAGGGGCTTCCTGGGCGGCCGAGGGGTTGAAGCGCGCATTCCAGCGCTCGGGTGTCATCAGCCCGTAGAGGATGGCCCTGAGGGCGCAGCCCGCGATGGTGAAACCCAGCAAGGGGATCAGCATCCAGCTGGTGTGGTCGTCCTGGCCGAATTGCTGCACGCGCTGGATGCCGTACAGCCCCAGCGCCGTGGGAATGGGCAGCAGCCAGCCCAGCATGTCGCCCATGCCATGCAGGTAGAAGCGGTGCAGGCCCAGGGGGCCGCCGAGGAAGGCCAGCCAGGCGGCCAGGGTCTTGTTTTTCATGGGGTGGATTATTCCGGCGAAGTGGTGTCGCCCGCGCCCAGGGTCTTTTCCATGAGCACGATGTCGCGCCAGGCGCCGAACTTCCAGCCCATGGAGCGCAGCACGCCCGCCTCGGTGAAGCCCAGGGCGCGGTGCACGCCGATGGAGCCGGCATTGGCCGAGTCGCCGATCACCGCCAGCAGCTTGCGCACACCGGCCGCTTCGGCCTGCACGATGAGTTCGGCCAGCAGTTGCCGGCCCAGGCCCATGCCGCGGGCGCTGTCGGCCACGTAGATGGAGTCCTCGGCCGAGAAGCGGTAGGCCGGGCGCGGCTTGAACCAGTTGGCGTAGGCAAAGCCCAGCACCTGTCCGTCCTGTTCAGCGACCAGCCAGGGCAGGCCGCGGCCCAGCACATCGGTGCGGCGGCCTGCCATGTCGGCCTCCGACGGGGGATCGATCTCGAAGGTGCCCGTGCCGTGCAGCACGTGGTGGGCGTAGATGGCGGTGATGGCGGGCAGGTCGGCGTCGGTGCTCGGGCGGATGGTGGGCATTGCTGCTAAAGGCGCTTTGTGCGGGGCCATCAAAGTGTATGGCACGCTTTTCGGGGAAAGGGATATAATCGCGGGCTTTGCAGCGTGTCGCTGGCCGGGTGGCCATGTCGCGTGTCTCAAGCGTTGCGAATATGGTTGCGAACACTGTGGCTTTTGGCAATACCGCCCAAGTCCACCACCCGAAGGATAAATCATGGTCGTCATTCGACTCTCCCGCGGCGGCTCCAAGGGCCGTCCATTTTTCAACATCGTCGTTGCTGACAAGCGCGTGCGCCGCGATGGCCGCTTCATCGAGCGTCTGGGCTTCTACAACCCCACCGCCAAGGAAACCGAAGAAGGCCTGCGCATCGCCCAGGACCGCCTGACGTACTGGAAGAGCGTGGGCGCCCAGTCCTCGCCTACCGTGGACCGCCTGATCAAGCAAGCCGCCAAGAAGGCTGCCTGATAGCTCCCCGGAAAGGGCGGGTTCCGTCGGCTTGCCTGGCGGGACCCGCCCTTTTCCTATTTCCGAGATCTTTGCCATGAACCTGACCCTTGAGCCTGCCGAGCTGCCCGCCGATGCCATCGAAGTGGGGCGCATTGCCGACGCCTGGGGTATCAAGGGTTGGTTCAAGGTGGTGCCGCACAGCAGCAACCCCGAGGCCTTGTTTTCCTCCAAGCGCTGGTACTTGCAGCCGTCCGAGCGGGGCGCCAAGACCTTCACCGGCACGGTGCTGCTGCCCATCCGCCAGGCCAAAGACCATTCGGACACCGTGGTGGCCTGGGCCCAGGGCATCGACGACCGCAACGGCGCCGAGGCGCTGCGCGGCGCGCGCATCTTCGTGCCGCGTTCGAGTTTCCCCTCCACCGCCACCGACGAGTACTACTGGGTCGACCTGATCGGCCTGGCCGTGGTCAACCGCGAGGGCCTGGCCCTGGGCACCGTGCGCGAACTGCTGTCCACCGGCCCGCAGACGGTGCTGGTGATCGACTACGAAGAGGGCGGCAAGGCCCAGGAGCGCATGATCCCCTTCGTCGCCCACTTCGTCGACAAGGTCGAGCTGTCCGAAAAGCGCATCACCGTCGACTGGCAGGCCGACTACTGAGCCGCCACGCGCCCTTGCCATGCGCTTTGACGTCATCACGCTGTTCCCCGAGCTGTTCGCGCCCTTCCTGGCTGCGGGTGTGACGCGCCGTGCCTATGCCGGTGGCCAGGTCGATGTGCGGCTGTGGAACCCGCGCGACCACGCCGAGGGCAACTACCGCCGTGTCGACGACCGGCCTTTTGGCGGCGGCCCGGGCATGGTGATGCTGGCCGAGCCCCTGGCGCAGTGCCTGGCGGCCATCCGTGCCGAGCGCGCCGAGCCGGCCGAAAGCCAGGCGCCGCTGGTGCTGTTCTCGCCCATCGGCGCCACCCTGGACCATCCGGCCGTGGAGCGCTGGTCCGCCAGCGCGGGGGCCGTGCTGCTGTGCGGGCGCTACGAGGGCATCGACCAGCGCTTCATCGACGCCCATGTGGATGCGCAGATCAGCCTGGGCGATTTCGTGCTGTCGGGTGGCGAGATCGCCGCCATGGCCTTGCTCGATGCCGTGGCGCGCCTGCAGCCCGGCGTGCTCAACGACGAGGGCAGCCACCAGCTTGACAGCTTCAATCCCGCACTCGATGGCCTGCTGGACTGTCCGCACTACACCCGTCCCGAGGAGTGGGCGGGCCAGGCCGTGCCGGCCGCGCTGATGTCCGGCCACCATGCGCAGATCGAGCGCTGGCGGCGTGACCAGCGCCTGGCCATCACAGCGCGCCACCGCCCCGAGCTGATCACGGCGGCCCGGGCGGCGGGCCGGATCACGCCTTCGGACGAGGCCGTCTTGGCCAAATTGCGCTGACTTGCTATAATCAAAGGCTTTTCGATCCTCTGGCCGGCCGTTTTGCTGGAAAAAGGGTGTGGGGCATGCAGGCTCCCACCACTTGTGCGAAACACTGAGACGTCAATCCCGACGCTGCCATTTTTGGCGCGGACATGATCGTTGGATGTAAAGATGAACCTGATTCAAACCCTGGAAGCGGAAGAAATCGCCCGCCTCAACAAGACCATCCCCGAATTCGCCCCTGGTGACACCGTCATCGTGAGCGTGAACGTGGTGGAAGGCAACCGCAAGCGCGTGCAGGCTTACGAAGGTGTGGTGATTGCCAAGCGCAATCGCGGCCTGAACAGCGGCTTCACCGTGCGCAAGATCTCCAGCGGCGAAGGCGTGGAGCGTACGTTCCAGACCTACAGCCCGCTGATCGCCAGCATCGAAGTCAAGCGCCGCGGTGACGTGCGCCGTGCCAAGCTGTACTACCTGCGCGACCGCAGCGGCAAGTCGGCACGTATCAAGGAAAAGCTGCCTTCGCGCGCCAAGGCTGCTGCCGCTACCGCAGCCTGAGGACTGGCCCCGCCCAGACAAGCCGCTACAGCCTGCCTGTAGCGGCTTTTTGCTTTTCTCGGCTCTGTCCTTCATCCATCCATCCATTGACCGCCCAGTGAAACCGCTGATCAGCCCTGTGTCTTCCGTCATCCCGCCCCTGTCCACGCTGCCCGATTTCGATCCGCGCAAGGTGCCTGTGGTGGGGGTGGATGCACATCTGCCTGCGGTTGCGCTGGCCGCGCAGACCCCCGAGGCCTTGCGCCTGCGCTTTGCGCACCCACCGCAGTGGGAGCCCGAAGTGGTGCTGGAGCGCAAGTTCACCAACCGCGAGCCGGCCCACGCCTCCGTGCTGCTGGCCATCGTGCTGCGCGAGCAACCCATGGTGCTGTTGACCGAGCGCACGGCGCACCTGTCCACGCATTCGGGGCAGATCGCCTTTCCCGGTGGGCGGGCCGACCCCGAGGACACCGACCCGGCGGACACGGCGCTGCGCGAGGCTTTCGAGGAAGTGGGGCTCGAGCGCCAGTACGTGGAGGTGCTGGGCACCTTGCCCACCTACGTGACCGGCACCTCCTTCATCATCACCCCCGTGGTCGCGCTGGTGCAGCCCGATTGCGTGCTCACGCCCAATCCCTATGAGGTGGCGGACCTGTTCGAGGTGCCGCTGGCCTTTCTGCTCGACCCTGCGAATCACCAGCGCCACCGGCTGGAGTGGCAGGGCCTGGCCCGTGAATGGTTCTCCATGCCCTACCAGGACGGTGAGAAGAACCACCACATCTGGGGCGCCACGGCGGGCATGCTGCGCAATTTCTACCGCTTCATGCTGGCCTGAGGCTGCTGAGGGCAGCCGGCACCGGTGCGGCTTAGGGTGCTGCCGGGTACTCCAGGGGCCTGGCGCCAGTATCATTGGCGCCCATGAGTTTCTTCGCCATCCTGTTCGCTCTGCTGATCGAGCAGGCCCGCCCGCTGGCCCGCAGCAATCCCATCCACGCCGGCCTGCGTGCCTGGGCGCTGTCGGTGAGCCGCAATTTCGACGCCGGCAAGTCGCACCATGGCTGGGTGGCCTGGGGCCTGGCGGTGCTCGTGCCTTCGCTGGTGGTGCTGGCCATCCACTGGCTGCTGCTGTGGGGGCTGGGCTGGCCGTTTGCCGTGCTCTGGAGCGTGGCGGTGCTCTACATCACCCTGGGTTTCCGGCAGTTCAGCCACCATTTCACGGGCATCCGCGATGCGCTGGAAGAGGGCAACGAGGATGCGGCCCGCGAACGCCTGGCCCACTGGCAGCAGGTGGACGTGGGCCTCTTGCCGCGCAGCGAGATCGTGCGCCACGTGATCGAGTACTCGGTGATCGCCGCCCACCGCCACGTGTTCGGCGTGCTGGCCTGGTTCTCGGTGCTCGCGGCGCTGGGGCTCGGCCCCACGGGCGCAGTGCTGTACCGCCTGGCCGAGTTCGCCTCGCGCTACTGGCACCACCGCCAGCGCATGGGATCCCAGCCCGCGAGCGAATCGCTGCAGCGCGCTTCGGCGCAGGCCTGGACGCTGGTTGACTGGGTGCCTGCGCGCCTGACCGCACTGAGCTTTGCGGTAGTGGGCAGCTTCGAGGAGGCCATCGAGGGTTGGCGTTTCCATGCGCAGCGCTTTCCCAATGACAACGACGGGGTGGTGTTGGCTGCTACTGCGGGTGCCATCAATGTCCGTCTGGGTGGTGAGGCGCTCAAGGCACGGTCTGTATTGCATACGCCGCAGGGGTTGGAGATCGATGCGGACATGGGGGATAGCGATTCCACCCCTGGGCGGGAGCCTGAAGTGGGGCATTTGCGCAGTGTCGTGGGGCTGGTGTGGAGGTCGGTGGTGGTGTGGATGCTGTTGCTGGCTTTGTTGACTTTGGCTCGGTTGTTGGGCTGACGGTCTTTGCTGGCCTCTTTGCTTGTTTGAGGGCGGGAGCCGGGATGTGCGCCCGGCGGCGCACCTACTTTCTTTTTGCGCAAAAAGAAAGTAGGCAAAGAAACAGCGCCCCGCTGTCTGCGTC
>NZ_JACHLK010000015.1 GCF_014207955.1 Acidovorax soli
GCCGTCAGATGCGAGACCCCACTCACTTTGTGGCAAGGGCTACGGACTGCGCTGCGCATCATCGGCAGGGGGGGAGGCGTCCATACCATCTCGCTACGTTCTTCGAACTCCGCTCAAACAGCATCGACGAGCTAGAAGACGAAGCGTGTGTGTCCTTCGGCACACACGCCCACCCCAGCTCCTGCGCTTCTCGGCGCAGCCAGAGGGGTGGGGAGCGGGCTCAGGGACGGCTGCTGCGCAGCTGCGCCTGGGGTCGATTCGCGCTGCGCGCTGCCGACGGGCGGCGAGCCGAGCGCAGCGAAGGACCACAGGCCGAGCGACGCGATGGCCCGTGTGGGGCCCCCAATCCCTTCTGGACGTGCCGAGAAGCGCAGGAGCTGGGGTGAGCGCGTGCCGAAGGACACGCGCATCGTTGTCTAGCTCGCCGAAGCTGTTTGACCGGAGCTGCCTCTAAGAGGCAGCGCAGGGAGTTCTTCGGCGCACCCCAGCTTCGAGCATCGCAGGTTGCCCGTAGCGGAGCGAAGGGACACGGACAGCAGGGTCGCTTTCTCTTTGGTGACTTTCTCTTGGCGAGACAAGAGAAAGTTACTGCGCCGCCGGGCGCACATCCCGGCTCCCGCCCTGCGAAGAGGCATGCCAGCGGCAAGGGCCGAAGAAGCTCGCTCAGAACGGATAGTGCCGCGCCGCAGTCTGCACCGTAATCCAGCGCAACTCCGTGAACTCCCGCACCCCCGCCATCCCCCCAAACCGTCCCCATCCCGAGTTCTTGACCCCGCCAAACGGCATCTGGCCTTCGTCGTGCACTGTCGGTCCATTGACGTGGCAGATCCCCGACTCGATGCGCGCAGCCACGTTCCAGGCACGGGCGATGTCGCGGCCGAAGACGGCGGCAGACAGGCCGAACTCGTTGTCGTTGGCGCAGGCGATCGCTTCCTCCACGCCCTTCACGCGCACGATGGGTTTGAGCGGGCCGAAGGATTCCTCGCGGTAGACGTCCATCTCGGGCGTCACATGGTCCAGGATGGTCGCGGGCATCAGCGTGTTCTCGCTCTTGCCGCCGCACACCAGCTTGGCACCCTTGGCCAGGGCGTCGTCGATCAGCGCGTTGCAGCGCAGCACGGTGGCCATGTCCACCACCGAGCCCAGCACCACCGGGCCCTTGCGCGGATCGCCCAGCGGCAGCGCCTGGGCACGCGCCGCGAAGCGGGCCACGAAATCGTTGGCGATGGCGTCATCCACCACGATGCGCTCGGTGGACATGCAGATCTGGCCCGAGTTGGCGAACGAGCCGAAGATGGCCGCATCCACGGCCGCGTCCACATCGGCATCGTCGAGCACCACCAGCGGCGCCTTGCCGCCCAGTTCCAGCACCGTGGGCTTGAGGTACTTGGCGCAGGTCTGCGCGACGATGCGGCCGACCTTGGTCGAGCCCGTGAAGTTCACGCGGCGCACGGCCGGGTGGGCCACGATGGCCTCGACCACTGCGCCGGCATCGGCCGGTGCATTGGTCACGAAATTCACCACGCCTGCGGGGAAACCGGCCTCCTGCAGGGCCTCGATGATCAAACCATGCGTGGCGGGGCTCAGTTCCGAGCCCTTGAGGATCACGGTGTTGCCGCAGGCCAGCGGCGTGGCGATGGCGCGCGTGGCCAGGATGATGGGCGCATTCCACGGCGCGATGCCCAGCACCACGCCTGCCGGCTGGCGCACGCCCATGGCCAGGCTGCCTGGCACGTCGGAGGGGATCACCTCGCCCGCGATCTGCGTGGTCAGGGCGGCGGCCTCCTGCAGCAATCCTGCCGCCAGGTGCACGTTGAAGCCGGCCCACAGGCCCGAGGCGCCGGTCTCGGCCGCCATGGCGGCGGCAAAGGCCTCGCCCTTGGCTTCGAGCGCATGCGCAGCCTTGAGCAGCAAAGCCCGGCGCGCATTGGGGCCCAGCGCCGACCAGGCGGGGAAGGCCTTGGCGGCGGCATCGGCAGCCGCCTTGGCGTCGGCCACCGTGGCGGCCGGGGCGGTGGTGGCCACGGACCCGTCCAGCGGGTTGCGGCGCTCGAAGGTGGCGCCGCCCGTGGCCTGCACGCGCTCGCCGTTGATCAGCATGGAAATGGCAGTCATGGAATCAATCTCCTGAACAACAAGGAAAGAAAGAACAAGAAGGAAGAAGAAAAAGGAAGGACGGGGAGTGATCAGGCCACGCCCAGATAGGCCTGCCGCACTGCATCCGATTGCAGCAAGCTCGATGCCTCGCCCGAGGCCACGATGCGCCCGCGCTCCAGCACATAGCCGCGCTGCGCCACCTGCAGCGCCTTGCGCACGTTCTGCTCCACCATGAGCACGGTGACGCCCTGCGCGGCAATGCGCTGCACGATGGCGAGCAGCTCGTCCACCATGCGCGGTGCCAGGCCCAGCGAGGGCTCGTCCAGCATCAAGAGGCGCGGGCCGCTCATCATGGCGCGGGCCACGGCCACCATCTGCTGCTCGCCGCCGCTCATGGTGCCGGCCAACTGCTGGGCGCGTTCCCTCAGGCGCGGAAAGTCTTCGAAGGCCTGGGCCAGGCGCTCGGCGCGCACGCGCGCCGGCACCAGCCAGCCACCGAGCTCCAGGTTCTCGGTCACCGTCATCTGCGGGAACAGCTGGCGCCCTTCGGCCACCAGGGCCAGGCCGCGCTGCACGCAGGCCGTCGCGTTCAGGGCCGGTACGGCCTGGCCGTCGAGCTGCACCGTGCCCTGGCGCGGCAGCAGCCCCGCCAGCGCCTTGAGCAGTGTGGTCTTGCCCGCGCCATTGGGGCCCACGATCACGGTGATGCCGGGCTGGGCTTCCAGCGACAGGTCCTGCAGCACCTGGAAGCCGTTGTAGCCGGTGGTCAGGCCCTGTACGGAAAGCTGTGCGCCGCTCATGCCGTTGCTCCTTCGCTGCTGGCCGCCATCTCATCGCCCAGGTAGGCCTCGATGACCTCCTTGTTGCGCACCACCTCGGCGGGTGTGCCGTCGGCGATCTTGCGGCCCTGGTGCAGCACCAGCACGCGCTCCACGTACTTGAGCAGGGTGGTCACCGCATGCTCGATCCACACCACCGTCAGGCCCCAGTCATCGCGCAGGCGGCGGATGCGCTGGGCCATGGCGTCCACCTCGGCCTCGGTCAGGCCGGCAGCCACCTCGTCGAGCAGCAGCAGGCGCGGGCGTGTGCCCAGGGCCATGCCGATCTCCAGCAGGCGCTGCTGCGAGGGCGTCACGTCGGCGGCGGGCCGCTCGGCCAGGGCCGACAGGCCCAGCATGGCCAGGATCTCGTCCTCGCTGCGCAGGCCCGCGGGGCCCTGGCGATGGCGGCCCGCGAACTGCATGCCGAAGCGCACGTTGTCGCGCACCGTCATGTCGGGGAACACGCGCGGCGTCTGGAAGGTGCGCGCGATGCCATGGGCCGCATAGTGGTGCGGGCCCTTGCCGGTCAACTCGTCAGCCCCGCTCACCAGCCGGCCCGAGGTGGGCGGCTGCACGCCCGAGATGGCGTTGAAGAACGTGGTCTTGCCCGCACCGTTGGGGCCGATGATGCCGATCAGTTCGCCCGCATGCAGCGCGGCGCTCACGCCGTCCACGGCGGTCAGCCCGCCAAAGCGCACGGTCACGCTGTCAATGGTCAACAGGGCTTCAGACATGGCCGGCCTCCGCAGCAGCTGGGGTGGTTCGCTTGCGTTGCCACAGCGTGGCCAGCCCGTTGGGCAGGTACATCACGCACAGGATGAGCAGCAGGCCCAGCACCATCATGTAGCCGTACGGCAGTTGCAAGCGCAGCGTCTCGGCCAGCAGGCTGAACACGATGGCCGCGAGCACCGGGCCGCCGATGCTCGCCGCGCCGCCGATCAGCGCGATCAGCACCGTCTGGAAGCCGATGAAGGGGCTGAACACCGCGGCCGGCTCGATGTAGGTCCAGCGCACGGCCATGGCGGCGCCCACGGCGCCGGCAAAGGCCGCGGTGATGCCGAAGCCCGCGATCTTGGCCAGGCGCGTGTCCACGCCCAGGGTCTGGGCGCGCTGCTCGTCGGCACCGATGCCCGAGAGCGCCAGGCCGAAGCGGCTGCGCTTCACGGCAATGGCCGTGGCGACGGAGCCCGCCGCGATCAGCAGCACCGTGAGGTACACCGTCTCGTTGCTGGGCACCACGGTGAGCACGCGGCCCACGGTGCCAGAGACCTGTTTCTCGACAAAGGTCACCGCGTGGCGGATCAGCTCCGTCATGCCGAAGGTCAGCACCGCGAAGTAGGTGCCGCGCAGGTGCAGCACGGCCGCGCCCATGACCACGGCCACCACGGCGGCGATCACGGCGCCCGCCACGATCACCAGCGGCCAGGGCAGGCTGCCCAGCAGCGTGGCGCTGGCGTACGCGCCGATGCCGAAGAAGGCCGAGGTGGCCAGCGACAGGTAGCGCGTGGCGCCGCAGAACAGCGACCAGCTCGTGGCCAGCGCGATGTACATCAGGCAGCTGAGCAGCACCGAAGCCACGAACTCGGACACCAGCCAGGGCAGGGTGCCGACCACGGCCGTGCCCGCGGCGAGCGCGAGCCAGGGCTTGTTGGAATGGATCGTCATTTTTTCGAGAAAAGACCGTTGGGGCGCCAGATCAGCACGCCGATAAACACCGCATAGCTCAGCAGCATCTTGAGAGAGGGGCTGCTGAAGTGCATGCCCAGGGCCTCGACCACGCCCAGCAGCAGGCCGCCGGCCAGGCTGCCCGCCAGGCTGCCGAAGCCGCCCAGCGTGATGACGATCAGCGCCGTCACGGTATAGGGCTCGCCCATCGAGGGAGAGATCTCGTAGGTCATCGACAGCAGTGCCCCCGCCACGCCCGAGAGGCCGAGGCCAATGCCGAACATCATGGGGTGCAGGCGCCGCGTGTTGATGCCCACCAGCTGTGCGCCCGTGGGCGACTGCATCAGCGCCCGCACGGCCTTGCCCAGCAAGGTGAGCCGAAGCAGCGCGATCAGCGCGGCCGACAGCGCCAGCGCCACGCCGAACAGCACCAGCTTGTTTTCGGTGAAGCGCATGCCCGCCACCTGCACCGGGTCGGCCAGGTACTCGTAGCCGCGCAGGTCGCCGCCCCAGATCACCAGGGCGGTGTTCTGCACCAGGAACATCAGGCCGAAGCCCACCATCAGGCTGCGCGCCTCGAACACGTCCACGTTCGGCGCGCGCGCCGCCAGGCGCTTGAAGCACAGCGCGTGCACTACCACACCCAGCACGAACAGCGCGATGAAGGCGATGGGCATCAGCAGCAGGGGCGACCAGCCCCAGGCCGTGTGCGCCCACCAGGTGATGAAGGCGCCGAGCATCAAAAACTCGCCATGCGAGATGTTCATGATGCGCATCAGCCCGTACTGCAGGTTCAGGCCCATGGCCACCAGCGCATAGATGCCGCCGGTAATGAGGCCACTGGCGACCAGTTCGGCCCAGGAAGTCAAAGACACTTTGTTATTTCCACGCAGGTTTGTTGGTGTTGAGCTGCGCCGTGGCGCGCTCCTTGGGCCAGACCACCTCGAAGTCGCTGCCCTGCCACTGGCTCACGGTGCCGGGGATGGAGGCGTTCTCGCTGCCCGCGAAGCGGATGCCGCCGAGGATGGTCTTGAACTCGTTCTTGGCGATGTGTTCGCGCAGCGCCTTGCGGTCCAGGCCCACCTTCTCCACGGCCTGCTGCAGGATCTGCAGGCCCGCCCAGGCATGGCCGCTGGCCCAGCGGTCGGGTTCCTTGCTGAACTTCTTCACGTGGGCGTCGAAGTAGGCCTTGGCCTCGGGGCTGGTCTTCACGCTCCACGAGCCCATGCCGATCACGCCCTCGGTGTTGGCGGCCATCACGTTCTTGTACAGCTGGAAGGCCGTGCCCACCGAGGCGTAGAAGAACTTGGGGTTGAGCCCCACCTCGCGCGCCTGGCGGCTGGCCAGGATGGTGTCGGGCGGGTAGGTGATGCCGATGAAGGCATCGGGGTTCAGGTCCTTGATGCCGCGCAGCACGGGGGCCAGGTCTTTCACGCCCAGCGGGTAGCTCTTGCGCTCCACCACCTGGATGCTGGTCTTCTTGAGCGCGTTGTTCAATGCCGCGAAGTTTTCGAGGCCGAACAGGTCGTCCATGTAGACGATGGCGACCGATTTGACGCCGTTGGCCACCAGCATGTCCACCAGCGCGCCCATCATCTTGTCGGGCTGTTGCAAGAGCGAGAAGAAGTAGGGCAGGTTCATGTCGATCAGCTTGCGCGACAGCGCCGTGGGCGCCAGCAGTGGGTAGCCGAAGCGGTTGGCCAGCGGTGCGATGGCGAAGTTGGCGCCCGAACCCCAGGGCGGCAGGATCAAATCCACCTTGTCGCTGCCCATGAGTTTTTCGAAGGTGCGCACACAGGTCTCGGTTTCGCTGCGGTCGTCGTAGCCGATGAGTTCGATGGGGCGCTTGGTGCCCTTGACGGACAGGCCGCCGGCCGCGTTCACCTGTTCGGCCCACAGCAGGTAGTTGGGTTCCTGGCTGACCTGGGCGCCCGCGGCCCAGGGGCCCGTGCGGGCGATCGCGTAGCCGATGCGCACGGGGCCCGACTGGGCCAGCAGGTGGGGGGCCACCGACAGTGCGCCCACCGTGGCGGCGGCGCCCTTGATCCATTGGCGCTTGGATTGTTGAACCATTTTTCTGTCTCCTCGGATGGGCAGCCCGCGCAGTGCAGGCCGTTGACCGATGGTAGGAAGAAGGGTTCTGGCCTGCTGTGCTGAGCGTGCACAAAACGCTGGTCCCAGCGTGCACGGGCCAGCGGGTTTACCCGGATTTCCGCAATGCGCAAGGGATTAGCCTGCCGCCGATAATCGCGGGGAACCCGCCTCTGCACTGGAGACACCATGGCCCACCCCCTGACCGAGGTATCCACCGACACCGTGGCACCGCGCGACCGCCTGCACCTGTGGGGCGATGCGGTGTGGCGCCTCATTGGCGGGCTGGAGTCCGATGCCTTCGGCGACGAGGCCTTTGCGGGCCACATCACCTCGGGCCAGGCGGGCTACGTCAACCTCTGCCAGCTCGACGTCAGCCGCCACCGCGTGGTGCGCACCCCCAGCCTGATCCGCGGCAGCGACCGGGCCTACATCAAGGTGGTGGCCCAGCTCGAAGGGCGTGCCTGCTTCGAGCAGAACGGCCGCCAGGTCTGGTTGTCTCCGGGCGAATGGAGTGTGTACGACACCACGCGCGCCTATGCCGTGAGCAACCCCGATGCCGTGCGCCAGATGGTGCTGATGATCCCCAAGGAGCACCTGCCCGAGCGCCGGATGCGGCTCGACGACCTCATGGTGCAGCGCTTTTCGGGCACCACCGGCGTCTCGCGCCTGGCTTGGGACACCATGCGCGCAGCCTTCACCGAGCTGCCCACCATGTCCGACGCGGCCGCCGATGGCGTGGCCGACGTCATCACCCACCTGGTGCAGCTGTCGCTGCTGGAGCGCAATGGCCAGCACAGCGCCATGTCGCAGCGTGAGGCGCTGCGCGACCGCATAGGCCAGTACATCGACCGCCACCTGGCCGACCCCGACCTCAGCATCGACCGCATCGCCCAGGCCCTCAACTGCAGCCGCCGGCACCTGTACAACGCCATGTCCGACGATGGCGACACACTGGCCGCCACCATCCAGCGGCGCCGGCTGGAAGCCTGTTTGCGCGAGCTGTGCCACCCTGCGCACACGCACCGCTCGGTGACGGACATCGCCCTGGCCTGGGGCTTTCGCAACAGCGGGCATTTCAGCCGCGTGTTCAAGGCCCACACGGGCTGCAGCCCGAGCGAGTACCGGGCACGGGCTACACAGCCCCACTGAACAGCACAGGCCCTTTTTCAGGGCTTTCTTTTTGCGTTGCAGCAATTCTTTACATAGGCTTGACGCATTGACTATCTTCGCGAAGGCGTGGCTCCGCACAATGGACGCAACAACCCGGAGCACAGCTTTTCATGCGTCTTTCTTCCCCGACCGGTTCCCGCCGCCATGCACCACCCCGCTGGCCAGTGCTGGCGCTGGCCGCCGCCCTGGCGGGCTGCGCCGGCCTCACGCCGCAGGATGCGCGCCTGCCCGATGCGCCCGTGCCGGCCACCTGGTCCACGGGCAACAGCACCACCGCCCCCGCCACCCCGCTCGCCCAGTGGTGGCAGCGCCTGGGTGATGCGCAACTGACGGCGCTGGTCGAGCAGGCCCTGGCGGCCAACACCAGTGTGCGCACGGCCCAGGCCGCACTGCAGCAGGCGCGCGCCCAGGTCGATGTGCAGGCTGCGGGCCTGGCACCCCAACTGGGCGCCTCGGCCTCGGCGCAGCGCAGCCGCTCGGGCAACAGCGGCACGGGCAACAGTTTCCAGCTGGGCTTTGACGCGAGCTGGGAGCCCGATGTGTTTGGCCGCGTGCGTGCCGGCGTGAATGCCAGCGAAGCCGATGCCCGCGCCGCCGAGGCCAGCCTGGCCGACGTGCAGGTGTCGCTGGCGGCCGAGGTGGCTGTCAACTACATCGAGCTGCGCAGCCTGCAGCAGCGCCTGGCCATTGCGCAGAGCAACCTGGCCAGCCAGGGCGAGACGCTGCAGATCACCCAGTGGCGCCTGCAGGCGGGGCTGACCACCTCGCTCGTGGCCGAGCAGGCACGCGCAGCATCGGAACAGACCGCTGCGCAGATCCCCGCGCTTGAGGCCAGCCTGGCCCAGTCGCGCCACAGCTTGGCCGTGCTGACGGGGCAGGCGCCCGCCGCGCTCGATGCCCAACTGGCCGCCAGCGCCGCCGTGCCCCAGGCGCCCGAAGGGCTGGCCCTGGCCATCCCTGCCGAAACCCTGCGCCAGCGCGCCGATGTGCGCGCGGCCGAGCAGCGCGTCCGCGCCGCGCTGGCCCGCGTTTCACAGGCCGAGGCGGCGCGCTACCCGGACTTCGGCATCAGCGGATCCGTGGGCCTGCGCGCCCTCACGCTGGGGGCATTGAGCGGCGGCAGCGCGGTGGCGGCATCGCTGCTGGGCAGCGTGTCGGTGCCCCTGCTCGATGGCGGTGCCAACCGCGCCCAGGTGCGTGCGCAGGAGGCCAGCCTGGAGCAGGCGCGCATCGCCTACCAGGCGGCGGTGCTCGCCGCGCTCAAGGACGTGGAAGACGCCCTGGTCTCCCTGCGCGGCAACCGCGAACGCCTGGTGCGCCTCACGGCCGCGGCCGACGCGGCCGGCAATGCCGCGCTGCTGGCCCAGCAGCGCTACCGCAGCGGGCTGATCGACTTCCAGGCCGTGCTGGAAACCCAGCGCACCCTGCTTTCCACGCAGGACGGCGTGGCCACCACGGTGGCCAGCGTGTCTGCAGACCATGTGCGCCTGTACAAGGCGCTGGGCGGCGGCTGGCAGCCGCAGTAGCCGCCTACCGCTTCTCTTTTCGCCAGCCACCTGGAGGCCCCGCGCACGCAGCGCGGGCACCTGGCAGCCATAGCCCGCCGACCCGGCGCACCGCGCGTGCGCGGGCGGTGCCGGCCTCTTTTTTCCTGCATTTCACCCGAGGCGATTGATTGCCATGACCGATACCCCCCAGGATGCGCAGCCCCGTACGGCTGCTGCCACCACCACCGCCAGCCGACCCCCCGCCGACCTGCAGGCCCTGCTGGGCGGCGAGCCGCCGCGCCGCTGGTACCGCCGCACCTCGCTCTGGCTGGGCGTGGCCGCCATCGCGCTGGCAGGCGCCGGCTTCTATGCCTGGCAGCAGCACAAGGCCGCCAATGCCGCCCCCGTGTACGTGACCGAAGAAGCGAGAAAAGGCGACCTCACGCTCACTGTGGCGGCCAATGGCACGTTGCAGCCCACGCGGCTCGTGACCATCGGCAGCGAGCTTTCGGGCACGGTGCGCCAGGTGATGGTGGACGTGAACGACAAGGTCAAGAAGGGCCAGGTGCTGGTGGAGCTCGATACCGCCAAGCTCGACGCCCAGGTGCTGCGCTCGCGCGCCTCGCTGGCCTCGGCCCAGGCGCGCCTGGCCCAGGCCAGCGCCACCACCAAGGAGTCCGTGGCCGCACTGGGCCGTCTGGAAGAGGTGGCGCGCCTGTCGGGTGGCAAGGTGCCGTCCGCCGCCGAACTGGACACCGGCCGCGCCACACTGGACCGGGCCCGCGCCGACGAGGCCAGCGCCCGCGCCACGGTGGACGATGCGCGCGCGGCCCTGTCCACCGACGAGACCAGCCTGTCCAAGGCCTCCATCCGCTCGCCCATCGACGGCGTGGTGCTCACCCGCTCGGTGGAGCCAGGCAATGCCGTGGCGGCATCGCTGCAGGCCGTGACCCTGTTCACCGTCGCCGAGGACCTCACGCGCCTGCGCCTCGATGTGAGCGTCGACGAAGCCGACGTGGGCACCCTGCAGGTGGGGCAGAAGGCCAGCTTTACCGTGAGCGCCTACCCCTCGCGCCGCTACCCGGCCCAGGTCACGCGCGTGTCCTTCGGCTCCACCAAGACCGACAACGTGGTCACCTACGTCACCTGGCTGGAGGTGGACAACACCGACATGAGCCTGCGCCCCGGCATGACGGCGGCCTCCACCATCACCTCCACCGAGCGCAAGGACGTGCTGCTGGTGCCCAACACGGCGCTGCGCTTCACGCCTGCGCAGGCAGGCGCGGCGGGCGGTCCGGGTGCGGGCGGCGGCAAGCCGCCGTCGGCCCAGAGCCCTCAGCAGGGTGGGGGCATCATGGGCCAGCTCATGCCGCGCATGCCGCGCCCGGGCGGGCAGGGCGGGCGCCGCCCTGGGGCCGGCGGCGCGCTGGGCGAGGATGCTGCGTCGAAGATGAAACAGGTCTGGGTGCTCAAGGATGGCGCGCCGCAGGCCATGAAAGTGCGCGTAGGCATCAGCGACGGCCGCATGACCGAGGTGGTGGGCGAGGGCCTCACCCCCGGCATGGCCGTGATCACCGACCAGCGCAGCAGCGGGGCCGCGCGATGACGGAGGCCATGCCACTGATCCGCCTGCGCGCAGTCACCAAGGTCTACGGCGAAGGCGCGCTCGCCTTCCAGGCGCTCAAGGGGGTGGACCTGGACATCGCCCAGGGCGACTTCGTGGCCATCATGGGCCCCAGTGGCTCGGGCAAGTCCACGGCCATGAACACCCTGGGCTGCCTGGACCGGCCGACCACGGGCGACTACCTGTTCAAGGGCGTGCATGTGGAGGCCCTGCAGCGCGACGAACGCGCGCGCCTGCGCCGGCGCTACTTCGGCTTTGTCTTCCAGGGCTTCAACCTGCTGGCGCGCACTTCGGCGCAGGAGAATGTGGAGCTGCCCCTGCTGTACCGCGGCGAGCCCGCCGCGGCGCGCCACGCGGCAGCGGCCAAGGCGCTCGCGGCCGTGGGCCTCAAGGGCTGGGAGCACCACACGCCGGCCGAACTCTCGGGCGGGCAGCAGCAGCGCGTGGCCATCGCCCGTGCCATCGTCACCGAGCCCGCCGTGCTGCTGGCCGACGAGCCCACGGGCAACCTGGACACGCAGCGCAGCCACGAGATCATGGAGCTGCTGTGGCGCCTGAATGCCGACCTGGGCATCACCGTGCTCATGGTCACGCACGAGGGCGACATGGCCGCGTACGCGCGGCGCATCGTGCGCTTCGTCGACGGCGTGGTGGGCAGCGACGAGATCAATCCGCAGCCACGCGGCCTGGCCGCGCCCGCTGCAGCCCTGCAGGGGGAGGTGCACTGATGTTCCTCAGTTCCATCCTGCTCGCGCTGCGCTCCATCCGGCGCAATCTCATGCGCTCCTTCCTCACGGTGCTGGGCATCGTGATCGGGGTGAGCGCGGTGATCACCATGGTCACGCTGGGCAATGGCGCCACTGTCTCCATCCAGAACCAGATCGCGGGCCTGGGCACCAACCTGCTGCAGGTGCGGCCCGGCCAGCGCATGGGCCCGGGCGGCGGCACCGGCGCGCCGGCCTTCAAGGACACGGACTCCGACGCCATCGCGCAGCAGATCGGCGGCATCCTGGCCGTGGCGCCCGAGTCGCGCGCCTCGGCCACCGTGGTGGCGGGCGGGCGCAACTGGTCCACCAGCATCATCGGCAGCACCAATGCCTGGCTGCAGACGGGCAACTGGACGCTGCGCATCGGTCGCGAGTTCAGCGACGACGAGCTGCGCGCCGGCGCCGCCGTCTGCGTGATCGGCGAGACCGTGCGGCGCGAACTCTTCGGCACGCGCGATGCCGTGGGCGAGCAGCTGCGCGTGAAGGCCTTCTCGTGCGAGGTGGTGGGCGTGCTCGCTTCCAAAGGCCAGGGCGCCTTCGGCAACGACCAGGACGACACGGTGCTCGTGCCCCTGCGCACCCTGCAGCGCCGCGTCACGGGCAATGTGCGCGTGAACACCCTGCTGGTGTCCATGAAGGACGGCAGCGAGCCCGAGCGCGTGAAGGCCAGCCTGACCCAGTTGCTGCGCGAGCTGCGCAAGCTCTCCGACACCGACGAGGACAACTTCAACGTGCTCGACACCAAGCAGCTGGGCGAGGCCCTTTCGGGCACCACCAAAGTCATGACCACGCTGCTCGGCGCGGTGGCGGCCGTGAGCCTGCTGGTGGGCGGCATCGGCATCATGAACATCATGCTGGTCAGCGTGACCGAGCGCACGCGCGAGATCGGGCTGCGCCTGGCCATTGGCGCGCTGGAGCGCGAGGTGCTGCTGCAGTTCCTCATCGAGGCGGTGGTGCTGGCCGCGCTGGGCGGGCTGGCCGGCATCGTGCTCGCCACCGTCGCCTCCGTGGGGCTGTCGGTGCTCATGGGCGTGCCCTACCTGTTCAACCCGGGCGTGAACCTGCTGTCCTTCGTGTTCTCGGCCGGCATCGGCGTGGTGTTCGGCTACTTCCCGGCGCGCCGGGCCGCGCGCATGGACCCGATCGACGCTCTGCGCCACGAGTGACGCGCTTGCCCCGGGACTCACCGGCACCGGGGCAGGGCGGCGCCCGGCCAGGCGCCCGCCCCAAGTTGGTGACGTGTTGCACCGCAGCGAGGCGCTGGCGGGAGACGCCCCTGGGGACGGGGCATGAACCCCCTTCAAAAATCCAGGCACGCTTATTGCTGAGTAGAGCCTGTCCGCCGGTAAAGCTGCCTGCGGTCCGATAAACAACCCCTCCGCTAATGATGGCGGAACACCGGGCAAGCCGCGGCCTTCGCCGCCCGTTGCCTGGAAGTTCCAACCCACGCCCGTGGTTCCGCGGAGGGTGTGCCGTGCCGCCAGGCGCCGCACATCCTGCACCCAGGTTCCCCGGGTCCTTGCAGGATGAGCAAGCATGATGAAGATCGTTCTCATTGGCCACGGCATGGTCGGCCACAAGTTCCTCGAAAGCCTGGCCGAGACCGGCATGACCGGCGTCGAGGTCACCGTGCTGTGCGAGGAGCCACGCCCCGCCTACGACCGGGTGCACCTGTCGGCCTTCTTCAGCGGCACCACGGCCGAGCAACTCTCGCTGGTCGAGCCCGGCTTCTTCGAGCGCACCGGTTTCACGCTGCGCCTGGCATCCCGCGCGGCCTCGGTGGACCGGCGCATCCGCACCGTGACCACGGTCGACGGCGAGGTGCTGCACTACGACAAGCTGGTGCTGGCCACCGGCTCCAACCCCTTCGTTCCCCAGGTGCCCGGGCGTGACCGCGAGCACTGCTTCGTCTACCGCACCATCGAGGACCTGGAGGCCATGCAGGCCTCGGGCGCCAAGTCCAGGACTGGCGTGGTCGTGGGCGGCGGCCTGCTGGGCCTGGAATGCGCCAAGGCGCTGAGCGACATGGGCCTGGAGACCCATGTGGTCGAGTTCGCCCCGCGCCTCATGGCCGTGCAGGTCGACGAGGGCGGAGGCCGCGTGCTGCGTTCCAAGATCGAGGAACTGGGCGTGACGGTGCACACCAGCCGCAACACCCAGGAGATCACCGACGGCGCCCGCGCGCGCCACCGCATGGTGTTTGCCGACGGCACCTACCTGGAGACCGACATGATCGTGTTCTCCGCCGGCATCCGCCCGCGCGACGAGCTGGCGCGCCAGAGCCTGCTGGCCATCGGCCCGCGCGGCGGCGTGGCCATCGACAGCGCCTGCCGCACCAGCGACCACGATGTCTATGCCATCGGCGAATGCGCGTCGTGGAACGAGCAGACCTTCGGCCTGGTGGCCCCGGGCTACGACATGGCGCGCGTGGCCGCCCGCCACATCGCAGGCGAGACCGACGCCGCCTTCGTCGGCGCCGACATGAGCACCAAGCTCAAGCTCATGGGCGTGGACGTGGCCAGCATCGGCGACGCCCATGGCAAGACCCCGCACAGCCGCACCTGCCAGTACGTGGACGAGCGCCGCCAGGTCTACAAGAAGATCGTCATCAGCGAAGACGGCAAGCAACTGCTGGGCGCCGTGCTGATCGGCGACGCCACCGAATACGGCACGCTGCTGCAGATGGCGCTCAACGGCATCACCCTGCCCGAAGACCCCGAGTTCCTGATCTTCCCGTCCAGCGATGGCAAGGCCAAGCCCGGCCTGGGCGTGGACGCCCTGCCCGACACCGCGCAGATCTGCTCGTGCAACAACGTCACCAAGGGCGGCATCTGCGCCGCCGTGGGCGAGGGCGCCTGCACCATCGCCGAGATGAAGGCCTGCACCAAGGCCGGCGCCACCTGCGGCGGCTGCGTGCCCCTGGTCACCCAGGTCATGAAGGCCGAGATGGCGCGCCGCGGCATGGCCGTGAACAACCACATCTGCGAGCACTTCGCGTATTCGCGCCAGGAGATCTACCACCTGGTGCGCGTGGGCCAGATCAAGAGCTTCGAGGACCTGCTGGCCAAACACGGCAAGGGCATGGGCTGCGACATCTGCAAGCCCGTGGCGGCCAGCGTGTTCGCCTCGTGCTGGAACGAGTTCGTGCTCAAGAAGGAGCTGGCGGGTCTGCAGGACAGCAACGACTACTACCTGGGCAACATCCAGAAGGACGGCACCTACTCGGTGGTGCCGCGCATGCCCGGCGGCGAGGTCACGCCCGACGGCCTGATCGCCGTGGGCCAGGTGGCCAAGAAGTACGGCCTGTACACCAAGGTCACGGGCGGTGCGCGCGTGGACATGTTCGGTGCGCGCCTGGAGCAGTTGCCGCTGATCTGGGAAGAGCTGATCAGCGCGGGCTTCGAGTCGGGCCATGCCTATGGCAAGTCGCTGCGCACGGTCAAGAGCTGCGTGGGATCGACCTGGTGCCGCTACGGCGTGGGCGACAGCGTGGGCCTGGCCGTGGAGCTGGAGAACCGCTACAAGGGCCTGCGCGCCCCGCACAAGATCAAGTTCGGTGTCTCGGGCTGCACGCGCGAATGCGCCGAGGCCCAGGGCAAGGACATCGGCGTCATCGCCACCGAGAAGGGCTGGAACCTCTATATCTGCGGCAACGGCGGCATGAAGCCGCGCCACGCCGAGCTGTTTGCGTCGGACCTGTCCAAGGAAGACCTGGTGCGCATGATCGACCGGGTGCTGATGTTCTACGTGCGCACGGCCGACCGGCTGCAGCGCACCAGCACCTGGCGCGAGAACCTCGAAGGCGGCCTCGACTACCTCAAGGATGTGCTGCAAAAGGACAGCCTGGGCCTGTGCGCCGAGCTTGAAGCGCAGATGCAGCATGTGGTGGCCACCTACCAGTGCGAGTGGAAGACCGCCGTGACCGACCCCGAGACGCGCAAGCGCTTCCGCTCGTTCGTGAACAGCGACAAGGCCGATGAGAACGTGCTCTTCGTCGAGGAGCGTGGCCAGATCCGCCCGGCGCGCGCCGAAGAGCGCAGCCCCACCAAGATCATTCCCATCCGCCAAGCCGCCTGAGAGGACATGACATGAGCGCACTCCCCATGAACAGCACTGACTCCCTCGCCTGGACCGACATCTGCGCGGTCGACGATATTCTGCCCAGCACCGGCGTCTGCGCGCTGGTGGCCGACCGCCATGTGGCGGTGTTCCGCACCCGCGGCGACGAGTTCTTCGCCATCGACAACGTGGACCCCAAGTCCGGTGCCAGCGTGCTCTCGCGCGGGCTCATCGGCAACCTGGGCGAACGCGTCGTAGTGGCCTCGCCGCTGTACAAGAACCATTTCGACCTGCGCACCGGCGAGTGCCTGGAGGCGCCCGAGCATTCGGTGCGGGCGCACGGCGTGCGTGCCGAGGGCGGGCGCATCCGCGTAGCCCTGGCTTGAATGCGGTGGCACGCGTCCCGGCGGGGTTAGCATCGGGCGTCCTGTTCGAATCCTGGAGACCCTGAATGCCTGAGCTGGCTGCCGCACCCCTGTCCGTTTCGAGCCTCCTGCTGCGCTCGCGCCAGCTCGAGATCGATGCGGTGCGCCACCTTGCCAGCCGTGCGGCGCTGGTGGACGTGGTGGGCCAGTTGATTGAGGGCCTGCAGCGTGAGCGCGGTGCCTCGGGCGTCTACCTGGCGTCCAAGGGCCAGCGCTTTGCCGACCTGCGTGGCCGCGTCGTGCAGGAGGTCGTGGCGCTGGAGGTGCAGCTGCGCGCGGAATTCGCCCTGCATGTCGAGCCTGCGCAAGGGGCCACGGCCAAGGCCTTGTCCTTGATGGCCTGGGCGCTGCTGGGGCTCGATTCGCTGCCCGCCCTGCGCAGCCAGATCGACAAGCAGGCCATGACGGCCCACGACTCCATCGCGGCGTTCAGCCACCTGATCGCGGGGCTGATCGAGCTGGTCTTCCACGTGGCCGATGCCGCCGGCTTGCCCAGTGTTTCGCGCCAGCTCGTGGCCCTGGTGCACCTGGTGCAGGCCCAGGAGGAGGCGGGCCAGGAGCGGGCCATGGGCGCCTTGCTCTTCGCTTCGGGCCAGGGCAGCGAGGCGCACCAGCAGCGCGTGCTGCACCTGATCGACGCGCAGGAGCGCAGCCTGGGGGCGTTCGCCGAGTTTGCCGACCCGGCGCTGCGTGCCCGCTGGGAGCAGCTGCAACTGGCCCCCGGTACCGCACAGCTGGAGCGCCTGCGGCGCACCCTGGGCGTGGCGCGGCCCGGTGCCGCGCTGGACAGCAACCAGAGCGATACCTGGTTCGAGGTGTGCACCCAGCGCATCACCGCGCTGTGGCAGCTGCAGGTGGACCTGGTGCAGCGCCTGCGCGAGGACTGCGCAGCGCTCATCGTGCAGGCCCAGCAGGACCTGCAGGACTCCACGGGCCTGCTGCGCGGCCTGCGTGACAACCCGCCCCAGCGCACGCATGCGGTGGACCGCTTCTTCGACATCGCCGTCGCACCGGCGGCGGTGCAGTCGCCCGCGGCGGGTGCGCAAGGGAGCGAATCGGCGTCATCGCTGCTGGAGCTGTTGCGGGCCCAGTCGGCGCGCATGGCCAGCATGGAGACCGAGCTGGAAACGGCCCGGCGCACGCTCAACGAGCGCAAGGTGATCGAGCGTGCCAAGGGCGTGCTGATGGCCCGCCTGGGCATGAACGAGGAGGTCGCCTTCCGCGTGCTGCAAAAGACCTCCATGGACCAGAACCGCCGCCTGCTCGACGTGGCCGAAGCCACGCTGTCGCTGCCGGACCTGGCGTTTGGCCACCCCGAGCGCAAGGGCGACAAGCCGGTCTGATCCAGGCTGGTGCCTGGCATGCACTGATCTGAGGCCCGCGTCCGCGACGCCCGCGCAAAGCGCACGGTTTCCGGGCATTTTCAGGGCGTGGAATACCCCAGAGAGGGTACGGAAATTGCAAGGATCTGGTGGACGGGAGCTGACGATGGCCTGCCCGTCACCCGCCTGCGGCATGCCGCAGGCTCGGGAATCGCGCTTCCGAGGATAACGGCGTCCCTTGCATCTCCCCTTGACCGGGGGTGCAGCGGACGCCGTTTTCCTTTTGCGCGCTGCCCCGGTGAGCCAGCTGGGGGCGCAGTCCTGTCCTACCGCCCCAAGGAAAGTCAAATGGCCTATCTCGCCCCCACCGAGTTCGTGACCAAGATGGTCGATTCCGGTGAATCCAAGCTCCTGATGTCCACCCGCGACACGCTGATCCGTTCCTTCATGGCCGGCGCCATGCTGGCGCTGGGCGCCGCCTTCGCCGTGACCATCACGGTGAACACCGGCAACGCGCTGCTGGGCGCCTTGCTTTTCCCGGGCTGCTTCATCCTGCTGTACCTGCTGGGCTATGACCTGCTGACCGGCGTGTTCACGCTGGCCCCGCTGGCCGTGCTCGACAAGCGCCCGGGCGCCACCTGGGCCGGTGTCTTTCGCAACTGGGCGCTGGTGTTCTGCGGCAACTTTGCCGGTGCCTTCATGGTGGCGGTGTTCATGGCCATCATCTTCACCTTCGGATTCAGCGAGGCGCCCAACGCCGTCGGCGTGAAGATCGGCCACATCGGCGAGGGCCGCACGGTGGGTTACTCCGCACACGGCGCCGCCGGCATGCTGACCCTGTTCATCCGCGGCGTGATGTGCAACTGGATGGTGTCCACCGGCGTGGTCGCGGCCATGATGTCCACCTCGGTGTCGGGCAAGGCCATCGGCATGTGGATTCCCATCGCCCTGTTCTTCTACATGGGTTTCGAGCACAGCATCGTCAACATGTTCCTGTTCCCCTCGGGCCTGCTGCTGGGTGGCAACTTCACGGTCATGGACTACCTGGTCTGGAATGAAATCCCCACCGTGATCGGCAACCTGGTGGGCGGCCTGACCTTTGTGGGCGCGATGCTGTACTCCACGCACTACAAGACCGCGCCCAAGCGCAAGATCGCCTAAAGACGAGGCTGAACGGGTCCCTCACGCGCCGCGCACCCTGCTTTGGGCGGTCTGCGGCGTTGCAAATGCTCGCCATAGCACGGGCTATGGCTGCGCTTTGCGCCTAGCATCCCATCCCAAATCAGGGCACGCGCCATCGTGAAGACCCATTCATCCTCGCCTTCCTGTCCGCCCTCCCTATGAGTGACAGCCATAGCTTGAACATCACGCTCGGCCAGCATTCCGAGGCTGGGCACAAGGGCAGCAACCAGGACTTTCACGGTGCCATGCTGCCTACCGGGCCGCTGCGCAGCACCAAGGGCATCGCGCTGGCGCTGGCCGATGGCATCGGCTCCAGTGCGGTGAGCCAGGAGGCCAGCGCCGCGGCGGTGCGCGGCTTCCTGGACGACTACTACGCCACCTCCGAGGCCTGGTCGGTGCGCCGCTCGGCCCAGCGCGTGCTGGGTGCCACCAATGCCTGGCTGCATGCGCAGACCCAGCGCAGCCATGCGCGCTTCGACAAGGACCGCGGCTACGTCACCACCTTCAGTGCCCTGATCCTCAAGGGGCGCGAGGTGCACCTGCTGCACGTGGGCGATGCACGCATCTACCGTGTGCATGCCACGGCCCTGGAGCAACTGACCGAGGACCACCGCGTGCACCTGTCCTCGGTCGAGTCCTTCCTGGGCCGGGCGCTGGGCATGGGTCCCAATGTGGAGATCGACTACCGCAGCCTGCCGGCCGGGGTGGGCGACCTCTACCTGCTGGCCACCGATGGTGCCTATGCGCACCTGGATGCGGCCGCCGTGCACCAGGCCATTGCCGACAGTGCCGGCGACTTCGATGGGGCTGCCCAGGCCTTGGTCGCCACCGCACGCACGCGCGGCGCCACCGACGACATGACGGTGCAACTGCTGCGCATCGACACCCTGCCCGAAGCGCGTGCCGGTGCGCTCCCGGCGCCGCATGCTGGGCTGGCCCTGCCGCCACCCCTGGCGCCGCGCATGGCCTTCGAGGGCTACACCATCGTGCGCGAACTGCACGCCAGCGCGCGCAGCCAGGTGCACTTGGCCGTGGACGATGCGACGGGCCAGCAGCTGGCGATCAAGACGCCCTCGGTGGACATGGCGGGCGAGGCGGGCCACCTCGACCGCCTGCTGCTCGAGGAATGGGTGGCACGGCGCGTCCACAGCCCGCATGTGCTGCGCGCCGCGGCGGATGAGCGGCCGCGCCGGCATGCCTTCGTGGCGATGGAGTATGTGGACGGGCAGACGCTGGCGCAGTGGATGACCGACCACCCGCAGCCCGACCTGGATGCCGTGCGCAGCCTCGTCGCCCAGATCGGCAAGGGGCTGCAGGCCTTGCATGCGCGCGAGATGCTGCACCAGGACCTCCGGCCCGAGAACCTGCTGATCGACCGCAGCGGCACGGTCAAGCTCATCGACTTCGGCTCGGTGCATGTGGCGGGACTGGCCGAGGGCACGGCGGCAGCGCGGGCCGATGCCATCGAGGGCACGCTGCAGTACACGGCGCCTGAGTATTTCGTCGGTGGGGTGGGGGATGCGCGCTCGGACCTGTTCGCACTGGCCGTGCTCACCTACCAGATGCTCACGGGCCAATTGCCCTATGGCCTGCAGGTGGCGCGCCTGCGCTCACCGGCCCAGTTGAAGGCGCTGCGCTATGTGCCTGTGCGCCATCTGCGGCCCGAGCTGCCGGCCTGGCTCGACGGGGTGCTGCACAAGGCCTTGCAGCCTGAGGCGGCCAGACGCCAGGAAGCAGTCTCGGAATTCCTGCACGATCTGCAGTCGCCAGGCGCACAATTCCAGCGTATGCGCGCGCCGCCGCTGGTGGAGCGCAATCCGGTTCGGTTCTGGCAGGCGGTGTCGGGCCTGCTGGGGCTGGCGGTGCTGGTGCTGTTGGGAATGCGCGCGTACGGAAATTGAATGTGAACCCTTGCGGTTCGGCGCGTGAGAAAACGGGGGCATGCAAAGCCCTGATGGGATAAGGCCTTTGCCAGACAGGGGCAAAAGGCACGCACGGGGTGGAGCACGGCCGCCAGGCCGCACTCCACTGCGCCGTGTAGGGACTTACTGGATGCTCAGCGAGGTGACCTTGCTGACGGGCTCCACGCGCACCAGGGTGAGCGTGAGCACGCCGTTTTCGAGCTTGGCGCTGCTGGCCGCGGCATCGATGTCGGTGGCCAGCTCCCAGGCGCGCTGCACCTGGCGGGGCGCGCCTTCCACGCTGGACAGGCGCACCACATTGCCTTCGATGGCGATCTGCAGCTGCTCACGGGTGAGACCGGGCACATCGAGCTGCAAGGTGGTGGCCTTGTCGTCCTGGGTGACGGTCACGCCGGCAGAGCGGGCAGGGGTGGCGAAATTGCCCAGCAGAAAGCGCTGCAGTGCCAGGTCGGCGGAGCGGGGGGCGTTGAAGGTGGAACGGCGGGCAACGGGGGCGAAGATCATGAAAAGGACTCCTATACACTGCGCGGCTCTCGACGTGGTCGCCGCATGGACAGAACTTGTGTACGGCCGCAAAGGTTTTCAAGGGGAAAAAGAGCATGAATAAATTGCGGTTCGCGGGCTTGAAATCAGGCGCTGCGGCATTACGTCATTCCGTTTTGGCGGTTGCCGCCACACTGGCCTGCGCGCTGGCGCCGGCATCGGTCAGCTGGGCGCAGACCCCCACCGCGGCCGTACCTGCGGCCACGGGCAAGCCGGTGAAGATGGCGCTGATCGAGAGCCTCTCGGGCGCGTTTGCCAACACCGGTGAAGCGGTCTACCGCAACATCTACTGGGCCATGGAGCGCGTGAACGCGCGCGGCGGCGTGGCCCTGTCGGCCAGCGCCGGCGGTGCGCGCCCGCTGGCACTGGAGCGCTATGACAGCAAGGGCCAGAACGAGGAGGCCCTGTCGGCCCTGCGCGCGGCCATCGACGATGGCGCGCAGGTCATCCTGCAGGGCAACTCCTCGGCCACGGCCGCGGTGCTGATCGAGGCGATCAACAAGCACAACGAGCGCGAGCCGAACAAGCGCGTGATCTTTCTCAACTACTCGGCGGTGGACCCCATCCTCACCAATGAGAAGTGCAGCTTCTGGCATTTCCGCTTCGACGCCCATGCCGACATGCGCATGGCCGCGCTCATGGAAGTGATGCGCGACGACAAGGCCTTGAAGAGCGTCTACCTGATCGGCCAGGACTACAGCTTCGGCCAGGCCGTGCTGCGCGAGGCCAAGAAGCAGCTGTCTGCCCAGCGCCCCGATGTGACCGTGGTCGGCGAAGAACTGCACCCCGTGGGCCGCGTGAAGGACTTCGCGCCCTACGCCGTGAAGATCAAGGCCAGCGGCGCGCAGGCCGTGGTCACGGGCAACTGGGGCAACGATCTCACGCTCTTGGTGAAGGCCGCGCGCGAGGTGGGCTACGAAGGCAGCTTCTACACCTTCTACGGCAATGCGCTGGGCGCGCCCGCGGCCATTGGCGATGCCGGCATCGGCAAGGTGGTGGCCGTGGCCGACTGGCTACCCAATGTGCCGGGCGCACAGAGCGAGGCCTTCTACCAGGCCTTCCGCGAGCGCTTTCCCAAGCCCCAGGACGACTATGTGCACATGCGCATGCAGCTCATGGTGGAGGCGCTCGCGCAGTCCATCGAGCGCGCGGGCAGCACCGATCCGGTGGCCGTGGCGCGGCAGATGGAAAAGGCCAGCGTGCAGCTCTCGGGCCAGGGCGGCAGCATGCGCGCGGCGGACCACCAGTTCCAGCAGGCGCTGGTGGTGGGCGTGATGGACAAGAAGGGCGCCAACGGGGTCAAGTTCGACGTCGAAGGCTCGGGCTATGGCTTCCGCGTGGTGCGCCAGATCGCTCCCGCCAAGGCGCAGCAGCCCCATACCTGCACCATGCAGCGCCCCTGATTGGAAGCCCCCCTGAGTCGCTTCGCGCCACGGTGCGTCCGCCAGAGACGGCCGCTCTTCGTCGCCGTCCAAGCCTGCGCAGGCAGGCTTGGAGCCGCGGCACTCAGTCCCCAGGGGGACGCACCCAGCGCGGCGGGGCGGCCCTGGCGCGGGTGCGCTGGCCACGTGCATGCCTATGGAAGGCTGCCGTAGCTGCACTGGCCGGGGGGGATTTGGCCCAGTGGAAGGCCGCGCGGACACAAGGCTGGGGCGCCTTTTGTCCGTATATCGATATGACAAGTTAGCGCAACGCGCGCCGGCCCGGGGCCACAGAATTTGCAGCATTGATCACCCATGCGCGAATCGCCCCGACCGTGTCCTATGCCCTGTCCCTGCTCGACAAGAGCCCTGTCCCTGAAGGCGCCACCGCGGCCCAGGCCCTGCAGCGCACCGTAGCGCTGGCGCAGCGCGCCGAGCAGCTGGGCTACCGCCGCTTCTGGGTGGCCGAGCACCATGGCAACCCGGGCCTGGCCGGCTCGGCACCCGAGGTGCTGGTGGCCCACCTGCTGGCGCGCACCACGCGCATCCGTGTGGGTTCGGGCGGCGTCATGCTGCAGCACTACAGCCCCTTCAAGGTGGCCGAGGCCTTCAAGCTGCTGGCCGCGCTGGCCCCGGGCCGCGTGGACCTGGGCGTGGGCAAGGCGCCCGGTGGGCTGCCGCTTTCTACTCGCGCACTGCAGGCCGCGCGCGACCCCGCACGCAAGCCGGACTTCGCCGCGCAACTGGCTGAGCTCGACGCCTTCGTCTCCAACACCTTGGCAGCCGACCACCCGCTGGCCGGTGCCGTGGCGCTGCCCGAGCCGCCGCACCTGCCTGAGCGCTTTCTGCTCGGCGGCAGCCCCGACAGCGCGGCGCTGGCCGCGCGCCATGGCTGGCAGTTTGTCTATGCCGGCCACTTCAATGGCGACCCGGTGAACATCGAGCGCTCGCTGCAGGTCTACCGCGAGGCCGCAGGCCGTGCGCCGCTGCTCGCGCTGTATGCCCTGGTCGCAGAGACGCAGCAAGAAGCCGAGCGCCTGGTGGGCGCGCTGCGCATCGTCAAGCTGCACCTGGCCACCGGCCAGAGCGTGAACCTGCCCAGCGAAAGCGCTGCGGCCGAGTTCGCACGCCAGGCCGGCGTGAGCGACTACCGCCTCGAAGAAACGCGCCCGCATGTGATCGCCGGCTCGCAGGCCTTTGTGCGCGATGCGCTCGACGCACTGGCCGAGCGCTATGGCATCGGGGAATTCGTGGTCGACACGCCCGTCACCGGCTTTGCCGAGCGCCTGGCTTCGGTGGAACTGCTGGCCGGTGCCCTGCAGACCGCCGAAGCCTGACCCCGTCTCAGAAGGAAGAGAAAACATGAGCAAGAACACCACCCCCATCCGGTTCGGCCTGATGCTGCACGGCGCAGGCGGCCACATGAATTCGTGGAAGCACCCCGCCGGCCCGGCCGATGCGAGCGTGAACCTCTCGTTCTACATCGACACCGCGCGCAAGGCCGAGGCCCACGGCATCGCCTTCGCCTTTGTGGCCGATGGCCTGTTCATCAACGAGAAGTCGATCCCGCATTTCCTCAACCGCTTCGAGCCCATTTCCATCCTCTCGGCGCTGGCCGTGGCCACCTCGAAGATCGGCCTGGCGGGCACCATCTCCACCTCGTACAGCGACCCGTTCACGGTGGCGCGCCAGTTCGCCTCGCTCGACCTCATCAGCCAAGGGCGCGCGGGTTGGAACGTGGTGACCACGCCGCTCGAAGGCACGGCCAGCAACTACAGCCGCCAGCACCCCGACCACGCGCTGCGCTACGAGATCGCCGACGAGTACCTGGAAGTGACCCAGGGCCTGTGGGACAGCTGGGACGACGATGCGGTGGTGCGCAACCGCGAGACGGGCCAATTCTTCGACCCGGCCAAGCTGCACACGCTCAATCACAAGGGCCGCTTCTTCCAGGTGGCCGGGCCGCTGAACATCGGCCGCTCGGCCCAGGGCCAGCCCGTGATCTTCCAGGCCGGTTCGTCCGATGCAGGCGTGGGCCTGGCGGGCAAGTACGCCGACGCGGTGTTCACCCATTCGCCCAACCTGGAGGCCACGCGCGCCTTCCTGCGCCAGGTCAAGGCCAGTGCCGTGGCCCAGGGCCGCCAGGGCAGCGACGTGAAGATCTTCCCGGGCATCGGCCCGGTGGTGGGCGCCACGCAGGAAGAAGCCGAGGCCAAGTACCAGGCCATCCGCGAGCTGCTCACGGTGGAAGAAGCGCTGGCCTACCTGGGCCGCTATTTCGACCACCACGATTTCAGCCAGTACCCACTCGACGAGCCTTTTCCCGAGCTGGGCGAGATCGGGCGCAACAGTTTCCGCTCCACCACCGACCGCATCAAGGCCGATGCCAAGGAGCGCGGCCTCAGCTTGCGCCAGGTGGCGCTGGAGGCCGCAACGCCGCGCTCGCAGTTCGTGGGCACGGGCGAGCGCGTGGCCGGCGAAATCATCCGCTGGGTGGACGAGGGCGCGGCCGATGGCTTCATCCTCGGCTTTCCGGTGCTGGCGCAGGGGCTCGAAGATTTCGTGACCCATGTGATCCCCGTGCTGGAGGCACGCGGCCGCTATGAGCGCACGCTGCCCGGCGCCACGCTGCGCGACCACCTGGGCCTGCCGCGCAAGGCCAGCCGGTATGCCGCTGCGCCAGAGCAGGGCGCTGCCTCCGACCGGAAGGCTGCCTGATGGGTGCCGCATTGCCGCTGGTCGGTGCCGATGATGTGGCGCGCGTGGAGGAGGGCATTGCCGCCTTCATCGGCGAGTTCAAGGCTCTGCGCCAGGATCTGCACCGCCATCCCGAACTGTCGTTCCAGGAGCACCGCACCGCGGCCATCGTGGCCGAGCGTCTCACAGCGTGGGGCTACGAGGTGACCCCCGGCATCGCCGGCACGGGCGTGGTGGGCCGGCTTAAGCGCGGCCACAGCGGCAAGTCGCTGGGCATCCGTGCCGACATGGATGCCTTGCCCATCACCGAGGCCACGGGCCTGCCCTACGCCAGCGAAAACGCGGGCGTGATGCATGCCTGCGGGCACGACGGGCACACCACCGTGCTGCTCGCGGCGGCGCGCTTTCTGGCCGAATCGGGCCGCTTCGACGGCACGCTGAACCTGATTTTCCAGCCCGCCGAGGAGAACGGCGGCGGCGCCAACCGCATGATCGCCGAGGGGCTGTTCGAGCGTTTTCCCTGCGATGCGGTGTTCGGCCTGCACAACTGGCCCTGCGTGGGCGAAGGGCACTTCGGCTGCGTGACCGGGCCGGCCATGGCCTCGGTGGACCAGATCACCATCACCGTGCGCGGCAAGGGCGGCCATGGCGCCGTGCCGCACGAGACGGTGGACCCGGTGGTGGCCAGCGCCCACATCATCACGGCGCTGCAGACCGTGGTCTCGCGCAATGTCGATCCGCTGGACATGGGCGTGGTCACCGTGGGCTCCGTCCACGGCGGAGCGGCGCCCAATGTGGTGCCCGAGAGCGTGGAATTGAAACTCACCGCGCGCGCCTTCAAGCCCGAGGTGCGCGAAGTCCTGCGCGCGCGCATTCCCGCCGTCGCCCGCGCCCAGGCCGAGAGCTTTGGCGCCACAGCCGAGGTGCAGTACCGCCCGGGCTACCCCGCGGTGCTGAACCACGATGCCGAGACCGCGCTGGCGCGCAGTGTGGCCGTGGACACCTTCGGCGCCGCGCGCGTGGACGCCGGTTTTCGCCCGCGCACGGCCAGTGAGGACTTCGCCTTCATGCTGCTCAAGCGGCCCGGCAGCTATGTCTTCGTGGGCAATGGGGACGGCGCCTCGCTGCACAGCCCGTACTACGACTTCAACGACGCCATCCTCGCGCCCTCGGCCACCTACTGGGTGCGCCTGGCCGAGCGCTTTCTTGCTCCCTCCGTCTGACCTGTCCTGGATGCACACCATGAGCGAACGATTCGTCTATACGACCCCGCTGGATCCGCTGGCGCGCCCGCTGGTCGAGGAACTCAGCTACGAGTACGAAACCCGCTACGGCGATTTCTACGAGCGCGAGGGCGGCCCGCGCGAGATGGAGAAGTACCCGGCCGAGCTGTTCTCGCCGCCCGAGGGCGGCAACTTCGTGCTGCTGCTGCGCAATGGCGAGGCGATTGGCGGTGGGGCCTTCAAGCGCCACCCGGACCCCGGCACGGCCGAGCTCAAGCGCGTGTGGGCGCACTCGGCCTTGCGCCGCCAGGGCCTGGCGCGCCGTGTGGTGCAGGAGCTGGAGGCCCAGGCGCTGCGCCAGGGCTATACGCGCATCTACCTGACCACGGGTTTCCGCCAGCCCGAGGCGGTGGCACTGTACCTGGGCCAGGGCTATTCCGCTCTGTTCGACCCATCGGCGCCGGAAGGCACCTACCGCTCGCTGCCCTTCGAAAAGATCCTGGTGCAGGCGCCTGCGCTGGCCCGTGCCGCCTGAGTTTCCCATCCCCTTCACACACACCACGATGTCGACCACCACCACGCTCGATGCCCATGCACTGCCAGCCGGCCCGGTGCCTGCTGCAGCACCCCCTTCCGTACCCAGGGCGCCGACGGCCAAGGGCGACTACTCACACTACAAGGTGGTGCCTGCACGCTACCGCGCGCGCACGGTGGGCACCGTGTTTGCCGCCGCGGTCATCGCGCTGGTGCTGTACTCGGTGCTCACCAACCCGCGCTGGGGCTGGGGCGTGTTTGCCGAATGGTTCTTTGCCGAGCCGGTGCTCGTGGGCTTGGGCCGCACCCTGCTGCTCACCGCGCTGGGCGCGCTGTTCGGTTTCACGCTGGGCACGGCGCTGGCGCTGGCCCGGGTGTCCCGCTCGCCGCTGCTCGCAGGCCTGTCGTGGACCTTTGTCTGGATCTTCCGCTCCATCCCGGTGATCGTGCTGCTGCTCATCATCAACAACCTGGGCTACCTCTATGAGTCGGTGAGCCTGGGCGTGCCGTTCACGGGCTGGACCTTCTTCTCCTACCCCACCACGCAGCTCATCAGCCCCTTCGTGGCGGCGCTGATCGGGCTCACACTCAACCAGGCGGCCTTTGCCTCGGAGATCGTGCGCGGGGGTATCCTGTCGGTGGACCAGGGCCAGCTCGAGGCCGCCGCCGCGCTGGGCCTGCCGCGCCGGCGCCAGGCCTTTCGCATCGTGCTGCCGCAGGCCATGCGCTCCATCCTGCCCAGTGGCTTCAACGACATCATCGGCCTGGCCAAGGGCACGTCCAATGTCTACATCCTGGCGCTGCCCGAGCTGTTCTACACCATCCAGATCATCTACCGGCGCAACCTGGAGGTGATCCCTCTGCTGATGGTGGCCACCGTCTGGTACCTGGTGATCCTCACGGTGCTGTCCATCCTGCAGCACTACATCGAGCGCCATTTCGCCAAGGGCGCGCTGCGCAACCCGCCGCCTTCTCTATTCACCGCGATTGCGCAGCGCCTGGGGCGCGCACCCCGGGCGGTACCTGCTGCAGCCGTGCCCGCCGCGGCACCGCAGGCCACGGACGCCGTGCCGCGCTGGAGTGGTGGCTTCACGCGTGGCGGCGAGGTCACCATCCACGGTGTCTCCAAGCACTACGGCGCGCTGCAGGTGCTCAAGGACGTGACGCTCACCGTGCCATCGGGCAGCGTCACCGTGGTGCTGGGCCAGTCGGGCTCGGGCAAGTCCACGCTGCTGCGCAGCATCAACCACCTGGAGCGGGTGGACGGTGGTTTCATCGCCATCGACGGCGAGTTGATCGGCTACCGCCAGGATGCCGACACCCTGTACGAGCTGGGCGAAAAGGACATCTTGCAGCGCCGCGTGGACGTGGGCATGGTGTTCCAGAACTTCAACCTGTTCCCCCACCTCACGGTGCTGGAGAACCTCATCGAGGCGCCGATCAGCGTGCGCGGCGTGCCACGCCCCGAGGCCGAGGCCCTGGCCCATGAGCTGCTGGCCCGGGTCGGCCTCTCCGACAAGGCCCACAGCTACCCGCGCCAGCTCTCGGGCGGCCAGCAGCAGCGTGTGGCGATTGCGCGCGCCCTGGCGCTCAAGCCCAAGGTGCTGCTGTTCGACGAGCCCACCTCGGCGCTGGACCCCGAACTGGTGGGCGAGGTGCTGGCCGTGATCAAGGAGCTGGCGCGCTCGGGCACCACGCTGGTCATCGTCACGCACGAGATCGGCTTTGCCCGCGAGGTGGCCGACACCGTGGTCTTCATGGAGCAGGGGCAGGTGCTGGAGACCGGCACGCCCGAGCAGGTGTTCAACCGCCCGCAGCACCCGCGCACGGCGGAGTTCCTGGCCAAGGTGCTCTAGACCCCCACGCTTTTTCTTTTGTTTCCCCGCAGGCGCAGCGCCCGGCTGGGCGCCAGCGTGCCTGCATTTCCCTTTCCTTCAGAAAGCATCCGATGAACTTCTCTCGCCGTTCCACCTTCTTCGCCCTGGCGCTGGCCGCTGCCACCCTGGTCCCCCTGCAGGCAACGGCCCAGGCCGTGGACCTGAGTCCCGAACAGCCTGGCCGTCCTCGCTCGGCCAAGGTCGACGAAGCGCTCAAGCTCGTGTCCAGGGATTTCAAGTTCGCCAAGGAGGGCGTGCTCACCGTGGGCACGACCACGGGCCGCCTGCCCTTTGGCGCCTATGCCAACGACAACAAGACCCCGGTCGGCAATGCTCCGGACATCGCGCAGCTGGTGGCCGACAGCCTGGGGCGCAAGCTCGAACTGGTGTCCGTGGCCTGGGCCGACTGGCCGCTGGGCCTGCAGTCGGGCAAGTTCGACGTGGTGATCTCCAACGTCACGGTGACCGAGGAGCGCAAGGAGAAATTCGACTTCTCCACCTACCGCAATGACCAACTCGGCATCTACGTCAAGGCCGACAGCAAGATCGCCGCGATCAAGGAGCCCAAGGATGTGGCGGGCCTGAAGATCATCGTGGGCGCCAGCACCAACCAGGAGCAGATCCTGCTGCGCTGGAACCAGCAGAACGTGGCCGCAGGCCTGAAGCCTGTGGAGGTGCAGTACTACGACGACGATGTGGTGCTCTACCTGGCGCTGGCTTCGGGCCGGGCGGACGCCTACCTCGCGCCCAACGGCATCGCCGCGCACAATGCGCGCGACGGCAAGACCAAGCTGGTGGGCACCTTCTCGGGCGGTTGGCCGCAGACGGCCGAGATCGCCGTGACCTCGCGCAAGGGCTCGGGCATTGCCGATGCCATCACCACGGCGCTCAATGCGCAGATCCAGAACGGCAACTACACCAAGGCGCTGGAGCGCTGGAACCTGCAGTCCGAGGCGATCCAGGTCGCGCGCACCAACCCCCCTGGCCTGCCCAGGAAGTGAGGCACCGCATGCGCACCCTCTCTTCATCCCTTCTGCGCGGGCTGGCGGTCGTGGCCATGTTCGCATGGGGCACCACCGCCTTCGCGCAGGCCTTCGATTTCACGCCCGAGCAAAAGGGCCGGCTGCGCACCGAGCGCAATGCCGCCGCCATCGCGGCCATCCCCAAGGACTTCAGGTTCGTCAAGGAGGGCACGTTCACCGTGGCCATCGCGCCGTTTGCGCCACCCATCTCCACCTACGCCAGCGATGCCAAGACCGTGGTCGGCTTCGACCCGGACTACGCCCAGCTCATCGCCGATGCCTTGGGCCTCAAGTTGGAGCTCCAGCCCATTGCCTGGGCCGACTGGCCACTGGGCCTGTCCTCAGGCAAGTACGACGCGGTGATCTCCAACGTGGGCGTGACCGAGCAGCGCAAGGAGAAATTCGACTTCTCCACCTACCGCCTGGGCCTGCACGGCTTTTACGTGCGGGCGGACAGCAAGATCGCTTCCATCAAGGAGCCCAAGGACGTGGCGGGCCTCAAGGTCATCACCGCCTCGGGCACCAACCAGGAGCGCATCCTGCTCGAATGGAACCGCAAGAACGTGGCGGCAGGCCTCAAGCCTGCGGAGCTGGTCTACTTCGATGACGACGCGGCACGTCTGCTGGGCGTGGTCTCGGGCCGGGCCGATGCCAACTTCAACCCCAACGCCCCCCAGGCCTACCATGCGGCCAAGGACGGCAAGATCAAGCTCGTGGGCACGGTGAACGCGGGCTGGCCGCTCAAGTCCGACGTGGCCATCACCACGCGCAAGGGCAGCGGCCTGGCCGATGCGCTCACGCTCGCGGCCAATGGCCTGATCCAGGGCGGCCTGTACGGCAAGGCACTGGCGCGCTGGGCCTTGGCGGAAGAGGCGCTGCCCCGGTCGGAGACGAACCCCCCGGGTCTTCCGAAGTTCTGAGCCATGGCCATTCGCCACCTCGCCTTCCTGTCGCCGGGCAACTTCCCGGACACCGATCCCTTCGACGGCCTGGAACACACCCTGCAGCTGTTTGCCTACGGGGAGGCCCTGGGCTTTGACAGCGCCTGGGTGCGCCAGCGCCACCTGGAGCGCGGCGTGTCCTCGGCCGCCACCTTTCTGGCAGCGGCCAGCCAGCGCACCCTGCGCATTGGCCTGGGCACGGCCGTGGTGCAGATGGGCTATGAAAACCCGTTCCGCCTGGCCGAGGACCTGGCCACGGTGGACGTGCTCTCGCGCGGCCGCCTGCACGTGGGCCTGAGCGCCGGAGCTCCGCCTTTTGGCGCGCTGCTGGGCGAGCGCCTGTTCGATGGCGATGCGGGCAGCATCGACTTCTCGCACGCGCGGGTGGAGCGGCTGCGCCGCAACCTGCAGGGCGACCTGCTCGGGGACGAGGAGACCTTTGTCGAATCGCCCGCGGGCCGCCAGCGCCCGCGCCTGCAGCCCTACGCACCGGGTCTGGCGCAGCGCCTGTGGTACGGCGGCGGTTCACTGCGGTCGGCCCAGTGGGCGGGCGAGCAGGGCTACCACCTCTTGATCGGCAACATCAACCGGGGTGAGCAGACGGACCATTTCTTCGAGGCGCAGCGCGCGCAGCTGGCGCTGTTCCATGCCCGCTGGGCGGCGCACCAGCCACCAGGCAGCCTGCCCCGCGTGGCCCTGGGCCGGGTGATCGTGCCGCTGGACGGGGCCGATGCCTCGACCCGTGCCCGCTACCTGGCCTGGGCCGCCACGCGGCAGGCGCGCACCCTGGCACCCCAGGGCGAGCGGCGCACGCTGTTCGCACGCGACCTGGTGGGCCACAGCGAGCAGATCCTGCAGTGGCTGCGCGAGGATCCCATCGTGCCCCTGGTGCAGGAGCTGCGGCTGGAGCTGCCCTACGATTTCGCGCCCGAGGAGTACCGGCAGATCCTGGAGGACACGGCGCGGCGCATTGCGCCGGAACTGGGGTGGCGGGCAGGAGCGGTGCAGGCTACCTCGGCCGGAGCGGGAGAAGCCTGGGCTGCCTGAGTCCCAACCTTGCGGGCGCTGTGGATTCAGCGCTTGGGTTCACCGCCCGCAGGCGCCGCCGCATTGCTCTCGGCACTGGCCATGGCGCCCAGCAGTTCGGGGAAGATCTCGGTGCGGATCTTTTCCTGCAGGCGGGCGCTCAGGGCATCGTTGGCGGCTGTGACCTTGGCGCGCTGGGCCTTGCGCGCGGGGCTGCGTTCGCTGTCCAGCAGCAGGCGCAGTTCGTCCGGGCTCAGGTGCGTGCGCAGGCGCTGCACGATCAGGGGCAGCACGCTGTCGAAGCGGATCTCGGCGCGCATGCGCTGCGCGATGTTGGCCAGCCATTGCTGCTGCTTTTTGTCGGGAGCGCTGGACTGCACCATGCCCATCTGCTGGCGCATCGCGGACTCCATGCGCTGCATGCGCGCGTTGAACTCGCTTTGCATCAGCAGCCGGGCCAGGTCGGCGGCCAGGGCCTCATGGGCGTCTGCCGCCACCCAGGCCACGGGCTTGGGTGGCTTGGGTCCCTTGGCGCGGCCCTGGTCGTCGCTGGCATCGAAGAGGGCGTCCACGCGCTCGTCCATGAACTTGGCGAGCGCCAGGGCGGCCTCGAGCATGGCAGGCTGCAGCTTGTTCAGGTGCACCTGGCCCGGCGCCGTGCCATAGAAGGCCAGCAGGGCCTGGGCATCGGCCTCGGTGTACTGGGCTCGGTAGACCTCGGTGACCATCGGGGCCATCCGCTCCCACTCGAAATGCTGTTGCAGCACCGGCTGGGCCGCTGTGTAGGCCTTGCGCTTGCGCTCGCGCGCATCCGTGTCGGGAATGGCGTCGATGGCATCCAGCTGCGCCTGGTTCACGGCCTGCATCATCTGGCGCATGCGCTCGGGCTTCTGCTCGGCGTCGAAGATGGCCTGCAGCGTGGCATCGCCCACGGCAGCGGCCGATGCGTTGGGCGCTGCAGGCGGCTTTGCGGCGCGGGTCTGGCCCACGGCTGCTGCCAGGGGCGCAAGTGCGGCCATGGCCAGAAGCACAGCGGCGGCCAGGGGCCGGGCGCTGGCTGGCTGGGTGCGGAGAAAGGGGGGCATCGGTGCAGTTCCTGGGAAACAAAGGCCGCCATGGTACCTGCGGCCCCGGCACCGGGTGTCAGCGCGCCGCCGCCACCTCACGCCCCAGTTCGATCACGGCCATGGCGTAGTAGCTCGACCAGTTGTAGCGCGTGATGGCATAGAAGTTTTCCGTGCCGGCCACATAGGTCGGTGCGTCGCCGCCGTTCTGCAGCTCCACCAGCGCCATGGGGCCCGTGTGCCGGGCGCCATCCGCATCGAGCACGACGCCCTTGGCCTGCATGCTGGCGGCGCTGAAGCTGGGCAGGATGTCCGGGGCGAGCAGGGTGTCGAGCTGCAGGCGCGCGGTGTCGAACTGCACGGCGTAGTGCGTGGGCATGCCCGTGGTCCAGTTGTGGCCCTTGAAGTAATTGGCCACCGAGCCGATGGCATCCACCGGGCTCTTGAACAGGTCGATGCGGCCATCGCCATCGAAGTCCACCGCATAGCGCACCCAGCTCGATGGCATGAACTGGCCCAGGCCCATGGCACCCGCATAGCTGCCGCGCGGCTCGAAGGGGTCGATGTTGCTGCGGTTGCTGAGGCTCAAAAACTGTTCGAGCTCGCGCTGGAAGAACTCGCGGCGCTCCTTGGCACGGGGGTGGGCATTGGGGAAGTCGAAGGACAGCGTGGCCAGTGCATCCATCACGCGGAAGTTGCCCATCTGCTGGCCGTAGATGGTCTCCACGCCGATGATGCCGACGATGATCTCCACGGGCACGCCGTACTCGGCTTCGGCGCGCTCCAGCGCTTCGCGGTGCTCCTGCCAGAAGCGCACGCCAGCGCGGATGCGCACCGGGTCGATGAAGCGGCTGCGGTACACGCGCCAGTTCTTGGGCGTGCCCACGGGCGGCGGCAGCATCAGGCGCGGCACCTGGGACAGCAGGCGCGCCTGGCCGATGGCCTGGCGCACCCATTCGCGGTCCAGTCCGCGGCGGGCGGCCAGGTCGTCGGCAAAGGCCATGGCGTCAGGCCGGCCGGCGTAGGGCGCGCCGCCCTGCACGGTGGTAGTGTTCGAGGCAGTCTTCTTCGGGCTGGCTGGCTTGGCGGGCTTGGGAGAGGGGTTGGCGTGGGCGGTCAGGGCACAGGCCATCGCCACCCAGGCGATGGCAACGGATTTCAAAAGGCGCATGGGCTTCGGGTCATCGGCCCCGTACGGACGGGGGCCAGGGCAGGGTGTTGAATTCGCGGCGCAGGGCGCCGAACTGCTGGGCAGGCTCGGGGGCATAGCGTACCTGCTCCAGCCGCAGCAGCCAGGCGGCCACGCCGCTGGCGCTGTCGCCGAAGTGGGCGGTCACCTGCTGGGCCATGGAGCGCGGCGGCAGGGTTTCGGGCAGCGTGAGGCCGGCTTGGGCCAGGCGCTGGCGCACGCGCGCCAGCAGGCGCAGCCAGGGGTCGTGCTGGCTGCGCTCCCACAGTGTCCACAGCCCGCCGCCACTGGCGGCGATCACGATGAGGATGCCCAGCACGGTGGACAGGTCCTGCCAGCTCGGCGATTCGAAGCCCAGGGCCTTGAGCAGGTCGAACTGGCGGCTCTGGCTGTAATTGAGCACCCACTGGCTCCAGCTGTTGTTCACGGCCTCCCAGACCGCGCGCAGGGTCTGTACCATGCCCGGGCTCAGCGTGCCCATGGCGGCGGCGATGGCGCCTTCGGGGGCGCGCAGGCGCTGGAACTGGCCCACGCGGCCCGGCGACACGGCACCCGTCGGGTCCACGCGCACCCAGCCGCGCCCTTCCATCCAGACCTCGGCCCAGGCATGGGCGTCGGCATTGCGCACGGTCCAGTAGCCGTCCACGGGGTTGCGCTCGCCACCCTGGTAGCCGGTGACGATGCGTGACGGAATGTCCATCGCCCGCATCAGGACCACGAAGGCCGAGGCAATGTGCTCGCAAAAGCCTTCCTTGCGGTAGAACCAGAATTCATCGGCCGTGTGCTCTCCGAACACGCCGGGCTCCAGCGAATAGTTGTAGCCGCCTGTGCGCAGGCGCTGCAGCACGGCATTGACCAGCGCCTGCGTGCTGGCGCCGGCCAATGCCGGATCGGAGCGCATCTGCGCTGCCAGCTCCAGGGTGCGGGGATTGAAACCGGGCGGCAGTTCGGTGTACACGCGCAGCTGGCGGATGGACTCCACCGGGCCATGGCGGAATTCGGGGTAGCTCACGGCCTGGTAGCGCAGCGCCTCGGTGATGGGGCGCGTGGTCATCCACTGCAGGTCCTGCGTCATGTAGGCCTGCATATTGGGCAGCTCAGGTGCCTCGGGCGTGGCTTCCAGCACCATCAGCCAGGGCTGGCGCTGGGGCTCCAGCGTCACCTCGTAGCGCACGGCCGGGCCGCTGGTCTTCAGGTTGGCCGGGACCGCCACACGCGCCGCCCAGGCGCTGTCCTCGCGGAAGGGCTCGGCCACCCATTGCCGGCCATCGAAGGCCGCCATGACCGGGCCGCGGAAATACAGCGTGGACTGCGGGGGGATGTCGGTGGGCCCACCCTCGAAACGCAACCGGATCGCGACGCGCTCGTCCAGGGCGATCTCGGCCATGTCGCCGATCTTCATCGTGCCCGACAGGCCGCTGCGCCCAGTGAGGTTGTCGCTGGGCATGCCCCACAGTGGCGACATGCGCGGGAACAGCATGAACAGCGCAACCATGATGGGCGCCCCCAGCAGCGCCATGGTGCCCGCCATGCGGAAGGTCTGCAGCAGCGGCGGGCGCCCCACCGGCATGTGGGCATTGACCAGGGCCATGAGCAGGCCCAGCAGCGCCACCAGCATGGCGGCTGCGGTGAGCAGCGACTGCGAAAAGAAGAAATTGCTGAGCATCGTGAAGAAGCCCAGAAAGAAGACCACCATGGCATCGCGGCGCGCACGCAGCTCCAGGGTCTTGAAGGTCAGCATCATCACCATCAGCGTGACGCCCGCGTCGCGCCCGAGGATGGTGCGGTGCGTGAGCAGTGTGCCCGCTACCGCCACGATGACCAGCACCGTGAGCAGCCAGCGCCCGGGCAGGGGCCGGGCCCTCCAGGCCATCCAGCCGCGCCACAGCAGCATGCCAAAGGCCATGGCGCTGGCCCAGCCAGGCAGGTTGGCCACCTGGGGGGCGATCACCCAGGCCGTGGCGAACAGCAGGAACAGGGTGTCCCGCGTGTCGCGTGGCAGGGAGACGAGGGTCTGGCGCAGGCTCATGGAGCGTCGGGGTTCAGGAAGAAGGGATGCTGAAGCGATGGAGTTTGGAGAGCAGGTCACCGGCCAAAGTTCAGCACAGGGCCAGGGCTTCCAGGCAGCGGCGCCGGTGGGCGCTGCCGGTGTCCGGTGCGATCTCCACGCCGGGCAGGCGCAGGCCATAGTCCAGGCCCAGCCGGTCGGCCTGCAGCACCCAGGCGGTCAGGCGCGAGATCCGGGCCTCGGGGTCGGGCATTCCGGTCAGCGCGGGGTCCAGCCAGAGTTCGTGGCGCTGGGCCTGCTGCGAATCGCGGCTCACCAGGTCGTCGGTGCCGGTGCCCAGGGTCTTGGCGGCCTTCTTCCAGACCACGAGCTTGAGCGGGTCGCCGCGCCGGTAGGCGCGCACCCCGTCGAACTCGCCGATGCCCTGGGATGGCGCGCTGCCGGTGCCGGCACCGCGGGGCTCGCCCGGGGGCAGCGGTGGTGCCGGGATCTCGGGTGCGGGGTAGACCAGCACCTGGGCCGCCGGGCGCCAGTAGGTCCACACACGGAAGGTGCCCAGGGGGAATCGGGTCTCGGCAGTGAGCACCGGCACACGGTGCAGGCCCCGGCGACTGGGGGCGAACGCCACATGCACAATGGACCGGCCTTGCGCGGGCACATCGGTCCAGGCCCAGTGGTGCGTTTCACCCGCGCCGCCATGCACGGCCAGGCCGATGCCATAGCGCGGCGTCTTGCGTTCGCTGGAGACCTGCACCTCGATCGTTGCACTGGTGCCCATGAAATGGGGCTCCGGCTCCTTGAGGTGCAGCGTGATGCCGCGCAGCGTGGCATGGCAGATGTGCATGCCCACCACGGCGCTGCCCGCCAGCAGAAAGGTCAGCAGGTAGCCCAGGTTGAGCTGGTAGTTGATGGAGGCGACCAGCAGGATCAGCAGGGTCAGCAGCAGCATCCATCCCGCCCCCGTGGGCAGGATGTAGACATTGCGCTGGGTCAGCGTGAGCGTGTCGTTGAGCGGCCGGCGCACCATCCACCAGGCTTCGAAGCGCTTGCGCACGCGCGTGAGCGGGTTGAGCGCTGCCAGGGCAGCGCGCAGCCGGCCAGGCGATGCAGCCGTGGACGATGGAGCGGTGGTGGCCATGTCCCTCGGGTTCAAGGCAAAGGCACGGAGTCGACCATGGCCCGCACCTGCTCGACCGCGCCGCGGCCGGCATCGCCGACGGGCACCAGGCGGTGCGCGATGGTCTGGGGCAGTATGGCCTGCACGTCGTCGGGCGCCACGTAGTCGCGCCCGCTGATCAGCGCCTGCGCCTTGGCCGCGCGCACCAGCGCGATGCCGGCGCGCGGTGACAGGCCCTGCAGGAACCAGCGGCCCGAGCGCGTGGCGGCGATCAGGTCCTGCACGTAGTTGAGCAGTGGATCGGCCGTGTGCACGGCCAGCACCTGGCGCTGCAGTTCGGCCAGTTCCTCGTCGGACAGCAAGGGCAGCATGGAGTCCACCATGTCGCGGCGGTCGGCGCCGGCCAGCAGCACGCGCTCGGCCGCGCGGTCGGGGTAGCCGATGGAGATGCGCATCAGAAAGCGGTCCAGCTGCGACTCGGGCAGCGCAAACGTGCCCAGTTGGTCGTGCGGGTTCTGTGTGGCGATCACGAAGAAGGGGTGGGGCAGGGAACGGGTCTCGCCCTCCACGGAGACCTGCTTTTCCTCCATGGCTTCGAGCAGGGCGCTCTGGGTCTTGGGGCTGGCGCGGTTGATCTCGTCGGCCAGCAGCACCTGGGCGAACACCGGCCCAGGGTGGAACACGAAGGACTCCTTGCCGCGCTCGTAGACGGACACCCCGGTCAGGTCGCTGGGCATCAGGTCGGCCGTGAACTGCACGCGCGAGAACTGCAGCCCGAAGGTGCGCGACAGCGCATGGGCCAGCGTGGTTTTGCCCACGCCCGGAACGTCCTCGATGAGCAGGTGGCCGCCGGCCAGCAGGCAGGCCACACAGTCCTGGACCTGGGGCTTCTTGCCCACGATCACCGTGTTAAGCTGGTCCAGAAGCGATTTGATTTTGTGCTGTGCATCCATAGCGCGACGTTATCCGAAAAATCTTGACGCGACGTTATCCGAAAAAGACGAGACACGGGGATTGACTGTGAGCAAAACGGGCTATTTCACCCACCGCGACTGCTGGAAGCATGAAATGGGCCCCGGGCACCCCGAATGCCCCGAGCGGCTGGACGCCATCGAAGACCGGCTGCTCATCACCGGCGTGGGCGATGCGCTGGACCGCCGCGAGGCGCCCGAGGCCTCGCTGGCCGACATCGAACTGGCCCACGACCGCCTGCATGTGGCCGCGATGCGCGGCCTGTCCGACCGGCTCAACGAAGAGATCCTGGCCGGCGGCCCGAGCTATTCGCAGCTCGACCCGGACACCTCCATCAATGCCCACACCTGGAAGGCCTCCTTGCGCGCCGCAGGGGCCGCACTGGCCGCCACCGATGCCGTGATGGCCGGCGAGCTGGAGAACGCCTTCTGCGCCGTGCGCCCCCCGGGCCACCATGCCACGCGCAGCAAGGCCATGGGCTTCTGTTTTTTCAACAACGTGGCCGTCGCCGCCAAATACGCACTGCAACGCTACAACCTGCAGCGCGTGGCCGTGGTCGACTTCGACGTGCACCACGGCAACGGCACCGAGGACATCCTCGCCAATGACCCGCGGGCGCTGATGGTCAGCATCTTCCAGCACCCGTTCTATCCCTACAGCGGCGACCAGGACCCGGCCCCCAACATGGTGAACGTGCCGGTGCCAGCCTACACGCGCGGCATGGACATCCGCGAGATCATCGAGATGATGTGGATCCCCCGGCTTGAAGCCTTCAAGCCCGAGATGATCTTCGTGAGCGCCGGCTTCGATGGCCACCGCGAGGACGACATGGGCCAGCTGGGGCTGACCGAGCCCGACTATGCCTGGATCACCCAGCGCGTGAAGGACATCGCGCGGCGCTATTCCAAGGGCCGCATCGTGTCCTGCCTGGAAGGGGGCTATGTGATGGGGCCACTGGCCCGCAGTGTGGAAGCGCACCTGCGTGTGCTGGCCGATTTGTGAGAGAGATATGACCGACCAAGAAACCCCCCTGCGCGTGGCGCACGATGCGCGCGGCGTGGTGACCCTGACGCTCAACGACCCGGCACGTTTCAATGCCCTGGGTTCGGAGATGCTCACCGCGCTGCAGCAGGCGCTCGACGCGGTGGCCCGCGATGAAACCTCGCGCGTGGTGGTGCTGGCCGCCGAGGGCAAGGCCTTTTGCGCCGGCCACAACCTCAAGGACATGGCGGCCCACCCGGACCTCGCCTGGTACCAGCAGCTGTTCGCCCAATGCAGCCGCATGATGCTCGCCATCCACAAGCTGCCCGTGCCGGTGATCGCGCGCGTGCAGGGCATGGCCACGGCGGCGGGCTGCCAGCTGGTGGCGCAGTGCGATCTGGCGGTGGCGGCGGACAGCGCGACCTTTGCGACCAGCGGGATCAACTACGGCCTGTTCTGCGCCACGCCCAGTGTGCCGCTGGTGCGCAATGTGCCGGCCAAGCGGGCGATGGAGATGCTGCTGACGGGGGACTTCATCGATGCGGCCACTGCGTTGGAGCAGGGGCTGGTGAATCGGGTGGTGTCTGCTGCCGAGCTGGATGCCGAGGTGGAGAAGTTCGTGGTGTCCATCCTGCAGAAGCCTCGGGTTGCTGTGGCCATGGGCAAGGCGCTGGTGTACCAGCAGCGGGAGTTGGGGATGGATGCGGCTTACCAGTTGGCGGGGCAGGCCATGGCGGTGAACATGATGGATGCGTCGGCCCAGGAAGGGGCTCGGGCGTTTGTTGAGAAGCGGGCTCCGGCCTGGAAATGATGGTCGACCGACATGGGTCTTTATTGCTTCAGTTTCGTTGCTGAAGGCGGAGGCCGGGTCTCGGCCCGGCGGCCGAGGTACTTGTTCTTTGCTTCGCCAAAGAAAAGTACCCAAAAGAAAGGCGACCCCGCTGCCCGTGTCCCCCTCGCCCGGGGGCGAGGGGGCAGCCTGCGATGCTCGGACCTGTGGTGTGCCGCAGAACTCGCTGCGTTCTTCGAACTCCGCTCAAACAGCTGCGGCAAGCTAGACAACGATGCGCGTGTCCTTCGGCACGCGCTCACCCCAGGCCCTGCGCTTCTCGGCACGGTCAGAAGGGGTGGGGAGCGGGCTCCACACGGCTGCTGCTTTCGCAGCCGCGCCGAGGGTCGGTTACGCGCTGCGCGCTGCCGACGGCCGACGCGCAGCGAGGCCAATGGGGCCGAGCGAAGCGATGGCCCGTGTGGGGCCCCCAATCCCTTCTGGACGTGCCGAGAAGCGCAGAAGCTGGGGTGGCGCGTGTGCCGCAGGACACACGCGCTTCGTCATCTGACTCGCCGAAGCTGTTTGACCGGAGCTCCCTCGAAGAGGGAGCGCAGGGAGTTCTTCGGCGCACCCCAGCTTCGAGCATCGCAGGTTGCCCCGGAGCGCAGCGCAGGGGACACGGACAGCAGGGTCGCCTTCTCTTTGGTGACTTTCTCTTGGCGAGACAAGAGAAAGTTACTGCGCCGCCGGGCGCACACCCCGGCCCCCGCCTTCCAACCAAGCAAACCGTCACCACCAAACCCCGAGTGACACGGACCCTCCCCGAATGGAAATCCTCGACAAACTCCTCACCGACTTCAACCATTCCAGCGTCTGGCTGGAACTCGGCGTCCTGGCCGCCGCCATCGCCATCGCCCTCTTCGCCGCCAGACTGATAGGCCGCAACCAACCCCCCGATTCGGTCTGGATCGGCCGCAACACCATCGACGGCCTGCTCTTCCCCCTGATCGCCCTGGTCCTGACATTCGCAGGTCGCCTGGCCGTCGAGCACTACCACCCGGTCTTCGTGCTGCGCATCGCAGTCCCGATGCTGGTGTCCCTCGCGCTGATCCGCTTCATCGCCCGCGTGCTGCGCGTGGCCTTCCCCAACTCGGGCCTGGTGCGCCTGCTCGAAGGCCTGTTCTCCTGGGTCATCTGGGGTGCGGCCGTGCTGTGGATCGTGGGCCTGCTGCCCGCCGTGCGCAGCGAGCTCGACAGCATCACGCTCAACTTCGGCAAGTCCACCGTCAGTGTGGCCACGCTGATCGAAGGCGCGCTGTCGGCCAGCCTGGTGATGGTGGCCGCGCTGTGGATCTCGGCCACCTTCGAGCGGCGCGTGCTCAGCACGGCAGTGACCGACCTGTCCATGCGCAAGGTCGCGGGCAATGCCGTGCGCGCTGTGTTGCTGCTCGTGGGCATGCTGTTCGCGCTGTCGGCCGTGGGGGTGGACCTCACCGCCCTGTCGGTGCTGGGCGGCGCGGTCGGCGTGGGCCTGGGCTTCGGTTTGCAGAAGCTCGCCTCCAACTACGTGAGCGGCTTTGTCATCCTGCTCGAGCGCTCGCTGCGCATCGGCGACAACGTGCGCGTGGACGGCTTCGAGGGCCGCATCACCGACATCAAGACGCGCTACACCCTGATCCGCGCGGGCAACGGGCGCGAGTCCATCGTGCCCAACGAGACCCTGATCACCCAGCGCGTGGAAAACCTCTCGGACGCCGACCGCAAGTTCAACGTCACCACCAACATCATCGTCGGCTACGACAGCGATGTGGCCCAGGTGCAGGCCATTCTGTGCGCTGCGGCCGCCGCGCAGCCGCGCGTGCTCAAGGAGCCCGAGCCCGTGGCGTTTCTCATCAACTTCGCGCCCGACGGGCTGGAATTCAGCCTCAACTTCTGGATCAGCGACCCCTCGGCCGGATCGCTCAACCTGCGCTCGGCCATCAACATCGCCATCCTGGATGGCTTGCGCGCGGCGAACATCGACATCCCTTACCCGCAGCGCGTGGTGCAGTTCAAGGAGGGCGGCGCAGTGCCTGCCGGGCTGCCTGCAGGCGCTGCGCCGGCCAGTGCCTCCGGCGAGACATCGGGCCCTTCGCCAAGTGCCCTATAATCACGAAAAAGCACGATCGTTCTTTTTTATGCCCCTGCTGCCGGTGGCCCCGGCCTGGACCCTCTTGGGTGCACTGCGGCATAGAATGTTCCAGTTTACGTAAACGTCAATTCAACCAACTCTACTAACCTAGGAGCCGCAGCAATGAAGGTCTTGGTCCCTGTCAAGCGCGTGGTGGACTACAACGTCAAGGTCCGCGTCAAGTCGGACAACACGGGTGTGGACATCGCCAACGTGAAGATGAGCATGAACCCCTTTGACGAAATCGCCGTCGAAGAGGCCGTGCGCCTCAAAGAAAAAGGCCTGGTCACCGAAGTCATCGCCGTCTCCTGCGGCGTGGCCCAGTGCCAGGAAACCCTGCGCACCGCCATGGCCATTGGCGCCGACCGCGCCATCCTGGTGGAAACCCCCGCCGACCTGGATCTGCAGCCCCTGGCCGTGGCCAAGCTCCTCAAAGCCCTGGTGGACAAGGAACAACCGGGCCTGGTGATCCTGGGCAAGCAAGCCATCGACGACGACGCCAACCAGACCGGCCAGATGCTGGCGGCCCTGGCCGACCTGCCCCAAGCAACGTTTGCCAGCAAGGTGGAACTGGCTGCCGACAAGGTCAGCGTCACCCGAGAAATCGACGGCGGCCTGGAGACCCTGTCGCTCTCCCTGCCCGCCGTCATCACCACCGACCTGCGCCTGAACGAGCCCCGCTACGTCACCTTGCCCAACATCATGAAGGCCAAGAAAAAGCAGCTGGACACCGTCAAGCCCGAAGACCTCGGTGTGGATGTGGCCCCGCGCCTGAAGACCCTCAAGGTCAGCGAACCGCCCAAGCGCGGTGCCGGCGTCAAGGTGGCCGATGTGGCCGCCCTGGTCGACAAGCTCAAGAACGAAGCCAAAGTCATCTAAGGAGAACAACAAATGACCGTACTCGTTATTGCTGAACACGACAACGCATCCATCAAGGGCGCAACCCTGAACACCGTGACCGCCGCAGCCGCCTGCGGTGGCGACGTGCACGTGCTGGTGGCCGGCCACAACGCCGCTGGTGCCGCCGCAGCAGCCGCACAGATCGCGGGTGTCGCCAAGGTCATCCATGCCGACGCCGCCGGCCTGGCCCACGGCCTGGCAGAAAACGTCGCCGCCCAGGTCCTCGCCATCGCCGGCAACTACAGCCACATCCTGTTCCCCGCCACCGCCGGTGGCAAGAACGTGGCTCCCCGCGTGGCCGCCAAGCTCGATGTCGCCCAGATCAGCGACATCACCAAGGTCGTCTCCCCCGACACCTTCGAGCGCCCCATCTACGCCGGCAATGCCATTGCCACCGTGCAGAGCCAGGATGCGACCAAGGTCATCACCGTGCGCACCACGGGCTTTGATGCTGCAGCAGCCTCGGGTGGCAGTGCAGCCACGGAAACCGCCACCGCCACGGCGGATGCCGGCAAGAGCAGCTTTGTGGGCAGCGAGATCGCCAAGAGCGACCGACCCGAACTGACGGCCGCCAAGATCATCGTCTCCGGTGGCCGGGCTTTGGGCAGCAAGGAAAAGTTCGACGAAGTGATGACCCCGCTGGCCGACAAGCTGGGGGCTGCCATTGGCGCCAGCCGCGCGGCGGTCGATGCGGGCTATGCCCCGAACGATTTGCAGGTGGGGCAGACGGGCAAGATCGTTGCGCCGCAACTCTACGTCGCAGCCGGCATCTCTGGAGCCATCCAGCACTTGGCGGGCATGAAGGACTCCAAGGTGATCGTGGCGATCAACAAGGATGCGGAGGCGCCGATCTTCAGTGTGGCCGACTATGGGCTGGAGGCGGATCTGTTCACGGCGGTGCCGGAGCTGGTCAAGGCGCTGTAAGGCGGCCTGACGGCACCACAACCCGCCACACAAAGGCATCGCTTGCGGTGCCTTTTTTTTGAGAATTTTTTGATACCCCGGAGACATCCATGAGTTACACCGCCCCGGTCAAGGACATGCTGTTCGACATCGAGCACCTGGCCAACATTGAACAGATCGCACAGATTCCCGGCTTCGAAGACGCAGGCCTCGATACCGCCCAGGCCGTGCTCGAAGAGTGCGCCAAGTTCAACGAGGGCGTGCTGGCTCCGCTCAACTTCGAGGGCGACAAGAACCCCTCGAGCTGGAAGGATGGCGTGGTCACCACCACCCCGGGCTTCAAGGATGCCTTCCGCCAGTACGCCGAAGGCGGCTGGCAGGGCCTGCAGCACCCCACCGACTTCGGCGGCCAGGGCCTGCCCAAGACCATCGGTGCGGCCTGCGGCGAAATGCTCAACAGCGCCAATATGAGCTTTGCGCTGTGCCCGCTGCTGACCGACGGCGCCATCGAGGCGCTGCTCACGGCCGGCAGCGATGCGCTCAAGGCCACCTACCTCGAAAAGCTGGTGACCGGCGAGTGGACCGGCACCATGAACCTCACTGAACCCCAGGCCGGCTCCGACCTGGCCCTGGTGCGCACGCGCGCCGAATCGCAGCCCGACGGCAGCTACAAGATCTTCGGCACCAAGATCTTCATCACCTACGGCGAGCACGACATGGCCGCCAACATCGTGCACCTGGTGCTGGCCCGTGTGCAGGGCGCTCCCGAAGGCGTCAAGGGCATCAGCCTGTTCGTCGTGCCCAAGTTCATGGTCAACGCCGACGGCAGCCTGGGCGCGCGCAACGATGCGCACTGCGTGAGCATCGAGCACAAGCTGGGCATCAAGGCCAGCCCCACGGCCGTGCTGCAGTTCGGCGACCACGGCGGTGCCGTGGGCTATCTGGTGGGTGAAGAAAACCGCGGCCTCGAATACATGTTCATCATGATGAATGCGGCGCGCTACGCCGTGGGTGTGCAGGGCATCGCGATTGCCGAGCGCGCCTACCAGAAGGCGGTGGGCTATGCGAAGGACCGCGTGCAGAGCCGCCCCGTGGACGGCTCCATCGCCGCCAGCGCGCCCATCATCCACCACCCCGATGTGCGCCGCATGCTCATGACCATGCGCGCCTACACCGAGGGCTGCCGCGCCATGGCCACCGTGGCCGCATCGGCCTACGATGCCGCGCACCACCACCCCGATGCCGACGTGCGCAAGCAGAACGCGACCTTCTACGAATTCATGGTGCCCCTGGTCAAGGGCTACAGCACCGAGATGAGCCTCGAAGTCACCAGCCTCGGGGTGCAGGTGCATGGCGGCATGGGCTTCATCGAAGAGACGGGCGCGGCACAGTACTACCGCGACGCCAAGATCCTCACCATCTACGAGGGCACCACCGCCATCCAGGCCAACGACCTCGTGGGTCGCAAGACCGCACGCGACGGTGGCCAGACCGCCAAGGCCCTGGCGGTGCAGATCGAGAAGACCGAGGCCGAACTGCTGGCCAACGGCAGCGACGCCGCCAAGGCCGTGGCACGCCGCCTCACCGCCGCGCGCCAGGCCTTCCTGGACGTGGTGGGCTTCGTGGCCGGCGGCACCAAGAGCTCGCCCAACGCCGTGTTCGCGGGCAGCGTGCCCTACCTCATGCTCGCGGGCAATCTCGTGGCCGGCTGGCAGCTGGCGCGCAGCCTGCTGGTGGCGCAGGAGCTGTTGCACAAGGGACAGGATGCGGCCTTCATGCAGGCAAAAATCACCACGGCGCAGTTCTATGCCGAGCACATCCTGGTCAAGGCACCGGGCCTGCGCGACAGCATCGTCGAGGGCGCCGCGAGTGTGACCGAGCTGGCGCTCGAAGCCTTCTGATTGCGCAGGGGGAGACAAGGGAGGGCGGCGCCGGCGGCGCTGTTCTTCGCCCCGCAACCGATCTGCTGCCCATCCATCCCTTCATTCTTTTCATCGGAACGAACCTGCCATGTCCAAGCTGCCTCCCGTCCTGCAGAACCTCTCGCTGCCCGTCATCGGCTCGCCGCTGTTCATCATCAGCAACCCCAAGCTCGTGATCGAGCAGTGCAAGGCCGGCGTGGTGGGTTCCATGCCCGCGCTCAATGCACGCCCGGCCGAGCTGCTCGAGGAATGGCTGGCCGAGATCACCGAGACCCTGGCCGCCTACAACAAGGCCAACCCCGACAGGCCGGCCGCGCCCTTTGCCATCAACCAGATCGTGCACAAAAGCAATGACCGCCTGGAGCACGACATGCAGGTCTGCGCCAAGTACAAGGTGCCGATCATCATCACCAGCCTGGGCGCGCGCGAGGACGTGAACCAGGCCGTGCACGGCTGGGGTGGCGTGGTGCTGCACGACATCATCAACAACAAGTTCGCGCACAAGGCCATCGAGAAGGGCGCCGACGGCCTGATTGCCGTGGCTGCGGGTGCCGGTGGCCATGCGGGTGTGAAAAGCCCGTTCGCGCTGATCCAGGAGATCCGCCAGTGGTTTGACGGCCCCATCGCGCTCAGCGGCTCCATCGCCAGCGGCGATGCGGTGCTGGCCGCGCAGGCCATGGGCGCCGACTTCGGCTACATCGGTTCGGCCTTCATCGCCACGCACGAGGCGCGCGCGAGCGAAGAGTACAAGCAGGCCATCGTCGCCGGTTCGTCGGATGACATCGTCTACAGCAACCTGTTCACGGGCGTGCACGGCAACTACCTGGCGCCTTCGATCCGCGCTGCCGGCATGGACCCCGACAACCTGCCCGAGTCCGACCCGAGCAAGATGAACTTCGGCGGCGATGCCAAGAAGGCCTGGAAGGACATCTGGGGCTGCGGCCAGGGCATCGGCGCCATCGACGCCGTGACCAGCACGGCCGAGCTCGTGGCGCGCCTGCGCCGCGAATACCAGGCCGCCCGCGCACGCCTGGCGCTCTAAGAGGCTGAGAATATTTCGTCCATGCCCGCCTTGCACGCCAAAGCACCCCGGCTCGTCGTTGCAAATGCTCGCCATAGCCCGCGCTATGGCTGTGCTTTGCGCCTAGATCCGCGGCGTTTTGGCGCGCCTTTCGGGTACGGCCAAAAAATTCCCAGCCTCTGATCCCAGCCCGCTGCTCCCCCTGCGCCCGGGCTTGCCCGGGCTTTTTCTTGGCCCTCGGCAGCCTGCCCTGCAAAGCGGTTCCAAGCGCAAATTTCTGTAACAAGCGACAATAGGCGGTTTTTGCCCGCATCGGCGGGCGGGTCATTCCATTTCGCTCCTTCCGTCTCCCATGTCCTCCGCCACCTCCCGCATGCCCCTGATCGACATGGTCAAAGGGCTGGCCTGCGCCGCCATCGTCTGCCACCACCTGGCGTTCTACGGCCCCATGTCCGACATCGCTGCGCCTTTGGCACCGCTGCTGATGGCCTGGCTGTACGACTACGGCCGCATGGCCGTGCAGGTGTTCCTGGTGCTGGGCGGCTACCTCGCGGCCGCCAGCCTGGCGCCCCAGGGGGTGGCGCGCTTCGACAGCGCCGGCGCGGCGATCACCCGGCGCTTTGTGCGCCTGGTCGTGCCCTATGCCGTGGCCCTGCTGCTGGCGGTGCTGGTGGCGGCCCTGGTGCGCCCGTGGCTGGACCACCACTCCGTGCCCGATGAGCCCACCCTGGCCCAGCTGCTGGCCAATGCGCTGCTGCTGCAGGACATCGTGGGCGAGGATGCCCTCTCGGCCGGCGTCTGGTACGTGGCCATCGACTTCCAGCTGTTTGCACTCAGCGTGCTGGTCTGGGCCGGTGTCCGCTCGCTGCCTGGCGACTGGGCACGCCGACATGGCTCGGTGATCGGCCAGGGCCTGCTGGTGGCGCTCACGGCCGCATCGCTATGGGTGTTCAACCGCGACAGCGCGCTCGACATGTGGGGCTGGTACTTCTTCGGCGCATACGGCCTGGGCATGCTGGCCTACTGGGCCGTGAAGTCGCCCCGCCCCGCCGGCTGGCTGGCCCTCATGCTGCTGCTGGGCGGTGTGGCGCTGGCCCTGGAGTTCCGCGGCCGCATCGCGCTGGCCCTGGCGGCCGCCATGCTGCTGGTGGCCGCCCTGCGTTCGCCGCAACTGCTGCGCTGGCAGGGCTCGGCGCCGCTGGTTCGCCTGGGGCAGATGTCGTACTCGGTCTTCCTCGTGCACTTCGCCGTGTGCCTGCTGGTCAACGCGGTCATCGGCCACCTGTTTCCCGAGGCGCCCGTGGTCAATGCCCTGGGCATGGCCCTGGCGTTCACCCTGTCGCTGATGGCGGGGCGTGAGCTCTACCAGCGCGTGGAGCGCCATGTGCCCACCTGGTCCATGGCGCTGCGCTGGCAGGCCGGGCTGGTGGGGGCTGGCATGCTGGTCGCCGTCAGCAGCCACTGGGCGTAGCTGGTCTCAGACCCAACTGGCGGCGTTGCGCAAGCGGATACCACTGGCGTGCAGACTGCTGCCCCAGAGCGGGCGCAGGGGGGCGAGCGAATCCACCACGCGCAGTTCCGTCCGGCTGGCACGCAAGGCGGCCGGCAGGTCGGCCAGGAGCTCTCGGGCCACGGGCAGCACCGCCTGGCGGCTCACGCGCATGCCGGCATCTTCCAGGCTCTCGAACGGACCGGGCGGCAGTTCGTAGCGGTGGATCTGCCCCTGGCACACCCGCTCGGCCCAGGCGCTTTCGATGAAGGCCATGGCCCGCATGCCCGGCTGCAGGCCGCCCAGCCAACGGTCCTGGTCGGCCGGGGCCGAGTCAGGCCGTGTCCAGATCACGATGCGCGGGCATTCCCGCGGAAACAGGTACAGCTGCTGGTGCGCCTCATCGATGGCCCACACCAGCGGGCCATTGAGCCATTCCTGGCCTGGCGGGCGCGCAGCCGGCATGCGGACCGGGCGTGGTTCGAAGGAGGCGATGTCCGGGTCGTCGCTGAAGTGGAACAGGCGCATGCCTGGCGGCACCGCCATCAGGCCGGTGGCAGGCCTTCGCGCCGCTTGCGCTGCTTGTCCAGGAACCAGGCCATGAAGGGCAGCAGCAACATCGAGCCGGGGATCACCCAGATGAACAGGTAGGGGCTGACCGACGAGGCCGAGCGCATCACGTCGCGCAGTTGATCGCGCTCTTCGGCCGTCCAGTTGCCCTCGCGGCGCTGCTTCATGAGCCAGGCGACGGAGCCCTTCATGGTCGCGATCTCGCGCTTCAGGCGGCTTTTCTCGCGGCTGTTGCCGGCCAGGAAGGAGCAGAACCACTCGGGCGCGCGCTCCATGCGCTGCTGGAAGGCGGTGGTCGAATCCGGGTCGAACGCGGGCACGGTGGCGCTTGCCGGTGGCGTGGCATGGCGTTCGTCGGGTAGATTCTGGGGCGCGGTCATGGCCCGCAATTGTCGCTGCTCGCTTCCGATGCCGCAAAGCACTGTTGCAAATTGCCGCCAGCGATGGCGGCGGCGTGGGCTCAGCGGTGCAGTTCGCCCGCCGCCTCGGGCTGGTACAGGATGGCCTTGACCCGCACCGTCATGGGCTTGCCGCCCGGGCCGGGCCAGACCAGCGCGTCGCCCACGGACAGGCCCAGCAGCGCGCTGCCCACGGGCGCGAAGATCGACAGCCGGTCGGCGCTGCCGTCCATGTCGCGCGGGTACACCAGGGTCAGGCAGAACTCCTTGCCCGTCTCCTCGATGGCGAACTGCACCGTGGAGTTCATGGTCACCACGTGCGGCGGAATCTCCTCGGGCGCCACCACCTCGGCGCGGTCGATCTCGGCCTGCAGATCGGCCTTGCCCGGGAAGACGCTGGCCGGAATGGCGGCCAGCAGGGCCTCGATGCGGTCAACGTCCAGGGACGACAGGATGATCTGGGGCTTGCGCGCCATGGCAGTACCTCGCTTGGTGATGGTGGTTGCAAAGCGCGGGACTATAGGCCGGACTGCGGGCTTTGCCCGCAATCTCGCACTGCACCGTGCGGACATTCACCGGCGTTCAGTCGCCTGTGATGTTGCGCGCCTTGATCAGTGCGCCAAAGCGCTTGCTGTCGCTCATCGCCCGGTCGTGGAAGGCCTTGGGCGCCATGGGTGCGGGCTCGCCACCCAGCGCGGCAATGCGCTCCTGCACGGCAGGCGTGGCCAGGATCTTGTTGATCTCGCGGTTGAGTTTCGTGACCACCTCGGCCGGCGTGCCCGCAGGGGCATAGAAGCCGAACAGCGTGTCGGCATCGAAGCCCTTCAAGCCCACCTCGTCCAGTGTGGGCACGTCGGGGAACTGCGGCGAGCGCTTGGCGCTACCCACGGCCAGCAGGCGCAGCTTGCCCGCCTTCACATGCTGCAGGCCGATGCCGGGGTCGAACATGAAGTCCACCTGCCCGCCCAGCAAGTCCTGCATGGCGGGTGCCGCGCCGCGGTAGGGCACGTGCACGGCGAACACATTGGCCTGGGTCTTGAGCATCTCGGCCGCCAGGTGGGGCGAGCTGCCATTGCCCGGTGTGCCGAAGCTCACCTTGCCCGGGTTGGCCTTGAGGTAGGCCAGGAACTCCTGGATGGTGTTCACCGGCAGCGTGGGGCGCACCTCCAGGAACACCAGCACGCGCGCCGCCGCGGCCACGGGCATGAGGTCCTTCACCGGGTCGAAGGGCATCTTGGGGTAGATGTGCGGGTTCACCGAGACCATGCCGCCCGAGCTCATGAGCAGGGTGTAGCCATCGGCCGGCGACTTGGCCACCGCCTCACCACCGATGTTGCCGCCCGCGCCGCCGCGGTTCTCCACCACCACGGGCTGGCCCAGGGCCGCTTGCAGCGGCACCGTCACGGCCCGCGCGATCTGGTCGGCGGCACCGCCCGCGGGGAAGTTCACCACCACCTTGATGGGCTTGGCCGGATAGGTCTCCGCATGGGCGCCCATGGGCAACAGGGCCGTACCCGCCAGGGCGGCCAGGGCCAGGGCGCCCGCCAGGCGGCGGCGCGGGGAGGAATGCTGGGGTGCGGTTGGATGCGTTGTCTTCATGCTCATGTCTCCAGAAATCGGGGTGCCCGGTGCTCCGGGTCTGTGCAGGCGAGGGGCGGGGTGGTCAGGCCACGTCGACCTCCACCAAAATGGGCCGGGGGTGCGCCAGCGCATCGCGCAGCACCTGGTGCAGTTGCGCGGCATCGGCCACGTGCACGGCATCGCAGCCCTGGCCGCGCGCCAGCGCCAGAAAATCCAGGTCCGGCAGGTCCGTGCCTTCGAGCTTGTCCTCAGGGCCGAAGCCGAAGGTCGGCGCAAACTCCTGTAGCGCTGCATAGCGCCGGTTCTTCAAGATGATGAAGGTGATGGGCAATTGCAGCTGCGCCGCGCTCCACAGCGCCTGGATGGAGTACATCGCCGAGCCGTCACCCAGGAGGCCGATCACCTTGGCCTCGGGCCGCGCCAACGCCACGCCCACGGCGGCCGGCATGGCATAGCCCAGGCCGCCGCTGCACATGGTGTAGAAGGTCTCGCTGTGCAGAATGGGCAGGTAGGCATGCATGGCGGCGCGCGAACTCGGTGCCTCTTCCACCACGATGGAGAGGGCATCGCGCACCTCGGCCAGGGTCTGCATCACATAGGGCACGCTCATCAGCGCCGAGGGCTCGGCGCGCGGCCGCGCTGCGCGAAGCGGTGGAGCAGGGCGCTTGCGCGGTGCCGGGCGGGCCAGCAGGTCCTGCACGCCCAGGCGCACACCGCCCACGGCCGAGGTGCCCTCGGGCGTCCAGGCCGCCGTGCCCGGGTCCTCGATCAATTGCACCAGTTGCGCGCCCGGCGGCACATGCGGGCCCTGGCCCTCCACGTGGTAGGTAAAGGCCGCGGCGCCCAGCGCGAACACCAGGTCGTGCCCGCCGAGCAGCGCCACGATCTTTTCGCGCATGGCGGGCAACAGGCCCATGAAGAGCCGGTGGTCCTGCGGAAAGCCGCAGCGCCCCGACATGGGGGCGATCCACACGGCGGCGTTGTGCCGCTCGGCCAGGGCCACCACATCGTCCCAGGCACCATCGCGGTCCACGGCTGCGCCCACCACGAACACCGGGCGCTCGGCTGCATCGAGCGCGTCGCCGATGGCGCCCAGCACGCGCGGCTCGGGCCGGCTCTCGGTGCTCACCGTGCGCGCGGCCAGCGGTTCGCAGGGCTTGCTCCAGTCGTCCGCGGGGATGGACACCAGCACCGGCCCGCGCGGCTGCTGCATGGCGATGTAGTAGGCACGGGCAATGGCCAGCGGCACGTCTTCGGCGCGCGCGGGCTCGATGCTCCACTTCACATAGGGCTTGGGCAGCTCGGTGGCCTGGCCCGAGAACAGAAAGGGGTCGAACGGCAGGATGGAGCGCGCCTGCTGCCCGGCCGTGATCACCATGGGCGTGCGGTTCTTGTGCGCCGTGAAGATATTGCCCATGGCATGGCCCACGCCGGCCGCCGAATGCAGGTTCACGAAGGCCGCGTTCTGCGTGGCCTGGGCATAGCCGTCGGCCATGCCCACCACCACGGCCTCCTGCAGGCCCAGGATGTAGCGAAAGTCTTGGGGGAAGTCGAGGAACAGCGGCAGCTCGGTCGAGCCCGGGTTGCCGAAGATGGTGTCGATGCCGAAGCCGCGCAGCAGGTCGAGCACGACCTCGCGCACGGTGGGGCGCAGGTCGGTGGCAGAAGGTGCGGCGTCGGTGGCACGGGGCGCGGTGGCCTGGAGCATGGGGAAGGTCGGTGCAGGTGGAAAACACCGATCTTCGGGGGGCGCGGAATATCCATCAATACAATGGATTGACTAAGTGGTATTCGCTCAATGCATATCAAGGACATCGACCTCAACCTGCTGCGCCTGTTCGATGCGGTCTACCGCACGCGCAGCGTGAGCCGTGCAGCCGAGCTCATGGACCTGACCCAGCCGGCCGCCAGCCAGGCGCTCACGCGGCTGCGCCTCTTGATCCAGGACCCGCTGTTCGTGCGTGCCGGCGGCGGCGTGCAGCCCACGCCCCGGGCCGACCGTCTGGCCGACGCCGTGCGCAGCGCCCTGGGCACCCTGGAGGAGGCGCTCAACGAGTCCGCGCTGTTCGACCCGCTGCAGTCGCGCAAGGTGTTCCGCATCCACATGAGCGACATCGGCGAAGGCCGCTTTCTGCCCGAGCTGATGCGCGCACTGCGCCAGCAGGCCCCTGGCGTGCGGCTGGAGACGCAGCCCGTGCCCGGGGACCAGATCGCGCCCCTGCTCGACAGCGGCCGCATCGACTTTGCCTTCGGCTTTCTGCCCGCCGTGCGCGACACGCAGCGCGTGCAGCTGCTGCGTGACCGCTATATCGTGCTGCTGCGCGAAGGCCACCCCTTCGCGCGCCGCAAACGCAGCGGCGCGGCATTGCTCGACGACTTGAAGCAACTCGAATTCGTCGCCGTGCGCTCGCACTCGGACACGCTGCGCATCCTGGCGCTGCTGCAGCTCGAAGACCGCCTGCGCCTGACCACCGAGCATTTCATGGTGCTGCCCTCCATCGTGCGTGGCACCGACCTGGCCGTGGTCATGCCGCGCAACATCGCCCAGGGCTTTGCCGCCGAGGGCGGCTACACCCTCATCGAGCCCGCGCTGCCGCTGCGCGACTTCACGGTGTCACTGCACTGGAGCAAGCGCTTCGAGGCCGACCCGGGCAACCGCTGGCTGCGCGGGGTGATCGAGGGCTTGTTCCGGGAATAGGCGGTCCAACGCCGCCCCCCTTGCCGCACTCAGCGGAAGTCGAAGGCGCTGAACAGGCGCGTCCACCGTTCGCCGTCGTACAGGCAGGCGCCATAGGGTCCTGCGGTGAGCATATGCCTGCCATCGGGGCTGATGTCGATGCGCCCGGTCACCATGGAGCTGGGGGCGTGCTCGTCCACCTCGCCCAGCGGCACCAGCTCCTTGTCGGCGCTGATGACGTAAACCCCCTCCTGCGCGCCAAAGTACATGCGCCCCTGGAACCAGTGCGCGTCCACCGGTTGTGAGCCCCAGGCCAGCTCGCTGCTGGCGACCTGCTCCCAGTGCGCCTCCCGACCTGCCCAGACATTGCCATGCAGATCGCTCACATAGACCTTGCCATCGCCAGCGCAGCACACGGTTTCCAACTGCGCCTGGGTGGGCAGGGGGCACGGGTGCCAGTGGGTTCCATCAAAGCGCCACAGGTCGCCCTCGCCACCGGCGGCATAGAAGTCGGTATCGCTGAACGCGCTCAGGTCGTTGAAGCCCATGGCACGGCTGCGGGCATCGCTTTGCCAGGGCGCGCCCCAGCCCTCGCCGTGCAGATCCACCCACTGGTCCATGCCTTCGCGCCGGTACAGGCGCCGGTTGCTGCCCACGGCATACAGCTTGCCGGCGGCGCGTACCACCCGGCGGATGGTCACCATGGTGTCCGCGGGCGTCTTCAGGCTGATGAGGTCTTCGATGGACGCTTCCATGCCGCGCCGCCTGGAGTCCGAGGAATACACCTGGCTGGCCGTGTCCACGGCCACGTACTCTTCGGGAGCATACCCGCGTGCAATCGTGGAAAACCGCATGTCCCCCGTGTCGAAATACCCCAGGCGCGGCGCCGTCGGTCCATCCAGCCCCACCACCAGAAACCGGGTTCTCGGCAGGGTGTCGCGTGAATCCTTTTCTTCGACCAGAAGAAAGCAGAACCGGTCGACGGTGTTGAAAGCACAGTCGTAGACCGTGTAGCCCTCGACATGGGATTTGAACGTGGCCTTGGAAAAAATCTTCATGTGCTCCATCCCTGCTCCATGCGCATCGGGCATTCAGCGAAAGTCGAACGCACTGAACAAACGCGTCCACCGCTCGCCGTCGTACAGGCAGGCGCCATAGGGCCCGGCGGTGAGCATATGCCTGCCATCGGGGCTGATGTCGATGCGCCCGCTCACCATGGAGCTGGGCGCGTGCTCGTCCACCTCGCCCAACGGCACCAACTCCTTGTCGGCGCTGATGGCATACAGGCCTTCCTGCGCGCCAAAGTACATGCGCCCCTGGAACCAGTGCGCATCCACTGGCTGGTAGCCCCAGGCCAGTTCGCTGCTGGCCACCTGCTCCCAGTGAGCCTCCCGTCCCGCCCAGACATTGCCATGCAGATCGCTCACATAGACCTTGCCGTCGCCGGCGCAGCACACGGTTTCCAGTTGCGTCTGGGTGGGTAAAGGGCATGGGTGCCAGCGGGTTCCGTCAAAGCGCCACAGGTCACCCTCGCCGCCGGCGGCATAGAAGTCGGTATCGCTGAACGCGCTCAGGTCGTTGAAGCCCATCTTGCGGCCCCAATCGGCGTGCGGTGCTTCGGTGTAGTCCGTTGGCATGGGCGCACCGCGGCCTTCGCTGTGCAGGTCCGCCCACTGCTCGATGCCTTCGCGCCGGTACAGGCGCCGGTTGCTGCCCACGGCATACAGCTTGCCGGCAGCCCGCACCACCTTGCGGATGGTGACCATGGTGCCTACCGGCGTCTTCAGGCTGATCAGGTCCTCGATGGCGGCTTCGAACTGCTTGGACTTCGCGCCCGTGCTGTAGACATTGCTCACACTGTCCACGACGACATACTCTGCTGGGTGGGTGCCGCAGGCAATCGCCGAGAAGCTGAAGCGCTCCGTCTGTGCAAACGGAATGCTGCCGGCCGCGATGGGGTGGTCTGTGATGATGGTGACGGCGCGGGTCTTGGGGTAGGTGTCCCGGTCGTCCTTCTCTTCCACCAGCAGAAAGCAGTAGCCCTGCTCCCGAAAAATGGCACAGTCGTAGATCGTGTACCCGTGGAAGTACTTCTTCCACACCTTTTTGTCAAAAATCATGCTCACTCGTTGGTCGCGCGGCGCGGGCCGGCCCGATATTGTTGCCACTCCCGGTCGGCGCCGCTGACTCCTTGCCATCTGTTACATGATCTTCGACCGCGAAACCTACAAGCGCTTCTTCCTCGGCTACGACATCATCGACTGCACCATCGGCTTCGAAGACGGCCGCCTGGGCTTTCTGCTCGCCGAAATCAAGGAGGGCAAGGCGCACGACGACCACTACCAGTTGCGCCTGCTCGCGGTCAAACGCACGAACCCGGTCGACACGCGCTTTTTCTCGATGTCCACCAATGCCCTGAGCCACTGGTCCGACCTGTGCAGCGCCTGGGAGCCAGGCCATGCGGAGTTCGTCGGGGTCGATACCGGGCGCACCGTCTATGGCTACAGGCCCAAGGTCCACAAGGGCCAGGAAGCGCGCATTCCATTCCACCGCGTGCCGGCCGGTGCTGAGGCGCGCTACGACAGCATCGTGCGGCGCACCGTGCGCGCCGGCACCACTGTGTTTGCCGTGGGCTGGCCGTTTCGCGTGTACGAACGGCTCGGGCCTGATCAATGGCGTGAGCACACCGACATCCCTTTGCCCGAGGGCCTGGACAGCACGGACGAAGATACCTTCGATGAGGCCATGGGCCTGGACCAATCCAGCTTCCACTATCTGGCCGGCCGCTCGGCGCTGGACCTGTACGTGGTCGGGTCCAGGGGCGCGGTGTGGCGGCGGCAGGGGCAGGCCTGGCGGCAACTGGCCTTCCCATCGGACCTCTCGCTGCGCACCGTCGCCGTCGCACCCAATGGCATGGCCTACATCACCGACGAGAATGGCCGGGTCTGGAAGGGCCTGGACGACGGCTGGCGCTGCCTTACCCCGGTCTGGAAGCACCACGAAGGATTCAAGGACAGCGCCTGGTTCGCCGGCCGGCTCTGGTGCACCGGGGACAAGGGCGGCCTGTATGTGCTGCAGGGCCGCCGCATGGTGCTGGCCCAGGACGCCCGCGCCCAGCCCATGCCGTGGGAGTTTTCATCGGCTGCGCGGCGGCTGGACGTGTCGCCCGATGGCCGCGTGCTGCTGATTGCAGGCGGGGTCTGGGCGGCGCAGTTTGACGGGAGCGACTGGAAGTGGCTGATCCGGGAAATGCCCAAGGCCAGGGACATTGCGGATGGCGCCATCGAAGTCCTGGCCAGCAACTGAGCTAAGCTCAGGGCCGTTGATGGAACACGCTGAATCATGGCCGCGTTGACAACCTTTCTCCCCAGAACCTTCGGCCTCGCCGCCCACCGCCTGCACCGCTCGACGGCCGACGGCGGTCTGGCCCAATGGGCCGCCGCCTCGCACGCTGCCCTGCAAGAGCTGCAACTGGGCATCGCCGCCGTCGGCGGCTGCGCCGACGCCATCGCACAGCATGCCCTGGCGGGCCACTTTCCGCACTTCACCCGCCTGCCCTATGGGCGCGAGGGCGGGGTGATGCGCATGGTCTCGCGCATCGCGGGCGGTGTGCATGCGGAGCAGGAACTGGCTGGCGCCATCTACCTGCTGGACCCGCTCGACCCCTCGTCCCTGTACCCCGAGGCCCAGGCCCTCAAGCGCCAGTGCATCTCGCATGGCAAGCCCCTGTTGCTCACCGTGGCCGCGGCCGTCGAATGGGTCGCGGTGGAGGCCGCGCTGCAGGCCGGCACCTCGCTGCGCCAGCGCCCGCCGGCCATGGTGCAGCCCATCGACAGGCAGTCCGTCGCGCTCATCGCGCACGATGCCCTCAAATCCGCCATGGTGGACTTCGCGCACCGCCACTTCGACCTGCTCTCGCAGACCCAAGAGCGCTTTGCCACCGGCACCACGGGCGGGCGGCTCAACGAGATGGCCTGGTCGCGCGGCTGGCCGCGCGACCAGCCCTGGGTGCAGCCCCTGCGCAGCGGCCCGCTGGGGGGCGATGCGCAGATCGCCGAACTCGTGCTCGACCAGCGTTGCGACAAGGTGCTGTTCTTCGAAGACGTGCACGTGGCGCGCCAGCACGAGGCCGACATCCAGCTGCTGGAGCGCGCCGTCTGCACCAAGAGCTTTGCAGCTACCTGCTACCACACGCCTGCCATGGCAGACGCCTGGGCGCGCGCCTGGGCTTGACTCCCTGCCGCCACCGCCGGCGGCCTCCATTTGACCGCCAGCGCACTGCGCGTTGACCCACGCGGCGAAACCGCCGCCGCGCATTGCCGCGGGCTGCCATGCCCCGGATCATCGGCCACCAGAACAGCGCAGGGCTTGTGCCTTGCGCCGGGTGAACCAGAACGAGATCCGGAGACAAGGCATCATGGGTGCGGTACAGGCATACAACTACATCGTCGTGGGTGGGGGCTCGGCGGGCTGCGTGGTCACGCACCGCCTGGTCCGCGCCGGGCACAGCGTGCTGCTGCTCGAAGCCGGGCCCGCCGACAACACGCCCTTCGTGCGCATGCCCGCCACGTTTGTGCGCGTGATCGGCAGCGAACGCACCTGGCTCTACGAGACCGAGCCGCAGCCCCATGCCCAGGGCCGCCGCATGCATGTGCCCCAGGGCCGCACCCTGGGGGGCGGCAGCTCGGTCAATGCCATGGTCTACATCCGCGGGCAGGCCGCCGACTACGATGGCTGGGCCGCCCAGGGCTGCACGGGCTGGGCCTGGTCCGATGTGCTGCCCTGGTTCCGCCAGGCCGAGGCCAACCATGTGCTGTCCGGCCCGCTGCACGGCACCGAGGGGCCGCTGCATGTCAGCGAGACGCGCCACCGCCACCCGCTGAGCTCGGCCTTCCTGCAGGCCGCGCAGGAGTGCGGCCTGCCCTACAACCACGACTTCAATGGCGCCGAGCAGGCCGGTGTGGGCTACTACCAGACCACCACCCACCAGGGCGAGCGCGCCAGCACGGCGGCCACCTACCTGGCGGCCGTGCGCCACCTGCCCAATCTCACGGTCGCCACCGGTGCCCAGGTGCTGCGCCTCACGTTGTCGGGCGGGCGTGCCACGGGCGTGGTCTACCGCGATGCACACGGCACCGAACACCAGGCCCTGGCCCATGACGAGGTGGTGCTGAGCGCTGGCGCGCTGGCCACGCCCAAGCTGCTCATGCTGTCGGGCATCGGCCCGGGGGCGCATCTGCAGTCCATGGGCATCCCCGTGGTGCACGATCTGCCCGGCGTGGGCCAGAACTTCCAGGACCACCTGGAGGTCAGCGTCTACGGCCGCTGCCGCGCACCCATCAGCCTGGCGGGCCAGGACCGCGGGCTGGCCGCGCTGCGCCACGGTCTGCAGTGGCAGCTCACGCGCACCGGCCTGCTCACCTCCAACGTGGTGGAGTCCGGTGGCTTCGTGGACACCACGGGCAGCGGCCGCCCCGACGTGCAGTTCCACGTGCTGCCGGTGCTGGTGGGCGATGTCGACCGCGAGCCGCTGGCGGGGCACGGCATCTCCATCAACCCCTGCTTCCTGCGCCCCGCCTCGCGCGGCTCCGTGGCCCTGGCCAGCCCCGACCCCATGGCCCAGGCCCGTTTCGACGGCAACTTCCTCGCAGCCCGGGAGGATGTGGACACCCTGGTGCGCGGCGTGAAGCTGGCCCGGCGCATTCTGCGTGCGCCCTCGCTGGCGCGCCACATCAGCGCCGAGCTGTCGCCCTCGGCCGACGAGGCGCTGGACGATGCCGCGCTCGAAACCCATGTGCGCGCACGCGCCAAGACCGTCTACCACCCTGCAGGCACCTGCCGCATGGGCGGCGCGGGCGATGCGCAGGCGGTGCTCGACCCCGCACTGCGCGTGCGCGGCGTCGCTGGTCTGCGCGTCTGCGATGCGTCTGCCATGCCCACCCTGGTCAGTGGCAACACCAACGCACCGGTGGTGATGCTGGCCGAGCGCTGCGCCGATTTCATGCTGCGCGCGCGCTGAGCCCACCCGGTTTGTGGTCCCCGCTTCGGGGCCTTGATTCAAAAGGAGACTGTTGTGAGCAACCCATCTGCATCCCTGGCCGGCCTGTCGGTCCTCATCACCGGCGGCGGCACCGGCATCGGCGCCGCCGTGGCGCAGCAGTGCGTCGCCGCAGGCGCTCGTGTGGCCCTGATGGGGCGCAGGCTGGCCCCGCTGCAGGCCGTGGCCCAGCCCCTGGGGGCCCTGGCCGTGGCGGGCGATGCGGCTGACGCGGCCGATGTGCGGCGCGCGCTGGCACAGGTGCGCGATGCCCATGGCGGCATCGATGTGCTGGTGGCCAATGCGGGCGGGCATGGCATCGGCAATGCGCTGGGCACCGATGATGCCTCCTGGGCCCTGTCGGCGCGGCTCAACCTGGACACCGCCTTCGTCTGCGCGCGCGAGGCCCTGCCCGGGCTGATGGAGCGGCGCGGCAACATCGTCATCCTGTCCTCCCTGGCCGGCCACTTCGCCGGCCCCGATGCGGTGGGCTACGTGACGATGAAGCATGCGCTCATCGGCCTGACCCGCTCGCTGGCGCGCGACTACGGCCGCCATGGCGTGCGTGCCAACGCCGTCTGCCCGGGCTGGGTGCGCACCGACATGGCCGACGAGCAGATGGCCGTGCTGGTGCAGCGCCACGGGCTGACCGGCGTCGATGCCGCCTACGACCTCGTCACCCGCCATGTGCCCCTGGGCCGGCCAGCCACCCCGGATGACGTGGCGCAGGCCGTGCTGTTCCTCGCCTCGCCACAGGCGGCCATGGTCAGCGGCAGCGCGCTGATGGTCGATGGCGGCGCCTCGGCGGTGGACCTGCCCACCCTGGCCTTTGCCGAATGACGGTACCCCTTTCCTCTCTCACCACTGGAGCACATGCCATGAGCGCTACCCACCGCCCCCCGGACTGGAAGCATTTCGACGACTTCGCGGCCGGCATCGCCACCAACCGCCTTCCGGCCAGCGAGGCCCTGGTCGGCCAGGTGCTGCCGCTGCACCTGCCGGACCGCGTGCTGACGCTGCGGCCCGACAGCCGCCACACGCTGCGCTGGGAGGAGTCGGGCGAGGGCCTGCCCGCACGCAGCGGCAGCGACCGCTACGAGGCCGTGGAGGTCGCGCCGGACACCTGGTTCATCGACCTCACGCGGGCGGCGTTGCCCGACGAGGCCTGGACCGTCATCGCCAACACGCGCACGCGCCGCGTGCTGGCCGTGCGCTGCCACATCCTCGGCGACGGGCAGGTGGCGGGCGAGCCGCGCGTGGCCCAGGACTTCCTGGCCGGCACGCTGGGCGCGGGCCCGGCCCTGGCGGGCAGCACCGCGCCGCACGAGACACGCGAGCTGATCGGGCTGCGCACTTTCCAGACCTACAGCCCCGAGCACACCTACGAGCACACCTACCTGAGCTCCCAGCGCTACGCCTGGCAGTGCCTGGTGGGCGTGCAGCGCGGCCATGGCGACGTGGACCAGGCCAGCTACTACAAGTTCGACGACCAGCAGTACATCTTCACCTTCCGCGAGTACCGCATCCCGGTCGCCTCGGTCTTCTTCTTCAACTTCGAAAGCGGCCGCTCCACCGGCAAGTTCCTGGGCCTGACGGGCGCGGGCGAGATCTCCAACCAGTCCGCGGGGGCCTTCATGCGTAAGGCCTCGATGACGGTCTACCCCTCCCAGCACGAACCCGTCTGAGGCACCCCACCATGCGCACCCCCTACCAGATCATTGCAGACCACTACGCTGCCTCCGACCGGGGCGACATCGCGGCCATGGTGGCCGACCTTGCCGACGATGTGCAGTGGACGGAGATGGCCGGCTTTCCCTGCGCCGGCACCCATGTCGGCCCCCGCGCCGTGGTCGAGAACGTCTTTCAGGTGCTGGGCCGCGACTGGGAGGGCTACCGCTTCACTCTGACGGCCCTGCTCGATGCGGGTGACCAGGTGGTCGGCATCGGCACCTACAGCGGCCGCTTTCGCGCCACCGGGCAGGCCATGCAGGCCCGCGCCGTGCATGTCTGGGCCCTGCAGGGCGGCCGCGTGACCCGCTTCGAGCAGTTCACCGACACGCTGCTTGTGGCACGCGCCATGGCCCGGTGAGCAGACCCCCTCGGAACCTTCCCATGACACCCCACGAACACCCAGCCCACCACCCACTGGCCGACGGCTTTCTGATGCGCCGCCGCTACGGCAATTGCATCGACGGCCAGGAGCAGGCACCGCGCAGCGAGGCCTGGCTGCCGGTGGTCGACCCGGCCACCGGCATGCACATCGCCGATGCCCCCGACAGCGGCGCGGCCGATGTCGATGCCGCCGTGGCCGCAGCCCGGCGCGCCTTCACCGATTCGGCCTGGACGCGGCTGCGCCCGGCCGACCGCGAGCAGATGCTGTACCGGCTGTCGCAGCTGATCGAGGAGCATGGCGACGAACTCAGTGCCATCGAGACGCTGCAAAGCGGCAAGCTGCGCAGCATCGCGCGCGCCGTGGACGTGGGCGGCGGCGCCGAGTTCGTGCGCTACATGGCCGGCTGGGCCACCAAGCTCGAAGGCCAGACCTTGCAGCCCTCCATCGGCTTTCCGCCCGGGGTGCAGTACCACACCTGGACACGGCGCGAAGCCGTGGGCGTGGTGGCGGCGGTCGTGCCGTGGAACTTCCCGCTCGCCATCGCGCTGTGGAAGGTGGCGCCTGCGCTCGCGGCCGGCTGCACCGTGGTGCTCAAGCCCTCGCCCGAGACCCCGCTCACCGCGCTGCGCCTGGCCGAGCTGGCCCTGGCCGCCGGCATACCGCCGGGCGTGCTCAACGTGGTCTGCGGGGCCGGTGCCACGGGGGCGGCGCTCTGCGGCCACCCGGGCATCGACAAGATCAGCTTCACCGGCTCCACCGCCACCGGCAAGGCCATCGGCCGCGCCGCCACCGAGAACATGGCCCGTGTCACGCTGGAGCTGGGCGGCAAGTCGCCGCTGATCGTGCTCGGCGATTGCGATGTGGAGCGCGCCGCCATGGGCGCGGCCATGGGCATCTTCTTCCACCAGGGCCAGGTGTGCACGGCGGGCTCGCGCGTCTACGTGCAGCGGCGCATTTTCGAGCCGGTGGTGGCGGCGCTGGCGCAGATTGCGCAGGGCATGAAGATCGGCTCCGGCTTCGACCCCGAGACCCAGATCGGGCCGGTGGTCTCCAGCCGCCACCTCGACCGCGTGCTGGGCCACCTGGACCGCGCCCGCGCCGAAGGCGCGCGCGTGCTCACCGGGGGAGAGCGCAGCGGCACGGCGGGCTGCTTCATCGCGCCCACCGTGCTGGTGGACGTGCATGCCGGCATGCAGGTGGTGCGTGAGGAGGTCTTTGGCCCCGTGGTCACGGCCATGCCCTTCGACGACGTCGACGAAGTGGTGCGCCTGGCCAACGACTCGCCCTACGGCCTGGCCGCCAGTGTCTGGTCCAACGACCTCTCGGCCGTGCACCGCCTCATTCCCCGGCTGCAGGCCGGCACCGTCTGGGTCAACTGCCACAACATGCTCGACAACAACCTGCCCCTGGGCGGCTACAAGCAGTCGGGCGTGGGCCGCGACCTGGGGCGCGCCGCCGTCGAGGGCTGCACCGAACTCAAGAGCGTGTGCATGGCCGTCTGAGCGGCCGAGGCAGTGCAGAGCAGAGCAGAGCAGAGCAGAAGCATTCCAACCCACAGGAGACAAACCATGATCCCTTCCCGCAACACCGTGCGCCTGGCCGCACTCACCCTGGCCCTGGGCGCTGGCACCGGGGCCGCCTGGGCCCAGGCCCGGCCCGACTGCGGCATGAACACCGGCAAGAAGGCCAGCGGCGAGCCCATCGTGCTCGGCGCCGTGGTCGGCAAGACCGGGCCGGACGACTTCAGCGCCTCGGCCCTGGCCGCCGCCGCGTACTTCAAGTGCGTCAACGACAACGGCGGCATCCATGGCCGCCCGGTGGAGTACCTGATCGCCGACGACCAGTGGAACCCCGAGGTCGCCTCGCAGGTGGCGGCCAAGCTGGTGATGGACCGCAAGGTGCTGGCCATGGTGGGCAGCTCCAGCTTCGTCGAATGCGGCGCCAATGCCCGGCTCTACGAGCGCGAGAACGTGATGGCGATTGCCGGCGTGGGCGTGCCGCGCGAATGCTTCTTCGCCAAGAACTATGCCCCGGTCAACAGCGGCCCGCGGGTCTCGGCCACGCTGGTGGCCGCGCATGCGGCCCAGGCCTACAAGGCGCGCCGCATGGTCTGCATCATCCCCAACATCCCCAGCCTGGGCAACTGGGCCTGCGAAGGCGCCAAGGGCTGGGGCAAGGGGCAGGGCGTGGAGGTCGAGACCATCACCATCGACCCGGGCTCGGCCGACGCCACCTCGGTGATGCTGCAGGCCGCCGCGAAGAAGCCCGACGTGATCGTGCTCAACGTGCCCAAGGGCATCATGGTCCCCATGCTGGCCGCGGCCGAGCAGCAGGGCCTGCAGCGCCGGATCCGCTTCGCCTCCACCACGCCGGCCTACAACAGCGACGTGCCCAAGGCCATCGGTGCGGCCTGGAACAACGCGCTGGACGTGCACCTGGAGTTCATGCCCACCGAGTCCAACGGGCCGGACAACCTCAACTGGAAGGCGGTGATGGCCGCCTATGCGGACAAGGGCGCGCCGCGCGACTCCTTCGCGCAGGGCGGCTACCTCGCAGCGCGCGTGGTCACGGACGCGCTGCTCAAGCTGGGCAGCGCCAAGCCGCTGGACCGGGCCAGCGTGAGCGCCGCGCTGCGCCAGGTCAAGGGCTTCAAGAGCGACATGCTGTGCAAGCCCTTCTACGTGGGCGATGGTGCGCGCCACAACGCCAACACCAGCGGCCCCATCGCGCAGGTCAGCGGCAACGGCTTCAAGCAGGTCACGGCGGCCTGCCTGACGGCCGATGAGCCCGAGCTCGCCGACGTGCGTGCCGACGAAAAGCGGCTCGGGCTCTGAGCACCCGCCATGGACGAGCTCCTGCCCTTCCTGATGGCCGGCCTGGGCGTGGGCGCGGTGTATGCGCTCTCCGGCGTGGGCCTGGTGGTGCTGTACCGTGCCAGCGGGGTGCTGAACTTCGCCTTCGGCGCCATCGGCGCGGTGGGGGCGCACGTGGCCTGGTCGGCGCTGCAGGCGCAGTGGCCGCAGGCCCTGGCCTGGGCCGCAGCGGTGGCCACGGCCATGCTGCTGTCGCTGGCCTACGGGCGCCTGCTGGCGCCACGCCTGGCGGCGCGCGATGCCACCATCCGCAGCATCGCCACGCTGGGCCTGGCGCTCATGCTGATGGCGTTTGTCGAATGGTTCTGGGGCGAGCAGCCGCGCCGCCTCATCCTGCCCACCGACCTGCAGGCCATCGAGCTGGGCGAGGTGCGTCTCACGGGCACGCGCATCCTGGGCCTGGCGCTGGCCGTGCTGATGATGGCCGGCGTGGGCTGGCTGCTGGCGCGCACCCGCATCGGCCTGATGATGCGCGCCCTGGCCAACGACCGCGCGCTCAGCGCCCTGCTGGGGGTGCAGGTGCTGCGCGTCGATACCGTGGCCTGGGTGCTCTCGGGCGCCTTTGCCGGCGTTTGCGGCCTGCTGCTGGCCAACATCGTGCGGCTGCAGGCCACGGTGCTGACCTTTCTGGTGATTCCCGCGTTCGCCGCCGCCATCCTGGGCCGGCTGAGCTCGCTGCCGGCCACTGTGGCGGGCGGGCTGCTCATCGGCATGCTGGAAGCCTGCGCCATCCTGCTGCCCGGCTTCGCGCCCTTTCGCACCGCCGTGCCTTTTCTCATGGCCCTGCTGGCCATCGTGGCCTTTCGCAACACCACGCGTGCCGCGTAGGTCTCTTCTGTCTTCGATCGTTCCACCATGTCCATCCTCCCTTCCGCCGCCGCGCCGCTGCCGCCGCGCCCGGCCGTTCCCCGCGCGCCTGCGGGCCTGCTCGCTGCCGTGGCCCGGAGCGCTGCGCTGCAGCGGCGCCAGTACCACTGGCTGTGCGCGGCCTTGCTGCTCATGGCCCTGGTCCTGCCGTGGCTGGCCAACAGCTACTGGACCAAGACCCTGAGCGCTTCGATGGCGCTGAGCGTGGCCGCCGCCGGCGTGGCCCTGCTCTATGGACAGCTCGGCCTCATCAGCCTGTGCCAGTACGCCCTGCTCGGGGTGGGCGGCTGGGTGGCGCTGCGCCTGGGCCATGGCGGGGCCCTGCCATTCGAGCTGTGCGTGCTGGCCGGCGGCCTGGCCGCCAGCGCGGCCGGCATGGTGGCCGGCCTGCCGGCGCTGCGCATGAAGGGCCTGTACCTGGCGCTGGTGACCCTGATGATGGCCGGCGGCTACCAGGTGCTGGCCAGCGCGCTCGGTTTCCCCGATGGCGGGCCGGGCTGGCTCGGCAAGGCCGATGGCACCGGCCGCGCCATGCTGGCGCGGCCCTGGCTGGCCCAGGGCGATGGCGCCTACCTGGCCTATGTGCTGGCCTGGCTGGCCGCCGTGATGGGCCTGATCGAGTGGCACCGGCGCGGCAAGCCGGGCCGTGCCTGGGCGCTGATCCGCCGCGGCGAGGCTGCCGCCACCGCGGCCGGTGTCAACGTGCTGCTCTACCAGACCTGGGCCTTCGGCCTGGCCGGCTTTTGCGCCGGGGTGGCGGGCGCGCTGCTCGCGGGCAATGTGGGCCAGCTCGATGGCCGGGCGTTCCAGGCGTCCGAATCGGTCATGCTGCTGGCCCTCACGGTGGTGGGCGGCGCCTACCACTGGCTGGGTACGCTGCTCGCAGGCCTGCTGCTCAGGGCCGTGCCGGCGCTGCTGACCGACTGGGAGGTCAACGGCTATGTGGCCCTGATGTTCTTCGGCGCGGCGCTGCTGCATGCGCTCATCACCGCGCCGCAGGGCATTGCGGGCCAGTGGCTCTCGGCGCTGCAGGCGCTGCGCCAGCGGCTGCGGGGAGCGCAGGCATGATCGTGATCGACAAGCTCTGCGTGCAGTTCGGCGGCCTCAAGGCCATCGACGGGCTCACGGCCACGCTGGAGGCACCGGTCTGCGGCCTGATCGGCCCCAACGGCGCGGGCAAGACCACCCTGGTGAACCTGCTCAGCGGGCTGGTGGGCGCACGCGCCGGCCAGGTGGCCGTGGACGGCCTGCCCTGGCTGCCGCTCTCGCCGCGCCAGCGCGTCGTGCAGGGCCTGCGCCGCTCCTTCCAGACCGAACAGGTGGTCGAAGACCTGAGCGTCTGGGCCAATGTGCAGGCCGTGCTCGACCAGGTGCCGCCCACGGGGGTGGAGGCTGTGGACGAGGTGGCCGACGTGCTCGGCTACTGCGGCCTGGCCGATGTGGCCACAGAGCCCGGGCAGGCCATCAACCTGTTCCAGCGCCGCATGCTGGAGCTGGCCAAGGCCCTGGTCGGCCGGCCCCGCCTGCTGCTGCTGGACGAACCCGGCGCCGGCCTCACCGAGCACGAGTCGGGCCGGCTGCGCGAGGCGTTGCGCGGCATCCAGGCCTTTCGCGGCGCCCAGGTGCTGCTCATCGACCACGACGTGGACCTGATCGCCGACACCTGCAGCCAGACCCTGGTGATGGACTTCGGCCGCCGCCTGGCGTTGGGGTCCACGCGCGAGGTGCTGCAAGACCCCGAGGTACGCCGTGCCTACCTGGGAACCGAAGGAGACACCACATGCTGACGATCGAGAACCTGGTACTGCAACGCGGCGGCAAGCCGGTGCTGCATGGCATCGACCTGGCTGTGGCACCCGGCACCGTGACGGCCCTGGTGGGCGCCAACGGCGCGGGCAAGTCGAGCACGGTGATGGCCGTGGCCGGTGCCCTGCCCGTGCAGTCGGGGCAGGTGCTTGCCGACGGCCTGCCGCTGCTGCGCCTGCGCCCCGAGGCCGTGCGCGCTGCCGGCGTGGCGGTGGTGCCCGAGGGGCACCGCGTGCTGGGCGAGCTGTCGGTGCTCGACAACCTGCGCGTGGCCGCCGGCGGCTTGCCCGCCACCGAGGTGGCCGGCGCGATCGACGCGGTGCTGCAGACCCTGCCCGAGCTGCGCGGCAAGCTCGCCGACCCGGGGCGCTCCCTGTCGGGCGGGCAAAAGCAGATGGTCTGCGTGGCCCAGGCGCTGCTGGCCCGGCCGCGCTACCTGCTGATCGACGAACTCTCGCTGGGCTTATCGCCAGTGGTCGTCAAGCGCCTGGCCGAGATCGTGCAGGAGGTGGCGCGCCAGGGTGTGGGCGTGCTGCTCATCGAGCAGTTCACCACGCTGGCGCTGTCCGTCTCCAGCCAGGCGAATGTGCTGGTGCGCGGGCGCATGGCCTGGTCAGGCACCTCGCGCGCGCTGCTGGCGCAACCCGACATCCTGCACAGCAGCTACCTGGCGCCAACTGCCTGAAGCAGCCTCCTGCTCAGTGCGTGTGGGCGTGTTGCCCGCGCCAGCCCGATGGCGCCACCCCGTACTCGGCCTTGAACATGCGGCAGAAATGCGCATTGCTGCGAAAGCCGCAGGCAAAGGCGATGTCGGCGATCTTGCGCTCGGCCTGCGCGGGGGCGGCCAGCAGGAGCTGGCTGCGTGCCAGGCGCTCGCGCCAGATGTAGCGCTCCAGGGTCACCGGCTCGTCCTCGAAGACACGGTGCAGGTAGCGCTTGGAGCAGCGCATGGCCTCGGCAATGCTGTCGATGCTGAGGTCGTCCTCGCCCAGGTGGGCCTGCACATACTGCTGCACGCGCAGCTTCATCACCCCGGGCAGTGTGGCGTGCACGCGGCCCTGGTGCTGCTCGCTCAGCAAGGTGTAGCCCAGCAGGGACAGCACCGTCTCGCTCAGCGCCGGGGCGGCTTCGTCGGGCAGCGAGGCCAGTTGCTCCGACAGCGAGCGCAGAAAGCCCCCCAGCACCGCCGACAGGCCCAGCTGGGCGCTGTCGCGCGCCTCGCAGGTGTGCAGCTCGGGCACCTTGAAGCCGCGCAGCAGCTCCCGCGGGATCTGGATGGCCAGCAGCCGCGTGCGCTCGAAATTGCCGATGGAGTAGGGCACCCGGGGGTCGTACAGGCTCCAGTCGCCCGCATGCAGGTCGAACACCCGGTGCCGTTGCTCGATGCGCGCATGGCCCTGCAACTGCAGCACCAGCTTGTAGCAGTCGTCCAGCGCGTCCGGCGTGTGCCGCGGGTTGCGCACCACCAGGTGCGGCGGCGCCTCGATCTGGAACAGCCGCAGCCCGCCCAGCTCATAGCGCGAGAGCTCAGCCTCCAACAGGCCGGTCTCCATGGCCTCCACGCTCAGGCCGCCGAAGTGGCAGCGGTTGATCTCGGCCCAGTGCTCCGCGCGGTCGGAGGCAGCGGTGTGGAAGGTGTTCACTCTCAGATGGTTCATGCCCCGCCGCCTCGATTACTAACATTTGAGTGACTTTAGGCCTTTTGCCAGGGCTGTTCCACCGGGGAATCCCTTGCACACAACATGGCGGAACACAGCGGCACGTGGATCGCATAAGATACTGTATAAAAATGCAGTATTTGCTGCACGACCACTGCAGTTCTGTGGAGTCACCATGCCCACCCCGCCACGCCCACCCGCCCAGGTTGATGACGAGAACGCCCCCCAGGTCATGCAGGAGGTGCGCATCCCCCTGCAGGCCGTGCGTGGCCGGGGCGTGGCCACGGCGCTGGCGCACCGCTTCGTGCGCGACACGCGCGAGGCCGTCGATGATGGCTGGGAGGCGTATGTGGAAGAGGGCGATGGGCCAGCGCCTCCCACCACCCGCGTGCACTTCGAGACAGCCAAGAGCGCCATCTGCGCCAACGACTCGCCCGACATCTATTTCGATCTCTCGGTGAACCCCTACCGCGGCTGCGAGCACGGCTGCGTGTACTGCTATGCGCGGCCCACGCACAGTTATCTCAACCTGTCGCCGGGGCTCGATTTCGAGACCCAGATCATCGCCAAGCACAACATCGCCCAACTGCTGCGCGACGAACTGGGCCGGCCCAGCCATGTGCCGCAGCTCATCAACATCGGCTCGGCTACCGACTGTTATCAGCCCGTGGAGCGCGAACTGCAACTCACGCGCGGCCTGATCGAGGTGATGCGCGACATGCGCCACCCCTTCTCCATCATCACCAAGTCCGCCGGTGTGGAGCGCGACCTCGACCTCCTGGCCCCGCTGGCCGCACAGCGGCTCACGGCCGTGTACGTCACCATCACCACGCTCGACCCCGCCCTGGCGCGCCGCATGGAGCCGCGCGCCGCGGCCCCCCACCGGCGCCTGCGCACCATCCGCACCCTGGCCGAGGCCGGCATCCCCGTGGGCGTGAGCGTGGCGCCCCAGATCCCCTTCATCACCGAAGACATGGAGCAGGTGCTGTGCGCCGCGCACGAGGCCGGCGCGAGGAGCGCCTTCTACACGGTGCTGCGCCTGCCATGGGAGCTGAACCCGCTGTTCCGCCAGTGGCTGGAGCTGCACTACCCGCAGCGCGCAGCCCGGGTGCTGGCGCGCGTGCAGGATTTGCACAGCCTCGACCCTGCGCAGCGTGCTGCGGGCAAGGTCTATGGCAGCGACTTCGCCACGCGCATGAAGGGCTCGGGGTTGTGGGCCGATCTGCTGCGGCAGCGGTTTGCGGCCAGCTGCCGCAAGCTGGGGCTCAATCGGCAGCGGACGGAGTTGGATTTGACGCAGTACCGGGCTGCGTATGCCCGGAATCAGGGGTGCTTGTTCTAGATTCGATGGCTGGCTGTGGTTGCCGCAGTCCTTGTTTGAGCAGGAGCAAGCCAATGGCCAAGACAGGGCGCCCACCCGTGATTTCCCCCGGCGACTACGCCGACTTGCGCGAGGTGGTCCGAGACAACCCCCAAGCCAACCTGCCCGGCAGACCGGCCGCCTACTGGCGGCGCAGCACCGTCGGTGCGTGCACATCGCTCACCCTGGTGGCCGGCTGTCCAACGATTGTGCTGGCTACACTTTGGTGTCAAAGAGGGCGAAATGGTGGTCTCTGGTTCGGCTTGGCGGTCGAGAGGGAGCCTTCCTGAGATACTCTGGCGTCGCCGGGCCGTGCCGTTTCGAGGTGCTATTCGACATTGCAGAAGTTTGACATTCCAGTTGGAACCGAACTTGGGCAGGCGTTACTAAACTAGCGACATAACAGGTTGCCAACGCTCGCGTCGTGACGATTTCGAACTCCTTCCCTCTCCCTGGTGCTGCCGGTTCCGCCGAGCTGCCCTCGCTGGACGCATTCCAGTCGGCAGCCAAGCAGGGTAGCTGGGTCCATGTGAGCCAGGACGGCTCGCAGTGGCAGGTTCGTGCGACCGGAACCACGCCATCTCAGCGATCGGTGGCATGGGTTGAGCCGCAGTCGGACGCCACGTCCACCTTCGTCGGGGCGCTCGGCCAATCCTTCTCCCGCGGCATACAGGCTGCGGTGGCACGCGAACTGGGCCTGCAGCCTGCCCCAGGACGCCCCCTGTCTGCCCGGACGGTGCTGCAGGCCATCGACATGGCGCAAACCAGCCAAACGGCGATGAGTGGCGTCGATTTCCTCACCCGGCTCAACCTCTCCGCCGTCAGCGGTTCGGCTGCATTCGCCGAGGTCTGCCGCTTGGCGGCGCTGGACCCGGCCGCCTTCGATCCCCAGCAGCGCGCCGCTATCGACGCGCGCATGCAGCAGCGCTTCGACACCGCCTCCGCCCAGGGCCTTTCGCCGGTTTCCGAGCCACTGGCTCGCCAGTGGCTGGAGGAAGAACTCCGCCAAGGCTGAGGTGCCCTTTTGGGGGATTGCACGCAACGCACTTTTAACTGTACAGCGTCGCAAGCGTCTGTAAAAATCTGCTGTAATTGTGCGCTGGAAGGCGCACGCATGCACCTCGCAGCAGATATCCGTGACTTTTCCCCTTCCTCTTTGTGATGCTTTGACCGCGGATGCCGATGCCGTGACAGATGGCATCGCCTTGCCGAGCGAAGGGTGCATACCACTGGGGGAAGAAGACTCGGCCGAGCGCGACGCGTTGTTCCGCACGCTGGTGCAGGCCCATGGCGTGCGTCTGCACCGATTCATCATCAAGAACATCGGCCATTCCACCGACGCGGAGGATCTGGCACAGCAAGCCTTCCTTGAGGCCGTGCGTTCCTACCAGAGTTTCAAGGGCCAGTCGGAACTGTCCACCTGGCTGTACGGCATTGCAATGAACCTCGTGCGCAACCACCTGTCCCGCGCGCCGCACCGCCGCTACGACTTCGGCTCGGACGACGAACTGGCCGAGATGGCCACCGAATCGCCCACCCCCGCCCAGAAGCTGGAGCAGACGCAGCACATGAACCACCTGCAGTCCGCGCTGGCCGAATTGCCCCAGGCCATGCGGGAAATCCTGCTCATGGTGGGGGTGGACGAGTTGTCCTATGAAGACGCAGCCGCCATGCTCACCGTGCCGGTGGGCACGGTCCGCAGCCGGCTGTCGCGCGCTCGCACGGCACTGCGCACCAAGCTGCAGGCGCGCGGCGTGGTCCTGGATTTCTAGCCAGGGCAGTCGCAGCCACGGTGCCGCGCCCTCAGAGCCTGTCCAAAATCTTCTTGGGCCGCAAAAAGATCTTGAACAGGCATCTTGGATGCCGGCTTACTGGGCGGCTGCAGGGCGTAGCGCATCCACAGCACTGGCGGCGGAGGCGGGCAAAGACACTATGCGCGGCTTGATCATGAACAGGCGCTCGCGTGTCTGGTAGTTGCCGGTCTTGTGCGAGAACAGCAGCCCAAGCAGCGGCACCTGGCCCAGCACGGGCACGCGGCTGTTGTCATTGGTCTGCTGGGTGCTCTTGTAGCCGCCGATCAGCAGGGTCTGGCCTTCCCCAACGATGGCCTGGGTGCTCACCACACTGCGCCGCACCGTGGGAATGGCATCGACCCGGGTCTCCTGGATCTGGCCGTCCTCGATGTCCACGTCGAGCTGAATCACGGGGCCGTCCGCACGCTGCACGAAGTGGGGCGTCACCCGCAGCGTGGTACCCGCGGTGATGGGGGTGACTGTAGCCACGCGTTCACCGACGCTGCGTATGTAGAAGGTCTCGGAGAGATCGAGCAAAGCGCCGATGTTGTCGATGGTCAGAATGGACGGGCGCGACTGGATGGACGCGTCGCCCGTTCCTTCGAGTGCTCGGATGCGGTTGACCAGGAAGTTGCCCGAGCTCACCACCAGGCTGCTGGGGTCGATGGAAGCCCCGCGCTGCAGCGCACCCAGGACGAAGTCGTTCCCGTCGCCCGTGGGCGTCATGTTGCCAAAGCCGCCCACCGTGCCGCCCCGGCGGCCGCTCCAGGAGATGCCCAACTCGTCGAGCTTGGTGGAGTTGACGTCGATGATCATCGCCTCGATCTCGATCAGCGGGGTGGGCACGTCCAACTGATCGATCAGCGCCTTGTACAGCGGAATGCGCTCGGGCGTGTCCTGCACGATCAGGGCGTTCAGGCGCGAGTCGGCCTGGATGGATGGTGCCAGGCGCCGCTGGTTGTTCACGCTGCTGCCCGTGTTGCCGGCCGTCCCCCGGGCGCTGGCGCCCGGGGGGCCGGAAGGCTGGGTGCGGGCCCCGGTGGCAGAGACCGTGCCGTTGGGGGATGCCGCCAGCGCCGTGGCCTGACCGGAGCTGGCAGCGTCGAAGGACAGGCCTGCCGTGTTGGCCGCCGAGGGCATGCCATCGGCCAGCGGCGCAGCGATGGACGAGATCAGTGCACTGTTCACGCCGGACGTGCCGCCCCCCGAGACCAGGTTGCGCAGCACTTGGGCCAGGCCTGGCGTGGTGATCTGCCGGTCGCGGTAGAGAATGGTGCGGTCGTCCACGGAGGCATGCTTCAGACGGAACACCGCCACCTGCTGGCCGCCAGCGGTCAGGGGCAGCGTCGCCATGGTGCGTTCGACCAGGGTCACGTAGGCCGGCGGTCCCGAGATCAGGGCAACACCCTGCTCTGGCAGTTCACCCCAGCCAAAGCGTGCATCGAGCACTCCCAGGCTGGTCAGCGCCTGGCGCACCGCAGCGATGCTGCTGCCACCCGAGGTGATGCTGCGCGTGCTCATCTCCGTGGTGCGTGCCACGAACAGCGTGCCCGCATGGGTGAACCACGTCAGCCCGTAGACGCTGGCCATCCGGTCCATGAACTCGGTAGGCGTCTGCGCGTTGAAGCGGCCGCTGACCTTTCCTTCGACCAGGGGCGAGAGTTCGAGCGACAGGCTGAAGCTGGCCGCGAAATCGCGCAGCACGTTGGCGATGGGTGCGCCGTCAGCGTAGTAGCTGTAGGGCGCGTCGGTCCATGGCACTGGCCCGGCCTGGGCGGCAGGCAAGGTGGACAGTGTCAGGGCACAGACTGCCAGCGCGTTGGCCAGGAGGGAGAGGATCGGTCGAGCGGGTTGGGTTCGGTGCATGGGCTGCGGCGTCAGACGTTGGCGATGGCCTTGCTCCAGAAAGCCAGGCAGTTCACGAAACTTCCCACGGCATCGTCGATGTCCTGCGTGGAATTGGCGGGGGCGGCCTGCTGCAGCCAGATGGCGCGGTCGCGCTCGTCCACAGCGCAGGCGGCGGCGTGTTCTTTCATCGTGCCGCAGGCCAGGCGTGCCACGCCCAGCAGCAGATCGTCGCGTGCGGGCCCTGGCTCGGGCAGGCTGCGCAGGCGTGAGCGCACGGCAATGCCGCCCTGGGGCAAGGCCTGCAGGCGGATGCGGTACTGCCCGTCCACTGTGAGCGTGACCGGTGCGCTGCCGCTGCCGGGGGCAGCATCGCCGGCACCGAACTGGGCGGCATAGGCCTGGAGCAGGCGGGCGGAGGCGGGATCGGCCGGGGCGGAGGTCATCATGGCGTAGGGCCTTCCATCTGTTGCAGCAGCCGCAGCACCTCGGCCACGGGTTCGACGAGTTCGGAGGGAATGTACTGGCCGGCCTGCGCGTGCTCGGTGAGCGCGCGCGCCAGCGGAATGTTCTGCATCACCGGCACGCCGGCTTCGCGCGCGGCCTGCATCATGCGTTCGGCCAGGGCGCCTTCGCCCATGGCCAGCACCACGGGCAGCGGGGTTTCATCGGCGTCGTAACGCAGGGCCACGGCCAGGTGGGTGGGGTTGGTGACGACCACGGTCGCCTTGCGCGAATGCTCCACGGCGCCGTGCTGCATCATTTCCTGGTGCAGGTGCTTGCGCTGGTGCTTGATGTGGGGGTCGCCCTCCATCTCCTTGTATTCCTGCTTGACCTCATCCTTGCTCATCATCAGCCCCTTGCGGTACTGGTAGCGTTGCCAGGCGAAGTCGGCCAGGGAGATCGCGCCGTAGGCCAGGCCGACGTTGATCAGCATGGTCTTCATCAGCTCGCCCACCACATGGCCCAGGCCCGCCATGCCGGCCTGCGGAATGCTGGTCATGATGGGCAGGGCGTCGGCGATCAGGATCCACAGCAGCGCCGAAAGAAAGCCGATCTTGAGCACCGACTTGAGGAACTCCATCAGGTTCTTCTTGGAGAAGATGTTCTTGAGGTTGTCCAGCGCGTTGAGCTTCTTTGCCGAGGGCTTGAGCTTCTCGAACGCGAACAGGATGCCCACCTGCATGGTGTCGCCGAAGATGCCGGCTGCCAGCACGATGCCGATGAAGGGCAGTACCACCAGAGCCATCTCGCGCAGCACGGCGTCGATCAGGGCATTGGCCGCGTCGTTGAAGCCCATGTGCAGCAAGGTGGCAGGCAGCAGGATCATCTGCCCCAGGCCTTCGACGATGCGTCCGGCACTGGCCAGCAGGTAGCCGAAGATGGCCAGGATGAGAAGCGTCTGCGTGAAGTCCTTGCTGTAGGCGACGTCGCCTTTCTGGCGCGAATCGCGCAGGCGCTTGCCGGTGGGTTGTTCGGTTTTTTCGCTCATGCGTGCTCCTTTGCGCTAGCGGTTGCCGAATGGGCCCCACTGCTCGCGCAGCAAGGTCAGGATGCGGCCCACGGCGTCCACCTGATCGGCACCGTAGTCGAACAGCGAGGCGGCGTACAGCATCAGCACCAGCATGGCCAGCGCACTCTTGATGGGCATGGCCATGAAGAACACCTGGAGCTGCGGCGCGAAGCGGCTCACCAGCGCCAGGCCGATCTCGGCCAGGAACATGGCCACCAGCACGGGCGCGGCGAACAGCATGGCCAGGCGTACCAGGCGGTCGAGCTGGGATAGCATCACCGGCACCGATTCGGGCTGCAGCACGGGGATCCACTGCGTGACGCTCCACAGCGTGAAACTGTCGTACAGCGTGCCCAGCAGCAGCGAAAAGCCGCCCGTGAGCAGAAAGAAGACGATGAAGGCCTGGTTGAACATCAGACCCAGGGGGGACGAGTCGTTGCCCGTGAGCGGATTGAGGGTGGAGGCGATGCTGGCGCCTCGCTGGTTGTCCACCAGAAAGCCCACGGCCTCGAAGATCCAGAACGGGATGGCCGCCAGGTAGCCGATCACGAAGCCGATGAAGGCCTCCTTGACGATGGTGCCCAGCACCTGCGCTGTGCCCCAGTCGGCCGCCGTCACCTGCGGCTGCAGTGCCGGCACCATCACCAGGCCCAGGGCTCCGGCAATGGCAAAGCGCACCAGCCCGGGCACGAGCTGGGTGTTGAAAAGCGGCAGGACGAGGAACATGGCCAGGATTCGCGGTTGCGTCAAAGCCAGCGTTGCAACGAACGACTTGGCTTGATCGTAAGTAACCGGCAGGTCCATGGGGTTCCAGCGCTGGCAGGCTTGGCCGCGCTATTTCCCAAGCAAGGGCATCACGTCGAAGATCTGCAACGTGAAATTGAACAGCTCGCCCCCCACCCAGCGCGCCGTGAGCAGCAGGGTGATGGAAACGGAAATCAGCTTCACGCCGAACGACAGGGTCTGCTCCTGGATCTGGGTGAGCGCCTGGAACAGCGAAAACAAGGTGCCGACGATGGAGCCCACGATGATGGGCGGCAGCGACAGCCAGAGCACCAGGTACAGGGCCTGGGTGAAGAAGGAGACAACGTCGACAGTCTGCATGGCGGGCTCCGTGGATCAGGCGTAGGTCAGGACCAGGCCCTGGATCAGGCGTGACCATCCGTCTACCATCACGAACAGGAAAAGCTTGAGGGGCAGCGATATGGTCACCGGCGACACCATCATCATGCCCATGGCCAGCAGGATGTTGGAGACGATCAGGTCGATCACCACGAAGGGAAGGTAGAGCAGGAAACCGATCTGGAACGCCGCCGTCAGCTCCGACACCACGAAGGCCGGCATCAGCACGATGAAGTCGCGCTCGGTGACGTCCGCCGACAGCTTGGGGCCCCACATGCGCTGGGCCGTGCGCACGAAGAAGTCGCGCTGCTCGGGCCGGCTGTTCTTGGTCATGAACTCGCGCAGCGGCTCGGCGCCTGCGCGCACCCCGCCAATCAGCGCGGGCACGCTCTTGAGCGTGTCGGGCTGGGCGGTGAGCCGATCGAACATGTTCACGCCCACGGGTGCCATCACGTAGACCGAGAGAATGAGCGCCATGCCGTACAGCGCCAGGTTGGGCGGCATCTGCTGCACCCCGAGGGCATTGCGCAGCAGCGACATCACCACCACGATCTTGAGAAAGCAGGTGCAGACCACGATCAGGGTGGGCATCAGCGCCATCAGCGCCAGCAGTATCGCCAGCGTGATCGGATCGAAACTCGTCATCGCGCCGCGCCGTTGCCAAACAGGTGGCGGATGGACACGCCCAACTGGCCGTCGATCTCGATCAGGTCGCCCTCGCCCACCAGGGCGCCGTTGGCCCGGATGCGCACGGCGCCGGCAAGCGGGTGGCCCAGGTCCAAGGCCTGGCCCGGTTGCAGGGCACGCAGCTGGGCCACCGTCAGTGCCACGTCGCCCAGGTCGAATGACAGGCGCACGGGCAGGGCGTCAAGTGCGGCAGCGCCCCCGGTGGGCGCCTGGTCAGCGGAAGAAACAGCGGGCATGGTATCGGTCCATGGATGCAAAACGGTGAAGGAGGGGGCGGCAGGGGCGCCGCCATCGGCGGGCGCAGGGGCCTGAGAGTAGGACACGTGCAGGCCGGCCTGGCCCGCCGCATTCAGCCAGAGGCTGCCCTGGGCACCCAGGAAGCAGCTGTCCACGAGCACCACATCGCCCGCGGCCAGGCCCGCCACCTCTTCGAGCGTGATGCGGCAAAAACCGAATTCGGCGCGCAGCGCAAGCGGTGCCTGGTCCTGTACCGGGCCAGGGACGGGCGGGCGCCGTGCCACCAGCCCCGCCAACAGCAGCAGGCCCAGGCCATCGGCATGCAAGCTTGCCGCGATGGCCTCGGGGCCGGCCTCGGCGCGCAGCACCAGGTCGAAGGCGTGGGGTGGCAGCGCCGTGGCTGAGGCATCGCCGGCGGTCCAGTCCACCAATTGCGCAGTGCCGCGCCCCAGGGTCTGCAAGGCAGCCAGCAGGTCGGCCAGGCTGGCTTCCATCAGGGCCTGCGCCACCTCGTCGGGCACCGTCGGCAAAGCCGCGCTGCCCAGGCTGGCGGCCAGTACCTGCTCGATGGCCAGCGCCGGCACGCGCAGTGTGAACTGCGCTCCAGCCCATTCGAAGCGCAGCGTGCTGCTGGGCGCTGGGATGGGGGTTGCGGTGGTGGTGGGCACCAGGCGTGCCTGCCAGGCGGCAGTGCCCAAACGCAGCGGCAGGCCGGCGGCACGCTGCGCGATGGTGGTGCACGCCTGCGCCTCGTTGCGCGAGAGGCGCGGCGGCTGCAGGGGCGTGGCGGATGCGGGCAGGGCGGACATCGGTGCGGTGCGAAGGAATGGCGTTGGAATGGTGCGGGGTGCGGCGCTCAGGCGCCAGCGTGCGCCTGCACGGTGCAAGGGTCTTCGGGATCGTCGGTTTGCACGCGCACGCAGACCGGCCTGGCCAGGCGCTCTGCCAGGCCATCGGCCAACCACTGCGCATTGCGTGCCAGGCGTTCGCGCGCGCTCTCTTGCGAACAGGTGAAGCAGGTCACGAGCAGCCCCTCCTCTTCGAACACATCGAGCACGACGCCTTGCAGATGGCCGTCGGCCAACTGGATCTGCACCGCGCGCCGGCCGCTGCTGCCGTCGCTGACCAGCAGGCGCCTGGCCATGCTCGCCAGGGTGTCGTCGATGCCGCCGGGCAGGTCCTGCGCGGTGGCCGCTGGCGGCGCCGCCTGCTGTGCGGCCGGGCTGCCAAACAGGTCGAAGGGCCGCTGCGCCGTGGGGGCCGGTGCGGCGGGTGGGGCATGGCGGCCCGCGTCGAGCAAGGCGCGCAGCGCCTGCGCGTCGTCGTCCAGCTGCTGCTGGCCACGGGTATCGGCCTGGGGCTGGTTGCCCTTGCCTGCCGGTACGTCGAAAGGCGTCGACGCAGGCATGCCCAGGTCCAGGTGGATGGGGCGGTCGGTCACTGGCGTGCCTCCTGGGTCATGCGGCGTGCTCCGGGTCGTGGGTTTCCCAGTCTTCGCGGTCGCGCCTGACGCTGGCGGCCTCTTCCATCTCCAGGTCTTCCTTGCGCTCGACCTCGCGCAGTTGCGCATCGGCATAGTTGCGTGCGAGGTCGACGAACTTGGACTTCTGGCGCGATGCCTCCTGGTGCGCGGCACGCGCGGCGTCCAGTTTCTGGTTCTGCGCCTCTTGCGCGCGCCGGGCCGTCTCCACGGCGTCCTGCTGTGCAGCCTCACGTTGGCGCAAACCGGCCACGGACAGCTGCACATCCTCGATCTCGCGCAGCCGCACGATGCGCGAGCACAGGTCGCGGTAGAGCGCGGTTTCGGTCTCCAGGCCTTCTTGCATCAGGCGCGCGAGCAGGGCCTCGGCCGCGGCGCGGGCCGCCTGCGCATCGGCCAGCGCCTGGCGCTGCACGCGCACGGCACTTTCGGCCTGGCCCTCCCGGAAGGCCTTGATGGCCAGCAGGTCGCGGAAGATGCTCATCGGCGCACTCCCGATCCGACCAGGCCGGCCAGCTTTTCCAGCGTCTGCGGCAGGCTGGAGTGTTCGTCGGTGCGTTGGCGCAGAAAGGTGCGGATGGCTTCCACCTTGTCGATGGCCTCGTCCGTGGTGGGGTCGCCGCCGCGCTTGTACTCGCCGATTTTCACCAGCAGCTCGACCTCTTCGTACTTGGCCATCAGTTCGCGCAGGCGGCCGGCCAGCTTCTTGTGCTCGGGCGTGACGACGGCGTTCATCACGCGCGAGGCCGAGGCCAGCACGTCGATGGCCGGGTAGTGGTTGGCCGCCCCCAGCTTGCGCGAGAGCACGATGTGGCCATCCAGGATGGAGCGCGTCTCGTCGGCGATGGGCTCGGTCATGTCGTCGCCCTCGACCAGCACGGTGTAGAGCGCCGTGATCGAGCCCTTGTCGTTCATGCCCACGCGTTCCATGAGCTTGGGCAGGGTGGCAAACACACTGGGTGGGTAGCCGCGCCGCGTGGGCGGCTCGCCTGCGGCCAGGCCGATCTCGCGCTGCGCACGCGCGAAACGCGTGACCGAATCCATGAGGAACAGCACCTTCTTGCCCTGGTCGCGGAAGTATTCGGCAATGGCCGTCGCCACGTACGCGGCCTTGGCGCGCTCCATCGACGATTTGTCGCTGGTGGCGCAGACGATGACGCTCTTGCGCCGTCCTTCCTCGCCCAGTTCGTGCTCAAGGAACTCGCGCACCTCGCGGCCGCGCTCGCCGATCAGCGCGACCACGGTCACGTCCACCGCCGCGCCTTTGACCAGCATGCCCATGAGGGTGGACTTGCCGCCGCCAGCCGCCGCGAAGATGCCCATGCGCTGGCCTTCGCCGCAGGTCAGCACCGAGTCGAGCGCACGCACGCCCAGCTCCAGCGGCTCATGGATGATGCGGCGCTTGAGCGGGTCCGGCGCCTCGGAGAACACGGGGTAGAACTTGGTCGCCTCCAGCGGGCCATGCACGTCTTCATCCAGGGGGCGGCCCAGGCCATCGAGCACGCGGCCCAGCAGGCCGAAGCCCACGGGCACCATGTGCGCGCGGCCGGTGGGAATCACTTCGGTGGCCGACGAAATGCCGTACATGTCGCCGATGGGCGTGAGCAGGGCCGCATCGCGCGCAAAGCCCACCACCTCGGCCTTCATCTCGAAGTCTTCGCCGGGGTTGCGCAGCACGCAGACCTCGCCCACCTTCACTGTGGGCACCACCGCCTTGATGATGGTGCCGATCACCTGCGTGACGCGGCCCTTGATCTGCAGCACCGGCGTGTCGTCCAGCGCCAGCTGCATCATTTCGGCGATGTAGTCGAACTGGCGCACCGAGCGCGCCCCCCCTTGGGGCAGGGCCTTGGCGATGGCAGCGTTCATATGCGGCTGCCCAGCACTTTCTGGAAGGCGTTCTGCAGGGCTGCGATCTGGCCGTCGATGCTGGCTTCGACCAGGCCGATCTCGCTTTCCACGATGCAGGACTCGCCGCGCAGGCGCGCGTCGGGCACGATGTCCAGGTAGCCGACGCCGGGGTAGGCCGTCAGCAGCTCATTGACCCGGGCGCGCACCCCGTCCACACGCGCGGGTGGCAGGCGCAGGGTCATCTGCTTCTGGTTGCGCACCACGGTCAGCGCGTTCTTCACGACCAGCAGCACGCGCTCCTCGTCGTCGTAGCCGTCGATGATCTTGCGCACCGCGCTCATCACCAGGGCGACCATGTCGGTCTCGACCTTGGCGAAATAGTCCACCGTGCGGCTCACGGTCTCTATCATCTTCTCGGCCTGCTCCAGTTGCGCCTCCGCCAGGCCCTCCGCGAAGCCGCGTTGGCGTTCTTCCTCGAACGCGGCCTGGGCACCGGCGACGATGGCGTCGGCCTGCGCCCGGGCTGCGGCGAGCAGGCCCTCGGCATCCGCCCAGGCGGCCACTTCGGCCGCCTTGACGACGCGCGTGCCCGGCGCGATGCGTGCGTGCAGCGTGCGGGCGGGGGTCAACGGGTTGCGGGGAACGAGGAAAGCCATGGCGTGTCCAGTCGGGCCAGGAGTTGCAGGCACAGGCCGCGCGCGTGCGTGGCATCGAGCCTGCTTGCCGTGCGCACTGGCGTCGCGTCGGCGTCGGGTGAGAGTTTCCAGTCGGCACGGAGGCGCAACGGTGCCGGTGCATCGTGCCAGGACTGGGCCAGCAGGCCGGCACCCAAGTGGTCGGCCGCCAGGGCGTAGTCGGCAGCGCCCTGGCCCTGCAGCCAGAGGCTGGTGTCGTCGAGGCCGGGGTGCAGTCCGGCCGCGTCGGTGCGGACCCAGTGCAATGCCTCGCTCCCCAGGCCTTCGCGCGCTGCCAGCACCTGCTCGCGCACGATGGCCTGGCGCAGTTGCCGCCCCAGCAGCAGCACGCCGGCGTCGCGCACCAGGCGCTGCAGCAGCGCGGGCGCCGCCAGCGCCAGCGGCAGTGCGGGGTGCATGAGGTCGGCCACGGGGCGGGCATCATCGCCCAACCGGTCCAGCAGGTGCTGCGACCAGCGCTGGTGCAGGCTGCGCTGCGCAGCCGGGTGCCCGGCCAGCGGGCCGAGCGTGGCCGCCTCGGGAAACCACGCAGCGGTGCGAAGTGGGTGCAGCGTGTGGCTGGGCAGCAGGTTGAACGCTTGCAGCCGCACGAACAATGCAGCCGTGGCGGGTGAGGAAGGCGTGGGCAGGGCGGCCATCAGGGGGGCAGCTCAGTCCGTCACACTGGGCGGGCGGTGGTGGCCACCGCGCCCGGCGGCGTGTTGCCACGTGCGGGCAGCAGGTAGCGCCAGACCACGTAGCCCAATCCCGCCAAGGCCAGCACGAGCAGTGCAGCCAGGCTCCACAGCAGGGCCGAAAGACCGCCGGCAGTGCTGCGCGGCACGTCGAAGCCCCAGACGCTGGCGGTCTGTGCGGCGGCGGCTGCGGCCGGGGTGGCACGCGGCTGGGCGCCGACGAAGATCACCGACACCCGGTCGGCCGTGAGGCCGGGAATGCTGTTGGTCACCAGGCGGCGGATCTGCGGCTGGATGATGTCGAGGTTGTAGCCGTCCTGGTGCTTGATGAACACCGCCGCGGTCGAGGGCACGCCGGCTTCGCCTGCGGTGCCGCGTTCGGGCAGCACCACGTGCACGCGCGCTGCCAGCACGCCGTCGATCTTGGACAAGGTGTTGGACAGCTCCTGCGACAGCGCATAGATATAGCGGGCGCGCTCTTCCAGCGGCGAGGAGATCAGGCCTTCCTTCTTGAACACCTGGCCCATGCCGGCGAAGCGCTCGCGCGGCAGGCCGTTCTCGCGCAGGATTTCGAGCGCGCGGCCCACCTGGCCCGAGTCGACCTGCACACCCACCTGGCCGTCCTTGCCGGGGGTTTTCTGCGCCGGGATGTCGGCCTTGAGGAGGGCTGCGAGCACATCGTTGGCCTCGTCTTCAGGCACGGCACCGAGAAGGTCGACACGCGCGCCGCAGGCGGCCAGCAGCAGCGCGCACAGCACCACTACCAGGCTCTGCCAAAGGCGCCGGGCAACCAGGAAGGAGGGCAGGGCGGGAGCGTTCATTGCAGGCGCAGCAGTTGGTCGAGGTTCTGGGTGGAGCGGCTCACAGCCTTGCCCACGAGGTCGTATTGCACCGACACCTGCACGAGCTGCAACTGCAGCTTGAGCAGGTCCTGCATGTTCATGTTCTTGTCGCTGGCGTCCAGCACCGTGGACACGGACTTCCAGGCCGACTGGAAGTCGCTGGAGACATTGTTCATGCCCGACAGGATGCGCTCGCCCATGGAGCCCTGCGTGGTGCCGGCGGCCGTGGCCGGCGCCAGTGCGGCCTGTACCGCCTCTGCCACCGGGGTGGGCTGGCCCATGATGGCGCCAAAGCGCGCAGCCGCAAGGCTGTCGGGCGCCGCCATGGAAGCCGTGGGAGCAGTCAGCGCCTGGGTGGCGGGGGCGATTGCGGCGAGGGAGCCGATGATGGGGTCCATGGCTGGTGTCCTTGGCGTCAGGGCGAGAGAGGTGCGTGGCTGGCGGGAGCCTGGGGTTCGCCCAGCATGCGGCGTGCCAGGCGCAGACCGTCATTGTCGGCGTCTGGCGGGGCATTGTGCAGCAACTCGCGCAGCAGCCGGGTGCTTTCGCTGGTGCGGCCTTCCAGCTGCAGCGCCAGCGCGCACAAGGCCGATACGGTGTCGGCGTCCTCGCCGGGAGCGAGCTGCGGCAGGGCGCGCTGGAGCCGCTGCGCGGCCTCGGCCGCACGCCCGGCATTGAGCAGTGCCATGGCCGGCCCCACGTGCGCGAAAGCGCGGTCCGGCCGCACATGCGCAAGCGCGCCGAAGATGCGTTCGGCGCGTGGCACGTCGGCCTGGCCCGCGGCAAGAAAGCCGATCTGGGTCAGCAGGCGGATGTCGTCAGGCTCCAGCAGGGACGGCTCCTTGGGCCGGGCCGCGCAGCAGGTCCATCAGTACCTGCGCGCGTTCGCCGGCCTTGGTGTTGGTGGTGGCATTTTCCTTGCAATACTGCAGCACCAGCTCGACGTTCTGCCGGGCTTCGTCGAACTCGCGTTTGAGCAGCAGGCATTCGACGATGGCGATGGTGTGGTCGACGTTGGCGGTGTCGATGGTGGCGAGGAACGAGTAGACGTTCAGTGCCTCGTCGTAGCGCTCCAGCATGCGGTAGCACAGGGCCAGGCCCTGCAGGTAGGTGACGTGGGTGGGCTTGTACAGCGTGAGCAGCGAGAAGTAGCGGTAGGCCGTCTCGTAGCGGCCCTGCACCACCAACTGGTGGGCCAGGGCGTAGATCGCCTCGGTGTCGCTGTTGGACAGGCGCGAGCTGGATGGCAGCGATTCGAGTGCGTCCTTGAGGTCGAGGATCGACTGGACGGTGCTGCTGTCGTGGATGGGGTTCGACATGGCGGCGGGTTCCCTCGTTCGTTGGTCAGATGTTGCGGGAGATGCCGCGGTTGGTCTCGATGGCGGACTGCTGGATCGACTGCAGCTTGTCGCGCACGTCGCGGATCACGTCCATCATCTGCTGCATCATGTCGTTGGCGTGCTGGACCGCAGTCTCCTGGACCTTGGCCTGGGTTTCCAGCTGCATCTTTGCCGCGTCGGCCTTGTCGGCCGCCAGGGTGAAGCTGGCGCCGATCATTCCACCCATGCCTGCGCTGATGCCGCTCATGGCCTGGCCGTAGTTCATCTGGGCCTGGCCCGTGGCAGTGAGCTTGGCCGCGTCGACCTTGATCCCCGTCAGCTGTACCGCCTTGGGGCTCATGCCATCTGCCTGGTTCTGCATCTGCGCACCTTTCACGGTGTTGTTGACCGAGATGGCCGACATGCCTGCCTGCATGAGACCGCCAGCAATCTGCATGGCGCCTTGCGCAATGGCCGCCGAGAAGCGTTCTGCGGCCGCTGTCTTCATTTGTTCGGCGGCGTTCTGCAGCGAGGTGACCTGGGCCTGCATTTCGGTGGTGCGCTGGGTGCGGGCCGTGTCGCGCATCTGCTGGGCCATCTGCTGGAACAGCGCCATGAAGGCGTAGATGTCGGCGCTCACCTGGTTGTCCCCCAGGCTGCCCAGCACCGACATCGCGCCGGTGATGGAGCCGCCATCGGGCTGCTTGAGGCCGTCGGCAGGGTTGCTGCGATTGTCGCCCAGCAGCTTGGATGCGTTCAGCAGCGCGGTGAGGTCGGTCTGCTGGTTGGTGCCTGCACCTTGGGCGCCGCTCGGGCCGCCGGCCTGGCCGGCGTCGCCGACGCCGTAGAAGTTGGCGGCGCCGCCGCGGTTGATTCCGTCAATGCTCATGGGATGCTCCTTGTGCGCCGGCTGCGCGTCAAATGGTCTGCCCGCGGCCGGACAGATTGGCCGAGATCTGGGCCCGGCTCTCGCCGGCCGAGTTGATCATCTGGCTCACGATGTTCATGCCTTCCATCATCTGGTCCATCACCTTCTTGATCTCTTCGCGGTCTTCTTCCATCTGCTTTTGCATCTTGGCGAGAACGGCGTCGATGCCTTTCTTGTCGGCCTGGATCAGGGAGGCCTGCTTTTCGTCGTAGGCGACGGCGATGTCCACGCCACCCTTGGCGGCCTGGGTGACGCCGCCAGCGATGCCGGCCACGGCCTGGCCGATGCGGGCGGCCGTGAGAACAAGCTTCTGCATGTCGCTCATGGCCGAGGCCCCGCCGGTGAGCGCGATGGAGGCCGCCATGATGGCGATGGTGGCGACCACCGCGAACGTGGCCGAGACGATGGCGGCCTGCTGCTCGTCGGCGCCGAAGGCCTTGGCCAGTTCGCCGAAGCCCTTGCCGATCAGCGAGGCGGGGTCCATCCAGCCGGCCACATCGTCAAAGCCCTTGCCGCCATTGGCCTTGTCGATCTCGCTGGCGATGCTCACGATCGACGTGGCCAGGCCAAGCACCGCCAGGGCGAGCAGGGGAGCTGCGGCGCCACCCGTGGCGGCTGTCGCCACGGCGGCGGCGACCACGGCGAACACGGCGGCAACGGCGGTGAAGATCTTCTGGAACCATCCGAGGATGCCGCCGGCCTTCTGCTTGGATGCGGCGTCCTCGCACTTCTTGATCCAGTCGTTGATCTTGTCCATCGCCTGCTTGTTTTTCTCCTCCATCTTCTTCTTGTTGGTCGTGATGCCTTCCTTGGCCGTGGACAGCTGGGCTTCCTGGGTCTTGCCTTGCAGCACCAGCAGTGCGGCGGCCATGTCCTCGGCCGAGAAGTTCATGGTGACGCCGTCGATCTGCGGCGCGCCGTTGGCGTTGGTGATGCTGTTGCCACCGCTGGTGCTGCCGGGCTGGCTCGTCTGCAGCACGCTGGCCAGTTTGGTGAGCTCCTTCAGCGCCTGCGTGGTATCGAGGTTGGCCTGCTGCAGCCGATCGGTCATCGCGGTGCTCAGGTCGCCTCCCTGGGAGGGGGTATAGATCGGGGCGCCTGGGATTCTGGTGATGTCGGTCATGGAAACCCCCTTCAGTGCGTAGCGGTCTTGCCTGGGGCGCCGAGCAGATCCAGCATGGTCTGGGCGCGGGACTTGAGTTCGGCGCGCTCGGGCTCGTCGCTCTGCAGGAGCACGTAGTGCAGCGCTTCCTTGGCTTCGGTGGTGTAGCCCAGGGCGATCATGCATTCGGCCGTGTGGTAGGTGGGCAGGGGGTCACCCATGTCCATCAGCGAGGCCATCGAGTAGTACTTGATGGCTTCCTTGTAGCTCTTGAGCATCTGCAGGCTGGCTGCGAACGCGTTCATGAACCGCTTTTCCATGTGGTTGTGGGTCACGAGGAAGCCGAAGGTGCGCATGGCGTCCTGGTAGCGGGCCTGGCCGTACAGGCTGTGGCCCAGGGCGTACAGGACTTCGTAGTCGGTGTCGTCGTAGTTGTAGACGGAGCCGAGCGTCCCGCCGTGGGCCAGCAGCTCTGCGATCTGCTCGGGCAGGTTCTCGGGAATCGACGTGGGAAGCGTCTTGGTAGTCATGGTGTGCTCTCTCTCGATATAGGGGGCGGGCGCTTCGGCTCGGTCTTCAGCGCATGTTGCCGAGGATGGAGCTGCGGGCGTCCTGCATCTTCTTGATGAAGTTGGTCATCAGGTCGAAGGCCTCGTTGCGCTTGTTGGAGAGGCTTTGCAGGCGCAGCATGTCCATCTGCTGCGAATTGCTCATGCTGTCGATCTGCGACTTGACCTGCTGGATGTAGCCATCGAGCTGGCCCTTGTTCACCGTGGACGGGTTCTCGGTGATGGAGACGATGCCCTTCTTGCCGCTGTAGTCGCTGGAGCGGAACGCCCAGTTCTTGCTCTTGTAGTCGTCGGCTTCCTTCTTGCCGGCTTCGTCGACCTTGATGACGGAGCCGTCCACCAGCTTCACGTTCCAGGACTTTTCGAGGCCCTGCATGTCGGCAGGCAGGGTGATGCCGGCGCTCTGCGCGGCCGCCTTGATGTCGGCGGCGTTGGCCGAGGACAGGTTGACCGCGTCGCCGGCCTTCGCATCGGTGGGCATGCTGGCCGCCGCCTTGTTGAGCGTGCCCAGGAGCTGGTTGAGCTTGGCGATCTGGTCGTTCTTGGCCTGCACCGAGGAAATCTGGTCCTTCAACTGCGCTTCCAACAGGTTGGCGCGGTTGGTCTGGACGGCCATCATCGCGCTTTCGAGGTCCATGCCCTGGATATTGATGGGCGTGGCACCTTGGACAGTGTTGAGGTTGACTGACATGAGAGACTCCTCTGTGCAGGTGGTTGTATGTCGATCAACGCATGTTGCCGATGATGGAGCTGCGGTTTTCCTGCATCTTCTTGATGAAGTTGGTCATCAGGTCGAAGGCCTCGTTGCGCTTGTTGGAGAGGCTCTGCAGGCGCAGCATGTCCATCTGCTGCGAGTTGCTCATGCTGTCGATCTGCGACTTCATCTGCTGGATGGCGCCGTCCAGCTCGCCCTTGGTCGTGCTGCCATTGACGCCGCCGGGGTACCAGGACGACTTTGTGACCGAGCCGTTGGCATTCGTGGTGTCTGCGGTGCTGTTCTTGTTGCTGTTGTTGTTCCAGGCCTCGGTGCGGCCGCCGCTGCCGTTGTTGCCGCTCATGGGGAACGGGCGGATGCCTGCAGCGTCCAGTGCACTATTGAGCTGCTTCTCGGCTGCGTAGTCGTTGGCGCTGATGGCGTTGGTGATCTTGTCGCCGGCCTTGGCGTCCGACGGCATCTTGGCCGCGATGGCGTTCATCAGGCCGAGCGCCTGGTTCAGCTTGGCGATCTGGTCGTTCTTGGCCTGGACCGAGGCGATCTGGTCCTTGAGCTGGGTTTCCAGCAGGTTGGCGCGGTTGCTTTGCACAGCCATCATGGCCGTTTCCAGGTCCATGCCCTGGATGTTCATGGGGGTGACGCCGCCGATACCGTTGATGGCTGACATGTTGTGCTCCTAGGTGAAAACGATAGCTTGTTGGGTTCAGATCATGGTGCGGGGGCGCTTGGCGCCACCGGTGGGGGCGCCGTTGAACGACTGGCGCGCCTGCTCTTCGCGGACTTCCTGCTCCACCGCAGCCATGTCGGCGTCGAAGGCCTTGCGGGCTTCGGCTTCCGTGTCAAAGGTGGCCTGGCCCTGGGATTGCAGCACCGAACGCACCTTCTCGGGGTTGAGGCCCTGGCTGCGGTAGAACTCGTCGCCGGCGGCGAGCTGGCTTTGCACTTCGTCGATCAGCGCCTGGGCGCGGGCCACGATGTTGTTTTGATCGTCTTGTCCTGGCATGTGAGCACTCCTGATGGGTTTGGGGCGGGAAAGCTGGCGGTTGTCGGCCGCGACACCGGGTAAGTAACAGGCCTGTCGGGCCGGTTCCACGGGCATCGCAAATTTTTTGGTGCCCAGCCCAGGGAACCAAGTCGTCCGCGGCGTTACCCAGAGATACTTGCGTGCCGCACCGGATCCAGCCATGTCCCGAATAGATGCTTTCAACCCCGCCACGCCCTCCTTCGACACCGCCCTGCACCAGGGTGGAGCGCAGGGCGGGCAAAGCGCCGTTGGCCATTTTGGCGGCCAGCAGGTGCAGGTGGACGATGCCAATTCGGTACTGACCGACGCGGCCGAGGAAATCAGCCTGCACCACTCGGAAAAAGCCGAGTCCAAGCACTCGTCCGAGCGCCGGAAGGAAGCCACGCGCGCCATGGAGATGATGAGCCCCGAGGCCATCATGGCCTACATGGACGCCTCGCAGTCCCAGGGGGAGCCGGAGGAACTGGTGCAGCTTGCCAAGCGCATGCTGTCCGGCCAGGGCGACCCGGCCGCCCAGGCCAGGAAGGCCTTCGGCGAGCCGACGCAGCAGTTCATGGCGCTGCAATATGCGCTGCAGCAGGGCGAGCGCGAAGGCGCGGCCCCCGAAATCCTGGACAGCCTGCGCGAGGCGCTGGACGACCTGGAGATGGAGCACGGCCCGCGCATCCGGGCCGACATCAACACCATCGGCACGGCGGCCGAGGGCGCGCAAGGGCGCGCGGAGGTCAGCCAGTTCCAGGCCACCTACCGTGATGTGGTGCTGGGCAACAACAGCCTGTCCGGCACGCTGCGGCTGGCGCTCGAGCGCTTTGGCGACGGCGATTTCGCTGGCGGCCTGGCGCGCCTGATCAAGGCGCTGGGCAACGACCTGGCGGCGGCCCGGCCCTCGGGCGACCCCTCGCGCCTGCAAAGCCTGGTGCAGGACCTGTACCACCTGAGCGTGGCCGCCACCGTGCTGGACGACAGCCGGGCGCTGCTGGAGGGCCTGGCCGCCAAGCACGGCATTGCCCTGGGTTCAGCGCCCGGGCTGATGCAGGACCTGGTGGGCGTGAGCGCTGAAAAATGGGTCGCGGGTTCGCGCTTCACGGCCCTGGCAGAGAAATTCGGCGCCGGCGGGGTCGCGCCCCAGATCCAGTTCCTGACCGGCGTGAAGCTGCTGCTGCGCGACATGCCGCCCAAGGTATTCATCGACGCGGACCAGCGTCAGACCGTATTCCAGGCGGTGCAGGATGCACTGGACGCCGCCATCGACCGGGAGGACTATTGATATGGCCGATCTGCGGCAGGCATTGGCCGAAATGGGCCACGACATCGGCATTCCCGAACTCGCACCGGGCCCCCAGGGCGAGCTGCAGTTGCGTTTTCCCGACACGGGCGCCCTGCTGGGGGTGGCGCAGCACGAGGACACCGTCGTCGTGCACTATGCCGAGCCGGTGCGCTACGACATCGCCGCCCTGGTGCTGCGGGCCATGCGCCAGGCGGCCAAGGTGCCCGAAGCGGCGCAGGCCGTGCAGGTCGGCCTGCGCAGCACCCCGGCGGGCGACTGGCTGGTGCTGGCCACGCGCTTCCCCGTGCAGGAGGCGGGTGCGCGGCGCATCCGCCAGGCGGTGGACTTCCTGCGCCAGTGGCTGGCCACGGTCGAGCCGTGAATTTGCGCCCCGGCGGGCAGGCGGCCTGGAACTTCCTGGGCGCCGTTGTTACCCACCGTACAGGCGCGGCGGTTCGTCCGGCGCGCTGACCCCTTTTGTTGCAAGGAAACGCCATGTCCAACGTCTCTCTCGGCCACCTGGCCTTCGACCGGGGCATCGACAGCATCACCTATGCCCGCCAGGAGGGGCTGCAGGCCCTGCCAGAGCGCGAGGAGGCCCCGCCGCCCGACCTGGGTACCCGGCCCCAGGTGGAAACCCTGCTGTCCCTGCTGACGCTCGACGATGCGCTGGAGTCGGCGATCCGCCCCCAGCTCGAAAACCGCGACCTGATGGTGCCTGCACGCTTTCGCCAGGCGCTGGAAGATGCGCTGGCGCGCCTGACCGATGCCGCCGAGCAGGCGCAGCCCGCCGCTGCCGGTGGCGACAATGCGGGTGAGGGCGCGCGCGTGCTCAACCGTGCCGTGCGCCTGCTCAAGGAAGAGTGCGGCCTGCGCGATCTGCTGCAGATGTACCGCAGCGCCCTGTACCAGGGCTAGGGCGGATGGCTGACCTGCAACCCGCCGCCGTGCCCGCGCTGGGCGCCGACATCGAGCTGATGGACCTGCTGGCCTACGTCTATCTGCAGAACAACCGGCCCGACAAGGCGGCCGTGCTGCTCGCCGCCCGCGACGTGCTGGCGCCCGACCACCCACGCGCCTTGCTGACCCTGGCGCTGGCCCAGGTGCGCGCGGCCAAGCCAGCCCGCGCACTCGATACACTCGACCGGCTGGCCCTGCTGGGTGCCATGGACGGCGCCTTCCACCTCGTGCGTGCCCAGGCGCTGCAGGCCCTGGGCCGTGCCGACGAGGCAGCCGGTGCCATGCGCGCCTTCATCGCCCTGCGTGGCGCCGAGGCCGCTGCGGCCCCAGGCGCCGCCTCCCCTGCGACCCGCCCTTCCGCATAAGAACCCCCTTCCATGTCGCAGACCGCCACCGCCAACCGCCTGCAGCGCATTGTCCAGGTCGCCACCAGCCGCAACGACCTGGTGCTGGCCTTCTTCCTGGTGGCCGTCATCTTCATGATGATCCTGCCGCTGCCCACCTGGCTGGTGGACACGCTGATCGGCATCAACATGACCGTCTCGGCCATCCTGCTGATGGTGGCCATGTACCTGCCCTCGCCGCTGGCGTTCTCGTCCTTCCCTTCGGTGCTGCTGGTCACCACGCTGTTCCGGCTGGGCATCTCGATCGCCACCACGCGCCTGATCCTGCTGCAGGGCGATGCCGGGCACATCATCTTCACCTTCGGCAACTTCGTCGTGGGCGGCAACCTCGTGGTCGGCCTGGTGGTGTTCCTGATCCTGACCATCGTGCAGTTCGTCGTCATCACCAAGGGTGCGGAGCGCGTGGCCGAAGTGGCGGCGCGCTTTTCGCTCGATGCCATGCCGGGCAAGCAGATGTCGATCGACGGCGACATGCGCGCCGGCACCATTGACATGGAGGAGGCCAAGCGCCGGCGCACCATCGTCGAGAAGGAAAGCCAGCTCTACGGCGCCATGGACGGCGCCATGAAGTTCGTCAAGGGCGACGCCATTGCCGGCCTGATCATCGTGGCCGTGAACCTGCTGGGCGGCATCGTCATCGGTGTGATGCAGCGTGGCATGACGGCCGGCGAGGCGGCCAAGACCTATTCGGTGCTGACCATCGGCGACGGCCTGATCGCGCAGATTCCGGCGCTGTTCATCGCCATCTGCGCGGGCATGATCGTCACGCGCGTGCAGTCGGGTGACGGCCCGTCCAACGTCGGCAAGGACATCGGCCAGCAGGTGCTGGCCCAGCCGCGCGCGCTGCTGATCGCCGCCGCCGTGGCCCTGGGCATGGGCCTGATTCCCGGCATGCCGCTGCCGGTGTTCCTGATCCTGGCGGTCGTCATCGGCACCGTGGGCATCGTCATCATGCGCGGCACGCGCCGCGTGGTCGACGAGAAGACCGGCGAAGTCACCGAGGTGCCGGCCATGCAGCCCGCGGGCGAGAAGCCCAAGAAGAAGGCCACCGATGGCAGCGAGGAATTCGCGCCCACCGTGCCCCTGCTCATGGACGTGGCCGCGGGGCTGCAACAGGCCTTCGACGCCGACGTGCTCAACGAAGAGCTGCTCAAGATCCGCCGTGCCCTGTATTTCGACCTGGGCGTGCCTTTCCCCGGCATCCAGCTGCGCTTCAACGACGCCCTGCCGCCCGAGAGCTACAACATCCTGCTGTCCGAGGTGCCGGTGTCGCAGGGGCGGCTGCGGCCTGGCTGGCTGCTGGTGCGCGAGAGCACGGCCAACCTGGATGCGCTGCAGATCGTCTACGAGAGCGACCGCAAGTTCCTGCCGCACATTCCCACGCTGTGGGTGTCGGCCGAACTGCGCGACACGCTGGGCCGCGCGGGCATTCCGTTCATGGACCCGAGCCAGGTGCTGACCTACCACCTGGCCTTCGTGCTCAAGAAGTACTCGGCCGATTTCATCGGCATCCAGGAGACGCGTTTTCTGCTCAGCGCCATGGAGGGGCGTTTCCCTGACCTGGTCAAGGAGTCGACGCGGGTGCTGCCGATCCAGAAGATCGCCGAGATCCTGCAGCGCCTGGTGTCCGAGGACATCTCGGTGCGCAACCTGCGCGCCATCCTGGAGTCGCTGATCGAATGGGGCCAGAAGGAAAAGGACTCGGTGCTGCTGACCGAGTACGTGCGCTCCACCCTCAAGCGCCACATCAGCTACAAGTATTCGAGCGGGCAGAACATCCTGCCGGCCTACCTGCTCGCGCCCAGCATCGAGGACACGGTGCGCGGCGCCATCCGCCAGACCTCGGCGGGCAGCTATCTGGCCCTCGATCCAACGGTGAGCAAGCGCCTGGTGGACAACATCAAGAAGACCGTGGGCGACCTGGGGGCAAGCGCGCAGCGGCCGGTGCTGCTCACGTCCATGGACATCCGCCGCTACCTGCGCAAGATGATCGAGCAGGACCTGTACGAATTGCCTGTGCTGAGCTACCAGGAGCTCACGCAGGAGATCAACATCCAGCCGCTGGCGCGTATCGACCTGTGATGCAACAAGCCTTTTTCACAGCCCGCGCCACCCGGACCACCAAGGGCCCCCGCCGCGGGCACAGCCGTGGCCGTTCAGACCTTGGACAGGCCTTCGTCCAGCGTGTCGGTGACCGCGAACAAGGTCAGGAAGCCGCTCATGTCGAACACCTCGCGCACCATGTCGCGCAGGCCGACCAGCACCAGCTTGCCTTTGCTGGCACGCAGCTTCTTGCCCGCGAGCAAGACCACGCGCAGGCCGGCGGAACTGATGTAGTCCAGCGCCGAGAGGTCAAACACCACGCGCTGCGTGCCAGCCTCGAGCTGCTCGGTGATCACGCGCTCCAGTTCGGGCGAGCTGCTGCTGTCGAGGCGACCGCGCGGGCGCAGGATCAAGATGTCGTCGCGGCGCTCCTGTTCGAGGTTCATGGGCGCAATCCTTTGGGTCGTGGATGGAGAAAAGAAGTCCTGGGACTTCGGCTCTTTCCATTGTATGGGCCGCGCTGCGGTTCTCGGCGTGTGCTGCGCGCAGGGGCCTTGCAATGAGCGCGCAGCCCGACGACCTGGGCCAGGACACCGAGCTGCGCGTGCTCAGCGGCTGCCATGCCGGTGCCCGCGTGCCGCTGGCTGCGACCCTGCGCATTGGCGCGGGCGACGATTGCGACCTGATCGTGAGCGACATGGCCCTGCCGCCCGGCGCACAGGCCTGGTTGCAGGCAGCCGCAGGCCATTGGAAGGTGCTGGCCCAGCCGCGGCAGGCCGGCGCGGCCAACGACGCCACCGGCCCTGACGCTGCAGATGAAGCCTGGGTGCCTCCCACCGCCTGGGGTGGTGTGGCACGGCTGGGCGGTGTGGCCATCACCGTGAGTGCGCCCCATGCCGCCTGGCAGGCGGTGCCTTCGGATGAGGCCGTGGCCACGGCCTCCGTACCGGCTCCCGTGGCCATGGCCGATGGGCCGACGCCGCTGCAGGACGCCTCGGTGCAGGGCGCTGCGGCCCCGGCGCCGGCTCCAGGGGAGCCGTCCACACCCGCCCCCGTGGACGCAGCGGCGCCCGCGGTCCTGGTGCAGACCCCGGCGGTGGCGCGGGCGCGCAGCTGGCACCCTGCCTGGGTGGTGGGCGCGGCCCTGTGCGTGCTGCTGCTGGGCGTGTTCGCGTCCTTGCTCACCGGGCGCGGCCCTGGGCCCGCGGCACCGTCCGCCGCAACGCCTGCAGCAGGCCCCTCCCCTGGGGATGCGGCGCGCCAGCAACAGATGGTGCGCGACATTCAGCGCGCCATCGCGGTGGTGGATCCGGCCTTGCGCCTGCAGATCGACGTGCTGCCCGATGGCCGGGCGCGCGTGAGTGGATGGGTGGCAGGCATCGAGCAGTTCGATCGGCTGGCCGAAGGCCTGGCCAGTATCCGGCCCACGCCGGCGCTGGCCGTGCGCACCGCGTCCGACCTGCTCGATGACCTGAGGGCGGTGGGAGGCAGCACGGGTGCATCGCTGCGCTTCGAACTGCTGGGCGCCGGCCGGGTCAAGGCCTTGGGTGGGGTGCTCACGACAGAGGAGCACGACCGCGTGCTCGCGCAATTGCGCGAGCGCCTGCCACCGGGCATCGAGATGGTCGACGCGCTGCGCGTGGCCGAGCAGCAGGGCCCAGCCATACAGGACTGGCTGCGCCTGGCAGGATTCGAGGCGGCCGCTGTCCGCTGGGACGCCACATCGCAGCAGATGGCGTTGGCGCTGGACATTGCGCCTGGGCGGCGCCCCGCGCTGGAGTCGCTGCTGGCACGCGAGGGCACACCGCTGTCGGGCATTGCGTTTACCTTGCTCGTGCGCGAGACCGCGCAGGCGGCCGCCAACACGGCCGGCACGCCGCTGGTGCACGCCAGCGTGGCACCGCTGCCTTTTCGCATCCGTGGTGTGGTCGGCGGTCCCGTCCCCTACGTGGTGCTTGCCGATGGCAGCAAGCTGCTGCCCGGTGGACAGCGTGCTGGCTGGCGCCTGGCCGAGATCGAGCCCGACCGCCTCGTTTTCGAGGGGCCGCGCCGCCTGGTGGTGCTGAGATGAACGGCGGTGGCAGCATGAAACTTCTGGTGCCCGGGGTCGACCGGTCCCTGCAGGCGTCGCCCGGGCCGTTGAGCGATCTGGAGCACGCATTGCAGGGCGAACATGCCGCGCAGGCGCGCGAACAGTCACTCGCCGCCCTGGATGCCATGGAGGCCCGGCTGCGCAGCGCTGCCGCCGCCGGCCTGCCGCCCGCCGACTATGCGGTGCTGAGGGCATTGCAGGACGCTTGTCAGGCGGCCCGTGAAACGCTCACAATGCCAGTGCGCCGTCTGTAGAAAGCCTTTTTTCCGCGTTTCCCCCTTTTTTTTGACCCCACCCCATCCTTCAGGAGTTCGCTATGGCCGGTATCAACTTCAACAACCTCAACAACACCCTCGGCAAGGTCTCCCAGGCCCGTGAAGCCGAACTGCAGAACACCATCACCAGCATGGACGACTCGGCAACGACCACGGATCTGCTCCGATTGCAGCAGCAGATCCAGCAGTGGACCATGTTCACGCAGATCCAGAGCACCGTGGTCAAGGAAGTGGCCGACGCCATGAAAGGCGTGATCCAGAAGGCTGCCTGAGCCGGGGCTGCACCGCAGCCGCAGAAGAAAGCCGCGCATTGCGCGGCTTTTTGTTGCCAGTCGCCGCCGCCCGAAGGCTGCAGCGCTGCCTGCGCTGTGGACCTCAGCTGCGCAGCTGTACGTTGAAACGCAGAGAATCGGCCACGCTGACGCTGTAGTCGGGTGCGATGCGCAGGCTGAAGGAGAAGGTCGCGTGGCTTTGCGCCGGGTCGACCGGCACGGAGGGAGAGCCATCGAGCGGGCTCACGCTATCGACATTGGGGCGCGAATAGTCGAGGGTGAGCCGGATGCCTCCGGCAGGGTCGGCCTCCATGCGGTAGCCTGATACCCCCTGGCCTTCGGGCACGCCGGGGGAGCCATCGGGCGCCTGTATGCCCAGGTCCCCGCGCATCATGCTGGCCATCAGCGGCGCCATGGTCTGCTGGTTGGCGTACTGGCTCACCAGCATCTTCATGCGGTCGTCGCCACCGGTGAGGGTGTGCAGCAGGGCGGCCGACTGGGCCGCGTCGCCTTGGTGGACCGTCTGGCCGCCAATGGTCACGGTGGAGCGCGGCCAATCCTTGCCGGCCTGCTCGCAGATGCCGTCCTGCGTGGCGGTGACCAGGCCGTGGCCGGCAGGAGGGGTCAAGACGTCCTGGTTGAAGGCCTGGGCGGCCGAGCCTGTGAGCGAGCCGGGCAGGTCCTGGGGCTGGTTGTCACGCGGGTTGATGGAGATGTGCACCTCGGCGCCGCGCCGTTCGATGCCGAACTTGTCCGACTGGCCGCCCAGCTTGGCCGTGGCCTCGGCGATCTGCTGGCGCACGGCCATCACCTCGCGCAGGGTGCCAGCGTCGTTTTTCTCGGTCGCCGCGTCCTGGATGCGGTTGAGGGCCTCTTCGATGAAGGGCAGGCCGAACTTGTGCACCGACTGGCCCACGGCCTTGGCCGAAGCGTCGATGGTGCCAGCGGCAATGGCGTTGTCCACCAGTTGGGCAAAAGGCTTGGCCACGTCGTTCTTGAGCGTGCCTTTGTAGATGTGCTCCTGGCGGCGCATCTCGTCCGATTTGCCCTGGAACATGCTGCCCAGGAAATTGGTGGCATGGCCGATATTGCGGTCCAGCGCCGAGAAGAAGCGCGCGATGCCCTGGCCCACGCCCTGGTGCGGTTCGGTGCGGAAATAGGGCGGGCAGCCCACCGACTCGAACTTGACGAACAGGTCCTGTGTGCCATCCTTGGCGGCGAGCTTGTCGAACAGGATGGTGCCGCCCTGGCCGGGCAGCATGTTGCGGAAGTCCTCGATGCCGCGCTGGCTGGGCTTGCCGCTGGGGATCAGACCGGCGATCTTGTGCTTCTCATTGTGGTCCACGCGTTCACCGAAGTGGGTGGACATGCGCGAATCCGCCGTCGGGGCCGCCGCCAGGAAGCCGTAGATCTTGTTGCCCGGGTCTTTCATGACGAAGGAGCCGGAGGACGACATGTCGGTGACCTTCTGGCCGCCGATGGTGGCATGGTCCTGGCTTTGCTCGCGCTGCACGTCCTGCTGCGCGGCGGCGGCCATCATGTACCAGCTCAGGGCCCGCGTGGTGTGCACGCTGCTGTCCACCTGCACCGGTTGGCCGCCGACCTGCACCGTCACGGGCGAACCGCCGGCCGGGCTATCGCGCAGCGCCTCGGCCAGGCGCTCGCCGGTGGCGACCATGTCCTGTATCTGTTGCGCGCTCATGGGCGTGCCCTGCGATTGGGCATGCGCGGTGAGCTTCTCCATCACGCCCGGATTGCTCAGAATACCGCCCGGCAGGGGCTGGCGCATCTGCATGAGCTGCGGGTTGGCGTTTTCGAAGCGCTTGTCGGCGGCGGGTTCCAGCAGCTTTTCGTTGATCAGGCGCGGCACCTGCAGCAGCAGGCGCGTCGTGCCCACCAGGGCCAGCGCCGCCAGGCCCACCGGCAGGGCGATGGGGGCCAGAACGATGCCGGCCAGCACCTTGCCGGCGGTCTTGAAAAAGCCCTTGGCCTTGTCGGCCAGGCCCACAGACTGTTCACGCGGCTGGCCATCGCCGACCTGGATCTGGCGGCCGGCCAGAGCGCCCGCGCCCATGCGTGCCGGGCCGACGCCCTGCGGCGCCTGGCCCTGGCCTTGCGGGGCTGGTACATGCCCCTGGAGGCCCAGGGGGCCGATCCCGCCGAGGTTCGGCGGGGGAAGTGCGTGACCGATAGGACTGCTCATGGCGTGCTCCTTGGGCGGATCAGGCGCGAAGCCCCATGTGCGGGGGCATCAGCGGTGCGGCGCCGCCATCGGCTGGCGTGCCTTCGACGAAGGCCTTCCAGAACGCCGCAGTGTCGACGAAACCGCTGAGCAGGGCGGCCAGGGACTCGCCGGTCAGGGCCGCGTCGATGGCGATGCGGCCGCACAGCGTCACCGCCTTGGTCTCCTGCTGCAGGCCGATGGTGCAGCCGCCGGTGCCGACCCAGAAGTTGTTGGCTTCGAGCAGGGTGCGCGCAATGCGGTCCAGGTGCTCGGATGTGGGCGTGCCCAGGGTGGTGAAGAACAGCACATCGCCGCTGACCGGGCTGCCTTCGAGTTGCAGGCCGATGGGGAAGCCGTCGATGAGCACCTCTTCGGTGCGCAGCAGCGCTTCGCTGTCCAGCCCTACGTGGTGCGCGAATTCCTTCAAGACATCTTCGTAGCTCAGGCTCATGGGCGCTCCAGTTCGGTGGGTGGGTGATCGTGGCGCAGGGCAGGCCCCATCGGGGACCCCGCGTTCCCCGCATGAGTGACAGCAGCAGGGTGAAAGTTCCATTGCTTGCCGCCACGCAGCGGACGGCGCTCCAAGAGAGCGGCGTCCGGTCGGGACGGGATGACCACCCCGACCTCCTTCACGGCGCACTGGCAAGGCGTGGATGCGCAGTGTGAGCGCACCAAATGGCCGTCCTTTCGGCGCTTCGCCGTATACTTTTGCCATGTCCGAAGATGCTGTAGCCGCTGTGATTTCTGCGCTGGGAGAGTCAATAGGCATCCCTGGACTGCGGCCCGACGCCCATGGCTGCTGTCGGCTGCTGTTCGACGGCAATCAGGTGGTGGAGATCCATCCCTCCTCGGCGCAGGGACGTTGGCTGCTATCGTGCGTGCTGCGCGGTCGGCGCGCCGACGGCCCATCAGAGCTTCAGCTCCTGATGCAAGGCAACCATATGGGTGCAGGCTTCGGGGGCGGATGGGCTGCGCTGGATGGCCAGGGCCAAGCCGTGCTGCATCTGCCCATACCGTGGACGGAGGCAACTGCGTCGGCCCTTCTGCAAGCAATAGAGATGCTGCTGCAGAACGCTGAGCGGTGGATGCAGCGCCTTTCTGAAGGAGTGATGGGGGCGGCCTCTCTCTCTCACTCCGCGCGGGGCCTGCAACTGCGCGTGTGATTCACTGCGAGCGTGCTGTCCCGCTGATTCGATGGTCGATCGGGCCGCATCACCTCGTACCACTGTTGCTGGTCTATCGGGCCCCGGGGCAGGTGCCACCTGCTGCGCAATGGCCCAGACAAGTCCGGTCCACTCCCGCGCGACTGCCTCGCAGACCTTGTTGGCCTGTAAGGCCGTGTCCTGCATGGCCGGGCTGGTGATTGCCACCACCAGCAACCGCCCCAGCGCAGCGTGTCCACGACCAGATGGCGCTTGCGCCCCTGCTCAGGACTTGCGTGGCGCCGCCACCGGCCCATCGGCTTTGGCCTGCGCCGCCCCCGCATCCCGGCAAGGCGTGAACATGTCCTGCTCCGGCTGGTAAGCCCCCGTCTGCACATCCATCAACCCCAGCACCGAGTGGAAGTAATGGTCGTGCGTGATGCGCCGCTCGCGCAGGTCCTTCTGCAGGCAGCCCGTGCTCGCCCCCACGCGCGCCTGCATCGCGGGCGAGAGCCAGGTGATCCAGGGCACGTGCTTTTGCACATCGGGCGCAATCGAATAGGGCAGGCCGTGCAGATAGATGTTGTTCTCGCCCAGCGATTCGCCGTGGTCGGCCACGTACAACATCGCCGTCTGCGCCGTGGCGTTCTGTGTGCCTAGCCACTGGATCACGCCGTCCAGAAAACGGTCGATCTCCACAATGCTGTTGTCATACGCATTCACCACCTGCTGGCGGCTGCATTCCTGCAGCGCGGTGGATGTGCACTCGGGCAAAAACTTCTTGGCGTCGGGCGCAGAGCGCTTGTAGTACGCCGGCCCATGGCTGCCCAGCTGGTGCATCACGACCACCGTGCCGCGCTGGCGCTGCTCGGCGGGCAGCGCGGCGATGCGCGCGTCCAGGTCTTTCAGCATGATGCGGTCCAGGCACTCGCCCTGGTGGGCGCACAGTGCAGGGTCTTTCAGGTTGGCGGTGTTGGTATCGCCCAGGCGGTCGCACACGCCCTTGCAGCCCGACTGGTTGTCCAGCCACAGCACGGCCAGGCCGGCGTGGTGCAACACGTCGACCAGGCTCTCGAAGTTGGCCGAGCGCCCCTCATACCCGCTCTTGCCCAGGTGCGAGAACATGCAGGGCACCGAGGCCGCCGTGCTCGTGCCGCACGACCAGGCGTTGCCTGCGCTCACCAGCTCCTTGGCGCGGGCCGACAGCAGCGGCGTGGTGTCGCGCGCATAGCCATTGATGCCGAAATTGCCGCTGCGCCCCGTCTCACCCAGCACCAGCACCAAGAGCGGCGGCTTGGCCTGGCCCGCATAGCTGGCGCCCAGGTGGGCGTCGCGGCCCACGGGCACCAGGGTGCGCTGGTCCATGCGCAAGGGCTTGGTGGCCACGTTGCCCAGCGCGTACACGCTGTTGAGCGGGTTGATCAGATAGCGCAGCTTGGTGTGGTTGCGCATGGTGGACGAGAAATCCTGGAACACCGCCAGCAGGCTGCCCACGATGACCGCGATGGCCGCCAGCAGCAGCAGCCCGTTGTGCACCGCCTGGCGCAGCGGCGGCAGGCGCCGCACCGGCGTGCGCAGCAGCCACAGCAGGGGCGGCGCGGCCAGCGCCGCCACGGTGGCCAGCATGCGCAGGCTCAGCAGGTCGCCGGCCTCGTGCACATCGGTCTGCACCACGTTGGTCAGCATGCTGGCATCGATGGCAATGCCATAGGCCAGCATGAAGTAAGCGCCAAAGGCCGCCATCAGCACCAGCAGCACGGCCGCGGGCTTGAGCGTCCAGCGCCAGGCCAGCAGGGCCAGCAACCCCGCATTGCCCGCGGTGACGATGGCGCCGAACGCCAGCGCAAAGCCGTACCCGCGCAGGCTGCCCTGGCCGGGCAGGGCAGCCACCTCGCGCCACAGCGGCACATTGCACACCGTGGCCAGCCACAGGCTCACCAGCAGCACCACCCAGGCCGGGTGCAGCGCCGGGGGCGGCGTGGCAGGGCGGGGGCGGGTTGTGTGCGGTGCGGAAGAAGAGGGCGAAGAAGGAGCGGGCGGCGGCAGCAGGGGCCGCGGTAAGGGCAGGATCAGGCGCATGGAAGGCAGTCTCCAGGCCTGGCACTTACGGGCGCATTACCGCCAGATCGTTGCGGGTTCTGCGACAGCTCCTGCTGCAGCTGCTGCTGCAGTGCTGGCCCCGCGGTGCGGGAGCAGGAGGATGAGAAAAAGGCGAAGGGCCGGGCGGGGATCTGGAGCATGGACGGCAGTCTCCGGCCCCAGACTTAAGTGCACATTAATGCCGTCTTAGCGTCCCCTTAGCGCTTTCGTGGCTCCGTGCGATCAGGCCCCCGGCGCGCCATCCACCTGCAGCGCCGCCCGCACCACCAGGGCACGCAGCCAGCGGGCCGCGGGGTCGTTTTCCGAGCGGCGGCCATAGACCATGTCGATGCCGAAGGCCGTGTCCTGCAGCTCGGGCGGCAGGGTTCGTATGGCCGTGCCCGGGGGCGCCATGAGGCGCGCCACCCGTGCGGCCAGGGTGGCCAGCAGGTCGGTGCCGCGCACCGCAAAGGGCAGCGCCGCAATGTGCGCAAACGTGGCCAGCACCCGCCGCTCGCGGCCCAGGTGTGCCAGGTGCATGTCGATCACGCCGCGGCTCGACCCGTTGTCGCTGGGCACGAAAAGCGCATGCGGCCGGGCCAGGTAGGTCTCCAGGTCCAGGGCCTCATCGTCGCGGGCCGGGCCCAGCCGCTCATGGTCGCCGATGCAGACAAAGTGCTCCTCGTACAGCCGCTGCTGCAGCATGCGCTTGGGCGGGTCGAGCAGGCCGCCAATCGCCAGGTCGATGGCCGACTGGTCGAGCTGCTCGTACACCGTCTCGCGGTTCAGCCGCGCCACGCGCAGCGCCATGCCCGGTGCCTCGCGCCGCAGCAAGGCCACCACATGCGGCACCAGCACCATGTCGGCATAGTCGCTGGTCGCGATGGTGAGGCGCCGGCCCTGGGCGGCCAGCGGGTCAAAGTCGAGGCCCTGCGCCAGCGCGCGGCGCAGCTGCTCCAGCGCCAGCGCAATGCCCGGTATCAGCGCCTGTGCGCGCTCCGTGGGCAGCATGCCGTCGGCCGTGCGCACGAACAGCTCGTCCTGGAACACATGGCGCAGCCGGCCCAGCGCATTGCTCACCGAGGGCTGCGCCCGGTTCAGCCGCTGGCCGGCCAGGGTCACGCTGCCGGTCTCGTACAGCGCCTCGAAGGTGAGCAGCAGGTTCAGGTCCATCGACGCGAGGTTCATGCTGCCAATCTACCCCATGTGCCGGGCGCACGCGGCCGGCTGCACACCATGCATTCACGCCGTGGATACGACGCATACCGGAAATCCATTTCCCTGCGCGCGGCCCGCATCCTAGGATGGCCGCCTGTCCGACTTCGAGTTCACCATGGCCCGCAGCATCCTCGTCACCGGCATCGAGCCCTTCGATGGCGAAACCATCAACCCCTCGTGGGAGGCCGTGCGCGTGCTCGACGGCGAAACCATCGCCGGCCACCGCCTGGTGGCCCACCAACTGCCCTGCGTGATCGCCGAAGTGGGCCCGGCCCTGGTGGCCGCCATCGAAGAACTCGACCCCGTGCTGGTGCTCTGCCTGGGACAGGCCGGCGGGCGCGCCGACATCACGGTGGAGCGCGTGGCCATCAACATCGTGGACGCGCGCATCCCCGACAACGCGGGCCGCCAGCCCGTGGACGAGCCCGTGGTGCCCGGCGGCCCGGCCGCGTATTTCTCCACCCTGCCCATCAAGGCGCTGGTGGCTGCGCTGCGCGAAGCGGGCATCCCTGCCTCGGTATCGCAAACGGCCGGCACCTACAACTGCAATGCCATCTTCTACGCGCTGGCACACCACATCGCCACGCGCCGGCCGGCCCTGCGCGGCGGCTTCATCCATGTGCCCTACCTGCCCAGCATGGCCACGCGCCACCCGGGCGCGCCCAGCCTGGCCCGCGAGACGGTGACCGAGGCGGTGCGCATCATGGCCGCCACCTCGCTCGCGGTGGCCAGTGACATCCGCGCTGCCGGCGGCGCCGAGCACTGACGGGCCAAGAGACCGTTAGCCCCCTGCCAGTTGCTTTGCGTGGTGCGCCAGGTGGTCCGCCATGAAGCTCTGGATGAAGTAGTAGCCGTGGTCATACCCGGCATGCCGGCGCAGCGTGAGCGGCTGGCCAATGGCCTGGCAGGCCTCTTCGAACAGCTCTGGGTGCAGCTGCGTGGGCAAGAACTTGTCGGCCAGGCCCTGGTCGATCAATATGCCGCCGGGGTAGGGCGCCATCGGCTGGTGCTGCATCAGCACCGTGGCATCGTGCTCGATCCAGCCCGTGCGGTCCGCCCCCAAGTAGCCGGTGAAGGCCTTCTCGCCCCAGGGGCACTGCGTGGGCGCGCAGATCGGCGCAAAGGCCGACAGGCTCTTGAAGCGGCCTGGGTGGCGCAGCGCCAGCGTCAGCGCGCCATGCCCGCCCATCGAGTGGCCGAAGATGCCCAGGCGCTCGCCATCGATGGGCAACTGCGCAGCCACCTGCGGCAGCAGCTCCTTCATCAAATAGCTTTCCATGCGCCAGTGCTTCGCCCAGGGCTCGGCCGTGGCGTCGAGGTAAAAGCCCGCGCCCACGCCAAAGTCCCAGCTCTCGGCCTCGCCCGGCGCATTGGCGCCACGCGGGCTGGTGTCGGGCGCAATCAGCGCCAGCCCCAGCTCGGCCGCCAGGCGCTGCGCCCCGGCCTTGACCATGAAGGTCTCTTCCGTGCAGGTCAGCCCTGCCAGGTACAGCAGGGCCGGCACGGGCCCTTGCGTAGCCTGCGGCGGCAGGTAGACCGAGAACTTCATCGGCAGCCCGATCTCGGCAGAGGCGTGCTGGTAGAAGCGCTGCACGCCGCCAAAGCAGGCGTGCTCGCTGAGCAGTTCAAACGAGGTGGTCATCGCTCGCCAGGCCTCAGGCAGCGTATTTCACAACCGAGCGGATCGACTTGCCTTCGTGCATCAGGTCAAACGCCTCGTTGATGTCCTTCAGCCCCATGGTGTGCGTCACAAACGGCTCCAGCTGGATCTTGCCGGCCATGGCGTCTTCCACCATGCCGGGCAGCTCGCTGCGGCCTTTCACGCCGCCAAAGGCCGTGCCCAGCCACTTGCGGCCTGTGACCAACTGGAAGGGGCGGGTGGAGATCTCCTGCCCCGCACCCGCCACGCCGATGATGACCGACTGCCCCCAGCCGCGGTGCGCGCATTCCAGCGCCGCACGCATCACGTTCACATTGCCAATGCACTCGAAGGAATGGTCCACGCCCCAGGTCGTCATCTCCACGATCACCTGCTGGATCGGCTTGTCAAAGTCCTTGGGGTTGATGCAGTCCGTGGCGCCAAACACCTTGGCCAGGTCGAACTTGCTGGGGTTGGTGTCGATGGCGATGATGCGCCCCGCCTTGGCCAGCTTGGCGCCCTGGATCACCGCCAGGCCAATGCCGCCCAGGCCAAACACCGCCACCGTATCGCCCTCCTGCACCTTGGCCGTGTTCTTCACCGCGCCCAGGCCCGTGGTCACGCCGCAGCCCAGCAGGCACACCTGCTCGGGGTTGGCTTGGGGGTTGATCTTGGCCAGCGACACCTCGGCCACCACCGTGTACTCGCTGAAGGTCGAGCAGCCCATGTAGTGGTAGATCGGCTGGCCGTTGTAGCTGAAGCGCGTGGTGCCATCGGGCATCACGCCCTTGCCCTGCGTGGCGCGCACCGAAACGCACAGGTTGGTCTTGCCGCTCTTGCAGAACAGGCACTCGCCGCACTCCGCCGTGTACAGCGGAATCACGTGGTCGCCCGGCTTCACACTGGTCACGCCTTCGCCCACTTCCACCACAATGCCCGCGCCTTCATGGCCCAGCACCACGGGGAACAGGCCCTCGGGGTCGTCACCGCTCAGGGTGAAGGCATCCGTATGGCACACACCCGTGTCGGTGATGCGGATCAGCACCTCGCCCTTCTTGGGCGGTGCCACGTCGATCTCGACGATCTGCAGGGGTTCTCCGGCCTTGAAGGCCACGGCGGCTTTGGATTTGATGGTCATGGTGTTGGGGGATTGGGTTGGTAAAGGGGAGGGGGCCAAAGGCTCTGCGGCCTCATGGCATGGGTGGACGCCCAGACTGTAGGCCATGTGGGGGGCACACCGAAACCCATGGCCGCAGACCTTGGGGGTATGGCCGAATTCCATCGTTCATGGCCTTGGCGGACATGGCCTCCCGTATAGTCCACCGCGCTTCTTTGCTCTCCGCAGCTCAATGGACCACCACCATCCCCACCACCACCCCGCCGGCCAGCCCCACCGCATCGACCTCGTCGTCTACCCCGGCTTCAAGGCGCTGGAGGCCGTGGGCCCCATGTCCGTGTTCGACTACGCCAACGTGCACCTGCGCCAGCACGGCCGGCCCGATGGCTACGCCGTGCGCGTGGTCGCAGCCCAGGCCGGGGCCGTGCAGTCCGACACCCTGATGGCCCTCGCCGCCACCCACACCCTGGCCGGGCTGGAGCAGCAACAGCAAGCAGGAGAAGGCGGCCCCGGCTGCACCGTGGTGCTGGTCGGCTCGCGCAACATCGAACAGGTGCTCGCCGCCTCGCCCGACCTGGTCGCCTGGGCCGCCCGCGTGGCCCCGCGCGTGGACCGCATGATCGCCCTGTGCTCCGGCAGCTTCTTTTTGGCTGCCGCCGGTCTGCTCGACGGCCGCCGCGCCGCCACCCACTGGAGCGTGGCTGCACTGCTGCGCCAGCGCTACCCCGCCATCGACGTGGACCCCGACGCCATCTACGTGCGCGACGGATCGCTGTGGACATCGGCCGGCGTCACCGCCGGCATCGACCTCGCCCTGGCCCTGGTCGAAGAAGACTTCGGCCACGCCCTCGCGCTGGAGGTGGCGCGCGATCTGGTCATGTACCTCAAGCGCCCCGGCGGCCAGTCCCAGTTCAGCGTACAACTGGCCAGCCAGGGAGTCACCCACCGCGACATCCAGGCCGTGCAAAGCTGGGTGCTGGAGAACCTGCACGAACCCATGCCCCTGGCCGCCCTGGCGGCGCGCGCGGCCATGAGCGAACGGCACTTTCGGCGGGTGTTTGTGCAGGAGACGGGGCAGACGCCGTCGGCATTTGTCGATGCAGCGCGGTTGGAGGGGGCGCGGCGGTTGCTCGAATCATCAACCTCCCAGCCGCAGGCTGCACTGCCGATCAAGACCGTGGCCGCGCGCGTGGGCATGGGGTCGGAGCAGGCGTTGCGGCAGCTGTTTGTGCGGCATTTGGGGATTACGCCGCAGGCGTATCGGGAGAGGTTTGGGGGGCCGGGGAGGCGGTGATTTAAAGGCTTTGAGGTGCAAAGCTGCAATGGGGCTTGCGAAAGATTGAATACTGTTTAAAAATACAGCATCATTCTGTGGAGACGCTATGTCCAGCTATATCTTCGTGTCGCCAGGCTCCGACCCGGGAGCCGGCCTAGCACTCGTGGATCCAATGCTTAGCTCATCAAAACCATCAATGGGCACCTGCAGACCTGACTTGCGACGCATGGTCAAGCCCGGCGATCACATCTTCGTGATCAGTGGGAGCCGGGGGCGAACCATTCCCCAATATGTCATCGGCGGGATGCAGATTGACAAGAAGCTGGACGATCAGCTCGAGGCTTTGCGGCGCCATCCCGAGAATGCACTACGCTTTGACGGCAAGCAGCGCACGGGAAACATCATTGCCTTACCTGATGGCACTCAGGATCCGCGCGACCACCACGATAAGTTCGAAAGCAGGATCAAGAACTACATCTTGGGTAAAGATCCGGTGATGCTAGAGACTCCCAAGGAGGTAGAACTTGGCCGCGACCGCTCAGTAGGCATCCTCTCAAAAATTCTTGAAGTGCCAGGGTACCGGATGCAGCAAGTGGTGGGGCGTAGTCGCAAACTCTCGACCATGCAGGTAGACCGCCTGCTGCGTGCGCTAGATGACATCAAGCAAGAGGCGCGCTCGTGACCAACATTGCCGCTCACCTTGCGAGCAAGAGCCTCACGGTCGAGAAGGCTGCGAAAAAGGCCGGTATAACTCCTGATAGGTTTCAGCAAGTCGTGGGAGGCGCGAAAGCAACTCTGGGCGAGATGCGGGGCATAGCAAAGGCGCTGCAGATTCCTTTGTCCAGCTTGATGGATGGCAGGCGCGAGACGGCGGAACCGATCAAGATGCTGTTTCGGCAGACGTTGGAGCAGCGTGAGGCTGTAGAGGTCTCCTCACACATCGATGTGCTTTCGTCCCAGGTGCGGGACGCCCTATCCGTGGCTCGCGGACGATCTTCTGACCTCTCTTGGCTCGATATCTTCAAGGGAATGGATGCGACCCCGGATGCGGCCTCCGAGTTCGCTGATTTATTTCGCAAGACGTTCGCGGATATTGACGACCTGGAGCCGTTCCCTCATTTGGCACAGGTGTTAGCCGATATGGGCGTATGGCTGCTTTTTTCTCGAGATCCTACTGTTGAGGGCGTCTCCGCGATTGTGGAGGGTCACGCGATCGTGATCATTGGTCCTCGCACCTTTAAGCCAAGGATGCTTTTCACGTTGGCGCATGAACTAGGGCATCTAGTTGCCCACCACGACGCTCGAAAACAAGGTTACGCGCACATGGACAAAGAGGCGGACTGGTCACGCAGTCCTCGGCGAGCAGAGGAGAAGTTCGCCGACGCCTTTGCTTCGGCGCTACTGTTACCGAAACACGGCGTGCTGAGTGCTCTGAAAGCAGTGCGTGATCAACTTGGCATCTCTCAGCAGCCGCTCGGAGCTGCTGAGATCGCTTGGATCGGGCATATCTTTCACGTCAGCTTTGAAGTGGCGGCAAGGCGCTTTGAGACGTTTGGTCTACTTCCCTCAAGCGGTGCGCGTGCTTTCTACCAACGGTTGCAGGACGACTTTAAGAATCCCGAGAAATTCGCTGCGAGCGTAGGTGTCCCCTCGCGGCAGGATCTCGTGATTGCAACATCGCCAATGCTTATGGAGTCTGCTGCGGAGAAAGTGCGAACCGGTGAGTTGTCGCTTGGCAAAGCTGCGGAACTGCTAAACGTTCCGATTTCGGCCATCGTGGTCGCAAACTCGGAAATCAGCGCGTGATCGTCGTCCTCGACGCATCCACATTGATTAACTTGCACAACGGTGGCGTGCTCGCCCAAGTCCTTTCGCTTCCTGGCCGTTCATTCCAAGTGAGTCCAGAAGTGCGTCGTGAATCGCGCACGGTTGCCAACGAGATTCAAGTCGCTGTCGAGCGTGGCGACATTGAATGGGTCGATGACACCGCAATAGCTGCTACGGAGTTCGAGGATGCATTGGCTTTTTGGGAGTTGGGCCCTGGAGAGACTGAGTGCATCCTAGCGGCGAAGGCGTTGGGATGTGTTGTTGCATGCGATGATGGTGCTGCGCGCAGGGTCATCGCACAGGAGATCGGCGCCTCTCGAATGACTGGAACTGTTGGCTTGCTTCGAGAAACTGTAGTCGCCGGGTACTTGACGGCGACGGAGGCCTTTACGGCCTATCTGCAAATGAAGCGCCTAGGTGGATTTCTGCCGCACTTGGCGTTGGCTGACTTTCAGCCTTAGATTGTCTCGGGGCGCAGCCCCAGTTTGTCCTCGCGTACCGGCCCAGTGGCGGAAAGCCCCAATTTTTTGCGCGTTCCAACGAATGGGTTGCCGATCGTTTTTTTGATCTGGCTCAAAGCCCGGAAACTCTGGCCGCACGAGTAGCACTCGTGATCAATGTGTGGCGTAAATGCGTGCTCGCCTTTATCGATGTGTGGCTCAGCACAATGCGGGCAGGACAAGTCTAACACCCTGCCCTCCAAGTGGGGCATGGCCGATTGCGCCATGTATGTCCGTACTTGATCGGCATCGATCTTAATGCCGTCAATTGTCACCTTGGCGTAGGTCTCATCTACTTCAGGAAATTCCTGATCATGCATTTTGAATGCATGTAAGTGAATTCCTGTCATTTCGGGATCTGAGGATGTCCATAAAATCGCCGGGTTCGATCCCCAGAGTTGAATGCCACCGGGGTAGTCACATTGTTTGATCGCGATGCTGTCGGGAGCCTTCCGCTTTTTGGTGGGTGTTGCTCCAAGCATGTGGCGCAGGGCTGCAATGGGATTTCCGATACCAAGGCCCATAGGATCAGAGAATTGACGGCCGCAGCCGTGGCATTGGTGTTTACGATGAGAATGCACAGCAAACCAGTCGCGATCAAGATGGGGAAAGCCACAGTAAACACAATGGACCGGGATGGTCTCAAAGCCGAAGACGCTGGAGATCATGTAGTTGATCGCGTCGATCTCATCAACGTTCACCCAGCCATCGGAGAGTAAATCAACCCTATAAGGAACCTGCAACCTCCGATAGGTCTTGTCAATGTTTTTCAAGCCGCCTTTGGTCGATCTTGCATGTACATGTATGCCTCGGTCAATGGGCTGGGTCGTAGTGTCATAGATCGCGGGAACCGAACCCCAAAGCGCGATTCCGCCCGGATAGTCGACGAAATTCAAATGCAGTGTTTCCTCGGCCTTGATCGGCGGATCGTCAGCCGCGACACACTTGTCCGCAGCTACCCCATACTTTGCTGTGGCGTTGGCATGGTGTTCCATGCACCAATAACGGGTACCGCCATCTCGGCGCTTTCCCACTGCTATGATTTTGCAACTCATCTGCAAATTATTGCGTGACTTCTAAGCAAATGTCACGCCTTGTCGGCATTGGTGTTTGTACTGATTGGTTCAAAAATGATTCGACTTTAAAGGAGCGGCAGTAGTAAAAACTTTGTATGATCACTCAGTCATGGAGGAGAGGAAGTGACTGAAGATTGGAAGGGATATCAGGAAGAGGCTGCGGCGCTTTTTCGATCAATGGGACTTGATGCGAATACAGACGTAACACTGAATGGGGCTCGAACGTCTCATGCTGTCGACGTGGTGGTGAAATCACACCATGCTGGCTTTGATGTAACTTGGTTAGTGGAATGCAAACATTGGAAAACACCAGTCTCTAAATTGCACGTTCTTGGATTGCGTCAAATTGTGGTGGATCTGGGCGCTGATAGAGGGATAATTTTATGTGAATCGGGTTTTCAAAGCGGAGCAATAGAAGCTGCGAATCTCACAAATGTGCAATTAACAACACTTGAACAGGTGCGCGCTACCGCAGGTGGCGATATAGCCGCTATGCGTCTCCGAGAACTTTATGATCGCTTGGAGGTCTGCAGGGTGCAGTATTGGGATTTACCCAAATACCATCGTATTGAGCATGGACTTAGAGGTGATTTGGGAGATGATTGGGCCTACTCCGGGACTTTGGTTCTTGAGGCATGTGCTGAGTTGCTAGCCCGTTCTCTGCGAGGTATATATCCTATTCAGTTGATCAATGTGGCGGGATTGATTGTATTTGGAAGAGATCGAGAGTTTTTGTCGGTGCAAGATGTGGTGTCGGTGATCACAGCACAGCTCTGTGAGCTGGAACAGAAGCTGAGCGCGGCTATTATTGCCTTCCAAAACCAAGCCAAAGAATAGAAAATCTGTCAGGTGCGAGAGGTTTATTGCCGACCCACCCCTCGTGCTACCAACGAATACTTGCAATAAAAAAGCCCGCCGAAGCGGGCTTTCCTGTCTGTGCCAAGAAGACCGAAGCCTTCTTCGCGCAACCAAACGCTCAGCGCTTGGCCAGTGGCGGCACGTCGCGGCGCACGGAGCCCGTGAACAGCTGGCGTGGGCGGCCGATCTTGTACTCGGGGTCGCCGATCATTTCGTTCAGCTGGGCGATCCAGCCGACGGTGCGGGCCAGGCTGAAGATGCCGGTGAACAGGTTCACGGGGATGCCGATGGCGCGCTGCACGATGCCGGAGTAGAAGTCCACGTTCGGGTAGAGCTTGCGCTGCACGAAGTAGTCGTCTTCCAGGGCGATCTTTTCCAGTTCTTTGGCCAGCTTGAACAGCGGGTCGTTTTCCAGGCCCAGTTCGGCCAGCACTTCGTTGCAGGTTTCCTGCATGAGCTTGGCGCGGGGGTCGTAGTTCTTGTACACGCGGTGGCCAAAGCCCATGAGCTTGACGCCGGAGTTCTTGTCCTTGACCTGCTTGATGAACTCGCCGATCTTTTCCACGCCGCCTTGGGCCTGGATGTCGTACAGCATGTTCAGGGCTGCTTCGTTGGCGCCGCCGTGGGCAGGGCCCCACAGGCAGGCCACGCCGGCGGCGATGGCTGCGAACGGGTTGGTGCCCGACGAGCCGCACAGGCGCACGGTGGAGGTCGATGCGTTCTGCTCGTGGTCAGCGTGCAGGATGAAGATGCGGTCCAGCGCGCGTTCCAGCACGGGGTTGACCTTGTACTCTTCGCAGGGCGTGCCGAACATCATGCGCAGGAAGTTGCCTGCGTAGCTCAGGTTGTTCTGCGGGTACATGTAGGGCTGGCCCACACCGTACTTGTACGCCATGGCCACCAGGGTGGGCATCTTGGCGATCAGGCGGATAGCGGCGATCTCACGGTGCTGCGGGTTGTTGATGTCCGTGCTGTCGTGGTAGAAGGCCGACAGGGCGCCCACCAGGCCGGTCAGCACGGCCATGGGGTGCGCGTCGCGGCGGAAGCCACGCAGGAAGAACTGCATCTGCTCGTTGACCATGGTGTGGTTGGTCACGCGGCTGGTGAAGTCGGTCTTCTGGGCTTCGTTGGGCAGGTCACCGTACAGCAGCAGGTGGCAGGTTTCCAGGAAGTCGCAGTTCTGTGCCAACTGCTCAATGGGGTAGCCGCGGTACAGCAGTTCGCCCTTGTCGCCATCGATGTACGTGATGGCCGACTGGGTCGCTGCCGTCGACAGGAAGCCCGGGTCATAGGTGAACATGCCCGTTTGCGCGTACAGCTTGCGGATGTCGATGACGTCCGGGCCAATACTGCCCTGGTAGACCGGCAGGTCCACGCTGGGGCTGCCGTTACTGAACGACAGGGTGGCTTTGTTGTCAGCTAGCTTCATTGTTACTTTCCTTGGGTAGGTTGCCGGAATTCCGGTGGTAAGGGGCCCTGTCTCCAGATCAGGCCCGGGGCCGCGCTGCGCCACCACTGAGCCGCAGCATGCCGAGTACTTCACGCACTTCTTCTGTATCGAGAGGACCTTCGGGCTCGCGGCGAGCAAGCACCAGGTCCAAAAGGTCGTTGTCTGCCAGGTTCATCAGCTCGGTCATGCCGTAGGCCTGGCGCCAGTTGAGGCTCGCCCCGTGCAGCGCGAAGAAGTTCTCGATGTAGAGATCGTTCTCCAGCAGGCCGCGCCGTGAACGCCAGTGCAGCTTGGCGCGTTCGCGGTCGTCCAGCAGGTCGGTCGGAGCCGGCGTGCGGGCGAGGGGGGGCGAGGTCTCGGACATGGCAGGGTTCGCTCGTTCGTTCGCTCTTCTTCAGATCAGACGGCGCGGCGCACCATCAGTTCCTTGATCTTGCCGATGGCCATCGTGGGGTTCAGGCCCTTGGGGCAGACGTCCACGCAGTTCATGATGGTGTGGCAGCGGAACAGGCGGTACGGGTCTTCCAGGTTATCCAGGCGCGCACCCGTGGCTTCGTCGCGGCTGTCGGCGATGAAGCGGTAGGCCTGCAGCAGGCCGGCGGGGCCCACGAACTTGTCGGGGTTCCACCAGAAGCTGGGGCAGCTCGTGGAGCAGCTGGCGCACAGAATGCACTCGTACAGGCCGTTGAGCTCTTCGCGCTCTTCGGGGCTCTGCAGGCGTTCCTTCTCGGGGGCCAGGTCTTCGGTGATCAGGTAGGGCTTGATCGAGTTGTACTGCTTGAAGAACTGCGTCATGTCCACGATCAGGTCGCGGATCACCGGCAGGCCGGGCAGGGGCTTCAGAACAATGGTGCCCTTGAGGGTGTTCATGTTCGTCAGGCAGGCCAGGCCGTTCTTGCCGTTGATGTTCATGGCGTCCGAACCGCACACGCCTTCGCGGCACGAACGGCGGAACGACAGGCTGGGGTCTTGCTGCTTGAGCTTGACCAGGGCGTCGAGCAGCATGCGCTCGTGGCCATCGAGCTCGATCTCGATGGTCTGCATGTAGGGCTTGGCGTCCTTGTCCGGGTCGTAGCGGTAGATTTGAAAGGTGCGCTTCATGTTGTTCTTTCGTGAGGCTGCTGGTTCTTCAGAACGTACGGACCTTGGGAGGCACGCTGTCCACCGTCAGGGGCTTGAGGTTGACGGGCTTGTAGGTCAGGCTGTTGTCTGCGCTGTGCCACAGGGTGTGCTTCATCCACTCCTTGTCGTTGCGGCCCAGCGGGAACTCGGCGTGGTCGGCAGGGTGCTCGTAGTCGTACACCGTGTGCGCGCCGCGGCATTCGCGGCGGGCCGCGGCCGAGGTCATCGTGGCCTGGGCCACTTCGATCAGGTTGTCGACTTCCAGGGCTTCCATGCGGGCCGTGTTCCAGACCTTGGACTTGTCCTTCAGGGTCACGCCGCTCACACGTTCACGGATGGCGTTGATCTTGACCACGCCTTCGTCCATGCTGGCCTGCGTGCGGAACACGCCGGCGTGCTGCTGCATGCTCGAGCGGATGTCGTTGGCCACGTCCTGGGCGTAGATGCCTTCGGTCGAGTCCTGCAGCTGGTTCAGGCGGGCCAGGGTGCGGTCGGCACCGTTGGCGGGCATGGGCTGGTGCTCGCCCGAGCCCTTGACGAAGTTCACGATGTGCTTGCCGGCCGACTTGCCGAAGACCAAGAGGTCCAGCAGCGAGTTCGTGCCCAGGCGGTTGGCGCCGTGCACCGAGACGCACGAGCACTCGCCCACGGCGTAGAGGCCGTTGACGATGTTGTTCTGCTGGCCGTCGTGCACCACGACCTGGCCGTTGATGTTGGTGGGGATGCCACCCATCTGGTAGTGGATGGTGGGCACCACAGGAATCGGTTCCTTGGTGATGTCCACGTTGGCGAAGTTGTGGCCGATCTCTTCCACCGATGGCAGGCGCTTGCGGATGGTGTCCGCGCCCAGGTGGTCCAGCTTCATCAGGATGTAGTCCTTGTTCGGACCGCAGCCACGGCCTTCCTTGATTTCCTGGTCCATCGAGCGCGACACGAAGTCGCGTGGTGCCAGGTCCTTCAGGGTGGGCGCATAGCGCTCCATGAAGCGCTCGCCATTGCTGTTGAGCAGGATGGCGCCTTCACCGCGGCAGCCTTCGGTCAGCAGCACGCCCGCGCCGGCCACGCCGGTGGGGTGGAACTGCCAGAACTCCATGTCCTGCAGCGGGATGCCGGCACGTGCCGCCATGCCCAGGCCGTCGCCGGTGTTGATGAAGGCGTTGGTCGATGCCGCGAAGATGCGGCCCGCACCGCCGGTGGCCAGCAGCACGGCCTTGGCCTGCAGCTCGTACAGGTCGCCGGTTTCCAGTTCGAGTGCGGTCACGCCGACCACGTCGCCCTTGTCGTTGCGGATCAGGTCCAGCGCCATCCACTCCACGAAGAAGTTGGTCTTGGACTTCACGTTCTGCTGGTACAGCGTGTGCAGCATGGCGTGGCCGGTACGGTCGGCAGCGGCGCAGGCGCGCTGCACGGGCTTCTCGCCGTAGTTGGCGGTGTGGCCGCCGAAGGGGCGCTGGTAGATGGTGCCGTCGGGGTTGCGGTCGAACGGCATGCCGAAGTGTTCGAGCTCGATCACCACGTTCGGTGCTTCGCGGCACATGAACTCGATGGCGTCCTGGTCGCCCAGCCAGTCGGAGCCCTTGATGGTGTCGTAGAAGTGGTAGTGCCAGTTGTCCTCGCTCATGTTGCCCAGCGAGGCGGACACGCCGCCCTGCGCCGCCACCGTGTGCGAGCGGGTGGGGAAGACCTTGGACAGGCAGGCCACGTTCAGGCCTGCGCGGGACAGTTCCAGCGATGCGCGCATGCCGGAGCCGCCGGCGCCGACGATGACGACGTCGAACTTGCGCTTGGTGATGTTAGCTTTGGTGTAGCTCATTGTTGTTTGCCTTCAGTCGCGGGGGGATCAATCAGAGACGCCACAGAACCTGGATGCCCCAGCCGGCGCAGCCGACGAGCCAGACGATGGTGAAAACCTGCAGCGCCAGGCGCAGGCCCACGGGCTTGATGTAGTCCATCAGGACTTCGCGCACGCCCACCCAGGCGTGCCAGGCCAGCGAAATGATCACGGTGAAGGTCAGCACCTTCATCCATTGGGCCGAGAAGATGCCGGCCCACTTGTCATAGCCGATGGGGCCCTTGTTGAAGATGACCTGCACCAGCAGGGCCAGCGTGAACAGCGCCATCAGCACTGCCGTGACGCGCTGGCTCAGCCAGTCGCGCAGACCATAGTGGGCGCCGACGACGACGCGCTTGGAACCGTAATTGACGGACATGGATGTTTTTCCTCTTGTTATGTGGGGGGCACTGGGTGGCAGCGGCCGCCGCCTTTTTTATTGGATGGGTCAGTACAGGCCGAACAGCTTGGCGCCCAGCACCAGGGCCAGGGCGATGCTGATCACGAACACGGTCAGCGCCGAACTCTTGCCGAACTGCTTGTTCACGGCGCTGTGGCTCACGTCCATCCACAGGTGGCGCACACCGGCCGTGAAGTGGTGCAGGTACGACCAGATCAGCGCCAGGGCCACGAGCTTGATGAACCAGCCGGGCACGAAGCCGATGCCGATGTTGAATGCCGCCGTGAATTTGGCGAACGAGATTTCGGACGACACCGAGGTGTCGAACATCCAGATGATGAAAGGCAACAGCAGGAACATGATCAGCCCGCTGGCGCGGTGCAGGATCGACACCCAGGCCGCAGGCGTCATGCGGTAGGTGGTGAGGTCCTTGAAGGCATTGATGTTGCGGAATTCAGGCCGTTTTTTGGCGAGCTCGGTCATGTTGAGTGCTTTCGTGGATGTAACTTCTTTGTAATTCGGACATGCAAAGAACGCAAAATTCTATTGCAACGCAACACACAGAGGGTCAATGGTCCCTAAAGATCGACATTTCCGCTCAGGTGCCAGGGTGGTGTCAGCTCAATTCATTACGGTAGTGGTGCGTGTCCGTGAGGTACAGCCCGCGCCGTAACTCCATAGGAACATCGTTGTAGGTATACGCAATGCGCTCCACGCTGAGCAGCGGCGTGCCCGGTGCCACCTTTAGCACCGCAGCCTGTTCGGGGTCAGGCAACACGGCTCGTATTTTCTCCTCGGCGCGCACCATGCGCACGCCGAAATCGATTTCGAACATCGCATAGGTCGGGCCCTGGTAGCTGGCCAGCTGGTCGGCCGTCAGCCCCTTGAAAGCCTGGCCCGGCAGCCAGATGTCTTCGAGAATGGTCGGTACGCCCACGAACGACAGCACGCGCCGGGCCTGGATCACCGGGTCGGCGCTGCGCAGGGCCAGGGCGCGCGCCACATCGGCCGTGGCGCGCACGCGCTTGCAGTCGATCACCTGGCGCTGGGCGCGGCCCTCGCCGCGGGCGTCACCGGTGTCGGGCATGAGCTTCAGAAAGCGGTACTGCACATGCTGCTCGGCATGCGTGGCCACGAAGGTGCCCTTGCCCTGGCGGCGCATCACCAGGTTCTCGGCGGCCAGCTCGTCGATGGCCTTGCGCACCGTGCCCTGGCTCACGCGAAAGCGCGCGGCCAGCTCCATCTCGCTGGGAATGGCCTCGCCCGGCTTCCATTCGCCCTGCTGCAGGCTCTGCAGGATCAGGCCCTTGATCTGCTGGTACAGCGGGCTGAACGCCGGCGTGGCAGCGCCCGTACCAGCCGCGGGCTGTGCAGGGTTGTCGGCGTTGAGCGGGATCGAGGACATGGCGGTCGGCTGGTGGGCGGTGTCGGGGGCTCTGTGGGGCTCGGTGCGGGTGCTGCGAACGGGCAGGCGCACACCTTGCCCAGTTTCTTTTTCAGGGCTCCGATCATATCTTATATAAGACATAAGACAAATTGACCGGGGTATTGAATCGGCGGTACACTCCAAGGCTGTTTTGCGGGGCACGGGCTGCTGGTAACAGGCGCTGGTGCTTGCGTTGCACACACCCCTGATTTCCTCACTTCCCTGGAGTTCTCACCATGAGCAAGAAGCCCGTTCGCGTTGCCGTCACCGGCGCCGCTGGTCAAATCGGTTACGCACTGCTGTTCCGTATCGCCTCCGGCGAAATGCTGGGCAAGGACCAACCGGTCATTCTGCAACTGCTCGAAGTGCCTGTCGAAGGCCCCCAGAAGGCGCTTAAGGGCGTGATGATGGAGCTGGACGACTGCGCGTTCCCGCTGCTGGTCGGCATGGAAGCCCACAGCGACCCGATGACCGCCTTCAAGGATGCCGACTACGCGCTGCTGGTCGGCTCGCGCCCCCGCGGCCCTGGCATGGAACGTGCCGAACTGCTGGCCGTCAACGGCGCCATCTTCACGGCACAGGGCAAGGCCCTGAACGCCGTGGCTTCGCGCAATGTGAAGGTGCTGGTCGTCGGCAACCCTGCCAACACCAACGCCTACATCGCCATGAAGTCGGCACCTGACCTGCCACGCAAGAACTTCACCGCCATGCTGCGCCTGGACCACAACCGCGCTGCCAGCCAGATCGCTTCCAAGACCGGCAAGGCCGTGGCCGACATCGAGAAGCTGACCGTCTGGGGCAACCACTCGCCCACGATGTACGCCGACTACCGTTTCGCCACCATCAACGGCGAAAGCGTCGCCAAGATGATCAACGACCAGGAATGGAACGCCAACACCTTCCTGCCCACCGTGGGCAAGCGCGGCGCCGCCATCATCGAAGCACGCGGCCTGTCTTCGGCTGCCTCGGCTGCCAACGCCGCCATCGACCACATGCGTGACTGGGCCCTGGGCACCAACGGCAAGTGGGTCACCATGGGCATCCCATCGGACGGCCAGTACGGCATCCCCAAGGACACCATGTTCGGCTTCCCTGTCACCTGCGAAAACGGCGAGTACAAGATCGTCGAAGGCCTGGAAATCGACGCCTTCTCGCAAGAGCGCATCGACAAGACCCTGGCCGAGCTGCAAGGCGAGCAAGACGGCGTCAAGCACCTGCTGTAATCCGCAGACCAAGTCCTTCAATGGCCGACTGGAACCCCGCGCTCTACCGCCGCTTCGAGGACGAGCGCACGCGCCCGGCCGATGAGCTGCTGGCGCGTGTTCCCCTGGCCCAGGCCACCCACGTGGTGGACCTGGGCTGCGGGCCGGGCAATTCCACCGAGCTGCTGGTGCGGCGCTTTCCACAGGCGCAGGTCACCGGCATCGATACTTCCGAAGCCATGCTGGCCAGCGCGCGCGAGCGCCTGCCCGGCACGGCCTTCGAGCGTGGCGACATCGCCACGTGGGTGCCCGCCGTGGCGCCCGACCTGATTTACGCCAACGCTGCCCTGCAATGGGTGGCGGGGCACGAAACCCTGGTTCCCCGGCTGTTCAGCCTGCTCGCCCCCGGCGGCGTGCTGGCCATCCAGATGCCCGACAACCGGCAGGAACCCTCGCACCGCCTGATGCGTGCCGTGGCCGGCGAAGCGCCCTGGCGCGAGCCCATCGGCGACGCCGATGCCGTGCGCACCGAGCTGGCCACCATCGCCGGCTACTACGACATGCTGGCCCGCGATGCCGCCAGCGTGGACGTGTGGCACACGGTCTACCAGCATGTCATGCCCTCGGCCGGCTCCATCGTCGACTGGCTGCGCAGCACCGGGCTGCGCCCCTTCCTCGATGCGCTGCCCGATGACGCGCTGCGCGCCGGCTTCCTGGCCGAGTACGAGCGCCGCATCGCCGAGGCCTACCCCGAGCGCAGCGACGGCAAGCGCCTGCTGGCCTTCCCGCGCATGTTCATTGTGGCGCAACGCCGCCCCGCATGATGACGAGCAACGCTACCTCCGCGCACCCCGCCACTGTACTGCTGGGCGCCCAGGCCGCTGCCAGCCGCCTGCCCGTGTGCGACCACTACAGCGGTGTCGAAGCGCGCATGAAAAAAAGCCTGCAGCTGCAGGCTGAGATGGCGGCCGAGTTCGGCCACTGCGTGTTCGACGTGACGCTCGACTGCGAAGACGGCGCCCCTGTGGGCCAGGAGCGCGAGCACGCCCGCCTGGTCGCATCGCTGGCGCTGAATGCCGCCGAGGGCGCGCGCGTGGCCGCCCGCGTGCACACCGTGGACCATGCGGCTTTTGCCAACGACATGGCCACCATCGCGGGCGAGGCCGGCCACCGGCTCTCGCACATCATGGTGCCCAAGGTCGAGTCGGTGGACGACGTGCTGCACGCCGAGAAGGCGCTGCTTGCCGCATCGGCCGGCCACCTGCCGCTGCATGTGCTGATCGAATCGCCCGCCGCCGTGCACCGCGCCTTCGAGATCGCTGCGCACCCGCGCGTGCAGAGCATCAGCTTCGGGCTCATGGATTTCGTCTCCGCGCATGGCGGGGCCATCCCTTCGTCGGCCATGGGCTCGCGCGGCCAGTTCGAGCACCCGCTGGTGGTGCGCGCCAAGCTGGAGATCGCCGCCGCCTGCCACGCGCATGGCAAGGTGCCCTCGCACTGCGTGGTGACCGAGTTTTCCGACACCGCTGCCATGCAGGCCGCCGCCACCCGCGCCAGCGCGGAGCTGGGCTACACCCGCATGTGGAGCATTCACCCCGGCCAGATCCGCCCCATCCTGCAGGCCTTTGCGCCGCAGCAGGACGAGATCGCACTGTCCGCCCGCATCATTGCCGCTGCCGCGCAGGCCGACTGGGCACCCATCAGCCACGATGGCAGCCTGCACGACCGCGCCAGCTACCGCTACTACTGGCAGGTGCTCGAACGTGCCCACCAGACCGGGCGCACGCTGCCGCCCGAAGTGGCCCACTGGTTTGCTTCCCCCCACGCCTGAAACCTTTCCAGGACCTTTCCCATGAAATCTCTGATTCTCACCTCCGCCCTGATGCTGGTGGCCCCTGGCCTTGCCCTGGCGCAGGCCGCTGCAGAGCCCGCCAAGAAGAGCGCGCCCGCCGCCAAGAAGGAAGCTGCTCCCAAGAAAGAAACCGCCGCCGCCAAGCCGGCAGCCAAGCCCGCCACCAAGTCGGCCGAGGCCAAGGACAAGGCCCCTGCCAAGAAGACCGCCAAGGCTGAGCCCACGAGCAGCCGCCAGCAGCTGAACACGGCGGCCAACCAGGTGGCCTCGGGCCTCATCGCGGCCGATGCCGCCCTGAGCCCTGAAGAGCAGGCCATTGCCCAGAAGGTGCACACGGGCCGCATCGCCTGCGAACTGGGCGCCGTTGTCAACGTGACGGCCGACCCCGCCATCCCCGGGCGCTTCCACATCGAGGGCAAGGGCTTCAAGTACCACATGACTCCCGTGGTCACCAGCACCGGCGCGGTGCGCCTGGAAGACCAGAAGGCCGGCGCCGTGTGGCTGCAGATCGCCAACAAGTCCATGCTCATGAACCAGAAGCTGGGCCAGCGCCTGGCCGACGAGTGCATGAGCGCCGAGCAGACCCTGGTGGCCGAGGCCGCCAAGAAGGCGCCGCCCCAGAGCGTGTTCGATCCCGCGCCTGCCGCCACGGCAGCGACGGCCACCGCCACCAAATAACCAGAGCCGACGAGACACGGTACCCCCGCGCCGCCTGGCCCTAGCAGCCCCGGCGCAACCACCCCACTTTAGAACGCAACCGGAGAAAAATGATGTTGAAAGCCTACCGTGACCATGTGGCCGAGCGCGCCGCGCTGGGCATCCCGCCGCTGCCCCTGACGGCCAAGCAGACGGGCGAGCTGATCGAGCTGCTCAAGAACCCGCCTGCAGGCGAAGGCGAGACGCTGGTGGACCTGATCACCAACCGCGTGCCGGCTGGTGTGGACGATGCCGCCAAGGTCAAGGCCAGCTACCTGGCTGCCGTGGCGCACGGTACCGAAGTGTGCACGCTGATCGGCCGCGAAAAGGCCACGCAGCTCTTGGGCACCATGCTGGGCGGCTACAACCTCACCCCCCTGATCGACCTGCTGGACGACGCAGCCGTGGCCTCCGTCGCTGCCGAAGCGCTCAAGAAGACGCTGCTGATGTTCGATCAGTTCCATGACGTCAAGGAAAAGGCCGACAAGGGCAACACCTTCGCCAAGGCCGTGCTGCAAAGCTGGGCCGATGCCGAGTGGTTCACCAGCCGCCCCGAAGTGGCCCAGAGCATCAAGCTCACCGTGCTCAAGGTCACCGGCGAAACCAACACCGACGACCTGTCGCCCGCGCCCGACGCCTGGAGCCGCCCCGACATCCCGCTGCATGCCCTGGCCATGCTCAAGAACAAGCGCGACGGCATCACGCCCGAAGAAGACGGCAAGCGCGGCCCCGTGAAGTTCATCGAAGACCTGCGCGCCAAGGGCAACCTGGTGGCCTACGTGGGCGACGTGGTGGGCACGGGCTCCAGCCGCAAGTCGGCCACCAACAGCGTGCTGTGGTTCACGGGCGAAGACATCCCCTTCGTGCCCAACAAGCGCTTCGGCGGCGTCTGCCTGGGTGGCAAGATCGCCCCCATCTTCTACAACACCATGGAAGATGCCGGCGCACTGCCCATCGAGCTGGACGTGAGCCAGATGAACATGGGCGACGAGATCGAACTGCTGCCTTACGCCGGCAAGGCGCTCAAGGACGGCCAGGTCATCGCCGAGTTCGAAGTCAAGAGCGACGTGCTGTTCGACGAAGTGCGCGCCGGCGGCCGCATTCCGCTGATCATCGGCCGTGGCCTGACGGCCAAGGCCCGCGAGGCCCTGGGCCTGGCGCCTTCCACGCTGTTCCGCCTGCCGCAAGTGCCTGCCGCCACCGGCAAGGGCTTCACGCTGGCCCAGAAGATGGTCGGCCGCGCCTGCGGCCTGCCCGAAGGCCAGGGCGTGGTGCCCGGCACCTACTGCGAACCGCGCATGACCTCGGTCGGCTCGCAGGACACCACCGGCCCGATGACGCGCGACGAACTGAAGGACCTGGCCTGCCTGGGCTTCAGCTCCGACCTGGTGATGCAGTCCTTCTGCCACACGGCCGCCTACCCCAAGCCCGTGGACGTGAAGATGCACCACGAGCTGCCCGACTTCATCAGCACGCGCGGCGGCATCTCGCTCAAGCCCGGCGACGGCATCATCCACAGCTGGCTCAACCGCATGCTGCTGCCTGACACCGTCGGTACCGGCGGCGACTCGCACACCCGTTTCCCCATCGGTATCAGCTTCCCCGCCGGCTCCGGCCTTGTGGCGTTCGCCGCTGCCACGGGCGTGATGCCCCTGGACATGCCTGAATCGGTGCTGGTGCGCTTCAAGGGCAAGATGCAGCCCGGCGTCACGCTGCGCGACCTGGTGCACGCGATTCCGCTGTACGCCATCAAGGCCGGCCACCTCACCGTGGCCAAGCAGGGCAAGAAGAACATCTTCTCGGGCCGCATCCTGGAAATCGAAGGCCTGCCCGACATGAAGGTCGAGCAAGCGTTCGAGCTGTCCGACGCATCGGCCGAGCGCTCTGCCGCCGGCTGCACGGTGCGCCTGAACAAGGAACCCGTGATCGAGTACATCAACTCGAACATCGTGCTGCTCAAGAACATGATCGCCCAAGGCTACGCCGACGCACGCACCATCGGCCGCCGCATCAAGGCCATGGAAGCCTGGCTGGCCAACCCCCAGCTGCTGGCCCCCGATGAGAACGCCGACTACGCCGCCATCATCGAGATCGACCTGGCCGAGATCACCGAACCCATCGTCTGCTGCCCCAACGACCCCGACGACGCCAAGACGCTGTCGGACGTGGCTGGTGCCGCGATCGACGAAGTGTTCATCGGTTCGTGCATGACCAACATCGGCCACTTCCGCGCAGCCTCCAAGCTGCTCGAAGGCAAGAAGGACATCCCCGTCAAGCTGTGGATGGCCCCGCCCACGAAGATGGACGCGCACCAGCTCACCGAAGAAGGCCACTACGGCGTGTTCGGCGCGGCCGGCGCCCGCATGGAAATGCCCGGCTGCTCGCTGTGCATGGGCAACCAGGCCCAGGTGAAGGAAGGCGCTACCGTCATGTCCACCAGCACCCGCAACTTCCCCAACCGCCTGGGCAAGAACACCAACGTGTACCTGGGCTCGGCGGAACTGTCGGCCATCTGCTCCAAGCTGGGCCGCATCCCCACCAAGGAAGAGTACCTGACCGACATCGGCGTCATCAACCAGAACGGCGACAAGATCTACCAATACCTGAACTTCGACAAGATCAGCGAGTTCAAGGAAGTGGCAGACGGCGTCACCGCCTGATCGGTTGACGGATCGCCCGGCCCCATTCGGGGTTGGGCGGGTACGTTCCCCAAAGCAAAACGGGCTCCCAGATGGGAGCCCGTTTTGCTTTTGGATGCAGGGGAAACACTTCCACATGGTGGCGGTGCCCACGACCGTGAAACACCACCACCATGGGAAGGCCCGCAACTGGCGAGCCTTGCTTGAAGGCCCTTGCTCTTACAGGGCGCTGATCTCGCCCGAAGGGATCTGGCCGGTGCGCACGGCTTCGGCAGCCGCAGCACGCACGGCAGCGCGGTCAGCCGTGGACTTGTAGGTCACGACGCGCGAGCCAGCAGGTTCCAGGCTGCGGGTCTGGGCAACCGTAGCAGCTTCGGCAGCCACTTCGGCACGGGTGCGGTTCGTGTCGAACTTCAGCGCGAACTGCGAGGCATCGGCTTCGTCAGCGTGGGCGCCAAAGGCAGAGAAAGCAGCCACAGCGGCGATGGACAGGAAACGTGCGGTCTTGTTCATGGTGATACTCCGATCGAATTCAAAAAATGAGGGGGCTGGTCTGTTCAGGCAGGTGCTTACAGGGCACCGATCTCGCCGGAAGAGATCTGGCCGGTGCGCACAGCGTCAGCCGCCTGGGCACGCACGGCAGCGCGGTCAGCGGTCGACTTGTAGGTCACCACGCGGGAACCAGCGGGTTCCAGGCTGCGCGTCTGGGCGACGGTGGCGGCTTCAGCGGCCACTTCAGCGCGGGTGCGGTTGGTTTCGAACTTGGTGGCGAATTGCGAAGCATCGGCTTCGTCGGCGTGGGCGCCGAAAGAAGCGAAAGCGGCTACAGCGGCGATGGAGAGGAAACGTGCGGTCGTGTTCATGATGAAAGTCCTTTGGGTAGAAAAAGCGTCTCAAAAAAACCGGAGCGAAAACAACTTCAAACCGGGTTCGGTGAGTCGCCTTGCGGGTTCGGCTCATCGATGGGTTGAACTGTACGCCTCGTGTGTTCAGAGAAAAACTACCCAGTCACGAACTGTCTGTTCCAGTTTTGGAAATAGTTGCGGGCATGGAGGAGGCCAGCCAGGTCATGTTGCAGACACGCCATTGCCTTGTGTTTGTCATGCAAATGTCATGATGGCGGCGCATTCTTGGCCCATAACAACAACAAAGGAAATGGAGGTACATCCATGGCAAGAGAGGAAAATTCCACCAGCGGCAAGGCCGCAGACAGCCTGGGCAAGCGCCTGGTGCTGCTGCTGTTCAGCGCGGTGTTCGCAGTGGCCTTTGGCCTGGGCGGCTACGCCGCCGGCCTCAAGCCCCTGGTGCAGACGCTGCGCCTGGCGCTCGACGCACGCAGCTGGCAGCCCGTGCAGGCCCAGGTGCTGTCGGCCGAGCTCAAGACCCACACCAGCAGCGACGGCCCGAGCTACGAGGCCCTGGTGCGCTACCGCTACGAAGTGGGTGGCCGCTCCTACCAAAGCACCCAGCTGGGGCTGGACCCCGCGGGTTATTCCGACAACATCGCCGCCGACTGGTCGCGCGACTGGGCCCGGCGGCTGCAGGCCGCGAAGGAGCGGGGCCAGCGCATCACCGTGCTGGTCGATCCGCACGACCCGGCGCGCGCCCTCATCGACCCGTCCATCCGCTGGCAGCTGCAGCTGTTCCGCCTGCCTTTTGCCCTGGTCTTCACCGGGGTGGGGGTGGTCGCAGCCGGCTTCTTCGTGGTCCTGCTGCTGGGCCTGGGCCGAGGCCGGGGTGGCGATGGCTCCGAAGCGCCGCGCTCCTCCCTGGGGGCTGCCCCCGGCGCTCTGGTGAAGGGCGGCGCCAGCAAGTCGGTCGGGGCCATCTGGTTCTTCGCCTTCTTCTGGTGCGGCATCGCCTTCCCCATGGCGGGCATGCTGTGGACCAGCAGCGGCGCGCCCTGGTACGCCAAGGCCTTCATCTCGATCTTCGTGATGGTGGGGGTAGGCCTGATCGGCCTGGCACTGCACCAGACCCACATGGCCTGGCGCTACGCGGGCTCGGTGCTCACGCTGCTGCCCTCGCAGCCGCGTGGTGGCCACGCGCTGGAGGCCACCCTGCTGCTGCCCGAGCGTGCCGCGGCCTACCAGCAGGACCAGGCCCTGCAGCTGCGCCTGGCCCAGTACCGGGTGGACGAGTCGAGTTCGGGCTCGCCCGAGCGCTGCGTGGAGTCGTTCACCGAGGCCGCACGCGTGCAGCGCACGGCCGATGCCGGCCTGCGCGTGAGCGCTCGCTTCAACCTGCCGGCCGATGCACCCCCGCACGGCGCGCAGCGCTCGGGCGAACGCGTGGACTGGCGGCTGGAGCTGCTGCACAGCCCCGGGGGTGGGGTGGAGCTGACCTACGACCTGCCCGTGCAGGCCGCGGTGCATGGCTTTGGCGGCGTGGACAGCGAACTACCCGACCGCTTCGACCGGCGCGCCGCCTGGAAGCAGGAGACCCCCATCCCGCCCGCCCATGCCACCAGCGGGGAGCAGGGCGACGCAGACGAGGACCGCGATGAGCACGCTCCGGTGATCCTGCCCGCCTCGGTCACGCTGCACGAAACCGCCGAGGGCTGGCACTACCGCTTTGCCCAGACCGGCTGGCGCTGGGCGGCCGGCCTGGTGTTGGCCGGCCTGGTGGTGGAGGGTGCCATCAACGGCCGCTGGGGTGCCCAGGGTTTGGTGCTGCCGCGCTCCTTCCTGTTCGCGGGGCTGGCCTGGTGGGCGTTGGCCGCCTTTGTGCTGCACGCTGCCACGCGCCGCTGGGAGTTGGCGGTGCGCGACGAGGGCATTGTGGTGCGCTGCCGCTCCTGGCTCTGGTCGCGCACCCGGGCCCTGCCGGGCCAGACCAGCCAGCAGTTGGTGCACAAGCTGCTCTACTCCACCGGCAGCGGTGGCAGTGAGGAGCGCTACTACGCTGTGTACGCCCGCGAAGCAGGGGGCGCGCTGGTGCGGCTCACGCCCGGCGTGGCCGGCGATGCGGCCGCCACCGCCGTCGGCCAGTCCATCGCCCGGGCCTGGGCGCACCGCCAGGGGCGCTTCAGCCCGGGGGCCGTGCGGTCGGTGCGCAGCGCGCATTCGCGCCCGGCGTGGGGGGCGCTGCTGCTGGCTGCTGCGCTGGCCTGGGCGTTGTGGGGGCCCCGGCCTGCAGACAAGGTAGCCGGTGCCCAGCCTTCGGTCACCTACTCCACCGTGGATGGCCGCCTGCTCGATGCCCAGAACGCGGGCGATGCCCCGGCCCTGCGCGCCGCGCTGGCCGCAGGGGCCAACCCCAATCTGCTCGCGCCCAATGGTTCCAGCGTGCTCATGCTGGCCGCGCACCGCGGGCAGATGGAGCACATCGAGGCCCTGCTGGCCGCCGGTGCCCGGCCCGACCTGCGCCAGACCCAGAAGGACAGCGAGCGCGGCGACACCGCCCTGCTGCGCGCCTTCTATGGCGGCCACCTGGCCGCGGCCGAGCGCCTGGTGCAGGCGGGGGCCAGCCTGTCGGCGCGCAACCGCTGGGACTGGGGCCCCATGCACATGGCGGCGCAAAGCGGCTGCATCGCCTGCCTGGACTGGCTGGCCGCGCGCGGCCAGGCCATCGACGAGCCTGCCCCCGCCAGCCGCGGCGAGACCCCCACCATGCTGGCCGCGGGCCGGGGCAGGGTGCAGGCGCTGCAATGGTTCGAGGCGCGCGGCGTCGACCTGGCACGCCAGGACCCGCATGGCAAGACCGCGCTCGACTGGGCGCGCTTCAAGCAGCAGGCCGAAGCCGAGCAGTGGCTGCTGCAGCGCACCGCGCGCTGAGCACGCGCTGACCGTCTACGCCTTGCGCAGCACGTTCTTTTGCAGGTAGTCCAGCACCCGGTCCACCCGCTGGACCGCCGTGGCTTTCATGGCGGGTGCCGCCGTGCGCTCGTCGCTCGCGCGCTTGTACTGCGCCACCGCCTGGAACTGCTTGCCGCCATACAGCCAGGCGCTGATGAGCGCTGCGTAGCCGGGGCTCTGGTGCACGTGCTCGGCCAGGCTTTTGGCCGCCTGGGGATTCTTGGGCGCAGGCAGCGGGAAGGCGGGCGTTCCCGACATCACGGCGTGCAGGTCCGGTGCCGTGCGGGTCATCTCCAGGATCGGACCCACCGGGTCCTGCACCTCGTTCACCATGCGCTGCAGTTCGGCCTGGGTGCGCACGGGCACATAGGCATAGACGCCCTGGAAGATGCCGACCCAGAAGCTCATCTGGCGCCGGAAGAACATCTCGTCCTGCTCCGGAAAGATGGCCCGCTGGATGGCGGCGATCTCTTCGCTGAACACATTGATGTCGACGGCCAGACAGGGCACGTTGTTGACCGTGGTGCTCAGCAGGGTGACGCTTTGGCCCCCGACCGGGGTGGCCCGGAAATACGTGGCTTCCGCCTGCGCGCGGTAGTAGGGCAGGCCCAGCGCCAGCCGGGGCGCAATGAAGCCATGCTGCAGCAGCAGGGCGTTGAGCGCGGCGCGCATTTCGTCGCGCGATGCCTGCAGCGCCAGGGTCAGGGGCGCCGCCGCCTCGCGGGTGGGTTCCTCCACGGCCTGGGCCGTCTCCAGCCAGAAACCGGCGCGCTCGGGCGGCAGCACGCGGTCGGGCGGCACCAGGGCCAGGCCCTGCTGGTCATCCAGCACCGTCAGGCCCAGCGCATTGGCGTGCTTGGCCACCACGCGCAGCAACTGCACGCGGTGGGCCTCAGGCAGCTGGAAGGTCCACACGGCCTTGGTGCAGGCCTTCGCATCGGCCACCGGATCGCTGGCCCAGGGGGCCTCGCCGCAGCCCTTGTAGGCCGCCATCTGAGTGGCCAGGGCCGCGAAGCGGGGGCGGGGCGCCGGGGCCTCCAGTTCCAGCGAAAACCAGGTGCGCAGCACTTCCTCGAAGGAGGCCGGGGTGGCCTGGCCGGCAGGTTGTTCCCAAACGCGAAGGTCGTAGCTCATGGTGCAGGTGTGAAAGAGGATGCGGCATTGTGCGCAGCGGGTAGCAGATGGTGCACCAACTGCTGCGCATGTTGTGGCAAATCTTGCAGCGTGCGCAGGCACAGCACCAGGCTGCGCTCGGCCCAGGCATCGGTCAGGCGCACCGCCTTCACACGTTGGGCGCGGGCGTGGCGCGCAGCGGCGGCACGGGGGATGATGCCAACGCCCACCCCCAGGCCCACCAGTTGGCACACGGCCTCGAACTGGCGCAGCCGCACCCGGTAGCGCAGGCGCCGGCCCTGGCGCTGCGCGTGGCGCACCACCAGGGCCTGCAGCGCGCTGCCTTCGGCCAGGCCGATGAAGTCCAGGTGCGCCACCTCGGCCAGCGCCACACTGCGCCGGGCCGCCAGCTCGTGCCCCTGCGGCACCACCAGCACCAGCGGGTCGGGCCGCAGCGCATGGGTGGCCAGGCCTCCCAGGTCCACCGCGTCGGACACCAGGCCCATGTCGCACAGGCCGGCGCGCACGGCGTCGGCCACCTCCTGGCTGGAGCGTTCGTCCACGTCCACCGAAATGCGCGGGTGCCGCGCCAAGAAGCCGGCTATCGCTTGCGGCAGGTACTCGCTGAGCGCCGAGCTATTGCACAGCACGCGCACATGGCCCGCCAGGCCCGTGCCGTATTCGCCCAGGTCGCCGCGCAACTGTTCCATCTGCTGCAGCACCAGCCGCGCATGGTGCAGCAGCGTGTGGCCCGCGGGCGTGGGCTCCACGCCGCGCTGCGCGCGCAGCAGCAGGGGTACGCCCAGCGCGTCTTCCATGCCGCGGATGCGCTCGCTCGCCGAAGCCAGCGCCATGTGGCTGCGCTCGGCCCCACCGGTGATGGTGCCGGCCTCGTGCACGTTCACGAACAGCCGCAGATCGGTCAGGTCAAAGCGCATGGCCACAACGTACCACAGTTGCGCGCTGCCTTCGGCTCCGCCTGAGGCTGGGTGGGGCGCATTCCGCATTTTCAGCGCCCCGCATCTTGCCAAGAATGGCTGGCACGACCCGCCGCATCGAGCGGGCTGTGAAGGAGGCACCCCCATGGATCTGATGCAATTTCACAATTGTCCTGCATTGCACGCTTCTGGCGGGTGGCAGGCATGACGGGCGGCTGGCTGCTTGGCGCCGCGGCCGTCTTTCTGCTGGCCGGTGGCATCAAGGGCATCGTCGGCCTGGGGCTGCCCACCGTGTCCATGGCCTTGCTGGCCCTGATGATGGTGCCGGCCGAGGCGGCGGCCCTGCTCATCGTGCCCTCGCTCATCACCAATGTCTGGCAGCTGCGGCCCTGGTCCACGCTGGGCCCGCTGCTGCGCCGCCTCTCGGGCATGCAGGCCGGCGCCTGCCTGGGCACCTGGCTCGGGGCCTGGGTGATCGGCGCGCCGGCGGGCGCCTGGTCGCGCGCGCTGCTGGGCATTGCGCTCATCGCCTATGGCTGCTGGGGCCTGGTGGGCGCACGCCTGCCGGCCGTCACGCCAGCGGTGGAGCGCTGGCTCTCGCCCGTGGTGGGTTTCCTCACGGGCTGGGTCACCGCCGCCACGGGTGTGTTCGTGGTGCCGGCCGTGCCCTACCTGCAGGCGCTGGGCCTGCACAAGGACGCGCTGGTGCAGGCCATGGGCATCTGCTTCACCGTCTCCACCCTCGCGCTGGCGGGCGGGCTGGCGCTCAACGCCAGCTACCCGGCCAGCACCCTGGTGCTCTCGGCCTGGATGCTGCTGCCCGCGCTGCTGGGCATGGCCCTGGGCACGCGCATCCGCCAGCGCCTGCCGGCCGTGTGGTTCCGCCGCTGCCTGATGGTGGGCCTGCTGGCACTGGGCGTCTACATGGTGGCCGATGCGCTGGCCTGGCACGGCTTTGCCTCGCACAGCGGCGAGAGCGAGGGCGCGCTGCGCCTTGGCGGCCGCGGAGCAGCGCTCTCCTCCATGGCCGAACAGCCCGCTCGCGGCATGTGAAACTGGCGCGGCCCAAGCCAGTGCCCCTGCGCAAGGGCCGCCCTGCCGCGAAGGCGGCGTATCCATCGACTGCGCTGGGGGCGTCCCCCTCCCGACTCGCGCAGCGAGTCGAGAGAGGGGTGAAGGCGCGAAGCGACTCAGGGGGTGCTTTGCCTAATCCAGCGTGATGTGGTTGTTCTTCACCACATTGACCCAGCGCTTGCTGTCCGACAGCAACACACTCGCAAACTGCTCCTGCGTGCCGCCAATCGGCACCAGGCCCATGCTGGCGAGGTACTTCTTGTACTCATCGGAGGCCACGATCTTCTGCGACGCAGCCGCCACCATGTCGATGGCGGCCTGCGGCGTGCCCTTGAGCGCAAACACCCCGTGCCACGAATCCCCCTCGAAGCCCGGGAAGGACTCCGCCACCGTGGGCACCTGGGGCAGCGAGTCCAGCCGCTGCTTGCTCGACACCGCCAGCGCCCGCACCCGGCCCGTGCGGATGAACTGCAGCACGTCCGCGATCGGGCTGAAGGCGGTGTTCACCGTGCCGCCCACGATGTCGTTGAGCCCGCCGTCGCGGTAGGGCACATGGTTGAGCGCAATGTTCGCGCTGTTCGCAAAATAGGCCATGGACACATGCGGCGCGGTGGCCACGCCGTAGGAGGCATAGCTCAGCTTGCCGGGGTTGTCCTTGGCATCCTTGATGAGGTCGGGCAGCGCCTTGTAGGGCGAGCCGCTGGCCACCGTGATCACCAGCGGAATCGACAGCGTCTGTATCACCGGCACCAGGTCGGCCACCTGGTAGGGCAGCTTCTTGTACGCAAAGGGGTTGATCGACACCGTGCCGCTGGCCGTGTACAGAAAGGTGTAACCATCGGCCGGCGCCGCCACGAACTGCTGCGTGCCCACGATGGTGCTGGCGCCTGGCTTGTTGTCCACGATCACGCTCTGCCCCAGCGCCTTGCCCAGGCGCTCGCCCCAGAAGCGCGCCATCACGTCCGGCGCCGTGCCGGCCGGGAAGGGCACGATCACCTTGATCGTGCGGCTCGGGTACTTGTCTTGCGCCTGGGTGGGCGCGGCCAGCCCCGAGGCCAGGCCGATCAGGGCCAGGCCCAGCAGGCGGCGGGTGCGTTGGTGCTGTGGTGCATGCGTTGTCATGGCTTTGTCTCCTTGGGAATGGTTGTCGGTTGTGTGCTCGCTCAGGGCCTCTGGCCTTCGTAGGCGCGCTGCAGCAGCGCGCGCAGCGGCGCCTTTTCCAGCGGCCGCGGGTTCGGGTACTGGTGCGTCAGGGCCAGCTCGCAGGCGCGGTCCAGGTCGGCCTCGCGCAGGCCCAAGTCGCGCAATGCCACGGGCGCGCCGACGGACTGCGCCAGGTCGTACAGCACGCCCGCCACGGTGTGCGGCGCCACGCCGCCCAGCGCGCGGGCGATGCGCGCTGCGGCCGCTGGCACCTGCGGCAGGTTGAAGGCCAGAGCGTGCGGCAGCACCACGGTGTGCGTCTCGGCGTGCGGCAGCTTGAAGCTGCCGCCCAGGGTGTGGCACAGCTTGTGGTGCAGGGCCACGCTCACATTGCCCAGCACGCTGCCGCACAGCCAGGCGCCGTACAGCGCATCGCCACGGGCCTCCATGTCGTCGGCGCGTTGGTGGATGGCGGGCAAGGCCCGGGCCAGCGCGCGGATGCCTTCCTCGGCCATCAGGTCCATGATGGGGTTGCCGTCCGGTGCATACAGGCCCTCCACCGCATGCGCGATGGCGTTGATGCCGCTGGTCATGCTCAGCGGCACGGGCAGCGGCAGGGTCAGCGCCGGGTCGTAGATCACCGTGCGCGGCATCACGCGCGCATCGCGGCCGGTGGTCTTGAGGCCCGCCTCGGTGATGCCGTAGATCGGCGTCATCTCGCTGCCCGCATACGTGGTCGGTATCGCCAGAATGGGCAGGCCCGAGTCGAGCGCGATGGCCTTGCCCAGCCCGATGGTCGAGCCCCCGCCGATGGCCACCGCGCAGTCCGCCCCCAGGCGGCGCGCCTCGTCCCGCGCCGCACGCGCGGCCTCGATGGGCACATGCATCTCGGCCCGCGCAAAAATGCCGGCCGCGCGCGCGCCCAGCCGTTCGGCCACCTGCTGCGCCTGCGCCACCTGCCCGGGCGTGCACAGCACCAGCGCGCGCTGCGCGCCCAGCAGGTCGATTTCGCGCTCCAGGTGAACCAGTGCACCCGCGCCGAACACCGTGCGCGGCGACTGCGGGCGGTAGGTGAAGTCATGCATGGCGGCTGCTCCCTGCTGCAAGCACGCGGTAGTCCACCTGGTGGCGCGCTATGCGCATGGCGCCCAGTTCGCGCTTCACGCGCAGGTGCTCGGGGTGCTCGGCATACGCGGCCAGCGCCTCGGACGACTCGAATTCGCTGTACAGCACCACGTCGCAGGCATAGTCGGTGCGGCTCACGTCCACGCCGATCTCCAGGTGCCGCAGCCCGGGGATGCGGCCCTTGAGGCTGTCGAAGCTGGCGCACAGGCGCTCGATGTTGTGCTGCCGCTCGGCGGGCGTGCCGCCCTGCACGTTCCACATCACGATGTGGCGGATGGTCTGGTGGTGGATGGTCATGCGGGGAACCCGGCCTTCTGGGGCCAGAGGTTGATGAAGGCGTGGATGGCGGTGCTGGCGTACAGCCCGGCCTGCGTGAAGGGCTCGTTTGCCAGCCAGGCCATTGCTGCTTCACGGGAGTCGAAGTCGATCACCAGCAGGCTGCCCAGCATCGTGCTGCCGTCGCCGTCATGCACCAGCGGCCCGGCAAAGGCGATGCGCTCCTGCACCCGGGCCAGGTACTCCTTGTGCTGCGGGCGCACGCGCTGGCGCAGGTCGCCGGCACCGGGCCGGTCGGTGAGCCAAAAGACGAACAGCATGGCCTCAGCCCTTCCTGGCGGGGTTCAGCACGAAGTCGTAGGTCAGCAGGTAGCTGCCATCGGCCTGCTGCGTCCAGTCGCACACCAGCGACTGGCGCACGCCGAACACGGCGTCCGAATCGAGGTAATCGCTGTCGCTGCGGAACACATGGGTGATCAGCGTCTCGTAGCCCGGTGCCTGCACCATGAAATGCAGGTGCGCCGGCCGCCAGGGGTGGCGGCCCGTGGCCTGCAGCATGGCGCCCACCGGCCCGTCGTGCGGAATGGCATAGGGCACGGCCACGATGGAGCGAAAGTGGAAGGCACCCGCCCCATCGGCCTGCAATTGCCCGCGCGCCTGGGCCTGCGCCAGCGCCGTGTGCTGCACGTCGTACAGCCCGTCCTCGTCAGACTGCCACACATCCAGCACGGCCCCGGGGATCGCCTCGCCCGCGGTGTTTTTCACCGTGCCGCGCACCACGCAGGGCGTGCCCTTGGCGCCGTTGGCGATGTCGGCGCCCAACTCGTACTGCGGCGCGTCCTTCACGTAGAAGGGCCCGAACACCGTGGCCTCCGTACAGCCCTCGGGCTTGTGGTTGTTCATGGCCACGGTCAGCATCGACAGGCCCAGCACGTCCGACAGCAGGATGAACTCCTGGCGCTTGTCGTCGGTGATGTGGCCGCAGCCGGTGAGGAATTCGATGCCCTTGAACCACTCCTCCTCGGTCAGCTCCACCTCGCGGGCAAAGGCATGCAGGTGCTGCACCAGGCTGATCAGTATTTGCTGGAGGCGCGGGTCCGCCGTCTGCGAAAAGCTCGCGATCACCGCCTGGGTGATGTTGTCCTGGTTGAGGTTGCGCATGGGGTCGTGTCTCCTGGGTCACGCAGGCCACGTGGGCCGCTGGTTCTGGGAGCCGACTTTATGATTTCCATAATTAAGAATAAATACGCAATAATGGAAACCAGTTTTCCGTGAATTGGAAATATGGACCGCCTCACCGAGCTGGAGCTGTTTGTCAAAGTGGCCGAGGTCGGCAGCGTCAGCCGCGCGGCCGAGGCGCTGGGCCTGTCCAACCCCGCCGCCAGCCGCCACCTGGCCGCGCTGGAGGGGCGGCTCAAGACCCGGCTGGTGGAGCGCAACACCCGTCGCCTGTACCTGACCAGCGAGGGCCAGGACTTCCATGAACGCGCCCGCACTGCGCTCACCGAGCTGCAGGACGCCGAGGCCGCCCTGCACTCCAGCACCTTGAACCCCTCGGGCGTGCTGCGCGTCAGCGCCTCGCTGTCGTTTTCCATGCAGCAGATCGCGCCGCGCCTGCCCCAGTACCACCAGCGCTACCCCAAGGTGCGCGTGCACATCGAGGCCGCCAACCGCTACCTGGACATGATCGAGAACGGCATCGACGTGGCCATCCGCAACCGCGAGTTCGAGCCCGACAGCAGCATCACCATCCGCAAGCTCGCCTCCACCCGGCGCCTGCTCTGCGCCTCACCCGCCTACCTGGCCGCGCGCGGCACGCCGCAGGAGCCCGAGGACCTGGCGCGCCACGATTTTTTGATCTACGTGCTGGCCAACCATGCGCACGAACTGCGCCTGTCGAACGGCGCCGAGACCCGTGTGGTGGGCATCCAGGGCCTGCTCGAATCCAACGATGGCCAGGTGCTGCGCGCCGCCGCGCTGGGCGGCCTGGGCATCCTCGTGCAGCCCAGCTACATCGTCTACGACGACATCGTCGCCGGCCGGCTGGTGCCGCTGCTCAACGACTGGGACCTGCCGCGCATCCAGATCAACATCGCCTACCCCAGCCGCAAGCACCTGTCGGCCAAGGTGCGCTCCTTCATCGACTTCATGGCCGAAGAGTTCGCCAGGAACGATTACGAGCGCAAGTGGACGAGCTACCTCGGCTTGAAGTGAGCACCCCCTGAGTCGCTTCGCGCCTTCACCCCTCTCTCGACTCGCTGCGCGAGTCGGGAGGGGGACGCCCCCAGTGCGGCGGGGCGGCCCTTGCACGGGGGCACTGGTATGGGCAGCGCCAATTGCATCCGCTGCGGGCGGCGCTCAGCGCATTGGAGCTGCCTACACCGGCCCTGGCCACACTGGCTTGGCAGCGCTCTCCACCAGCCACAGCGCTGCGCGTGCGCGCGTCATGGCCACGTAGAGCATGTTGCGCTCGCGATAGGCCTCCTGGTGCGACGCGGGCCCAGGAAAGCGCCCGCGCTCCACAAAGGGCACGGCCACAAAGGTGAACTCGCGGCCCTTGCAGGCCTCCACGCTCAGCAGGCGCAGGCTGATGGGCTCGTTGGCCTGGTGCATGGCGATGCTGGCCGTGGCCAGCAGCGTGAGGCGGCCCAGCAGCTCGGCCACGGGCAGGCCGTGGGCCAGGCCCGCCAGCGCCTGCAGGCTGGCCAGGCAGGCGCTGCGCTCGGCACCATTGATGGGCGCCTCGGCAAAGATGCGGCGCACCAGCGGGTGGGCGCAGAACAGGCCCGCGTCGGCTAGCAGCGGGGCGCACGCATTGGGCGCCAGCGCCATGAGCTGGGCGCAGGCATCGGCCAGCTCGGGCGCGCTCGGGTCCAGCGTACCGTGGGCAATGTAGCGGCGCATGCGCGTGGCACTGCTGTGCAGCGTGGCCGCCAGCTTCTGCCCTTCCTGGGCGCCGGGCAGGTCGGTCCAGCCGGCATCGTCGAAGCGGCCCTGGGCCAGCAGGTCCACGTCGGCCGCGCCGCCGCGCGCCGCGCGCCGGCCATAGTGCAGCAGGCCTTCCACCGCAGCGCCCACGATGCCCGGGGTCAGGTGGCGCTCGCCGCCATCGCCCTGCAGCGCCCACATCAGCGCCAGGGCCAGTGCCACCTCACGGCGCAGGTAGAACGGGCTCATGCCCTGGCAGCCATAGTGCACGCCCTCGTGGCCGAACACCCATTCGAGCAGGATGCTGTCCTGCGGGCTGCGCAGCACCACGTTGAGCGAGCTGTTGTTCTGGCCTGTGCCCTTGCCGTCGCCCTTGGCGTCCTGCAGCGCGCCCCAGGCATTGACGATCTGCCCGTGCAACTCCACCAGTTGCGCGGCGCAGTGCTCGTCGCTGTCGTAGGTGAGGTGCGCAAACGCATCGGAGCTTTGCGCCATGGGCGCAAACGCCACGCCGAACAGCGGGTTCAGCGCCGCGCAGATCTCCGCGCCGAAGCGCCGCGTGGTGTTGATCGCCAGCACCTCGGTGTCCGCCGGCAGGCACTCGCGCATGCGCTGCAGGCCCGAGCCGAACACCGAGAACGAGCCCTCGTGGATGTGCTGGTTGAAATCTCCCGCGCCCACGAAAAGGCCGTTGCCCCCTTGCACCAGCTTGCGCAGCACCATCAGTGCGCCCTCGTCCAGGTCGTGCAGTTCGTCGAACAGCACGGCGCTGTAGCGCTCGCGCAGGGCATCGAGGGGTTGGTCCCAGTCCAGCGCGCCCAGTTGGCGGCACAGCTCGAAGGTGCAGTCGCCCTCGGCATAGAAGCGCGGCTCGTGGTTCATGCCCACGCGCATGCGCTCGTACTGGCCGTACAGGCGGCACAGGCCGTAGTCCAGGCCCTGGTCGTCGCAGAAGGCACGCAGGTCCAGGCCCGAATCCTCGATGTCCCGGTGCAGCAGCTTCTTCTTGGCCAGCGCCTCGAAGGCCAGGAAGGCATCAATGTCCACGTTCTGCGCCAGCAGTTCGTCATCGTCGCTGCCCCCGCCATGGTCATTGCGCTCCAGCTCCAACCGCAGGGCCTGCTGCGCCTGCAGGATCAGAAAGCGCCGGCGCACCGGGTCGTCGAGCTTTTCCACCGGGTCGCCCTGTTCCTTGAGCACCACCTCGCACAGCTGCTCCATGGTCAGGATCTGCATGCTCGCGGGCACCTTGCCGTGCAGCTGCAGCATGCGGTCGCGGATGGCCGTGACCCCGGCGCGCGAATACGCCAGGAACAGGATGGGCGCCGGTTCCCGGGCCTGCCCCGCTTTGCCTGCCTGCAACAGCAGGTTGCACGCCTTCATGCACAGCGTGGTCGTCTTGCCCGTGCCCGCCAGTGCGCTGATGACGATGGCTGGCGCCGCAGAGTCGAGCACGCGCCGCTGTTCGACCGTGGCCGTGATGCGGGCGTGGGCCCAGCTGCGTGCAGGGGAGGAAGCGGGGGCGGCAGAACGTGGGGAGGGCATGGAGGCGGTTTGCAGGGCAGGCCGCCATTGTCCCTGACTGCACCCAGCCCTCGCGCCACAAGCCCCTGTAGCACTTGGGGGGCCCAACCTACCGGCACCCCGCCGCCCGCATGTCCTCCGACCCCACCCGCAGCGTGCTGCCCGGCTGGGTGATCGCGCAGCGCGACCGGAAGTAGAACGACAGCCGGTCGCGCACCGGCGTGCCGGCGATCCGGTACGGCCGGTTGCCCTGGGTGATGGCATCGCCCGCTGCCACCGCCTTGCTGTCGTACAGCCCCTGGCTGATGTTGTGCCGGTCGGCCGAGTCGTCGAAGCTCTGCGCCGTGAGGCGCTTGAAGGCATCGGTCGCCAGCGCGGGGTCGTGCGCGCCCTTGAGGTAACGGTCGAACCAGGCCAGCGTGTAGTAGTTGATGACGCCCTCGCCATACCGGCTGGCCGGCCCGCCAAACAGCGAAAAGTCCAGGTGCGTGCCCGCGCGCAGCATGACCAGCATGGTGTCTACCCCGGCTGCCTTGAGTTCCTGGTAGCCCGGGTCCTTGGGGTGGGCCTCCGTGCCCCGGCCGCGGCCGCCCTGGGTGTTGGTCTTGGCGGGTTCGGGGGGCTCGGTGGTGGGCACCACCTTGAAGTAGTAGTCCGCGCCAATGCCCAGCGCGGGCGTGCGGATCGCCAGGTCGGCGGCCGGGTCCATGCCGATCTTGTCCACCCAGCCGGTCTTCAGCGCCGTGAGGTTGTCCCATGCCACGATGGCACCGATGCGCTTGTCCGTTTGCCCGATCAGGCTGGCCGTGCTGCCGCCTTGGGAGTGGCCGGCAATGCCTACCATGCGCGCATCGAGCTGGTCCCAGTGCGGGAAGAACCGGGCGGCATCGCCCGCCAGCGGCGCTTTGGGTGTGGCAAAAAGCCAGTCCACCACGCTCTGCGCATCGGGCCCGTGCGTGCCCATGGGCGCGGTGGTTTCCAGTGCGATGGTCATGTACCCCGCCTCGGCCAGTACCTGCGCGGCCGAGCGGTGCAATCGCTTGGAGCTGTAGCCCCCGTGCACGATCACCACCGCAGGGTAGGGCGGCTCGAAGGTCTTGAGCCCGGCCGGCAGGCCCGTGCAGCTGCCTGCGGCGCAGGGCCGGTAGATCTCCACGGCAATCGGCTTGCCCGATGCAGACGGTGTGCTCGCCTCGGTGTACCGAAAGCGCTTGCCGGCATGGCTGGCCGGGTTGCGGTAGGCATCGAGCGCGGGCGTCTTGCCGGGGGTGAACAGCGCGGCGGGTTGCTGCGCAAAATCGTCGATGCGCTGGCGTGCGCAGGCCATGTTGTCGGCATCGCGCTGCGCCCACTCGGCCGAGCCGGGCGCGGGCGATTCGTGCCGTACCGGGCCCAGGCAGTCCAGAGCGGCAGGGTCTGCGGCATGGGCAATGGTGGTGGCGCCACCCAGCGCCAGCGACAAAAGCAGGCCCCGCATCACTTGCCCGCCCCCGCGCTCACGTTGCGCTGCAGAAAGGCCGCCAGCGGCCGGATCACGTTGTTCGTCGCATCGTCATCCGCAGTGACGATGTCCACGTGCGAATAGCCCTCGCTCATGTGCACCTCGAAGCCGCCATCCACACCGCCGTACTGGCGGTTGGCTACCAGCGTGGCCTGGCCTGCGGGCGTGCGCGCAATGCCGACCTTGCAACTCGCAGCAGCGCAGGGCGCAATGGCCTCGGCAAAGCCGCGCCAGATGCCGGCCACGGGCGTGAGGCCGTTGGTGCCGCCAAAGGCGATGACGGGGATGTTGATCTTTTTCGCCTGTGTCTGGTTCACGATGTCGGCGCGGCCGCGCCCGCCCTGGGCCACGGGCAGCGACAGGGCGCTGGTATCGAGCCCCAGGTTGGCGCCGCCGCTGCCCTCTGCATTGGCCAGCAGCAGGCCCGAGCTGGGGTAGTACCAGTCGCTGTAGGTGGTGTTGCCCAAGTACAACGCGCGCGACAGGCGCTTGAGGTTGGTGGGCTCCACCTCCTTGCCCCAGGCCGGCGGGCTGGCCACCAGCGTGGCGGGCTGCGGGCCGAAGTCGCGGTAGGCCGCGGCGGGCAGCGGGTCGGTATTGTCCAGCCAGGTGCGCAAGCCGTCGGCGCGCGCCGGGCCCAGGGCGCCCATCGACACGGAATAGAACACCGTGCGCTGCAGGTTGTCATCGTCCATGAAGGTGCCGATGGCCGCGCCCGCCGTCACGGGAAAGTCGCGCTTGCTGAAGTCGGCCAGCCGCGCGTACACGTTGTTGCCCGCCACTCCCCCCTGGTCCTGCTGCAGCAGCGCCTGCGTGCCGTTGATGGTGCCTTCGAAGGCCATCTGCATGCCCGCGATCTCGGTCGATGCGCTCACGCGCGGCGTAAGGCCCGGGCGCGAGACAAAGCCCGGCTCCGCCCCCGAGGCCACGGCGGCGTACAGCCCGCCATCGGCCGCGCGCTCCACCGCATCGAGCTGCGCCGCCGTGGGGGCGCTGGTGGCCAGCGCACCGCCCGGCCCCTCGAACAGCACCAGCCCCTTGAGCTTGGCATAGCCCGGCTGCGCTGCGCCTGTGCCGCTGAGGTTGAAGTCCGTGGCCGCATAGCGCGCCACAAAACCCGTGCCCGCCGAATGCCCGCCCAGAAACACATTGCCATCGCGCGCCACCGTGTGCGCTGCGGTCACCACCGCATCCAGGTCCAGCGAATGCACCTGCGGCGTCCAGTCCGCGAGGAAGGGGATTTCGCGGCTTTCATGGAACACCGCGCGCCGCGCCAGCTTGGCCGGCAGCGGCAGGCCCAGCTCGGCGCCGTACAGGTAATTCAGGCCCAGCGCGGCATCGCGCTCGCGCTCGGCAATGTTCAGGCCCTCCATGTCCTGCAGTGCCACGGATCGGCGGTCCACGCCCCACACCTCCACCACCGCCTTGTGGTCGGCCCACATGCGGCGCACCAGGTTCTCGGCGAGGATCAAATAGCTGTGCGACGCGGCCAGCGTGCCCGGCATCGCTACCAGCACCGCATCCACCGGCTTGCCCGCATGGGCCGCCAACCCGTAGCGCGTGTAGCGCACCCGGTTCAGGTCTGGCCCCGCCGCGCCGAACTGCACAGCCAGCTTGCTGCCCGGCGCCACGGTGACACCCGCCGTGCCCGGTGTGCGCGCGGCCTTGGCGCGGCTGGCCAGCTCGTGCGTGCTGATGGTGAACTCGCCCGAGCCGGCGCCGCCGCCATCCACCAGCGCCTGCCCGCCACCGCCGCAGGCAGTCAGAGCGGTGGCCACGGCCAGGCCCAGCAGGGTGCGGCGCCAGGGCATGCCGGGCTGGGCAGTGTTGGTGTTGTTACTTGGGTGTGTCGTCGTCTTTTTCTTCATCGTTGTCTCCACAGGGTTGCAGTCAAAAATGGGCGCAGGCTGGCGCTGCAGGTGCGTTGCCCAGGCAACGCACACGCGTGGTTCATCAGCAGGAGGAAAGTGGCTAAGAAAGCGCTCTGGCCGGGCGTTCGTCAGCAGCCAGGCCAGCAGCGCTGCCTTAGCCGCTCAGGCCGGCCACCAGGTAATCGAGGAATTCAGTCTGTTGGCGTTCCTCATCGCCCGGCATCGCCAGCTCCATGGGGCCGAACGGCGAGCGCCGCATGTAGCTGCGGTACGAGATGCCGTAATACACCGCGTTCATGGTCAGCAACAGGCGAAACTGGATGGTCTCGCGCCCCACGCCGGGCATCAGCGCCTGCAGCCGCGCCAGCGTCAGCTCCAGCGTGCGGCGGTGCAGGGCGGCCGAAATCTCCTGCCCCTTCTCGCCATAGTCCCATCCCAGCCGCCCGATGAAGTTGACGGCATCGCGCCCCAGCGCGGGTTCGCTCAGCATGGCGATCACGGGGCCAAAGGCGGCCTCCACCACATCGCGCACGGTGTAGCCGGGTTGGCCGGCCAGGGCTTCCAATCGCGCGCAGGCACGGGGTTCCAGCCATTGCTGCAGGTAGCAGGAGATGGCCGCCACCAGCTCATCGCGCCCGCCAAAGTGGTAGTGCAGGGCCGAAGGATTCTGCGCCCCCGCCGCGATCACGATGCGCCGCAGCGACACGGCATTCATCCCCTCGCGCGCCATGAGCTGCATGGCCTCTTCGATCAGGCGGGTGCGGGTGGCTTGCGGGTCGGCGGGGGAGGGGGAGGGCGATGGCGAAGGGTCGTCGGCGGGCGAGGCAAGGGCAGGCATCATGGGCTCCATAATGCACTTGAATTAATTCAGGTGCATTAGGGTTGGCCCTCAATGGGCCGTATTGCCGTTCTGCAGGCTCGCTCCCCCGGGGGTTACCTGGGCGTTCCCATCAGGTCGTTCGCCAGTGCCTGCGCCTGCTCCAGGCTGGCGCCCGGCAGGCACATCTGCAGCTTCGACCCCAGCACCCCGGCCACCCGGGCGATCACCGCGACTTGCCCGTTCACGACCATGGCCAGGGTGGCGCCGTGGTGCGAGCGCGTCCATTCCGTCAAGGCGTTCGATCCATCGGCCGACAGCGTGAGCCAGATGGCCGGATCTTCAGGGCCCGCGAACGACGCCTCGCAGTCCCACGCGGCACGGGCACCCACCAGGTCCTTTGCGGTGAGCAGCGCCGCCCCCATGTCCACCCAGGCGGGGGAAGAAGATGAACCTGCTTCACCACGGTGTGCCAGCTCTTTCATGCCCGGCTTGGGGGTGTAGCTGGCAGGCGCCACCAGCCAGTCGGCCCGGGCCGGGCCCGCACGGGCAATGTCCACCTGCGGCCGTGAGGCCTTCAAGGCCTGGGCGATCTCGTCCAGCCGCACCCGCGATTCGGTCGGCATCTGCACCAGCCAGCACTTGTTGCCAGGTGAGGGGTGTGCGGTGAACGTGCGCTTCTGCGTGCTGCTGCCAAGGGTGGGGCTCTCCACCTGGTAAGACACCGTGACCTCCCGGCCATCGAGCAGGCCGCGCTGGCTGTCGATGGCGCGCACGCCGGAGATTTTCCAATCGCGGCGCAGGGCCTGGCCCCCCGCCAGGAACTGGCCCACGAGCTCCTTGTCGGTCGCTGCCGCCATGCGCTGCGCCGTCCAGCCCGGCCCCAGCAAGCGCTCCCTGAAGGCCTCGGAATCGGGCGAGTACCGCGCGTCCATCAGCTGCGCCAGCCGTTGCTTGAACGGTGCAAGGCTGCGCGGCTCGATCAGCTCGGCGGTGCGCCGTGCCTCTGCGCCACCACTCCACTGGACAAAGCGCACCGCGGCTTCTTCAGGGCTGGGGGCGCACAGGTCTTCGGCCCACGCGGTGCCTGCCGGCAGCAGGGCAAGAAGAAGGGCAAGGCCGCTGGCGAGCATGGTGCGCAAAGGGGGCATGGAGCCGGATTGTGCCGTTGGATTGACTGGCGAGCCCATGGCTGCGCTGGCGGGTTACCCTCGGGGCCATGCCCATGGATGACGATTGGTTCGAGAAAGAGCGCCTGCACCGTGCGGCGGCCGATGGCGACCAGGAAGAACTGCTTCGATTGCTGGCCGCAGGCAACCACGCGCTCGGTGCATTCGATGACCTGGGCCGTACCTCGCTGCACTACGCCGTGGAGGGCGAGCACTACCGGGTGGCTGAGTGGCTGATCCTGCAAGGTGCCAACGTCAACGCGCATGACGAGGCCACGATTGGCGAGACACCGCTCTCGTTGGCGGTGCAGCGCGACTATCCGGAAATGGTGGAGCTGCTGCTCAAACACGGCGCAGATCCCGACATCACTGGGTGGATGGGCAACACCGCGCGCATGCGTGCCGAGCGCCGAAAAGACGACGACGGTAAAGCGATTGCCGCCCTCATCCAGCGCTACCGGCCACACTGATCCGGCACGGATTGCCGGGCGCACAATGGCGTAATTCTTGCGGTGCCGCTGGCATGTGCCGCCCACAAGGCACAGCCACTTATCTTTCCCTTGCCAAGGTGTCTTCCATGCTTTTCAACCACCCCTGTTTTCTCCGTCCCGCGCGCTGGCTTGTGCCGGCCCTGGCCGCGGCCTCCATCATGGGCTGCGCCACGGCACCCTCTGCGACGGCCACTGCTACTGCACCCATCCGCGTCAAGGTCTTCGTCGCCGCCATGTTCGAAATCGGCAAGAATACCGGCGACCGCGCGGGCGAGTTCCAGCACTGGTACGAGCGGTATTGGAAAGACGCCACCCCCATCACCGTGCCCGGTGCCCTGGGCCCCGTGTACTGCAATGCGGATGGCGTGTGCGGCGCCGTGCTGGGCATGGGCAAGGTCAACTCGTCCTCGTCCATGCAGGCCATTCTGCTCAACCCGAAGTTCGACTTTGCAGAGGCGTACTACGTGATCTCCGGCGTGGCCGGCACGCCGCCCCAGCGCGGCACCATTGCCGATGTGAGCTGGGGCACCTGGCTGGTGGACTACGACCTGGGCCACCGCTGGGCGCCTGAAGAAAACACCCCCGGCGCACCCACCTTCATGCCGCGCAAGGGCTATGAGGAATACCGCCGCTTCCAGCTCAACCCCCTGCTGGTGGACTGGGCCATGAACCTCACGGTGGACGTGCCCCTCAAGGACTCCGACAGCGCCCGCACCTACCGCCTTCGCTACCCCGACACAGCGGCCCGCCGCAGCCCCGCCGTCACCAGCGGCACCCACATGACCGGCGACACCTTTTTCCACGGCCCCGGCATGTCGCGCCAGGCCCAGTACATCGCCAAGCTCTACGGCGCCGATGACTATGTGATCACGGAGATGGAAGCCGCCGCCATCGCCCTGGTGGTCAAGCGCACCCACGGCACCGACCGGCTGATGAGCCTGCGCGGCGCGGTGAATTTTGACCAGGGCAACCCGAACGAGACCACGCTGCAGCACTTGGACCCTGCGCCGGGTGAGACGGCAGGGGGCTTTGCGGAGACGGTGGAAAACGTGGCGCTGGTGGGCACGCGGGTGGTGGACCACATTGTGCGGAACTGGGGGCAGTGGCAGGGTGGGGTGCCGGCGCGGTAGAATTTTTTCTGCCTGGTGGGTCGGTCAGTTTTTGCTTTGAAACTCCATGGCTTTGTGCTGCACCTAACCGTAACGTACCACTTCAGGTGAAATTTGCAGCCGGCACGTCAACGTATTGTCCGATGCAATCGCTTCTTGACGCTCTTGGTGGCACTAGGACAGGGAATGCCAAAGCGCTGGATTAAGACTTTGGCGGTCTCGTATCTCTGGATGCACAGCGGGCGTGGTGCGTGCGCTCTTGTGTAGGACTATCAACACGGCGTCACCTGATGGCTCGATTGCAGAGACTCTACCAACTCCCGCAGGACCTCTCAGGCCACGGGGAGAGGATCGTGTCTGGCGTCTATGCAGTTGCCCAGGATGCGACGACTAAGTCCCTTGGACGCTCAATGTCGTTTGTGCATCGCCCTGAAATACCAAGGAGGCCCAATTACTTCACACAGATAGGTGCTTCTATGGCAAAGTTATTTGAGCGAACTCGGCGAGGGACCGAGCTTAGTCCGAAACTTAGAGCGCCTTGAATCATTGAAAAATGCCAAACTACAACTACGACGCACTATCGCCGCAAGACTTCGAAGAAATTGCCCGTGATTTACTACAAGCCGAATGGGGTGTTGCGATTGAGGCATTTAAGTCTGGCCGCGATGGCGGTATAGATCTGCGCTATGCAACTAGCCCGCAGAGTTCGATAGTCGTGCAGTGCAAGCATTATTTTCAATCGGGATTCGCAGCATTACTCCGGCACTTGAAGGCCTCGGAGCTTCCTAAAATTATCAGGGTAAATCCAGCGCGTTATGTCTTGGTGACAAGTGTTCCGCTAAGTCCTGCTAATAAAGATGCGATCATGGAAGCGCTGGCTCCGCATATCAAATCTACTGCCGATGTCATTGGTGTTGATGACTTGGACGGACTGCTCGCCAGACACCCGGCTGTTGAACGATCCAACTTCAAGCTATGGCTGACGAGTACCAGTGTTCTTGAACGAATTATGCACAACGCAGAGATTTGTCAAACTGAGTTCGAGGTGCAAAGAATTCGTCGAAAGCTTCCACTGTTTGTTCAAAACAATGCATACCCACGTGCAAGGCAGATACTTGATGCGAATCGAATAATTGTGATATCCGGTGCGCCAGGAATTGGAAAGACGACCTTGGCTGAACTTTTGCTCTATTCTAATCTTGAAGAGGGATATCAGCCGGTGGTGATGGCTGGAGATATTTCAGAAGGCAAGAAGCTATATCGCCATGAAGAAAAGCAGGTATTCTACTACGATGACTTCCTTGGTCAAACATTTCTTGGGGATCGGAGGGACTATTTTGGAAGAAATCAAGACAAGGCAGTAGTTGATTTCATGGAGATGGTACAAAGCTCTCCATACTCCAGATTCATTCTCACCACACGGGAACACATCTTAGGAGGCGCTATTCAGCTCTCTGAGCGGCTGAATAGCAGTACAGTGGTCAGGGACCGAGTTGTGCTTGAGCTTGGGGATTACAATTTTGGTGATCGTGCGCGGATGGTATATAACCATCTCTACTTCAGTACATTGTCTCGGGCACACAAAGATGAAATGCTTCGAGATAAATTTTATCTTCATGTCATAAAACATCCTCACTTCAATCCGCGCTTAATTGAATGGCTTGCTAGCTTGCAACGTGTAAATGATGTTGCCCCGCCTTTTTATCAACAATTCGTGAAAGATCTTCTGAGGGATCCAACGAAAATATGGGGTCACGCTTTTAGAAATGATATACCGGAGAGTGGCAAATCTCTCCTGTTGGTTTTATATACTGTCTATGCGGCAAATGACGTCAAAGAATTTGAGGTGGTTTTTAATAAATTTCACTCTGCCAGGGCGGAGAAATATCATTTCAAATGCAGTCCTTTGGATTTCAAGGAGGCATTGCGCTTGCTGGAAGGGGCTTTTGTTGTAATAGATTTCGATAATGTTGATTTTTTAAATCCTTCGGTGAAGGATTACGTTTCTTTGCAAATTTCAGAAACTCCAGAAATATTCGATGATCTCCTGAATTCTGCGGTTCGCTTCGAACAAGTTGTTGCATTGTGGCGCTTGGTGAAAGCGAAGCCTGAGTTGCGAGCTCATCCAAACTACAATAGCAGGCGGAGCTTGATTCTCGAAAAAATTGCAGAACTTCTTTCAGCGCCACATGTTCGCTGGTCCAGATCTGATGACGGACAGACTATTGGATTTCCCATTGATGCGGGGCGAGAAAATCGACTTGCTTTTCTTGCGGATTTCTTTAATGATGAAAGATCGCAGCATATAAAGCAGGCGGTTTTTGACGCAATGGGGCAACTGATTGACCAAATTCCCCAGCAGGGAGTGAATTTTTGGAGAGTTCCAGATTTGATTTTTGAATGGGCTGGATTGGAATGGTTTGTTGAAAATGGCGGAGATCAAATCCGACTGCGGCTGCTAGAAAAATTGCTACTCGCTTTACCTAATGCGACTGCAGGTGTTTGGCGTCGAATGGTAGATTTTCCTGGCCAAGTTCAAGGTTGGCGCCAGCGTGACACGAGAAATTTAAATAAGGCGCTACGCTATTATAAGGAAATTGGCTGGCGAGAAGAGTGGGATTCTTGTGGTGACTATGATGAGCGGCAAGATATTATCGATAATCTAACGGAGTTGGTTGACGGTGGAAAATGGAGGCACCATTTTTCGGAGGCGCTGGAAACACTGAGAGTAGAGCTTGCTAACTACTCTGACGATGCCGATGAGCCAGATGAGGGTGAAGGAGCGCCGATTCCAACAGCCAATGAAATAGAGCGCCAATCGATGAGTGAGGATGAGGTACGCAATATGTTCCAAACACTTTTGCCAAGCGAATGATGCACCAAACTAGGTGCTGTGCTCAACTCACCTGCTGCTTTTCCAGCTTCCGCGCCAACGTCCTCCGGTGCATCCCCAGCCTCCGCGCCGTCTCCGAGATATTGAACCCCGTTTCCGCCAGCACTTCGTGGATCCGCTCCCACTCCAGCGTCTTGAGCGAGCTGGAGCGGTTGGTCACATCCACCTCGGTATCGCCCTCGCGCAGGCCGAAGGCGGCCTCGATGTCGTCGGTGTTGGACGGCTTGGCCAGGTAGTGGCAGGCGCCCAGCTTCACGGCCTCCACGGCGGTGGCGATGCTGGCAAAACCGGTGAGCACGACGATGAGCATGGCTTCGCTGGCGGCGTGCAGCTTTTGCACGCAGGCCAGGCCCGATGCGTCGCCCTTGAGTTTGAGGTCCACCACGGCGTAGCCGGGGGTGTGCTGGGTGAGCAGGGCTTCCACCTCGGGCAGGCTGGCGGCCTGGAGCACGCGGTAGCCGCGGCGTTCGAACGAGCGGGCCAGGGTGCGGGCAAAGGCCTCGTCATCTTCCACGATGAGCAGCTGGCGCTTGGTTTCCTTGGCGTCCTTGGGCGCGTCTGCGGTTGCTGCTGCGGGGCTGCTGGTGGTGGTGTCGTCCATGGCGGTCTGGTCCGAGGTTTGTTCTAGTACAAAGTCAACTTTGACTGGGCATCACGCCGGCCGGTGACCGCGGGGCAGGGCGATGGCGGCCAGGGGCAGGCGAATGCTCACCTGGGCGCCGCTGCCTTCGCCGTTGCCGGCCCGGTTGCGCGCGGTGACGCTGCCGCCCAGGGTGCGGGCCACGTTCATCACCAGGTACAGGCCCAGGCCGCTGCCGGGGCGCTGCTTGGTGGACTGGTAGGGCTCGCCCAGGTGCTCCAGCATCTGCGGCGCAAAGCCGGGGCCTGCGTCGTTGACGGTGATGCACAGCGCAGGCGCCTCGGCCGTGTCGTCGCGGGTGATCACCAGCTCCACCCACTGGGGCGATGCGTCGCGTGCATTGTCCAGCACATTGAAAGCCATCTGCTTCAACGTGGTGTCCGACACCATGGGCGTGTCTTCGCCAAAATCATTGCGGTACGAAAACGCGGGCATGGTGCGCGTGGTGCGCCATTCTTCGGCCAGGGCGTCGACAAACTTGCACACGGTGGTCTGTTCGGACTCCTCGCCGCGCGCCTCGCCGGCCGATAGCAGGATGCCGCTCACGATGCTCTTGCAGCGCTGCACCTGGGTGCGCATTTCGGTGATGTCTTCGCCCAGCACCTCGTCGCCCATCAGCTCTTCGTCGTGCGCCCAGTCGCCCAGGATCACGGCCAGGGTCGATAGCGGTGTGCCCAGCTCGTGCGCCGCGCCCGATGCCAAGAGGCCCATGCGCACGATGTGCTCTTCTTCCACCCGGCGGCGACGTGCGGCGGCCAGGCGGGCGTCGCGCTCGCGCAGGTTCAGGCTGATGCGGGTGATGAATATGACCACCAGAATGGCGTTGAGCACAAAGCACACCAGCAGGCCCAGCACATACAGGCTCGACAGGCCCTGGTGCAGGTCGTGCGGCAGCTCCAGCGGCAGGTGGTAGTTGGCCAGCAGGGCAAAGCATGCGGTGGTGATGCCCACCATGCTCCAGATGTAGGCGCCGCGCAGCAAGATGGCGCCCAGCGCAATCTGCAGCAGGTACAAAAAGACAAACGGGTTGCTGGTGCCGCCGCTCAGGTACAGCTGGGTGGTGAGCACGGCCACGTCCACCAGCAGGGCCAGAAACAGCTCCACATTGCGCACCTGCACCCCCGTGCGCAGGCGCAGCAGGCTGACCACGTTGAACACGGCCAGGCAACCCACCACGAGCAGCATGGGCTGCAGCGGGATGGCCAGGCGCAGGCTGTGGCTGGCCACCTCGATGGTGAAAATCTGGCCGATGACGGCCATCCAGCGCAGTTGGATCAGCTGCTGCAGGTTCTTGATGCCGGCAGCGGCATCGGCGGCGCGCGGGTTGCGCAGGAACTCGGCGCTCTTGGCGAGGCGTTGCAGAGGCATGGGGTGAGTCTAATGGCCCGCGCCTTGGCTGTCCTGGCGCCGCTCGTAGCGCGCCACGAACCAGCCCGCGCCCAGCACCATCAGCGCCAGCCCATACCAGGTGAGCGCATACACCGCATGGCTGTTGGGAAAGCGGATGGTGGTGAGCCCTGCGCGCGGCCAGGTGGTGCCGGCAGTGGCGGCTGCCGCGCCGTGCACTTCCACGGCCTCGGCCGTCGGGTTGGCCACGCCGCGCTGGGGCAGGCCGGCGTCGATGAAAAACGGCGCTGCCTGCGGCAACTGCAGCGCCTGGGCCATGGCCGCCACGTCGCGCGAGAACCAGCGCTGCGCCGCAGGTTCGTTGCTGCGCAGGAAGCCGCCCTTGGGCTCGCTCATGCGCACCAGGCCCTGCACGGTGACGGGGGCGGTGCCGCTGTCGGCCTTGTTGCCGGTCCATTCCGCGCGCTGGTCCTGCGGGATGAAGCCGCGGTTCACCAGCACCTGGGTGCCGTCGGCCTGCTGCAGGGCGCCCATCACCCAGAAGCCCGAGCCCAGGGCCGTGACGGCCTGGGTGAGCACGGTCTTGCCGGGCAGCCAGCGGCCGGTGACGGCCACGGGCAGGTATTCATGCGTGTCGGCCGTGATGCCGGGCCAGGCGCTGGCCGGGGGCAGGGCCACGGGGGTGGCGTGCACGCGCTGGTCCACGCGCTCGATGAGGTCGAGCTTCCACACCCGGCGCTGCACCTGCCAGGTGCCCAGGGCGATGAAGCCCAGGAACAGGGCCGCGCCCAGCACCAGCAGCACGGCCCGGCGCAGGCGGCGGGAGGTGGCCTTGGTTGCAGACATCGAAAACTCCTTGTCGGGACCCCTGGCGCACAGGCCAGAAACAGATACGGCCGCTGGAGGCGGCCGCTGTGCAATCAAAAGCAGGCCCACCGCTGCCGGCGGGGCTGCCGTCACCCTCAAGGGGTGTGGTGGCCTGCGGCGCCGCCTTCGGTCTGCGTGGCCGGCGTGCTGGTGGCCGAGTTGTGGCCGGGCATCATGTTGGCGTTCATGTGGAACATGACCCAGAGCGTGCCGCTGATGGCAATGGCCACGAACACCACGGTGAAGATGGTGGACAGCAGGGTCCAGCCGCCTTCGATCTTGCCGTTCATGTGCAGGAAGCAGACCATGTGCACGAGGATCTGCACGATGGCGAAGGCGCCCAGCACCAGGATGGCGGTGTTGCGGTCCGAGATCACCTTGGCCATGACCAGCCAGAAGGGGATGGCGGTGAGGATGATGGACAGCACGAAGCCGACCATGTAGCCCGAGAACGAGCTGTGCGGGCCCACGTCGCCGTGGTGGTCGTCGTGGCCGTGGCTGTCATGGCCGTGTGCAGTGTGTTGTGCGGCGCCCATTACAGAACTCCCATCAGGTACACGAAGGTGAAGACGCCGATCCAGACGACGTCCAGGAAGTGCCAGAACATCGACAGGCACATCAGGCGGCGCTTGTTCTCATGGATCAGGCCGTGCTTCTTGATCTGGATCATCAGCACCACCAGCCAGATCAGGCCGAAGGTGACGTGCAGGCCGTGGGTGCCGACCAGCGTGAAGAAGGCCGACAGGAAGGCGCTGCGCTGCGGGCCCGCGCCCTGGTGGATGAGGTGGTGGAACTCATACAGCTCCAGCCCCAGGAAGCACAGGCCGAACACGCCGGTGATGGCCAGCCACAGCAGCGTGCCGTTCACGTTGTTCTGCTGCTTCTTGATCATGGCGAAGCCGAAGGTGATCGACGACAGCAGCAGGAAGGCCGTGTTGATGGCCACCAGCGTCAGGTCGAACAGCTGCGCGCCGGTGGGGCCGGCGGCGTAGCTGCGGCCCAGCACGCCATAGGTGGCGAACAGCGCGGCGAAGATGAGGCAGTCGCTCATCAGGTAGAGCCAGAACCCGAGGGCGGTGCCGTTCTCGGGGTGGGGCTCGTGCGCCAGGTGGTACTCGCGGCGCGGCAGTGTGGCGGCCGTGGGGCCGCCCGCCGTGGTAGCGGCAGCGGCAAGGTTGTAGGTGATATCAGACATGGGCGGCGCGCAGTTGTTGGGTACGCAGGTTCTCGGTCTCCGTCACCTGGGCGGCGGGGATGTAGAAGTCACGCTTGTAGTTGAACGTGTGGACGATGGATACCAGCACCACGCCCGCGAAGGACAGGATGGCCAGCGGCCACATGTGCCAGATGAGGGCAAAGCCCAGCACCAGCGACAGCGCCGAGATGACCACGCCCGAGCCGGTGTTGGCCGGCATGTGGATGGGCTCGAAGCCGGTGAGCGGGCGCGCGTAGGCGTGCTTCTTCATGTCCCACCAGGCGTCGATCTCATACACCTTGGGGGTGAAGGCGAAGTTGTAGTCCGGCGGGGGCGAGGAGGTGGCCCACTCCAGCGTGCGGGCGTCCCATGGGTCGCCGGTGTGGTCGCGCAGTTGCTCGCGCTTCAAGTAGCTCACCACGATCTGGATCAGCAGGCAGCCGATGCCCAGGGCGATCAGGCCGGCGCCGATGGCGGCGATGACGAACCAGATCTGCAGCGAGGGGTCTTCGAAGTGGTTGGCACGGCGCGTGACGCCCATCAGGCCCAGCACGTACAGCGGCATGAAGGCGACATAGAAGCCCACCACCCACAGCCAGAAGGAGCACAGGCCCCAGAAACGGTCGAGCTTGTAGCCGAAGGCCTTGGGGTACCAGTAGTTGATGCCGGCGAACAGGCCGAACAGCACGCCGCCGATGATCACGTTGTGGAAGTGGGCGATCAGGAACAGGCTGTTGTGCAGCACGAAGTCGGCCGGGGGCACGGCCAGCAGCACGCCGGTCATGCCGCCGATGGCGAAGGTGACCATGAAGGCCACGGTCCACATCATGGGCAGCTCGAAGCGGATGCGGCCCTTGTACATGGTGAACAGCCAGTTGAAGATCTTCGCGCCCGTGGGGATCGAGATGATCATCGTGGTGATGCCGAAGAAGGTGTTCACGCTGGCGCCGGAGCCCATGGTGAAGAAGTGGTGCAGCCACACCAGGTACGACAGGATGGTGATAACGACCGTGGCGTACACCATGGAGGTGTAGCCGAACAGGCGCTTCTTGCAGAACGTGGCCACCACTTCGGAGAAGATGCCGAAGCAGGGCAGGATCAGGATGTAGACCTCAGGGTGGCCCCAGATCCAGATCAGGTTCACGTACAGCATGGCGTTGCCGCCCAGGTCGTTCGTGAAGAAGTTGGTGCCGGCATAGCGGTCCAGCGACATCAGCACCAGGGCTGCGGTCAGCACGGGGAACGAGGCGACGATCAGCGCGTTGGTGCACAGGGCCGTCCAGGTGAAGATGGGCATCTTCATCAGGTTCATGCCGGGGGCGCGCATCTTGATGATGGTGACGATCAGGTTGATGCCCGAGAGGGTGGTGCCCACCCCCGCGATCTGCAGCGCCCAGATGTAGTAATCGAGCCCCACGCCCGGGTTCTGCGCCCCCAGGTTCGAGAGCGCCAGCCAGCCGGCGGTGGAGAACTCGCCCAGGAACAGCGACACCATCACCAGCACGGCGCCGGCGGTGGTCATCCAGAAGCTGAAGTTGTTCAGGAACGGGAAGGACACGTCGCGCGCGCCGATCTGCAGCGGCACCAGGTAGTTCATGAGGCCCGTGACCAGCGGCATGGCCACGAAGAAGATCATGATCACGCCGTGGGCGGTGAAGATCTGGTCGTAGTGGTGCGGTGGCAGGTAGCCCATGTTGTCGCCAAAGGCCATGGCCTGCTGCAGGCGCATCATGAGCGCGTCGGCAAAGCCGCGCAGCAGCATGACCACGCCCAGGATCATGTACATGATGCCGATCTTCTTGTGGTCGATGCTGCAGAACCAGTCGCGCCACAGGGTGCCCCACAGGCGGAACTTGGTGATGGCGGCCAGCACGGCCAGGCCGCCCAGCACGACACCGATGAAGGTGATGAGCACGATGGGCTCGTGCGCCATGGGTATGGAGTCCCAGGTGATTCGGCCCAGGGCCCAATGCGTTTCGGTTGCGGGTGATGTAGACATGTCAGTCAGTCAATCAATCTGTCTTGGGCGCGGGTCATTGGCGCGAGAGGGTGCGGTCGTAGACCGTGGCGTGGCGCGCTTCGAGGGCGGCGACGATCTGGCCGGCGTTGTCCACGGTGCACACGTCCTGGGGCAGGTTCAGGCCCTGGGCCTTCATGAAGGCTTCGCCACCGCGCTCGTCGATGGACATCATGTGGTGCATGCACATCTTGCCCTCTTCGACGCAGCGGTTGAGCACCTTGTCGTACAGGCCTTCTTCCACGCTGGCAAAGCGCTGCACGGGGTCGCGCTCGCTGGGCTTGACCAGGTTCAGGTAGGTGGCCTTGTCCAGGGGCTTGCCCTCGGCTTTGTTCTTGGCAACCCACTGCTCGAAGTCGCCCTGGCTCAGGCCATGGAACTTGAAGGTCATGCCCGAGAAGCCCGAGCCGCTGTAGTGCGAGGCGATGCCGGGGTACACGCCCGGCTTGTTGATCACGGCGTTCAGCTCGGTCTGCATGCCGGGCATGGCGTAGATCATGCCGGCCAGGTCGGCCACGTAGAAGGCGTTCATCGTGGACGTGGCGGTCAGCTTGAACAGGATGGGGCGGTCCACCGGGGCGGCCAGCTCATTGACGGTGGCAATGCCTTGCTCGGGGTAGAAGAACAGCCACTTCCAGTCCATGGCCACGACCTGCACCACCATGGGGGTGGACTGGGGTTCGAGCGGCTTGGTGGCCGAGACGCGGTCCAGCGGGCGGTAGGGGTCGAGCTTGTGGGTGCCGATCCAGGTGAGGGCCCCGAGCGCGATGATGATGAGCAGCGGCACCGTCCAGATCACCAGCTCCAGCGTGGTGGAGTGGTGCCAGTCGGGGTCGTAGTCCTCTTCGGTGTTGTTCTGGTTGTTCTGGCGGTACTTCCAGGCGAACCACAGCGTGAGGGCGATCACCGGCACGATGATGATCAGCATCAGCAAGGTGGCCTGCACGACCATGTGGCCCTGCTGGGAGGCGATGTCGCCTGCGGGGTTGAGGACGACAGCCTTGCTGCAGCCGGTGAGGCTGGCGGCCAGTGCGGTGAGTGCTGCCGTTGGCAGCCACGCAACAGACCCGCGAAGTCGGGGAGGATTTGGCATATGAAGGACCCAAAGTTGCGTTCGGTGCCTGCTCGGCGTCTCTTTGTTGTTACAAAGGATGCCCTGCAGGTTCTTAGGGGTAAACGCGAATGACAATTTGGCGCTCAATGTAATAGAGCGGGTAAATTTGTCCATTGGACATTTTGTCCAAGGTCAACTTTTTGCTCCTTTGGAGGCGTCCCGGTCAAGACCGTTGATGCAGGTAGAGGGTTTGTCCTGCAGTGATCTGGGTGAAACCGCACTTGTCGGGGGCGCAGGCTGGGTGTAAAACGTGGGTGTATCAGTTACACAACACAAAAGGAGCCCCTGTTCATGAGCAGTACCGCATCTGCCACCCTCCCCTCGATGGGATATGAAGAGAACTCCGCCTCCCTGTCGCATGCAGACACGCATGAAGACGTCACCCCCAGTGAAATCGCCGTCGGCGTGATCATTGGCCGTTCTTCCGAGTATTTCGACTTCTTCGTTTTCGGGATCGCCTGCGTGCTGGTCTTCCCGTCGTTCCTGTTTCCCTTCATGTCGCGCCTGGACGGCACGCTGGCGGCCTTCGCGCTGCTGGCCGTGGCCTTCGTGGTGCGGCCCATCGGCACCGCCATCTCCATGGCCATCCAGCGGCGCTGGGGGCGGGGTACCAAGCTGACCATCGCGCTGTTCCTGCTGGGCGTGTGCACGGTGGGCATGGCGTTCCTGCCTGGCTACAAGGACCTGGGCACCACCGCCATCGTGGCGCTCCTGATCCTGCGCATCGGCCAGGGCCTGGCGCTGGGCGGCTCGTGGGACGGCCTGCCGTCGCTGCTGGCCATGTCGGTGCCCAAGCACCGCCGTGGCTGGTACGCCATGATCGGCCAGCTGGGCGCGCCCGTGGGCTTTGTGCTGGCGGCCGGGCTGTTCGCCTACCTGTACAGCAACCTCACGGTGCAGGAGTTCCTGGCCTGGGGCTGGCGTTACCCCTTCTTCGTGGCCTTTGCCGTGAACGTGGTGGCCCTGTTCGCCCGCCTGCGCCTGGTGGTGGGCCAGTCCTACACCGAGTTGCTGCAGGAGCGTGAGCTGCAGCCCGTGCCCGTGAGCGACGTGATGCGTGACGAAGGCAGCAATGTGCTGCTGGGCGCGTTCGCGGCGCTGGCCAGCTTTGCGCTGTTCCACCTGGTCACGGTGTTCCCGCTGTCGTGGATCACCCTGTATTCGGACCAGCCCGTGACCCAGATCCTGGGCGTGCAGATCGTGGGCGCCTTCCTGGCGGCCGGGGCCATCATGATTTCGGGCTGGCTGTCGGACCACCTGGGCCGGCGCAAGCTCCTGGGCGGCATGGCGGTGATGATCGGCGTGTTCAGCTTCATGGCGCCGGTGCTGCTGAACACCGGCGAGGTGGGCAGCACCATGTTCCTGCTGCTGGGCTTTGTGCTGCTGGGCCTGTCGTACGGCCAGGCCTCGGGCACGGTGACGGCCAATTTCTCGCCCAAGTACCGCTACACGGGCGCCGCCCTGTCGGCCGACCTGGCCTGGATCATCGGCGCCGCCTTCGCCCCCCTGGTGGCGCTGGGCCTGTCGGCCCAGTTCGGCCTGCTGGCCGTGACGGTGTACCTGCTGTCGGGCGTGGCCTGCACGCTGGGCGCGCTGAACCTGAACCGCCGCATGGAGCGGCGCGACCGATAACGGAGAGCGGGTGAGCGGGCCACGCCTCGAAGGCGTGGTCCTCTAGAGAAGCGATGCAAGAACCCGGTGGCTGCCTTGGCGGCCACCGGGTTTTTTGTTGTCTGCTCTCAGTGCACCGCAGGGCGGTGCGCGGCTCCAAAGCGCTCGGCCAAGGCGGCCAGCCGCTTGTCCAGGGTCCAGAGCCTGGCGCCCGGCGTCAGCAAGGTGGAGGCCAAAAGGGTCAGGTCGACCAGACCACAACCCAGGCCGAACAGCTGTTCTCTTTCCACAAAAGCCAGCACCTCCGCCAAACTGGCTTCGGATGCAGGCTGCAGGCGCTGCAGGTCGGCGATGGTGGTGGCCCGGGATGGCGGGGTGCCGCAGGCGATCTCGCCCAGCACCATCGGATGCATCAAGGCCGAATCCAATAACAACAATTCCACCAGGGAGGTGTTGCGCTGGCGGAAGTGAGCGACCCAGACAGAGGTGTCGACCAGCACGCGTATCACTGCGCAGGGCCTTCGCTGCGCCGGGGAATGTCTGCCATGTCGGGCGCCGCGCCGCCCAGGGATGCAAGCCGTTTCGCGGCCTGCACCCGCACAAAAGTCTTCATGGCCTCGCGGATCAGCTCTGCTTTGTCCATCCCGGGCTCTGCAACTTCCAATGCCTCTTCATAAAGGGCATCGTCAATGGTGATGGTGGTGCGCATGGTCAATGCCTTCATCAAGGTTGATGCAATTTTTCATCGATTCATGCATCTGCGCAAGTGAGTCATCTTGCGTGCAAAGGAGGCATTGATTGTTTGGGTCAATTGTCCTAATAATTAGGATGTATGACCTAATCGAGGTGGAAGACCGCAACATGACAAGCCGTGCGCCCGCCGCGCCCAGCACCCGCCAACGCATCGTGGAGCAGGCCGACCGCCTGTTCTACGAGCGTGGCTTCGAGAACACCGCGTTTGCCGACATTGCAGGGGCGCTGGGCATCTCGCGCGGCAATTTTTACTACCACTTCAAGACCAAGGACGAGATCCTTGCTGCCGTGATTGCGCACCGCCGGGTGCAGACGCAGGCCATGCTCGATGCCTGGGCGCAGGCGGCACACACGCCGGCCGACCGCCTGCAGTGCTTTGCGCAGATGATGGTGGACAACCGCGAAGCCATCCAGCGCTTTGGCTGCCCCGTGGGCACGCTGTGCGCCGAACTGGCCAAGCTGGACCACCCGGCCCAGGCCGATGCGGGCATGGTCTTCGGCCAGTTCCGCCAGTGGCTGCGGGTGCAGTTCGTCGCGCTGGGGCGCTCCCACGATGCCGACACGCTGGCCATGCACCTGTTGGCACGCAGCCAGGGCATCGCCTCGCTGGCGAATGCCTTCCGCGATGAAACCTTCATCCACCGCGAGGTGGCGCAGCTGACAGCGTGGATCCTTGCCATTGCCGATGGTGGACCGGGGCTGGGCGCGGCAGCCCGTTGAGGGCCTTTCCTTCTCTTTTTGTCGTCAACAACCCATCACCATGAAGGGGCCAGCCATGCACGTCGTATTCCTGAAGTTCGGGCCGAACAAGGCCCAGGCCAGCCAGTGGATGGCTGGGCACAAGCAGTGGATCCAGGACGGCATCCGCGACGGCGTGTTTCTGCTGGCCGGCTCGCTGGACAGCGCCCAGGGCGGCGCCATTCTGGCGGTGAAGCTCACCACGGAGGAGGTCGTTGCACGCGTGCAGGCTGACCCGTTCGTCGCGCATGGCGTGGTGGTGCCGGAGATCCATGGCATTGCCCCCTCCAGCATGGCCGAGGGCTTTGCGGCGCTGGCGGCTTAGGGTGCGAGGCCTGGCGCCGGCCTGCGGCCTCTGAAGGGCCCGAAGCGGTGCTCAGTCCTGCGGCCTGAACCCGATGGTCAGCGAGGGCGGCACGCGTCCGTCCACATCGCGCGGCAAGGTCTCGGTCTTCTCCAGGGCGCGCAGCACGGCTTCGTCCCAGGCCTTGTTGCCGCTCGATTGCACCAGGCGCTTGCCGACAATGGTGCCGTCGGGCGCCAGGCGCACCTCGACCTCGGCGCGCGGGTTGCCCGAGATGGCGTCGGGGTAGACGATGTTGGGCTTGACCTTGGCGGCCACGCGGCCGCCGTAGCTGCCTGAAGGGCCGGAGTCGCGCTGCGCTGTGCCGGTGGAGCGCTCATTGCCCTCGGAGCCCGCCAGCCCCTGCATGCGGCGCAGGTTGGCCTCGCGCTGGGCGGCGAGCTGCTTGGCCTCGGCCTCGGCGCGCTGCTGCTTCTTCGCAGCGGCTTCTTTCGCCTCCTTGGCTTCCTCGGCCTTGCGCTTTTCCTCGGCCAGTTTCTTTTGCCGTTCCTTTTCCTGCTCGGCCTTCTTCTGCTCGGCGAGTTTTTCTTTCTTTTCGCGCTCCAGGCGTTCCTCGCGCTCTTCTTCCTTGCGCTCACGCTCGCGCTTTTCGCGTTCGAGCTTCTCGGCGCGGGCCTTTTTCTCCTGCTCCAGGCGCTTTTTCTCGCGTTCGATGGCGATGTCGGCCTCGCGTGTGTCGGGCTCCACGGCGCGCGGCGGTGGGGGAGGCGGCGGCGGCGGTGCTGGCGTGGGGGCGGGCCGGGGCTCGGGCGGCTGCGGCGGGGTGGGGGGCGTGGGCGGCGTCACCTCGGGCGGCGCGGCCTGCTGGGGCACGGCGGACCACAGCTCGGCCTGCACGGCAGGCTGGTCGGAGCTGGCCTTCCAGTTCACGCCCCAGGTCAGTGCGCCGATCAGCGCCAGGTGCACCAGCACCGCGAGCGAAATGGCGCGCAGGCGTGCGGGTGGGGCGGGGGGCGCAAACTGGTCGCGGTCGTCGTGGGCGTGCATGGAAGGGGTGGAGCGCTTTCTCGGTCGTCGGTTCCGTGGATGGGTGAAAGGAGCGTCGGTGGTTTACCGCTTGCGGTGCATACACATACACACAACGTGCCAGGCACCCAAAGCGTTGTCGTCGTCTAGCCGCCCTGCTTGACCGAGAGGCCCACGCGCTGCACGCCGGCGCGCTGCAGCGCGTCCATGGCCTTGACCACGCTTTCGTACTGCACGCCCTTGTCGGCGCTGATGACCACGGCGGTTTCCTTGTTGGTCTGGTCCTTCTGCCAGCGCGCTGCGGCGTCGCCGATCTCGCGCTGGGACATGCTGCGCGTGGCCTCGGGGGTCTTGAGCTGCAGCGAACCGTCCTTGTTCACGATGACCTGGGCGAAAACCTTGGGTGGCTTGGTGCCCTTGCCGACCTTGGGCACGTCGATCAAGCCGGGGGTGAGCATGGGCGCTGTCACCATGAAGATGATGAGCAGCACCAGCATCACGTCGATGAACGGGACCATGTTGATCTCGTTGATGGTGCGGCGGCCTCGGCCGCGGGATGCCATGGCGGGCATGGTGCTGTTTCCCTTTCTTCCTTGCCTGCTTGCGGTCAGTGGCCGGACGCCGACGACGCGGCGTGCTGCTGCACACCCAGGTTGCGTTGCAGGATGTTGGAGAACTCTTCGATGAAGGTCTCCTGGTGCGTGGCCACGCGGTCGATGTCGCGGGCAAAGCGGTTGTAGGCGATCACGGCCGGGATGGCGGCGAACAGGCCGATGGCGGTGGCCACCAGGGCCTCGGCGATGCCCGGGGCCACGGTGGCCAGGGTCACCTGCTCCATGCCGGCAAAGCCTGTGAAGGCGTGCATGATGCCCCACACCGTGCCGAACAGGCCCACGTAGGGCGAGACGGAACCGACGGTGGCCAGGAAGGACAGGCTGGATTCGACCACGTCCATCTCGCGCTGGAAGCTGGCGCGCATGGCGCGGCGGGCGCCATCGAGCAGGGTGCCGGGGTCGGCGATGCGGCGCTCGCGCAGTTTCTGGTACTCGCGCATGCCGCTGGCGAAGATGCGTTCCATGGGGCCGGCGTTCTTGGCGTTCTGCGCGGCGCTGGCGAACAGGTCGTTCAGGCTGGTGCCGGACCAGAAGTCGCGCTCGAAGTCTTCATTGAGCGCCTTGATGCGCTTGAGTGCAAAGACCTTGCGGAAGATGGCCGCCCAGCTGGCAACGGACACCGCCAGCAGCAGTGCCATGACGAGTTGCACCACCCAGCTGGCCTGCAGCACCAGGCTGATGATGGACATGTTTTGCGAATTCATGTTGCGGTGTTTGAAGTCGATGAGAGTTGGTCCAGAAGGGGGCTCGGTATCCGCGCGGGCTTGAGGGTGGCGGCATCCACCCAGCCGATGCGGATGGTGCCTTCGCTGAGCAGCACGGGAGCATTCTCGGTCATTCCGCTTCCATCATGCTGCTCTGGTTTCAGGAGCGCACGCTGCAGTATTGTCAACGATGCGCGGCCTGCCTCTTGCAGCTGGGCGGTAACAATGAGTTCGTCGTCGAGCCTGGCTGGCCGCAGGTAGCGGACCTGGCTGTGGGTTACGACAAACATCCCGCCGGTTTGTTCCCGGAGTGTTTGTTGGCCTATGCCGAGGGAGCGGAGCCATTCGGTGCGGGCGCGTTCGAAGAATTTGAGGTAGTTGGCGTAGAAGACTATTCCGCCCGCGTCGGTGTCTTCCCAGTAGATGCGGATGGGGAATTCAAAGGGCATTTTTGTGCCTCTTGGTTGGTGTTCTTGGGCTGGCTTCCATGGCTGCCGTTTGCTTTTGCAAAGGGCGGGAGCCGGGATGTGCGCCCGGCGGCGCACCTACTTTCTTTTGCGTCGCCAAAAGAAAGTAGGCAAAGAAAAGGCGACCCCCAGTCTGCGTCCCCCGTTCGCCCTGTCGGGCGAACGGGGGCAGCCTGCGATGCTCGGTCCTGGGGTGGCGTCGCGGAACTCGCTGCGTTCTTCGAACTTCGCTCAAACATCCGCGACGAGTCAGATCACGAAGTGCGTGTGTCCTGCGGCACACGCACCCACCCCAGGCCCTGCGCTTCTCGGCGCAGCCAGCAGGGGTGGGGAGCGGGGTCAGGGACGGCTGCTGCTTCGCAGCTGCGCCGGGTGTTGGTTCGCGCTGCGCGCTGCCGACGAGCGGCGCAGCCGCCCTGCCCAGGCCGAGCGCAGCGATGGCGCACCGGGCCGAGCGAAGCAATGGCCCGTGTGGAGTCCGTTCCCACCCCCTTCTGACCGTGCCGAGAAGCGCAGGGCCTGGGGTGAGCGCGTGCCGAAGGACACGCGCATCGTTGTCTGACTCACCGTGGATGTTTGAGCGAAGTTCACCCGCAGGGGGAACGCAGCGAGTTCCACGGTGCACCCCAGGACCGAGCATCGCAGGCTGCCCCCTCGCCCCAGGCGAGGGGGACACGGGCAGCGGGGTCGCCTTTCTTTTGGGTACTTTTCTTTGGCGAAGCAAAGAACAAGTACCTCGGCCGCCGGGCCGAGACCCGGCCTCCGCCGTCAACAAAAGAACAGAAGCAACCACCAACCAGATCACCCCAACAAACGACGCAACCGAGAAACCGACTCCTCCAACTGCGCCATCGAATTCGCAGTAGAGAACCGCACAAATCGTTCCGTCTCCGCAGTCCCAAAATCCCGCCCAGGCGTCACCGCCACATGCGCCCGCTTCATCACCTCAAACGCAAAATCCCAGCTGCCATTCACACCCAGTCGCGATGCAGCCTCGGTGCAATCCGCCCAGGCATAAAAAGCACCATCCGGCATTACAGGCACCGACAGCCCCATCGACTGCAAGGCCGGGATAAAGAAGTCACGCCGTGCCTTGAACTCCGCCCGCCGCCGCTCATACTCGGCAATGCTCTCGGCCTCGAAACAGGCCAGCGCCGCATGCTGCGACACGGTGCTGGCGCAGATGAACAGATTCTGCGCCAGGCGCTCGACCACCGGCACCATGGCCTCGGGCACCACCATCCACCCCAGGCGCCAGCCGGTCATGTTGAAGTACTTGCTGAAGCTGTTGATGCTGACGATGTTCTCGTCGATGGCCAGCGCCGTGTGGCCAAACTCTTCTTCGTACGACAGGCCCAGGTAGATCTCGTCGATCAAGGTGATGCCGCCGTGCGCGCGCACCACCTCGTGGATGCGGCGCAGCTCATCGGGCGCGATGGATGTGCCCGTGGGGTTGGACGGCGAGGCCAGCAGCACGCCGCGGGTCTTCTCGGTCCAGGCGGCGCGCACCTTCTCGGCGCTGAGCTGGTAGCGCTCGGCCGCGGTGGTGGGCAGCAGCACGGCCTTGCCTTCTGCAGCGCTCACGAAGTGGCGGTTGCAGGGGTAGCTCGGGTCGGGCATCAGAATCTCGTCGCCCTGCTCGATGAGCGCCAGGCAGGCCAGCTGCAGCGCGGCCGATGCGCCGGCCGTGACCACGATGCGCCGGGCCGGCACGTTGACACCGAAGCGCTGTGCATACCAGGCGCTGATGCGCTCGCGCAGGGGCTCCAGGCCCAGGGCGTTGGTGTACTGGGTGGCGCCGTCGCGCACGGCGCGGGCCGCGGCTTCCTGCACCAGGGGCGGGGCGGTGAAGTCGGGCTCGCCGATGTTCAGAAAGATCATCGGCTCGCGCGTGCCGGCCACCTCGCGCGCCAGGGCCTGGGCGGCCTTGGCCACCTCCATCACGTAAAACGGTTCGATGCGCTCGGCGCGCGTGGAGAACTTCATGGGAGAGTGTCCTGCCCGCACGGGGCATTCAGTCATTCATTTGCGAGGGAGGGGCGGGGGCTGCGTGCAGGCCCCCAGGGAGCGGCGCTCAGGCCTCGGCGTCGTCGCCCGCTGGCGTTGCCGCTGCCGCGTTGGCTGCACCCTTGTCGGCCGCGACTTCGGCGGCGCGCAGGCGCGGGGCCAGGCCGTTGAGCACGGCGTTCACGTACTTGTGGCCGTCGGTGCCGCCGAACTCCTTGGCCAGCTCGATGCACTCGTTGAGCACCACGCGCCAGGGCACATCCAGGCAGTGCTGGAACTCGTACACGCCGATCCACATCACCGCATGCTCGATGGGCGAGATCTCGGCCATCTTGCGGTCCAGCAGCGGGGTGATCAGCGCGTCCATGTCGGCGGCCATGGTGATGCTGCCGTGCAGCAGCGCGTCGTAGTGCACCGAGTCGGCCTTGTGGAAGCCTGCCAGGTCGCGCGTGAACGCATCGATGGCCTCGGGCGCATTGCCGCCCACCAGGTGCTGGTACAGCGCCTGCAGCGCGAATTCGCGCGCGCGGCTGCGCGCCGATTTGGAGGCCGCCTTGCGCGCGCCGGTGCTCTTGAGGCCGGTGCGCGACTGCTTGGGCGGGCGCTTGGTAGGGTGGCTGCTGCTGGCGGCGGCGCCGCTGTCGTCGTTGCCGTAGTCGTTTTCGCTCATGACAGGTCTTCCAGCAGGTTGGCCATCTCGACCGCCACGCGGGCCGCGTCCGTGCCCTTGTCGGTCTGGCGGGCAATGGCCTGTTCCATGTTCTCGGTGGTAATGATGGCGTTGGCAATCGGGATCTGGTAGTCCAGCGACAGGCGCGTGACGCCCGCGCCCGATTCATTGGCCACGAGTTCGAAGTGGTAGGTCTCGCCGCGGATGATGCAGCCCAGGGCGATCAGTGCGTCGTATTCGTCGGCCTCGCACATCGCCTGCAGGGCCACGGGCACTTCGAGCGCGCCGGGCACCAGCACGTGCTTGATGTGCTTTTCCTGCACGCCCAGGGCCAGCAGCTCGGCGCGGCAGGCCGCCGCCAGGCTGTTGGTGATGCTTTCGTTGAAGCGGGCCTGCACGATGCCGATGTGCAGCTTCTTGCCGTCCAGCTTGTCCGCTGTTCCTTTTTCTGCGCCAAACATGATAGGTGTCCTGTTCTCGTATTTATTCTTTGGGGATGAAGCCAGTGATTTCGAGGCCGTAGCCGGCCATGCTGGGCATGCGGCGCGGCTGGCCCATCAGGGCCATCTTGTGCACGCCGCACTCGCGCAGGATCTGCGCGCCCACGCCGTAGGTGCGCAGGTCCATGCGGCCGCGCTCGGGCGCCTGGGCGGCGCGCGCCGTGCCTTCGAACTGTTCGAGCAGTTGCTCGGCCGTTTCGCCGCAGTTGAGCAGCACGGCCACGCCCTTGCCCTGGGCCGCCAGGTACTGCAGGCTCGAATCGAGGCCCCAGGAGTGCATGGAGCGGTTGACTTCGAGCGCGTCGAACACCGACAGCGGCTCGTGCACGCGCACGGGCACCACGTCGTCGGTGCTCCACTGGCCCTTGACCAGGGCCAGGTGCACGGCCTGGCTGGGCTTGTCGCGGAAGGCGTGCACGGTGAACTCGCCGGCCGCGGTCTGCAGCGTGCGCGTGCCGACCTTCTCGACCAGCGATTCATTGCGGCTGCGGTACTCGATCAGGTCGGCGATGGTGCCGATCTTCAGGCCGTGCTCGGCCGCGAAGAGCTGCAGGTCGGGCAGGCGGGCCATGGTGCCGTCGTCCTTCATGATCTCGCAGATCACGGAGGCGGGGCTGCAGCCGGCCATCACGGCCAGGTCGCAGCCGGCTTCGGTGTGGCCGGCGCGCATGAGCACGCCGCCGTCCACCGCCTGCAGCGGGAAGATGTGGCCGGGTTGCACCAGGTCTTCGGCACGGGCACCGGGGGCCACGGCGGCCTGCACGGTGCGCGCGCGGTCAGCGGCGGAGATGCCGGTGGTCACGCCCTCGGCCGCCTCAATGGAGACGGTGAACGCCGTGGCGTGCTTGGTGCCGTTGCGCGTGACCATGGGCGGCAGGCGCAGGCGCTCGCAGCGCTCGCGGCTGAGCGTCAGGCAGATCAGGCCGCGGCCGAAGCGCGCCATGAAGTTGATGGCCTCGGGTGTGACATGGTCGGCCGCGAGCACCAGGTCGCCTTCGTTCTCGCGGTCTTCTTCATCAACCAGGATGACGATGCGGCCGGCGCGCATTTCGGCCACGATGTCCTCGACGGGCGAGATCGGCACGGGGGTGAGGGGGGTGTTCATGGAAGGCTGGGGCTTTCTGTGGGGACGGCTGGCAGGCGGGTGCAGCGCAGGTTCCTGTGGCTGGAGGCTGCACCGCAGTGTTGTGCACCCCCAAGAAACCGCCCAAAGAACATGCGATGCGGCGCTGCCGCACGTCGACGGGGCTTATTGCCCCACAAGGCTCCGATTTTAATGCACTCGGCGCGCAGATGGCTTTGTCGAATCTCAGTTATCCCACATCGCACGAAACTGGCGCGGCCTAGGCCAGTGCCCCCGCGCAAGGGCCGCCCCGCCGCGCTGGGGGCGTCCCCCTCCCGACTCGCGCAGCGAGTCGAGAGAGGGGTGAAGGCGCGAAGCGACTCAGGGGGTGTTTCATTTCAGATCATGCTGCCCTGGATGACCACGTCGGATTCGGGATAAGCCACGCAGGGCAGCACGCAGCCCTCGGCCTTCTCTTCGGCCGACAGGCCCGGCCATTCGATCTCATAGCGCACGCGGCCTTCCACCAACTGGCCGATGCAGGTGCGGCAGGTGCCGTTGCGGCAGGAGCTGGGCCAGTCGATGCCGCCCTGCTCGATGGAGACGAGCAGCGGCTGCTCGGGCCAGGCGTCGCACTGGGCACCATCGGGTTCGATGCGGGCGGTGAAGAAGGGGATGGCAGGCTGGTTCATGCGTTCTCGTGCGATTCAGGGGTGCGTTGCCACACCAGGAGCAGGTTGTTGGCGGGCATGGCGTGGCGCGCGGCCAGGTGCAGGCCGGCGGCGGCTGCCTCGCGCTCGACATCGGCACGGTGGCGGATGCCCCAGGCCGGGTCCTGCGCGCGCAGGGTGGCGTCAAAGCCCAGGTTGCCCGGCGAGGTGGGCACGCCGTCTTCGAGGTAGGGCCCATAGGTGACCAGCCGGCCACCGGGCGCCAGGTGGCGCGCCGCCCCCTGCATCAGCCCCGCGCAGCAGGCCCAGGGGGCGATGTGCAGCATGTTGGCGCAGTAGATGAGGTCGAAGGGCTGGGCAAAGGGGGCCTGGCCATCGCCGGGCCAGGTGCCGTGCCGCACATCCAGGCACACGGCGGGCCGCACGTGGGCAGCACCGGCCTGCAGCGCCCAGCCGGCAATGGCGAAGAACAGCTCGTCCTTCAGGTCGGTGGGCTGCCAGGTCCAGCCGGGCAGGGCGGCGCTGAAAAAGGCCGCATGCTGCCCCGTGCCGCTGGCAATCTCCAGTGCGGCCCCGGTATCGGGCAGCAGGCCGCGCAGCACGGCCAGGATGGGCGCCTGGTTGCGTTCGGAGGCGGGGCTGCAGGGGAGGGCGGGTGCGGTCATGGGTGTGGACAAAGGGGATGGCGGATGCTATCAAATTGAAAGCAAATCCATGCGCGCAGGGGCTTTGCCGAAACTGCCTTGTTTTTTGGCAATGCAGGGATAGTCCTTGCAAATCAAGCACTTGGCGTGCCTGTACAGCACTTGTCCCGACTTATCCCCACGATTGTCCAGTGCTGGCTGGGATAACCCCTGCCATTTGCACAAAAAACAGGCGTTGTGGGGCTTGTCCTTGTGAATCAAGCACTTGGCGCCGCCATACAGAAGTTGCCAAAACTTATCCACATGATTGTCCAGTGCGGGCAGGGATAACCGGGTTTTGCACTCCGCGCCCGTCTGCACAAAAAACGGGCGGTGCAAGGATTTTCTTTGCAAATCAACAGCTTGCGTAGGCCATACAGCGGTTGTCCCGACTTATCCCCACAGTTGTCCAGTGTGCCTAGGGATAACCCGTAGATCGGCGCTGCCTGTGGTTGCCCAAAAATCGGGCGATGCAGGGATATGCCTTGTGAATCAAGCACTTGGCGTAGCCATACAGAAGTTGCCAAAACTTGTCCACATGCTTGTCCAGTACGGGCAGGGATAACTCCGGCCCGGATGCAGGCAGGGTCAGGCCTCGACCTTGACGCCCTTCCAGAACGCGACCCGGCCACGGATTTCTTCGGCCTCGGGCTTGGGGTCGGCGTAGAACCATGCGGCATCGGTGTTCATTTCGCCGTTGACCAAGAGCGAAAGGTAGCTGGCCTGGCCCTTCCAGGCGCACATGGTCTTGTGGTTGCTGAAGGTGATGTACTCGCGCTTGAGCGCGGCTTCGGGGAAATAGTGGTTGCCTTCGACCACCACGGTGTCGTCGCTTTCGGCGATGGTCACGCCGTTCCAGGTTGCTTTCATGGGAAATCCTTTGGAGGGAAACAGGGGCACATGCATGCCCGCAGGGGGCGATTGTGCTCCCATGGCCTGACAGTCACGCACGGTACCAGGCCCATGGGCGATGTCGCGTACAGTCGCTGCGCTGTACACACACAACCACAGGAGAACATGCACCATGGGTATCGATTTCAAGGGCCGCGTGGCCATCGTGACGGGCGCCGGTGGCGGCCTGGGCCGCCAGCATGCGCTGGCACTGGCGGCGCGTGGCGCCAAGGTGCTGGTCAATGACCTGGGCGGCGCGGTGGACGGCAAGGGCGGCTCGGTCGGCGCGGCGCAGGCCGTGGTGGACGAGATCGTCGCGGCCGGCGGCGAGGCCATTGCCAACGGCGCTTCGGTCACCGACTATGCGGCCGTGCAGGCCATGGTGCAGCAGGCCATCGAGACCTGGGGCCGGGTCGACATCCTGGTGAACAACGCCGGCATCCTGCGCGACAAGTCGTTTTCCAAGATGGAGATGGACGATTTCCGCCTGGTGGTGGACGTGCACCTCATGGGCGCCGCCCACTGCTGCAAGGCCGTGTGGCCGCACATGGTGGCCCAGCAGTACGGGCGCATCGTGATGACGACCTCGTCCACGGGCCTGTACGGCAACTTCGGCCAGTCCAACTACGGCGCGGCCAAGCTGGCCCAGGTGGGGCTGATGCAGACCCTGTCCATCGAAGGCGCCAAGTACAACATCCACGTCAACGCCCTGGCGCCCACCGCGGCCACGCGCATGACCGAAGGCCTGATGCCCCAGGAGGTGCTCGATGCCCTGAAGCCCGAGGCCGTGGTGCCCGCCATGCTGGTGCTGGCCCATGAGAGCGCACCCTCGCGCACCATCCTGTGCGCGGGTGCGGGCACTTTCGAGGCGGCCCACATCACGCTGACCCAGGGTATTCACCTAGGCATGGGGGCCGACACCCCCGAGCAATTGGCCGCACGCCTCTCGGAAGTGACCGAGCGCGCAGGCGAGCAAGTACCACAAAGCGGCGCAGCCCAGGGGACCAACGAGGTGAGCAAGGCCATGGCGGCCAGGGTTTAAGCCAGATCCACACGCGCAATCCCGCGGCGTGCTAAGTTCCGCCCCGACACGAGATCGGTAATAAAGATATGAGAACTTTGCAGGAACGACTGGCCGCCTACCCCGCCGATGCCTTGGCAGGGATACGCCGCGGCATCGAGAAAGAGGGATTGCGCGTGCTGCCCAGCGGGGGGCTGGCGCTCACGCCGCACCCGGCGGCGCTGGGCTCGGCCTTGACACACCCGCTGATCACCACCGACTACAGCGAATCGCAGCTGGAGCTGATCACCGGCGCCCACAAGGGCGTGGACGACTGCCTGCATGAGCTGGCCGAGGTGCACCAGTTCGTGCACCGCGCGCTGCAGAACCAGGGCGGCGAGCTGATGTGGGCGTCGAGCATGCCCTGCGGCCTGCCCACGGACGAGACCATTCCCATCGGCCGCTATGGCAGCTCCAACATCGGCCGCGCCAAGAGTGTCTACCGCATGGGCCTGGGCCACCGCTATGGCCGGCGCATGCAGACCATCTCGGGCATCCACTACAACTGGTCGCTGCCGGGTGTGGGCAGCGACGAGTACTTCGCGCTGATCCGCAACTTCCGCCGGCATGCCTTCGTGCTGCTGTACCTGTTCGGCGCTTCGCCCGCGCTGTGCCCGTGTTTCGTGCAGGGGCGTGAGCACCGCTTGCAGGCCCTGGGCGACAAGGGCCATGCCATGTACCTGCCGCATGCGACCTCGCTGCGCATGGGCCGCCTGGGCTACCAGAGCGATGCCCAGGCCACTCTGGCCGTGAGCTACAACGGCCTTACGGGCTATGCCAACTCGCTGCACGAGGCCTTGACCAAGCCCTACCCGGCCTACGAGACCGTGGGCGTGCGCAACCCGGGCGGCGACTACAACCAGCTGGGCACCAGCCTGCTGCAGATCGAGAACGAGTTCTACGGCACCATCCGCCCCAAGCGCACCGTGCGCTCGGGCGAGCGCCCGCTGCACGCGCTGCGCGAGCGCGGGGTGGAGTATGTCGAGGTGCGGCTCATGGACCTCGATCCTTTTGTCACCGTAGGCATCACGGCGCAGACCATGCGCCTGTTGGACGTGTTTTTGCTGCACTGCCTGCTGTCCGACAGCCCGCCCGACACCCCCGAGGAGATTGCCGAGCTCAAGCAGAACCAGCACCTCACGGCCGAGCGCGGCCGCGAGCCCGGCCTGCAGCTGCAGCGCGGTGGCCAGGCCGTGGCGCTCACCACCTGGGGCGCCGAGGTGCTGGCCCAGTGCGAACCCCTGGCCGCGGCGCTCGACGCCACGCATGGCACGCACGACTACAGCGAGGCCCTGCGCGAGGCCCGGGCCCTCATGGACGCGCCGGAGCGCACGCCCTCGGCGCGCGTGCTGGCCAGCATGGTGCAGGACCATGGAAGCAGCTTCGAGGCCTTTGCCTTCCAGCAATCGGCCAAGGCCCAGGCCACCTTGCTGGCCTTGCCCTGGAGCGATGCGCAGCAGGCGCGGTTCGAGCAGATGGCGCATGACTCTGTGGCTGCGCAGAAGGCTATTGAGGCGGCGGATACCTTGCCGTTTGAGCCTTGGCGGGAGCAGTACATGGCTGTTGGGGGCCTTGGCTGATCCTCTAGGGTTCGTTGCTGGCGTTGTGCCTCTGCTGAGGACGGAGGCCGGGATGTGCGCCCGGCGGCGCACCTTCTTTCTTTTGCGTCGCCAAGAGGGTGTAGAAAAAACAAAATACAATCCTGCAGCCTTGATTGAACAGGAACAATGTGATGGCAAGGACAGGCCGACCACCCG
>NZ_JACHLK010000016.1 GCF_014207955.1 Acidovorax soli
ATGGCCACGCAGCACCGCCTGCTCAAGGAATTCTTCATGCCCTACCTGGACATCCGCAACAAGGTGGAAGGCTATGGCGTGAGCATCATCAAGGCGGGCGCCAAGCTGGTGGGCCACGATGCGGGCCCGGTGCGCGCGCCGCTGACGGACTTGAAGCCCGCAGAGATGGAGCAGCTCAAGGCCCTGATCGACAAGCTCGGCCCGCAGTAAGCCCATGCCAGGGCCTGGATCACGACCCAGGCCCTTTTTCTTTTGTGACCTCCAGGAGCCTGGCCGTGCACGGGCCCCTGGTGCAGACGCGGCACGCCCATCTTTTTCAAACACAACAATGGAGACAGACAGCATGTTCAAGAAGATCGTTCTCGCCACCGCCGCTGCCGTGGCCATCGCCGCCCTGGCAGGTTGCGCCAGCAGCGCCGCCTCCGGCCCGTCGGCCTCGTCCGAGCAGGCCGTGGCCGCCGCCGCCGAGCGCCTGCGCGTGGCCATGATCGACCCCACCCAGGCCGCCCTGGCCCAGTTGGTGGCCGACGACCTGAGCTACGGCCACTCGGGCGGCCGCGTGGACACCAAGGACAGCTTCATCGGCGATCTGCTCGCCGGCAAGTCCGACTTCGTGACCATCGCCATCACCGACCAGACCATCAAGGTGGTGGGCAACAGCGCCATCGTGCGCCATACGCTCACGGCCGACACCAACGACTCGGGCAAGCCCGGCAAGGTGCAGATCAAGATCCTGGGCGTCTGGCAGCAGCAGGGCGGCAGCTGGAAGCTGCTGGCCCGCCAGGCCGTCCGCGTCGCAACGTAAGATGGCTGCCATGGACCTGCAGCAGAGATGCTGCGGTCCGCTTTTCACCACGGCCGGCCCGGCTCCGCAGGGCCGGCCTTTTTCCTGCCTCTCATGACCCAGCCCTCCAAGCCCCGCATCCTGCAGATCGCCCGCCTCCCCCTGCCCGCCCTGGAGACCGACCTGGCCGCCCGCTATGACGTGGTCTGCCTGTCCGACCAGGCCGATCCGGCCGCCTTCCTGGCCGAGCACGGTGCCAGTTTCACCGGCGTGGCGACCTCGGCCTCCATCGGCCTCAAGGCGGAGGTGATCGCAGCACTGCCCAGGCTGCAGGTGGTGAGCAGCTTCGGCGTGGGCTTCGATGCACTGGACATCGCCGCCTGCCAGGCGCGTGGCATCCCCGTGGGCTACACGCCCGATGTGCTCAACGACTGTGTGGCCGACATGGCATTTGCGCTGATGCTCGACGTCTCGCGCGGCGTGGCGGCGAGCGACCGCTTCGTGCGCCGCGGCGAATGGCCCAAGGCGCGCTATGCGCCACTGACGCGCGTCTCGGGCAAGCGCCTCGGGATCGTCGGCATGGGCCGCATCGGCCTGGCGGTGGCCGAGCGCGCCACCGGTTTCCGCATGGAGGTGGGCTACTACAACCGCAGCGTCGCCAAGGGCACCACGCTGCCGCGCTTCGATTCGCTGCTGGCGCTGGCCGAATGGGCCGACTACCTGGTGCTCACCGTGGCCGGTGGCGCCGCCACGCGGCACCTGATCAACCGCGAAGTGCTCGACACCCTGGGCCCCCAGGGCTACCTGATCAATGTCGCCCGCGGCACCGTGGTGGACGAAGCCGCGCTGGTCGAGGCCCTGCAGCACAAACGCATCGCCGGTGCGGGGCTCGACGTGTTCGAGAACGAGCCCCAGGTGCCTGCGGCCCTGATGGAACTGGACAACGTGGTGCTGACCCCGCACACCGCCAGCGCCACGCACGAAACCCGCCGTGCCATGGCCGACCTGGTGCTGGAGAACCTGGCATCCTTCTACGCCACGGGCGCCGTCAAAGTTCCCGTACCGGCCATCTGATGAAAAAAGCCCCCGCAGGCATTGACCGGCGGGGGCCTGACAAGGGCAGCGCAGCTGCCGTGCCGGTTGCTTACTTCAAGACGCCCTTGGAGATGTCCATGATCATGCGCGTGGCCAGGTACAGGCGCGGCACGATGGTGTTGATCTGCACGTACTCGGCGTCGTTGGAGTGCGCACCGTAGCCCGACAGGCCCATGCCCTCGACCACGGCACCCTTGGTCTTGAGCGCGGCGAAGGCCGCATCGGTGCCACCGCCCGTGGCCTTCTCGACCACCGTGAGCGGCAGGCCCAGTTCCTGGTAGACCACCTTGCCATAGCCCGCCACACGGCGCGAGGCCTCGCTGGCTTCGAGCGGCGGGCGGCGCACCTCGAACTTCACGTCCACCTTGGAGGCGGGCAGCAGCTTGGTCTTGATCTTCTCCTGCAGCGCTTTTTCCAGGCCATCGAAATCGGCCACCTTGAGCGCGCGTGCATCGGCCTGGGCCGTGGCTTCGGCCGGGATCACGTTGCGGTTGGTGCCGGACTTGGAGACCGTCCAGTTGAGCTTGAGGCCTTCGTCGTTCTTGGACAGGTCCTTCATCTGCAGCAGCTGGTGCGACAGCTCGTACAGCGCGTTCACGCCGTCTTCGGGCTTGGCACCGGCATGCGAGGCCTTGCCCTGCACCGTGAGGTAGGCTGCGCCGATACCGCTGGTGGCCAGACGCAGCGTGCCATCGGTACCGCCGCCCTCGAACGAGAACACCACATCGTGCTCGGCGGCCACGCGGGTGATGGTGCTGCGCCAGCCGGGCGAGCTGATTTCTTCATCGCCATTGATGAGCACCGTGAGCGTGCCGTAGTCCTTGAAGTTGAGCTTTTGCAGCAAGGCAATGGTGTGGATGATGAGGGCAATGCCCTGCTTGTCATCGGAAATGCCCAGGCCATAGGCCTTGTCGCCGTCGATGCGGAAGGGCTGGCCCTTGAGCATGCCCTTGAGGTAGACCGTGTCCATGTGCGCGATCAGCATGATCTTCTTCGTGCCCGTGCCCTTGAACACGGCCTGCACGGCGGGGCCCACCTTCTCGGGTGTGTCGTCCAGGCGGTAGATGTCGCTGGTCTGCAGCACGTCCACCGTGCCGCCCAGTTGCTTGAGCGGGGCGGCGATGCGCTCGGCGATCTGGTTCAGGCCTTCGATGTCCTTGCTGCCCGATTCGATGTGCACCAGGTCGCGCAGGGTGTCGAGCAGGGGTTGCTGTTCCTTTTGCGCCAGGGTGTGGATTTCGGCCACGGGGGCGGCGTGGGCGATGGTGGCGGCGAAGGCCAGGGAGAGGGAGGCGATCAGGGGGCGGAGGGGATGGGACATGGTTTGGCTGCTGGCAGCGGCTAGTGAATGGCGAAGGCTGATTATGTTGCTGTTGGTGGGGGCTTTTTCGGCTGCCGCGCGTTTCGTGCCGTTTCGTGCCGGTTCGGCAGCATGCTCTGATGAAGGGCGGGAGCCGGGATGTGCGCCCGGCGGCGCACCTACCTTCTTTTGCTTCGTCAAAAGAAGGTAGGCCAAGAAAAGACGACCCCGCTGCCCGTGTCCCCCATCGCCCTGTCGGGCGCTGGGGGCAGCCTGCGATGCTCGGTCCTGGGGTGTGCCGCAGAACTCGCTGCGTTCTTCGAACTCCGCTCAAACAGCTGCGGCAAGCCAGACAACGAGGCGCGTGTCCTTCGGCACGCGCTCACCCCAGGCCCTGCGCTTCTCGGCACGGTCAGAAGGGGGTGGATACCAATACGGGCCATTGCTTCGCTCGGCCCTGTGGCGCCTCGCTGCGCTTCGACGTCGGCAGCGCGGAGCGCATAACCGACCCTCGGCGCAGCTGCGAAAGCAGCAGTCGTGTGGTACCCGCTCCCACCCCTTCTGGCTGCGCCGAGAAGCGCAGGAGCTGGGGTGGGTGCATGTGCCGCAGGGCACATGCACTTCGTCATCTGGCTCGTCGATGCTGTTTGACCGGAGCTGCCTCGCAGAGGCAGCGCAGGGAGTTCATCGACGTCCACCCCAGATTCGAGCATCGCAGGTTGCCCGTAGCGAAGCGGAGGGACGCAGACAGCGGGGCGCTGTTTCTTTGCCTACTTTCTTTTTGCGCAAAAAGAAAGTAGGTGCGCCGCCGGGCGCACATCCCGGCTCCCGCCCTTCAACAAAGCATGCAGCCCAAACGGAAACAAAGAACCATCACCCACCAGAACCCCGCCGCGCCTCAGCCAACTTCACCAACACCTGCAACGCCCGGTTCAGAGGCATGGGCACCCCCAACGCCTCGCCACGCTGCACCACATACCCATTGAGATGATCGATCTCGGTAGGCTTGCCCCGCGCCAGGTCCTGCGCGGTGGACGAATGCTGGCCCGGCATGGTGGCCGGTATACCGCGCACGGCCGCAGCCACGTCACCAGGGATGGTCACGCCATCGGCCTTGGCCACGGCCAGGCATTCGGCCACGGTATCGGCGATCACGTCCGTCACTCCGGGGGCCTGCACCAATTGCCCGTAGGGCTGCTGCGACAGGGCCGACAGCGCGTTGTAGGCGCAGTTGAGCACCAGCTTGGCCCAGAGCGCGCCGCGCACGTTGTCCGAGATCTGCGTGGGGATGCCGGCCGCCCCGAACTGCGCGGCCACGGCCTCGCTGCGCGGCGACGGCGCAATCACCAGCTCGCCCCGGCCATGGTGCTGCACATGCCCCGGGCCGGCCATGGCGGTGGCCACATAGACCACGGCGGCCGCCACGGGCGTGCGCCGGTCGAGCACGGCGCGCACGCGTTCATCGTTGTCCACGCCGTTCTGCAGCGTGAGCACCAGGGCCCCGGGTGCCAGCCAGGGCTGGATCGCGCGCGCGGCGGCCTCGGTATCGGTGGACTTCACGCAGAACAGCACCACGTCGGCGCCCTGCACTGCGCTGGCCTCGGTGCTGGCCTGCATGGGTACCTGCACGTCGAGCAGCGCCGTCTCCAAGCGCAGGCCGCGCTGCTGCACCGCCTGCACATGGGACTGGCGGCCGATCAGGCTGACCGCGTGGCCGGCCCGTGCCAGCAACGCGCCGTAGTAGCAGCCCACGGCGCCGGCCCCCATGACGGCAATGCGCAGCAGGGAAACGTCGGCAGCAGAAGAGGCAGTGGAGGTCATGGACACAAGGTGTGCGGAGCACAGGCAAGGGACAGGAATGGTCGCCCGACTATATCGGTCCTCCCGCCTGCCCGCAGCCAGCCGCCAGGCCATCGCCAATCCCCTGCCAACAACTCAAGAATTAATTACTTGCAAAGACAATCATTGTCTAGTCAATTAAATTACCACCCATGACATCGACCCCCTCTCCCTCTTCGCCCGACGTGTCCTTCTACGGCAACGGCCACAGCCCTGCCGAGGAAAGCGTGGGCTACCTGATGCGCAAGGTGATGTCGTCCATCCGTACACAGGCCGACGCGCAACTGTCCACCCACGACCTGACCTTCGCCCAGTGGCTGCCGCTGTTCAAGATCTCCAAATGCCAGGCCATGACAGGCCAGGCCGTTGCCACGGTGGCCCTGCTGGTGCGCGAGCTGGAGACGGACGCGGCCTCCATGACGCGCACGCTGGACCGCCTGGAGTCCAAGGGCCTGGTGCTGCGCGAACGCTCCACCACCGACCGGCGCGTGGTGCATGTGGTGCTCACACCCGAGGGCGAGAAGGTTGCCGCCAAGGTGCCTCCGGTGTTGGCCGAGGTGCTCAACAACCACCTGCGCGGCTTCACACGCGATGAATGGCAGCTGCTCTTGAGCATGCTGCGCCGCATGCTGGCCAACGGCGAGGCCGTGCGCCAGGAACAGCAGCAACAACAACAGCAGGAGCCGCCAGCGGCCTGACCCCGCACGCCCTCCCCATCCCGGACTTTTCCAAGAAACAAACAACAAACACACCATGTCCCAAGCCACCACATCCCTGTCCACCCGTGCCGCCATGGCGGCACACTTCGCCGTGTCGGCCGTCGCGCTCGCGGCCGCCCTGTTCCTGGTCGGCTGTGCCAGCCCGGGGCCGGCGCACACTCCGCTTGCGCAGACCACACCCGCCGCCGCTGGTCTAAGCCCCTCGGCCAGCGAATCGGCCGCCCCCTCGCAGTGGTGGACCACACTCGGTGATGCCCAGCTCAACGCCCTGGTCGACAAGGCCCTGCAAGGCAGCCCCAGTCTGGCCGTGAGCCGCGCCCGGCTGGAGCAGGCCGTGGCACTGAGCCAGGTGCGCGAAGCCGCCAATGGCCCGCAGGTGAACCTGGGCGTGGACGCCACGCGCCAGCGCTACACCGCCCATGGCCTGGTGCCCGCGCCCATTGCCGGCAATACCTACAACAGCGGCACGGTGCAGGCCACCTTCAGCTGGTCGCCCGACTTCTTCGGCCAGCATGCGGCCGAGCTGCAGGCTGCGCTGGGCCAGGCCCGTGCCGCCCAGGCCGATGCGGCGGCGGCCGCCAACACCCTGGCCGCTCAGGTGGGCCGCAGCTACGTGGCGCTGGCGCGCCTGGTGGCGCAGCGCGACGTGGCTGTGCGCGCCCTGGAGCAGCGCGAAGAGCAGCGCCGCCTGACCAGCGACCGCGTGGCTGCGGGCCTGGACAGCCAGGTCGAGCTGACGCAGGCCCAGGCCGCCGTGCCCGATGCGCGCACGCAGATCGAGGCGCTGGACGAGCAGATCACCCTGGCACGCCGCCAGATCGCCGTGCTCAGCGGCCAGGCCCCCGATGCCCTGCCCGCACTCACGCCCCAACTGGCTGCACTGCAGCCCCTGCCCGTGCCCGAGGCCCTGGGCGCCGACCTGCTGGGCCGCCGCCCCGACGTGGTGGCCGCGCGCTGGCGCGTGGAGGCCGCCACCCAGGGCGTGAAGGTGGCGCGCACCGAGTTCTATCCCAACATCAACATCGGTGCCTTCATCGGCCTGAACTCGCTGGGGCTGGACAACCTGTTCAACGCCGGCTCGCGCCAGATGGGCGTGACGCCCGCGCTGCGCCTGCCGATCTTCGACGGAGGCCGGCTGCGCGCGCAGCTCGGTGGCCGCCAGGCCGAACTGGACGCCGCCATCGCCCAGTACAACGGCATGGTGCTCGACGCGGTCAAGGAAGCCGGTGACGCCATGGCCTCGGTGCAGTCGCTCACGCGCCAGCAGGCGCTGCAGGACGATGCCGCCGCCAGCGCCGAGAAGGCCTACCGCTTTGCGCAGGAGCGCTACCGCGCCGGCCTGGGCAACTACCTCGTCGTGCTGACCACCGAAAGCCAGGTGCTGGCCCAGCGCCGCCTGGCCGTGGACCTGCGCGCCCGCCAGCTCGACACGCGCCTGCAGCTGATGAAGGCCCTGGGCGGCGGCTGGACCGACGACACGGCCACGCTGCAGACCGCCGCAGCGCACTGAACCGTACCCACAAAAACCAAACACAACAAACCCATACCGAGGACCCTTGCCATGAGCGAATCCGCCACCCCCAACCACCAAGCATCCAACCCCGCACGCCGCCGCGGCCTGACCCTGATTGCCGCCGCCGTGGCCATCGCCGCCCTGGGCTGGGGCGGCTGGCACTGGGCCAATGGCCGCCACGTGGAAACCACCGACAACGCCTATGTGGCGGGCAACGTGGTGCAGATCACGCCGCAGATCGGCGGCACCGTGGTCTCCATCGGCGCCGACGACACCGACTATGTGAAGGCCGGCCAGCTGCTGGTCAAGCTCGACCCGGCCGACGCCCGCGTGGCCCTGGAGCAGGCCGAAGCCCAGCTGGCACAGACGGTGCGCGAGGTGCGCACCCTGTTCGCCAACAACTCCACCCTGAAGGCCCAGGTCAGCCTGCGCAGCGCCGACCTGGCACGTGCCCAGGCCGAAGCCGCCCGCCTGCAGGACGACGTGGCCCGCCGCGCCCCGCTGATGGCCAGCGGCGCCGTGGGCAAGGAAGAGTTCCAGCACGCCACGGCCCAGGTCACCGCCGCCAAGAGCACCGTGGCCGCCGCCCAGGCCGCCGTGGTGGCCGCACAGGAGCAACTGGCCGCCAGCCAGACGCAGACCGAGGGCACCTCGATCGAGCAGCATCCCAATGTGCAGCGCGCCTCGGCCCGCGTGCGCGAGGCCTACCTGGCCGTGCAGCGCGCCCAGCTCGTGGCCCCGCTCGACGGCCATGTGGCCAAGCGCGGCGTGCAGGTCGGCCAGCGCGTGCAGGCCGGTGCCCCGCTGATGACCCTGGTGGCCCTGAACGACCTGTGGGTGGACGCCAACTTCAAGGAAAGCCAGCTGCAGAATCTGCGCATCGGCCAGCCCGCCGAACTGGAAGCCGACGTGTACGGAACCAAGGTCATCTACCACGGCACCGTGGCCGGCCTGGGCGCCGGCACGGGTGCGGCCTTCGCGCTGCTGCCCGCGCAGAACGCCACCGGCAACTGGATCAAGGTGGTGCAGCGCGTGCCCGTGCGCATCACGCTCGACCCCAAGGAAGTGGCGCAGAACGCCCTGCGCGTGGGCCTGTCGATGGAAGTGAAGGTGGATACCGCCAACCAGAGCGGCAAGACCCTGGCCGACACGCAGCGCACCACGCCCGTGGCCTCCACTGCCGTGTTCGACGCGCAGTTCAAGGCCGCCGACGACGAGGTGGCGAACATCATCGCCGCCAACCTGGGCCGCAAGGCCGTGGCCGTGGCCTCGCCCAAGCTGCCGCCCCAGGCGCAGGCCGGCGGCACGGCGGTGCAGTCGCAGAACCACGCATCGGCCCCTGTGCGTGCACCCGTGGTGCAGTAAGCGGGGGTTCGCATGAGCACCGCCAACCCCACTGCAGACCTGGGGGCCGCGCCAGCGGCGCCCCCGGCCCCTGCAGCACCACCCGGGCCGCCTGCGGCCTACCCCCCGCTGCAGGGCACGGCCCTGCTGCTGGGCACGCTGTCGCTGTCGCTGGCCACGTTCATGAACGTGCTGGACTCGTCCATCGCCAACGTCTCCATTCCCGCCATCGCTGGTGACCTGGGCGTGAGTCCGGGCCAGGGCACCTGGGTCATCACCAGCTTCGGTGTGGCCAACGCCATCTCGGTACCGCTCACGGGCTGGCTCACGCAGCGCTTCGGCGCGGTGCGCCTGTTCACCATGAGCGTGATGCTGTTCGTGCTGACCTCCTGGCTGTGCGGCTTTGCCTCGTCGCTGGAGATGCTGGTCTTCTTCCGCGTGCTGCAGGGCCTGGTCGCCGGGCCCATGATCCCGCTGTCGCAGACCCTGCTGCTGGCCAGCTACCCGCGGGCCCTCGCCGGCACGGCACTGGCCCTGTGGGGCGTGACCACCCTGGTCGCGCCCGTGGTGGGGCCGCTCCTGGGCGGCTGGATCACGGACAACATCTCCTGGCCGTGGATCTTCTACATCAACGTGCCGGTGGGTCTGCTCGCGGGCGTGCTCACCTGGGGCATCTACCGCAAGCGCGAGACACCGATCCGCAAGCTGCCCATCGACACCGTGGGCCTGTCTCTGCTGGTGCTGTGGGTGGGTGCGCTGCAGCTCATGCTCGACAAGGGCAAGGAGCTCGACTGGTTCGCCTCCAACGAGATCATCGTCATGGCCGTTGTCGCGGTGGTGGCCTTTGCCGTGTTCCTGGTCTGGGAGCTGACCGACAAGCACCCGGTGGTGGACCTCAAGCTCTTCAAGGGCCGCAACTTCACCTTTGGCGCACTGGCGCTCTCGGTGGCTTATGCGCTGTTCTTCGGCAACGTGGTGCTGCTGCCCCTGTGGCTGCAGCAGTGGATGGGCTACACCGCCACCTCGGCCGGCATGGCGTTGGCACCGGTGGGGGTGTTCGCCATCCTGCTCACGCCGCTGGTGGGCAAGAAGGTGGGCCAGTGGGACCCGCGGCGCATGGCGACGGGCGCGTTCATCGTGTTCGGCATCGTGCTGTGGATGCGTTCGCAGTTCACCGTGCAGACGGACTTCATGCACATCCTGATCCCCACGCTGCTGCAGGGGGCGGCCATGGCGTTCTTCTTCATCCCGCTGACCACGCTGACGCTGGCGGGCATTGCGCCGGAGCGCATTCCGGCTGCGGCCGGCCTGAGCAACTTCGTGCGCATCACCGCCGGGGCCATGGGCACGTCCATCGCCACCACGCTGTGGGAGAGCCGCGCCGCCATGCACCATGCCCACATGACCGAGGGCCTGATCCAGGGCCAGGGCGTGTTCGGCGCCACGCAGGACAACCTGATGGCCTCGGGCATGACGCAGTTGCAGGCGCTGGCCCAGGTCAACCGGCTGATCGACCAGCAGGCCTTCACGCGGGCCGCCAACGACATCTTCCTCGGATCGGCCGGGCTGTTCCTGCTGCTGATCGGGCTGATCTGGCTGACCAAGCGGCCCGTTCAAGGCGGTGCGGCACCCGCCGACGCGGGCGGCGCGCACTGAGCGCCATCCCTGGGCCAAGACAAGGCGGCGCAGCCCTCGGGCTCGCCGCCTTTTCTTTATTTCTGCTCAGCCTTTGCTGGCCTTGGCGCGGGTGCGCGAGGCCGGCAGTTCGGGCGTGATGGGGGTGCTGGGAGCGCGGCTGAGCACATTGTTGGCGTTGACCAGGGTCTTGAGCATGGCCATGAACAGCTCGCCCTGCTCGGGCGGCAGGGGGGCCAGCATGCGTTTTTGCGCGCGGCGCATGCCGGGCTCGACCTGGCGCAGCAGGTCTTCGCCCGCGGGCGTGAGCGTGAGCAGGCGCACACGCCGGTCGCCCGGGCTGCTGTTGCGCAGCATCCAGCCGCGCGCTTCCAGCCGGTCGATCACGCTGCCGATGGTCGAGGTGTCGAACCCGATGCGGCCGGCCAGGCGGCGCTGGTCCAGCCCCGGCTCGCGCTGCACGGCGGCCAGCGCACCGAACTGCACGGGGGTGATGCCGAACTCCTGCGTCTCTTCGAGGAAGATGGCCACCGCGATCTGCTGCAGCCGGCGGATGTAGTGGCCGGGCAGTTCTTCGAGCGCAGGGGAATGGGATGGAAAGGACATGGGCAGCAAGAGCGACAGATAAGAAACGGCGGCAGTCCGCGAGGCCGCAGTCTATCGGATGCTGCCCCTCGCGCTCACTGCGCGCTCACTGCGCGTGCGCTGCAGGCGCTGCCTCGCGGAACGCCGGCAACTGCGCACAGGCCGCATCCACGGCGCTGATAAGCGGCCAGCGCGCCAGATCGACCTGAAAGCGCCGCGCGCTCTCGACCTGGGGCACCAGGTAGACATCGGCCAGCGTGGGGGCATGGCCGAAGCTGAACGCGCCGCGCGCGCCATCGCGCGCCAGCAGCGCCTCGTAGGCATCAAAGCCCGCCGAGATCCAGGTGGCGCACCAGGCGTTCACCGCCGCCTCGTCGCAGCCCAATTGGTGGCGCAGGTATTCAAGGATGCGGCGGTTGTTGACCGGGTGGATGTCGCAGCCCACCAGTGCGGCCAGGGCCCGCACCTGGGCACGGGCGTCGGCTCCGGCGGGCAGCAGCGGCGGATCGGGGTGGCGCTCCTCCAGCCATTCGATGATGGCGGGCGACTGGATGAAGGTCTGGCCCCCATGCTCCAGCGCGGGCACCAGCATCTGCGGGTTGACCGCCCGGTAGGCCTCGCCCAGGTGCTCCTCCCGGCGCAGGTCGACGGGAATGTGCTCGACGGTGAGGCCCTTGAGGTTCAGCGCGATGCGCAGCCGGTGCGAGGTGCCGCTGCGAAAGAAGTGGTGCAGCTTCATTCTGCAGGGCCCACGGTGAGGGCGATGCTGCCCACGCCGTCCACATGGCCCTCGATGCGGTCGCCCGGCAGCACGGCGCCCACGCCCTCGGGCGTGCCGGTGTAGATGAGGTCGCCGGGCTGCAGGTGGTAGAACTGCGAGAGGTCGGCAAGGAGCTCGCGGATGTTCCAGATGAGCTTGTCCACATCGGACTGCTGGCGCACCTGGCCGTTGACGCTGAGCGCGATGGCACCGCGCTCGATCACCACGCCGGGCAGGGGCACGATCTCGGAGGCGATGGACGACTGCTCCACGTCCTTGCCCAGGTCCCAGGGCCGGCCCTTGTCGCGCGCCACCAGTTGCAGGTCGCGCCGCGTCATGTCCAGGCCGCAGGCATAGCCATAGATGTGGGTGTGCGCCTGCTCTGGCGCGATGCGGAAACCCGCGGTGCCGATGGCCACCACCAGCTCCATCTCGTAGTGGTAGCTCTCGGTGCCCGGCGGGTAGGCCACGGTGGCGCCGGATTCGACCACGGTGGAGGGCGACTTGGTGAAGTAGAACGGCCGCTCCTGCGACTTGTCCACGGGCCGGCCCATCTCGACGGCGTGGGCGTGGTAGTTGCGGCCCACGAAGAACAGGCGGTTGATGGGCAGGCGCGCGGCCTGGCCGCGCACGGGCAGGGATACGGTGGCGGGCGGGGTCCAGAGGTAGGTGGTGGACATGCAGGGCTTTCCAAAAGAAGTGGGGTGGTGCGCAGCCATCAGCCGCGGTTCTCGAACACGCCCAGCTTGCGGTGCAGCGGGCTCTCGTCGGCGATGAAGAAAAAGGCCGGCGCATCGGCCGAGCGGTTGGCCAGGGTGACGGCGGTGTAGCCCGGGGCGCAGCAGGTGTCGGCCTCGGCCAGCACGAAGCGCTGCGCGTCCTGCACCTGCACGTCGGCCGCGCCTTCGATCAGGTGGAACACCATGGCCGGGGAGCGCGCGGGCAGACGCAGCACCTGGCCCGGGCGCAGCATCAGCGCGTAGAAGCCCAGGATGTTCTCGGCATCGGCGCCAGTCTCGGGGTTCACATAGGTGATCTGCACCGATTCCAGCGCGGGCTGGTCGGCCGCCAGCGACTGCAGCGCTGCACGCGCCTGGGCCCAGGGGTAGCGCAGCAGCGGGTAGGCACGCGCCGTGCGCTCGAACACCGGCGTGGGCAGCATGCCGCCGCGCGCATAGGCGCGGTCGCCCGCGGTCCCATTGATGTCCTGGCGCGGGCCGTCCACATGGTAGGAAACCTCCAGGTAGTAGGCCAGCGGCAAATCGAGCACGTCGAGCCAGACCACAGGCTCGGTGCCTTCGTGCCCATGCTCGTGCCACAGGCCCGTGGGCGTGAGGATCAGGTCGCCGCGCGCCATGGGGCAGCGCTCGCCGTCCACCGTGGTGTAGGCGCCCTCACCCTCCACCACCATGCGCACGGCATTGGGCGTGTGGCGGTGCGCGGGAGCCCACTCGCCGGGCAGCAGCAGCTGCATGCCCAGGTACATGGCAGCGCTGGCCTGCATGCTGTCCGGCCCGTGGCCGGGGTTGGCCAGCACCAGCACCCGGCGTTCGGCCTTTTCGATGGGGGTGAGCTCACCCGCCTGCATCAGCAGCGGCCGCAGCGCCGCATAGGGCCAGTGCGTGGCCTGGGTGCGCGGCCGGGGCCTGCCGGGCGGCAGCATGGCGCGCAGGCTGGGCCACAGGGGCACGAGCTTGCGCTCGGCGAGCGCATCGCGGTAGTCCTGGGGCAGGTCTTCCAGGCGTCCAAGTTCTTGCATATCCGTTGTCTCCTCAGGGTTCAGTGCGCCGCGAGGCAGTTGCCCACGTTCCATCCGTAGAGCCACTCCATCGCGTCGTAGAAGCGCTCGGCACTGCGGCCGCGCCACAGGTCGTTGCGCACCAGGCGCTCCACGCCCTTGGCGTGGTAGATGCGGCCCATCTCGCGGCCCGAGAGCACGATGCGCGCGGTGCGTGCCACACGCGAGCGCTGGTAGAGGTCGAGCGCAGCGTCCCAGTCGTTGCCATGCACGCGCAGGGCCTCACCCAGGGTCACGGCATCTTCCAATGCCATGCAGGCGCCCTGCGCCAGGTACTGGGTGGTGGGGTGGGCGGCATCGCCGATCAGGGTGGCGCGGCCGTAGGTCCACTGGGCGATGGGGTCACGATCGGCGGTGGCCCAGCGCTTCCAGCTCTTGGGCAGGTCGATCAGCTGGCGCGCACGCGGGCAGATGTCCTGGAAGTAGCTCTGCACTTCTTCGCGACTGCCTTCGGTCACGCCCCACTCTTCCTGGCCGCGGCTGTGGAAAGTGACGACCACGTTGTACTGCTCGCCGCCGCGCAGCGGGTAATGCACCAGGTGGCAGTGCGGGCCCACCCAGATGCTGGCGGCGTTCCAGCGCAGCTCCTCGGGGAAGTCCTCACGCTCCACCACGGCGCGGTAGACCACGTGGCCGGTCACGCGCGCCGGGTCGCCCACATACTGCTGGCGCACGACGGACTTGACGCCATCGGCCCCGATCAGCGCCACGCCATGCCAGGCCTTGCCGTTCTGGTCGAAGGCCGTTACGCTGCCCGCGCCCTGCTCCACCCGCTCGATGCGGGTGTGCGTCTGCAGGCGCACGCGTCCGGTTGCCAGCGCGCCTTCGAGCAGGCAGTTGTGCGCGTCCACGCGGTGGATCACCGCATAGGGATTGCCAAAGCGCGCACGGAAGGCCTCGCCCGTGGGAATGCGGCCCACCTGGTACTCGTCCAGCGCATCGTGCATCACCATGTAGTCGGTGAACACCGAGCGGCTGCGCGCGCGCTCGCCCACGCCCAGCGCATCGAAGGCGTGGAAGGCATTGGGCCCCAGCTGCATGCCGGCACCGATCTCACCGATGGCCGGCGACTGCTCCAGCACCTGCACCTCGAAGCCCTGGCGCACCAGGGCCAGCGCCGCCGCCAGGCCACCGATGCCACCGCCCGCCACCAGCACGGGAAGGCCCGCGGCATGCTCGTTTGTCTGCTCCATCATGTCACCTTTTCAAAGCATTTAATCAGTATGCTGATGATTAGTGTAGCAAGGCATTGGCCGTGAAGGCAAGCCTTGTCTCCCACTTTTCGAGCCCAATTCCCATCAAGGGTTTTCACCAAGCGCGCATGGGATTCAGCGGATCTATGATTTTCATCAGCATACTGTCAATCAGTTATCCAACGATTCAACCATTTCCAGGAGACACCCGTGAACCCCATCACCCGACGCCCCTTGCTCGCCCCGCTGGCCTGTGCAGGCCTGCTGCTGTCCGCCATGGGCACCAGCCAGGCCCAGGGCAGCGACTTTCCGAACAAGCCGGTCACGCTCTACACCGCCTTCGCCGTGGGCAGCGGGCCCGATGCCGTGCTGCGGCTGGTGGCACACAAGCTGTCGACCCAGTGGAAGCAGACGGTGACGGTGGACAACCGCCCCGGCGGCGGCGGCTTCATCGCCATGGATGCGGCCAAGCGCGGCGCGGCCGACGGCTACACGCTGCTGCAACTGGACAGCGAGCACCTGGCAGCCGTGCCGCACCTGTACAAGAAGCGCAACGTCGATACGCTCAAGACCTTCGACCCCGTGGCACCGCTGTTCCGCACGCCCTTCATGGTGGCCGTGCCGGCCCAGTCGCCCTGGAAGAACATGAGCGATCTGCTGAACGATGCCAAGGCCAAATCCGGCGGGCTGAGCTATGGCTCCTGGGGCGTGGGCAGCCCGGGCCACCTGGGGGGAGAGTGGCTCGAATCCATCACCGGCGTGCGCATGACCCATGTGCCCTACAAGGAGGTGAGCCAGCTGTACACCAACGTGGCCACCGGCGAAGTGGCCTGGAGCTTTGCCAGCATTCCCTCGAGCCAGGGGGTCTACAAGGCCGGCAAGATCAAGTACCTGGCCGTGGCCGCGCCCAAGCGCATCCCGCAGCTGCCTGACGTGCCCACCATGGCCGAGGCCGGCGGCCCGGCGCAGCTGGACGTGAATTCCTTCGTGGTGCTGGTCGCGCCCAAGGGCGTGCCGGCCGCCGTGCGCAACAAGGTCCATGCCGATGTGCTGGCCGTGCTGGCCGACCCCGAGGTGCGCGAGCGCTTCAACACTTTCGCCTTCGAGCCGCTGGCCTGGTCGGTGGACGAGATCGGCCGCAACGCAGCGGCCAAGTCCAGCCAGTACGAGCAGTTGATCACCAAGGCGGGGATCACGCTGGATTAGGGTCAGCGCACACGGCCACGAGCTGTCGCCGCAGCCAGGCGCTGGCGGCATCGTGCTGGCTGCGCTCGTGCCAGAAAGCGCGCACTGGCACCAGGGGCAGGGCCAAGCCTGCCGGCAAGGCGAGCACTTGCAGATGCCAGGCAGCAGCGTACAGCCGCGCCGCCGGCTCTGACAGCAATGCCACGGCGTCACTGCGTGCCACGATGCCGGCCGCCACCGACAGGTTTTGCACCGACGCGGCCAGCCGGAACTCCTGGCCCGTGCGGGCATACAGGGACTGCAAGGCCTCCTGGATGCCCGCGGCATGCGGAAAGATGGTGACTTGCGGCAAGGACGCGAACTGGCGCGCCGTGATCCGCCCCTTCACCAGGGGGTGCCCCTGCCGCGCGACCACCACCAGCGGATGGCGCACCAGCGTGGTGGAACGCAGCCCGGGCGCTGCCCGCTCGTAGTGGGCGATCACCATGTCCAGCGAGGCATCGGCCAGTGCGGCATCGGGTAGTTCCGCCGGGGCATTGCCAAGGCGCAGGGTGATGCCAGGTGCCTGTGCAGCCAGTTGGCTCACCAGTGCGGGAATGATCACCTGGCCCACCGCGTCGGACACGGCCAGGTGGAAGTGACGCTGCATCCGCGCAGGCGGCAGCGCGGCCCGACTGGCAAACAGGCGCCCGGCGGCCTGCATGGTTTCCTGCAGATCGGGCAGCAAGGCCTGGGCGCGGGGGGTCAGCAGCATCTCACGGCCACTGCGCACCAGCAGCGGGTCGGCGAACAGATTGCGCAACTGCGCCAGGGCCGCACTCGTGGCGGGCTGGCTCAGGTGCAGGCGCCGGGCCGCGCCCGTCACGCTGCGTTCGGCCAGCAGGGCCTCCAGCACGGCGAGCAACCGCAGGTGCCTGGCATGGGTCGGGATGTTGCCGCTCATGGTGGATCCATTTTTTGGATATTGAACATCCAATGAATCGATTTCCCAAATTCCACGGCATTTTCTACGCTGGCGGTGTTGTGCGCTTGCACCACATTCCATCCCTCTCCAGGAGCCATCCATGTCTTTCATCGCCCCCAAGGCACCACCCCCCCATTCCTTTCCATGGCCTGCGGTCCGCAGGATCGCCGCCGCAGCGCTGGCAGGCTGCGCCACGCTGGCCACCGCGTCGGGCAAGCCGGGGAGCCTGCCGCTGTCCGACACCCCGTTTCCCGCCGCGCAGGCCACCATCGCCTGGGTAGGCACGGGCCTGGCCCATGTCTTCGCCAACGGCCAATGGCAGCGCGCACCGGCGCATGACTATGACTTTTCCGTCACGCAGCGGCGCTATGCGCAGCACTGGGAATCGGTGAAGGTGCAGCATCGCCGGCACGGCGCCTACGATGGATCTGCCGGCGCGCGCGACCAGGTGCACTACTTCCGGGTGGACTACCCTGCAAGCACGGGCACGGGCAGCATCTCCGCACGGCTGAGCTCCAGCATGGGCGACGGCACGGGCCAGATCGACGGCGCCCTGCGCGAAGGCGCGCTGGAGATGGCAGCCCGCGGGGTCAGCATGTTCGCGCCCTTCAACCACTACCGCATCACACAGCAGTACCGCTACGAAGAGGGCCTGCTCACGGAGCAGGTGGAGCTGTTCAAGCGCAGCGGCAACAGCAGCGATACGCCCTTCATGAAGTTCGAGGAACGCGCCACCTTGCTCGCACCGCAGCGCATGGCTGGCGCGCCGCACGCGCACTGAGGTCTGTACCCGGGGGGACGACTCCCACATGCCCTGTCGGAAAACGCCGACGCCCCACCGCGCCCCCCGCCTTCCGGCCCCACGGGAACGGCCGCGAACAATGCAGTTACCACAACAAAAGGACAACTGCCATGTCGCTCTCCCTCATTCTGCTGATCATCCTGATCCTGATCCTCATCGGGGCCTTGCCCACCTGGGGTCACAGCCGTTCGTGGGGCTACGGGCCCAGCGGCGGTGTGGGCCTGGTGGTGCTGATCCTGGTGATCCTGCTGCTGATGGGCAGGATATAGAGGCACAAAAACGCCCCCAAAAGAAAAGCGTGGCCTGGCCACGCTTTTTCTTGTCTGAAGCGACCTGAAAGCTGCGGAACTCAGGCCGCTTTGCGCAGTTGCGCCTGGGCGAACGCCGTGGTGAGCTGCGCCAGTTCGGCCTGGTTCACGACGCCATTGGCATTGCCATGGCGGTCCACCAGTTGCAGCAGCGACTGTGACAGCTCGCTGCCGCCCTTGGCACCCGAAGTCGAGGCAATGCCTTTGAGGAATTCGTCGCGCGAGATCGCGCCATCCTGGTTGGCGTCGAAACCGGCGGCCAGTTGCTCCTTCTGGGCATCGCTGGCGCCAAAGCTGGCCAGCAGCTCCTGGAAATCCTGCTTGGACACAGCCCGGTCCGCCTGCGATGCCGTGAGCGCCGTGCCGGTGCTGGCCGCGCCATCGAGCTTGCCGGAGGTCATCAGGATGCCCTTGCCGGCAAATCCCGCCATGGCCTCGGCCTCCTTGCTCAGCGTGACCACGGCCGAAGGCGTGGCCTCGGCCGGCTGGCTGGCGCGCGGCGTCGCCGCCGACTTGCTGCCCGAGGCGGCGTTGTACAGAAAGGATGCGACCGACGCAAGGCCGGAGATGAGGGGTGACATGGCCAGTGGACTCCTGCGGGATCGGGCAGCCGGTGCTTCAGGGGCAAAGCACCAGGGCATGCCATCGCCCGGTGGTCCAGCGTAACCCGGCGCCAGCCAGCGCAATCGGCGGAAAAGCGGGTCTGCACAGCCGCTTTTCGCAGCCTGCGCCTACTTCAGCACATAGCTCGCCAGCACGCTCTGCACGTCGTAGATGCTGAGCTTCTTGTTGAACTGCTTCTGGAACGGCGTGGCGCTGCCCGAGATCCAGATCTTGAGCTCGGCATCAAGGTCGAAGGTGCCCCCGGTCTCGATGCTGAAGTGCGTGATGCTTTTGTAAGGCAGCGAGTGGTATTCGACCTTGCTGCCCGTGATGCCCTGCTTGTCCACCAGCACCAGGCGCTTGTTGGTGAAGACGAAGTAATCGCGTATCAACTGGTAGGCGTGCTCCACCACCTCGCCCGGCATCAGGATGCGGCTGAATTCTTCCTGGATCTTGGATGCATCGATCTTGGATGCATTGCCCATCACTCCGTCCAAAAGTCCCATGGTGGTCTCCCCGTTGCGAGGCGATGATCGTAGTCCGGCTAACGATACCCCTGCCCGAAGGCGACGAATTCCCCCGTGAGCCGCCCTGCGGTCTGCCCCTGGTACACCAGGGCCGAGGCCTGCTCGATCCGGCCCAGGCCCTTGCGCTCGAACATGCGCACGAAGGCGCGCCAGGCCTGCTCGGTGGGCGCCTCGGCCACGGCCGTGAAGCTGCCGTCGATGGGCAGCTCGTAATCCATGGTGTTGCGCTGTATCACCAGGCGGCTGCCCAGGTTCTGCGCCGAAAGCTTCAGGTGCAGCATGGACCAGGCAGCCAGGATGGCCACGGCCGAGGCACTGCCGCCGAACACGGTCTCGCGGTGGTTGATGTTGGGCGCCAGCGGCGCGCTCAGCACCACGCGCTGCAGGGAGGCCTCGGCCACCGACACGGCCATGGCGCGGGACAGGGGAATGTGCTGGTGCAGGTAGTCCTGCAGGTCATTGGGGTTCACGCGATGGCTTTCGAAAGGGAGGGCGCAGGGGCCGGCGGCGCCTCGGGGGGCGGCGGGTCGCGGTAGACGATGTGCAGCACCTGCGCCATGTCGCGCCCCAGGGCCTCGCGCAGGAACGGGGGGCGCAGGTCGAGCCCGGCCAGTTCGCCGTGCGCGAACCAGGCGAACTCCAGCCGGCGGCGCCCCTCGCGCCCCTCGTAGGGGCCGCCGGACTGGTCCAGCAGGCCGCCCGGCACGGGGTGGGCCTGCAGGTACAGGCCGGTCTCGTGGTAGGCCACGCCGGCATAGACAAAGAAGTTCTCCACCACGCAGGCCAGCACGCCGGGCCGCACGGTCAGGCCCAGTTCTTCCTGCATCTCGCGCACCAGGGCTTCGCCGGCGCTTTCGCCAGGCTCGATGCCGCCGCCGGGCAGGGCCCAGAAGGCATCGCCTTCGGCGCGGTGCAGCAGCACCTGGCCAGGGCGCTGGATGACCGCGGCGGCGCGCAGGCGCATGCGGGGCTGGGCGGGCACTGCGGGAACAGAGAGGACGGCGGACAGGCTCATGGACCCGATGCTATCGCGCTGGTCGGTGCGTGCAGTGCGGGCAGCAGCAGCCCCTGTTGCGCCGCTACCGTCTCGCGCAGGAAGGCCCAGGTCGCCTGCATGCGCGCCACCTGCTTGTTCTCCTCGGGCATGGACATCCAGAAGGTGCGTGTGAAGCGCGCCTTGCCGGGCAGCACCAGCGTGAGGTCCGGGTCCTGCGCAGCGACAAAGGCCGGCAGCACCGCCAGCCCGGCCCCGGCACGCACCGCCTCGTACTGCGCCAGGATGCTGGTGCTGCGCAGCGCAAAGCGCTCGGGCCGGTGCAGTTCGTCCAGGATCTGCAGCTCCTTGGTGAACAGCAGGTCGTCCACGTAGCTGATGAAGCTGTGGCCGCGCAGGTCGTCGGCTGTGCGGATGGTCGCATGGCGGGCCAGGTAATCGCGCGTGCCGTAGAGCTGCAGCACATAGTCGGTGAGCTTGACCACCAGCACCGCGCCGCGCGCGGGGCGCTCCAGCGAGATCACGATGTCCGCCTCGCGCCGCGACAGGTGCACCAGGCGCGGCAGGGCCAGCAGGTCCAGCACCAGGCCCGGGTGCTCCAGGGCAAAGTGCGCCAGATGGGGCGCCAGCACCAGGTTGCCAAAGCCCTCGGTGGTACCGATGCGCACCAGGCCCTGCAGGCCCTGGCGCGCGCCGGGGGCGGCATTCTCCACGGCCAGGAAGGCGGCCTCCATGGCCTCGACCTGGGGCAGCAACGCGCGGCCGGCCTCGGTGAGCCGGTGGCCGCCGGCCTCGCGTGCGAACAGGGCTGAACCGACCTGCTTCTCCAGCGCCTGGATGCGCCGCGCCACCGTGGTGTGGTCCACCGTGAGGCGGCGCGCCGCCCCCACCAGGGTGCCGGCGCGGGCCAGCTCCAGAAAATAGCGCAGGTTGTCCCAGTCCATGGCTTGGCGTGCACCGCAGCGCTCAGGGCGCCGTCCTGGGTTTCGGGCTCGCCGCCTCGGGGGCTCCGGGCTGCGGGTCGGCGTCATAGACCAGCACCAAGGCCAGCAGCACCTCGTCACGGCCCCGCCCGTGGGTGACGAACAGGTAGGCGGGCCGGCCGTGGATGCTGCCGGTGTAGGTGGGGGCCACGTTGTGCGCCGTGCGGATGAAATCCCGCGGCGTCGGCACGGCGCGCCACTGGGCAGGCTGGAAGGATTTCGCCCAATCGCCTGCGCTCACCCGCGAGGTGACGAACAGGCGCGACAGGCTTCCGTCCTGCGTGGTCCAGGCGCCGATGTCTTCGTCACGCTGCACCGATGCGGGCCGCCGGGGCGCGTAGAAGGCGTCCAGTGCGGCATCGGCTTCGGCGGTGATCCGCTTTTCCAGCTCAGGGGTGGGCTGGTGGTTGGGCTCGGCATCCCAGGGGTACAGCGGGTACAGGCCATGGCTGCGCACATGGGCCAGCATGGCGGCGTTGTACTCCTTGGCGTACTGCTGCAGCCTGCCCATGCGTTCCACGGCCACGCTGCCGACGACGGCCGGGCAGGCCAACGGCTCCGCGTGGTCCTTGCCCTTCCACCAGGCCGTGGGCTCGAACGGCATCCCGGGCACCTGGTTGGCCACGCAGGCCGGCACACCCATGAACCGGGTGTCGCCGCGCTGCGCCGCGGCCTGTGCCGCCTGGGTGGGCGAGGTAGCCAGCAGTTCCTCCAGGGTGGGCGCGGCCACCGCGGCCACCATCTGCGCCAGGCCACCTGCAGCCACCAGGGCGATCAACCAGCTTTTCATCGTCTGCTTTCGGAAGTCTCGGAGAACGGCATGCCGTCGGCGGGCGGGGTTATCGATCTGCATTTTTGCAAACCTTGTGCGCAGTATTGTCTCTTGTCTTCACAAATTTGCACAGCTACGATGCGAACGTTCTAGGGTGTGTCATCAATCATTTCACCCCCGCGAAAGCCTGCAGCGCGGTGCAGTGCAAGGCGCCCTGAGTGCCGCGTAGCACCGCTACGCAAGCGAAGGGCAACGCCGCAATGCGCCGCGCTTCAGGCTTTCCCTTCGGGCTGGCCCCGGCATGCGGCGTCTGCTTTGTCGCACGGCTTGCCCATAGTCCACTATGGGCTGCGCCGCGCTTCGCGCATCCATCCGCATGCCGGGGCCAGCGCGGGGGCGAAATGATTGATGACACACCCTAGGCCCATTGCCCACCATTCCAGGAGACAAGCGCATGAATGCACCTACCAGCGTGGCCGCACTGGCCCCCACCGTCAAGCTGCTGATCGGCGGCCAGTTCGTCGAGTCCAAGACCACCGAGTGGCGCGATGTGGTGAACCCCGCCACGCAGCAGGTGCTGGCCCGTGTGCCCTTTGCCACGGCCGACGAGATCGATGCCGCCGTGGCCTCGGCCAAGGAAGCCTTCAAGACCTGGAAGAAGACGCCCATCGGCACGCGCGCACGCATCTTCCTCAAGTACCAGCAATTGATCCGCGAAAACATGGCCGAGCTGGCCGCCATCCTCACGGCCGAGCAGGGCAAGACCCTGCCCGACGCCGAAGGCGACGTGTTCCGCGGCCTCGAAGTGGTGGAGCATGCCGCCAGCATCGGCAACCTGCAGCTCGGTGAGCTGGCCAACAACGTGGCCGGCGGCGTGGACACCTACACCCTGCTGCAGCCCCTGGGCGTGTGCGCGGGCATCACGCCCTTCAACTTCCCGGCCATGATCCCGCTGTGGATGTTCCCCATGGCGATTGCCACGGGCAACACCTTCGTGCTCAAGCCTTCCGAACAGGACCCCATGGTGACCATGCGCCTGGTGGAGCTGGCCCTGGAAGCCGGCGTGCCCCCAGGCGTGCTCAACGTGGTGCACGGCGGCGAGATGGCCGTGAACGCCATCTGCGACCACAAGGACATCAAGGCGATCAGCTTCGTCGGCTCCACCAAAGTGGGCACGCATGTCTACAACCGCGCCAGCCTGGCGGGCAAGCGCGTGCAGTGCATGATGGGTGCCAAGAACCATGCCATCGTGCTGCCCGACGCCAACAAGGAGCAGACCCTGAACGCCTTGGCCGGTGCCGCCTTCGGTGCTGCAGGCCAGCGCTGCATGGCGCTGTCGGTGGTGGTGCTGGTGGGCGAGGCGCAAAAGTGGATCCCCGACCTGGTGGCCAAGGCCAAGACCCTCAAGGTCAGCGGCGGCACCGAAAAGGGCACGGACGTGGGCCCGGTGGTCTCCTGCGCCGCCAAGGACCGTGTGGAAGGCCTGATCGCGCGCGGCGTGGCCGATGGCGCCACGCTGGAACTCGATGGCCGCAACCCCGTGGTGGCCGGCTATGAAAAGGGCAACTTCGTGGGCCCCACGGTGTTCAGCGGCGTCAAGCCCGGCATGAGCATCTACGAGCAGGAGATCTTCGGCCCCGTGCTGTGCCTGTCGGCCGCGGCGGACATCGATGAGGCCATCGAGTTCATCAACGACAACCCCAACGGCAATGGCACGGCCATCTTCACCCAGTCGGGTGCGGCGGCGCGCAAGTTCCAGGAAGAGATCGACGTGGGCCAGGTCGGCATCAACGTGCCGATCCCCGTGCCGGTGCCGCTGTTCTCGTTCTCGGGCTCGCGCGCCTCCAAGCTCGGCGACCTGGGCCCCTACGGCAAGCAGGTCGTGCTGTTCTACACGCAGACCAAGACGGTCACGGCGCGCTGGTTCGACGACAGCACCATCTCGCATGGTGTGAACACGACGATCAGCTTGAAGTAAGGCCAGGCAAAGGCCCCAGGCGGCGTGGCGCAGCAGCAGAGCGTGGTGAAATCGGTGCATGCACCGTGACCTCCTTTCCCTGCTGCGCGCTGCCGCCTGCACCCTGCCCTTGCTCATGGCTTCTTCCACCGCCTTCGCCCAGGCCGGCGCCGCATGCCGCGCAGGCGGCACGGTGGCCGAGACCAATGCCTGTGCGGTGCAGGATTTCCAGGCCGCCGATACCACCATTGCCGTGCTGTATGCCGACGTGATGCGCGCCCTGTCGGCGCACGAACGCCCGCAGCTGCGCCAGGAACACACGGCCTGGATGCGCGCACGCGCCACCCAGTGCAAGCAGGCGACGCGCGCCAGCGAGCAGTTGCCCGAGGGGCCCCGGCTCTACCATGAGTGCCTGACCCGCGAGACGCAGGAGCGCCGCAGGGGGCTGATGCGCTGGCTCAGCATGGACAGCCCCGCCAAACCTTGACCTGACGACAACCACAAGAACGACGAGACACCATGGACTTTGAGCTCACCGAAGAACAACGCGCCTTTGCCCAGACGGCCCGCGACTTTGCCCGGGCCGAGTTCGCACCGCACGCTGCGCACTGGGATGCCGAAGGCATCTTCCCCAAGGAGGCCATTGCCAAGGCCGGCGAGCTGGGCTTTTGCGGGCTGTATGCGCCCGAAGCCGCGGGCGGCCTGGCCCTGCCCCGGCTCGACGCCACCCTGGTCTTCGAGGAAATGGCGGCCGTGGACCCGTCGACCACGGCCTTCATCACCATCCACAACATGGCGACCTGGATGCTGGGCACCTGGGCCACGCCGGCCGTGCGCGACCACTGGGGCCCGCTGCTGACCACGGGCGAAAAGCTGGCCTCCTACTGCCTGACGGAGCCCGGCGCGGGCTCGGACGCGGCCTCGCTCAAGACCCGGGCCGAGCTGGTGGGCGCCGAATATGTGATCAACGGCGCCAAGGCTTTCATCTCGGGCGCGGGCTCCACCGACGTGCTGGTGCTCATGGCGCGCACGGGCGATGCGGCCTCGGGCGCGGGCGGCATCTCGGCCTTTGCGGTGCCGGCCGATGCGCCCGGCATCAGCTATGGCAAGAAGGAAGAGAAGATGGGCTGGAACAGCCAGCCCACGCGCACCATCAGCTTCGACAACGTGCGCATCCCGGCCGATCACCTGCTCGGCCGCGAGGGCGAGGGCTTCAAGATCGCGATGAAGGGCCTGGACGGCGGGCGCATCAACATCGCCACCTGCTCGGTGGGAGCAGCCCAGGGCGCGCTCGCGCAGGCCCAGCAGTACATGCAGGACAGGAAGCAGTTCGGCAAGCCCATCGCGAGCTTCCAGGCGCTGCAGTTCAAGCTGGCCGACATGGCCACCGAGCTGGTGGCCGCACGCCAGATGGTGCGCCTGGCGGCCAGCAAGCTCGACGCGGGCGATGCGAACGCCAGCACCTACTGCGCCATGGCCAAGCGCTTTGCCACCGATGCCGGCTTCACCGTCTGCAACGAGGCGCTGCAATTGCACGGCGGCTACGGCTACATCCGCGAATACCCGCTGGAGCGCCTGCTGCGCGATGCGCGCGTGCACCAGATCCTGGAGGGCACCAATGAAATCATGCGCGTGATCATCGCGCGGCGCATGCTTGATGGCGACGCCCCTGACGTGATCCGCTGAACCCACCACCCCATGCCCGCACGCCCGCTCTCCGACGAAACCCTGCACCTGATCGATGCCGTGCGCACGGCCCTGGAAGCGCGCAGCGACGTGGAGGAACGCACGCTGTTCGGCAGCCATGCCTTCTTCGTGGACGGCAAGATGTGCATCGCCGTAAAGCACGAGGACCTGCTGGTGCGCCTGCCGCCCGAGCGGCACCCCGAGTTCCAGGAGATGCAGAACACGCGCGAACTCTCGCCGGGCGGCGGCATGAAGGGCTACTTCTGGATCGAGCCCAACGGCTATGCCACACGCGCGCTGTGGAACTTCTGGGTGCAGGAGGCGCTGGCCTACAACCCGCTGGCCAAAGCCACCCCGAAACGCAAGCCCGCCGCCACCAAGGCTGCCGCAAAGAAAACACCCACCACGAAGAAGAAGCCCGCGGCCAAGCGCCACAGCATCTTCGAGGCCGACGACGACTGACCCCTTTCAGGAGCAGACCACCATGGCACTTCGCATCGTCCGCCTGGGCACGCCACGTGCGCCTGGCGAAGGCACCCGCATCGGCACCGTGCGCCGGCCGCCGCGCGGCGTGCCCAAAGCCGAGTTCGCCAGCCAGAACTGGTACGACGTGTGGTACCCCCTGCTCTCGCCCAGCGCCGAGCTCATGACCCAGGGCCAGCAGGCCCAGACCGACAAGGAATGGCAGCTGTTCACCAAACTGTTCCGCAAGGAGCTGGCCCAGCCCGAGGCCAGCCGCACGCTGGACCTCTTGGCCACCCTGTCGCACCACGGCGCCATGTCGCTCGGCTGCTACTGCGAGAACGAGGCGCGCTGCCACCGCTCCGTGCTGCGCGAGGAACTCGCCGGCCGGGGCGCAAGCATCGCCGCCGACTGAAATTTTTCCATCACCAACATCACAACGACACCCAAGGAGATAGCACCATGAAGATCGCATTCATCGGCCTCGGCAACATGGGCGGCCCCATGGCCGTGAACCTGCACAAGGCGGGCCACGAAGTGCGCGCGTTCGACCTGTCGCAGCCCGCGCGCGACAAGCTCGCGGCCGATGGCGTGGCCATCGCGGCCGACGCCCATGCCGCCGTGCAGGACGCCGAGGTCGTCATCAGCATGCTGCCCGCGAGCCAGCACGTGGACAGCCTGTTCCTGGGTGCAGGCGAGCTGCTGGCAAAACTGCCCGCCGGCACGCTGGTGATCGACTGCTCGACCATCGCCGCGGCCACCTCGCGCAAGGTGGCCGAGGCCGCCAAGGCCCGGGGTGTGGCCTTCATCGATGCCCCGGTGTCGGGTGGCACGGGCGGTGCGATTGCGGGCACGCTGACCTTCATGGTGGGCGGCGAAACCGCCGACCTGGAGCGCGCGCGCCCGGTGCTCGAGAAGATGGGCGCCAACATCTTCCACGCCGGCGGCGTGGGCGCGGGCCAGACGGCCAAGATCTGCAACAACATGCTGCTGGGCATTCTGATGGCCGGCACCAGCGAGGCCATCGCCCTGGGCGTGGCCAACGGGCTGGACCCCAAGGTGCTGTCGGAGATCATGCGCCGCAGCTCGGGCGGCAACTGGGCACTGGAGAAGTACAACCCCATGCCCGGCGTGATGGAGACCGCACCTGCGAGCAAGGGCTACGCCGGCGGCTTCGGCACCGACCTGATGCTCAAGGACCTGGGCCTGGCGCAGGAGAACGCCGCTGCCGTGAAGGCCGCCACCCCGCTGGGTGGCCTGGCGCGCAACCTGTATGCCGCGCACAGCCTGGCGGGCCATGGCGCGCTGGACTTCTCCAGCATCATCAAGTCGGTGCAAAAGCAGGGCTGAGCCTCGCCAAGGACAGGCCGGACACCCACCGGGTGCCCGGCCCTCCTTTGCTCCCCACCATCTTTCAGTTCGGGTGGCCGATGCCAATGGCCGCGGCTTCGGCCCGTGCGAACGCCCGGGCCAGCCACCATGCCGCGCCCCCGGCCAGCGCCAGGCTGGCCACCATCGCCACGGCGCCTGCCGCATCCAGCGCCAGGCCGGCCGCCAGGGGCACCAGCATGCGGCTGGCAGCGAACAGGCTGGCCTGCAGGCCATAGTCGAAGGCCTGCCAGCGCGGCCGCGCGAAATGCATCATGAGCCCGAAGGCGCAGGCCGACGAAGCACCCATGGCCGCAGCCACGCACAGCACGGCCAGCACCATGCCCGGCACTGGCGCGCCCAGGGCCAGCACCGCGGCCAGCAGCACCAGCGCACCCGCGTTCAGCGCGGCATAGCCTGCCACGGCCCGCGCCAGCCCCCAGCGGCGCGTGAGCCAGGGCGACGCGGCCGCCGAAAGCGCGGCCACCACCCCGCCGCCGATGCCCGCCAGCAGGGCCGCCTGCGTAGGCGCAAAGCCATGGTCCAGCAGCAGCGGCTTGAGGTAGAACCAGGCGGCGCCGATGAACGGGAAATACACCAGCAACAGCACCGTCCAGCGGCCGACCCCTGGCTGCGCAAGGTAGCCCCGCACCATGGCGGGCACACGGCTGGCCGCCGCGCCGGCGTACACCTCGGGAGCCTCTTCCGGCTCACGCACCCGCAGCAGCAACAGCGCACCCACCGCCAGCGCCGCCGCCAGGCACAGGAACGGCGCGCGCCAGCCCCAGCGCGCCTGCACCAGCAGCATGGCCCCACCGCCCACGATGGCGCCCAGCGACAGGGCTGCCGACCGCACACCGCCCGCCCGCATGCGCTCCTGCGCCGGCAGCAGCCGGATGGCCAGGGCACTGACCGGGATGTCCGCCCAGGTGGCGGCCAGCGCGGCCGCACAAGCCAGGCCGAAGAGCCACGCGCGGTCGGCCAACAACTCCTGCCAGCCCAGCGCTGCCAGCACGGTGGCATAGGCCAGGCACAGGCCGATGGCCCAGGCACGGTAGTGCGAGCGGCCCGCGGTGCGCGCCTCGACCGGGCGCGCGAGCAAGAACTTGCACAGCGCCGGCAGCCCCGCCAACTGGAACAGCCCGATGGCCGTGCCCGACCAGCCGTGCTGGCGCAACACCAGCGGCAAGCCGAGCCACAGGTAGACGCTGGGCGCGGCGAGTGCGAAGTGCAGCCAGCCGAACAGCGCCTGCCTGGCCCACAGGCGGGCGGCGCCGCCAGTCGTGACCGGGGACAGGGTGGAGGAAGCCGTCATGCGACGCCCTCCCCGCCCCCGCGCCGGGCCACCAGCACCGTGAGTGACGCCATGGGGAAGGCGCTCGATTCGATGCGCTCGATGCGCTCGAAGCCGGCCTGCGCCAGGGCCTGCTCCAGCACGCCGCGCGCCGTGACATGCCGCCCCATCATCCGCATCGGGGTATAGAAGGGCAGCACGCGTGCTGCACCCTCGGGCTCGCCGGGCACCTCGGCATGGGCGCAGACAAACACCCCGCCTGGCCGCAGTGCGGCATGCACCTTGGCGACGGCCTCGCCGATATCGGGCACGAAATGCAGCACCGACGAACACCACACCAGGTCGTAGCCCTGGCCGATGGCATCGCGCCCCAGGTCGCCACCCAGTGTGTCCACCCGTTCGGCGAGCCCGGCCTGTGCAATGTTCTGCGCCGCCACGGCCACGGTCTCGGGCCAGTCGAACACCGTGGCGCGCAGCCCGGGCTGCTGCCGCGCCAGGGCGATGGCGACCCAGCCCGGGCCACCGCCCAAGTCCAGGAGATGGCGGGCAGTGCGCAGCTCTGGAACCTGCGTCAGCACGGTCAGCGCCGCAGGCACCGTGACGGCCTGCTGCTCCTGGCCGATCTGCGCCCGGGCCGCGGCGGCCCAGCCTTCGGCATTGCCGTTGGCAAACGGCGTCCCCGCAGCGGCCGGCCCGGCGGTGAGCTGGGCCTTGAGCAGGGTCGAGGCATGTTGCAGCGAGCGCCGGCGGAACAGCCAGGCCGCGCCGCAGGCCTCGGGCGACGCACTGTGCAGAAAGCGCCGCGCGGCGGGCGCCAGGCCGTAGACCGGCCCGGCATCGCCCTGGACAGCGCTGCGCTCGCACACGCCCATGCTCCAGAGCAGTTCGAGCCAATGGCCGGTATTGGCGGCGTGCCAGCCCTGGGCTGCGGCCAGGGCGGCGGGTGTCTGCGGCTGCGCGAGCGCATCGATGGCGCCCAGCTCCAGTGCCAAGGCCAGGGCTTCTGCCTGCATGGGGCCGGCGGCCAGCGTCCAGAAGGCCTGCAGGGGGTGGGGAGTGTCCAGATCGTGCATGCCCGCCCCCTCAGATGCGCCAGGTCAGGCGCACACCAACCTCGCGTGGCGGGCTGTAGACGACCACCTGGCCATTGAGGTAGCCCACCGCGTCGTAGCGTCGGTTAGCCGCATTGCGCACATACCCGGCCAGCTCCCACGGCCCCTGCGCATAGCCGGCGGACAGGTTCAGCACGCCATAGCTCGGCCGGCTGGCCGTGTTGGCCGCATCCAGGTAGACCTTGCCGACGGCCTGCCATACACCTTGTGCCCACCAGCCAGCGGGCGCGTCGTAGCGCAGCGCCAGGTGGGCGTTCACGTCGGGCACAAAGGGGTTGCGCTTGCCGTCGTACACCGCCGCGCCATCGCGGAAGCTGCCAAAGCGCGTGCGGTTCAGGCCCACGGCCGCCTGCATTTGCCAGCCGCCGCCGAACACATAGTCCAGCTCCAGCTCGGCCCCGGTGGAGCGGCCCTGGGCCGCATTGGTGATGTAGACCACGCCCGGCAGGCCCATCTGCTGCACCTGCATGTTGCGCGCCTGCAGGGTGTACAGCGATGCGGCGTAGCGCAGGCGCTGGTCCAGCAGCCGGCCCTTGGCGCCCAGCTCCCACGAGCGCACCGTCTCGGGCGCGTAGCTCGGGTAGTTGGCACCGGGGGCGAAGGCATTGAAGCCGCCGGCACGGAAGCCATCGGCCACGCTGGCATACACCTGGGCCTGCGGTGCCCACTGGTACTGCAGCGACAGCTTGGGCGTGAAGCGCGACCAGTCGGCGCTGCGCGTGCTGCCACCCGCAGGGGTGAGTTCGACCTGGTTGCGCTCCACACGGGCGCCGGCGGCCAGGGTCCACAGGGGCGCCAGCGGCAGCGTCCAGTGCGTGAACAGGGCCGTGCTGCGCCCGCCCAGTGCGGCCGTGGGGCGCATCAGGGCCGTGGGCAACTTCTGCTCGTAGTGCAGGTCGTGGTCGTCCTTGTCGGCATACAGGCCGGCCAGCCACTGCGCGCTGCCGGCCTGGCCTTCGAGCCGCAGCTCCTGCGAAATGGTGCGCAGGCGGTAGTCGCGCCCCACATGCAGCAGGTCGGCGGGCTGGAAATCCGTGTCCTGCAGCACCTTGTCGTCGAAGGCATTGCGCGCGGTGATGGAGCGCAGCTTGAGGCCCGAGGCGAACTCGTGCGCAATGTCGAGCGACAGCGTGCGGCCCACGGACTCGTTGAAGCCTGGGGTGCCCGAGCGCACCGTGGCGCGCGGCGACTGCACCGCGCCCCACAGCGCCGCACCGTCGTGCCAGCCCTGCTGGGCATAGCGCAGGTGGGCCTCGGTGTGGGCCGTGGGGGTCCAGCGCAGCACGAAGCGGCCGCTCTGGCGCTCGCGGTCGTCCTCGCGGCCGCCGGTCACGGTATTGCGGATGAAGCCGTCCTGCGCCGTCCATTCACCCGAGGCGCCTACGTACAGCTCATCGGGCACCAACGCCCGCGAGAGTTCGAAACGCGCGGCCCGGTGGGCACGGTTGCCGGCCTCGGCCGTGAGCGCGGCATGCGCCTCGTTGCCCGGCTTGCGCGTGAGAATGCTCACCACGCCGGCCTCGGCATTGCGGCCGTACAGCGTGGACTGCGGCCCGCGCAGCACCTCCACGCGCTCCACGCCCTGCAGGTTGTGCTCGAAGCCCTGGGCCATGAGCGTGGGCACGCCGTCCACCAGCAACAGCGTGGACGAGGAGAACGAGACGAAGTTGGCCGTGAGCCCGCGCATCACCGGCGGCTGAATGCCCGACTGCCCGAAGGCCTGGAAGCCGAAGCCCGGCACCTGCGCGGCCAGGGCATCGAGCCCCGTGACCCCGGCCGACTCCATTGCGGCGCCGTCAAGCACCGTCACGCTCGCGGGCACGGCATCCAGGTTCTCGGCGCGCTTGTTGACGGTGACGGTCACCTCGGGCAAGGCGTCCTGCGCGTGGACTGCTCCGGCCAGGCTGCTGCACATGGCGAGCCAGCCGAGCGAACGCGCAATGGCTGGTGGGTGGACGGGCCGCCGCTGTGCGCGGCGGTGCAGGTTTCTGGATGGCATGGCTTCCTCTCGGGTGGTGTGCGCGCAGGCCTCTCGGTCCACGCAATGCGATGGGGTCCATGCTAGGAAAGATGAGAATCGCTATCATTCAGATACTTATGCGCGGCGGAGCATTCCGTATGCGCAGCGCCCTACCCGCCCCCTCCCCCCATGCCCGCGCGCCCGCCCGCCACCGCAGCCCGCACCGCCCCACCCGGCTGGACGCGCCAGGCCTTGCCTGCCGAGCTGGGCGACTGCCATGCCGAGCGCTTCACCCTGGGCGACGGGCTGGTGCTGGCGCGCTCGCTCTACCACCCGCTGCGTGACCTGGTGGAGGAAAGCGTGAACACCGATGCCGCGCGCACCCTGGTCATCACGCTGGGGCTGTCGGGCGAATCGGGCTATGTGGCACGCGACGGCGCCACGCTGCGCTTTGGTGCGGGCCACACCACGCTGGCGGCCTTCAGCGGCAGCCATGGAGAACGCCGCTATGCCGCGGGCCAGCCTGTGCGCCAGTTGCGCCTGCTGCTCAGCGGCGAGGCGCTGGACCGCTATGTGGGCCCCGAGCTGTCCGAGCGGATGACCCGGGTGCGCGGCGTGCGCCAGCTCGACCACTACCGTTCCACGCCCGCCAGCCTGGCGCACGCGCGGCGGCTGGCACAACCCCCGGCGGGCCGGGCCACCGACACGCTCGACCTGCACATCGCCATGCTCAGCCTGGCCGCACTGGAACTGCGCCACCTGGCGCCTGCGCCGGTGCTGGCCCCGCGCCACAGCGACGACGACCTGGCCCGGCTGGAGCGCGCCCGCGACCTGCTGGCCACGCAGATGGACCGTGAGCTCACCCTGGCCTACCTGGCGGGCGCCGTGGGGCTCAACGAATTCAAGCTCAAGCAGGGCTTTCGCGACGTGTTCGGCACCAGCCCGCACCGCATGCTGCTGGAGCTGCGCATGCGCCGCGCCTGGGCCCTGCTGGAGACCGGCTGCCAGGTGGCCCAGGCCGGCTACCAGGTGGGCTATGCCCACCCGCCCAACTTCAGCGCAGCGTTCACGCGCTTTTTCGGCCGCACGCCCAAGTCGGTGTTCGGGCGGCGCTCCTGACCACGGCCCCTATCTCGGGTTGAGCACCATGGAGTCGCGCTTGATCTCCACGTCGAACTGGCGCAGGAAGTTCTGCCCCAGCAGCGCATCGTCGTCGCTCTCGCCGGTGTAGCCCGTGCCCACGCGCAGGCCCGCGACTTCGAGGTTGCGCACGGTGACCGATTGGGAGGGCGAGACCCGCCCCTGGCGCTCGCCATTGGCCGTGCGGAAGGTGGTGGGCACGCCCTCGGTGAGGCCGGCCTTCTTCGCCACGGCATCGGTCACCGCGATCAGGCTGGCGCCCGTGTCCACCATGAAGTTCACCGGCACGCCGTTGACGGTGCCCGCCACGCGGAAATGGCCATCGCTGTGGCGCGGGATCACCAGCGAGCCGGTGGAGGTGACCGTGGCGCCGCGCGGCGCCATGAAGGTCTTCATGCCGAAATACAGCACCCCCATGACCACCAGCCAGAAGGCGAGGATGCCCATGGTGCTGGTGCGCAGCACGCGCCGCGTCTGCTCGTCTGCCGGGGTTGGTCGGTGGTGGTCGTCGTGTTCTTCGCCCATGGGCCTGGGATGTCAATCCAAAGTCCCGAATCATAGGGCAGGCGCGTCGGGCTGCAGGCTGCGCAGGAATTGCTGCCCGAACAGATCGGCGGGCACGGGCCGGCTGTAGAAAAAGCCCTGGATCTCGTCACAGCCGAGCAAGGCCAGCAGGGCGGATTGCTCCTCGGTCTCCACCCCTTCGGCCACCACCTTGAGCCCCAGCGAGTGGCCCAGGTTGATGATGGTGGACACCAGCGCACTGCTCTTGGGCCCTGCGGCGAGGTGCAGGATGAAGGAGCGGTCGATCTTGAGCGTATCGAGCGGCAGCCGGGCCAGGTAGCTCAGCGAAGAGAAGCCCGTGCCGAAGTCGTCCATGGCCACGGTGATGCCCATCTCGCGGATCGCATGCAGGCTCTGGGTGCTGTGCTCCACGTCGTCCATCACCATGCTCTCGGTGATCTCCAGTTCGAGCCCGGTCGCGGCCTGCGGGTCGTGCGCCACGGCCGAGCGCACCTGCTCGATGAAAGCCCGGTGGCGCAGCTGCAGGAAGGAGACATTCACCGCCACCCGGATCGGCGCCAGGCCCGCGGCCCGCCAGCGCAGGTTGTCGGCCAGGGCCTGGCCCAGGGCCCAGCGGCCCACCTCGTAGATCAGGCCGGTCTCCTCGAGGATGGGAATGAACTGCCCGGGGGGCACCAGGCCGCGGCGCGGGTCGTTCCAGCGGATCAGGGCTTCGGCACCGGTCACCTGGCCGCTGGCCAGGTGCAGCTTGGGCTGGTAGTGCAGCACGAACTCCCCGCGCTCCAGCGCTTCGCGCAGCTGGTTCTCCAGGCTCAGCACCTCGGCCACACGCAGGTTCATCTCCGAGGTGTAGAACAGCAGCGCGTCGGCCGAGGCCTTGGCCTTCTTGAGGGCCGCCTCGGCATTGCGCAGCAGCCCCTCGGCATCGCCGCCATCCATGGGGAACAGGGCGACCCCGGCCTTGGCCGTGATGCGCAGCTCCTGCTGACCCAGCTGGAAGGGCTCGTCGAAACAGGCCCGCATGAGGTGGTCCACGGCCATGGCCACGGCGCTCGCATCGCGCGCCTCGCACACGGCCACGCCAAAGCTGTTGACGCCGATGCGCGCCAGCATGTCCATCGCGGAGGCATGCAGCTGCAGGCGCTGCGCCACCAGCTTGAGCAGCTCGTCCCCAAGGGAGCGCCCCAGCGTGTCGTTGACGATGCGAAACCGGTTCACGTCGATCAGCGCCACACCCAGGAAGGGCGCGGCTTGCGGCCTGTGGCCTTCGCGCGCACGCATGTGCTGGTTCACCCGGTCCAGGAACAGCGTGCGGTTGGGCAAGGTGGTGATGTCGTCGTAGTAGGCCAGGTAGTTCAGGCGGTCGGCCTTCTCGAGGTGGTCGAGCGCGAAGCTGATGTCGCCCGCGAGCTCTCCCAGCAGCTTCATCTCGGTGGCATCGAAAAAGCTGGCCTCGTCGGAGAACAGGGCCATCACGCCCACCACTTCGTGCGCCACCATCAAGGGCAGCACCGCCATCGAGGCCACCGAGCGCGCCAGCAGCTTGGCCGGCAGCAGCACCCGCGGGTCGCCTTCGACCCGGTCGCAGACCAGCGCGCGCTTTTCGCGCACGACCGTGGCCGTCAGGCTGTACATGCCCGAGGGCTCGTCGGCGTACGACAGGCGCCCGGCGATGTCATCGAAGAAGTCCGGGTCCGAACCGGAGATCGCCATCGGTATCACCTGCTGCGCCGCGCGGTCCACGCGCCCGATCCAGGCCATGCGGAACTGCCCATGCCGCACCGCGATGTCGCAGGACTGGGCAAACAGCTCCTGGCGGCTGCGCATGCGCACCAGCAGGGTGCTGATGCCGCTGAGCACCGCATAGACGCGGTTCAGGCGCTTGATCTTGTGCTCGGCCTCGCGCCGCTCGGTGATGTCTTCGCCCAGGCAGGCGATGCCCATGGCCTCGCCGTCGACGGAGCGCAGCACGGTGTTGTTCCAGTAGACCAGCCGGCGCCCACCCGCGCGCGTGAGGATCTCCTGCTCGAAATGCCAGGTGGCCGGCCGGTCGGCCAGCATGTCCTCGAAGACCCGCTGCATGCCATCCATGCCCGGCGGCAGGAACAGCTCGAACCAGTTGCGGCCGAAGATCTCGCCGCGCTCCCAACCCGACAGGCGCAGCAGGCAGTCGTTGCAGTAGGTGATGCAGCCATTGCGGTCGAGCATCAGCGACGCCATCTCGACCTTGTCAAGGAGTTCGTTGAAGCGCCGGTCGCTCTCGCGCAGCGCTTCCTCGGCGCGCTTTTGCGCCGTGACGTCCTGGATGGTGTTGAACCAGCGCAACTCCTCGGTGGCAGCACCGTCTTCGTGCAGCGGCTCCATCACCTGGCGCAGGTGCAGCAGCGCCCCGTCGGCGCGCCACAGGCGGTAGGTGAAGTCCATGCGCACACCTTCGCGCACTGCCTTCAAGGCCATGCCGCGCACCAGTGCGCGGTCGTCGGCATACACCATGGTGATCCATTCCCGGGCCGATGCCGGCATGGCGTCCGGCTCGCGCCGCAGCATCTGCGCGAGCGTGGCCGGCCAGCTCTCGAAGCGCCCGCCCGGGCCGCTGATGATGTGGGTGATCTTGGCCAGCAACTGGGCGCGGTGCAACCCGGCCTCGCTGGCACGCAGCTCCTCCAGCGCGCGGCGCCGCTCGATCACCTCGATGTGCAGCTGCTCGGCATGGCGCTGCACCTCCAGGTAGAGACTGCCGTTCTCGTAGATGCGGCCGACCTGGGCCGCAAGGATGGACAGGATGCGCTCGTCCTCGGCGCTGAAGTGCTCGGCTCCCTGCTTGTTGGCCAGGCAGATCCAGCCGTACGACGAGGCCAGCGAGGCGACGGGGGCCTCCAGCGCACAGTACAGAGGGGGGTAGCCGGGCGGCAGGCCGGCCATGGTGGGATCGCCGCCCGGGTTGAGCAGGCGCTGCGAACGGCGCTCCAGCTGCAGCCGACCGAGCAGGCCCGACGAGGCATCGGGCGCTGGCAGGGACCGTGCCAGCCCCGGGTCGATGCCACTGGTGCACACCAGCGAGGCCTCGCCCGGCTTGCGCACCGCGCAGAGCACGGCGTACTGCGCGCCAATCAGTTCGCGCGCGCCCGCACAGACCTTGGTGAGCAGCACCACCGGGTCGCGCTCGGAGGCCAGTTGCAGGTTGAGCTCGGTGAGCGCCGCCAGCCGGCGGTTGGTGGCCTCCAGCTCCACCACGTTGCCACGCAGCTTGTCGGTCACCAGGCGCAGGTGCTGGGTGCGGAAGGCCTGTTCCTGCGCCAAAGGGCCGTCCCGCGAGGCCTGGGCCGCCTGCGCCAGCGTGCGCTCGATGGCGCTCAGGATGTCCTGGGGTTCGCAGGGTTTGACCAGCACTTCGGACACCCCTCCCGCCAGCGCCAGGCTGCGGGCTTCCTCTCCCTGGTAGTAGGCACTGTAGAAGATGACGCGCGTGGCCGCCAACGCAGGATCGGCGCGCAGCTGGCGCACGAACTCGTAGCCATCCATGGTCGGCATGAGGATGTCCGAGATCACCAGCGCAGGCCGCTCGGCGCGCACCAGTTGCAAGGCATCCGCCCCGTCCGCCGCCTCCAGGGCCTCATGCCCTGCATGGTGGACGAGCGTGACGATCAAGGCCCGGTTGGGGGCCTGGTCGTCCACGATGAGGATCTTTGCCATGGCTGCCGCCCTCCCTGCATCGTCACCGCGGCGGGGAAGCCCGCAACGCCGGCGCCAGATAGGCCTCGACCTGGCGCACGAAGCGCTCCGGATCGATGGGCTTGGAAATGTGGTCCTGGAAGCCGACTTCCAGCGCCTTCTCCCGGTCGCCGGGCATGGAGAAGGCGGTCACGGCGACCAGGGGCGCCCTGCGCCAGCCGGGGTCGGCGTGCAGGCGCCGCGCCACCTCATAGCCGTCCATGACCGGCATCTGCAGATCCGACAGGACCAGGTCGGGCCCGTGCTCGAGCGCCGCGCGCAGCCCCTCGCGGCCATCGGACGCGCTGTACACCTGGTAGCCATCGGCCTCCAGCAGGTAGGTCAGCAGCATGCGGCTGGCTTCGTCGTCTTCGATGACCAGAATGCGGGCAAGCGCCATATCAGGCTCCAGGCAGATCGAGAATGAAGGTGCTGCCCTCGCCTGGCTGGCTGTGCAGGGTGATGTCGCCGCCCAGGGCCTGGGCGAGCTTGCGGCTCAGGTGCAGGCCCAGGCCCGAGCCCTCCTGGCGCCGGCCGGACCCCTCCACGCGGGAGAAGGGCTCGAACAGCCGCGCCTGGTCGGCCAGGGGGATGCCCGGCCCCGAATCCTGCACGCGCAGGCTCAGCCGCGGATGGGCTGGGTCGGGCGCATCGAGCTGCACCAGCACACGCCCCTGGCCCGTGAACTTGATGGCATTGCCCACCAGGTTGATGGCCACCTGGGTGAGCGCACGCCGGTCGGTGCGCGCCAGCACCTGCTGTTCGGGCATGCTCACCACGAAGACCAGGCCCTTGCGCTGCGCGTCGGGCCCCAGGGTGGCGGCCACCTCCTCCACCACCGCTCGGCAATCCACCGCTTCCAGCTGCAGCATGTGCTTGCCGTCTCCGAGCTTGGCCACGTCCAGCAGGTCGTTGATCAGCGACAGCAGATGGCGCGCACCGGTCTGCACGATGCGCAACTGCTTCTCCTGCTCCTCGTTCAGCGGGCCCGGCAGGCGCATGAGCAGGGTGCCCGTGAAGCCGATGATGGCGTTCAGGGGAGTGCGCAGCTCATGCGACATGCTGGCCAGGAAGCGGTCCTTGACCAGGGCCGCATTTTCCAGCTCCAGGTTCTTGTCGCGCAGTGCCTGCTCGAAGCGCTTGCGCTCGGTCACGTCGCGGATGGCACTGGAGACGAACAGCCCCTCCTCGGTTTCCAGCGGACTGAGGCTGATCTCGACCGGAAACTCGGTGCCATCCTTGCGCAGCCCGTACAGGTCCAGGCCCGCGCCCATGGAGCGCGTGCGCGGCTCGGCAAAGAAGCCGCCCCGGTGCCGCGGATGCTGGTTGCGGTGGCGCGCCGGCACCAGCAGTTCGATCTGCTGGCCCAGCAACTCCTCGCGCGCCCAGCCAAACAGCTTCACCGCCTGGGAGTTGACCAGCACGATGTGCCCGTCCCGGTTCACGATCACCATCGCATCGGGCGCCGATTCGAGCAGGTCGCGGAACTTCTGGTCGGCCTTCTTGCGGGCAGTGATGTCGCGGATGGCGCTCATCACCATGGTGCCCTCTTCCGTCTCCAGCGGGCTGAGGCTGATTTCCACCGGAAACTCGCTGCCATCGCTGCGCACGCCATAGAGCTCCAGCCCCGCCCCCATGGTGCGCGTGCGCGGCTGGACGAAGAAGCCGCTGCGGTGGCCCAGGTGGGCGTTGCGGTAGCGCTGGGGCAGCAGCACCTCGACCGCCTGTCCCAGCAATTGGCCACGGGGGTAGCCGAACACGCGCTCGGCCTGCGAGTTCACCAGCACGATGCGCCCGGTCACATTCACCATCACGATGGCGTCGGGCGTGGACTCGAGCAGATCGCGAAAGCGTGCTTCAACCAGCTTGGCATCGCGCAGCACCTTGAGCTGGGTGACGTCTTTCTTGCTGGACAGGAAGTAGGCGAGCTGGCCGTCCGCGCCAAACACCGCCCGGGTGGACACATTCACATGGACCAGGGAACCATCCCTGCGCTGGCGCACCGACTCGTGCACCGCGAGCCCAGACTGCAGGGCCTTGGCGCAGATCGACTCTTCGTCATGCACCTGGTCCGGCGGCACGATCAGCTGCGTGAGGCGGCGCCCCCGGGCTTCAGCCTCGGTATAGCCGAAGGTAGCCTCCGCTGCGGGGTTCCAGTGCAGCACCGTACCATCCGGTGCGATGACCAGCAGCGCATCCGGGTTCTGCTCCCAGTGGGCCCCGGAGAAATCAGATGCCATACAGCCCCTCATCGTGGAGGAGCGTCGCCGTCGCTCACACGCCCACCCGGCCCCGCCCCCTTTTTGCAGCATCTTAGACACGCGCCAAGCAAACTCCAAGCCATATATTCCCCAGCCGGCGCGACCGGCGCATGCGGTACGCCCCGGGGGTACGGCAGGTATCCCCTGCCGGTACTGCCCGAAGCGGGCATTCCGCCGCCTGCCAGTCAGGCTACATTGGCGCCCATTCCCAACCCGCACGGAGATCCCCATGGGTCTGTTCACCCGCCGCCTGCAGGCCGCGCCCTTCGGCGTCCTGGCCACCGAAGGCCAATCCAAGGTCTGGGAGGGCGAGATCGGCATTCCCCACCTGGGCGAAGGCTTTGCCCTGCGTGTGCATGGCGCCCGGCAGGGACCGACGGCGGCGCAGGCCGAGGCCTTTGCGCGCCTGCTGGCCAACGCCCGGCAGGTCCGGCAGGAAGCCACCCCGGCGCTCCTGGCCTTTCTCACGGAATGCGGGGTGGTGCCGCCCGGCGTGGCACTGAACGCGGCTACGCTGTGGGACCATCTGACGCCCTGTTTCATCGAGGTGCACCCCGAGGATGGCGAAGGCACCTGCTCGCTGGGCTACGAAATACCCTGGGAGGCCAGCCAGCTGGTCCATATCGACACCGCCCACGGCGCCTTCACCGGCGTCCATGCGGAGTAGGCCATGGGTTCCCTGCGCTCCCCCTTCCCCACCGAACGGCTGGTGCCGCTGCCGGCACGCCACTGGGCACGCAGCGGCCCCTGCGGCCTGGCGGCCATCCACATTCCGCTGGGACCTTTTGGGCTGGGCAGCGACACCGTGCAGACCGCCATCCGGCTGGACGGCATTGCGCTGGAACTGGGCGACCTGCGCGTGCAGGCCGGGCGGCAGCACCGCTTTGCCACCAACCCGCAGGAAGGGTACATCGACGGCAGCATGTACCTGCAAGGCCGGCATGTGCCGGTGGACGTGGTGCTGCTGGAGTTTGGCGAGATGGCGCCCGAAGGCCTGCTCCCCTTGCGCCTGGAGGGCCACCTGGTCTTTTCCGCCGCGGGCCTGCAGGGCTGGAACGACACCCCGCTGGTACTGGCCACCACCCTGGAGGCGCCCCCGGGCGCGGCGCAGACCGATGCCGCCATTGCGCTGGCCGTGGCGGCCACGGGTGCACAGGCGCTGCGCGACGCGGGCAAGGTGATGGGCTGGCTCACGCGCCAGCACCCGCACTGGGAGGACCGGCAGGCGCTGCACCAGGCCGTGTGCCGGCACCTGGCCCCGCAGAGGCCCCCATCCGGCCCACAATAACCGCCCATGACCAGCTTCGACCGCCTGCGCCCCCTGCTCGCCCCCTGGGGCCGCCTGAAAGCCCAGCCTGCCAGCGACTGGCAGGGCCCGTTTGCCCTGCCCGCCGTCGTCGAGGCCTTCTACCGCGAGGTAGGCCCCTGGGGAGAGGTCTACCATGCGTCGGTGGGCCCGGTAGGCCTGACCATCAATGCGGGCGGCAACCCGGTGGACGTGCCGCCGCTGCACAAGCTCTGGGCCCGGCAGGACGGCTATGCGTGGTCGCGCAACCCCGACAACCCGATTGCGGGCTGGCCCGCGCACTGGCTGGTGGTCGCGCAGGAGGGCGCCAACCCCTTCATCCTGGACCGCAACGACGGCAGCGTCTGGTTCGACCTGGCCGGCGGGGGCAACTACGACGACCCCAGCCGGTTTGCCGACGACCTGCCCACCGCCCTGGGCGCCATTGCCACGGTGGCCAATGCGCTGGCAGCCCTGGGCGATGATGCGCTCGACGACACCTATGAACTCAAGCCCGAAAGCCGTGCGCAGGTGGCGCGTGCGCTCGCTGCCTTCATTGGCAGCGCAGCCAGCGCAGAGGGCATGCTGAAGGCGTGGCGGTGGTACCTGTGAGCAGCGTGCTGCAGGCCCTCGAAGCGGTGTCGGCGGATACCGGCCTGGTGTTGCCGCCATTGCTGCGCACCCTGGTGGTCAACGACGCCACGGTGTACGGCCCCGACTGGTCGCGCACCTGGCGCGAACGCTGCCTGGGCCACGCGCCGCCGCCCTTGATCAGTTGCTACGAGGTGGAATGGCTGGACGCTGCAGGCATACACGCCACGGCTGCGGAATGGCTGAACCCGGACTTCCAGCAAGGCCAGCGCTTCGTTCCCTTTGCCGAAAACGGCGCTGGCGACGTCTGGTGCCTGGTACCGCTGGCGGGCACACCGGAGCCCGGCGTGGCCCTGGTGGCGCACGACAGCGAGGAAAGCGAAGTGGCCTACCGCTCGTTGGCGGACTTTGCCTGCGCACAGTTGCTGCTGGCTCTGGCCGACCTCAGCCACTGGGTGCAGGATGAACGCTTGAGCGTCGACGAGGCTTGCCAGGTGGTCCGCACCGACGTGGCCCAGGTGGCAGCGGGCCTGGATGCCGCCACGGGCCGGTGGCTGTGCGCGCTCAGCCAGGCGCAGCCGCAATGGCGCGAGGTGTCCCATGGCCCGCGCGCGCGCCCACGCACCGTGCTGTCCTTGCTACCCGACGCGGCGCTGCCGGACGCGCTCACCCGCTTCCCCCCACCCGATGCCCCGGCCCTCGCCATCACCGCGCCCTGGGACTGTGCGCCCGCGATCGCGCGCAGTGCGGCCTTGCTGGCGGCCAAGGCGCCGCCCGACTGGCGCATCCTCGCACGCGATCCCGGCCGCAAGCTGGCGGCATTGCGCGCCCACCAGCAGGAACACGGCAGCACGCTGCAGCAGGCGAAAGCCGCCGTGGACGATTTCATCCACCAGAACCCGAACCCCACACCATGAACCACCAGCAACGCCTGAATGCACTGATCGCACGCGTGGACCAGGTGGCCCACCAGTCGGAGGGCGAGTACAGCGTGCAATGGGCAGGCGCCAGCTCGCAGGCAGCCATTACCGAACTGGAGCAGGCACTGGGCGTGCGCATCAGCGGCTCATTTCGTGACTTCATTGTGCAGACCGGTGGTGGCGGGCTGGACAGCCTGTGCATCTCCACCATCCCGGCGCATGGGCCGCTGGGCGGTCTGGGCACGGTCCATGGAGACACCCTGCGCTACCGCCAGGGCTGGCCGGCGCCCCTGCCTGCCCACCTGGTCGTCATCCAGCGCAGCCAGGACGACAACGAACCCTTCTGCCTGGACACTTCGCGCGTGCAGGACGGAGAAAACCCGGTGGTGCTGTTCTACCACCAGAGCACGGGCCGGGTGGAGCCGATCGCGGCCAGCTTCACCGCATTCCTCGAAGACTACCTGGAACCGTACTGGGAGGACCTGCCCGAATGAGCGTCGCTGCGAAGAAGGCACTCTGCGCCGCCCTGCTGCTGCCCCTGTGCGCTGCCGTGCCACCGGCGCTGGCCCTGTGCCTGGACGGGCGTGCCCCCCCGGTGGCGCAGGAAGCCGCTGCCGCCTCGGGCGTGGTGGTGGCCGAGGTCACCCAGGCAGAGCTGTTGCGCGAGGACCCGGCAGACCCGGACGGCATCACGGCCACGCTGTATGTGCTCAAGGTGCTGCGCACCGTGCGGGGAGCCCTGCCGCCCGGCCTGGCGCTGTACAGCGAGAACACCAGCGCGCGCTTTCCCATGGAGGTGGGTGGGCGCTACCTGCTGCTCCTCTCGCGCGACCGGAACTACCGCTACTTTGTGGACGCCTGCGGCAACTCCGGCCTGCTGTCGCAGCGGCAGGAGGTCCTCAAGACCCTGGGCGGCCCGAAAAGCCTGCCCTGAGGAGATCAGCTCAAGCGGCGCGCGTTCTCGGCGTAGATGGCCAGGTAGATCGAGTCCGAGCCCACATACGGGGCCTTGCCGCCAAAGCCTACATTGAAGTCGCCGAACGAGAGCGAGCGGATGCCCGCCAGGCCGTTGCGCAGCCGCTCGCGCGTGAGGTCCTTGCCGGCGTTCTTCAGGCCCTCGATCATGATCTGGGCATTGACCCAGCCCTCCAGGGCGCTGCCGCTGTTCATGAATTCGGGCTTGCCATTCGTGGCCTTCATGGTGCTCTGGAACTTGCGCACCACCACCGACTTCTGTGAATTGGCGTCGGGGAACACCTGCACCAGGGCCATGCCGCGCGTGGCGGCGGCCAGCTTGGGCAGCTCCGAGGAGATCACCGTGACCGACAAACCGGCCAGCGGCACGCCCGCGGCCTTGGCGCGGAAGGGCATGACGAAGGCGGTATTGGCCGTGCCCGTGGTGGCCAGCAGCACAGCACCCGGGCGCTCGGCCGCCACCTTGTCGGCCAGCTCGGCACCGTTCTTGCCGTCCACGGCCAGCGCGAACTCACCCGCGCGTTCGACCTTGATCTCGTCGAGCGCACGCGACATGTCCTTGAGCACTTCCTTGCCGAAGGGGTTGTCCAGGTAGACCACGGCGATGCGCTTGAGGCCCATGTCCACCACCTGCTTGACCAGGCGCTGGGTTTCCTCGCGGTAGCTCGGGCGCACGAAGAACACGTTGCGCTGCTCGGGCGAGCGCAGCGAAGGCGCGCCGGTGATGGGCCCCACGGTGGGGATGCCCTTGCCTTCGATCAGCGGCAGGATGGCGGCCGTGTTGGCAGTACCCAGGGGCGAGATCAGCGCAAAGACGGACTGCGCTTCCAGCATCTGGGTCACGTTCTGCAGGGTGCGGCTGGCGACGTAGGCGTCGTCCTTGGCATCCATGCGGATCTCGCGGCCATGCACGCCGCCGGCCTGGTTCACTTCGGCAAACGCGGCCTTCATGCCGGCCACCTGCTCGATGCCGGCCTGGCCCAGGGGGCCGGTCAGGGCAATGGAGCAGCCCAGGTTGATGTGCCTGGCGGACAGGGCCTCTTCGGCCGCGCTCGCGGTGAACGCCCAGGCGGGCAGGCTGGTGGCCGCAGCCATCTGGGTGGCGCGCAGGATGAATTGACGACGGCTCATGTGTGAAAAATGCCCGGAAATGTGCAAAGTGGCGCAGGCTACCGGCGCCACGGCCCACAACTTGTCCGGTTTGCGACAGTCTGTCGCGCAAAGCGCACAATTTTGGGGCACGCCCCTAAATCTCAGCCCGCCAGCAAGCCCGGCAACAGAGAGGCGGAAGTGCCGCGCAGCACGGCATCGGCAGTGCCATCCAGTTCACTCGGGTTGGGGTTGAGCACCACCACCCGGGCCCCGGCCGAACGGGCCAGGTGGGCCAGGCCCGCAGCGGGGTACACCGCACCGGCGGTGCCGACCACCAGCATCAGTTCGCAGTCCTGCGTCGCCCGCTCCGCGGCCTCGAACACGGCCAGGGGCAGCATTTCGCCAAACCAGACCACGCCGGGGCGCACCTGGTTGCCGCAGTGGCGGCAGGTGGGCGGGCTGCCCGCCACCGCCTCGCCCAACTGGCAGCAGTCGCGCGGCGCATCGAGCCAGCGGTCGGCGAACAGATCGCCATGCAGGCACAGCACACCGGTGCTGCCCACGCGCTGGTGCAGGCCGTCCACGTTCTGCGTGATGAGCGTGAGCCGCCCGGGATGGGCCGCCTGGAACTGCGCCAACGCCCGGTGCCCGGCATTGGGCTGCACACCGTCCATCAGCTGGCGCCGGTGCTGGTACCAGTTCCACACGCGCTCGGGATGGGAGCGAAAGCCGGCCTCGGTCGCCATGTCCTCGGCACGGAACTGGGCCCAGTAGCCGGTCTGCGCATCGCGGAAGGTGGGCACGCCCGATTCGGCGCTGACGCCCGCGCCGGTGAGCACGGCGATGTGGCGCGCCTCGCGCACCCAGGCGCGCACGGTGTCCAAGCGGTCTTCCAGCATGGCCAGGGCTCAGGTCCTCTGGCGCAGGGCTTCGTAGAGGCAGACGCCGCTGGCCACCGAGACGTTGAGGCTTTCCACCGCCCCCTTCATCGGGATGCTGACCAGCTCATCGCAGGTCTTGCGCGTGAGCTGGCGCATGCCATCGCCCTCGGCGCCCAGCACCAGGGCCACGGGGCCTTTCAGGTCTACCTGGTAGATGGTCTTGGGCGCATCGTCGCTGGTGCCTATGCACCAGATGTTGCGTTCCTTGAGCTCGCCCAGGGTGCGCGCCAGGTTGGTGACCATGAAGTAGGGCATGGTCTCGGCCGCGCCGCTGGCGACCTTGGCCACGGTGGCGTTGATGCCCACGGCATGGTCCTTGGGGGCGATGACGGCGTGCGCACCCGCACCATCGGCCACGCGCAGGCAGGCGCCCAGGTTGTGCGGGTCGGTCACGCCGTCGAGCACCAGCAGCAGGGGCTGCTCGACGCCGGCAGCCTCCAGGTTCTCCAGCAGCTCATCGAGCGAGGTGACCTGGGCCACGGGCTCCACCCGCGCCGCCACGCCCTGGTGGCCGTGGCTGCCGGCCAGCTTGGCGATGCGCACGCTGTCGGCCTCGATCAGGCGGGCGCCGGCCTCGCGCGCGCGGTCCAGGAACTGGCGCATGCGCGCATCGCGCCGCGTGGCTTCGTAGTAGATCTCGATGATGGACTGCGGCGCCGTCTTCAGGCGCACGCCCACGGCATGGAAGCCGAATAGGACTTTGGGGGAGGACATGCCCCGATTATCGACTGGACGGGCATACCCCCCCCAGCTATCGACAGTCCGGCGAACCACGGAAACTGGCACGCCCCAAAACCAGTGCCCCCGCGCAAGGGCCGCCCCGCCGCGCTGGGGGCGTCCCCCTTTCAGGGGGAAGGCGCGAAGCGACTCAGGGGGTTAATCTTCTTTTACCTGGCCCGCATCGATGGTGATGCGCCGCTCGCAGCGCGCCGCGATGCTGCGGTCGTGCGTGACGAGCACCAGCGTGGTGCCCTGCTCGCGGTTGAGCTCGAACATCAGCTGCATGATGGTCTCGCCGGTGGCAAAGTCCAGGCTGCCCGTGGGCTCGTCGGCCAGCAGCACGGCCGGGTGCACGACGAAGGCGCGTGCCAGGGCCACGCGCTGCTGCTCACCGCCCGAAAGCACCTTGGGGTAATGCCCGAGGCGCTGGCCCAGGCCCACGCGCGCCAGCATGTCGGCGGCGGCCTTGCGCGCGTCGCGCCGGTTGGCCAGCTCCAGTGGCAGCATCACGTTCTCCAGCGCCGTGAGGTTGCCCATGAGCTGGAAGCTCTGGAACACGAAGCCGACCTTTTGGGCACGCAGCGCGGCGCGCTCGTCCTCGTCGATGGCGAAGAGGTCATGGCCGTCCAGGCGCACCGTGCCGCGCGTGGGTGTATCCAGGCCGGCGATGATGGACAGCAGCGTGCTCTTGCCCGAACCCGAGGCCCCCACGATGGCCGCGGTTTCCCTTGGCGCCAGGCGGAAATCGATATCCCGCAGAATGTCCAGCGTACCGGTCGAATCCGTGACCGACTTGAAGACATGCTCGACGGCAATAATGGGGGTCACGGGCGATGGGGAAGTTTCGGACATGAAAGGTTCTTCGCTTTGATTCGAGATCTGCAGTATCGGCGCCACTTTATCTTCTCGGCGGGCATCCTGGGTTTGGCAGGGATTTGCGCCCCCGCCGCCTGGGCCCAGGCACCCGCGCCCTCCGCGCCGGCCATCCTGGTGCTGGGCGACTCGCTGAGCGCCGAATACGGCCTGGCGCGCGGCTCGGGCTGGGTGGCCCTGCTGGAAAAGCGCCTGCAGGAGGAAAAGATCGAACGCCGCGTGGTCAACGCCAGCGTGAGCGGGGAAACCACCTCGGGCGGGCGCTCGCGCCTGGCTGCCCTGCTGACCCAGCACAAACCGGCCGTGGTGGTGATCGAGCTCGGCGGCAACGATGCGCTGCGCGGCCTGCCGCTGAAAAATACCGAAGAGAACCTCACGGCCATGACCGATGCGGCGCAGAAGGCTGGGGCCAAGGTCCTGCTGGTGGGCATGCAGGTGCCCCCGAACTACGGCACCGACTACGCGAACCGCTTTGCCGGCCTGTTCACCACCGTGGCCCAGGCAAAAAAGGCGGCCGTGGTGCCGTTCTTCCTCAAGGGCGTGGCCGATGGCCCGGACCCCACGCGCCTGTTCCAGGCCGATCGCATCCATCCGCGCGCAGAGGCGCACCCGCAGATGCTGGCCAATGTCTGGCCAGAGCTGAAGAAGCTGCTGCGCTGAGCGCCTGCCCGCTCAGCCGCCGTTCGAGCCCGGGGGCTGGCTGGTGGGCTGTGCGTCCTCGTCGCCGGCATCGGGCTGGTCGTCGTGCGAACCATCCGCCTTGCGCTGGGACTTGGCACGCAGCTTGTCTTCCTTCTTCTGCTTTTTGGCGAGCTCGCGCTGGCGCTTTTCGTATCCGTAGTTGGGTGTTGCCAAGGTGTTTGCTTCCTGAAGTGGAGACCCACTGTAACAGCACCGCCCCCGAAAAGTTCACTCCGCAGCGGGCGGCAGTGGGGTTACTGAGGCACGGTAGGCGTGCCAGCTGGCATGGCCCAGCAAGGGTCCGGCCAGAAGCAGGGGCGCACCCCCGAACCAGAGGGAAACGGCCACCAGGGCGGCAATGAGCGCGCCCCAGAGCAGCATCACCCCGGTATTGCCCGCCACCACGCGCAGGCTGGTGATGCCGGCCGTCAGCGCATCGGTGTCGCGGTCCAGGATCATGGGGATGGACACGACGGTGGTGGAAAACACCAGCGCGGCAAACACCCCGCCCACCGCCACATACACCGCCACGAAGGCCCCGTTCTGCGGGTTGAAGGTGGCCTGCAGCACGCCCGTGGTCGAGGGCATGCCGGTATGGAAGAACACGGCGAAGACCACGAGCGAGGCCCGGCCCCAGAGCAGCTCGAGCACCACCAGCACGAGGACCAGCATGGCCATGCTGCCCAGATGGCGGTCCCAGCAGGTGAGCGACTCGCTCAGTTGCGGCGCAAGGCCGGCTTGCCGCCGCCGGCTGGTGTCGTACAGCCCCATGGCCAGGAACGGCCCCAGCAGCAGGCAGCCGCAGGCCAGGGACATGCTGTACTCCGGCCGAGTGCGGAACACCCAGCCCAGCACCACCGCCATGCCCCAGAACAGCAGGCCGTAGAACACGGCGATGCCCGGGGCTGCCCGCACATCGCGCAGGCCCAACGCCAGCCAGCGAAACGGGTCCGCAAGGCCCAGGCGCTGCAACTGCACCGCCTGGGCTGCTTGCGCATCCGGCGCATCCAGCGCCTCTGGGGGTGGGGCCGCCGCAGGCTGCGGCGCAGGCGGGGTGGGCGTGGTGGTCATGGGCTCCACGCTATGCCCGGCAGGCCAGGCCCGCCAGTGCGGAAAGCACCAACCCGGCCTTGACGCAGGTCAAGGCGCGGCAAGCGCGCTCACGCGGTGAAGGCGCGCTCCATGGCCTGCTGCAGATCCCGCTGCAGATCGTCCACGGCCTCCAGGCCGATGGAAAAACGCACCAGCGTACCGGGCTGGAGGTGCGCCGTGGGCCGGCCGCGCATGCGCGCCAGGTCGTAGGGCACGACCAGGCTCATGGGCCCGCCCCAGCTGTAGCCCAGCTTGAACAGGCGCAGGCCATCGCAGAAGGCATCGACCTGCGCCTGGCTGTAGCGTGCATCGACCAGCACACTGAACAGGCCCGCTGCGCCACCCGCGCCGCCATAGGCCGCGCCGCACAGCGCCTTCCAGTGCCCATGGCCTGGCGATTCGGGCAGTGCCGGGTGCAGCACCTGGGCGATCGCCGGCTGCTGCTGCAGCCACAGCGCGAGGCGGCGCGCCGCCTCGTCGTGCGCGCGGTAGCGCAGGGCGATGCTGGGCAGCGAGCGCAGCACCGCCTCGGCGTCGTTGGCGCCGACACCCAGGCCCAGGCGCATGTGGGTGAGCTTGAGCTTCATGTGCAGGGCCTCGTCGCGCGTGACGATGCTGCCCATGAGCACATCGCCGCCGCCGCTGGGGTACTTGGTGAGGGCATGGGCGCAAATGTCCACGCCCAGGCTGCCATCCCCCAGCAGGTCGAAGGGTGCGAAGGCCAGGCCGGCGCCCCAGGTGTTGTCCAGCGCCGTGGTCACGCCACGCGCGCGGCAAATGCGCACCTGCTCGCACAGGTCGGGGAACTCCATGGTGACGGAGCCCGCCGCCTCCAGCCACACCAGGCGCGTGGCCGGCGTGATGCGCGCGGCCAGGTCGGCCGGGTCCAGCGGGTCGTAGACCGCATGGCCGATGCCGAAGCGGCGCAGCTCACCGTGGATCAGGTCCTTGCTCGGGCCGTAGACGTTGTCGGGGATCAGCAGTTCATCGCCGGGCTTGAGCAGGGCCAGCGCCACATTGGCGATGGCGGCCAGGCCGCTTGGCACCAACAGGCACTGCAGCCCCCCCTCCAAAGCGCACAGGCGCTCTTCGAGAATGAAGGTGGTGGGGGTGCCATGCAGGCCGTAGGTGTAGCCGCTCTTGTCCTTCCACTCGCGGCTGCGCATGGCGGCCACATTCGGAAAGATCACGGTGGAGGCCTTGTAGACCGGCGTCTGCGGGGCCTGGAAGCCCGCGGGCGGAATGTAATCGTGGTGGACCAGGCGGGAGGCGATATCGGAAGCAGGATCGTGCATGCAGCCAATGGTAGCGCGCCGCACCAGGGCGAACCCTGGTGCGGCGCAGCACCTTTGCAATGGCCCCGGTCACCGGGGCAGGCAAAGGCCCAGGGCGGGGCCACGGCGGCTGCGTCCCACGCATCACCTGGCTGGGCAGCCTGCGAATGCCGGTCCTCGCAATGGTGCGGCAGCACTGCTTTGCTGCCAACCGGCGGTCGCAGGCCATCCCGGTGCGGTGCGCGTGCAGCCTGTGGACCCCAGGGTCCGCAGGCGGACACAGCTCCGTACAGGCCCGGCCTTAGCTCGGTGTCACGGTCAGCTGGTTGTTGACCGAGGTCACGCCCTTGACGGCGCTGGCAATGGTCTCTGCACGCTGCTTGGCGGCAGGCGTGGTGGCCGGGCCGTTGAGCGTCACGGAACCGTTGACGGTGTCCACATCGATTTTGATGGCGCTCAGGTCGGGGTCCTTGGCCAGGCCGGCGGACACCTGGGCCGTGATGGTGGCGTCGTCGATCTTTTCCTTCGCGGCCTGCGAACCTTGCTCCATCTTGTTGCCGGCGCTTTGCATGGCGGCCTCGGCCTTGATGCGGGCGTCGGTGGCGGCCTGCTCGGTGCGGTCAACGGCCGAATCCAGGCGCTGGCCCACGGTGGCGTCTTCGGTCTTGCTGCAAGCAGCCAGGCCCAGCGCCAGGGCGCTGACGGCCAGCACGCTGGCGATGCGGTGGGTGGAACGCTGTGCGGTGTTCATGGAATCACTCCTTGCGGTTGGAACATGCCTGGTACTTTAGGCAAGCAGGCCCGTGCACCAGGTCGGAGAGCTCCGAAGTGGCTGTAGGACGCAAGGCAGCACGCCAAGGCGCGCGACAATCACCCCATGCCTTCCCTGCTCGCCCTGTCCCGTTGGTTCCCTTTTCTCGCCTGGCCCCGCCCCGACCGCCACCTCCTCAAGGGCGAGTTTTCCGCCGGCATGACCGTGGGGCTGATGCTGGTGCCGCAAGGCGTGGCCTATGCAGCCCTCGCGGGCATGCCCCTGATCACCGGCATCTATGCCTCGCTGATCCCGGCCCTGGTGGCCGTGCTGTTCAGTTCCTCCACCCGGCTGGGCGTGGGGCCCACGGCCCTGACGAGCCTGCTGATCGGCGCCTCCCTGACCGGGCTGGCCGAGCCGGGCAGCGCGCAATGGGTGGCCCTGGCCGCCTGGATGGCCCTGCTCTCAGGCCTGCTGCAGTTGGTGATGGGCGTGGCCCGCTTCGGCTGGCTGCTCAACCTGGTGACGTCGCCGGTGCTCAGCGGCTTCACCCAGGCCGCCGCCCTGCTGATCCTGGCCTCGCAGCTGTGCGCTTTCACCGGCCTGCGCTCGGACCTCGGCGCCCTGTGGTCCACCCCCTCGCTGGGCCATTTCGACCTGGTGGCCGCCGCCTTCGGCCTGGGCAGCCTGGCCTTGCTGGTGCTGGCCCGGCGCTGGCGCCCGAACTTTCCGGCCGCCATCGTGGTCGTGGGCGCGGCCGGTGCCCTGAGCTGGGCGCTCGGCTACGCAGACGGGGGCGGCAACGTGGTGGGCACCCTGCCCGAGGGCCTGCCCTCCCTGTACTGGCCGGGTCTGCTGTCCTGGACACAGTTTTCCGCCCTGGTGATGCCGGTGCTGGTGGTCACGCTGGTGAGCTTTCTCGAAACGGCCTCCAGCGCCAAGGTGGAGAGCCAGCGCTCGGGCGAGCGCTGGAACGAGAACCAGGACCTGATCGGCCAGGGCCTGGCCAAGATCAGCAGCGGGCTGTGCGGCAGCTTTGCCACCAGCGCCTCGTTCTCGCGCTCGGCCATCAACCTGTATGCGGGCGCACGCACCGGCTGGGCGACGGTCTTCGCCATCGCCCTGGTGCTGGTGGTGCTGCTGTGGCTCACGCCGGCGCTCTACCATGTGCCCCAGTCGGTGCTGGCGGCCGTGGTGATCACCGCAGTCACCAGCCTCATCAAGCCCGCCACCTTGCTGCGCCTGTGGCGCATCTCGCGCGTCGAGGCCATGATGGCCGGCGTGACCTTTGCACTGACCCTGGCCACCGCGCCGCGCATGTACTGGGGCGTGCTCGTCGGGCTGCTCATGAACCTGAGCCACTTCCTGTACCAGCGCCTGCACCCGCGCATCATCGAGGTGGGCCTGCACCCCGACGGCAGCCTGCGCGACCGCCATCTGTGGCACCTGCCCCCGCTGGCGCCCCGGCTGCTGGCGCTGCGCATGGACGCGGAACTCGATTTCGGCTCGGCCAGCGCCCTGGACCGGTACGTGACCGACCACCTGGTCTCCCACCCGGAGATCACGGAGCTGTGCCTCATGGCCCTGCCCATCAACCGCATCGACATCACGGGCGTGGAAACCTTCGCCGCCCTGCGCGCCGCCATGCAGGCCCGCGGCGGCACGCTGCATGTGAGCGGCATGAAACTGCCCGTGGAGCAGGTGCTGCGCCGCGCCGGCCTGCTGGAGGATGGGCCCGGCCTGCGCATGTACCGTACCGATGCGGAGGCCCTGCTGGCCCTGCAGCAGCTCCCAGAAAAAGCGCCCGGCACCGCAGCGGCCGGGGCACGCTCCAGCCAACCGGCCTGAAACCCTTACGCACTATCCATAACCATCTGCAATCCCTATCCGCTGCTACACTCAATGAACTCTGCCTAATCCATTTGTGTCTGACTCTGCGGCCTCCCATCTCGTAGACCTGCGCGATCTGCGCCTGGACATTGCACACGCGCTCGTGGCGCAGGCAATCGGCAGCGAAGCGTCCCTGCAACGCGAAGCGCCGTCCCGCTACCTCCAAGGCCTGATCGACGGTCTGTGCGAGCTTTCCCTCAAGGACCCCCTGACCGGGCTGGCCAACCGTCGGCATTTCCGCGCCGTGCTCGAGCGCGAGATCGACCGCGTGACCCGGTCTGGCGAGGCCGCCTTGCTGCTGATGCTGGACATCGACCATTTCAAGGCCGTCAACGACACCCATGGCCACCTGGCCGGTGACGTGGTGCTGCAGTCGGTGGCACGCACGCTGAGCGCCTGCGTGCGCCCCATGGACACCCTGGCGCGCTATGGCGGCGAAGAGTTCGCCGTGGTGCTGCCCGCCTGCCAGGCCGCCTTTGGCAAGGTGGTGGCCGAGCGCATCCGTCGCGCCGTGGCCAACACCCCCGTCAGGATCTCGCCCTCCGTGGAGCTGAACGTCACGGTGAGCATCGGCGGGGCCTTCGCCCTGCAGTGGATCCGCTCGACCACGCTCCTGTGGACCGACCGCGCCGACCACCAGCTCTACCAGGCCAAATCGTCGGGCCGCAACCGGGTGAGCATCGAAGAGCAGCCCGACAGCACCGTCAGTGCCGAAGAAAAGAGCCTGTTGTTCGGCCCCTTGTACACCCCCTCGGGCTGGGGTGACCTGCCCCCGCTGGACACAACAGGCAGCGCCAACTGAAAGTTAGAAGATGAGCGACGCGCTGTCCCCCCCACCCACATCCTCCGACGCCCCACCCTCGCCCGCGCTGCCATCCGGCGCGGCGGCCACCGGTGCGCGCATCATTGCCATCACCAGCGGCAAGGGCGGCGTGGGCAAGACCTTTGTGTCAGCCAACCTCGCGGCAGCCCTGACCCGCCGCGGCCAGCGCGTGCTGGTGCTCGATGCCGACCTGGGCCTGGCCAACCTGGACGTGGTGCTCAACCTGCACCCCAAGATCACGCTGCACGACGTGTTCACCGGCAAGGCCCTGCTGGAGGACGCCGTCATCCAGGCGCCCGGCGGCTTCTCCGTGCTGCTGGCCGGTTCGGGCATGGTGGAATACTCGCGCCTCACGCCCGAGGTGCGCAACCAGTTCCTCAACGTGATCCAGGCGATCGCGCCCAACTACGACGTGATCCTGCTGGACACGGGCGCCGGCATCTCCGACGTGGTGCTGTTCTCGATTTCGCTGGCCTCCGAGGTGCTGATTGTGGCCACGCCCGAGCCGACCTCTCTGACCGATGCCTATGCCGCCATCAAGGTGCTGGCCATGCAGCAAAAGCGCCAGCATGTGCGCATGGTGATCAACCAGGCCGCCCGCCCAGGCGACGGCCGCGCCATCACCGGGCAGCTGCAGCAGGTGCTGGACCGCTTCGTGAGCACCGAGACCGGCCGAGGCGTGCGTCTGATCCACATGGGCGACATTCCGGCCGACCCCTCGGTGCGCGACGCGGTGATGCGCCGCCAGCTGCTGCTGCTGCAGACACCGGGCTGCCCGGCGGCGCTGGCCATCGCCCAGCTGGCCAACAAGATCGAGACCACGCTGCTCGCCCCTGCGGCCTGACCTGCGCCGGCCCACCGGCCAGGTTTGCGCGACAATCATGCCCGCCCGGAGCCTGCCTCCAGGCGGGCCATTTCTTTTCTGCTCTGCCCTTGCGAGCGCACCAGCGCCTATTCCCGTGAACGACGTCCTCAATATCTCCTGCTACAAGTTCGTGCCGCTGCCCGATGCCCAGGCGCTGCGCGAGCTGCTGCACGAACGCGCCGTGGCCGCGCAGCTCAAGGGCACCATCCTGCTGGCCGAGGAAGGCATCAACTTCTTCCTGGCGGGCCCGGCCGATGCGGTGTGCGGCTTCGTCGATGCGATGCGCAGCGATGCGCGCTTTGCCGACCTCGCGCCCAAGGAGAGCTGGTCGGACACGGTGCCGTTTCGCAAGATGCTGGTCAAGGTCAAGCGCGAGATCATCCGCATGGACCACCCCACCATCCAGCCCTCCACCGGCCGCGCCCCGGCCGTGACGCCGGCCACGCTGCACCGCTGGCTGGCCCAGGGCCATGACGACGAAGGCCGCGAGGTGGTGACCCTCGACACCCGCAACGCCTTCGAGGTGGACGAGGGCACCTTCGACAACGCCATCGACTGGCGCATCGACAAGTTCACCGAGTTCCCGCCCGCCCTGCGCGCCCACAAGGCCGAGCTGGCGGACAAGACCGTGGTGAGCTTCTGCACCGGCGGCATCCGCTGCGAGAAGGCGGCCATCCTCATGCGCGAGGAAGGCCTGCCCCATGTCTACCAGCTCGAAGGCGGCATCCTCAAGTATTTCGAGGAGACCGATGGCGCGCATTACCACGGCGGCTGCTTCGTCTTCGACGAGCGCCGGGTGTTGGCGTCCGACCTGTCGACCGATACGCCACCCAAGGCCTGACTCAATCCGCGCGGAAGCGGTGCTCCGGCAGCGGGATGAATTCGGTCTCGCCGGGCACAGACGTCATGCGGCCGGCCTCCCAATCCGCAGCGGCCTGCACGATGCGCTCCTTGCGGCTGGAGACGAAGTTCCACCACATGTGGCGCGGGCCATCGAGTGCATCGCCGCCAATGAGCATCAGGCGCACGGCCTGGTCGCCCGCCTGGAGCCGCACAGGTGCCGTGCCGCCGGCGGGCAGCACCGCCAGGGTGTGGTCGGGCAGCGGCTCGCCATCGAGCAGCAGCGCAGCATCCACCGGGTAGAGCGCCATCTCCTGCGCCAGGGCCGGCGGCAGCTCCAGCACACCGCCCGCAGGCAGTTGCACATCCAGGTAGAGCGTGGGCGCATAGGTGGCCACGGGCGAGGTCTGGCCAAAGGCCGTGCCGATCAGCACGCGCACCACGGCATCGCCCACCCGCACTTCGGGAATCGCCGCGGCCGGCGTGTGCACGAAGGAGGCGTCGACCTCCTCGGCCGCCACCGGCAGGGCCGCCCACAGCTGGATGCCATGGTTCACATAGGGCTGGTCCGCCAGCGACTCGGGGCGGCGCTCGGAGTGCACGATGCCATTGCCGGCCGTCATCCAGTTGATGGCGCCGGGCTCGATCTGCTGCACATAGCCCAGGCTGTCGCGGTGCATGATGGCGCCCGAGAACAGGTAGGTCACCGTGGCCAGGCCGATGTGCGGATGGGGCCGCACATCGTGCGCGGCACCAGGCTCCACCGTCACCGGACCGAAATGGTCGAAGAAGATGAAAGGCCCGACCGAGCGGCACTGCGCGGCCGGCAGCAGGCGCCGCACGGTGAAGCCGCCACCGAGGTCCTTGGCATGGCCAGACAGGCGCAGAACGGCGCTCATGGGCGTGCTCCCTGGTGCGCAAAAGAAGGACTGTGGCATGGGGTCATGGGATGCTCCTGTGATCGTGGTGGGTCGTGTCAGTCTTTGTGGAACCGGGCCGCCAGTTCGGCCACGCGCTGGCCCAGCACGCGGGCCGTGTCCAGGTCGCCCCGTGCCATCTCGCCCGCGGAAGCGTCCGACGGCGACTGCGCCATGGCGCCGCTGTAGGCACCGAGCCAGTTCACGTCGTTGCGCGTGGCGGTCTTGGAGTTCGATGGCAGCACGCCCGCACCCACCCACAGGCCGCCATGCTGCATGGCCAGGTGGAACAGGTAGTCGAGCGTGATCTGCTTGTCGCCATTGGTGGCGGCGCTGTTGGTGAAGCCGGCGAACAGCTTGTCCTTCCAGGCCTGGCTGAACCAGGGCTTGGACGAGGCGTCGGCGAAGCGCTTGAACTGCCAGCTCGGCCCGGCCATGTAGGTCGGCGAGCCGAAGATGATGGCACTGGCGGCGGCCAGGCTCTCCCAGCCGCCTTCGGGCAGATTGCCGTCCGCATCGATGGCGATCAGTTCGGCACCCGCCCCGTCGGCCACGGCCTGGGCCATGCGCTGGGTGTGGCCATAGCCCGAGTGGTAGACGACAGCGATCTGCGGCATGCGGCGTTTCCTTGCGGTGGGATGGGTGCAAACAATACGCCGATCATGCCGCAGGATCGGGCTCAGTTTGCGGAACGGCGCGCGTCCACGCTCCAGCCGCCCGCACCAAAGGCCGCCAGGGCCAGCAGGCCGCCGACGACGCCCACATTCTTGAAGAACATCAGCTGCTGCATCATCTGCTTGTCGGCCGGCAGGGCCCAGTAGGCATGGAAGAAGAAGCTCGCCACCAGCGTGAAGAACGCCAGGGCCAGGGCCGCGAAGCGCGTGCCGACGCCGAAGATCAGGGCCAGGCTGCCCAGCACTTCCACGGCAGCGGCAATCGCAGCGGCCACGGTGGGCATGGGCAGGCCGACCGAGCTGATGTAGCCCACGGTGCCGGCAAAGCCGGTGAGCTTGCCGATACCGGCGGGCAGGAACAGAGCGGCCAGCAGCAGGCGCGAAGCCAGGGCCAGGGGGTTTTGCAGGGAATTGAACATGGTGGACTCCTTCAGGTGACAGGTAAAAAGCGGTGGATGGATGGGAAAAAGCGGGTCAGGGTGCGAGATCGAATACCAGCACTTCGGCACCGTGGCCCTCGGTCAGCGCCAGGGCTGTTTCCTGCTCGATCAGCGCAGCGTCGCCTGCCGAGAGGGCTTGGCCATTGGCCTTGAGGCTGCCGCGCACCAGGTGCACATAGGCCTTGCGCGCGGGGTCGAGCACCAGGCTCGCCGACTCGCTGCCGTCAAGCAGGCCGGCATAGAGCGTGGCGTCGGCATTCACCCGGACGGAGCCCTCGGCGCCATCGGGCGATGCCACGCGCCGCAAGCGGCCGCGCTTTTCGGCATCGGCAAAGGTCTTTTGCTCATAGCCGGGCGCCACGCCCTGCACGTCGGGCAGGAGCCAGATCTGCAGGAAATGCGTGGTCTGGCCCTCGGCGTGGTTGAATTCGCTGTGCTGCACGCCCGTGCCTGCGCTCATGCGCTGCACGTCGCCGGGCGGAATGCCCTTGACGTTGCCCATGCTGTCCTTGTGGGCCAGCTCGCCCGACAGCACGTAGCTGATGATTTCCATATCGCGGTGGCCATGCGTGCCGAAGCCCATGCCCGGAGCGATGCGGTCTTCGTTGATCACGCGCAGGTTGCCAAAGCCCATGTGCTCGGGGTCGTAGTAGCCCGCGAACGAGAAGCTGTGGTACGAATGCAGCCAGCCATGGTCGGCATAGCCGCGGTCTTGGGATTTGCGAACAGTCAGCATGGTGTGTGCCCCTTTCAAGACTCGACTGTAGGCCTCTGCCCCTGGCACCGGGGGCTGGCGTATTGATGGCATGATTCAAAAAAATTGAATTAACATGGCAACACCATGCAAAACCCACGCGATGTGCTGACCCCGGACAGCCTGACCATGCTGCAGGTGATCGCCGAGGCCGGCAGCTTTGCCGCAGCGGCGCGGCAGCTCGGCCTGGTACCGAGCGCCCTGACCTACCGGGTGCGCCAGATCGAGGACGCGCTCGATGTGCTGCTCTTTGACCGCAGCGCGCGCCAGGCCCGCCCCACCGAAGCGGGCGCGGAACTGCTGCGCGAGGGCACCCGCGTGCTGCAGGAGATCGATGCCGTGGCCCACCGCGTGCGCCGCGTGGCCACGGGCTGGGAGCCGCAGCTCACGCTGTCGGTCGATGGCGCGATCTCGCCGCACACCATGATGGAGCTGGTGGACGCCTTCTACGCCATGGCCCCGCCCACGCGCCTGAAGCTGCGCGACGGCATCATGACCGGCACGCTGGAGGCACTGACCTCGGGCCGGGCGGACCTGGCCATCGGCGTGACCATTGCCGGCTCCAGCGTGGCGGGCCTGCAGCAGGCGCCGCTGGGCGACGTGCTGTTCATCTACGTGGTGGCGCCCCACCACCCCCTGGCCAACGAACCCGAACCGATCACCGACGCGACCTTGCTGCAGCACCGCGCCGTGGCCGTGGCCGACTCGGCCCTGCGCGGAGGCGCCACCATGGGCCTGCTGGGTGGGCAGGACGTGCTCACCGTGGACACCATGCAGGCCAAGGTGCGCGCCCAACTGCGCGGCCTGGGCGGCGGCTTCCTGCCCGAGCCCATGGTCCGGCCCTACCTGGAGGCCGGGCGCCTGGTGGCGCGCAAGGTGGCCCGACCCGAGCGCCTGGTGCGCGTGAACTATGCCTGGGGCGGCCCCGGCTTCACCGCGCCCGGCCGCGCGCTGCAGTGGTGGCTCAACCAGCTGCAAAGCCCTGCCACGCGGCGCGCACTGCTGGAAAACCACCATCATTTCTGATGCGCAGCCCTGTGCCGGGCGTGTAGAGTGGTCCATGCCGGAGTTTTTCAGCCAACCGTTCCCGAAAGGCCTCCCATGAGCAAACCCATCTCCCGCCCCGCCAAACGGCCCCGACGCCCTGCAGCCGCCCCGGCCAAGGCAGCCACCCCATCCTCCTCGCCCGCTGCCGGCACCCCATCTCCCCGGCATTTCGCCATCATCGGCGCCGGCATGGCCGGCATCGCCTGTGCCCGCACCCTGGTGCAGGCAGGGCACCAGGTCACCGTCTTCGAAAAATCCGCCGCCGCCGGCGGGCGCACGACCACCATCGATTCCCCCTTCGGCGGCTTCGATGCCGGCGTGCAGTACTTCACCGTGCGCGACGCCCGCTTTGCGCGCGCCATCGACACCGTGCCCGGCCTGTGCAAGCGCTGGAGCGCCAATTCCGTGCGCGTGCTCGACGCGGCGGGCCGCGTGACCGCCGCCGGCCTGCCCACGCGCGAAGCGCACTGGGTCGCCAGCCCCGGCATGCAATCGCTGGTCGCCGCCTGGGCCGAGCCGCTGGCCCAGGCCGGCCGGCTGCTCACCCACACCCGCGTCACGCGCATCGAGCACGACGCCCTGAATGCCACCGGCTGGCAGCTGCGCACCGAAGACGCCGATGGCGGCCAGCATGTGTACGCCGGCTTCGACGCCGTGCTGCTGGCCCAGCCCGCCACGCCCGCGCAAGCCCTGCTGTCCACCTCGGGGATCGACAGCAGCCTGTCGCCGGCCCTCTCCAGCGTGGCCATCGCCCCCTGCTGGACGCTGATGCTGGCCTACCCGCAGGCCGTGCGCCCCGGCCTGACCACGCTGGGACCGCAGTGGAATGCCGCGCGCAGCACGCACCACCGCATTGCCTGGCTGGCGCGCGAATCCTCCAAGCCCGGCCGCCCCAGCGTGGAGCGCTGGACCGTGCAGGCCAGCCCCGCCTGGTCGGCCGAACACCTCGAAGACGATGCCGAGCGCGTGCAGGCCAAGCTGATCAAGGCCTTTGCCGAGGTGACCGGCATCCGCGCCCAGCCCGCGCACGCCCAGACCCAGCGCTGGCGTTATGCCCAGACCACGCACCCCCTGGGGCGCAGCCACCTGTGGGATGCCCAGGCCGGACTGGGCGCCTGCGGCGACTGGTGCCTTGGCCACCGCCTCGAAGATGCCTTCGTGTCCGGACTGGAGCTGGCCCTGGCCGTGGCATGACGGGAGGTGGTGCCCCGGCGGGGGCCTATATCGGTCGTTTCGCCCCCTCGCCGACAGGCCCGCTGCATGCGGGCTCGCTGGTGGCCGCCCTGGCCAGCTGGCTTGACGCCCGTGCTGCGGGGGGCCGCTGGCTGGTGCGCATCGAGGACGTGGACACGCCGCGCTGCATCCCGGGCGCGGGCGAGTTCATCCTGCAGCAACTGGCCGCCTGCGGCCTGGTACCCGACGCGCAGCCGCTGTGGCAGTCTGCGCGGGGCCCCACCTACCAGCAGGCCCTGGACCACCTGGTGGCCGAAGGCGCGGCCTACCCCTGCGCCTGTTCGCGCAAGGACATCGAGAAGGCCCAGCTCGCGCTCGGCCATGCGCGCGAACGCCATGCGGCCCTGCCCTATCCCGGCACCTGCCGCCATGGCCTGAACGGGCGGGCAGGCCGCTCCTGGCGCTTTCGCGTCCCGGCGGGGCTGCCCCCGACGGAATGGACCGACCGGCGCCTGGGGGCCCAGCAGCAGGATGTGGCCACGGACATCGGCGACTTCGTGCTGCGCCGCGCCGATGGCCTCTGGGCCTACCAGTTGGCCGTGGTCGTCGATGACGCGGCCCAGGGCATCACCCACATCGTGCGCGGGGAGGACCTGGCCGACAACACGCCGCGCCAGATCCTGCTGCAGCGTGCGCTCGGCGTGGCCACACCGCAGTACCTGCATACCCCTTTGGTCTGCGGTGACAATGGCGAAAAGCTGTCCAAGCAGAACGGCGCCCAGGCCCTGGACCTGGGCCAGCCCGTGCGGGCGCTGGAGCAGGCTGCACGGGCCCTGGGCCTGCCTGCGCTGGCACATCCGCACAACACTTGCAGCGGCGATGCGCTGGCGCAATGGGTCAGAGCGTGGTCCAGAAACTACAATGGCCCATCGTGACCGAACTGCAACCCCTTTCTCCCGCCGCTGACAAGGCGGCCCCCGCGGCCAAGGTGCCGCGGCAACCCGGCGATGGCGCTGTGCCCGCCGGTGTGACCCACCCCAAGACCATCAAGAGCTTCGTGCGCCGCGCCGGCCGCACCACCACAGGCCAGGCCAAGGCCTTCGAAGACCTGGGCCCGCGCTTCCTGCTGCCCTATGCCGCCGCCCCGCTCGACGCCGCTGCCGCCTTCGGCCGCACGGCCCCGCTGATCCTGGAGATCGGCTTCGGCATGGGCGAGGCCACGGCCCACATCGCGCGCGTGCGCCCCGATGACAATTTCCTGTGCTGCGAAGTGCACGAGCCCGGCGTGGGGGCCCTGCTCAAGCGCATCGGCGAACAGGAGATAGCCAACATCCGCATCCTGCAGCACGATGCCGTGGAAGTCATCGACCACATGCTGGCACCGGCCAGCCTGGATGGCGTGCACGTCTTCTTTCCCGACCCCTGGCACAAGACCAAGCACAACAAGCGCCGGCTGATCCAGCCGCCGCTGGTGGCCAAGCTGGCCGCCCGGCTCAAGCCCGGCGGCTACCTGCACTGCGCCACCGACTGGGAACCCTACGCCCAGCAGATGCTGGAGGTGCTGGGTGCCGAGCCCCTGCTGGCCAATACCGCCGACGGCTTTGCACCGCAGCCCGACTACCGCCCGCTGACCAAGTTCGAGAACCGCGGCCTGCGCCTCGGGCATGGCGTCTGGGACATCGTGTTCGTACGGCGCAACTAGCTGCGCCCCCTTTACCGGACCGCCACCACCCCGCCTATGAAGCCCATTCTGCAACACCTGGTTGAAATGACCGGCCACCGCGACCACTTGCGGCTGGAGGTGTCGGTGCTCTCCACCTTGCAAAAGCTCAGCGGCATCAAGGCGGTCCGGGCGCTGGAGCTGTTCACCGACAAGGGCGTGGCCCATGTGCGGCCACGCACCTGGGTCGAAGAGGGGCAACTGGTCTCCACCGATTCCGAGGCCGCGGCCGACCCGCGGCGCGAGCTGCTGGAGCAGTACGCCGAGCTGTGCGAATGCGTGAAGAACCAGGGCGACAGCGCGCTGGCGCACCGCCCCGGGCGCCACACGCTCTGGCTGCCGGTGTGGATGCATGAGAAGGTCAGCACCTGCCTGGAAGTCACCCAGTCGCGCCCCTTCTCGGCGCACAAGCTCGAGGTGATCAAGGGCGTGTTCCTGGTCTACCAGAACTACCAGAACCTGCTGGACTACAGCGAGCGCGACGCGCTCACGGGCCTGTTCAACCGCAAGACCTTCGACGAGCAGTTCTCGCGCAATGCCGCCAGCGGCCTGAGCAGCAGCCGCCCGCAGGGCGCCGAAGCGCTGGTCAACGAGGAAGTGACGACCGACAGCGAGCCCGCGCAGAACTGGCTGGCCGTGGTGGACATCGACCATTTCAAGCTGGTCAACGACCGCTTCGGCCACCTCTACGGCGACGAGGTACTGATCCTGATCGCCAACATCCTGCGCAGCTCGTTCCGCTCGCACGACCGCATCTTCCGCTTCGGTGGCGAGGAGTTCGTGGTGCTGCTGCGCAACATCACGCTGGCACGCGCACACAAGGTGTTCAACCGCTTCCGCGAGACCGTGCAGGAGTACGACTTTCCGCAGGTGGGCCGCGTGACGGTCAGCCTGGGTTTCGTGGGCACCTCGCGCGGCTCGCCGGTGGAGATCCTGGGCCAGGCCGACCAGGCGCTCTACTACGCCAAGGAACACGGCCGCAACCAGGTCTGCTTCTACGAGGACCTGGTGGCAGCGGGCCACCTGGCGACCAAGGTCGCCAACGACGACGTCGAATTGTTCTGATCCTCCCGCTCGAGGACTTCACCTCGACGCGTGAAACCAGCGCGGCCAAGGCCAGTGCCCCCGTGCAAGGGCCGCCCCGCCGCACCGGGGGCGTCCCCCTCCCAGATTGCGAAGCAATATGAGAGAGGGGCTGAGGGCCGCGGCTCCAAGCCTGCCTGCGCAGGCTTGGACGTGCCCGAAGAGCCACCGCCTCTGGCGGTGGTGCCGAGGCGCGAAGCGACCCAGGGGATGTTTACTTCAACGGCCGAACGCCTTGTTCAACGCCGCCAGCAACTCCTTGCGCGACTGCTCACGCGCTACCGGGTGGCCGCCCACATGCACGCCCTGCCCCGGGTACACCCCATTGGGCACATCGGTGCGCAGGCGCAAGGGCACGGTGCTGTCGAAGCCGTGATAGGCCCCGTCATAAGCCACGACCCGCACCTCGCGGCCGCCCGCGGCATCGCTGCGTGGTGCGGCCAGGGCCTGGCAAGGGGCGGCGGGGGTCCAGTCATCCGCCTTGCCCACCAGCATCAGCGTGTCGGTCGCCGGCCGGTAGCCACCGCGCAGGTCGGAGCCGCAGCCCGGGTAGAAGGCCACGGACAGGCGCGGCAGCACCTTGGTGGCGGCCACATCGGCATGGCGCAGGTTGCTGGCAGCCAGCACGGCACTGCCGCCGTGCGACCAGCCCAGCAGCGCCAGGCGCTGGCCGTCCACGCCCGGCTGGGCTGCCAGCCACTGCAGGGCGGCCAGGGCATCGCGCCGCCGGTCGTTCTGGTTGATCTTGCGCGTGCCCACGCGCTGGGTGCACAGCTCCTTTTCGCCGCGCGGCGTCAGTGAATCCACGGCCAGCGCATGCCAGCCCTGCTCGTTGAGCAGCGCCGCATATTCGCGCATGCGCTCGGCCGGCTGGCCGCGCCGGTTGAGCATGCCGCCGCAGCCATGCAGCAGCAGCACGGCAGGTTGGGGCTTCTGGACGTCCTTACCGCTCACCGGGGCCAGCGCCGCCGGCGGGCGGTACCACCAGGCCTGCAAGCTCACGGTACCGCCGGAATCACCGGCGGGCGCCGGAAATTGCACCCGCTCGACCGCCTCCAGGGCAAGCTGCGCCCGGGCCGGCAATACCAACCCCAGCAGGCCGATCAGCCCCAGCGCACCCGCACGCCAGGCCGCAATGGAAGGGGTTGGCACGGGGCGGCCCATTCGGTGTGCCTGCGGTCCGTGCCCCGACCCGGTCCGTGGCCTCAGGCGCGTTCGCGCACCCAGGCCTCGACGCTGGCCAGCGCGGCCGGCACGCCGGCAGCGTTGGTGCCGCCGGCCATGGCCATGTCGGGCTTGCCGCCGCCCTTGCCGCCGACCTGTTGGGCCACGAAGTTGACCAGCTCGCCGGCCTTGACCTTGCCCACGCTGTCGGCCGTCACGCCGGCAGCGATCTGCACCTTGTCACCATCGACGGCGGCCAGCACGATGGCGGCGGACTTGAGCTTGTCCTTGAGCTTGTCCATGGTGTCGCGCAAGGCCTTGGCGTCGGCACCGGGCAGGGCCGCAGCCAGCACCTTGATGCCGTTCACGTCCACCGCCTGGCTCACCAGTTCGTCACCCTGGCTCGATGCCAGCTTGCCCTTGAGCGCGGCGATTTCCTTTTCCAGCGCCTTGACGCTGTCCAGGGTCTGGCCGATGCGGCTGTTGAGTTCGGCCACCGGGGTCTTGAAGCTGCCGGCCGCCTGGGTCACCGTGTCTTCGAGCTGCTGCAGGTAGGCCAACGCGTTGGTACCGGTCACCGCCTCGATGCGACGCACACCAGCGGCCACGCCGCCTTCGGCCACCACCTTGAACAGGCCGATGTCGCCCGTGCGCTGCACGTGCGTGCCGCCGCACAGTTCGCGGCTGGTGCCGATGTCGAGCACGCGCACGGTCTCGCCGTACTTCTCGCCAAACAGCATCATGGCGCCGGTCTTCTGGGCCGATTCGATGTCCATCACACGCGCCTGGGTGGGCACGTTGGCCAGCACTTCCTCGTTCACCAGGCGCTCGATCTCGCGCACCTGGGCGTCGGTCACAGGGGCGTTGTGGGCAAAGTCGAAGCGCGTGCGCTCGGCGTTCACCAGGCTGCCCTTTTGCTGCACATGGCTGCCCAGCACTTCGCGCAGGGCCTTGTGCATCAGGTGGGTGGCCGAGTGGTTGCGCACCGTGGCGGCGCGCAGGGCCGTGTTGACCTCGGCCTGCACGGTGTCGCCCACGTTCAGCGTGCCTTCTTCGAGGGTGCCGTGGTGGCCGTACACGTCGGCCTTGATCTTGAGCGTGTCGCCCACCGCAAAGCGCGCCGAGCCGCTGGTGATAACGCCTTCGTCACCCACCTGGCCGCCGCTTTCGGCATAGAAGGGGGTGGTGTCGAGCACCACCACGCCGTTCTGGCCGGCCTTGAGGGCGGCGGTGCTGGTGCCGTCCACATAGATGGCGGTGATCTTGGCGGTTTCGGCCAGTTGTTCGTAGCCGGTGAAGCGGTTCACCTCGCCGGTGTACTCCAGGGCCTTGTCCATCTTGAACTTGCCGGCAGCACGGGCTTGCGCCTTCTGCTTTTCCATGGCGACCTTGAAGCCAGCCTCGTCCACCTCGACATCGCGCTCGCGGCAGACGTCGTTGGTCAGGTCCAGCGGGAAGCCATAGGTGTCGTGCAGCTTGAAGGCCACGTCGCCAGGCAGCACCTTGGCGCCACCGGCCAGGGCGGCGTCGAGGATTTCCATGCCGTTGGCGAGGGTCTCGAAGAAGCGTTCTTCCTCGGCCTTGAGCACCTCGGTGATGCGCTGCTCCTGCTCGCGCAGTTTGGGGTAGGCATCGCCCATCACGCGCACCAGTTCGGCCACCAGCTTGTGGAAGAACGGCGTCTTCTTGCCCAGCTTGTAGCCGTGGCGGATGGCGCGGCGCACGATGCGGCGCTGCACATAGCCGCGGCCCTCGTTGCTCGGGATCACGCCGTCGCTCACCAGGAAGGCGGTGGCGCGGATGTGGTCGGCGATGACGCGCAGGCTCTTGTTGTTCAGGTCGGCCACGCCGGTTTCGCGGCCGGCGGCCTTGATCAGCGCGTCGAACAGGTCGATCTCGTAGTTGCTGTGCACGTGCTGCAGGATGGCGGCCAGGCGCTCCAGGCCCATGCCGGTGTCCACGCAGGGCGCGGGCAGCGGCGTGACCGAGCCGTCCTCGGCCATGTCGAACTGCATGAACACGTTGTTCCAGATCTCGATGAAGCGGTCGCCGTCTTCATCGGGGCTGCCGGGAGGGCCGCCGGGGATGTGGTCGCCGTGGTCGTAGAAGATCTCGCTGCAGGGGCCGCAGGGGCCGGTGTCGGCCATCATCCAGAAGTTGTCGGACTTGTAGCGGCCGCCCTTGTTGTCGCCGATGCGGATCACGCGCTCGGGCGGCAGGCCGATTTCCTTGGTCCAGATGTCGTAGGCCTCGTCGTCCTCCTCGTACACGGTGGCCAAGAGGCGCTCGGGGGGCAGCTTGTACACGGTGGTCAGCAGCTCCCAGGCCCACTTGAGCGACTCGCGCTTGAAGTAGTCGCCAAAGCTCCAGTTGCCCAGCATCTCGAAGAAGGTGTGGTGGCGTGCGGTGTAGCCGACGTTCTCCAGATCGTTGTGCTTGCCGCCGGCACGCAGGCAGGCCTGCACCGACACCGCGCGGTTGTAGGGGCGCTTGTCCGTGCCCAGGAACACGTCCTTGAACTGCACCATGCCGGAGTTGGTGAACATCAGCGTGGGATCGTTGCCGGGCACCAGCGAGCTCGAGGCCACGATGGTGTGGCCCTTGGAGGCAAAGAAGTCCAGGAAGGACTTGCGGATGTCGGCAACCGAGAACGATGGCGTGGTGTTGTTGGTCATGTGCGAAAAGGGGCAACAGGCCTGGATCAGTGAGGGGCCTCGCGCACGCGGCGCAGCCACCCGGTTTATGGGGAGAACCCACGATTCTATCGAGACCGCGGGGTGAAACGGCCGGCGGCCGCCAGAGACACCGCAGTTCGCTGCCGCCAGGGCCCACCGGCGCGCCTTCTGGCACAAGCAGCCAGCCCCCGTGGGGCCTTGCGGGCATGCCCAGGGCACGGCGCCCCTTGCCCCTGCACCCCGCCCCGTTGCGGTGCCCTGCGCCCCACGCCGGGGCAGACACCGCCCCGAAAACGGGGCATCCGGCCCCGGGCGCCCGCATGCGCCCCTCGCCTCCCGGGGAGGCCAAGCGCAAAACCAGCTGGCACGCAAGCTGCTAAATACCCTGACAAGATATTTCAAATATTTTCTTAATATATTTACTAATCCTCTCGCACCGACCCCCTTCCCATTCTTCGTCCTTCCTCTTTTTTCCCAGGAGTCCATCCATGAGCAATCCCCGCTGGCAAGGCATCTTCCCCGCCATCACCACCAAGTTCCACGCCGATGAGAGCATCGATGCCGAAGGCACGGCGCGCCACATCGACTTCCAGATCCGCAACGGCATCCACGGCCTCGTCACCTGCGGCTCGCTGGGCGAGGCCAGCACCCTCACATTGGAAGAAAAACTGCAGGTCGCCAAGATCGCCCTGGAAGCCGCCGACGGCCGCATCCCCGTGCTGGCCAACGTCTCGGAAACCAGCACCCGCGAGGCGCTGCGCTACATCGATGGCGGCAACAAGCTGGGCGTGGCCGGCTACATGGTGATGCCCTCGGTGATCTACGTGGCCGATGCGCGCGAGGCCATGGCCAATGTGCGCGCCATGGCCAAGGCCGCGCAAAAGCCGCTCATGGTCTACAACAACCCCGTGGCCTACCGCGTGGACCTGAAGCCCGAACACATGCTGGAGCTGGCCGACTGCGAGTGGATCGCCGCCATCAAGGAGAGCACCGACAACATCCGCCGCATCACCGACCTGCGCAACACCGTGGGCGACCGCTACCAGCTCTTCCTGGGCGTGGACGACCTGGCCTACGAAGGCCTGGCCCTGGGCTGCGACGGCCTGCTGGCCGGCGTGGGCTGCGCCTTCCCGCGCGAGACGGTGGCGCTGTACGACCTGATGAAGGCCGGCCGCTTTGCCGAGGCGCTCAAGCTCTACCAGTGGATGACGCCCATGCTGCACCTCGATGTGTCGACCAAGCTGGTGCAGAACCTCAAGCTCATTGACCTGCTGGTGGGCGTGGGCACCGAGCACATGCGCCGCCCGCGCCTGCCGCTGATCGGCGAGGAGCGCGCCTTCGTCGAGCGCATCGTGAAAAAGGCGCTGGAGACGCGCCCCACCGAGTACCAGTCGGTCGCCTGAGCACCGACGCCCCCTCTCCCCCTCCCCTTCACAACAAAGGTTTTCCATGACAGGTACATCGACTGGATTCATGACCCCCGTGGCCATTGCGGCCGCGGCACTGCTGCTGTCGGCCCCTGCGTCCGCGCAGGAGCAGGTGGTCAAGATCGGCCACAGCGGCCCGCTGTCCGGCCCCAATGCCTTCGCGGGCAAGGACAACGAGAACGGCGTGCGCCTGGCCGTGGAGGAGCTCAATGCCAAGAAGATCGTGGTGGGGGGCAAAACGCTCAAGTTCGAGCTGGTGTCGGAAGACGACCAGTGCGACGCCCGCACCGGCGTGAGCGTGGCGCAGAAGCTGGTGGACAGCGGCGTCAAGTTCGTCATGGGCCCGTACTGCTCGGGCGTGGCCATCCCGGCCTCACGCGTCTACAACGAGGGCGGGGCCATGGTGTCCACTGTGGGCACCAACCCCAAGGTCACCGAGAACGGCTACAAGAACCTGTTCCGCATCATCGCCAGCGACACCCAGATCGGCTCCAACATGGCCGTGTATGCGGCCAAGGAGCTCAAGGTCAAGCAGGTCGCCGTGATCGACGACCGCACCGCCTTCGGCCAGGGCGTGGCCGAGCAGTTCAGCAAGGAGGCCAAGAAGCAGGGCCTCACCGTGGTGGGCCAGGAGTTCACCACCGACAAGTCCACGGACTTTCTGTCCATCCTCACCAGCCTCAAGGGCAAGCAGCCCGAGGCCATCTTCTTCGGCGGCTACGCCCCGCAGGCCGCGCCCATGGCGCGGCAGATGAAGCAACTGGGCCTGAGCGCCAAGCTGCTGGGCGGCGACACCCTGTGCAGCCCCGAGGTCGGCAAGCTCGGCGGCGAAGCCGTCAACGACACCGTGGTCTGCGCCCAGGGCGGCACCATGCTCGACAAGGTGGCCTCGGGCCCGGCTTTCAAGGCGAAGTACAAGGCGCGCTTCAAGCAGGACGCCGATGCCTATGCGGCCTCCTACTACGACCAGGTGATGTTCATGGCCGAGGCCATGCAGAAGGCCCAGTCCACCGACCCCGCCAAGGTCGGCGCCCAGATGGGCCAGCTGAGCCACCAGGGCGTTGCCGGCACCTATGCCTACGATGACAAGGGCAACCTCAAGCAGGCGCCGATCACGGTGCTCACGTTCAAAAACGCTGCGCCTGTCCCCCTCGCCAGCTATTGACACCGCGCGGGGATCGCTACGATCCCCGCATCCAACCCTCAGCGACTGACCATGACCCCCAACCGCGCCATGCAACGCATCCAGATCCTCGACTCCCACACCGGGGGGGAACCCACGCGCCTTGTGGTCGGCGGCTTTCCCGACCTGGGCACGGGCAGCATGGCCGAGCGCCGCGCGCTGCTGGCCGGCCAGCACGATGCTTGGCGCGCGGCCACGGTGCTGGAGCCGCGCGGCAACGACGTGATCGTGGGGGCCTTGCTGTGCACACCGCAGGACCCGGCCAACGCGGCGGGCGTGGTCTTCTTCAACAACACCGGGTACCTGGGCATGTGCGGCCACGGCACCATCGGCCTGGTGGCCTCGCTGGCCTACCTGGGCCGCATCCAGCCCGGCGAGCATGGCATCGAGACGCCCGTGGGCACGGTGACGACCACGCTGCACGAAGATGGCTCGGTCAGCGTGCGCAATGTGCCGGCCTACCGGCTGCACCAGGGCCTGTCGCTCACGGTGCCGGGCATCGGCAGCGTCACGGGCGATGTGGCCTGGGGCGGCAACTGGTTCTTTCTGATGAGCGAGCACGGCCAGCGCGTGGCCAGCGACAACCTGCAGGCCCTGATCGACTACACCTGCGCCATCCAGCAGGCCCTGAAGGAGCAGGGCATCCGCGGCGACAACGGCGGCGAGATCGACCACATCGAACTGTTCGCCGATGACGCGGTGGCCGACAGCCGCAACTTCGTGCTCTGCCCGGGCCGTGCCTACGATCGCTCGCCCTGCGGCACGGGCACCAGCGCCAAGCTGGCCTGCCTGGCGGCCGATGGCAAGCTCGCGCCCGGCCAGGTGTGGCGCCAGGCCAGCATCATCGGCAGCAGCTTCGAGGCCAGCTACCAGCCCGATGCCATGCCGGGCCGCATCATCCCCACCTTGCGCGGCAGCGCCCACATGAGCGCCGAAGCCACGCTGCTGATCGCGCAGGACGACCCCTTTGCCTGGGGCATCCGCCTTTAAGGCCATGCCCCACACTGCGGATGTGATCGTCATCGGCGCCGGCATGGTGGGTGCGGCCTGCGCCCACCTGCTGGCCAGCGCCGGCCTGTCGGTACTGGTGCTCGATGCGCGCCGGGGCGGCGCCACACAGGCCGGCATGGGCCACCTGGTGGTGATGGACGACAACGCCGCCGAACTGTCGCTGAGCCAGGCCTCACTGGAGCAGTGGCATGCCTGGGGCCCGCGCATGAATGCCGACCTGCCGGGCTGTGCCTACGCCAACTGCGGCACGCTCTGGATCGCGGCCAATGCCGAAGAAATGGCCGGTGCCGAAGCCAAGGCCACCGGGCTGCGTGCACACGGCATAGCCTGCGAACTGTGGGACGCCGCAACGCTGGCCCGAGAGGAGCCAGCGCTGCGCCCCGGCCTGCATGGCGCGCTCAAGGTGGGGGGCGACAGCGTGGTCTATGCGCCCAATGCCGCGCAGTGGTTGCTGGCCCATGCGGCCCAGCCCATCACCGTCGAACATGCCCAGGTGGCACGCATCGAGGGCCGGCGTGTGCACCTGGCCGACGGCAGCGTGCGCGAGGGCGGCGCCGTGCTGCTGGCCGCGGGCATCCACGCCACCGACCTGTGCCCCGGCCTGCCCATCCGCCCCAAGAAGGGGCACCTGGCCATCACCGACCGCTACCCGGGCACCGTGCGGCACCAGCTGGTGGAGCTGGGCTACATCACCAATGCGCACCAGAGCGATGGCACCTCGGTCGCCTTCAACCTGCAGCCGCGGCCCACAGGGCAATTGCTGATCGGCTCGTCGCGCCAGTTCGACACCACCGACCCGGCCATCGACAACGCGGTGCTGGCGCGCATGCTGCAGCGCGCGCTGGAATACGTGCCAGGCCTGGCCGAACTCAACGCCCTCCGCACCTGGACGGGCTTTCGCGCGGCCACGCCCGATGGCCTGCCGCTCATCGGCCGCCACCCGCAGCACCGCGACCTGTGGCTGGCCGTGGGCCACGAGGGCCTGGGGGTGACCACGGCACCGGCCACGGCCCAACTGCTGGCGGCGCAAATCACGGGCGCCACGCCGCCACTGGACCCGGCGCCCTATTCCCCCGACCGCTTCGACCTGGGTACCCCGGCATGAGCACCGCCCCCACCCTCCAGATCCATGCCGATGGCGTACGCCTGCAGGTCGCCCGCGGCACCAGCGTGGCCGCCGCCCTGGCCCAGGTGCCGCCCGGGCGCACACGCACGTCCGTCACCGGCCAGCCGCGCGCACCGCTGTGCGGCATGGGTGTGTGCCATGAATGCCGCGTGCGCATCGACGGCCGCGTGCGCCTGGCCTGCCAGACCCTGTGCACCGAGGGCATGCAGGTCCATACCGATACCGGCACCGCCAGGCCATGAACACATCCCTCCCCCAGCCGGCGCCTGCGCGCTGCGACATCCTCATCATCGGTGCCGGCCCCGCGGGCATGGCGGCGGCGCTGGCGGCCGCCCCGAGCGGCGCGGCCATCACCCTCGTGGACGACAACCCCGAGGCCGGTGGCCAGATCTGGCGCGACGGCCCGGGCGCCAGCCTGCCCCCGCTGGCCCGCCAGCACCGCGAGGCACTGGCCCGGCACACCAACATCACCCTGTTGCGTGGCACGCGCGTGGTGGGTCTGGGCGATGCGCCCACCGCAGGGGAAGCCCCCACCCTGCTGCTCGAAGATGCCGAGCACGGCTGGGCCCAGCACAGCCACCGCCTCATCCTGTGCACCGGGGCGCGCGAGCTGCTGCTGCCGTTTCCGGGCTGGACGCTGCCGGGCGTGACCGGCGCGGGCGGCCTGCAGGCCCTGGTCAAGGCCGGGTTGCCCGTACAGGGCCAGCGCATCGTGGTCGCGGGCACGGGCCCGCTGCTGCTGGCAGCGGCCGCCACGGCCGCCAAGGCGGGCGCCCAGGTGGTGCGCGTGGCCGAGCAGGCCGGCTGGCGCGCACTGGCCGGCTTTGCCATGCAACTGCCGCGCTGGCCCGCCAAGGCCATGCAGGCACTCACCTTGCTGCAGCCGCAACTGCGGGCAGGCAGCCATGTGCTCGAAGCCCAGGGCGATGGCCAGGTGCAAGCCGTGCGCCTGCGCACGCCCTCGGGCGAAGAAAGCATCGCCTGCGAGCGCCTGGCCTGCGGCTTCGGCCTGGTGCCCAACACACACCTGGGGCAGATGCTGGGCTGCGCCCTGGGCGGGCCGCTGAGCCATGGCCTGGGCCTGCAGGTCGATGCCCAGATGCGCACCAGCGTGGCTGGTGTCTACGCCGCAGGTGAATGCACAGGCTTTGGCGGCAGCGAGCGTGCACTGGCACAGGGCGCTCTCGCCGGCCACGCCGCCGCGAACCACACCACACCGGTGCAAGCCCTGCAGGCCACGCTGCGCCGCTGGGAAGGCTTTGCCCAGGCACTGCAGCACTCCTTCGCACTGAACGATGCCCTGAAGACCCTGGCCCGGCCGGACACCCTGGTCTGCCGCTGCGAAGACGTACCCCATGCCGAGCTGGTGGGGCGCAGCGGCTGGATCGACGCCAAGTTGCGCACGCGCTGCGGCATGGGCGCCTGCCAGGGCCGCATCTGCGGGGCCGCAACGCAGCAACTCTTCGGCTGGACACCAGCGCCAGCACGCCACCTGCTCGCACCGGCACGCATCGCCACGCTCGCCGCGGCCCCCGGCGACCCACCGGGCTGAACCACGCCCTAGGCGGGCGCTTGCGCCCCCGTGCCCGGCATCCATTTTGCTTTTACATATATCAGCAACATATTTATTGCACCAGTTCCGGTCTCCCGTTCACAAGCACCCACAACAAACCGACGCCATGGCCACCGCTCCCAGCACCCCCACCCCTTCTGCCGCCCCGCCGCGCGCGCCCGTGCGCTGGCTGCTGGATTTCTCCGGCTGGCTGCTGCGCATGGAACGCCATGCGCTGACGGCCCTGATGGCGCTGTTGATCCTGCTGATCCTGCTCAATGTGGTGACGCGCTACACCGGCATGCCCATCTACTGGGTCGACGAGGCGGCGGTCTACACGGTGGTGTGGCTGACCTTCGTGGGCGCCTCGGTCATGACGCGGCTGCGCATGGACTTCGCCGTGACCATGCTCACCGACCAGTTGGGTGCGCGCGGCGCGCGGGTCGCCAAGTCGGTGGCCACCCTGGGCGTGACGGCCTTCGGTGTGGCCATGCTGTGGATGTGCTGGCTGTGGATGGACCCCATCGGCATCGCCCGCTACGGCTTCGATGCCAAGGAGTACGCGGCCGAGAGCTTCAATTTTCTCTACACCGAGCGCACGCAGACGCTCAACTGGCCCACCTGGGTGCTGCAGCTGATCCTGCCGGTCTTTTCGGCGACCTTCTGCGTGCATGCGCTGGCCAACCTGCTCGAAGACCTGGGCGCGGCCGAGCGGCGCATCCACCCCGGCTTCGACGTGGTCAACGCCGACGCCGTGAACTGACCCCGGAAGGCGCCCCATGATCACCACCCTCTTCTTCACCATCGCGCTCCTGGTGGGCGTGCCCATCGGCGTGTGCCTGTGCCTCTCGGGCATCGTCTACATCGTCGCCACCGGCGGCACGGTGCTGTTCCAGTCGTTTCCCATGCAGATGTTCGCGGGGGTGGACAGCTATGGGCTGATCGCCATCCCGCTGTTCATCCTGATCGGCGAGATCATGAACAGCGGCGGCATCACGCGGCGGCTGGTGGACCTGTCCATGGCCTTCATCGGCTCGGTCAAGGGCGGCCTGGCCTACGTGAACATCCTGGCCAACATGCTGGTCTCGTCCATCATCGGCTCGGCCACGGCGCAGGTGGCCATCATGTCGCAGGTCATGGTGCCCGAGATGGAAAAGCAGGGCTACGACAAGACCTTCGCGGCCGGCCTCACGGTCTACGGCGGCATGCTCGGGCCCATCATTCCGCCCTCGGTGATGTTCGTGGTGTTCAGCGTGCTGGCCCAGGTGGCCGTGGGCGACATGCTGATCGCCGGCATCCTGCCCGGGGTGCTGCTCACGCTGCTGTTCTTCATCGTGATCGCCCTCATGGGCTTCATCTACGACTACCCGCGCAGCGAAAAGCGCACGCTGGCCCAGCGCGCGCGCACCATCGTGCAGGCCAGCCCCACGCTGCTGATCCCCATCGTCATCGTGGGCTCCATCCTGGGTGGTATCGCCAACCCCACCGAGGCAGCCGCCGTAGGAGCGCTGGCTTCGGCCCTGGTGGGCCGCTATGTGACCAAGGAATTCCGCTTCAACGCCATTCCGGCCATCCTGCTGCGCTCGGCCATCTACTCGGCCATCGTGCTGTTCCTGGTGGCGGCGGCGGCCGTGTTCTCGTGGCTGCTGATCTACGGCAAGGTGCCGCAGATGGTGGCGGCCTGGATACAGACCGTGGCGCACGACCCGGTCACCTTCCTGCTGCTGGCCAACGTGATCCTGCTGGTCATCGGCACGGTGATCGACGGCATTCCCGGGCTCATCATGACCGTGCCCATCCTGCTGCCGATCGCCACCGAGGTCTACCACATCGACCCGCGCCACTTCGGCGTGGTGGTGGTGGTCAACCTGGTGCTGGGCCTGATGACGCCGCCCGTGGGCCTGAGCTTCTTCGTCGCCTCGGCCGTGACCGGGGCCAAGCCCGGAAAGATGTTCATCGTCACGCTGCCCTTCTTTCTCATCAGCTGCGTGGCGCTGGTGCTGCTGTCGCTGTTCCCCAGCCTGTCGCTGGCGCTGCTCGAGTAGGCCTGCCCCTCCCCCATTCCGTTCCCGCCTGTCCCTTCCCCCGACCAAGGAGAGTCCACCATGACCACCACCCGCCGCCAGTTCATCCAGCGCCATGCCGTGGCCGCTGCTGCCACCGTCGCCGCCCCGCTCGTGTTCGCACAGGGCGCGGGCGCCAAGGAATTCCGCCTGGGCCTGATCACCCCGGCCGGGCACTCGTGGAACCGCGCCGCGCTGCAGTTCGGCGAGGCGCTCAAGAAGGAAAGCGAAGGCCGCCTGAGCGTGACCGTGTTCCACTCGGGCCAGCTCGGCAACGAGGCGGCCATGATGCAGCAGCTGCAGTCGGGCGCCCTGGACATGGGCTGGATCCAGGCCGCCGAGCTGGGCTCGCGCGTGGCCAGCGTCGCGGCCATCAATGCCCCCTACCTGGTGCGCTCCACGCCCAGCGTGGCCAAGCTGGTCAAACACCCGGCGGCCACCAAGCTGCTGGAGGTGCTGCCGCGCGAGACCGGCACCATCGGCCTGGGCTGGGGCATCACCGGCATGCGCGCGGTGTTCTCCACCAAGGACATCGCCAGCCCCACCGACCTCAAGGGCATGAAGCTGCGCATCAACCCCACGCCCGTGTACCGCGACTTCTACCAGATGCTGGGGGCCGCGCCCACGCCCATCCCCACGCCCCAGGTGTTCGACGCCATGAGCAACGGCCAGGTGGACGGGCTGGAGGCCGACATCGAGTTCTCGTGGAACCAGCGCTTCGACAAGGTCGCCAAGACCCTGCTGCAGATGAACGCGCTGTTCATGCCCTTCGCGCCGCTGGTCTCGGGCCGCATCTGGCAGGGGCTGGACGCCAAGGACAAGGAGCTGATCCGCAAGCTCGTGGCCCAGTCGCTCAATGCGCAGATCAACGACATCGTGACCACCGAGGCCGGCCTGATCGACAAGTTCAAGGGCACCTCCATCGCGTTCAAGACCGCCTCGTCCTTCAACCCCGATGCCAGCATCCAGGAGTTCGACAAGCTGTGGCTGCCCAAGGCCCCGCAGATCGCCGAGTTGCGCAAGGCAGGGGCCGCGCTGTGATTCAAGGCGACACTGAATAAGTCTTCGCGATGACGCGTGCCCAGATTTGGGATGGGCTGCCAGGCGCAAAGCGCAGCCATAGCCGGTGCTATGGCGAGCATTTGCAACGCCGCAGACCGCCCAAAGCGGGGCGCGCGACGCGCGAGGGACTTGTTCAGTGTTGCCTTAAGATCGGCACAGGGCGGCCCCCACGGGGCCGCACTCCACCCGCATTTCTCCCCCGATGACCTTGAGCAGCAGCCCCTCCCCCCGCAAAGACACCGGCCCCAAGCGGCGCGCGGCGGACGTGGCCTACGAAGCCATCGAGGCCATGATCGCCACCCTGCAGCTGCAACCCGGCAGCCCGGTGGTGGAGGCCGAGATCGCCGAGAGCACGGGACTGGGCCGCACGCCCGTGCGCGAGGCCCTGCTGCGCATGGTCTCCATCGGCCTCATCGTGCAGCAGCCGCGCCGCGGGCTGCAGGTCTCCAACATCGACCTGGCGGACCACCTGGACGTGATCCAGACGCGCCGCGTGCTGGAGCGCCTGATCGCATCCTGCGCGGCACGGCGCGCCACCGCGCCGCAGCGCCAGGCCATCGTGCGCTGCGCCGAGGAGATGGTGCGCGCAGCCGAGCGTGGCGAGCTTGACGGCTACATGCTGGCCGACCACGAGCTCGACAAGATCGTGCACCTGGCCAGCCAGAACCAGTCGGCCGTGAAGTCGGTGGCACCGCTCATCGTGCAGTGCCGCCGCTTCTGGTATGCCTACCAGCACGAGGGCGACGTGAGCGAGGGCGCACGCGCCCACATGCACCTGGCCCAGGGCATCGCCAGCGGCGACGAGGCGCATGCCGTGGCCGGCGCCAACCAGCTCATGGACTACCTGGAGCAGTTCGCGCGGCGCATCATCGACCGGTGAGCGCGGCCGTGTTCACAACCACCACCATCGCGGAGCTTCCCGGCGCATTCACCGCGCCGTCCTGGCTGCGGTCCACGGACCCGGTGCTCTTGCACACGGGCGATCTGGCGCTGGAGGGCGACCTGCTGCTCGACTGGAACGCCGGCTGGACCGATGGCCGCACCGCAGCCACGCTCGCCGGGATCCCAGGGCAGGAGGTCTGCGGCCTGTGCGTGCAGGGCGACCTGCACCTTGCCGGCGCGCTGGTGAATGCCGATGGCGAGTCCGGTCCGCTGCTGCTGGTGACCGGCGCGCTGCATGCGCGCCAGGCCAGTTGCGGCGGCGCCTATATCCGCGTGGGCGGCGACCTGTGCGTGCAGGAAGTCGTCTACGGCCACTACAACCATGGCCAGCTGGTCGTGGGCGGGCAGATCATTGCCCAGGCGCTGGTCAATGACGACCATAGCATCGATGTGCGGGGCACCCCGGCCAAAGGCAGCAGGATGCCCGTGATCGACCTGTTCCACGGCAGGGATTCCGACGACTCCGAGCGCCTGCCTGCTGCCTTGAAGAAGCTGCTCAAGAGGTCGCCACTGTCGCTGGAATCGGTGCGCGCCGGCCTGCGCCAGGGCCGCAGTCTGGCGTCCATGGCCACGCCGCAGACGGCGCAGGAGTGGCGCGACGTGGTCTGGAGCGACTATTCCCGCATCGCCAAGGTCCCCAAGGAGTTGCGCACCGAGGCCATGTACCTGGCCCTGCTGGCACCGCAGTGCCCACTGCCCCGGCCCGAGGTGCACGAGCTGTTCTCCAGGATCCCACCCAAGGAACTGACGCGCGCCGTGCGCCAGGCCGCCTTTGCGCTGGCACCCAAGAGCCTGCTGATGCTGCCACCGAAGTTCAATCTGCAGCGCGAGTTCGAGGCCTGCTTTCTCGCGCTGGACGATCCGCAGGCGCTGGCCGCGGAGATCCCCACGCAGTTCATGAGCCCGGCCATGGCGGCGCACCTGGCGGCCCAGCGCACGCCATAGGCGCCTACTGCCCTCCCTGGCTCCCCAGCGCGATGCGCTGCTCCAGAAAGCGCCACAGGCGTTCGTCCTCGCAGAACGCCACGTTGAAGCGCAGCCAGCCCGTGGGGCGCGGGTCCACGAGGAACAGAGCGCCCGGGCCAAGCATGATGCCTTCGCCCGTGGCTTCCTTGGACAGCTCGGCACTGTCGGGCAGATCGGGGTGCCGGGCCCACAGGTACATGCCGGCTTCAGGCTCGTGGAACAGCTCGAAGCCCAGGGTCAGCAGCTTGCGGCCCACATTGCGGTGCGCCTCGGCCAGGCGCTCGCGCAGCGACTTGAGGTGCTTGCGCCAGCGGCCGTCCGTCACCACGCCGAAGGTGACGCGTTCCGTGATTTCCGAAGAGGTGAGCCCCGAGATCATCTTCAGGTGCAGCAGCTCGTCCAGCGTGTCGCGCCGCGCAGCGACGAAGCCTGTGCGCAGATTGGGCGAGATGGTCTTGGAGAAGCTGCCCAGGTAGATCACCCGGCTCAACTGGTCCAGGCTGGCCAGCGAGGGGCGCACGCTGCTGTCCATGTCGGCGTAGATGTCGTTCTCCACCAGGGTGAAGCCGTGCTGCTCGGCCAGCTGCAGCAGGCGGTGCAGGTGCGCCACCGACGCCATGGAACAGGTGGGGCTTTGCAGGCGCGGCTGGGTGAAGAAGGCCTTGGGCTTGTACTGCGTGAGCAATGCCTCCAGCGCCGGCAGGTCGTAGCCCGTGGGGGTGCGCGGCACGCCCACGGGATGGGCCCCGGCAAAGCGCAGCATGAACAGGAGGTTGGGATAGCTCGGGTCGTCCACCAGCACCACGTCACCGGGCTTGAGCAGCAGCCTGGCCGCCAGGTCCAGCGCCTGGCTGGAGCCCTGCGTCAGCAGGATCTGGTCGGGGTCGACGGCCAGGTGCTGCTCGCCCAGCGACTCGGCCACCACCATGCGCAGCGCCATGTGGCCATGCGGCAGGCCATAGCCGTCGAGCGCCGGGCTGTCGGTCGACAACTGCCGCATGCTGCGGCGCACCGCATCGCCGAACAGCCAGTCGTGCGGCAGCCACCCGCAGCCCGGCTTCATCGGCAGGTTGCGGTTCTCGAAGATCTGCTTGAGGTACCAGCGCGCATCGAAGCTGGGCAGCGGGCGCTCCCGGGCGCCGCTGGCGGACCCTCCCCCTTCATCGCCGCGGCGCTTGACGAAGAAGCCCGCATGCGCCCGCGATACCAGCCAGCCCTGGGCCACCAGGCGGTCGTAGGCCTCCACCACAGTGAACACGCTGACGCCATGGGCGGCGGCAAAGGCCCGGATCGAAGGGAGCTTGCTGCCAGGCTTGAGCACCTGGCTGACGATGAGGCCCCGCAGACCATCGACGATCTGGCTGACCAGAGGTGTCTGGAGGTCCGGGCTGAGAGTGAGCATCAGGAAAGCAAAAAAGGAGCGAATTGTGCACTGGGCGGGCGCGCACCAGATCAGGGAATGCCTGTACAGGACCTGCGACCTGCACAGTGCGCGGCAAATGCCGTGTGGCTGTACATGGACGGTCTGCGCCACGGATTCCAGAATTCTCTCCATTCCTACTTTCATGCGCCTGACCCGCAAGAGACCACCGCCATGCAGAACGACCGCCATTTCACCAACGCCGCCCTTCTCGCCCGCCGCCACGCCGCCGTCGCACGCGGCGTGGGCCAGGCCCACGAGATCTTCGTGCAGAAGGCCCGCAACGCCGAGCTGTGGGACGTGGAAGGCCGCCGCTACATCGACTTCGCGGGCGGCATCGCCGTGCTCAACACCGGCCACCTGCACGCCGGCGTGGTGGCCGCGGTGAAGGCCCAGCTGGACCTGTACACCCACACCTGCTTCCAGGTCGTGGCCTACGAGCCCTATGTGGAGGTGGCCGAGCGACTGAACACCCTGGCGCCCGGCGCCTTTGCCAAGAAGACGCTGCTGCTCACCACAGGCGCCGAAGCGGTGGAAAACGCCATCAAGATCGCCCGCGCCCACACCGGCCGCCCCGGGGTCATCGCCTTCACCGGCGGCTACCACGGCCGCACGAACATGACGCTGGGCCTCACGGGCAAGGTTGCGCCCTACAAGATCGGCTTCGGCCCCTTCCCGGGCGAGGTCTACCATGCCCTGTTCTCGAACGCCCTGCATGGCGTGAGCGTGCAGGACGCGCTGCACTCGGTGGAGCTGCTGTTCAAGAACGACATCGAGCCCCAGCGCGTGGCCGCCTTCATCCTGGAGCCCGTGCAGGGCGAAGGGGGCTTCTACATCGCCCCGCCCGAATTCATCAGCGGCCTCAAGGCATTGGCCGACCGCTACGGCATTTTGCTGATCGCCGACGAGGTGCAGACCGGCGCCGGCCGTACCGGCACCTGGTTCGCCTGCGAGCAATGGCCCGTGGCGCCCGACCTGATCACCACCGCCAAGTCGCTGGCCGGCGGCTTTCCGCTGGCCGGCGTGGTGGGCCGCGCCGAGGTGATGGATGCCCCCGCCCCCGGCGGCCTGGGCGGCACCTACGCCGGCAGCCCCGTGGCCTGCGCCGCGGCCCTGGCCGTGATCGAGGCCTTCGAGCAGGAAAAGCTGCTGGCACGCAGCCAGGATATGGGCGCCCAGCTGGTGCGCGGACTCAAGGACATGGCGGCCAAGGTGCCGGCCATCGGCGACGTGCGCGGGCTGGGCGCCATGGTGGCCATCGAGCTGTTCGAAGCGGGCGACAAGGCCCGCCCCGACGCCGACCTCACGAAGAAGGTGGTGGCCGAAGCCGCGCGCCGCGGCCTGATCCTGCTGTCGTGCGGGACCTACGGCAATGTGGTGCGCATCCTGGTGCCGCTCACGGCGTCCAACGAGCTGCTCGACGAAGGCCTGGCCATCCTGGCCGACAGCTTCGCGGCCGTGGCCTGATCCCGTGGCGACCCCCATGGCCTCCGACGAACCCCTGGTCCGCTTCAGCGGCGTGCAAAAGAGCTACGACGGCGAACAGCTGGTCGTGCGCTCGCTGGACCTGGACATCCACCGCGGCGAGTTCCTGAGCCTGCTGGGCCCGTCCGGCTCGGGCAAGACCACCACGCTGATGATGCTGGCCGGGTTCGAATCGCCGACCTCGGGCGACATCCTGCTCGATGGCCGCCAGATCACCGGCACACCGCCGCACAAGCGCAACTTCGGCATGGTGTTCCAGAACTACGCGCTGTTCCCGCACCTCACCGTCGAGCAGAACGTGGCCTACCCGCTCACCGTGCGCAAGGTGCCCCGTGCCGAGCAGCAGGAGCGCGTGCGCAAGGCGCTGGACATGGTGCGCCTGGCCGGCATGGGCGAGCGCCTGCCCGCACGCCTGTCGGGCGGCCAGCAGCAGCGCGTGGCGCTGGCCCGCGCCCTGGTCTTCAACCCCCAGCTGGTGCTGATGGACGAGCCCCTGGGCGCGCTGGACAAGCAGCTGCGCGAGCACATGCAGATCGAGCTCAAGGAGCTGCACCGCCAGTTGGGCGTGACTTTCGTGTACGTGACGCACGACCAGGGCGAGGCCCTGACCATGAGCGACCGCGTGGCCGTATTCAACGAAGGCGTCATCCAGCAACTGGCCAGCGTGGAAGACCTGTACGAAAGCCCGGCCAACCGCTTCGTGGCCGGCTTCGTGGGCGACAACACGGTGCTCAGCGGCACCCTGCAGGGCACGGGCGATGGCACGGCGATCCAGATGCCCGGGGGCTACCTGCTGCCGGGCGTGAACGTCAACGGCGCCACCCTGGGCAGCCGGGTGCAGGCCTGCGTGCGGCCCGAGCGCATCGTGCTGCACCCCTATGCCGCCTACCCGCGCGGCTCGGCGATCCCCGCGGCCGTGACACGCTCGATCTACTACGGCGACCACCTGCGCCTGATGTGCGACCTGGGCCATGGCCAGGAGCACGCCACCGTGAAAGTGGCCCTCACCCATTCCGACGCATCGGCCTATCCCCAACCGGGACAGAACGTGCTGCTGGAGTTCCCGCCGGAGTCCACCCGCATCTATGCGATGTGAGCCCCCGGTCCTGTCCTTTTTGTCCTTTTTCCGTTCGTTCTCCCTTCCACCTCCTTCCAAGGAAACCGCACCATGAAAAAGAGCCTGATCGCCGGCGCAACCCTTGCTGCCTGCATGGCGCTGCCCAGCTTCGCGCAGCAGCAGATCACCGTCGTCAACTTCGGCGGCGCCAACGCCAATGCCCAGAAGAAGGCCTTCTACGAGCCCTATGAGAAGGCCGGCAACAAGCTGGTGGCCGTGGAATACAACGGCGAGCAGGCCAAGATCAAGGCCATGGTCGAGACCAAGAAGGTGACCTGGGACGTGGTGGAGGTCGAGTCGCCCGATGCCGCGCGCGGCTGCGACGAAGGCCTGTTCGAGCAGCTCGACTACAGCAAGATCGTGGACAAGGCCGACCTGCTGCCCGCGGCGGTCAACGAGTGTGCGGTGGGCATCTTCGTGTGGTCCACCGTCATGGCCTACAACGGCGACAAGCTCAAGACCCCGCCCAGCAGCTGGGCCGACTTCTTCGACACCAAGAAGATCGCCGGCAAGCGCGGCATGCGCAAGGGCGCGCGCTACAACCTGGAATTCGCGCTGCTGGCCGACGGTGTGAAGCCCGGTGACGTCTACAAGGTGCTGGCCACCAAGGAAGGGGCGGACCGCGCCTTCAAGAAGCTGACCGAGCTCAAGCCCAGCATCCAGTGGTGGGAGGCCGGCGCCCAGGCGCCCCAGTTCCTGGTGGCCGGCGACGTGGTGCTGACCACCGTGTTCAACGGCCGCATCGACGCGGCGAACCGCGAAGGCCGCAATCTCAAGATCTTCTGGCCGGGCGGCATCTACGACCTGGACTACTGGGCCATTCCCAAGGGCACGCCCAACAAGGATGCGGCCGTGAAGTTCATCGCCTTCACCATGCAGACGGCCCACCAGGCAGCCTACGCACAGAACATCGCCTACGGTCCGGCCAACACCAAGGCCCTGGCCCAGCTGGACAAGAAGGTGCTGGACGACCTGCCCACCTCGGCCACCAACGCCAAGGAAGCACTGCAGTTCAGCGTGGGCTTCTGGGCCGACCAGGGCGAGGCGCTGGAGAAGCGCTTCGCCGCCTGGGCCACCCAGTAAACCGCAGGCCACCGACGCAATGCAGGACACCATGCACCCAGCCACCCTCGCCGTCCCCCGTGCTGCATCCGCACCGGACGCCCTTGACCCCGGCGCCCTGCGCAAGGCCCTGTCGCGCGCGGAGGCCCGGCGCAAGTGGCGCGCCTTTGCGCTCACGCTGCCCCTGCTGGTGTTCCTGCTGCTCACCCTGCTGGTTCCCATCGCGGCGCTGCTGCAGCGCGCCATCGAGAACCCCGAGGTGGCCAACACCCTGCCGGCCACCATCTCGGCGCTGGACGGCTGGGACCGCCATGAAGCCCCCGGCCCGTCGGCCTATGCGGCCCTGGTGCAGGACCTCGCGCGCCTGCCCGACAGTGCGGACGCTGGCGCGCTGGCGCGGCGGCTCAACTCCGACGTGCCCGGCGCACGCTCGCTCATCATGGGCGCCTACCGCGCGCTGCCCCTGCAGGGCACGCCCGAGTCCATCCGCGAACAGCTGGTCGGCAAGGACGCGCGCTGGGCCGAGCCCCCGCTGTGGCGGGCCATCGCGCGCAACGGTGCGCGCTGGACCCCGGACTACCTGCTCGCCTCGGTGGACCTGCAGCGCGACGCCATGGGCCAGGTGGAGCGCATGCCCGAGCAGCAGCGCGCCTTTGGCGCCATCCTGCTGCGCACCTTCCATATCAGCCTGGTGGTCACGCTCATCTGCCTGGCCGTCGGCTACCCGCTGGCCTGGTGGCTGGCCTCGCTGCCGGCCCGCTCGGCCAACGTGCTGATGATCCTGGTGCTGGTGCCGTTCTGGACTTCCATCCTGGTGCGCGTGGCCGCCTGGATCGTGCTGCTGCAGTCCGAAGGCCTGGTCAACCGCGGGCTGATGGGCCTGGGCCTGGTGAACGAGCCCCTGGCCCTGCTGTTCAACCGCACGGGCGTGGTGATCGCCATGGTGCACATCCTGCTGCCCTTCATGATCCTGCCGCTGTACAGCGTGATGAAGAGCGTGCCACCGAGCTACCTGCGCGCCGCCGTCTCGCTGGGCAGCCATCCGCTGGCGGCCTTCCTGCGCGTCTACGTACCGCAGACCTACCCGGGCATCGGCGCGGGCGCGCTGCTGGTGTTCATCCTGGCCATCGGCTACTACGTCACGCCGGCGCTGCTGGGCGGCGCCGACGACCAGATGCTCAGCTACTACATCGCCCGCTACACCAACGTTGAAGTCAACTGGGGCATGGCCTGCGCGCTGGGCGCGGTGCTGCTCACAGCCACCCTGGTGCTGTATGGCGTGTACCGCCGCATCGGCAAGGCCGAGCTCAGCCTGGGCTGACCCCGAGCGTCCCGACACCACCGCAGAACCCCCACCATGTTCCGACTGCCCGAATTCCCCCGCTACACCACGCTGACCGACAAGGCACTGTGGTGGCTGCTGCGCGCCCTGTGCGTGGCCGTGCTCGTCTTCCTGCTCGCGCCCATCCTGGTGATGGTGCCGCTGTCGTTCTCGGAAAGCTCCTTCCTGGCCTATCCGATCCACGGCTGGTCGCTCAAGTGGTACCGCAACCTGTTCGAGTCGGCCGAGTGGGCGCGCGCCACGCGCAACAGCTTCATCGTGGCCCCCGCGGCCACACTGATCGCCACCGTGCTGGGCACGCTGGCGGCAGTGGGCCTGTCGCGTGCGGATTTCCGCTTCAAGGGCCTGCTGATGGGCGTGCTCATCGCGCCGATGGTGGTGCCGATCATCGTGGTCGGCGTGGCCACTTACCTGTACTTCGCACCGCTGGGCCTGGCCGACAGCTATGCGGGCCTGGTCATCGTGCACGCCGCGCTGGGCGCGCCCTTCGTGCTGACCACGGTGCTGGCCACGCTGGCCGGCTTCAACCACAACCTCGTGCGTGCCTCGCTGAGCCTGGGCGAGACACCGCTGCGCACCTTCTTTCGCATCACGCTGCCGGTGATCGCGCCCGGCGTGATTTCGGGTGCGCTGTTCGCCTTCGCGACCTCGTTCGACGAGGTGGTGGTCACACTGTTCCTGGCCGGGGCCGAGCAGGCCACGCTGCCGCGCCAGATGTTCACCGGCATCCGCGAAAACATCTCGCCCACCATCGCCGCCGTGGCCACGCTGCTCATCCTGTTCACCACCAGCCTGCTGCTGGTGCTCGAATGGCTGCGCGGGCGCAAGGCCTGACCCCCTCACAGGTCCTCTCTACAGGCGCAAACCACTGATACACCCGAGACACCCACGCCCACTCCATCAGGACTAAGCTTGGCTGCGCGGCGGTGTACCCGCCTTTCCCGGACTTCCTCCCTCCAGTTCACCACTTCCACAGCGAGACAACACCATGGACATGAAGACCTCCCCCCTCTCCCTGCTCAATGACCCCAGCCTGCTCAAGACCGATGGCCTCATCAACGGCCAGTGGGTGGCGGGCAGCGGCCGCTTTGACGTGAACGACCCGGCCACGGGCTTGAAGCTCGCGGACGTGGCCAACCTGGGCCCGCAGGATGCCGAGGCCGCCATTGCCGCCGCCAACGCCGCCTGGCCGGCCTGGCGCACCAAGACGGCCAAGGAACGCAGCACCATCCTGCGCAAGTGGTTCGACCTGCTCATGGCAAACCAGGACGACCTGGGCCGCCTGATGACCGCCGAGCAGGGCAAGCCCCTGCCCGAAGCCAAGGGCGAGGTGGCCTACGGCGCGAGCTTCGTGGAATGGTTTGCCGAGGAAGCCAAGCGCATCAACGGAGAAACCCTGCCCCAGTTCGACAACAACCGCCGCCTGCTGGTGCTGCGCCAGCCCATCGGCGTGTGCGCGGCCATCACGCCTTGGAACTTTCCCCTGGCCATGATCACGCGCAAGGTGGCCCCGGCCCTGGCCGCGGGCTGCCCGGTGGTCATCAAGCCGGCCGAGCTGACACCGCTGACCGCGCTGGCGGCCGCCGAGCTGGCGATCCGCGCGGGCATCCCGGCCGGGGTGTTCAACATCCTGCCGGCCGACAGCGCCAACTCGATTGCCATCGGCAAGGTGCTGTGCGCGAGCGACGTGGTGCGCCACATCAGCTTCACGGGCAGCACCGAAGTCGGCCGCATCCTGATGGCGCAGTCGGCCCCCACGGTCAAGAAAATGTCGCTGGAGCTGGGCGGCAATGCGCCCTTCCTGGTGTTCGACGACGCCGACATCGACTCCGCCGTGGAAGGCGCCTTCGCCAGCAAGTACCGCAACGCCGGCCAGACCTGCGTGTGCACCAATCGCTTTTATGTGCAGGAAGGCGTGTACGACGAGTTCGTCGCCAAGTTCGCGGCCAAGGTCAAGACGGCCAAGGTGGGCAACGGCTTCGAGGACGGCGTGAACCAGGGACCGCTGATCGAGGAAGCGGCGCTTGAAAAGGTGCAGCGCCATGTGGACGACGCCCTGGCCAAGGGCGGCAGCGTGGTGGCCGGCGGCAAGCGCCTGGCAGGCCAGTTCTTCGAGCCCACGGTGGTGGCCAATGCCACGCCCGACATGCTGTGCGCGCGCGAGGAGACCTTTGGCCCCTTCGCCCCGGTCTTCAGGTTCAAGACCGAGCAGGAGGCCATCGACGCCGCCAATGCCACCGAGTTCGGCCTGGCCAGCTACTTCTACACGCGCGACGTGGGCCGCATCTTCCGCGTGAGCGAGGCACTCGAATACGGCATGGTGGGCGCGAACGTGGGCCTGCTGGCCACCGAGCATGTGCCGTTTGGCGGTGTCAAGCAGTCGGGCCTGGGCCGCGAGGGCTCGCACCATGGCATCGACGACTATGTGGAAATCAAATACCTGTGCATCGGAGATGTTCAGAAATAAACAGCTGAACCCACGGAAGGCAGGGCAAAATCCCTGCACTCAGCCGACATGCACGAGCAGCCCCCACGGGGGCTGCTTTGCTTTTCATCCATCAGAGGCGCGCATTCCGAGCGTGCCCACCGGCTGCGCACACCGAGGGAACCCACCCACATGAAAGCCTTGATCCTTGCACTGCTGACCGCAGCGACTTCCGCCGCGCACGCACAAGCACTGGAAGTCTTCGAATCCCACGGCAACATGCACTACGCCATGGTGCCCACCGACAAGGCGCGCGACACCCAGTACATGGAAAGAGCGGCCTACAAGTTCTGCCAGGACCAGAACAAAGGCAGCTGCCGCGTGATGATCTGGTCCGACAGCCTGGACAAGCCCACAGGCAACCCCTTCCATACACGCTACGATGAGAACAAACTGGCCGAGTACATGCGCAATTACAGTGGCATCGCCGATGGCATCCGTTTCAATTGCAAGCTCGTGACCACCGCCAGCCGCTGCTACCAGCAGTGAGCGGCCGGCGATGGCCGGTGGACAATTCGTCCAGTCGGGCAGCACTGCACCCATGCAGAATCCCCGAGGCCGGCCGGCCACCGTGCGCAGCCCACAGGGGGTTGCGCGCATCCATCACCGCGGCACGTGGCACCTTGCCCGCCGGCCACGTGCACACTGGAGAGAACCCACCATGAAAGCCTTGATCCTTGCGCTGCTGACCGCAGCAACCGCCGTTGCCCACGCCCAGACGCTGGACGTCTTCGAGACCCACGGCAATACGCACTACGCCATGGTGCCGACCGACAAGGCGCAGGACACCGACTACATCGGTCGCGCGGCCTACAAGTTCTGCGCCGACCAGAACAAGGGTTCCTGCCATATCAAGGTCTGGTCCGACAGCCTGGACAAGCCCACGGGCCAGCCCCACCACACCCGCTACAACGACAACCAGCTTGCCGACTACACCCATGGGCCCATGGGCGTCAGTGCCACCCTCTTCAACTGCAAGATCGTGAAGAGCGCGAGCCGCTGCTACCAGCGCTGAAGGCGCTTCATTCCTGCCCCGGCGCATCGCGCCGGTTGGTGAAGCTGGCATTGCCCAGCCCCGTGCCCACGGTGAGGATGGCCCAGCGCTCCACGTCGTTGGTGAAAGGCATCTCCGAGAGGCCCTGCACCACGGCGTCGTTGTGCAGGCAGACCTGGGTGCGGCCATCGCCGATGTGCGGCAAACGCTCGCACAGGTCGCGCGGCAGATGAAAGCGCGTGCTCTCCCAGTTGCCCGGCAGGTTCTGCGTGCCGCCGGCGAGCGAACCGTCCTCCACGATCAGCCCGGGGCAGGCCACGCCGATGTACGGGGCCAGGCGGATCTCCTTCTTCTCCGCGTAGGCGATCAGATCCTCGAGGATGGTTGCAATGCCCTCCACCAGCTCGTCGCGCTTGGGTTCGTCGTCGGCATGGGCCCATTTCTCGCGGCGCGGCACCTCGGCCAGCGACATGTCGGGCGCCTTGTGCAGGTGCGTCTGGACGATGCCGCAGCGCACATTGGTGCCGCCGATGTCCACCGCCAGGATGGCGTCGTAGCTCTGCAGCAGGGCCGGCGGCGCCAGGTGCACCCAGCCGATCAGGCCGCCCTCGTCCGCATGGTGGTGCAAGGTGCGCAGTTCCACGGGCACCTTCTCGGATTGGAGGATCTTGCCGGCGCGCGCGATGGCCATGCCGCCGACTTCACTCTGGTGAAAGCCCCCGCCGATGATGATGCGCTCCACGCCCTTCCAGCTCTTGTGCTGGAGAAAGCGCTGCACCACATGGGCCAGCTGCAGCGCATAGTCCTCGGTGGCCGCTGCTATGGCCTGGGCGGCGATGCCGTCCTTCTCCAGCATGGCATCGAGTTGGTGCTTGCTCAGCTCACGCGTGGATTTGCGGCCCATGGGGTCCTTGCCATCCATGGCAGTGAACAGCTTGCGCCAGGCGTCGAGCATGTGGCGAAAGGCCGTGCGGCTGGCCACATCGCCCACAAAGCCGTCGCCATCGCGCAGCTCCAGGCTGTAACCCTCGATGACGACCGAGGCCAGGCGCATGTCGCCATGCGGGCCGACGATGCCCAGCTCGCGCTGGGCCCGGGCCTCCTTTTCCTCGCGCGCAGCGCTGGGCTTGGCGGCCTCGGCCTTCTTGTGGGCTTTCTTCGTGTCTTTTTCCTTGTCCTTGGATGCCATGCAGTCCCTCGTGCGATGAAGGCCCGCCGACGGGGCCATCGCTGCATGGTGCCGCAGCCGGCGCGCAACCAGCGTCAGCCAATGCCTTGAGATGGCCCCACGGTGCTCAGGGCCGCCTTGGCGCGCAAGCCAGCCCACACGGCGAAGAACAAGGCCGCCGCAAACACCCAGCCCGACAGGGCCCCGGCCATGCCGCCCGAGAGCAGTGTGCCAATGGTGCAGCCCAGCCCCGTCATCGCGCCCCAGCCCAGCAGCACGCCGCCCGAGAGCCCGCGCACGGCATCGCGCCAGGTGGGCCAGCGCGGGGCAAACTGGCGGCTGGCCAGTGCGGCGATGAAGGCCCCGGCCACCAGCCCGGCCAGCAGCAAGGCGTTGGGCGTGAGCCAGGTGGACTGCGGCGCGGTGGCGCAACCGGCAAAGCCGTCGAGCCCGTCGAGCCGCTCGGGGATCCATCCCCAGCCTTGCGCCCATTGGCGCGCCGCACTGCCCAGCGTGGCCGTCACGCCCAGCGGGCGCATGCGCACAATGGCCAGCGCACCGATGAGCCCCACGGCCAAGCCGCCCACCCAGTAGCTCCAGCGGCCGGCCCACAAGCGCCGCCACACGGCGCCCAGACCGGGCACGCGGGTCGCTGGAGCCCCCTCCTTGATGGCCTCGCGCGCAAAACCACGCCACAGCCAGGCCGCCACGGCCGCCAGCACGGCCAACTGCACCAGCAGCGCGCCACCATAGCCCAGGTGCGCGGGCAGCCAGACCACGGGCGCATCGGCCACGCTCTGGCTGTACAGGCCGTTCCAGGTCTTGAACCCCAGGATGAAACCCAGGGCCGATCCCAGCAATGCGAACGGCGACACGGCCGAACCTTCGGCCAGCCGGTACCAGTGCGCGCTGATGCACGAGCCAGAGACCACCATGCCTGCGCCGAAGGACAGGCCGGCCGCCACCAGCACCCAGCTCACCGGGCCGATGTGCATGTCCGGCGGCAGCTTGCCCGGCTGCGGCACCGGCAGCCAGCCCCCCAGCACCACGGTGTAGCCCACCAAGCCCACCGCCAAGGCCAGCACAATGGCCAGCAGGCCGCGCGGGTTGCCGCCCTCGAACCAATCGCGTGCATGGCAGTAAAAGCAAAAGCGCGAGCGCTGCAGCACCAGGCCCAGCACGGCACCGGTCACCAGGGCGAACACCAGCGTGCGGCCACCGGCCTGGGTTTCGATCCAGCGCGTGGACAGGGCCAGTGCGGCCAACAGTGCCACGGCGGCGGCAGGGGAAAGGTAGTGTCGAAGTGGATGCTGGTGTGTCGTCGCCATGGGCTGCCAAAAAAAAAGCCCGCCGAAGCGGGCTGTAAATGAGACCCCCTACCAAAAAACGCTGTGTGCCCGGCTACTTGGCGGCCCAGACGGTGCCGGCCGGGTTGTTGATGGGCACGCCCACGGCGTTGCCGTATTCGGTCCACGAACCGTCGTAGTTCTTCACGCTGTAGCCCAGGATCTTGGACAGCGCGAACCAGGTGTGGCTGGAGCGCTCGCCGATGCGGCAGTAGGTGATGACCGGCTTGCTTCCGTCGATGCCCACGTTGGCATAGAGCTTCTTCAGGTCCTCGACCGACTTGAAGGTGCCGTCTTCCTTGACCGCCTGGCCCCAGGGCACATTGGCCGCGCCGGGGATATGGCCGGCGCGGATGCTCAGCTCGGGCACACCGGCCGGTGCAAAGATCTTGCCGGAGTATTCATCGGCCGAGCGGATGTCCACCAGCTTGGCATTGCTCTTGCCCTCGGCCGCGGCCAGGGTGTCGGTGAGGCGTGCACGCAGCTGCGTGTTGACCTGTGCGACCTTGTAGCTGGTGGCAGCGAACTCGGGCACGCGGTTGTTCAGCGGCTGGTTCTCGGCCTCCCACTTCTTGCGGCCGCCATCGAGCAGCTTGACGTTCTTCACGCCGTAGATGTCGAACACCCAGGCGCCCCAGGCGGCAAACCAGTTGTTGGTGTCGCCGTAGAGCACCACGGTGGTGTCCTGCGCTATGCCGGCCTTGGACAGCAGTGCCTCGAAGGCTTCCTTGCCGACGATGTCGCGGCGCACCTTGTCGTTGAGGTCCTGGTGCCAGGAGAAGTTCACGGCACCGGGCACGTGGCTGCGTTCGTACAGGCCCGGGTTCACGCTGACCTCGACGATGCGCACCTGGGTGTTGTCCAGGTTCTGCGCCAGCCATTCGGTGCTGACCAGCGGGCCCGCCGGGATGGGCGTGGCGGCCCACACGGCTGCCCCGCCGAACACCATGCCGGCACCCAGGACCCATGCGCCGAGGCGGCGGCCCAGCGACTGGGTGGGGTGGATCGTCGTCGTGTGCTGTGGCTGGCTCATGCGGGTCATCCTTTCATTCGGGTGGCCGGTGCTGCAACCGTTGCGGCAACCGATGGAAGGAATTTAGGGGCACCCCGCCCGCAGAGGAACAAAGCAAAACGCGCTTGGATATGCGAAAAAGGCGCGAGCATGGCCGCACGGACCGAATGGGATTGGCCGGCCCGCGCGCGCCCCGGCCGCTCAGCGCAGGCGCAACTTGAGTTCCTCACTGGCCTGGTGCAGCGCCGCGCGCGTCGCTGGGAGGTCGGCCAGCGCGTTGAGCAGGCCGAAGTCGTGGATCATGCCGTTGTAGCGCGTCACGACCACGTTCACGCCCGCTGCGTCGAGCTTGCGCGCATAGGCCTCGCCTTCATCGCGCAGCACGTCCTTCTCGGCCGTCTGGATCAGCGCGGGCGGCAGGCCCTTGAGCTGTTCGGGCGTGGCCAGCAGCGGCGAGGCGTAGATCTGCTGGCGCTGCTGGGGATCCGTGGAATAGGCATCCCAGAACCACTTCATCATGCCTTTGGTCAGGAAGTGGTCGTTGGCGAACTCGTCATAGGAAGCATTCTCGAAGTTGGCGTTGGTCACGGGCCAGAACAGCACCTGCGCGCGCAGCGCGGGCGTGCCCTTGGCCTTGGCCATCAGCGCCACGGCGGTGGCCATGTTGCCGCCCACACTGTTGCCCACGATGGCCAGGCGCTTGCCATCCACCTGGATCTGCGCGCCGTTCTCGGCCACCCACTTGGTGGCGCCATAGATCTCGTTGATGGCCACGGGGTAGCGCGCTTCGGGCGACGGCGTGTAGTTCACGAAGATGGCAGCGGCGCCGGAGTCGGCCACCAGGTCGCGCACGAAGCGCTCGTGCGTGGGGAAATCCCCCAGGATCCAGCCGCCGCCGTGCACGAAGACAAAGGCCGGCAGCACGCCCTTGGCGCCGGCCGGGCGCACGATGTGCAGGGCGATGGGTTTGCCATCGACGGTGATGGTCTTTTCGCTGACATCGGCAGCGGGCAGCCGCGCGCCCTTTTGCGCGCCCACGAGCACCTGGCGCGCCTCGGCCGGCGACAGGGTTTCGAGCGGCTGGCCACCGCCCTTGGCCAGGGCTTCGAGAAAGGCCTGGGTATTGCGCTCGACCCCGGGGCTGCCGGCGGCCAGGGACAGGGTGGACGCCAGGGCCAGGGCGGAAGCGGCGACGAGATGGTGCTTGAACTGCATGGTGTGGATCCTTGGTGGAGTAGCGGGTGGAATGGACTTGCCGTGGAGGCAGAACGAACTTTAGGCCCCGCATCGAAACTATTAATCACTTAAAATTTCAAATACTTGATTGAAAGTATTGAATTGAACACCTCCTGCCCTGACCGTCTCGATGCCTTGCTGCAGCATTTCCCGATCCGGGCGCGCATGTTCCAGGCCGGCGCGCTGTGCGGCATCACGGACTTTGCGGGCGCTGGCGAGGGTGGCCAGATGCACCTGGTGCGGGCCGGGGCGATGGAGCTCATCCACCCCGGGCGCCCCGCGCTGCGGGTGGAGGAGCCGAGCCTGCTGTTCTACCCACGCCCCATGGCCCGCCGCTTCGTCACCGACGCCGAGCGCGGCGCCGACCTGGCGTGCGCGGAGGTGCGCTTCGAGGGCGGTACCGACAACCCCTTTGTGGCCGCGCTGCCCGACTTCATCTGCCTGCCCCTGGCCCGGATCGACGGTGCAGAACGGGTGCTGGCCGTGCTGTTCGAAGAGGCCTTCGGCAGCAACTGCGGCCGCCACGCGCTGATCGACCGGCTGTTCGAGGTGGTGGTGATCCAGTTGCTCAGGCAGGTGATGGAGGACGACCAGGTGCAGGGCGGCATGCTGGCCGGGCTGTCGCACCCGCGGCTGCGCCGGGCGCTGGTGGCCATGCACGAGCGCCCTGCGCAGGATTGGCCGCTGGAGGCCCTGGGCGAGCTGGCGGGCATGTCGCGCAGCGTGTTCGCCAACACCTTCCGCGACGTGGTGGGCTGCACGCCGGGCAGCTACCTGCAGGGCTGGCGCGTGCGGCTCACGCAGCAGGCGCTGCGCCAGGGCCGGCAGCTCAAGATGATCGCGGTGGACGTGGGCTATGGCAGCGAGGCGGCGCTGTCGCGGGCTTTCAAGTCCCAGTGCGGGGTGACTCCACGGGAGTGGCGCCAGGCCAGGGCCAACGCCGATGCACCTGTAGTAGCCGGCTAACACCCATCGCTGCCAGCGCCGCCCAACAATGCGCTCTCCCAACCCCCAAGGAGACAAAGATGGCGGCAAAAAAGATACTCATGCTGTGCGGCGACTACTGCGAGGACTACGAGACCATGGTGCCTTTCCAGGCACTGCTGGCCGTGGGCCACACGGTGCATGCGGTGTGCCCGGACAAGAAGGCTGGCGACCACATCAAGACGGCGATCCACGACTTCGAGGGCGCGCAGACCTACAGCGAAAAGCCGGGCCACAACTTCACGCTCAACGCCACGTTTGCCGGCCTGGAGGTGGCCAGCTATGACGCCCTGGTGATTCCTGGCGGCCGCGGCCCCGAATACCTGCGCACCTACCCGGCCGTGGTGGCGGCGGTGAAGCATTTCTTCGACACCAACAAGCCCGTGGCCGCCGTGTGCCATGGCGCGCAACTGCTGGCCGGTGCCGGCGTCCTCAAGGGCCGCACCTGCTCGGCCTACCCGGCCTGCCGGGCCGAGGTGGAGCTGGCAGGTGGCACCTATGCCGAGATCGCCATCGACGCCGCAGTGACCCAGGGCAACCTGGTGTCGGCCCCGGCCTGGCCGGCGCACCCGGCCTGGATCGCGCAGTTCCTGGCGCTGCTGGGCACGCGCATCAGCTTGTAAACCGATTTGACGCGGTCAGAACGGCCCCCGATGATAGAGGCCGTTCTGAAAGGCTCGCACCATGTGCCAGGTATTCATCAGCGCCGACCCCACCCTGTACGAAAGCCGCGCCCGCTCGGTGCGGCTGCACGGGGTGGCCACCAGCATCCGGCTCGAAAACCTGTTCTGGCAGGTGCTCGGCGAGATCGCCCGGCGCGACGGCATGGGCGTGCCCCAGTTGTGCACGAAGCTGTACGACGAGCTGGTGGCCGAGCGCGGTGAGGTGGAGAACTTCGCCTCCTTCCTGCGCGTGTGCTGCGGCCGCTACATGGCCTTGCAGCTGTCGGGCGGCATACCGCAGGATGCGTCCATTCCCATCCGCAGCCTCAATGCCCAACAGGTGCTGGCCACCGAGGGGCGCCGCACGGTGCTGGCACAGGCGGCATAGCACCACCCGGCTCTGCCCCTATAATCCGGCGCAACGCGGGTGTAGTTCAATGGTAGAACGGCAGCTTCCCAAGCTTCATACGAGGGTTCGATTCCCTTCACCCGCTCCAAAACGCCAAAAGCCGGCCCTGCAAGAATGCGGAGCCGGCTTTTTTGTTGGCGAATGGCCGTTAAACCCGCACCATGAAGGCGTTGAAGGACGCGGGCTCCACCGCCAGCACTGGCGCCTTGACCGCTGGGGCCTGCGGCACGCCTGACTGCTCATCGCGCAGGCGCGCCTTCCACGCCACAGCGGCTTCCAGAAGGTTGCCCACCACGCGCTCGAACACGGTGGCATCGGAATGCGCTACCACCAGCGGGTACTGCAGGACGATGCGCTCATGGGTCTCGTCCAGCGCAAAGGTCGCGCCCTGGGTCTCCAGGGCAAAGAGGTTGCGGGCCAGCAGTTGGCGGAAGACAGCGCCCTGCTCCATGCCCTGCGACAGCTGCAGCACGGGCACATAGAGGTGCAGCACCGGGCTTTGTTCGGGCAGTTCCATGAGCAATTCGATGTCATCGCCATAGCGCAGCGCGACGCCGCCCTGTTCGTCCAGGCCCAGGCCATCGATACCGGCCTTGGCGGCCAGCCCGGCCAGCCATTGGTTCACCACGGTCGCTTCATTCATGCTCATCTTGCGTCTTTCGTCCCATCAGGTATAGCCAAATTCGGCGGGGTTGGTCATCAGGTTCCAGGATGCCCAGGTCGATGCCTCGGGCTTGGCATTGCCGCCGAGCAAGCTTCCATCCTCGTGCGAGAACCACGGCTCCACGCCGCCCGAGATCGGGTTGAACACCATGCCCAGTTCCACGCGGCCGCCCCGCACCTCCCAATTGGTGTCCGCCATCACGATGCCGGGCACGGCCGGTTTCAGGCTCTTGACCATGGCGACTTCGATGGCTGCAGCGCGGGTCTCGGGGGTCTTGAGCTTGTCACCGAAGGCCTCTGGGTTGTGCGTTTCGAGCTGGTCCTTGACCCAGGTGTGCAACTGGGCCGGGGTCTTGCCCCCGGCCAAGGCCCCCAGGATGGTCGCACGGCTCGGGTGGTTGTCCGGCACTTTCAGCGCCGTCAGCACGGCCTCGACCACCGGGCGCTGCTCGGCCGCCGACAGGGGCGTACTGGCCTGGGCCTGCCCCGGGGTCACCAGCTTGTCCGTCACCCAGGCCTGCGTGTCGGGCGATGCCAGGGCGCCGGCCAGGGACGGGTGGCCCGGGCGGGCCAGGAACGCGTGCCCGGTGGTGCGCACAGGCACGCCCACATCGCGGCCCTGCCCGGCCAGGGGCAAGGTATCTTTCATGCCCTTGAAGGTATCGAGCACCTTGGTCACGAAATCCACACCCTGGGCATGAACGGGGGTCACGCCCTTCTCGCCGGAGCTGCCATACAGCGACACCTCCTTGGGGGCACCGGATCCGAGGTACTTGCCGGTGACATGGGTCTTGCCACCCGATGCGGGCTCCCAGGGCTTGGGGTTGGAGTCGCTGGGCAGGGGCGAGTTGAAGCGGGCCCGGTCCACCATCACGGCCGTGAAGGCCTCGGTTTCGGCATGGGCGCCCACCTTGTCGCTGAACTGGGTCAGCCACTGCTGCACCGCGGCGGGCTGGCCGCGCGCCACGCTGGCGGCGACTTCGCGCCCCACGTCGCGCATGACGCTGGCAGCCAGCGCCTTGTAGGCCTGCGGGGTGTCGATGGGGCGCCAGGTCAAGGGATCGGCCTGGCCCGCCGTGTCGTGCAGCACGAAGCCGCCTCGGTCCGAGCTGCCATCCGCCGCGATCTCGCCGGAGCCCATGGCGGCAGCGTCGTACTGCACCGCCAGGCGTTCCGCCATGACCTCCTCGAAACGGCTCTGCATCTGGGTCTGGAATTTGTGCAGGAAAACCACTTCATCACTGGGTGGCCAGTTCTTGGGAGAGGGGTTGTCTTCGGTGGGCGCCCGGTTCGCGGGGTTGGGATTGAACTGGGCCCGGTCGTCATCGGTCACGAGCGAGCGGTCGATCGCCGGCATGCCCAGATCAGGACGCACCGTGAAGACATCGCCGGTTTTGTCGAAGTGCCCCCGCTTGCCTCTTTCGAGGGTCACCGTATTCGATGAGAAAAGGGTATGGCGCGCAAAGGTGTCCATGCCCATTTGTGTGGGGTCGGCACCGGACGAACCAATCCGGCCTTTGAGGCCTTTGAGGGCATCGGCCTTGACGCGGTCGCCCTCGCCCTTTTCCAGCACGGACGACACGGTGTACTCCCAGGCACGCAGCAAGCGGTTGTCCATCTGCCCCTGGAAGGCATCGGTCGCCCGGCCCATGGCCTGGGCCAGCCGGTCCATGGCTTCCGTCTTGAAGCTGAAGCCGATACCGCTCAGTGCTTTCTGCAGATCGCGCTGCACGCCGGCCATCTGCCGCTGCGCCTCGGCGGCGTCCGGGCCGCCACGCTGCACCGCGATGGACAGCTCGCGCACCTGCCCTTCCAGCGTGCGGATGCGCTCCACGCTGGCCAGGTGCGCGGCACTGAGGCCCTCCTGCTGCATGGCGATCTGCTGCAGGATGGCCTGCGGCGTCAGCACGGCGTTCTTGCCCATGGCCTTCACGGCGCCACTGACCGTGGACGCCATGGCATCCGGTGCAACGCCCAACGCCGCCAGCCCGGCACGCATCCCCGGCGTCTCATGCAGCGCGGTGGGCGGGTCTACCGGCTTGCCCCCCGCTGTGGCCAGCAGGCCCTGGGTGTTGAGCGTGATGGTCTGCTGCAGCTCCTTGGTGCTCACGCGCTGGCTGATCGCCACCTGCTCGTCGTGGCCATCGACGGTCTTGTCGAAGTGGCCGTCCTCGATCAGCGACTTGATCTCGGCCAGGAACTTCTCCGGCATGGAGTCGTGCACCATGACGGCCGTTGCCGTGCCAAAGCACGAGCCCACGCTGCTCTGGCGCAGGTCCGACACCAGCGCGGACAGGGCGGCCTGGCGCGCATGTGCGGCCGTGACAGTCTGGTCGGGCTTGAGGCCCAGGGTGGCACGCAGAATGCCGTGCGCGGGGTTGTCTGCCGTGCGCGGCGCACCGATCGACTGCAGTTGGGCAGCAAAGTCGCCGTCATCGCGCAGGCGGGTCAGCATCTTGACGGCCACGCGTGTGTGCTCGGTCTGCGGCGTGGGCGGTTGCCCCAACTGGGTGATCGCGGCATCCAGGCGCCCCGCGTTCAAGGAGCCGTCCGGGTTGGTGACCAGCTTGGCGAGGTTGAGCGACAGGGCCGTCTTGCGGGCGGCGCCTGCATCCTGCAGGCCGCTCGCGCCCTGGCGGGTGCCGGCCTCGGCACTCGCGTCGATGCCGCCCCGGACAATCCCTGCATCCATGTCCGGCATGGGTTGGGAGGGGTCGGCCAGGTGGGCAAGCGCCTTCTCCGCCAGGCGGTCGGCCGCAGCGGGATGGATGCCGACCAGGTCCTGCAGGCCCTGCAACTGCGACGCCGTGACCGTCCCCTTGTCCGCCGCCGCCATCAACTGCACGACATGCGGGCTGGCACTGGCCAGTGCCATCAGCTGTTCGCGCTGGGCCGCTGTGGGGGTGCGGGCCACCAGCGCGGCGGCCTCCGGCGTCATCTGGCCGGAACCCACCTGCTTGGCCAGGCTCAGCGTAAGCCGCGTGCTCATGCCCTCCACGCCAGGCACGCCCGCATGCTGGAGAATGGACCGGGCTGCCTGGAACTCCTTTTCATGGCTGCTGGCAAAGCGCACCGTGGCGGGGTCCAGCTTCATCAGCCGGGTGAAGTCGGCCTTGGGCACATCGGTCATCACATGCTTGTGGGAGGACGGCTGGAACACGCACAGCTTGTCGGCCTTGCCCGCACGCTCCAGCCCCTTGAAGGCCACCGCACCCTTGTCGAACCCCGTGCCGGCCACCTGGCCTTGCGTGGGCGCAATGAACTGCGGAGCTCTGTCCAGATGAATCGTCATACCTGCTGGGTCCCTCTTGAGAATGGTGCGAACGCGTGCGCGGCAGGCAGTGTAGCCACCGGCTTTTGCAAACACCAGACATAAACCTCCAGCAGCGGCCTTGCAGCAGCAAACGCCCTTTCCCCCAAGCCCCTCCGGGGGTGGAGGCTAGCGACCAGCAAGCCGCAAAGACGGCCGGGGCAATGCCGAACCCGGCACCGCACCCAGGTTGAACTGCGCCACTGCGCCGACCATCTGCTCGGCCTGGCTGCGCAGGCTGCTGGCGGCGGCCGCCATTTCCTCCACCAGGGCGGCGTTCTGCTGCGTGGCCTGGTCGAGCTGGGTGACGGCCTCGCCCACCTGGCCCACGCCAGCGGTCTGCTCGCGGCTGGCGGCGCTGATCTCTGCGACCATGGCCGCCACGCGCCCGATGGCATCGACCACCTCCTGCATGGTGCTGCCCGCCTGGTCGGCCAGCACCGAACCCTGCTGCACCATGGCGCTGCTGGTGCCGATCAGCTCCTTGATGGCCTTGGCCTCGGCGGCCGTGCGCTGCGCCAGGTTGCGCACCTCGGCCGCCACCACGGCGAAGCCACGCCCCTGCTCGCCGGCGCGCGCGGCCTCGACGGCAGCATTCAAGGCCAGGATATTGGTCTGGAAGGCAATGCCATCGATCACGCCGATGATGTCGGCGATCTTCTGGCTGCTGGTGTTGATGCCGTGCATGGTGCTCACCACCTGGGACACGACCTTCCCTCCGTCGGTGGCCACCTGGCTGGCGCGCACGGCCAGCTGGTTGGCCTGGGCGGCACCGTCGGCGTTGTGGCGGATGGTGGCGCCCAGCTGTTCCATGCTGGCCGAGGTCTGCTCCAGCGAGCTGGCCTGGCTTTCGGTGCGGGCCGACAGATCCTGGTTGCCCTGGGCGATCTCGGAGCTGGCGGCCGATACGCTCTCGGCACTGTTGCGCACCGTGCCCAGGCTTTCCAGCAGGCGCAGGCGAAAGCCCTCCATGGCCTGCGCCAGCGTGCCGATCTCGTCGCGCGACCGGATGCTGACGCCGTGCGTCAGATCGCCCTGTGCCAGGTAGCCCAGGGCCGTGCTCAGCTGCTGCACCGGCGCGCCCACCAGGCGCCGGGTGGCCAGCACCAGCACCACGGCCAGCAGCACCAGCGCCACCAGCACACCCAGCCATAGCCAGGTCAACGCAATGCGCGCCTCGCCCATGAGCTCGGCCACGGGTGCCTCGGCCACCACGGCCCAGTTCCAGGGCTTGTAGCGCTCCACCGCCACAAAACGGCGCTCGGACGCCTTGGCAGAGGGGCGCGGCGACCAGGTGGCCTCGAAATCGCCAGCCTGCTCCGCCGCCGTGAGGGATGCGAGCCAGGCCTTGCCCTCCTCTGCCTTCTCGTCCACCACCACAGGCGGCGTTCCCGAGCCGCCCAGGCCGGAGATGCGCCCCCGCGCCGGGCCCGAGGAGACATCGACGGCATAGACGGCACCCGAGTCGAACAGCTTGCGGCTGGCCATCAGCTCGCCCAGGCTGTTCAGGATGGGCGCGATGTCCGAGCCGGTGAACAGGATGCCGATGGTGCGGTTGCCCTCGCGGATGGGCTCATAGACGGTCATGTAGTCGCGGCCGAACAGGTTGGCGCGGCCGATGTAGGGCTTGCCTTCGGCCATGAGCGCGTAGGCGGGGTGCTTGCGGTCCAGCAGGGTCTTGAAGGCGCGCTCGCCGTCCTGCTTCTTGAGCGAGGTGGTCACGCGGATGAAGTCGTCGCCCGTGCGTGCAAAGAGGGTGGCCACGGCGCCCTGCGCGTCCTTGGAGAAACGGTCCACCAGGTCGAAATTGCCGTTGAGCGGGTTGCCGTCCAGGCTCAGCACCGCCTCGGGCTTGCCGTCGGCACCGGGCTGCTCTGCCAGGCTGAAGGCTCCGGCAAAGCGCGATTTCAGCAGGCCGAAATCGCGCCGCGCCAGTTGCTGGGCCGATTCGTCCATGGTCTTGACCAGGGTGGCGACCTGCGATGCATACTGCCGGGCCTCGCCCCGGGATGCATCACCAAAGCTCTTCCACACCATGCTGCTGACCAGGGCCATGGTGGACAGCAGCACCACCAGCAGGCTGGCCAGGGCCACGAAAGACAGTTTGAAAGCGATGGAGCGGCTGGCAAAGTTTTTCATGGAACACACTCCCTGGAGTTGATTGAGTACGCCTGTCCAATCTTGACCTGGGTCAATGTAAGCCTTTGAACGCCGCCCCGCCAGGGGGCCGCGCCGGGTGAGCTTGTAGACTGGCCGGCAACGGAGCACGCCATGGAACCCCGCACCCTTCTCGCCCACTACGACAACGGCACCCTGTGGCCCGCCCAGGCCGCCGCCGGCATCGGCGGCGACGTGGCCGTGGCCTACCAGCAGGCCCTGGCCGTGCGCAGCCTGCGCCAGGCGCGGGGCGAAGAGCCGCGCGGTTACAAGATCGGCTTCACCAACCGCAACATCTGGGCGCACTATCAGGTGTTCGGCCCGATCTGGGGCACGGTGTGGTCGACCACGCTCCGCTTCTGCGCGGGCGAAGGCCGCGTGTCGCTGGACCATTGCGCCCAGCCGCGGCTGGAGCCCGAGGCGGTGTTCGGCCTCAAGGCCACGCCCGCGCCCGATGCGTCCCTGGACGACCTGTTCGATGCCATCGACTGGGTGGCGCCGGGTTTCGAGATCGTGCAGTCGCACCAGCCCGGCTGGAAGTTCACCGCTGCCCAGACCGTGGCCGACAGTGCCCTGCACTGCGATGGCGAAGCCAGGGAACAAGGCCAGGGCGCCAATGTGCTGGGTGGCCCACTGAACGCCCTGCACCATTTCCTGAAGGAACTGCGTGCCTGCCCCGGCGCGCCGGACCTGCAACCCGGCGATGTGGTGACCACCGGCACCTGGACCGATGCCTGGCCGGTGCAGCCCGGCCAGCGCTGGAGTGCGGACTTCGACGCGCCGCTGTCGCGGCTGTCGGTCACCTTTACCTGAGCAGCTCAGCGCCTGGCGTACTGCTGCGCGCCGAACAGCACCTCGCGCGCCTGGGCGTCGTGCACCGGCTGGCGCAAGTCGGCCAGCACCGCAATGCCGCGCTGCACGGCGGGGCGGCTGCCCACGGCGGCAAACCAGCGTTCAAGGTGCGGATGGTCCGACAGGGCGATGCCCTGCTTCTCCCAGTTGCGCAGCCAGGGCCAGACTGCCATGTCGGCAATCGAATAGTCCGCGCCGCCCAGCCAGGGGCTGGTCGCCAGGCGGCGCTCGATCACGCCATAGAGCCTTTTGGCCTCGTTGGTGTAGCGGTCGATGGCGTAGGGAATCTTCTCCGGTGCATACAGCCTGAAATGGTGGTTCTGCCCCAGCATGGGGCCCACGCCACCCATCTGGAACATGAGCCACTGCAGCACCTCGTAGCGGCCCCGGTCGTCCGGTGGCAGAAAACGCCCGGTCTTGCCCGCCAGGTACAGCAGGATGGCACCTGATTCGAAAAGGGTGATGGGCTGACCGTCCGGCCCCTCGGGATCGCGGATCGCCGGGATCTTGTTGTTGGGGCTGATGGCCAGGAACTCGGGCCGGAGCTGGTCGCCCGCGCCGATGTTCACGGCGTGGGCCCGGTACGGCAGACCGCATTCCTCCAGCAGGATGTGGACCTTGTGGCCATTGGGCGTGGCCCAGGAATACACGTCGATCATCGCTCACTCCACCTTGACGTTGGCGATCTTCACGCGTTCGAGCTGGGTCTTGCCGGCTTCGACTGCCCAGGCATGAAACGCGGCCGGGCTGGCAAAGGGCGCGGCCTCGTTGCCGGTGGACAGCAGCTTTTCCTGCACCTGCGGGTCGGCCAGCACCTTGCTGGAGGCGGCGACCAGCCGTGCCTGCACCGCGGGCGGCAACTTGGCCGGACCGAACAGCCCGAACCAGAACGAGAATTCGAAGCCCGGCAGGCCCTGCGCGTCCAGCGTGGGCACGCCGGGGGCCACGGCCGAAGGCTGCTGCGTGGTCACACCCAGCATCTTCACCACGCCCTGTCGGCCCAGGGGCAACACCGATGCCGCGGTGCCGAAGGACAGGTCCACCTCGCCCGTGGCCACGGCCTGCAGCGCCGGTGCACCGCCCTTGAACGGGATGTGCACCATGGCCGCATCGATGGCCTTCTCGAACGTGAGCGCCGCCAGGTGTGGCGAGCCGCCGATACCCGACGACGCATAGTTGAGCTGGCCCGGCCGCGCCCTGGCCGTCGCGATCAGGTCCTTGAGCTGTGTGATGCCGCTCTTGGGGCTGACCGCCAGCACCAGGGGCGAGACCGTGAGGCGGTTGATGGGCGTGAAATCGGCCGGCATGTAGCGCACGCCATACAGATGCTGGTCGATGCCGTAGAGCGTGCCAGTGGCCAGGCCGATGGTGTAGCCGTCGGCTGGGGCACGCGACAGCAGGGTGGACGCGAGCGTGCTGCCGGCGCCGGGCTTGTTGTCCACGACGATGCCCTGCCCCAGCTCCTTGGCCATGGCTTCGGCCACGATGCGTGCGATGCCATCGCCGGCGCCCGAGGGCGAGTAGCCCACGATGAGGCGTATGGGCTTGGCGGGGTAGCCGCTGGCCTGGGCAGCCGTTGCCAGGCCCAGCAGCAGGGCTCCTGCGATGCAATGCAGCAATTTCATGGCGTTGGTCTCCTGTGCCATCCCTCACTGGCCCGTGAACCGGGGCGCACGCTTTTGCGCCCAGGCCGCCTGTCCCTCGCGCAGGTCGGCGGACTGGTAGGCGCGCAGCGCATCGGCATTGAACGCCTCCACGTCCAGCGTGCCCCGGGCCATGCGGTTCAGGTGGCGCTTCATGCCCACCAGCGCCAGCGGTGCCATGCTGGCACAGTCGCGCGCCAGATCGGCCACCTCGTGCTCCAGCTGCGCCGCCTCCACCAGTTGCGTCAGGTAGCCGATGCGCAGCATCTGCGCTGCACCGATCTTGCGCGCGGTGAGAAACAGCAGCTTGGCATTGTCCAGGCCCAGGCGGCTCACATAGCGCTCCATGCCCGAGCGGTAGTAGTGCAGGCCCAGGCGTGCGGCGGGCATGAACATGTCGATGCCCTCGGCCCCCACGCGGAAGTCGCAGGCCAGCGCCAGATCGGTCGCGCCGCCGTAGACCCCGCCATGCAGCACGGCAATGGTCACGGGTCGCGCCATCTCCAGCGCATCGACCATGCCGGCGAAATCGATCTTGCGCGGGGCGCCGATGCTGCCGATGTCGTAGCCGCTGCAGAAGTACTTGCCAGTGCTGCGCAGCAGCAGCACCAGGATCTCGGGGCGATCATTGACCTCTTCGATCAAGGCGGCCAGGTGCTCCAGGTCATCGGCCGTGAGCCGGTTGGCCTGCCCGGGCCGGCGCAGGGTGATGGTGGCGATGGCGCCATCGGTGCTGAGTTCGGGAAGTTCGTTCATCGGTCGTTTCACCGGCCTTGGAATTGGGGTTGGCGTTTGGCCAGAAAGGCACGGCGGCCTTCCCGGTAGTCGTCGCTGTCAAAGCAGCGCAGCACCAGGGCGGCCACGGCGTCAGCGCCAGGCGCTCCATCGGAGTAGTGCTCGAAGGCCCGCAGCGCCTGCTTGGCGGCATGCACCGTGAGCGGGGCATTGGCGGCGATCTGCGCGGCATAGGCCGCCACATGCTCCCCGAGCTGCCCCCCCTCGACCACGCCATTGACCAGGCCCACGCGCAGCGCCTCTTCGGCCTCCAGGAAGCGCGCGCTGAACAGAATGTCCTTGGCCACCGAAGGCCCCACCAGGCGCGCCAGCGCGGCCACGCCCCGGTAGTCGTAGCCCAGGCCCAGCCGCGCTGCGGGGATGGCAAAGCGTGAGGACGCCGACGCAAAGCGCACATCGGCCGCCAGCGCAATGGCCAGCCCGCCGCCCACGCAATAGCCGTCGATCATGGCGATCAGCGGCTTGCTCAGCGCGGCCAGGCCGGCATGGCCGCGTGCGGCGATCTCGTCGTAGGTCTTCTTCTGCGCCGCATCCGCGCGGTGCTGCTCGAACTCGGAGATATCGGCCCCCGAGACAAAGGCCTTGCCGCCCGCTCCATGCATGACCACGGCACGCACGGCCGGGTCGCGCTCGAAAGCCTCGGCCGCGATGCCCAGGCCCTGCCACATGTCCAGCGACATGGCGTTGCGCCGTTCGGGGTGGTTGAAGGTGATCCAGCCCACGCCATCACGCACCTCGGCCAGGATGCGCGGGGTTCCCAGGTCCAAAGCGCTCATGCCACCGCTCCCTCGCCGCGCATCGCCGCGATCGACGCATCGGAATAGCCGAGCTCGCGCAGCACCTCGTTGGTGTGCTCGCCCGCATCGGGGGCAGCGCGCTGGAAGGCCTCGGGGTGGCTGCAGCCCGACAGGTTGATGGGCGAGCGCAGCAGCGGCAGCGCCCCCAGTTCGGCGTGTGGTGCGGGGCGCGTCATGCGCAGGTGTTTCGCCTGCACATCCTCGAAAGCCTGGCCGATGTCGTACACCGGGCCACAGGGCACGCCGGCCTGGTTCAGGCGCTCCACGAGGTCCGCCACATCGAACTGGCGCGTGATGGCGCTGATCGCTTCTTCCAACTCGCGCCGGTGCGCCAGGCGCGAGGGCTGGTCCTTGTAGCGCCCGTCTTCGGCCAGGTGGGGAGCCTGCAGGAACTCGCACAGCTTGCCCCACATGGCGGCACCGGGCCCGCAGATGTTGACCTGCCCGTCGCGCGCCGCGAAGGTGCCCATGGGCACCAGCGTGGGGTGCGAGTTGCCTTCCTGGCCTGGCACCTTGCCCTCCACGGTGTAGCGCGCGCCCTGGAAGTCGAGCTTGTTGAGCATGGCTTCCAGCAGCGAGGTGTGCACCCACTGGCCTTGGCCCGTGCGCTCGCGGTGCAACAGCGCCAGCAGGATGCCCTGGCCGAGGAACATGCCGGCGGTGGTGTCCGAGATGGCGATGCCCGTGCGGTAGGGGCCGCGCCCCGGCTCGCCGGTGACGGAGCTGAGTCCGCTCATGCCCTGCACGATCTGGTCGAGCCCCGGGCGCTCGGCATACGGGCCGGTCTGCCCGAAGCCCGAGATGCTGGCCAGGATGATGCGCGGGTTCACCGCGCGCAGCGCCTCGTAGGTCAGGCCCAGGCGTTCCTTGACGGAGGAGCGGAAGTTCTCCACCACCACGTCGCTGCGCTCGACCAACTGGCGCAGCACGCGCATGCCCTCGGCGGTCTTGAGGTTCACGCTCAGGCTGCGCTTGTTGCGGTGCAGGTTCTGCTCGTCGGAGCCCCGGCGTGGTCCCAGGGTGGGCTTGCGGTCCGGCGGGTCGATGCGCACGACATCGGCGCCCCAGTCGGCCAGCAGGCGCACGGCCACGGGGCCGGCACGCGCAATGGTGAGGTCGAGCACGCGGTAGCCCGCCAGCGGCATGGCGGAGGCGGCATGGGCGGGGGGTTGCATGGGGAGTTCGTTCATGGAAGACATCACTGCACCGCCGCCACGGCTGCGGGATCGACGTAGATCACCGATTGCTGCCCCACCTCCAGCACCATGGACGGCACCGCATGGACCTTGAGCGTGCCGCCACCCGCGCTGGGCTGCACCAGGTAGTGCCAGTACTCACCCAGATAGGTGCGGCCCACCACCGACACGGACCCGAGCGGCACGGCCCCATCGGGCCCCGCGCCCAGGTACAGCGACTGCGGCCGGATGGACGCCTGCAGGCTGGCACGGTCGCCTTGCGCACCCGCCAGCGGAATGCCGTCAGGGAGGCCGTCGAGCCGCATGCGCCCGCCCTGCACGGCGCCCTGCACCAGGTTGGTCTTGCCGATGAAGCCCGCGACAAACGGCGTCTGCGGCCGGTTGTAGAGATTCCAGGGCGTGTCGATCTGCTCCAGCCGGCCCTGGTGCAGCACGGCGATGCGGTCGGAGATGGCCATGGCCTCGGTCTGGTCGTGCGTGACGTAGACCGTGGTGAAGCGGAATTCGTCGTGCAGGCGGCGGATTTCCGCGGCCATCTCCTCGCGCAGGTTGGCGTCGAGGTTGGACAGCGGCTCGTCGAGCAGCAGCACCTCGGGCCGCACGATCATGGCGCGGGCCAAGGCTACGCGCTGCTGCTGGCCACCCGACAGCTCGGCCGGGTAGCGCTGCGCATAGGGGCCGAGCTTGACCACGTCGAGCATCTCCTGCACACGCCGCGCGGTTTCGGCGGCCGGCGTCTTGCGCACCTGCAGGCCGAAGCCCACGTTCTCGGCCACGGTCATGTTGGGCCAGATGGCATAGCTCTGGAAGATCATGGACATGCCGCGGTGCTCGGGCGGCACCGAGCGCGCGGGTGTGGAGACCTCGCGCCCGTCCACCAGGATGGCACCGGCGCTGGGCTCGATGAAGCCCGCAATCATGCGCAAGGTGGTGGTCTTGCCGCAGCCCGAGGGGCCCAGCAGCGTGACGAGTTCGCCGCGCTGCAACTGCAGGGACACGCCGTCCACCACAGACGCGCCGCCGTAGTTCTTGCGCAGCTCTTTGAGTTCGAGTTTGGACATGGTTTTTGATTCCTGAAATCAGCCCCGGCGCAGCATGAAGTCGCGCCCTGCGAGCTTCATGCCGATGGCCACGACCACGGTGACGATGAGCACCAGCACCACCCCCATGGCGGCCAGCGTTTCGTAGTTGCCCTGCTCGCTCAGGTCCAGGGTGAGCACCGACACCACACGCGAGCCCGGCCCGGTGAGGAACACGGCCGTGGACAGCTCCTTGGTGCAGATCACGAACACCAGGATGAAGGCCCCCACCAGCGTCTTCTTGAGCAGCGGTGCCACCACGCGGGTGAGCACGGTGATACGACCACCGCCGAGGATGCGCACGGCCTCCTCCAGCTCGGGATTCAGGGCCCGCACCCCCGCCGAGCTGGCGGCCACCGAGATGGGCAGAAAGCGCGTGGTGAAGGCGATCACGATCAGCACGCCCATGCCATACAGCGAGAACGGTGGGCCGGCATACGCCGCATACAGGCCGATGGCCAGGATGAGCCCCGGCACCGCCACGGGCGCCAGCGCCAGGAACTGCACCAGTACCGGAAACGGCGTGATGCGCCGCTGCGTGGCATAGGCGATGCAGATGCCCATGCCCACGCAGATCAGCGCCGTGGCGCCCGAGTACAGCACGGTGTTAAGGAGGGCCGAGCGCACGGTGAGCTGCTCGAAGAAGATGCCGTAGAAGTTGGCCAGCGTGAGGTTGTCCAGGGCCAGCCCCTTGCCCCAGGCCTTGGAGAACGAGGCCAGGATGAGGATGGCCAAGGGCATCACCACGCTGAGCAGGGCCACCAGGCCTGAGTAGGCCAGCAGCAGCCATTTCCAGGCGCCGATGTCGAAGGGCCGCCGCTCACCGCCCTTGCCCGACACCGAGACGTAGCCGCGCCGCGCCAGCAGCCGGCGCTGCAGCATGAGCATGACGATGGTCAGCAGCAGGATGGGCATGGAGAAGGCGGCCGCCTGCTCCACCTGCAGCGGGTACTGGAAGAACGAGACGATCTGCGTGGTGGCCAGGTTGATGCGCGCCGGTATGGCGATCAGCGCCGGCGTGCCGTACAGGGCGATGGCCTCCAGGAAGATCAGGATGGCCGCGCCGATGATGGACGGCAGCACCAGTGGCAGGGTCACGCGCGCCATGGTCTGGAACTTGCCGGCGCCGTGGATGCTGGCCGCGTCCTCCAGCTCGGTGGACACCAGGTCCAGCGCCGACTTGGTGAACACATAGATCAGCGGGTAGGTGTACAGCGCAATGACGAAGGCCAGGCCCCAGAAGCTGAAGATGTTGAACGGCCCCTTCTGCACGCCAGCAAGTTCCACGACCAGGCGGTTGAGCCAGCCGGCATTGGGGCCGGCCAGCAGGATCCAGGCGATGGCACCCAGGAAGTTGGGCATGACGAAGGCCGCCAGCACACTCAGGTGGGTGAAGCCCCGGCCCGGCATGTTGGTGCGCGAGACCGCCAGCGCCAGCGGTACGCCCAGGGCCAGGGCGATGGCCGTGACCGCCGCGCCCAGGTAGAGCGAGTTGAGCAGCGCCTGCAGGTTGCGGCTGCGCCCCAGGGCCTGGGCGTAGCTCTGCAGCGACCAGGCGCCATCGGCGGTGTGGAAGCTGTCCCACACCAGGCGCAGGATGGGGTTGGCCACCAGCAGGACCAGCACGGCGATGAGCACGCCGAACAGCCACACGGCCGGGTCGCCGAAGCGGCGCGCCGCCATGCGGTCCGCAGGGGGATGGAGGGCCATGGCGTCAGACACCGAAAGCCTCCCGCCAGGCGTCGATCACCTTGGGGATCTGCGCCACCATCTGCGGCGGCGTGGGCGCCAGCAGCGGGCTGGCATCGCCCAGGCCGAGCACGCCGGGCGCCGGCTTGGCATGGGCGCGCAGCGGCACGCTGAATTCCTCGACCGAGATGCGCTCGGTATCCTCGCTGCCCAGCAGCCATTCCATGAACAGCTTGGAGGCGTTCGGCCGGCGCGTGTTGGCCATGATGCCCGAGGGCGAGAGGATCAGCACCGGCCCCTCCTTGGGCGCCAGCGTGGCCACCGGGTTGCCCTTGGCGGCCGAGCGCGCCGCCAGGCTCATGGGTCCGGCCGACACGGAGGCCTCGCCAGAGATCACCGTCGTCACGGCGTCGATGGTGGAGCGGCTCACATGCGCCTTGTTGGCGGCCAGCTTCTGGAAGAAGCCGTCACCGTGCAGCTTGCGCATCTCGATGCACCAGGCACCGGCCGCACCGCTGTAGGCCGGGTGCGCCACCAGGGCGGCGCCGTTCCATTGGGGGTCGAGCAGGTCGCTCCAGCGCTTGGGTGCGGCGGCGGCCTGCACCTTCTGGGTGTTGTAGATCAGGCCCATCATGAAGCAGCTCGACGCGTGGAAGTACGCGTCCGGGTCCATGTTCTGCACGCGCTTGTCCTGCTGCGCCACGGCGGCCGGCAGAAACTTCAGCAGCAGGTTGCGGCCCTTGAGGTCCACGTAGTGCGCGAGGTCCGTGGAGGTGAACACATCACAGTTGGGCGTGCCGGCCTTGAGGTCCTGGTTGAGGCGTTGGAACGCCACCTGCGCCGTCGTGCGCACCACGTTGACCTTCACGCCGGGGTAGCGGGCCGTGAATGTGCGGCCCATCTTCTCGGCCACCTCGGAGGTCTGGGGCACGGTGTACCAGGTGAGTTCGCCCTCCTTGCGGGCGGCGTCGTGCAGGGCGCCCAGGCTTGCGGCCTGGGCGCGGACTATCGCGGGAAAGGCCAGGGCGCTGGCCGCCATCACACCGAACTCTCGTCTGCGCAAGAACATGGGTTGTCTCCTGATCGTTGGGGACCGATCGGTGTCGGCCTTTTTTAAGTATGCGCATAGCATTTATAAAAATACACTAATGGTTTATATGTATTTTTTAAGACCTGGTCAGGCTCTCTAATGGCGCTGCCATGACAAAAAGCCCCTCCATCCATTTCCACCGCCACGGCGAGGCCGACGTGCTCGAAGCCGTGGACATCGACGTTCCCGCGCCTGCAGCGGGCGAAGTGCAGATACGCCAGACGGCCATCGGCCTGAACTTCGCGGACATCTACCAGCGCCGCGGCGGCCACGGGCCCCATGCGGCCACGCCCTTCCCTGTCACCCCGGGTGCGCAGGGCGCAGGCGTGGTGGAGGCCGTGGGACCGGGCGTCACGGCCTTCGCGCCAGGGCAGTCGGTGGCCTACCTGCACCCGGGCGCCTACCAGGTCACGCGCAATGTGCCGGCACACCGCGTAGTGGCGCTGCCCAGCTGGATCGGCGAGGACATGGCCGGTGCCAACCTGCTGCGCGGCCTCACGGCCGAGTACCTGCTGCGGCGGCTGTATGTGGTGAAGCCTGGCGATGCGGTGCTGGTGCATGCGGCTGCAGGCGGCATGGGACTGATCCTGTCGCAGTGGGCGTGCGCGCTGGGCGCCACGGTGATCGGCACGGTGGGCTCGGCCGCCAAGGCCGAGGTGGCGCTGGCGCACGGCTGCCACCACGTGATCGACTACCGCCGCGAAGACTTCGTGGCCCGCACGCTGGAATTCACCGGTGGTGTGGGGGTGGCCGTGGTGTACGACGCGGTGGGCAAGGATGTGTTCCTGCCCTCGCTGCAGTGCCTGCGCCCGCGCGGGCTGGCGGTCAATTACGGCACGGCGTCGGGTGATGTGGAGGCCTTCGACCTGCAGATCCTGCACGCCAAGTCGCTCAGCGTGTGCCGCCCTACCCTGCGCAGCTTTGTGGCCGACCCGGTGGAGCTGCGCGCGTCGGCCCAGGCCTTCTTCGATGCCGTGCGCGACGGCCATGTGAAGCTGGGCATAGGCCAGCGCTACCCGCTGGCGGAGGTGCAGCGCGCGCACTGCGACCTGGAGAGCCGCGCCACCACCGGCGCCCCCGTCCTCATTCCCTGACCTTCATCACCCTGCACCACCATGAGACTCTTCCATGCCTGGCTGTCCAGCGCCTCGCGCCGCGTGCGCCTGTGCCTTGCCGAAAAGAACATCGCCTACGAGAGCGTGGCCGTGGACCTGAGCAAACAGGAGCAGCACGCGCCGGAGTTCCTGGCCATGAACCCCAACGGCGTGGTGCCGGCGCTGGAGATCGCGCCCGGCCGTTTCCTGCACGAGAGCTCGACGATCTGCGAATACCTGGACGACACCGTGCCCGAGCCCCCGCTGCGGCCCGCAGACCCCTATGCGCTGGCGCAGATGCGCAACTTCGTGCGCTGGACCGACGAGAAATCGCTGCCCCACCTGCTCATCCTCAACTGGAGCCTGATGCTCCAGCCCACTGCCCAGCAATGGAGCGACCAGGAGCTTGAGGACAAGCTGGCGCGCATCCCCACGGCCGAGCGGCGCGAGGCCTGGGTGCGCATTGCCCGCAAGCCCTATACCGAAGAGGAGAAGGCCGAGGCCTTGCGCAAGCTGCTGCTCCTGGTGGAACGGATGGAAGACATGCTCGGCGCTTCTGAGGTCCCGTCCACCTGGCTGATCGGCGGCGCCTACTCGCTCGCGGACATCGCAGCGGCGCCCTTCATCGCGCGCATCGCCGAGATAGCGCCCGCAGCGCTGGCAGAGACCGCCCACCCGCGCGTGCACCGCTGGTGGCAGGCCATCCAGCAGCGCCCGGCGTTCGCCACAGCGCGCCTGCAGCTGTTCGGCGAGGTGCTGCAGGAGCGCCTGCGCAGTACCGCCACCCCGCACTGAGCACGAGAGCGATGCGAGCGCCCGCGCATTATCATTCGGCCACTACGAACATGGCCACCACTAGCACGACCCCACCCCGCGTCAACCTGAGCGACAAGATCCGCGAAGCCCTGGAAGAAGAGATCATCTCCGGCAAGCTCTATGCCGGCTGCAGCATCGACGAGCAGGGGCTGATGGAGCGCTTCGACGTCTCGCGCACCCCGGCGCGCGAGGCCATCCAGCAACTGGCCACGGCCGGCCTGGTGGAGATGGTGCCGCGCCACGGCGCCGTGGTCGCCACGCTCTCGCTCACCGAATACGTGGCCATGCTGGAGATGCTGACCGAGCTCGAAGGCCTGGCCGCCCGCCTGTCGGCACGGCGCATGCCGGCGGCCCTGCGGCGAGACCTGCAGGCCTCCTTCCAGGCCTGCGAAGCCGCAGCCGCCAAGGACGACTCGGTGGCCTACGAAGAGGCCAACCGCTGGTTCCACCAGACCATCTACGACGGCAGCCTCAACGAGGTACTGGCGCGCCAGCTGCGCCAGATGCGCCTGCGCATGCGGCACCCGCAGCGCTCGCTGTTCGACCGACCGAACCGCGTGCGCAACTCGCTGGCCGAGCACCAGGACATCATGAAGGCCATCCTCGATGGCGACGAGGATGCAGCCGACCGCCACATGTGCCGGCATATCTCCAGCGGCGGCAATGTCTATGTGGATGCGGTAGCCCGCGGCAGCGTGCCGCGTGGCTAAGGAAGCGGCTGCAGCTGCAGCCGGCTTTCGAACTGCCGGTGCTCGCCGCTGAGCGGGTCGGTGAACGCCAGCGAGCGCGCCAGCAACTGCAGCGGGCGCGAGTAATCGCCCTCGGGCGGGTCGTTGACCTCGGGGTAGAAGGCATCGTTGCGCAGCGGCAAGCCCAGCGCCGCCATGTGCACGCGCAACTGGTGGCGCTTGCCGCTGATGGGCGAGAGCCGGTAGCGCGCCCAGTCGCCGCGCACCTCCAGCACCTCCATGTGCGTGTGGCTGTTGGGCGTTCCAGGCACCTCGTGCATGCGAAAGAACTGCGGGCTTTCCTCCATGCGGCTCATGTGCTCACGCGGAAAGACCAGGTCCGCGCGCCAGGGGGCCACGGCTTCGTAGTGCTTGGTGATGCTGCGATCGCGGAACAGGGCTTGGTAGGCGCCGCGCGTGCGCTGCTGCACCGAGAACAGCACCAGCCCGGCCGTGTCGCGGTCGATGCGGTGCAGGGGCGACAGCTCGGGCAAGCCCAGGCGGCGCTTGAGGCGCACCAATAGCGTGTGCTGCAGGTAGCGGCCCGAGGGCGTGACCGGCATGAAGTGCGGCTTGTCGGCGACCAGCAGGTGCTCGTCCTGGTGGAGCACGGTCTCGGTGAACGGGATCTCGGGCTCGTCAGCGAGGTGGCGGTAGTAGTACAGGCGCAGCCCGGGCTCGAAGGGCCGATCCGGCGCCACGGGTGCACCGCGCTCGTCCACCACGTCGCCGGCCTGCATGCGCGCCAGCCAGCCGGCGCGGTCCACGGCGGGCAGGCGCTCCGCCAGAAAGTCCAGCATGCTGCCCTGGCCATGGGTAGGCAGCACCACACAGCTCGGCCCCACGCCGTCGCGCATGGGCGGGGCGAAGGGGTGGTGGGCGTTGTGCATGGGGCGCGATTCTAGGGCTACAGTCGCCAGCCTTCCCACGCCGTCCAGGCCGATGCCAGCAACAGCAGCAGCCCGACGGCCCGCGCCGTCCACACGCTGGCCTGCGGGTTGCCCTGCAGGCTGCGCTGCGCCCGGACGGCGCCCAGCGCCACCAGGCCATAGACCCCCGCCTGGGTGGCCGCGATGATGAGCCCCATCACCACGGCCTGGGCCCAGATGGGGCCATGCTCGGGCCGCAGGAACTGCGGAAACACCGCCAGCATGAAGACATAGGCCTTGGGGTTCATCAGGCAGGTGAGCACGGCCTTGCCGAAGGTGGCGGCCAGGGGGCGCTGGCGCGTGTGTACCGCGGCGCCATCGAAGGCCGAGCGGCTGCGCAGCAGCGCCACGCCCATCCAGGCCACATAGGCCGCCCCGGCCAGCAGCAAGGCGTTGAAGGCCGCGGGAAACAGCTTGAGCACCACGCCCACACCCAGTGCCCCCATGGCCGTGTGGCAGGCCCCGCCGGCCACGATGCCGGCGACCGCCCCCAGGCCGGCGCGGCGCCCACCCACGAGCGCGCTGGCCATGACGAAGGCCATGTCCAGCCCCGGCAGGGCCACCACGCCCAGCAGCAGCACAAAGAACAGCCACAGGTGCGCCGTGTGCTGCAGCGCCAGGGAATCCATTGCCCATTCCATCGTTCATCCTTTCCATCCGGCCCCGGATGTGGGGCCGCCTGGAGGCAATGTAGGGATGAATCAGGACACAATCGGCCCTGATTCGGGTGCATGATGGCGCCATGACCTCGCCCACCACCCGCGTGCTCAGCGTGCTGGAACTGCTGCAGGCGCGTGGCGCCATGAGCGGCACCGAGCTGGCCCAGCGGCTGGAGGTGGACGGCCGCACGCTGCGCAGGTACATCCGCAAGCTCGAAGACCTGGGCATTCCGGTGGTGGCGGAGCGTGGGCGCTACGGCGCGTACCGGCTGATGCCGGGCTTCAAGCTGCCGCCCATGGTGTTCACCGACGACGAGGCCCTGGCCCTGTCGGTAGGCCTGCTGGCTGCGCGCCGCCTGGGCCTGGCCGAGGCAGCACCGGCCGTGGAAAGCGCCCGCGCCAAGCTCGAACGCGTGATGCCCGAGCCCCTGCAGCGCCGCACCCGCGCCCTGGGCGACACGGTGCAGCTGGACCTGGCCCACCCCGACGCGCCTGCGGACAACCGGGCCCTGTTCACGCTGAGCGCCGCGGCCCATGCGCGCCAGCGCGTGCAACTGGCCTACCGCACACCGCAGGGCGAGGCCAGCGAGCGCGCCTTCGACACCTATGGCCTGGCCTGGCGCGGCGGGCGCTGGTATGCCGTGGGGCATTGCCACCTGCGCGGCGGGCTGCGCTCGTTCCGGCTCGACCGGGTGCTCAGCGTGCAACCCCTGCCCGCATCGTTCGGCGTGCCCGAGGATTTCGATGCCGTGCGCCACCTGGCGCTGGGCGTGGCCTCGCTGCCGCGCGCCTTCAGCGTGCAGGTGCTGCTGCGCACCGACCTGGCCACGGCACGCGAGGAGCTGTTCGATGCCATCGGCCTGTTTGCACCGCAGGACGGAGGCGGTGTGCTGCTGCACAGCCAGGTGGACGACCTTGCTTGGTATGCGCGGCAGCTGGCGCGCCTGTCCTTCGATTTCGAGGTGCTGCACCCGCCCGCGCTGCGCGATGCACTCGTCGAGTGTGCCCAGGCCCTGCTGCGCAAGGCGGGGCCGGCCAGGGCTGCACCGGGGCTGTAGGACAAGGGCGGCAGTTGGGCACACGCAGGCCCTGCCGGCGGGGTTGCGGGCTAGCATGGCCGCAACCACAGCCAAGAGCTTGCCGATCCACGGCAAGTGCACCGATCTCCGCGCTTTTTGATGACAACTGCCACCACGCCATCGACCGACCTGCCCAAGCCTCCGGCAGTCCAGCCCCCTGCCCGGCGCGTCCCCCTGGGCCGCGTGCTGAAATGGGCACTGGTGGTGCTGGGCCTTGTCGTGGGCCTGCTGCTCCTGGTCGGAGTGCTGCTGGCACTGATGGACCTGAACCGCTACAAGCCCTGGGTCAATGACAAGGTCAGCGAGGCCACGGGCCGGCGCTTCGCAATCGAGGGCGACCTGTCCGCCGCCTGGCGCTGGCCCCAGCCGCTGGAAGAAGGCTGGCGCCGCTGGGTGCCCGGTGTGACGGTGAAGGCCGAGCGCCTGGTGATGGACAACCCCGCCGGGTTCGAGCCCCCGTTCAGCGGCGACGGCGAGAAAAAGGGCAAGGGCAGCAGAAAGCCCCACGCCGCCACGGCCGCACGGGAGGCGGCCAGCGCCGCATCGGTGGGCTCGGCATCGGCCTCCACCGCGCCGACCACCGCCACCCTGCCGGGCACGGCCACCATGGCCAGCATCGGCAGTGCCAGCGCTTCCATCAGCCTGCTGCCGCTGCTCAGGCGCCACCTGGCCGTCGACACGGTGGCGCTGACCGACCCCGAAGTGGCGCTGGCCCGCACCAGGGATGGCACCAACAACTGGACCTTCAAGCCCCGCGACGAAGACAAGCCCAAGAGCCCCTGGACCTTCGATGTGGACCGGCTGGTGGTCAACCAGGGCCTGCTGGCCTACGCCGATGCCATGAAGGATGTGGACATGCAGGCCCGGGTCAACACCACGGAGCCCATCGATCCATCCCAGGTCACGAACGCCAAGGCGGCCAAGCCGGTCGTCCTGCCCGCCTCGGCCGCAGCCTCGTCGGCCGAGGCCGCGGCGTCGCGAGACGTGACCGCCAGCCAGCGCGGCAACAGTGGCGCCCCTGTGCCCTATGGCCTGAAGTTCGAGCTGCAGGGCCGCATCGCCAAGGCCAAGGTCGAGGGCAGTGGCCTGGCGGGCCAGGTGATCAGCCTGCGCGACAAGGTGGTCAACTACCCGATCAAGATCGACGCCACGGCAGGCAGTGCGGCCCTGTCGGCCGAGGGCATCCTGGCCAACCCGGGATCGCTCTCGGGCATGGACTTCGACGTGATGCTCAAAGCCGACAGCATGGGCGACCTGTACGAGGCAACAGGCCTGGTGCTGCCCAACACACCGCCCTTCGAGACGCGCGGCCACCTCACCGGCAGCCTGGAGCCCGAGCGCGCGGTGTGGAGCTACAGCGACTTCCACGGCAAGGTGGGCCAGAGCGACCTGCATGGCGACCTGAAATACACCTCGGGCAAGCCGCGGCCCAGGCTCACGGGCAGCATGACCTCGAACCAGCTGCGCCTGGCCGACCTGGGCCCCTCGCTGGGCACCAACAAGAGCGACAACACCCACCGCGGCAAAAGTGATGGCAAGGGCGACGGTAAGGACAAGGGCAAGGTGCTGCCGGACGCCCCATTTGCAGCCCAGCGCTGGAATGCCATGGACATGGACATTTTGTTCAAAGGCAAGAACATCGTCCGCCCCGAGAGCCTGCCGCTCGAAGACCTGAGCATGCGCGCCGTGATGGACAACGCCCAGCTCCGGCTGGCGCCGCTGACCTTCGGCGTGGCCGAGGGCAAGATCGAATCCGAGGTCGCCATCGACGGGCGCGCACCGCCGCTCAAGGCGCGCATCCACGGCAAGGTCGAGGGGCTCAAGCTCTCGGCCCTGTTCCCCAAGGTGGAACTCATGAAGAAGAGCTTTGGCCGCATGGACGGCGCAGTGGCCCTGCAGAGCCAGGGCAACAGCGTGGCAGGCCTCTTGGGCAAGGGCACGGGCGAGGCACGGCTGTACGTGCGCGAAGGCACGCTGAGCAAGCAGATGCTGGACCTGGCGGCCCTCAACGTGGGCAGCATCATCGTGGGCAAACTCTTTGGCGACACCAAGGAGGTGAACCTGCGCTGTGCCGTGGCCGATTTCACCGTGGTCGACGGCATAGCCCAGAGCCGCGTGGTGAAGATGAGCACCGACGATGCGGTGATCGAGGCCACGGGCACCATCGACCTGGGCACCGAGGCCATGAACATGCGCATCAAGCCCGAGTCGCTGGAGTGGAAGTTCTTCTCGCTGCGCACGCCGCTGTATGTGAAAGGCACCTTCGGCAACCCCGATGTGGGCGTGGAGCCCGGCCCGCTGCTGCTGCGCGCAGGTGCTGCGGTGGTGGCCGCCGTGGCGGCCCCGGCCGCGCTGGCCCTGGTGCCCGTGACGGTGCCTGCGGCCGATGACGACACCTACTGCAAGCCGCTGCTGGACCTGGGCAAGGCGCCGGTGAAGCCGGGCGCCGAGGGTGCGGCAGGCACCGCGACCGAGCCTGCACGGCGCGCGGCCAGCAAGCCGGCCACCGCGCGCTGAAAGGAAGGGGACAAGGGTGCGGGAATAATCGCACCCGTCGCCACTCCGAGCGCGCGCCCCGGGCAGCGCTTCTTTCCTGTCCATGAAGTCTCTCAAGTACCTGGCCCTCGCCGCCGTGGTGGTGCTCGCCCTGGGCCTGGCCATGCCGGAACGCATCCGCATCCCCGTGGCCGGGGCCAGCACGCGGGACTGGAATGCCCGCTCCTTCTGGTTCGAGCCCTGGGGCAGCTCGGGCGTGCACAAGGGCATCGATATCTTCGGCAAGCTGGGCACACCCGTGCTCAGCACCACCGATGGCATCGTGCTCTTCACAGGCGAGATCGCCAAGGGCGGCAAGGTGGTGCTGGTGCTCGGGCCGCGCTGGCGCGTGCACTACTTCGCGCACCTGGACCGCATCACCACCCAGGTGCTGGCGCCGGTGGCCTCGGGCAGCGCCATCGGCACGGTGGGCGCCAGCGGCAATGCACAGGGCAAGCCGCCGCACCTGCACTATTCCATCGTGCGACTATTGCCCGCGCCGTGGAAGATCGACGGGGCGCCCCAGGGGTACAAGAAGGCCTTCTTCATCGACCCCAGCGCGTACCTGCAGGAGCCGTGAGACCACCCGCTTTCAATGGAAGTCACGACTACCATCCAGCGCCCCGGCCATGCGGCCGAGCAACGGCGTCAGGTCCTTGAAGCGCTGGGCCACCAGGTGGCGCACCACAAAGGCTTCCCCGGGACCCGCGGCTGCCCCTTTTTCCCCATCCTCGCCATGCCGGCTGCACTGCCACAGGCCCTGCACGGCCAGCAGGCGTGAACGCAGGATGGCGTCGCGCCACTGCTCCACCATGGCGGGCCAGACGATGACGTTGACGGGGCCGGTCTCGTCCTCCAGCGTCACGAACATGGTGCCCTTGGCCGAGCCGGGCCGCTGGCGCACGGTGACGATGCCGCAGGCACGCACCAGCCGGCCATCGGGCACGGTGCGCAGTTGCAGCGCGGTGAGCAGGCGCCAGCGATCGAGCCGGCCGCGCAGCAGCGCCAGCGGGTGGCGGCGCAGGGTCAGGCCGGTGGCCGCATAGTCGAACAAAATCTCCTCGCCCTCGGGCGCTTCGGGCAGTTGCAGCGGGGCCTCGTTCACTGGCACGTCGCGCAGCAGGATGGGGGCGGCATGCTGGGCAGACGCATCCCACATCTGCTGGCGCCGGTGGCCTGACAGGCTGGCCAGCGCATCGGCCGCGGCCAGCACCTGCATGTCCTGCTGGTTCAGGCGCGCGCGCAGGGCCAGGTCTTCGGTGCTGGCAAAGGGACCTCCCTGCGCACGGGCTGCGACCAGGCGCTCGGCCGCGCCCCGCTCCAAACTGCCGACCAAGCACAGGCCCAGGCGCACCGCGGGCTGGGGCAAGGGCGGCACAGGCAGGCCCTTGTCGGGCCGCAGCATCTCGGGCGTGCCTTCCAGCGTGCAGTCCAGGTCGCTGCGGGTGACGTCGATGGGCAGCACGCGCACACCGTGGCGGCGCGCGTCCTGCACCAGTTGCGAGGCGGTGTAGAAACCCATGGGCAGCGAATTGAGCAGCGCCGTAAGAAAGCAGGCAGGTTCATGGCACTTGAGCCAGCTGCTGCTGTAGGCCAGCAGGGCAAAGCTGTAGGCATGGCTTTCGGGGAAGCCATATTCGCCGAAGCCCAGCATCTGCTTGAAAACGCGCTTGGCAAACTCGGGCTTGTAGTCATTGTCCACCATGCCATCGATAAGCCGCTTCTCGAAGTGGTGCACCCCGCCCGTTCGTTTCCACGCGGCCATGGACCGGCGCAGCGCATCCGCTTCCGACGCGGAAAACTTGGCAGCGATCATCGCGATCTGCATCACCTGCTCCTGGAAGATCGGAATACCCAAGGTCCGCTTGAGCGCTTCTTCCAGTTCCTTCTTCTCAAGCACCAGCGACTCGCCCTTGCGCTGCCGCTCGCGCGCTTGCAGATACGGGTGCACCATCCCACCCTGGATAGGCCCAGGTCGCACGATGGCGACCTCCACGACCAGGTCATAGAACTTGCGCGGCCGCAGGCGCGGCAGCATGCTCATCTGGGCCCGGCTTTCGATCTGGAACACGCCTACGGTGTCGGCGGCGCAGATCATGTCGTAGGTGGCAGGGTCCTTGTCCGGAATCTGGGCAAGGGCCCAACGCTCTCCGCGCAGTCCTGCACGCAGGTCCAGGCAGCGGCGCAAGGCGCTCAGCATGCCAAGGGCCAGAACATCCACCTTCATCAGATGCATTTCATCCAGGTCGTCCTTGTCCCACTGGATGATGGAGCGGTCCACCATGGCCGCGTTTTCCACCGGCACGATGCGCGTGAGCAACCCCTGCGTAAGCACAAATCCGCCCACATGCTGGCTCAGGTGGCGCGGAAAGCCCTTGAGTTGCCCAGACAGTTGTAGCCACAACTCTGCAGTGTGCAGGCTCAAGTGTTCGCCCATGTCCTGCGCCATTTCTTGCAGGCGATGCGCTGCGAATTCCTCATCGAACCAGTGGTGGTCTTTCGCGAAGGAATCAACCAGCGCCGCAGGCACGCCCAGCGCCTTGCCCACGTCGCGCAGCACGCTGCGAGTGCGGTAGGTGGTGACCACGGCAGCAATGGCGGCGCGGTTGCGACCGTATTTGTCGTAGACGTACTGGATCACCTCCTCGCGCCGGTCGTGCTCGAAATCCACGTCGATATCGGGCGGCTCCTTGCGCTCCTTGCTGATGAAACGCTCGAACAGCAGGTCGCTGCGTTGAGGGTCCACCGCAGTGATGCCCAGGCAGTAGCAGACGGCCGAGTTGGCGGCTGAACCACGGCCCTGGCAGAGAATTCTCTTGCTGCGCGCAAAGCGGACGATGTCGTGCACAGTAAGAAAGTACATCTCGTACTTGCACTCGGCGATCAGCGCGAGTTCACGCCTGATCTGCCTTTTCACCTTTTTGGGTATCTTTTTGCGATAGCGGCCTTGGGCCCCTCTCCAGGTCAACGCAGCCAGTCCCCGTGCAGGGGTCATCCCCTCAGGCACGGCCTCCAGTGGGTACTGGTACTTGATCTCATCAAGGCTGAAGGTGCAGCGCGCCGCGATCTCCAACGTGGCCGCAAGCAGTTCTGGCGGGTAGATGCCAGCCAGGCGCACGCGCTGGCGCAAATGGCGCTCCGCATTGGGCTGCAGCGCAAAACCGCATTCGGCCACGGTGCAGCCCTGGCGCACGGCAGTGATCACGTCCTGCAGCGGCTTGTGCGAACGCCGATGCATGTGCACATCGCCCGCAGCCACCAGGGGCACACCGGTCTGGCGCGATACCTGCTGCAGCGTGGCCAGCCACAGGTCGTCGTCGGGGCCGAGCAGCAGCTCCACACCCAGCCAGAAACGCTGGCCGAAGTGGGCCAGCGCCTCTTGCACGCAGGCCAGCAGCGCGCTGGTGTCCATGGCATGCTGCACGCTGCGGTCCGGCATAAGCAGCAGCTCGCAGTCCTGCAACCGGGCCACGTCGGACACGGGGCCCAGCTCGTAGGTGCCTTTGGGGGCGGTGCGACGTGCAGCGCTGATGAACTCGCACAGGTTGCCCCAGCCCTCGACATTGCGCGGCAATGCAATCAGCCGGAATCCGGGATAGGCGAACTCGCTGCCCGGTATGAACTGCAGGCCCAACGCCTTGGCCGGGCCGTGGGCGCGCACCACGCCAGCGACCGAGCATTCATCCGTCAGCGCCAGAGCGCGGTAACCCAACTGGGCCGCACGCGCCACCAGGTCCTGGGGCTGCGAGGCGCCGCGCTGGAAGCTGAAGTTGGAGATGCAGTGCAGCTCGGCATAGTCCGGCAGCGCCAGCGATGGGGCGGGTATGGCCGACGCGCGATCAGGAATGGTGTGGGTCATTGCACGGACCTCTCACGCGTACAGGCCCTGCAGGAACCAGCGGTCCCGCGACGCCCCGGCAGGCGCATGCGCCAAGCGCTCACGAAAGATCCAGACACGGCCGGCCCCAGGGCTCAGGGCCACGAAATAATCGCGCTGCACCAGGCCACTGCGCTCGCCAGGCCCGTTCTCGTCGGCCTCTGGTTTGCTGCCTCCCTCCTCCCACCAGGCCGCATCAAACCGGTGCGGCCCAGCCAGCAGGCCCAAATGCCCCTGGTAGCACGGCCGGTGGCCCTGCATGGCCAGGCGCTGCGGCGTGCGCAGCAGCCAGGTGGGCCACAGCACGGCCTCGGGTGCGTGCTCTCCCTGCTGCACCTTCGATGCAGGCACCGGGCCTGCACCGGCCATGGGCTGCCAGCGCTGCATGCATTCGGGCCGGTGGTCCGCCAGCAAGGTGACGGACTGCACCGCATCCGCGCCCAGGCGGGCCGACAGGCGCTCGACCAGTTGGTGCCAGGCCTCACCCTCCTGGTCCCCGGCGGCCGACGACCCGTCGGGCGGCAGCAGGTGGGCGCTGGCATGCGGCAGGGGCGCGGTCTCCAGCGCGCGCAGCGTGATCTGGTTGGCGGGCGCGGCCAGGGGTGTGCGCGCCAGGTTCTCGGCCAGCAGGCGGCGCAGATGGGCCAGTTCGTGCGTCGGCTGGGCCGTGCGCACAGGCAAGGCATGCCAGGGGGCGATGGCCACGCCATCCACCCGGCGCAGGTCGTGGCGCCAGGCCAGCTCCAGCGCCAGCACGCCCTGCTGGCGCGCCTGCAGCCAGGCCTGCAGGGCCGACAGCAGGCGGCTGGCCGACCACAGCAGCGCATCGGCCGAGGTGGCCAGCGCGGGCAGTTCGGCCGTCAGCTCGAAGCGCTCGGGCAGCTCCACCCAGGTGTGGTTGTGCGCGATGTGGCCGTAGGCCCGGTCCAGCGCCAGCAGCACGGCCGCCCCCAGCCGCCGGGCCACGCCATCGCGCGGCAGCGCGCGCAAAGCCCCCCAGGTGCGACAGCCCATGCGCGCCAGGCTGGGCAGGTGCGGGTGCAAGGCCGTCAGCGTGTGCAGCGGCAGGCCATCGGGCAGGTGCCGGGGCACGGGCTGCCCCGCCAGGCGCAGGCGCAGCAGGGCCAGGGCCTGCAGTGAGGTGGGGGCTTGGGCAAAGGGTGTGGGCTGCGTGCCGCAAGCGGATGGCTCTGGCGATGGGGCGACCGCATCCACCAACCAGGGCGGACTGCGCAGCTGCAACTGCGCCAGCAGGGCTTCGCGCCCGCCCCACAGGCGCTCGGTGGCGGACACTTCGAGCAGCAAAGCCTCGTCCTCCACCCGCGCCACGCGCGGGGTGAACTGCAGCGCCCACCAGTGTTCGTGCGGCGCCTGCGGCAAGGGCTGGCGCGGCCCGGCAGCGGCCGGCGCGGCGCGGCCAGGATGGGGCCCTTCGTCAGTGGGGGTGGGCGGCAACGGCCATGCGATCCAGTGCATGCAGCACACCTCCTGCAGGCAGGCGATCCAGCCAGGCCGCCACTGGCAGTACGACGGCAGGCCGCGCTGGCTGTTGCGGCTGCGGCGACGGCAGCGCACGCCGCCCCTGTCCACGCGCCGCCGATGCAGCCAGCACCCGGGCCAGCGCCGCGTTGCTGGCCGGCAGCACCAGGGGCTGCTCCATGGGCGGGCCACGGCGCTTGAGTACCTGCACCTGCAGCTCGGCGCCACCCGATGCGGCCACCGCCTCGACCCACAGCCGCAGCGGCGCAGGCGATGCCTGCTGGCGCACCTTGGCCGAGCGAAACACCCACAGCAACTGCCCCATCTGCGCGGCCGCCAGTTGCAGCCGCCGCAGCGACTCGGGTGCGGCCTGTGGCAACCAGGCCAGCACCGCCTGCACATCGCGGCAGCGCAGGGCCTGCTCGGCCGCCCAGAGCGCCTGCGCTGCAGAGGCGGCCTGCACGCGGCACAGCCGCGCTGCATCCAGCCCGCCCGCGCGCAAGGCGGGGGCAAAGGGTTCATAGGGCGGTGCCACCAGCACCACGGCCCCTGGCCGTGCAGCCGTGGCCTGGGCCAGGGCTGGCAGCACCAGTTGCCACACATGCAGGCCCGTGGCCGGCTGGAGCACTTCCGTCATGGCCCCCAGGGGCCAACCCCCGCCGGGCAACTGCGCATCGAGCCCGGCATGCCCCGTGGCCTGCACCCGCGTTGCGGTGGATGTGCCCAATTGGTCGGCCAGCCACACGCCTGCCAGCCGGGGCGGGGCACCGGCGGGAACGGAACGGAGGGGGACGGCGGACATGAGCGAGGCAACCCGGGATGGACATGCACAGGGTCAGGCACAAAGGTGCGGCTTGCGCACCCAACCTCGGGGCATCCTGCGCAGCAGGGCTGGGGGGGCGATGAAATACTGTATTTTCATACAGTTATCGTACCCCTATTCCGCTGCCCGCGGCTGCTTTTCAGAGCATTCCTGCGGGGCATTGGCCGCCATGCCCAAAAAAGGGGGCGCCGTTGGCCATGGGCCAAAAGAAAAGGCCTGCGCAGTGCAGGCCCCGAAATGACAAAAGGCCTGCAGAATTGCTTCTGCAGGCCTTGCCAATAATGGTCGGAGCGGCGGGATTCGAACTCGCGACCCTCTGCTCCCAAAGCAGATGCGCTACCAGGCTGCGCTACGCTCCGACAGCTCGTATTCTAACCCGGGAAATTTCGGGTTCTGGCCAAATGCGCGCTTTTTTTGAATTTTTTGCAGCGACTGCACCGGACCAGGGTTCCATCGGCAGTGCTGTCCTGCATCCAGGGGCGATGCAGACTGCGCGATGGGGCAAACTCAACCAACTCTCTTTTTACGACAACACTGCGCAGCGCCGGGCCAGCGATCTGCGCGGGCAGCAAGCACATGTGCTGCGGCCCGATGGCATGCCCGCCTTCAGCGGCTGGTCGGGCCTGGGCCACGGCCGGCCAGGTGGCGGAAGGTGATGCGGCCCTTGGTCAGGTCGTAGGGCGACATTTCCAGCGAGACCTTGTCGCCCGCCAGGATGCGGATGTGGTGCTTGCGCATCTTGCCGCCGGTGTAGGCAATCAGCTGGTGACCGTTGTCCAGCGTCACGCGAAAGCGCGAGTCGGGCAACACTTCGGTCACGGAGCCTTGCATTTCAATCAGTTCTTCTTTGGCCATGTTCTCTTGTCTTTTCAAAAATCAAAAAATCTGGTGATCGGCACCTGAACGCTGGGGGCATCCACCACGGCCGATGCAGCGTGGTCGGGCTCGACACACGGTGCGTTGCGGGCGGTGGGAGTCGCTGCACCCGGGGCGCAGATCAGGCAGAGGGCCGGGGAGACGGCTTCAATGGACAGGCAGAGCGCTGTGCAGAGCCTGTCGATTGTACCGCGATGTACCCGCCCTTGCCTATGGCGCAGGCGCCGCAGTGTCGCGGCGCGGCACCAGGGGGCCGTCAGGCCGCGGGATCCCGGCCCTGCACGGCCACTTCCAGCGTGCGCACCAGGTCGGTCTGGGTGATGATGCCCACCAGATGCCCGCCCTCGTCGACGATGGGGATGTGGTGGTGCCCGCCCTGCGAGAACAGCGGCACCAGGTCCATGGCGTGCTGGGCCACGCGCGCCACCTGCACAGGGTGCGACATGATCTCGCCCACGCGGGACGGCTGGCCGCCGCGGCCCTTGACGAGGGCGCGCAGGCGCTGGCCCAGGCCTTCGTGCAGGTCGAGGTTGGCCAGGCGCATGAAGTCGGCCACCGTGACAATGCCCACCACCTGCCGATCCGCATCCACCACGGGCAGGGCCTTGATCTTCTCCAGGCGCATCAAGGTCCATGCCTCCTTGAGCGACACCCCCTGCTCCACCGCCATGGCCGGCCGGGACATGATGTCCACGCAGCGCACATCGCCCAGCGTGCGCTGGAAGGCGGCACGGCCCGCCAGCTCCAGCAGCCCCTCCAGGTCGGCGCGGCTCACATCCAGCACCTGGTTGTAGTGCGCGAGGGCCGCATCCACGTCCGATGCCGCAAAAGCCCCCTTGGCCACGGCCGTGCGCGCCGGCGACTGCTGCGGGTGCGGGTAGCGGCGCCCGGTCAGGCTGTTGTAGACCACCCCCGCCAGCAGCAGCACCAGCACGTTGAAGAGGACCGGAAACACCGCCAGGTGCAGGCCATCGCTGGCCGTCAGCACCACGTACAGCGCCATGGAACCGCCGGGCGGGTGCAGGCAGCGCAGTGGCACCATGAGCGCAATGGCCAGGCCCACGGCCAGCGCGCCCGCCACGGCCGGGTCGGGCACCAGCGCGGCACACCCGGCCCCCACCAGGGCCGACAGGGTGCTGCCGCCCAGCACCGGCCAGGGCTGGGCCAGCGGGCTCGAGGGCATGCCAAACACCAGCACGGCGCTGGCGCCCAGCGCGCCCAGCATCCAGGGCCCATGGGCATGGCCTCCACCCACCCACCAGCGGCTGAGCACTGCCGTCAGGAAGATGCCCAGCACCGCCCCCACGATGAAGCGCAGATGCTCGCGGCCATCGATACCCAGCGGGGCCGGCCAGAAGTGGCGCAGCCAGCGCACGATGCGCACGCGCGCCGGCAAGCGGGGCACTGGGGCCCGCGGGGTCGGGGATGGGGGTGGATCGGACTCCGGTGCAGGAGCAGAAGGCAGGGGTGGCTGGGGCGATGGTGCAGACATGGGACGGAACATTCACACACGGGCAGGCACGGCCCCTGCCGCCCAGGATGCCGAACACATGCCATGCTGCATGCAGCCCTCCATTTTGCCGGGGACTGGCCCGCCATGCACCAAGCGGGTGCAAGCCAGCCATGGCAGGATGGGCAAGAAGCCGCTCGCCCTATGCTCGAAACTACCTAGCTCCCGGGGGCAAACAGCCACCCAAGGCCTCAAAAACATGATCTATACTGCATGCACACCGATGTAAATGCAGTTTACTTCATCTCACTTCTGGAGCCATCAGCGCCATCAAACATGGCTCTCGCGGCCCCGAAAGGACCTCTGCATGCCTGCACCGGTACGGGTAAGCCATAGGTTTTCAGTACAGGGGCTTGGAGTTAAATTACTTTAAGCCTAAACAAAGGAGACACTCCCCATGACCACTCGCCGCCTTGTCATCAGCCGCAGCGCAGCCCTTGTCGGCGCCGCCTCCACGGGCCTGCTGCTGCCCTCCATCGTGCGGGCCCAGAGCGGCAAGGTGCGCGTGGGCTTCATGCTGCCTTATACGGGCACCTTTGCCCAGTTGGGTGTGGCCATCGAGAACGGTGTGCGCATGGCCATCGACCAGCAGGGCGGCAAGCTCGGCGGGCGCGAGATCGAGTGGTTCAAGGTGGACGATGAGTCCGAACCCAGCAAGGGCGTGGAAAACGCCAGCAAGCTGGTGCAGCGTGACAAGGTGGATGTGCTGATCGGCACCGTGCACTCGGGCGTGCAGATGGGCATCCAGAAGGTGGCGCGCGACACCGGTGTGCTCAACCTGATTCCCAATGCCGGCGTGCATGCCGCCACGCGCGCGCTGTGCGCCCCCAACGTGTTCCGCACCTCGTTCAGCAACTCCCAGCCCACGCTGGCGCTGGGCAAGGCCATGGTCGAGAAGGGCCACAAGAAGGCCGTCTGGATCACCTGGAAGTACGCTGCCGGCGACGAGGCCTTCGAAGGCTTCAAGCAAAGCTACACAGCTGCGGGCGGCACCATCGTGAAGGAGTTGGGCCTGCCTTTCCCCAACGTGGAGTTCCAGGCACTGCTGACCGAGATCGCGGCCCTCAAGCCCGATGCCGTGGCCTGCTTCTTCGCCGGTGGCGGCGCGGCCAAGTTCATCAAGGACTATGCGGCCGCCGGCCTCAAGGACAAGATCCCGCTGTACGGCTCGGGCTTCCTGACCGAAGGCGTGCTGGATGCGGCCGGCCCGGCGGCCGACGGCATCATCACCACCATGCACTACAGCGACTCGCTGGAGACGCCGCGCAACAAGCAGTTCCGCCTGGAATACGCCAAGACCTTCCGCAGCCAGCCCGATGTGTATGCCGTGCAGGGCTATGACACCGGCCTGCTGCTGGTGCAGGGCGCCAATGCCGTCAAGGGTGATATGGCCGCCAAGCCCGCGCTGTACAAGGCGCTGGAGAGCGCCGTGATCGACAGCCCGCGCGGCAAGTGGACCATGAGCAAGGCCCACAACCCCGTGCAGGACATCTACCTGCGCGTGGTCGAGAACAAGGAAAACAAGGTGGTCGGCGTGGCCGCCAAGGCCCTCTCTGACAGCGGAGCAGGCTGCCGCATGGCGTAACACGGTGGCCGCTGGCGACAGGCACCTGCCTGCGCCGCCTTGGCCCTGCGGGATTTGACACAATGGAATTGCCTGTCGGTATGGCAGGCCAGTCCTTCGTGCGCCCGGACTTTGCGGCCACCCTCTGGATTCATCCCTCCATGACCCTCAGTACCTACCTGCTCTACCTGGCCGCCGTGGCCCTGCTCGTACTCTCGCCCGGCCCGACCATGCTGATGTGCATGACCACCTCGCTGCAGCACGGCCCGCGCAAGGCCATGGCCGCCGCGGCGGGCAGCGTCAGCGCGGTGCTGGGCACCATGCTGCTGTCGGCCCTGGGGCTGGGTGCCCTGCTCGCTGCGTCCGAAACCGCCTTCTGGATCCTCAAGGCCGCGGGCGCGGCCTACCTGATCTGGCTCGGTATCAAGACCTTCCGCAGCCAGGGCACCGTGTTCGACCAGATGCCCGAGGGCGCCACGGCGGCGCCCGCCGTGCCTGCCCACCGGCTGTTCGTGCAGGGTCTGATCGTGGGCGGCAGCAACCCCAAGGCCATCCTGTTCTTCACCGCCTTCTTCCCGCAGTTCCTGAACCCTGCGCTGTCCTTTGCGCCGCAGTTCGCCATCCTGGCCGCGACCTTCGTGGCCTTCGAGTTCACGGTGCTCACGCTGTGCGCCCTGGGCGTGGCCCGGCTGGCTCCGGCCCTGCGCTCGGGCAACCGCATGCGCTGGTTCAACCGCATCTCGGGCGGGCTGTTCACCCTGATGGGATCGCTGCTGCTGGTCACGCGCCGGGCGGCCTGAAACCCACCATCGCCATTCTTTGCACGCCACCATGGACTTCGCCACCTTTTTGATCCAGTTGCTCAACGGCGTGCAGTACGGCCTTCTGCTGTTCATGCTGGCGGCCGGTCTCACGCTGATCTTCGGCATCATGGGCGTGGTGAACCTGGCGCACGGCAGCTTCTACATGCTGGGCGCCTACCTGGCGTATTCGCTGTCGGGGCACTTCGGCAGCCTCACGCTGGCCATCCTGGGCGGGGCCGTGCTGGCCGTGGCCTTCGGCCTGGCGCTCGAATGGCTGCTGTTTCGCCACTTCTACCACCGCGACCACCTGGACCAGGTGCTGCTGACCTTCGGGCTGATCTACATCTTCGAGGAGCTGCGCTCCATCCTCTGGGGCGACGATGTGCACGGCGTGGCCATTCCGAAGCTGCTGGACTGGTCCATTCCGCTCACAGACACCCTGTCCTACCCGGTCTACCGCCTGTTCATCTCGGGCGTGTGCATCGTGCTGGCGGTGGCCCTGTATCTGCTCATCTCCAAGACCCGGCTGGGCATGAAGATCCGCGCGGGCGCCTTCAACCGCGACATGGCCGAATCGCTGGGCGTCAACATCAAGCTCATCCATGCCATCGTGTTCGCTCTGGGCGTGGGCCTGGCGGCCATGGCCGGCATGGTGGCCGCGCCGGTTTCCAGCGTCTACCCCAACATGGGCTCCTCGGTGCTCATCATGTGCTTCGTGGTGGTGGTCATCGGTGGCATCGGATCGGTGCGCGGAGCCCTCATCGCGGCGCTGCTGGTGGGCCTGGTGGACACCTTCGGTAAGGTGCTGCTGCCCTCTGTGGCCGGCATGCTGGTCTACATGCTGATGGCCGCCGTGCTGCTCTGGAAACCCGAAGGCCTGTTCAAGCAATGATGACGACTTACCCAACGATGCGCCCCGCGCCCTGCCCGAAGAAAGGGGCCACCGCATGAGCGCCCCCCGCACCAACCTGGAGGTGCTGCCGCGCAGCGTGCAGTTCGTGCTCGTGCTCGGCCTGGTGGCCCTGCTGGCCTTTCCCTTCGTGGGCAGCGATTTCTATGTGCAGATGGTCACGCGCATGATGATCATGGCGATCTTCGCAATGAGCCTGGACCTGCTGCAGGGCGTGACCGGCCTGGTTTCGCTGGGCCATGCGGCCTACTTCGGCGTGGCGGGCTATGCGCTGGCCTTCCTCACGCCGGCCGATGCGCCGGTGAGCCTGTGGTGGACACTGCCGGCCGCGGTGGCGGGCTCGGCCCTGGTGGCCCTGGTCATCGGCTTCTTCGTGGTCCGCACGCACGGCATCTACTTCATCATGGTGACCATGGCGTTCGCGCAGATGCTGTTCTACCTGTTCTTCGACAACAAGCCCCTGGGCGGCTCGGACGGCATCTACATCAACTTCCGCCCCGATGCCTCGGTGTTCGGCTGGCTGCCGTTCGACCTGGAGGGGCGCCGCACCTTCTACTACTTCACGCTGGCCATGGTGGTGCTGGTCTACGCAGGCCTGCGCCGCCTGCTGTGGAGCCCCCTGGGCCGGGCGTTGTCGGGCATCCGCGTCAACGAGCACCGCATGCGCGCCATGGGCTTTTCCACCTTCGGCTACAAGCTCACCGCCTTCACGGTGGCCGGTGCCCTGGCAGGGCTGGCAGGCTACCTCTGGGGTGCACAGACGGGCTATGTGAACCCCGAGCTGATGGGCTTTCACATGAGTGCACACGCCATCATGATGGTCATCCTGGGCGGCATGGGCAACTTCGCAGGCGCCATCGTCGGGGCCTTCGCGTTTGAGTACCTGCTGCATGTGTTCAAGGACATCACCAAGCACTGGCAGTTGCTGATGGGCAGCTTCATCGTGCTGGTGGTGCTGGTGGCACCGCGCGGCCTGCTGGGGTTGCTGGTGCGCCTGCGCGCAGCCAAGGGAGGAGCCAATCATGGCTGATACCCCCCACGAAGTCCTGCTGTCGGCCCGCAAGATCACCAAGCGCTTCGGCGGCCTGGCCGCCGTGAACGGCGTCTCGGTGGACCTGTGGCGCGGCCGCATCCACGCGGTGATCGGGCCCAACGGCGCGGGCAAGTCCACGCTGACCAACCTGCTCTCGGGCGACCTGCCACCCTCCGACGGCGCGATCCACCTGGGCAGCACCGACGTGACGGGCTGGGCCTCCGAGCGCATCTCGCGCCAGGGCCTCGGCCGCAGCTACCAAAAGACCAATATCTTCCTGCCCTTCAGCGTGCACGAGAACGTGCGCCTGGCCGCCCAGTCGCGCGATGCGCAGCAGCCCTGGAACCCGCTGCGCTGGTGGCGCGACACGCGCCGCGCCGGCGCACACAACCGTGCCAGCAGCGAGCGCGTGGACCGGGCCATCGAACTGGCGGGCCTTGAGGCGCGGCGCGATGCCATCGCCGGCACCATGAGCCATGGCGAGCAGCGCCAGCTCGAGATCGCCATGACCCTGGCGACCGAGCCCCAGGTGCTGCTGCTCGACGAACCCCTGGCCGGCATGGGTGTGGCCGAAGCCGAGCGCATGGTGCAGCTCTTGCTGCGCATCAAGCCCGGCCACGCGATGATGCTGGTGGAGCACGACATGGACGCCGTGTTCGCCTTGGCCGACCACCTGACGGTGATGGTCAACGGCGAGGCCATCGCCAGCGGCACACCGCCCGAAGTGCGCGCCGACGCGAAAGTGCAATCGGCCTACCTCGGCGAGGAACACTGACATGGCTCAGCAGCAGCACCCTCCCCTCATCGAGGCCCGCGGCCTCAACACCTTCTACGGCGCCAGCCACATCCTGCACGGCGTGGACTTCACCGTGGGCCGGGCCGAGACCATCGGCCTCATGGGCCGCAACGGCATGGGCAAGAGCACGCTGCTCAAGTCCGTGATGGGCCTGGTCAAGCCGCGCTCGGGCAGTGTGAGCGTGGCCGGGCGCGAGACCACGGGCCGCCCGCCCTACGAGGTGGCGCGCCTGGGGATTGCCTATGTGCCCGAAGGGCGCGGCATCTTCGGCAACCTGAGCGTGGTCGAGAACCTGCAGATGGCCGCGCGCGCCGGCACGCGCGGCCAGCGCGACTGGACCTACGAGCGCGTGCTGGAGACCTTTCCGCGCCTCAAGGAGCGCCTGGGGCATGGCGGCCAGCAACTGAGCGGCGGCGAGCAGCAGATGCTGACCATCGGCCGTGCGCTGATGACCAACCCCGACGTGCTCATCCTCGACGAGGCCACCGAGGGCCTGGCCCCGCTGATCGCACGCGAGATCTGGCGCATCTGCAGCCTCATCAAGGCCAGCGGCATCAGCAGCGTGATCGTGGACAAGAACTGGAAGCACGTCACGCAGATCACCGACCGCAACGTCATCCTGGTCAAGGGCCAGGTGGTGTTCGAAGGCAGTTCGGAGACCTTGTGCGCCCAGCCCCAGTTGCTGGAGCAGTACCTGGGCGTGTAGGCACCCCGCGATCCCGCAGGGAAACGTGAACAGTTTCTCGGCCAGGGCCGGTGAGCACGCTAGGTGGCGCCCGGGCAGGGCTGCATTGCCTTAGCATCCGGCCACCATGCCCCCTGCCCTCGCCATCTTTCTCTCTATCCTCGCGGCCCTGGTGCTGCTCAACACCTGGGCCACGCGGCGTGTGCTGCGCAGCGCGGAGTTCGGCAACCGCAAGGCCCTGATGGTGATGGGCATCTGGATCCTGCCCTTCCTGGGGGCCTTCATGGCACGCTACCAGTTTGCACCGCCGGTGGATTCTGCGCCTGCGCCAGACTCCCTGCCCGGCCACGACGGCGAGCAGCCCCCGGCGCCCGAGGTGCTGCGCATCGCCGGCCTGCCACCCTTCGAGCTGCTGGACCACCTGAGCGCCCCCGCCGACCTGCCGCGCATGGACTGGCAGGCACTCGGCGCATGGGCCGGCCAGGCCGAGAGCCCCGCGACGGCCACCGAGGCCATTGAACAAGGGCGCCGCGCCTGGCTGCTGCACCTGCGCGATACCATCGGCCCGCACATGCACCTGCACGAGGGCCAGGACGTGCTCATCCTGTCGCCACTGGAGCCATCGGTCGTGCAGGCCATGGCCGGCTATGTGGGCAAGACGCGCCAGCGCATCGCGCGCGTGCTCGACGGCGTGGCGCGCTTTCAGCCCGGCGAGAAAAGCGTGCTGCTGGTGCTCGAAAGCGAGGAGCTGTATTACCACTACGTGGGCCAGTTCTACCCCGATGGCGGCGAGTTCGCCTTCAGCGGCGGCATGTTCATCCACGATGGCTGCCCGCATTTCGTGGTCGTGCAGGCCGACCTGTCTGCCATCGAGCCCGTGATCGCGCACGAGCTCACGCACAGCGCGCTGTCGTACCTGCGCCTGCCCACCTGGCTCGACGAGGGCCTGGCCGTGAACACCGAGCACCGCATCGCCGGTGCCGGCCGCCCGGCCCAGTCCGCCCAGGCCATGCACCAGCGCCACCAGGCGTTCTGGAATGCCGAGCGCATGCAGGAATTCTGGTCGGGCGATTCGTTCCAGCGCACGGACGAGGGCAACCAGCTGTCCTATGACCTGGCCCGCATCGCCGTGGCGCAACTGGCGAGCGACTGGCCTGCCTTCAGCCGTTTTGCCACCAGCGCCCGGCGCAGCGATGCCGGTGCCGAAGCCGCCTCCAGCGCCCTGGGCATCGACCTGGGCGCCTATGTCGGCACGCTGGTGCAGTCCTCCGAGGACTGGACACCCCGCCCCCATACCTGGAGCACACAACGAGCACAACAGGCTGCACACCTACATTTTTGAGTGGATGGCATCAGTAGAATGGCCCGCACCCTTTTCGCAGGATCTTCCAACAGTGTCTGACCGCCTCGCCGTTCTCCCCCAGTACCTGATGCCCAAGCAGGCCATGACCGCCCTGGCGGGCAAATTCGCCTCGGCCCAGCTCGGAGGGCTGACCACATCGGTGATCCGCGGCTTCGTGGCCCGCTACAAGGTGAACATGGCGGAGGCGGCCAATCCGGACATCGCTGCCTATGCCTCGTTCAACGACTTCTTCACCCGGGCCCTGAAGCCCGATGCCCGGCCGCTGGCGCAGGCCGACCTCATCTGCCCGGTGGACGGCGCGATCAGCCAGTTCGGCCCGATCGAGAAGGACCAGATCTTCCAGGCCAAGGGCCACTCCTACTCGACCACGGCCCTGGTGGGCGGCGATTCGACGCTGGCCGCGCGCTTCGAGGACGGCTACTTCGCCACGCTGTACCTGAGCCCGCGCGACTACCACCGCATCCACATGCCCTGCGCGGGCCAGCTCACGCGCATGGTGCATGTGCCGGGCGACCTGTTCTCGGTCAACCCGACCACGGCGCGCGGCGTGCCCGGCCTGTTCGCGCGCAACGAGCGCGTGGTGTGCTTCTTCGATTCGGCCCACGGCCCCTTCGTGCTGGTGCTGGTGGGCGCCACCATCGTGGGCAGCATGGCCACCGTGTGGCACGGCCAAGTGAACCCGCCGCGCACCGGCGTGCTGCGCCACTGGGACTACGCGCCCGGCCAGGTGTCGCTGCAGCAGGGCGAGGAGATGGGCCGCTTCCTGCTCGGCTCCACCGTGGTGATGCTGTTCCCCAAGGGCCCCTTCCGGTTCAACACCGAATGGGCGCCTGCCCGCCCGGTGCGCCTGGGCGAGGCCATGGCGCAGTACCAGGCCTGATAGCCCACTCAGCGCCGGGCGTTTGCGCCAGCGAAAGCCAGCACCGCCTCCAGCATGCGCTTGAGGTGCGGCTGCACGCCCGCGGCCACCTCGGGCAGATAGTCGAACGGCAACGCCTCCTGCATGTAGCTGCACTGCGTCATCTCCAGCTGCACGGCATGCACGTTCTGCGCAGGCTGGCCGTAGTGGCGCGTGATGTGCCCGCCCTTGAAACGGCCGTTGAGCACAGCGGTGTAGCCCGGCGCATCCTTGGCAATCGCCAGCAGCTGCTGCGCAAGCGCAGGATCGCAGCTCTCGCCGTTGGCCGTGCCCAGGTTCAGGTCGGGCAGCTTGCCTTCGAAGAAACGCGGCAGCACCGAGCGGATGGAGTGCGCATCCCAGAGCACGGCCACACCATGCGCAGCGCGGATGCGGTCGAGCTCCGTGCGCAGTTGCGCGTGGTACGGCGCCCACACGGCATCACGGCGCGCCGCGACCTCGGCATCGTCGGGCACGTCGCCGCGGGCGTAGATGGGCGTGTCGTCGAAGGTGTCCACCGGGCACAGGCCGGTCACGCTCTGCCCGGGGTAGAGGCTGGCGCCGTCAGGCGGGCGGTTCAGGTCCACCACATAGCGCGAATGCGTGGCCGCGAGGATGGAGGCGCCCATGCCCTTGGCAAAGTCGTACAGGCGCTCCAGGTGCCAGTCGGTATCGGGCACCTGGCGGCATTCGTCGGTGAAGCGCGCGGCGATGGCCGGCGGCACGTAGGTGCCCACATGCGGCATGGAGATCAGCAGCGGCGCAGTGCCCTGGTGGAAGGTGAAGGCGGGTTGGGTGGTAACAGTCATGGAGAGTCTCGAAGGGACGCTTGTCAACGTATGCTCATTGTGGCGCGATGGTTGCCGCACGGGCCTGCACAAAGGCAGCGGCCGCACTCTCATGCAGGGCATGGCGGCCAGCGGCAACGCGCTGCACGCCGCCCACCCACAGGTCCCGCAGCGCACTGGTGCGGTGGCTGCCGAACACATGGGCCGACAGCAGCGACTCCACCGGCAGCCCGGCCAGGGCGATGTGCGCCGCATCCAGCACCGCAAAGTCTGCCTGCTGGCCCACGGCCAGGCCGCCAATGGGCCGGCCCGCAGCCTGCGCCCCGCCCTGCACAGAGGCAAGCCACAGGGCCGTGCCCACCTGGGGCTGTGCCGCGCTGGCCAGCACATTGCGCTGGCGCAGCGACAGGCGCTGGCTGTACTCCAGCGCCAGCAGTTCCTCGGCAGCATTCACGCAGGCATGGCTGTCCGAGCCCACGCCCCAGGCGCCGCCATGGCTTTGCCAGCGCGGCATGTCGAAGATGCCGTCGCCCAGATTGGCCTCGGTGGTGGGGCAGATGCCGGCCACGGCGCCCCTGCGCGCGGCATCGGCATACTCCTGCGGCGTCATGTGCGTGGCATGCACCAGGCACCAGCGTGCATCCACGGGGGCATTCTCCAGGAGCCACTGCACGGGGCGTTGGCCGCTCCAGGCCACGCAGTCGTCCACCTCCTGGGTCTGCTCGGCGATATGGATATGGATGGGCGCGCGCGCATCGATGGCGGTGAGCCCCTGCACGGCGGCAGCCAGGCTGTCGGGCGGCACGGCGCGCAGCGAATGCGGTGCCAGCCCCAGGCCCGCGCACTGGGCCCGGGCCAGCGGTGCCAGGCGCTCCAGCAGGGCCAGCATGTTGTCGGTGCTGCGGATGAAGCGCGCCTGGTCGGCACGCGGGGGCTTGGCGCCAAAACCGCTGGTCTGGTAGAGCACGGGCAGCAAGGTGATGCCAATGCCCGCATTGCGCGCCGCGCGCAGCAGCGCCAGCGACAGCGTGGCATCATCGGCATAGGGCCGGCCATCGCGGTCGTGATGCACGTAGTGGAATTCGCAGACCGAGGTGTAGCCCGCCTCCAACATCTCCACATAGAGCCAGGTGGCGATGGCTTCGAGCGACTCGGGCGTGATCTGCGCCGCAAAGCGGTACATCAGGTTGCGCCAGCTCCAGAAACTGTCCTGGCTTTCGCCACGGTACTCGGTGAGGCCCGCAAAGGCGCGCTGGAAGGCATGCGAATGCAGATTGGGCATGCCCGGGATCACGGGGCCTGCGGCGCGGGGCGCGCTGCCGGCCACAGCGCCCGCTGCCACGGACTGCAGCCGGCCCGCAGCGTCCCACTGCAGCAGCACATCGCGCGCCCAGCCACCGGGCAGCAGGGCGTTTTCGGCAAACAGCATGGTGGTGCTCATGCGGCCACCTCCAGGATCACGGCCAACGCGTCGGCGAAGCGTGTGTTCTCCGCCTCGGTGCCGATGGAGACGCGGATGAAGCTCTCGAAGCCCGGCTCCTTCCAGGGCTTGGTGATGAGGCCTTGGGCCAGCAGCGCCTCGTTCACCGGACCGTTGGGCCGGCCGATGTCCAGGAACAGGAAGTTGGTGGCCGAGGGCGCGATGCGCACGCCCCGCAGGGCCTGCAGGCGCTGCACCAGCACGCCGCGCAGGCGCACCGTCTCGGCAACCCCTTGGCGCATGAAGGCCTCGTCGCCCCAGGCGGCCAGGGCCGCAGCCTGGGCCGCATGGTTCACGTTGAAGGGTGTGCGCACGCGGTCGAGCAGTTGCACCAGCGCCGCATCGCTGGCCAGGCCATAGCCCACGCGCAGGCCCGCCAAGCCCCAGGCCTTGGAGAAGGTGCGCAGCACGATCCAGGGCATGGCGCGGCCCTGCAGCAGGGCCAGCACGTCGGGGTAGCCGTCGGCGTGGCAGGCATATTCATAGTAGGCCTCGTCCACCACCAGCAGCGTGTGCGCGGGCGCGGCAGCCAGCAGGCGCTCGAACTCCTGCGCCGTGAACATGCAGCCGACGGGGTTGGAGGGGTTGGCCAGCATCGCGATCTTGGGGCCGCGCGCCAGCGCCTCGCACCAGGCGTCCACGTCGAAGCCCAGCCCGGGCGTGAGCGCCAGCAGCTCGACCTGCGCACCCATCATGCGCGGGTAGATCTCGTGCAGGCCGAAGGCCGGGCGCTGCGTGAGCACGCGGTCGCCCTGCGAGAGAAAGGCCTGGCACAGCATCTGCAAGATGTCTTCAGAGCCATTGCCCACGGCGATGCACTCCGGCGCCACGCCGGTGCGTTCGCCGATGGCGGCGCGCAGCGCAGTGCAGTTCGCGTCGGGGTAGGTGCCCACGCGCGCCGCCAGGTCCACCAGGGCGCGGGCCACGGCGGGGCTGGCGCCATAGGGGTTCTCGTTGCTGGCCAGGCGCGCGATCTCGGTCACGCCGTAGCGCTGGCGCACGGCCTCGGACGAGAGGCCTGCGTTGTAGGCGGGCAGCGGCGCCACTTCGGGGCGGGCCAGGGCCAGGGTGGCGGAAACAACAGCAGCGTTCATAGGTCGAATACCTTGCCGGGGTTCATGAGGTGGAGGGGATCGAGCGCCTGTTTGATGGCGCGCATGGCGGCCAGCTCGGCCGGGGTGCGGCTGGCGCCCAGGTAGGGCTTCTTGTGCAGGCCGATGCCATGCTCGGCCGAGACGCTGCCGCCAAAGGCTGCCACCTGGGCATACACCAATTCCTCGACCGCGCCCTCCTCCCCGTTCACGGTGGAGGCATCGGTGGACAGGTGCAGGTTGCCGTCGCCGATGTGCCCGAAGAACACCGACAGGTGCCCGGGCCAGCGTGCGGAGAGCGCGGCGCGGCATTCCTGCGCAAACCGGCCGATGTCGGCCTGCGGCAGGCTCACATCGAAGTTGATGGGCGGGTGCATGTTGGCGGGCAGCTCGGCCGTGGCCTCGCGGATCTTCCACAGCGCGCGGGCCTGGGCCTCGGACTGGGCAATGGCGGCATCCACGGCTTCGCCGGCTTCCATGGCTTCGCCCAAAACCTCTTCCAACGCGTCGCGCAGGCCGGCTTCGTCCTGCCCGCCCACGTCGATGAGCGCAGCAAACGGGTGCGGCGCCTCGAAGGGTTCGCGCAGCGTCTGCCAGCGCAGCGAGGCCTCGATGAAATCGCGCCACATGAGTTCGAAGGCCGACAGTGCGCCCGGAAAGCGCCCCTGCAGCCGGGCCAGCAGCGCCAGCGCCGCATCGAAATCAGGCAGCGCCACCAGGGCCGTGGCCTTGGCACGCGGCAGCGGCCGCAGGCGCAGCAGCGCGCGCGTGACCACGCCCAACGTGCCCTCGGCGCCGATGAAGCACTGCTTGAGGTCGTAGCCCGTGTTGTTCTTGAGCATGGGCCGCAGCATGGGCAACACCGTGCCGTCGGCCAGCACCACCTCCAGGCCCAGCACCTGCTCGCGCACCATGCCGTACTGCAGCACACCATTGCCACCCGCATTGGTGGAGACGGCGCCGCCCACCTGGGCCGAGCCGCGCGCGCCAAAATCCACGCCGAACTGCAGGCCCACGGCGAGCGCGGCCTCCTGCACCGCCTGCACGGTGGCGCCGGCCTGCACCGTGAGCGTGGCCGAGCGCGCATCCACCGCCTCGATGGCGTTCATGCGCTCCAGCGACAGCGCCACGCCGCCCGCGCAGGGCACGGCCGCACCGGCCAGGCCCGTGAGGCCGCCCTGCGGCACCACGGGCACGCGGTGGGCATGGCACAGGAGCAGCAGGGCCGAGACCTCTTCGGTGCTGCGCGGGCGCACCAGCGCCAGCGGGGGCACGGGGGCCGTGCCGCTCCAATCGGTATGGTGGCGCGGGGGCACGGCATCGCCCACCTGCACGCGGTCGGCACCGAGCGCTTCGACCAGCGCCGCGAGGAATTCGCTGTACGTGGCCATGGGGTCAGCCCTGCTTCACGATGCGCCCCTGGCGCACGATGGTGTGCGCGGGCTTGTGGCCAAACCAGTACGCCAGCTCCGCCGCTTCGGCGAACGGCCAGAGCACGAAGTTGGCCGGCCGGCCCGATGCAATGAGGCCGTGCGTGTCCTGCAGGCCCAGCGCGCGCGCCGCATGCGTGGTGATGCCGGCCAGCGCCTCGGGCACCGTCAGGCGGAACAGGGTGCAGGCCATGTTGGCCATGAGCAGCAGGCTCAGCGCGGGCGAGGTGCCGGGGTTGTGGTCGGTGGACACGGCCATGGGCACGCCGGCCTCGCGCAGCGCGGCAATCGGCGGCAGGTGCGTATCGCGCAGCGTGTAGTAGGCGCCGGGCAGCAGCACGGCCACGGTGCCGGCCTGCTTCATGGCGTCGATGCCGGCCTGCGACAGGTGCTCGATATGGTCGCAAGAGAGCGCGCCATAGCGTGCGGCCAGTGCTGAGCCCCCCATGTCCGACAGCTGCTCGGCATGCAGCTTGACGGGAATGCCCAGCCGCTGTGCGGCCTGGAACACCTGCTCCGTCTCGGCCAGCGTGAAGGCGATGCGTTCGCAAAACACATCCACCGCATCCACCAGGCCCTCGACCGCCAAAGCGGGCAGCATCTCATTGCAGACCAGGTCGGTGTAATCCTGGCTGCGGCCCGCATACTCGGGCGGCAGCGCATGCGCGCCCAGGAAGGTGGTGCGCACGGTCACGCCCAGGGCTTCGCCCAGGCGGCGCGCCACGCGCAGTTGCTTGCGTTCATGCTCCAGCGCCAGGCCGTAGCCCGACTTGATCTCGATGGCGCACACGCCCTCGTCCAGCAGCGCCTGCAGGCGCGGCAGGGCCAGGGCGAAAAGCCCGTCCTCGCTGGCCTCGCGCGTGGCACGCACCGACGAGACGATGCCGCCCCCGGCCCGGGCCACCTCTTCGTAGGTGGCGCCCGCCAGGCGCATGGCGAATTCATTGGCACGCTGGCCACCATAGACCAGGTGCGTATGGCAATCCACCAGGCCGGGCGTGGCCAGGGCACCCTGTGCACCATGGCGCGGCAAGGCATTCCAGGCCGCTGGCCAGGCCCCTTCCGGCCCCACCCATTGCACAGAGCCGCCCTGCACCACCACGCAGGTGGTCGCGCCTTCGGGCACGGGTACATCGGGCACACACAGGCCAGGGGCCGGGCGCAGGCCGATCCAGATGCCGTCGGCAGAGGGATGACTTTGAGGGGCGGGGATGGTGGTGGTTGTCATGGGCAAACGGGGTCAGTCAGAAGGTTCCATGTCCAGGTCGATCCAGGCGACAGCGGGATCGGGCTGACCTTGCGCAGCGGAGTCGAGGGGTTCGAGCGTATTTTCCGACGCGCCCTCCTCGCTCCACCACAGGCCCTGACCCGGCTCCAGCACTTCCTCACCGCAGCGCCAGCGCCCGCGCAGCACCATGCACAGGCCGGCACGCGCACGGCCAGCCACACGCGCATGGCCGGTCACCTGCAGGCCGCCGTGCCAGCGGCCCCGGCGCACCATGAGGTTGAAGTCGGTCGAGGTGCCGCCCAGCATGGCGCAATCCACCCGCACGTCGCCCCTGAAGGCCAGCGGCCGCCAGGGCTGGTCCAGATCGTGGTCAAGCTGCCCATCGTCCGAGCGCAGGTGCACGCCATCGCCGTCGAGCAGCATGATCTGCCGGTCCACACCCGGAAAGGCCGAGAACGGGCCCGGCGCGGCAATCGTGGCCACGCTCACGCGCCACTCGAAGCCATCCATGCCCGCTCCCTGCGGCCAGCAGGCCAGCTCGCGCGTGCTGCCACCGCCATTCTTCCAGGGCACGCTGGGGGTGGAAGCCAGGTCAAAGAATTGCACCATGTTCAGTACCCCCTTGCCGGAACAGCCAGCACAGAAACCATCGCTGTCATCGAAAATCACCCTCAGTCAATGCAATACCAATTGGCGCGAAATGCGTGCCGCGGCCACCACGGCCATGCGGATCAGGGCCTCTTCCTGCCCGCTGGCACGCACGATCGGTGCCATCAGCGTGATGGCGCCCACGGACTGGCGCGAGGCGCCGAACAGGGGCACGCTGCAGCCCCACACGCCCGCGTCCACCTCGCCGGCACTGGTGGCAAAGCCGGCCTTGCGGATGGCATCGGTCTCTTGCTGCGCGGCCTGGCGCTCGGGCGTGCCCGCACCCCACAACCCGTCAAGCACGGCGGAGCGCACGCCTTCGGGCAGGTGGGCCAGCACGCACTTGGCCGAAGCGCCCGCGCGCAGGGGCACGCTGCGCCCCTTCTCGAACGAGCAGCGCAGCGAATGCTGGCTCTCCACCATGTCCAGGCAGATGGCCTGGTCGTTCACGGCCACGATCAGGCCCACGCTTTCCTGCGACTGCTGGGCCAGGTCCACCATGTCGGGCCGGGCCTGGCGCACCAGGTGCGAGGCCAGGTCGAACCCCAGCGCCAGCTGCAGGCTCAGCGGACCGGGCGCGTAGAAGCCGTCGCTTTCGAGCACGAAGCCCCAGCGCTTGAGGCGCGCGAGCTGGCGGTACAGCGTGCTGCGCGCCAGGCCCGTGCGCTCCATGAGCTCGGCCGCCGACAGGGCCTTGCCCTGCTGGGCCAGCACGGCCAGCACCTGCAGCACCCGGTCGGCCGTGGGCACGGCCGCAGGGGTCGTCGGGGGTGCGCTCCGGGGCATCTCGCAGGCCTTCAGTCGATCAGCGCACCATGGGCAGCTTCAGGCCCTGCTTCTTCGCGGTGGCCACGGCCAGCTCGTAGCCGGCGTCGGCATGGCGCATCACGCCGCTGCCGCTGTCGTTGACCAGCACGCGCGCCAGGCGCTCGGCCGCGGCATCGGTGCCGTCGGCCACGATGACCATGCCCGAGTGCTGCGAATAGCCCATGCCCACACCACCACCGTGGTGCAGGCTGACCCAGGTGGCGCCGCCCGAGGTGTTGAGCAGCGCGTTGAGCAGCGGCCAGTCGCTCACGGCGTCGGTGCCGTCCTTCATGCTTTCGGTTTCGCGGTTGGGGCTGGCCACGGAGCCCGTGTCCAGGTGGTCGCGGCCGATCACGATGGGGGCCTTGAGCTCGCCGTTCTTCACCATCTCGTTGAAGGCCAGACCCGCCAGATGGCGCTCGCCCAGGCCCAGCCAGCAGATGCGCGCGGGCAGGCCCTGGAAGCTGATGCGCTCGCGCGCCATGTCCAGCCAGCGGTGCGTATGCTTGTTGTGGGGGAACAGTTCCTTGATCTTGGCGTCGGTCTTGTAGATGTCTTCCGGATCACCCGAGAGCGCCACCCAGCGGAACGGGCCCTTGCCTTCACAGAACAGGGGGCGGATGTAGGCCGGCACAAAGCCCGGGAAGTCGAAGGCGTTCTTCACGCCTTCGTCGAAGGCCACCTGGCGGATGTTGTTGCCGTAGTCCACCGTGGGGATGCCCATGGCCTGGAAGTCGAGCATGGCCTGCACGTGCACGGCGCAGCTCTTGGCGGCGGCGGCCTTCAGGGCGGCGTGGCGCGCCGGGTCCTTCATGGCGGCCTGCCACTCGGGCACGGTCCAGCCGCTGGGCAGGTAGCCGTTGACCAGGTCGTGGGCCGAGGTCTGGTCGGTCACCAGGTCGGGCTTGATGCCGCCGGCCTGGGCGCGGCGCACCAGCTCGGGCAGCACGTCGGCCGCGTTGCCCAGCAGGGCGATGGAGACGGCTTCCTTGCGCTCGGTGTGGTGCTGGATCAGGGCGATGGCGTCATCGATGTCCTTGGCCTGCTTGTCCACGTAGCGCGTGCGCAGGCGGAAGTCGATGCTGCTTTGTTGGCACTCGATGTTGAGCGAAACGGCGCCGGCCAGCGTGGCGGCCAGGGGCTGGGCGCCGCCCATGCCGCCCAGGCCGGCGGTCAGGATCCACTTGCCCGACAGGTCGTTGCCGTAGTGCTGGCGGCCGGCTTCGACAAAGGTCTCGAAGGTGCCCTGCACGATGCCCTGGCTGCCGATGTAGATCCAGCTACCGGCCGTCATCTGGCCGTACATGAACAGGCCCTTCTGGTCCAGTTCGTTGAAATGCTCCCAGTTGGCCCACTTGGGCACCAGGTTGGAATTGGCCAGCAGCACGCGCGGTGCGTTGGCGTGGGTCTTGAACACGCCCACAGGCTTGCCCGACTGCACGAGCAGGGTCTCGTCCTCGTTGAGGTCCTTGAGCGAGGCCAGGATCTGGTCGAAGCATTCCCAGTTGCGCGCAGCGCGGCCGATGCCGCCGTAGACCACCAGGTCCTGCGGGCGCTCGGCCACCTCGGGGTCCAGGTTGTTCTGGATCATGCGGTAGGCGGCCTCGGAGAGCCAGTTCTTGCAGGTGAGTTCGGTGCCGCGCGGCGCGCGGATCACGCGCGAGGCGTCGTGGCGGGGGTCGGCGGCAGAAGCAGCGGAGGCGGCAGCGATGATGGCGTCGTTGGCGTTCATAGTGATCTCCTGGTCAATGGGTGCGAAGAAAACGGAGGGATAGGGACAAACTCAGATGTGGCTGGGCAGGCACTGGGTCAGCGCCGCGGGCCAGGCCGATTCCAGCGCCCACAGGCGCATGGCTTCGATGTCGGGTGCCAGGTAGCGGTCCTGCTCCAGGAAGGCCACGCGCTGGCGGATGGCGGCGAGCTGCGCCTCGACCAGCGCCGAACTCTTGAGCCACGGGGTGGCTGCAGCGCCTGGGGCCGGCACGCGCTCGAAGTCGATGCCCTGGGCCGCGGCCATGGCCTCGATGCCCACGATGACCGCGGTGTTGCGCACCATGTCGGCCAGGCGGCGCGCGCCGTAGGTGGCCATGGAGACATGGTCCTCCTGGTTGGCCGAGGTGGGCAGGCTGGTCACGCTGCTCGGGTGGGCCAGGCACTGGTTCTCGGCGGCCAGCGCCGCGGCCGTGACCTGGGCGATCATGAAGCCCGAGTTCACGCCGCTGTCGCGGATCAAAAAGGCCGGCAGGCCCGACAGGCCCGTATCGAGCAGCAGCGCCAGGCGGCGCTCGGAGATGGCGCCGATCTCGGACACCGCCAGCGCGATGATGTCGGCGGCAAAGGCCACGGGTTCGGCATGGAAGTTGCCGCCCGAGATCACCTCGCCCGTGTCGGTGAAGACCAGCGGATTGTCGGACGCGGCATTGGCCTCGATGCGCAGCACGCGCGCGGCATGCGTGAGGTTGTCCAGGCAGGCGCCCATGACCTGGGGCACGCAGCGGATGGAATACGGGTCCTGCACGCGGCCGCAGTGGGGGTGCGAGGGGTCGATCTCGCTGCCTTCGAGCAGCGCGCGCACGGCGGCCGCCACGGCGATCTGGCCGGCCTGGCCGCGCGCCTCGTGGATGCGCGCATCGAAAGGCTTGACCGAGCCCTTGATGGCTTCGAGCGACAGCGCGCCCGAGGTCAGGCCGGCGGCCAGCACGCTCTCGGCCCCGAACAGGCCGGCCAGCGCCAGCGCGGTGGAGACCTGGGTGCCGTTGAGCAGCGCCAGTCCTTCCTTGGGGCCCAGCACGAAGGGCGCCAGGCCCACGGCGGCCATGGCCTCGCGGCCCGAGACCACCTTGCCATCGACCTTGGCCTGGCCCTCGCCGATCAGCACGCAGGCCAGGTGGGCCAGCGGCGCCAGGTCGCCGGAGGCGCCGACCGAGCCCTTGGCCGGGATCACGGGCAGCACATCGGCATTGGCCAGGGCCAGCAGCGCATCGACCAGCGCGGGGCGCACACCCGAATGGCCGCGCGCCAGGCTCACGGCCTTGGTGGCCAGCACCATGCGCACCACCGGGTCGGGCAGCGCCTCACCCGTGCCCACGCTGTGCGAGAGCACCAGGTTGCGCTGCAGCTCAGCCAGGCGGTCATGGGCGATCTTGGTGCTCGCCAGCTTGCCGAAACCGGTGTTGATGCCGTAGACCACCTGGTCCTCGTCCACGATGCGCTGCACCGTGGCTTCGGATTCCTGCATGCCGGCCAGGGCCGAGGGGTCGAGCGACAGGCGCACGCCGCCGGCGCTCACGCGCCGCAGCTCGGCCAGGCTCACGTGGCCGGGGCGCAGCACCAGGGTGTTGGAGTTTGCAGTGGTCATTGGTTAGTCCTGTATATACAAGTTGGCACAAGCGAAAAAATGGAAGGCTGCCAGGGCAGACCTCACTCGAAAACGGGGTTGCCGTCCGCTCGGAAGCGGCTGCCCAATCGGTAGCGCGACGAGGGGTGCAGGCAGCGCACCATGGTCACGGGCACACCCCGGCTCCAGGTGCGCCGCGTGAGCAGCAGGCAGGGCTGGGCCGGGTCCATCTCCAGCAGCTGGGCCTGGTCGATGGTGGGCAGCACGGCGTCCACCACATGCTCGACCTGGTCGAAGGGCACGTTGCGCACCAGGAACTCGGAGGGCTGCAGCTGGGTGAAATCCTGCTGCGCGAACTGCGGCACGACGCGCGGGTTCACATAGCGGTCTTCGAGCTGCACGGGCAGCCCGTCCTCCAGGTGCACGCAGACGGCGTGGAACACCGACTCGCCGGTGCGCATGTCGAGCGCCGCGGCCACCTCCATGGTGGCCGAGACGCGCTCCACCGTGAGCACTTTGCAGCGGTAGTCATGGCCGCGCTGGCGGATCTCGCTGGCCAGGTTGGCGATCTGCAGCAGCGTGGACTGGGGCTTGTCCTCGGCCACGAAGCTGCCCACACCGGCCACGCGCACGATGCGGCCCTGCTCGGCCAGCTCGCGCAGCGCGCGGTTCACGGTCATGCGCGACATGCCGAACTGGGTCACCAGGTCGTTCTCGGACGGCAGGCGGTCGCCGGCCTTCCAGGAGCCGTCCTGGATCTTGCGCGCGATGTGGTCCTTGATCTGCTGGTACAGCGCCAGCGCAGACGTTTCGGGCTGCACCGCGGGGGGCGGCGAAGCCTTGGAACGGGGTGCGCGGGCGGGGGAGGCAGCGGGCATGGTGAACGGTCGGATGGGCCGGCTCAGTGGGCGTCCGCGGCCATGGATTCGGCGCGGATCTCTTCCGTGAGGCGCGCCTTGAGGTCCATGAACTCGGGCGAGGTCTTGATCGTGTAATGGCGCGGGTGCGGCAGGTCCACCGCCAGCTCGGTCTTGATGCGGCCTGGGCGTGCGCTGAACACCGCGACGCGGTTGGCCATGAAGATGGCTTCGTCGATGTCGTGGGTCACGAACATCACGGTCTTGCGCTCGGCTTCCCAGATGCCCAAGAGCAGCTCCTGCATGAGCACGCGGGTCTGGTTGTCCAGCGCGCCGAAGGGCTCGTCCATGAGCAGGATCTTGGGGTCGTTGGCCAGCGCGCGGGCAATCGCCGTGCGCTGCTGCATGCCACCCGACAGCTGCTTGGGAAAGTGCTGCTCGAAGCCGCGCAGCCCCACCTTGGCGATGAAGTAGGCAGCACGCTCCTTTTGCTGCGCCTCGGGCATGCCGCGCTCGCGCAGGCCGAAGCGGATGTTCTGCTCGATGGTGAGCCAGGGGAACAGCGTGTAGCTCTGGAACACCATGCCGCGGTCGGCGCCCGGGCCTTCCACGGGGCGGCCGCCCAGCAGCACGCGGCCCGAGGTGGGGTGGTCGAGCCCGGCCACGATGCGCAGCATGGTCGACTTGCCGCAGCCCGAGGGGCCCAGGATGGTCACGAAGTCGTTCTCGGCGACATCGAAGTCCACGGGCAGCAGGGCCTGGGTGGTCTGCCCCTTGGGGCTGACGAAGGTGCGCGAGACACCTTGGATGGACAGCAGCGGGCTCATCGCAGGGCACTCCAGGCAAACAGACGGCGGTTGACGAATTTGAAGACGGTGTCCGACACCAGCCCGATGAGGCCGATGATGATGATGCCGAAGATGATCTGGCCGGTGTTGAGCAGCGCCTGGCTGTCGGTGATCATGTGGCCGATGCCCGAGGACGAGCCGATCAGCTCGGCCACGATCACATAGGTCCAGGCCCAGCCCAGCACCAGGCGCAGGGTTTCGGCAATGTCGGGCGCGGCACCGGGGATCAGCACGCGGCGCACGATGCCCGTCGGGCTGGAGCCCAGCGTGTACGCGGCCTCCACCAGGTCCTTGCGGGCATTGCCGACGATGACGGCCACCATCAGGATGATCTGGAACACCGAGCCGATGAAGATCACCAGCAGCTTTTGCAGCTCGCCCAGGCCCGCCCACAGAATGAGCAGCGGGATGAAGGCCGAGGCCGGCAGGTAGCGGCAGAACGAGACGAAGGGCTCGAGGAAGGCCTCCACCCCCTTGTGTGCACCCATCGCAATGCCCAGAGGCACCGCAATGACCGCCGCCAGGATGAAGCCGCCCAGCACGCGCCACACGGTCATGCCGATGTCGTGCAGAAAGCCGAACTCGGTGAACAGCAGCCAGCCTTCCTTGGCCATGGTGATGGGGCTGGCCAGGAACGTGGGCGACACGAAGCCCCCCAGCGTGAACACGGCCCAGACGGCGAAGAACAGGATGAAAAACGCCACTCCCAGGACCAGCCGCGTGCGGGTGCTCACAGGTTCTAGCGGGGCCAGGGCCCGGCGGCGCGGCCGCTCTGGCTCCAGCGAAGGTGCAACACCCATCACGCGACTCATGGTTCTATCCTTTGGTGGTTATTACTGCTTACTTGATGAAGCTGTCGTCGAACATCGCAGGGAAGTTCTCGGGCGCCTTGCGGATCACACCGGCTTCGAGCAGGATGGCACCGGCGTCCTTCATGAACGCGCTGAGCTCACCCGCAAAGAACTTCTGGTTGGCCGCCTTGTCCTGCCAGCGCAGAAAGGCCGACGACTTGGCAAAGGCCTCGCCCGTCTGCTTGACGGCCGCGCCCATGATCTCGTTGGACTTGACGGGGTCGGCCTTGATCATCTCCAGCGCCTCGAAGTACGAGTTGGTCAGCGCCTGCGCGGCCTTGGCGTTGGCCTTGAGCCAGGTGGGGTCGCAGCCCACGGTGTCCATCACCATGGGGTAGTCGATGGTGGTGGCCAGGATCTTGCCTGCGGCGGGGTTGGCGCGCACGGTGGACAGGTAGGGCTCGTAAGTCATGGCACCGTCGTTCTGGCCCGACACGAAGGCCTGGGCGGCGGGCTGGGGCTCCAGCGAGACGATCTTCACGTCCTTGAGGCTCATGCCGTTCTTGGACAGCATCCAGGCCAGGCCGAAGTACGGGGCCGTGCCCGGCGCGCTCACGCCGATGGACTTGCCCTTGAGGTCGGCGAAGCTCTTGACGTCGTTGCGCACGGCCAGGCCGTCGGCGCCGTAGGACTTGTCCATCTGGAAGATCTGCACGATGGGCACGCCGTTGGTGTTCCAGGCCACGTGGGTCTCCACCGTGGTGGCCGCGCACTGGATGGCCTTGGAGGCCAGCGCCAGGTGGCGGTCCTTCTGGGGGATCATCTTGAGTTCCACGTCCAGACCGTTCTTCTTGAAGATGCCGGCCTTGTCTGCCAGCGTCAGCGGGGCAAAGCCCGTCCAGCCGGACATGCCCAGGGCAATCTTGGTTTCCTGGGCCTGGGCCGGTGCGGCCAGCCCCACCACACATGCAACCGCCGCTGCCAGCGACGCCATCTTCACAACCGTTCGGCTCATCATCAGCTCCTGTAGGGGAAAAAAGTACTTTTGTTCATCCGGAGGGAAGCAGGCCGTGCTTCCTGGTGCCGATGATGGTGGCTCTATCGTACCTGTCTATACAGGGTTAACGCTAGGAAACCGACCTCCAGGGCCCAAGAAACCGCCCCGCTTCCCGTCTCTTGGGAACGCCCGGAGGGCCATCCCATGGTCGGGCCCGCTCGGGGCGCTGGCCGGTGCTTCACCGGCCCGGGAATTTAGCAAATTGCGGGCCAGTACCGGCCCACCAATTTGCACCAGAAAGGTGCGCGGCCAGCCATCAGCCCAGCAGGGTGCGCGCAATGATGTTGCGCTGCACTTCCGAAGAACCCTCGTAGATGCGCAGGATGCGCGCATCGCGCACATAGCGCTCCAGCGGCATCTCGCGCGTGTAGCCATAGCCGCCATGGATCTGCAGCGCCGCATCGGCGACGAAGCCCACCATCTCGGAAGCATGCAGCTTGGCCATGGCCGACTGCAGCGTGAAGGGCTGGCCCGCCTGGCGCAGCGCCAGGGCCTGCAGGGTCAGGCCCCAGGAAGCCTCCAGCCTGAGCTTCATGTCCGCCAGCATCCACTGCAGGCCCTGCTTGCCGGCAAGAGGCTCGCCGCCGACCAGGCGCTCCTTCATCCAGCGCGTGGCGTCGGCGATCGCCGCCTCGGCAATGCCCAGGGCCGTGGCCGCCACGTCCAGGCGGCTGTTGTCCAGCACCTTCATCGCGATCTTGAAGCCTGAACCTTCTGCCCCCAGGAGATTCTCCGCCGGCACGCGCACACCATCGAATGCGACCTCGAAGGCATGCGCGCCCTGGATGCCCATGAGCTTCTCGGGCGAGGAGATGGTGATGCCGGGTGTGCCGGTCTCGACCACGAAGGCACTGACGCCGCGCGCCCCAGCCTCAGGGTCGGTCTTGGCAAAGACCACAAGGAACTGCGCCTCGCGTGCGTTGGAGATGAAGTGCTTGACGCCGTCGATGCGGTAATGATTGCCCTCGCGCACGGCCCGCGTGCGCATGTCGGCCGGGTGCGAGCCACCGCGCGGCTCGGTGAGCGCAAAGCCTGCCAGCCATTCGCCGCTGGCCGCGCGCGGCAGAAAGCGCTGGTGCTGCCCGGCGCTGCCGCCGATGAGCAGTGCATCGGTGCCCAGGTAGTGGGCGCCGATCATCGACGAGGTGGCCGCGCAGGCGCGCGATATCTCCACCAGCGACAGCAGCATGGCCGTGGGCGTGACACCGGCGCCGCCCAGGTGCTCGGGCAGGTTCATGCCCATCACGCCCAGCGCGGCCAGCTGCGGCACATGGCAGGTGACGGACAGGCCCGCCTCGTCGATCTCGCGGGCGCGCGGCGCCAGCACCTCGCTGGCGAAACGGGCCACGGCGTCGGCAACGCCCTGGTCCTCGGGGGTCACACCCAGGCGGTGGATGGTGGTCATGGCAAAGCTCCTTGGGATTCAATGGGATGGGACAGAGGCGTGTGCCGGGCCGAACAGCCCGGCTTCGCGCAACGCGGCCAGCCGCTCGCCACCACAGTGCAGCAGTGCGGCCATGAGCTCATCGGTGTGCTCACCCAGCGCAGGCGCGGGCTCGGCAAGGTTGGGCGCCGCGCCGCCGAACTTGACGGGCTGGGTGGGCACGCGCAGGCCGGGCAGGCGCGGGTCGTGCACCGCGCACAGCAGGCCGCGCGCCCTGCCCTGCTCGGATTCGAGCGCCTGGGCCGTGGTCCAGAGCGGGCCACCGGGCACGCCCGCTGCCTCCAGCGCGGCCACCACCTCGGCCACCGGCCGTTGCCCGGCCCAGGCCTCGATGGCGGCGGCCAGCACAGGCTCGTTGGCATGGCGCAGTTCGTCGCTGGCAAAACGCGCGTCCGTGGCAAAGCCAGGCTGGCCGATGAGCTGCGCAAGCGCGGCGAACAGCTTGTGGTTGAGCACGGCCAGGGCGAAATGCCCGTCCTGCGCGCGGTACACGCCGAACGGCGCCGAAAACGCATGCCGGTTGCCGCTGCGCCGCGGGCTCTGCCCGGTGAAGAGGTAACGCCCGACGCCCGTGACGAGGAAGGCCAGCGTGGCATCGAACATGGCCACGTCCACATGCTGGCCCTCACCCGTGCGGCGCTGCTGCAGCAGCGCGGCCAGCGTGGCCCACGAGGCGAACAGGCCGGCGATCACATCGGACACGGCCTCACCCACCATGGTGGGCGCACCACCCGGCTCGCCCGTGGACTCCATCAGCCCGCTCATGGCCTGCACGATGATGTCGTAGGCCGGCAGGTGGGCCAGCGGCCCGGTCTGGCCAAAGCCCGACACGCTCACATAGACCAACCCCGGGTTCACGCGGCGCAGCGCTTCGGGTCCCACGCCCAGGCGCTCGGCCACGCCGGGGCGGAAGTTCTCGACCACCACATCGGCCGTGGCGGCCAGGGCCGCGATGGTCTGCGCAGCATCGGGGTGCTTGAGATCGAGCACCAGGCTTTTCTTGTTGCGGTTGAGCGCCGTGAACAGGCTGCTCATGCCCTCGCGCATGGGGCCGATGTGGCGGTAGTCGTCGCCGGTCGGCGGCTCGACCTTGATGACCTCGGCACCCAGGTCGGCCAGCAGCGCCGTGGACAGCGGGCCCGCGAGCACGCGGCTGAAGTCGAGGATGCGCACGCCGTCGAGCGGGCGGGTGGTTGCGGTCATCGCAGGGATCTCCGTGGAAGTAGGCAAGAGACCCCATGGTTGCCCATCTCTGCATCAAAATAAAATATTCAATCTTGATGCAATGGATCAACCATCTTGATCAATATCAGCCTGCGCCAGCTCGAATACTTTGTGGCCGCGGCCCAGCACGGCGGGGCCGCGCGGGCCGCGCACGCGCTCAGCGTGTCGCAGCCCTCCATCTCCAAGGCGATTGCCGACCTGGAATCGCTGTGGAACGAGGTGCTCTTCGTGCGCCGCCACGCGCGGGGCCTGGACCTCACGGCCGCGGGCCGACTGCGCCAGCGCGAGGCCCAGGCGCTGCTGGAGAAGGCGCGCGCGCTCGAAGGCCCGCGGCGCGAGGAAGAAGCCGGCCTGCTGCGCGTGGGCTGCCTGACCACTCTGGCGCCGCGCTACCTGCCCGAGATCCTGGTGCGCATGCGCGCCAAGCACCCGCAGGTGGAGATCGAAGTGCACGAGGCCGACACCGAGGCGCTGGTGCAGCAGCTGGAGCGCGGAGCGCTGGACACCGCCCTGCTCTACGACCTGGGCCTGGCGCGCGCCGTGCGCCTGGAGGCCGTCACCTCCTTCGTGCCCTATGCGCTGCTGCCAGCCGGCCATGCGTTGGCGGCGCGCAGCAGCCTCGCGCTGTCCACCCTGGCGCAGGAGCCCTTCATCCTGATCAACCTGCCGCACAGCCGCGAGTATTTTCTTTCGCTGTTCCGCCAGGCCGGCGTGGCGCCGCGCATCGCGCACGAGACCCCGTCGATCGAGATGGTGCGCTCGCTGGTGGCCAATGGCCTGGGGGTGTCGCTGCTCACCACACGGCCGGTGCGCGACTGGAGCTACGACGGCAAGCGCGTGGCCTGCCGGCGCCTGCGCGGGCCGCTCACAGCGCAGTCTGTGGTGATGGCCACCCCCGGCCAGCAGGGGCACGAGAACCCGCGCTCGGCACTGTTCGCGCGCATCGCCAAGGCCGCCTTTGCCCAGCAGCGCGACGATATGACCACGCCCGGAGCGGCTTCGCGCTAGCTCAGCCCTTGGTGGGTGCCACCTGTGCAGGCTCGGCCGGCAGGGTGATGCGCACCGACAGACCCGGCGAGGCATTGCGCAGCTCGAACTGGCCGCCATGGGCCTGGGCCACCAGGCGGCACAGGTACAGGCCCAGACCCACGCCCCCGGTGGCGCGCTGGCGCGCCACATCGGGCCGGTAGAAGGCCTGTGCCATGCGCGCCAGGTGTTCGGGCGGCACGCCGGGGCCATGGTCGCGCACCTCGAGTTCCACCCCCGTGGGGGTGCTGCGCAGGTGCAGCTCGGGCGGCGATGCCGTGGGCTCGCAGTGGCGCAGGCTGTTGTCCAGCAGGTTGCGCAGCACCAGGCGCAGGCGCCCGCGGTCCAGCGCCAGCACGGGCAGGGCCGGGTCGGCGATGACCACGATGTCGCCGGCGCAGTCGTGCCGCGCCTCCAGCTCGGTGATCACCTCGCGCGCCAGTTCGGGCAGGTTGGTCGGCTCGCGGTGCAGGGCCGCGTGCCGGCCCGCCAGGCGCTCGCTTTCCAGCAGGTCGGAGATCAGGTGCGCCATCTCGCCCAGGTCGCGCATCAGCGCATCGCGCTGGGGCACGACGTCGGGGTTCTCGGGCAGCAGCTCGGTGTTCAGGCGGGCGCGCGTGAGCGGGCTGCGCAGCTCATGGCTCATGGCCAGCAACAGGGCACGCTTGGCCTCCAGCATCTGGTGGATGTCCTCGCCCATGGTGTTGATGGTGGCCGCCAGCTGGCCCAGCTCATCGGGCCGGTGGGCGTGGCGCACGGGGATGGGCTCGCCGAAATCCCCTTCGCCGAAACGCCGGGCCCCACGGCGGATGTCGTCGAGCGGGCGCAGCAGGTGGCGCACATAGACGTACGACAGCCCGGTGAGCAGCAGCAGCACTGACAGCGTGACCCAGGCCACCCGGGGCTTTTGCTCCCAGGTCATGGCGTTCAGGCCGAACTCGATGAAGTGGCCATCGGCCGTGGTGCGCTGCAGCAGGCGGTGGCCCTCGTCACCATCGTCGAGCCAGCGCTCCTTGGGGTTGCGCGGGTTGCGGTCGCGCATCCAGTCCGGGCGCTGGATGTCGGGGTGCGAGACCCAGTTCACGGTAGGCCCCTCGATGCGAAGGTGGATGGGAAGGCGCTGCACGATGGCCTGGGCACGCTCCACGCTCGGCGGGGTACCGATCTCGCCGGTCAGGCGGTCCACATAGTCCATGAGCAGCGGCCGCGCCGCCTCGCGCCAGCCGACCGACAAGGCCTTTTGCACCCCCCCCACGAAGGTGATGGTGGTCATGCAGGCCAGCACCAGGAACAGCAGCACCAGGCGGATGCGCAGCGAGTGCCCGACCGCATCGCGTGCGCGCCGGTGCCAGGGACAGGGCTGGCCATCCTCGCCATGGTGGCGATGGTGGTGGCGCCACCAGCCCCGGCGCCCGCCTGGGGGCGGCGGGGCGCCAGTCACGTCGGCGGCGCCGCGTTGCTGCCCCCAGCGCCTCATGGTGCTGCCTTTCTCAGGGCCAGCGAATAGCCCGCGTTGCGCAGCGTCTTGATGCAGTCCAGCGGCTCGAGCTTCTTGCGCAGGCGGCTGACCACGATGTCCACCGCACGGGTGTAGAGCTCGGCCTCGTGGCCGCGCAGCTGGTTCAGGATGTCGTCGCGGCTGAACACGCGGCCCGGCTCGCGCGCCAGCAGGTGCAAAAGATCGAACTCGGTGCCGGTCAGCTCCACCGCCACCCCCTGGCGCAGCACGCTGCGGCGTGCGGCATCAATGTGCAGTCCTTCAAATTCCAGCGGCCCCTGGCCTTGCCCATGGCCCGGCCCGTCGCTGCGCCGCCGGCGCAGCACCGTCTGCAAGCGCGCGACCAATTCGCGCGGTTCGAACGGCTTGGGCAGGTAATCGTCGGCACCCAGCTCCAGCCCCACCACCCGGTCCATCACGTCACCGCGCGCGGTGAGCATGACGATGGGCAGGTCCCCCTGCTTGCGGATGGTGCGGCACAGTTCGAAGCCATCCATCTCGGGCAGCATCACGTCCAGGATGGCGGCATCAAAGCCGCCCGCCGAGAGCTGTGCCAGCCCCTCGCTGGGCCTGAGGGCATGCGTAAGCTCCAGCTCGAAGCGCTGGAAATAGACCGCCAGCGGGGGGCCGAGCTGGGCGTCGTCATCGATGAGCAGGATCCGGTGCATGGCCGATTCTAAGAAGGTCAGCTGTCCAGAGCACCGCCCAGGGCGCGGTGGCGCACGATCAGCTGGCGCAGGCGGTGCTTGGCGCCGGTGTGCAGGGCGTCGAAGCGGTCGGCCGCATCGAGCAACGCGGGCAGCGTCAGGGCCGCGTGCTCGGGCTGCCGCGCCAGCAGGCCCATGGCATGCTCGCGGTCGAACCGGGGCCCCCAGACCAGCGACATCAGCTCGTCATGGGGATCCGGCAGGCCCGCCAGCAATTGGGGGCCGTGCAGGCGCACGCGCTCGGTCAGCGTGTGGATGGGTTGCAGTGCGGGGGACATGCGTGGCTCCCTGCGCTCAGCCGCGGGACATCCAGCCGCCGCCGTGGCGGCCGCGCTTGTCCATCATCTCACGCACCTTCTGCTGCTGCGCGGGGTTCAGGCTGTCGTAGAAATCGGCCAGGGCCGCGATCACCTCGGGGCTGGCGGTCTGCACGGCGCGGGTCTTCTCTTCCATCAGGGCCTGGGCGCGTGCACGGTCGAATTTCTCGCCCGCGACAATGGCCTTCGCCTCGGCGCGCGGGTCAGGGGTCTTGCCCTTGAACGCGGCGCGCTGGGCCTGCAGGGTATCGGCCAGAGCATTGAGCTTGGCCTTTTGCGCATCATCGAGGTCCAGCTTGCTGCTCACCCGGTTGACGACCTTGCCACGGATCTCGGCGATCTTCTCGGGGCCCATCTCGCCGTGGCGGTGGCCGCCAGCGCACGCGGTCAGACCGCCCAGGACGATGGTGGCGCCGAACACGCCGGCCAGGGTTTTTTGGATCCAGGGTTTCATGGTGCAGTCCTTTCATGGACGGTGTTGAACATGGGTCTTATGGTGCGCCTGGGCGGGTTTGGGGGGGTCTCGGGGCAGTTTCGGTTTATTTCAGAATGTATCTATGGGGCCTGCCCACCCATGCTTTCCGTGCCTGCTGCATGCCTTTGCCGAGGGCGGGAGCCGGGATGTGCGCCCGGCGGCGCACCTACCTTCTTTTGCTTCGTCAAAAGAAGGTAGGCCAAGAAAAGACGACCCCGCTGCCCGT
>NZ_JACHLK010000017.1 GCF_014207955.1 Acidovorax soli
CGACATCATGGCCGGGGGCACCAGTGCGGCCGAGCTGGTGGTCATGGCGGCCAACCTGGATCTCAACGCAACCCGCATCGATCTGGTGGGGCTGGCAGCGAAGGGCCTGGAATTCGCCTGACGGCGAAGGGCCTGGAATTCGCCTGAGGCAGGTGGGGCATCGCCGCGCCACCCCTCGCAGCCCTTGGCAATTCATTGTCGTAAGAATTTTTACTTTCTGGTAATAATCGGTTGGCGCAGCGCGCCACACACGGCAACCAGCAGGGAGCGGCCGGCCCGAACCGGGCCACTCCGTCCCATGCCCCAGCAGCGCGCCCGCCGCCGTCCAGAACCACGAACGTGCGCGCAGCCCCCGGGGTGCTGGTTGCTCTCGCACCCTGAATCAACACAACAGGAAGCCTCTCGCGGCACGAGGGCTGCCCATGCACAAGGAAACTGCCCATGACCCGCCACGCCATCGCCAGCCAGCGCCACCCTGCCCCGTGCGCCGTCACCACGCCAGCGCAGGTGGTTTTTGTCTTCGACGACCTGCACGACTGGCAAACCTTGGCGGCCGCCGCCCCCGAAGGTGCCGAGGTGGTGGTGCTCGACGGCTGGAGCGATGGCCTGGCGCAGATGGCCGCCCACCTACAGGGGCGCAGCGGCATCGGCGCGCTGCATGTGCTGAGCCACGGCACACCGGGCAGCCTGCTGCTGGGCAGCCTGCAGTTGACCGCCGCCCTGGCGGCCGAGCCCGCCCATGCGCAGGCGCTGGCCACCATCGGCCAGGCGCTGGCCGAAGAGGGCGACATCCTGGTCTATGGCTGCCGCGCCGGCGCGGGCGAGCTGGGCGCCAATTTCGTACAGGCCCTGGCGCTGGTCACAGGCGCCCATGTGGCCGCCGCCACGGGGCTGGTGGGCGCCGCGCACCTGGGCGGCAGCTGGGCGCTGGACCGGCAGCAGGGGGCCGTGGGCACGGCACCGCTGGCGGGCCTGGCGCGCTATCAGGGGGTGCTGGTGCCGAACGATCAAACCTTCAGCATCGCCGCTCAGCAAATCGGAAGCGGGGCTGTATTTGACTACATGGGCGTGCGGTACACGCTCGCTGGAGGGTCTGGCTACGATCACATGGTCCAGAACCCAGGCACGTACACACCGACTGCGAGTACCTACTTGATGCTGGATCTCGGCGGAAGCGGAGCGACCACCGTCACCGTCAGCGCAACCGATGGCAGTGCCTTTCGCCTGAAGGGGCTGAGCTTTTTGGTGGAGGAAGATGTAGTTTCCGGGGCGCCCTCAGTGGACTACACCCTCACCCCGCAAGGCGGGACCGCGCTCACCTTCACCTCAGACACGAAGTACCCGCTGTACGACTTCTCCAGCAACACCGACTTCTACAACATCACCAGCTTCACGTTCACGGCAACGGGCAGTCCGAAGATCTACGTCTCGCTGGACGACATCGATTTCGAGACGCCCATCATCCTCCCCACCATCACCAGCGCCACCTACGATGCGGCCACCGGCCTCCTCTCGGTCACCGGCACCAACATGACTGCGGGCGATACCATCGCCCTCAACAAGATCACCATCAGCGGCGAGGGCGGTCTCTCGCGTGTCCTCACCAGCGGCACCACCACGGCCACCAACGCCACCACATTCAGTGCCACGCTCAACGCGGCCGACCGGGCCGCCATCGACCAGTTCATCAACAAGAACGGCAGCACGTCCACCGGCGGCACCACCTTCAACCTGGCTGCCGCGGACGACTGGAACACCAATGTGACGGTCGCCAACACGGCCGACGCAAGCAATACCCTCACGGCCAGCAATGTGGCCGCCCCCACCATCACCGGCGCCACCTACAACGCAGCCACCGGCACGCTGTCGGTCACGGGCGCGAATTTTGTCCGGCTCAACGGCACCGACAACGACATCGATCTCACCAAGCTGACCTTCGGCGGCGAAGGCGGCGCCACCCGCACGCTGACCACCACCGGCGTGGAGATCACCGACGGCACCTCGTTCACCGTCGTACTCAACGCCGCCGACAAAGCTGCCATCAACCAGATCGCCAACAAGGACGGCACCAGCCCTACCACCACAACTCCCGTCTACAACCTCTCTGCGGCCGCCACCTGGGCCGCAGGGTCTGCGGTCGGCGCGGCCGACCTTTCGAACCCGGTCACGGTCTCCAACGTGGCCGTGCCCACCATCACCAGCGCTACCTACAACGCAGCCACCGGCGTGCTGCTGGTCACGGGCACCGGTTTTCTCAAGCTCAATGGCACCACCAACGACATCGACGTGAGCAAGCTGCGCTTTGTCGGCGAGGGCGGGGTGGACCACGCGCTGACCGGCACCAGCGTGGAGATCATCAACGGCACCACCTTCTCCGTCACACTCAATGGCGCCGACAAGCTGGCCATCAACCAGATCGCCAACAAGAGCGGCACCCTTTCCACCGGCGGCACCACCTACAACCTGGCCGCCGCCGAAGACTGGGCGGCCGGCGCCGATGCCGCGGTGGTGGTCGCCGATGCCAACAGCGGCATCACGGTCTCCAACGTGGCCGTGCCCACCATCGCCAACGCCACCTACGACGCCAGCACCGGCACCCTGGTGGTCACCGGCACGGGCTTCCTCAAGCTCAATGGCGCCACCAATGACATCGATGTGAGCAAGCTGGGCATCACCGGCCAGGGGGGCACCACGTACCCGCTGACCACGGGCGGCGTGGAGATCAGCTCCGACACCCAGTTCACCGTCGTGCTGTCGGGTGCGGACCAGACGGGTCTGCGCACCGTGCTCACCGCCAACGGCACGCAGTCCTCGGGCGCTACCCCCTACAACCTGGTGGCCAACGAAGACTGGGCCGCCGGCGCCGATGCCGCTGTGGTGGTCGCCGACCTCACGCTCAATGGCATCACGGTCTCCAATGCGGTCTTGCCCACCCTCAGCTCGGCCACGTATGACGCAGCCACCGGCACCCTGGTGGTCACCACCACCGGCATGCAGACGGGCGATGCCATCGATGCCACCAAGATGACCCTTGCGGGCCAGGGCGGCAGCTACCTGCTGACCGCGGACACCGCCAACACAACGGCCACCAGCGCCACCGCCTTCACACTCACGCTCGGTGCCGCCGACAAGCTGGCCGTCAACGGCATCCTGAACAACAACGGCACCGCCGCCGCAGACACCACGGTCTTCAACCTGGCCGGGGCCACGGGCTGGAACTCCACGGTCAACGCGCCAGCAGACACCACCGGCAACGGTGTGACCGTCAGCAACGTCACCGCTCCCACCATCACCAGCGCCACCTTCGACGGTGCTACCAACACCCTCGTCGTCACCGGCACCGGCCTTGTGAGGGCCTTCGGCGCCACCAACGACATCACCATCGGCAAGCTCACCATCACCGGCGAGGGCGGGGGCATCTATGCCCTGTCCACCTCCGGCGACGTGGAGGTCACCAGCGCCACCAGCTTCAGCATCACCCTCACCGGTGCAGACATCGCCGGTGTGAGCAACCTGCTCAACAAGAATGGCACTTCGTCTGCCAGCACCACCCCCTACAACATCGCCGCCGCCGACGACTGGAACAGCCCCATCACCGGCGCCGACATCGCCGACCTCACCGGCAACGCCATCACCGTCAGCAACGCCGCCCCCAGCATCCAGTCGGCCACCTACGATGCCGCCACAGGCACCCTCACGGTCTCGGCGCTGAACATGGTTATTGGCGACACGATCGATGTCTCCCAGCTCAGTGTCACCGGCCAGGGTGGCAGCTATGCGCTGACCAGTGCCAACGTCACTGCCGCCAGCGCCACCAGCTTCTCGATCACGCTCAATGCCGCCGACCAGCTCAACGTCAACGGCATCCTGAACAACAACGGTACGGTCTCGGCGGACGGCACCACCTTCAACCTGGGCGCCAATTCCAGCTGGAACACCAGCCGCTCCAGCAGCGCCGACGCCACCGGCAACGGTGTCACTGTCAGCAACGTGGCCGCCCCGACGATCACCTCGGCCACCTTCGACGGTTCCACCAACACCCTCGTCGTCACCGGCACCGGCCTTGTGAGGGCCTTCGGCGCCACCAACGACATCACCATCGGCAAGCTCACCATCACCGGCGAGGGCGGGGGCAACTATGCCCTGTCCACCTCCGGCGACGTGGAGGTCACCAGCGCCACCAGCTTCAGCATCACGCTCACCGGTGCAGACATCGCCGGTGTGAGCAACCTGCTCAACAGGAATGGCACTTCGTCTGCCAGCACCACCCCCTACAACATCGCCGCCGCCGACGACTGGAACAGCCCCATCACCGGCGCCGACATCGCCGACCTCACCGGCAACGCCATCACCGTCAGCAACGCCGCCCCCAGCATCCAGTCGGCCACCTACGATGCCGCCACAGGCACCCTCACGGTCTCGGCGCTGAACATGGTTATTGGCGACACGATCGATGTCTCCAAACTGAACATCGTTGGCCAGGCCGGTGGTGGCTCCTACCCCCTGACCACCGCCAACGTCACCGCCTCCAGCGCCACCAGCTTCTCGGTCACGCTCAACGCTGCAGACAAGCTGGCGGTCAATGGCTTGCTGAACAAGGATGGCACGCTGGCTGCGGACAGCTCGGTCTACAACGTGGGCGCGCAAGCCAACTGGAATACGACCAGGCCTTCGGCTTCGGACCTCACGGGCAACGCTGTCACGGTCAGCAACGTCACCGCCCCCACCATCACCAGCGCCACCTACGACGCCACCACCCACACCCTGGCGGTCACCGGCACGGGCCTGCTCAAGTCCATCGGCGCCACCAACGACATCACCGTCAACAAGCTCTCCATCACCGGCGAGGGCAGCTCCCATCTCCTGTCCACCACGGGCAATGTGGAGGTGATCGATGCCACCAGCTTCACCGTGACCCTCACCGGCGCGGACATCGCTGCGGTGCAGGCGCTGTTCAACAAGAACGGTACATCCTCCACCGGCGGCACCACCTACAACCTGGCCGCCGCCGACGACTGGAACAGCGAGGTCACGGGCGCCAGCATTGCCGATGCCACCTCGCCCATCACGGTCTCCAATGTGCCGCTGCCCGCCATCACCAGCGCCACCTACGACGCCTCCACGGGCACCCTGGCGGTCACGGGCACGGGCTTCAGCGCCCTGGCCGGCGCGGCCAACGATGTCCTGGCCACCAAGTTCACCTTGACTGGCGAGGGCGGCTCCACCTACGCGCTGACATCCTCCACCGCCAACGCTGAGATCACCAGTGCCACCGGCTTCACGCTGACGCTGGGCGCGACCGACCGCGCCGCGGTGAACCAGTTGCTCAACAAGAACGGCACCAGCTCCACCAGCACCACCACCTACAACCTGGCGGCCGCCGAGGATTGGGCCGCCGGGGCGGACGCCGCCCTGGTGGTGGTCGATGCCACCAATGCCGTCACGGCCTCCAACGTGGCCGTGCCCACCGTCACCAGCGCCACCTACGATGTGGGCACCGGGGTGCTGGTGGTCACCGGTACCGGCCTCCTGGGCAAGGCCGGGGCGCTCAATGACATCGCGGCCGGCAAGCTGACCTTCACCGGCAAGGCCGGCGGCACCCATGTGCTGGCGACCACCGCCGATGTGGAGATCACCAGTGCCACCAGCTTCAGCCTGACGCTGGACGCTGCCGACAAGACTGCCGTGAACCTGCTGCTGGACAAGGCCGGCACCAGCGCCACCGACAGCACCACCTACAACATTGCGTTTGCCGAGGACTGGAACACCGGGGCCGATGCGACCGTGGTGATCGCCGATCTCACGGGCAATGCAATCACCGTGGGGGGCTTTCCTTCCAGTGGCGGTGGCGGCACGACCCCGCCCCCCACCACGGTGGACGGCGTGCCCGTCACCACCACCCCTGGCCCTGGTGGCTCGACCATCATCACCATCCCGGTCGTGCCTCCCACGCGCCCGGAGGTACCCGGCACCACCAGCCCGCTGGCCGACATCCCCATCGCCAAGGCGCCCGATGGCCACCCCATCGTCACCGTCGGCTTGCCCACCGGCGTGGGCCTGTCGGCCGAGGGGCTGACGACCACCACCATGGGCTCGGCCGCCTTGGCTGAACTGGGCTTTCGCATCGAGCGCATTGCCGGCGACAACCCCGAGCTGACCAATGCCGGCCAGGTGTTCTTTGCCAGCATGCCACCCAATGAGCCGCTCACGGTGCAGATCCTCAAGCCCAGCATCGGTGCCGGCTACGACGCTTCGCAACCCCTGGTGATCACCGGCAGCGATGCGGCGGGTGATGGCAAGCAGGCCATCATCCTGGACGCACGCACCCTGCCTTCGGGCACGGTGATCCAGGTGGACAACATCGACTTCATCGCCGTGGTGGGCAATGTGCGGCTGATCGGCGGGGCCGGCCAGAATGCCGCCAGCGGCGATGGCGCCGCCCAGTGGATCGTGCTGGGCCCCGATGACGATGTGATCCATGGCGGTGGCGGCAATGACACCGTGGGCAGCGAGGCCGGCGATGACCAGGTCCATGGCGATGCGGGGGACGACACCGTGTTTGGCGGTGCGGGCAATGACCTGCTCTCCGGAGGAACCGGCAGCGACAAACTCAATGGCGGCACGGGCTTTGATGTGGCGATCCAGGAGGGGGCGCGCAGCGACTACACCGTGGTTCTCGAAGGGGCGGGCATCAAGCTGACCCATACCGCCAGTGGCGTGTCCGACTGGCTGGTGGATGTGGAGCAGGTGCGCTTTGCGACCGGCCCGAGTCTCACGGTGGCGCACAGTGCGGCCGAGGAGGCCGGGGCCTATCTGTTCCAGAAGTGGCTGGGGCGCGACCTGAACCAGGGCGAAGGCGCCATCATCCAGAGCCTGGCCGGCAAGACGGCGCTGGAGGTGGCAACCTTGTTCGCCCAGGTGTTCCCCACGCAGACCGCGGGCAAGACGCCGGCCCAACTCCTGGAGGGCATGGCCGGTGCAGGCGCCATCCGCGTCGATGCAGTGCGCGATGTGCTCGTCAACGGCGATGCCGCCAACAATACCATCACCCCGACCCTGGGCCTGGCACGCTATGTGGACGGTGGTGCGGGCACCGATACCGTGGTCATCCCTGCAACCCTGGCGCAGACGCACATCCAGGCCAACGCCAATGGATCCTTCACCCTGCAGCGCATGACCGATGGAGCCATGCTGGATGTAACCCGCGTCGAGCGCGTGAGCTTCAGCGATACCAAGCTGGCGCTGGACCTCAATGGCAATGCGGGCCAGGCGGCCAAGCTGCTGGGGGCCCTGGCCGGCCCGGGCATTCTGGCCAACAAGGGCATCGTGGGCGAGGTGATCCGCCTGCTCGATGCCGGCGCCAGCAGCCAGACCATTGCCGGCCTGGGGCTGCAGCTCTTGGGGGCCAGCACCCCCACCCAGGTCGCGCAGACGCTGTGGACCAACGTCACAGGCCGGGCGGGCACGGATGGCGAGCTCAAGATCCTCACCGACATCATGGCCGGGGGCACCAGTGCGGCCGAGCTGGTGGTCATGGCGGCCAACCTGGATCTCAACGCAACCCGCATCGATCTGGTGGGGCTGGTGGCCAAAGGAATTGAGTTCGCCTGAAGGCGGCAACCTCTACACCGTGCCGGCCAGGGTAAGCAGCTGGCGCACCTGGTCCGGCCTGGGCGCACATTCGCCGCGCCCGAACCAGGGGCCCCAGCCCTGCAGGATCTTGCGCGAGAACCAGCCCCCTTCGGTGCGGTAGGCCTTGACCGATGCGGCCACCGCGCCCGTCTTGCGGTCCAGGTAATCGGTCTGCTCCACGCCGATGGGAATCCACCGGCCCGCCACCGTGCCATGCCCCTTGCGCACCTGCCGCAGGTCGCGCGGGTGGTCCACCTTGAAGTGGACCTGGTAGGCATTCTCGGGCCGGCACAGCGCCTCGAACTGCCGCGCCCCGGCGATCTCGTCGGCCATCGGGGCCAAGAGCAGCATGGGTGTGAGCACCAGCCACAGCGCGGCGCGCAGCCCGATGGAAGCGGGAATCCGCTTGACCAGCTTGAACGCCAGTGCCGATGCAACGGCCGCCCAGAACAGCACGACCAGCAGGAACAGGATGGCGGACATGGGGGGACGGGCAGCAAAGGGAAAATGAAGGGCCCGACGAATCTACCACCGGCCCCCACGGCGTGGCTGCCCTCCCGTCGCCCCACGGGCACCGGCCAGCGCCCGCCTGCGCTCATGCGGATTTGCATTCAATCGCCTAACGTCGTTGGTTCGCCTTGCCGTGCTACAGCACTGCCTGCGGCTGCCCGGCTGGTTATACGATTGAGTACAAGTCCGTATCAGTCATCCATTGCACTGCGCGGCACCCACGACGCATGAAACCGGCGCGGCCAAGGCCAGTGCCCCCGCGCAAGGGCCGCCCCGCCGCGCTGGGGGCGTCCCCCTCCCGAATCGCGCAGCGAGTCGAGAGAGGGGTGAAGGCGCGAAGCGACTCAGGGGGTGTCTCACTTCAGATATCCATGGCGGGCTTGTGCTCCTCGGGCGGCACGAACTTCCACTGCCCCACCAGCAGCGAGAACACGAAGGCCCCGGCAGCGAACAGCCCGAGCACGGCCAGCGCCATGCCCCAGTCGCCGCCCAGGGCACCGAAGGCGCTGGCGCGCACGGCCTTGATGGACCAGGTGAAGGGCAGCCAGGGGCTGATGTCGCGGTAGAAGGTGCTGGTCAGCTCCACCGGCAGCACGCCGCCGGCCGACGACAGCTGCAGCACCATGAGGATCAGCGCGATGGCCTTGCCCACGTCGCCGAAGGCGCGCACCAGGGCCAGGATGACGAGCATGAAGGTCAGCGAGGTGACCGCCATCGACAGCGCCAGCCCCAGGGTGTTGACCGCCTGTATGCCCAGCATGAACCAGACCATGGCCAGCACGCAGGCGGCCTGCAGCAGGTTCACGCTCCACAGCACCCAGAGCTTGCCCAGCAGCAGCGAGACGCGCGAGTAACCCGCGGCCTCGTCGGGCAGGCGGCGCAGGTGGAAGATGAAGGCCGTCATCACCGCGCCCAGCCACAGCGCAATGGGGATGAAATTGGGCGCCAGGCCCATGCCGTTGTTCTTGACCGGTGCATCGATCTCGATCTGCGGCTTGACCGAAATGGCCAGGCCGCTGGCCGTGCCCTCCATGCCGGGGCCGCCCGAGGGCAGCGAGGCTTCCAGCGTATCGAGCCCCAGCACCAGCTGCGAGGAGCCGTCCTTCACCTTGAGCAAGCCCGTGCGCAGCTCGCCGGCGGCGCCGGCCAGCGCCTTGCTGCCGTCCACCACCTGGTCGACCTTGGCATCGGCCGGCACCTTGGCCGCCAGCGTGGAGGCGCCGGCCGAATACGCACCAAAGCCGTCCGCCATCTGCGCCACGCCCTGCGACAGGGTTCCCGCGCCCTCGGCCAGCCGGGCCTGGCCCTGGCTGGCCTGCTGCAGGCCGCCATGCAGTTGTGTCGCGCCATCGGCCAGTTGCCCGGCAGCGCCCGAGACCTTGTCACCGCCGAAGAGCAGGCCTTTGGACTCGTCGCGCAACTGCCCCGCCCCATCGGCCAGGCGCTGCGCGCCGTCTTCGAGCTGCGGCAGGGCCTGGCGCAGTTCCTCCTGCCCGCTGGCCAGTTGCCGGGCGCCGGCTTTCAGGGCCTGCAGGTCCGCTGCTTCGGGCTTCTTCGCATCGAGCGTGCGCGCGCCCGCGCCCAGCTGCTTCATGCCATCGCCCAACTGCGCCACGCCGCTGGACAGCTCGGTCGCCCCCTTGGCCAGTTGCGCCGATCCGCCCTCGGCCTTGCCCATGCCGCTGTGCAATGCCACCGCCCCTTCGCGCAGCTTGGCAACGCCTTCGTGCAGGCGCTGCAGGCTGTCGGCCGCCGAAGAGCTGGCACCGAGCACCACCTCCCAGCGCTTTTCGTTGAGCGATTCGTTCACCTGGTGCCCCAGCTCCTCGGCAAAGCGCCGGGCAAAGCCGGCACCCGCGTAGTTGTTGCCCTCGGAGGCAAACACCACGAGCTTGCCAGCCCCCGGCGAGCCCGCGGCCATGGCCCCGGCGCTGAAGTCGGCCGGAATCACCAGCGCAAACAGGCTCTTGCCCTGGCGCACGGCACGCCGGGCCACCTCGGGATCACCCTCTTCATAAAAGCCGAACTGCTCTTTGTCCTTGAGCGTCTGGGCCAGGTCCATGCCCAGGTTCACCGCCTGGCCATTGGCCATGGCACCGCGGTCCAGGTTGACGATGGCGGCCGGCAGGTTGCGGGTGTGGCTGGTGGGGTCCCACACCGATTCGAGGTAGATGAAGGCGTAGAACGCCGGGATGACCACCACGCCCAGCAGCGACCAGCGCAGCTTGGGAAAGCTGCGCAGCAGCCGCGCCTCGAGCATCGAGACGTGAAAGGCGTTGCGAAACAGGCGCATGGCGGGCAGGCCGGTCGGTCGGTCGGGTGTCTTGTTGTGTTTGCAAGGCAGCGCCAGCCCCCGCACCCGCGCGGTCGCACGCGAAAGCCGGCCCTGCCTCTTGTGCCCTGGAGTTTGCCCTGAACTGCGCCGCTTCGCCCGTACTGGCCCCACCGTCGGCGCACGCAAATGTGTAAAGTTTTATGTGTGCAGCGGCCCCGCCGCGCGCTGCACCAGCTCAGGGCGAAGAAGGGCCAGCGCCGTGGCCGATGTGCGCCAGTGCCGCTGCCAGGTCATCGCACAGGTCGCCAGGCGCCTCCAGCCCGATGTGCAGGCGCACCAGGCGCCCCGCGTCGGGCTGCACCGGCAGCGCGCGCAGGTGGTGTGCAATGGCCGGCATCACCAGGCTTTCGAAACCGCCCCAGCTGGTGCCCAGCCCGAACAGCTGCAGGGCGTTGATGAAGGCCTCGAACGCGGCCTCGCTGCAGGGCGCCAGCTCCACCGTGAAGGGCCCGGGCGCGCCGCTGAACTGCCGCCGCCATAGCGCATGGCCCGGGTCCGACGGCAGGGCCGGAAACAGCACCCGCTCGATCTGCGGCTGCGCCTGCAGCCACGCAGCCACGGCCAGCGCGCTCGCATGGTGGCGCGGCATGCGCAGGCCCAGGGTGCGCATGCCGCGCAGCACCAGCGCGCAGGCATCGGCCGACACATGGGAACCCTGGCGGTCGCACCAGGCCCGGGTGGAGGCCAGCGCCTCGTACGAGCCCGTGACCAGCCCCAGCACCACGTCCGAATGGCCGTTGATGTACTTGGTGGCCGCATGGATCGACAGCGCAATGCCCAGCGCATGTGCGTCAAAGAAGAGCGGCGTGCCCCAGGTGGAGTCACAGGCCACCGGCACGCCCCGGGAGGCCGCGAATTCGCTGACCGCCGCGGCGTCCAGCATGCGCATCGTGAGCGACGAGGGCACTTCGATGAAGACCAGGCAGGCCTGGTCGGTCCAAAGCTCACGCAAGGAGTCCACGCTGTCGAAATAGTCGATGCGGCACTGCAGCGGCGCCAGCACCTGGTCGCACAGCACTTGGGCCGGCCCGTACACGCCCTCCTGCACCAGGATCTGCCCGCCCGGCCGCGCATGGGCGCCCAGCACGGCGGCAATGGCCGCCAGCCCCGATGGCAGCGCGATACAGCTCTGCGCACCGCACAGCTGCGCCATGGCGGCCTGCAGCTCGAACTGGGTGGACGTGCCCGAGCGCCCGTAGCGCGGGGCCTCGAACACGGTGCCGCGGTACGAGTCCTTGAACTCCGCCAGGGTTGGGAACACGGTGGTCGATGCCCGCACCAGCGGCGGATTCACCGACAGGGCGGCCGTGGCCGACGTGCGGCCCAGGTGCGCCAGGGCCGTGTCGGTGTGCCAGGGTGTGCTGCGGACTGCGTGCGGTAGGGAGGGGGGTGTGGGGTGGTCAGTCATGCCGCCAGCGTAGGGCGGCTGGCAGATTCCGTCTCACGCCAATCGGCTGATTTCTGTAGAAAATCGGACATGGCCTCTTCCCCCCACCACCGCTCCCTGGACTGGGACCGCATCACGCGCCCCCTGGTGGCCATGGACAACCGCTGGCCTTCGGGCCGCTCCACGGGCTGGCACGCCCACCCCCGCGGGCAACTGCTCTATGCCACCGAGGGCGTGATGGTCGTGCACTCGGACGCCGGCTCCTGGGTGGTGCCGCCCCACCGCGCGCTGTGGATGGTGGCCGGGCTGCGCCACAACGTCACCATGTCGGGCGAAGTGCTGATGCGCACCGCCTACATCGATGCCACCGCCATCGCGCGCCTGCCGGCGGCCAGCTGCGTCGTCAACGTCTCGCCGCTGCTGCGCGAGCTGCTGGTCGAGGCCGTGCGCCTGCCCATGGAGGGCGCCCTGTCAGCGCGCGACCGGCGCCTGCTCGCCCTGCTGGCCGACGAACTGCGCACCTGCGACACGGTGCCGCTGCACCTGCCCCTGCCCGCCGACGAACGCCTGCGCAGCGTGTGCAGCGCGCTGATGGAGCGGCCCGACGATGCGCGCAGCGCCAGGGCCTGGGCCGCCACCATCGGCGTGGGCGAGCGCACGCTGCAGCGCCTGTTCGTGCAAGGCACGGGCATGGGCTTTGCGCAGTGGCGCGAGCAGGCCCGGCTGCTGGCCGCCTTGACCGCCATCGCCCGGGGCGAGAAGCTCATCGCCGTGGCCCTGGGCTGCGGCTATGCCAGCCACAGCGCCTTCACCGCCATGTTCCGCCGCCACTTCGGCGTGCCGCCCTCGGTGTTCTACCGGTAGCAGACTGGCCACCCGGTGCTTGGGGCGCCTATTGGGAAGATGCCATGCCCGGGCCGCCGGCACTGCCACCCGCCCGGATCTTTTGCAGCTCTTTGGCGAACCACTGGGCGCTGGGCTGAACGCTGCCGTTGCAGCGCACCTGGTAGGCCTGGCCCGAGGCGCTGCTCGACGAGGCAGCCAGCTCGATGAATTTCTCGGTGCTGGGCAGCGTGCTGCGCTTTTCGATGTAGTCGAGCTTGCGCAGCAGATGCGTCTTCGCCTCCGCGGCGCCGTGCCAGGAGCCATTGCGCTGGAACTCGCAGCCCGAGGACTGGAGCGCGGCCAGCAGGCGATCGATCTCGCCGCGCACCGGCGCGGCCGCTGGCGCTGCGAACGCCAGGCCCGCAACCAGGCTGAGCCCCCAGGCGACCACGGTGTGCTGCAGATGTCGTCTTGTCATGGGCGAAAAGGATACCCCGTGGCCCAAGGCCTCAGCACTCGTAGGGATCAATGCGGAGCACCCGCGGCACGCCCGGCTGGCTGCAGCCTTGGGTGCACTGGTACACGGGCCAGCGGGGGTCACCACAGACCTTCTTGCGGCCGGGCACCCGGCGGTAGGTGGCGCCGGCCAGCACCGTAGCGCCATCGGCACCGCAGGCAAAGCCGGCCCGGCCGTCCGGGGTCCACTGGCACTGGCTGTCAAAGGCGACCATGCCCGAAGCCGAAGACCGCGCCACAGCGGCCGGCTGCGGCTTCGCGGACCGCAGCACCTCCACACCGATCATGAGCTTGCCGAATTCGCAGCCCCCATCGTTGATGGTGACCTCGTGCGTGCTGGAGCGCCCGGAAAGGACCTCGGAGCAACCCGCGTGCCCTGCCCCGCTTGCCAGCAAGGCAGCGGCCACCACCAGGCATGCGCGCAGGGTCCTGAGCATGGCCCGAACGGTCAGATCGGCTGGGCGATCAGGTCGTGACCACGCACGCCCACGATGCGGGCGCGCGTGAACTCGCCCACCTTCATGGTCTTGCTGATCTTCTCGGGCGGCAGCAGCTGCACCGTGCCGTCGATCTCGGGCGCATCCGCGTACGTGCGGCCCACGCCGCCCTTGCGGCCCAGCGCGGGGGCCGAGTCCACCAGCACCTGCATGGTGGCGCCCACGCGGCGCTGCAGGCGCGCGATGGAGACCTCTTCGGCCACGGCCATGAAGCGGGCGCGGCGCTCTTCGCGCACTTCCATGGGCAGCATGCCGGGCAGCTCGTTGGCGGCGGCGCCGTTCACATCGCTGTAGGCAAAGCAGCCCGCGCGGTCGATCTGCGCTTCGCGCACAAAATCCAGCAGGTGCTGGAATTCTTCTTCCGTCTCGCCCGGGAAGCCGGCGATGAAGGTGCTGCGGATGACCAGCTCGGGGCAGACCTCGCGCCAGCGCTGGATGCGCTCCAGATTGCGCTCGCCGCTGGCGGGGCGCTTCATGCGCTTCAGGACATCGGGGTGGCTGTGCTGCAGCGGCACGTCCAGGTAGGGCAGCACGCGGCCCGTGGCCATGAGCGGCAGCACGTCGTCCACGCTCGGGTAGGGGTACACGTAGTGCAGGCGCACCCAGGCGCCGTAGGGCTCGGCGATCTCGCCCAGGGTCTGCACCAGTTCGAGCATGCGCGTCTTCACGGGCTTGCCGTCCCAGAAGCCGGTGCGGTACTTCACGTCCACGCCGTAGGCCGAGGTGTCCTGGCTGATGACCAGCAGTTCCTTCACGCCGCCTTCGAACAAGGCCTTGGCCTCGCTCAGCACGTCGCCGATGGGGCGCGACACCAGGTCGCCACGCATCGAAGGGATGATGCAGAAGGTGCAGCGGTGGTTGCAGCCCTCGCTGATCTTGAGGTAGGCATAGTGCTTGGGCGTGAGCTTCACGCCCGCAATGCCGAAGCCGCCAGGCACCAGGTCGATGAAGGGGTCGTGCGGCTTGGGCAGGTTCAGGTGCACGGCGTCCATGACTTCCTGCGTGGCATGCGGGCCGGTCACGGCCAGCACGCTGGGGTGCATCTGGCGCACCATGTTGCCGCCGCCCTCGGCCTCGCGCGCACCCAGGCAGCCGGTCACGATGACCTTGCCGTTCTCGGCCAGCGCTTCGCCAATGGTGTCCAGGCTTTCCTTCACGGCATCGTCGATGAAGCCGCAGGTGTTGACGATGACGAGATCCGCCCCCTGGAAGGTCTTGGAGGTCTCATATCCTTCGGCGCTCAGTTGCGTCAGGATCAGCTCGGAATCGGTCAACGCCTTGGGGCAGCCCAGGCTGACAAATCCGACTTTCGGTGTTTTCGTGGGGGACAGTACTTCGCTCATAACCCTCTATTGTCCCAGTTCTGGCGGGAAAGGGCTATGGAGGGGGCTCTCCAGGCCCTTCGAGCACGTTCCCCTCCGCCGAGCCATCAACATCCCGTAACATGTCAACCGAGCAGCATCTCAACAGCTTGCTGCCCATGCAGCACTAGCACAAATAATTGAAGGAGGGAACCCAATGCACTTGGTTACGCGCTCGTATTTTGAAACTTTCTGCAGAAATTTTGATGCTCCATATGACGAAGCAAAAAATTTCGAGGCATTTGTAAATTATTGCGCTTACTCAAAATATTCAGGAGACAGTGTAGAGGCCAGCGATCTGGCATACGAAGGTGCGGACCCAGGCATTGATGGAGCGCTGTTATTCCTCGATGATCGAGCAGTTTTTTCAATTGAAGAACTTGACGAAATTTTTGAGACAGGAAGGCGCGAGTACCAAGTCACCATTGTTTTGAGCCAAGCCAAACGCTCTGTCAATTGGTCAAAACAGGAAATCGATTCCTTTGTAGCAGCTATTGTCGATTATTTATCAGACACACCAGCCCAGCCCCACAGCCCTTACCTCTCCGATTTCAAAAGGATGTTTAAAAAGCTGTATGACAATATAGGAAGAATAAAGGGCGGACTACCCAATCTACATGCATACTTCTTCTCCGCAGCGCCTGACACAGATGCCGTTGAAATCAATGCCGCATTTCAAATTGGCGAGGTCGCATTGAAGAAAATGGGGTATACCAACGAAACCCTTTTAATCAAAGGACATCGCGAGGTCATTCATGGACTATGGTTGGCAGCAGACGGCCCGATGGAAGCAACGCTGCAAACCGTAGGATAAGCATCATTTCCGAAGGCACCAAACATTAACAGCGCGTACGTGGCAACCGTCACTGCGCGCAGTTTTATAAATTCAATTCTAAAAGATGGCAAAGGCGCCCCCAGAAAAAAACTCTTCGAGGAAAATGTGCGTGATTTCTTGGGGGTAGACGCCGACGTCAATTCAGAAATAGCAGACACACTGAAAACTGAAGGGAAACGCCCAAGATTTGGGTTAATGAACAATGGCGTGACCATTGTGGCATCAAGCGTTCGACCAGCTGGACAAGAGATCTACATCCGCGACTTTCAGATCGTCAACGGATGTCAAACATCAAACATTTTAATTTCCCTTGATGCAGAAGTTGATAGCTCCGTAAGCTTAATGATTAAGCTAATTGAAGCCGAAGAGCCTTCTGTCATAGATGATATAGTTAGAGCTACCAATCGCCAATCCAAAGTTGAAGATGCACAATTTAGCTCCACGCTTGTAGCACTGCGCAAACTTGAGCAATATTTCAATGCAAGAGGTGTAGGCGAAACAACTAGAATTTACTTTGAACGCCGAAAAGGTCAGTATCGACCAGAAAATGTAGCACCAGTGAGAATATTTGATGTGAGAGAAACAGCCCGGTGCTACGCAGCCATCTCCATGATGCGCCCGGATCTCTCCAGCAGGTATCCCAATCGTCTTACTGGCGAACTCCTCACTGAGGTTTTCGCACAAAGTGCTCATGAAGAAGACTATTACACTGCTTGCTTTTGTCACTATCGATTGAGAATGCTGACATCAAACAAAAGATTTGATGGAAAATATTCCAAGCTAAGATGGCATATTATGGCAGCAGCGTCAAAATATTGCGCAGCCAAATACAAAAATTTTGGATGCAAATCAAAAAATGAGGCACTTTATAACCTTTTTTCCAGCAATGATGGAGTATGGTTTGATCGATTAGATCGCTTGATTAAAACCACCTTGCCAGAGCCGGACATTTCAAGAGATTTATTGAAATCCCCTCCACTAACGGCCACCGTGCTAGCAAATGTAGATCAACTCCTTGATTGATACCTATTTTTAGAAATTTACCGAATTGCTCCTTGCCAGCCTCCATTGGCAAGGTCAATTGATATTGACCAGCTAGCTACACATCCATTTTTCTGCACACCGTACTCTGCCTGTCTGGCATATTTGTGGCATGAATAGCATCAGGTCGGCTCGTCACCTTGACGAGCAGTACCAGTAATGCTGATAGTTTCTTATTGTAGAAACTATGATGATGACCAACTATGCCTACACAACTCACCCTGCACTACCACCCCTTGTCCTCGTACTGCCACAAGGTGCTGATCGCGCTGGATGAACTCTCCATCACGCCCGAGCTGCGCCTGCTCAACCTGGGCGACCCGGCCGAGCGCGCGGCCTTTCTGGCGCTGTGGCCGACGGGCAAGATGCCGCTGCTGGTGGACGCAGGCCGTCCGGTGCCGGAGACCAGCATCATCATCGAGCACCTGCAGCGCCACCATGCCGGCGCAGGCTGTGCGCCGCTGATCCCGCACGACGCGGATGCGGCCCTGCAAGTGCGCCTGTGGGACCGGCTGTTCGACCTGTATGTGATGGCGCCCATGCAGGCCTGCACGGCCGACCTGCTGCGGCCCGAGGGCCAGCGCGATGCCCTGGGCCTGGCCCGGGCGCGCGAGGCCCTGTCTGCCGCCTACGCCATGGTCGACGCGCACATGGCAGGGCGCACCTGGGCCGCGGGCGACGCCTTCAGCATGGCCGACTGCGCTGCCGCGCCGGCCCTGTTCTATGCCGTGACCCATGTGCCGCTGGACGCCCGGCACACGCACCTGGCAGCGTACTTCGAGCGCCTGGTGGCACGCCCCTCGGTGGCGCGCACCATCGCAGCGGCGCGGCCCTTCTTCCGCTTCTACCCAGGGCGCCAGGGGCTGGCGCGCCGCTTCTTCAATCCTGATGATGCGCAGGGCTGACATGCCGCCGCCCTCTTCCTCTTCTCCCGCCCCGGGCGATCTGGACCGCATGTTCTTCGCCCTGGCCGACGCGCACCGCCGCGGCATGCTCGAATTGCTGAGCCGCGGCGGGCCGGCCTCGGTGTCGGAACTGGCCGCACCGCTGCAGATCGCCCTGCCCTCGGCCGTGAAGCACCTGGCCGTGCTGGAACAAGGCGGCTTTGTCGCCTCGCGCAAGGCGGGGCGGGTGCGCACCTTCCAGATCGAGCCCCACGGCTTCGATGCCATGAACACCTGGCTCGCACAGCACAAGGCCATGCTGCATGCGCAGTTCGACCGGCTGGGCGACTACCTGGCGCAGCAGCAGGCAGAGCCCGCAAACCAAGGAGACCCGCGATGACCGCCAGCCGCCCGCCCAGCACGCAGACCGATTTCGTGATCGAGCGCCAGTACCCGGCAGCGCCCGATGCGGTGTTTGCCGCCTGGACCGACCCCGCGGCCAAGCGCCTGTGGTCCGATTGCCACCCCGAGCACACGACCCACTATGCGCTCGACTTTCGGCTGCACGGGCACGAGACGCACCGGGTGCGGCATGCCGATGGGCGCCTGCAGGAGATCGAGAAGCTGTTCTTCGACATCGTGCCCGGCCGGCGCATCGTGTTTGCCTACGACATCCGGCTCGACGGGCGCGCCCTGTCGGTGTCGCTGGCCACCGTGGAGTTCTTCGCGGCCGCCACCGGCACCCGCATGGTCTATACCGAGCAGATCAGCTACCTTGACGGGCACGAAGACCGCGCGCAGCGGTTGCGGGGCACCGAGGAGGGGCTGGAGCGGCTGGGGCTGTACCTGGCACAGCCTGGCGCTGCCTCGTAGGCAAGGCGGCCGCTACCCGCTCACTTCCACGCGCACCACATGACCGCGCTCGATGTAGCAGGTGAAGTGGCGCCGCGCCGTGCCGTCCTGCAGGCATTCGAAGGACAGGTCCCAGGGCTTGAGTTCGTCGCCATCGGCCGGGATCGACAAACCCACCCATGCGAACGCGTCCCGCCATTCGGCGGGAAACTGGCGGCGCACCCAGTCTTCGTACTCGCCGACCAGCAGGTCTTCTCCCTTGTGAAAAGCTGCATCGGGGTAGTGGATGTAGCGCTCGAAAAAAGCCACCTGTGCAGGCACGGGTTCAGCCCCTCCCGGGGCCTCGATGGCCAGGGTCAGCGGATGGCCCAGAACTTGGGTCTCACCCTCCCAGTACGCCCCATGCTTGGCACGGATGAGCACCAGATCGCCAAAGACAGGGTGCGCGAGCCTGCGCTCCCCTCCTCCAAACAGGCGTTGCAGAAAGCCCATGGCGACCTCCGGTCGGATCAGCGCTTGAGTCCAAAGGCTCCCAGCATCTGCTCGGTCTGCTTTTGCATCTGCTCCTGCATCTGCGTGAGCATGGACTGCGACTGCTCGACGTAGTTGCCCATCATGCCCTTGAGCATGGGCGATTGCAGGTTCATGAACTGAGCCCACATCTCGGGCGTCACGCTCTGGCTCTGTTCGGCCAGCTTGGCCTGCACGTCGGTGAAGGCCTGCACATTCTTTTCGAGGTAGGCGCCCATGAAGCCCTGCATGGCATGGCCGTAGAAGCGGATGATGTTGGCCAGCACGGCCTCGGTGAACATGGGCGCGCCACCGGCCTCTTCTTCCAGGATGATCTGCAGCAGGATGCTGCGGGTGAGGTCTTCGCCCGTCTTGGCATCGCGCACCACCACATTGTGGTGGGCCATCACCAGCTCGCGCACCTCGGCCAGCGTGATGTAGGTGGAGGTGTCGGTATCGTACAGGCGGCGGTTGGGGTACTTCTTGATCACGCGCTGTGCAGACTTGCCGCCGGCAGGTGCTGGTGCGGATGCGGCGGGGGCGCTCTTCTTGTCGGACACTACGGACTCCTCGGGCGCTCGGGCCCATGTGTGACTGTTCTGTGGCTATTGCAGTGCAACAGATTCTAGGCAGTGCAGCCCCCCGGTGCGGCAAAGGAATACCCTGATGGGGAGAAGTCGCGCATTTGACAGCAGGGCCCGGTGCGCAGCGGCGCCCAACGCCTCCCCCAAAAGAAAAGGGCGGCACCATGTGCCGCCCCCCGGGATTGCGCGCTGTCGGGCGCGTGTCAGTGGTAGACGTAAGTGGCGCTGTAGGGCAAGGCCAGGCCCGAGACGCTCAGCGTCATGGCGATGGAACCCGTGCCTTCGATGACATTGAAGGTGCAGGCCTTGATCGTCCAATTGCCGGCCAGCGCGCTTTGCTGCTGGCTCTGGGTGATGGGCAGGCGCAGCGACGCGTCGCTGCAGAACTCCTGCTGGCTCATGGGGCGCGTGACGTTGACCAGGGTGATGGGGTTCTGCGCCGTGGCCACCGCGGTAACGCGCACGTCCAGCAGGTGGCCGGTGCCTCCGGTGCCGGTGAACGGGGGCGTCGTCACCACGCCGCCATAGCTCACCAGCGCAAACGAAGGGTTGCCCAGGCTGACCTGGGTGAAGATGTCCTTGCCCAGGGCCAGCCGGGGCAGGTACAGCAGCTTGCCATTGCTGATGAACTGGCTGTCCTCACCCACCACGGCGGGGTCGCCAGCCTTGAGCTCGCCCACGTCGAGCAGCTTGATCACCACATTGAAGTACTTGGCGTTGTCGATCTGCAGCACGGGCATGCTCAGCGTGCCGGCTGTGCCATCGAACACCGCCGGATCCGCTGCCTGGGCCCCTGCCATGGCGCTCACGAGAAACGCCGCAACCGCGAGGTTTTTGGGGTTCGGTTTCACGTCTGATCTCTCCTGGAGGGCCTTGCGGGCCCTGTAACCGTTAACGTACATCGTAACCAACTGAGTCGGGCAACAATCTGCACCGCCCGACCTGGGTGCGTCGCGCATGCGCCACACCTTAATGGGTGTATTGTCCGCCACCCTGTCCCGACTTGCTGGTGATCGGGGGCACAAGCTCGTGCAGAAAAACGCCTCATTTTTCAGCAGGCCCAGGCGATATTCGCCACGCCAAAGATAACAACAACAATGAAATTGATACATAAATCACATCTTTGGCGCCAATTGGGCGCTCGGCAGGGTGCGCGGCGCGTGCCTGTGCCAGAGCCTGCGCTCACCGGCTCCGGGTCGGGGCATTGGCTGGCATACACGGCATGGATGGGGCGGTACCGTGGGCTTGTCGGGGCACGCCGCCCCATTCCTTCAACAGGAGTTCACCATGCCCGCACCCGCACCCCAGCCCCTGCCGCCCATGGACATCCCACCGCTCGAGCAGCCGCCCCGGCCGGCCTGGGCCCCCGAGCCGCCCCAGGGCGACCCGCCGCCCGGCCCGGCAGAGTCACCGGTGCAAGACCCACCTCCGCACTTCTGACGAAAGGCCCCATGTCCCACGGCAAGGGGCGGCTGCACGCCCTTGCGGCCGGTGGCGCCCCTCGATCACACCATCCCTAGCACTAGCACGGGAGGGCCTGTGGCCACACCCCCCGCATGGGGGAGTGCTTCGGTCTTGACAATCGGCACCACACCAAGGCCGCCACACACCAGGGACGGGGCGGCGGCAGGCCCCATGGGTCGCAGTTTCACCCCCACGGGTGATGACTTCGGGCCGGCATTTGCAGACAATGCTGACCAGCCCCAGGGGCCGGCCCGCCCAAGCTGCCAGGCGCCAGTGCACCGCCTGGCAGCCGCCACGGCGGCAGCGTCCCGCCCCATGAACCCGCGCCAGCGGTGCTGCCCAGACAGCCGGTGCGCGGGCCCGTGGTCCACTGGAAGCGAGAAATCGACTGTGCCGATTTCTCGCTTCCAGTGGACCCATGCTACAGGGATGGATGAAAGGCAAGGCCCGGCAGGTGTTTTCTTCGCGAACCGACTCTCCCCCAGGGTCTGCCAAGGACCGCACTTCGCCACGGCTCGAACCGTGGCGGGTGTTCCTTTTTGTGTTCGCCCTGGCCGGGGTGGCACTGGCCCTTCAGCTGCTCACCGCACGCCATGCCATCCGCGAAGTCGAGGTTGCGCGACTGCAGGATGTGAGCCGCTATGTCTCGGAAAACCTCACACGCCAGCTCAAGGGCTTGAACGAAGCGCTCACGCGCATCAGCCGCGACTACCGCGCCTCGGCGCTCGCGGCGTCGAGCAGCGACTCCTCGCGCCAGCTGCACCTGCTCACCGACGTGATCCAGGCGGTGCGCGGGCTGGCGGTGTACGACGCCAACGGCACCGCCGTGGCCTCCGACCGGGCCATCGACGTGGGCCGCGACTTCTTTGCCAAGGAGTTCTTTCGCACCGTGCGCGGCCGGCCCGACCCGCATGTGCTCTACCTCTCACGCCCCTCGGCCTCGGACGACGAGGGCGTGGCACTGCACCTGTCGCGCGCCGTGTTCGACGCGGCCGGCCAATTCACCGGCGTGGTCACCGCCACGCTGGACGACGAGTTCTTTGCCTTCACCCTGCGCGCAGCCCTGTTTGCATCGGACATGCGGGCCACCATGGCGCATGCCGATGGCGAGGTCTTCGTGACCGTGCCCAGCATGGGCTCCGAGCGCATGGCCAACCTCTCGCGGCCGGGCTCCGCATTCGAGGCCCATGTCCAGAGCAAGCGGCAGAACACGGTGTACGAAGGGCTGGTACCGGCCACCGGGCGCGAGCGCCTGGTGGTGCTGGCCAGCGTCAAGCCGCAGGGCCTGGGGCTGGACAACACCGTGGTGCTGGCGGTGAGCCGCGAGCGCTCGGAGGTCTATGCGCCCTGGTATGCGCAGGTGCGCCTGTACACCACGCTGTACGCCACCGTGCTGGTGCTGGCCACGGGCCTGCGCTTGTTCGAACGCCGGCGCCTGCGCCGGCTGCTCGCGCAGGAGGAGGCCTCGCAGGCCGCGCTGCAGCTCACGGCGGCCCGCCTGGAGCGCGCACTCGACGGCGCGCAGCTGGGCCTGTGGGAGCTGCAGGTGGACACGCGCCAACTGCGCATCGATGCCCGGGGCGCGCGCATGCTGGGCTATGGCAATGCCGAGGTGGTGCGCTCGGTCGAGGAATGGACGGCCACCCTGCACCCGGCCGACCGGGCCGGCAACACCGCGGCCTTCGCCAGCCACCTGCGCGGTGCCAGCCCGGCCTACGAAAACGAGTTCCGCGTGGGCGTGGGCGATGGCGGGCAGTTCGTGTGGCTGTTCAGCCGCGGCAAGGTGACCGAGCGCGCCGAGGGCGGCGCGCCCCTGCGCATGATCGGCACCTTCATGGACATCACCGAACGCAAGGCCAACGAGGCAGCGCTGGCCGATGCCGTGCTGCTGCAGAAGAAGTCCGGCGAGATCGCCCGGGTCGGCGGCTGGACGCGCGACCTCGCCACCGGCGAGTCGCAGTGGACCGACGAGGTCTACCGCATCCACGACCTCGAACCCGGCAGCGCGCCCGACCTGCCGCGCACGCTCGACTACTACACCCCGGCCTCGCGGCCCCTGATCGACGCCGCCGTGCAGCGGTGCATACAGGACGGCACGCCCTGGGACCTGGAGCTGCAGATCGTCTCCGCCAAGGGGCGGCTGCTGTGGGTGCGCACGCAGGGCGAGGCCATCCGGCGCGATGGCACCATCGTGCGGCTGGCAGGGGCCTTCCAGGACATCACGGCGCGCAAGCAGGCCGCGCTGGAGCTGGAGCGGCTCAACGCCACGCTGTCCGAGCTGTCCTACCAGGACGCACTCACCGGCCTGGGCAACCGCCGCCTGTTCGACGACACGCTACAGGCCGAGTGGGCGCGCAATGCGCGCCAGGGCTCGGCGCTGTCGCTGCTGATGGTGGACGTGGACTACTTCAAGCGCTTCAACGACCTGCACGGCCACCAGGCGGGCGACGAATGCCTCAAGCGCGTGGCCCACGTGCTGCGCGATGCGCTGTGGCGCTCGCACGAACGCGCCATGCGCTACGGCGGCGAGGAGTTCGCCATCCTGCTGCCCGAAACCACGCTGGAGGGCGCGCGCCAGGTGGCGCAGCGGCTGCTGGACGCCATCGCGACCGCCCGCATCGCGCACGGCGCCTCGGTGCTGGGGCCCTGGGTCACGCTGAGCATCGGCGTGGCCTGCGTCACGCCGGCGGCAGACGGCCGGCCCACCCACCTCACCCGGCGCGCGGACATGGCGCTCTACCAGGCCAAGTCGCAGGGCCGCGCCTGCTTTGTCGCCGACGAAACACCCGCCAGTGTGCTTTGACTACCGGCCGACGCTGCCGTCGAGCAGCGCGCGCACGCGGCGCGCCATGTCATCCACCTCGAAGGGTTTGGTGAGGATCTCCATGCCGGGCGAGGCGAAGGGCTGCGAGGCCGAGACCTTCTCGGCATAGCCCGTCATGAACAGAATCTTCATGTCCGGCCGCTCGGCGCTGGCGGCCTCGGCCACCTGGCGGCCGTTGAGCCCCGGCAGGCCGACATCGGTGATGAGCAGGTCGATGCGCCGCTCGCGCACGCGCAGCTGGTCCAGCCCCGACAGGCCGTCGTGCGCCTCCAGCACCTCATAGCCCAGGTCGCGCAACACTTCGGCCACCATCTCGCGCACCAGCGCCTCGTCCTCCACCACCAGGATCACCTCGCCCCGGGTCGCTGCCGCCGTGGCGGCGGGCGTGGGCAGCGCGTGCGCCGGGCTGTCTTCGGCGTTGAAACGGGCCGGCAGGTACATGCGCACCGTGGTGCCCTGGCCGTACTCACTGAAGATGCGCGCATGGCCCTCGGACTGGCGCGTGAAGCCGTAGATCATCGACAGCCCCAGGCCCGAGCCCTCGCCCACCGCCTTGGTGGTGAAGAAGGGCTCGAAGGCATGGGCCAGGGTTTCGGCCGTCATGCCCGTGCCCGTGTCGCTCACGCTGATGCAGATGTAAGAGCCGGGCTGCACGCCGTGCAGGGCGGCGGCATAGGCCGCATCGAGCTCGGCGTTGTGGGTCGCGATGGTCAGCCGGCCACCGCCCGGCATGGCATCGCGCGCATTGATGGCCAGGTTGAGGATGGCGCTCTCGAGCTGGTTCTCGTCGCACAGCGTGGTCCACAGCTCGGGCGCGAGCTGCAGTGCCAGCTCGACCTTCTCGCCGATGGTCTGGCGCAGCAGGTCCTGCATGGACAGCACCAGCGGATTGGCGCGCACGGCCTTGGGGCTGAGCGGCTGGCGCCGCGAAAAGGCCAGCAGCCGGTGCGTGAGCCCGGCCGCGCGCGAGGTGGAGGCCAGGGCCCGCGTGACATAGGTGTCCAGGTCGGCCGCGGCGCCCTGCGCAATGCGCTTGCGCAGCAGCTGCAGGTTGCCCATGATGCCCTGCAGCAGGTTGTTGAAGTCGTGCGCAATGCCGCCCGTGAGCTGGCCCACGGCCTCCATCTTCTGCGCCTGGCGCAATGCCTCCTCGTGCTGGCGCAGCTGGGCGGTGCGCTCGGCCACCTGCGACTCGAGGGTGGCATTGAGCGTCTGCAGCGCGGTCTCGGCCTTGCGGCGCTCTTCGATCTCGCGCTGCGCGGCCTCGAACAGGCGCGCGTTGTCGATGGCAATGGCCGCCTCGGCCGCGAGCAGCGCCACCGAGCGCTCGGAGCGCTCGGTGAACACCCCCGCCTGCGAGTGGCCAAAGAACAGCCCGCCGATCACCTCGCTGGCGCGGTTGACCACCGGCACCGCCAGGTAGCTGGTCACGGCCAGGTGGCCCTGGGGCATGCCATGGTAGGGCGCACTCAGGCCGTAGCGCGGGTCGCGCCGGATATCGTCCGAGCGCACGATGCCCTCGCCCGCGAAGGTGGGGCCGAACACCGCCGTGTTGCGCGGCATGGGAAAGTGCTCGAACGCCGCGCGCGGCGCGCCCGACAGGGTGTACAGGGTGTAGCTCTCGCCCGCCTCGTTCACCCGGTTGTAGAAGAAGGCACCGAACTGCGCGCCCGTGACCTCCACGCCGGCATCGGTCACCGCCTGGACCACCTTGGCCAGGTCGTTCTCGCGCGCCAGCGTGGCGCCAGCGCGGTTGAGCACCTCCAGCGTGCGCTTTTCCTCGCGCAGTGCGTCTTCGGACACCTTCCACTGCGTGCGGTCGCGCAGCACCTTCACGAAGGCCACGGGCGCGGCGGCCGGGTCGGTCACGGGCGTGAGCTCGCCCACCGCCCAGAAGCGCGAGCCATCGGCGCGCATGCGCCAGCCCTCGTGGCCGCCACGGCCCTTGGCCAGTGCGTCGGCCATCTCCTCGGTCACGCGCGCCTGGGGGTTGGTCTCTTCGGGGAAGATGCGCAGCAGGGTCTGGCCACGCATCTGCTCCTCGGTCCAGCCCAGCAGGCGCACGGCACCGGGGTTCCAGCTGAGCACGGTGCCGGCGCTGTCCAGCGCGATGATGGCCGTGTCGGTGGCGCTGTTGATGACGGTGGATAACGCGGCTGCGCTCAGTTGCATGGGCTGTGTCTCGTTGAACACGTTCGTCGGGGCCGAGGGCTCCCTGCTCGGGAAAGGCCCACTGTAACGTTTCCAACCCATTTGAACCACCGGGTGTTCATGGGGTGGGCAGGTCCTCCGGCCTTCAGCCGGGCTCGGGGTCGGGCAGCCCCATGCAGTGCTCGAAGAAGGCATCGAGCTCGGTGGACTTGTCGAACACGCCGTCGGCGCCCAGCGCCTGGCAGCGGCGGCGCATGTCGGGCGTGGCGTAGTTGGACAGCACGTACACATGCTGGCTGGGGTTGCGCTGGCGCACGGCCTGCAGCACCTCCAGGCCCGAACCGGCGGCCAAAAACAGGTCCACCACCATCAGCTGCCACTGGCCGCGCCAACGCTCCAGCGCCTGCCGGGCGCCCGTGGCCGTGGCAGCAATGGCAACCACGCGCGCATTGGCCAACTCCTCCAATGCCGGGACCAGTGTCTCGCTGATCGTTGGGTTGTCTTCGACGAGAATGGTGATGAAAGGCATCGTGGACGCCTGCCGGTTACACCGGTAATGGGCAAGCTGCCTACAATCTATGCTTGCAGCCGGATCCGGCGTGTAGGCGGGCGCCCCGCGTGTAGGGCCTGCTACACCGGAATGTGTGATTTTTTCCACGAGCAGGCGGACATCTATGCCCAGCGACCCGAAGACGCCCCCGGCATCCCCCGAGATTGCCGAGGTCTTGAGCCAGAACGAGGAAGCGGCCGAGCAGATCAAGGCCACGGCCAGCGAACTCGACGTGGTGCACGCTGTGCTGTCCACGCAGATCCCGCCCGAGCACCTGGAGGGCGACCTGCAGGCCGCCGTGGAACGCACGGACGAGCTGGAGCAGCAGCTCAGCGAGACGGCCGAGGCGCTCGAAAAATCGAACGACCTGCTGCGTGAGATCGACGCCAGGCACAACGGCGGCAGCGCCAAGACAGGCAAGTAGGGCAAGGCCTGCCGACGGTGGCCGTCGGGTCGGCGGCATCGTCCTACAGCGGCGTGATCGCCATGCGCGCACACTGGGTCTTTGGCAGCCAAGGGTCCACCATGGCCACACCTCCCCCACCACCCGCCGACAACCGGCCCCGCACAGACCCGACCCCGGCTTTCACGGAGACCGGTGTTTCTGGCAGCAGGCGCGACACGCCTGCGGACGCGGCGCCCGCAGCCCCAAGGGAACACCCACCCGAGTCGGACACCCACCCCGAAACCCCGGCCAGCATCAACTCACCATGATGGGGCGGCGCGCCCCAGCCCGAGGCATGCAGGCAGTGCGGTTCACAGCGGGGTCAGCGCCTCGGGCAGGCACGATTCCTCATGGCCCACGAGGCGTATCCACATGCCGGTCTTGCGGATGATGATGTAGTCGACGGTGACGACGCGGCCTTTATAGAGGAATTGGGAGCCGGGTTTGTACAGGACCATGGAGCAGGCGAAGAAGGCGGGTTGCAGATGGCACATGGGCCACCCGCAAGAAACAGGCCTTCGATGGTGCCTGCACTGGCATCACCGGGTTGTGACAGCCGCAAAAAACCCGGGGATCCACTGGGCTGTTGCTTGACGCGCTGCAGCAGTCCAACCCCGTACCACCCGGGGCACGATGTGCAGCGCGCCTGGCTGCTCAGTGTTCGCCCATGGCCAGGCCGTGCGCTGGCGTGTCGGCCCGCGGCGCAGGGGCCGAGGCCGACGATTGCGCCGGCATGGGCTGGGACGCCGCGGACAGGTGGCTCAGCACGGCGGCCTTGATCTCGGGCCCGGCCATCTTGAAGCCCACCACGGCCCAGACCACGAGCACCGCGATGGTTGCTGCCACGCCGAACACCCGCGAATCACCGGCAGCGTCGGCGCCCTGCAGCATGCCGTAGTGGCCCGATGTATTGCTCATGCTTTTCATGGTGTTGCTCCTGGCTGTGTGGTGCAGTGAAGTTAACGGCCAGACAGCGCCCGGACTGTCGGACAAACACCCTTCCTGGCTGCGGAAAACCCGCAGCCCCCGCCCTGCCCCGCCCGGCATGAAAAAAGCCGCCTGGCAGGGCGGCTTCATGGGCTTGTCACGGTCTCCCGGAGGGTTGTCACATGCGGTTCCAGGGCCACTCGCCGCACTTGGACTGCGATACCGTCACATTGGCCAGGCGGCGCATGGAGGTGTCGTCGTAGATGTAGCTCAGGCGCACGCCGGCCTGCAGGTCGGGCGCCACATGCGGGTCGCGGCACAGCGTGCCCATGAGCTCGCGCTCCACCACGGCCTCGAAGTCCGGCCGCACGCCGGCGGGGCTGACCAGGAACTTCACCGTCACATGCCGGCCCGCATGCGTGGCCGAGGTGTTCAGAATGCGCTCGTCGCGCCGCTCGCGCGCCTCGCCGTTGTACTCATCGGCCAGGCGGGCCGCGCGGGCCTCGGCGCTCATGCGTGGCGTGCGCTCGCCGGGCACCACCCGGGCCATGAGGTAGTTCTCGTCGCACACCCGGAGTGCCACCTGGATGCCCGTGGGCGTGGGCTTGTTGGTGGCGGCATCCACACAGCGGTCGTATTGCGCACGCGCCCGGGGGCCGAGTTCATCGCGCGAACGCAGCGGGTAGTCCTGCGCCATCGCGGCGCAGGAAAACAGCAGCGCCGCGCCGAGCGCGGCAGCGCGTGCCAGTGGTGGTTGCATGGTCCGCATGGTGTTTCCCCAGATATCTTGTTGGTTGATTTCAGCGAGACCGCAGTGTGCGCGCGGGCCAGCCATGCGGCAAGTGGCGTTGCCTGCGGTAACCGGCGGCACGGCGCCGGGGCTTCCTTCAGCCTGCGGCCAGGGTCACCACGGCCACCAGCAGCATCACGGCGGCAGCGGCCAGCCACATCACACGCGGGCCGTACTGGCCGAACTCCAGCTCACCGTCGTCTGCCAGGCCGGCATCGGCAAAGGACATCTGGCGCTGCAATGGTTTGCTGGTGTTCATGGTGCTCTCCCGGTGTGGATGTGTGCAAAGGTAAGTACAAGGTAGCTGGCAGGCCCGGCCGTCCGTGTCAGACAAGGCCCCATCCTCGCAGCAGATGGGGCCGGCGGCGCAGGCGAAGTGGCCGGGGATGTGACATACCGCACGAAGAGCGCACGAAAGAGCCCCCAGCGCTGCGGCCAGGGCAGGCTCCACAGGCCGAAGACCCTTTGGATCAGGCTATCAGTTGAAAACCTTGCCGCTGTGGTCGCACACCCAGCTGCGCGCGTGCTCCAGGGCCTCGTCCTCGGTCTCGAAGGTCTCCTCGGGGCCCACGTTGAGCACCTCGCCCCCCGATAGCTCCACCGACACGACCGACCACTGTTCTCTGCGCTCCAGGGTCACCCAGCAGCTGTCCGAATCACTGCACCGCAAACGGTGCTCCGTTGTCACCATGGCCATCGGCATGTCCTTGTTGGTCCCGGCTGGCAGCCCCCCAGCGGGCGGCGCACCAGCACATCGATGGACCACTGTACGGCGGGTGCGCGGCGCTGCGCGTCAGCCAACACCTACAAAACCGGCGTGCGCTAACGCGGGCTCTGGGCGGTGCCCCGCAGCACGAACGGCAGCGCCAGTGCATGGACCACCACGACCAGCAGCCAGATGGCGCCCGGCCAGTCGGCACGCACTGCGTAGTAGAAGGCGGAGAAGCCCAGCGGCGCGATGATGGACGCCAGGCTGATGGCCGAGGCCAGCGCGCCCTGGAACTGGCCCTGCTGGTCAGCCCCCACCTGCCTGCTGGCCAGCGCCTGCAGGGCCGGCATGCCGATGCTTCCCAGTGCGAACACCGGCATCACCGCAAACACCAGCCACCCCTGGCGGATGAAGGCCATGGCCACCAGGGCCAGGCAGGCGCAGGCGATGCCCGTGAGCACCGCGCCACGCTCGCCCAGCCAGCGGCTGGCAGGCCCGGGCGCGAAAGCCTGCACGAGCATCTGGCACAGACCGAACGCGCCCAGCGACAGCCCGACCCAGGTGCCGTTCCAGTGGAAGGCATCGCCGCCCCACAAGGCCCAGCAGACCCCATAGGCCTCTCCGGTCGCGGCAAGCATGAAAAAGGTGAACGCCAGGGGCAGCAGCTGCGGTTGCGAGCACACCCAGGCCAGCGGCCGCAGCGGGCTCAACGCGGCCAGATCGATGCGCCCCCCGCTGCCCTGGCGCGACTCGGGCAGCGACACCCATGCCAACAAGAAGTTGGCGCCATGGAGTACCGTCGCCGCGATGAAGGGCAGCCGCACCCCATGGTCGCCCAGCAGGCCGCCCAGCACCGGCCCGGCAATGAAGCCCGCGCCGAACATGGCATTGAACAGGCCGAAGCGCCGCGCCCGCTGGTCCCCGGGCGTCACGTCCGTGAGGTAAGCCGTGGCCACCGACATGCTGGCCCCCGTCAGGCCCGCGATCGCGCGGCCCAGGAGCAGCAGCGGCAGGCTGGGCGCGCAGGCCAGCAGCAGGTAGCTGGCACAGGCCCCGGCCAGCGACAGCAGCAGCACGGGCCTGCGCCCGAGCCGGTCGCTCAGCGCACCGAGCACCGGCGCGCACACCAGCTGCATGGCGGCATAGAGCGCCGCCATCACGCCGATGACCGGCGCCACGTTGGCAACATGGGTGACGTCCTGCACCAGCGCGGGCAGGATGGGAAAGACGAGGCCGATGCCCATGGCATCGAGCGCGACGCACAGGTAGATGGCGAAGAGGGAGGGGGTGCGGTGGTGCATGGCGGCAAGCGTTCCAGTGGGTGCGGGCACGGTGCAAGGTGCTCGCAACAAGGTCCGACGGATGTCGGGGGAAACGCTGGCCGGATCACCCCCTGCGGGGGCCGATGGCGTGTGCGCGGCGGCTGGCTGCCGGTGGTTGATGTACCCACCTGGCAAGGGCCAACAGCCGTTTTTCGCGGTTGTTATGGCCGCAGTATCGCACAGCGGGCGACCGCGCAAAAAAAGCGGGCTGCCAGCCCTGCATGGCCGGCAGCCCCAACACCTTGGAGATCGGAAAGCCCGGGGACCGTGCTCAGAAGCTGTGGCGCAGGCCCACGTCGAAACCGCTGGAACTGCCGTTGGCCGCCGGGCTGCCCGCGCCCTGGGTGACCGTGGCGAAGGCGCCGCCGCGGTTGTTCAGGCGTGCGTAGGTGGTGTAGACCGCCGTGCGCTTGGACAGGTGGTGCACATAGCCCAGCGCCAGCTTGCGCGCCCGGTTGTCGGCGGCGGCAAACTCCTGCCGGTACTGCGAGTACGACACCCGCACCTCGCCCGCGCCCACGGGCACCAGCGCGCCCAGCAGCCAGCCATGCCCGTCGGCCGCCAGCGCGGGGCCGCCCGCCACGGCGCTGGCAGAGCCCTTGTCGCTGGTGACCTGGCCCATGAGCCGCGCCACGCCCAGGTCCCACTGCGCGCCGATGTTGGCCTGCCGGATATCGCCCAGCGCCCCTGCGCGCTGCGTGCGGCCCAGGGCCAGCGCCACGTTCACCGGCCCGCTGGCGTACCCGAAGCGTGCCCCGGTGCCCGTGCCATCGCTGGCCGTGCCGCCCGCGGCGTTGCTCGCGTTCTCGCCGCGGTAGTGCATCACCTGGCCGTAGAAGCCGCCCAGGTTGCCCGGCAGCAGGTAGCCGATGCTGTTGGAGGCGCGCGCCGCGGTGAACGGCGCACCCGTGACGATGCTGCCGAAGGTGAGCGTGGCGCCCACGCCCACATTGCCGTAGGGATCGAAGATCGTGAGGTTCCAGAACTGCGGGGTGTAGTCGCGGCCCAGGCGCACCTCGCCCCAGGGGCCGGCCAGGCTCACGGTGGAGCGGCGGTTGAAGGTCAGGCCCTGCCCGCCCGCCGCTGCCGGGGCTGCCCCCGAGGCCTGGTTGTTGCTGTTGGTGGCCAGGCCGGTGCCGTCGTCGTTGTTCAGCCCGGCTTCGAGCCAGAACGATGCGGACAGGCCGCCGCCCAGGTCTTCCACGCCGCGAAAGCCCAGGCGCGAATTGCTGAAGCCCGAATTGGTCAGCCGGCTCACGCTGGCGCCGCCCGCATTCGAGATGTGCTGCAGCGTGGCATCGACCACGCCGAACAGGGTCACGGACGATTGCGCCGCTGCCGTACCGGCCACGGCCCATACGGCCAACAGGGTTGCTGTCTTCTTCATGGTGTTGTCTCCATCCATCCAGTGGGTTTGCTTGGTTTCTTGCTTGCTTCAGGCATGCGGCGGCCGGGCGCCGGGCGAGCCGGGCACCAGGAATTGCATGCAGGAACTGCTGGCCCCCGCCGCCGGCGGACTGCCGGCGGTCAAGGGACTGTCGTGGTCAGGGTGCGGCCGGCGGGCGGCCGCGACGGGCTCAGAACATGCCGTTGGGGTTGGCAGCGGTCTCGGGCACGGGCTGCATCACATCCCAGTGCTCGACGATCTTTCCCTGGTGCACGCGGAAGATGTCCACCAGGGCCATGCCCCGGTCCTCGGGTCCGCCGCGCTGCGCGTGCGAGTGCAGCACCACCAGGTCGCCCTGGGCCACCACGCGCTTGACGGTGGAGCGAGCCTGCGGTGCGCTGCGCTGCAGCTCGCGCACAAAGCCCTGCAGCGGTGCCAGGCCCGTGGGCACGCGCGGGTTGTGCTGGATGTAGTCCGCCGCCACATAGCGGGCCGCGGCATCGGCGTTCTTGCCGTTGAGCACCACCTCGTAGAACTCCAGCACGAGTTTTGTGTTGGCCTGTTCCACCGATGGTGCCGACGCGCCCGGCCCTTGCGATGAGCAGCCCACCACCAACAGGGCCGCAGCCCACAACGCAAACAGTTTCTTCATGGTCGATTTCCTTTCTTTCGGCATGGCATCAAAAACGGGGGTATGCATCGGCTTTCACGACCTGGTTGCGCAGCGTGCCCAGGCCCTCGATCTCGGCCTCCACCACATCGCCCACCTGCAGCAGGCGCTCGGGGAACTTGCGGTGAAAGCCCGCACCACCGCCGGGCGTGCCGGTGGTGATCACGTCCCCACACTCCAGCCCCAGCCGGGACCAGTACGCAAAGATCTGGCCGCAGCTGAACAGCATGCTGCGCGTGGAATCGTCTTGCCGCACCTGGCCGTTGACGCGCAGGCCGATGCGCAGGTTGCCGGGGTCGGCGATCTCGTCGCGCGTCACCAAAAACGGCCCCATGGGGCAGGCCGACTCGAAGTTCTTGCCCGCGAACACGATGCCCGAGGCCTTCTCCGCAAGGATCACATCGCGCATGCTCAGGTCGTTGACGATGGTGAAGCCGGCCACGCAGTCGAGCCAGTCCTCGGCCGCCACGTCGCGGCAGTTGCGGCCCACCACCATGGACAGCTCGACCTCGTAGTCCAGCTCCTGGCCGAAGCCGGGGTAGACGATGGGCTGGTCACAGCCCACCACGGCGGTCGACATCTTGAGAAAGGCCGGCGGGTAGCTGGGCAGCTCGGTGATGGCGCCGGTATCGCGCCCCTCGTCGATGTGGGCACGGTAGTTGGCCCCGATGGCCACCACCTTGCCGGGCCGCGGTATCGGCGCCAGCAGGGTCACACTGCTGCGCCCATGCAGCAGGCCGCACTCCAGCAGCTCCTGCACGCTGCCCGGGCCCCGGCCCAGCCAGCGCCGGGTCTGGTCATGGGCGCGCTGGCAGGCGGCCATGGCCGTGGCACCGCCCGCCAGCAGGCTCTTCATGTCGTGCGTGATGAGCGCCGTGGCCGTGGCAGCCGCACCGGGCTCGCGGTCGATCTGCGACAGCACCTGGGCATAGGCGCGCACGGCATCGATCAGGTAGGCGCCGCCCGCATGCTCCAGGTAGATGCCGATGCGCGGCTCGCGCCGGCCGGCGGGGAGGTAGGTGGCCAGTTTCATGGGAGTGCAATCCTGTTGTCGTGTTCGATCTGCCGCACGATGCGCACCGCGCGCTCGCGCGCCGCGGTCTGGTCCAGCGTGGCGCCGATGCGGGCGCAGGCGGCTTCGGAGATGCGTGGCCCCGCCACCGCGACGGAGGTGACGCCCGCGACATCCAGCAGTGCGGGCTCCACCGTGCCGGCCGTGGTCACGGGGCGGTAGTCGCAGCCCGCGCACATGCCGGTGTAGCGCACGGTGACGCGGCCATCACCGGCCACGCCGACAAGCTCGATCTCGCCCGCATGCGAGCGCACCAGCACGTTGACCGAGGCGATGCGCGCCTGCAGGGCCTGGGGGTCGATGGCGGCGGCCATGTCAGCGCCCCAGGGCATCGAGCTCGGCCCGCTTGGCCGCGATGTCCACGCCCATCAGGCGCGCGAAGTTTTCGCCCAGGATGGCGCGCCGGTCTTCGTGCGTGATCTGCGGGTAACCGTAGCCGTCGCGCAGGTCGTCCGGAATCTGCATGCCCATGAAGGCATCCAGATACGGCTTGGGGCCGCCGGCCAGCGCCGCCTCGGAGCCCCATAGCAGCTTGCCCGCCCCGCCCACCTGCAGCAGCCGCCCGATGTGGTGCTGCACGCGGCGCGGCGCGATGCGGTACATCGCCATGTACCCCGCCAGCGACAGGTAGACGTTGGGAAAGCGCGCGGTGATGGACACCATTTCGTCGAAGTACGGCAGCGCGAAGTGGTGCACGATGAAATCCATGTCTGCAAAGTCGCGCATGGGCGCCTGCAGGTCGATGGGGCTCAGGTACTCCATGTTCTGCAGGCCGTGCGGGTTGCCCTTGTGGAACTGGACCACCTTGATACCGAGCTCCCGCGCACGCTCGTACAGCGGGTAGGCGATCTTCTCGTTGTCGCAGCGCCAGCACTGGCGCGTGTCCACATGGCCGTTGTAGAACTTGAGCGAGCGCGCGCCCAGCTCCTTGACCTGGTACTCCATCTGCTCCAGCGCTGCGGAGAGACCCTGGTAGGCCGGGTCCACGCCGCCGCACAGCAGCACGCGATCAGGGTGGGCCTTGGCCATCGCATGCTGCGATTGCACGGGCGCATACCAGTCCTTGAACCAGTCGAACATGGGCACCACCTGGGCCATGGCCATGTCGGTGGGGGCCTTCTGGAACACCAGGTCGTACATGTCCTCCACGCCCCAGCGGCGGCCCCAGTCGAAGGCCTTGTCCTCGTGCAGGGGGTAACCGGTCCAGCGCAGCCGGGCGACCTCATCCAGCGTGTGGTCGCGCGCACCCTGCGCGTCGGCCACGTCCTGGCGCACGTTGGCGTTGGACAGGTCGTACAGGTGGATGACGTTGTCGAAAATGAAGCAGTCTTCAATCATGGGGCACTCTTGGGGGCAGGGGGAATCAGTCGGGCTTGACGCCGGTGCGGCGCACCAGGGCCGCCAGGCGCGTGGTGTCTTCCTGCACACGCTGCTGGAACTGCTCGGGCGTGGTGTGGATGGGCACGAAGCCCAGCTCGGCCGAACGCGTCCTGAACTGCTCGGTGGAGATGATCTGGTCGATCTCGCGCGCCAGGCGGCCCACGATGGCCTTGCTCACCCCGGCCGGCGCGAACACGCCGAACCAGACCTTGAGCTCGTCCACCAGGTCCACGCCCTGCTCCTTGGCCGTGGGCGTCTTGGGCAGCAGGGCATAGCGCTGCGTGCCCGACACCGCCAGCGCCCGCACGCGGCCCGCCTTGTCCAGCGGTACGGCGTCGAAGCCCGAGGTGATGATGGTCGTGACCTGGCCGCCCAGCAGGTCCTGGATCGCCGGGGCCGTGCCCTTGTAGGGGATGTGCGTGAACTCCACACCCGAGCCGCTGGCCAGCAGTGCGCCCATGATGTGCGAGGCCGAGCCCGAGCCGGGCGTGCCATAGGTCACCGAGCCGGGCTTGTCGGCCGCCATCTTCACCAGGTCCTTGTAGCTCTTGGCGGGCGAGTCGGCGCGCACCAGCAGCACCAGCGGCATCTCGGCCACGATGGCGATGGGCAGCAGGTCCTTCTGCGGGTCGTAGCCCAGCCTGGCGTGGTAGTTGGGCGCCAGCGCCACGGCATCGCTGCTGCCCACGCCGAGCGAATAGCCATCGGCCTCGGCCTTGCTCAGCAGGTTCAGGCCGATGGTGCCCCCGGCGCCCGCGCGGTAGTCGAAGTACAGCGGCTGGCCCAGCCGCGCGGCCAGTGGCTCGGTCACCAGGCGGAACACCGCATCCCCGCCGCCGCCCGCCGCATAGGGCACCACCAGCCGCACGGGCTTGGTGGGATAGGCCTTGCCATCCGGGGCCTGCGCCCAGCTGCCAGACAGCGCCGCCAGGCCGATGGCCAGGCCCGCCACGCGAATCACCAGTTTCATCGCTCGTCTCCTTGAGGGGTTCGTGCCCCGTTCTGCGCTCACGCCAATTGGTTCGACATAAAACTAGTTTAGGTGTGATATCGTTCGACGTCAAACCAATTTGCCCTGGGGTTTACCCGTGGCATCGAACCTTCACCCCCAGAACCGGCAACCCATGAGCACCAGCCCCGCCCCCCAGGATGCAGACACCCCCGACAGCGACGGCAAGGGCGCGATGCGCATGGGCATCCTGCCCAGCCTGGTGGGCCGGCAGCTGCGCCTGGCCTACCTGCGCACCTTCAAGGACTTTGCGATGGCGGTGGAGGGCACCAGCCTGAGCCCGGGCAGCTTCGAGATCCTGGAGCTGCTCAGCTGCAACCCGGGCCTGAGCCACTCGCGCCTGGCCAGCGCCATCGGGCTGGAAAAATCCAGCCTGGTGCCGGCCATTGCGCGGCTGGAGGAGATGGCCCTGGTCAAGCGCAAGCAGTCCGCCACGGACAAGCGCTCCAACGAGCTGCGCATCACCCCCAAGGGCGAGCGCGTGCTGGCCGAGCTGCGCAGCTACGTGGTGCAGCGCGAGTCGGAGATCACCGAGGGCATGGCGCGCGCCGAGGTGGACACGCTCAACCGGCTGCTGGCGAAGATGGCGGGGATCAACGGCTAGGGGCGACCCAGGGGCGCGGGCCGCAGCAGACACATTGCACGGCCCTCTTTTCATGGGAAGCATCGGGCGCCAGGTCCACAATACGGGGCCTGCAACCACCCTGCCCCCCGTGCCCAACTTCTACCTGCTCTTTGGCGTGATCGCCGTGGCCGCTGCCATCCTGTGGGCCTCCCGCCAGGGCAGGCCATCCGAAACATCCACCCCCAAAGACAGCCGCAGGCCCGCCGACGCCAGGCCAGCGCACCCCATGGCCTGGATCGTCTTCGCGGTGGTGGGCGCTGTGCTGCTGGCAGCAGGGGTTGTGCTGGGCTTCTCGCCCGGAGAACCGAGCGGCGGCGGCGGCAAGGGCGGCGCCCTGCTCGCCTACGCCGCCTACTGGCTTTTGGGCGACTATGGCCCAGCCATCACCTTGCTGGCCATGGGGGCGGCGAGCCTGTACCAGGCCTACCGGCTGCTGCGGGGCGATTGAGCAGCCGTCGCCGCTACTCGCGCGTGGCGATGTCCCGCCGCACCCGCTTGAGGTGGCACTCCACGTAGAACGCCGCGGCGTCCTCGTCGCCGGTGACGATGGCCTCGTAGATCAGCCGGTGCTCGGCCACGTACAGCTGGATGCGTTCGGGGTCGTAGATGCCGTCGTCGCGCAGCCGGTTCCACAGCGGCTGCTCCATGCTCTTGGCCACCTCGTCGGCGATCTTCACCATCAGCGCGTCGCCGGTCATGAAGGCCAGTTGGCGGTGGAACAGCCGGTCGCACTCGGACCACAGCGCCTGCTGGGCGGGGTCGGTGATGTCCTTGACCGCCGCCATGCGCTGCAGGTGGCCCTCGGCCACGGGGTCGCGCCGCGCGCGGCGGGCCGCCAGGCGGGCGATGGCCGGCTCGATCAGCAGGCGCACTTCCAGCGTGCTGGTGGGGCTGAAGTCGGCATCGGCCTGCGCGGGTGCCAGGGGCGCGGCCGGCACCTGCTCGGTGACATAGGTGCCCGAGCCATGGCGCGTGGCCACCAGGCCCTCGTTCTGCAGCGCGCCAATGGCTTCGCGCACCGCAGGGCGGCTCACCTTGAGGCGGGCGGCCAGCTCCCGCTCTGCCGGCAGGCGCGTGCCGGGCAGGTAGACCCCCGCCACGATGGCGTTGCGGACCTGCTCGGCCACCTGCTCGTACACCTGCTTGGGGCGAAAGCCCGCGGAGGGCTCGAGATCTCTGTGCATGGGCCGGGTGCCTGTCGTTCGATGGGGTGGGCACAGTGTAGGCGACACAGGTTGCCTTCGTGACCACTTTTCGCCGATATCGGCAAAACATGCGGAAAATTCAACCACTTTGGACAATTCAACTATCCAATCTTCGCAAACACGGCTACTATCGCGCCTTCTGGCAACCACCTCAGGCGCACTCCCGGCAAAGTGGTCACCGGTGTGACCAGATTCTGGCACCCGCCCGCCCCCAATCCTCCACCCATCGCCCGCAACATGAACACCGCCCCCACCCTGCATGGCCCGCAGCAGACCGCTGCCTTGCTGCCCTTTGCCGCGCTGGTCGATGCCATCGCCGCCGCTGCGCTGCAGTACGCCGACGGCGGCATCGCCAGCCCCGAACGCATGGTCGTGCCGCTGGGCGATGGCGGGGTCATGCTGAGCATGCCTGCCACCGCAGCGGACATCGCCATCCACAAGCTGGTCAACGTGCAGCCCGCGAACGCGGCGCTGGGGCTGCCCACCATCCACGGCATGGTCACCGTGTGCGATGCCGCCACGGGCCGGCCCCTGTGCCTGCTCGACGGCCCCGAGCTCACGGGCCGGCGCACGGCCGCCGTGTCGCTGCTGGCCCTGCGCACCCTGCTGGGCGCGGCCCCGCGCGAGGTGCTGCTCTATGGCACGGGCGTGCAGGCGCGGCACCACCTGAGCGCGCTCCAGGCCCTGCACCCCGGCTGCAAGCTCTGGCTGCGCGGGCGCAACGCCGGCCAGGTGCAGCGCCTGTGCGATGAGTTCGGCGCGGCGCCCTGCCCTGCAGAAATCCCTGACACCGTGGACGCGGTGCTCACCCTGACCACGGCCACCGAGCCGGTGTACGACGAAGCCCCCCGGCCCGGCCGCGCGGTGGTGGGCGTGGGCGCCTTCAAGCCCGGCATGGCCGAGATCGGCAAGACCACGCTGGACGGCAGCGCCCTGTATGCCGACGACCCCGCAGGCGCACGCCACGAGGCCGGCGACCTGCTGCGCGCGGGCATCGACTGGGCGCGCGTGCAGTCGCTCGCCACCCTGCTGCGGGGCGGGCATGACGCCCGCCGCCCGGCGGTTTTCAAGAGCGTGGGCACGGGCGCCTGGGACCTGGCCGCCGCACGCATCGCACTCCAGAACCTCTGAAAGCACCCACAGCATGCAGATCACCCGCACCATCAGCACCGTCGAAGTGCACACCGGCGGCGAGCCGTTTCGCATCGTCACCTCGGGCCTGCCCCGGCTGCCCGGCCACTCCATCGTGGAGCGCCGCGCCTGGCTGCGCGAGAACGCCGACGACATCCGCCAGGCGCTGATGTTCGAGCCGCGCGGCCATGCCGACATGTACGGCGGCTACCTCACGCCGCCCATCTCGCCCGAGGCCGACTTCGGCGTCATCTTTTTGCACAACGAGGGCTACAGCGACCACTGCGGCCATGGCGTGATCGCGCTGGCCACGGCGGCGGTGGAGCTGGGCTGGGTGCAGCGCACCGAGCCGGAGACGCGCGTGGGCATCGACGCGCCCTGCGGCTTCATCGAGGCCTTCGTGCAATGGGACGGCGCGCACGCCAACGGCGTGCGCTTCGTCAACGTGCCCTCGTTCATCTACCGGCGCGACGTGACGGTGCAGACGCCCAGCTTCGGCGCGGTGACGGGCGACATCGCCTACGGTGGCGCCTTCTACTTCTACACCAGCGGCGAGCCGCATGGCCTGGCCATCCGCGAGTCGGACATCGAGCGCCTCAAGCAGTTCGGCGCCGAGGTCAAGATCGCCGCCAACCTGGCCTTCCCGGTGGTGCACCCCGACATCCCGGAAATCAACCACATCTACGGTACCATCATCGACGGCGCACCGCGCCACCCGGGCTCCACCCAGGCCAACTGCTGCGTCTTCGCGGACCGCGAGATCGACCGCTCACCCACCGGCTCGGGCACGGGCGGGCGCGTGGCCCAGCTGTACCTGCGTGGCCAGCTCGGCCAGGCCGGTGTGCTGGTCAACGAGTCCGTCATCGGCACCGTGTTCAGCGCCCGCGTGCTGCACGAAACCCGTGTCGGCGACTTCGACGCCGTGGTGCCCGAGGTCTCGGGCTCGGCCTACATCTGCGGCTTCGGCACCTGGGTGCTGGATGCACGCGATCCGCTCAAGAACGGCTTTCTCGTGCGCTGACGCGCCAGCCATTCCCATCCACCCTTTTTTCATTTCTTCATTCAGGACATTTCCATGAACAAGCTTGCTTTGGGCCTGGCCCTCGCCGCCCTGGGTTGCACCGCCGTGGGCGCCCACGCACAGGAGCGCATCCGCATCGGCTTCATGAGCCCCGTCACCGGGCCGCAGGCCGCCAACGGTGGTGACAACCGCGACGGCGCACGCCTGGCCATCAAGGAGCTGAACGCCCGCGGCGTCAAGCTCGCGGGCAAGCCCGTGGTCTTCGAGCTCGACATCAACGACGACGTGGCCGACCCCAAGCAGGGCGTGCAGGTGGCCCAGACCCTGGCCGACAAGAAGGTGAAGTTCCTCCTCGGGCCCTACAACTCGGGCGTGGCCATGCCCGCATCGCGCGTGCTGGCCGAGGCCAATGTGGTCACCCTCACGGTGGCGTCCAACCCCAAGATCACCGAACAGGGCCATGCCAACCTGTTTCGCATCGGCGCCAGCGACAACCAGCTGGGCACCAAGATGGCAACCTATGCCGCGCAGGACCTGAAGGTCAAGACCGTGGCCGTGATCGACGACCGCACGGCCTACGGCCAGGGCGTGGCGCGCGAGTTCAGCGAACAGGCCAAGCGCCTGGGCCTGAAGATCGTGGCCAGCGAGTTCACCACCGACAAGGCCACGGACTTCAGCTCCATCCTGACCAACATCCGCGGTGCCAAGCCCGATGCCGTGTTCTACGGCGGCTACTCGCCCCAGGGCGGCCCGCTGCTCAAGCAGATGCGCGCGCTGGGCATCGCTGCCCCGCTGCTGGGCGGCGACGGCATCTGCTCGTCCGAGACGGCCACCCTGTCGCAGATCGCGGGCGACCTGAACACCTTCTGCACCCAGGGCGGCTCCATGCTGGACAAGAGCGACAAGGGCCAGAAGTTCGCCGAGCGCTACCGCGCCGAGTACAAGCGCGACCCGCTGACCTACGCCGCCGCCTTCTACGACGGCATGCACCTGCTGGCCAACGCCATCGAGTCCACCCAGTCCACCGACGCGAAGAAGATCATCGACTTCATCGCCGCCGGCAAGTACGCGGGCGTCACCGGAGAATTCGCCTACGACGCCAAGCACGACCTGAAGTCGTCGGCCGTGACGGTCTACACCTTCAAGGGCAAGGACGTGGTGCCGCTCAAGAGCCTGTGATGGGGCATCGCGGGCGCGCTGAGCCGCCCGCTGGCGGCAGCGGGCTCACTCCAGCGCCGCTGACAGAAACTCCGCCGTCGCCCGCACGCGCGCCGTGCGCTGCAGGTCGGGGTGCATCACCAGCCAGACCTCGTGGTCGTGCGCACGGCGGCGCTCGGGCCAGATGCGCACCAGGCCTTCGCGCTCGCCCAGGTGCACCGGCATCTCGCCCAGGCCGATGCCGGCCGCCACGGCCTTGCGCACCAGCAGGCCCGAATTGACCGCCATGGCGATGCGGGCCTGGCGCGCGGGCACCTCGGCGGCGGTGGGAAAGGGCCGCTGCTCCAGCGCGGGGCCGTAAACCACCAGGTGGTGGCCGCGCAGTTCCTCCTCCGGCACGGGTGCGCCGAAGCGCGCGAGGTAGGCCGTGCTGGCGAACAGGCCCACGGGCCAGGCCACCACGCGGCGCACCACCAGGTCGGGCGACTCGGGCCGCACATTGCGAAACGCGATGTCGGCCTGGCGGCGGCCCAGGCTCAGCACCTGGGGCGACATCTCCAGGTCCACGCGGATACCGGGCCAGCGCTGCTGCAGGCGTTCAATGGCGGGCAGCAGGAAGTCGATGGCAATCGAATCCGAGCAGGTCACACGCACCAGCCCCGCATGGCTCTCGTCCTGCCCCTCGATGCGCGTGCGCAGGTCGGTGGCCGCAGCCTCCATGCGCCGCGCGGCACCGAGGGCCGCCTCGCCCGCGGCGGTGAGCTGGTAGCCGCCCTTGGCGCGCAGGAACAGCGTGGTGCCCAGCTCGGCCTCCAGCGCCTGCAGGCGCCGGCCCACGGTGGCCTGGTCCACGCCCAGGCTGCGCGCTGCAGCGCGCAGCGAGGGTGCGCGGGTCAGGGCCAGAAAGATGCGCGTGTCGTCCCAGTTCATGCGATGCAATTTTGCATCACTGTGGCGCATAAGTGCTGCATTTCACAGGCGGCTTTCCACCCTAAGCTGTAGGCCATTCTGGACAACTACTCCCCAAGGACCCCCCATGCAAGCCATAGTGTTCGATGAATTCGGCGGCCCCGAGGTGCTCGTGGCCCGCGACATCCCCCGCCCCGGGCTGCGCCCGCATGACCTGCTGGTGCACAACGCCGCCATCGGCGTGAACCGTGCCGACCTGTCGCACCGCAAGGGCGCCTACGGCCGCGCCTACTTCGGCGACTCGGACCTCATGGGCCTGGAGGTGGCCGGCACCGTGGCCGAGGTGGGCCCCGAGGTGCAGGGCTTTGCCATGGGCGACCGGGTCATGGGCATCGTGGGTGGCGGCGCGTACGCCGAGTACTCGCGCATCGACCACCGCATGGCCATGCACGTGCCGCAGAGCCTGTCGCTGCTGCAGGCCGGCGCCGTGGCCGAGGTCTTCGTCACCGCGCACGAGGCCATGTTCCACCTGGCGCGGCTGCAGGCCGGCGAATCGGTGCTCATCCATGCCGCCGCGGGCGGCGTGGGCTCGGCCGCCGTGCAGCTGGCCCACGCCGCCGGGGCGCGCGTGTTCGCCACCGCCAGCGCCGATAAGCGCGATGCCGTGCGGGGCTTTGGCGCCGACCGGTTCATCGACTACCGCAGCGAGGACTTCGAGGCCGTGGTGGCCGAGCAGACCGGCGGCAAGGGCGTGGACGTGGTGATCGACTTCATCGGTGCGCCCTACCTCGCGCGCAATGTGCGCTCGCTCGCCGTGGGCGGGCGCATGACCGTGGTGGGCCTGCTCGGCGGCGCCATCGACAGCGCGCAACTGCCCATCGACCTGCTGCTCTACCGCCACCTGCAGATCTACGGCACGGTGATGAAGTCGCGCCCGCCCGAGGTCAAGCAGGCAATGACCCAGCGCTTTGCAGAGCGCTGGCTGGGCGCGCTGGCCGACGGCACGCTGCGCCCGGTGATCGACAGCAGCTACCCGCTGGCCGATGCGGCCAGCGCGCACCGGCGCATGGAGACCGGGGCGAGTGTGGGCAAGATTCTGCTGGTGCCAGAAGGCATGGCCGCGCAGTGACGCCATTCGACTGCCGAGCCCCGAGGCAAGGGCGTTAGACTGGCCCGATGGCACGCCTCCAGTCCTGTCTCACCATCGCCCTGCTCGCTGGCGCAACCCAGGCCATCGCCTGCCCGCCCCCTGCGACCTTCACGCCCTGGCCCGAGCAGGTGGCCCAGGCGTATGCTCAGTCGCAGGCCGTCTATATTGCGCAGGCAGTGCGCACGCAGGCCGGCCCCCAGCAGGACGGCTACGGCACCGTGCGCGTGTTCCTCAAGCCGTTGCAGTTCTTCAAGGGCGGCCCTGCCCACGCCCTGCCCTACATCGACAAGGCAGGCCATACCTGCGACCAGCGACCGGTGCCCACCGAGCGCGGCAAGGTGCTGGTGTTCGCCTCGGCCCAGGGCGAACTGCTGCGTGCCATACCGGAGCAGGACAAGGACAATCCGCCGAAGCAGCCACCGCCCTACGCGTCGGCGCTGCGGCAGGTGCAGAGACTGAGCCAGGCAGGAAAGAACTGAGGCCGTCAGCGCATCACCAACCCACCATCCACCAACAGCACCTGCCCCGTCATGAACCCGGCCCAGTCCGATGCCAGAAACAGCACCGGCCCGGCCACATCCTCGGGCCGGGCGATGCGGCGCAGCGGCGTGGCCGCCATCAGCGATTCGCGAAAGGACTCCTGCGTGGCCTCGCTGGCCTGCGTGGGGTAGACCAGCCCGGGCGCCACGCAATTCACGCGGATGCCCAGGGGCCCGAGCTCCGTGGCCAGGTTGCGGCTGAAGGCCACCAGCGAGGCCTTGGCCGTGGTGTAGTCGTGGTAGGCCACGACCGGGTGCTCGACCAGGTTGCTCACGATGTTCACGATGGCGCCCTGCGCGCGCTGGCGCATCTGCGGCAGCACCGCGCGGCAGACGTGGAAGGCGCCGCCCACGGCGCCATCGAACTGCGCCTGGTAGTCGCTCCACTGCAGATCGTCGAACAGCGTGCGGCGCCGGGGGTCGAAGGCGTAGGGCTTGAAGGCATTGTTCACCACGATGTCGATGGGCCCCAGCTCGCGCGCCACCGCATCGACCATGGCCTGCACGGCGGGCGCAGAGCCCACATCGGCCTTGACGGCCCAGGCATCGCCACCGGCGGCCTGGCAGGCCGCCACGGTGGCGGCGGCAGCCGCATCGTTGGAGAGGTGGTTGATGGCAACCGTCGCGCCCTCCCGCGCGAACGCGGTGGCAATCGCGGCACCGATGCCGCGGCTGGCGCCCGTGACCAGCACCACCTTGCCCTGGAACTTCATGTTAAGCCCCCTTACGCAGGCAGCAGGCTGGTGTCGACCACGTCGGCCACCTTGATCTGGCGCTGCACCAGGCCCAGCGCGCGGTAGGCGTCGGCGGCCTTCTGCAGGGAGGCGAGGTCGAAGGCGCCCAACTTGGCGCCCGCAGCCGCGGGGAGCGACGAGGCATTGCGCAGGCGGATCACCTCCAGGTTGATGTCGCGCTGCGTGCCGTCGATGGCGTGCTTGACGGCCAGGGTCGCGGCCTCCTCGGGGTTGGCGATCATCCAGGCGGCACTGTCGCGGTAGCCCTTGAGGAAGGCGCGGAGCAGTTCCTTCTTCTCCTGGTAGCTCTCCTGGCGCACCACGAACAGGTCGCTCGACACGTTGAGGTGGTCGCGCACCTGCATCACGTTGACCTCGCCCAGGCCCTTGCGCTGGCCCACCACCAGGCCGGTGTCGGTGGCGGCCGTGGCGTCGACCTGGCCCTGCAGCAGCGGTGCGAAGTTGAGCAGGCCGGTGACGACGATGGTCACGTCCGATTCCTTGAGCCCCGCCTGGTGCAGCATCACCAAAAGGTTCTGGCGCGTGCCGCTGGCCAGGCTGTACACGCCAATCTTCTTGCCCTTGAGGTCCGCAGGCTTGTGGATGTTGGCGGACTTGAGCGAGACCACGTTGAACACGTTCTGCGGGTAGATGTCGTAGATGGCCGTGAGCTTCTCGCCCTTGTCCAGCGCCGTGAAGAAGGAGCCGGGGTCGGTGAAGGCCACGTCGGCCTGGCCGGCGAGCAGGTTGCGGATGGCGTCGCCGCCGCCCGCGCCGGGCACGTAGCCCAGCTCCACGCCCTGGGCCTTGAAGAAGCCCTTGTCGGGCTCGGCCAGCAGGTTGGTGATCTCGCTGATGGGCTTGCTCCAGCCGCCCACCGTGATCTTGCCCTTGGCCTGCGCAGAGGCCAGTCCGGCAAAGGGCAAGGCCACCAGGCCTGCGGAGGCGCCGAGCACGGTGCGGCGGGAAATGGTCAGAGAGCGGGCAGAGGTGTTCATGGCAGTCAAGGGTTGTCGAGGTAAGGGGTGAGCAGCCAGCGCTCCAAGAGCAGCGTGGCCTGGTAGAGCACCAGCCCGATAAGGGCGATGAGAAAGAGCGCGGCGAACATCAGGGCGGTGTCCATCATTCCCTGCGAGGCAATGACCACAGCGCCCAGCCCGTGGCTGGCGCCGATGAATTCGCCCACGACGGCGCCAACCAGGGCCAGCACCACGGCCATGCGCAGGCCCGCCAGGATGGGCGGCAGCGCCACGGGCAGCTTGAGCCGCAGCAGCGTCTGCCCGCGCGTGGCGCCCAGCATGCGGAACAGCTGCAGGCGCTGCGGGTCCACATGCCTGAGGCCGGTCAGCGTGTTCTCCATCAGCGGGAAAAAGCAGATCAGCGCCGTGATCAGCGCCGTGGGCACGATGCCAAAGCCGAACCACAGCACGAACAGGGGCGCCAGCGCGAGCTTGGGCACCACCTGGCTGACCACCACATAGGGCCGGAACACGCGCTCGAGCAGCACCGATTCGGCCAGCGCCACGCCCACCAGCAGGCCGGCCACAGCGCCGCCCGCCAGCCCCAGGAACAGTGCCGCCAGCGTGGCCCGCAGATGGGGCCAGAAATAACCGGTGGATACGCCATTCCACAGCGCCGCGGCCACGGCCGACGGCGCGGGCAGCACCAGGGCCGACAGCCCGGAGCGGCGCACGGTGAACTCCCACGCCGCCAGCAGAACCAGCAGCAGCGCGCCGGAGAGGAGCCGCGTTTGCACGCTCGTCAGCTTCATGCGGCGACCCCATCCATGCTTCTGCGCACCCAGCCGCACAAGCGGTTGAACGGCAGCTCCTCGCGCATGGCCTGCTGGCGCGGGCCGGGCAGGTCGATGCGGATGTCGTCCACGATGCGGCCGGCATGCATCACCGCGATGCGGTCGCCCAGGTACACGGCCTCGTGGATGTCGTGCGTGACGAACAGCACCGTGGTGCCACGCTGGCGGCAGGTGCGCAGCAGGTCGTCCTGCAGCTCGGCCCGGGTGATGGCGTCGAGCGCGGCAAAGGGCTCGTCGAGCAGCAGCAGCGCGGGCTCCAGCACCAGGGCACGCGCCAGCGCCACGCGGCTTTGCTGCCCGCCGGACAGTTGCCGCGGGTAGTGCTGGGCATGCGTGGCCAGGCCCAGTTGGTCGAGCAGCGCCTTTGCCCGCTCCACATCCGTTGCACCTGGGCGGCGCTGCAGCGACACAGGCAGCAGCACATTGTCGAGAGCGCTTTTCCAATCGAGCAGCGTCGGCGCCTGGAACATGAAGCCCAGTTGCGGCCCGGGGGCCAGCAGCCCGCGCCCCTGCAGCAGCACGCGGCCCGACTGCGGGCGCAGCAGGCCGGCCGCCAGCTGCAGCAGCGTGGTCTTGCCGCAGCCGCTGCGGCCCACCAGGCAATGGATCTCACCAGCCTGCATGTGCCAGTCGATGCCATCCACCACGGGCGCGCGGCCCGGGTAGGTGAACACCACCTGCTCCATCGAGAGAAAGCCCATTTCAGTCGGCATAGGGTGCCAGCGGCTCAGCGGCCAGTTCGGCGGAGTTTTCGATCTCGACCATGCGCACCAGGTCGAGCAGGTTGAAGCGGCCATCGTGGTGCCAGCCTGCCTCGGGCATGCTCATGGAACCGATGGCACTGATGCGTGTGACGCCCGCGGCGCCCAGCAGCCCGGCCAGGCGGAACAGCTCTTCAGGTGCGGCGGCCACGCCGGCGGTCTGCAGAAAGCGGCTGTGTGGCGCCACCAGGGGCACCACCTCATCGAGCGCATCCACGGCCACCACCTGGATGGTGCGCTGCGTGGCGGTGGGCGCCAGGGCTTGGTGCGTTTCGCTGTAGGCCACGCTCCACGCGGCCTGGGGCGAGCCGATGAGTTGATCAGCAGATTCAGCCGACGAGGCAGAAAGTGCCTTCCATTCCACACCCTGCTGCCACCGGGCCACTGCAGTGGAATCCTCTACATCCAGAGGCCGACGCGGAAAGCGCCGCTGCAGGTTGGCCAGCTCGCCCGCCAGGTAGTTGGCAAACACGCGGGGCGACACCGCCCCGCCGCGCTGCACATAGAACACATGGGGCGAATAGCAGCCCTGCTGGTCGTAGCGCATCACATCCCACGCGGCCAGCCGCGCCAGCGCGGGCGCCTTCTGCGTATCGAGTGCGCTGGCGCTGACCACGCCAAAGCCCAGCTTGTGCCCGTGGGGCAAAAAGCGCGTGGTCACCGGCAGGCGCCGGCGGATCGCGTCCAGCGCCTCGTTGCCGCCATAGGCCAGCACCGTATCGGCCTGGGCATAGAGGGCCGAGGCGCCCTCGTCGCCGGCACCGCGCCACCAGACCACGGCAAAGCAATCGGCGATGGGCGGGTGCACCTCGGCCAGCAGGCGCGCGAACCAGCCCGCGAACAGCGGCTCGGCACTGGGCAGCTTGCCGATGTTGCCGGCCTTGACCAAGAGGCCGCAGACCAGGCTCCACAGCGCCAGCGCGGGCACGTTGCCGGCCCAGTTGTGCACCAGCAGGTCGGGGCCAAAGGCGCGCACCGCGCCGCCCTTGGGCGTGGGCTGAAAGCCGTCGAGGACCTGGGGGTTGGCGAAATCCTCCGCCACAAAGCGACGCAGCTGCGCCGCGCGAAAGGTCTTGAAGAAGCCCGTGAGCCCCAGGCGCACCATGTCCTGGTCATAGCCGCTGACCAGGGGCAGAAACGCCTCGGCCTGCTGGCGGCAGGGGTCGCTCCTGTCCAGCAGGCGGGCGATGGCCTGGTCGATGACGGCAATGATCTCGGACACCGGCATGGTCTTGAGGTGCAGGGCGCTGGCCTGCCGCACGCGCGCTGCCAGCGCATCCATCTGCGCGGCGGACAGCACCGGCACTTCGACCTCGAGCGCCTGGCCGCTCTGCGCAAAGCGCAGCACCTGCCATTCGACCTCGGCAGCAGCCAGCCCCGGCAGGTAACCTGCCTGGATGCGCGGAATGCTCATGCCGCTGTGGCCCGCGCAAATTCCTCGACCGCGAGCGAGCAGCCCTTGGCCTCCACGCCCTCGGCGCGGCCCAGCAGCAGAAAGCCGCCCTCGGCGTTGAGGCCCACGTCCTCGGTCAGGATGGTGGTGACCGCATTGAAGTTGGCCAGGTCGCAATGCACCAGGATGCCGCGCTCGCCCGCGGGCACCGTGCGCCCCGTGACCGGGTCCACCAGGCGCGAGCGGATCCAGTGCGGGCCCGACTTGACCGAGGGCACCACTGCATTGCCATCGTCGTAGAACTGCGTGCTCAGCTCCGTCATGCCGTACATGTTGATGCAGTGCGAGCGCGGCACGCCCAGCGCCTGCGACAGTTCGTTGTAGAAGGCATCGAGCGGCAGCTCGCGCGACTGGCCCTTGTAGCCGCCCGTATCCAGGATGCGGCTGCCCGGCGGCAGCTGGAAAGTGCGGCCCTGCTGGCGCAGTGCGTCGATCACGTGCACGAAGCTGAAGCTTGCGCCCAGCAGCGCATAGGGCTCACCACTGCGCTCGGCCGCCTCCAGGGCCGCCCACAGCCCGTCGAGGTCGATGCCCTGCGGTGTGACGAAGGTCTGGCTGGCTTGCGTGCCGAACGCCGACTTGGCCAGGTCCAGGTAATGCGCCAGCGAGGAGTTGGGCATGGCCACCTCGTCGGGGAACAGAATGCCCATGGGCATGCGCTCCGTGCCGCGCATGAAGCGCCGCGCGAAATTGCGGGTCATCGACAGGTCGTACACATCGAGCAGCGGGTGGAAATGCTGCCCGCGCATGCTGCCGCCGCGCGTGGTGCCGCTGGTCATGAAGATGCGGTCGCCCGCGGCCGGCGGCTCGCAGCGCAGCGGCAGGGCCTTGAAGGCGTCGATGGGTACGGCGGGAATGTCCGCCCACGACTTCACGTTGCGCGTGGTGATGCCGCGCAGCCGGCAAAAACTCTGGAACGGCGCATTGGCCGCGAACTGGTGCGCAAACAGGCGCAGGGCCATCTCGTCGAACTGTGCGTCCGTGCAGCCATCCTCCATCGCAATGAAGGCGAGCAGGTCCGCCACCAGCGGTGTGGCCTTGTCCATGGGCATCCTTTGGGTCTCTCTGTGACTGGATGCTCCGAGGCCACCCGCTCCATCGCAGGGACAGCGCAGCAAGGCGCGCCCGTGAGGGGGGTGAAAGCTCTTCTTCCGCCGGAATTACCCGGTTCAAGTTCTCGGGTGTGGATCTCAGCACGTGCGTGCACCCCGGAGCGTAGGCTTCATTTTAACCCGCTGCTGAAAACCGGGCTGTTCGAGGCCAGGGCGTATTCTTCCAGCGCAGAAGATTTTTCCAGATCCTGTCGATTCCCGGTCGCCCGCTTCGTCGTGAAGGCATGGACCAACCAACCCCAAGGACTGCACCATGAAATACCTCGGCCTTGCCTACTTCGCCCCTGAAAAATTCGCCGCCATGGCGCCCGCCGACGTGCAGGCCCTGGTAAGCCAGTGCCCCGCCCTGGACGAGAAGATGCGCGCCACCGGCAAGGTGCTGGTGTCCGCCTCGCTGGGCGACGCCAAGGACTGGGTCAGCCTGCGCCCGCGCGCCGGCAAGCCGCAGATCAGCGACGGCCCCTATACCGAATCCAAGGAGATGGTGGGCGGCCTGTTCATCATCGACGCCGACAGCCGCGAGGAGGCCGTGCGCCTGGCGTCCATGCACCCCGCGGCCACACTGGGCGAGGCGGGTGGCTGGGGCGTGGAGCTGATCCCCATGGACTTCTTCCTGCAGCCGAATGTGCAACAATGAGAACAATTCCCATTTAAATACCGCCAGCGGCCCCGCCCAGACGGCCGGACGCAGGCCCGTGCCTGGCCTGGCCCCCTGTGCTTACCCGCTACTACCGCGAGCTCCTGAACTTTCTGACCGGCAAGGTGGCCGACCGCGCGACGGCGGCCGACCTGGCACAGGAAAGCTATGCCCGGGTGCTGGCCGCAGAATCTGGCGGCAGCAAGGCGGCAGACCCGCGCGCCCTGCTCTACCAGACCGCCAGGAACCTGGTGGTGGACCACTACCGCCACCAGGGCGTGCGCGCCAGCGTGGGCATGGCTGGCGGCGATGCGCAGCCGGCCGAGGTGGATGCACAGCTGGGCCCCGCCGGCCTGGAGCCCGAGGCGGCCCTGGCCTCCAAGCAGGGCGTCGCGGCCCTGGTGGCCGCCATCGGCGCCCTGCCCCCGCGCTGCCGCGAGGCCTTTCTGCTGCACCGTTTCGAAGGGCTGAGCTATGCACAGATCGCGGCGCAGATGGGCATTTCCGTCAAAATGGTCGAGCAGCACCTGAAGAACGCGCTGGACGCCTGCGAACGCAGCCGCCGCGCCCACGAGGGCATGCCGCCAGCGCCCACCGGGCCGGGCGGGAAGAAGCCCCCCCGAACCCGGTCGCGCCATGGCTGATGCCGCTGGCGCACCGACCCCGGCCCGAGCCTAGGGTTTCCGGCCCGTCGCACGTCTACCCCGAAGAACGCAGAAAGCACCCCCATCCCGATGCCGCCCCCCACGCCGCGCCCACCACCCGTTGACGAGACGCCGTCCGCGCGCCTGCGCGACGAAGCGCTCGGTTGGTTCGTGCGCCAGCGCAATGCGGACTTTGGTGCCCAGGAGCAGCAGGCGCTGGCGCAGTGGCTGGCGGCCGACCCACAGCACCGCAGCGCCCTGGCCCATTGGCAGAACGAATGGCAGGCCTTCAGCGACATTCCCCCCGAGACAGTGGCCCTGCTGCGCGCCAATGTGGACTTCGACGTGGCCATGCAGGCTGCCAGCGCCCAGGGCGCACCCGCCGCAGCCACCGCACCACCTCAGGGTATCGGCACCGGTGTATCGCGCCGCCGCTGGCTGGCACCGGCCGCAGCGGCCTGCCTGGTGGTGGCCGCGGGAGGGGTGGGCTGGAACCACTGGCGCGCGCAGCCTGTCTGGACGCAAAGCCACGCCACCCAGCGCGGGCAGCAACTGGAGGTGACGCTGGCCGATGCCACGCGCATCCGGCTGGACACCGCGACCCGCATCGAGGTCCGCTACTACCGCGACCGGCGCGAGGTGCGCCTGCTTGGCGGCCAGGCCTTGTTCACCGTGCAGCCCGATGCAGCCAAGCCCTTTCACGTGCAGGCCGGGCCCGCACGCGTCACCGTGGTGGGCACGCGCTTTGCAGTGCGCCACACGCCCGACATCGCCGGGGCCGAGGCCGTGCAGGTCGCCGTGGAGGAAGGCCGGGTGCGCCTGCAGGCCAGCGCCACACCCGCCAGCGGGCCAGGGGCCGGGGCCATGGTCGAGCTCACGGCAGGCCAGCAGGCAACCGCCAGCGCCGATGGCCAGCTCTCGGCCGCCACGGCCGTGTCCGCCGCGGGCGTGGCGCCATGGACCGGCCAGCGCGTGCGCTTTGACGACATCCGGCTCGACCGCGCGCTGGCCGAGCTGGGCCGCTACCGCGACACCCGGCTGGTGGTGCGCGACCCCGCCGTGGCCGCGCTGCGCATCACCGGGGTGTTCGACCCGGCCGATATGGCCACCTTCCGCCGCCTGCTGCCGCTGTCGCTGCCGGTGCAGGTGCGCGAGGCCGATGGGGGCGTGGCCGAGATCGTGGCGCGCCCGTCCGGCCGTTGAGCGGGGGCCGCTGCAGGCACCAAAAAAAAGTTTTCATCGGCACCTAGGGTAGTTCGATGCACGTCCGTCTTCCAGCGGACCACAGCAATACCAAAGGACTCTGATGATGACGCGCCCCTTCACGCGGCCCGCCCCCCTGGCCATGGCCCTGGCCCTGGCATTTCCGGCCGCACCGGCACTGGCCCAGGCCGGCGCCCCGGCACGCAGCGATGCAGCCGTGCAGCAGCAACAGGTGTTCAACCTGGCGGCCCAGCCACTGGGCCAGGCACTCAGCGCCTGGGCCCTGCAGACGCGCATGCAGCTCATCGTGCAGCCGGGCCTGGTGGCCGGCAAGACCGCGCCGGCCGTGGCGGGCAGCCTGACGCCACGCCAGGCGCTGGAGCGGCTGCTCGCGGGCAGCGGGCTCGAATCGAGCTTCGACGGCCAATCGGCCGTGGTGCATGCCGCCCACGGCAACCACTCCGGCGGGCCGCTGCCGGCCGTCACGGTGCGTGCCGAAGCCGAGGCCGATGGCAGCAGCGCCGCCGGCTACCGCGCACGGCGCGCCAGCACCGCCGGCTTTGCGGCGCAGGACACGCTGGACACACCGTTCTCGGTCACCGTGCTGTCCTCGGAGCTGTTCACCAACCAGAAGATCGACAACATCAGTGGCCTGGACCGCCTGGATGCGAGCATCACCTCGTCGGGCGCCAGCCCGGCCTGGTATGGCTCGCCCATGATCCGCGGGCTGGGGCTCGATAACTGGAGCAACTTCCGCTACAACGGGATGATCTTCATCAACCAGCAGGTGACCGGGCTGGAGAACAAGGAGCGCGTGGAAGTGCTCAAGGGCCTGTCGGCGCTGCAAGGCGGCTTTGCCGCGCCCGGCGGGTTGATCAACTACGTCACCAAGCGGCCCGCGGCCACGCCGGTGAACGATGTGCACCTGTCGGCCAACCAGTACGGCCAGGCCAAGGTGCATGCCGACCTGAGCCGCCGCACCGACGACGGGCGCCTGGGCCTGCGCGTGAACGCGGCGCTGGAGGGCGAGCGCTCCTACGTGCGCGAGGTCACGGGCCATCGCCGCTTCCTCTCGGCTGCGGTGGACTGGCGCCTCACACCCGACACGCTGGTGCAGCTCGACCTGGAGCACGAGACGCACGACCAGACGCTGCAGCCCGTGCTGCGCCCCAACGTGAACCGCGGCCTGCCCACGAACATCGACCCGCGCCGCTTTCTGGGCCAGCCCTGGGCCAGCTTTCCGACCGAGTCGACGGTCGCCAGCGCCAAGGTGGAGCACTGGCTGAACGAGCGCTGGTCGCTGGTGGGCGACCTGCACTGGATGGAACTGAACCGCGACCAGGACGCGCTGGCGCTGGGCAACATCCAGCCCAATGGCGATGCCACGCTCACGCAGAACGTGTTTGCCAACCAGCGCCGCCAGCCCACCACGCTGCGCGCCATGGTGCAGGGAAAATTCCACACCGGCAGCGTGGGCCACGAGCTGGCGCTGGGCGTGCAGTCGTACCGCTTCAAGCGGCATGAGAGCGCGGGCGCAAGCCGCGTGCTGGGCACCACCAGCCTGTACAACCCCGTGGCGTTTGCCGACCCGGGCCTGACCGTGGGCCCCGCGCGCCTGACCACCGAGGCCCAGGAGCGCAGCCTGTTCGGGCAGGACATTCTCTCGCTGGGCGATGCCTGGAAGCTGCACCTGGGCGGCCGCTACGCCACCCGCCAGCAGACCGACTACAGCAGCGCCACGGGGGTGCAAAGCGGCACGCCCTACGACAAGAGCGTGTTCACCCCCCACATTGCCCTGGTGCACAAGCCGCGCCCCAACCTGTCGGTCTATGCCGGCTACGTGGAAGGGCTGGAACAGGGCGGCACCGCCCCGCTGGGCACGGCCAACGCCAACCAGCAACTCAAGCCGCGCGTGAGCAAGCAGATCGAACTGGGCGTCAAGGCCGACCTGTCGGCCGACCTGAGCGCCAGCGCGGCGCTGTTCCAGATCCACCGCACGGCCGAGTACACCAACACCGGCAACACCTACGTGCAGGACGGGCTGCAGCGCAACCTGGGGCTGGAGTTCTCGCTGACCGGCCGGGTGTCGAAAGAATGGACGCTGGTGGCCAGCGCCATGCTGCTGGACGCCGAACTCCAGCGCACCGGCGACCGCAGCACCGAGGGCAAGCAGCCCATGAACACGCCCAAGCAACGCTTCACCGCGGTGGCCGAGTACGCCCCTGCGCAACTGCCGGGCTGGACCTTTGCGGGCAATTGGTCGTACTCGGGCAAGCGCCAGACCAACGACGCCAACACCGGAGAGGTCGCCCCGGCCTACAACACCTTCGGCCTGGGCACCCGCTACGCCACCCGCATCGCCGGCACGCCCGCCACGTTTCGCCTGAACATCGACAACCTGTTCAACAAGCGCTACTGGGACATCGCGCAGGCCTTCTCGCTGCTGCCGGGCGCGCCGCGCACGGTGAGTGCGGGGGTGAGCCTGCAGTTTTGAGGGGTGGTGTGCACGGGCATGCTGGCGCGCAGCGCTCTGCATCGAACAGGCACCTGGAAGAGCATCTGTGGGCCAACCGCTCCGTCCTCGACAGCTTGCCGGCCCGAGCGAGCGAGCTGGCGGCATGTGCCCCGGTGGCCTCAGTGCCGCGGCGGCCGGGCCAGCCCCAGGTGCTCGCGCAGCGTGCTGCCGGTGTACTCGGTGCGGAACAGCCCGCGGCGCTGCAGAAGGGGCACCACGCCGTCGACAAAATCCTGCAGCCCGTCGGGCAGCACATCGGGCATCAGGTTGAAGCCATCGGCCGCGCCGCTCGCAAACCAGTGCGCCAGATCGTCCGCGATCTGCTCGGGCGTGCCTACCACGACGCGGTGCCCGCCCCCACCCGCCAGACGCCGCACCAGCTCACGCACGGTGAGCTTGTCGCGCCGGCCGGCCGACAGCGTGGCGTGGAAGAAGGTGTGGTTGCCGTTGCCACCCGCGGGCAGCTCGATGTGGTCGGGCAGGGGCTGGTCGGCGTGCAGCCGGTCGGGCGCAATGCCCAGGATGCCGGCCAGCCGCGTCACGTTGTACTCCCAGGGGATCAGGTCCACCAGTTCGTCGCGCCGGCGCACGGCCTCGGCCTCGGTGGCGCCGACGATGGTGGTCAGGCCGGGCAACACCTTGAGCGAGCCCGCCGGCCGGCCCGCGGCGCGCACGGCGGCGCGCAACTTGTTCGCATAGGCCAGTGATTCCTCCAGCGTGGTCGATGCGGTGAACACCGCCTCGGCATGCTCGGCCGCCAGTTGCAGGCCATCGGCCGAGCCGCCGGCCTGCACCAGCACCGGGTGGCCCTGGGCGCTGCGCGGCAGGGTCAGCGCACCGTGCACGGCGAAGTGGCTGCCCTGGTGCAGGATGGGGTGCACCTTGGCGGCATCCACGAACTGGCCGGTGGCCTTGTCGGCCACCAGGGCATCGTCCTCCCAGCTGTTCCACAGGCGCTTGACCACGGTGGCGAACTCGCCCGCGCGCGCATAGCGCTGCTGGTGGTCGGGCACCTCCTGGCGGCCGAAGTTGCGCGCCGAGGCCAGGTCGGCCGTGGTCACCATGTTCCAGCCGGCGCGCCCTGCGCTCACATGGTCCACCGAGGCAAAGCGCCGCGCGATGTTGTAGGGCTCGTTGTAGCTGGTGGAGGCCGTGGCGATCAGCCCGATGCGCGAGGTCGCCGCTGCCATGCTGGCCAGCAGGATGGTGGGCTCGATGGCGGTGATGGGCCGCAGGTGGATCTGGTCGGCGATGGCCGCGTTGTCGGCCAGGAACACCGCATCGAACTTGGCGGCCTCGGCGATCTGCGCCACGCGGGTGTAGTGGTGCACATCGATGAAGGCACCGGGGTCGCTGCCCGGCAGGCGCCAGGCCGAGGGCACAAAGCCCGAGTGCAGGATGTTGACGTTCAGGTGCAGCTGGCGCGGCGGGGTGGCGGTGGTCATGGCGCGTTTGGCAGGCGGTGGCAAGGTTCTTCAATGGACCTTGGGATAGCCGTGGCGCTCGGCCAGCAGTTCGAGGATGCGCTTGGCATCGTTCACAAAGCGCACCGCGCCGATCGCCTTGGCATCGGCTGGCACGGGGTGCCCGTTGCCCAGGATCAGCGCGGGCAGGCTCTGGTGGTCGGCATCGAGCGCGGCAATGACCACAGGGCGCGGCCGCGGGTACGGCAGGCGCTCGATGTCCAGGCGCGCGGCCAGCTCGGGGTTGCCAGCCAGCAGGCCCTCGATGCCGATGCAGTGCGGGCACACGAAGCGCTCGCCGGGATGGCGCGCATCCTCGAAGCCAGGTTGCAGGAGCAAAAGTCGGTCGCGGCTCATGGCGTGTTCTCTTTCTTTCAATCAGGGTGAATGCAGCAGGCAAGGCTGCGCCGCGCCGCCACAGTGGTGGCAGCGATGGAGTTGCATGGAATGGGATATGCGATGCGCAGGGCGCCGCGAGCCACCAATATAGCCAGGCGCCCGGTCAAAATGGCATGGAATATGTCATATGGATATTCCCGAAAATCTCATATGCATATGAACAAACCAAGGGACGTGCAGCACTCGCCGTGCACTGCGCAACCGGAGCAGCTACCATCCCCAAAGGCCCGCGGCGCCTTCATTGCATGCCGCTGACCGCCTTGTTGATTGATGATTTTCTGATCGGGGACATTCACACATGAGCTATACCGCATCGCCCTCCCGCTATGAAGGCGCGGCCTACCGCCGCGTGGGCCGCAGCGGCCTGGTGCTGCCGGCCCTGTCGCTGGGCCTGTGGCACAACTTCGGCGACAGCACGCCCATCGACACGCAGCGCCAGTTGCTGCGCACCGCGTTCGACCACGGCATCAACCACTTCGACCTGGCCAACAACTACGGCCCGCCCTATGGCAGCGCCGAGACCAACTTCGGCCGCCTGCTGCGGGAGGATTTCCGGGCCTACCGCGACGAGCTCATCATCTCGTCCAAGGCCGGCTGGGACATGTGGCCCGGCCCCTATGGCAAGGGCGGTGGCTCGCGCAAGTACGTGCTGGCCAGCCTGGACCAGAGCCTGCAGCGCCTGGGCCTGGACTATGTGGACATCTTCTACTCCCACCGCTACGACCCCGACACCCCTCTGGAGGAAACCGCCGCCGCGCTGGCCCAGGCCGTGCAGCAGGGCAAGGCGCTGTACATCGGCATCTCCTCGTACTCGGCACGCAAGAGCCGCGAGATCGCCGCCCTGCTCCAGGAGTGGAAGGTGCCGCTGCTGATCCACCAGCCGGCCTACAACCTGTTCAACCGCTGGATCGAGAAAGACCTGCTCGACGCCACCGAGGAGATCGGCGCCGGCGTCATCGCCTTCACCCCGCTGGCCCAGGGCCTGCTGACCGACAAGTACCTGGCCGGCACGCCGGCCGATGCACGCGTGAACCGACCCGGTGGCGGCTCGCTGCGCGCCGAGCACCTGTCGGACGCCAACATCCAGCGCGCCCGCGCGCTCAACGAGATCGCCCAGCGCCGCGGCCAGAGCCTGGCCCAGCTCGCGCTGGCCTGGACGCTGCGCGACCCCCGCGTCACCTCGGCCCTGATCGGCGCCAGCCGCCCCGAGCAGATCGTGCACAACGTCGCAGCGCTGCAGAACCTGGCGTTCACGGCCGAGGAGCTGGCCGAGATCGACCGCCACGCGGTCGAAGGCGGCATCAACCTGTGGGAAAAGCCCTCGACCGAGTACGCCTGAGCGGCCACCGGGCCAAGCCTGCGGGGCCCCCTTTGTACCCGCAGCACATAAGAAAGCGCACAAAGCTTCGTTGGCCCGCGCGGCAGCGCTCCGTAGATTCAGGCGTTCGCAACCCTGCGTTCCACACGCCCCATCTTCGGAGTTCTTTGCCATGCCTTTCGCCCTTGGCGCGCCCCGTGCGCGCACCTTTCTTCGCCTGAGCACCCTGGCCGCCTCGCTGCTGCTCACCGGCCTGGCCAGTGGGGCCCATGCCGCCGACCTGAGCATCGGCTTCATGCCCGGCCCCTACCGCGATGCCTTCACCAAAGGCATCGAGCCGCTGCTCAAGAAACAGGGCTACCGCATCAAGTACGTGGAGTTCAGCCAGGGCGTGCAGCCCAACGATGCGGTGGAGCGCGGCCAGATCGACGCCAACATCTTCCAGCACTCGCTGTACCTGAACGCCACCAACAAGCAGCAGGGCTTTGACCTGGTGCCCGTGGTCCATGTGCCCACGCCGCCCATGGGCCTGTACTCGCAGCGCCACAAGACGCTGGACGCCGTGCCCGACGGTGCCACCGTGACCCTGCCCGCCGACCCGGTGAACGCCGCGCGTGCGCTCAACATCCTGGCCGCCATCGGCTGGATCGAACTCAAGCCCGACGTGAACCCGATCACCGTGTCCGAACGCGACATCGCCAGCAACCGCAAGAAGCTGCGCCTGGTGCCGCTCGATGCCGCCCAGGCCCCACGCTCGCTGGCCGACGCCGACCTGGCCGCCGTGCAGGGCAACTTCGCCGTGGCCTCGGGCCTGAAGCTGACCGACGCGCTCAAGCAGGAGAACATGACCCTGCCCTACGTGAACGTGGTCGCCGTCAAGCGCGGCAACGAGAACGCCCAATTCGCCAAGGACATTGCCCAGGCCTACCAGTCGGCCGAGTTCCAGCAGGCCTTCAAGGCCAACCCGGCATGGGCGGGTTACCGGCTGCCGGACTACTTCGCGAAGTAATGGATGGCCGCCCAGACCCCTCATCGGGCGGAGCGCCGCTCTCTGGCGTCCCCCATGCAGGCTGCAAAGTGCCAGGCGGCAATGTTGCGGTTGGACCGCCGGGCCTTCTGCTCGTAGATGATTTCCACCATCGGCAAGAGGTCTGGCTGTGCGGCCAGCAGCCGTTTCATCTGCTGTTCAGTGACTCCGGCGTCGGCTTTCCGGGCCACGTCCATCACCAGGTCCCGATAGCCCTCGCAGGCCTGCCGTTCCTCCTTCGTCACCGCGCAGGCAGGGAGGGCGACAAGGGCCCAGGCCAGTGCACACCCGACCAGAAGGTTCACGCGCCCGCGGCCGTCAGTCTTCGGCAGCATAGCCTGTCAGTTCCAGCAGGGTCGCGACGAAGTTATCGTGGGAGGGAAGCGCCTCGCGCTGCCCGGCCGTTGCGCGCGCCAGCACGGGCTGGCGGGCCACCGCTGCGGGCGATACCAGCAGGTCGAGCCCGGGCGCCTCGCCCGCGTCCAGCCTGAACGGCAGGCCGGCCGGCAATGCCAGCCACTCCCCCGCCTCGCAGAGCACGGCGGCATGGCCTGGCCCGGCCTCCAGCTGGACCAGCAGGCTGCCCTGCACCACCCAGAGCACGAGCACACCTCCGCCCGGCGCCTCGTGGCGACCCCAGCCACGCCAGCGGGCCTGCCAGTTGCTCACCTGTTTCGGCAAGAGGACGCGCTCGACGGAATCGGCCGCACGGTGGGCCTGCCATCCCGCGGGTGCGTCCGCAGGCAAGGGCAGATCGCCGCCCTCCTGGCGGCCGAAATCCGCGCCCACGGCGCGCAGGTGCCGCTGGATCAGGTGGTCGCAGACCAGGGTAGTCCCCCAGGTGCCATGCGCATCGAACGCAACCAGGGCGCCCATCGCGTACCCGCCCCTTACTGCAGGAAGGCCGGCTTGGCGTAGCCGCGGAACTTGCTGTCCACCACGGCCTGGAAGTCCTTGGAGCGGTAGACCTCGACCAGGTCCTTGGCCCAGGGGGCGTCCTTGTCGGTGCGCTTGACGGCCACGACGTTGAGGTAGTGGTCGGGCGTCTTCTCCAGCGCCACAGCCTCGGTCAGTTTGAGGCCCGAGGAGATCGCGAAGTTGCCATTGATGATGGCGTACTCGGTATCGCCGAGCGAGCGTGGTAACTGCGCCGCTTCGAGCGGGATGAACTTGAACTTGCGCGGGTTCTGCTCGATGTCCTTCTCGGACGCACGGATCGGATCGATGCCGGCCTTGAGCGTGATGAGCTTGTTCTGCTCCAGCAGCACCAGCGCACGCGCCAGGTTGCTCGGGTCATTGGGCAGGGTGAAGCGGTCGCCGTCCCTGGCCTCGGCCAGGGTCTTGCGCTGGGTGGAGTAGACGCCCAGCGGCGCGATGGGGCCCTGCACCAGCTCGACGAGGTCGAGCTTCTGGTCCGCCGCGAACTTCTTCAGGTAGACCAGGTGCTGGAAGAAGTTGGCATCGAGCGAGCCCTGGGCCAGTGCGAGGTTGGGCTGCACATAGTCGTTGAACTCGACCAGCTTGACCTTGTAGCCCTTCTTCTCCAGCAGGGGCACGATGCCCTGCTTGAGCTGGTCGATGTTGGAGCCGGCGGTGCCGCCGATGGTGAGTTCTTTCTTCGCAGCCTGGGCGCTGGCTGCCAAGGGCAGCATGCCGGCGGACAGGGCCAGCAGCGACAGGGAAAGGACGGAACGGCGAAGCAATGCGTTGTTCATGGAAGTGATTCGGAAAAAAGGGAAGAAAGGGTTCAGTCAGCGCTTGTCCAGCCGGCGTGCCGTGGCCGTGCCGATGAACTGGATGGTCTGCACCAGCACCACGAGCAGGGCCACGGTGAGCACCATCACGTCGGTCTGGAAGCGGTAGTAGCCATAGCGGATGGCCAGGTCGCCGATGCCGCCGCCGCCCACCACGCCAGCGATGGCCGAGTAGGACAGAAAGCTCACCGCCAGCACCGTGAAGGCCAGCACCAGGCCCGAGCGGGCCTCGACGACGAGCACGCGCCAGATGATCTGCAGCTCGCTCGCACCCATGGCGTGGGCCGCCTCGATCACGCCGCGCGGCACCTCGCGCAGGCACTGGTCCACCAGGCGCGCCAGGTAGGGAATGGCCGCCACCGACAGCGGTACCGCAGCCGCCAGCGGCCCGATGGACGTGCCCGCGATGACCCGCGTGAACGGCACCAGCGCCACCAGCAAAATGATGAAGGGGAAGGAGCGCACCGTGTTCACGATCCAGTTGAGCACCAGGTGCACCGGCCGGTTGGCCAGCGACTGGCCCGGGCTGAGCAGGAACAGCAGAATGCCCAGCGGCCCGCCGATCAACAGCGCGGCACTGAGGCCGATGGCCAGCATCAGAAAGGTCTGGCCCACGGCCACGCCCAGCTCGGGCAGGATGGCGAGGATGTTCTCAGGCATAGGCCACCCCCTGCTCCACGGCATTGGCGCGCGTGGCATGGCCTGTGGCGGCCAACGCCTCCTGCGCATCGCGCGCGCGGCGGCGCACCAGTGCGTCGATCTCGCGGCCCAGCGCGGTGAGGCGCTGCGCGGGCGGTGCATCGACGGCGAACTGCTCGACCAGTTCGCCCTGCTCCAGGATGGCGACCTGGCGGCACAGCAGCTCCACCACGGGCAGCTCGTGCGTCACGATGACGATGGTCACGCCGATCTGCTGGTTGATGTCGCGCAGCGTGGCCAGCAGCTCCTGCGTGGTCTCACTGTCCAACGCCGAGGTCGGCTCGTCGCACAACAGCACCTGGGGCCGCGGCGCCAGGGCACGGGCAATCGCCACGCGCTGCTTCTGGCCACCCGAGAGCTGCGCAGGGTAGCTGTCGATCTTGGATTCGAGCCCCACCAGCTCCAGGCACTCGCGCACGCGCGCCTTTGTCTCGGCGCGCGAATGGTGGCCGTGGATCTTGAGCGGAAAGGCCACGTTGTCGGCCACCGTGGCGTTCTGGATCAGGTTGAACTGCTGGAAGATCATCCCCAGGCTCTGGCGCGTGCCGCGCAGCTCGGCGCGCGAGAGCGTGGTCAGGTCGCGCCCGCCCACGACCACGCGGCCCGCGTCGGGGCGCTCCAGCAGGTTGATCAGGCGCAGCAGCGTGGACTTGCCGGCACCGCTCTTGCCGATCAGGCCGAAGATGTCGCCGGCATGGATGTCCAGCGAGAGCGCGCGCACGGCGTCGAAACGCTCGCCATTGGGCAGGGTGAAGGACTTCTGCACGGATTCGAGCCGTATCACGGGCACGGCACCGGGCGGGTGGGGATGCAAGGGGGAAGCAACGGTCATGGGACAGCGAAGGCGCCGCACCAGGGCAAAAATGCACCCGAAACCGGCAAACCCTCTGGAACAAACAGATGCACCCAGTATGGGAACGCAGCGCGCGCCGCGGAACGACGCATTCGGCGCGTGCTTATGCGTTTTCCAACTAAGTACCCCCGACTGGAAAGACGGCAGCAGCAGCGCGTGCATAAGCTTGCGCGCATTCCTTCGTTGGGCAATGCGCGCGGCACGCACACAGTCGGCGGCTTGTTCACTTACCACCCAAGCAAGAAGGAATCATGCTGCACACCATCCGCCGCCGCACCGCCGCCGCCACCGCCCTCTCACTGGCCGCCATCGCCCTGCTGGCCCCCTTCGGCACCCTGCACGCGCAGGACAAGAAGACGCTCAAGGTAGGCGTCTCCGTGGGCAATGGCGAACAGATCTTCGAAGTCGTCAAGAAGGTCGCTGCCCGCGACGGCCTGGCCATCGACGTGATCGTCTTCAACGACTACCAGTTGCCCAACGCCGCCCTGGCGGCCGGCGACCTGGACGCCAACGCCTTCCAGCACCAGCCGTTCCTGGACAACCAGAACAAGGCGCGCGGCTTCGACATCGTGCCCGTGGGCCTGACCATCACCGCGCCGCTGGGCTTCTACTCGCGCAAGATCAAGAGCCTGGACGCCCTGCCCGACGGTGCCACGGTGGGCATCCAGAACGATCCGTCCAACGGCAACCGCGCCCTGTTGCTGCTGCAGGAGGCCAAGCTCATCACCCTGAAGCCCGAAGCGGTGAAGAACAACACCGCCACGCCGCTTGACGTGCTCACCAACCCCAGAAAGCTCAAGCTCGTGCCGCTGGACGCCGCGCAGCTGCCGCGCTCGCTGGACGACCTGACCATCGCCTCCATCAACAACGACTATGCCGAGAAGGCCGGCCTGTCGCTCGCCAGGGACGCGGTGATCAAGGAGTCGCCCAAGAGCCCCTACGCCAACCTGATCGCCGTGCGCCGCGCCGACAAGGACCAGCCCTGGGCCAGGCAGTTGGTCAAGGCCTACCAGTCGCCCGAGGTGAAGAGCTTCATCGAGACCAAGTTCAACGGCGCACTGGTGCCGGCGTTCTGATCTGGCCGGCCCCGCCAGGCGCCACCTGCGGGGCTGGTTGCGCGACAATCGGCCCCGCCATTCAACCCCCTGCCCGCCCCATGCTGGTCTTCGTCTTCGGAACGCTCAAGCAGGGCTTTCCCAACTTCCACGAGAACCTGGGCACGCGTGTGCCGGGGGACTTCGCCACCTGCGAGCGCTATCCGCTGTACCTGGTGGGCGACCGGCACTCCCCCTGGATGATTGATGCGCCTGGAACCGGCCACCCGGTCAAGGGCCAGGTCTTCGAGGTGGATGCGCCCGCACTGCAGCGGATGGACCTGCTCGAGCGGGTGCACGCACCCGATGGCTACCGGCGCAGCACCATCGAGGTCATCCCAGCCGCCACCACGGCCACAACGCCCTTGCAGGTGTTTGCCTACCTCAAGTCTGCCGACCAGGTGCAGCCCGGGCAGGTCCGCCAGGGGCCCCTGCCCGAATACGGGCTCGCGCACGCAGCCCTCTACCGCAGGCGCCACCCCTAGGCGCCCCTACCGACCAGCAGCCGGTGCCTGCGCCCCGGCACGCAGGCTGATGCGGTTGACGCCTTCGGAGTCCGCCGGCCGCCCCCCAGCCGCCACCAGGCGCGAGCGGGCCATGCGCGCAGCGGCCTCGGCCTGCAGGGCGGCCATGTAGGCCAGGTGGTTGGTCTGGGCCTCGTCGTGGGTCTTGCGCCACACGCTATCCGCATGGGCCAGGGCCTCGGTGGCCCGCAGCAGCTCGGCGGGGGCATGGCGGGCCACGGAGGGATCGGCATGCGCCGCAGCAACTGCCGCGCGGGCACGCTCCAGCGCCATGGAGGGGGCGCTCGCGCAGCCGATCAGCACCAGGGCAGCCGCACCTATGGCAGAAAGAAGGACGATGGTGCGCGCAAGCATGGTGTTCCGGGCTCTCAAGGCCGGTGGGCGGGCTGCTGCTGCAGCCCCGCGAGCGATCTACCCACCGATTCGCGGGAGCCATCGCGCACCTGTGCACTGGCCGACGTGACGATAAGAAAGCTGGCGATCAACGCCAGGGCGCAGACCACGAGCATGGCGACGGCCAGCCCGGGCAGGATCTTCCAGAACACCGTGCCGCCAGGGCTGGGGTCGAGGTCTTCGATGGACAAGGGGTACATGCGGTTCAGAGCCTATAAAGGAAGGCCGTGCGCTGCGGATCTGCAGCGACAGCACCCCAGGCATTCTGGAGACGACCCCCTTGCCAACCAACGAACGAATGCGAGTTTGCAGATGCGGTTTGCGTTGGGATCGGCGAACGCCATGCCGTCGCTACAACCAGGGCAGCTGGTGCGCCGCGTAGCGGAAGGTCTGGAACACGCTGTTGAGCTGCCCGGGCCCGGTCTTGCGGGCGGCGGCATCCGGGTATTCGGCAAACCAGGGGATGACGTACTCCCACACCACCTGCCCGGCAGGCGTCACCTCGAACAGCCGGCCGGTGGACGACTCCGTGACATGGGTGTTGCCATTGGGCAGCCGCTGGGCGTTGCCCATGAAGGGCGAATAGAACAAATGCGCTGTCTCGTCCTGGTACTGCCAGGCGATGCGCTTGCCATCCGCCGGGTCGATCTCCAGCACGCGCGAGAAGGCCACGTGCGAACCCGTGCGGAAGTTGCCGTTGTCGAAGACCAGGATGTGGCCGTTGTCCAGCGCCACGGGCGCATGCTGGTGCGATACGACCTCGGGCGGTATGTGCAGTTGCACCTTGCCGCTTGCGCGGTCCACGCCGATCACGCCCGAGGTGGTGCGCAGGCTCATCAGCACCAGCCCATCGGCCGTGGTGCCCAGGCCATTGACCAGCGGCCAGTGGTAGCGGCCAAAGCCCGGGTGGATGGGGAAGCGCGCCGGGTCCAGGTGCTCGGCCGCATGCCAATCCCACACCAGCCGGCCGCTGCGGTCGACCTCGCGCACCACATCGGCGTACAGTGGCGTGGCCGGGTCGCCCGTTCCACCGGGCACGCGCTGCGCGAAGCCCTCGTCCACCCGCTCGCAGGCGGCATACAGCAGGTGGCCATTGGGCAGCCACTGCGCATCGTGGTGGTGGGCCGGGTCCTGGTAGCGCCAGACGACCTCTCCGGCAGGCGTCACCTCGTAGAAATCACCGCCATGCCACATGGACCAGGGCGCGTAGAGGTCGGGCGAGTCGGCATGGCTGCCGTTGTAGCCCAGGTTGCCGTTGGGCAGGATCACGGCGTGCCGGCCCGGGCGCACCGGCAGCTGCCATTCATGCACCACGGTGCCCTGGATGTCCACCAGGAACACGCAGCCACCGGCGGTCTGCGGGGCGATCAGGGTGTAGCCGCCAAAGCTCTGCGCCGGATCGTGCGCGATGAGGCCCACCCCGCGCCGGCGCTGGGTGGCCTGGTCGACGCTCGCACTCATGGCGCCGGGGGTCCGCGCCAGACGATCTCGCGCACGTTGATCTTGCGCGGAATGATGCCCAGCGACTGGAAGGTGTCGGCCAGTTGCTGCTGCTGCGCCACGTGCGCGTCGGTCACCGGGCCCAGCGAGAACTCGGCACGCTTGAACGCAGCCGACCACGACTTCACGTCGATGCCCGTGGCCTCGGCGGCCAGGGCTGCCAGCTCGTCGCGGTTCTCGCCCGACCAGAGGGTGAGCTTGCGCAGCTCATCGAGCACGCTGGCCAGCACCAGCGGGTGGCGCGCTGCAAAGTCCTTGCCGGCCATGTAGTAGGACGAGCTGGTCAGGCGCCGGTCCGTGGTGTCGGCCACCACACGCGCGCCGTACTTTTCTTCGGCGATGGCGTAGTACGGGTCCCAGACCACCCAGGCGTCAATGTTGCCGCCGTTGAAGGCCGCGGTCGCATCGGCCGGAGACAGGTAGGTCGGCACGATGTCGTTGAACGACAGGCCGGCGGTCGCGAGCGCCTTGACGGTCACGTTGTGCGCACTCGATCCTTTGCCGAAAGCCACCTTTTTGCCCTTGAGGTCGGCCAGGGTCTTGATCGGCGAATTCCGGGGCACCAGCACCGCGTGCTGGGCCGATGGCGTGGCTGCGGCGTAGACCAGGTTGGAGCCACCGGCCTGCGCGAACACCGGGGGCGTATCGCCGACCGACCCCAGGTCGACCGCGCCAGCGCCCAGCGCCTCCAGCAAGGGCGGGCCGAACTGGAATTCGATCCACTTCACGCTGGGCACGCCCAGCGCCTTCAGGCGCGCCTCGATGACCTGTTGCTTGCGCGCCAGCACCAGGATGGCCGAGCCTTTCTGGAAGCCGATCCGCACCTCCTTGGGCAGGGGCGCCTGGGCCCAGGCGGGAGCGGCCACAGCGGCTGCGGCCCACGCGCCCGCAGCGATGAAAGTGCGGCGGCGCAAGGAAGCTTGAGAGGTGTGCAAAGGAACTCCTGTTGGAAAGTGGGGGCCCAGGCTCAGGCGAGCGACAGGACTGGGATTTCCACCGCAGCGGCCTGCGCGCGCTGGCGCAGCACGGGCACGGCACGCTGTACCGCGAGGTCAATGCGCGCTTGCAGGGCATCGCTGGCCACGCGGTAGTTGTCGAACTCCTTGTCGGTCGCGTACACGCCGATGGGCAGCGTGTGCGCCTGGAAGAAGCTGAACAGCGGGCGCAGCTGGTGGTCGATGGCCAGCGCATGCCGGTCGCTGCCGCCCGTGGCGGCCAGCAGCACGGGTACGTCGATCAGCGCCTCGTGGTGCACAAAGTCGAACAAATGCTTGAACAGGCCCGTGTAGGTGCCGCGGTAGATGGGGCTGGCCACCAGCAGCAGGTCAGCGCTCTCGATCTCGCGCAGCACCGACTCCACGGCCGGCGGCAGCTGCGCGCGCTGCAGCACGGCGCCGAACTGGGGCACGAGCTCGCCCAGCTCGATCAGTCGCGTGTCGGCCGGGTAGGCATCGGCAAAGCCTTCGAGCAGGTGCTGCACCAGCGCCAGGGTGCGGGAGGGGCGCTGCAGGCCGCCGGAGACGGCGACGATCTTGGGGGTTCTGGCCATGGTGGAATGCGGTGGGGTGGAACAAAAAAAATGGGGGTGCCCTCCCGGCGAATGCAAGGCGGCGCACGCAGGGTTCCCACTGTGCCGCGAAGCGGTGCCGCGCGGCACCTGCGCGCTAGAAGCATTTCGGCTATCGATATGCGCCGTACGCGCTCAGAACACCCGACCCTCTTCGAGGTGCGTGGTCACGCCATTGAGCTGGTAGTCGCCCAGCACCCGCGTCTTTTGCAGCAACGGGTTGTGGTTGAAGATGGTGCGGATGTTGCGCCAGTGGCGGTCGAAGTTGTGGCGGCTGGAGGTGGCCGAGGCCCCACCCGCCTCGAACATGCGCTCGGCCGCGCCCAGGGCCAGGCGGGCCACCACGGTCTGGGTCTTGGCCGTGGCCAGGGCACCCTGCAGCACCAGATCGGCCGCCTGCGGCGCGCCGGCCGCGATGGCCTGGGCCGAGCGGTCGAGCCAGCGCGCGTTGTCGAGCACCAGGGCATCGATGGCGTGCGAGGCGGCCGCCAGTTCGCCCACCACCAGCTGGTTGAAGTGGTCCTCGCGCGCCGTGGCTGCCGGGCTGTGCAGGGCCGGGCGGCCGTGCTCGCGCACGTAGCGTGTGGCATCGGCCAGCACATTGCGCACCGCACCGGCCGCCGCGGTCACCAGGTGCAACTGGCGCAGCGCCGAGGTGTGGCGCCCCACGAGCGAGCCCGCATCGCGCGGCTGCACCTCGTGCGCATGCACCAGCACATCGGTGAACACGATGGAACCGCTGGCTGTGAGGCGCTGGCCAAAGCCGTCCCAGTCGTCCAGGATGGCGATGCCCTCGCGGTCCACCGGCAGGTTGAGCGTGACCAGCGTGCCCTCTTCGTCGAGCACGCTCACGTTGGCGTAGTCCGAGAACGCCGTGCCCGTGGCGTAGAACTTGCGGCCCGAGAGCCGGAAGTGGTCGCCCTCGCGCACCAGCGCGGTGTGTGTCAGGCCCGCGCGCTCGGTGCCGCGCTCGGTGTAGGCGCCGCCGAACAGCGCGCCTTCGAGCGTGCGCTGCACCTGCAGCTGCCGCTGTGGGCTCGGCGGCGTGAGGCGCAAGGCCTCGGTGGCGTTGAAATGGATGCGCAGCGCATGCGCCACATTGGAGTCGGCCGCGGCCAGCGTGGCGAGCGCGCCGATCAGGTCTTCGACCGAGCCATCGGGCCCGCCATCGGCCTTGCCGATGCGCAAAGCGCCCAGGCCCGACTGGCGCACCAGGCGGAAGGCCTCATGGGGCAGCGAACGGTCGGCCTCGCGCTGGGCCGCGCCCTGGGCAATGGTGTCGGCCAGGGCGGGAATGCCGGCGAGGATGGCTTCGCGCGTGCGCGGAAGCTGCAGAACGGTGTGTGCCATCGCCCTGCCTCACTGCGCGGCAGGAGCCATGGCAATGCCCGTGCAGAGAGCGGCCGCGCCCCACAGGCCAGCGCCCGGCCATGGCGACGCAAGAAGAGAGAGATCGACAGACAGTGCGTGCATGGGCTTCCTTGGCGGCAGGCATCGCCACGCAGCGAGCGGCCCACGCCGCCGCTGGGGCGACACATCGGGGGCAATGCTAGGTGCAGGGCCCGGTGGCTGCTTAGACCCATTTCGAGGTACCAAATACGGAAATCGCCACAGGCGGCAGCCGCCCACGGCGCGCGCCCTGCCAGCCTGGGTTCGGGCACACACCGCCCCGCGCCTCGGACGATTCCGTCATATGCATCTGGTTGCGCGGCACCCGCGTGCTCGCTGATGATCCGCCGCTCTTGCGCGTGGCAACGCGGCCTCCATGCGTTGCCGCCTGGTCCGCACACGCCCCCTCCCTCTTTCCATCCCTTCTCTTTTCCAGGAACCCACCTTGTTGTCGTTGAAACGCCGTACCGTGCTGGCCAGTGGCGCCGCCGCAGCCCTGATCCCATTGGCCGTGCCCCAGGCCTTTGCGCAGAAGAAGAAAGACAGCCTCGTGATCGGCCTCACGCTGGAGCCCACGGGCCTGGACCCGACGGCCAAGGCGGGCGCGGAGATCGCCGAGGTGGTGCTCTACAACATCTTCGAGACACTCACCAAGATCCAGTCCGACGGCAGCGTCAAGCCCCTGCTGGCCGAGGGCTGGGAGATCTCGCCCGACCTCAAGACCCACACCTTCCGGCTGCGCAAGAACGCCCGGTTCCACAACGGCGAGCCCTTCAACGCACAGGCCGTGAAGTTCGCCTTCGACCGCGCGGGCGGCGAGAAGAGCACCAACAAGGACCGGCGCCTGTTCGCCAGCCTGACCACGCGCGTGGTCGATGAGCACACCGTGGTGGTGCTCAGCAAGGACATCGAGCCCGACCTGCTGTTCCTGCTGGGCCAGGCCACCGCCGTCATCGTCGAGCCCAAGAGCGCGGACACCAACGAAACCAGGCCCGTGGGCACCGGCCCCTACCAGCTCAGTGCATGGAACAAGGGCTCGCTGATCACGCTGGCCAAGTGGGCGGGCTGGCGCGATGCGGCGGCGGTGCAGATCCCGCGCGTCACCTTCCGCTTCATCTCGGAGCCCGCCGCACAGACCACCGCACTGCTGGCGGGCGACGTGGATCTGTTCCCCCACGCCTCGGTGTCGCGCACGCTGCCGCAGTTCGAGCGCGACAAGCGCTTCCAGGTGGTGTTCAACGCCTCGCTGGGCAAGACCATCCTGGCCATCAACAATGCCAGGAAACCGCTGGACGATGTGCGCGTGCGCCGCGCCATTGCCGCGGCCATCGACCGCAAGGCCGTGATCTCGGCCGCCGCGGACGGCCGGGGCGTGCCCATAGGCAGCCACTACGTGCCCGGCGCGCCCGGCTATGTGGACACCACGGGCGTCAACCCCTTCGACATCGAGAAAGCCAAGCGCCTGCTGGCCGAGGCCGGCGTGAAGACGCCGCTGGAGCTGAACTTCGTGCTGCCCCCACCGCCCTATGCGCGCCAGGGCGGCGAGCTGATCGCGGCCCAGCTCGCCAAGATCGGCATCATCGCCAAGATCCAGAACGTGGAATGGGCCCAGTGGATCAGCGGCACCTACGGCCAGAAGAACTACGACCTGAGCCTGATCCTGCACGTCGAGCCCTTTGACCTAGTGAACTACACCAAGCCCGAGTACTACTGGGGCTACCAGTCGGCCAAGTTCAACGAGATCTTCGAGAAGACCAAGAGCAGCCTGCGCACCGCCGACCGCCAGCGCTACCTGGGCGAGGCCCAGCGCCTGCTGGCCGAAGACGCGGTGAACGCCTACCTCTACCAGCCGCAGTTCATCACGGTGGCAGCGCGCAACCTGCGCGGGCTGTGGAAGGATGCGCCGATCTTCGCGAACGATCTCTCGGCGCTGTCCTGGGGATAAAAAAGAGCCGGGCGTGCCGCTCAGGCGGCCACCAGGCGGATCAGCGTGATCTCTGAAGGTGCGCCCAGCCGCATCGGTGGCCCCCAGTAGCCGGTGCCGCGGCTCACGTACACCCACATGCTCTGCAGCCGGTGCAACCCGGCGACAAAAGGGTTCTGCAGCGGCACGAACAGATTCCACGGCCAGAACTGCCCGCCGTGCGTATGGCCCGACAGCTGCAGCGCAAACCCCGCCTGCGCAGCGGCCGGCGCACTGCGCGGCTGGTGCGCCAGCAGCACGCGCGTGCGCGCCTCGGGTGGCGCTCCGGCCAGCGCACGCTGCGGGTCGCTGGCCTGGCTGGCATCGAAGTGCCCCGCCGTGAAGTCGGTCACCCCGCCCAGCACCAGGGCATCGCCATCGCTCTGCCCCGCCGCCGGGCGCAGCACGGCATGCTCGTTGAGCAGCACGCGCAGCCCCAGGCGGCGCAATTCGGCAATCCATGGCTCCGCACCGGCGTAGTACTCGTGGTTGCCTGTCACCACAAAGCTGCCGTGGCGCGCCTGCAGGTCGGCCAGCGGTGCAATGTGCTCGCGCAGCTCGGGCACGCTGCCATCTACCAGGTCGCCCGTGATGGCGATAGCATCGGCCTTGAGCGCATTCACGCGGTGCACGATGCGCGCGATGTAGCCGCGCCGGATGGTGGGCCCCACATGCAGGTCGCTGAGCTGCACGATGGTGAAACCCTGCAGCGCCGCCGGCAGCCCGGCCAGGGGCACATCGACGCGCCGCACGCCCGCGGTGCGCCGCGCGTTCCAGTAGCCCAGCAGGGAGGCCAGCGTGGCCGCGATCACCACCGCGGCCGCACTGTCGGCGCGCGCCGCGCCGCCCTCCTGCAGCCAGCCACCGGCCCAGGCCCCGGCCAGCACCAGGTCCCGCAGCAGCGTCAGCACAAAGAGCGACGAAAACCAGCCCATGGCCAGCAGGCCCAGCCAGGTCCACGCCGGGCTGGCCGCGCCACGGCGGCCCCTGCGGTGCTGGAAGGGCTTGGGCAAGGCGATGGCGCAGACCAAGAGCGCCACGGCCAGCGCAGGCCCGGAGCCCGGCCAGGGAGAGAGCGCGGGCACCAGGCGCAGGCCGATGTACAGGTGCAGGAGGGTGGTCAGAATGGTCAGCGGGCGCAGCGGCATGGCAGGCGGAGGTGGCGCGGCGGGGCCGCAGAAATCTGCAGATGCGGCCACTGCCCTGAATATCCAGCCCCATCGCCAGCGCACAGCCCCTCCCGGTCGCAGGACAGCACACTAGCGTGCCTGCATGCTCGCCCCTACCGCATGGTCGATCACATAGCGCCATTCGCCAGACGCCTGCCGGCGCACGAGCTCGGCACTGCTGCCGCTGGCCAGCACGCTGCCATCGTCACCCACCAGCGACCAGGCGGCGCGCAGCAGGGCCAGCTCACCGGCCACCAGGCAAAAGAGGTTGCGGGACTCCATGGTGCCGGGCAGCGCGAGCAGTGCGCCCAACGCGCCGGCAATCTGCGCCCTGCCCGCCAAGGTGGCGCCCGAGGCATCGGCACACAGCAGCGCCTGGTCCTCGTACAGTGCCAGCAGGCGGTCGATATTGCGGCTGTTGAATGCCCTGGCAAAGGCGGTGTTCATTGCTGCGGGCTCGGTGACTTGGTACATGATGACAATCCCATCGTGGAAGAAAAGTGGCTGAGGCTGGCAGTGGAGCAGCCCGGCCCAGAGCTTTCCAAATGGATACCTCCAACATCCTCCACCTCCATGCAGCCATCGACCGCCAGAGCCCGCACTGCCAGTAGCCGCCACCACAAAGACCAGCCCGCCCCCGTGCGGCCAGAACGCTGCCCGGTGGAAGATTGGCTGGGCTTTCTGGGCCACCGCTGGAACGCCCTGCTGCTGTGGCACCTGCAGGAACGGCCGCTGCAGCACCAGGACCTGCTGGCCGCCCTGCCCGGTATCACCGCCAAGGTGCTGGGCGAGCGCCTGAAGGCGCTGCAGGAACGCGGGCTGGTGCAGCGCGAGGAGTTCGCGACCTTTCCGCGCACAGTGGCCTACCACCTCATGCCGCAGGGCCGGCAGGTGGTGGGCATCCTGGACCAGTTCGAGCAGTTGGCCAGCCGGCATGAAGGCCCCGCCGGGCCCTTGGGTCACCGGTTTGGGTGAGCCGAAAGCCCCCGCAGAGAGCATTCAACCCGATTACATTCAGTCACCCCCTTGGATTGGCGCCTTGGCGGAATGAACAGGAGACCCCGTGCCTTTGCTGAAACTGTCCTGCGTGAACTGTTTGGCCCCGCTGGAGATCGGGGAGGATCTTGAACGCTTCACGTGCAGCTACTGCGGCACCGCGCAGATCGTCGAGCGCTCTGCCGGGGTCATAGCGACACGGAAGATCGAGACCGCCCTCAAGGCCGTACAGCGCGGAACGGACCGCACGGCGGCGGAACTGGCCGTTCCGCGCCTGACCCGGGAACTCGCCGAGGCGCAATCGGCCAGGGCGGACATCCTGGCGACGGCAAGAAAGAGTGGGGAACGCGCCATGCGCGCCCGCCGCAAGGCCGCGCTGATCACCTTCTGCGTGATGTTCTTTGTCGGCCCGCTGGCCATTGCCGGCATGGGTGCCTCCATGGGCACCTTTCTCGCACTCCTGTGGACCGTGGCCCTCATTGCAGTTCCGGTCTGGGTCTACAACAACTACCAACTTCCAGCGGACAAGGTCCTCGATGCCACAGCGGCGATCGACGCGCGCATCGCCCATCTGGAGGAGCACCTGCGGGCCAACCGGTCCATCCTCGACACCTTGCCGGTGTGAGCCCTGGCCCGGCCGCTGGGAAATAGTTTCGGACGCAGCGGCCAAGGCATTCTTTGCTCGCTCCGCGCCGTGAGAGCGTGCAGGCAACTGCGCAGGCAGCCACCGATCAGGCGCTGTAGACCTCCCACCTGCCTGTGCGCAGGCCGTGAATCAGTTCCTGCAATTCCCTGTCCAGTGCCCGATCTTCCACGACCAGTGGAATTGCCCTTGAGAGCTCGTCCAGGAAATTCCTGAGGGGGGCTGGCAGCGGGAGCTCGCTGATCCGCAGGCGCAGCTCCAGCGCTTGCCGCGCAGCAATGAGCATGCCGGCAGCGACCTGCTCGGTCAGCTCCAGCACCCGCAGCGCGTCGCGTGCGGCGATGGTTCCCATGCTGACCTTGTCCTGGTTGTGGCATTCGGTGGATCGCGAGAAGACGGAAGCCGGCATGGTTTGCTTCAAGGCCTCCGCGGTCCAGGCCGACACGCTGATCTGAAGGGCCTTCAGGCCATGGTTGATGGCAGCGCGGGGACCGGTGGAGCCCGACAGATTGGACGGCAGCCCATGGTTGTAGCGCTGGTCGACCAGCAGTGCCAACTGCCGGTCCATGAGGTCCGCCAGATTGGCGACCGCATTTTTCAGGGTATCCATCGCCAGCGCGATGTGTCCTCCATAGAAGTGCCCACCATGGAGCACCCGTTCGCCCTCCGGGTCGATCAAGGGGTTGTCATTGGCGCTGTTGAGTTCGTTCTCGATCAACTGGCGAAGAAAGGGCAATGCATCGCCCAGCACGCCGATCACGTGGGGCGCGCAGCGCAACGAGTAGCGGTCCTGCAGGCGCAGTTCATTCCTTGCCGGTTTTTCGGACATCAGGTCTTCCCTGATGCGCCTGGCCGCCAGCTGCGGGCCGGCATGCGGCTTGGCCTGGAACAGCTTCTCATCAAAGTGGTGTGCATTGCCATCGCTGGCCCACACATTGCACGCGGTCAATCGGGTGCTCAGGCGCTCCAGGCTTTGCGCGCGCAACCACGCGATGCAGGCCAGGCCCGTCATCACCGAGGTCCCGTTCATCAGGGCCAGTGCCTCCTTGGGGCGCAGCCGCAAGGGCTTGAGCCCGATGGCCTTCAACGCCTCTGCGGCGGACGTCTTCGCCCCCTGGTACCAAACCTCACGCTCTCCGCACAACACAGCCGCCACATACGACAGGGGTGTCAGGTCCCCGCTGGCGCCCACCGACCCTTCCGAGGGAATCAGAGGCAATACATCGTGGACCAGGAGCTGCTCCAGTTGCACCAGCAACTCCCAGCTCACGCCAGAGACGCCCTGGCACAGCGAATTGAGCCGCGCCACCAGGATGGCCCTCGTCTCCTCTGGCGTGAAGAGCCGGCCGGCGCCAATGCCATGGTAGGTATAGAGATGGTGGGGCAGTTCCGCAATCAGGTCCGACGGAATCTGCACCGTGCAGGAATCGCCGTAGCCGGTGGTGACCCCATAGACCACCCCGTCTTCCAGCAGCAGGCGATCAAGGAACTGGGCGCCTGCATCGATCCGCTGGCGAAATGCCTCCGAAGGACCGAGCGATGCACGCCGCCTGCCGGTAGCGATGTCGACAACTTCCTCGATCGTGAGCCTGCTTCCGTCCAGGATGACGGTGGTGGTTGATTTTGTTTGCATGGCCAAGTCTAGGGCCTGTTCACACCCATTTCGGGGATCGCGTTGCACGGCCTGGGGGCTGGATGCAAGGCGCCCGTGCGCAGCAAGGTGTGCACCTTGCAAGCGCGGGCTACGCCGCAGACAGTCCCCAGGCCGCTCAGCCCGAAGCGAAGGCCCGTGCCGCCGCACCAGGCACAACGCGGCGCAGAAACAAAAAAGCCACCCAAAGGTGGCTGTTTGCTTTTTGCAAAGACTGCCTGCTTGCAGGCTTCTCCAAGATTCCGTTGATTTCTGAAGCTGGTCTCTTCAGAAGGAACCTTGGTAGGCGCGATTGGACTCGAACCAACGACCCCCACCATGTCAAGGTGGTGCTCTAACCAGCTGAGCTACGCGCCTGTGTTGTTCTGTTCAAGACCACGATTATATACACAAAAATTGCACCTCTGACCAAGTTGCAGCAAAAGATGCAAAAAGATGGCCCGCAGCCCCTGCCGCCCTGCGCGCCGGCAAGCGGGCATCACACCTCGACGGTGCAGTTGGCCCGCTGGAGCGCCGCGTCGATCCACGCATTGTCCTGCGTTCCATCGGCGATCTCGGCCACCATCACGGCTTCGATCTTCTGCTTTTGGTGCGCGGCGGCCAGCAGTTGCTCAGCCTGGCCATAGGGCACGCACAGCAAACCGTCGTCGTCGCCGATGACCAGGTCGCCGGGCTCGATGACCATGCCGTCGATGGCGATGGGCACGTTGATCTCGCCGGGTCCATCCTTGTAAGGGCCGCGGTGGGTGACGCCGGCGGCGAACACGGGGAAGCTGTCCTTGCGGATCACGGCGCTGTCGCGGATGGCACCGTTGATGACGATGCCACCAAAACCCTTGAGCTTGGCCTCGCCCACCATGATCTCGCCGATGAGGGCGTTGGTGAGGTCGCCACCCGCGTCCACCACGATCACGTCGCCGGGCTGGGCCAGCTTCAAGGCTTTGTGGATGAGCAGGTTGTCGCCCGGGCGGGTCTTGATGGTGAAGGCCGGGCCGGCCATGGCAGTGCCGTCGTGCATGGGGCGCAGGCGGGCGCCGCCGGCGGTCATGCGCGACATGCAGTCGCTGACGTTGGCCACGGGCACGCCGAGGAATTGCCGGGCCAGAGCGAGGCTCACGGCGCGTTGTCGTTTCAAAATTTGGCAGCCGATCATGGTGCGTCTCTCAAGAATGGGGATACAAAGGGAATCGTTCAGTCGAGCGTGGTGCCCGAGCTTTTGACAATGGGGGCCAGGCGAGCGCGGTCGCTGGCATAGAGCCTGGCCATGTCTTCCGGCGTGCCGGTAATGAGTTCCGCGCCGGAGTCGACGATCTTCTTGGCCGTTTCGGGGGCGTTGACCACCTTGTTGATGGCTTCGTTGAGCTGCTTGACGATGGCGTCGGGCGTGCCGGCCGGGGCCATCACGCCCCATACGCTAGCCAGCTCCACGCCCTTGATGCCGGACTCGGTGTAGGTGGGCACGTCGGGCAGCAGCTTGGAGCGGCGCGCCGTGGTCACGCCGATGGCGCGCACCTTGCCCGACTGGATGTGCGACAGCAGCGTGGGGATGGAGCCCATGTACATGTCGATGCGCCCGCCCAGCAGGTCGGGCATGGCCTGCGCCATGCCGCGGAACGGCACATGCGTGAACTTGATGTTGGAGCTTTTCTGCCAGGCCTCGCTGATGATGTGCGAGATGGTGCCCGTGCCCGGCGTGGCAAAGCTCAGGCGGCCGGGGTCCTTCTTCGCGGCCTGGATGATGTCGTCCAGCGTCTTGTACGGCGAGTCGGCATTCACCACCAGCACGGCCGGGCCGGCGGCCACCAGGGCTACCGCACGCAGGTCCTTGTCGGGGTTGTAGGTAAGCTTGGAGTACAGCAGCGGGTTGAGCACCACGTTGTCGGTCTGCGCCATCACCAGGGTCAGGCCGTCGGCAGGGGCCTTGGCCGTCTGGTCCAGCGCCAGGTTGCCGCCAGCACCGGGCTTGTTCTCCACCACGATGGCCCAGCCGTTTGCGTCGGTCAGCTTGGTGCTGACCAGCCGGGTGAGGTTATCGGTGCCGCCGCCGGCCGGGAACGGCACGATGAACTTGATGGGCCGTTGCGGGTAGTTGCCCTGGGCACGGGCCGGGACGATGGTGGCCGTGGCGGCAGCTACTGCCAGCAGGCCACCGAGGGCCAGGGTGCGTCGGGTCAGGGTCATCATTGCAGGTGTCTCCAGTAGGTTGGTATTCGGGTAGCTCCGTGGTCGGTCAAGGGCGGCTGGCAAGCACGTGGCTGCCCAGCCAGGCGATGGCTTCGTCAGTGGACGCGCCGGTGAACGGCTGCGCCGCATGCGCCTGGGCCGTGGTGGCGAAGAGCGCTTCGACGGCCGGCGAGACGATGGGCGCCAGGCCATTGCGCACCATCTGCTGCTGGGCTTCGGCCACCTCATTGCGGCGGCGCGCCGAGTGGGGGATGTGCGTGCGCACCATGGACTCCATCAGCGTGCGCAGGGGGGTCTCGTCGATGTCCTGCAGCACGGCGTACAAAGGCTCGCGCAGGCCCATGGCCTCGGCCGTGACCAGGCATTCCACGGCCAGTGCCTCCATGCCCTTGGTGTAGATGCTGCGCAGGAGCTTGAGCGAGGCGGCATCGCCCGGTTGCTCGCCCACCACGCGGACCGAGCCGCCCAGGGGCAAGAACAATTCCTGTACAAAACCGGCCTTGACGCCCGCCACCAGCAGCGGCGTCCTGCTGCCGCCCAGGTTGACGGCTCCGGTGATGGCCACATCCACGAAGTGCGCCGCCCCGGCCTGGGCCAGCGCACCGCAGGCGCGCATTTCGGCGGGGTCGGCCGTGGTCATGTCCACGTACACCGCACCTTGCTGCAGGTGCGGCAGGCTGGCCGCGAACACCTCGCGTGCCACGGTGCCGAACACGGCGCTCACCACCACGTCGGCGCCGGCCAGCCAGGCACCGGGCGCGGTATGCACCTGCCCACCAGCGGCCTGCACGGCGCCAGCCACCGCAGCGTTCGGCTGCAGATCGCACAGGCCCACCAAGCTGTGCCCTTGTTCCAGAAAGGCCTGCATGTAGCAGGCCCCCACCATTCCACCACCAAGCATTGCGAACTTCATAAAAATACAAATTCAAAACATTGAAGGCAGTTTATGAACTCATCTCGACAACCAATCACAGGGTTTTCCCTTGTAATTGGCTAATTTGCATTTTTTTTGTATTTTTTCAGAACGGGAGCGGACCACCCCGACTGCCAGACCCGTCGCCTAGAATCACCCCACCCATCCACCCCACCCTGGTGCAAACACAGTGCAAAACGTGAAAGACAAGGCGTACGAGGTGCTGCGCCAACGGCTCATCGGCGGGCACTATCGCCCGGGCGAGCAGCTCAAGGAAGAACCCATTGCCCGCGACCTGGGCCTGAGCCGCACGCCGGTGCGCAACGCGCTGCACCGCCTGGTGGAAGACGGCCTGGCGACCGATGGCGCGGGCCAGGGCATCCGCGTGTCGGAGTGGAGCGACTGGGATGTGGAGGAGACCTTCCAGCTGCGCATGCTGCTGGAGCCGTATGCCTCGTTCCTCGCGGCCACGCGTGGCGGCGAGGGGCTGGCCGACGCGCTGGAGGCCAGCAACCAGCGCATGGAGGCGGGCATCGCCGCCGGCCAAGATGGCATTGCCGAGGTGCAGTCAGCCAACCGGGATTTTCACCACGCGCTGATCGAGGCATCGGGCTCGCCGCGCCTCAAGACCATGATGGCGACCATGATCGACATGCCCATCATCAAGCGCTCGTTCTACATCTACACACCCGAAGAACTGGTGCAGAGCGTGCACCACCACCGCGACCTCGTGATCGCCGTGCGCGCCCGCGATGGCGAACTGGCGCGCCAGGTGATGCAGCTGCACCTGCGCATGTCCTACCACCGGTTCATGAAGCACCGGGGCGAATACCGGCAGGCCCCGGCACCGTAGCGGCGGCCTTTTTACCGCCGCCGCGCCGAGCGCACCCCCTGCACGCCCGCCACGATGCCCAGCACCTTGTTCAGGCGCCCCGAGTCGGCCACCTCCACCGTGAAGGTCATCCACGCCGTGCCCTTGACGGACTGGGTCTGCACGCCGATGACGTTGGTCTTCTCGCGCGCAAACACTTCGGAGATGTCGCGCAGCAGGCCCTGGCGGTCGGCAGCCTCCACGGCCACGTCCACGGGGTAGACAGCGGGCTTGTCGGCCGACGAGGCCTTGGGCAGGCCCCAGTCCACCTCGATCACGCGCTCGCCATTCCTGGCGGCCATCTCGCGGAAGTTGCTGCAGTCCGAGCGGTGCACGCTCACGCCCTTGCCGCGTGTGACGAAACCGCGGATGTCGTCCGGCGGCGCGGGCTTGCAGCACTTGGCCAGCTGGGTCATGAGCGAGTCGATGCCCACCACCAGCACGCCGCCCTTGGGCGATGACTCGTTGGCGCGCGGCTTCTTCAGCAGCAGGTAGTCATCGGGCTGCTGCGGCGGCTCGGCCGGGCGCAGCACGGTCTCGATGTTGCGCAGCGAGTATTCGTCCTTGCCCACCACCTCGAACAGCGCGTCGGCCGACTTGAAGCCCAGCTGCACGGCCAGGTCGTCGAGCTTGACGGCCGTCTTGCCTTCGCGCTGCAGCAGGCGCTCCACCGCCTCGCGGCCGCGGGCGACGGTTTCGTGCGTGGCCTGGGCGTTGAACCAGGCGCGCACCTTGGCCTTGGCGCGGTGGCTGGTGAGGTAGCCGAGCTCGGCGTTGAGCCAGTCGCGCGAGGGGCGGCCCTCCTTCACGGTGACGATCTCCACCGTCTGGCCGTTCTGCAGTGCGGTGTTCAGCGGCACCATCACCCCGTCGACCTTGGCGCCGCGGCAGCGGTGGCCCAGGCTGGTGTGCACGCTGTAGGCAAAGTCCACCGGGGTGGCACCCTGGGGCAGGTCGACCACGGCGGCCTCGGGGGTCAGCACGTAGATGCGGTCTTCGAACAGGCCGTTGCTCTTGTGCGCGGCGCCGGCCAGGTCGCGCTCCCACGCCAGCAGCTGGCGCAGCACGGCGATCTTGGCGTCGTACTCGCCCGTGGCGGACACGCCCACATAGCCCTTGGCCCCAGCCTCCTTGTAGGCCCAGTGCGCGGCCACGCCGTGCTCGGCATGCTCGTGCATGGCCTGGGTGCGGATCTGGATCTCGATGGGCTTGCCGTTCTGGTCGTCGCGCACGATGGTGTGCAGCGACTGGTAGCCGTTGGCCTTGGGCTTGGCGATGTAGTCGTCGAACTCCTCCACAATGGGCGAAAAGCGCTGGTGCACCCAGCTCAGCGCGGCATAGCAGTCCTTCACCGTGGGCACCACCACGCGCAGCGCGCGGATGTCGTACACCTGGTCGAAGTTGAGCGACTTGCCGCGCATCTTCTTGACGATGCTGTAGATGTGCTTGGGCCGGCCCTGCACGCTGGCGCTGATGCTGCGCGCGCGCAAATCCGATTCGAGCCGGGCGCGCAGCTGCTCCATGTAGACCTCGCGCTCGCCGCGCTTCTCGTCGAGCAGGCGCGCCACCTCCTTGTAGGTGTCGGGCTCCAGGAAGCGGAAGGACAGGTCTTCGAGCTCCCACTTCACCTGCCAGATGCCCAGGCGGTTGGCCAGTTGGGCAAACACCTGCAGCGACTCGCGCGCCAGGCTGGGCGACATGGGGCGCTTGGTGGCCGCGTGGTAGCGCAGGGTCTGCAGGCGCGAGGCCAGGCGCAGCATAACCACGCGCAGGTCGCGCGAGAAGGCCAGCAGCATCTTGCGCACGTTCTCGGTCTGCAGGGCCGGGTCGTCCAGCTGCTGCGCGGCACGCGCCTGCTGCTGCACGCGCACCAGCTTGGTGGTCTCCACCGCCAGCGCGGCAAAGTTGGCACCAAAGGCCTTGGTGATGACCTCCTCGGGCTTGTTCAGGTGCACGCACGAGTACACCAGGTAGCTGGCGGCCTGCATGGCCTCGGAGCCGCCGATGCTCTTGAGGATGGCGGCCACGGCGTCCGCGTGGGCCAGGGTGTTCTCGCCGGAATCGAGTGTTTCGCTGGCGATCAGCGGCTCGGCAAAGGCCCGGGCTCGCGCCAGGGCGTTCACCTGCTCGGGCAGGGTGTGGGCGGTGGCCGCGATCAGCTGGGGCACGGCCTCGGCCGTGTTCAGCGGCGGGCCGGGGGGCGGGGCAAGCGTCTTCATGCGGTGGCTGTGCCTCCGTTCGCCAGCAGAAAGTCACGCACCACGGCCACCTGGTCGGCCGCCACCAGGGTGGGCGCATGGCCCACGCCCGCAAACTCCACCAACTGCGCCCGCGGGCCGCGCTGGCCCATGGCCTGCGCCGTCTCGTGCGAGAGCAGGTCCGACTGCGCGCCGCGCAGCAGCAGGGTGCGTGCGGTGATCTGGTCGTACAGTTGCCACAAGAAGGCCTCGCCCGCGGCGGCCGCCTCTTGCGTCACGGAGCGGAACGGCACGGCAATGGCCGGGTCGTAGTGCAGCGTGACCCCGCCCTCGGGCAGGTTGCGCACCATGGCGCGCGACAGCTCCAGCCACTGGGCCGGCGTGTGCGGGCCAAAACTGGTGGAGATGGCCCACATGGCGTCGGCCGCCTGCTGCAGCGACTCGAATTTGGCCAGAAAGCCCAGGTACTGGCCGATGCGCTGCAGCGCCTGCCACTGGATCACCGGGCCCACATCGTTGAGCACCAGGCGGCGCACGGGTGCGGGCAACGGCAGCTCGGGCTGGCCTGCAATGCCCATGCCGATCAGCCCGCCCATGCTGGTGCCCACCCAATCGAGCGTGGCGATGGGTGCCTGCTGGTGCAACTGTGCCAGCAGGGCCACCATGTCGGCGCCGTACTGGGGAATCTGGTAGCCCATGGGGTCGGCCAGCCAGTCGCTCTGGCCGCGGCCCACCACGTCGGGGCAGACCACGCGCGCGTGCTGGCTCAGCTCGCGTGCCAGCACGTCGAAATCGCGCCCCTGGCGCGACAGGCCGTGCACGCAGACGATGACATGGGGGTGGGCCGGGTTGCCCGTGGCGTTCCATTCCCAATAGGCCATGCGGTGCTGCGGGCCTGTGACAGGCCTGGCGGCAGCAGGGTCTTGACCGGCGGGCACCGCTGCGGCCCCGGGGCCAGGGCACAGTACGTAGTTCAGCGTAGGTTCTATCATGGGTGCGAAATCCGGTAGCGGCACTTGATAATGCCCGCGTTCAATCGACGCCGGCCAGACACATCTGGCTCGGCGTTGCCTTCATCCTAATTCATATTTCATTCGGAGTACCTTACATGCTCAAAGGCAAAACCGCCCTCGTCACCGGCTCCACCAGCGGCATCGGCCTGGGTATCGCCAAGGCCCTGGCGCGCCAGGGCGCCAACATCGTGCTGAACGGCTTTGGCGATGTGGACACGCCCCGCGCCGAAGTGCTGGCCGCCGGCAAGGACGCCGGCGCCCAGGTGGCCTACCACGGTGCCGACATGAGCCGCGTGGCCGACATCGAAGACATGATGAAGTACAGCGCCAGCCAGTTCGGCCGCGTGGACATCCTGGTCAACAACGCGGGTATCCAGCACGTGGCCAATGTGGAGGACTTCCCGGTCGAGAAGTGGGACGCGGTGATCGCCATCAACCTGTCCAGCGCCTTCCACGCCTCGCGCCTGGCCCTGCCCGCCATGAAGGCCGCCAACTGGGGCCGGATCATCAACGTGGCCTCGGTCCACGGCCTGGTCGGCTCGGCCCAGAAGGCCGCCTATGTGGCCGCCAAGCACGGCATCGTGGGCCTGACCAAGGTGACCGCGCTGGAAAACGCCACCACCGGCGTGACCTGCAACGCCATCTGCCCCGGCTGGGTGCTGACCCCCCTGGTGCAAAAGCAGGTGGACGCCAAGGCCGCCGAGCACGGCCTGTCGAACGAAGACGCCAAGAAGCTGCTGCTGGGCGAAAAGGAACCGTCGATGCAGTTCACCACGCCCGAGGAACTGGGCGAACTGGCCGTGTTCTTCTGCTCCCCCGCCGCCAACAATGTGCGCGGTGTGGCGTGGAACATGGATGGGGGCTGGGCGGCACAGTAATAAGCGCTGCCCCTGCGCCTAGGATGGCGCGGCCTCTCCTTCCTGGGTGCTGCAAGCGCGCCGGATCGCCCCTCAGGACCGCAAACACTGCGCCGGCCCGGACCCGGCCTCATCGGGCCGCGCCGAAATCCCCGCCGCAAAGCTGGCCACGCTGGCGTTGCGGATCGGCAGGTAGGTGATGCCCAACCTGGTGCACAAGCGCTTGAGGTTGGTGGCCGAATCGTGGTCCACACAGTCCACGGGGAAGACCACCAGGTGCGCGCCCGACACGGCCGAGGCCAGCAGGCCCTTGCGGTCCTCGTGTCCGCCGTCGTGGCGCTGGAAATCTCCGCCGTGGCGCTCCACCAGGCTGCGGATGGCGGGGGTGGAGCTGGGGCGCCCGCCCACATAGAGGATACGGCGGCCGCGCAGCTGGCCCTCCAGCGCGGCGACGGGCCGGGCACCCTCCTCGCTGTCGGTGATGGCTTCGCGCAGCTGGGTCTCTGCCGCATGCAGCTCGCCGCCCAGCACGCGCACGTGCCGGCGCAGGTGCTCCAGTTCCTCGCGCAGCTGGCGGGCCTCGGCGTGGGAGGTCTGGGCCTCCTGCTCTGCGCGCTCGCGCCTGGCGGTCTGCACGGCCACCAGATCGGCCTGGGCGTGGTGCCGCTGCGCATCACCGCCCTGGCCATCGCCACCGGCGCGCTGCAACGCGGCCTGGGCGGCCGACAGCTGGCCGTGCGCACCGATCAGGCTGCGCTGCATCTCGCCCAGCTCGCTGGCGTGCTCGGCCGCGGCCTCCTGCGCGCGCTGCTGCTGGCGCTCCAGGCGCTCGCGCAGCTCCTGGTTCTCACGCTCCAGCGCCACCAGGCGGCGGATGTCGGCCCGGTTGGCCGCGCCCACCAGGTGCGAGAGCATGTGCACGTCGCCAAAGGCCTTCTGGCGCAGCGCCTGCGTGGCGTGGCGGTGCGTGAGCACGGCCCAGTAGGCGCCAGGGACCTCGCCGCTGTGCAAGGCCTCGTCCCACAGCGCAGCCAGTGCCGCCGCGTCCCTGGCCTTGGCGAACTGGCGCAGTGCGGCGTCGTGCCGCTGGTCCAGCGCCTTGCCCAGGGCCTTGCAAACCGCACCACCTTCATTGGCCAGGCCCACGGCCTCGTGGTGCAGGGCCAGGTCGTCCAGGCCCTGCACGTCGATGAAGCGGCCCATGAGCCGGGCCAACTCTCCCGTGCCCAGGCAGGTGCCGATGATGGAGCAGTGGTAGGGGCCCGGCAGCTGGGCCAGGCGCATGCGCTCGGGGCCGGCCTGCGCTGCTGCTCCAGGGGCATGGGGGCCGTGCCCGCTGTCGCCACAGCAGGCCTGGGCTGCAGGGGATGGCGCACCGGGCAATGCCCTGGCTGACGCCGCGAGCTGGAAAGGGGGTTTCTGCATATCCGGGACGGGTGGTGCGATGCTCGCCCCGCAAGCGGTTCGGTCAGCACTCCACCGGTGAAGAGGGCGATCCCGCCGGCAACGGCCGTGGCACCGATGGCTGGGTGCGGCGGTTCAGCACCTCCGCAATGTCCAGTGCGTCCACGCTGTCGACCAGGAACGAGCACACCCCGCCTGCGCCGGTGGTGAGGGAGAGCACCAGCCGGTCCGTCCCCAGCTCCGGCTCCACGCGCCATTCCTGCACCGGTGCCACGCGGCGCAGCTGTGCGCCACCGCAGAGCGAGCGGACCACCGTGTCATGTTCAAGATCGTGCATGGAGGATAGGGAATTCTTGAGAGGCCAGGGATTCGATATGTTTTCAGGAATATATTGAAACTCACGCCATCCGGCAAGCCTGCAGGATCGATCCACCCCGTGGACAATGGCCCCACTGCCGCTCCATCGCGGTGAATGCAAGGAGACCGCATGGGCGCACAGCGCAACATCGAGATGCTCACCCGCTACACGCAGTGGGCCAACCAGCGCCTGTACCAGGCACTGCAGGCCGTGCCCGAAGCCGGGCAGAAAGCCCCCTGCCATGGCCGCCCCCAGGGCATGGCCGGCGTGCTCGGGCATGTGTACGTCGTCGACCTGATCTGGAAAGCCCACCTGCTGGGCCAAGCGCACGGTTTCACCTCGCGCTCCGCCCCCGCCTACATCCCCTGCGCAGAACTCGCCGGCCTGCAGGCGCAAGAGGATGCCTGGTACGCCGGCTACGCCCAGTCGCTGAGTGGGCAGGACCTGCAGGAGAGCGTGGACTTCCGCTTTGTCGATGGCGGCGCCGGCCGCCTCACCCGCGGCGACATGCTGCTGCATGTGGTGAACCACAAGACCTACCACCGCGGCTATGTGGCAGACATGCTCTATGGCCTGGGGCTCAAGCCACCGACCATGGACCTGCCGGTGTTTCTGCGTGATGTGGCGCAGCCAGCGGGTTGACTGACGGCGCCCAGCCAGCCGTCAGTCCATGCGCCCATCGGCGCGCACCACTGGCAGTTCGCCAATCTTCTTGGCAAACCAGCCGATGCGCCCGGTCTCGCGCACATCGAAGCGCGGCACATAGGGCTTGATGTCGAGCACCGGCGTGCCGTCGAGCATGTCGTTGCCGGTGAAGCGCAGAATGCCGCCCGCCTCCACCGCCACCAGGCGCACGATGGACAGGCCGATGCGGTTGGGCCGCGCGGGCGCGCGCGTGGCGAACACGCCGTGGCTGGTGTCGTCGAGAAAGGGCACCACCTCCAGCCGCTCCTGCGCGCGGTGCAAATGGGTCAGCAGGATCAGGTAGTCGAAGCCTTCGATGTCGCGCAGGCCGGGCCGGAATTCCTCGAACACCTCGACATGCCCGGGTTCGCCGGGCGAGCCCGCCGTCTGGATGGGCATGCCCGCCGTTTCGGTGAAGGGGCTGCGGACCAGGCCCAAGGGCCGGCAAAGAATGGGGTCCTGCGGGTTCATGGCGCCAGCAGCCGGTTCAGGGCCGCGATGTCGGCCGAGGCGGCGGCACGCGCGGCCGCCTCCATGGCGCGGTAGTGCTTGATCACCTGGATGCCCGTGGGCGACAGGCCCGCACCCCCGCCGTGCGAGCCGCCCTTGGCGGTGGTGACCACGGGTTCGATGAGGGCGCCGTTCATCTCGGACACGAGCTGCCAGGCCCGGCGGTAGGACATGTCGAGCTGGCGCGCAGCGGCCGAGATGCTGCCGGTTTCGGCAATGGTCTCCAGCAGCTGCACCTTGCCGGGGCCGATGGCAATGCTGTCGTCGCGGTAGATGCGCACGCGGAACTGGACTTTGGACTTCATGGCGAAAGCGGGGCGTAAGCGGGGCAACAGGACCACCGAGCGTACCGCATGCGGCCCATACCCCATGCAAAACCATCGTCATGTCAGAATGAACATATCGCCAGAACTTTACCGGAAGCCCCGATGCCTCTGCTCTCCTCGCCAGCCCCGGTGCAGCTCGAAGGCCTGGCCGGCCAGCCCTTGCGGCTTTCGGTGGAGGGGCTGCGGGCCCTGCCGCGCGTGGACCTGGGGCCGGCCGACATCGTCTGCATGACCGGGCGGCTGGTGTCGCGCGCCGACGGGTTCGCCGGCGTGCGCCTGAAGGCGGTGCTGGAGCAGGCGGGCCTTGGCACCCGGCACCGGGCCGAGCTCAAGCAGACCCTGGTGCTGTGCCACGGCGCCGACGGCTACCGCGTGATCTTCAGCTGGTACGAGCTGTTCAACACCGCCGTGGGCGAGCAGGTGCTGCTCGTCACCGAGCGCGACGGCCAGGCGCTGGGCACGCCTGCCGATGGAGAGGTGGCCCTGATCTCGGCGGCCGACACCTTTCGCGGGCCGCGCCACCTGCACCGGCTGGCGCGCATCGAGATTCTGCGCCTGCCGGACTGACAGCGTCTGCACCATCGCGGCGCACAAGATCGGTGCACACCCCGGGGGCGGGGCACGGGTCCTGCCTGCACCAGCACCACAAGCCACTGCCGCCACCGCTGCTTCGATGTATTTTTTGGTGCATATCGATGGCACGGAGTTTGCTCACCCACCGCACGATCAATGCTGATCGCCAGGGCGGCCCGTAAAGACGGGGGCTGCTTTCTGGACATGGACAACGGCGTCCGCACGGCCTGGGCACGCGCTTTCGAGCGATGCCTGGGCAGTGCGGACGCCTTTTTTTGGGCCTTGCACCGGGAGTCTCCTTGCCAACCACCTCCGTCAACAGCGTCTGCCCCTACTGCGGTGTGGGCTGCGGCGTGGCCTTGCAGGTCGAAGACCGCAAGGTCATCAAGGTCACGGGCATCAAGACGCACCCGACGAACTTCGGGCGCCTGTGCACCAAGGGTTCGACCAGCGCGCAGGCGCTCAGCGAGTCTGGCCGCATGGAGGCCGCCTTCATGCGCGCCGACCGCCAGCGCGAGCCCGTGCAGGTGGCCATGGATGCGGCCATTGCCGAGACCGCCCGGCGCCTGGCCGCCATGCGCGATCGGCACGGGCCGGACGCCCTGTCTTTCTATGTGTCGGGCCAGATGTCGCTGGAAGCCCAGTACCTGGTCAACAAGCTGGCCAAGGGCTTCATCGGCACCAACCAGATCGAGTCGAACTCGCGGCTGTGCATGGCCAGCGCGGGCAGCGGCTACAAGCTGTCGCTGGGCTCGGACGGCCCGCCCGGCTCCTACCAGGACTTCGACAAGGCCGATGTGTTCTTCGTGATCGGCGCCAACATGGCCGATTGCCACCCCATCCTCTTCCTGCGCATGATGGACCGGGTCAAGGCGGGTGCCCAGCTGATCGTGGTGGACCCGCGCCGCAACACCACGGCAGACAAGGCGCACCTGTTCCTGCAGATCAAGCCGGGCACCGACCTGGCGCTGCTCAACGGCCTGCTGCACCTGCTGCATGCCAACGGCCACACCAACCCCGACTTCATCGCCCAGTTCACCGAGGGCTGGGAAGCCATGCCGGACTTTCTGGCGGCATACACGCCGGACCGGGTCAGCGCGATCACGGGCATCCCGGAGGCCGGTATCCGCCAGGCGGCCCAGCTCATCGGCGAGGCCGGCAACTGGATGAGCTGCTGGACCATGGGCCTGAACCAGAGCACGCACGGCACCTGGAACACCAACGCGATTTGCAACCTGCACCTGGCGACAGGGGCCATCTGCCGGCCAGGCAGCGGCCCCTTCTCGCTGACCGGGCAGCCCAATGCCATGGGGGGCCGCGAGATGGGCTACATGGGCCCCGGCCTGCCCGGCCAGCGCGCCATCCTGGTCGAAGACGACCGCGCGTACGTGGAGGACGTGTGGGGCGTGCCACGCGGTACCCTGCACACCCGGCTGGCGGGCGGCACGGTCGCCATGTTCGATGCCATGGCCGCGGGCCGTATCAAGGCCTGCTGGATCATCTGCACCAACCCCGTGGCCACGGTGTCCAACCGCAAAAAGGTCATCGCCGGCCTGCAGGCGGCCGAGCTGGTCATCACCCAGGACGCGTTTCTCGACACCGAGACCAACCGCTACGCCGACGTGCTGCTGCCCGGCGCCCTGTGGGCCGAGGCCGAGGGCGTGATGATCAACTCCGAGCGCAACCTGGCGCTCATGCAGCAGGCCGTCGAGCCCCCGGGCCAGGCCCTGCCGGACTGGCAGATCATTGCCCGCATGGCCTGCGCGATGGGCTATGCCCACGCCTTCAGCTACGCCAGCGCCGAAGAGGTGTTCGAGGAGATCAAGCGCTTCTGGAACCCCAAGACGGGCTATGACATCCGCGGGGCCAGCTACGCCCGGCTGCGCGAGACGCCGCTGCAGTGGCCGTGCCCGCCCGATGACGGTGCCGACCGCCACCCCATCCGCTACCTCAACGATGGGGTGAGCCAGAAGCTGCGGGTGCTGGAGGACGGCACGCGGCCGCGCATCGCCTTTGCGACGCCCAGCGGCAAGGGGGTGTTCTTCGCCCGGCCCCATGGCGATCCGGCCGAGATGCCCGACCAGGACTACCCCTTCGTGCTCAACACCGGCCGGCTGCAGCACCAGTGGCACACGATGACCAAGACCGGCAAGATCCCGACGCTGACCAAGCTCAACCCCGGGCCCTTTGTCGAGATCCACCCCGAGGATGCGGCAGCCCTGGGCATCCGCGACAAAGACAGCGTGGAGATCCGCTCGCGCCGCGGCCGCGCGGTGCTGCCCGCCGTGGTCACCGACCGGGTGCGTGCAGGCAACTGCTTTGCGCCCTTCCACTGGAACGACGTGTATGGCGACGACCTGGCCATCAATGCCGTGACCAGCGACGCCATCGACCCACTGTCCCAGCAACCCGAGTTCAAGTTCTGCGCCGTGATCCTGGCCCGCGTGGCGCCTGTGCCATCGCAGGTGATCGATGCAGACGACCCCGAAGACACCCCTCTGGGCACCGTGGCCGCCATGGCCGAGATGCTCCACGACGGTTCCGACACCTGCGCAAGAGAACACCACACCATGCAGATCAACGCACTGGCCCGGCTGCTGGGCCTGGAGGCCACCCCCGTCCCGGCGCTCGAGGCCCAAGAACAGCTCTACCTGCAAGGCTTTCTGACCGGCCTGCACAGCGAAGAGGCGCGCAAGCTGGGCGGTGTGCCCACGCTGCCGCCCAGCGCCCCGCTGGCGCCGGCCAAGAAGGCCTTGATCGACGGCATCCTCGCGGGCCTGTTCTCGCGCACCTGGCTGCCGGCGGGCACGCAACCGGCCCTGGGCATGGCCGAGGGTAGAAGCACCGCGCAGGTCGAGGCCCCGCGCGCACCAGCGCAGACCCCGGTGGCAGTGCTGTGGGCCTCGCAAACGGGCAATGCCGAGGGCTTTGCGGCCCAGTGCGCCCAGCGCCTGCAGGCCCAGGGCTGCGCCGTCACGCTGGCCGCGATGGATGCCTTGCGGCCCGACGATCTGCCCGCGGGAGCCCACCTGCTGCTGGTGGCCAGCACCTTTGGCGACGGCGACCCGCCGGACAACGGCGCGCCGTTCTGGCAGGCGCTGCAGGGCGAAGGGGCCACCCAGCTCAAGGGCGCCAGCTATGCGGTACTGGCCTTCGGCGACTCCAGCTACGACCAGTTCTGCGGCTTTGGCCGCAAGCTCGACGAGCGCCTGGCACAGCTGGGCGCCAGGCGCCTGGTGGAACGCGTGGACTGCGAACCCGAATACCAGGCACCCGCAGCGGCATGGCTGGAATCGGTCTGCAAGGCACTGGCAGGGGCCAGGGCAGCAGCGCAGCTTGCGCCCGCGGTGGCGGGAGACGACGGCGGCGAAGACGACACCCTGGCGCTCGGCGTCCCATCCACGCCAACACCCGGCCCGTCTGCCTTCAGCCGACACCAGCCTTTGCGCACGCGCCTGCTCATGAACCGCCGCCTCAACGGCGAGGGCGCGCAGAAGGAGACCCGGCACATCGCCTTCGACCTGGCCGACTCGGGCCTGGTGTACGAGGCCGGCGACGCGCTGGGCGTGTGGCCCGCCAACTGCCCCGAACTGGTGGGGGACATGCTGTCGGCGCTCCAACTGTCGCCCGCGGTCGAGGTGTCGGTCAAGGACCTGGGCCACATGCCCCTGTCACAGGCCCTGCTGCGCCACCACGAGGTGGCGCGCATCACCCCCGAGGTGCTGCGCTTCGTGGCCGAGCGGGCCGCCAGCGATGAACTCACCCGCCTGCTCCAGCCCGGGCACCAGGAGCAGCTCAAGGCCTGGCTGTGGAACCAACAGATCGTGGACCTGCTGCAGGCCTACCCGATCACGGCCAGCGCCTCCGAGTGGCTGGCGGTGCTCAAGCGCCTGCAGCCGCGCCTGTACTCGATCTCATCGAGCCCGAAGGCCCAGGCCGATGAGGTGCACCTCACCGTCTCCACGGTGCGCTACCTGAACGGAACAAGGCTGCGCAAAGGGGTGTGTTCCACGTTCATGGCTGACCGGGCACAGGACATCGATGTGCCCATCTTCGTGCAGAAGTCGGCGCACTTCAAGCCGCCCGCGACGCCAGGCACGCCGCTGGTCATGGTCGGCCCGGGCACCGGTGTGGCGCCGTTCCGCGCCTTTCTGCACGAGCGCCGCGCCCGCGGGGACACCGGGCGCAACTGGCTGTTCTTCGGCGAACAGCATGCAGCCACCGATTTCTACTACCGCGAGGAGCTCGAAGGCATGCACCAGGACGGCCTGGTCACCCGGCTCAGCCTGGCGTTCTCACGCGACCAGGCCGACAAGGTCTATGTGCAGGACCGCATGCGCGAGAGCGGGGCCGAGCTGTGGGCCTGGCTGCAGGAAGGCGCCCAATTCTGCGTCTGCGGCGATGCCAGCCGCATGGCCAGGGATGTGGATGCAGCGCTCAAGGCCATCGTGCAACAGCATGGTGGGCTGAGTGCCGATGCGGCGAATGCCTACGTGTCCCGAATGGCCCAGGAGAAGCGGTATGTGCGCGATGTCTATTGAGCCCGGACCGGCCGCGCTGGGCAACCCGGAACAGGGCCTGTTCTTCCGCTTCGAGTCGGACTTCGTCAGCTCGCTGCGGTGCATTCCCATGGCCGTGCGATTCAAGCTCGACCTGTGCGGAGTCAAGCTGTCGCTGCGGGCCTGGAGCCAGTTCGACCATGCCACCCGCGCCCGCTGCGTGGGCCTGCCGACCCGGTCCGAGGAAGAAGTGCGCGGCTATGGCGAGGCCCTTTGCCAGGCGCTGGAGGCGATCGGGCAGAAGCCGGTGCGGCTCGCCATCGATGCTGCACCTGCGTGGGCAGATGTCCGCAGCGCGCCGGCTGCGGTGCTGGCCAGAGGGCTGGCCGAGGGGATTGCGGCCGAGCGCTTTGCGGGCTGGGGCAAGCTCGCGCCCCTGCAGCGCTTTGCCCTGGTCAAGCTTACGCGCGGCGGGCATGAGAACGCGAACTTCCTGCCGGCACTGCTGGAGTTCGGCCTCTGAGCCGCGGCCTTTTGCACTGGCCTTGGAGCGCACGATGCTGCGCCATCGATATGTTTTGTAAACTATATCGAATGACCATCCCGGGACGGAGAGCCTCTCATGGAGCGTGAAAACCTTGAATGCCTGGTGGCGCTGGGCCAGGAGCGCGATTGGGCGCGTGCGGCCGAGCGCTGCGGGGTGACCGAAGAGCGCCTGAACCAGGTGGTGCACGCCGCGGAGGAGGAGTACGGCCATGCCATCGTTGTGCCGGGGCAGACCTTCCAGGGCTTTACCCCCGAGGGCGAGCGCGTGCTGGCCTGGGCCAATGACTTCTGTGCAGCCTTCGAGCAGCTCGCACAGTGCTTTGCCACCTCGCGCCGGCGCACCCTGGTGGCGCCCCTGCTGGAACGCCGCTCGGTATCGCCCAAGCGCCTGTGCGGCCCCGGCCCCAGCGCACACGACCTGGCCCTGATCGCGCAGGCCGGCCTGCATGCGCCCGACCATGGCGGCCTGCACCCCTGGCGGCTGCTGGAGTTTGCCGGTGGGCAGCGCGCGCAGCTGGCCGACTGTTTCGAGGCCGAAAAGCGGCGCCGCGACCCGCTGGCCCCCGCTGCCGACCTGCAGCGCGCCCGCGAGCATGCGCTGCGCCCGCCGGTGCTGCTGGCCTTCATCGTCTCGCCCAAGGCGCGCACGCAGGTGCCCTTGCGCGAGCAGTGGCTGTCGGCCGGTGCCGCTCTGGGCAACATGCTGAATGCAGCCCACCAACTGGGCTTTGGCGCCATCGTGCTCAGTGGCGAGCGCTGCTTCGACCCGCAGCTCAGCGCCGAGCTGGGCCTGCAGCCGGCCGAATCGCTGGCGGGCTTCATCAGCCTGGGGTCGGTGGTGCAAGCACCTCCGGCCAGAAAGTACGCAAGCCCGGAAGACGTCCTGTCCCATTGGCAGCCCCATGGCACCCCTGCGGCCGATGTGCCCCGTTCACCACCCGAAGCCGACCTCGAGATCGACCCCATCCATGACGACAAGCACAACCGACACCATTGAAGCCCCCGATCGGCGCGAAGCCACGGGCGCCAAGTTCTCCCCGAGCAGCATGCAGTACGCGCGCAGCCAGTCCTGGCGTGCCGTGGCCCAGATGGCCGATGGCATCCGGCCCGGCATGACGGAGGCGCAGGCCCAAACGCACTCCATGGGCGTGCTCAAGCAGATGGGCATGGACCGCATATGGCACCCGCTCATCGTGCGCTTCGGCGAAGCCACCCTCGCCACATTCAAGGAGCGCACCGACCCGGAGCGCGTACTGGGCGAACAGGACATCTTCTTCATCGACATCGGCCCCGTATGGCAGGGCCATGAGGGCGATGCAGGCGACACCTTCGTGGTGGGCGACGACCCTGAGATGCACGCCTGCGCCCAGGCTGCCAGCACGCTTTGGCATGAGGTGGCCGAGCAATGGCGGCGCGAAAAGACCAGCGGCCAGGCCCTGTATGCTTACGCCGCCGAGCGCGCCCGCGCCCTGGGCTGGCGCCTGAACCAGGACATCAAGGGTCACCGTGTCTGCGATTTCCCCCATGCCATCTACAAGGCCGGCAACCTCGGAGACTTCGGCCTGTGCCCCCGCACGGGCCTGTGGATCCTGGAGATCCAGATCGCCCACCCGACGCGTCCCTTCGGCGCGTTCTATGAAGACCTTCTGACAGAGGACGACACCCCGTGACGACACAGCACCCCGCGCCTGCGCAGCCGCTCACCAGCCAGGGCGAGAGCGAGCACCTGTTTTCCTTTGGCACCCTGCAGCTGGAGGCCGTGCAGCTGTCCACCTTTGGCCGGCGCCTCGCGGGCCAGGCAGACCAGCTGCCGGGCTTTCGGCTGGACCTGCTGGAGATCCAGGACCCGGCCGTCGTGGCCACCAGCGGGCAGACGCACCATCCGGTGCTGGTGCGCTGCGCCGCCGGGGACGTCCCTGGCAGCCCCATCCCGGGCACCGTGTTTGCGATCACCCCCAACGAGCTGGCGCAGGCCGATGCGTACGAGGTGGCGGACTACCAGCGTGTGCGCGTGGCGCTGGTGTCGGGTCGGCAGGCGTGGGTGTATGTGGATGCGAGGAATGCGGGGGGTGTGGGCGGGGATTGAGGGCGGGGCTGGGAAGTGCTTCCCGCGGCGCGGCGGTTTTGACGGCATGCCTGTGCTGAGTGCGGGAGCCGGGATGTGCGCCCGGCGGCGCACCTACCTTCTTTTGCTTCGTCAAAAGAAGGTAGGCCAAGAAAAGACGACCCCGCTGCCCGTGTCCCCCTCGCCCGGCGGCGAGGGGGCAGCCTGCGATGCTCGGTCCTGGGGTGTGCCGCAGAACTCGCTGCGTTCTTCGAACTCCGCTCAGACAGCTGCGGCAAGCTAGACAACGATGCGCGTGTCCTTCGGCACGCGCTCACCCCAGGCCCTGCGCTTCTCGGCACGGTCAGAAGGGGGTGGATACCGACACGGGCCATTGCTTCGCTCGGCCCGATCTGCCTCGCTGCGCTTGGCCTGGGCAGGGCCGCCGCGCCAGTGGCGTCGGCAGCGCGCAGCGCGTAACTGACACCCGGCGCTGCTGCCAAGGCAGCAGCCGTGTGGTACCCGCTCCCCACCCCTTCTGGCTGCGCCGAGAAGCGCAGGAGCTGGGGTGGGCGTGTGTGCCGAAGGACACACACGCTTCGTCGTCTGGCTCGTCGATGCTGTCTGAGCGGAGTTCACCCGCAGGGGGAACGCAGCGAGTTCATCGACGCCCACCCCAGATCCGAGCATCGCAGGTTGCCCCCGTTCGCCCGACGGGGCGAGCGGGGGACGCAGACAGCGGGGCGCTGTTTCTTTGCCTACTTTCTTTTTGCGCAAAAAGAAAGTAGGTGCGCCGCCGGGCGCACATCCCGGCCTCCGCCCTGTGAAAAAGCACGCGACAAAAAGAGACGGCAAAACTGAACAACGATAAGCCACCCAACGAAGCTTCCACCCCCCCGCCCGACACATGATGCATCCATCCCCATACCGATCAACCCCACAGCAGCGCCCCCGTACCGATTCAAAGAAAATCAATCAGCGGCCGATGCCCCCATGAAAGCACCTCCACCATGACCTTCCCCCACTGGCTCCTCTTCTGCGGCGTCTCCCTGCTGATGTGCTTCACCCCCGGCCCCGCTGTGCTGCTGGCGGTCTCCAACTCCATGGACGTGGGGGCCCGGCGCACGGCCTTCAGCTCGGTCGGCAGCTCGGCGGGCATCTACCTGGTCTCGGGCCTGGCGATGCTCGGCATGGGGGCCATCCTCAGCATGTCGGCCAACGCCTTCCTGGTGATGAAGGTGGTGGGCGCGATGTACCTGATCTGGCTGGGCGTCAAGCGCTGGCGCAGCAAGGATGCGCTGATCAGCAGCGATGCCGGCCAGGCCCCCACCGACCGGCGCGAGCGCAAGAACTGGCAACTGCTGGTGCAGGGGCTGGGCGTGTCGCTCACCAACCCCAAGTCCATTCTGTTCTTCTCGGCGCTGTTCCCACAATTCATCGTGCCCGGTGAACCGCTGTTCACCCAGTACCTGCTGCTGACCACCACCTTCGCCATCTGCGCGCTGATCTCGCACGCCTTCTACGTGGCGCTGATCTCCCTGGTCAAGCGCCATGTGGTGGCGCGGGCCCGGCTGTTCAACCGCATCGTGGGCGGCACTTTCATTGCACTGGGCCTGGGCCTGCTGAACACGCGTCACAAGCTGGGCTGAACGCGGCCGGAAAATATCGTCACACCGGCTTCGGACGTTCGGTTTCGCGCTCGCGCAGGCTCAAAAGCCCCCAGCCCCAGCCGCCAGCCGCCGAGCAGCCCGGCCTCGCTGGAGCGGGCATGCCAGGCATCGCGGCAGGCCACGGCGAACAGGGTGCTCCCCAGCACCAGCACCACGTACCACAGCGGCAACACCACCGCCGCTGCCGGGAGCAGCTTGACCATGGGCAGCGTCACGGCGCTCACCAGCACGGTGACCACACTGGCCACCAGGGAGACCGTGCGGTGGCGCACGCCATGCAGGTGGCGCAAGAAGAAGGAAGCGGACGACCGCCGCCACGGCACCCGATCAGATGAGGCCCCGGGCCCGCGCCTCGTAGATCGCCTCGGCCTTGGACCGCACCTTGAGCTTGGCATAGGTGCGCCGCACGAAGGTGAGCACCGTGTGGTGCGAGACCTCCAGCACGCGCGCGATCTCGTCGGCCGTGAAGCCCTTGGTGATGTACAGCAGCACCTCGCGCTCGCGGGCGGACAGTGTGACCACGTGGCTGGCCTCCGCCGTATCCGCGTCGGCATGGGCGGCGGACTCCGAGGCCGGCGCACTGGCCTGCTTGAAGCGCATGAGCACCTGCCTGGCGATCAGCGGGCTGATGGGGCTGCCGCCTGCATGCAGGCTGCGGATCTCGCCGACGATGCGCTCGGGCATGCTGTCCTTGAGCAGGTAGCCGCTGGCGCCGGCCTCGATCGACTGCAGCACATGCGCCTCGTCGCCAAAGGCCGTGCTGACCATCACCGCGCAGGCGGGCCACAGCCGCGCGGCCGCCGCGATGGCCTCGATGCCCGAGCCGTCGGGCAGGCCCAGGTCCACCAGCAGCACATCGGCCGCCGGCCCCTGGCCCAGCGCCTGCAGTGCCTGCGCCAGCGTGTCGGCCACCCACAGCAGGCGCATGTCGTCCGTCTGCCGGATCGCCGAGGCGACCGCGGCCTGGAACTGCGGATCGTCCTCCACGAGCGCAATCTGGATGCTGGCAGGGCTTGTTGAAAGGGCTGGGGACATGGGCGGAACGGGCTGGAATCTCTCGGACAGGCGTGGGGCCCGGGGAGTTTCCCACAGCATCGGCTTTTGCGCTGTCCCTAGTTCTAGGGACAAGCGGGCATGCCGCCACGCCCTGCCCCGGCTACGCCCCCGCCAGGGCCAGCGCATCGGCCCCGGCCGGGGTGCGCAGGGGCGCCGCCGCGTCCGTCACCGCGCGCCAGACCGCCCGGGCCACGTCGTCGGCGTGCGTCACGGGCGTGGCCGTGTCGCGCACGGCGGCGTACACGCGGTCGCGGAACTCCGCATAGGCCTCGGGCACGCTGCCGACCATGCGCGGCAGCGCGTTCTGGCCAAAGCGCGTGTCGGGTGCGCGGCCAGGCAGCACCAGGCGGGCGCGCACGTTGAAGGGCGCCAGCTCCAGCGCCAGCGACTCGGTGAAGGCATTCACCGCGGCCTTGCTGCCGGTGTAGACCGACAGCAGGGGCAAGGGCAGCAGCGTGACGCTCGAGGTGACGTTGACCACCACGCCCGCGCGGCGCTCACGCATCTGCGGCAGCACGGCCCGGGTCATGGCGATGGTGCCCAGCACATTGGTTTCAAAGACTTCGCGGGCATGCTCCATGGCAATGCCCTCCAGAGGCGCGAGCACGCCGATGCCGGCGTTGTTGACCAGCGCGTCGATGGGGCCGGCATCGGCGATGCAGCGGCGGATGCTGTCGGCATCGGCCACGTCCAGCGGCAGCACGTGCAGGAAATCCGATGGCGGCAGCAGGTCTTCGCGCGGCGTGCGCATGGTGGCGATGACGCGCCAGCCCTGGTTCAGGAAGAAGCGGGCCGTCTCCAGGCCGAAGCCGGACGAGCAGCCCGTGATGAGTACGGTGGATGGGTTGGGCATGGGGTGGACTCCAGGTGGCAGGCAATGAATGAAGGCACCGATGGTAGGAAGGCCCGCCTGGATTGAATACACTCGCCAGTCCATTGTTTTGTCGAAAGCGTCCAGCCCCCATGAACGCCCCGGCCACCGATCCGCTGGCGGAAGTCGTCTCGCTGCTGCGGCCTGCCGCTCCGTTTTCCAAGCTCGTGGTGGCGTCGGCCCCCTGGGCCGTGCGCCGCAGCGAGACCGGGCGGCCGTTCTACTTCGTGGTGCTGCAAGGCAGCTGCCACCTCACGATAGACCGGGTGGACAGCCCCGCGCACAGCGAGACCCTCACGCTGCAGCAGGGCGACTTTGCGCTGATCCCTGCGGCGCGCAGCTTCGCCACCAGCAGCGTGGACCGCGCGCCCCCGCGCGAAGGCGAAACCGTGGACACCCCCATCGCCCCCATGCCCGGCGGCGCGCGCGTGGGCGACCCGGCCAGCCCGGTGGACGTGCGCATGCTGGTGGGCCACTGCGTGTTCGAGTCGCCCGACGCGGCCCTGCTGGTGCCGCTGCTGCCTCAGTGGTTGCACGTGCGCGGCGACCGGCGCCTGGCCACCCTGGTGGAGCTGGTGGGCGACGAGTCGCGCAGCGAGCGGCCCGCACGCGAGATCGTGATGGCGCGCCTGCTGGAGGTGCTGCTGATCGAGGCCCTGCGTTCATCGGCCCGCACCCAGGCCGCACCCGGCCTCGTGCGGGGCCTGGCCGACCCGCAACTGGCGCTGGCGCTGCGCCGCATGCACGAGCAGCCCCAGGAGCCGTGGACCATGGGCCGGCTCGCGCAGCAGGCCGCCATGTCGCGCAGCGCCTTCTTCGGGCGCTTTCACCGCACGGTGGGCATGGCACCCATGGAATACCTGCTGGCCTGGCGCATGGCGCTGGCCCGGCAGATGCTGCGCCAGGGGAAGCTGGCCATCGCGGAGATCGCCGAACAGGTGGGCTACAGCTCGGTCAGCACCTTCGGCGTGGCCTTCACGCGGCATGTGGGCATGCCGCCCGGGCGGTATGCCAGGGAGCAGGCGTAGCCCGGCGCCCTCGCATGCTCGCATTCCCTGAGAAGCAGGCCTGGGGCGGATCCTACAATGGTCGCACCTGCCAGACAGCCCTTGCCCACTGCCGGACAGACCGCCAAAGCGCCACCCCACCGCAGGGAGGAAACCCGCCATGTCCGCATCCCTCATCGCCGCCATGTTCTTCACGGTGGCCCTGCTCGTCACCACGGCCTACTTCATCATGGGCTCCATCCCGCTTCTGGTGCTCAAGCACGATACGCCGCTCGATGCACGCTTCGTGCGCGCCTTCTTCAACCTGTACTACCGGGCCGCCTTCCTCACCGCAGTGGCCACGGCCATCAGCTTTGCGGCCGCCGGGCGCCCCGGCATCGCCGCGGGTGCCGCGGCGCTGGCGGCACTGGCCGTCGTGCTGCGCCGCCAGGTCATCCCCAAGATGGATGCGCTGGGCGCGCGGATCCAGTCGGCCACCGACTATGTGACCGCCATCCCGGGCTTTCGCAAGACGCATGTGACGGCCATACTGATCAACATCGGGCAACTGGCCATCATCGTGTGGACACTGATTGCCTTCAGCAAATAAAAAACCAGGAAGCCGCTTCTTTCATGGCAGCCATCACCGTCGATCCCAGCAAAGTCCACGAATTCACCGACGCCCAGGCCTTCTACACCTGGCTGGGCCGCCACCACGACCAGGAAACCGAGGTCTGGATCAAGATCCACAAGCTGGCCTCGGGCCTGCCCTCCATCACCCCCAAGGAAGCCATCGACGTGGTGCTGTGCTGGGGCTGGATCGACGCCATCCGCAAGGGCCTGGACGACACCAGCTACCTGCAGCGCTACACCCCGCGCGGCAAGAAGAGCGTGTGGAGCCAGATCAATGTGGACAACGTGGCCCGGCTGGTCAAGGAAAAGCGCATGACGCCGCATGGCCTGGCCCATGTCGACGCGGCCAAGGCCGATGGCCGCTGGGACCGTGCCTACGGCAGCGGCAAGAACCTGAAGATTCCCGACGACCTGCAGGCCGCCATCGACGCCAATGCCAAGGCGCGCAAGATGCTGCCCACGCTGACCGAGCAGAACCGCTTTGCCATGGCGTTCCGGGTGCACAACCTCAAGACCCCGGCCGGGCGGCAGAAGAAGATCGCGGCCTTTGTCGACATGCTGGCGCGGGGGGAGACGATCTACCCGCAGGGCAAGCAGGCCAAGGCGGCCTCCTGAGCCCGCAGCCGCAGGCTCACGCCGCCTCGCGCGCCCTGCCCCGCGCCGCCTGGGTGTCGCGCACCGGCGGCAGCCCGAACAGGCGCCCGTACTCGCGCGTGAACTGGGGCACGCTCTCATAGCCGACTGCAAACGCTGCCGTGCTGGCGCTCGCGCCTTCGGACAGCATGAGCCGGCGCGCCTCGATCAGGCGCAGCTGCTTCTGGAACTGCAGGGGCGACAGCGAAGTGACGGCGCGGAAATGCTGGTGGAAGGACGAAGGGCTCATGTCCGCCAGCGCGGCCAGGCTTTCCACCGGCAGGGGCTGGGCGAAATCCTTGCGCAGCACGGCCACGGCACGCGCCACGCGCTGGGCATGGCTGCCGGGCCAGCCCAGGCGGCGGATGGCGGCACCGTGCCGGCCGGCCAGCAACCAGTAGTGCAGCTCACGCACCAGCGGGGCGTGCAGCAGGGGCACGGCCTCGGGCCGCTCCAGCAGGCGCATGAGGCGCAGGGCCACGTCGGCCACCTCGTCGTCGGTGGGGTCCACGCGCACGGGGGCATGGTCGCCCAGGGGCGCCGCGCCCATCTGGGCCGAGAGGTCGGCAATCACCGGCAGGTTCAGCTCCAGCGCGATCGACAGATAGGGCGCGGCCGCGCTGGCGCGGGTGATCTGGCTCACGGTGGGCACGTCGGCGGTGATGAGCAGCGACTCGCCCGCCGAGAAATCAAAGGCCTGCGCCCCCATCGTCACCTGCTTGCTGCCCTGCAGCACCAGGCAGACCAGCGGGTGCGAGATGGCGTGCAGCAGCCCGCTGGGCTCGGTGGCCCGCACCACCGTCATGCCCGGGATGGCGGTGGGCAGCACGCCGGGGTGGTGGGCATGGGCATCGGTGTACCGGGCCACGGCCTGGAACAGCAGGGAAGGTGACGTCATGTGCCGAGCGTAACGCTTTGTAGGAGCTTTGGCACTGATTTTGGAGAATCAGGCAAGGATTGGCGTGGTTTGCGCAACACGGCGAGGGGCTTGGGCCAGACACTGGATTCCGTTCAACCAGGAGCCCATCCATGCCATCCACCACCACCGCAAGCACCCCCACCATCACCCTCGTCACCGGCGCCAGCCGGGGCCTGGGCCGCAACACGGCCCTGGCCATCGCACGCACCGGCGGCGATGTGGTCATCACCTACCACAGCAAGGCCGATGAAGCCCAGGCCGCCGTGGCCGAAATCCAGGCCCTGGGCCGCAAGGCCGTGGCCCTGCAGCTCGACACGGGCGACGTGGCCAGCTTCGCAGGCTTCACCGAGCGCCTGCGCACCGCGCTGCAGGCCACCTGGGGCCGCAGCACCATCGACCACCTGGTGAACAACGCAGGCCACGGCGACTACGCCGCGTTCGCCGAGACGAGCGAGGCGCAGTTCGACCGCCTGGTCGATGTGCACTTCAAGGGGGTGTTCTTCCTCACGCAGGCGCTCTTGCCGCTGATCGCCGATGGCGGGCGCATCGTGAACTTCTCGACCGGGCTCACACGCCTGTCGCTGCCGGGCTACGCGGCCTACGCCGCCGCCAAGGGCGCTGTGGAGGTGCTCACCCGCTACCTGGCCAAGGAGCTGGGCGCGCGCGGCATTGCGGTGAACACCGTGGCGCCCGGCGCCATCGAGACCGACTTCGGTGGCGGCGCGGTGCGCGACAACCCCGAGCTGAACCGCCACCTGGCCGGCCTCACGGCCCTGGGCCGCGTGGGCCTGCCCGACGATATCGGCCCCATGGTGGCCAGCCTGCTCGGCGCCAGCAACCGCTGGGTCACCGCCCAGCGCATCGAAGTCTCCGGCGGTCAAGCTCTGTGAAACGGGCCTGCCTTCAACCGGACAGCGTCGTTGGAGAGCCTTGCCGTGCTACAGCACTGTCTGCGGCTCCCCGCCTAGCTCTCCGGCTGAATGCAGACCCGCGAGAGTGCTGGAACTCCCCTTCCAAGGGAGTTCGGCTTCAGCGCATCTGCACCGAGCCCGAGACGGTGACCACCACCTGCGCCTTGCCGGCCTCCACCGGCACGGCGGATTCGGAGAAGGACGAGGCCTTGTTGGCATCCATGGCCATCATGCGCGGGCGCGGGCCGGGGGACATCTCGTTGCTGTTCACGGCCACTTCGCGCAGGCTGTAGTTGGCAAAGCCGAAGCCCTTGGCCAGCTCGGCTGCGCGGGCCTTGAACTGCTCGATGGCCTGGGTCTGGGCCTCGCCCTCGACCTTGGCACGGGCCTCGCGCGACAGGGCGAACGCCACCTGGCTGATGGCCATGGTCTGCACCTTGCCGGCCGTGCTGGTGATGCGCGCAAAGTCGCGTCCTTCCAGCACCAGCTCGGCGCGGCCTTGCCAGCCGTTGATCTTGCCGTCCTTGGCATAGCGCGGGTACAGGCCGAAGGGGCCCGTGCGCACGTCCAGCTGGCCGGTCTGCGCATTGCGCTTGGCTTCGGCCAGGGCGGTATCGAGCGCCTGCTTGAGCTGGGCCTGCACGGCGCTGGCGTCGGCGCCCTCCTTGCTGGTGGCCAGGGTGACCACCAGCAGGTCCTGCTGCGCCTCCACGGTGCCCGTGGCCGACAGCTGCACCACGTTGCGCAGCTCTGGCGGCGCGGTGTTCTGGGCCAGGGCGGCACCAGTGCAGCAGGCCAGCAGGGCGGCGGTGGCAATCAGGCGGGTGGCGATCTTCATAGGGGAAAAGCTTTCTTCAAACATTGGTGGCGCCACGATAACCGCTGGCGCCCACCCTGCCGTGAAGCCCATGCACCGAGTGTGCGAAGCTCCGCAAAACTTGTAACAGTTGGTCAAAGTAGACCCTAAAAACCGAACTTTGCGGCTCCAAGTGGTCAGAATCGGCTCTGTTACAAATTGGACTTGGGATCAACATGGCCACAACAACCAACCGCACCGACAAGATTCTCGTCGTGGACGACGACGCACGCATCCGCGACCTGCTGCGCCGCTACCTCACACAGGAAGGCTTCGAGGTGATGGTCGCCGAAGACGGCAAGGCCCTCAACCGCCTGCTGCTGCGCGAAACGGTGGACCTCATCGTCCTCGACCTGATGATGCCCGGCGAAGACGGCCTGTCCATCTGCCGCCGCCTGCGCGCCGCCAACGACCGCACCCCCATCATCATGCTCACCGCCAAGGGCGAGGACGTGGACCGCATCGTGGGCCTGGAAGTGGGTGCCGACGACTACCTGGGCAAACCCTTCAACCCGCGCGAGCTGCTGGCCCGCGTGCACGCCGTGCTGCGCCGCCGCCCCGCGCAGGAGGCACCAGGCGCCCCCTCGGGCGACAACGAGGTGGTCAACTTCGGCCCCTTCACCTTCGATCTGGGCACCCGCGCCTTGCAGCGCAGCGGCGAGGAGCTGCCCCTGACCACCGGCGAGTTCGCCATGCTCAAGGCCCTGGTGCGCCACCCGCGCCAGCCGCTGTCGCGTGAAAAGCTGGCCCTGCTGGCCCGTGGCCGCGAGTTCGAGCCCTTCGACCGCAGCCTGGATGTGCAGGTCTCGCGCCTGCGCAAGCTGGTCGAGGTGGATGCCGCCGCGCCGCGCTACATCCAGACGGTGTGGGGTGTGGGCTATGTGTTCGTGCCGGACGGCACGAGCTGATAATCGAGGGATATGTCCTCCCATACCGGCGCCAAGGGGCGGTCTGCACCGCGCCCTTCCCCCTCCGAGACTGCGCCGACCGAAGCCACCAGCCCCGCACCGCTCGAAGCGGTGCGCCTGGCACGCGAGCAAAAGGCGCGCGTGGGGCTCAACCTGTTCTGGCGCACCTTCTTCCTGCTGGCCTTGCTGCTGGTGGGCAGCATCCTGGCCTGGCTGCAGACGCTGCGCGCGCTCGAGTTCGAGCCGCGCACCCTGCACACGGCGCAGCAGATCGCCTCGCTGGTCAACCTGAGCCGCGCCGCGCTGGTGCACTCGGACGCCATCGCGCGCGTCTCGCTCATCAAGACCATGGCCGACCAGGAGGGTGTGCGCATCCTGCCGCGCGAGCCCAAGGACCAGTTCGCCCTGCTCGACGGCACGGCGCTGGGCAACCGCCTCACCGACGAGCTCACCCAGCGCCTGGGGCCCGACACCATCGTGGCCCAGAGCGTCAACGGCGAGCCCGGCCTGTGGGTGGGCTTCAACATCAACGGCGACCCCAACTGGCTGCTGATGGACCGCTCGCGCTTCAGCCCCGCGGGCGGGCGCACCTGGCTGATCTGGCTCATCACCGCGGGCGCGCTGTCGCTGGCCGGGGCGGCCGCCATTGCGCGGCTGATCAACCGGCCACTCAAGCAGCTGTCGTATGCCGCCAACCGCGTGCGCGACGGCGACTTCGCCGCCAGCCACCTCGATGAAGAAGTGGTCACCAGCGAGATCCGCGAGGTGAACATCGGCTTCAACCGCATGGCGCAAAAGCTCGCCAAGCTGGAGCAGGACCGCGCGGTGATGCTGGCCGGCATCTCGCACGACCTGCGCACCCCGCTGGCACGCCTGCGCCTGGAAACCGAGATGAGCGTGAACGACGACGTGGCACGCGAGCACATGGTGGCCGACATCGTGCAACTCGACGCCACCATCGACAAGTTCCTCGACTATGCGCGGCCCGACCACGTGACCCTCACGCCAGTGAACCTGCATGCCGTGGTCTCGTCCTGCGTCTACGCAGTGCAGGACCACCGCGAGCTGCAGATCGGCATGACCATCCCCGAGGACCTGAACGTGCTGGCCGACGAGGTGGAGCTGGCGCGCGTGATCTCCAACCTGCTGGAGAACGCGCGCCGCTACGGCAAGACCGAAGACACCGGCGTGGCCCGGGTGGACATTGCCGCCAAGGGCCGCGAGAACTGGGTGCTGGTGAAGATCCGCGACCACGGCCCGGGCGTGCCCCCCGAGCAGCTGTCCAACCTGACCAAGCCCTTCTTCCGCGGCGACTCGGCCCGCACGGCCGCCGCCGGCGCGGGGCTGGGCCTGTCCATCGTGGACAAGACGGTGCAGCGCATGGGCGGCATCTTCGCGCTGGCCAACAGCAGCAGCGGCGGCCTGGTGGCCCACATCCAGCTGCAGCGCGCCAGCGAACTGCCCGAGGGTGTGGACCCCAAGCAGCGCCTGCAGCGCCCCGCGGTCAAGCGCCAGCTGCCGCGCCGGCGCGCGGAAGACAAGGTGTAGGGCCTGTTCACACCCATGTCGGGGATCGCATTGCCCCGCCTGGGGTCGTGATGCAGGGCGCCCGCGCTTGCAAGGTATGCGCCTTGCAAGCGCGGGCAACGCCCCAGACGCCCCCAGACCCGGCCAACCGGAAGCCAGGCGGCAAGCACCATTGAACTCGCACAATTTTGTGCGATACCAATAGTTACACTGGCACTATCGCAGCTCCCCTGAGCCGCCATTGCAAAGGGATGTACCGCAGGGGCCGTCCGCCATTTCCAGCTATCAACGTCCACATGGTTGCAACCATTCTCGTCGGCATGCTGTGCGCACACCTGCTGTGCTTCTCGGTGATGTTCTGGCTCGTCAGCAAACGCCTGCACGGCAACAAGATGGGGATGGACATCTTTGCGATGGGCAACCTGCTGCTGGGCTTTGCCTATGTACTGCAATTGGCGGAAGGAGGCCCCGCCTGGAGCCTGGTGAGCGCCGTCAATCACACCTTCACACTGGCCGCACCCGTCGCCTACTGGCTCGGAGCCATGCGCTTTTTTGGGCTCCCGGCCCCTTTCTGGCGCCCCCTGCTGGCAGTGGCCGTGACCTACAGCGCCGCGCAGGTGCTGGTGCAATGGAGCCTGGGCCCGGTTGCCCGCTACGCCATGCTCTCGGGCATGTCTGCGCTGCTGTTCCTGGCCATGGTCATCACCGTGGTCCATGGCGTGCGCACATTTGCCAAGGATCTGTATGCCGAGATGGTATTTTTTGCAGTCCTCATCAGCGGCATTTGCGTGCTCAATGCACTCAAGTTCATGAAGCTCGTGGATGGCGGTCTGGATGCACTGCAGATGGACGGCAGCTTTCAACTGGTGTTCTACATCTACATGTCGTCCCTGGCCACGGTGTTGCCGCCTGCGATCATCTGGCTGGTACTGCGCCGCCTGACCGATGCGCTGCGAAACCTCGCTGCGCGGGACCCGTTGACGCAGTTGCTCAACCGCCGCGGGCTCTCAGAAGCGCTGCAGATGTACTTCAACTCCCGCAAGGCCGTGCCTGCATACCTGCTGCTGGTGGACATCGATCACTTCAAACGCATCAACGATACCCATGGCCACCAGATCGGAGATGCCGTCTTGCGCCATGTGGCGGAGGTACTTCGGGGCGCGGTGCGCCGGGGCGACCTGGCCGGCCGCATCGGTGGCGAAGAATTCCTGATCGTCTGCCTGGACTCCGACCTTCACGGAGTCCGGCTCCTGGCCGAGCGCTTGCGTTCAGCCGTCGAAAGGCAGGCAGTCCATACCACGGGCGGGGCCCATCCACTGCACTGCACGGTCACGATGGGGGTTTCGAATCCATTCGCTGGCGCGCACGCCTTCGAGGGTGCCATGCAGGAAGCCGACGCCGCACTCTACCGAGGCAAGGCCGCTGGACGCAATCGGATCGAGTGGCCCCAGATCGCACACGGCGAGCCGCCAACCCCGATCGTTGGCGCATCCACAACCTAAGTCCAGAAGCGCGCGTCAGTCCATCGAGATACTGGCCTTCGGCCGGCGCGCCGCACTGTGCGGGGGCGCCATGACCCAGGAGAACGCGCCAGGCGGTGCAGGCCCAGCGCATCGGCCGCCCGGCTCAGGCTGCCGCTGCGCACGACTTCGAGAAAGGCGCTGAGGTCGGACGGGGAGATGCCCATCGCGCTGGAGCCTATCGGAAGCGGCCCGGCTGCCTCACGCACGCATGCACGGCTGGGCGCTGGCATGATCGACGGACCATGCTCAACGAACTCAAGACCTTCATCGCCGTGTGCCGCCACGGCAGCTTCGCCGCGGCGGGCGAGCGCATCGGGCTGACCCAGTCCGCGGTCAGCAGCCAGATCAAGCGGCTGGAGGAATCGCTGGGCTTTGCCCTGTTCGACCGCACCGGCCGCTCGGCCACCCTCAACGCGGCCGGCCAGGCCACGCTGGCCCGTGCCGAGGAGATCCAGGCGCTGTACGCCCGGCTGGCCGACCTGCCCGGCGAGAGTGGCGCCGCACAGGGCCTGCTGCGCGTCGGTGCCATCGCCTCGGCCCAGCCCACCCTGCTGGCCCGTGCGCTGGCGGCGCTCAGGGCCGCCCACCCCCAGTTGCGCGTGCATGTGACCCCGGGCGTTTCCATGGGCCTGCTGGACGCGCTGGACGCGGGCCAGGTCGACGCGGCCCTCATCATCCGACCGCCCTTCGGCATGCCGCCCGAACTCACCTGGCAGGCCCTGGCGCAAGAGGCCTTCGTGCTGCTCGCTCCGGCCGGCACGAAGGGCCGCGACTGGCGTGCACTGCTGCAGGGCCACCCCTTTCTGCGCTACGAGCGCAGCTCCTTCGGCGGCCGCATGGTCGAGCGCTTTCTGCACCGCGAAGGCCTGGCGGTGCGCGATGCCGTGGAGGTGGACGAGATTGCGGCGCTCATCCACCTGGTCGCCCTGGGCGTGGGCGTGGCGCTCGTGCCCCTGGTCGAGGCCCACCTGCCGCTGCCGGCGGGGGTGCGGGTGGTGCCGCTGGGCGAGAAGACCTTCTACCGCGAGATCGGGCTGCTGCAACGCCGGCCCCGCGCGAGCCCGCCGGCCGTCGCCCTGCTGGCCGAGTGCCTGCGGCAGGCCGCAGTGCCTGCCCCGGGTACACAACGCGCCGGGCGCAAGGCCCGGGCGTGACTGTGCCCTGGGCTACTTGGCAAACAGCGAACCGAGGTCGGCAAAGGACTTCATCTCCACCGCGTTGCCCGAGGGATCGAGAAAGAACATGGTGGCCTGCTCGCCGGGCTCGCCCTGGAAGCGGATGTAAGGCTTGACCACGAAGTCGGTGCCGCGCGCCGTCAGCTTGTCGGCCATGGCCTGCCACAGCGCCATGGGCACCACGGCGCCAAAGTGGCGCACCGGCACATCGTGGCCATCGACCGCACTGTGGCTGCGGTGCCCACACTCCTCGGGCGCCAGGTGGGCCACGATCTGGTGGCCGAAGAAGTTGAAGTCGATCCAGTTCTCGGAGCTGCGGCCTTCGGGGCAGCCGAGCAGTTCACCATAGAAGGCGCGCGCCTCGGCGAGGTCGCGCACCGGAAAGGCCAGGTGGAACGGGATGGGGGACGAAAGGTGGGAGGACGGGGGCAGGATGGCGGAGGTCATGGGGTGTCTGTGTTCGCTTGCGTGTGGATGACGCGCAGACTGTAGGCAAACAAGGCCCCCATGAAAAACGATAGTTCTGCGTGCTGAGCACCACCAAAATCGATGGATCGCGTTCAGGCCGCTTCGCGCAAAGAGGCCCGCAGGATCTTGCCCACCGGCGACTTGGGCAACTGCTCGCGAAAGAGGATCTGCCGCGGCACCTTGTAGGCCGTGAGCTGGGTGCGGCAGTGGCGCTCCACGTCCTCAGGCGTGAGCGCAGGGTTGCGCGGCACGACGAAGGCGCGCACAGCCTCGCCGGTGCCGGCATCCGGTACGCCGATGACGGCAGCCTCGGCGATGCCGGGATGGGCGGCGAGCACATCCTCGACCTCGTTGGGGTAGACGTTGAAGCCCGAGACCAGGATCATGTCCTTCTTGCGGTCCACGATGCGGATGTAGCCGCCCTCCTCCAGTTGCGCGATGTCGCCGGTGTGCAGCCAACCATCACGGATCGCGCTGGCACTGTCTTCCTGCGCATGCAGGTAGCCGCCCACGACCTGCGGTCCCTGCACCAGCAGCTCGCCACGCTCGCCCTGGGGCAGTTCGCGCCCCTGGTCATCGACCACGCGCACCTGGCAACCTGGCATGGGCACGCCCACGGTGCCCAGGCGCGGCGTGGCCGAGGGCGGGTTGCACGAGACGATGCACGACGTCTCGGTCATGCCATAGCCTTCGAGGATGGGGCAGACCAGCGCCTGCCAGGCCTGCGCGGTCGAGGTGCGCAGGGCCGTGCCGCCCGAGAAGGCATAGCGCAGCTTCGGTGGATTGGCCTGGAACCAGGGCTCGGCCATCAGGCCGGCGAACAGCGTGTCCACGCCGGCCGTCCACTGCACGTCGAACTGCTCGAAGGTCTTTTGCAGGTTGGACATGGGGCGCGGGCTGGGCACCAGCAGGTTGCGTGCACCGACCTGAAAGAACACCAGGAAGTTCACCATGAACGCAAACACGTGGTACATGGGCAGCACGGTCAACATCGTCTCGCCCTGCTTCGGCCCATCGTAGGCGTCCAGGAAATCGCGCGTGATGCGCAAGGTGGCGAGGATGTTGGCGTGCGTGATCACCGCGCCCTTGCTGCGCCCGGTGGTGCCGCCCGTGTACTGGTACACCGCCACCGGGTGGCTGCGGTGCTCGATGGGCGTCAAGGCCTGGCCACGTACCAAGGCGTCGGCCATGCGCGGCAGCGGCACGGCGGCGGGATCGGCCGGCCCCGCCATCTTGGCGCGAATGGCCGATGCCACGGGTTCATCAAAGAAGTCCCACAGGCTGGCCGTGAGCACCGGCACACCCAGGGTTTGCGCCACGGGCCCGGCCACCGGCAGGAACATGTCGCACACCAGCAGCAGCCTGGCGCCGCTGTCTTCGAGCTGCAGGTGCAGCTCGCGCCCGGTGTACAGCGGGTTCACATTGGTCACGATGAGCCCGGCCTTCCATGCGCCGAACACCGCAATCGGGTAGTGCAGGCAGTTGGGCATCTGCAGCGCGAGCACATCGCCCGCCTGCAGCCCCTGCTCGCGCACCAGCCAGGCGGCAAAGGCGTCCGACAACGCATCGATCTCGCGGAAGCTGCGCACCACGTGGGCGCCCGTGGGCAGCACGAAGGTGAAGGCGGGCTGGTCCTTGTGGTCGGCAGCGGCCTGCGTGGCCAGGTGCGCGGCATTGGCGGGCAATGCCGCCAGGTCCAGCTGGTAGTTGCGCAGGGCCTCGGGGTAGGACCCTTCCCAGGGCGAGGACGCTGGCGGTGCGGCGGTGGTGGTCATGGGCGTTGTCTCCGGTCTTCTTTCTTTTTTGCGAACGCTTCAGGCCTTTGCCTTGAACGCTGGGAGCTTGTCCCCAAGCCGCGCGCCCATTTCCGCCCCCAGGGCCTGCAGGCCGCTCAGGGGGCGCACCATGACTTCGAACTCTGTGATCTGGCCCTGTTCATTGAAGCGCACCAGGTCGATCCCCTTGAGCTGCTTGTCACCCACCCGCGCGCTGAACTCCAGCACGATGTTCAGGCCGTCGTCGGTGGCCAGTTGGCGGTGGTAGGTGAAGTCCTCGAACACCTGGATCACGGTGGACAGGGCCAGCATCAGCGCCGGGGCCGAGGTGTAGGCCGTGTTCGCCATGGGCGAGCGGAACACCGCATCGGGGTGCACGATGGACAGCAGGTTCGACAGGTCGCGGCTGGCCACCATGTGGTGCCAGGTGTCGAGCGAACGGGCGACAGCGGGGTGGATGTTCTTCGGGGCTTCGGTCATGGGATGTCTCCTGGGTTGGTTTTCAAAAAAATCAGATCGAGGCAGCAAGGGTCGTCCCCTGGAGGATGGCGCGCTTGGCATCGAGCTCGGCGGCCACGTCGGCGCCGCCGATGAGGTGGGCGCTCTGCCCCTCGGCCACCAGCGCGTCGTACAGCGCGCGCAGCGGCTCCTGGCCCGCGCAGACCACGATGTGGTCGACATCGAGCACCTGGGGCGCGCCGCCATCGATGGTGACGTGCAGGCCGGCGTCGTCCACGCGCTCATAGGCCACGCCCGAGCTCATGCCCACGTTGCGCGCCTTGAGCGAGGTGCGGTGGATCCAGCCCGTGGTCTTGCCCAGCTGGTCGCCCACCTTGCTGGTCTTGCGCTGCAGCAGGTGCACCTGGCGCGCGGGCGCCTCCACCTGCGGGGCACGCAGGCCGCCGGCCTGGGCATAGGCGGTGTCGATGCCCCACTCGTCATTGAACTTGGCCGGCGCCAGGGCCCCGCTCTCGCCTTCGTGCGTGAGGTATTCGCCCACATCGAAACCGATGCCGCCCGCGCCGATGATGGCCACGCGCCGGCCCACGGTTTTCTTGTCGCGCAGCACATCGAGGTAGCTCAGCACCTTGGGGTGGGTGATGCCTTCGATATCCGGCGTGCGCGGCTGGATGCCCGTGGCCACCACCACCTCGTCATAGCCCTGCCCCGCCAGGTCGCTTGCCTGCACGCGGGTGTTCAGGCGCACGTCCACGCCGTGCAGCTCCAGCTGGCGGCGGTAGTAGCGCAGGGTTTCGTAGAACTCCTCCTTGCCCGGCACCTGCTTGGCGATGTTGAGCTGGCCGCCGATCTCGGCCGCCGCGTCGAACAGCACCACGGCATGGCCGCGCTGCGCGGCGGTGACGGCAAAGCTCAGGCCGGCCGGGCCGGCGCCGACCACGGCGATGCGCTTTTTGGCGGCGGCGGGGGCAATGACCAGTTCCGTCTCATGGCAGGCACGCGGGTTCACCAGGCAGCTCGTGATCTTGCCGCCAAAGGTGTGGTCCAGGCAGGCCTGGTTGCAGGCGATGCAGGTGTTGATCTCATCGGCCCGGCCCTGGCGCGCCTTGCGCACGAAGTCGGCATCGGCCAGCAGCGGGCGCGCCATGGAGACCATGTCGGCGCAGCCTTCGGCCAGCAGGCGCTCGGCCACCTCGGGCGTGTTGATGCGGTTGGAGGTGATGAGCGGTATGCCCACCTGCCCCATGACCTGTTTCGTCACCCAGGCGTAGGCCGCGCGCGGCACCTTGGTGGCGATGGTGGGGATGCGCGCCTCGTGCCAGCCGATGCCGGTGTTCAGGATGGTGGCGCCCGCCGCCTCGATGGCCTGGGCCAGCTGTATCACCTCGGCCAGCGTGGAGCCCCCCTCCACCAGGTCGAGCATGGACAGGCGGTAGATGATGATGAAGTGGGGGCCTACGCGCTCGCGCGTGCGCCGCACGATCTCGACCGGGAAGCGCATGCGATTGGCATAGCTGCCGCCCCAGGCATCGTCGCGGTGGTTGCTACGCGCGGCGATGAACTCGTTGATCAGATAGCCCTCGGAGCCCATCACTTCCACCCCGTCATAGCCCGCATGCTGGGCCAGCGCAGCGCAGCGCGCGAAGTCTTCGATGGTCTGCTCCACCTCATCCGCCGTGAGCGCATGCGGCACGTGGGGGTTGATGGGTGCGCGCAGCGCACTCGGCGCCACCAGGTCGCGGTGGTAGGCATAGCGGCCGAAGTGCAGGATCTGCATCGCGATCTTGCCGCCCTCGGCATGCACGGCCTGGGTGACCTTGCGGTGCTGCTCCGCTTCATGCTCATTGACCAGCATGGCCCCGCCCTGCATGGGCCGGCCGCGCTCGTTGGGCGCAATGCCGCCCGTGACGATGAGCCCTACCTCGCCGCGCGCCCGCTCGGCATAGAAGGCCGCCATGCGCTCGAAGCCGTTGGCCACTTCTTCGAGCCCCACGTGCATGGAGCCCATGAGCACGCGGTTCTTGAGCGTGGTGAAGCCCAGGTCCAGCGGGGCATGCAGGTGGGGATAGGGACTGCCGCCGCCGGCAGCCTGTGGGGCCGGGGCAGGTTTCAGGACAGCGCTCATCGGGGTCTCCTTGTGTTTATGCAACCAGTTGCACAAATATATCCAGCATCCCGTTTTTATGCAACCAGTTGCATAAACAATCGAGAGCGCTCCCGATTCAGGCAAGATGGCGATTCCGCAGCCTTCTCCCGCGCCCTCTTTCGATGTCCCTGCCCCACGCCCTTCTCACCGCCCTGGTCGAGCACCCCTGCTCGGGCTCGGAGCTTGCCGAGCGCTTCGACAAGTCCATCGGCTACTTCTGGCACGCCACGCACCAGCAGATCTACCGCGAACTGGCGCGGCTGGAGGAGGCGCTGTGGATCGAGGCCCTGCCGGCCGAGACCGGCCGCGGCCGCAAGCGCCAGTTCCGCCTGCTGCCCGCAGGCCGCAAGGAGCTGCGCCGCTGGATCGCCGAGCAACAGGACCCCACGCCCCTGCGCGACGAACTCATGGTGCGCCTGCGCGCCGAGGCCGCCGTCGGCCCCACGGGGCTGGAGAAGGAAATCGCCCGCCTGCAGGCCATGCACCAGGACAAGCTGGCCGTCTACCGGCGCATCGCGCAGCGCGACTTCATCGGCAAGGAGCCAAGCCGCGAGCGCCGCCTGCAGCACCTGGTGCTCAAGGCCGGCATCCTGCAGGAAGAGCTGTCGCTGGCGATTGCGAAAGAGGCGCTGGAGATACTGGGCGCGCCTGCGCCCTCCACCCGCGGCGCACCGTGACCCCGCACCCGCCACGACGCCATGACCAGCCTCTGGGAGTGCCCGCAATGCCAGCGCCAGTTCACCCGCAAGAACCAGCGCCACGCCTGCGGAACCGGTGAACGCAGCGCTGTGCTGCGCAACCGGCCGCCCGAGGTCGTGGACCTGTTTGGCGCGCTGGAGCGCTTTGCCAGGTCACTCGGCCCCGTGGAACTGGTGGCCCGCGAGCGCTATGTGCTGTTTCGCAGCCAACGCATCTTTGCCGATGCCGTGATCATGGCCGACGCCGTGCGGCTGGCCATCCACCTGGGGCGCCAGGTGGAGCATGCGCTCTTCATCAAGGTGGTGGCCGACAAGAGGCAGGTCACGCATGTGGCCAGGCTGCACAGCCCGCAAGACCTCGAAGCCATGAAGCCGCTGCTGCAGGAAGCGTACGCGCACTCCCTGGCCTGAGCACTGCAGCGGCCGCCGCAGCGACCTCAAAACGATTCCCAGTCCTCTGTCTTTTCACCCGCCTTGGCAGGCAGCTTGGCGACCGGCAGGCCGGGGGACTTGGCGGCAATGGCGGTGGTGGATGGCCTGCGCGTGCCAGGCGCGGGCACCGGCGCGAACCCCTGGCCGGCCTCGCCCCCCAGCTTGAACACGCTGACCGCCTCCACCAGCCGTGCCGACTGGTGGCTCAGGCTGTCTGCCGCCGCGGCCGACTGCTCGACCAATGCCGCATTCTGCTGGGTGACCTGGTCGAGCTGGCTCACGGCATCGCTGACCTGGCTGATGCCCATGGTCTGCTCGGTGGTGGCGGTGCTGATGTCGCTGATGAGCTCGGCCACGCGCTTGACCTGCGCAACGATGTCGGTCATGACGGCACCCGCGTCGCCGACCTGGCGGGTGCCGGCCTCGATCTTCTCGACGCTGTCGCCGATCAGGGTCTTGATCTCCTTGGCCGCGGCCGCCGAGCGCCCGGCCAGGCTGCGCACCTCCGATGCCACGACCGCAAACCCGCGCCCCTGCTCACCGGCGCGGGCAGCCTCCACGGCCGCGTTGAGCGCCAGGATGTTGGTCTGGAAAGCAATGCCGTCGATGGTGCCGATGATGTCGGTGATCCGCTTGGAGCTGGCCGCGATCTCGTCCATGGTGCCCACCACCTGGCTGACGACGGCCCCGCCCTTGGTGGCGGCGGTGCTGGCCGACGAGGCCAGCTGCGTGGCCTGGCGGGCCGTCTCTGCATTCGACTGCACCGTGGAGGTCAGTTCCTCCATCGACGCTGCGGTCTCCTCCAGGTTGCTGGCCTGCTCTTCGGTGCGCTGGCTCAGGTCCTGGTTGCCGGTGGCGATCTCGCTGGCCCCGGTGGCAATGCTGTCGCTGCTGGTGCGCACCGCGCCCACCACGGTGACCAGGCTTTCATTCATGGTCTTGAGGGCCTGTAGCAGCTGCCCGGTTTCATCGCGCGAGGTGACCTCAATCTGCGAAGTCAGGTCGCCCGACGACACGGTCTGCGCCACCTGCACCGCGCGCGCGATCGGCACCGTGATCGAGCGCGTGATGGCCCAGGCGGCCAGCATCCCCAGCGCGATGCCGATGGCGCACAGCGACAGCATCAGCAGGCGCGCCACGCCATAGGCGGCCTCGGCCTCCTCGGCGGCCTGGATGTTGAGCTTGTCCTCCAGGTCCGCCAGTTCGCCCAGGGTGTTCAGCCACAGCCTCAGCGGGGCCTGCAGCTGGTTCATCAGGACCCCGGTCGCCTCGTCATTCTTGTTGGCCAGGCCCAAGGAGACCACCTTGTCGACGATGGGCATCGCCGCGGCCTTCATGTCGCGGATCCTTGCAAAGAGGTCCTTCTCCGCCTTGCTGGTGCTGGCGATGTCCGTGAACATCTTGTCCAGCTTGTCTTGCGCCGCATCGTAGTTGCTGCGGTATCGGGCCAGATCTTCGTTCACCCTGCGCATGCCGGCCTCGTCGGTCAGCAGCACGACGTCGCGGCTTGCAATCGCCATCTGGTTGACGGCAATGCGCATGGCGACAGCCAGGCGGGCCTCTTGCGTATTGATCTTCGCGATGTCGTCGAGCCGGTGCTGGACATCCCCCATGCGCGATACCCCGAGGGACGATACCCCCAGAAGCAATGCGAGCATCAGGCCAAAGCCCAGCGCCAGGCGCAGGCCCAGTTTGAGATTCTTGACGGTATTCATGGCGTCTCCTGGTGGTGGAAGCCGCGTCTGCACAAGCCATTGAATCCATTCACAGGCTGTTACAGCCGGCTGTGTCCATGGTACGCGCCGGCGCAGAAATTGGATGCGCAAAGATACGTATCTGCTGGAATTGATGCCCGGCAGCAATTCCATAGAAAAATCCAAAGGCATCCGTCAAGCCGTTGATTTTCAAGAGATTTCCCTGGCAAGCACCTGCCAACGGGAGTGCTCAGGACAGGGCGTCGCGCCGCCCACGCCAGGCAGACAGGCCCCGATGCGGCAGCCGGGCCGGGCCTTGCCGGTAAGCTGTGGCCAGGAGGTGGTCGCTGATGGCAAACGACTTGGGGCGGCAGCCCGATGGCAGCGCCGAGGCCCGGCTGCCTGCCACCTTGCTGCTGCGCGCGGCCGAGCGCCAGCGGGCCGCAGCCACCAGCACGCTGCTGGGTGTGGCCCTGGTGGCCTATGCCCACTGGGGCGGCCCGGGCCAGGCCTTCGTGCCCTGGTTCGTGCTGGTGCGGCTGGCGGCCCTGGCCTGGTCGCATGCGATCACGCGGCGCATCCAGCAGCTGCATGCCGGTGGCGAGCCTTTCATGCACCTCGAGTGGCAATTCATCCTGGCCATGGGCGCGGGTGGCGCGGCCTGGGGTCTCATCGGCTGGATGGTGCCCGACCTCAACCTCGCCGACTGGGCGGCGCGCGACCTGTTCTCGGCCATCATCATGGTGTTCATCTCGTGCATGGTGCTCATCACGCTGTCGCACCACGGTCGGGCCCTGCTGGCCTATATGTGCGCGCAATGGAGCGTGGCCTGCCTGTACATGGTGCTCGCCCCCGGGCCGCTGGCCAAGGCCCTGCTGATCTTTGTGGGCATCGCCGGCCTGGTGGCCGTGCTGCTGCTCTACGGCCGCCTGCTGCAGCGCCAGACCCGGCAGGGCGTGCTGGCCGAGCTGCGCAACGACGACCTGACCGCACGCCTGCAGCAGGCCAACCGGCAGCTCGAACAGGCACTGGAACAGGCTGTGGCCGCCGCCAACCACGACCCGCTCACCGGCCTGCTCAACCGCCGTGCGCTTGCCACCCAAGTGGACTACCTGGCCGCGGCACGGCGGCGCCATGGCGGAGCCTGTTCGGTACTGCTGCTCGATATTGACCACTTCAAGCGCATCAACGACAGCCACGGCCATGCCGCGGGCGACGAGGTGCTGCGCGCCCTCGCAGCCACGCTGGCCTGCACGCTGCGCGAGGTGGACATCATCGCCCGCTGGGGCGGCGAGGAATTCCTGGTGGTGATGCCCGATTGCGACATCGCCACCGCCCTCGTGCGTGCCGAGGATGTGCGCGCCGGCGTGGCGCGCCTGAAGGTCGCCGCCCTGCCCGCCGACTACCGGCTCGGTGTCTCGATCGGCGCGGCCGACTGGCCCCTGGATGCCGGGTTCGATGCCGTGGTCTCGCGCGCGGATACGGCCCTGTACAGCGCCAAGGAGGCGGGGCGCAACCGGGTAGAGCAGGCGCGCCCATAGGCAGCACTACACTCGCCTCCAACCACCGACACGATAGAGGAACGCGATTGCCCATGCCCCACCCCGAGATGGAATGGATGGACCTGTTTGGCCTGGCCTACACCGATGAGGCTGTGACAGCCTTCCTGGCGAAGCACCCACCCCACAAGGCCGACAAGCCCAGCGATGGCAGCCAGTACGTGGTGTGCAGGCAAGGCGGCTTCGACCTGCTGTTCGACACCCGCCATGCAGAATCTGCGCCCGCCAGCAAGCGGCAGGACCGCAGACTCTCGGGCATCTTCTTCTACAACGAAGGGGTGGACAAGCACCAGCGCTACCCCGGCCCGCTGCCCCTGGGCTTTGACTTTGCCGATGGCCGGCCGGGCCTGCTGCAAAAACAGACGCCCGAACGCACCTGGGTCATCGGCGAGGGGCGCGTGCCCGTGGACCACCCCGAGCCCGACCATGACCGCTGGGACTTCGCTCCCCTGCAGATCAGCGCCAACTATGGCGATGGCGCCGAGATCCGTTACTTCGTGGCGAGCCAGCCCAGCGGAAAACCCGAATGGAAGCCGGCCGAGACATGGCAGTCCCTGGCGCTATTGCCTGAACGCAAGGCCGACGCCATCAAGCTGTACCGAGACAAGCACAAGGTGGGAATCGCCGAGGCCAAGCTGGCAGTGGGGCAGCACGCGACGCAGGCCGGGGGGGCTTAGCTGCCAGGCCATGGGGCGTCCTTGATACTCACCGGATGGCCGGGTTGCCCGGAACGTCGAACCGCGTCCAGCGCTCGCCATCGAAGCAGGCCATGTCCTTGGCGCCCACGGACCACAGCACTCCGCCCTGCACCTCGACGACATTGGCATCCGCGAGCTCCGGCACAAGCCCGGTCTGCACCGGCTGCAGGCACTGCTGCGCTTCGTCGTAGACAAACAGGCCCAGGTTGCCGGCCACATAGAGCCGGCCGCCAAAGCGCTCCACGCTGCTGATGCGCAGGGCGCTGCCGCCGGTACCCGGCAAGGGCCGAAAGCCGCCGGCCGCATGGCCTGCCAGCAGGGTGCCGTTGGCGCCGCCGACCACCACATCCGTGTCGCTGAATACGCGCAGGCACAGCAGCTGCTCGCGCGTGCTGCTGGCCACGGGCGCCCACTGGCGGCCATCGCTGTGGAAGATCTCGCCGTCCAGCCCCACCACGTAGATCGACGACTCGCTGACCCCGCCCATGGCCATGAAGCAGCGCTCGGTCGAGCCTTCCACCAGCACGCCGGCGTCGGCATGCTCCCAGCGCTCGGGGCCGGTGCGCCGGTAGATCTGGCCCGCATCGCCGCAGGCATACAAGGTCTTGCCGATGGCGGCCACGTCCATCAGGTAGCCGTAGTCCTTGGACCACTCGCCGTGCAGCCCCGCGTCCTGGATCACTTCGTACGAGCCCTGGTCCGCGCCCTGGACGACGATCTCCACCGTCCCCTCCCACGACAGCGCGACATACGCGCGCTTCTTGCCCTTGGCGTGGGGCCAGACGCACATCGCGATGATGTGCAGCTCCACATCGTCATGGCTCCAGCCCCCGTCGTCTTCCTCCTGCAGGTCCAGGCTGAGCATGCGGGTCTCATCGACCTCGTAGGGGTCGATGTCGTCGCGGTAGGCGGCCAGCTTGAGGTAGTCGGACTCGACCACCACGGCGGTGACGAGGCTGATGGTGGGTTCGGCTTTCTTCTTTCGTGCCATGCGCATTCCGTTCAGGGGGTGGTGGTTGCCGATGGTGGGTGCGACGATCCCCGCGCTTCCTCGATGAGCCAGTCGCGGAACGCCGCCAGCCGCGGCAGGCTCGCGCACTCGGCGCGGTAGACCACGTAGTAAGCCAAGGGCGATGCAAAGGCAATGCCTGGGAACAGCCGCACCAGGCGCCCGGCGGCCAGGTCGTCGTGCGCCATCACACTGCGCGCCAAGGCGATGCCCTGGCCGTCGATGGCGGCCTGCAGCACGGCGGCGGAGTTGTTGATCTTCAGGCCCCGCCGGGGCGCCCGGCCGGCCACGCCCGCGTGGCGCAGCCAGCCATCCCAGGTCGGGAAGCCCGAGGGCCCGTCCATCGACAGGTCGTGCACCAGCGTGTGCTCGAGCAGGTCGGCGGGCTTGCGCGGGCGGGCGCGCTGGCGCGCCAGGGTCGGGGCGCACACCGGGTACACCTCTTCGGCCATGAGCGGCTGCGCCACCAGGCCGGGCCAGTGGCCCGCGCCATAGCGCACGCCCACGTCGATGCGCTGGGCCACGAAGTCCACGGGCTTGAGGCTGGTGTCCAGGCGCACGTCGGTATCGGGCCAGGCGGCATGGAAGCGCTCCAGCCGCGGCAGCAGCCACTTGGCCGCGAACGAGGGGCTCACGGTCACCGTGAGCACGCCGCTGGCCGAGCCTTCCTTGAGCCGCTCCAGCCCCAGCGACAGGCGATCGAAGCCCGCGCGGATGTCGGTGAGCGCGCGCTCGGCCGCATCGGTCGCGGTCAGCCGGGCCCGGCCGCTGCTGCTGCGGTGGAACAGCGGCGTGCCCAGCCAGTCCTCCAGCGCACGCACGAGCTGGCCCACGGCCGCGGGCGTGACATGCAGCTCCTCGGCCGCGGCCGAAAAGCTCTGGTGGCGTGCACTCGCCTCGAAGGCGCGCAGGGCGTTCAGGTGCACAGGCAGCTTCATGGTCTGGCGAGATAGTTTTTCTTTCAGGCAACGACACTTTATCTCGTTTGCGGCAAAGGGGGCCGCTCGGAACAATCACATTCATCCAACAGATCTTCTTTTCACCCCAGAAAGACCACGGCATGAACACACCATCCACCCCGCACCAACCCTTCCAGGGCCGCAAGCTGCTCGTCGTCGGCGGCACCAGCGGCATGGGCCTGCAGACCGCACGCACCGTGCTCGCCCAAGGCGGCAGCGTGGTCATCGTGGGCCACCGCGAAGACAAGACGGATGCGGCCCGCGCGGAACTGTCGGCCCTGGGGCCGGTGGCAGCCATCACGGCCGACCTGTCGCGCAGCGAGGGGCTCGCGCACCTGCTCGCAGCGCTGGACGACCCGGCGCACCAGGGCATCGACATGCTGGTCAACGCTGCAGGCGTGTTCTTCCCCAAGCCCTTCCTGGAACACCAGGATGCGGACTACGAGCAGTACATGCAGCTCAACAAGGCCTTCTTCTTCGTCACGCAGAAGGTCGCGGCCGCCATGGCGGCCCGGGGCCAGGGCGGCGCCATCGTGAACATCGGCTCCATGTGGGCGCGCCAGGCGATTGCGGCCACGCCCTCGTCGGCGTACTCCATGGCCAAGGCGGGCCTGCACTCGCTGACCCAGCACCTGGCGATGGAGCTGGCGCCCAAGGGCATCCGCGTGAACGCCGTCTCGCCCGCCGTGGTGCAGACCCCTATCTACGAGGGCTTCATCCCCAAGGCCGAGGTGCACAGCGCGCTGCAGGGCTTCAACGGCTTCCACCCCATCGGCCGCGTGGGCACGCCCCAGGACGTGGCCGAGGTGATCGCCTTCCTGCTCTCGGACAAGGCCGGCTGGGTCACGGGTGCCGTCTGGGACGTGGACGGCGGCGTCATGGCAGGCAGGAACTAAAGCTCCCCCTGAGTCGCTTCGCGCCTTCCCCCTCTCTCATGTTGCTTCGCAACCTGGGAGGGGGACGCCCCCAGCGCGGCGGGGCGGCCCTTGCGCGGGGGCACTGGCTTGGGCCGCGCGCTTTCCAGGCGTAGCGCATCGCTCAAGGCACGTCAAAAAAATGCCTATAGAAGAAGGAAACACACATGATGCAAGACTGGAACACCTACCGTGGCGCGTTGCTGGAGCGCGTGGGCGACTATGCGCGCCAGAGCCCCGACGTGCTGCGCGGCCTGTCGATGGTGGATGGCGCAGCCGCCAAGACCGGCCATCTGCCGCCCAAGATCCACGAGTTGATCGCGCTGGCCGTGGCCGTGACCACGCGCTGCGATGGCTGCATTGCGGTGCACACGCAAAAAGCCGTGGAGCATGGCGCCACACTGGCCGAGATCTCTGAAGCGTTGGGTGTGGCGATTGCGCTGAACGCAGGCGCGGCGCTGACCTACTCGGCGCGCGTGCTCGAGGCGCACGCACAGCTGTCCGAGCACTGAGCGGCGGGAGAGAGTCCATGCAGGTCAACGCCGACTTTTCGCGCCGCGCCATCGTGCCGGCAGGCAGCACGCCCTGGGTGGCCTCGCCCCAGCCGGGCGTGGAGCGCCTGATGCTGGACCGGCTGGGCGCGGAGAGCGGCCATGCCACCAGCCTGGTGCGCTATGCGCCGGGCAGCCGTTTCCCTGCGCACCGCCACCCGGGCGGCGAGGAGATCCTGGTGCTCTCGGGCACCTTCTCCGAAGGCGGCGTACACCATGGCGCGGGCTGCTACCTGCGCAACCCACCCGGCTCCGGCCACCAGCCATCGAGCCGCGACGGGGCGACGATCTTCGTCAAGCTGTGCCAGATGCCGCCCAGTGAGCAGCACTCCGTGCGCGTGGACACGCGCGATCCGGCTGCCTGGCAGCACACGCATGGGCGCACTGTCTGCCCCCTCTTCTCGGCCCCAGGGGAGCAGGTGCGGCTTGAACGCCTGGCCGCTGGAGAGCCGCTGTGGCCCAAGCCGCCCTCAGGCGGTGCCGAGCTGCTGGTGCTGGAAGGCGACCTGGCCATTGATCGCCTGCCCTGCCCCACTGGCAGCTGGGTGCGCTTGCCCGCGGGCGATAGTGCCCATGGCGTGGCCGGCCCCGGCGGCGCGCTGCTCTACCTCAAGACCGGGCATTTGCCGAACCAGTAGACCCGCATGCAAGACGCCAACACCACCGACATCGCCATCGTGGGCGCAGGCCTGGCCGGCCTGTATGCCGCCTTTTTGCTGGAGCAGGCAGGCATCACCGACTACCGGCTGCTCGAAGCACGCAGCCGCACCGGCGGGCGCATCGCCTCGCTGGGGCCCGAGGGCTTCGACCTCGGCCCCACCTGGTTCTGGCCCGAACAGCAGCCCGCGCTGGACCGCCTGGTGCAGGGCCTGGGCCTGGCGCGCTTTGCCCAGCACGAAACCGGCGACCTGCTGTTCGAGCCTGCACAGCACGGCGTGCAGCGCGTGCGCACGCCGGCCTACGAGGGCGCGCCCACCTCCATGCGCCTGGCTGGGGGCATGGGCGCGCTGGTGGCCGCCCTGCGCCGCCGGATCGATGGCACGCGCATCGCCACCGGCCAAGCGGTGCGGCGCATGCAGTTGCAGGGCGATGCCGTCGCGCTGCAGAGCGAAGACGCCCAGGGCCGGCCTACCACCTGGCAGGCCCGCCATGTGCTGCTGGCCCTGCCGCCGCGCCTGGCCGCCCGGCACATCGCCTTCACCCCCGCCCTGCCACCGGCCTTGGCCCACGCCTGGCAGGCCACGCCGACCTGGATGGCGCCGCATGCCAAGTACCTTGCGGTGTACGCCACACCGTTCTGGCGCGAGCAGGGCCTGTCGGGCCAGGCGCGCAGCGCGCGCGGGCCGCTGGGCGAGATCCACGATGCCTCCATGCCCGGCGGCCGTGGCGCACTGTTCGGCTTCTTCGGCCTGCCGGCGCGCATGCGCCATGCCGTGCCCGATGCGGTGCTGCGCGCCCACTGCCGCGCCCAGCTGGCGCGGCTGTTCGGCCCCGAGGCGCTGGAACCGGAAACCGACGCCCTCCAGGACTGGGCCGCCGAGCCCCTGACGGCAGTGGCCGCCGATGCCGATGCCAGCGGCGGCCACGGCAGCGCCCCGCCGGCAGCACCCGGCGCCGGCCCCTGGCAAGGGCGCATCACCGGCATCGCCAGCGAGTGGTCGCCCGAGTTCCCGGGCTACCTCGCGGGCGCGGTCGACGCCGCGCAGCGTGCCGTACATGCCCTTCTCCGCAACCCCACCGCACCAGGAATCCGACCATGAACCTCCCCACCACCTACCGCGCCATGCAGATCCGCGCACCGGGCCAGCTCGAACTGGTCGAGCGCCCCACGCCCGCGCCCGAGCCGGGCGAAGTGCTCATCGCCGTGGAGGCCTGCGGCATCTGCGGGGCCGACACGGCGGACCTGGGCCGCGCACCCGTGCCCGGCCACGAGGTGGTGGGCCGCATCGCGGCGCTGGGCGCCGGGGTGCCAGCCGCCCTGTGGCAGGTCGGCCAGCGCGTGGGCGTGGGCCGCCTGGGCGGGCACTGCGGCCTGTGCAGCCCCTGCCGCCGGGGCCTGTTCCACCTGTGCAGCGACCAGCCCGTCACCGGCGCCAGCCGCGATGGCGGCTACGCCGAGATGATGACGGCCCGGCACACCGGCCTGGTCGCCATACCGCCCGAGCTGGGCGCCGTGGAAGCCGCGCCCCTGCTGTGCGCGGGCATCGCCACCTTCAATGCGCTGCGCAAGTGCGGTGCGCAGGCCGGCGACACGGTGGCCGTGCACGGCATCGGCGGCCTGGGCCACATGGCGCTGCAGTATGCGCGGCGCATGGGCTTTCGGGTCGTGGCGCTGGGGCGCGGCACAGGCATCGCGCAGGACGCGCGCGCCCTGGGCGCCCACCACTGCATCGATACCGGTGCGGAAGACGGTGCCGCCGCACTGCAGGCACTGGGCGGCGCGCAGGCCATCGTCACCACCGTGGGCGATGCCGCCGCCGTGGCGGCCCTGCTGCCAGGGCTGGCACCGCAAGGCCGGCTGGTGCTGCTGGGCGCGGGCAAGGACCCGCTGCCAGTCTCTGCAGGGCACCTGGTGGTAGGCGAGCGCAGCGTGCTCGGCTCCATCACCGGCACGCCCTGGGAGAGCGAGCGCGCGCTCGGCTTCAGTGTGCTGACGGGCGTGCGGCCCCTGATCGAGACCGTGCCGCTGGCACAAGCGGGCGAGGCACTGCAGCGCATGCAGTCGGGCGCGGCGCGCTTTCGCATGGTGTTGACGATGGGCCAATCAATGCCTGCGGCCGAGCACCGCCTTGATGAGCAGGGTGATCGGAAGCGCCACTAGCACCAGCGCCACCACCAGCACCAGGCCCGGCAGATCGCCGCCATCGGCCAGCACGCCACTGGACTGCGCAATCCTTTTGTCGCTGCCGAACAGCGAAATGAACAAAAGGTAGGCGAAGTACAGGCAGATCAGTTCCACGCCGAGAAAGCCCAGCCATTCCCACAGGCCGTCTGGGTGCCATCCCATGGCAATGCCCACGCCCAAGGCGACAAAGGGCATGCTCCAGAGCGCTGTGCAGACCCGCAGAAACAACGGATCTGCCACCAGCGCCTTCACCTCGGCGAGAAGCTTCATGGAACTACCGGTCCTGAAAAAAAGCCCCTGCTGTCCGGCTATGCAGGGGCACCCGGCCGCGCCATCTTGCGGTAGGCCACCGGGCTCATGCCATAACGCCGCTTGAAGGCGGTGCTGAAATTGCCCGTGTGGCCATAGCCCACGTCGAGCGCGATGTCGGTGACGCTGAGCCGGCCTTCTTCGAGCAGTGCGCGGGCGCGCTCGGCGCGGGCCAGGGCCACATAGTCGAACAGCGCCATGCCGTGGTGCAGCCGAAAGGCGCGCGCCAGGCCGCTTTCGCTGAAGCCGAAGCGCCGGGCCAGGGCCGCGGCCTCGAAGGGCTCGCCCAGGCTGGCGTCCACATGGCGCTTGAGTGCGGCCAGGCGCTGGGCCTGGCGCTCTTGTGTGGTGCCTGCGTCATGGACCCCAGGCGAAGAGGACTCCAGCACGGTGCGCGCAGCGGGGGCAGCGTCGAGCGCGGTCAGCACGCTGTGCAGCAGCTCGAAGGCCTTGGCCTCCGCACGCAGGCTGGCCAGGGCGTCGAGCGAGGGCCCGTCCACCAAGTCTGCGGCCAACGCGGCCTGGGCCGGGCTCAGCGTGTAGCGGGCCAACGCAAAATCGGCCGCTGGCCCGCCCAGAAAGGCGGCGATGGGCCCGGCGTTCTGCGCGCGGCGCGGCAGGCCCACGTCCTGCAGCAAAAAGGCGCGCGAGCAGCACAGCGTGACCGAGCGCTCGTGCACCCCCGCCTGGAACACCTCTTCCTTGCGCGTGCCTGCGGGCTGCAACAGGGTGCTCACGCTGCTGGCGTCCACCGCACAGCCGCGGTGCCCGGGCTGGCTGACCTGGCTGTCGCCCGCCAGGCGCAGGTGCATCTTCACGAAATCACCGCTGGCATACACCTCGCGCGCGGGGGCATGGTGGTCGATGCTGCTGGTGGCCACATAAAAGCCCGGGCGCAGAAAGAGGAACTGGCGCCACCCGTCTCCCCCGCTGGTGGGCTGCGCAGTGACCACGCGCCGCCGGCCCCAGCGCTGCGACGACGCAACCTGGTAGGAAGATGGCAAGCAAAACGGCAAGGTCATCGCGCACGCCCGGTGGTGGTGGGCGCCCAGCATACACCCTGCCCCTCAACCCGCTGCCGCCAGAAAGGCCAGCCCCTGCGCGACCACCAGGCGCGACTGCGCCGCCAGGCTGGCCTGCCAGGCCGCATCGGGCGGGTAGAAGAAGTCGCGCAGGGCTTCGCGCCGCTGGCGTGCAGCGGGCAGCAGCGCCTCGCGCGAGGCGCCCTGCGCCCAGTCGCGCTGATCTTGGAGCAGCAATTGCAGCATGTGCTGGGGCCGGCCGGTGCCGAACTCCAGCACCCCGGCCGTGACCTCGGCCCCGGGCAGCGCGCGCTCGTAGCCCGGCGTGGTGTGGCCCGACACGGGGGCAAAGTCCTCGGGCGCCTCGGCCTCGGCGACGGCGACGGCGATCACCCATGCGCCAAAGGCCGCGCGCATGCGCGCCAGCGCCGCACCCTGCTGCAGCGCCACCATGGAGCCATAGCCGTAGGGCCCCAGGCCCGTGTGGTAGTCCACCAGGCACACATGCGATGCATTGCCCGCATGCTGCTGCAAGATGGCCTCCATGGTGCGGCGCGACCAGGTGGGTCCACTGCCACCAAAGCCCATGCCCTGGGCGTGCGCGTACTGCCCGCCCATGAGCGCGTTGTACAGGGCCTCGTGGCCGTGTGCGCGCTCGAAGGCATGCACCACCGCGTCGGCGCCTTCATCACCGGGCGCCGCCGTGGCTGCGGCATGCAGCGCCGCGTAGCGTGGCGACTGCGGCAGGGGCTGCGCATAGTCCACATAGTTGCGGCACAGGTCGGCATTGTCTTCGTTGTAGCGCCTCAGCCAGGAGGCACCCCAGGGGTTGATGCCATGCACCAGCACCACGGCCACGCCCGCAGGCAGTGCATCGGGCCCGGCCGACAGCAGCCAGTCGATCTGGCAGCCCGAGCCCGCGAACAGCTCCACCCCATGCACGCCCGAGGTGAGCACCAGCACGCGGCGCGCATCGGCCGACCCCACGCGCGCCACGTCAACCGCCAGGGCCTCGCCCTCGGCGCCGCGCAGGGGGTGGGCATGCCACTGGGCCTGCAGGCCGCGCAGGGTGCAGGCCGCCAGGAACTTGCGGCGCGCCTCGCCGTAGCTGGCGGCAAAGCCGAAGGTGGGGGGCACGGTGGGCGCAAAGCTGGCGGGCAATTCAGAATCCAGGTGCATGGGTCAATCCATCTTGAAGCCCGACTGGGCGATCACGGGCTGCCACAGGGCGAGGTCGTTGCGCACCACCTCGCGCAACTGCTGCGCGGTGCTGGCGCCCGGCGCAAAGCCAATGCCCGGCAGCTTGGCCGCCACCGCAGGCAGCGCCGCCACCTCGGCCACGGCCTTTTCGATCTGCTGGACCTGGGCGGCAGGCAGACCCAGCGGCGCGAACAGCCCCACCCAGTTGGAGCTGGTCAGCTCTGCAAACCCGAGTTGGCTGAAGGTGGGGACATCGGGCAGGCCCGCCGCGCGCTGGGGCCCGGTGACGGCCAGGATGCGCAGCTTGCCCGCACGGTGCGGCTCCAGCAGGCCGCCCAGCGCATCCACCGCGGCGGGTATGTACCCACCGATCAGGTCGGCCAGCAGGGGCGCGCCGCCCTTGTAAGGCACGGGCTGCAGGTCGATGCCGCGCTTCTTGCCCGCTAGTCCACTGAAACCGAGAAATCGGCTGTGCGCCGGGGTGGCAGCGGGTGCAGCGCAAGGCGCGGGCTGCTGCCAAGGCTGGTCGCCTTGGCAAAGCCCGCAACGCCGCGATGCGCCTGCTGCTACCCCGGCCCGAAGGGTGAGGGCCTGGCAGGGCCGCACTCGTCGTTGCCGTGCTCGCCGGGTGTACAACCCGGCTGCGCCCGCCGCCTAGATTGCATCCCTGCCAGACCCTCACGCACAGCCGATTTCTCGGTTTCAGTGGACTAGGTAGCCCGCAAAGTGCGGGCCGCTGCCGGCAGCCGGTATGCCGAAATTGCGCTGCTCCGGCTGCGCCTTGGCCAGGGCCAGGTACTCCTCGAAGGTCTTGGCCGGCAGGCCGGCGCTCACGGCCAGCGCGAGCTCGAAGGTGGCCATGCGCGCCACGGGCGCAAAATCCTTCATCGGGTCGTACTTGACCGAGCGCGAGGTCAGCGGCAGCGTGGTCATCATGTGGCTGTTGGCCAGCAGCAAGGTGCTGCCGTCGGCCGGGGCGCTGCGGAACTGCTCGGCCGCCAGCTGCCCGCCCGCGCCGGGCCGGTTGTCCACCACCACCGGGCCGCCCAGGCGCTTGCCCAGCTCCTCGGCATAGATGCGGGCCAGCGCATCGGCCGTGCCGCCCGCGGGGTAACCCACCACCAGGCGGATGGGCCGCCCCGCGCCCGGTGCCGGCGACTGGGCGAAGGCCGCACGCAGCGGCAGCGCCGCGAGCACCGCGGCGGCGGACAGGGACGAGGCAACAAAGGCTCTGCGCTGGATCATGGCTATCAACTCCGTGGGTGGCTCAAGGAACAAAGGGGCGTGGCGGGGCCTCGGCACAGGTGGCCGACAGGTGGTGGAAAGAAAAGGGAATGCGCGGGCCGGATCAACCGCCCAGCAGCGCCTCGCCGCGCGCGAGCTGCTGGCCGAAGCTGGCGGCGTCGATGTTGGCGCCGCACACCACCAGGCCCACGCGCAGGCCCTGCAGTTCCTCGCGCAGCGGGCCCAGCAGGGCCGCCAGGGCAGCGGCGCCTGCAGGCTCCACGGCCAGCTTGGCATCGCGGAAGGTCACGGCCAGGGCGCGGCAGATGGCGTCGTCGCTCACGGTCACAATGCGCTCCAGGTAGCGCCGGCACAGGCCGTAGGCGGTGGGCAGCGTCATGGGCGGCGCCAGGCTGTCGGCGATGGTGGCGATCTGCGCCAGGCGCTGCGGCTCGCCGGCCTCGAAGCTGCGCCGCATCACATCGGCGCCCTCGGGCTCCACGCCGATCACGCGGCACTGCGGCAGCGCCAGGCGCAGCGCGGCCGACACGCCGCTGGCCAGCCCGCCGCCGCCCACGGAGACCAGCACCACGTCCAGGTCGGGGGCCTGCTCGGCAAACTCCAGGCCTACGGTGGCCGTGCCCAGCGAGGTGTTAATGCCCTCGAAGGGGTGGATGAAGGTGCGGCCCTCGTTCTTCACCAGTTCCTCGGCCATGGCGAAGCCCGTGGCGCCGTCGGGTGCGATCAGGATCTCGGCACCGTAGGTGCGCGCCATGGCCAGCCGAAACGGGTTGGCCGAGGCCTGCACCACGATGCGCGCGGACACACCGGCCTCGCGCGCGGCAAAGGCCGCCGCCACCGCATGGTTGCCGGCGCTCATGGCCGTGATGCCGCGCGCCTTCTGTTCGGGCGAGAGCTGGCGCGCCACGTTCAGCGCACCGCGCGCCTTGAAGGTGCCCGTGCGCTGGAACAGTTCGAGCTTGAGGCGCACATCCGCCCCCGCGCCCAGCAGCTGGTGCACGGTGGGGCCGTGCAGCGGCGCCACCGGGGTGCGCAGGATGGCGGGGGCCAGCGCCTGCGCCGTGGCGCGAATGGCGTCGAGCGAGAGTTCAGGCCAATGGGCCGTGGATGCGGAGGGTGCGGTCGTGGTGGTCATGCGCGGTGTCCTGGCAAGGCGGTGGATGGGTTCTTCAGTGGGCGCTGCGCGCGGGCACGCGGGCAATGGCTTCGATCTCCACCAGCGCCTGCGGCACCATGAGGTCGGCCCGCACCGTGGAGCGCGCCGGCGGCTCGGCCACCCTGGCAAAGGCCTGGGCGTAGCTGCGGTTGAACGCGGCGAAATCCTCCAGCCGGGTGAGCCACACAGTGGTCTTGACCACATCGGCTAGCGCAGCGCCATGGGTGCCGAGGATGGCGGCGATGCGCGCGAGGCAGCATTGCGTCTGCTCGGCCACGGTGTCGCCCGCAATGCGCCACTGGGCATCGAAGGCCATCTGCCCCGAGACGAAGATCCACCCGTCCTGCAGCCGGGCAGGCGAGAAATGGGGTGGCTCCTGCAGGCCGGGCACGCCGGCCGGTACGGTGGTGGCGGAAGAACTTTGATGCATGCGCCACAGTCTAGGCATGCAGGCGCCGCCCGTCTTTTGCGCGGCCGTCAGCTTGCGGAGTGCCCCAGTTCTGCGCGGCAGTCACGCGGGTGCCATTGAGACTGTCAGAAACTTTGTGTTCAGGGCATAGCATGACGATAGGAGCATGTATGCCAAGCAAGTTGAACAAGTCCAAGAAGGCAGCGCCTGCGCTACCGACCATCCCCAAAGAGATCCTTGATCAGTTCGGCCAGGGGGCAATGACCGCTGAGGCCATCAATGCCGCCTCCATGGCCTTCAAGAAGGCCTTGATCGAGCGGGCGCTGGGCGCCGAGCTCAGTCACCACCTGGGCTACCCGCACGGGGCCGACAAGCCCTTGCACAGCCCCAACCAGCGCAATGGAACGAGCGGCAAGACGGTGCTGACCGAGGATGGCCCTTTGCAGATCGACGTTCCCCGTGACCGGCAAGGCTCGTTCGAGCCGATCCTGATCCCCAAGCACGAGAGACGCTTCACGGGCTTTGACGACAAGATCGTGTCCATGTACGCGCGTGGCATGACCGTGCGCGAGATCCAGGCCTTTCTGACAGAGCAGTACGGCGTGGATGTTTCTGCGCAATTCATCAGCTCGGTCACCGACGAGGTGATGGCGGAAGTCACCTCCTGGCAAAGCCGCCCCCTGGAGCCCATGTACCCCGTGGTGTTCTTCGATGCACTGCGCGTGAAGATCCGCGAAGACGCAGTGGTGCGCAACAAGGCGATCTACCTGGCGCTGGGGGTGTTGGCCGATGGCTCGCGCGATATCCTGGGGCTGTGGATCGAAGGCACGGAGGGAGCCAAGTTCTGGATGAAGGTCTTCAACGACCTCAAGACACGCGGCGTCAACGACATCCTGATCGCGGTGACCGATGGCCTCAAGGGAATGCCCGAGGCGTTGGCGGCGGTGTTCCCGGCCACGACGCTGCAGACGTGCATCGTGCACCTGATTCGTAACAGCCTGGACTTTGCCAGTTGGAAAGACCGCAGAGGTCTGGCGGCAGCGCTCAAGCCGGTCTATACGGCAGCGACGATGGAGGCGGCCATGATGGAACTGGATGCCTTGGAGGCGGGTCCCTGGGGACAACAATTGCCCACCGTCATAGCCGCCTGGCGCAGGGCGTGGGAGCGGGTCATTCCCTTCTTTGCCTTCCCGCCGGCCATCCGCAAGGTGATCTACACGACCAATGCCATCGAGAGCATCAATGCGCAGCTGCGCAAGATCATCAAGACCCGGGGGCACTTCCCCAATGACGAGGCGGCGACCAAGCTGATCTGGCTGGCGCTGCGCAACATCACGGCAGATTGGGGGCGCGCTGCGCCAGATTGGAAGAGTGCGATGAACCAGTTTGCGATTCTCTATGAGGGTCGCTTCATCAAGTCCGCTGCTTAGACAAGCAGCTTCACCGCCTTGAACACAAAAAATCTGACACTTCCGTGCCATTGGATCCTTTGCAGGCTCCATACGCCATCCGGCGTATTTAAGATCAAATGGCGTTTCCTCATACTCCGGGCACCGCAGCGCCCCTGGTGCGCTGCCGCCCTGCCCCTTGCCATGGAACGCTTCACCATCTCCCTCGACGACCAGCTCGCGCACGAGTTCGATCACCTGATCGCCGAGCGCGGCTACAGCAACCGCAGCGAAGCCGTGCGCGACATTCTGCGCGGGCACCTGGCGCGGCTGCGCGAGAGCCATGACCAGGACGGCCCCTGCGTGGCCAACCTCTCGTACGTCTACAACCACCATGAGCGCGAGCTCTCGGAGCGGCTGGCCGGGCACCAGCACGAGCACCATGAGCTGACCATCGCCAGCACCCACGCCCACCTGGACCATGAGCACTGCATCGAGACCGTGCTGCTCAAGGGCCCTGCCCGTGCCGTGCGCCACTTTGCCGACCGCCTGATGGCCGAGCGCGGCGTGCACCATGGGCAATTGAACCTGGTGATGGCCGATGCCAGACCCGGGCCCCACACGCACGGCGACGCGGACAAGGGCAAGCACCCGCACCACCACTGACGCACGGAATACACAGGTCATAACGATCCGCCACGCCATGCAGACACTGCGTGCGCCAAAAAGTAAGAAAAAAATAAATTACTTCATACAAACCTGAAACCTCGGAGGACGCCACCATGAAGCAACAGAAACCACGCACCGCCCCACCCCACCCGGTGGCATTTCGCCTGCACCCGCTGCCCCTGGCGCTGGCCATGGCCCTGGGCGCCCCTGCGGCGATGGCACAACAGGACACTGCAGCCCCGCCCACCCTGGGCGCCATCGAGATCAAGGGCCAGGCACTGCAACAGGGCGCCGCGTCGGCCTACTCCAGCACCAGCTTCGACAACGAAGAAATCGCCGAGAAACACCTGAGCCAGCCCACGGACCTGCTGCGCCATGTGCCCGGCATGAATGTGCAGAACTACCAGCTCTCGGGCGTGGCCGACACCATCGTGATGCGCGGCTTCGGCGGAGGCGGGCACGGCGGTGATGTGGGCGTGGTGCTCGACGGCATTCCCCTCAACGAGGCCATGTCGCATGCCGACGGGTACGTGGACCTGAACGTCATCGTGCCGCTGGAGATCGAGCGCTTCACCCTCTACAAGGGCCCCGTGTCGGCGCTGTACGGCAACTTCAACCGCGCCGGGCTCATGGCGGTGGAAACGCGCAAGCGCGGCGAGTACCGGGAGCTGGACGCCAGCCTGGGCTCCCACAGCACGGTGGACCTGCAGGGCGCCCTGGGCCTCAAACTCGGTGATAGCGAGTACCTGAACCTGGCCGCACAGCACTTCCGCACCGAGGGCTTCCGCACCCAGTCGGACTACCACCGCAGCACCCTGGCCGGCCGCTGGAGCAAGCGCATCAGCGCCGACCTGGACGTGGCCCTGTCGGGCCGCTGGCATGAGGCCGATGGCGATTCGCCCGGCTACATCACGGCCGCGCAGTTCGCGCAGAACCCCTACGGCAAAGACCCGCGCGCCATGAACGATGGCGCCAACAAGCACTTCGCCACCCTGCGCGCCGACGTGAACTACGCGCTCTCGCCCGATGTGAAGCTGCTCAGCTTTGCCTACACCACACAGCAGGACTTCACGCGCTGGTTCAGCCGCCCGGTCAACGCCAGCACCTGGCGCCAGCGCGAGGAGAGCTACGACCGCAAGGTCTACGGGGCCGGCACCAGCCTGAACGGGCGCACCGCCCTGGGCGCCACGCCACTCAACTGGGTGGCGGGGCTGGAGACCTTCCGCGAGTCCACGCAGTACCAGTACTACGACGGCCTGGACAACCGCGCCCGCCTGGCGCCGGCCATCAACGACCGTACGTCCAAACTCAACAGCGTGTCGGCCTTCGGCGAGGTCGAGGCGCCCCTCCATGCCCTGTTCAAGCCCTCGGCCGGCCTGCGCTGGGACCGCTTCTCTGGCAGCTGCGCGCGCGATGGCGCCGAGACCGCGACCGACCCTTGCGGCCCGCTGGCCAAGATGTCGCACGCCAGCCCCAAGCTCGGGGTGCGCTCCGACGTGGCCCCCGGTGTACAGCTGCGCGCCAGCTGGGCCGAGGGCTTTGCCCTGCCCAGCACCTTCGCCAAGTACGCACTGGGCGCCGCCACGCTGGACCCCAACATCTTTCGCCAGACCGAGGTGGGCGCGCAGTTCAAGCCCATGCCGGGCCTGGTGCTGGACGTGGCGGCCTACCGCCTGACCTCCAGCGACGAGATCCGCACCGTGGCCCCCGGTGTGTACGAGAACTACGGCGCCACACGCCGCAGCGGCGTGGAGGCCAGCGCCCTGTGGGCTGCGCACCGCAACGTGGACCTGTCGCTCACCTATGGCAGCGCCCACTCGCGCGTCACCGAGAACGGCAACCCTGCCCTGGTCGGCAAGCAGGTGGCCGGCGTGCCCCGGTACATGGCCACGGTGAGCGCCACCTGGCGCCCCGCGGCCGGCTGGTCCACCACCGCCACCTGGCGCCGCGTGGGGGCCTATGCCGTCAACGCCGACAACAGCGTGGGCTATGGCGGCTATGCCACGGTGGACCTGAGCGTGGCGTACAAGCTGGCCGCCCGCTACGAGATCTATGCCGCTGTGGCCAACGTGAGCGACAAGGCCTATGCCACATCGGCCTCGGTCATCGGCGGCACGCAGGTGTTTGCACCGGGCGCACCGCGCACCTTCAAGGTCGGCGCCAAACTTCAGTTCTGACCATGGAGAGGACAACCAGAATGAACAGCACCACCCTTCTCACGCACACCCTGGCCGCCGCGGCCCTGGCACTGAACCTGGGCAGCGCATTCGCCCACAATGTCTGGCTGGAGCCCGATGCGGGCGGCGGCTACCTGGTGCAGTTCGGCGGGCACGAGGGCCAGCTCGAAACCTACCCGGCCGACAAGCTCAAGAGCGTGCAGGCCTTCGACCGCCGCGGCCGCAAGATCGAGGTCACACTGGAGCCCAAGGCCGACGGCGTGCGCGTGAAGCCCGAGCGCCAGGCCGCCCTGCTGGCCGCGCATTTCGACAATGGCTTCTTCAGCAAGGTTGAAGGCGGCACCATGGTCAACAAGCCCATGACCGAGAACCCCGGCGCCACCAGCGGCGTGCATGCCTTGAAGTACCACAAGACCCTGATCCAGTGGGGCGTGATCGCCAAGCAGCCGCTGGGCCAGCAGTTCGAGATCGTGGCGCTGGAGGCCGATACCCCCCACGCCGGAAAGCCGATGCGTGTGCGCGTGCTGTTCGATGGCAAGCCCATCGAGGGCATCCGCCTGTCGCTGGGCGAGAAGGGGGCGGCTGTGACCACCGCGGCCGATGGCACTGCGACCGTCACGCCTGTGGCGGGGAACAACCAGCTGCTCGCGATTCGCCGCGTGCCGGTGGTTGGTGATGCGCGCACGACCAGCAGGAGTTGGGAGTATCTGTTGGCGTTTCCGGCGCATTGAGGCGCACTGAGGGTTTGCTCTTCAGGGGCGATGGTTGGTTCTGTCGTTGCGTTGAGGACGGAGGCCGGGATGTGCGCCCGGCGGCGCACCTACTTTCTTTTTGCGCAAAAAGAAAGTAGGCAAAGAAACAGCGCCCCGCTGTCTGCGTCCCTGCGCTT
>NZ_JACHLK010000018.1 GCF_014207955.1 Acidovorax soli
AGCCGTCTTTGTCCCCGCTCCCCACCCCTTCTGGCTGCGCCGAGAAGCGCAGGAGCTGGGGTGGGTGCATGTGCCGAAGGACACATGCACTTCGTTGTCTGGCTCGTCGATGCTGTTTGACCGGAGCTGCCTCGCAGAGGCAGCGCAGGGAGTTCATCGACGCCCACCCCAGATCCGAGCATCGCAGGTTGCCCGCAGCGAAGCGGAGGGACGCAGACAGCGGGGCCGCCTTCTCTTTGGTGACTTTCTCTTGGCGGCCCAAGAGAAAGTTACTCCGCCGCCGGGCGGACATCCCGGCTCCCGCACTCAACCAAAGCACGCTGTAACCACCATCAAAAACTCAAGGCCGAAGCAAAGCAGCAAACTCCAACGCCGCCCGGCTCCTAGAAGCCCCCTTGCGCCACAAAATCCCCGCATGCCGCACCATCCCAGGCGAATGCAGATTGATCGCATGCAAGTCCGCCGCCTGCAAGGCTGCGCGTTCAGGAGCGATGCTCGCCAGATCCCCCCACCGGCACACATCGAGCAAGCCCTCCACCGACTCCATCTCCACCCGCACCAGAGGCACCACCCCCGCAGCACGTAGGCTCTCATCGATCAAGCGCCGCGTAGTGAACGCCCGCGGCAACATGGCCAACGGCACCCCCGCCAGGTCCTTCAACGCCAGCGTGCGCCGCCGCGCCAGGGGATGCGCCCGGTTCACCACCAGCTGCAGCCGCTCCTCGAACAAGGGCTCCGTCTCGATCTCCTCGCGCTCGGTGGGGTAGAAGGCAATGCCCACATCGAGCTGCCCCTCCACCAGTTGCTCCTCGATGGGCCCGGCGCGCAGATCTCGCACCACCACGTTGACACCGGGGTAGGCGCTGCTGAAGGCCGCCACGGCCGCCGGCACCAGGCTGTGCAGAAAGGTGGGGATCACGCCCACGGTGAGCGATCCCGACTCCAGCGCCCCCATGTCGGCCAGGGCCATGCGGCCGGCCTCGATCTCCTGCAGGGCGCGCGCGGCATAGGTGCGAAAGGCCACCCCCGCTTGCGACAGCTTGAGCCCGCGGCCCAGGCGGTCGAACAGGGCCACGCCCAGCTCCTGCTCCAGCTGGCGCAGGCCGTGCGACAGCGTGGACTGCGTGACGAACAGGTTCTGCGCCGACTGCGTCAGGTGCTCGGTGCGCGCGATGTCGAGGAAATAGCGGAGCTGGCGGATTTCCATGGGGTGGCTTTCTGGAGGACGGCAAGGAAATTCATCGATGGTATCGAACAATGCATTGCAAATGAATCATTGGATTTGCAGACGGGCAGAAACTAACCTTTGGCCTGTACCGTTTTCCGCTTACCGACCGAAGGCCTTCCCCATGCACAACCACCCCGGTGGTTTCACCATCGAGCGCATCGAAGCGCGCATCCTGGACATCCCCACCATCCGCCCGCACAAGCTCTCGTTCGGTGCCATCAGCCGCCAGAGCCCGGTCATCGTGCAGCTGTGGCTGGCCGACGGTGCCTGCGGGTTCGGCGAGGCGGCCACCATCGGCGGCCCTTCATGGAACGAGGAATCGCCCGAGAGCATCCACCACGCCATCACCCAGTACCTGGCGCCCGCCCTGCGCGGCCAAGGCGCGGGCGGCTTCGAGGCGGCGCTGGCGCGCATGGACAAGGCCTGCAAGGGCAATGCCTTTGCCAAGAGCGCCGTGGAAATGGCCCTGGTCGACGCCGTGAGCCGCACGCTGAGCCTGCCGGCCTGGCAGCTGCTGGGCGGCAAGGTGCACGCCAGCCTGCCCCTGGCCTGGACCCTGGCCAGCGGCAACGTGGAGCGCGACCTCGAGGAAGCCCAGCTGCGTCTGGAGCAGCGCCGCCACCACATCTTCAAGATGAAGATCGGCGCCAACGCCCCGGCCGACGACGTGGCCCACGTCACGCAGATCGCGCGGGGCCTCGCAGGCCGCGCCACGCTGACGGTGGACGTGAACCAGGCCTGGGACGGCAACACCGCGCGCCGCTACCTGCCGCAGCTGGTGGAAGCCGGCGTGACGCTGATCGAGCAGCCCGTGGCCCACTGGAACGTGGAGGCCCTCAAGGGCTTGACCGCCATGCTGGGCCGCGACGCCCTCATCATGGCCGACGAGACCGTGTGCACCCCGCAGGACGCGATGGCCCTCGCGCGTGGCCAGGCCTGCCACGTGTTCTCGCTCAAGGTCGCCAAGCACGGCGGCCTGCTGCGCACGCGCAAGGTGGCGGCAGTGGCCGAGGCGGCCGACATAGGCTGGTACGGCGGCACCATGCTGGAGACCTCGCTGGGCAGCGCTGCGTCGGCCCATGTGTTCTCCACCCTGGGCCACCAGCACCATGGCTGCGAGCTGTTCGGCCCGCAACTGCTGGTCGACGACATCGTGGAAAACCAGATGCCCATCACCGACTTCGCGCTGCAGTTGCCCGATGGCCCAGGCTTCGGCGTGGAGGTTTCGCTCGCGCAGCTCGACCGCTTCGACCGCGCCCGCGCGGGCCAGGCGCCCGTGCACATCGACCTGGGCCGCCAGGCTTCAACCCATTAAGGAGACCCCCCTATGCTGTTCCTCGTCCGCATGGATGTGTACGTCCCCCACGACCTGCCTGCCGAACAGGCCAACGAGATCAAGGCCCGCGAAAAAGCCTACTCGCAGGATCTGCAGCGCGACGGCCGTTGGCCCCACCTCTGGCGCGTGGTGGGCGAGTACGCCAACTACAGCATCTTCGACGTGGCCTCCAACGACGAGCTGCACCAGCTGCTGCAGGGCCTGCCGCTGTTCCCGTTCATGAAGATCTCCGTGACGCCACTGGCAAAGCACCCCTCGGCCATCTGACCGCCATCCCCCAGAAGAGTACCGGAGACAAGACGAATGAAGCGACAAACCCTGCTGGCCCTGCTGGCCGCAACCACCGCGCTGGCGGTGCTGCCCACGGCGCATGCCCAGACCAGCGGCGCCAATTGGCCGAACAAGCCCATCCGCTGGGTCGTGCCCTTCCCGCCCGGTGGCGCCATGGACGCGATTGCCCGCACCCTGGGCGAGAAGGCCGGCCAGGCGCTGGGCCAGCCCTTCGTGGTCGAGAACAAGGCCGGCGCGGGCGGCAACATCGGCGCCGAGTTCGTGGCCAAGCAGCCAGCCGACGGCTACACGCTGATGATCACCTCCATCGGCATGGCCACCAACAAGCCGCTGTACGGCAAGCTGTCCTACGACCCGATCAAGGACTTCGCACCGGTGAGCCTGCTCGCCGTGGTGCCCAACGTGCTGGTGACCAATGCCACCCAGCCCGAGGTGAAGACCGTGGCCGACGTGATCGCCGCCGCACGCAAGGCGCCCGGCAAGCTCACCTACGGCTCGGCCGGCAACGGCACCTCGATCCACCTGGCGGGCGAGGTGTTCAACTCGCTGGCCCAGGTCGACATGCTGCACATCCCCTACAAGGGCAGCGGCCCGGCCGTGGCCGACCTGCTGGGCGGGCAGATCAACTACATGTTCGACAGCATCACCTCGGCACGGCCGCACCTGCAGTCGGGCAAGCTGCGCGCCCTGGGCGTGACCACGGCCAAACGCTCGGCCACCCTGCCCAATGTGCCCACGCTGGCCGAGGCCGGCTTGCCGGGCTACGAGGTCTCGCCCTGGTTCGCGGTGTTCACGCCGGCGGGCACACCAGCGCCCATCGTCAACAAGCTCAATGCCGCCCTGCGCGATGCGATGAAGCAGCCCGATGTGGTGGCGCGCTTCGAGACCATCGGCGCCGAGCCCGTGGGCTCCACGCCCGCCGAACTGGCCACCCACCTGGCCAAGGAATCCGATCGCTGGGCGAAGCTGATTGCAGAGCGCCACATCAAGCTCGACTGACCGGGCATCCCCCTTTCTTCCCCACGAACCACCCCACAGAGGAGACAAGAACATGGCAGAACTCACCCAGGCCCAGTTGCTCGAACTGGTCAACACCAAGAAGATCGCCCCCGGCAACCCACGCGTGCGCCAGCTCACCGAGCGCATCGTCACCGACCTGTTCAAGACCATCGACGAACTGGACGTGACCCCCGACGAGTTCTGGGCCGCCACCGCCTGGCTCACACGCCTGGGCGCCGCAGGCCAGACTGGGCTGATCACGGCGGGCCTGGGCTTTGACCGCCTGCTCGACATCCGCGCCGACGAGGCCGACCAGAAAGCCGGGCGCGAAGGCGGCACGCCCCGTGCCATCGAGGGGCCCTTGTTCGTGGCTGGAGCCCCCACTTCCAAGGTGGAAGTGCGTGTAGACGAGGGCGAGCCCAAAGGCGAGGTGTTCGTGATGGAGGGCCAGGTGCTGGACCTCGATGGCCAACCTGTTCCCCATGCCATGGTCGATGTGTGGCACGCCAATGAGAAAGGCGGCTACTCACACTTCTTCCCAGGCATGCAGCCCTATGAACTACGCCGCCGCATCGAGACCGATGCCAAGGGCTTCTACCGCTTTCGCAGCTTCTTGCCACCGGGCTATGCGATCCCGCCCACCGGCCCGGTCGCAGAGCTGTTTGCCGCCCTGGGCCGCCATGGCCAGCGCCCGGCGCACATCCACTTCCTGGTCGCTGCGCCCGGCATGCGCACGCTGACCACCCAGGTCAACATTCCGGGCGACAGCTACATCGACGATGACTTCGCCTTCGCCACGCGCGATGGGCTGATCGTTGCGCTGGAGCGCAATGTGGCACCCAAAGGCTATGAGTCGCTGGGCATCACGGCGCCGTTCACACGCTCGGTGTTCAACTTCGTGCTGCCCAGGGCGGCCAGCGAGGACGAGGCACTGCCGCTGACCCGCATGGAGCGCGTCGCAACGCCGGGCTGATCCGCCACCGCTCCGACGCCAAGCTGCCCCTTAGCGGGGGCGGCTTTTCGTGTTGGGGGTGTCATTCAGCAGCCCCACCCCGCTGCAGGAAAAACCCCGTGGCGCCGGCAGACGCGATGGCGCACCATACTCGCACCATCCACCCAGCGCAGCCCGGCTGCTGCGCGGCGGAATGCTGGAGACCCCCTTGGCCAATCCCCTCTCGCTGCTGCGCTTCAACGCCGACACCGGCCACATCTGGCTCGACGAGCAGCGCATGCTGCTGCTGCACGCCCGCGCGCTGGCGGCGCTGCGCAAGGAGCTGTTCGACTCGCTGGGCGTGGAGCGCGCGCGCGGCCTGCTCATCCGCATGGGTTTTGCCTCGGGCCAGCGCGATGGAGAGCTGGCCGTCAAGCAGCGGCGCGCCGGCCTCAAGACGCACGATGCCTTTCTGCTCGGCCCGCAGCTGCACTCCATCGAAGGCGTGGTCTCGGTCGAGAAGGTACAGCTCGACATCAACCTCGCCCAGGGGCACTTCTATGGCGAGTTCCTGTGGACCAACTCCTGGGAGGACGAGGTCAACATCAGCGACTTCGGCTTTGGCGACGACCCGGCCTGCTGGACGCAGATCGGCTATGCCTCGGGCTATACCAGCACCTTCATGGGCCAGCTCGTGGTCTACAAGGAGGTGGAATGCCGCAGCCAGGGCGATGCGCTGTGCCGCATCGTCGGCCAGCCGGCGGAGCGCTGGAACGACGATGCCTACGTGGCCTACTTCCAGCCCCAGCCCTTTGCCGCGCAGCTCATCGACTACCAGATCGGCCTGGACCAGTTGCGCAGCGTGCAGGCGCGCCGGCGCTACGACAGCAAGCTGGTGGGCGTATCGCCGGGTTTTCGCGAGGCCTTCGAGCTGCTCAGCCGCGCGGCCGACAACGCCATCACCGTGCTGCTGCTGGGCGAGACCGGCGTGGGCAAGGAGGTCTTTGCACGCTGGCTGCATGAGAACGGGCCGCGCGCCAAAGGGCCGTTCATCGCCGTCAACTGCGCGGCCATTCCGCACGAGCTGATCGAGGCCGAGCTCTTCGGCGTGGAGAAAGGCGCCTACACCGGCGCCCACCTGGCGCGGGCCGGACGCTTCGAGCGGGCGCACGGTGGCACCCTGTTCCTCGACGAGATCGGCGACCTGCCGCTGGCCGCGCAGGTCAAACTGCTGCGCGCCCTGCAGACCGGCGAGGTGGAGCGCCTGGGCGCCGAGAACAGCACGCCGTTCGACGTGCGCATCGTTGCCGCCACCAATGTCAACCTGCAGCAGGCCATGCAGGCCGGGCGCTTCCGCGCCGACCTGTTCTACCGCCTGAACACCTTTCCCATCACCATCCCGCCGCTGCGCGAGCGCACGGCCGACATCCCGGCCCTGGTGGACCGCTTCGTCGAGCGCTATGGCGAGCTGTACCGCAAGAAAGTGCTGGGACTGACCGACAAGGCCATGCGCGCGGTGCTGGGCCACCCCTGGCCCGGCAACATCCGCGAGCTGGAGAACGTGATGGAGCGCGCCGTGCTGCTGGCACCGGACAAGGGCTTCATCGAGGCATCGCACCTGTCGGGCGTGGCGCCCCCCGCCCAGGGCGGGCAGCTCGACGGGCGTGGCGCGGTCACGCGCGGCGCGCCCAGCGATGCCATCGACGGCATCTGCACCGAGGTGCTGGACCGCAATGTGGACCTGGCCCAGCTGGAGCAGCGCCTGCTGCAGACCGCCCTGCAGCGCGCGGGCGGCAACCTCTCGCAGGCGGCGCGCCTCCTGGGCATCACGCGACCGCAGCTGGCCTACCGGCTGAAAAAAGAAGGCGTTCCCACCGCATAGGGACATCCCCCTGAGGCGCTGCGCACCTTCCCCTTCTCTCGAACGGCTGCGCCATTCGGGAAGGGGGACACCACCAGCGCGGCGGGGCGGCCGTTGCGCGGTGGTCACTGGCCCAGGCCGCGTCCGTTCGAAGGCAGTGACCATCCCCTGGCGCTGCCATTTCTCGCCTCCCCCGGTCGCCACCGTTCTTGGTGCTTTTCCAGAAGGCTCCACCCGCCGGGACCATTCACCATTTGATCAAGCTGCACTGCAGCATTTGATGATTTGAGGCTTCAGGAAAACCCTGGCAACGGGGTCACGGCATGGGCCCATCCCATGCAAATCAAGGGCTTGCGTGCGCTGGCACAGCGATTGCCCTTTCTACACCGCCCGGGCCCCTGGCCCCTACTCGATTGGTGTAGTGAACAAATGAACCCCACCCACGGTGCCTCCCAGCCCGGATCGGCCAGCACGCTGACCGGCCTGCCCTGCTATGTGCGCGTGACCGGCACGCTGGAGCAGCGCTTCGTCGAATTCGAGTTCGCCATCGGCGACCCCGAGTTCGCCGTGGAACTGGTGCTGCTGTTCCCCCAGTTCCACGCATTCTGCGCCCAGCACCAGGCCATCCACCTCGACGCCGAAGAGGGTGCGCGGCTGGACTACGAACGCCTGAAGTGGCGCTTCGGCGCGCCCGGCATCGACCACTGAGATTTCTCTTCTTTCCGATTCCCCAACCCATCACACCACGACCAGGAGACAACACGATGCATGTCGACATCCAGACCACCAGCGTCAAGCCGATACGGCAGACCTTCTCGTTCATAGCGCGCCGCCTGGGCGCGGACAAGCCCGCCTCGCGCTACCAGGAGGCGACCATCGACATGCAGCCCGAAGCGCACTTCCACTACCGCCCGCTGTGGGAGCCCGAGCGCGCGCTGTATGACAAGCGCCGCACGGCCATCGTGATGGAGGACTGGTACGCCTTCAAGGACCCGCGCCACTTCTACTACGGCGTGTACGTGATGGCCCGCGCCAAGCAGCAGGACGCCACCGAGAAGCAGTACGAGTTCGTGGAAAAGCGCCAGTTGCTCGGCCAACTCGACGCCGCCACGCGCCAGCGCATCCAGTCCGTGCTGGTGCCGCTGCGCCACTACGAGTGGGGCGCCAACATGAACAACTGCTACATCACCGCCTACGGCTGGGGCGCAGCCATCACCCAGGCCACCAAGTTCGCCACCATGGACCGCCTGGGCATTGCGCAGTACCTGACCCGCGTGGGCCTGATGCTCGATGCCAACGGCGACGCCGCGCTGGCGCAGGCCAAGGAGGACTGGCTGCATGCCCCTGCCTGGCAGGGCGTGCGCCGCCTCGTGGAAAACCTGTTCGTCACCAAAGACTGGTTCGAGGTCTTCGTGGCCCAGAACCTGGTGTTCGACGGCCTGCTCTACCCGCTGGTCTATCGCCACCTGGAAGCCGACCTGAACCCCGCCACAGGCAATGCCCTGTCCCTGCTCACCGGCTTCATGAACGAGTGGTACGACGAGACCGCACGCTGGGTGGACGCCACCGTGAAGACCGCCGCCGAAGACTCGCCCGCCAATGCGCAGCAACTGAGCGCCTGGGCCGCCACCTGGCGCGGCGAGATCCTGCGCGCGCTGGCACCGCTGGCCACGGCCGGCCTGGGTGCCGAGGGCGGCGCCGCGGCACTGGCGCAGGCCGATGCCGCCCTGGTCGCCCGCATGGCCAAGCTTGGCATCGCTGCCTGAACCCTCTCGACGAAAGGCCCCCATGACCACCACCACCACCGCACTGCAGGACCGCCCCAGCGTCTTCATCGCACTGCAGGCGAATGACGAGACGCGCTTCATCATCGACGCCATCCTGGCCGACAACCCGCTGGCCACGGCCGCGGAGTTCCCGGCCATGGTGAAGATCGACGCGCCCGGCCAGATCGTCATCCACCGCACATCGGTGCAAGACCGCATGGGCCGCGACTGGGACGTGCAGGAGCTGCACCTGAACCTGATCTCGCTGTCCGGAAACATCGACGAGACGGACGATGCCTTCCGCCTCACGCGCGGCGAAGCCGCCTGACGCTGCCCCCATTTATCTCCAGGAGACACCCATGAGCCAGAACAACAACCACAACGCCAGCGCCCGCCGCCTGGGCATCAAGGAAAAGTACGCGCTGATGACGCGCGGCCTGGGCTGGGACACCACCTACCAGTCCATGGACGATGTGTTCCCCTTCGACCAGTTCGAGGGCATCAAGATCCACGACTGGGACAAATGGGAAGACCCGTTTCGCCTGACCATGGACGCGTACTGGAAGTTCCAGGGCGAGAAGGAGAAAAAGCTCTACGCCATCATCGACGCCTTCGCGCAGAACAACGGCCAGTTCAACATCACCGATGCGCGCTACGTCAACACCTTGAAGCTGTTCCTCACGGGCGTTTCGCCGCTGGAGTACGCAGCGCACCGCGGCTATGCCATGGCCGGGCGCTCGCTGCGTGGCGTGGGTGCTCGCATCGCCGCGCAGATGCAGTCCATCGACGAGTTGCGCCACGCGCAGACGCAGGTGCACACCATCAGCCACTACAACAAGTACTTCAACGGGCTGCACGACTTCCACCACATGCACGACCGGCTGTGGTACCTGTCGGTGCCCAAGTCCTACTTTGACGACGCGATGACGGCGGGGCCGTTCGAGTTCATCACCGCCATCTCGTTCTCGTTCGAGTATGTGCTCACCAACCTGCTGTTCATGCCCTTCATGAGCGGCGCGGCCTACAACGGCGACATGGCGACCGTGACCTTCGGCTTCTCGGCCCAGTCGGACGAATCGCGCCACATGACGCTGGGCCTGGAGGTGGTGAAGTTCATGCTGGAGCAGGACCCGGACAACCTGCCCATCATCCAGAAGTGGGTGGACAAGTGGTTCTGGCGCGGCTACCGCCTGCTCACGCTGGTGGGCATGATGATGGACTACATGCTGCCCAAGCGCGTGATGAGCTGGGCCGAGGCCTGGGAGATGTACTTCGAGAAGAACGGCGGCGCGCTGTTCGAGGACCTGGCGCGCTACGGCGTGAAGCTGCCCAAGTACGCCGACGTGGCAAAGCTCGAAAAGGAGCACATCACCCACCAGGCCTGGGGCATCTTCTACAACTACACGCACGCCGCCGGCATCCACACCTGGATCCCCACCGACGAAGAGATGGACTGGCTGTCTGCCAAGTACCCCAATACCTTCGACCAATACTACCGCCCGCGCCTGGTGCACCTGCGCGAGCAGGAGCAGGCCGGCCAGCGCTGGGTGAACAACAGCCTGCCCATGCTGTGCCAGATCTGCCAGATCCCGATGGCGTTCACCGAGATGGACAACCCCACGAAGATCGCGGCGCGCGAGTCCACCTACCACGGCATGAAGTACCACTTCTGCTCCGACGGCTGCAAGGACGTGTTTGACGGCGAGCCCGAGAAGTTCAAGCAGGCCTGGCTGCCCGTGCACCAGATCTACCAGGGCAACTGCTTCCGCGAAGGCACCGACCCGACCCAGCCCGGCTTCAACCCGCTGGCCGAGGTGCTGGCCTGGTACCACCTCGATACCAGCGCCGACACGGGTGAATACAACGCCAGCCCCGACCGCGCCAACTGGGAGCGCTGGACCGGCCGCAGCCACCTGCCCGCCGAAGGCGCCGCGGCAAGCCCTGCCAAGGCGGCCTGACCCCGAACGAACGAACGAAAGGAGATACACATGCCTGTCATCGCACTGCAGCCCGGCTACGAAGGCGCAGCCGCCGACGCCGAAGACAAGTTCCACGGCAACCGCCTGCTCTACATCGGCTGGGAAGACCACCTGCTGTTCTGCTCGCCCGTGTGCCTGCCCCTGCCCGCGGCCATGCCCTTCGGCGCCCTGGTGAGCGAGGTGCTGCCCGGCGTCTACGGAAGCCACCCGGACTTTGCGCGCATCGACTGGAGCCGGGCCGAATGGCGCGACTCGGGCAAGCCCTTCACGCCCGACCCGGCGCGCTCGCTGGCCGACAACGGCCTGGTGCACAAGTCCTTCATCCAGTTGCGCACGCCGGGCCTGGCCGGCATCGCAGGCTCCGGTTCGTGAGGCGGCCATGGGCTACCAGATCACGATAGAGCCGCTGGGCCAGACGGTGGAGATCGCCGAGGGCCAGACGGTGCTGGACGCCTGCCTGCGCGCGGGCGTGTGGATACCGCATGCCTGCTGCCACGGCCTGTGCGCCACCTGCAAGGTGCAGGTGCTGGACGGCGAGTTCGAGCACGGCGAGGCTTCGCCCTTCGCGCTGATGGACTTCGAGCGCGACGAGAACAAGGTGCTGGCCTGCTGCGCCACGCCGCAGTCCGACCTGGTGATCGAGGCCGAGGTGGACGAAGACCCCGACGCCCGCTACCTGCCCCTGCAGGACTTTCTGGGCCAGGTGGTGCGCCGGGAGATGCTCACGCCCACCATCCTGGGCCTGTGGCTGCAGCCGGACCGGGCCATCGCGTTCCAGGCCGGCCAGTATGTGATGCTGCAGGTGCCGGGGGTGCAGGGCGCGCGCGCCTTTTCCATCGCCAGCGCGCCGGGCGATGCGCTGATCGAGCTGCACATCCGCAAGGTCGATGGCGGGCCCGCCACCACCTGGCTGCACGAGCATGCGGTGGTGGGCCAACGCCTGGACCTCTCGGGCCCGTTCGGCCGCTTTTTCGTGCGCAAGTCGGCCACGCGCCAGGCGATCTTCCTGGCGGGCGGCTCGGGGCTGTCCAGCCCCAAGTCCATGGTGCTGGACCTGCTGGCCGAAGGCGCGGACTACCCGATCACCCTGTTCCATGGCGCACGCACGCGGCAGGAGTTGTACTTTGCCGAGCTGTTCGAGGCCCTGGCGGCACAGCACGCCAACTTCCGCTATGTACCCGTGCTGTCTGCCAACGACGAGGCCACCTGGACCGGCGCCACCGGCTATGTGCACCAGGCGCTGCAGCAGCACCTGGGCAACGACTTCCGCGGCAGCAAGGCCTACCTGTGCGGGCCGCCGCCCATGATCGAAGGCTGCATCGCCACGCTGATGCAAGGCCGCCTGTTCGAGCCCGACATCTACACCGAGAAGTTCTTCACCGCGGCCGACGCGGGCGCGCCCGCGCGGCGCAGCCCGCTGTTCAAGAGCCTCTGAACACCCAACGATTCCATTTCTCTACCCCACCACAAGGAGGCAACCCCATGGCTGAATTCACCCAATCGCAACTGCTGGAGCAGGTCAACACGCGCCAGATCGCCCCGGGCAACGCCCGCGTGCGCCAGCTCACCGAGCGCATCGTCACCGACCTGTTCAAGACCATCGACGAACTCGATGTCACCCCCGACGAGTTCTGGGCCGCCACGGGCTGGCTCAACCGCCTGGGCGCTGCCGGCCAAGCCGGCCTGATCACCGCCGGCCTGGGCTTTGACCGCCTGATCGATATCCGCGCCGATGAGGCCGATGCGCGCGCCGGCCGCGCAGGTGGCACGCCCCGGGCCATCGAGGGGCCTCTATTCGTGGCCGGCGCCCCCACGTCCAAGGTGGAGGTCCGTGTGGACGAAGGCGAGCCCCGTGGCGAGATCTTCGTCATGGAGGGCCAGGTGCTGGACCTCGATGGCAAGCCGGTTCCCCATGCCATGGTGGATGTCTGGCATGCCAACGAGAAGGGCGGCTACTCGCATTTCATGCCGGGCATGCAGCCCTATGAGCTGCGCCGCCGCATCGAGACCGATGCCAAGGGCTTTTACCGCTTTCGCAGCTTTCTGCCACCGGGCTATGCGATACCGCCCGTGGGCCCCGTGCATGAGCTGTTTGCCTTGCTGGGCCGCCATGGCCAGCGGCCTGCGCACATCCACTTTTTGGTGGCGGCACCCGGCATGCGCACGCTGACCACGCAGGTGAATATTCCGGGCGACAGCTACATCGATGACGATTTCGCCTTTGCCACGCGCGATGGGCTGATCGTGGAGCTGCAGCGCAATGTAGCGCCTGCAGGCTATGAGTCGCTGGGTATCACCGCGCCGTTCACGCGTTCGGTGTTCAACTTCGTGCTGCCCAGGGCGGCCAGCGAGGATGAGGCGCTGCCGCTCACCCGCATGGAGCGTGTGGCTACGCCGGGCTAACCGGTTGACCTCAGCGTGTCACGCGAGGACCGGTGTGCACACGCAACCAGGCGGCAAAGGCATCTTCCGTCCACTCCCCCGAGGCCACGGCCAACATGGCCACTGTGGCCTCAGCCTGGGTGGCCTGTAGCCGCAGGCCGTTCAGGTAGAGAAACAAACCCACGGCCAGAAATGCCGCACGCTTGTTTCCATCCACGAAAGGGTGGTTCTTCGCCAGCCCCACGCCATAACTGGCCGCCAGCATCGCCGCGTCGGGCGGTTCGGCTGCATCTGCATAAGACACGATGTTCTGCGGGCGCATCAAGGCGGATTCCAGCAATCCCTCGTTGCGCATGCCTTCTCGGCCACCATGGGTGGCAAGGCTTTCCCCGTGCAGAAGCATCAAGGCCTGTTTGCTAACCCAGCGCCAATTCATTTGGCGAGCTGGTGGAAGGTGTCTTTGAAGTCCTGCATGAACTCACGCCCCGCCTTGATTTCCTCTTCCAGGGTTGGGTCGTAAGGGGTCAGAGCGTATCCATCGGGAGTCTCGGTCAAAAAGATGGATTCGCCTTTGCTGAGCTTGAGCCTCGCCAGCGCCTCTTTGGGCAGCACCACACCGACGGAATTCCCGATCTGGGTCAGCTTGAGCATGTGCATGGCGGTTCTTTCAGTTATTACGAATGTAATACTAAAACAGGCCATGCACAGAGTCAAACAGCTACGAAACGGCCTTCAGACCCAGCGCCGCCATCGCGTCCGACACCCCCTCCCACGCCACATCGAACGCCGGCACACTGCGCTCGGGTGGCACGGCGTTGGCGCGCAGCGCCCAGTGGGCGCCAGCCACCACGCTGTCGATCACGGGCACGCCCACCTGGGACTGCACGGCCGCAGCCATGCCGGCCAGGCCGGCACCGCCCAGGATGACGGACTGCACGCCCATCTGGCGCACCACGTCGCGGCAGGCCTGGGCCAGCAAGGCGCGGGCGGCCACGGGGTCGGCCGCGAGCTGGGCGCCCGTGGGGGCCACGGTGTGGATGCCGGCCAGCGCATGGGCATGGCCCAGGGCCTGGGCCAGGCGCTGCAGCATGGGGCCCCAGCGCTCGCCGCCGGTCACGATGGCATAGCGGCCGTGGCGTGCGGCCTCGATGAAGGAGGCCTCGGCCAGGCCGGTGACGGGCACGGGGCTGCTCTCGCGCAGCGCCATCAGGCCCGGGTCGCCGAAGCAGCCGATGAGCACGGCGCTGGGCGGCGAAGCATGGGCGGACACGTCGAGCGCCCAGGCGTCGAGCGCGGCATGCGCGGCCACGGCGTAGCTGGCCTCGCAGGCGATATAGGGTGCGCCGAAGCGCGCGGTGGCGGTGCGCACCACCACGTGCGAGCCCGCGGCGGCCTGCACATGCTGCTGCAGCAGCGCGCTGACCCTGGGGGATGTGTTCGGATTGATGACGAGCAGGTGGCGCATGGCCTCAGGCTCCCAGCAAGGTGGCCAGGTCCGGTACCTCGCTCGCCGGTGGCGTGAATTCCAGCTGCGTTTCGATGCGCGCCAGGTGGTCCAGCATGCGGCGTGCGGCCTCCTTGGGGTCGCGCAGACGGATGGCGTCGATCAGCGCGCGGTGCTCGCGGCAACCGCAGGCGGTCGCTTCCTCGCGCTCGCGCGCGTGGCTGGGGCTGTAGGTCATGAGGATCAGCGAGGTGCGCGAGACCAGCTCGCGCAGGATGCGCCCCAGCGTCTGGTGCCCGGCCGCCTGCGCGATGTGCAGGTGGAAGTCGCCCGACAGGCGGATGGCGCGGCGCATGTCGCCCCCTGCGCGCGCAGACTCCTCTTCGTCCACGCAGGCGCGCAGCGCGGCAATGTGTTCGTCGGTGGCGTTGGCGATGAAGAGCTCCACCAGGCGCGGCTCCAGCAGGCGGCGCGCCTCGAAGACTTCGAGCGCCTCCTCGGGCGTGGGCTGGGCGATGGAGGCGCCGCGGTTGGGTGTGAGCGTGACCACCTGCTCGTTGGCCAGGCGCACCAGCACCGGCCGCACGCGCGTGCGCGAGACACCGAAGGCGGCCGCGAGCTTGTCCTCCACCAGCTTGGTGCCGGGCGGCAGCCGGTGGTCGAGGATGGCCGAGACCATGCGCTCGTACATGTCGTTGTCGCTGAGCAGGCCAGTGGAGGGCGGCTCGGCGTCTGCCGGCGCAGCAGCAAGGGCTGCGCGCGCGCGGCGTCGTGGTGTGGGGGCGGCAGTCATGGGTTTGTCGGTACGCAGGCGCACGGGGGCAGTCTCATGGCGGCTGTCTTGTGGTGGCTGTCTTCTGGCGGCTAGTGGGCCCGCCCCTTCTTGCGCTGGCCCAGGGCCCAGACCAGGGCCAGGGTGATGCCCATGACCACGAAGGACACCACCGTGGTCAGCGTGCCCAGCGCGTAGATCGAGGGCGTGGTCACGGTGCTGGTCAGGCCCTGCAGTTCCAGCGGCAAGGTGTTCACATCGCCAATGGCCTGCGAGGTGCGGGCGATCTCGTCCCAGCTCAGCGTGAAGCCGAACATGCCGATGCCCACGACCGAGGGCGCGATCAGCGGCAGCACCACATGGGCAAAGCCCTGCCATGGGGTGGCGCCCAGGTCGCGTGCAGCCTCTTCGTACGAAGGGCTGAAGCGGTTGAACACCGCGAACATGATGAGCAGGCCGAAGGGCAGCGTCCAGGTCAGGTGCGCGCCCAGGGCCGAGGTGAACAGGCCCAGCGAGGTGCCATAGCCCTCCAGCGTGCTCTCCATGCCCAGCCATTCGAGCGCGGCCTTGAGGCCGGTATCGACCAGGCGGAACTCCAGCCCGATGCCCAGCGAGACGATGATGGACGGCATGATGAGGCTGGCCACGACGATGAAGAACAGCGTGTTGCCGCCCGCCAGCCGCTTGCGAAAGGCCAGGCCGGCCAGCACCGACAGCACCACCGTGCACAGCATCACCGCCACGCCCAGGCCGAGCGAGCGCCACAGCGCCGCGCCGATGTCCACCACGCCCAGGCCCTCGGCCAGCTTGTAAAACCAGTGCAGCGACACGCCGCGCATGGGGAAGGTCAGCCCGCCCTCAGGGCCCTGGAAGCTCAGGATGAAGATGACGAACATGGGCCCGTACATGAACAGCACGAACAGGCTGAACACGATGGCCAGAATCCAGAAGCTGGCGGGGCGGGATTCGCGGATGCGGGCTTTCATGCGGGTGTCCTGTGGGTGTTGGCAGCGTGGTTCAAAGCTCTTTGCGAATGTCGACCAGGCGCGTCAGCCCCCAGATGATCATCAGCACCACCGCGAGCAAAATCACGGCATTGGCCGCCGCCAGCGGGAACTGCAGGTACGAGGTCTGCACCTGGATGATCTTGCCGATGGAGGCGATCTGCTGGCCCCCCATCACCCCGATGGTCACGAAGTCGCCCATGACGATGGTGATCACGAAGATCGACCCGATGATGATGCCGGTGCGCGAGAGCGGCACGATCACGTTCCACAGCGTCTGCCAGCCACTGGCTCCGCTGTCGCTGGCGGCCTCGATAAGGCTGCGGTCGATGCGCATCATGCTGTTGAAGATGGGCACGATCATGAACATGGTGTACAGGTGCACGAAGGCCAGCACCACCGAAAAATCCGAGAACAGCAGCCACTCCACCGGCTGGTCCACCAGGCCGGTACCCACCAGGCCCTGGTTGACCAGGCCGTTGCGCCCCAAGAGCGGCACCCACGAGATCATGCGGATCACGTTCGAGGTCCAGAACGGGATGGTGCACAGCACGAACAGTAGCGTCTGCATGCCCGAGGAACGCACATGAAAGGCCAGGAAATAGGCCACGGTGAAGCCGATCACCAGCGTGATCAGCCACACGAGAAAACTGAACTTGAGCGTTGAATAGTAGGTCTTGAGCGTGACGCACAACCCCTCCGACGCATCGCCACAGCCCGCAAAGATGGAGATGTAGTTCTTGAACGTGAAACCGGGCAACAACTCGTACTCGTTGAAGTCCCAGAAGCTGACCATCACGATCAGCGCCAGCGGCACCAAAAAGAACAGCACGAACACCAGCGTGAACGGCGCCGCCTGCCACCAGGCGGCAATGCCGCGCCCGGGAACGGCAGCAGCAGGCAAAGTCGGGTTATTGGTGATGCTCATGTGTGCAATTCAGATATCAGCAGCGCCGCACGCTGCCTTCGAAACCGGCGCGGCCAAAGGCCAGTGCCCCCGTGCAAGGGCCGCCCCGCCGCACCGGGGGCGTCCCCCTCCCAGATTGCGAAGCAATATGAGAGAGGGGGAAGGCGCGAAGCGACTCAGGGGGAGTTACGCTGCTACAAACTCGTTCCACTTCTGGACCATGTAGTTGTTCTCGTCCATCAGCGCGTTCCAGCAGGCGATACCGCCCATGCGCGACTCATAGCTGCCGCCGTCGCGCACCGCGCCGGACTTGGCCAGCACGTCGCCGTTAGGGCTCTTGATGTCCTGCGTGGCGGGCTTGCCTTCCATCCAGTAGGCCCACTCGTAGGCTTCCATCTTGGACTTGGCGGTCTCCAGCACGGCGCTGTAGTAGCCCTGGCGGTTCAGGTAGGCACCAGCCCAGCCGTCCAGGAACCAGTTGATGAACTCGTAAGCGCCGTCGAGCTTACGGCCCGACAGGGTGGCCGGCAGGCCGAAGCCGGCAGCCCAGGCGCGGTAGCCTTCCTTGAGCGGCTGGAAGTTGCAGGCGATGCCCTTGGTGCGCACGGCCGTGACGGCAGGGCTCCACATGGACTGGATCACCACCTCGCCCGAGGCCATGAGGTTCACCGACTCGTTGAAGTCCTTCCACAGCGCGCGGAACTGGCCCTGCTTCTTGGCCTCGATCAGGGTCTTGATCGTCAGGTCGATTTCCTTCTTGGTCATGTTGCCCTTGTCAGGGTACTTGTACAGGCCCAGGGACTCGACCACCATGGCGGCGTCCATGATGCCGATGGAAGGAATGTTCAGAATCGCGGCCTTGCCCTTGAACTCGGCATTGAGCAACTCGGCCCAGGAGTTGATGGGGCGCTTGATCAGGTCGGGGCGGATGCCCAGCGTGTCGGCGTTGTACACGGTGGGGATCAGCGACATGAACTGCGTGGGCGCCGTGGCGAACTTCTTGGACTTCTCGCCCTCCAGGTAGATCACCTTCTTGGGCGCCGTGCCCTGGTCACCCACGGCCTTGCCGGCCACCATGCCGGTGGTGAACAGCGTGGTGATCTTGTCGGCGTTCTTGATGCGCTTGGTGTCGATGCCCTTGAGGTTGCCCGTGGGCACGATCTTCTTGAGCGAGAAGTACTCGGTGTCGATCAGATCGAAGCTGTTGGGCGCGGTCACGGCGCGCTTGGTCACATCGTCGGTGGTCACGGCCACGTACTGGATCTCGATGCCGGTGTCGGCCTTGAACTTCTCGGCGATGGCCTTGTCCTGGTTCACAGCCGTGCCCAGGTAGCGCAGCACGATCTTTTCCTGCGCATGCACGGCCGGGAACACGCCGGCGGCCAGGATGCCCGCCGTGCCTTTGAGCAGCGAGCGGCGCTGCACGCCGCCGGTGGTGTCGGATGCGGCAACAGCGGGGGAATCAGCACGAGAGTCGTCGGACATGGGAAAGCTCCTTGGTTTGCGGGTGGAGGGTTGGGAAACAGACAACAACAACGGACAAAGAAAACAGGTCAGGCAGGTACCGCCTGCGCGGTGGCGGTTGCCACCGCAGGTGCAGCGGCTGGCGCCGTGGCAGGCCGGGTCAACGGGTGGGCCTGCTCAGGCGTCCAGTGCAGCTGCACGGCCTGGCCCACTTCGTAGGGTTGGGCGGCAAAGGCGGCTTCGGGCACCATCACCGAGTAGGCCGCCGTGGCATTGGCCGACAGGGCCACGCCCTGCTTTTGCAGGCCCAGCAGCACATAGGTGCCCTGGTATTCCACATCGGTCACCACGGCCTGCATGTGCTGGGCGCCCCAGGGCAGCGGCGAGCCCTGCGGCAGCACCTGCAGGTGGTCGGTGCGCACACCGACCTTGCCATCCGGCGTGTCGATCACGTTGTGGCCCCCCATGAAGCGCGCCACGAATTCGCTGGCAGGCCGGTTGTAGACCTCGAGGGGCGAGCCGACCTGCTCGATCACGCCGTGGTTCATCACCACCATGGTGTCGGCCAGGGCCATGGCCTCTTCTTGCGAATGGGTCACGTGGATGAAGGTCAGGCCCAGCTCCTTCTGCCAGCGGCGCAGCTCGGCGCGCATCTGGATGCGCAGGAACGGGTCGAGCGCCGACAGCGGCTCATCGAGCAGCAGCACGCGCGGCTGGGTGATCAGGGCACGCGCCAGCGCCACGCGCTGCTGCTGCCCGCCCGAGAGCTCGGCCGGCTTGCGCTCGGCCAGGTGGCCCATGGCCACGCGTTCGAGCAGGTCGCGCGCCTTGGCCTGGCGCTCGGCCTTGGCCACGCCCTTCATCTTGAGGCTGAAGGCCACGTTGTCCAGCGCAGACAGGTGCGGGAACAGCGCAAAGCTCTGGAACATCATGGCCGTGCCGCGCGCCGCAGCGGGCAGGTCGGTGATGTTGCGGTTCTCGAGCAGGATGTCGCCGCTGGTCACCGACTCGTGTCCGGCGATCATGCGCAAGGTGGTGCTCTTGCCGCAGCCCGAAGGGCCCAGCAGGCAGCAGTAGCTGCCGCTGGCGATGCGCAGGTTGATCGCATCCACGGCGGGCTTGCCGCTGGCATAGCGCTTGGTGAGCGCCACGATCTCGATGGCGGCCGGGGGCTGGGCAGGCGTGGTGTCTTGCATGCCTGGGCTTACGCAAACCACGTGCCAGGTTTTGCACACAATGTTTGGTGCAGTTTGTATACAAAATGCACCGTTGCTGTGCGCAAGCCCGCCCGGAGCGGGTGCAGGCGGCACCAAAATCGACCGCAGCGCCCGTCGCGCAAGCACCACATACGCCATTCGGCACCAATGCCGTTCCTCGGACAAGTGTCCTGCCGGCCCGGTCGCTGGCTATACTGGCTGTTCACGGAAACATTTCTTTACGTCCGCCCGCCCAGCGTTCCCCACCCTCCCCGCAGGATGACGAACCTCGACCCTCGCTCCATGATCGCCCTGGCGGGGTTCATGTCCGCCCTGATGGCCATCGTGCTGGCCTGCATGCGGCGCTACTACCCACCCCACATCCGGGGCATCGGCGCCTGGGCGGCGGCCCCCGTGTTCTGGCTCGCCTCCACCGCCCTGTTCAGTTCGCGCGGCCTGGTGCCCGACTGGATGGGCCTGGTGGGTGCCAACACCCTGCTGGTGCTGGGCACCATGACCTACTACATGGGCACGCGCGCCTTCCTGGGGCACCGCCACACCTGGCGCATCTGGAGTGGCGTGCTGCTGCTGTGCCTGGGCGTCTTCACCTGGCTGTCCTACGGCTGGCCCAACTACGAGGCCCGGCTGACCTTCTTCACGCTGGTGATGTCGTGCATCTATGGCGCGCAGCTGCGCTTTCTGCTGCGCTTTGGCGGCAGCAACTTTCCGGTGCGGCTGGTGGAGGTGGTGCTGGTGCTGCACCTGGCAACCCTGCTGATGCGCCTGGGCTCCATCTTTGCCGGGCACACGGGCGCCAACCTCATGGAGCCGTCGATCTACCAGAACCTGTACATCGGCGCCTACGCGCTCACGGTGCTCATGCTGTCCATCGGCGCGCTGCTCATGGCCACCGATCGCCTGCGCACCGAGCTAGAGCACCTGGCCACGCACGACTCGCTGACCCCGGCACTCAACCGGCGCGCGCTGCTGCAGCGCTGCGAGGAGGAGATCGAGCGCGCGCGCCGCTACGGCGGCGGCCCCTCGCTGATGATGCTGGACCTGGACCACTTCAAGGCCGTGAACGACAGCTGCGGCCACCAGCACGGCGACGCCGTGCTGGTGCACTTCGTGGGCCGCACCCTGGCCGTGCTGCGCACGCCCGACCGCATGGGCCGCTATGGCGGCGAGGAATTCATGGTGCTGCTGCCCGGTACCGACGCGACGGCCGCGCTCAACGTGGCGCGGCGCATCCACGCCACACTGGCCGTGGGCCATGCGCTCGACTGCAAGGTGAGCATCGGCCTCACGCAATGGACGGGGCCTGAGGACACGCTGGATGCCATGCTGGCACGTGCGGACGCGGCGCTGTACCGCGCCAAAGCGCAAGGCCGCAACCAGACCGTGGTCGGTTAGCGCCTCAGGCCCGCGCCACCAGGCGTGCAGCCAACGCCAGCACCGGCGCATCGACCATGCGGCCATCGAGCCGGAACACGGCACCACCGTGCGCGGGCGCCGCCTCCAGCACCCTTGCAGCCCACGCCAGTTCCTCCGGTCCCGGGGCAAACGCTGCCTGCACCGGCGCCACCTGGGCGGGGTGGATGCACAGCTTGCCGCCAAAGCCCAGGCGCCGGCTGCGTGCCGTGTCTTGCTGCAGGCGCGGCAGGTCGTCCGTGGCCGTGGTCACGCCATCCACCGGCGCGGCCAGGCCGGCGCGGCGCGAAGCGCGCGCGAATGCTAGGCGCACGGGCAGCAGTTCGGCCTCGTCGGGGCCGCACTCCATGCCCAGATCGACCTGGAAGTCGAGGTGGCCAAAGGCCAGACGCACCACCTGGGGGGCCCGGGCCAGGGTGTCGAGCGCATCCAGCCCGGCATTCGATTCGACCAGCGGCACCAGCAGGCCCTCTGGGCCGAGGGCGTTGGCCACGGCCTGGAGCACCCCGGCCGACTCGGCCTTGGCCACCATGGCGCCCGCCAGGCCCTGCGCCACGCAGGCGGCCACCGCGGCTACGTCGTCGGCATGCCAGGGGGTGCCGGCGGCGTTGGTGCGCACCAGCAGGCGCGCGCGCTCGCCGGGCTCCAGGCCCTGCACGGCGGACAGCAGGGCGGTGCGCGCCGCAGCCTTGTCATCGGGTGCGACCGCATCCTCCAGGTCCACGACCACGGCGCCTGCACCACTGGCCAATGCCTTGGCGATGCGCTCGGGCCGTGTGGCAGGAACGAACAGGAAGGTGGTGGCGCGGGCAATGGCGCCTTGCACTGAAGGCATGCCCATCAGATGGCCTTGCTGGCGCGCAGCGCGGCCACTTGTTCGTCATTGCGCCCCAGGGCGCGCAGGATGGCCTCAGTGTGCTCGCCCACGGCAGGGATCGGGTCCATGCGGTAGGCAAAGCTGCTGTGCGCACCGGGGGGCAGCAGTGCATCGAGCGGGCCCTCGGGCGTGTCCACCTGCTGCACCCGGCCGCGCGCCTGCAGCTGCGGGTGGGCCCAGACCTCGGCCATGGTGTTCATGCGGGCGTTGGCAATGTGCGCGTCTTCCAACCGCCCAATGACCTGGGCGGCCGTGAGCGTGCCGAACACTGCCAGGATCAAGGCCTTGAGTTCGGCGCGGTGCTCGTTGCGCCGGGCATTGCTGTCAAAGCGCGGATCGTCCGCCAGCCCCGGCTGCAGCATCACGTGTTCGCAGAACAGCTTCCACTCGCGCTCGTTCTGCAGGCCCAGCATCACCGTGCCGCCGTCGCCCGCGACAAACGGACCATAGGGGTAGATGGTGGCGTGCGAGGCCGCATTGCGCGGCGGCGGCGTGGCGCCGCCATAGGCGTAGTACAGGGGAAAACCCATCCACTCGGCCAGCGATTCGAGCATGGACACATCGATGCGCGAGCCCTGCCCCGTCTTCTCGCGCTGCATCAGCGCGGCCAGCACGCTGGTGTAGGCATACATGCCCGCCGCAATGTCGGCAATCGAGTTGCCCGACTTGCAGGGTTCCTCGGGCGTGCCGGTCACCGAGAGATAGCCCGCCTCGCTCTGGATCAGCAGGTCGTAGGCCTTCTTGTCGCGGTAAGGGCCATCGCTGCCGTAGCCCGAGATATCGCAGACGACGAGGCGCGGGTTTTGCACCTGCAAGGCCTCCCACGACAGGCCCATGCGCGCGGCGGCGCCGGGCGCGAGGTTCTGCACCAGCACGTCGGCGCTGGCCAGCAGCTCCCACAGCACGGCCAGGGCCTCGGGCTGCTTGAGGTCGAGCGTGAGGCTTTCCTTGGAGCGGTTGACCCAGACGAAGTGCGAGGCCATGCCCTGGGCGCGCGTGTCGTAGTCGCGCGCAAAGTCGCCGCCGCCCGGGCGCTCGACCTTGATGACGCGCGCCCCCAGGTCGGCCAGCTGGCGGGTGCAGAACGGGGCGGCGATCGCATGCTCGAGCGACACCACCGTGATGTGGTCCAGGGGGCGGGTCATGGCAGTGTTCTTCAACTCAGTCAGTCAACCGTGGCGCCGGAAGTCTTGACCACCTTGGCCCACTTCGTGAGGTCTTCCTGCAGCAGCGCGGCGAATTGATCGGGCGTGGTCTTGGGTGCAATCTCCACACCCTGCAGCTCCAGCTTGTCGCGCAGGTCCTTGGCGGTCAATGCGGAGGCCATGCCGTCCTGCAGTTTGGACTGGGTATCGGCCGGCAAGCCCGCGGGAGCGAACAGGCCGATCCACAGCGTGCCGTTGTAGCCGGCCACGGTCTCTGCAATGGTGGGCACATCGGGCAATACGGGCGAGCGCGTGGCGCCGCTCACCGCCAGGGCGCGCAGCTTGCCGGCCTTGATGTGCGAGAGCGCCGAGGGCATGCTCGCAAACACGATGGGCAACTGGCCGCCCAGCACGTCGTTGATCGCCGGGGCCACGCCCTTGTAGGGCACATGCTGCAGCTGGATGCCGGCCATGCTGTTGAGCATTTCGCCGAGCAGGTGGTTGAGCGTGCCGTTGCCGGCCGATGCGTACTGGTAGTGGCCGGGCTTGGATTTCGCCAAGGCCACCAGTTCCGCCATGTTGCGCGCAGGGAACGATGGGTTGACCAGCAGCACATTGGGCACAGCACCGATCAGGCCCACGGGCTTGAAGTCCTTGACCGGGTCGAAGCCGGGGTTCTTGAAAAGGGCGGGGTTGATGGCCTGGCTGCTGCTGATGGTCATGAGCAGGGTGTAGCCGTCCTTGGGCGCCTTGGCCACGAACTGCGTGCCGATGTTGCCGCCCGCGCCGGGCCGGTTCTCCACCACGGTGGCGCCGCCCAGCACCTCGCCGAGCTTCTGGCCCACCAGGCGGCCCACGATGTCGTTGGTGCCGCCGGCGGCCTGGGGCACGACCAGGGTGATGGGGCGGTTGGGGTAGCTGGCCTGGGCGGTGGCCAGCAGGGGTGCGGCCAGCAGGGCAGCGAGGGCGGTGCGGCGCGAGGCGGTGAACTTCATGCGGTGTGTCTCCAGCGTGTTCTCGGAAAGTGGCGCATGTTCGCCCGCCAGACCGCTTCGCACAATCACGCATTTCGGAACCGGGCTTTCGGAATTTCCGAAACCTCGCGGCCCTGGGCGGTACCATGGCGCCATGCAGTTCGACCTGACCGACCTGCGCCTGTTCGTGCTCACGGCCGAGCAAGGCGCCCTCTCCCGTGCCGCTGCTGCGCGCCACCTGTCGCTGGCAGCGGCCAGTGCGCGCATCAAGGCCCTGGAGGAGCAGGCGGGCATGCCCCTGCTGTACCGCGAGGCGCGCGGCATGCGCACCACGCCCGCGGGCGAGGCCTTTCTGCACCATGCGCGCGGCGTGCTGCGCCAGGCCGAGCAGTTGCGCGCCGACCTGCAGGAGTACAGCGGCGGCCTGCGCGGCCATGTGCGCGTGTTCGCCAACACCACGGCGGTGACGGACTTCATGCCCGAGATCCTGCCCGCCTTCCTCGCGGCGAACCCGCGCGTGAACGTGGAGCTTCAGGAAACACCGAACGCCGAGATCCCGCGCGGTGTGCGCGACGGGCGTGCCGACATCGGCATCGTGGCCGGCCAGGTGGACACCCTGGGCTTGCAAGCCATCCACTTCAGCACCGACCGCCTGGCCCTCGTGGTGCCACGTGGCCACCGCTTTGCACGGCGCAGGCGCATGGCCTTTGCGCAGACGCTGGACGAGCCCATGGTGGGCATGCACCCGGCCAGCACGCTGCAGACCTTTCTGGCCCAGGTGACCGAGCAGCTCGGCCAGACGCAAAAGCTGCGTGTGCAGCTGTCGAGCTTCGACGCCATGTGCCGCATGATCGGCGCCGGGGTGGGCATCGGCATCGTGCCCGAGAGCGCGGCACGCCGCTACCTCGATCCCATGGGCCTGGTGCTGATCGAGCTGGACGACACCTGGAGCGTGCGCGAGCGCTACATCCTGGTGCGCGAGTCAGGGCGCATACCGGCGTATGCGCAGGCGCTCATTGACCTGCTGCGCGCGCACCACCAGGCCCCGGCCGAAAAACCCGCACGCCGCAGGCGCTGAGCTGCATCAGCTCTTGTTGTCCACGCCTGCGGACTCGAAGCTCGCCATCTCCGCCAGCACTGCGCAGGCCGACTGCAGCAGCGGCCAGGCCAGGGCTGCGCCCGAACCCTCGCCCAGGCGCAGGCCCAGGTCCAGCAGGGGTTCGGCCTGCATCTGCGCCAGCATGAGGCTGTGGCCGCGCTCGCCCGAACGGTGGGCGAACACGCAGCGCTGCAGCACGGTGGGCTGCAGGCGGCTTGCCACCAGCACGGCAGCGCTGGTGATGAAGCCGTCGACCACGATGACCCGGCGCTCGGCCGCGGCCTGCAGCACGGCGCCCACCAGGGTCGCGACCTCGTAGCCGCCCAGGGCGGCCAGTGCCTCTAGGGGGCTGGAGGCCTGGGCATTCACGTCCAGCGCCTGCTGCAGCACGGCGCGTTTGCGTTCGATGCCGGCGGCATCCAGCCCGGTGCCGGCGCCGGTCACCTCGGCCAGCGGCAGGCCGGCCAGGCGCGCCAGCAGCAGCGAGGCGACCGAGGTGTTGGCAATGCCCATCTCGCCCAGCAGCAGCGCGTTGCCGGGCAGGCCGCGCACCACCTCCATGCCGTTGGCGATGGCCTGCTGGCACTGCTCGGCGCTCATGGCCGGGCCCACCGACGCATCGGCCGTGCCCGGTGCCACCTTGCGCAGCAGCAACTGGGGCGCGCCCGGGGCTGCCTCGCGCGGTGCAATGGGTTTGGCCACGCCGCAGTCCACCACCGTAAGGGCCAGGCCGTGCTGGCGCGCGAGCACGCTCACGGCCGCGCCACCGGCCAGGAAGTTCTCCACCATCTGCCACGTCACATCGCTCGGGAAAGCCGACACACCGCGCGCGGCAATGCCATGATCGCCCGCACAGACCAGCATCTGCGGCTGCACGAGCTGCGGCGCCTCAGTGCCCAGCACCTGGCCGATGCGCAGGGCCAGGGCCTCGATGCGGCCAAGCGAGCCCAGGGGCTTGGTCTTGAAATCGATGATGTGCTGCAGGCGCGCCGTGAGGGCGGCGTCGGTGAGGTCGGCAATGGCGGGGATGGCAAAGGACATGGGGATCGTCAAAAGGAGAAGTGAAAAGAATCAGGCCACCAAGGCTTGCAGCACGCCGGGCTCGAAATGCGCATCCACGACGCGGGCCAGGCCCTCCATCACGGCGTCGAGCGTGGGCACGGGGGCGGCCCCTGCGCGGCCGAACAGGGCCTGCAGTGCGGCCGGGTCTTCGAGCAAGCCGTGCAGGTACAGCCCGAGCACATTGCCCGCGCCGTTCTGCCAGGCCAGGCCCGGCACGACTTCGCGCGCCACATCGCCACCGGCCGCCATGGCCGGGTGCTGGGCGGTCTGGCCGTGGTGGATCTCATAGCCGCTGGCCTGCACGCCCGACAGCGGCGCCCAGGCGCCCTGCAGCGCACCGAACTGCACGGTGCTGCGGCGCACGGTCTTGGCGGGCTCGAAGGTGGTCACCAGCGGCAGCAGGCCCAGGCCGGGCGCGTTGCCGTCGATGCCGGCGGTGTCGATCAGCGCCTCGCCCAGCATCTGCAGGCCGCCGCACACGCCCAGCACGGTACCGCCCTGCCCTGCGTGCGCGGCGACGGCAACATCCAGCCCCTGCGCGCGCAGCCAAGCCAGGTCGGCCGCGGTGGCCTTGGAGCCGGGCAGCACGACCCAGTCCGTGGGCTTCAGGCCCGCCAGCTCGGCCGGGCTGCGCGCCCAGACCAGGCGCACGCCGGGCACGTTCTTGAGCGGCTGGAATTCGTCGAGGTTGCTGATGCGCGGGTAGGCGATGATGGCCACCGTGGTGTGCACGGCCCCGGCCGCGGTGCTGCGGTCGTCGAACACGCCGTCTTCCTCGGGCAGGCCATGGTGCCACTGCATGGGGATGGTGGCCACCGTGGGCACACCCGTCAGTTCCTGGAGCATCTGCGGGGCCGGGGCCAGCAGCGTGGCATCGCCGCGGAAGCGGTTGAGCACAAAGCCGTGGATCAGCGCGCGCTCGTCCTCGGGCAGCAGGGCCCAGGTGCCGTAGAGGTGGGCAAAGGCGCCGCCGCGGTCGATGTCGGTCACCAGCAGGCAGCGCGCGCCGCTGTGGCGCGCCACGCGCATGTTCACCACATCGCTGGCGTGCAGGTTGATCTCGGCAGGCGAGCCCGCGCCCTCGATCACCACCACGTCGTTCTCGGCGCGCAGGGCATCGAGCGCAGCGGCGATCTGCGGCCACACGCGTTCGCTGCGGCCACGCCAGGGCAGCGCGGTGAGCTCGGCGCTGACCTGGCCGAGCAGCACCACCTGGCTCTTGGTGTCGGCCTCGGGCTTGAGCAGCAGCGGGTTCATGCGCACATCGGGCACGGTGCGGGCGGCGATGGCCTGGAAGTACTGGGCACTTCCGATCTCGCCGTGGCCATGGTCGCTGGCCACCACGCGCGCGTTGTTGCTCATGTTCTGTGCCTTGAAGGGCGCCACCTTGTAGCCCTGGTTGGCGTACCAGCGGCACAGCGCCGTGGCCAGCCAGCTCTTGCCGGCGCCACTGGTGGTGCCCAGCACCATGACGCAGCGGGCGAGCTTTGCAGACGGGCGTGCAGTCAAGGCAGCGGCCGCACCATGCGGTCCATGATGTGCTCGAGCGCCGCCGCTGCATCGGTGCAGCGGCCCGTGTGCACGGGCGAGGTCTGGATGATGGCGCTGCGCTTGGCCGTGAGCCAGTGGAAGCGCTGGCGGAAGGGCAGCTGCGCGATCGGCCCGCAACCCGCCTCCCCCGCGCAGATGGCCACGATGGCGGCCAGGTGGCGGCGCACGGTGTCGATGTCGGCATGCGGGTCCATGGCCAAGAGGCGCTCTTCATCGAGCGCAATGGCGGCCTGCAGGAAGCCGCTCTTCTGGCACGAAAGGATCACGCCGGCGTTGATGAATTCCTCGCGCTCCACGCGCGGCACCACGCGCACGATGGCGTAGTCGTAGACCTGTTGTGTCTCAGCCGCGGGCATCGATGGCCCCTTTCACCCAGGTTTCGCGGCCGGCCAGGCGTGCGCAGAAATGCTCCACATAGGCCTGGCGGTGGCTGGCCGGCTGCGCGAGCGGGCCCTCGGTGTGTTCGGCTGCGGCCAGCGCCAGGAATTCATCGGGTACCTCGGCCAGGATGCCCGTGATCACCTCGCGCGTGAGCAACGCGGCCAGTTCCGCATCGACCTGGGCGATGGCCGTGGCCCGGTGCAGCAGCACATGGTCGGCAATCGGTGCAAAGGCCTTGGCCGGCTGCGCCACCGCGCCGTTCCACGCATGGTGGAAGGTGAGCGAGGCGCCATGGTCGATGAGCCAGGGCTTGCGGTGCCACATGAGCAGGTTGGTGTTGCGCGCCGTGCGGTCCACATTGGCCACCAGGGCGTCGAACCAGACCAGGCGCGAGGCGAAGTCGTCGCTCACCTCGTCCACGCCCGGGTCGAAGTTGAGCGCGCCTGAGAGATAGTCGAGCCCCACATTGAGGCCGCCGCTGGCGCGCACCAGGTCCTGGATCTCGGGGTCGGGCTCGGTCTGGGCCAGGGCCGGGTCGAGCTCGGCGAGCACGATCTCGGGCACGGGCAGGGCCAGGGCACGGGCGATGCCGCCCGAGATCATCTCGGCCAGCAGGGCGCGCACGCCCTGCCCTGCGCCGCGGAACTTGAGCACGTACAGGCCCAGGTCGTCGCCCTCGACCACGGCGGGCATGGAGCCGCCTTCACGCAGCGGCGTGACATAGCGGGTGACGGTGATGGTTCGCATCAGGGGGTGTCGCTTTCTTGGGGTTGTGCGCCAGATCGTACGGCCAACCAGGCCTGGCGCAAGGCGTCCTGCGCCTCGGGTGCCAGCACCCCCATGCGGACCCCGCCGGGCAGGCCGAACGAGGTGGTGTCGCGCAGCTTGATGCCGGACACGCGCAGCGCCGCCAGCGCGGCCGGCAGATCAGCGCACGCAGGCTGGGCGCAGAAGTAATTGGCCAGGCTGCCCGCATGCACGGCCCAGCCCAGGTCCAGGCACAGGGTGAGCTGGCGCTGCTTCCAGTCGCGCAGGACATCGAGGCTGTGCACCAGCCAGCGCTGCACACCGGGCTGCACCCAGGCCTGCAGCAAGGCCACGCCATGCGCTCCCACGGCCCAGGATGGCGCCAGGGCCTGCAGTGCCTGCACATCGCCATCCGCCCCCTCGGGCGCCACGGCATAGGCGGCGCGCACCCCCGTGAGGCCCAGGGCCTTGTTGGGCGTCCACAGCTGCCAGCAGCGCAGCCCGGGCGGCATGGCAGGGACGCCGGCCCAGGGCGCCATGCCGCCGCCCCCGTGCAGTTGCAGCGGGGCATAGGCGCAATCCAGCACGCGCAGCGCGGCCTGCCCGTCTCTCCAGGCGGCCAGCACGGGGTCGGCCCGGCCCAGCGGGCTCGAAGGCTCGCAAGCCCATTGCAGGCCTGGTGCGGTCACCGCTTCGTCTCCGCGTCGCAGCAGGGCGAGCCCGCGCGCCTGCGCCGCCTGGGCATAGTCGCCATAGCTGTGCAGGGGAACGCCCACCCGCACCACCCCCTGCTGCACGGCCAGGGCCGTGATGCGGTGGATGAACTCGCTGGAGCTGGCCGCCAGCACGATGCGCCCGGCCGCCACGCCGTGGAAGGCGCCCAGCGCCTCGCGCAGCGCCGTGTAGTGCGGGTCGGGGTAGCGCGTGGCATCGGCCTGCTGCACGGCCTGCAGCGCATCCGGGCAGGGGCCGCAGGCATTGCTGTTGGTCGAGAAGTCGTGCGCCGGCGCACCCTGCGCATCGGGGCCACCGTGGTGGTGCAAGACGCCGGCCTGCCAGCTCATGCGCCCACCCAGGTGGTCACGATGGTGATCAGCATGTGGGCGCCCACGCCCACGGGGATCAGCGCCAGCGCCAGCAGCGTGCCCAGCTTGGCGGCTCGGTGGGTGTCGAGCGGGCCGGGGTCACGCGCATCGGCGTTGAGCACATACACCCCGGGCTTGGCCAGGCGCACGCCCAACGCCAGCGCCATGGCCGCCATGGGCCAGCCGCTGTTGGGCGAGGGGGTGCGGCGCGCCAGGCGCGCCACCGTGGACAGCTGCACCCCGCGCGCCAGCACGGCCAGCAGCAGCGCGCTGATGCGCGCCGGCAGCCACGAGAGCACATCGTCCGCGCGTGCCGCCCACTTGCCGGCCCATTGCCAGTAGCGCCCGCCGCGCATGCCGGGGTAGCCCCACATGGCATCGGCCGTGTTGGCCAGGCGGTACAGCGCAGCACCGGGCAGGCCCAGCAGCACGAACCAGAACAGCGGTGCCACCACCGAGTCGTTGAGGTTCTCGGCCAGCGACTCGATGGCCGACTCGCGCACCTGGCCCGCGCTGAGCGCGCTCACATCGCGGCTCACCAGGCGCGCCAGTTGCTCGCGGCCCTCGGGCAGCGAGCGGGCCAGCGCGGCCTCCACCGCCAGCACCTCGTCGTGCAGCATGCGCCAGGACAGCAGGGGCTTGAGCAGCAGCCCGAGCAGCGCGGCCGCGATCACGTCGTGAAAGCGCAGCGCCAGCCACTGCAGGCCCCAGGCCGTGGCCACCACCGTGGCCGCCAGGGCGCACCAGGCCAGGGCCATGGACCAGAAGGCCCGCCAGTCGTTCGGCACGGGCGACAAGGGTGCCCAGCGCTCCCCGCACCAGCCCAGGGCCTTGCCCATCCACACCACGGGGTGGATGGCGGCCGGCGGCTCGCCGCGCCACCAGTCGATGGCCAGGGCCACGAAAGGCACCCAGATCAGCGCACGCAGGGCATCCCATTGCGTGCCGGGCAGCAGCAGGTCGATCACACCGTCCATGCGCCCCCCGAAGAGTCGCCCACCACGCGCCGCGGCTTCGTGGAGCGCACAGGGCGGCGGCGCGCCGGCACGAACACGCGCCAGGCGATCACGCACGAGGTGATGCACAGCGCGATGCCCAGCAGCGACAGGCCCACCACCAGCGCGGTGCGCAGCAGCGGGCGCGCCAGCAGCGGCGCAAAGTCCAGGCTGTGCAGGCCGTTGTAGAGCACACGCTGCCAGGGCGTGGTGGCATCGGCACGCAGCACGATGCGGGCGGAGGCGGGGTCGGCGTACACGCTCACGTCGTCTCCGGCCCAATGGGCACGCCAGACGGGCAGCGGGCGGTTGAAAGCAGTGGATGCAGCATCATGGTGGCGCGCATAGTACAGCCCGTCGTACTGTGTGAGCTGTTCGATGGCCGGCGGCGGGCTGCCGGGGCGCAGGCCCTGCAGGGCGGCAAGCACGGTGGGGTCAGGCACGGCACGGACAACGGTGGCCTCGGGTCCGTCGGCACGCACCAGGCGCTGCACCGCGCCCTCCCCCAGCCCACGCACCCGGTACCAGGCCTGGCCTGCAATGCGCAGGGTATCGAGCTCCAGTGGCACGATGCCATCGGCCGCGGCCAGCGCCACCGCCTCGGCCGGGCCGCGCGCCATGCGCGGTGGCTCGCCGGCCCACTGGGTGCGCGCCTGCGGATCGGCCGCGCGCCCGGTGAACACGCCAAACGGGTTCATCGACATCAGGCCCGAGAACATCCAGGTGAGCGTGAACACCGCCGCCACCAGGCCCAGGATATGGTGCCAGCGCATCCAGAACTTGCGGTAGGGAATCCAGCGCCGCCGGTTCAGGAACAGCTGCCAGACGCCCAGAGCGATGCCCGTGGCCGCCAGCAGCACGCCCGGAATGGAGAGCCACACCACCACCTGGTGCCAGGCCTTGGGGAACTGGCGCAACACCGTGGGGTAGATCCAGTGCGGCACGGCGCCCAGCCAGTTCCAGAAGCGCTCGGCACGGCGCGTGTCGCGCACCACCTCGGCGGCGCCGGGCGAGACATAGAGCTCCAGGCCGTCGTCGCCATCGAGCAGCACCTTGACCAGCGGGCGGTGCACGTCCAGGCCCTGGGGCACCGTCCACTGGTCGCGCTCCAGCCGCTCGGTGCCTGTGGCACGCCGGCCACTGAAGGCCTCGGCCACGGCGGCGGCCTGCGCATCGTCGAGCGGCGGCACCAGCGCGCCCGTGCGCGCATCCAGCGTGTGCCAGCGCGGGCGCAGCGCAGCACCATCACTGCCAACGGCCGCCGCGGCCTGCATGCGCCACACGGGGACATCGCCGAGCATGCCCAGGCGCGCTTCGCCCGCACCGGCGCGCAAGCCCGCGCGCTGGGCCGCCTCGGGCGCCGCCAGGCAGCAGCCGGCCGGCAACGCGAGCGGCGGCATGGCCGCCAGCCGCTCGGCCTGCGTGAGGCTGGGAAAGGGCACGTAGTACAGCACCACCCCGCTCACGAACCACATCAGGAAGAACAGCGCAAGCACCACGCCCAGCCACTTGTGCAGAAAAATGACGAGCTTCTTGGCCATGCGCTGCACCTCCCCGGGGTCAGAACGACGCGCGCGCCGTCAGCTGCACCGTGCGCGGCGCGCCCAGCAACCAGCGGGTGTTGGCCGTTCCGGCGAGTGCGTAGTCGCGGTTGGCCAGGTTCTTCACCGACAGGCCGAGCTTGAGGTTGCGCGAGTAGTCGTACGCCAGCGAGGCATCGAACACCGCATACGACGGCAGCTTCGTGGTGTTGGCCGTGTTGCCCTGGCGCTCACCCACATAGCGCGCACCGAAACCGGCCTGCCATTGCGGCAGGAAGCGGTATGCCGTCCAGATGCTGGCCGTGCGCTCGGGCACGCCGGTGGGCGTCATGCCGTCGCGCGAGACCAGGGCACCCGAGACCAGCTCCTTGAAGTCATCGTAGCGTGCGCGCAGGAAAGCGGCGTTGGCATCGATGGTCCAGCCGCGCACGGGCTCGGCCGCAAAGGCCAGCTCGATGCCGGTGGAGGACTGCTGGCCGATCTGCTGCGTGATGTTGGGGTTGCTGGCATCGCGCGAGAGCAGGTTGCGCTTTTCGATCTTGTACAGCGCCACGGTCCACTCGCCGCGCAGGGCGGGCACGGCGCCCTTGGCGCCGACTTCCACCTGGCGGCCTTTGGTCAGGTCGAAGGTGTTGCCACCACCGGGCAGCGAGAGCGCGCCCGAGAGCGGATCGGTGCCCGTGCCGAACTGGCCGTAGAGCGACAGCGCCTCGCTGGGCGACCACACCGCGCCCAGGCGGCCGGTGACGGGCGAGTACTTCTTCACCATGCGCACGCCGCCGCGCAGATCGGTGGTGTCGAGCTCCATGTGGTCGCTGCGCAGGCCGGCGACCAGCTTCCATTGCTTTCCAAGGTCGAGCGCGTTCTCGGCGAACAGCGCCGTGGTCTTGAGTTCCGACGCCCGGCCGGGGATGGTGGGCACGGGGCTGATGAAGCCACCAGGCGCAAAGTTGAACGGGTCCACCGTGCTCGCTCCGCCATAGGGCGAGTTGTTGGTATGCACGAGCTTGGTGCGGTACCAGTCCAGGCCCACGATGAAGCGGTTCTTCAGGCCGCCCAGGTGGCCGTCGAAGGCGGCGTCGAAGCGGTTGCCGGTCTGCTCCTGGTCGTGCAGGATTTCGAGGTAGTCGCTGCGGTTCACCGCCGTGCCGGCAGCGTTGAAGGCATAGGCCTCGGCATTGCGCCAGTGGCGGTCGGTCGTCAGGTGGTAGGTCTCGTTGCGCACGCGCACACCGGCGGAGGCCTGCCAATCGACCTTGGCGCGCCAGACGCGGTCGTCGTACTTGACCACCGCATCGGCCACGTTGAAGTTGGTGCGGCGCAGGCGCTCGTCGAGCACGCCATTGCGCAGTGGCGTGCCGAAGTAGCGCGCATCGTCGTTCACGCCGCCATCGGCCGAGAGGGTGATGTTCAGGTCGCGGCTCGGGCGCACGGCCAGGGCCAGCGCGTAGTTGTGGCGCTGCGTGTCCATGAGGGCGCGGTAGCCATCGCTCTTTTCCGCATCGAGGTAGACCGAGTAGGCCAGCACGTCGTTGATGGGGCCGCGCAGGCCCACGCCACCCTGCACCGTGCCGTAGGAGCCCACCGAGAAGAAAGCCTCGCGCTGCGTGGTCTCGAAGCTGGGGCGCTTGCTCACATAGTTCACGGCCGCGCCGATGGCGCCATCGCCGTAGAGCACCGAGGCCGGGCCGCGCAGCACCTCGACCGACTCCATGGGCCAGGTCGAGAACGGGTAGGTGATGGTGCCCGAGGCCACGATGAGGCGCGTGCCGTCCACCATCTGCGCCACCGAGTTGTGGCCGGCAAAGCCGCGCGCCACCAGGCTGGTGCCGCCGTTGCCGGGGGCTGGCGCCTCGGTGATGCCGGGCATGCGCACGGCCACGTCCTGCGCGCGCGTGAGGCTGCGCTCGGCGATGTCGGCCGCGCCCAGGCTGCTCACGCTGGCCGGGGTTTCGCGCGCCGTGAGGCCCAGGCGCGAGCCCGTGGCGCTGGGGGCATCGAGCGACAGGGTGCTGCCAGGCGCAGTCTGGGTGTCCGTGACCTGCACGGCGGGCAACTGGGTGGTGGCGGTGGACTGGGCATGGGCCGCCGTCTGCGCGATGCAGGCCAGCACGGCCAGGGACAGGGGGGTGAGATGTCGGTGCATGGGAAAAAGAACTCCAAAAGGCAGAAACAGGAAAACGCGAAAGCGGGGGGGCAGATGCGCACCTGGATCAGCCCGTGGGGTTCACACCCCAGGGCGGCAGCCGGGCCACGATGCCGCTCTTGAGGCGCGCGGGCCGTTCGTTGCGCTGGAGCATGCCGTCGCTGGCACGCGCGTGCATGGCACCGCACTCCAGCACATGGCGGGCGGTCTCTTCATCGGGCTTCAGGTCGCCAAACACAAAGGTGTATTTGCCCGGCGCCTGGAAGGCCACGGAGCAGGCGCGCCCGCAACTGCTCAGGCAGGCCACGCCGCGCACGCGCACCTGGGCCCAGGCGCCGGCATCGTCGTCGAGCTGGGCGGTCTGCACGGCCTCGAACAACAGCTCGCCGTCGGCAGGCAGCTCGCGCGAGGCGCCGGCCGGGCGGCAGGTGGTGCAGACGATCACGTCGGTGGTCATGGAGTCGGACATCGGGAAAGGCTCGTTGTTCTTTTCAGGAAGAAAGGGGTTCGGGCAGGCGATGTTCCGCGTGCCAGCGCGCGGCCCAGGCCGCGCAGCGGCCCAGGGGCCGCAAGGGGTCGTCGAAGTCCACCAGCACGACCTGCGTGGCTGCGGCTGGCGCAGCGGGCTGCTCCAGCGTGCGGCCATCGGTCAGCAGCCACAGGCACGAGCGCGCACCTGCGCCGCGCTGGCGCCGTGCGCTGCGCAGCAGGCGCTCGGCCTCGGCCAGCCCCGCGGCCAGGGGCGTGCCACCACCGCCACCCAACGGCCGCACGCGGGCCGTGCCGGAGGCGCGCGCCGGCCCCGGGGGCAGCAGCAACTGCACGCCCTGGCCGCCAAAGCTGAGCAATGCGACCTGGTCGCCCGCCCGCGCGGCCTGTGCGATCAGGCGCGCCGCATAGCCCTTGGCCCAGGCCAGTCGCCCGCCCTGGCGCATGGAGCCCGAGGTATCGAGCGCAATCAGGTGCAGGCAGGGCTGCACGGCGCTGGCGGGGCGGCGCCGCACATGCGCTGCCCGCAGGCGCGCCGGGCCCTTGGCCGCCAGCGTGCGCAGCCAGTCGATGCCCAGGCCTTGGTCATCGGCGGGCCGGGTCACGGGCTGCGGTGTGCGCAGCCAGGCATTGCGGGGGGCTTGCCACCGCCAGCCCGCGCTGGCCTTGGTCGATGAACCAGGAACGCGCGGGCCGGGGTGGCTCAGGCTTTTTTTGGCGGCCACGCCCCCGTGCTGCGCACCCGCGCCATGGCCTGCGGCTCGGGCGGCAAGGCACCCCAGTCGCCTTCGGGTGCGTTCTGAGCCGATGCCGCTGCGCCCTGCCCGCCTGCGGGTGCCGGACCGCGGGCGGACGACGCTGGCGGCGTGGCGGCCGAAGGCGGTACCGAGCCCGCTGCAGCGTCTTCCGTGCGGCGGTGCGCCAGCGCGAGTTCGGCCACGGCGTCCACATCCTGCAGGCGCACGCTGCTGCGCTGCTCCAGCGCGGCCAACGCACGCGCTGCGCGCAGCATCACCAGGTCGGCGCGGATGCCGTCCACGCCGGCATCCAGCGCCCGCTGTGCGGCGTGCTGCACCACCTCATCAGTCCACACCAGGCCCGCCAGGGCCGCGCGGGCGCGGGCCAGCGATTGCGCCAGCCCGGCCTGCGCGGCGGCATGCTGCGCCACCACGGCCTCTGGGTCCATCTCGAAGGCCAGGCGCGCGCGCACGATGGCCTGGCGCACGGCTGGATGAGTGGGGTTGGCCAGCGCCACCGACAGGCCGAAGCGGTCCAGCAGCTGCGGGCGCAGCTCGCCCTCCTCGGGGTTCATGGTGCCCACCAGCACGAAACGCGCTGCGTGCTGGTGCGACACACCGTCGCGCGCCACGGTGTTCACACCGCTGGCGGCCACGTCGAGCAGCGCATCCACCAGCGCATCGGGCAGCAGGTTGACCTCGTCCACATAAAGCACGCCACCATGCGCGCGTGCCACCAGGCCGGGCGCCAGGCGCACCTGGCCGTCGCGCAGCACGTCTTCGAGGTTGAGCGTGCCCACCAATTGCTCCAGGCTGGCGGCCAGTGGCAGCGTGACAAAGGGCGCCTCGGGCAGCAGCGCGGCCAGCGCCCGCGCCGAGGTGGACTTGGCCGTGCCGCGCGGTCCGCTGATCAGCACCCCGCCCATGCCGGGGTCGACAGCGGCCAGCAAGAGCGCCAGCTGCAGCGTGTCATGGCCGACCAGGGCGGTGAAGGGGAACACGGTGGAAGGCACGGGGGCCAGGGAAATGGTCGTCGTCATGTCAGAGGTCCTTCGCCCTGGGTCTCCAGGCGGTGTTCGAGCGCCAGCAGGTGCTGCTCGATGCGCTCGCGGTGCTCGCCGGGCTCGGCCCACAGGCCACGCTGCATGGCTTCGAGCAGGCGCTCGCCCACGCTGCGCAGGGCCAGCGGGTTGTGTTGCTGCAGAAAGGCGCGCGTGTCGTCGTCATGCAGGTAGGCATCGGCCACCAGGGCGTACTGGTGGTCGGCGACCACGCCGGTGGTGGCATCGAAGGCGAACAAATAGTCCACCGTGGCGGCGATCTCGAAGGCACCCTTGTAGCCGTGGCGTTTCACGCCATCGATCCACTTGGGGTTGACCGCGCGCGAGCGCACCACGCGTGCCAGTTCTTCGCCCAGCGTGCGGATGCGCGGCGCCCCCGGCACGCTGAAGTCGCCGTGGTAGAGGGCAGCAGGCGCGCCGGCCAGCTGCTGCACGGCCGCGGCCATGCCGCCCTGGAACTGGTAGTAGTCGTCGGAGTCGAGGATGTCGTGCTCGCGGTTGTCCTGGTTGTGCAGCACCGCGTCCACCGCCGCCAGGCGCTGCTCGAAGGCCGCGCGCGCGGCCTCGCCATGGCCGCCCTGGCCGTAGGCAAAGGCGCCTGCACGCAGGTAGGCCTGGGCCAGGTCGTCGGCCGTGCTCCAGCGGCCGCTGGCCATCACCTCCTGCAGGCCGGCGCCATAGCCGCCCGGGCGCGGGCCGAACACGCGCCAGGTGGCGCGGCGCTCCGCTTCCTCGGCTGCCATGCCCTGCGCCTGGGCCTCGGCGGCTTCGCGCCGCACGCGCACGCGGATCGGGTTCACCTCATCGGGCTCATCCTCGGGCGAGATGGCCGCGACCGCGCGCACGGCGGCATCGAACAGGTCGATCACGCCCGGGAAGGCGTCGCGGAAGAAGCCCGACACGCGCAAGGTCACATCGATGCGCGGGCGGTTGCGGATCGCCATGGGCAGCACCTCGATGTCCACCACGCGGTGGCTGCCGGGTGCCCACTTCGGGCGCACGCCCAGCAGGGCAAAGGCCTGGCCGATGTCTTCGCCGCCCGTGCGCATGGTGCTGGTGCCCCAGACCGACAGGCCCACCGCCGTGGGAAAGCTGCCATGGTCCTGCAGGTGGCGCTCCACCACGCGGTCGGCCGCCAGCGCGCCCATGCCGTAGGCCGTGGGCGTGGGCACGGCGCGCGTGTCCACCGAATAGAAATTGCGGCCCGTGGGCAGCACATCGGGCCGCCCGCGCGAGGGCGCGCCGCTGGGCCCCGGGGGCACAAAGCGGCCCGCCAGGCCACGCAACAGCTGGCCCATCTCACTCGGGCCACAGGCATCAAGCCGGGGCGCGAGCACCGTGCGCATGCGCACCAGCACGGCCGCGGCCTGCGGCCACCGCACCGCATCGATGGGCTCGGCCTCTGCCCCCAGGTGGCGCTCCACGCACTGCGCGGCCAACTGCTCCAGCCGCTCGCGCGTGTGGCCCGCGTGGCGCCAGGGCTCGTCGCCCAGGGCCTGCAGCGCGGCGGGGCGCGGGGCGGTCCAGGGCGCGGCCCACTCGGGGTTCAGGGGGTCGAAGTCGCCCAGGCCCAGGTCCTGCGCCAGCGCCACCAGCAGGCTGCCCTGCCCTGTCACCACGCCCCCGGGGAAGCGCGCCAGCGCCACCAGCGTATCGGTGCGCTGGCGCCCCTCGGGTGAGCGGCCCAGGATGTGCAGGCCGTCGCGGATCTGCGACTCCTTGATCTCGCAGAGGTAGGCATCCAGGCGCTGCAGCAAGGCCTCGCGCCCGGCATCGTCGGCCGGCGGGGCAAAGCCCAGCTCCTGGTGCAGGCCGTGCTGCAGCACCTGGTCGAGGATGCCCTGGCGCAGCAGCCGGGCGCGGCGCGGGTCCAGCGACAGGGCCTCGTAGTACTCGTCCATGGAGCGTTCGAGCTGCTGCAGCGGGCCGTAGGTTTCGGCGCGCGTGAGCGCGGGCATCAGGTGGTCGATGATGACGGCCTGCGTGCGCCGCTTGGCCTGGCTGCCCTCGCCCGGGTCGTTGACGATGAAGGGGTACAGGTGCGGCAGCGGGCTCAGGATGGCGTCGGGCCAGCAATCGGCGCCCAGCGCCACGCTCTTGCCCGGCAGCCATTCGAGGTTGCCGTGCTTGCCCACGTGCACCACGGCGTCCACCGCGAACACGCGGCGCAGCCAGAAGTAGAAGGCCAGGTAGCCATGGGTGGGCACCAGGTCGGCATCGTGGTAGGTGGCCACCAGGTCCAGGTCGCGCCCGCGCGCAGGCTGTATGCCCACGAAGACATGGCCCAGGCGCACACCGGGCACCATGAAGCGGCCGCTGCGCACCATGGGGTCTGCGCCGGGCGGGCCCCACAGCGCGTTCACCGCCGCCTGGTTGTCGGCAGACAGCGCGGCAAAGTCGGCCAGATAGTCGTCCATCGCCAGGCTCTGGCCCGCGGGGCGGTCGGGGTTGGCATCGAGGTTGTTGGTGACGCCGTCCACCAGTTGCGCGATCAACGCGTCGCCCGACGCGGGCAGCTCACCCGTGGTGTAGCCCGCATCGCGCAGCGCCTGCAGGATGAGCACGGTGGAGGCCGGTGTATCCAGCCCCACGCCATTGGCCAGGCGTGCATCGTCATTGGGGTAGTTGGCCAGCACCAGGGCCACGCGCTTGCCCACCGGCGGCTTGCTGCGCAGCGCGCACCAACGGCGCGCGAGCTCAGCCACGAAGGCGATGCGTTCGGGCTCGGGCTGGTAGCGCACCACGTCGACCTCGGTGCGCTCGCAGCGCCAGGCCAGGCCCTTGAAGCTGATGGCGCGCGCGCCGATGCGCCCGTCCACCTCGGGCAGCACCACCTGCATGGCCAGGTCGCGCGGCGCCAGGCCATGCGGGTCGTCCTGCCACTGCTCTTGCGAGCAGCCGGCCGTGATGAGCTGCAGCACCGGCGCGTCTCCGGCCAGGGCCACCGGCGGGGCCTCTTCGCTGCCGTCAATGGAGGCCACGGCAAAGCTCGTCGCATTGAGTACCACGGCCACACCCTGCTCTGCGGCCAGGGCCTGCAGCGAGGCCAGGCTCTCGGGGTTCTTGAGCGAATCGACCGCCACGGCCAGGGTGTTCAGCCCGGCCTCGGCCAGCGCTGCCTGCACAGCATCGAACACCGCCGTATTGCCCGCCTGCAGGTGGGCGCGGTAGAACACCAGCAGTGCCACCGGTGCACCGGGCACCCAGGGTGCAGCCTGCGCTGGGGTGTAAGGCATCACCGGCGGCAAGGGCTGCGGTGCGGGTGGGCGCGCGCCGATGCCGAAGGCCGCATGGCCGATCAACGCAAAGAACGCCAGCGCGTTCTCGCGCCCGCCCTCGCGCAGGCAGCGCCACAGCTGGTGGCAGTCGGCCGGGCTGGCGGTGCTGCGCATCAGCAGCTGCGGGTCTTCCACGTTGTCGCCCGAGAACAGGGCCAGCCACTGGCCATGGCGTGCCGCCAGCGCCTGGGCCTGCTCCACCACATAGGCCCAGTCGCTCGGGCTGCCCAGGTGGTCGATGACGACCACGCGCGCATGGCGCAACACATCGTCCACATACAGGTCGGTGGACGCAGGCTGGCGCAGCCACATCAGGTTGGCCAGGCGCACGCGCGGGAAACCCTCGCCCAGGCTGGCGGCCGCGTCGGACAGCAGCGACAGCGTGGTGTCGGCCGCGCTCAGGACGACAATGTCGCCCGGCGTCTGCTCCACGCGCACCAGGCCCTGGCCCCCGTCTTCGACGTAGCCACCGGGGCGCGTGGACAGCAGATGCATGCGGCGGACCTCAGGCCGTGGCGGCCGACAGTGCCGACTGCACCTCGGCCTGCAGGGCCGCAGCATCCAGGTGGTCGCCGATGACCACCAGGCGCGTGGTGCGGGTGTCACCGGCACGCCAGGCGCGGTCGAAGTGGCTGTCGAAGCGCTGGCCCACGCCCTGCACCACCAGGCGCATGGCCGCACCCGGCAGGGCCACAAAGCCCTTGATGCGGTAGATCTCGTGGCGCTGCACCAGGGCGATGAGCGCATCCACGAGGCGCTGGCGGTCTGCCACATCGAGCGTGATCTGGACCGATTCGAACTCGTCGTGGTCGTGGTCCTCTTCCTCGTCGTGGTGGGTCTTGCGCGCGTCGATCACGTCTTCCACCGCATGGCCCAGGCCCAGCAGCACGCCGGGGTCGATGCGGCCATGCTGGGCGTGCACGAACTTCACGCCGGGCAGGGTCTCGCCGCGCACGATGGCTTCCACCTGGGCCAGGGCCTCGGCATCGAGGCCATCGGTCTTGTGCAGCACCACCAGGTCGGCGGTGGCGAGCTGGTCTTCGAACAGCTCGTGCAGGGGCGATTCATGGTCGAGGTTCTCGTCGGCGCGGCGCTGGGCGTCCACTGCAACGGGGTCGTCGGCGAACTGGCCGGCAGCCACGGCGGGCGCGTCCACCACGGTGATCACCGAGTCCACCGTGAACACGTTGCGCAGCGCGGGCCACTGGAAGGCCTGCACCAGCGGCTTGGGCAACGCCAGGCCCGAAGTCTCGATGACCAGGTGGTCGATCTGGTCGCGGCGTGCGGCCAGCTGTTCCATCACGGGCGCGAACTCTTCCTGCACGGTGCAGCACAGGCAACCGTTGGCCAGCTCGAACAGCTGGCCATTTTCTTCGCCGTTCTCATCGCAGCCAATGCCGCAGCTGCGCAGCAGCTCGCCGTCGATGCCCAGCTCGCCAAACTCGTTGACGATGACGGCGATGCGCTTGCCCTGCGCGTTGCTCAGCAGGTGGCGCAGCAGCGTGGTCTTGCCGCTGCCCAGGAAGCCGGTGACGATGGTGGCGGGAATCTTGTTCACTTGCATGGAAGAAATCTCCAGTCAAAAAAAATGGGTGCAAAAGAACTGCGGTTCAGCGCAGCACTTGAGGGAGGCCGGCAAGGCAATCGACCAGCATGTGCGCCGCCTCGCCTAGGCGCGGGCCGGGGCGCGAGAGCAGGTCCATGCGCTCGGCATCGAGCTGGCAGACCTGGTGCTGGCGCAGCGCCTTCATGCCCGACCAGCCGGGCCGCTCGGCCAGGTTCATGAGCGAGGCCGCCGGGCCGATGACCAGGTCGGGCGCGCCGCGCACCACCATCTCGGAGCTGACGCGCGGAAAGAGCCCCATGTCGCCGGGCACGATGTTCACCAGCCCCAGGCGCGCGATGGTCTCGCCGATGAAGCTGGCCGCGCTGGCCGCCGTGGGGCCGACGCCGACCTCGACATACACGCTGCGCCCGCGCAGGTGCGCCGGCATGCGGCGCGCCGCGGCATCGAGCTCGCGCTCGATGCGCGCCACCAGCTCGGCCGCGCGCGCCGACTCGCCCAGCGACTGGCCCACGCTCAGCAGCATGCGCTTGAGGTCGGCGTGCGTGCGCGCATCGAACACCTGCACCGGCACGCCCAGAGCCGCCAGGCGCTCGCCCGCGCGGCTGCGCGGGCCCAGCAGCACCATGTCGGGCCGCAGGGCCACGATGCGCTCGATCTGCGCATCCTGCAGGCCACCCACCTTGGGCAACCTGGCCACGGTGCCGGGCCAGCTCGAATGGCGGTCGGTGCCGACCAGCTCGGCGCAGTGGCCCAGGGCGCAGACGGCCTCGGTCAGCGAGGGCGACAGCGTGACGATACGGTGCTGTTGGGCATGCGCGATCGGGGCCGCCAACCCGCCCAACAGACCGAGCATGGCCAATGCCGGCACCGTGGGGTGCAGGCGGCTGCGGGCCATAGGCAGCGACGTCAAAGCGTTCACCATGCTGCTTCAGTCTTCGATCCCGCGCTGCGCGGGCACGCCGGCCTTGAAGTGGTGCTTGACGAGGGTCATCTCGGTCACGGTGTCGGCCAGCTCGATCAGCTCGGCCGGGGCATTGCGGCCAGTGAGCACCACGTGCACATGCGGCGGGCGCTCGCGCAGGCAGGTGAGGATGGTCTCCAGCGGGATCCAGCCGTAGCGCAGGGGGTACATGATCTCGTCGAGCACGACGAGGAAGTGCTCACCCGCGCGGATGGTGGCCTCGGCCTTGGTCCAGCCGTCCAGGGCCAGTTGGGCGGAGTGGTCGAGGTCGCGGCTCTTCCAGCTGAAGCCGTCGCCCAGGCCTTCGATGGGGATGCCCAGTTGTTCGAACAGGCGGTGTTCGCCGAACCGCGCGGTGGGGACCTTCATGAACTGGTAGATCTTGACGGTCTTGCCTCGTCCATGCGCTCGGATGGCGAGGCCGAAGGCGGCGGTGCTCTTGCCTTTGCCGGTGCCGGTGTGGACCAGGATGAGGCCTCGGCGTTCGCCTTGGGGTTTGGGGGTGTCGCGCAGGATTGGGGGGGATTCGATTTGCATGTATGTCGTTGCTTGGTGGTGACTACTTGCTTATTCAACGGCCGGGAGCCGGGGTGTGCGCCCGGCGGCGCAGTAACTTTCTTTTGCTTCGCCAAAAGAAAGTCACCAAAGAAAAGGCGACCCCCAGTCTGCGTCCCCCGCTCGCCCTGTCGGGCGAGCGGGGGCAACCTGCGATGCTCGGTCCTGGGGTGGGCGTCGATGAACTCGCTGCGTTCTTCGAACTCCGCTCAGACAGCATCGACGAGCTAGACAACGAAGTGCATGTGTCCTTCGGCACATGCACCCACCCCAGGCCCTGCGCTTCTCGGCGCAGCCAGCAGGGGTTGGGAGCGGGGTCAGGAACGGCTGCTGCTACGCAGCCGCGCCGTGTGTCGGTTACGCGCTGCGCGCTGCCGACGCGCAGCGAGGCACCACGGGGCCGAGCGAAGCGATGGCCCGTGTGGGGCCCGCATTCACCCCTTCTGACCGTGCCGAGAAGCGCAGGGCCTGGGGTGGGTGCGTGTGCCGAAGGACACACGCACTTCGTGGTCTGGCTCGCCGAAGCTGTCTGACCGGAGCTGCCTCGCAGAGGCAGCGCAGGGAGTTCTTCGGCGCCACCCCAGGACCGAGCATCGCAGGCTGCCCCCTCGCCATCGGCGAGGGGGACACGGGCTGGGGGTCGCCTTTTCTTTGGTGACTTTCTTTTGGCGAAGCAAAAGAAAGTTACTGCGCCGCCGGGCGCACATCCCGGCTCCCGCGCATGGCATGGGCACACAGCCAACAGAGCAGTCACCCCGCCGAGCAAAGAAACAGAAGCAACCACAACCAACAAACTCAAGCAGCCTGGTGCAACCGACGCTCGACGAATGAAGACCCCTCAAGACGACGCAACGCCTTGGCAGCCGCCAGAACGCCCAAATCAACCAAAGGCTCCAACAACACCACCGTCATATAAGCAGCCCCAAACGTAGCAATGCTCTCCAGATTCGCAGACCCCACACCCGCCCCGTAGATAGCCCAGAACGCCACCCACATCACGATCCCGCCCTGGTACGCCACCGACAGCTTGAACGTCTGGGCATACGTCATGTCCACATACGCCATGCTCTCCGGCACGATGCGCTTGGCCAGCGCAGCGGTCGCAAACAGCGGCACCAGCAAGGTCGTCACATTCATCCCGTACTGCGGCAGATCCTGCTGCGCAAAGAACACGCTCTGGACCAGCAGGCCAGCCGCCAGGCCGATGGCCGCAGGCGCCACACCGAACAGCAGCAACAAGGTCGTGCCCAGGATCAGATGCACCTCCGACACCCCCACCGGGTGGTGCGGGAACAGCTCGAAGAACGCGAACACCAGCGCCGTGGTGAAGACCGAGCGCAGCAGCAGGGCCACAGGGCCCTCCTTCTTCACCATGTCCAGCGCGAGCTTGCTGGCATACAGCAGTGCCGTGGCGCCCGTGGCGTAGCTCAGGAAGATCTTGGTGGTGTCCACCAGTCCAGGTTCGATGTGCATGTCACGACTCCTTGGTTAAAAAATGAAAATGAAAAACAAAAAAGAAAATCAAAAGTCAGCGCGGCAATGCCACCCACTGCCCGAACAATTCATGCACCGCGATGCGGTGGTCGAACACCGCCTCCAGCGCGCGGTGCGTCACCACCTCGTTGCAGCCACCTTGGTGCGTCACTCGGCCCTGGGCCATCACCACCAGGTCGTCGGCATGCAGGGCCAGCGAGACCTCGTGCAGCACACTGACCACCGTGGCGCCGCCGGCTACCAGGGCGCGCACGGTGTGCAGCCAGTCGGTCTGGTGCGGGGGATCCAGGTTGGCCAGGGGTTCGTCCATCAGCAGCACCTGGGCCTGCACAGCCAGTGCGCGGGCCAGCAGCACGCGCTGGCGCTCGCCGCCCGACAGCTGCGACAAGGGGCGGTCGCGCCAGTCCCAGGCCTGCGTGGTGCGCAGGGCCTGCTCCACGGCCGCATGGTCGGCGGGCGATGGCGGTGCCAGCCAGGGCTGGTGCGGCAGGCGGCCGAGCATGGCCACGTCGTAGCTGGTCAAATCGTCGGCCGAGCCTTCGTTCTGCCCCAGCCAAGAGAGCTGGCGCGCGCGCTCGCGCGCCGGCACCTGGGTCAGCATGCGGCCGAGCAGGGCCACCTGGCCATCGACCTGGCCACGCGGCAGCAGGCCGGCCAGCACCTTGAGCAGGGTGGACTTGCCCGCGCCGTTGGGGCCGACGATGCTGGTCCAGCGGCCTTCGGGCAGGTGCAGGTCGATGCCGTGCAATACCTCGACGCCGCCCACGCGCGCGGTGATGTGGTGGGCGCTGAGCGCGATGCCCTTCACAGGCCGCCTCCGTGCGCGGTGCGCCGGTGCATCAGCCACAGCAAATAGGTGCCGCCCAGGGCCGCGGTGAGCACACCCACGGGCAGTTCCTGCGGCGCCAGCATCCAGCGCGCGAGGATATCGGCCGCCAGAAGCAGCACTGCGCCCATGAGGCTGGAGAGCAGGATGTGCCGCTCGTGCGTGACACGCACGATGGAACGCACCAGGTGCGGCGCGGCCAGGCCGACGAAGGCGATCAGCCCGGTCTGCGCCACGGCCGTGCCCGTGGCCAGGGCCATGGCGGCCACCAGGCCGGCACGCATGGGGGCGAGCGGCAAGCCCAGGCTGGCGGCGGTGGCCTCGCCCAGGGTCAGGCCGTCGAGCGCGCGCGCCAGCACCCAGGCCAGCAGGGCACACAGGGCCCAGGCCGCGCCCATCAGGGTGCAGGCGATCCAGCCGACAAAGGCCGTGCTGCCCAGGATGAAGGCCTGCATGGCCTGCAGGATGTCGGGCGAGGCCAGTTCCACCAGGTCGCGCAGGGCGCCCAGCACCACGCCCACGATGACACCGGCCAGCAGCAGGCGCAGCGTGTGCTGCACGCCCCGCGCCAGCACCAGCGTGAGCACCACGGCCCCGGCCGCGCCCAGAAAGGCCATGCCCGTGATGCCGATGCGCGCGATCCACTGCGCGGCCACGGGCGACACGCCGAACATCGCCATGGCCACCGCACCGCCCAGGGCCGCGCCCGAAGCGCTGCCCAGCAGGTAGGGGTCGGCCAGCGGGTTGCGGAAAAGGCCCTGCGCCACCGCGCCGGCCAGGCCCAGCAGCGCGCCGGCCAGCCAGGCACCCAGGGTGCGCGGCAGGCGGATGTCCCAGACGATCTGGCGCGCCACGGGGTCGTCGCCCATGTGCGTGAGGCTCTCCAGCCCGGTGCTGCCCACGGCCGTGCCCAGTACCAGCAGCAGCAGGCTGGCCAGGCCCAGCCACAGCGCGCACCAAGCGGCGCGGCGCCGGCCGGCGGCGGTGGGGATCAATGCATTGCCAACCGTCATCGTGCCTTCTCGGTCAGGCAGCGCGCCATGATGCGTGCGGCCTCGGCCATGCGCGGGCCGGGGCGCACCACCACCTCGGCATCGCCGGGGCCGAACACGCACACGCGGTTCTCGCGCACGGCGCGCATGGTGGCCCAGCCAGGGTACGGCACCATGCTCTGCATGCTGCTGTTGCCGATCATCAGCACGTCGGGGTTCGCGCGCACCACGTACTCGGGGTTCAGGCGCGGGAACGGGCCGAGCGCGCCCGGCACCACGTTGCGCACGCCCAGGCGCGCGAGCGATTCGCCGATGAACGACGCCTCGCTGGCCGCATACGGCCCGCGGCTCACCTCGAAGTACACGCGCGTGTTGCGCGCCTTGGGCGGCAGCGACTGGGCCGCCGCCTGCACGGCGGCGTCGATCACGCGCCACAGCCGGTCAGCCCCCTCGGCCTGGGGCACGCCCAACACCTGGCCCACGACGCCGAGCACGCGGCGCACGTCGGCATGGGTCTTGGGCTCCAGCACCACGACCTTGAGGCCCAGGGCTTCGAGCCGATCGCTGGCGCGCGAACTCGCTGCCAGCAGCACCACATCGGGCTTGGCGGCCACGATGGCCTCGATGCTCGGATCGATGCCGCCGCCCATCCTGGGCAGCCGGGCCACCGACTCGGGCCAGTTGGAATAGCGGTCCACGCCCACCAGGCGGTGGCACTGGTCGAGCTCGCAGACGCTCTCGGTCAGCGAGGGCAGCAGCGAGACGATGCGCTGCGGTGCCTGGGGCAAGGTGACCACACGGCCCCGGTCGTCCTTGATCTGCACGGGCTCGGCCCGTGCCAGGCCGGCCATCAGCAACAGCAGCACCACGAGGATGGCGATCACCCAGAGGATGCGGCGCACGGGGGTCGGCGTCGGCTCTTCCATCAGCGCGGCTCCTTCAGGGTCAGCGGCAGCCCGGCCGCCATCAAGGTCACGCGCGGGCAGGCCGCGGCCACGCGCTGGTTGAGCACGCCCAGCGCATCGACAAAGGCGCGCACCTCGCGCCCCAGCGGAATCACCCCCAGGCCGATTTCATTGCCCACCAGAACCACGGGGCCGGGGGCGTTTTGCAATGCGGTGATGAAGTCCTCGCACTGCGCGGCCCAGGCCTGTGCCAGGGCCTCGCGCCCGTGCGCGTCCATGGCCTCCACGCCGGCCGGCATGGTCCAGTTGGTGAGCCACAGGGTCAGGCAGTCGACCACCACCAGGGTGCTGGCGCTGCTGCGCTGGCGCAGCGCGCCGGCCAGGTCGCGCGGCTCCTCCAGCGTGGCCAGGCCGGGCACGCGCTTGGCCCGCTCGCGCTGGTGGCGCGCGATGCGTTCGCGCATCTCCTCGTCCCAAGGCTGGCCGGTGGCGATCAGCACGGCATCGCGGCCGGGCGCCTGCGCCAGCCAGTCGCGCGCGGCCAGCTCGGCGCGGCGCGACTTGCCGCTCTTTTGCCCGCCCAGGACAAGCTCGGTCGTGATGGCCTGGTTCATGGTGCAGGCCCCTCGCCGCCCAGCAGGTGCGCGACGGCCGCAGGGGCCGACGGGAACCAGGCATGGAAGTAGCTCGCATGGATGCTGCCATGGCGGTACAAGGCCTCCCCCGCATCGGGCGCCGGCGCGGTGTCCGGGCGCGACGTGCGCCCCAGCACATCCGCCGAGCTCTGCGCGGTGGAGTAATGGAAGGTGTGGCCGCGCAGTGTGTGGCCCGCCACTGTGAGCTGCTGCGGCCCCAGGGCGGCCAGGCGCTTGTGCATGGCCACGCGGCCGGGCAGCAGGCCCCACAGCGGCTGCGTTGTGCCATCGGCCAGGGTGATCGATTCGAACAGGGACATCATGCCGCCGCATTCTGCCCACAGCGGCTTGCGCGCCGCCACATGGGCGCGCAGGCTGACCTGCATGGCGGTATTGGCCGCGATGCGCGCCGCATGCAACTCGGGGTAGCCGCCGGGCAACCACACGGCATCGCAGGCCGGCAATGCCGCATCGTGCAGCGGCGAGAAGAACACCACCTGCGCCCCCAGCTGCGCCAGGCACTGCAGGTTGGCGTCGTAGACAAAACAGAAGGCCGCATCGCGCCCCACGGCCACCGTGCGGCCCGCCAGCAGGGGCGGCACATGCACCGAGGGCCCCGGCGCAGGAAAGTCCACCGCCCAGCGTTGCAGCCCGCCCAGGCCCATCTGGCCCAGCGGCGTGGCAGCCAGCGCGTCGGCTGCGGCATCCAGGCGCGCCAGGGCATCATCGCCCAGCTCCTGCGCGACGACCAGGCCCAGATGGCGTTCGGGCAGCAGTGCGGCCGCGGCCTTGCCGGTGGCACCGCCACCGGGCGCCACGCGCACCAGCGCGCCCATCCAGTCCGCAGCATCCTGCAGGCCATCGCGCAGCATCTGCGCATGGCGCTCCGAGCCCACGCGGTTGGCCAGCACGCCGGCCCAGGGCAGGCCCGGACGGTAGTGGCGCAGGCCGAAGGCCAGCGCGCCAAAGGTGCCGGCCATGGCCGAGGCATCGACCACGGCGAGCACCGGCACGCCAAAGCGCTGCGCCAGGTCGGCCGCACTCGGCGTGCCGTCGAACAGGCCCATCACGCCTTCGATCAAGAGGAGGTCGCTCTCACCGGCGGCCGCGTGCAGGCGCTCGGCGCAATCGGCCTCGCCATTCATCCACAGGTCGAGCTGGTGCACGGGCGCGCCACTGGCGAGCTGGTGCCAGTGCGGGTCGAGGAAGTCCGGGCCGCACTTGAACACCCGCACCCGCCGGCCCTGGCGCGCATGCAGGCGCGCCAGGGCCGCGGTGACGGTGGTCTTGCCCTGGCCCGATGCCGGGGCGGCGATCAGGATCGCCGGACAGCGTGCCGGGGTGACCATTCTTGCGGCTTCTTCTCAGCCTTCCCTCTTCTCATCTGCAATGCGTGTTACTGCGGTGCCCACTTCAGGCCGACAAAGAACGTGCGGCCCGGGGTGGCGTAGGTGCGTGCCAGTTCGTAGTGCTTGTCGGCCGCGTTGTCGAGGCGCGCGGTCAGCGTGAAGTCGCGGGCAATGCGGGTGCTGGCGTGCAGGTTGAACAGGCTGTAGCCGCCCAGCACGAAGGTGTTGGCCACGGTGTCGAAGCGGCGGCCCGAGGCCTGCACCTCGGCGCCCACGGTCCAGCCCGCGATCTGCGTGTCGGCACCCAGGGTGCCGTGGCGCTTGGCGCGGCGCGCCAGCATCTTGCCGGTATCGAGGTCGCGCGGGTTCTGCAGGTCCAGCGAACCACGCAGCTGCACGCTGCCCAGGCGGTAGGAGCCGGCCAAGGTCACGCCCTTGTACTCGGCGCGTGCCACATTGGCGTAGCAACCCAGAGGGGACGGGCAGGGGCCCACAGGGCCAAAGACGATCAGGTCCTGCACGCGGTTGCGGTAGGCCGTCACCGAGAAGCTGCTCGATGCCTGCGCCCAGCGCAGGCCCAGTTCGGCATTGCGGCTGCTCTCGGGGTTCAGGCGGCCCGTGCCGTACTCGCTGAAGCGGTGGTACAGCGTGGGCGCGCGGAAGGCCGTGCCCACCGAGGCCGTGGCGCGCCACTGCGGTGCGAAGGTGTAGCCATAGGCCAGGCTGCCCGTGCCCTTGCCGCCGAACTCGCTGTCCGAGTCGTGGCGCACATTGGCCTGCAGCGTGTGGCCGCCCGCGGTGTAGCCATAGCCCAGGGCCAGCGCATCCTGCGAGCGCTTGCGGTCGATGGGGGCGTTTTCCAGCCGGTCTTCGCGGCGCTCCAGCGCGGCGGTCACCAGGTGCGGGCCCTGGCGCCATTCGTTCTGGAACAGGTAGCCGCGCAGGCGGGTCTCGGTCAGGTAGAACGAGGGCGTGGTCTGGTACTCGTCGCGCGAATCGGTGATCTGCACGCGGGTCTTGTACTGCGGCGTCCACTGCGCCTGCCAGTTCAGGCCCAGGGCATGCAGCTTGTGCTGGTTGCGGTCATCGCGGCCCAGGCCGCTGTCGTAGCCGCTGTCCAGGTCGTTCACGAGCAGTGTGGCTTCGAGCCGGTGCGTGGCATTGATCTGCAGGCCCACGCGGGCGCTGGCCGAGGTGCTTTCGTAGCCGTCACGGTCGGGGTTCTGCGTGGCCACGGTGCGGGCGTTGAAGCCCTTGCTCTCTTCGCGGGCGATGCCCAAGGCGTAGTCGATGGTGCCGCTGGCGCCGCTCACGCCGGCCTCGGCCTTGCGTGTGCCCTGGTTGCCAATGCCGATGCCCACATAGGGCGCCACACCCTGCTCGCCGCGCTTGGTGAAGATCTGCACCACGCCGCCCATGGCGTCGGAGCCGTAGACCGCGCCGGCCGGGCCGCGCAGCACCTCGATGCGGTCGATCTGCGCCAGCGGAATGGACTCCCATGCCGCGCCGCCCGTGGATTGCGAATCCATGCGCACGCCGTCGATGTACACCGCCGTGAAGCGCGACTCTGCGCCGCGCAGGAACACGCCCGTGGTCGTGCCGGGGCCGCCGTTGCGCGAGATCTCGATGCCCGGCACGCGCGCCAGCACGTCGGCCAGGCCCGTCGCGCCACTGGTCTCGATGGTCGCGCGGTCGATCACGGTCACGTCGGCCACCAGATCGGACAGCGGCTGCGGCGTGCGCGTGGCGGTCACCACGGTCTCGGCCAGCGAGGGCGCGCGCAGGTTCTGCGCGAGCAGCACCGGGGCGTTGCCGTTCTGCTGGGCGTGGGCGGCGCAGGCGCCCAGCACGGCCAGGGACACGAGCGCAGGGCGCAGGCACAAGGACCGGGGAACGGACGCAGCAATGCGCGCACGGGGGGTACGGATTTTCATGGGGCGAATCGTCGGCAAGCAAAAACCCGTGCCGGCCTCCCGCCAGCGAAATGGGTGACACGACTGCCTGCACCAAGGCGCAGGCAGCCACCGTGTTGGCCGGTATCCGGGCTGGCGGAACGCTTCTCAAAGCCTTCCCAGGTGCTTGTTCAAGGCACCCAGTGGCATGGGGATGAAAAGGGAATCGAAAACCGATTCGTCCGCTGACCGTTGCGGGGGCAGCGCAGGCTCGGCGCGCCATGCGTGGCGCCACCTCCCTGCTTCCCGTTGAACTGCAGCATGTGAACCACACCGCGAGCACCAACCCGGTGATTTTACGACCGATTACAACCCGCCGTCCTACAATCGGTGGCTGTATGGCAACAACACCATCGACAACCGACCAGATCGCCGAGCGCGTGGAGCGGCTCCTGGTGCGCCACGCCGAACTGCAGCGCACCAATGCGCTGTTGTCCGAGCAGGTGGCCGCACTCACGCAGGAGCGCGACTCGCTCAAGTCCCGCCTCTCCGCCGCGCGCTCGCGGGTGGATGCCCTGCTCGAGCGCCTGCCCCAAGCCCCTCCCGCGAAAGACGCCGCATGAAGCAAATCGAGGTGCAGATCCTGCAGCAAAGCTACCTGCTCAGTTGCCCCGAGGGGCACGAGAGCCGACTGCTCGATGCCGTGGAACGTGTGGACACCGCCATGACGCGCATCCGCGATGCCGGCAAGGTGCGTGCCCGCGAACGCATCGCGGTGCTGGCTGCGCTGAACCTCGCTTTCGAGATCGCCGACCGCGAAGCCGCCGACATGGCCGCCGCGGCGGACCACCCCCATCCCGTGCCCATGGCCACACCCGTGGCGGTGGGCGACGACATTCCGCCGCCACCGCGGCGCATGGGCGTGCAGGAGTCCCTGCTGCCCCCCGATGCCGACGAAATCCAGCGCCTGCAGAACCTGGTGCAGCGCCTGGACCAGGCCCTGGGCGACGACGGGCGCCTGCTGTAAACGGCGCTGCGGCCCTGCGCTATCAATGGCGTACAGGTCAGAGAATTCTTTACATCGCCGACAGCTTTCAGGGGCTTTCAGAGCCCCTACAATGAAGGTGTCTGCGGTGCCGCCGGGTTTTATATTTCCTTGAACCAATGCTCTCTGAGCACGGGCTTGGTACATCGCCAGGGGAGCGTGATCGTCTCGCGTCAGATGAACCCAACGCCTGGCTGCCCTCGCCCACCTGAACCCCCGGTTCAGGATGACAGGCCCGGTAGCAAATACCGCAGACACCTCTACCCAAAGGCTGCCGGATCGATCACTCCGGCAGCCTTTTCTTTTTAGGGCAACGCTGAACAAGTCCTCGCGATGGCGCGTGCCCTGATTTGGGATGGGCTGCTAGGCGCAAAGCACAGCCATAGCCTGTGCTATGGCGAGCATTTGCAACGCCGCAGACCGCCCAAAGCAGGGTGCGCGGCGCGCGAGGGACTTGTTCAGCGTTGCCTTAGGCCATCCGCTATCCTGCAGCGACCATGCACGCCTGCATTCCCCTTTGCCTTGCCCTGTGCTGCTGCAGCCTGGGGGTGTCGTTCGCGCCGGCAGCCCTCGCCCAGGCGCCCGCTGCAGCGGGCGCACGGCAGCACGCCACCCTGTACGACGCCGCCGTGTTCAATGACCGTGCGGCCGTCGAGCGCCTGCTGGCACACGATCCGGCCAGCGTGAACCGCGGCGACGCGGCCGGCTTCACGCCGCTGCATGGCGTGGCCGGCGAAGAGCACACCGGCATGGCCCGCCTGCTCATCGCGCGCGGCGCCAACGTGAATGCCGCCAACCGCGAAGGCACCACGCCCTTGCACCTGGCAGCCTACCCCGCCATGGCCAGGCTGCTGGTCGAGGCTGGCGCAGCCATCGAGGCACGGGACCATGACGGCAACACACCGCTGCACTCGGCCACCGCGCACCCGGAGATGCAGGACGTGATGGCGCAGCTGCTGCGCCTGAAGGCCGACCCCAACGCGCGCAACAAAGCGGGCAGGACTGCGCTGGACATGGCCACCGAACGCGGCGAGCCCGGCAAGGCGGCCCTGCTCAGGCGCTACGGCGCACGCCGCGGCGGCCCGCAGTAGGCACCCATCCCAGAGGCCCAGCTCCTGCGCCCGGCGATGCGCCCCCGTCAGCAGAGCGGAGCCTCGCGCACTACAATTCTTGCGCCACCCAGCGGTGCGCCCCGCCTCCTTTCCACATCCCTCCCCCTGCCCATGCTTGACCCCCTCCTGATCGTTGAACTCGGTGTTCTTGGCCTGTGCACGGGCTTTCTCGCGGGGCTGCTGGGCATTGGCGGCGGCATGCTCATGGTGCCCTTTCTCACCTACATCCTGGGTGCGCGCCAGGTGGCACCCGACCTGGCGGTGAAGATGGCCATCGCCACCTCGATGGCCACCATCGTCTTCACCTCGGTCTCCAGCGTGCGCGCGCACCACAAGCGTGGTGCCGTGCGCTGGGACATCGTGCAGCGCCTGGCACCGGGCATCGTGATCGGCGGCTTTGCGGCCAGCCTCGGGGTGTTCGCGCTGCTCAAGGGTTCATCGCTGGCGATCTTCTTTGCGCTGTTCGTGAGCTTCTCGGCCACGCAGATGTTCCTGGACAAGAAGCCCGCACCCACACGCCAGATGCCGGGCACGGCAGGCCAGCTGGCGGCCGGCGGCGTGATCGGCTTTCTCTCGGGCCTGGTCGGTGCGGGCGGGGGCTTTGTCAGCGTGCCCTTCATGACCTGGTGCAACGTGGCCATCCACAACGCGGTCGCCACCAGCGCGGCGCTGGGCTTTCCGATTGCACTGGCCAACGTGGTGGGCTATGCCGTGGGCGGGCAGTCGGTGCAGAACCTGCCGCCGGCCTCGCTGGGCTACATCTGGCTGCCCGGCCTGGCCGTGATCGCGGTGTGCAGCGTGCTCACCGCACCACTGGGCGCCAAGGCCGCGCACAAGCTGCCCGTCAAGCAGCTCAAGCGCGTGTTCGCCAGCCTGCTGTTCTGCCTGGCCGCCTATATGCTCTACAAAGGGGTGACATCCCCCTGAGTCGCTCCGCGCCTTCCCCCTTCACTCGAATGGCTGCGCCATTCGGGAAGGGGGACGCAGCCAGTGCGGCGGGGCGGCCCTTGCACGGCTGCCCTGGCTTAGACCGCGGAGATGCACAGGCTGCAGTCGAAGCGATCCGCCTCGCGAGCTCCGGCACCACCCCATGGCAACAGCGTTGCGTGCAGCTCAGTCTTCTTCGGGATCGGACGCGCGCTTGCCAGCCACCACCGGCTGCGGCGCGGGCACGCCGGGCGGCGCAGCGACCGGCCGGCCCAGCAGGCTGCGGAAATCCTCGGCCGGCAGGCCGGGCGCGCGCAGAAAGCCCTGGTAGTGGTCGCACTGCATCTGCGCGAGCACCGCGCGCTGCACCTCGGTCTCCACGCCCTCGGCCACCACCTCGATGCGCATCGCGCGGCCCATGCTCACAATGGCGCTCACGATGGCCCGGTCGCCATCGTCGTCGGGCAGGCCGCGCACGAAGGACTGGTCGATCTTGAGCTTGTGGATGGGCAGCTTCTTGAGGTAGGCCAGGCTCGAATAACCGGTGCCGAAGTCGTCGATGGCCAGGCTCACGCCCAGGCCGGCCAGCTCGTGCAGGCGCTGCTCCATCTCGGCGGCGTCCTGCAGCAGAATGGTTTCGGTCAGCTCCAGCTCCAGCAAGGTGGGCGGCAGCTGGTGCACGGCCAGCAGGCGCGTGAGCCGCTCCACGAAATCGGGCTGGCGGAATTCGAGCGCCGAGACATTGACCGACACCACGATGGGGTGGCCGCCGTGGATCCAGGCCGCGGCTTCGCGCACGGCCTGCTCCATGACCCAGGCACCCAGCGTGACGATGTAGCCCGACTCCTCGGCCAGTGGAATGAACATGCCCGGCGAGACCGCGCCGAACTCCGGGTCGGTCCAGCGGATCAGTGCCTCGGCACCGGTGATGGCGCCGGTCTCCATGCTCACCTGGGGCTGGTAGTGCACGGCCAGGCGCTGCTCGCCCAGCGCCTGGCGCATGGCGTGCTCGAGCTTCATGCGCGAGAGCAGGTTGGCATTCATCTGCGGCTGGTAGAAGCCGTAGCTGCCGCGGCCGCGCTCCTTGACCTGGTACATGGCCGTGTCGGCCTGCTTGATCAGCTCGTCCAGCGTGGCGCCATCCTGCGGGTACAGCGCCATGCCGATGCTGCACTGGATCGAAAAACCCATGCTGTCCAGCGTGAAGGGGCGCAGCATCTCATCGAGGATGCGCCGCGCCACGCTCTCGGCCACCACGGCATCGCCGCCGTGCAGGTAGATCACGAACTCGTCGCCGCCCAGGCGGCACAGCATGTCGGTCTGGCGCAGGCAGGTCTGCAGGCGCTCGGCCACCAGCTGCAGCACGCGGTCGCCAAAGGGGTGGCCCAGCGAGTCGTTGATGATCTTGAAGCGGTCCAGGTCCAGGAACAGGATGGCAAAGCCGGTATCGCTCTGGCGCGCGCCCTGGATGGCCGTGTCCACGCGCTGCGAGAGCAGCAGGCGGTTGGGCAGGCCGGTGAGCACGTCGCTGTAGGCCAGTTCCTCGATGCGCTTTTGCGCGGCATGCTGCAGGGTGAGGTCGCGCATGAAGCCGATGCTCTGCACCAGCCGGTCTTCGTCGTCGCGCAGCGCCACCCAGGACAGCTGCACGGCGCAGTAGGCATCGTTTTCGCGGGGCAGCCACAGCTCGCCCTCCCAGAAGCCCTCGCGCGCCCAGCCGGCCTCCACCTGGGCCATGAAGTCGGCATCGGGCCCGCCGCCGAACAGCGAGGCCGCCGCCGCGCCCTCGAAGGAACGCGCGTTCTTGCCCACCAGGCGCTCGCAGCCCGGGTTCATGCGCATCAGGCGGTGGTGGCTGTCGGCGATGAAGATCGCGTCCATGCTCGACTCGAACACCCGCGCCGCCAGGCGCAGGCTGGCCTGCACTTCGTGCTGGCGCGTGATGTCGCGAAACGAGTACACCCGGCCCACGGCGCGCCCCTGGCTGAACTGGGGCACCGAGCGGCGCTCGATGCTCATGCCATTGCGCAGCGCGATGATGTCGATGCTCTCCTGCATGGGCTCGGCCGTGATGGCGGCCAGCCGCTCCATGTAGAGCGGCACGTCGGCCACCTGGTCGGCCATGTGGGCGAACAGGGCTTCGTCGTCGCGGCGCACGAGCAGCGGGGCCGGCACGTTCCACAGCTGGGCCAGGCGCTGGTTGAAGGCGCGCACGCGCCCGTCCAGGCTGCACACCAGCATGCCGTCGGCGGCCGAATCGAGCGTGGCGCGCAGCTCGGCCAGCAGGGTCTCGAGCTCGCGCTCGGTGGCCTGCTGGTGGCTGCGGTCCACCATGGTCACGAGGAAGGCCGTGCCGCCTTCGAGCCGCGGCACGCGCGTCACGCGCCGCTCCACGGCCACCAGCATGCCCGTGGCATGCAGCACGCTGGTGTGGGAGTGGATGCCGTCGGCCACCACGGCCGCGGGCTGGCTCCAGAACACCATGTCCTGCGGCGTCGCGGCCAGCTGGGTCACCGGCATGTCGAGCATGTCGGCGATGGACAGGCCCGTCAGCTGCTCGGCCGCCTGGTTGGCCGCCAGGATGTGCAGCGTCTTTTCATCGACGAGCCACACCGCCTCCAGCAGACCGTCGATCCACGCCTGCGGCAGCGGCCGGATCACGCTCCACCCTCGTCGGGGACAGCGGCCACGGCACGTTCGAAGAAGTAGCAGATGCGCTTGCGCGGCGACAGGTAGTCGAGCGCCTCGCGCGGCAACTGGGCGGGCTTGAGGCTGCGGCGGATGCCCAGCTCGGGCACGGTCTCCAGGTCGAGGATGGGCGCCTCGTCCTTGGGCACGCGCGGGTCGTGCACGATGACCTTGGGGCGCAGCGGCCGCGAGGAGTTGACCGAGGCCACGATGGCATAGCGGTCGTTGACCAGCTGCACGATGGAGCCCGGCGGGTACACCCCCATCATGCGGATGAAGGCCCCCAGCACCACGGCATCGAAGCGCGCCTTGTGCTGGGCGAAGATGACGGACAGCGCCTCGTGCGGCGTGAGCCCGCCCATGCCGCTGCCCGGGCTGCACAGCCGGTCGTAGTGGTTGACCAGCGCCAGCACCTGGCCGGGGCGTGAGAGGTCATGCGCCGTGAGCCGCATCGGAAAACCGCTGCCGTCCACCATCTCATGGTGCTGCGCAATGGCCAGCAGCACCGGCTTGCCCAGGCCCATGCGGCTCGCCAGCGCCACGGACTCGCGCACATGGCCCTCGTAGCGGGTGCGGTCGGGCGCCGGCATATGGGGCAGTGCGTTCTTGAACGCATCGGGCAGGCGCATCTTGCCCAGGTCGTGCAGCAGGGCTGCCACGCCCAGGTCCTGCAGGTCTTCGGCCTTCATGCCCAGGGCCTTGCCCAGCAGCAGGCTGACGACCAGCACGTTCACGGGGTGCAGCGCGCCGGACTCGCCCACGCCTTCGGACAGCAGGCGGATCACCGAATCGCCGTTGTTGAGCAGATCGGTCACGCAGCCGGCCACCAGCAGCTCGCCATCGGTGCGGGCGCGCTCGGGCAGCTCCACCACCAGCTTTTCCAGCTCCACGTAGCGCCGGGTGGCTTCGCCAAAGCGCTGGTTGCACAGGGCCAGGGCACGGTTCTGCGCCTCCAGCAGCCGGCGGCGGCGGGCGGCGGCCTCGTCCGCCGCAGGGTCCGCGGAGGCCGCCAGCGGGGCGGGTGCCGTGGCCTCGCGCACGGCGCCGGCCGCATCGGGCGGCGGTGCATCCTCGGGGCCGCCCACCGGGGGCAGGGGCAGATCACGCAGGTCGGGGTCGCTCTTCTTGGGTACGTAGCGCACCTCGGTCAGCCCCAGTTCGCGCAGGGTGGCGATCTGTTCGGCCGACGCCACCCGGAAGCTGCTCACCGGAAACGGATGGTGCATCCAGCCCAGGTCGAGCTGGATGTACATGCCGATGCGCAGCTGGCGGATATCGATGAGGATGGACGAATTCACTGCAAACGTACGTGAGGAAACACGGCGGCACTTCTGCCACCATTGGTTACACCCATTATCTCCAGTTCTGAAGGCTTGTCTTGCCCTGCCATGCCCCGGGACATTCCCCCTGCACCACGGCTGGCGGGGGCTGCGGCGCGATTTACCTCCTGGTAAAAACCCTGGGGCGGGCTGCGCAGCGAACGGCGCCCCCTGCGGGCCCGGGCCGCACGCCGCATGCGTGCAAGTACGTAGGACACACAAAACAACAGTCCGGCACGCCCCTCAGCCCCGAGCCCACTGTATCACCGGCACCACAGCGAAGGCTTGACGACCAGGTCCATCCACAGCGCCCAGCCCGCCGCCGCGCACAGCAGCCCCCCGGCAATGCGCGTGCCCCAGTCGGCCCGGGCCTGGTTGATGCGGCGGCGCAGGCGCCCCCACAACCAGGGCCCGCCCACCAGCCACACCCCGCTGCCCAGGGCGAACCAGGCCATGGTGGCGGCCCCCTGCACCGGCCCGCCGCTGAGCGCCGCCACCAGCAGGGCCGAATAGAGCAGGCCGCAGGGCATCAGCGCCCACAGCAGCCCGGCCACCCCCACCCCGCCCGCCCCGGCCGTGAGCGGCCGAACGCGCTGCCAGACCCTGCGGCCCAGGTGCTCCACCCAGGCCGGCTGGCGCGCCTGCACCATGAGCAGCACGCCCCAGGCCATCACCGCCAGGTGCAGAAAAACCCACGCGGGCTGCAGCGCCGCCGTGCGCTGCGTGAGCCAGGCCAGGCTGTCCATGGCCAGCGCCGCAGCAGCACCCAGGCCCGCATAGCCCGCCACCCGCCCGCCATGGAAGGCCACGAGCCGCCCCAGGGCGGGCGGTGGTGGTTCCAGCGCTGCACCTGCCGGCCCGGCCCAGCGCACCGGCTGGCCGCCCCCCTGCTCCACCAGCGCCCCGCAGGGTGCAGCGCACATGGCCAGGCAGTGCGGGCCACCGGCCAGGCCCATCACCAATGCGGTCCAGCCCAGGGTGGCCAGCATGGTCAGATGATCCGGGAGAACCGGGCGCGGTTGCGGTCGGCCTGCAGGTAGCGGTCGAACACCATGGCGATGCCGCGCACGAAGAACCAGCCCATGGCCGTGACGGTGATGCCCTCACCGGTCACGTTGACCAGCCCCTGCTCCTGCAGGCCGGCGAGCTGCTCCAACTCTGCCGCGAAGCTGCGGCGAAAGTCGATCAGCCAGCCCGCCTCGATGGACTCGAAGGACAGCTCGCCCTGGCACATCAGCGCCATGATGACGGCGCGGCGCACCAGGTCGTCGCGGTTCAGCGCCAGGCCGCGCACCACGGGCAGGCGGCCCTGGTCCAGCAGGTCGTAGTACTCGTCCAGGGTCTTGGCGTTCTGGCTGTAGGTGGCGCCCACGCGGCCGATGGCCGAGACGCCCAGGGCGATCAGGTCGCAGTCGGGTTGCGTGCTGTAGCCCTGGAAGTTGCGGTGCAGCCGCCCCTGGCGCTTGGCCACGGCCAGGGCGTCGGTGGGCAGCGCGAAATGGTCCATGCCCACATAGACATAGCCCGCGTCCATGAACTGCTGCAGCGAGCGCGACAGCATGGCCACCTTGGAGGGTGCCGCCGGCAGCTCGGCCGGCACGATGCGCCGCTGCGGCTTGAAGCGCTCGGGCAGGTGCGCATAGGCATACAGGGCGATGCGGTCGGGCCGCAGGGCCTTGACCTGTTCCAGCGTGCGGTCGAAGGATTCGGGCGTCTGCCGTGGCAGGCCGTAGATCAGGTCCACGTTGACCGACTCGAAGCCCAGCCGGCGCGCCGATTCGACCAGCGCGAACACCTGCTCGGCCGGCTGCACGCGGTGCACGGCCTTTTGCACGTCGGCATCGAAGTCCTGCACGCCAAAGCTCAGGCGGTTGAAGCCCAGCTCGGCCAGCACGGCCAGGCGCTCGGCCGTCACGGTGCGCGGGTCCACCTCGATGGAGTATTCGCCGCCCGGCGCAAAGCTGAAACTGCGCTTGAGCACGGCCATCAGCTCGCGCAGCTTGTCATCCGACAGAAAGGTGGGTGTTCCCCCGCCCAGGTGCAGTTGGCTCACCACCTGGCCGGTGCCGCAGTGGGCCGTGTGCAGCTCCACCTCGCGCGCCAGGTAGCGCAGGTACACGTCGCCCCGGTCGTGGTGCTTGGTGATGATCTTGTTGCAGGCGCAGTAGTAGCACAGCGATTCGCAGAACGGAATGTGCACATACAGCGACAGCGGCAGTGCCTTGCCCGGCGCGCCCGCCCGGCGCTGGGCCAGGGCCAGCACGTAGTCGTTTTCGCCAAACGCCTCCACAAAGCGGTCGGCCGTGGGATAGGAGGTATAACGGGGGCCCGGCACGTCGAAACGGGTCAGGAGTTCGGGCGTCACAGCGGTCATTTCGGGGGCATTCCTTATTGAGGTGGAACTTTGCCGCAGTGCTTGCCCCCCGTCCTTGACCTAGATCAAGTGTTGAAAGGCCCGCAGGGCCCACAATTTGATTCATGTCAGCCACCACCACGCTCCTCTCGCCGGATGCGATCCGTTCGCAACCCCCAACAGCTGCTGCGCCCATGAACCCGCTCACCATCAAAGTCGCCTGTTCCAACTGCAACCTGCGCGAGCTGTGCATGCCCGTGGGCCTGAACGACGCGCAGCTGGAACGCATCGACGAGATCGTGGCGACGCGGCGCAAGGTCAAGCGCGGGGGCACGCTGTTCCGCAACGGCGAGACCTTCACCTCGCTGTACGCCATCCGCACCGGTTTCTTCAAGACCTGCGTGGCCACCGAGGACGGGCGCGACCAGGTGACGGGCTTCCAGATGGCGGGCGAGATCATCGGCCTCGACGGCATCGTGAACGACCACCACACCTGCGACGCCGTGGCGCTGGAAGATGCCGAGGTCTGCGTGATGCCCTTCGACCGCATCGAGGAGCTCTCGCGCGAGGTCACGGCCCTGCAGCACCACGTGCACAAGATCATGAGCCGCGAGATCGTGCGCGAGCACGGCGTCATGCTGCTCCTGGGCAGCATGCGTGCCGAGGAGCGCCTGGCGGCCTTTCTGCTGAACCTGGTGCAGCGCCTGCACGCGCGTGGGTTCTCGCAGTCCGAGCTGGTGCTGCGCATGACGCGCGAGGAAATCGGCAGCTACCTGGGCCTCAAGCTCGAAACCGTGAGCCGCACCTTCTCGAAGTTCGTCGAGGAAGGCATCGTCGAGGTCAAGCAGCGCCATGTGCGCATCCTCGATACCGATGCGCTCAAGCGCATCGTCAACTCGCAGACCTGCAGCTAAAACTTCAAGAGACCTGCAAGCGGGCGAGCACTTCGGCCCGGCCGCCAGCATCGGCCCGCAGGATCAACGCCTCACCCGAGCTGGTATTGCCGCCCGCGAGGTCGGCCAGCACGAACATGTGCGTGAACCAGGCCTCGAAACTTCCGGCCCGCAGCGATGCTGCCGCCAGCGCCTGGCGCAATTCGCGCAGATGCTCCGCGCCGGTGGTCTCGCGCGCGCCATGTGGGGAGCCCAGCGCCGGCCACACCTGGGGTGCTGCAAACGCCAGGGTCGCCGTGTCGATACAGCGGCACCAGGGACTCGAAAGCACCTTGGCCGGCTGCAACTGACGTTCCTTGAACCACGCGCCCGTGCGCCGCGCCTGCGCGCGGCCTTCTTCGCTGAGGTTGCGCTGCGTGTTGCAATCGCCCAGGCGAAACCTCGGAGGATCAAAGGTACCGGGCGCCAGGGCATGGCGGAAGGCTGCCACCACACCGCCCTTGCGCAGCAGGGCTTCGGCCTCTCGATCCTGGCTGGCCCAGGCGCGCAGCGTGGTGAGGGCCAGGCCCGCACCCAGCAGGGTGCGCCGGCCCAGGGCCGCGTCCTGAAAACGGTGGCATGTCGGCATGGGACTTCCCGGCATCGGGTGGAGCGTTGGAGCCCCACTGTAGCGGGGAGTGCGCCGCCGGGTGCAAACCTGCGGGGGCGCCGGGGTCTTGCCGCAGCGCCCCGGGCCCGCTCCACTCAATCGAGCGAAATGCGCTGTGCCTTGATCAGCTTGTGCCACTTGTCGGTTTCGGTGCGGATCAGGTCCGCATACTGGGCCGGCGTGCTGGCCACGGGCTCGATGCCGAAATCGATGAGCTTTTGCTTCACGGCAGGCTGGTTGATGGCCGTGGCCACCTGCTTTTGCAAAGCGTTCACCACGTCGGCCGGCGTGCCCGCGGGCGCAACGATGCCTACCTGGGCCGAGGCCTCCACATTCTTGAAGCCCAGCTCGGCAAAGGTCGGCACATCGGGCAGCTGCGGCAGGCGCTTGGCGTTGGCCACGGCCAGGGGGCGCACCTTGCCGGCCTTGATGAAGGCGCCGCCGGCGGCCAGGTCGACCATCATCGCGGGGATCTGGCCGCCGGCCAGGTCGGTCAGTGCCGGCGCCGCACCGCGGTAGGGGATGTGGGTCATGAACAGGCCGGCATCGACCTTGAGCAGCTCCATCGCCAGGTGGTGCGGGCTGCCTGCGCCGGCCGAGCCGAAGCTCATGGCGCCAGGCTTGGCCTTGGCCTTGGCGATGAAGTCCTTGGCGTCCTTGAAGTCCGCACCGGGGTGGGCCACCAGGATCATGGGGAACTTGCCCATCAGCGTCACGGGCACCAGGTCCTTGCTGGGGTTGTAGGTCAGCTTGCTGTACAGCGCGGGGTTGAACACCATGGTGCCGTTGTCGGCCGACAGGATGGTGTAGCCGTCGGGTGCGGAGCGGCCCGTCTCGACGGCGGCAATGGCGGTGTTGCCACCGGGCTTGTTGTCGATCAGCACTGGCTGGCCGATCTGCGTCGACAGCTGCTGGCCCACCGTGCGCGCGAGAAAATCGGAGCCGCCGCCTGCCGGGTAAGGCACCAGCCAGCGGATGGACTTGGCGGGGTAAGCAGCAGTTTGCGCGCTGGCCGGTGCGGCCCAGGCCAGCAATGCAGGCAGAGCCAACATGGCGGCAGCCAAGCGACGATTTTTCAACATGTCCAGACCTCGTAGGATTAATATCTGCGTGATGTTACTCCGCTATGCGTAATATCCCGAGGCAGCGTTTACCCTAGGTTTCACACCAAAAGACCATGAGCACACCCCCTTCCACGGCCCGGGTGGCCGACCGCCGCCAGCGCGTCCAGTCCGCCGAAATGGGCCTGAGCGTCCTCAAGGCCCTGACCCGCCTGGGCGGCGCCGCCAGCCTGACCGCCACCGCCGCCGAGGTGGGCGAGAGCCCCGCCAAGGTGCACCGCTACCTGGCCAGCCTGTGCCAGCAGGGCTTTGTCGAGCAGTCGCCCACCAACCAGCACTACTACCTGGCGCAGGAGTCCATCGCCATCGGCCTGGCGGCCCTGCGCCAGTGCGACCCGATCCGCCTGGGCGAGGCCTCGCTGCAGCGCCTGCGCCAGGCGCTGGAGGTGACGGCCTTCCTCGCGGTGATGGGCAACAAGGGCGCCACCGTGCTGCGCATGGAAGAGCCCACGCTGCCGGTCACCGTGAACATCCGCGCGGGCTCGGTGCTGTCCACGCTGTGGTCGGCCACGGGCCGGGTGTTTTTGGGCTATTCCAACGACCGGCAGGTCACCGACATGGCCGAGCAAGAGCTGGCCGAGGCGTCCGCCGAGCGGCGCGCGCAGCTCGACGGCACACGGCCGGTGGAGCAATTGCGCCAGCAGGTGCGCGCGCGCGGCTGGGCCATGGCCAACGACTCGCTGCTCAAGGGCATCAGCGCGCTGGCGGCGCCGGTGTTCGATGCCACCGGCAATGTCTGTGCCTGCCTGACCACGCTGGGGGCCACGGGCGGCTTCGACCTGCGGCCCGATGGTGCCATCTGCCCCGCCCTGCTGCAGGAGGCGCGCCTGATCAGCCGGGCCATGGGCTACCAGGGCCACTAGGGTAAACCCGTAATTTTGAATTCATATTGCGTAATACATTTACGCAAAAGGAGATTCACGATGACTGCCCCCGCCAACGCCTCCCGCTGCCCGGTCGACCATGCCGCGATGGCCGCCGCCCTGAAGAGCCCCACGGGTTGCCCGGTGAGCGCGCGCGCGGCGGCCTTTGACCCGTTTGCCCCCAGCTACCAGCAGAACCCCGCCGAGGTGGTGCGCTGGGCGCGCGAGGAAGAGCCCGTCTTCTACAGCCCCGAGCTGGGCTACTGGGTGGTGACACGCTACGAGGACGTGAAGGCGGTGTTCCGCGACAACCTCCTGTTCTCGCCCTCCGTGGCGCTGGAGAAGATCACGCCCGCCACCGGGGAGGTGATGGACATCCTCAAAAGCTATGGCTTTGCGATGAACCGCACCATGGTCAACGAGGACGAGCCCGACCACATGGCGCGCCGCCGCCTGCTGATGGACGCCTTCATGCCCGAGCGGCTGATGGACTACGAGCAGCCCATCCGCGACCTGGCGCGCAAATACATGGACCGCTTTGTCGACAAGGGCCGCGCCGACCTGGTGGCGGAGATGTTCTACGAGATCCCGTTGACCATTGCGCTGCACTTCCTGGGTGTGCCCGACGAAGGGGCCGAGCAACTGCGCCACTTTGCCGTGGCCCACACCCTGAACACCTGGGGCCGGCCCACGGCGCAGGAGCAATTGGAGATCGCGCACAACGTGGGCCGCTTCTGGCAGACGGCCCAGGGCATCCTGGACACCATGATGGCGAAGCCCGACGGCGAAGGCTGGATGTACGACTCCATCCGCCAGCACCACGCGCACCCGGACATCGTGACCGAGTCCTACCTGCGCTCGATGATGATGGCCATCCTGGCTGCCGCGCACGAGACCACCTCCAACGCCACGGCCAACGCCTTCATGACCCTGCTGTCGCACCGCGAAGCCTGGGAGGAAATCTGCGCGCAGCCCGCGCTGATCCCCAATGCGGTGGAGGAATGCCTGCGCGTGGCGGGCTCCATCATCGCCTGGCGGCGCATGGCCACGCGCGACACGGTGGTCGGCGGCGTGGAGATTCCCAAAGGCGGCAAGCTGCTGCTGTTCCAGGCCTCGGCCAACGCGGACGCCAGCCATTTCGAGGACCCCGACCGCGTGGACCTGCACCGCGAGAACGCGGTGGAGCACCTGACCTTCGGCTACGGTGCGCACCAGTGCATGGGCAAGAACATCGGTCGCATGCAGATGCGCATCTTCCTCGAAGAGTTCGTGCGCCGCCTGCCGCACATCCGGCTGGTCGAGGGGCAGCAGTTCGATTTCCTCTCCAACACCTCGTTCCGTGGCCCTTCGGCGCTGTGGGTGCAGTGGGACCCGCTGCACAACCCCGAACGGCTGGCCAACCAGGCACCTGCCGTGCTCGCCAAGTTCCAGATCGGCCCGCCACCCAAGGATGGCATTGCACGTGCCGTGGTGGTCAAGGACAAGATCGCCGAAGGCGAAGGCCTCTACCGCTTTGTGCTGGCCGCTGCCGGTACCACCCCGCTGCCCACCTGGACGGCAGGCTCGCACATCGACCTGATCGCCGGGGGCCACCGGCGCAAATACTCGCTGTGCGGCGCGGGCGCCCACCCGGGCTGCTACGAGATCGTGGTGCAGCGCGAGGAAGACGGGCGCGGCGGCTCGCGCCACTTCTGCGACACCCTGCAGCCCGGTGCCGAAATCCAGCTGGCCGGGCCCAAGAACCTCTTCCGCATCGACGAGGCGGGCGCCCACCACATCCTGCTGGCTGCGGGCATCGGCATCACGCCCATCCTGGCCATGGCCGACCGGCTCAAGGCCCTGGGCCTGCCGTACGAGCTGCACTACGCCGGCCGCGCGCGCCAGAACATGGCGCTGCTGGACCGGGTGCTCAAGGACCATGCCGGCCACGCCACCCTGCACATCAAGGCCGAGGGCGCGCGCATGGACCTCCCCGCCCTGCTGCAGCAGGTGGACGGCAGCACCCGCGTCTACGCCTGCGGGCCGGACCGGTTGATTGCCGAACTCGAAACCCTGGCCGAGCATTGGCCCGAGGCCGTGCTGCGCTTCGAGCACTTCAGCACCGACAACGCGGCGCTGGACCCGAGCAAGGAGCATGCGTTCACCGCCGAGCTCAAGGACTCGGGCCTCACCATCGAGGTGCCGCGCCACCAGACCCTGCTGCAGGCGCTGCAGGCCGCCGGTGTTGATGTGCCCTGCGACTGCGGCGAGGGCCTGTGCGGTGCCTGCGAGGTGCAGGTGGCCGGCGGCGACATCGACCACCGCGACAAGGTGCTCAGCAAGACCGAGCGCCAGGCCAACCAGCGCATGATGGCCTGCTGCTCGCGGGCCGCGGGCGAACGGGTGGTGCTGTTCCTGTGATCCCCGGCGCGAACGCCTTGCCCCATGGGGGCATGGCGTTCAACCAGCCTTCGCTGGGGCGCCGGCCTTGGCCTGGCCCCGGGCCTGGGCTTCGGTCTTGAGCGACTTCCAGAGGCCCCAGACCTCGCGCAGCACCTGCGACGTGGCCTCTGCCTCCACACCGTGGCGCAAGGACTCCGCAAAGCGCAAACGCGGTGCCGGGTCGCAGCTGAGCTTGTGCGGCACGCGGTAGTTGTCGATCTTCTTGAACAAACCGTGCAGGCTGGACTGCAGCCGCGCTGCCCGGTCGTCATTCCACCCGACGTGCTCCTCGGTCGTGACCAGGCGCTTGCCCTTGAGCGCCAGCGGGGCCTGGGCCAGCAGCTGGTAGAACAGGTCGATGGTCCGGCTGGTGAACATGTCGGTCAGGCCGGCAATGCCGTACTCGCCCCGGGCCTCGCCCGCGAGCCAGAATTCACTCTCGTGTATCCACTCGCCCAGGTACAAGCTTACTTGGGACGGTGCATGCCGCTCGAAGCCGAGGAAGCGGATCAGAGCAACGTGGTCATCGACGGCCAGGCCATAGGGCTGCGAGTCCCGGCTGAGCAGGTCATGGAGGAAGGGGTCGGCAAACGCCCTGCCCGACTCCTCGGACCGGACAAGCTCCTCGGTTTCGCTGTCCCTGAAGTGGCTGCGCGCCTCGATCGCCGCTTGCCAGTGCGCCTCGCCCTGCAAAGGGCTCCAGATCAACTGGCGGCAGCGGATGAACTTGTCGGGGGATTCCACGACCTTGCCCTCGAAAAACAGGGCCCTCAGCTGCTTGAGCTCTTCCTTGCGGCACCAGTCGAAATAGTCGGCCTGTTCCAGCCGGTCCCACAGGTCCTGTCGGGTATGGCCGTCAATGGCTTGGGCGTCCATGTCTTTGTTTGCTCCCTGGATGGTGGCGGCGCAGCGGCGATGGGCCCTGCGTTCCGCATGGAGGGATTCTAGGGAGCCCTGCGCCCGCCGCACTGGACAACTTGTCCATCGAACGCCGCCCAGCCACGCCCTCCTCAATCCTGGGGATACCGCACGCGGGCCCCCGCCGATAACCTGAAGACTCCATGCCATCGACCTTCAGGAGCGCCTTCATGAGCCACCCCTCGCACCAGCCCCGCCGCCGGTTTCTGCAACACACCGGTGCACTGGCCGGCACCCTCAGCGCCCCGGCCTGGCTGGCCGCGTGTGCCAGCACAGCCCCCACGCCGTCGGACCCCACCCAGCTGACCTCTGCCCAGGCCATTGCGCAGATCAAGGGCGGGCAACTCCAAGCCGTGGACTATGTGGCCGCGCTGGCGGCGCGCGCCAAGGCGCTGCAGTCGCTCAATGCCCTCATCACCCTCGACGAAGCGGGCGCCCTGGCTGCTGCCCGGCGCATCGATGCGGCGCGTGCCTCGGGTGCCACGCTCGGTCCGCTGGCGGGCCTGGTGATCGTGGCCAAGGACAACATCAACACGGCCGACCTGCCCACCACGGGCGGCACGCCCGCGCTGCAGGGCTTCAAGCCCCCGCGCACCGCGCCCTCGCTGCAAAAGCTGATCGACGCGGGCGCCATCGTGCTGGGCAAGGCCAACCTGCACGAGCTGGCCTTTGGCATCACCAGCACCAACCTGTCGCCCTTTGCCGGGCCGGTGGGCAACCCGTATGACCCCACACGCATCCCCGGCGGCTCTTCGGGCGGCACGGCCGCAGCCATTGCCGCGCGCATGGTGGCGGCCGGCCTGGGCACGGACACGGGCGGCTCCACCCGCGTGCCGGCCGCCCTGTGCGGCATCGTGGGCCTGCGCCCCTCGGTGGGCAATGGCGGGGCCGAGCGCCGCTACCACGACCCGCTGGCCGTGGTGCCCATCAGCCACACGCGGGACACCGTGGGCCCCATGGGCCGCACCGTGGCCGACGTGGCCCTGCTCGACGCGGTGATCACCGGCGATGCCAGCCTGCCCGCCCTGCCGCTCTCGCGTGTGCGCCTGGGCCTGCCGCGGCCGCTGTGGGCGGGGCTCGATGCATCCCTGGCCACCGTGGTGAATGCCGCCCTGACCAGGCTGCGCGCAGCCGGCGCCACGCTGGTGGAGGTGGACATGGCACAGCTGATGCCGCTCAACGAGAAGATGTCGTTCCAGATCGCGCTGCACGAGCCCGTGGCCGATCTGCCCGCCTACCTGGCGGCCAACAACGCACCCGTGAAGACGGTGGCCGGCATCGCGGCCAAGGTCGCCAGCCCCGATGTGCAGGGCGCTTTCGGTGCCATCCAGGCCGATGCCTTCGGCGCCGCCTACCCCGAGGCCATGGCCGTGCACCGGCCGCAGCTGCAGGCGCTGTATGCCAGCACCTTCGCGCAGGGCAAGTTCGATGCCCTGCTGTTCCCGACCACGCCGCTGCCGGCCGTGCCCATGGACAAGGCCAAGGGCTCGTCCACCGTCAAGCTCAATGGCGGGGCGGATGCAGACACCTTCGCCACCTTCATCCGCAACACCGACCCGGGCAGCAATGCGGGCATTCCGGGCCTCTCGGTGCCTGCGGGCCTGACCAGCGCCGGCCTGCCGGTGGGGCTGGAACTGGACGGCCCGGTGGGCAGCGACCGCAAGCTGCTGGCGATTGGCCTGGAAATCGAGAAGCTTCTGGGCAGCGTGCCCGCGCCGAAGATTTAACCGGGGCTCACCGCGTCGGTGAACAGCGCGCGCAGCCAGCGGTGGCCCGCGTCCTCCTGCACGCGGGCATGCCAGGCCATGGCCAGGTTGAACACCGGTATCTCGAAGGGCACGGGCAGGATCTCCAGAATGGCCGCATAGCGGCGCAGCAGCTGGCTGGGCAGCGTGGCCACGCAGTTGGTGTGGGTGAGCACCAGCGCCACCTGGTTGTAGCTGGGCACGGTGACGACCACCTTGCGGCTGCGCTGCTGTGCGGCCAGCAAATCGTCGATCTGGCTGTGCGGGTGGCCCACCTGCGAGACCAGCACATGCGGCAGGCTGCAGTACTCGTCGAGCGTGGCGGGCGCAGGGCCACGCGGGTGGCCGATGCGCTGCGCCATCTCGAAGCGGTCACCCATCAGGTAGCGCGACTTGAGCGGGCCGGGCACCTTGCCCACATCGCCCAGGTACAGGTCGACCTCACCGCGCTCCATGCGCTCCACCAAGCCGGAATCGGCCGCGGGCACAAAGCTCACGCGCAGATCGGGGTTGCCGATGGCCGCAATGCGGCCCAGTGCCGGCAGGCCCAGGATGCTGAACACGCTGTCATTGGCCGCGATCACGAAGGCGCGGCGCGCGGTGGCGGGGTCAAAACTTTCGCCCAGCTCTACCGCGCCGCGCAACTGGTTCAGCGCCTCGCTGAGCCGGGGTTTCAACTCCAGCGCGCGGTGTGTGGGCACCATGCCCCGGCCGTTCTCGGCGGGCACGAGCAAAGGGTCTTCGAACAGGTCGCGCAGCTTGGCCAACTGGCCCGACAGGCTGGGCTGGCTGATGTTCAGGCGCCGCGCCGCGCGGGTGACGTTGAGTTCGTCGAGCAGCGCGTCGAGCGAGATCAAGAGCGGCAGATCGGAACGCCGTATATCCATGGTGCCTATACCTCCTATCGGCAATTCCGACTCACGCTCTCGTGCCCATGCAGCCTATCGTTGCGCCCTCACTTCACCGCACTTGTCGCGAGCTTTCAGATGATCCAATTTTATTACCACCCCACCCCCAACCCGCGCAAGGTCGCGCTGCTGCTGGAGGAACTGGGCCTGCCCTACGAGATGGTGCCGGTCGATACCTCGAAAGGCGAGCAGCACAGCATCGCCTACCGCGCCATCAACCCCAACGGCAAAGTGCCGGCCCTGGCCGATGGCGATGCCGTGGTCTTCGACAGCGCCGCCATCCTGCTGCACCTGGCCGAGAAGAGCGGGCGCTTTCTCGGCGCGCCCGGTGCCGCAGGCCGCGCCGAAATGCTCTCGTGGCTGATGCTGGCCGCCACGGGCCTGGGCCCCTTCACCGGCCAGGCCGTGCACTTCACGCACTACGCGCCCGAGCCCAAGGACTACGCGCTGCACCGCTACCAGTTCGAGGCCGAGCGCCACTGGGCACTGTTCGACGCGCGCCTGGCCACGCGCCGCTATGTGCTGGGGGACGACCACTACAGCATCGTCGACATGTCGCTCTGGGGCTGGTGCGGCGGCCTGGCCTACCTGATGGGCGATGCGGCGTGGGCGAAGTTCCCGCACGTCAAGCGCCACTTCGACGAACTCAATGCCCGCCCCGCCGCCATCGCAGCCATGGCCCTGGCCACAAAGCACGCCTTCAAGGCCGAGCTCGATGCCGATGCCAAGGCGCAGCTGTTTCCGCATGGCCGGGTGGCCTGAGCCCTGTCGCTGCTTTCAAACTCATATTTCTCACACCATGACGATTCGCCGCTCCCTCATTTCCCTGGCCGTTGCCGCATCGCTGCTCGGCCCTGTTCTCGCCATCGCCCAGGCCCCCGCGCCTGCAGCACCGGCCAGCACGCCCCCGGCCACCCAGCAAGCCGGCTACTACCGCTTCAGCGTGGGCGGCGTGCAGGTGGTGGCCTTGTCCGATGGCACGGTGCCACAGGACCTGCATGCCCTGCTGCACATGAAGCCCGCACAGACCGACCAGCTGCTGGCGCGTGGATTTCTCGCCAACCCGGTGGAGGCCTCGATCAATGCCTACCTGGTCTACGCGGGTGACCGCCTGGCGCTGGTCGATACCGGTGCCGGCGCCTTCTTCGGCCCCGGCGCGGGCGGCAAGCTGGTGGCCAGCCTCCAAGCCGTGGGCGTGGAGCCTGCGCAGATCAACGACGTGCTGATCACCCACATCCACACCGACCACAGCGGCGGGCTGGTGGACGCGCAGGGCGAACGCGTGTTCCCCAACGCCACCATCCATGTGGGCAAGGCCGACGTCGACTTCTTCCTCGCGCCCGGCAACCAGCAAGGCGTGCGCGGCTACGACAAAGCCTACTTCCAGCAGGGCACCACCGCCCTCGGGCCGTATGTGAAATCAGGCCAGGTACGCCCCTTCACCGGCGCGGTGGAAGTCGTGCCCGGCATCCGCTCGCGCCCCACCCCGGGCCACACGCCCGGCCACGCCTTCTTCGTGCTGCAGAGCCGGGGCGAGGCGCTGGAGTTCATTGGCGACATCCTGCATGTGCAGGCCGTGCAGATGCCCCGGCCCGACGTGACCATTGCCTACGACGTGGTGCCGAGCGATGCCCGGGCGCAGCGGCTGCAGCAGTTTGCACGGCTGGCGAAGGAACGGCGCCTGGTGGCTGCGGCGCACCTGCCGTACCCGGGCGTAGGCCATCTGCGCGATGAGGGCAAGGGGAAGTATGCGTTTGTGCCGGTGGACTACCGATATCGAAATTACTAGCAGCGAGAGTGGAGAGGGCAAGCTTCAAAAATATGGTTAATTCCCCCATCGACACCAACCGAAAAAATCACAAACTTAGAACGGAATTTCAAACCTAAATTTGAACGACCCCTCATATCTATAGATCGCCTTCAGAGCCGCAGCAACTATATTATTAATATCCTCGTCTTCATTCATAAAATCCAAGACATCATCACCATACATATACTCAACACTTAAATCAGAGAAATCCAAATTCCAACTCAAAAGCGGCTTATCATCATAAGAAATATTTTTGAACTTTCTCTCCAACCTCCACTTCACAGGAAAGCGCACTTTGTCATGAAATTTTGACATCAACACCTCAGTTCGCTTGTCATCGCACACGATGTCACGATAAAAATCAGCATATTCACCAGCAAACCATCTGGCATTCGCAGCATGCAACCGCCCGTAATCATCAAGGGATTCAGAAAATCCGTCCTCAGTTAAAAATCTTATTCTTGAAAAGCTTTCTCGCTTAGCCACAATGTATCGTGCTATATATTGCTCCGATTCGATGGCTACCGCCTTCACTCCACCACCAGCATCGGCAAACATGAGTCGGTACATGTCCGTGCCAAGCACTGATATCAGATTAAACTGATACACCGCTTTGCTCTTTTTTCTGGCCGGCAGTGCTGATATTTCATATGCTTGCGCCTTAACCAGTGAAGTCAATGAATTAAATATTGCTCTATCATTTCTAGGAGAACCATTAATTTTACTCATTTCCTGGAAGGCAAAGACTTCAACCTGCGGATCTGCCGCAGCATCCGTTACACCGTGAATCCTTACGCCTTCATGATATTTTTTTGGCTTACCAGAAATGGCCAATTGGTATCCCAATGCTACATCATTAGTCCAGCAATGTAGCGGCCAGTAATCCGTATTTGGATCTTTGAGGTTTATATTTCGCGCAAGAAGCGCCCATGCGTTTTCTTCACTCTTCTTACAGCTTATTATTAATACGGTATACACCTCAATTTCGTCATTATCTATTTTCGCAACTCGATATGCAATGAGATCCATTTCTCGCGGCACATCTTCATTGTCATCCACGTAATATTCCCCACTAATAACCGACCATCCTTTCGCCTTAAGCAGCTGAGCAACCCTGTGCTCAAGCACATACCCTGTCTTCGATATTTCCAAGCCAATCAAGTCCTCATAATTCATCGACCTTGATTTTTCCACCTGATAGTCCTTCGAAATATCAAACAATTTCAAGCTCAATGGCAAGATGTAACATCCCCGATCAACCGCCGTACCAGCTCCGTGCGGTTATGCACCCCGAACCGCTCAAACAGCGCATCCACATGCGTGCGCACCGTCGAGTAGCCAATGCCCAGCTCGGCCGCGATCTTCTTGTCGGGCCAGCCAGCGCACAGGGCCTGGGCAATCTCGCGGGCGCGGCCGTTGAGGCCTTGCCAGGGATCGGGCGGCACCGGCGCAGGCGCCGCCACGGGGCGGTCACGCAGCCGCCGTAAGGCACCGGTGAAGGCCGGCTGCACCAGGCGCAGCAGGTCCAGCGTATCGCGATCAAACGGCCCGCGCTGGCGGCCGCGCCAGATGCGCAGGTCGCCCAGATTGCGCTCGCCGTCCCAGGCGAACAGGTTCACGCCGTGGTGCAGGCCGTCGCGGGCCAGGAAGTCGTTGAAGAACTCGGTCTTCATGAGTTCCTGCTGGGGCAGGATCTGCGTGACCAGGGTGGGCGCGCGGCGCTGGCGCAGCTGGTGGGTGATGGGGTCGCGGTACTGGTAGTAGGCCTCGTAGGCCTGCAGGTTGGCGTCATCCATGTGGAGGGCGGCGCGCTCGCCAAAGCGCTGGGCCGCATCGTCCCAGGTGTAGGAAGCAAAGTGGTCGGCCTGCAGCAGGTCCAGCAGGTCCTGGCCCACGGCCAGGCGCAGGGCTGCGCTGCCGGGCAGCTCGGCGGCCTCCAGCCGGCCCATGAGGCGGGACAGTTTCTCGACGCGGGCTTGGCTCAGGTACATGGCGGCAGGGGTGGCGGGCAGCGGGCCGGCATGGCCCGCCCGCTACTGTAGGGAGATCCCCCCGCGCATTCAAGAGCCGTGCCAGCCCTCGCCCTCCCGATTTTCCCTGCCCTCCCGGTCCCCGCTCGCTCAGGGCTGGTGATGCCTGGCGCAATCCGCTGGGCGCTCGGTCACTGGCACCGGGCAGCGGTTGAGCTCGAACGGCGACATGGCCAGCAGCGTGGTGAGCGCGCTCGATGCCATGGTGACCAGCCAGAAAACGAAAAAAGCGAGGGTGTAGACCCCCTCGCGCGACAGGGCCAGCGGCTGGCCGCCGAACCAGTGCATGTCCTGCGGGTCCACGACGGCGAAGACCAGCATCTCCAGCACGCCCGCCATCAGAAAGGCGGGCCAGGCAATCCACATCAGGCGTTGGCGCAGCATGGGGGTGTCTCCTTGTTGTGGGGCTTTGACGGCGCACACCGCCAGCGGTCAGCGGGGTTTGTCCTGCTCTGGCGTGGCTGCATGGTTGCGGCCCTTGACGGCCGGGGCCATGCTGCTGCGGGCCTTCTCGCCCAGGGTCTTGTTGATCTCGATGCCCTGCTGGTAGTAGTCCTCGGCCACCACGGGGTCGGGGCTCGATACGGCCAGCCACAGGGTGACAAAGCCCGCGACGACCACAATGGCCGGGCCGGAGATGACCAGCCAGACATGGCCGAACTTCCACCAGGGGGCGGGAACGGGCGCAGCGGCGATGGAGGGAGATGAAGGCATGTGGGTCATCCTGAAAAAAAGTGGGGTTGTCGGGCGATGGATCCGGTCAGCGCGGCACCAGAAACACCGATTTCTCGGTGACATGGCCGCCGCCGCCCAAGGCCTCGATCTCGAACTGCACGGGGTGCGAGCCGGGCGTGGCCGAGCCGTAGGGGATCTGCAGGCGCACGGCGACCCAGCGGGATTCGGCGGCGCCGATGTCCACCTCGGCATCGGACGCGACCCTGAGGCCATCGAGCCCGTGCGCGCCGATGCGGTAGCGCTGGCCAGCCTCGGTGGCGTTCATGATCTGCAGGCGGTAGATGTTCTCGAGCTGGCCGCCCGCGACGATGCGCGAGAGCGCGGCACGGTCGCGCACCACGTCCACCTTGAAAGCCGTGCGCAACACCAGGCTGGCAGCCAGGCCCACGCACAGTGACAGCAGGATGGCGCCGTACACCAGCACGCGGGGGCGCAGCACGCGGCGCAGCATCTGTGCACCGCTCCAGCGTGCGGCCACGGCGTTCTGGGTGGAAAAGCGGATCAGCCCGCGCCGGTAGCGCATCTTGTCCATCACGGTGTTGCAGGCGTCCACACACAGGCCGCAGCCTATGCATTCGTACTGCAGGCCATTGCGGATGTCGATGCCCACGGGGCAGACCTGTACGCACAGGGTGCAGTCGATGCAGTCGCCCAGGCCGCTGACCTTGGGGTCCACAGCCTTGCTGCGCGGGCCGCGGGGTTCGCCACGCGCGTTGTCGTAGGTCACGATGAGGGTGTCGCGGTCGAACATGGCGCTCTGGAAGCGCGCATACGGGCACATGTACTTGCACACCTGCTCGCGCATATAGCCCGCGTTGCCATAGGTGGCAAAGCCATAGAACAGCACCCAGAAGATCTGCCAGCTGCCCTGCAGCGCCAGCAGCTCAGCGCCCAGTGCGCGGATGGGCACGAAGTAGCCGACGAAGGTGAAACCCGTCCACAGCGCGAGGCCGATCCACAGCAACTGCTTGAGCGCCTTCTTGCGGATCTTCTCCCTGGTCCAGGGGCCGGCGTCCAGGCGCAGGCGCGCGCTGCGCTCGCCCTCCACCTTGTGCTCGATCCACATGAACATCTCGGTGTACACCGTCTGCGGGCAGGCAAAGCCGCACCACAGCCGCCCCGCCACAGCGGTGAACAGAAACAGCGACAGCGCGCTGACGATGAGCAGGCCGGTGAGGTAGATGAAGTCCTGCGGGTACAGCACGTAGCCGAACAGGTAGAAGCGCCGCGCGCCCAGGTCGAACAGCACCATCTGCCGCTCGCCCCACTGCAGCCAGGGCACCACATAGAACACCAGTTGGGTCAGGGCCACCATGGCCCAGCGCCAGCGCGCGAAGCTGCCGCTGATGGAGCGCGGGTAGATCTTCTTCTGCGCTTCATAGAGCGAGACGACTTCGGCCGCAGCGTCCGTGGTGCCTGCAGGCCCGGCAGCGACCGGGGTGATGGGAATGACCTTGCGGGCAGGCCCGCTGGGTGGCTTCATGGCAATTCTCGAAAGGGGTGGCCTTGGGCAATGCATGGGGGCATGCGGCGGGCCTGGCGCGCCCCCGGCCCAGCCGTGGTGGCGGGGTCCGGGGCGCCGGGTTCAGCTCATTGCGCGGCTGCGGGAGAGGCGCCGCTGTTGGAGAGGCTCCAGACGTAGGACGCCAGCACCTTGATCTGGGCTTCCGTCAGCTTCTCGGCCTGGGCCGGCATCTGGTTGGTCTTGCCGTTGTTGATCATGGCGGTGATGGCGGCCTCGCCCCAGCCGTGCAGCCACACGTCGTCGGTGAGGTTGGGGGCACCCAGAGCGGCGTTGCCCTTGCCGTCCATGCCGTGGCAGGCCGCACAGGCGCTGAACTTGGACTTGCCCAGCGATGCGCGCAGCGAGTCGTGCGGGCTGCCCGACAGGCTCAGCACATAGTGCGAGACATTGCGCACGTCCTCGGGTGAACCCACGGCGGCGGCCATGGGCGGCATGACGCCGGTGCGGCCTTGCGCGATGGTCTCGCGGATCTTGTCGGGCGTGCCGCCGTGCAGCCAGTCGCCATCGGCCAGGTTGGGAAAGCCCTTGCTGCCGCGCGCGTCGGAGCCGTGGCACTGCGCGCAGTTGTTCATGAACAGGCGCTCGCCGATGGCATGGGCCTGCGGGTCGCGGGCCATGTCTTCGGGCTTCATGTCGGCAAAGCGGGCGTACAGAGGCGCAAGCTCTGCCTTGGCCTTGTCCATCTCGTTCTGGTACTCGCCCAACTGGGTCCAGCCGAGCTTGCCGGCGAAGGTGCCCAGGCCGGGGTAGGCCGCCAGGTAGGCCAGGCCGAAGACGATGGTGATGACGAACAGCCACACCCACCAGCGCGGCAGGGGGTTGTTCATCTCCACCAGGTCTTCGTCCCAGACATGGCCGGTGGTGTTGTCGCTGGTGGCGGCGACCTTCTTGCGGCCAGCCATCCACAGCAGGAGCCCGCAGGCGATGATGCCGCCCAGGGTCACGGCGGTCACGAAGACCGACCAGAAATTGCTGGTGAAGTCACTCATGGGGTGCTCTCTCGTTCATGGGGTTGTCGTTGTTCGTTCTTGCTGTGCGGGGCAGTCATTCGTGCTCGAAGGGCACGCGGCCCGCTTCGTCGAAGCGGTCCTTGTTGCTGCCCAGGTAGGCCCAGACCCAGATGCCGATGAAGCAGACCAGCGAGGCCAGCGTGGCAACGATGCGCATGGTGGTGATGTCCATAGTTATCTCCTCTGAGCGGCCAACAAAACTCTCCTGGCGTCGTTGTGGCGTCTTGTCGTACTGTTCGTACTGCCTGCGACGCTACGCCTAGCCAGGACCGCTTCGCTGAGTTTTGTTGGCCGCTCCAATTCGGTTGTTGATCTGTCGTTACTTGAGCGCGCGGCCCATGACCTGCAGGTAGGCCACCAGGGCGTCCATCTCGGTCTTGCCCTTGAGCTCGGCCGCGGCGTCGGCGATCTGCGCGTCGGTGTAGGGCACGCCCACGGTGCGCAGGGCTTGCATGCGGGGCGCTGCGTCGGCCGGGTTCACGGCTGTCTTCTCCAGCCAGGGGTAGGCCGGCATGTTGGACTCGGGCACCACGTCGCGCGGGTTGTTCAGGTGGATGCGGTGCCACTCGTCGCTGTACTTGCCGCCCACGCGGTGCAGGTCGGGGCCGGTGCGCTTGCTGCCCCACTGGAAGGGATGGTCGTAGACGAACTCGCCAGCCACCGAGTAGTGGCCGTAGCGCAGCGTCTCGGCGCGGAAGGGGCGGATCATCTGCGAGTGGCAGTTGTAGCAGCCCTCGCGGATGTACACGTCGCGCCCGATGAGCTGCGTGGCTGTGTAGGGCTCCACGCCCTTCACGGCCTCGGTGGTGGACTTCTGGAAGAACAGGGGCACGATCTCCACCAGGCCGCCAATGGCGATCACCAGCAGGATCAGCACGATCATCAGAAAGTTGTTGGTCTCCACCTTTTCGTGGCTGAAGCCGGGGGTGGTGGTCGCGGGAATCTTGTTGTCAGACATGGTCAAAGCTCTCCGTACGGCAGCCGGTCAGGCGTGGGCTGCATGCACTGCGGGGATGGCCACCTTGCTCGAGCGGCCGGCGATGGCGGTGGCCCAGGTGTTCCAGGCCATGACCACCATGCCGCCCAGGTACAGAAGACCGCCCAGCAGGCGCACCACGTAGAAGGGGTAGGTGGCCTTGACGCTCTCGACGAAGGTGTAGGTGAGCGTGCCGTCGGGGTTGACCGCGCGCCACATCAGGCCCTGCATGACGCCGGCGATCCACATCGCGGCGATGTACAGCACGATGCCGACGGTGGCCATCCAGAAGTGCAGCTCGATGGCCTTGACCGAGTACATCTTCTCGCGGCCGAACAGGCGCGGCACCAGGTAGTACAGCGAACCCATGGAGATCAGGCCGACCCAGCCCAGCGCGCCGGAGTGCACGTGGCCCACGGTCCAGTCGGTGTAGTGGCTCAGGGCATTGACGGTCTTGATGGACATCATCGGGCCCTCGAAGGTGGACATGCCGTAGAACGACAGGGACACGATCAGAAAGCGCAGGATGGGGTCGTCGCGCAGCTTGTGCCAGGCGCCCGACAGGGTCATCACACCGTTGATCATGCCGCCCCAGCTGGGCGCCAGCAGGATCAGCGAGAACACCATGCCCACCGATTGCGTCCAGTCGGGCAGCGCGGTGTAGTGCAGGTGGTGGGGGCCGGCCCACATGTAGGTGAAGATCAGCGCCCAGAAGTGCACGATGGACAGGCGGTAGCTGTACACCGGGCGGCCGGCCTGCTTGGGGATGAAGTAGTACATCATCCCCAGGAAGCCCGCGGTCAGGAAGAAGCCCACCGCGTTGTGGCCATACCACCACTGGACCATGGCGTCCTGCACGCCGGCGTAGGCCGAGTAGCTCTTCATCCAGCCGGCGGGCACCGCGGCACTGTTGACCAGGTGCAGGATGGCCACGGCCAGGATGAAGGCGCCGAAGAACCAGTTGGCCACGTAGATGTGGCGCACCTTGCGCATGCCCACCGTGCCGAAGAACACGATGGCGTAAGACACCCACACCAGCGTGATCAGGATGTCGATGGGCCACTCGAGTTCGGCGTATTCCTTGCCCGAGGTGTAGCCCAGCGGCAGGCTGATGGCCGCCGCCACGATGACCAGTTGCCAGCCCCAGAAGGTGAAGGCCGCCAGCGGCCCGGCGAACAGCCGCACCTGGCAGGTGCGCTGCACCACGTAGTAGCTGGTGGCGAACAGCGCGCAGCCGCCAAAGGCGAAGATGACGGCGTTGGTGTGCAGCGGCCGCAGGCGCCCGTAGCTGAGCCACGGAATGCCGAGGTTGAGTTCAGGCCAGGCGAGCTGGGCGGCGATGATGACGCCGACCAACATCCCTACCACCCCCCATACCACTGCCATGATAGAAAACTGCCGCACGACCGTGTCGTTGTAGTGCGCGGCAGCTGTGTTGTGAGTTGAATCCATCGGGCACCTCTTTGTGTTGTAAAGAGTCTCCCGCAGAGGGGCCCGGCGGGTATTGACGCATGTCAATCGTTCCTGAGAATGCGCTCGCCCTCTTGCTCCACGCTCTCGAACTGGCCGCGGTACACGGCCCACCACAGGCCTGCCAGGATCAGCAGGACCAGCACCACGGACAGGGGGATCAGCAGGTACAGGATGTCCATCACACGGCCTCCAGCGCGGCGGGCGCAAGGCCTTGCCCAGGGGCCTGGGCACGCCCCGGTGCCCGCAGCTTCTCGCCCGGCAGGCGGGCCAGGCGCGAGGCGTTGAGCACCACCAGCAGCGAACTGGCCGCCATGCCCAGGCCGGCGAGCCAGGCCGGCATGTACCCGAGCACCGCCAGCGGCACGCACAGCGCGTTGTAGAGCGCGGCCCACCACAGGTTCTGGCGCACCACGCGCAGCGTCCGGCGGGCCAGCAGCAGGGCCTCGGGCACCAGCGCCAGGCTGGCGCCCAGCACCACGAAGTCGGCCTGCGCGCGCGCCAGCGGCACGGCGCAGCCAAAGGCAAAGGACACATGGGCACCCGCGAGCACCGGCCCGTCGTTGAGCCCATCGCCCACCATGGCCACGTGGCGCCCCGCGGACTGCAGCATCTGCAGCGCGGCCAGCTTGCCGCCCGGCGTGCAGTCACCCTGGGCCTGCGCGATGCCGGCCTGTGCGGCCACGCGCCGCACCGACGCCATGCGGTCGCCCGAGAGCACGTGCACGGCCACGCCTTCGTGCTGCAGGGCCTGCACCACGGCGTGCGCTTCGGGCCGCAACTGCTCTGCCAGGGTGAAGCGCGCCAGTTCCACCGCCGTACCCTGCCCATCCACCTCTTCGGACAGCACCACCTGCAGGAGGGCGTCGCCATGGGCGCCCTCCTCCCCTGCACCCACGCCCGCATGGCGCGCAGAGCCCAGGCGCAGCCGGCGCGGGGCAGCGGCGCCCTGGCCATCGGTCACGGTGGCGGTCAAGCCCCTGCCGGCCTCTTCGACCACCTGCGTGGCCACCCACCGCCCCGCATCTGCAGGTGCGGCCGCGCACAGTGCGCGCGATGCCGGGTGCACCGACTGGCGCGCCAGCGCGGCGGCCAGCGCCAGCGCATCGCCGTGCGCCAGGCCGGCAATGGATGTGTGCACGGTTTGCAGGGCCATGCCGTCGCGCGTGAGCGTGCCGGTCTTGTCGAAGACGATGGTGTCCACCGCGGCCAGCGCTTCAAGCCCCTGCAGGTTGCGCACCAGCAGGCCGTGGCGCGCCAGCGTGCCTGCGGCGGTGAGCATGGCCACCGGCGTGGCCAGCGACAGCGCGCACGGGCAGGTGACGATGAGCACGGCCACCGCCACCATGAGCGCATGGCCCGGGTCGCTGGGCCACCAGTACGCGGCGGCCAACACAGCAGCGAGCAGCACGGCGATGAGAAAGGGACGCGCCACGCGGTCGGCCAGTTGCGCCAGGCGCGGCTTCTGCAGCGAGGCACTTTCCATCAGCGCAACGATCTGCGCAAAGCGCGTGGCGCTGCCCACACGCTCCACGCACACCTGCACCGCTGCCTGCAGGTTGTAGCTGCCGGCCACCACGGCGCTGCCCAGGGGCCGCGCCACGGGCGTGGACTCGCCCGTGAGAAGGGCCTCGTCGGCCTGGGTGCTGCCCTCGGTGATGCGGCCATCGGCCGGAAAGGCCTCGCCCGGCAGCACGCGGATGACATCGCCCACGGCCAGGCGGCGCGTGGCCACGCGGGTGAAGGTGGCCCCGTCGGCACCGCGCCGCTCCACGCTGTCGGGCAGGCGGTTCATCACCGCCTCGAGCGCACCGGCTGTGCGGTCGCGCAGGCGCAGCTCCAGCCAGCGGCCGGTGAGCAGAAAGAACACGAACATGGTGAGCGAGTCGTAGAACACCTCCCTGCCGAAGAGGCCCGCAGGGTCGAAGGTGCCCGCCGTGCTCACGGCAAAGGTGATGGCCATGCCCAGCGCCACGGGCAGGTCCATGCTCACGCGGCGCAGGCGCACGTCGCGCAGCGCGCTCGCGAAGAAGGGCCCGCAGGCAAAGCACACCACCGGCAAGGTGATGACCCACGAGGCCCAGCGCAACAGGGTCTCCATCTCCTGCGACAGATCGCCCGGCTGCGCCACGTAGGCGGGCCATGCGTACATCATCACCTGCATCATGCAAAAGCCCGCCACCAGCCAGCGCCACAGCGCGCGCCGGTTGTCCTGCTGGCGCTGGGTGCGCGCATACGCATCCACGGCCGGCAGCGCCTGGTAGCCCGCGCGGGCCACCGCCGCCATCCAGCCCGAGGGCAGCACCTGCGCTGGCTGCCACACGATGCGCGCGCGGTGGGTGGTGGCGCTCACATCGGCGGCCAGCACGCCGGGCACGCTGCGCAGCGCGTCTTCGATGGTGAGCGCGCAGGCCGCGCAGTGCATGCCCGAAAGCACCACATGCGACTCCCATGCGGGGGCCTCCTGCGGCGTGGCTCCGGCCGGCAATTCCGCTGGTGCGCCGCTGGGGGCGCAGGGGCGACCAAACGACGCCCACTCCTGCGGATCGTCGAGCAGCGTGGTGGGGTGCTGCGCTTGCAAGGAGTCCACCGGCAAGCCGGGTACCTCTGCGCAGACGGTGGGTGCGGCATTTGACATGGCTCAAGCCTATCGCCGCAGCAGGGTCGGCGGGTTGACCTGGATCAAGGCGAGGAACATCATGGTCCGTACGCTTGCGGTATCTACAAGGAGACCACCATGTACTACCAACGCATCCTGATCGCCACCGACGGCTCCACCCTGTCCGAAAAGGCCGTGGACCATGGGCTGGCACTGGCGGAGCTGTCCGGCGCCACCGCCATCGCGCTCAAGGTGGTGCCGCGCTACCCGCGCAGCTATTTCGAAGGCGGCATGGCCGTGGAACTGGCCGATGTGAAGCGCATCGAGCAACAGTGGAACGACGCGGCCCAGGCTTTGGTCGATGCCGTGCAGGCGCGGGGCAAGGCGCGCGGCATCACGGTGAAGGCCGTGGTGAGCAAGTCCGATCTGGTGGCCGAGGCGATCATCGCTGCGGCCAAGAAGCACAAGGCGGATTTGATCGTGATGGCCTCGCATGGGCGCAAGGGGGTGAAGCGGATGTTGATGGGGAGTGAGACGCAGCATGTGCTCACCCATTCGCACATTCCTGTTTTAGTGTTGAGGTAGGTCTTTGCTTCCTGTTCAGCGCTTGCGACGCATGGTTGCTCCATGCATTGACTGAGGACGGGAGCCGGGATGTGCGCCCGGCGGCGCAGTAACTTTCTCTTGGGCCGCCAAGAGAAAGTCACCAAAGAGAAGGCGGCCCCGCTGCCCGTGTCCCCCTCGCCTGTGGCGAGGGGGCAGCCTGCGATGCTCGGTCCTGGGGTGTGCCGCAGAACTCGCTGCGTTCTTCGAACTCCGCTCAAACAGCTGCGGCAAGCTAGACAACGATGCGCGTGTCCTTCGGCACGCGCTCACCCCAGGCCCTGCGCTTCTCGGCACGGTCAGAAGGGGGTGGATACCGACACGGGCCATTGCTTCGCTCGGCCGCGTGGCCCTTCGCTGCGCTCGGCTCGCCAGAGCGCTCGCCATCTGCGTCGGCAGCGCGCAGCGCGTAACCGACACCCGGCGCAGCTGCGCAGCAGCAGCCGTCCCTGACCCCGCTCCCACCCCTTCTGGCTGCGCCGAGAAGCGCAGGAGCTGGGGTGGGTGCATGTGCCGCAGGACACATGCACTTCGTCTTCTGGCTCGTCGATGCTGTTTGACCGGAGCTGCCTCGCAGAGGCAGCGCAGGGAGTTCATCGACGCCCACCCCAGATCCGAGCATCGCAGGCTGCCCCCATCGCCCTTCGGGCGATGGGGGACGCAGACTGGGGGCCGCCTTCTCTTTGGTGACTTTCTCTTGGCGGCCCAAGAGAAAGTTACTGCGCCGCCGGGCGCACATCCCGGCTCCCGCCCTCAGCAAAGGCACGCGGCAACCAACACCAACGAAACAACAAACCCTACGGCCTCCGACGACGAGAAGGCGGCTTCACATCCGGCCCCTTGATCAACGGATCCTCCAACACCTTCAACAAACACTCCCTTAACCACCGATGCGCCGCATCCGCGCTGTACCGCGGATGCCACGCCATCCGCGTCGTATCGCTCTGCAAAGCCAGCGGCAAAGCAAACACCTCCAGCCTGAGCGAGGCCGACATCCCCCGCGCCACCCGCTCCGGCACACAGGCCACCAGGTCCGAACGCGCCACCCGCTCCGGCACACAGGCCACCAGGTCCGAACGCGCCGCAGCGATCAAGGCCGCAAACGCACTGGGCACGCGCAAGGCCACCATGCGCTCCAGACCCAACGCAGCCAGCGCATCGTCCAAGGTGCTCGGCTCCCCAGGCCGCAGCGTCACACCCACATGGCGCACGGCGGCCAGGCGTGCGGGGGTCAGCGGCTTGGCGAGCAAGGGATGGCCTGCGCGCGCTGCGCCCACCAGGGGCTGCTGCGACAACTCCTGCCACTCCACCTCAGGGTCGCGGCTGCGGAACACGCCCACGTCCAGGTCCACCCGGCCCTCGCGCAAGGCCGCAGGGTCGCTGTGGCTCTCGGCCAGGAACTGCAGGCTGGCCAGCGGCATCTGCTGCGCGATGGCCTGCGACAGCGCCGCGCCATAGACCACGGCCATGCCCTCGGGCGCGCGCACCACGAAATGCCGGCGCACCTGGGCCAGGCCGCCCGGCCCCTCGCCGGGCGACTGCAGCGCCCGGGCCTGGGCCAGCAGCTGGCGCACCGGCTCGGCCAGGGCCAATGCGCGCGGCGTGGGCACCAGTTGGCGGCCGGCGCGCACCAGGATGGCATCGCCGAACACCTCGCGGATGCGGGCCAGCGCATGGCTCATGGCCGGGGTGGAGAGGTGCACGCGCTCGGCTGCGGCCGTCACGCTGCCGGTGGCCAGCAAGGCATCGAGCGCGACCAGCAGGTTGAGGTCATAGGTTTTCATACGGTGCAACTGTATGTTCAGATCATTGCACTGTACAGAATCAGCACCAGCCGGGACACTGCCGGCCATGACGACGACCACGACTTCGACCACCCCTCCCACCCGCCGCAGCACTGCGCTCACCATGGCGGCGCTGATGCTCATGCTGGTGCTGGCCGCGCTGGACCAGACCATCCTCTCCACCGCCCTGCCCTCCATTGCGCGCGACCTGCCGGGCACGCTGCCGCCGGCATGGACCTTCTCGGCCTACCTGCTCGCGGCCACGGTGGTGATCGCGCTGTACGGCCGGCTGGCCGATGTGTACGGCCGCAAGCCCATGCTGCTGCTGTCCATCGGCCTGTTCCTCGCGGGCTCGCTGGCCTGCGCGCTCAGCCAGAGCATGCTGCAGCTGGTGCTGGCGCGCGCGCTGCAGGGGGCGGGTGGCGGGGGGCTGATGACGCTGACCATGCTGACCGTGGCCTCCATGTTCCCGCTGCAGGAGCGCGGGCGCTACCAGTCGCTGCTGGGGGCGGTGTACGGCGTGGCCACCATGTTCGGCCCGCTCACGGGTGGCTGGCTCACCGAGCATCTGTCGTGGCACTGGGCCTTTGGCCTGAACGTGCCCCTGGCACTGCTGGCATTTGCCGTGCTCGCCCGAACGCTGCCGCACCAGGCCACCGGGCCGCGCACGCCCATCGACCACCTGGGCGCGCTGCTGCTCACCGGTGCGCTGTGCAGCGCCCTCTTGATGACGCAGCACGAGCGCCTGCAATTGCCCAGCTGGCTGTCCGCCGCCGTGCTGGGCACGGCCTGCGCGCTGTGCACAGCCGCCTTTGTGCTGCGCCAGCGCCGGGCTGCGCACCCGCTGGTGCCGCTGTCGCTGTTCAGCCGGCCGGTGTATGCAGCAGCCTCCGCCATCGGCCTGGTCACTGGGGTGGCGCTGTATGCGGCCGTGGTCTTCATGCCGGCCTACCTGCAGACCGCCCTGCACCTGGGCCCCACCACGGCCGCCTGGCACCTGCTGCCGCTGATGGCCGGGGTCACAGGCGCCGCCATTGCCAGCGGGCGCCTGCTGCGTGCCCGCGTGCCGGCCCGCAGCATGGGCATGCTGGCCAGCGCCTTGGTGGTGCTGGGCTTTGCCGCACTGGCCGCAGGCATGCAGTGGGCGCCAGCCCAGCCGCTGGTGCTGTCGCTGTGCCTGCTGCCGCTGGGCCTGGGCATCGGGGTGCTGTTTCCCATCATCACCATGGTGTCGCAGCGCGCATCGCCTGCGCAGCTCATGGGCATTGCCACGGCCGTGCCGGTGATGCTGCGCAGCCTGGGCGGCGCCGTGGGCGTGGCCTTGCTGACCACGCTGTTCGCCGAGATGGTGCACACGCTGGTGGCAGGAAACCCCGCCGCGTTGGCCGAGGCAGGGCCGCATGCGCTGCAGGCCGTGTGGGGCTGTGCCGCAGCCGTAGCGGTGCTGGGCATGGTGGCGTGCCGCTGGTTGCCGGCAGCGCCCATGGAGCAAATGCAGATGCCACCCGCAGGTCGCGCCGTGGCGGCGTGAGCCAGTATCAGACGGAGCGCATCAGCCCGCCATCGACACGCAGGTTCTGGCCGGCGATGTAAGCCCCGCCTTCCGACGCCAGGAAGGCGATGGTTGCCGCGATTTCGCTGCTCTTGCCATAGCGCCCCAGGGGCACGGTCTCGCGCCGCGCCTCGGTCTCGGGCAGGCTGTCGATCCAGCCCGGCAGCACATTGTTCATGCGGATGTTGTCCTTGGCATAGGTGTCGGTGAACAGCTTGGTGAAGGCCGCCAGCCCGGCACGGAACACAGCCGAGGTCGGGAACATCGCGCTCGGCTCAAAGGCCCAGGCGGTGGAGATGTTGATGATGCTGCCCCCGCCCTGCTTTTGCATGTGGGGTACGACCAAGCGCGTGGGACGGATCACATTGAGCAGGTACACGTCCATGCCGGTGTGCCATTGCTCGTCCGTCAGGTCCAGCACCGGGGCGCGCGGGCCATGGCCGGCGCTGTTGACCAAAACATCCACCCGGCCCCAGCGCGCCACGGCCTGGTCCACCAGCCGGGCGAGATCGTCCACCGACTGGTTGGAACCCGTCACGCCCAGGCCGCCCAGCTCGGCGGCCAGCGCCTCGCCCTTGCCCGACGAGGACAGGATGCCCACGCGGTAACCGTCTGCCGCCAGCTTGCGCGCCGCAGCGGCGCCCATGCCGCTGCCACCGGCGGTGACGAGGGCTACTTTTTCTACTGCCATGTTGGGTTCTCCAGAAGGTGCTTGCGGATCGAAAATGTTCCATCAAAGAATAGCACCCGGGACACGCCGCAGCGTGTAGCGGCCCTGGCATTTGCCTGTAGATCGGCTACACGCTCCGCACCCGCTTGCACGACTGGAGCGCGACGCGGCAGGCAGCTGCCGATGTGTCAGTCCGCCCCCCGGGGCGCCAGCAGGGCCCCGACCAGCGCCTTGCCATACTTGCGGACGGCAAGCGCCGACAGCACCAGCGCCACCAGTTGCTCGCCAAAGACCAGCACCATGCCCAGGAAGGCAACTTCCAGCCAGGGCGCCACCATGCCAACGATGGAAAACGGCAGGCGCACAAAACCGATGACGGCATAGACCAGCCCCACCAGGATGGCATAGGACCTGGCACCCGGCGGGTAGCTACGGATGAAGAAGGCCGGCAGCAGCAGTGGCCATGCCAGGTAGATGAGCTGAACGCCCAGCATGTAGGCCAGAGCCCCCATGTCCGACGCGTGTGCCGCACCGGATGCAAGGCACAGTGCAGCCAGCAGCGCTGGTTTGGTTTTTGCCATCTTTTTTGCCCCCCGTTGTGTCTTTGTTAGCGGGCGGCCTCATCAACCTCTCTCTCCGGCCCGCGGCGCATGGTGCCACAAACGGCCAGAGCACCGAGCCACAGAGAGCGGTCGCCTGCCGCCCTTAGCGTGCCTGCGCGCGGGCCAGCGCCACGGCATCGGCCCCTGCGGGAAAGCGCAGTTGCGCTCCTGCGTCCGTGGCGGCCTGCCATACGGCCTCGGCCACATCGGTCTCCCGTGTCACGGCACCGATCTGCCCGAGCGACGCGAACACGCTTTGTGCGTAGGGCATGTAGGCCTCGGGAATCAGGCCCGCCATGCGCTCGCTGCCGTTGGCCGTGAAGCGGGTGGTCGGCGCATAGCCCGGCTGCACCAGCTTCACGCGCACGTTGAAGGCTTCGAGTTCATGGGCCAGCGAGGCCGTGAAGCCCTCGATGGCCGTCTTGCTCGCGGTGTACACCGCCACCAGCGGCATGGGCGCCAGCGTGGCGCTGGAAGTGACGTTCACGATGGTGCCGGCTCGGCGCGCACGCATCTGGGGCAGCACGGCCTGGGCCATGGCCATCACGCCGAAGGTATTGGTCTCGAACAGTTCGCGCGTGGTCGCCATGGGCGTGGCCTCGAAGGCGCCCAGCAGGCCAATGCCGGCATTGTTCACGAGCACATCGATGGGCCCGGCCGCGGCCAGCACGGCGGCAATGCTGTCGGCGCGCGTCACATCGAGCGGCAGCACGCGCATGCGCTCGCCACCGGGCAGCAGGTCGGCGCGCGGGCTGCGCATGGTGGCCACCACGTTCCAGCCCTGGGCATGGAAGTGGCGCGCGGTTTCGAGGCCGTAGCCGGAGGAGCAGCCGGTGATGAGAACGGTGGAGGTCATGGTGGTGGTTTCCTTGAAGAAAAGCAAAGGGTGGGTTGACAAGGCCTCCACGATAGGGACCAATGACCGGACCATCCACAATGGAAAATCCTGTTTTTGTTTGCAATCGTCCATCCATGAACGATCCTCTTGCCGAAGTCATTGCCCTCCTGCAACCCCGCGCCGTGTTCTCCAAAGCAATCAGCGGTGCCGGCCGCTGGGCCGTGCGCTATGCAGATTTCGGGCACCCGAGCTTTTGCGTGGTGCTGCAGGGCAGCTGCCAACTGGCGGTGGACGGACAAGACGCCATCACCCTCATGGCAGGCGATTTCGTGCTGCTGCCCGCCACGCCGGGTTTCACCATGTGCGGGGCCGAACCGGCGGCACCGCGTTTCATCGACCCGAAGACGGCACCCGCGCCCACCACCGAGCTGCGCCATGGCGACCCCGACGGCCCGCCCGATGTGCGCCTGCTGGGCGGCTACTTCGTCTTCGGCTCGCCCGATGCGGCCCTGCTGGTCTCGCTGCTGCCGGCGCTGATGCATGTGCGCGGGGTCGAGCACCTGCAGGCACTGGTGCAACTGGTCAGCCAGGAATCGGCGGCGGACCGCCCGGGCCGCGAGCTGGTGCTGGCGCGCCTGGTGGAGCTGCTGCTGATCGAGGCGCTGCGCTCAAGCTCCACCGGGGACGAGACCCCGCCCGGGCTGCTGCGCGGCCTGGCCGATGTGCGCATCCGCGAGGCCATGCGCCACATGCACGCCAGCCCGGCCCGCCCCTGGACCATGGCACAGCTGGCGCAGACGGCCGCCCTGTCGCGCTCAGCCTTCTACGAGCGCTTTGCGCGCGCCGTGGGCATGCCGCCCATGGAATACCTGCTGGCCTGGCGCATGGCCCTGGCCAAGGGCCTGCTGCGTGAGCAGGGCCTGGCCATTGCCGAGGTGGCCGAGCGCGTGGGCTATGGCTCGGCCAGCACCTTCAGCACGGCCTTCAGCCGCCACGTGGGGCTGGCGCCGGGGCGCTATGCGCGGGCGGGCTGAAGCCGGGCAGCGCCGCATCCTGCAGGCTCCCCACCGGCCCGGCCAGCAGGGAAGCGGCCATGGCCAGCGCCCAGAGCAGAAACAGCAGCCAAAACCGGCGCATGTCACCCGACAGCGCCAACAGCTGGCGTTGCAGGCGGGGCAGCAGGCGTCGCAGGACAGGAAGTGGATTCATGGCAATGCCTGCATGCTACCGAGCGCCAGCGGTTCTGTATGTCCCCAGAACTTGTGACAAGGACAGGCCGCCGGCATGGGCCAGAGGGCGTTCAGGCGCTCCGGGTTGTACCCGGGAAGCCACCCATGGCGGCGCAAGGCCCTGCCCCTTCAAGGCGCCACGCGCACGCCCTGCACCTGGCTGCCCAGCTTCAGGTACAACAGCCCATCGCCACCCAGCCACCAGTTCGCAGCCGGTGCGGGCACCTGCGCCGCACTGCCCTCCGGCAGCACCCACTGCGGCACCAGCCGCCAGGTCTGCCCACCCAGGGTCACCGTGAAGGCGCCCTCGCTGGATGCGGTTTGCACCGTCAGCCCGGCGCCCGGGATGGCCGCCTGGAAAATCGCCTGGGCCTGGGTGGCATTGAGCAGTGCCGGCAACAGCAACTGCCGGGGGCCGGCCCCTGCCTGGAAGAAGATGTGGCCTTGTTCGTCCACACCGATCCGGGGTGAGCCTGCCGCCGGTCCCGCACCGGTCCAGCCGGGTCTGAGCACGTAGGTGCGGCCACCGGTGCGCAGCTGGATGACGCCCTCGGCACCCAGCCTGGTCTGCGCATCGGGCAGCAGCGCCGTGACGGCACCCGCCAGGCCGGCCAGATCCGCCACCGCGGGCGCAAACTGCACCACCACCCCGCCACGCACCCAGCGCAGCAGGCCCGGGGCGGTGAAGGCCAGGCCGTCGGGCTGCGTCGCGTCGATGGTGATGGGCATGGCGGGCAGCAACTGGAACACCTGGCCCCCGTCGCGCACCAGCACCACGCCCGAAGCGGTGGTTTCCAGCCCCTGGGCCAGGTTCACGCCAGACAGGCGCGCCAGCGGGCCGCTCAGGCGGGCAAACGCCTTGCCGTCCACCGTGATCGAGGCCGGCAGGTTGGCGAACACCATCGGATCGCCGGGCAGCGAAGCATCGCCTTTCAGCGAACCCAGTGTGATGGAGACCACGGCCCCTTGCGCGTTGACCTGCAGCCTCTCACCCGCCAGCAGCCCCATGCGTCCCACCTGCGGCAGGCTGCCCTGGGGCGGCACCAGGGCCCCCGTGAGCACGGCCACCGTAAGCGGCTCGGCCTCTATGGCCGTACCGGCGCGGCCTGCGCTGAGCAATACGTCTCCCGCCAGCGCCATGGGCTGGCCTTCAGCGCTGGCGGTCATGGACGCCCAGCCCTGCAGCACCACCAGCACCAGCACGCTCTGGCCATTGACCTGGGCCACGCGCAGCTGCGTGCCCGGGTTGGCCTGCACCTGCAATGCCTGGCCGTTGATCGTGACCTGCAACGTGACCGGTGTGGCGCCCGTGCCCGGAACGACGATGGTGCCGCCACCGGCGCCCGGGCCCACCACCACGGGCACGGTGGGGTCGGTGATGGTCGTGGTGCCGGGGCCGGTCACGGGCAGGCTGGGGGACGGAGGCAGCGGATCGACCGCCGCGGCCGTGGGCGTGACCGCGGCACTGGCCACAGAGACTGCACCCGCCCCCTGGGCGCTCGACGCCACCACGGTGAAGGTATAGGCCCGGCCGCTGGCCAGGCCCGTCACCGTGCAGTTTGTGGCAACCGGGCTGCCGGTGCCGACGGTGCAGGTCTTGGTGCCGTCCTCGACGGCGGCCACCGTGTAGCCGGTGATGGCGCTGTCGCTGGCAGGGGCGGTCCAGGACACGCTGGCCCGCTCCGTGCCAGCCGTGGCCGCGACCGCTGTGGGCGCGCCAGGCGGTTGCAGCTCGACCGCGCCGAGATCGCAGGCGCCGTGCACATTGCGCGCCAGGCCGCGCTGGTCGGTGGTCTGGGCGGAGCAGGAGTCCGCCACGTCGATGGCCGGGCTGCCCGCGCCCGGCAGCATGGTGTGTGTGCTGCCGCCGTTGTCGGCCAGGGGCTGCAGCACGGGATCGGCGTCGATGGTGTCCGTGCAGGTCACGCGGGTCGGGCAGCCCCCTTCCACGATGCTGCGCTGGACAGGGACCGCAGCGCCCATCTTGGCGAAGACCTGGGGCTGGGATGAAGCGCCCCCCTTGCCGAAGATGGAAGACTCGATGGAGTGGCTGTTGCCGGCATCAATGTAGATGGCCGCCCCCTGCCACTGCGATGCATTGGCACTGAAGCTCAGTTGGGCAAACGCGATGGGGCCCACACCGAGCACACGGATCGTGGCCCGGTCACTGGCCGCATTTCCACTGAAAGTGGACTGCCCGAACCTGCCGCTGAGGCTTGCACTGTCGTTGACCACCACGGCCGCACTCCCCCACTGGGCGCTGTTGGCGGTGAAAGTGGACTGCGTGACCGCAAAAGCGTCGCCCGAAAGGTACAGCGCACCGCCCTGCTGGGAGGCCGAGTTCCCCGAGAAGGTGGACTGCGCGATGGCGGTGGCATTGCTGCCCACAATGCCCCGGCCTGCCACGCGAATCGCGCCACCATGGCGCGCCGTGTTGGACAGGAAGGAGGACTTCGCAATGTCCAGGCTGCCCGACCCCGTCAGGTAGATGGCCCCGCCCACATCGCTGGCCGAGTTGTCGCGAAAAACCACATTGGTGATGGCGGGGCCACACTGCTTGCCGGTACCCCACCCATTGCAGTACAGCCCCCCGCCCTTGTCGCGCTCGGAAGTGGCCTGGTCTGCCCTGCCATCACGGATGCTCAAGCCATCGATGGCTGTATTGCTGCTGGTATAGGTGCCATTGCCATCCGAGCCCAGGCCGCCAATCACCACCACGTGCAAACTGTTGTCCGCGGCATCGCCGGCCACGCCGATGTCCCCCGACAGCACCGTCAGGCTGGCATCGCTGCTGCGCTGGGCCAGCGCCGCCTCGGTGCCGGCAAAGCCGCCATAGAGCTTGAGCGGCCGGTTGATCGCAAAGCCCACGCTGCGGTCGGTGCCCGCCGTGGGCTGGTAGGTACCCTGCTTCACCCAGATCTCCGAGCAGGCCGCATCGGCCAGCGCGCCCTGCAGCGACGCCGCCTGGGCCCAGCTGCTGCCGTCGCCCGTGCCGCCTGGCGCCACCTGGCACACACCGGCCGCATGTACTGCGCCCATCCACCCAAGCAGGGGCAACACCCACAACAGGGGGCGGCATGTGCGGGCCCACCGGTGGCAAGGCAAAAGGCGTTTCATGGCGGTTCTCACCTTCTCTGAACAATGTCTGCAAGCGGCATTTCTGCCTGCCCTGCAAGGCATGGCAAATGCGATGTGGCCGGGATGCTAGGTTTTTCGGCCCCGCTTGTATGTCCCCAGAACTGAGGACAGACAGCGCCGCCCCGCTGGCCATAATTGCGGCCATGCCTGCTGCCCCCGAAGCCGCCCCCTTGCCCCTGCCCACAACCACCATCCGCGTGGGCCTGGTGGAGGACGACGCCAAGACCCGGGCCATCCTGGAACGCGCGATCGCAGACCAGGCCGACATGCAGCTGGTGCTGCAGGCCGCCAGCCGCGAGCAGGCGCTTGCGCTGCTGCCGCGCGCGCCGCTGGACGTGCTGCTGGTGGACCTGGGCCTGCCCGACGGCTCGGGCCTGGATGTGATCACCGCTGCGCGCCGCCAATGGCCCGACTGCAGCGTGCTGGTGAGCACCATCTTCGGCGACGAAATGCATGTGCTGCCGTCCATCGAGGCCGGCGCCATGGGCTACCTGCTCAAGGATGCGAGCGCGCCCGGCCTGGTGGACGAGATCCGCAGTGTGCACGCCGGCGGCAGCCCCATCAGCCCGATGGTGGCGCGCAAGATCCTGGCGCGCACGGCCCTGCGGCAAGCGCCGCGGGAGCCAGGAGCCCATCCCCCTTCGGAACGGACGACGCCGCCGCAGCGCCCCACGGTCACCCTGTCACCGCGCGAGCATGAAGTTCTGCTGCGCGTGAGCAAAGGCTTCACCGCCGAGGAAACGGCTGCCGCGCTGGGCATATCGCCCAGCACCGTGCTGACCTTCGTGCGGCGCATCTACGCCAAGCTGGAAGTGAACACCCGGGCAGAGGCCATCCTGGAGGCGCAGCGGCATGGCATCCTGCCGCAATAGTGTTGACCGCAGGGCGCGGCCCTCGACGAAGGGCTTGCGGCCCTGGATGCTGGCCGTGGCACTGGTGCTCTGGCTGGCCCTGTGGCTGCTGCTCGCCGTGGCTCCGGCACAGGCCCACGCGGAGCAGCGCCATCTGCGCATCGGAGAATCGGTACTGTTCCAGCAGCCTGGGGCGGGATGGGAGGCTCCGGCCACGGTACCGCGCGACGATCTGGACGTCACGGCTGGCGAATCCGTCGCACTGCCGCACGCACGGCCGCGCTCGATCGCAGAGCCTGGCGAGTCGCTCGCGGCCCAGCCGCAGGTGGTGTGGTACCGGCTGCCCGTGCCGGACGCCCTGCAGGCACCGGGCGGCACCGCACTGGCCCTGTACCTGCCACGCTGGCAGACCATCGGCAACGTCGCCGTGTATGTGGACGGCCGCCTGGTCCACGGCACGGGTGAACAGGGCGGCAGCCGGGTCTGGAACAGCTTCAACCGGCCGCTGTGGGTACAGCTGCCAGCCATGGCGCCCGACACGCCCGGCCCCCGCGAGGTGCTGCTGCGCATGGCGAGCCAGCCCGGGGTCGGCGGGGCCCTGTCGGCGGCCTGGATGGGCCCGGTTCCCGAACTGCTCCCCTCCTACCGGCTGCGCACCTGGATGCAGGTGGACCTGCTGGCCATTGTCTCCGCGGTGTACCTGGCCCTCGGGCTGATGGCGCTGGCCGTCTGGTGCGTGCGCCGGCACGACACACCCTACCTGCTGTTCTTTGCCGCCTCACTGGCGCATGGCCTGCGCACCGTGCATTTCACGCTGGGCGACCTGCCGCTGCTGCTGCCCGAGGCCTGGTTCGGCTGGCTCACGCTGAATGCGCTGGGCTGGTCCATGGTCTTCATCTACCTGTTCATCCTGCGCATCCATGGCCAGCGCCGGCCCCGACTGGAACGCGGCATGGCCGTACTGCAGTCGCTCACCTCGGTCGCCACCCTGCCCCTGCCGTGGTTGCTGCAGGTCGATGCCATGCTCCCCCTGGCCACGGCAGTGGCACTGCTCATGCTGGCCGTCGCCGTGGTCTCTGGCAGCCGCGTGGCCTGGAGCGCAGGCACGCTGGAAGGCCGGCTGCTGGCCGTGTGGATGCTGCTGTTCATCCCCACCGGCGTGCACGATCTGCTGCTGCAGAACTATGTACTGGACATGGGCCACGCCTATCTGGCCCCCTACACCTCCATCGGCGCGCTGGCCACCTTCCTGGCCATCGGCTACCGCAAGTACGTCGGGGCCATCCGCGCCGTGGAAGTGGCCAACGCCGAGCTGGAGCGCCGCCTGTCGCAGCGCGAGGCCGAACTGGCCGCCAGCTACCAGCAGCTGAGCGCGCTGGAGCGCCAGCAGACGCTGGACGCCGAGCGCCGCCGCCTGATGCAGGAGATGCACGACGGCATCGGCTCCTCGCTGCTCAGCGCCCTGCGCATGGCGCAGGAGAGCCAGCTCACCGAGGCCGACATGGCGCGCGTGCTCACCGAGTGCATCGAAGACCTCAAGCTCTCCATCGACTCGCTCGAGCATGCCGATACCGACCTGCTGGGCCTGCTGGCGGCCCTGCGCTTTCGCCTGGGGCCACGCCTGCAGGCCGCCGGGCTGGCACTGCACTGGCGCGTGGAGGACGTGCCGCCCCTGCCCTGGCTGGACCCGCAGAGCGCGCTGCACATCCTGCGCATCCTGCAGGAGGTGCTGACCAACATCGTCAAGCACAGCGGCGCGCGCACCATCGAGATCGCCACGGGCACGCAGGCCGGCTTCGTGGTGGTCTGGGTGCGCGACGATGGCACGCCCTATGCCGGCCCCGCGCCGCAGGGGCAGCCGTCCGAACGCAGCCTGGGCAAGGGCCTGGCCAACGTGCGCAGCCGGGCACTGGCCATCGGTGCCGAATACTCCTGGCAGGCCGCCAGCGGCCCGCAGGGCAACACCTTCGGGCTGAGCCTGCCGCTCAGGGCGCCGGTGCGGTAGCCTGCTGCACCGGAGAAATCGGCTGTGCACAAGGGCCTGCTGCGCGACAGTTCGGCGAAGGACGCCTGGACCTGGTGGCCCCATCGGGCCTGGCGTCGCTCCTGGAGCAAGCGCTGACGGGCCGGACCAGGACAGGCTGCTGACAAAAACCGTCCGCCACCCATGGCACGATGCACGCACCGACCCACCCACCGCCACCTGTCGAAACACCATGACGCCAGCCACCACGGACCGCGTTGCCCAATTGCTCGAAGACCTGCGCGCCCACGATGCAGACCGCTACGCCCTGGTCCAGGCCCTGCGCGAGGCCGTGCTGGGGCTGGATGCTGCCATCACCGACGAGGTGAAATACGGCGGCATCCTGTTCGCCGCCTCCCAACCCTTCTGCGGCATCTTTTCATACACCCGGCATGTCTCGCTGGAGTTCAGCGAAGGCGCGGCCCTGCCCGACCCGCATGGCGTGCTGGAGGGCCAGGGCAAGGGGCGGCGCCATATCAAGCTGACGGCGGTGCAGGACATCGCGGCCAGGCATGTGGCCGAGTACCTGAAGCTCGCGCTGCAACGCGCTGTGGGCTGAAGCTCAGGGCTTGCTGCCGGCGTCCACCACCAGCACCTCGTGCACGGCCGTGGCCGCATTGCCGCCCGTGCGCAGGCCTCCGCCGAACACATGGATGCGGTTGCCCAGGGTGGACGCACCCAGGCCGTGGCGCGGCGTGGGCAGCGGCGGCAGGGCCGACCAGCGGTCGGTGGCGGGGTCGTAGACCCAGCTGCCGGCAAACACCTTTTGCTCGGGCACCCACTGCTCGCCGCCAAACACGTAGAGTTTTCCATCGGCCACCGTGGCGGCCAGGCCGCCCTGGGCCTGGGGCATGGGCGCGCGCGTGGCCCAGGTGTCGGTGGCGGGGTCGTAGACCTCCAGCGTGGGCACGTTGACCTGGCGCGCCGTGCCGTCGGCGTTCTTGCCATACTGGCGCCCGCCCACCACATAGACCTTGCCGCCGATGACGCCGAAGGCCGCACTGTTGCGCGCCGTGGGCGCGGGTGCGCGTGCTGACCACTGGGCGCGCAAGGGGTCGAACACCTCGTTGAGGGTGCTGTCCACATGCTCGTCGAAATGGCTGGCCGCAGGCGTGGCGCGCACGCGCCCGCCAATGAGGTAGAGCTTGCCGTCCACCGCGGCGGCAATGCCCTCGGCACGCGGCGTAGCCAGGTCGGTGCCGGGGCGCCAAGCATTGCGCACGGGGTCGTAGATGAACATGGTGGGCTGCGCCTGCCAGACCGGGAAGCCGCCCGTGAAGCCCCCCACACCATAGAGCTGGCCGCCGATGGCCGTGAGCGTCATGTGGTGGCGCGCCTGCGGCAGCGTGGCCAGGCGCGTCCAGGCGTCAGTGGCCGGGTCGTAGGCCTCGAAGTGGGCCGAGTAGCCCGTGTTGGGACTGAGCAGGCCGCCGGCCACATAGATCTTGCCGTTCAGCACCTCGGGGTACAGCTCCTGGCGCGCCACACCGGCCGGGGCGGCCGTGGTCCAGGTGGCAGAGGGTGCGCCCTGGCTCCATGCCGGAGGCACCAGTGTGATCAAGCCGGCAAGGGCAGCCAAGCGGGCTGTGCGCAGGAAAGTTGGCATGGTTAGGGCTCCTGATGGGTCGTTGCCGCCGACTGTAAAAGCGCCCACTATCAAGCGATAGCCCCATAATCATTCACAAACAATGAACCCCGGCTACGCAATGGACCGCATCCCCCTGGCCGACCTCGAAGTCTTTGCCGCCGTGGCCCGGCATGGCAGCTTTCGCCGCGCGGCGCTGGAGCGGGGCGTGACGCCCTCGCTGCTGAGCCAGAACCTGCGCCGGCTGGAGGCGCAACTGGGCGTGGTGCTGCTCAAGCGCACCACGCGCAGCGTGGCACCCAGCGATGCGGGCAAGGAGCTGTTTGCCCAACTGGAACCCGCCCTGGCGCAGATCGCCGACGCGGTGGACCGGCTCAACCGCTACCGCGACATGCCCTTTGGCACCCTGCGGCTCAATGCGCCCGGGCCGATAGCGCACTTTGTGCTGGCACCGCTGGTGGCGCGCTTTCAGCAGGCCTACCCGGACATCGGCGTGGACATCAGTGCCGACGCGGCCCTGACCGACATCGTCAAGGGCGGCTTCGATGCTGGCGTGCGCTTTGCGGACGATCTGGCGCAGGACGCGGTGGCCGTGCCCATTGGCCCGCCGCAGCGCTATGCAGTGGTGGGCTCGCCCGCGTACTTCGCTGAACACGGGCGGCCCGCCACGCCGCACGACCTGGCCACGCACCGCTGCATACGGCGGCGCTTTCCGGGCGGCACGCTGTTCACCTGGCACTTTGCGCGCGATGGCGAGGCCGCCAGCGTGGTGCCGCGCGGCCCGCTCACGGTGAACGATGCGCACATTGCCTTGAACGCCGCGCTGCACGGCGCGGGCCTGGCCTATGTGCACGAAAGCTATGTGCTGGCCGACGTGGCCGCCGGCCGGCTGGAGCGCGTGCTGGCCGACTGGGCACCCGGGCTGGGCGTGCCCTACCTCTACTACCCGCAGCAGCGCTATGTGCCCGTGCCGCTGCGCAGCTTCATCGACTTTGCGCGGCAGCATCCCATGGAACTGGCGACGCCCTGACCGAGCGCCGATTCCCCAACGAAGAAAGGGCCCGCAGGCCCTTTTCGATCATCCGAGGCGGCAGCTTGGCCGTCAGGCAAACAAGCCCTTGTGCTGATCGCGCAGCAGGTTCTTCTGCACCTTGCCCATGGTGTTGCGCGGCAGCTCATCGGCCACGAAGCAGCGCTTGGGAATCTTGAAATTGGCCAGCTGCGACTTGAGCGATGCCACGATGGCCTCGCCATCAAGTTTCGCACCGGGCTTGGCGATGACCACGGCCACGCCCACTTCGCCGAAGTCCGGGTGGGGCACGCCGACCAGGGCGCTCTCGGCCACACCGGGCATGTCGTTGATGTAGCCCTCGATCTCGGCCGGGTAGACGTTGTAGCCGCCGCTGATGATCAGGTCCTTGCTGCGGCCCACGATGCTCACGTAGTCGCGCTCATCGACCTTGCCCACGTCGCCGGTCTTGAACCAGCCGTCCGCAGTGAATTCCTCGGCCGTCTTCTCGGGCATGCGCCAGTAGCCTTTGAACACGTTGGGGCCCTGCACCTGGATGTTGCCGATCTCGCCCACGGGCAGGGCCTTGCCCGCATCGTCCACCACGCGCAGGCCCACACCCGGCAGGGGGAAGCCCACGGTGGCGCCGCGCCGCTCGGTCTGGCCGGCGTGGCGCGCATCGGCCGCGTAGGGGTTGGAGGTGAGCATGATGGTCTCGCTCATGCCATAGCGCTCCAGGATGGTGTGGCCGGTGCGTTGCTGCCAGGCATTGAAGGTCTCGATCAGCAGCGGCGCGGAGCCTGCGACGAAGAGGCGCATGTTCTTCGCCGCCTCCTTGTTCAGGCCAGCCTCGGCCAGCAGGCGCACGTACAGTGTGGGCACGCCCATGAAGACCGTGGCGCGCGGCATGGCGGCGAGCACGGCCTTGGGGTCGAACTTGGAAAACCAGATCATCTTGCTGCCATTGATCAGCGCGCCATGGATGGCCACGAACAGGCCGTGCACGTGGAAGATGGGCAGCGCATGGATCAGCACATCACCGCTCTTCCAGCCCCAGTAGTCCTTGAGCACTTCGGCGTTGGACTGCAGGTTGCCATGCGTGAGCATCGCGCCCTTGCTGCGCCCCGTGGTGCCGCTGGTGTAGAGGATGGCGGCCAGGTCGTCGGCTTGGCGCTGCACGGGCGTGTGCTCGTCGCCATGGTGCGCGGCGCGCTCGAGCAGGCTGCCCGTGCGGTCGTCGCCCAGGGTGAACACATGCTGCGTGCCCTGCGTGAAAGCAATCTTGCTCACCCAGCCGAAGTTGCCGGGCGTGCAGACCACCACGGCGGGTTCGGCATTGCCGATGAAGTACTCGATCTCGGCGCTCTGGTAGGCCGTGTTGAGCGGCAGGAACACATAGCCCGCGCGCAGCGTGGCCAGGTACAGCAGCATCGCCTCGACCGATTTCTCGACCTGCACGGCCACGCGGCTGCCCTCGGGCAGCTTGAGCGAGGCGAGCAGGTTGGCCATGCGGGCGCTGGCGCGGTCCAGGTCGCTCCAGCTGTAGAGCAGCGGCCGCCCGTCGGCGCTGGTGGTCTCCACGGCCGTGCTGGCGAGGTCTGCGGGGAAGGCAGCGCGCAGCGCGCTGAACAGGTTGTGCTGGGTGGTGGAACTCATGGTGCGGTCATCCGGGTAGGCAACAGGACGGGGTTATTCATCAGAACGCCGGTGGGCGTTTTTCGAGAAAGGCGGTGATGCCCTCGCGGTGCTCGGCGCTGTCCGCGTAGGCATAGGGGTCGGGTGGCGTGTGGTCGGCAGGCGGTGCGCTCTTGAGCGCGCGCAGCGTCTGCTTGTTCAGGCGCGCGGCACCGGGCGCCAGCGCGGCAATGCGGCAGGCGCTGGCCAGGGCCTCGGCACGGGCATCCCCGGCCACCACGCGGCTCAGAAAGCCGCGCGCGAACATCTCGTCGGCACTGAAAGTGGCGGCTTCGAGCAGCATCTGGCGCGCGGTGACCTCGCCCACGGCGCCGGCCACCAACTGCGCCTCGCGCGGCGCCATGGGAAAGCCCAGGCGCGCGATGGGCGCGCCAAAGCGCGCTCCCGCATGGGCCACACGCACATCGCAGCAGCTGGCGATCTCCACGCCCGCGCCCATGCAGGCGCCGGCGATGTGGGCGACGATGGGCACGTCGCAGTCCAGCATGGCCGACAGCCCACCCCAGACATCACCCTCGTGGAATTCGCGCAGCGCCGCCGCATCGAAGCGAAAGCCCGGGTACTCCGAGATGTCGCCGCCCGCGCAGAACGCCGGCCCGTCGCCCTCGATCAGTACGCAGCGCGCCCCGTGGCTGCGCTGGATGTCCTTGAACACCGCGCGCAGCTGCTGCCACATGGCGCGCGACATGGCGTTGAGCCGGCCGGTATGGCGCAGCGTGACCTGCACCACGCCGGCCTCGCCGGCCGGGCCGGGCGCGCTCGCCACGACCACTTCGGCCCTGGTTGCTGATGTCCCTGCGGACACTGCTGCTGCCTGCATATCGCCTTTCTTCTTACTTGTTCATTGCTCGAAACTGGCGCGGCCAAAGCCAGCGCCCCCGTGCAAGGGCCGCCCCGCCGCACTGGGGGCGTCCCCCTCCCGAATCGCGCAGCGAGTCGAGAGAGGGGGAAGGCGCGAAGCGACTCAGGGGGTGTTTCATTTCAGTCGAGCTTGGCGCCCGAGGCTTTCACCACAGCCGCCCAGCGCTTGACCTCGCTGCTCACCATGGCGCCGAACTGCTGCGGGGTCAGGGAGCCGTACTCGGCGCCGTTGCTGGCCCAGATGGTCTTGATCTCGTCGGCCGTGCCGATGCGCTTGACCTCTTCGACAATGCGCGCCTGGATGTCGGCCGGCGTGCCCTTGGGCGCCCACAGGCCGTACCAGGTGGTCACGGTGTACTCGGGCAGGCCCACCTCGGCGGCGCAGGGCACGTCGGGGAAGGCCGGGTTGCGCTTGGTGCCGGCCACCATCAGCGCCTTGATGCGGCCACCCTTGATGTGCGCGGCCGACGAGCCCAGGCCGTCGAACATCATGTCCACGTTGCCCGCGATCAGATCCTGCAGCGCCGGGCCCGCACCGCGGTAGGGAATATGGGTGATGAAGGTCTTGGTCTGCTGCTTGAACAGCTCGCCCGCCAGGTGGTGCGAGGTGCCGGCACCGGCCGAGCCGTAGTTGAGCTTGGCGGGGTTGCGCTTGACGTGTTCGAGGAACTGCTGGTAGTTGGCCACCGGCACGGCCTTGGGGTTGACCACCAGCACCTGGGGCACATTGGCCATCAGGGCCAGGGGGATGAAATCCTTCTCGATGTCGTAGTCGAGCTTGGGGTACATCGATGGCGCGATGGCATGGTGCACCGCGCCCATGAACAAGGTGTAGCCATCGGGCGCGCCCTTGGCCGCAAAGCTCGCGCCTACGGTGCCGCCGGCGCCGCCCCGGTTGTCGATGACCAGGGTCTTGCCCGTGGTCTTGGAGAACTGCGCCGACATGGGGCGGGCAAAGGCGTCGGTGCCCCCGCCTGCGGGGAACGGCACCACCAGCGTCACCGGCTTGCTGGGCCACGCCGAGGCCTGGGCCCAGCTGCTGCCACAGGCCAGAGCGGCGGCCGCAGCAGCGGCACCGCGCAGCACGTCGCGGCGCTGCAGGTCGTTGTCTTTCATCCTTGTCTCCTGTCTTCTAAAAATAAAAATGAAAATGCCAACACACAAGAGGCGCATGGTAGCGCCGGCTTACGACACGGGTGTCACCGATGCACACCCTGTCCGTACGGGCTTGCTCCCGGCCCCGGCAGACCGGGGCGCCAGGGCCGGGCCCGGGTTCTTCGGATCAGTTCCGGCAAAGGCTTTCGATGTCCCCGGAGGTGGGGATCTTGCCCTGCGCCAGCAGGCCCCGGTGCTTGTCGATGCGCTTGAGGTCATACAGGTAGTTGACCATCAGCCCGTAGGACTGCTTGAGCCCCTTGGCCGAAGGATCGCCCCCCCAGTTCAGCCGCTCCACACGCGCACCGTTGCCCAGGTGGAAGCGCGCCACCGGGTCCACGGGCTTGCCCTCGGCCAGCTCGCGCGCCAGGTAGTGCGCCGCGCATTCGAGCAGCATTTGCCGCACGGGCGAGCGGGGCTCCAGGTCCAGCGGCTTTTCCAGCGCGGTGAGCAGGTGCGCGGCCTGTGGCGGCTCGAAGCCCACGGCGCGGCCCAGCTCGGCGCGGCGCTTGTCGTCCAGCTTCTCCAGCATGGCACCCGCGTGCTTGCCCAGCCAGCTGCGAAAGCCCGGGATGGGCGAGAGCGTGGCAAAGGTGCGCAGGCGCGGGAACTCCGCATTCAGCGTCTCCACCACATGCTTGATGAGCGAGTCGCCAAAGCTCACGCCGCGCAGCCCGTTCTGGGTGTTGCTGATGGAATAGAAGATCGCCGTGGTGGCCTTGGCCAGATCGGCCGGCGCGGCAGCCTCGTCCAGCAGCGGGGTGATGCTGGCCGAGATGTGGTCCACCAGCGCCACCTCCACGAAGATCAGCGGCTCGTTGGGCAGGCGCGGGTGGAAGAAGCCGTAGCAACGGCGGTCGCTGTCCAGCCGGTTCTTCACATCGGCCCAGCTGCGGATGTCGTGCACCGCCTCGTATTTGATGAGCTTTTCGATCAGCGAGGCCGGTGAATCCCACGACAGGCGGCGCAGCTCCAGGAAGGCCACGTCGAACCAGGTGGAGAACAGGTGCTCCAGCTCCGCATCGAGCGCCAGCAGGCGCTTGTCGGCCTTGAGAAGGGGCAGCAATTCGGCCCGCATGTCCACCAGAAAGCGCATGCCCTCGGGGAACACCGCAAAACGCTGCAGCAGGCGCGTGCGCGGCGACACCAGGGCGCGGCGCAGGCTGATCTCGGCCTGGCCTTCCTCGGCCGTGCCGGCCGCGGCCTCGTAGCGCTGGCGCGCCGACTTGAAGCGCGTGGCATCGGGTGCGAACTGCTCGCACAGCAGCAGCCACATGTCGCGCCGCTCCTCGGGCTCGGCCGCGGCGTACCACTGGGCCACGCCCTGGGCGCGGCGCCCGCCCTCGATCTCGCTGACCTGCGGGGCCACCACTTCCTGCAGGTCGGCCAGCAGGCGGCGCAGGGCGCGCGGCGACAGCGCTTCCTGCCCACGGCGCAGCGTGGCCGCCAGGCGCTCGTTGGTGGAGCGCGGCGCGGCCACCTTGGCCACCACATCGGTCACGTTGGCCTTGTCGGCCGCCGCTCGCGCGGGCTTGTCTCCCGGGGCTTTGTTGTCGCTGGCCGGGGCAGCGGAGCGCAGGCGCGAGACACTGCGGGCGATCCATTCGGGGGCGGTGTTCATGTTCATCGTGTCAACCTCGATTGCTGGGTGCGGGCTACGTCGCGCAGGGCCTCTCGCTGGCGCAGCAGATGGGTGCGCATGGCCTCCTCGGCGGCATCGCAGTCCTGGGCCTTCAGGGCGGCAAACACCGCCAGGTGCTCGGCCAGGCTCTGCTGCAGGCGCCCGGGCGCGTGCAGCTGCTGCAGGCGGGCCAGGCGCAGGATCTTGCGCAGGTCGCCAATCACCTGGGCCAGCCAGCGGTTGTCGGCCAGGGTGATGAAGGCCTCGTGGATGGCGTGGTTGGCTTCGTAGTATTCGGTGATGCGCCCGGCCGCCGCGTGGGCCTGCAGGCGCTGGTGCAGCACCTCCAGCGCGGCCACATCGGCGGCGCTGGCATGGCGCGTGGCCTCGTGCGCGGCCCGGCCTTCGAGCAGCGCGATCACGGGGAAGATCTCGTCCAGGTCGCGCGCCGTGACCTCGGCCACGAAGCAGCCGCGCCGCGGCTCATGGCGCAGCAGGCCCTCGGCCACCAGCACCTTGAGCGCCTCGCGCAGCGGCGTGCGCGAAATCGCGAGCCGCTCGCACAGCGCCACCTCGTCGAGGAAGCTGCCCGGCGCGAGCTTGCCGGCAAAGATCTCCTCCCGCAGCCGCGAGGCGACTTCGTCGTGCAGGGAATTGGATACCAGGCGCATGTTCAGGCGAACTCCAGGCGATCAGCGGCCGCGCCCTGCCCCAGGGAACCGGCTTTTGCCGCCAACGTGCCACCAAATGACGGCAAACGCTGGCTTTGCTCTCGCGTGGGTGTAATTTCTCATAATTATGGAAAATGACAAGAGGGAAAGCGTGATTTTTCGTAAGACGGGGCGGATTTGCTGGGGATGAGGCGGGGGAGCAACAGTTGGCAGGGCCAGGCCGGGCACGCTCGCGAGCGGCAAAAAAACGCGTGAACGGCCACGACACCCCTGCCCTGCAAGCCGCACCGGCACAAGGCACCACCAGGCACCTGCTGCCGCAGCCCTGCCACCGCCGCAGTCCACGGGCTGGGCCTTGTGCCTTTGCAGCTTCTGGCCCCACCCCGGAGCACTCAGCGCTCGATCACATCGTTGTTGTTGCCATGGCGCGTGACCGGCGGCTTGTGCCCCTTGGGCACATAGACCGTGTTGCCGCTGCCATCGAGCTCGATGCGCTCCACGGTGGCGGTCTCCAGCACGAAGATGCGGTTGTTGACACCCGCCACGATGATGCGCCCGACGGTGTTGCCGGCGGACACCGTGACGTCGTTGCGGGCACCGGTCACCTCCAGGTCGTAGCGGCCGGTCTTGTTGATGGTCTTGTCCATGCTGATACCGTCCACCGTGACGACATGCCCCTCATCGGAGCTTCCGCCGCAGGCCGACAGGAGGGAAATGAACAAGGCGCATGCCAGGTGGCGTGGCGGGAAAAGGGCGATGGCGTTTTGCAGATTCATGCGGACAACCCGGAAGTGAAGGAGAAAAGAAAGGAAGCCCGCAGTGTGCAAAGCGCTGCATGAAGCCCCCATGAAGCCAGCGCCACCTTCGCGCCGCGAAGATGAAGCTCCGATGAACACCCCCGCCGCCCCACCCGCAATCTGCGCAAGCGGCTCCTAGAATCGCCGCAGCCCCTCTACCCCCCACCGTACCGACACCGCATGGCCAGCATCCTCCTCGTGGAAGACGACCTCCCCCTGGGCAATTCACTGCAGCGCGTGCTCACCGTGGCGGGCCACCATGTGGTGTGGCTGCGCAGCAGTGCCGATGCGCGCCGCTTCCTGCAGGAGCAGCACTTTGCCCTGCTGCTGCTGGACATCGGCCTGCCCGGCGAGACCGGGCTGGAGCTGCTGGCCTGGTGGCGCGAACAGGGGCAGGCCACGCCGGTGATGCTGCTGACCGCGCGCGACAGCGTGGGCGAGCGCGTGCAGGGCCTGGACGCCGGGGCCGATGACTACCTAGGCAAGCCCTTCGCGATCGAGGAGCTGCTGTCGCGCGTGCGTGCGCTTCTGCGGCGCCACAGCGGGCAGGCCAGCAGCGTCTGGCAGATCGGGCCGCTGTCCATCCACACCGCGCGGCGCAGGGTGCAGTTGCATGGGCAGGACGTGCACCTGTCCGCCCGCGAGTACGACATCCTGCGCGCCCTGGCGGAAGACCCCGGCCGCGTGCTCACACGTGCCCAGATCGAGGCCAGCTCCAGCCCGGCCGACACGCTGGACAGCAACGCCACCGACGTGCACGTCTACAAACTGCGGCGCAAGCTGGGCAACCACCTGATCGGCACGGTGCGCGGCGTCGGCTATGTGCTGGAAGCCCCCGCCACGGACACGGCGCCATGACGCACGCGACCACCCTCCAAGCGCCCGCAGCAGCCCCGGTGCCCGGCGGCGCCCACCCGCCCTCGCTGATCCGCCGCCTGATCGCCTGGCAGGCCCTGGCCCTGGTGGTGGCCTGGCTGGCCCTGGCCTCGGTGATGACCTGGGTGGCGCTGGAACGCAGCCCCGAAGACATCGACCTGCGGCTCCAGGAAACCTCGCGCATCCTGGCCGAGGCGGCCAGCGGCCCGCCAGCGGGCCTGCCCGCACGCATGCAGGCCACCCAGGAAGCCCTGGTGCGCATCACGGGCCGCGACCTGCTGGGTGCGGCCGGACTCACCCACTACCGGGTGCTCGGCCCGCAGGGCCAGGTGCTGTACCAGAGTGGCGGCAGCGACAGCAACGACGAGGTGCCCTGGCCTGCACCCGCAGCGGCCACCGCAATGGCCGATGGTGCGGCACCGCCGGCCGGCAACCCGCCCTGGCATCTGCACACCCAGCCGTCCAGCGACGCGAGCGTGGTGGTGCAGGTGGCCGAGCCCGGCACGCTGCGCCTGGGCGCGCTGCTGCCCATCCTGTGGCTGGTGCTCAAGAGCCAGCTGGGTGTTTTCCTGTGGCATGCGCTGGTCGTGTGGATCACCGTGCGCAGCGGGCTGGCCCCGCTGCGCCAGCTGGCCGAGCGCATCTCGCGCCGCCGCGCGGGCGATCTGGCACCGGTGCAGGTGGACCGGCTCTATGCCGAAACCGCACCCGTGATCCACGAGCTCAACGCCCTGCTGGCCCACGAGGCCCAGCGCCTGGAGGCGGAGCGCCGCTTTCTGGCCGATGCCGCACACGAGCTGCGCACCCCCCTGGCCGCCGTCAATGCCCAGGCGCACCAGTTGCTGACCGAGCCCGACCCCGCCGCGCGCGGCCAGGCCGCCCGCGCGCTGCAGCAGGGCATTGCACGGGCCTCGCACCTGCTCACGCAGTTGCTGACCCTGGCCCGTGCCGATGCTGCCGCCGCGCCCAGTGCCCCGGCAGTCCACGAGCTCCTGGACGTGGCCGACCTCCTGCGCACCCGTGTCGCGCTGCTGGTGCCCCTGGCGCGTGCACAACGCATCGAGCTGGCCTTGAACGCCCCCGAGCACCTGGAAGCCCGGCTTGACCGCGAAGGCCTGTGCTCCATCGTCGACAACCTGGTGGACAACGCCATCCGCTACGGTGCGTCCGGCGGCCATGTGGAAGTGAGCCTGGGCCTGCTGGCAGATGGCGGCGCCGGTGCGGCCCAGGGCGAGCAACTGGTGCTGCAGGTGCAGGACGATGGCCGGGGCATTGCCCCCGAGCACCGTGCGCAGGTCTGGGAGCGCTTCTACCGCATCCCCGGCACCAGCGAGGCCGGCACCGGCCTGGGCCTGGCCATCGTGCACCGCGTGGTGCAGCGCATGGGCGGCAGCCTGGGCTTTGGCGAAGGCCTGGGCGGGCGCGGCGTGGGCCTGCGCTGCCTGTTGCCCCGGCACGCGGGGCAGGCCCCTCAATCCTGAGGGTTGCGCCGCGCCACCCAGTAGGTCGCCCCCTGCGCGCCATAGCGCTCCGCATGCGGCTCATTGCGGTCCAGCGTGAAGGCGTCACCCGGCAGCAGGTGCCGTTCGCGGCCCGCGCAGGTGAGCCACATCTCGCCCTGCACGACGATGGCGCTCACGCCGAAGTCGTGCCGATGCTAGAGCCTGTCTATGGCCTTTTCGGGGCCGCGTTGGGGCGCAATCGGGATGAGTGGATGCCTCGGATGCGCCGCATGGGCTCGTGCCCATGCAAGCAGCCGAGGCGTCCAATCGCCCGATTTCACCCCAACCCTTCGGGCAAGTGCCTTGCCGGGCGGTCTGCGGCGTTGCTGCGCTTGTTGATAGCTGAGCTATCAACTGCGCACCGCGCCTTGCACCCCATCCCGGCAAGGCACTTGCGCGGTCCTGAAAAGGCCATAGACAGGCTCACCCTCTTGCCCGGGCGCCCACTCGCGCACCAGCACTTCGTCGAAGCCTTCGGCCAAGGACCGGGCCTGGAACTGGTCGAAGCTGGCGTGAGCAACTGGAGGGGTGGTCATCTGGCGGGTCTCCTGCAGGACTGGCGGGGTGACAAGCAACGGGGGCTATGCCGGCGCGGACTGGCGCGAACGCTTCGCGGCAGGTGCTGCTGCCAGCGCCTTGGCGCCCTCGCCCGCCGCGATCAACGCCTTCACGCGCGCCAGGTCGCGCGGCGTGGCCGGGGTGTAGACCACCATGCCCAGGTCGGGCCGGCCATCGACGGCAAAGGCCGAGTACTCCAGATCGATGGGGCCGGCCACCGGGTGCACCACATGCTTGGGGTGCTCGCCGTAGGCACTCTGCACATCGTTGCCGCGCCACAGGGCGCGGAACTCGGGGTCGAGCTGGCACAGCTCGTCCACCATGGGCTGCACGCGCGCGGCGGCGCCAGCGCGTGCCACATCGGCGCGGAAGGCGCCGACGATGAAGCGCGAGTCGCGCTCCCAGTTGGGCATCTTGCGGCGCAGCGCCATGCTGCCAAAGACCACGCGCAGGATGTTGCGCTGCCCTGCAGGCAAGGCGCCGTAGTCGGTGAGCACACGGGTGGAGGCATGGTTCCAGGCCACCACGTCCCAGGTCGAGGTCCGCACATAGGCCGGGCTGGTTTCGAGCGAATCGAGCACGCGCTGCAGCCGCGGCGTCACGCCTTCGGCGTCCTGAAAGCGCACCTCGGGCGGTCGGCCCAGGGCCAGCAGGAAGAGGTATTCGCGCTCGGCATCGGTCAGCATCAGCGCGCGCGCGATGCGCGCCAGCACCTCGGCCGACGGCGCCCCGCCCCGGCCCTGCTCCAGCCAGGTGTACCAGGTGGCGCTGACGTGGGCGCGCTGGGCCACCTCTTCGCGGCGCAGGCCGGGCGTGCGCCGGCGCACCAGCGGAAAGCCGAGCGCCGCCGGGTCCATGCGCGTGCGGCGGTCGCGCAGGTAGTCACCCAGCGGGTTGTCCTTGGTGCCATCGGCCATGGGAGCGATTCCTGTTACTTCTTATACCTGTATAAGAACACTACTTTACCTGGATAGAGAGGATACCGACACTGCCCCCTTCCTTCCACCCCAGGGGTTCTTCCATGCGTGTATTTGTGACCGGTGCGACCGGTTTTGTCGGTACGGCCATCACCCGCGAACTGATCGATGCGGGCCACACGGTGCTGGGCCTGGCCCGCTCGGACGAAGCGGCCGAGCGCCTGGCCGCGGTCGGCGCCGAAGTGCACCGCGGCGCCATCGACGACCTCGCCAGCCTGCGCCGCGGCATCGCCCACGCCGATGGCGTGGTCCACACGGCGTTCAACCACGACTTCTCGACCTATGCGGCCAACTGCGAGGCCGACCGGCAGGTCATCGCCACGATGGGCGCGGAGCTGGCAGGCAGTGACCGCCCGCTGCTCGTCACCACCGGCATGACCCTGCTGGGCACCGGTGGCGTAGGCACCGAAGAGCACGCGCCCGTGCCCAGCAGCGCCGGCGTGCCGCGCAGCGCCTCCGAAGAGGCCGCCGCCGATCTGGCGCAGCAGGGCGTGCATGCCTGCGTGGTGCGCCTGCCGCAGGTGCACGACCCCTTCAAGCAGGGGCTCATCACCTACCTGATCGCACTGGCGCGCGAAAAGGGCGTGGTGGCCTATGTGGACGAAGGCAGCAACCGCTGGCCCGCCGTGCATGTGCTCGACGCGGCCTGCCTGTACCGGCTGGTGCTGGAGCAAGGTGTGCGCGGCGCCCGCTACCACGCGGTGGGCGAAGAGGGCGTGGCGCTCAAGGCGGTGGCCGAGTCCATTGGCAGGGGCCTGCAACTGCCCGTGGTCTCGGTGCCAGCCAGCGAGGCGGGGCAGCACTTTGGCTGGCTGGCGCGCTTTGCCGGCATGGACAGCCCGGCATCCAGCGCGCTCACGCAGCAGCGCCTGGGTTGGCGGCCGGTGGAAACCACCTTGATCGCCGACCTGGACCGGGCCCGGTTCTGAGCGCCTGGGCACGCCCCAGCGCAAGGCGGCGGTCCTCCCTACAATGGGCCGCACAGGAGGAGTCCCACGCATGAAGCTGCCCCAGCCAACGCCACGCCCCATTGTTTCCCTTCCACGCCGCACCGCCCTGCTGGCGGCTGCCGCCGCCACGGCGCTGGCAGCCTGCGGCGGTGGCGGTTCGTCCAGCGACGAGCCGCCCGCCGAGTCCGTGGGCCAGGTCATCAACTCGTCGCTGCGGTCCGAGGCGACGGGTGGCTCCTACGCCATCCGCGTCTACCTTCCTGCGTCGTACGCCACGGGCACGGCCCCATTGCCCACCATCTACGTGACCGAAGGCGATGCCCTGTACGGCAGCAGCGGCCTGGCCCCCACGCGCTTCGACACCTTCAAGCAGGTGATGCAGCGCCGGGGCACGCAGGCCATCCTGGTGGGCATCGGCGGCACGGCCCAGCGCGGCACGGACTTCCTGCTGCCCGGCGCAGCGGTCTACCTGAACTTCATCACCCGGGAGCTGGCGCCCGCCATCGAGCGCCAGTACCGCGCCGACCCCAAGCGCCGCGCGCTCTCGGGCCTGTCGCATGGCGGCTATTTCGTGGTGGCGGCCCTGGTGATCGAGGGCATGGCCGGCGCCTTGAGCTTCTCGCACTACCTGTCCACCGAATCCAGCTACGGCGGTCACAGCAATCCGACGGCCTTCCTGGCATACGAAAAGCAGCTCGACGGCAAGCCTCTGAACGCCACGCTGTTCCTCACCGGCGCCGTCAATGGAAACATGGTGCCCGTCGTCAACCCTCTGCATGCCCAGATGGCCGCACAGAGCAACCCTGGGCTGACGCTGCTCAAGGCCGAGTACAACGCCACCCACGTCGGCGCAGACGTGCCGGCCTTCGAGGACGCGCTGGCGCGCTTTTTCCCATGACGCAGGCGGGATGAACCGCACGGCCCGCCCTGCCGCGCAGATCGCACTCGCCACCAGCGCAAGCGCCGCGCTCGTGGACCTGCTCTGCGAACTGAACGCCTACTACGCCGATGCCGGCGTGGCCACGGCACCGCGCGACGCAGTGCAAACTCACCTGCGCGACCATCTGCTTGCGCCTGGCTCATCCGTACACCTGGTGGTTGCTAGCGATGGGGAGGGAACGGCCCTGGGCTTTGCCGCCGCCGTGCTCCTGCATTCGCTGGTGGACCCCAGCCCCGAGCACCGGCGCCAGTGCCTGCTCAAGGAGCTGTTCGTGAGCGCCCATGCCCGTGGCCAGGGCATTGGCCGCCAGCTCGTGGCCTGGGTTGCCCGGTACGCAGCCGATGGGGGCTGCGGCCGCATGGACTGGAACGTGAAGGCGTCCAACCATGCGGGCATTGCCTTCTACGAAGGCCTGGGTGCGGTGCGCGTGGCCGACCGGCTGAGCTACCGGCTCACGCGCGAGGCGCTGGACCGGCTGGCCGCTCTCCCTGCGGTTCCACCGACCAGCCCCCGCCCAGCGCCCTGAACAGCGTGGCCAGCGCCATCTGCCGCTGGGTGCTGGTCTCGATGTACGCCTGCTGGCTGGCATAGGCCGAGCGCTGCGCCTCCAGGTAGCGCAGGTGGCTGTCCACCCCGCCGCGGTAGCGTGCCTCGGCCAGGCGCAGCGCCTCCTGGCTGCTCTGCACCAGGGCCAGGCGTGCGGCCTCCTCGCGCCGCAGCGTGTCGGTGGCGGCCAGCGCATCCGCCACCTCGCGGAAGGCGGTCTGCACCGTGCCCTCGTAGCGTGCCACGGCGGCGTCCTTGCGCACCTGGGCCAGTTCCAGCCCGGCCTGGTTGCGCCCGCCATCGAAGATGGGCAGGCTCAGTTGCGGCGCAAACGACCAGGCCCCCTGCCCCGCACGGAACAGGCCGGACAGCTCGGCACTGGAGCTGCCCAGCAGCCCGGTGAGCGTGATGCGTGGGAAGAACGCGGCCCGCGCCGCGCCGATGTCGGCATGGCGTGCGCGCAACTGCTGCTCGGCCGCCACGATGTCGGGCCGGCGCGCCAGCAGGTCCGACGGTGCGCCGGCCGCGATGTCCTGCACCAGCAGGGGCGTGCCATCGCTGGCCGCCGAAAGGCCCAGCGCGGGCGCATCGCTGCCCACGAGCAGGCGCAGCGCATTGGTGGCCTGGTGCAGCTCGCGCTGGGTGCGCTCCACCTCGGCCCGGGCCTGCTCGGCCAGGCCCAGGGCCTCCTGGTGGTCGAGCGCCGTCGCAGCACCGCCAGCGCGGCGCTGGGCCGTCAGCTGCAGCGACTGCTCGCGCGCCTGCAGGGTCTGCTGTGCCAGCTGCAGCCGGCGCAGCGCGCCATCGCGCTGCAGGCTGGTCTCGATCACCTGCCCCACCAGGCTGATGCGCGCGGCCTGCGCGCCCGACTCGGTGGCCAGGTAATCCTGCAGTGCCGCCTCGCTCAGGCTGCGCACGCGGCCGAACAGGTCGATCTCGAAGGCCGTGACGCCCAGGCCCACCTGGTAGCTGCCCTGGGTGGTGGCACGGCCGCTGCCCGACAGGTCGGCCGGCGTGCGCTGGCGCGTGCCATTGCCCTGCAGCCCCAGGCTGGGTACGCGATCCGCGCGCTGGATCTGGTACTGCGCGCGCACGGCCTCCACGTTGAGCAGGGTCTGGCGCAGGTCGCGGTTGTCCCGCAGCGCCTGCGCCACCAGGGCGCGCAGGCGCTCGTCGGTCACAAAGTCCTGCCACTGCAGCGGCGCTGCCGGGGCCGGTTCGGCCTGGGTGGCAGGCCAGGCGGCCGGCACGGGGGCCTCGGGCCGCTGGTACCCGGGCGTCAGCGAGGCGCAGCCGGCCAGCAGCAGCGCCAGGCCCAGGGCGGAAAGGGTGCGTGTCATTCGGTGGTTCATTTCACGGCAATCGGTTCGGAGGTGGCGGCTGAAGCACTGGCTACCTTGCGGCGCGCAAACAGCGACAGCACCCAGACAAAGAAGATGGGCACGAAGACCACGCCCAGCACCGTGGCGCTGAGCATGCCGCCGATGACGCCCGTGCCCAGCGAGCGCTGGCTGGCCGCGCCCGCCCCGGAGGCCAGCACCAGCGGCACCACGCCCAAAATGAAGGCCAGCGAGGTCATCACGATGGGCCGCAGCCGCAGGCGTGCGGCCTGCACGGCAGCCTCGACCAGCGACAGCCCCTGTTCGTGCAGGCTCTTGGCAAATTCCACGATCAGGATGGCGTTCTTCGCCGCCAGGCCGATGATGGTGATCAGCCCCACCTTGAAGTACACGTCGTTGGACATGCCGGTCACCGTGACGGCCAGCACCGCCCCCAGCGCGCCGATGGGCACGATGAGCATCACCGCCATGGGCACGGCCCAGCTCTCGTACAAGGCCACCAGCAGCAAAAACACCGCCAGGATGGCCAGCGCGAACAGGAAGGGCGCCTGCCCACCGGCCGCGCGCTCCTGCAGCGACAGGCCGGTCCACTCGTAGCCGATGCCCTGGGGCAGCCCGGCCACGATGCGTTCGAGCTCGGCCATGGCCTCGCCCGTGCTGTGGCCCGGCGCCGCATCACCGCTGATCTTGAAGGCCGGGTAGCCGTTGTAGCGCGACAGCTGCACCGGCCCGGTCTCCCAGTGCGCAGTGATGAAGGAACTGAGCGGCACCTGCACGCCCGTCTTGCTGGGCACATGCAGCGCCAGAATGCCCTCGGGCGTCATGCGCTCCTTGATGTCGGCCTGCACGATCACGCGCTGCAGGCGCCCGGCGTTGGCGAAGTCGTTCACCATGGCCGAGCCGTAGGCGGTGGAGATGGCCGTATTGACCACATCGAAACCCACGCCCAGCGCCTCGGCCTTGGCGCGGTCCACGTCCAGGCGCAGTTGGGGTGCGTCCTGCAGGCCTTCCATCATGGCGTAGGCGATCAGCGGCGAGGTGTTGGCCTGCTGCAGCAGCTGGTCGCGCGCCTGGCTCAGCACCGCGCGCCCCACGCCGCCGCGGTCCTGCAGGCGCAGCGCGAAGCCGCCCGCATTGCCCAGGCCTTCGATGGGCGGCGGCGTCACGGCCATCACCGTGCCGTCCTTGCTGCCGGCAAAGCGCTCGTTGAGCGCCGCGGCCTCAGCCGCGGGCGACTGGGCCGCGCTGCGCTCGGACCAGTCCTTGAGGTTGGGGAAACCCAGCGCCGCATTCTGGCCCGAGCCCGAGAAGCTGAAGCCCAGCACCGAGAAGGCCGAGGCCATGCCCTCGCGCGACATCAGGTACGAATCCACTTCGCTGACCAGCTTCTCGGTGCGCGCGTAGGTCGCGCCCGGAGGCAGCTGCATGTCCACGATCAGGTAGCCCTGGTCCTCGGTGGGCACGAAGGACTCGGGCACGCGCACATACAGAAAGCCCAGCACCGCGAAGATCGCCAGGTACACCAGCATGAAGCGGCCGGTGCGGCGCAGCAGGCGGTGGTTGAGCACGTCAAAGCGCTCGGTGAGCCGGCCAAAGCCGCGGTTGAACGCGCCGAAGAAGCCCTTCTTCTCCTCATGGTGGCCCTGGGGGATGGGCTTGAGCAGGGTGGCGCACAGCGCTGGCGTGAGCGTGAGCGCGAGAAAACCCGAGAACAGGATGGACACCGCCAACGCCAGCGAGAACTGCCGGTAGATCACCCCGACCGAGCCCCCCATGAAGGCCAGCGGCAGGAACACGGCCGTGAGCACCAGCGTGATGCCGACGATGGCGCCGCTGACCTCGCCCATGGCCTTGATGGTGGCCTCGCGCGGCGGCAGGCCTTCGGTGGCCATGATGCGCTCGACGTTCTCCACCACCACGATGGCGTCGTCCACCAGGATGCCGATGGCCAGCACCATGCCGAACATGGTCATCATGTTGACGGAAAAGCCCAGCCCGTACATCACCGCGAAGGTACCCATCAGGCACACCGGCACCACGATGGAAGGGATCAGCGTGTAGCGGAAGTTCTGCAGGAACAAAAACATCACCAGGAACACCAGCACCATGGCTTCGAGCAGGGTGTGGATGACCTTCTCGATGGCCACCTTGACGAAGGTCGAGGTGTCGTAGGCGATGGAATATTCCATGTCCGCGGGCAGCGCGACCGACAGCTCGGCCAGGCGCGCCTTCACGGCGTTGGCCGTCTGGATGGCATTGCCGCCGGGCGTGAGCTGCACGGCCGCGGCCACGGCCTTGCGGCCGTCCTGGCGGCTTTCGACGCTGTAGTCCTGGCGCCCGATCTCCAGCCGCGCCACGTCGGCCAGGCGCACAGACGAGCCATCGGCGTTGGCGCGCAGCACGATGCGGCCGAACTCCTCGGGCGATTCGAGCATGCCCTTGACGGCCAGCGTGGCCGTGAGCTCCTGCTCCACCGTGCCGGGCCGCCCGCCGAAGCTGCCGGCCGGCACCTGCACGTTCTGCGCGGCAATGGCGGTGTTCACGTCGGCCACCGACAGGCCGTAGCCCAAGAGCTTCTTGGGGTCGAGCCAGACGCGCATGGCCGCCTCGGAACCGAAGAACTGCAGCTTGCCCACGCCGGGCAGGCGCCGGATCTCGTTGTTGATGTGGCGCACCGCGTAGTCGGCCAGGCCGACCACGTCGCGGTCCGCCGCATCGCCCTTATAGGTCAGCGAGTAGATGAGCAGAAAGCCCGAGTTGGCCTGCTCCACCTGCAGCCCCTGCTGCGTGACGGCGGCGGGCAGGCGCGACTCGGCCTTCTTGAGGCGGTTCTGCACGTCCACCTGGGCCAGCGCCGGGTCGGTACCGGGCTGGAAGGTGACCGAGATCTCGCCGGTGCCGCTGGAGCTCGACGATTCGAAGTACAGCAGCCCCTTGGCGCCATTGAGCTCCTCTTCGAGGATGCTGGTGACCGACTCCACCACCGTGGTGGCCGAGGCCCCCGGGTAGGTGGCGTAGACGGAGATCTGCGGCGGCGCGACGTCCGGGAACTGCGAGACCGGCAGCGAAGGGATCGCCAGCAGGCCCGCCAGCGTGATGAAGATGGCCACGACCCAGGCAAGCTTGGGCCGGCCGATGAAGAATTTCGACATGGTGGTTTACGGGCCCCGGTGGCGGGGCGCTGAACGGTGTGCGGTGGCGGCGCGGTGGATCACAGCACGGCCTTGTTGGATGCGGGCGCGGGGGCCTGGGCTGCGGGCGCGGGGGGCGCGGCCTCGGCCGCCTGGTCGCCTGCGTTGACGGCCGGGCCGCCGACGATCACCTTGTCCCCGGCCGCCAGGCCCGAGAGGATGTGCCAGTCGGCACCGACCATGGTGCCGGCCTGCACGGGGCGCGCCTGCACCTTGCCGTCGGAGCCGAGCACCATCACCTGCGCGCGCCCTTCGGTGTCGCGCTTCACGGCGCGCTGGGGCACCAGCACGGCGGCTGGGTCCGTGGCCTGGGGGCTGCGCACGCGCACGTACATGCCGGGCAGCAGCAGGGCGTCCTGGTTGGGGAACTCGCCGCGCAACGAGATCTGGCCGCTGCTGCGGTCCACCGTGACGTCGGCAAACACCAGGCGGCCCTCGCGCGTCTGGCGCGCGCCTTCCACGCTGAGCACCAGGGGGGCCGCCTGCGGCTTGCCCGCGGCCTGGGCCTCCCTGGCGCGCACCACGTCGGCCACGGGCTGGGTGAAGTCGGCATAGATGGGGTGCAACTGCTGGATGGTGGCCAGCGCTGTCGCCTCGCCCTGGCCGACCAGGGCCCCTTCGGTCACGGCTGCGCGGCCAATGCGTCCGGCAATGGGCGCCGTGACCCGCGTGTAGCCCAGGTTCAGCTGGGCCGTCTGCACATCGGCCAGGGCCGAGGTGCGTGCGGCCTGCGCGCTCTTGAGCGCGGTCTGGGCCGTGTCCAGGTCCTGCTGGCTCACGGCCTCGACCTTGGCCAGCGGGGTGTAGCGTTTGACCACGGCCTGCGCGTCGCCCACGGCGGCATCGGCCTTGGCCAGTTCGCCCTCGGCCCGTGCCAGTGCCGCCCTGTAGGGCGCCGGGTCGATGCTGAACAGCAACTGGCCGGCCTGGATGTCGGCCCCTTCCTGGAAATGCCGCTTGAGCACGATGCCGGCCACCCGGGCGCGCACCTCGGCCACCCGCGCGGCGGCAATGCGGCCCGGCAGCTCCTGCGTGATCGCCAGCGGCCGGGGCTGAACCACCAGCACCTCGACGGCCGCCGGCCCTGCCGCCTGCGGTGCGCCCCCGGGGGCACCGCCCCCGCCGTTGCCGCATGCGCCCAGCAGCGCTGCGGCAGCCACTGCCGCCAGGGCCCGCAGCCCTCGCGCCCTGCCCATGTTGATCTTGTCCATTGTGTGAGTCCTTGGTCATGCGTGCGGAATCTCCCGCAGCTCGAAAGATGAATCATAAACCCAAATGAATCTTTTTTGATTCATTTTCAACTTTACAAGGTCATTTGAGTTTTTTGATGACAGAATTGACGGAGCATGCACAAAATGGGGCCAAAATTGCGGGCAACGGCCTGTTCAGGTTCACAAGAAGCCCTTGAGGCAAAAAGGCGCCCACGACCATGACCCCCTCTTCCTCTGCCGACGCGAAAGCGGCCGACGACGACCACCGCCTGATGGCCGCGCTGGCCCTGGCCCTGGTGGACAAGCCGCGTGCCACCCTGCAGGAGCTGGCCAAGGCCGTGGGCGTGAGCAAGGCCACGCTGTACCGCTTCTGCAAGACGCGGGATGAGTTGATCGCCCGGCTGATGGCGCACGGCGCGCAGCTGATGCGCCGCGCGCTGGCCGATGCGCGGCTGGACGAGGGCACGCCGCGCGAGGCCCTGCAGCGCGTGATCCAGGGCCAGCTGGTGCACCGCGAGATGGGCGCCTTCCTGATGTACTACTGGAAGCCCGACACGCTGAGCGACGAGCGCTGGGCCGACCAGTGGGACCAGTTCACCAAGGCGCTGGACGCCTTCTTCCTGCGCTGCCAGCGCACGGGCTACTTTCGCATCGACATCAGCGCGGCAGCGCTGACCGAATCATTGATCGCGCTTGTCGTCTGCATGATGGACGCCGAGCGCCTGGGCCGGGTGGCGCGGGGCGGCATGGCGGAGGTGGTGGAGACGATGTTTCTGCATGGGGCAACGGCGCACCCCTGAGGCGGTGCGCGCTCCCGAGATCCGGCTGTTGGTGGTTACTTCTGTTCCTTGCTGGAGGGCGGGAGCCGGGATGTGCGCCCGGCGGCGCACCTACCTTCTTTTGCTTCGTCAAAAGAAGGTAGGCCAAGAAAAGACGACCCCGCTGCCCGCGTCCCCCTCGCCCAGGGGCGAGGGGGCAGCCTGCGATGCTCGGTCCTGGGGTGCACCGTGGAACTCGCTGCGTTCCCCCTGCGGGCGAACTCCGCTCAGACATCCACGGTGAGTCAGACAACGATGCGCGTGTCCTTCGGCACGCGCTCACCCCAGGCCCTGCGCTTCTCGGCACGGTCAGAAGGGGGTGGAAACGGGCTCCACACGGGCCATTGCTTCGCTCGGCCCAGGTTGCCTCGCTGCGCTTGGCCTGAGCAGGACGCTCGCGCCAGTTGCGTCGGCAGCGCGCAGCGCGAACCGACACCCGGCGCAGCTGCCATAGCAGCAGCCGTCCCTGTCCCCGCTCCCCACCCCTTCTGGCTGCGCCGAGAAGCGCAGGGCCTGGGGTGGGTGCGTGTGCCGAAGGACACACGCACTTCGTGGTCTAGCTCGTCGCGGATGTTTGAACGGAGTTTGGCCGCAGGCCAAACGAAGTGAGTTCCGCGACGCCACCCCAGGACCGAGCATCACAGGTTGCCCGTAGCGAAGCGAAGGGACGCAGACAGCGGGGCTGCCTTCTCTTTGGTGACTTTCTCTTGGAGGGTGTAGAAAAAACAAAATACAATCCTGCAGCCTTGATTGAACAGGAACAATGTGATGGCAAGGACAGGCCGACCACCCGTAATTGCGCCGG
>NZ_JACHLK010000019.1 GCF_014207955.1 Acidovorax soli
TTTAAGTATCGTCAAACTTTTTTGAAGTTTTTGAAACCGCTCAGCGCTTTCAACCACCCCAACACACCTTCAAGCTCAACCACCTTTCGGCAACCCACTCTTGTCAGCGCAGCCTTAGATTGTATACCGAGAATCCGGTGACTTTTCTAAAACTTCGAAAGTTTTTTCAAACCTTCTTCTTCAACCACCCAGAACCCCCAACAAGGACCTCCGTGCAGCGAAGCCCTCAACTATAGCACCACTTGGAGGGCCTCGCAGGGAAAACCCGAAGAATTTCGCCCAAGGAGTTCTGTCGCCTCTGGGAGCATCCCCTGTCCTTATATAGAGGGGCTCCCTGCCCCAGGGCGCACCGCAAAGTCCCCGGGCGTCAGCCCATGGCGCTGCAGTTTGTCGTAGACCGTCTTGCGGGGCATCTGCAGCATCTCGGCCGCGCGCGCCACATTGCCCTGGGTGAGGCGCAGGGTGTCGCGCAGCAGCTTGCGCTCGAAGGCATCCACGCGGGCCGCAAGCGATGGGGCCGAGGCATCGCCCTCGCCCAGCGGCTCCGTGGGCAGGCCCAGGCACAGGCGCTCTGCGGCGTTGCGCAGTTCGCGCACGTTGCCGGGCCAGTCGTGCGCCAGCCAGGCGGCCAGGTCGCGGCCGGTCCAGGCAGGGGCCGACCGGCCATGGCGGGCTGCGGCCTGGGCGATGAAGTGGGCCATGAGCACGGGAATGTCCTGCGGGCGATCGCGCAGCGGCGGTATGGCAATGTGGGCCACATGCAGGCGGTAGTACAGGTCGGTGCGGAACCGCCCTTCTGCGGCCAGCGCCTTGAGGTCCACCTTGGAGGCAGCCACCACGCGGCAGGTGATGGGTACGCTCTGGTTGCTGCCCAGGCGCTCGAGCTCGCGCTCCTGCAGCACGCGCAGCAGGCGCATCTGCAGGGGCTGGGGCATGGACTCGATCTCGTCGAGCAACAGCGTGCCCTGGTTGGCATGCTCGATCTTGCCGATGCGCCGGCGCGTGGCACCCGTGAAGGCACCGGGCTCATGGCCAAAGAGTTCGCTCTCGATGATGCTTTCGGGCAGCGCGCCGCAGTTGATGGCCACGAAGGGGCCGCTGCGCCCGCTGGCCGCATGCAGCGCGCGCGCCACCACCTCCTTGCCGGCACCGGTCTCGCCGTGCAGCAGCACATCCACGCCAAGCGGCGCCAGGGCGGCCACCAGGCGGCGCACCTCGGCCATGCCGGGCGAAGGGCCGACCAGCGTGCCCAGCGCATCGCGGGGGTTGCGCTCGCGCAGCTGCCGCAACTCGTCGGCCAGGGCCCGGCGCTCCAGCGCGCGCCGCACGGTGGCCACCAGGTGTTCGGAGGAGAACGGCTTTTCGATGAAGTCGTAGGCGCCATCGCGCATCGCGTCCACGGCCAGGGCCACATCGCCATGGCCGGTGACCAGCACCACGGGCAGCTCGGCGTCCTGCGCGCGCAGCGTGCGCATCAGCTCCATGCCGTCCATGCCGGGCATCTGGATGTCGGTGACGAGCACGGCGGGCCGGTCCTGGCCGAAGGCATCGAGCGCGGCCTGCGCGTGGGCGAAGGCGCGCACCTCGATGTCGGCCAGCGACAGGGCCTGCCCATAGGCGCGGCGCACCATGGCGTCGTCCTCGACGAGGTAGACGGTCGGGTTGCCGCCTGGAGAGGGTGTCATGCTGTGTCCTGGTTCGCTGAAGTGGCTGTGGGACTTGGCGCACCGGGCAGGCCCACGGTGAATTCGGCGCCGCCTTGGGGCAGGTTGGCAGCCACCAGCGTGCCCCCCATGCCTTCCACGATGATGCGCGAAATGGCCAGTCCCAGGCCCAGGCCCTCGCCGGCCTTGGTGGTGTAGAACGGCTCGAACAGATGGGTCTGCACCTCGGGGTCCATGCCGCGGCCGGTATCGGCCACACGCAGCAGCACCTGGCCGCCGGCCTGTACCTCGGCGGCAAAGCGCACCTCGCGCACGGCCTGGTGCTGCACCGCATCGAGCCCATTGCGCAGCAGGTTGACCAGCACCTGCTCGAGCCGCGTGGCGTCGGCCAGCACGCACAGGCGCTCATCGAAGGCAGCGACGGCGATCCGCGCATCCACCGCCTGGCAGCGCGGGGCCAGCAGCAGCAGGGCATGGTCCAGGGCCTCGCGCACGCTGCAGGGGTGCAGGGCCGGCGGCTCCTTGCGCGCAAAGCTCTTGAGCTGGCGCACGATGCGGCCCATGCGCTCGGCCAGCTGGCTGATGAGGCGCAGGTTCTCGGCCACGTCCTCCCCGCGCTGGCGCTGGTGCAGGGCCATGGCATTGTCCGACAGGGTCTGCAGGGCCGCCAGGGGCTGGTTGAGCTCATGGCTCATGCCGGCCGCCATCTGGCCCAGCACCGCGAGCTTGCCGGCCTGCACGGCCGTGTCGCGCGTGCCGCGCACGATCTGCTCGGCCTGCTGCAGCGCCTGCACGCGCTCTTCGAGGGCCGTGTTGGCGGCCGTGATCTCGCGCGTGCGCTGGGCGATCTGCGCCTCCAGCATGCCATGCGCTTCGCGCAGCCGCTCGGCGCTGGCGGCACGCTCGGCGCGGCCCAGCCGGTCGATCCGGCGCAGCAGGGCCAGGCCCAGCACCAGGGCCGCGCACAGGCCACCGGCCAGGCCCGCGACCAGCGCCTCCTGCCGGGCCGGGCGCTGGTCGGCCAGCAGCAGCATCTGCCAGCCCAGCGGGCCGACCGTGCGCGCCGCCACGCTGAAGTCGCGCTGCTGGCCCGCCTGCTGCAGGCGCAGGGTGTCGCCATCGACGGGCCGGGGGCCGTGGCCTTGCAAGGGCGTCAGCGGGTAGTTGCCATACTGCTGCACGCCCTGCAGGCGGGTGCGCACCGGCGTGGGGATGGGGGCCAGCGTGCGGTAGCGCCAGGCGGGCTCGGTGCTCACGAAGACCACGCCCTCCCCATCCGCCAGCAGCACCGTGTCGCCGCCCTCGGCCAGCGCCGCCTCGAAGGCGTCGAGCGAGATCTTGACCGCCACCACGCCGGGCGCAGGCGCCTCGGGCGGCAGGGCCGAGGCCATGAAGTAGCCGGCGCGGCCGGTGGTCACCCCCACACCGAAGAAGCGGCCGATCTGCCCCTGCATGGCGGCCTCGAAATAGGGGCGAAAGCGGTAGTTCTGGCCGACGAAGCTGCTCGGCAGGTTCCAGTTGCTGGCCGCCAGGGTCAGGCCTTCGGTGTCCATCACATAGGCTGTGTCCACGCCGGCCAGCGCCACGGCCGAGGCCAGATAGGCATTGGCGGCCTGCAGGTTCTGCGGCGTGGGCTGCTGCAAGGCCAGGTTGGTCCGGCTGTTGAGCGCCAGCAGTGCGGGCAGGGCCTCGTTGCGCTGCAGCAGCGACTCCAGGCTTTGGGCGGCAAACGCCAGGCGCTGGCTGGCAGCGCGCTGCTGCGCGGCCAGTTGCGCATCGAGCGACCAGCGGTAGGTCAGCGCGCCAGCGAACACGCAGGCCAGGAGCGCGATGCCGGAGCTCAGGAGGGAACGGGTAGGTTTCAAACGGGGGAAGGGTTCAACAGCGCGGCCCCACGCGGGGCGGCCAGGGCCGCCATTGTGCGCGGGCGGCGGCATGCCGGCAGCGCGGCTATGCCCGCTTGACAGACGGGGCTGTCTGGAAATCCGCACAAAACGCCGGCTGGTGTGTGGAAATCCGCCGCTTTTCCGGTACCCGGGCGACCGTTTCGCAGGTCGTCCCGAGGCCACCCATCCAAGGCTGGCGCGGCCTGGCGGACGGTCCATGCCTTCTTTGCGCCGCCTGGCACGCAAGCTGCAAAACCGCAGCACGGGCATTGCGGCCAACGCGGCCCGGTTTTCTCTTTTCTCGACACAACCTCTCCCGGAGACAAGCATGACGACACCCCCTACCCTCAAGCTCTGCAGCGCCGTGGCCGTTGCCGCCGGCCTGCTGGCCGCAGCTGTGCCCGCCCAGGCCCAGGACTACCCCAACAAGCCCGTGCGCCTGATCGTGCCCTTTGCCCCCGGCGGCACCACCGACATCGTGGCCCGCGTGGTCAGCCAGTCCCTGGGCACGGCCCTGGGCCAGCCTGTGGTGGTGGACAACAAGGCCGGTGCTGGCGGCGTGGTCGGCGCGACCGAGATCGCGCGCTCTCCGGCCGACGGCTACACCCTGGGCGTGGCCACGGTGTCCAGCGTGGCCTCGGCCCCGGCCATCAACCCTGCGGTCAAGTACAACCCGCTCACGGACTTCACCTCCATCGTCAACATGGCCGCCACGCCCAATGTGCTGGCCGTGCACCCCAGCTTCGTGGGCAAGGACTTCAAGGGCTTCATGGCTGCGGTGAAGGCCAGCCCGGGCAAGTACGCGTTCGCCACCTCCGGCACGGGCGGCATCGGCCACCTGCAGATGGAGCTGTTCAAGTCGCTCTCGGGCCTGGAGCTCGAACACATCGGCTACAAGGGCGCGGGCCCGGCCCTCAATGACGCGGTGGCCGGCCAGGTGCCGATGATCTTCGACAACCTGCCCTCCGCCCTGCCCTTCATCAAGGAAAAGCGCCTGATCGCGATTGCCGTGGCCGCGCCGCAGCGCCTGCCCTCGCTGCCCGATGTGCCGACCTTCAAGGAAGTGGGCTTCGAGCCCGTGAACCGCATGGCCTTCTATGGCATCCACGGCCCCAAGAACCTGCCGCCCGCCGTGGTGGAGCGCATCTCGCAGGCCGTGCGCAAGACGCTGGAAGACCCGGCTGTGAAGAAGCGCATCGAAGACACCGGCTCGCTGGTGGTGGGCAACACCCCGCAGGAGTTCACGGCCCAGACCAAGGCCGAGTTCGAGCTCTACAAGGGCGTGGTGGCCAAGCAGAAGCTCAAGCTGGACTGATCGCCCGGCCTGCCAGAAAGAGCCCGCCCGCGCCGTCCCGGTGCGGGCGGGTTTGTCATTTCAGCGGAGAAGAGGTCGCCGGCACCCAGGCCACCAGGGGCGCCAGCAGCCGCGGCTTCCAGGCCAGGGTGAGGGCGATGGTCAGCGCCGAGCCGGCCAGCACCATGAACCAGACCAGCGAGGCCATGGAGCCGTGGTCCACCGACAGGCACACGGCCAGCGAGGCGACCACCACGGCGGCGCCCAGCCAGCGCAGCAGCACCACCGTGCCACGTGTCAGGGGCGCCGGGCCGCGCACCTGCTCCCAGTGCACGTCCATCGACAGCGCCAGCCAGGCCAGGCCGGTCACATTGGCCAGCAGGGCCACGACATAGAGCAGCGAGTCAGGCATTGGCCACCTCCGGCGACGAGCCACCCGCGGCCAGGGCTGTGGCGCCCGCCTCGCGGCGCCGCAGCCTGCGCGCGGCGACCACGGCCAGCGCGGCGGCGGCCAGCAGCGACAGGTCCACGCCGGCCACGGGCCAGTAGCCGTTGCCCAGGGTGCGCAGCAGGTGGTCGCCCGTGGTCACCCAGTTGAGCAGCACGGCCGCCACGGCCAGTACGGCAGCGGCCCAGCACTGCTCGGCCCAGGCGGGCGACATGCGCCCCTCGGCCATGGGCGCGGTGCGCCAGATGGCGTGCGCACAGGCCAGCACCCAGGCGCCCCAGAAGAGGTACTGCTCCACACTGCCGCGCGCCGGCAGGTCGGTGGGCAGCAGGCGGTTGCCGATGAGCATGGAGAAGGTGGCGACCAGCATGCCCGTGACGGTGGTGACCGCAAACGCATCCACCCAGCGCGCACCGCTCACACCCTGTTTGGCGTGGTTGCGCTTGCGCTTTTCCACAAAGAAGATGAAGCCCGTGGCAATGCACACGCAGCCCGAGAGGCCGCCCAGCACGTACAGCCAGCGCAGCAGCCAGTGGCGAAAGTGCTGCAGGTGCAGCCCGGTGAGGAAGTTGTTGATGCCGGCCACCACGGTGACGGGCAGGTCTTCGCGGATCAGTTCGCCCGTCGATCCCTTGAAGTGCATGCCCTCGCCCGTGAGCGTCACGCGGTCGGTGCCGGCGCGGTAGATGCTGACGTAGGCGTTGGTATCGCCCACGTGCTGCACGGCCAGAAAGCCCACATCGCCGGCCATGCCCTTGGCGGCCCAGCGGCGCTGCGCCTCGGCCACCATGGCGTCTACCGACGCCAGCGTGCCAGGCACGCCGGCCTTCTCGTGCGGCAGGCCGGTTTCCTTGGCTTCGTGCTTTTCGTGCAACTCGTGCAGCGGATCGAGCTGGGTGTGCGTGACCGGGAAATAAATGCCGCCGAAGATCACCAGCCCTGAGAGCGCGAAGATGAAGTGGAACGGCAGCGCCACCACGCCCGTGAGGTTGTGCAGGTCCAGCGCGCTGCGCTGGGTGTGCTTCTTGGGGCGGAAGGTGAACAGCTCGCGGAAGATCTTGCGGTGCATGACCACGCCACTGACCAGTGCCACCATCATGATGAGCGCGGCAAAGCCCACGATCCAGTAGCCCAGGTTCTTCCACTCCAGGTGCAGGCTGTAGTGCAGCGGGTAGAAGAAGCGGCTGCCGATCTTGAGGTGGTCGTCGGGCAGCGCGGCGCCGCTGCGCGGGTCGATGGTGCGGATGCCGAAGACCTCATCGTCCTTGGTCTTGGCATTGGGCAGCTCATGGCCCGAGAAGATGCCCAGCACCGGGTCGCGGTGGGTGGTGTACGCACCCCAGCGCTTGACCGGAAAGCTCTCGGCCATGGGGCCGTTGACGCGGCTGCGCGCCTGCTCGATGGCCTCGGGCGTGGGCTTCATGTCCTGGAACACGGGCAAGAGGATCTTGTCGAACGAGGGCATGGGCTGCGGCTCGAAACGCGTGCCGGGAATGGCCCAGCGGTCGATCTCCCGGTCGAAGACCGAGAGCGAGCCGAAGAAGAACACCACCATGAGCACAAAGCCCAGCACCAGGCCAAACCAGGTGTGCAGCCAGGCCATGGTCAGCCGGAAATTTTGGAACATCGACAGGTCTCCAGGTGGGCCACCCCTGCCCCGGGGCGGCGCGGCAACAAGGGATCAGAGCAGAGCGTGCTGGACCAGCGAGGCCGCTCCCGCCATCAGGGCACCGCCACCAGCCAGCACCAGCCACACGCGCCACAGGCTGGCAGAGCAGAAGGCCCACAGAAAGGCCACCAGCAGCACCAGAAAACCCAGGATATAGCTCAGCGCCTCGGCGTCATGGAAAGGCATGCCGGCCGCAAACATCGTGCCCACGACCAGCGCGATGAAGCCCCAGGTGAATGCATAGCTGCCCAGCGTGCCCGCGGCGATGCGCGAGACGAGGTGCAGGCGGGAAGCAGTGCTGGTGGCCATGGAATGCAGTACGGCAAATCAAGGAATGCGAGTGATTCGCGATTATGCAATGCAAGCGCGGGTAACCCCTTGGGGCGTAGGGACTGGCCTCCTCCTTCTCTCACCAGCCCGCAACACTTTGGAACTAACATTTGGTCACACATCACCCAATCCACGGCACAATGGTCGCAACGCAGCACCTGCGGCCCTGCCCCTGACGGCCGCCCCGCTTCCATGCACAGCATCTCCTCAGAGAAAGTCGTCGATCTGCTGCTCGACGCCATCTGCATCGTGGACCCCGACAGCCGGGTGCTGTTCGTGAGCCCGGCGTTCGAACGCATCTTCGGTTACCGGCCCGATGAAGCCGTGGGCCTGCGCATGCTGGACCTGGTGCACCCCGAGGACCGCGGCACCACCGAACGCCAGGCCCAGGCCATCATGCGGGGTGAGCTGCAGCTGCATTTCGAGAACCGCTACGTGCGCAAGGATGGCGGCATCGCACACATCCGCTGGACCGCCCGCTGGCTCGAAGAACGCCAGGTGCGCCTGGCCGTGGCCCATGACATCACCGAGCGCAAGAACACCGAGTCCATGCAGGCGGCCATCTACGCCATCTCGGAGGCGGCCCATACCGCCAAGGACCTCGGGGCGCTGTTCGAGCAGGTGCACCAGATCATCGGCCAGCTGCTGGCGGCAGCAAACTTCTCCGTGGTGCTGTACGACGCCGACACGCAGCAGCTGAGCTACCCCTACCACGTCGATGAACACCATCCCTGCCCGGGCACCCGGCCGCTCGCCGACGATGCGCTGTGCGCCCAGGTCGTCCGCACGGCACAGCCGCTGCTGCGCACGCCCAGCGCCGGTGCCCCGGACCATGTGGTCGGGCGCGTACCGCTGTACTGGCTGGGGGTGCCGCTGCTGGCCCGCGATGGCCCCATCGGTGCGCTGGTGTTGCAGGGCTATGCCGCGCACGCGCCCTACACCGACCGGGACAAGGAGCTGCTGCAGTTCGTCTCCACCCAGGTGGCGGCCGCCATCGAGCGCAAGCAGATGCACCAGCGGCTGGCCCACATGGCGCAGTACGACCAGCTCACCCAGTTGCCCAACCGCCAGTTGCTGCGCGACCGGCTCAAGACCGCGCTGGCCCGCGCCCGGCGCGAGCAGGGCCTGCTGGCCCTGCTGTTCATCGACCTGGACCGCTTCAAGGACGTGAACGACACCCTGGGCCATGCCATGGGCGACCTGCTGCTGCAGGCCGTGGCCCAGCGCCTGCTGCAGTGCGTGCGGGGATCAGACACGGTGGCGCGCATCGGCGGCGACGAGTTCGTGGTGCTGCTGGAGGGGTGCCAGGCACGGGAACATGCCTGCACGGTGGCCACCAAGATCCTCGCGGCCTTCGGCCCCGCGTTCGACCTGGCCGGCCTGCCGGTTCCCATGCAGCCGAGCATCGGCATGGCGCTCTACCCCGAGCATGGCGAGGCGGAAGACGTGCTGCTCGGCCACGCGGATGCGGCCATGTATGTCTCCAAGAAGAACGGCGGCAACCGGGTGCACACGGCAGCACCGCCGCAGGGCCCGGCCGGCTGACAGCCCTCCCCCTGGCGGCAGATCCTCCAGAATGGAGGGCATGCAGCCCCCCATCGAACGCCCGCCAACGCCACCGGCCAGACGCAACCCGGTACTGCGGCTGCTGGGCCATCTCGCCTGGGTGGTCCCTGCGGGGCCGGTGCTCACGCTGCTGCTGGACCCCTTCTGGAGCTGGCTGGAAACGGCCACGGGCTGGGAGTCCATCGGCCACTCGGGGCCTGCGGGATGGTGCTTTCTGGCGGTGTGGGCGGGCCTGCTGGCCCTGGCCGGGCTGCTGTCCCTGCTGGCGCACCGCGGGAAGGGCTGATGGCAAGCTCCCCCGCTCCATTGGCCGACGCATGGGTCGAGATCGTGGAATACGATCCCGGATGGCCTGCCCTTTTCGATGCCGAGCGCCTGCTGCTGCAAGCGGCCCTGGCGCCCTGGCTGGCGGGGCCGGTGGAGCACATCGGCAGCACGGCCGTGCCAGGGCTGCCCGCCAAGCCCGTCATCGACATCATGGCGCCGGTGCACTCGCTGACCGGGTCCATGCAAGCCATCTCCGCAGTGGCCCCATGGGACTACCTGTACGCCCCCTACAAGCCGGAGCAGATGCACTGGTTCTGCAAGCCCAGCCCGGCCCACCGCACGCACCACCTGCACCTGGTGCCGTTGGGCAGCGCCCTGTGGCACCAGCGCCTGGCCTTTCGCGACGCGCTGCGCGGCAGTGCCGAGCTGGCCGCCGGCTATGCGGCGCTCAAGCGCCAGCTGGCGCTGCGGTACCGGCATGACCGCGAGGCCTACACCGAGGCCAAGGGGCCATTCATCGCAGCGGTGCTGGCAAGGGCGTAATCCCCTCGGCCTGCATGGCCTGCAGGGAAGTCGCCGCACAATCGGACCACTACAACCAATCCCGGGGCCCCACGCCCTGTTCGTCCGCCATGCTCTACGCCGCGCTCAAGTTCGTCCATGTCCTGTCCCTCATCGTCTGGATCGGCGGCATGGTGTTTGCCCATTTCTTCCTGCGCCCGGCCACCCTGTCGCTGGAGCCTCCGCAGCGCCTCAAGCTGATGCACGACGTGCTGCAGCGCTTTTTTGCCGCCGTATCGGTGGCCGTGGTGCTGGTGCTGGGCTCGGGCCTGTGGATGATCGGCAATGTGGCCAAGGCCGCGGCCCAGTCGGGCGGGCGCTTTGCCATGCCGCTGTCGTGGACCCTGATGGCCACCATCGGCCTGGTGATGATGGCGATCTTCGGCCACATCCGCTTTGCGCTGTACAAGCGGCTGCGCGTGGCCGTGGCGGCCTCGGACTGGGCCGCGGGCGGCAAGGCGCTGGCGTCCATCCGCACCCTGGTGGGCGTGAACCTGGCGCTGGGCGTGCTGACCGTGGCGATCGTGTTCCTGCTGTAATCTGTACCCATGGTCCTGCCCCGCACCCTGCTGCGCGTCGCCCTCGCGTTCACCGTGGGCGGCCTGCTGGCGGCGGGCATCGTGGGGTGGATGGCACGCGAGCGGGTGGCCCTGCTGCAAAGCGAGGTCCGCACGCAAAGCCAGGAGCTCCTGGGCTACACGCGCTACACCAGCTACCTGACGGTGGGCAAGCAGTCGCTGGCCGAGCAGATGAAGCTGCTGTCGGCCACCGTGGTGCGCGAGGAAGGCAGCACGCAGATCATCGAGAAGTCGGTGCTGGGCCTGGCCTCCACCGGCGTGGTGGCCGTGACCTACACGGCCGAGTACGCCTTCGGCTTTGACCTGGCACCCGGCCAGTACGACCTCAAGGCGACGGACAAGGGCATCGAGGTGCACGTGAACCCGCCCCGGCTGGTGGCCACCCCGGCCGTCACGCAGTTGCGCCACCGCGTGGTCGCCGGCGGCCTGCTCACCGATGAGAAGGCTGCCATCATCCGCCTGCAGGAAGAAGCCGCCAGGCGCGCCCAGCAGCAAGGCCAGGCCATGGCCTCCGAGCCGGCGGTGATGGCGCTGTGCGAGAAGAGCCTGACGGCGTTTCTCTACGCCTTCCTGGAAAAGCAGCCCGGCGTCAAAAGCGTGCCGCGCATCACGGTGGTCTACCGCCAGCCGCCCAAGGCCGCCTCCACGGCGCAGTAGGCGGCTGCCCACTCAAGGGGCGAGCAGGTGCAGCGAATGCGCGGCCTGCAGCACCAGCAGGGCCGACAGCAGTGCGGGCGGCATCACGACCAGCCCGAGCTTGAGGAACTGCCAGGCCCCCACATGCAGGCCCTCGCGCCGCAGCGCCGACAGCCACAGGATGGTGGCCAGGGAGCCCGTGACCGAGAGGTTGGGCCCCAGGTCGATGCCGATCAGCGCTGCCGCGCGCACGGTGCCCGATGCAGCGGCGGCATCCAGCGAGGCCCCGGCCAGCAGGCCCGCCGGCAGGTTGTTGACCAGGTTGGTCGCCACGCCCAGCAGGGCCCCGAGCACAGTGCCGGCGCCTTGCGGCCAGGCGGCAGCGGCGCTGCGCAGGCTGGCGGCCAGCAGGCCCACCACTCCCGTGTGTTCCAGCGCCTGGACAAAGATGAACAGCCCCGCCACCAGCGGCAGCACATCCCAGGACACGGAACGCAGCGCCTGCCAGGGCGCCCGGCCGCAGGCAAAGGCCAGCAGCGCCAGCGTGCCCAGCGCTGCACCCAGCGTGGGCCAGCCCAGCGGGATGCGCAGCCAGGCGCAGCCCACCAGCACCAGCACCGACACCGCCAGCCCCCCGGCGGCCACGCGCCCGCCCAGGCCCAGCGGGTGCTCGGGCACCGTGCTGGCAATGGTCTCGGGGATGGTGCTGCGCAGGATGTAGCGCAAAGCCAGGTAGGTGGCAGCGATGGAAGCCAGCGAGGGCAGCGCGAACAGCGCCAGCCAGTGCGCGAGAGACGGCATGCCACTGCCCCAGACCACCAGGTTGGCCGGGTTGGAGATGGGCAGCACGAAGCTCGCCGCATTGGCGATGAAGGCGCAGATGAACAGATAAGGCAAGGGCGAGGCCCCGACCGCGCGCGCCACGGCAAACACGGCCGGGGTGAGCACCACGGCCGTGGCATCGTTGGACAGGAACACCGTGACCAGGGTGCCCACCGCATAGACCCAGGCGAACAGGCGCCGGCCCGAGCCCCGGGCCTGCTTCGCGGCCAGGGTGGCCAGCCAGTCGAACACGCCCTCGCGCCGCGCCAGCTCGGACAACAGCATCATGCCGGCCAGGAACAGGTAGACGTCGTGCCCGCGCATCACGCCTTCCCAGGCTTGCGCCGGGCTGATGAAGCCCAGGGCCAGCAGCGCCAGCGCGCCGGCCACGGCCCAGACCGCCTCGGGTAGGCGGAAGGGGCGCACGATCACGGCGGCGGTGGCCACGCCGATGATGGCCCAGGTCCAGGGGGCTGCGGCGGTCATGCGGCGGCGCGCCCGGCGGGGCAGGTCAGGTAACGGAAGATCGCAGCAGTTACGAAGCAGCATTGCATGGGGGCGGATTCTATGCAGTGCCGAGACGGGGTCGCCCCCCCTCAATGCCCCTCTTGGTGCGGCGGGTCACAAGGCGGGCTTACCATGTGGTCAAAAGGGCGCGCCCGCAAGCGCCTCCCTTTCTAGGAGCAATGACTTTGTTCGGATTTTTTGAGAAACGCGTCGCCCCCTACCCGGCCCCGGAACCCCATCTCCCGCCCAAAGGCTTTCTGGCCTTCGTGTGGCACTGCGCGCAAGGCATGCAGGGCTATGTGCTGGTCATGGCGGCGCTGTCGGCCGCCATCGCCATCTATGAGGCCCTGCTGTTCGCCGTGCTCGGCCATGTGGTGGACTGGCTGTCCAGCGTGCCGCCTGCCGCCCTGTGGGCCGAGCGCAAGGGCCAGATCGTGGGCATCACCGTGCTGCTGCTGGCCTCCATCGCGCTTGTGGCTGTGCAGACCAGCGTGAAGCACCAGGTGCTGGCCATCAATTTCCCGCTGCGCCTGCGCTGGAACTTCCACCGGCTGATGCTGGGCCAGAGCATGGCCTTCTATGCCGACGAGTTCGCGGGCCGCATCACCACCAAGATCATGCAGACCGCGCTGGCGGTGCGCGACATGATCTTCACCACCACCGACGTGGTGGTGGGCATGGGCGTGTACCTGGTGACCATTCTGGTGCTGCTGGCCGGGTTCGACGCACGCCTGCTGGCGCCCTTTGCGCTGTGGATGGTGGCCTACGGCCTGGCCTGCTGGTACTTTGTGCCGCGTCTGGGCAAGGTGGGCAAGGCGCAGGCGGACGCGCGCTCGGCCATGACCGGGCGCATCACCGATGCCTACACCAACATCGCCACGGTGAAGCTGTTCTCGCACACGCGGCGCGAGTCGGAGTTCGCGCGCGCGGCGATGGACGCCTTCAAGCTCACCGGCTATGCGCAGATGCGCCTGGTGAGCCAGTTCGAGATCGTCAACCACATCCTGGTGGTGGGCATGATCCTCGGGGCCTGCGGCACGGCGCTGTGGCTGTGGTCGCTGGGCGAGGTGGGTGCCGGCGCCGTGGCCGCCGTGACCGCGATGACGCTGCGCGTGTCGGGCCACGCCCACTGGGTGATGTGGGAGATGACCACGCTGTTCGAGAGCGTGGGCACCATCCAGGACGGCATCAACACCCTGACGCGTCCGCGCGCCGTGGTGGATGCGCCCGATGCCAGGCCGCTGCTGGTGACGCAGGGCGAGGTGAAGTTCGAGGCCGCGACTTTTGCCTACGGCAATGGCCGGCCTGTCATCGACGACCTGAATCTGACCATCCGCCCGGGCGAGAAGATCGGACTGATCGGCCGCTCGGGCGCGGGCAAGTCCACGCTGGTGAACCTGCTCTTGCGCTTTCACGACGTGCGCTCGGGCCGGGTGCTGATCGACGGGCAGGACATATCGCATGTCACGCAGGACAGCCTGCGCCGCTCCATCGGCATGGTGACGCAGGACACCTCGCTGCTGCACCGCTCCATGCGCGACAACATCCTCTACGGCCGCCCCGATGCGAGCGAGGAGGACATGCTGGCTGCAGCGAAACGCGCCGAAGCGGCGGACTTCATCGCCAGCCTGACCGACCTGCAGGGCCGCAGCGGCTTCGATGCCCATGTGGGCGAGCGCGGCGTGAAGCTCTCGGGCGGGCAGCGCCAGCGCGTGGCGATCGCGCGCGTGATGCTCAAGGACGCGCCCATCCTGCTGCTCGACGAAGCCACCAGTGCCCTCGACTCCGAGGTGGAGGCGGCCATCCAGCAGAGCCTGGACGGGCTGATGCAGGGCAAGACCGTGATCGCCATTGCCCACCGCCTGTCCACCATCGCCGCCATGGACCGGCTGATCGTGCTGGATGCCGGGCGCATCATCGAGGAAGGCACGCACGCGCAGTTGCTGGCGCTGGGCGGTGTCTACGCGCGGCTGTGGGGCCACCAGAGCGGCGGCTTCCTCGGCGAGACCGATGAAGAAGAGCAGAGCGCACTGATGCCTGGGTGACAAGCGCGAGCGGCTGTGTCGCACAGGCGGCTGCTTGCCCAGGCTGTGCGCCCTAACGTGCAGGACACCGCGGCGATACCGGCCGCGCCCTCATCGGAGACCCCTGCATGATCAAGATCACCGCCCTGTACCGCTGGCACGAAGGCGCCCGCTTTGACCACGACTACTACCATGGCGAGCACATGCGCATTGCGCGCGAGGCCCTGGGCCCGCTGGGCCTGGTGCGGCTGGAGAGCGACCGCGTGATGTACCCCGGCCCACCGCGCCCGGGCCAGGTGGTGGCGCTGACGAATGCCTTCTTCGAGACGGTGGAGCAGGCCCAGGCGGCGGCGCAGAAGACCGCCCCTGTGCTGACGGCCGACGTGCCCAACTACACCGACATCCAACCCGACTCGTACATGGCGAAGATGAAGGCACACCCCCTGGCGGGCTGAGCCTACATCCCGCGCCGTTCCTTGGCGCGGTAGACCTCGATGGCGCCGACGGTGCTCGCCCGGTTGCCCCAGCTGTTGCGCACGAAGGTGGCGACGGCGGCCACGTCCTCGTCGCTCAGCACGTGGCGGAACGGCGGCATGCCATGGGGGCGAGGGTTGCCGGCCGTGGCCGGCAGGTAGCCGCCCTGCAGCACCACGCGCACCAGGTTGGTGGTATCGGCCAGCAGCACGGCGCGGTTGCCCGCCAGCGGCGGGAAGGCGCCGGGCTGGCCCTGCCCCTGGTCGCCATGGCACTGGGCGCACTGCTGCTCGTACACCTTGGCGCCGCGTGCCATCGCCGAGTCAGCGGGCAGCGTCGCAGGCGGCAATTCCACCGTGTGCTGCGGCAGATCCTGCAGGTAGACGGCCATGGCGCGCGCATCGGCATCGGTGAGGTACTGGGTGCTGCGGAACACCACCTCGGCCATGGGGCCCATGACCGAGCCATGCGGCGCCGTGCCGGTTTTGAGCAGGGCCACCACGTCCTGCACGGGCCACTCCTTCACGCCGGCCTCGGCCGCGGCATTGAGCGCCGGGGCATACCAGTTCTGCACCGGAATCAGGCCGCCACTGAAGGCCTGGGCATCCGAGGTGGCGCCCAGGGCATTGCGCGGTGTATGGCAGGCCGTGCAATGGCCCAGGCCGTTGACCAGGTAGGCGCCGCGGTTGTACTCGGCCGTCTGCAAGGATGCCACCACAGGCTCGCCCGGTGCAAAGAACAGCGCCCGCCATACGGCCAGAGCGGCCTGTGTGCTGTACGGAAAGCGCAGCGCGTGCGGCCGGTTGGCCTCGCCCACCGCGGGCTGGCTCTGCAGGTAGGCGTAGATGGCGTCGGAATCTTCGCGCGTGACCTGGGTGTAATTGGGGTAGGGAAACGCCGGGTACAGCAGGCGCCCGTCGCGCGAGCGGCCGTGGTGCATGGCACGCCAGAATTCGGCCGATGACCATTGGCCGATGCCATGGGCCTTGTCGGGCGTGAGGTTGGAGCTGTGCACCACGCCAAACGGCGTCTCGATGCCTCGCCCGCCGGCAAACGCCGCCCCGCCCTGCGTGGTGTGGCAGGCCATGCAGTTGCCCACGCGCGCCAGGTATTCGCCGCGGGCCACCAGCTCGGGGGTGGAGGCAACGGTCTCAGGGGCCGTGGGCAGCGGCTCCTCGCCACGCAGGTTCAAGGTGACCACCGCAGCAGCGGCAATGCCCAGCGCAGCCAGGGAGGAAGAGATCGTCCAGAGGATGGTTCGTGCGTTCATGCCATGCCCTTCAGCGCCCGGCCACGGGTACGCCGTCCACCCCGCCGCAGCGCATCGGCATGGTGCCGGCCAGGCTGGCGGCCGGCTTGCCGCCACCGGGCACGGGCTGGGCCGCCAGCCAGGCCGATACGGCACTCACATCGTCGGGCGTGAGCTGGCGCGCGATGTCGGCCATGCAGTCGGGCGCATGGGCGCGGCGTTGGCCGGTCTTCCAGGCCCCCAGCTGGCTGTTGAGGTAGTCGCGCGGCAGGCCCAGCAGGCCAGGGATGAAGGGGTTGACGCCGGTCATGGCCGGGCCGTGGCACTGGACGCAGGCGGGAATATTGCGTGCCGCGTCGCCCTGCTGCACCAGCAGGCGCCCGCGCTCCAGCGTGGCGGGCGGTGCCTGCGGTGCGGGGGGCGGCGGGTATGGCAGGTCCAGCGCGGCGAAGTGCGCGGCCATCTCGCGCAGGTAGTCGTCGGTCAGATGCTCGATGAGGCTGGTCATCTGCGGGTAGCTGCGCCGGCCTTCGCGGAAATTGAGCAACTGGTTGGCCAGGTAGCCCGCCGGCTTGCCCGCGATGCGCGGAAAGTAGCCCTCCTGCGTGGCCCGGCCCTCCTTGCCGTGGCAGGTGACACAGGCCAGCACGCGCGGTGCCATGCCGCTGGAGACAGTGGCGGGGGCCACAGGGGCCGAGGGCGCCGCAGGCTGCGCAACCGCAGCGCCCAGGCCTGCGGCCAGCCACAGCGGGACAACAAGAGGGCGCAGCAGGCTGCGCAAACGATCGATCATGGGGATGGCGGCTTCTTTTTTGGGGATGTGACGGACTCTACGCCTGGCCCGAAAAACAGTACAGATTCAGTTTCAGGCTAAAAATACGGATCAGTTTGTATGATGGCAACGCTGAACAAGTCTCTCGCGCGCCGCGCGCCCCGCTTTGGGCGGTCTGCGTCGCAAGCAAATGCTCGCCATAGCACGGGCTATGGCTGCGCTTTGCGCCGGGCAGCCCATCCCAAATCTGGGCACGCGCCATCGCGAAGACTGATTCAACGTTGCCCAGATCAAAATCCTTTCTGTATGAAACGCTATGAGCGCCATGCCGACACGATCGCCCAGCTGATCCACAGCGGCGCGCTGCGCCCGGGCGACCGCGTGCCTTCGGTGCGCGAATCCAGCCGCACGCGGGGCATCAGCCCCTCCACGGTGTTCGAGGCCTACTACCTGCTGGAGGCCCAGGGCCTGATCCATGCGCGCCCGCGCTCGGGCTACTACGTGAGTGCACGGCTGCCCGCGGTGCCGGGCCAGGTGCCCCCGGCAGAGCCCCTGCCCTCGCAGCCGGCGGCTGGATCGATCGGCGTGGCCATCAGCGACCTGGTGTTCGAGGTGCTGGGCTCGGCGCGCGAGCGCGGCCTGGTGCCACTGGGCTCGGCCTTCCCGGGGCTGGAGCTGTTCCCGCTGGAGCGCCTGGCGCGCTGCCTGTCGGGTGGCATGCGCCGGCTCGACCCCTGGAACATCGTGCAAAGCCTGCCGCCGGGCGACGAACGCCTGCGCCAGCAGATCGCGCTGCACTACGGGCTGCATGGCACGGCGGTCGATGTGGGTGAGCTCATCATCACCAACGGCGCCATGGAGGCACTCAACCTGTGCCTGGAGGCCGTGACCCGGCCGGGCGACATCGTGGTCGTGGAGTCGCCCACCTTCTATGCCGCCCTGCAGGCGCTGGAGCGGCTGAACCTGCAGGCCGTGGAGGTGGCGACCCACCCGCGCGAGGGCATCGACCTTGCCGCACTGGCCGAGGCCCTGGCACGCCACCCGGTCAAGGCCTGCTGGCTGATGCCGAGCTTTCAGAACCCGCTGGGCAGCCTGATGCCCGAAGAGAAAAAGCGCGCCCTGGTGGCCCTGCTGGCGCGCCACCAGGTGCCGCTGATCGAGGACGATGTGTATGGCGAGCTGCACTTCGCCCCTGAACGCCCGCCCCCGGCCAAGGCCTTTGACACCGAGGGGCTGGTGATGCACTGCAGTTCCTTCAGCAAATGCCTGGCCCCCGGCTACCGCGTGGGCTGGGTGGCCGCAGGCCGCTTTGCCACGGCGGTGCAGCGGCTCAAGCTCATGACCACGCTGGCGGCGGCCGTGCCCTCGCAGCAGGCGCTGTCAGAGTATCTGGCCCAGGGCGGGTACGACCGGCACCTGCGCCAGTTGCGGCGCAGCCTGGCTCGGCAGCAGGAACGCGCGCTGGCGGTCATCGCCCGGCATTTTCCGGCCGGCACCCGGGTGTCGCGGCCCGAGGGTGGCTACTTTCTGTGGGTGGAACTGCCGCCATCGGTCAACGCCCTCGCCCTGCACCGCCAGGCCCTGGCCCAGGGCATCAGCCTGGCGCCGGGGCAGATCTTCTCGGCCGACCAGCGCTTTGCCCACTGCGTGCGCATCAACTACGGGCACCCGGCGCAGGAACGCTTCGAGGAAGCACTGGCCACCGTGGGGCGGCTGGCAGGGGCCTTGGCACCGGGCTGAGGGCCAGCGCCACCTTTTGGTGCAATGCAGCACGCATTCTGCAGCACACTGCGCAGAAAACTTGTACGACAAGTCCTTGCATTTTGCTGACAAATCTGGGGCGGCGTTGGATACACCCAACTTCGGGTTCGCCCCTCTTCTGGCATGGCTATTGCACGGCATACTGACCGCCGCCCGGCCTGCGCCCTCTGGTCCAGGCCAGCCGCAGGCACAGAGTCACCCAACACCACCCACCATGCCACCACCCCAGCGCGTCCCGATCCTGACCGTGGAAGACGAAGACGATTGGATCGTCTCGTTCGCGTTCGGCCCCCAGGGCACCGACCGCCTGACGCTCAAGCGCACCCCCCGGCTGGAGTTCATGCTCCGCCCCGAGCAGCGCGGCGTGTTCGTCGGTGCGGGCATGGGCAGCCGCCCTGCCCCGCTGGTCGCCGTGCAATGGGGCACCAAGAGCGTGGACGTGGTCTCCACCGAGCGCCGCTACAGCCTCGACATCAGCAAGGTGGACGGCAACCTGCTGGCGGCGGCGCTGCAGGTGCTGGGGAAGATGAACTTTGACCAGAGGTTTCAGCTGGCGGGGGTGTGAGGCCGCGGGGATCTCTCGCCCCAGGCCGCAGGGCCGACGATTCTTCGCGCTGTATTGGGTTCACGCGCCCTTGAGCCGAAAGCGCGCCACCACCTCGGTGAGGCGGCCCGCCTGGTCGCGCAGCGACTCCGATGCCGCGGCCGATTGCTCCACCAGCGCGGCGTTCTGCTGCGTCATGCCATCGAGCTGCGAGATGGCGGTGTTGACCTCGCCCACGCTCTGGCTCTGCTCCTCGATGGCGCTGGCAATCTCGCCAATGAGGCTGCTCACGCGCTGCACCGAGCCGACCACCTGGTCCATGGTCTGGCCCGCCTCGCCCACCAGCTTGGCACCGCCCTCGACCTGATCGACCGAGCTCACGATCAGTTGCTTGATCTCGCGCGCTGCCTGGGCGCTGCGCTGCGCCAGCGTGCGCACCTCGGTGGCCACCACGGCAAAGCCACGGCCCTGCTCGCCCGCGCGTGCCGCCTCCACGGCGGCGTTGAGCGCCAGGATGTTGGTCTGGAAGGCGATGCCGTCGATGACGCCGATGATGTCGCCGATCTTGCGTGAGGATGTCTGGATGCCGTCCATGGTGCTCACCACGCGCGCCACCACCTCGCCACCCGCCACCGCGACGTCGGACGCTGCCGACGCCAACTGGCGCGCCTGCTGGGCCGATGCCGAGCTCTGGCGCACGGTATCGGTCACCTGCTGCAGCGCGGCCGAGGTCTGCTCGATGCTGGCGGCCGCAGCCTCGGTGCGCACCGACAGGTCATGGCCGCCGCTGCTTACCTCTTGGCTGGCCACGGCAATGCTGTCGGCACTGCGCCGCACATCGCTGACCGAGGCATTCAGCGCGCCCTGCATGCGCGCCAATGCCCGCAGCAGATCGCCCAGTTCATCGCGCCGCACGGAATGGAGTTCGCCCGTCAGGTCGCCATCGGCAATGCGGTCGGCGGTGCTGGCGGCAAAGCCCAGCGGCACGGTGAGCGAGCGCGTCAGCAGCCAGCCCACGGCCGCCCCCAGGGCCAGCGCCGCGGCCATCATGATCCAGATGCCCCAGAGCACCGTGCGGTAGCTTTGCGCGCCGGCCACATTGGCCTGCTCCACGCCCGCATCGTTCACAGCCCCCAGCTTGCCGATGGCATCGGTGGTGGAGCGAAAGGCCACGCGCGAGTCGCCGCGCAGGTAGGCCATGGCCTCGTCGGTCTTGCCATCGCGCAACAGTGCCAGCAGCTTGGCCTGGGAGTCCTTGTAACGGCCCACGGTGGTCTTGAAAGCCTCGAAGAGCTGCTTTTCCTCGCCGTCGGAGAGCGTGGCGGCGTAGGCGTCGAGCAGCTTGGGCACCAGGGTCCATTGTTTGTCGATGCGCGCACTTTCATCCTGGATGGCCTTGGCGTCGCCGCCCAGCATCATCTGCAGCTCGGCGCGCCGCATCTGGTTGAGCGCTTCGTTCAGGCCCGCGAGCTGCTGCGTGCTCGGCAACCAGTTGGTGGCCAGGTCGACCACGCTGCCCTGCACCCGGTTGACCCGGTTCACCGCGAACAGGCCCATGGCCAGCACCAGCAGCAAGAGCAGGCCAAAACCCAGGCCCAGACGCAAACCGACACGCAGATTCGACAGGGGCATGCTCGTCTCCCGACAAGGTGGACGTGAAGAGCCCCGCTGCGCGCAGGAGGCTCAGGGAACAGTGCTCGAATCAATATAGTTCATAAGCCGCGAATGTGCCAATTTGTAATGGCAGGCCGCCCGCAGGCTACTGCGGCAATTCACGGATCACCCGGCAGGGGTTGCCCGCGGCCAGCACGCGGGCCGGCACATCGCGCGTGACCACACTGCCCGCGCCGATCACGGCACCATCGCCGATGGTCACGCCGGGGCAGATGATGGCGCCGCCGCCAATCCAGACGTCGTCGCCAATGGTCACGGGCAGGCATTGCTCGATGCCGGTGGCACGCTCCTCGGGCGACAAGGGGTGCGAAGCGGTGTAGATCTGCACGCCCGGCGCACACAGGGTGCGCGCGCCGATGCGCACCGGCGCGCCGTCGAGCACCACGCAGTTGAAGTTGAAGTAGGCGCCCTCGCCCAGCGTGATGTTGTAGCCGTAGTCGCAGTGAAAAGGCGGCGTGATCTGCACGCTGGCGGGCTGGCCGGGCAACAGCTGCGCCTGCAGGGACTGCAGTTCGCCCGCGGCCTCGGGCGCCACATGGTTGATGGCGTGGCACAGCTGGCGTGCGCGCAGGCGGTCGGCCACGAGTTCGGGGTCGGCGGCCTGGTACAGGGCGCCGGTGATCATCTTGTGTTTTTCAGAGCTCATGGGACCATTCTGGCCCCGGCACTCATGCCCGCTCGCCGGCCAGGGCCGTCCACTTGCGTTCGCTTTGCGCGGACTCCAGCACGCGCTCGATGAAGCGCACGCCACGCGCACCGTCTTCCACGCGCGGGTAGTCGGCCGCCAGCGGATCGGCCGGCTGGCCCGATGCATGGGCACGGACGTCGGCCGCCACGCCCAGGTAGACATTGGCAAAGGCCTCAATGAAGGCCTCGGGGTGGCCCGAAGGAATGCGGCCCGCCTGCAGTGCCGAGGGGCTGAGCCAGGGCGATCCGCGCGTGAGGATGCGGCGCGGCCCGTCCACCGGCGAATGCACCAGGTGGTTGGGGTCTTCCTGCCGCCAGGTGATGGTGCCCAAGGTGCCCGAGACCTGCAGGCGCAGGTCGTTCTCCAGGCCTGCGGCCACCTGCGATGCCACGATCACGCCGCGAGCGCCGCTGGCATAGCGCAGCAGCATCTGCGTGTCGTCGTCGAGCCGGCGGCCCGCGCCGAAGGCCGTGAGGTCGGCGCACAGCCACTCGGGCTCCATGCCGGTCACGGTGGCGGCCAGGTTCTCGGCGTGGGAGCCGATGTCGCCCAGGGTGCCCGCCGCGCCGCTGCGCGCAGGGTCCAGGCGCCAGTCGGCCTGCTTGTTGCCGCCGCCCTCTTCCACCGCCGTCGCCAGCCAGCCCTGGTTGTATTCGACCGTGATCTTGCGCAGCGTGCCCAGAGCACCACTTTGCACCAGGTGGCGCGCCTCGCGCACCATGGGGTAGCCCGTGTAGTTGTAGGTCACGCCGAACACGGTGCCGGCCTGGCGCACTGCGGCCACCAGCTCGTCGGCCTGCGCGCTGGTGTGCACCAGCGGCTTGTCGCACACCACATGGAAGCCCGCCTGCACAAAGGCCAGGGCCACCGGGTGGTGCACGTGGTTGGGGGTGACGATACTCACCAGGTCGATGCGCTCACCCAGCGGGCGGCGCAGCTCGTCGGCCAGCAGGTCCTGCCAGCTGCCGTGGTTGCGGTCGTCGGCCAGGCCCAGGGCGGTGCCCGAGGCGCGGGCCCGCTCGGGCGAGGATGACAGTGCTCCGGCCACCAGCTCGAACTGCCCGTCCAGCGCCATGGCCTTGCGGTGCACGGCGCCGATGAAGGCGCCGTTGCCGCCGCCCACCATGGCATAGCGCAGCTTGCGTTCAGAGGACATGGAAAACCTTATTGGTGTTGATTTGACTGCACTTCATCAGCAGCCTGCGGAATAGGCATGACCCAAACGAGTGCCCCCGCGCAAGGGCCGCCCCGCCGCGCTGGGGGAGTCCCCCTCCCGACTCGCGCAGCGAGGAGAGAGAGGGGGAAGGCGCGAAGCGACTCAGGGGGTGCCTCATCTCGGTTGCTCGTCGCGAGCGAAGACGGCGTCGAAGGCTCCGGCGGCGGGCTTGAAATCGAGCCGCTTGCAAAAGGCTGCGCTCTCGGTGGCGCCGTGCACACGGTCCATGCGGCTGTCCTCCCACTCCACGGAGAGCGGGCCCTGGTAGCCGATGTCGTTGAGGGCGACGATGATGGATTCGAAATCGATCATGCCGCGGCCCACGCTGCGGAAGTCCCAGTGGCGGCGTGCGTCGCCAAAGCTGGTGTGCCCGCCGAACACGCCCACCGTGCCGTCGCCCTTGCCCCACCACACATCCTTCATGTGGGCGTTGTAGACGCGGTCGGCAAACTGGCGGATGAACTTGACATAGTCCACGCCCTGGTAGGCAAGGTGGCTCGGGTCGTAGTTGAAGCCGAAGCGCCGGTGGCCCTTCACGGCGGCAATGGCGCGCTCGGCCGAAGCGATGTCGAAGGCGATCTCGGTGGGATGCACCTCCAGCGCGAAGTTGATGTCGTGCTCCTCGAACACATCGAGGATGGGGCCGAAGCGCTGGGCGAAGTCGGCAAAGCCCTTGTCCCAGTACGCCTGGCTGGTGGGCGGGAAGGCATAGATGGCATGCCATACCGATGAGCCGGTGAAGCCCGTGACCGTTTTCACGCCGAACTTCGCCGCGGCGCGCGCCGTGTCGGCCAGCTCGCTGGCCGCGCGCTGGCGCACGCCCTCGGGCTCGCCATTGCCCCATACATGGAGCGGCAGGATGGACTGGTGGCGCTCGTCGATGCGGTCGCAGACGGCCTGGCCCACCAGGTGGTTGCCGATGGCAAAGCATTGCAGGCCATGCTGGGCCAGCAGCGCATGCTTGTCCTTCACATACTGCGGGGAGGCCAGTGCCTCCTGCACATTGAAATGGTCGCCCCAGCAGGCCAGCTCCAGGCCGTCGTAGCCCATGCTGCGTGCCAGCGGCGCGAGCTCGGCCAGCGGCAGGTCGGCCCATTGGCCGGTGAAGAGGGTGACGGGTCTTGGCATGGTGGGGCTCCAGAAAATGGGGGCAGCGCGTGGTTGATCCAATCCGCTGCCCATCGCAACAATCGACCTTCGCAACGGCCGGCCCATGGCTCGGCCGTTGCGATGGGGGCCAAGGCCCCATCAGGCTTTCCGATCAGAAGGGGGAGTCAGGGAAGTAGAAGCTCTTGGCGTTGTCCTTGGTGATCAGCACCGAAGGAATGATGGTCGTGGGCGGCAGCTTGTCACCCTTGATGCGTGCCTCGGCCGTGAGCTTGATCGAGTCGTAGATGAACTTGGGGCTGTACGACACGTTGGCCTGGATCAGCGGGTTGCTGCCGTCGGCCAGCGTCTTGATCATGCCCTTGGCACCCGCGCCGCCGAACACCAGCTTGATGTCCTTGCGCTTGGACTGCTCGATGGCCTTGAGCACGCCCACGGCCATGTCGTCGTCGGCAGCCCAGACGGCGTCGATCTGCGGGAAGCGGGTCAGGTAGTCCTGCATGACCTTGAAGGCGTCGTCGCGGTTCCAGTTGGCGTACTTGGCGTCCAGCAGCTTGATGTCGGGGTGGTTCTTGAGCACCGCGTTGAACGCGTCCATGCGCTCGTTGTCCAGCGTGGTCGCAATGCCGCGCATGGCCACCACATTGCCCTTGCCGTTCAGCGCCTTGGCGATGTACTCGGCCGGGATCTTGCCGAAGGCGGTGTTGTCACCGGCCACGTAGGCATCCTGCGCGCTGGTGTCGGTCAGGCCGCGGTCCACCACCGTCACGTAGACGCCCTTGGCCTTGACCTGGGCCACGGGCTTGGTCAGCGCGGCCGATTCGAAGGGGAAGATCACCAGGGCGTTGATCTTGTTGACCGTGACCAGGTCCTGCAGCTGGTTGGCCTGCTCGGGCGCGCCGCCGGCTGTCTTGACGATGACCTGCAGGCCGGGGTGGGCCTTCTCCAGGTCCTTCTTGGCCTGATTGGCCCAGTACACGATGCCACCCGTGAAGCCGTGCGTGGCCGAGGGAATGGCCACGCCCACCACGACCTTGTTGGCCTGCGCCATGGCAGGGCCGGCCAGTGCCAGCGCGGCGGCAGCGCCCACGGCCGAGAGGGCCAGGCGGCGGGTGAACGAAGAAAGTTGGCTGTTCATGCGTTGTCTCCTGTTGCTTTGAAAAATGGCCATGGAAGCTGGCCGGCTGGGGAACACGAAAGTCAAACGACCTACCGAGAAAAACGATTCCGACGACACATCACCGCTTGCCGCGCTGCATGAACGCAACGGCGATGATCACGAAGCCCTGCACCGCCGCATTCAGGTACACGCTGATGATGCTGGTGAGGTTGAGGATGTTGCTGATGACCGACAGCAGGATGGCACCCACCACTGTGCCGGTGATGCTGCCCGCCCCGCCCTTCAGGACCGTGCCGCCCACGATCACCGCGGCAATGGCCTCCAGCTCCCACAGCAGGCCCGTGGTGGGCGATGCCGAGCCCAGGCGCGGCACGTAGAGCAGCGTGGCGATGCCCACGCACACGCCCAGCAGCATGTAGGTCAGGATCTTGATCTTGTGCACATCCACCGCGGCGTACTGCGCCACCTGCTCGTTGGAGCCGATGGCCTGCACATAGCGGCCATAGGCCGTGCGGTTGAGGATGACGCCACCCACCACCGCCACCAGCAGAAAGATCCACACCGGAATGGGCACGCCCAACAGGTTGGCGTAGTACACGGGGCTGTAGAGGTCCGACAGATCGTTCTCCAGCGTGATGGCTCCACCGTTGGAGAAGTACGTGAGGTAGGCGCGGAAGATGCCCAGCGTGCCCAGGGTCACGATGAAGGGCTCGATGCGCCCCTTGGTGATGAGCAAGCCATGCACCAGCCCGAATACTGCACCCAGCACCACGGCCAGCGCCATGCCGACGATCACCGCGGCCATGGGCGAACCCAGCACGGGCGCCATGGCGTTCATGAACAGGATGACCGAGCCCGCGATCAGCGCCGCCATGGAGCCCACGGACAGGTCGATGCCGCCCGAGATGATGACGAAGCACATGCCCACCGCGATGATGCCGATGAAGGCCGTGCGCGTGAGCACGTTCATCACGTTGTCGTAGGTGGCGAAGTTGCTGTTGAGCAGCGTGCCGGCAATGCACAGCAGCACCAGGCCGATGACCGGGCCCATGCCGTGCAGCTTGCCCCACCAGGCGGTTGCGGCACCGTGGCGGCTGCCGCCTGCCTGGGGTGCGGCGGCGGTGTTCTCAGCGGGTACCTGTGGCATGGACGATCAACTCCTCTTCGGTCAAATGGGGTTCCTGGAGCGTGGTCTGCAAGCGGCCGGCGCGCATCACCGCCACGCGGTGGCACAGGCCGATCAGCTCCATCAGTTCGGACGAAATCACGATCACCGCCAGGCCCTCGCCCGCCAGGCGCTGCACCAGGTGGTAGATCTCGCGCTTGGCGCCCACGTCCACGCCGCGCGTGGGCTCGTCGAGCACCACCACGCTGGGGCCGGGGTGCAGCACCTTGGCCAGCGCGAGTTTTTGCTGGTTGCCCCCCGACAGGGATGAGGCCCGCACGTCGAGCGAACCGGTGCGTATGCCGAACTCCTGCACCGCATCGCGCAGCGCCGCTTGCTCGGCCGCGGGGTCGAGCCAGGGCTTGGCGTAGCGCTCCAGCGCCATCAGCGTGAGGTTGGGGCGCAGGCTGAAGTGCACATGCAGGCCCTTGCCCTTGCGGTCTTCGCTCAGGTAGGTGAGGCCGTGGTGTGCCGCATCGCGCGGGCTTTTCAGCTGCACGGGCTTGCCTGCCAGCTCCACTGTTCCTGCAGTGCGCGGGCGCAGGCCCAAGAGGCCTTCGAACAGTTCGGTGCGCCCGGCGCCCACCAGGCCGGCAAAGCCCAGGATCTCGCCGCGCCGCACCTCGAAATCGATGTCCTGCGCCCACCCGGGCACGGTGAGCCCACGCACCTTGAGGGCGGGCTCGCCCGCCGGCGCAGGCAGCTTGGCAGGGAACAGGTCGGCCAGCTCACGGCCCACCATGAGGTTGGCCATCTGCCGCCGTGTGACGCTGGCCGTGGGCTCGCGTGCCACCAGCAGGCCGTCGCGCATGACCACCACCTCATCGGTGGTGCGCTCCACCTCGTCGAGCTTGTGCGAGATGTAGATGATGGTCACGCCCGCGGCCTTGAGCCCGGCCATCAGCGTGAACAGGCGCTCCGTCTCGCCCGGGGTCAGCGTGGCGGTGGGTTCGTCCATGATGAGCAGGCGCGCATTGCGGGCCAGCGCGCGGGCGATCTCGACCAGCTGCTTTTCAGCCACGATGAGCTTCTTCACGCGCGTGTCGGGGTCCAGCGGCAGGCCCACCTGGGCCAAAGCCGCACGGGTCTTCTCGCGCATGGCCGCATCGTCGAGGAAGAAGCCCTTCTTGATCTCGTGTCCGAGGAAGATGTTCTGCGCAATCGTCAGGTCGTCCGCCAGGTTGAACTCCTGGTGGATCAGCACGATGCCCTGGACCTCGGCCGCGCGCGAGCCGCCGCCGGGGGCGCGCACGGCGCCGTCCACCACCACCTCGCCGGTGGTGGGGCTTTCGTAGCCGGCCAGTATCTTCATCAGCGTGGACTTGCCCGCGCCGTTCTCGCCCAAGAGGCCGTACACCCGGCCCGGCTGCAGCGCGAAGCCCACGCCGTGCAGCACGCGCACAGGGCCGAACTCTTTGGTGACGTTGCGGAACTCGACGGCGACGCTCATCGTGTGCTCCCTCCTGCGCGTGCCATGCTCTCCTGCATGGCCAGCACACCGGCGCCCACCACGCCGGCATCGTCGGCCAGAGGGGCGTACTGGATCTCAAGGTGGCGCGTGGACAGGGCCAGCGAGCGGTGGTACACGCTTTGGCGCACCGAGGCCAGGAACAGCGGGCCCATGTCCGTCACGCGCCCGGCGATGAACACGTGCGAGGGGTTGAAGAAGTTGACCACCGAGGCCAGCATCTGCCCCACCAGGTTGCCTGCGCGCTGGATGATGGCATTGGCCACCACATCGCCCGCGCGGCTGGCCTGGGCGACATCTTCGGTGGTCAGTGTGCCGCTGGCCTGCAGGCGCTCGGCCAGCAAGGCACTTTCGCCGGCCTGGGCCGCGGCCAGTGCCATGCGCGCCATGGCGGGCGCGGCGGCCATGGCCTCCACACAGCCCTGGTTGCCGCAGTGGCAGCGCGGGCCGGCCTGGTCCACGCAGATGTGGCCCACGTCGCCGGCCGAGCCATTGGCGCCCCGGTACACCTGGCCATGGCAGACAATGCCGCAGCCAATGCCCGTGCCGACCTTGATGACCAAAAAGTTGGGCAGGTTGCGCTGCAGCCGCCACAGCTCGCCCAGCGCCATCAGGTTCACGTCGTTGTCCACGAAGACGGGCGCGGCAAAGGCCTCGCGCAGGTAGTCGCGGATGGAAAAGCCGTCCCAGTCGGGCATCAGCGGGGGGTTGACGAGCTGGCCGCTTTCAAAGTCCACTGGCCCCGGCACACCCATGCCGATGGCGATGACCTGCGAGGCCGGCAGCCCGCAGCGCGCCATCAGTTCGCGCATCAGGCCGCGCAGCCGCGCCAGGATGACGCCCGGGCCCTGGCGCACGTCGATGGGTTCGCGGTGCCGCGCCAGCACGGTCATGTCGGGCCGCATCACGGCCACCTGCATGCTGGTGGCGCCCAGGTCGGCGCCGATCACCACGCCCAGGGTCTCGCTCAGGCGCAGGGTTTCGGCCCGGCGCCCGCCGGAGGACTCCTGCAGGCCCACTTCGTCGAGCAGGCCTTCGTCCAGCAAGGCCGCCACCATGGCGTTGGCCTTGCTCTTGGAATAGGCCAGCCGCTGCGCCAGCGCATGCCGCGACGCGCCTGCCGACCAGAAAATGGCCTGCAGAACGTCCAGGTCTTCGGTGCCGCAGTTGTGCCAGCGTGCCAAGGCTTGTCTCCTGTTCTTGTCATGGGATCCCAGGGGTCGTAACCGGCCTCACCTGGGTCGCCTGCGCCTCGAAGGGACGCGTTGGGCAAATACTATGCGGCCCACTTAGGCCACACAAGACTTAACTTAGACCTAATTTTGGCCAAAGTGCTTCACGGCATTGTCACGCGGACCGGATCCACTCGGCAGCAGACCCATCTCCAACACGAGGGACCCATGACATTGCGATGGATTGCCGCGGCCTCTGCCGCCCTGGCCGTTACCGTGGTTGCGTGCAGCAGCGGGGGCAGCGAACCGCCGTTCACCGTCAAGCTGATCGGCTTCAACGACTACCACGGCAACCTGGAATCCCCGGGCACCTTCGGCACCAGTGCCGCGGTGCCGGCGGCCGAGCGCCCCCCCGTGGGCGGCGCCGAGTTCATGGCCGCCCATGTGGCCAAACTCAAGGCGCAGAACCCGAACAACGTGGTGGTGGGCGCGGGCGACTCGATCGGTGCCTCGCCGCTGATCTCGGCCCTGTTCCAGGACGAGCCCGCAGTGGAAACGCTCAACCGCATCGGGCTCGAATTCAACTCGGTGGGCAACCACGAGTTCGACAAGGGCTCGGCCGAGCTGCTGCGCCTGCAGAACGGCGGCTGCAAGAGCGGCGAGCCCAACAGCTGCAAGGGCGCGACGGCAGGCACGCCCGTGCCCTTCGAGGGCGCGAAGTTCAAGTGGCTGTCGGCCAACGTCATTGCCACGGCCACGGGCAAGACGCTGCTGCCGGCCTATGGCATCAAGGAGTTCAAGGGCGTCAAGATGGCCTTCATCGGCATGACCTTCAAGGCCACGCCCACCGTCGTGACCCCCACCGGCGTGGCCGGCCTGGAGTTCCGCGACGAAATCCAGACGGTGAACAACCTCATCCCCGAACTCAAGAACCAGGGCATCGAAGCCATCGTGGTGCTGGTGCACGAGGGCGGTTTCCAATCGGGCACGGTGTCGGACATCAACGGCTGCGAGGGCGGCCTCGCCGGCTCGGCCATCGCCACCCTGGTCAAGGGCCTGGACAACGCCGTGGACGCCGTCGTCAGCGGCCACACCCACGCTGCCTACAACTGCAAGCTGCCCAATGCCACGGGCCGCGCTATTCCCGTGACCAGCTCCAGTTCGTTCGGCCGCGTGCTGACCGATATGGACCTGACCATCGATCCCTCCACACGCGACATCACGGCGATCACCACCACCAACCGCCTGGTGGTGCGCAACGACCCCGCCGTGCCCGCCGATGCGGCCGTTGCCCGCATCATTGCCGGCTACAACAGCCTGGTCTCGCCGATTGCCAACACCGTGATCGGCTCCATCGCCGCCGAACTGCCCAACACCCGCACCGACGCCGCCTGCAACATGCCGGCCGGCGATCTGGTGGCCGACGCCATGCTGGCGGCCACGCAGGGCCCCACCTTCGGCTCCGCCGTCATCGCGCTGATGAATGGCGGCGGCGTGCGCAACCCCGGCTTCACCTTTGCGAGCAGCACCGTGGGCGAAGGACCTGGCAACATCACCTATGGCGAAGCCTTCACCACCCAGCCCTTCGGCAACAGCTTGGTGACCATGTCGCTCACGGCGCAGGACCTCAAGGACGTGCTGGAAGAGCAGTTCGCGGGCTGCAAGGGCCAGTCGGCCACTGCCACGCGCGTGATGCTGCCCTCCAACGGCTTCAAGTACACCTGGGACGGCGCCAAGGCCTGCGGCGCGCGCGTGAGCAATGTCACGCTGCGCAACGGGTCTTCGACCGAGACCATCGTCGACGCCTCGGGCACGGTGGCCAACCCCACCAAGACCTACCGCGTCACCATGAACAACTTCATGGCCGACGGCGGCGATGGCTACTCCACCTTCCTCAAGGGCACCAACCGCCTGGGCGGCGCGCAGGACATCGATGCACTCGTGGCCTACCTGTCGGGCTTCAAGGCGCCCAAGGCACCGTACACGCTGGGCAGCAACCCCAACGACGCGGGCAGCGTGCGCATCCAGCGCAGCGGCACCAACACAGCATGCCCCACCGGCGCCGTCACGTCCTGACGGGCCTGCTGGCGCTGGCCGCCAGCCCGCTGGCAGCCTCACCGGCCACCGAGGAGAAGCTCCGGGCCATCATGCAGGCGTCGGCGGCCCGGCCGCCCGACGCCGAGCGCCTGCGCGAACGCGAAGCGCTGCTGCGCGAAGCCGAGGCCGCGCTGGCGGCCGGCAATGCGCACAAGGCCGAGCAGGGCTTCGACCGCGCTGCATTGATCCTGCACTCGGCCGACACCGAGATGGGCCTGGTGCGCAGCTACATGCAGGCGGGCCAGTACCGGCGCGCACTGGCCTTTGGCGCGCACACGGCAGGCGCACACCTCGACGCGGTGGGCGGCGCGGCCCTGTACGCCTGGCTGCTGCACGCGGGTGGGCAGGACGCCATCGCCCGCAAGCTGCTGGCCGATGCGCAGGCACGCGCGCCATCGCAACCGCTGGTGGCCGGCGTAGGCCGTGCGCTGGCATCGGGTGCGCCGCATGCGAGCGGCGACATGCTGCTGCCGCCCGCGCGGCTGGCACCGTACAGCCATGCCGCCTTGTTGCCGAACGGCGCACGCCTGGTGGCCACCGGCACGCTGCTCGGCGAAGGCCGTGCGGCCCTGGTGCCCGCGCAGGCCATCGCGGCCAGCCGGCGCCTGTGGGTGCGCAACGGGCTGGGGCAACTGGCCCCCGCCTCCGCCGAGCCGGGGCGAACTGGCGAGCGTGCGCTCGCCCTGCTGCGCCTGGGCAGCCCACTGCCCGCACCGTCTCTGGGCAGCGTGCCCGCGAGTGCATTCCCCGGGGCCGTGGCGTTTGCGGTGGCGTACGCCCACACCAGCGATGCGGGGGCAGCATGGCCGCTGCTGCGCACCGGTTTCGTCGGTGCCGCCCGGGGCGCGGACGGGGACCGCGAGCTCGATGCATCCCTGCACCAGGGCCTGGCGCCGGGCGGCCCCGTCTTCGACCAGGCCGGGCGGCTTGCGGGCATCGCACTGGCCGACAGCACCGGCGCACGCTTGCTGGCCGCGCCCCGCCTGCGCGAGGCGTTCGCGGGGCGGGTGGCACTGCCAACGTCCAGCGAGGCGGCGCGCCTGGGGCCCGATGCGGTCTACGAAGCAGCGCTGCGCAGCACCTTGCAGGTGATCGCCGCGCGCTGAGGGCAAGGCTTGCCCCCTGGGAGCTGGGGAAACACCAAGGAAATTCCCGCCCGGAGCAGCAAGCGGTGCCGCCCGGCCGATACCATCGGCCGCATGCCACGACAACGTTTTCCGAGAACTGCCAATTTCATCACCGCACGCGCACGCTGGCTGGCCTGGCTGTGCGCCCTGGGCTCCCTCTCGGCCCCGGTATCGCGCGTGCTGCCGGTGGATCAGGTGCCCACGCTGCAATGGCTGGTGGAGCTGGCAGCCCATTGGCAGTGGCTGTACCTGCTGGTGGGGGTGCTTGCACTGGTGCTGCTGGTGCTTGCGCGGCCCAGTGGCCGCGTAGGCCATGGCTGGCTGGCCCTGGCCGTGCTGGCGCTGGGCGGCAGCTTTCTGTGGCAGCCTGCCACCCTGCCGCGCGGCGCAGAACCATCGGGCCCCGGCGCCGTGCTGGCCGTGGGCAGTGCCAACCTCAACCTTGCAACCACCGACTTCGGCCCGCTCACGGCCTGGCTGGCTTCGCCCGATGCGCCCGACGTGGTGTTTCTGCAGGAGTTCACCGCCCTGGCCCAGCAGGCCCTGACCGGGCACCCCGGCGTGGCGGCCCGCTACCCGCACCGGCTGGAAGCCCCCGATCCCAGCCCGTTTGGCCTGGCCGTGCTCTCGCGCCACCCCTTGTCCGACCTGCAAACCCTCCAGCCGCAGGACCTGCGCGACACCTTGCGGCTGCGCGCCGCCATGGCCTGGAACGGCAAGGCCGTGCAACTGAGCGCGCTGCACCCCATGCCACCGCTCGACGCCGGCTTCGCCCAGGCCCGCGACCGGGCCCTGGTGCAGGAAGCCGAACGCTTTGCCCAGGCAGGCGGGCCGGCCCTGCTGGTGGGCGACCTGAACACCACTCCCTGGGCGCGCAGCCTGTTCGCAGTGGAGGCCACCTTGCGCCGTACCACTGGCGCGGCCCCCAGCTGGCCCAATGCCTTTGGCTGGCTGTCGGTGCTGCCGCTGGACCATGTGCTGGCCTCGAACGGCTGGCAGGTGCTGGACTCGCGCACCGGGCCTGATCTGGGGTCGGACCACCGGCCCATGGTGGTGCGGCTGAGGCTTGCGCCTTAACCTGCGTTCCTTGCCGCAGGCGCCTTGGTCTTTGTTTTTTTCTGCGCGGCCTGCAGGCCATTGAAGTCCGCCGCTGCCCGGAACAGCGCCTTGAGTGCTGCCTCGTTGACCACTTCGCCTTCGCGCACATCGATGGCACGGCGCGTGTTGCCCTCCAGGCTCGAATTGAACAGGCCTTTGGGATCAGGCAGCGAGGCGCCCTTGGCAAAGGTCATCTTCACGGCCTGCTTGTAGGTCTCGCCCGTGCACAGGATGCCGGCATGCGACCAGACGGGCACGCCCATCCACTTGACCTCCTCGACCACCTCGGGCACGGCCTCGTGCATGAGCTTGCGCAGGTGCGCCAGGGTTTCGCCGCGCCAGTCAGCGAGGCCCTTGATCTTGGCGTCGATCAGGGCCGACGCCGGATCCCCAGGTCCTTGGGTAGCTGCCTTGGGTGAGGCGCGGCCCAGAGAAGATGCGGGCTTGGTCGGTGTGCTCATTCCTGTGTCTCCTCGTGCCGGACGGCTGTACATGTTCTGCCAGTCTATCGACTCTGCGGCGCGCCGCTTGCCGCCACGCCTTCCATGTTGCACATGGCCACACTGCAAACAACTGCAAACAAGCCGCCTTCGCGGTGCCAGCGCGGCGGCAACATGTAAAGAAACGTATCAGATAGCTTATGCTGCGAAGCATCCGGTCCAGCCCCGCCAGGAGACAGCGAATGACCAGAGCACCCGCGCACCCGCATGCGGCGGTAATGCCTATGCCCCGTGCTCTTCGATCACCCCAGGTCGGAGCCCTTTTTGTGGGCGCCTTGGTCTTCGGCTTCGCCCTTCTGGGTATCTTCACCCGACCAGTGGGGGCCTTGGCGGCTTTCTGGCCGGCGAATGCCGTGCTGCTGGGTGTGCTGGTGCGCTGGCCCACGCTGGCGCGACCTTTCGCATGGTGCGCGGCAGCCATTGCCCTCGTGTCCGCAGACCTGCTGACGGGGGGCACCTGGGCCAAGGCGACCCACCTGTCAGCAGCCAACCTCGTGGGGGTGGCGGTCGGCTACCTGCTTTTTATGCGCCTGTCCCCCGAACACAGGACGCTGCGCAGCACGCAGTCAATGGTCTATTTCCTTTTGATCGTCACGCTGGCCTCGTTGGCGGTCGGTTTGGCAGGCATGTTCATCAACCCGCGGCTGTTTGGTGGCACGCCGGTCTCGGGCCTGTGGTTCTGGTTCACGTCCGAGCTGGTGGACTACCTGGTGATCCTTCCCGTGGTGCTGACCATGCCCGCCTGGCAGCGTCCACGCCTGATCAACCGGCGCGGGTCGGTGCTCCAGGGCCTCGCAGCCCGGCAACTGCTTCCAGTCTGCACCCTGCTCCTGGGCGCACTCCTGACCAAGGTTTTCAATGGCCCGGGCGCCATTGCCTACCTGGTGCCGGGCCTGCTGTGGTGCGCACTGTCGTACAGCCTGTTCGCCACGGCCGTGCTGATCCTGATCAGCAGCGCCTGGGTCCTGATGGCCGTCTCCGCAGGGCAACTGCACTTCGGCGCGGATTTCAGCGCGCCGTATGCCCTGCAAAGCTTCCGCATCGCCATCGCGCTCATCGTCATGGGCCCGCTCACGGTGGCCACGGTCATGGATGCGCGCAACCAGTTGCTCAGGCAATGGCTGCATGCGGCCACACACGACCCGCTCACGGACTGCCTGAACCGCAGCGGGTTTGCCGACCAGGCAGCATCGTCGCTGTCAGCGCTGCGCGGCACCGACCGCCCCGCGGCGGTGCTGATGCTGGACATCGACCATTTCAAGATGGTCAACGACCGCCACGGACACGCCATCGGCGACCAGGTGCTGGCGGCCACGGCAGCTCAGATAGCCCGCTCGCTGCGCAGCACCGATCTGCTGGGCCGCTGGGGCGGCGAGGAGTTTGCCATCCTCCTGCCCAACTGCAGCCCCGAGGAAGCCTTGCAGGTGGCACAGCGCATCTGCGGGCAGTGCGCGCAACAGCGCGTGCCGTTGCCGGGTACGGACACGCTGGGCATTACCGTCAGCATTGGCTTGGCCAGTTTTCCCACGACGCCCGAATCGTTGGAAGCCGCCCTCGCCCAGGCGGATGAGGCCCTGTACCGCGCCAAGGGCCAGGGGCGCAATCGCGTGGCTGTGGCGCCGCCTCCGTAGCGGGGCACGCCCTTCACTAGCCCCTTTTCGCCCGGCTTGCCGGCCGCCGTATGGTCCACAGCGCCGCCGCCATCAGCAGCACACCCCCCAGTTGCACCGGGCTCAGCGTGCGCCCGTACACGGCCCAGTCCACCAGCACGGCGGTCAGTGGGTAGACGAACTGCAGCACCGCCACCTTGCCCAGCGCCAGCCGGGCCATGCCCGCGAACAGGATCACATAGGCCAGGCCCGTGTGCAGCACGCCCAGGCCCGTGAGCCAGGCCCAGGCAGCCACCGTGTGCGGCCAGCCAAAGGCCAGCGGTGCCCAGGCCAGCAGCAAGGCCCCCACCAGGCACTGCCACAGTGCCAGCGCAAACGGGCTGATGGGTGCAGGCGCGCGGCTGGCCAACAGCGTGACGGCGGCATAGCAGAACGAGCCGCCCAGGCACATCAGCACGCCAGCCACATAGGCCCCGCCATCGGCCGTGCCGGCAGGGATGCCGTCGAGCAGGCCCGTGGTGAGCACCAATCCAGCCAGCGCGGCCAGCGTGGCCGCCCACTGGGTGGGCGAAATGCGCTCGCGCAGGAACAGTGCGCCGAAGACGATGACCCAGATCGGCTGCACGTGGAAGATGACCGTGGCCACCGCAATGGAGGTGCGCGGTATGGCCGCGAAAAACAGCGCCCAGTTGAGCACCATGAACACGCCCGTGGCGCAGGCCACCCAGCGGCTTGTCGCCTGGTGGCGCAGCAGCAGCTCGCGCCCCCGGCCCGTGGCCAGGCACCAGGCCACCAAGGCGAGCGCGCCAAACACGCAGCGGAACCACACCGTGACCAGCGGGTGCTGGCCGGCCTCTTCGACAAAGACGCCAATGGTGCCGAGCAGCATGCCGCCGGCGATCATGAGCCATTGGCCTGTGCGTTCGCGGGCTTGGCCTGCCGGGTCCCCCCCCATGGAAAGAATGGCGGGAGATGCGGGCAATGCGGAGGCCTTGTTGTTCATGGCGCCAATGGTCGTTGCTCCATCGCTTGAGGTAAAGCGCATAGTTCGCAGCACAGCCATTCGATAATCGAATACATTGCACGCATGAACTACCCCGACCTGCAGATCGACTGGCTGCGCGCCTTTGTCGCCGTGGCGGACGCAGGCTCGCTCTCGGCAGCGGCGCCGCTGTTGCACCGCTCGCAGTCTGCGGTGAGCATGCAGATCAAGAAGCTTGAATCCGCGCTCGGCCGCCCGGTGCTGCTGCGCGGCCCGCGCCACCTGGAGCTCACGCCCCTGGGGCAGGAGCTGCTGGCCTATGCCCGCCGCATGCTGGAGCTGCAGGCCGAAACGCAGGCGGCGCTGTTCGGCCCGCGCCTGGCAGGCCGCGTGCGCCTGGGCGTGCCGGACGACTATGCATCGACCTACCTCACGCCCGTGCTGCGCAGCTTCTCGCACCGCTACCAGGGGGTGGAGATCGAGCTGACCTGCGAGCAATCGACCTCGCTGATCCCGCGCGTGGGGCGCGGCGAGCTCGACCTGGCCCTGGTCTCGCGCGACAAGCCGCAGCGCGGGCGCTTTCTGTTCCAGGAGCCGCTGGTCTGGGTGGGCGCGGCCCAGTTCGAGGCCTGGCGGCGCGACCCGCTGCCGATTGCGGTGTACGAATCGGCCAGCCTGGCGCGCATCGCCACCATGAAGGCCCTGGCCGCACGGCGCCGCGCCTACCGCATCGTGTACCACAGCTCCAGCCTGGCGGGCCAGCTGGCCGCCGTGGAAAGCGGCCTGGCCGTGGCCGTGCTCACGCGCTGCAGCGTGCCGGCCAACCTGCAGATACTGCAGAACCTGCCGGCCGAGTTCGACCTGCCCGCGCTCGATTCGATGGACGTGTCGGTGCTGCGCAGCAGGGAGTCGCAGCGCTCACCGGCCGTGGATGCGATGTACGATCAGATGGTGCGCACGCTGGCCCAGTGAGCAAGCCAAGTGGGTGACAGCGGAGACCGCTCACAAGGGCGAGAATGCAGCACATTTCCCCCGGAGACACCCATGACCATCCCCTCCACTGCCCTGCAACTGCGCTCGCTCGTGCAGCCCGACGGCACCCTGCAGATCAGCCTCGAACCCACGCCCGTGCCCACACCGGGCCCCGACGAGGTGCTGGTGCAGATCCAGGCCACGCCGATCAACCCCTCGGACATCGGCCTGCTGCTCGGGCCGGCCGATCTGTCCACCGTGCAGGTGGGCGGCAGTGCCGAGCGGCCCGTGGTGACCGCGCGCATCCCCGAGCGCGCCATGCCCGGCATGGCCGCGCGCCTGGGGCAGAGCATGCCCGTGGGCAATGAGGGCGCGGGCCTGGTGGTGGCGGCAGGTTCTTCGCCCGCAGCCCAGGCGCTGCTCGGCCGCACGGTGGCCCTGATCGGCGGGGCCATGTATGGGCAGTACCGGGCCATGCCGGCCGCGCAATGCCTGCCGCTGCCGGCGGGCACCACGGCGGCCGAGGGGGCTTCGTGCTTCGTCAACCCGCTCACGGCGCTGGGCATGGTGGAGACCATGAAGCGCGAAGGCCACACCGCCCTGGTGCACACCGCGGCGGCCAGCAACCTGGGCCAGATGCTCAACAGGATCTGCCAGAACGACGGCATCGGCCTGGTCAACATCGTGCGCAAGCCCGAGCAGGCGGCCCTGCTGCGCGAGCAGGGCGCGCAGTACGTCTGCGACAGCAGTGCGCCCGGCTTCATGGCCGAGCTGACCGATGCGCTGGCCGCCACGGGCGCCACCATTGCCTTCGACGCCACGGGCGGCGGCACGCTGGCCGGGCAGATCCTGCAATGCATGGAAGCGGCCATCAACCGCAAGGCCACCGAGTACAGCCGCTATGGCTCGGCCGTGCACAAGCAGGTCTACCTGTACGGCCACCTGGACACGCGCCCCACCGAGATTCAGCGCACCTTCGGCATGGCCTGGGGCGTGGGCGGCTGGTTGCTGTTCCCGTTTTTGCAGAAGATCGGCAACGAAGCGGCGCAGGCCCTGCGCCAGCGCGTGGCGGCCGAGCTCAAGACCACCTTCGCCAGCCACTACGCGCGCACGGTGTCGCTGGCCGGGGCGCTGAGCGCGGATGCCATTGCCTTCTACGGCCCGCGCAATACCGGGGCCAAGGTGCTGATCGATCCGTCGATGGAGTGAGCTGAGCGGACGGCGATCAGGCCGCCGCAGCCTGCACCAGCGCCACCAGCCGCTCGCGCGGCCCCAGCAGCGCATCGCCGCCCATCAGGCGCAACGCCCCGCCCTGCCCCGTTACCACCAGTTGCGGCACGCCGCGCGCACCGACGGCGCGCAGCAGCGCCTGGGCGTTGGCCACGCGCTCTGCCGTGGCGCGGTGCAGCGCGGCATCGGGCGCCCGGGCCAGTGCAGCGGCATCGGCCAGGCCGAGTGCCGCCAGCACATCCGCCAGCACCGCCGCATCGGCCGTGTCGCGGCCATCGACGTAACGGGCGTGCTGCAGCGCGTGCAGTGCTTCCAGCTCGCGGCCCGGTGCGGTCTGGGCCACGGCGGTCAGCGCCAGCGTGGCGGGGCCGGAGTCGAAGCGACCGCCCTCAGCACCCAGGATGTGGTCGCGGTAGGCCTGGGTGAAGGGCTGGCCGGTAAGCTGCTGGATGCGCTGGTCGTTGGACCAGGCGTACGCGGCAAACTGCGCATCCATGGGCCGGGCACCCTGCCCGGCAAACAGGCCTGATGGGGCCAAGGACACATCCAGGCCTTCCACGCCCTGCAGGTGTTTCAGCGCGGGCGCGGCGGCGTAGCACCAGCCGCACAGGGGGTCGAACAGGTAGGTCACCGAGATGAGGGGCATGGGTCAGGGTCTTTCAGATGCAATGTCAGGCGGTGGTACGGCTTGGGCGAGCGCGGCCTCGAACAGCGCCAGCTCTTCCTGCAGCGTGCCACGGCTGCGAAAGCGACGGCAAGGGCCTGTTGACACTAATTTCGGGGTCGCGAAGGCCCTTGCCAGCGTGCCAATCTAGGCGCGTGACGCAGCGTGTGCATGTGCACACGCAAGGAGCGCAACGACGAGTGGCGCGCCGGCAAGAGCCTTCCCTTCGGGTTGCCCGGCCTGGGGGCCGCCTGCGGCGTTGCCCGTGCTTGCAAGGTGCACACCTTGCTGCACACGGGCGCCTTGCATCCAGCCCCCAGGCCGGGCAACGCGATCCCCGAAATTAGTGTCAACAGGCCCTCGCCCGGTCGTACCAGTTCTCGGCGTCCTCCAGGTCGCCCTCCTGCACATGCAGAATGCCATGCAGCCAGGCGCCCAGCAGGGAGCTGTCGTGTTGGACCAGGTCGTGTGCCGCATTCCAGCGCCCGGCGCGCAGGTGCTGCAGCACTTGCTCAAGGGGATGTGTCGGCACGATCTGGCTCCTTTCGATGGGCGGGTGATTGGCAAGGCGCAGGCCCCATGGGAGCCTGGGCGCCCTGCCTCCCGATTACCACTTCATGTCGCCCTTGTTGACCTTGGCACCGATATCGAGCGACAGGCCCATGGGCGCTGCGGGGTAGGCCTTCTTCATGGCCTCGATCAGTTCCGCACTGGTCTTGGTGGCGGCGGCATTCTTCTCGAAGGCCTGCAGGTAGCCCTTGGTGTAGCTCACGTTGGCGGGCGTCAGCGGCGTGCCGGCGGCCATGTGGCCGGGCACGACCACGACGGGCTGCAGCGCGGCCATCTCGTCGAGCTGGGCCACCCAGGCGCTGCGCTCGGCCACGGTCTGGGTGTCGGCGGTCCACACATGGGTGTTGGTGCCGAACACGCCGATGTTGCCCACCACGGCCTTCACCGAGGGGATCCAGGCGTAGGGGCGGTGCGCCAGCAGGCCGGTGGTGCCGCGGATCTCCACCACCTGGCCGTCCACCGTGAGGGTGTTGCCGGTGAGGGCCTTGGGCAGCACGGGCGTGCGCGGTGCATTGGCGCCCATCTTGGGGCCCCAGAAGGCGAGCTTGCCTTGCAGCTTGGCGTTGATCTTTTCCAGCACAGCGGGGGTGGTCACCACCTCGGCCTGGGGAAAGAACTCCTTGAGCGTTTCCACGCCGAAGTAGTAGTCGGGGTCGGCCTGGCTCACGTAGATGGTCTTCAGGGCCTTGCCGCTGTCGAGCACATTGGCGGCAATGCGCAGCGCGTCGGCGCGGGTGAAGCCGGCGTCGATGACCATGGCCTCCTTCTCGCCATAGACCAGGGTGGAATTGACGTTGAAGCTGTTGCCGTCGGCGTTGTAGACCTTGAGCTGCAGCGGCTCGGCGGCGTGGGCACCGGCAAAGGCGATGGACAGGGTGGCAGCGAGGACGGTGGTGCGGAACATGCGGATTCTCCAGAGGATTTGGGTTGTGATGGCTGCAGTTTATTTTCATCAATCGATCCAATAAACCGCTTAAACTGCGCATATTTGTTGCATCAATAGAGCAAATATGGACCGCCTGACCGCCATGCGGGTGTTTGTGGAAGTGGCCACCAGCGGCAGCTTCAGCGCCACGGCCGACAAGCTGGAGATGTCGCGCGCCATGGTCACGCGCTACGTGGGCGAGATGGAGCAGTGGCTGCAGGCCCGCCTGCTGCAGCGCACCACCCGCAGCGTGACGCTGACCGATGCCGGCGAGCAGGCCCTGCGCCGCTGCCAGCAGATGCTGGCGCTGGTGGAAGACATCGAGGAGGAGACCACGGCCACGAGCGAAGGCGAGCTGCGCGGCCAGCTGCGGCTGACCTGCAGCGTCTCGTTCGCCTATGCGCAACTGGGCGCGGCGATTGCCGACTTCCTGGCGCTGCACCCGCAGCTCAAGATCGACCTCGATGCGAGCGAGGGTTCGCTCAACCTCGTTGAGCGGCGCATCGACCTGGCGATCCGCATCAGCAGCGGGCCCGACCCCATGCTGATCGCCCGGCCGCTGGCGCACTGCGACTCGGTGCTGGTGGCGTCGCCTGCCTACCTGGCGAAGCACGGCATGCCCCATCTGCCCGCAGATCTGGAACGCCACCGCTGCCTGAGCTACGCCAATTTCGGCAAGAGCGTATGGGAGCTGTCCCAGGGCGGCCGCACCGAGCGCGTGGCCGTGTCCGGCCACTTCAGCGCCAACGAGGCCACCACCCTGCTGCGCGCAGCCCTGGCGGGCGCCGGCATTGCGCTGCAGCCCACCTACCTGGCCAACCCGCACATTGCCAGCGGCGAGCTGCAGGCGCTGCTGCCCGGCTGGGAACTGCCCGTGATGGCGATCAATGCGCTGTACACCTCGCGCCGGCACCAGTCGCCGGCGGTGCGGGCCTTGCTCGACTTCCTGGTCGAACGCTTCGAGGGCGCGCCTTGGTCACTCTGAAATGAAAAAGGCCGAGGCGCCAGCCCCGGCCTTTGCATCACAGGGTCAACCCACCTCAGGGAAGGATCACCGTCGCCTTGGCCCGGTCGATCTGGGCCTGGGCATCGCGCGGCAGCAGCAGGCGCTGGGCCACCAGGGCGTTGGCCGCCTCGGTCACCGCGGCCACGTAGCCGGCCTGGTTGCCGTACAGCTCTTCCAGCGACACCCGGCCGTCACCGGCGGCCAGGCGCGCGGCCCGCGTGGTGTGGAAGGGGATGTAGCCGCCCGTGAGGTTGGCCAGGTCGGTGATGCCGGGCGTGGCCACGTAGTTGAACTCGAAGCTCGTGCCCAGCGGGGCGCGCGCCTCCACGCTCTGGATGCCGGCGCGGGTCAGGCCCGTGCGCGCGTCCACCTGGGGCACCAGGATGGCGTAGTCGCGGTTCAGGTTGCGCGGGGGCAGCACGGTGGCGATGCCGGCTTCGTCCTGCGGCACATACTGCGGGCCGAAGTCGAACAGCGGAAAGTTGTTGTGCCAGCCCAGGTAGTTGAAGTCGGGGATGGCCGTCTGCACGCCATTGACCGCCCAGGTCAGCCCCTTCATGGCCGGGAAGGCCACCTGCGCGGGCCGCACCAGCGTGCCGTCGGCCACCTTGGGCACCTGGCTGGCGGGCGGCAGCGTGCCGCGTACCACCCAGTCCTCCAGGTTCAGGAACAGCGCGCGGAAGGTGTCGTTGAACTGCACCACCGTGCCCGTGGGGTAGGTCGCGCGGCTGGGCGCATAGCCAATGCTGGCCGTGCCGCCGGCCCCGCCGTGCTGGGTGCTGGCGTAGTAGTAGATGCGCGCGTTGTCGGGCTGGGTCAGATCGCGCAGGCCATTGGCATCGGTCAGCACGGGCGAGCCCTGCAACTGCCAGAACTCCGTGCCCGACAGGCCCAGGAAGAATTTGGGGCAGGTGTTGGTGGCGGCGCAGCGCTTCATCACACCGCCCTGGCGGCCGCTCACGTCGTCCATGTAGTCCTTGTCCAGCCCGCGCGGTGCCGTCTGGCCAAAGGCCGTGTGGTCGGTGCGCAGCCCGCCGCCGCCACCGGGCACGGCAAAGCGGGTGTTGATGTTGGTCTGGCGCGCGGCCACATGGGCGTACATGCCGTCGAACACCTTGCTGCCATCGAGCGCCTGGTTGAAGCCCAGGTGCAAAAAGGTCTTCATGGCGTTGCCCGACTGCGAGGTGCCCTGCCCCAGCGCATGCGTGATGCGCCCGGCCACCGGGTTGGCGGTGCCGCTGGCATCGGCCGCCTTGCTGCGGAAGAAGCTCACCGTGTCGCGCAGCGCGGCCAGGCCCACGCCCATGACCTTGGGGTCCTTGGCCACATAGACCAGCTCATACAGGTAGGCCGGGTCGAACCCGCCCTTGAGGCAGACGCTGGCGCCGTTGGGCGTGCCCGGGAAGGCATTGGTGCCCGTGGCATCGCAGGTGGCGAACTTCCAGTCAGCGGCGGGGATGGCCACGCGCGGGTCGGTCTCGTTGGCGCGGCGCGTGAGCGAGTAGCCGGGCTGGGTGTTGTCCAGGCTGGCGGGTTCGTACGGGATCATGGTGCCGTTGAACACGCCGCCCGGCAGGGTCATGGCCGGGCTGGCGGCCGTGGGCACCAGCTCGGCGCGGTAGGGGCCGGTGATGCTGGTGCCGTCCTTGTTCTTCGCCACGGGCACCGTGGCCGTGAGGCGCGCGGCGGCGCTCTTGGGCACATCGCCCTGCCAGGCGGAGTAGAGCATCACATAGCCGCGCTCCAGGTACACGGCATCGCTGGGCGTGGCCGTGGGGTTGAGCATGGTGAGGATGTTGCCGCGGTTGGGCGCGTCGTAGCGCAGCACCCCGCTGGCCTTGGCCATGTCCTTGGGTTTGAGCATCACGAACTCGGTCTTGTACTCCGCCATGCCCCGGGCATTGACGGGTGCGAGCGCCAGGTCCTGGATGGTGGCGTTCTTGGGGTCGGCCGGGTCCACTTCGCCCGACAGCGTGCCCGTGAGGCGCTCGTAGGCGCCCACCGTGCCGTAGGTGCCCGGGAAATCCTCGCGGGCGGTGATCTCCAGCTTCATGACCGGGGCCTTGCCGGTCAGGCCGTCGTCGTTGCTGCTGCCACCGCAGGCCGTGAGGGCTGCTGCGGCTGCGGCCGTGAGGGCTATGGCGCCCATGGTGGGAAGAAAATGCTTTCTCATGTCGCTTGTCTCCTGGTGGTTGATTGCTCTTGTGGCCTTGCTTGCGGAAAAAATCGGGCATGCAGCGGCCCTGCACCTCGCCCGGGCTGGGCAGGCTTGTCGGCATGGCTGCGCCCACACCGGCTGCGCGCAGGCAGCCGATGGGCTCAAATCAGGGATGGGCTGTGCGCGCCGTCAACGCGCGGCACAGGGCTGCGCGCGGAGGGGCGCGCAGGTAAGCAGCAAGGCTTACTCGGCTTCGATGCCGGCGGCCTTGATGACCTTGCCCCACTTCACCGTCTCGGCGGCCTGGAACTTGGCCAGCTCGTCGGGGGTGGTGGTCCAGGCTTCGGAGCCTGCGGTGTCGTAGAAGGACTTGGCGGCGGCGCTCCTGGTCGCGGCGGCCATCAACTCGTTGAGGCGCGCCACCACGGCGGGCGGCGTGCCGGCAGGGGTGTAGGCCGCGAACCAGTAGCCCATGTCGTAGCCTTTGACACCGGCTTCGTCGATGGTGGGCACCTCGGGCAACTGCGAGCTGCGCTTTTGCGTGGAGTAGCCCAGGGCGCGCAGCTTGCCGGCCTTGACCTGGGGCACGCCGGTGGAGGTGTCGGTGATCATCATGTCGATCTGCCCGCCCAGCAGGTCGGTGATGGCCAGGGGGTTGCTCTTGTAGGGCACGTGCAGGATGTCCACGCCCGCCAGTTGCTTGAGCATTTCACCGGCCATGCGGCTCGACGAACTGCCGCTGCCAAAGCTCAGCTTGCCGGGCGTCTTCTTGGCTGCAGCCACCACGTCGGCCACGCTCTTGTAGGGCGATGCAGCATTCACCACCATCACCTGCCCGCCCTTGCCCAGGCCGCTGATGGGCGCGAAATCCTTCACCGGGTCGTACGAGAGCTTCTTGTACAGGTGCTCGTTGGCCGCGTGCGTGGTGTTGGTGGTGATGAGCACGGTGTAGCCATCGGCCGGCGCCTTGGCCACGGCCTGCGCGGCGATCATGCCGCTGGCGCCCGCCTTGTTGTCGATGACCACGGGCTGCTTGGTGTCGGTGGTGATGGACTGGCCGATGGCCCGCGCCAGCTGGTCGGTGGCGCTGCCGGCCGCAAACGGCACCACGAAGGTGATGGCCTTGGCCGGGTAGGCCTGGGCCAGGGCCGTGCCGGCCAGGCCCAGCGATGCGGCCAGCGCCACGGCGGCGGACAGGGCCTGTCGGCGCGAAGGAAGAAGGTGGAATGCGGTCATGGTGTCTGTCTCCTGGTGTTGTTGATGGTGAAAGAAAGCGAAGAAAGAAAAACGGATCAGCCCGGCCCGGCCAGGTGCCCCTGCAGCACCGCAGGCACCTGCACCGGCAGGTCCAGCAGCCAGTAGCTCAGCGCCTTGCCATGGCTGTCGAGGTTGAGGGCGTCGTTCACGCCGCCGTCGAGCACGTCGTCGAGCACGAAGTTCATGGCCTGCAGTTGCGGCAGCACATAGCGCACCACCCGGCCCGGCTGGCGGTGTGCGAAATGGCGCGCCACGGCGGCTTCGGTCACCTCGGCCAGCAGCACGTCCCACAACGCGGGGTGCCAGGCGATGACGCTGATGTTGGAGCGGTTGCCCTTGTCGCCCGTGCGGCTGTGCGCCAGGCGGTACAGGGGGACGGTGATGGTGGTGGTGTCGGTCATGCTGCGGCCCTCCCCTGCCCTGTGGCGTCGTCGAACATGCGGTAGCCCGTGGGCACGGCCTCGCGCGGCACCAGGCACGACACGGTGCCCAGGCGTGGCCGCATGGCCGTGCGCACCCCCCCGCCGCCTGCGGGGCCGCAGGTGTACAGGGCCGTCACCTCGCGCAGCAGGCGCTGGGCGCTGGCGTGGTCGCGGTGCTGCAGGGCCACGCGCAGGCGCACGTCGCGGGCATCGCCGCCCGCTCCATCGAGCCAGCGGCCGGCATCGTCGCCCAGCACGCTGGTCACGCCGATCAGGTCGATGCGCAGCGGGCCCAGCCCCGCCAGGCGCTCGCGCAGCACCTCGCCCGCCAGGCGGGCGCGGGCCTCGGCGCGGGCGCCGGCGTACGAGATCTCGCCCTCGGCGAACCAGCCCGACTCGAAGCACACATTGACCTTGAGCGTGGCGGGCCGCGCATGGCCGCGCACGCCCTCCAGGCGCACGGCATCGGGGCCCACGGCGGTCACGCGGGTTTCGGTGATGTCGGCCACCACGTCGGGGGTCAGGTAGGCGGCGGGGTCGTGCAGCTCGTACAGCAGTTGCTCCTTGACCGTGCGCTCGTCGATGCGCCCGCCCGTGCCCGGGGGCTTGGTGATCGTGCAGTGGCCGTCGGCGTCGATCTCGGCAATGGGGTAACCCAGGCGGGCCATGCCGGGCACGTCCTTGTAGCCTGGGTCGGCAAAGTAGCCGCCCGTGACCTGGGCGCCGCATTCGAGCAAATGGCCGCACATGGTGGCGCGGGCCAGGCGGTCCCAATCGTCGTGGGCCCAGCCGTAGTGCGCCAGGGCCGGGCCCAGCACCAGCGAGGGGTCGGCCACACGGCCACAGACCACCACGTCGGCCCCCTCGCGCAACGCGCCGGCAATGGCCTGGGCGCCGATGTAGGCGTTGGCGCTGGCAATGGTCTCGGTGGGCATGGCATCGCCCAAGGCGCCCTGCAGCAGCGCGCGGTGGGCGGGGCCGCTCAGGTCATCGCCCTGCACCACGGCCACGCGCGGGCGGCGCAGGCCCAGCTCGGCCGCCAGTTGCACGATGCGCCGGGCCGCACCCTCGGGGTTGGCAGCGCCGAAATTGCTCACGATGCGCACGCCGTGCGCCAGGCAGTCGCCCAGCACGGGGCGCAGCATGTCCACCAGCAGGGGTTCGTAACCCGCATCGGGGTCGGTGCGGCGGGCCAGTTGGGCCAGGGCCAGGGTGCGCTCGGCCAGGGTCTCGAAGATCAGCACAGCGGGCTTGCCGCTGGCGACCAGGGCCTGCACCACGGGTGCGGCAGCGTCCGTGCGGTCGCCCGAGAAGCCGGCGGCACAGCCGACCAGCAGGGGGGGTTGCTTGTTCACCATGGGGTGTGTTTGTCTCCTGGGCCGCACTGTAGGCAGCGGGTGTTATTCTGTGAAATAGATTGTTGGTATCAATCCATCCGTTTCGCAAATCAATGAGCAGCCAGCACCACCTGTCTACCCGCCAGCTCGACGCCTTTCTGGCCCTGGCCGAGCAGCGCAACTTCACGCGCGCCGCCGCCCAGTGCCACCTGTCGCAGCCCGCGTTCAGCGCCCTGATCCGCGCGCTGGAGGACGACCTGGGCCTGCGCCTCTTCGACCGCAGCACGCGCCATGTGGACCTGACGGGCGAGGGCCAGAACTTTCTGGAGTCGGCCCGGCGCATCCGCGGCGAGATCACGGCCGCGCTGGCCGCCGTGCGCGATGCCGCCACTTTGCAGCGCGGGCGTGTGGCCGTGGCGCTGCTGCCCTCGCTGGCCGCGGGCTGGCTACCCGGGGTGCTGGCGGCCTACCGCAGCGCCCACCCGGGCATCGAGATCGACATTGCCGACGTGCTGTCGGAGCCCTGCATCGAGCGCGTGGCCAGCGGCAAGGCCGACTTTGCGCTGGCCGCCATCCGCGCCGATACGCCCGAGCTGCAGGCCGAGCCCTTTTGCAGCGACGACTTCCACCTGGTGTGCCCGGCCGACCACCCGCTGGCCCGGCGCAAGAAGCCCATCACCCCTGCCGACCTTGCGGGCTACCCCTTCATCCACCTGGCGCGCACCAGCAGCGTGCGCCAGTACCTGGAGGCGGCCTTTCACCCGCAGGGCATGCACACGCTGATGGAGCTGGAGCAGCTGGCCAGCGTGATGGGCATGGTGCGCGCGGGCCTGGGCATCAGCGTGGTGCCGGCGCTCACGCTGTTCCACTTCGACCAGCCGGGTCTGGTCACCCGGCCGCTGGCCCTGCCCGGCCTGCTGCGCCAGATCTACCTGGTGCGCCGGCGCGACCGCAGCCTGTCGGTGGCGGCGCAGGCGCTGTACACGCTGGTCATGGCGCGGCGGCCGGGCACGGGGTAAACCCGCGCCCTGGTGGCCGGGCGGCATAGGCGCGCGCCTACAAGATTTTTGGACAAGTGTCTTTATCATGGCCCGGAACCACGGTGCCACCCACCACCCCATCCCCCAGACCCACCGGCACCCATGTCCATCGCCCTACCCACGATTCCGGCAACGGCCCAGGCCTCCCTCCTCTCCGCCGGTGGCGAAATGGCGGGGCTGATCGCCCGCTTCGACTGGTCCCGCACCGAGCTGGGCCCCATGGACCAGTGGCCCGCCCACCTTACGCTGGCCCTGGCCAACATGCTGCGCTGCCCCATGCCCATTGCCACACTGTGGGGCGAGGTGGGCGTGCTGATCTACAACGACCCGTATGCCAAATTTGCCGGCGGGCGCCACCCGGGCCTGCTGGGCATGGAGATCCGCGAGGCCTGGCCCGAGGCAGCCGACCTCAACGACCGGGTGCTCAAGGTCTGCATGGCCGGAGGCACCCTGAACTACGAAGACCAGGAACTGAGCCTGAACCGCGACGGCGTGCACAAGCCGCTGTGGGTGGACCTGAACTACTCGCCCCTGGTGGACGACCAGGGCACCCCCGTGGGCGCCATGGCCCTGGTGGTGGAGACCACCGACAAGGTGCTGGCCGACCGCCGCCTGCTGATGGAGCGCGAGCGCTTTGCCCAGCTGTTCGAGCAGTCGCCCAGCTTCATGGTGCTGCTGCAGGGGCCCACCCACCGCATCGAGCTGGCCAACCCCGGCTACCAGACGCTGGTGGGCGAGCGCAACGTGCTGGGCCGCACGGTGGCCGAGGCCCTGCCCGAAGCGGCCGAGCAGGGTTACGTGGCCATGCTCGACGGCGTGTACGCCAGCGGCAAGGCCGCCACGGCCTATGGCGCGCGCTTCGACATCCGCCAGCATGCGGGCGAGCCTATCAGCGAGCGCTACCTGGACTTCGTGTACCAGCCCATCCGCGACGCGGCCGGCACCGTGACCGGCATCTTCGTGGAAGGCCTGGACGTGACGGAGCGCGTGCTGGCCGAGACCAAGCGCGACGCGCTGATCGGCTTTACCAACGAGCTGCGCGTGCTGGGCAGCGTGGACGCCATCAGCCTGGCGGCCGCGCGCATTCTGGGCGAAACGCTCAAGGCCTGCCGCGCAGGCTACGGCACCATCGACCACGATGCCGAGACCTTTTCGGTCGAAAGCGACTGGACCCAGCCCGGCGTGGCGCCCTTGCAGGGCCTGCTGCACCTGCGCGACTTCGGCAGCTTCATCGACGACCACAAGCGCGACGAATTCGTGGCCATCGACGACGTGCGCGCCGACCCGCGCACGCTGGCCCAGGCCGCGCGGCTGGAGCCACTGCACGCCCGCGCCTTCATGAACACCCCGCTGGTGGAGCAAGGCCGCCTGGTGGCCATGCTCTTTGTCACCAGCGACGAGGTGCGCCACTGGACGCAGGAGGAAATCGGCTTCATGCGCGAGATCGCCGGGCGCACGCGCATCGCCACCGAGCGCGTGCGCAACGAACTGGCCCTGCGCGAGAACGAGGTCGCGCTGCGCGAGATGAACGAGTCGCTGGAGCGCAAGGTGAGCGAGCGCACGCACGAGCTGATGGAGGTGGAGGCCAAATTCCGCCAGTCGCAGAAGATGGAGGCCATAGGCCAGCTCACGGGCGGCATTGCGCACGACTTCAACAACCTGCTGGCGGGCATGAGCGCCAGCCTGCAGGTGCTGGAAAAGCGCCTGAACGCGAAGAATTTCGACAACACCGAGCGCTACATCGGCATGGCGCAAAGCTCGGTGCGGCGTGCGGCCTCGCTCACCCAGCGCCTGCTCGCCTTCTCACGCCGCCAGACGCTGGACCCGCGCCCCACCGACGTGAACCGCCTGGTGGGCGGCATCGAGGAGATGGTGCGGCGCACGGTGGGCCCCTCGGTCGAAGTGGAAGTGGTGGGCGCTGGCGGCCTGTGGCTCACCCAGGTGGACCCCTCGCAGCTCGAAAACGCCGTGCTCAACCTGTGCATCAACGCACGCGATGCCATGGCCCCCAACGGCGGGCGCCTGACCATCGAAACCGCCAACAAATGGCTGGACGACCGCGCCGCCGCCGAGCGCGAGCTGCCGCCCGGCCAGTACATCTCGCTGTGCGTGACCGACACCGGCGTGGGCATGGCGCCCGAGGTGATCGCGCGCGCCTTCGACCCGTTTTTCACCACCAAGCCCATGGGCCAGGGCACGGGGCTGGGTTTGTCGATGGTGTACGGCTTTGTGCGCCAATCGGGTGGGCAGGTGCGCATCTATTCCGAGCCCGGCCAGGGCACCACCATGTGCCTGTACCTGCCGCGCTATGTGGGCGATGCCGAGCAGGCCGGCCAAGACGCACCGCCCAGTTTCGACCACCGCGCCGACGGCGAGGTAGTGCTGCTCATCGAGGACGAGGCCACCATCCGCGGCCTGATCGCCGAGGAGCTGGAAGACCTGGGCTACAACGTGATCTCGGTGGGCGACGGCCCGGCCGGCCTGCACGTACTGCAGTCCGGCCGCCGCATCGACCTGCTGCTGACCGACGTGGGCCTGCCGGGGGGATTGAACGGCCGCCAGGTGGCCGACGCGGGGCGGGTGACGCGGCCGGATCTGAAGGTGTTGTTCATCACCGGATATGCGGAGAACGCAGCCGTGGGCAATGGGCTGCTGGCGTTTGGGATGGAGGTGATCACCAAGCCGTTTGATGTGGCTGCCCTTGCCGCCAAGGTGCAGGAGATGATTGAGAGGTGAACAATCAATGCTGCCGGTCAATCCCAACCATGTGTCACCTTGAATTGTGGAAGGTCTGCAGATCTCCAAGGCTGACCTGCAATACACCCAAGACAATAGCGCTTAGGTGAATGCATCCGGGACCTGGCCCCACCTCCCAACCCCGCCAAAGAGAACCTTCTTGATGAGATGACTCAGGTCGTCCCCTGGGCGGCGCTGGCGACTTAGGGCCGAGCAGCATGAACGCGAATCAGCCAAAGCAAAAAGGCCACCCCGAAGGGTAGCCTTTGTACTGCCAATGAATGGCTCCTCGACCTGGGCTCGAACCAGGGACCTACGGATTAACAGTCCAGATGGCCGGCCGGGATGTCCCCTCGCAAGCTGAAGTTTGGAAGGGGTTTTGGCAATCCCTTGCGGCGGCCATTCCTCAGCCGACCCTATGCCGACCCTGACCGCTATATGCTGCTTCCAAAGAGCGGAAAACTCGATCTGAACAATGGGCTAGGCGCGTCCGTGCCGAGCCTTTCACGAGCGTCCAGCAGCTCGTACATCTGACTCGTGCTTTACGCCACCTCCGTCAATACGGCAGCACCACTTTGCAACTCTTCCCCAATTTACGCCGTCCGGTCTTCTTTCTACTAGCCCTTGAGCAATCAAATTATCAGGCAAACCGTCATCATCGATATCAGCCTCATAGATGTAGACAAGAAGGCCTTCGCTTAAATGCACTGTCTTACCCGAAGAATCCTCTCGAAAATCCGTCTTTGACAGCAAAACCAAATCAGGTGCCAGCATCTCATTGAAATCCACACTAATACGATTTTCCGTCATTTTAGACCCTTACTTTCGCTGATCTTTAGGCACAGGATTTTTTACTACTGGTGTAAAAAGAAGCTCTAATTGCCGGGCAGTCAATCCATCCACAGTGGCATGATTTGGGTTATAAGGTGTCCCATCAAGAGTTATTCTGCCACCAGCAGCGCGAATACTATCAACAGTGGTCACTCCGACTTGGTTATTTTTAAATCGGGCGGCTAATTCTTCAACTGTCGCCCCCGGTCGGCATTGCGTAGAAACTCCACTCAAAGTCCCATCTGCTGAGCGCGAAACTCCGGAGCCATTCGCGAAGAGGTCTGCAGTGCACTGTCCCCCACGGCAAACAAGTGCAGAGCCGGGAGGGGACTGGATATCGGATCGACCGCTACGACTGGGTAACTGTGGTGGAGGCAAGACAGCACCGCCCCCTCCGCCCTCAAGAGTCATAAGAGCCTGAGGATTTAATCTTACCAGCCCATCAGGGTCGATCAAGTTCAGGGCATTTGCATCTACATATCCGAATCGATTGAACCCACCCTCCAGCCCAATCGGATCGGCCTGCGTATACCTCCCCCGCTCCGCACTGTAGCTGCGGAAGTAGTTGTAGTGAAGCCCGCTTTCTTTGTCGTAGTACTGCCCCGGGTAGCGCAGGTTGAAGGTCACCTCGGGAATGGTCGTCGCGCCCGTGGTGGGGTTGGTGGTTGCGTCGGTGAAGCGCTTCGATCCCAGGGTGGGCTGTTCGTCGCCGAAGGCGCTGTAGGCCCATTGCCAGGCCACCTGGCCGTCGGGCTGGGTCAACTTGCGGGGCGTGTTCAGGTGGTCGCTGTGCACGGCATACGCCACTCCATTGACGATGGCGGCAATGGGCATGGGGCCGTTGGCCGTGGGCAGGTAGATGTACTGGGTGGTGCCGCTGCTGGCACTGCCGCCCATGCCGTATTCGCCCAGCAGGGTGCCGTCTTGGCCGTAGACATATGCGAAGCCAAGCTTTTGCGCGTCGCTGCTGCCGGGGCTCCACAGGCGGGTGAAGAATTCATACGCGGTCTGGATGAAGCCCTTGTCTTGTTCCTTCTCTGCCTCCTCCTGGTCTTCGGGGTCGGCCAGGAGGTTGTTGAGATTCTTGCCGCTGGTGGTCGATCCTGACCCGCCGCTGGCGAACAGCGGTTCGGTCTTGAACACGCGCTGGCCCAGGGCGTTGTGGGCGTACTGGGTGCTGGGGGCGTCTGCGCCTGTGCCGGTGGTGACTTTTTCCAGGCGTTCCTGGCTGTCGTATTGGAAGGTACGCAGGCCGTCGTTCAGCAGGTCGCCGGCGGCGTTGTATTGGTAGCTGACGCTGGTGTTGGAAGTGCTGGCGCCCGTTTGCGTTTGGCTGAAGCCGGTCTGGCGGTTGGCCGTGAGCGTGTAGGTGCGGTTGGTGGTGGTGCCTGCGCGCTGTTGGCTGCTGGTGGTGCGGTTGCCGTTGGCGTCGTAGGTGTAGGTGACGGTGTTGGCGGCATTGCCGGCGGCCACCTGTTTGGTGAAGCCGGTGATGCGGCCTGCGCGGTTGTAGGTCACCGTCCACGTGGCCGGGGCCTGGGTGACGGTGTTGGCCTGGGCATCGGTGCTGGCCGGTTGCATCAGGCTCTGGGTGAGGCTGGTGATGCGGCCTGCGGCGTCGTAGGTGTAGCTGCTGAACTCGGTGTTGGTGAGTTGGCCTGCGGTGTTGTAGCTGCGGCTGGCGGGAATGGCGGCTGCGCCGCCGGGCAGGCTCCAGCTCCAGCCGGTGGGCTGGCCCAAGGGACTCCAGGTGATGCCGCTGACCAAAGGCTGGCCGGCCCAGGTGAGGCCGGTGAGCTGACCGGTGGTGTCGTAGACGTTTTGCAGCACCTGGCCACCGGGATAGGTGGTGGAACTCAGCAGGCCCGTGGTGGGGTGGTAGCTGTAGGCCAGGGTGCGGGTGTCGTTGTTGATGAGCTTTTGGGTCTGGCTCACCACGCGGCCGTGCACGTCGCGCTGGTAGGTGGTGGTACCGCTGGCGTCTTCAATCTCGCTCAGGTAGCCCTTGCTCGTCGGGCTCTGGTCGTAGCGCAGGGTGGTGGTGCCACCGCTGTGCGTGATCGACGTGGGGCGGCCCAGCAGGTCACGCGTGATGGTGGTGGCCTGGCCCAGGGCGTTGGTGATGCTGGCGGGCAGGCCCAGGGCGTCGTACTGGGTGCTCTTGCTGCCGCTGTCGGGGCTGGATTCGCTGGTGGCGTTGCCCAGGGCGTCGCGGGTGTAAGTGGTGGTGACCTTGTTGTAGTCGATGACACCGGTTACCGCATCAAGTCCGTTGTAGACAAGCTGAGACCAGGAATTGGGTTGATCGCCAACATAGTTGACGCGGGCCAGGGCATCACGCCAATAGTCGTTCTGGATGGTAGACCCATTGACTGCCTGGGTGCTGGTCTGCAGGCGGCCCGAACGATCATAGGCATAGTTGGTCGGCGCGTTGCCCGCCCCGGTGGTCAGCGATGCCAGTCGATTGATATTGTTGATGCTGCGCGAAAGCTTCCACGCCAGTTGCCCTTGGCTGTTGACCACTTCCTCGCTCAGGCGGTTGCCCATGTTATCGAGCACGTAGCTGCCGCTGTTGCCCCGGTTATCGGCCCAGCCGGTCAGGCGCTGCGCAGCGTCGTAGCTGTAGGTGATGGTGTGGCCATGGGGCAAGGTGGCCGTGAGCACCTGGCCACTCGGACGGTAGGCGAGCGTAGTGACCTGGCCGCCCTGGTTGCTGGTGCGTATGCGGCCACGCGGGTCGTAGGTGTAGGTAGTGAGCAACCCGTTGGGGGCGGTGTGGGTAAGCACTCGGCCAGCACCGTCGTAAGTGTAGGTATCCAGATGACCCAGGGCGTTGGTGGTCTGGGTGAGGTTACCCTCGGCGTCATAGGCGTAGCTGGTGACACCACCGTTGGACTCGGTTTGCGTAGCAACGAGTTTGCTGGGGTGGTAAGTCCACTCGGTGGTGCGCACTGTGCCAGTGGCGGCATCGGTGACCGATTGGCTGAGAGGGTTGCCGGAACCATCGTAGGTGTAGCGTGTAACCCGACCAGGTTCGGTTACGGTTTCAGGTGAGCGCCATTGGGTGCTCCATACCGTGCTCGTGGTTCTAGCCTCGGGGTAACCGTACCCCTCTGTGTGTTTGATCGGCAGTTGGCGAACGGTATCCCATTCGGTCCTGTCTTGGACGTCAGCCAAGTCGGTGACGATCTCATCCAATCCGAGGCTATTGAAAATGGTTCGCCTTCTCGGGCGACTCTTCTCGTAAGCCAAGGGCAGATCAGCCCCATAGTATTTCAGATCATTATTCAGAGCAAAATGGTTAAAAACACGCACCGTGCCCAATGGATCTTTTACCCTGGACTCGACAGTAGCACCACTTCTCGTTGTTAAAACAATTTCATGGCGATTGACACCGTTGGCAAGCTCCGTTGCTGTCGCCCAGCCATCGCCATCGTAGCTAAAGGAGCTGTAGCGCACTCCATTTTCGTCCATAACACCCGACAACAGGCGCGGCGCTCCTCCGTCGCCATAAATATACCGGCGAGTGCTTGCATCTGCTTGACGGACCGTCGTCAGCCCGTTTTCTCCGTACTCGAACTCAACTTTGCGCCCATCAGAGCCCGTGACGCTGACCAAATTGGAACTGAAGTAAGAAAGGTGAATTTTTTGACCAAAAGAGTTCGCCACCATGATAAGGCGTTCTTTATTACGCAACAAATCCAGCTCATAGAAATACTCAAGATACCAGCCATTTCTAAAAACCTGACGAAGCAATACACCTTTTTTACTAAAATAATAAGTTCGCTCATTCTGCCTGTCATCAAAGACATAGCCATCCTCCTGCGCCGTCAGTTGCTGGAGTTTTTGCCTTGCAAGATACGCACCCGAATTGATTCGATCAAAGTAATGGAATGACCCATCCTCTGTCTGTATGCGAACCTGCTCGAAGCGCTCGCCACTCGCGGGATCTCCCTCGGCTGTCGTGTACGAGAGCTGAATATCGTGGTTGTGCACCCACCCAGAACCAAGGTAGCTTTTGTTGTGATTTATATAATCCCCATTGTTCCAAAAACGCTCATCGCGCGCACGGAGGCTGCGGTAGACGCGCTTGAACTCCAATGGCATGGGGCCACTGCCAGCCAAATCAATGGCGGTCTCCACTTTCTCCCTGGCAGGAGCCAGGATAGGGTTGCCGTGGCAACCGTTCTCGCATTTCAAACTTGCCGCAATCGGGACCGTAGTGACAGGCACGAGGCAGCCAAAAGAAGAAAGCCCCCCCGACGTTATTCCCGTAATAAACTCAGCCCGATATGGCGAGCAAGAAACATCTCGCACCCCATATATTGCGGCAGCAGTGCGATTTATTACATCAACACATCCACCATCGCTTTTAAAGCCATAAAAAACAGTCAAATCATAACGAACGCGGACATTTTGCCTTGACTGAATAAAAGTATCCTGATCCACCACAACCTCAGGACCCAGGGTATAGCGCCCCCCACACCTGATGCTGCCAGGCCCTGGGTTGTACAAGTAATTAAAGGTATTTTCAGCAGCAGCATTCAATGTAGGAGCTCGATCTCCATACCCCGAACCATAAGACCATTCAGAAAACCCTGTGGGCTTCAGCAGGCAATGATAATTTCCATTTGAAGTGGCTTCAACACAATGCAGCCTGTAAGGTATTTGCGCATATGCAGAGTGCGCACAGAAAAGCAAGATTGCAAGCAATGCCTTTATGAAAATTCCGTACTTCAAAAATCTCTCCCTCATTTTCTCAATTTATTGATATGGGTCGCAAAGCACCTGCAGGTGCACCACCAGAGATGGTGCTTATATACCGGATATTGCAATACATTGCCCACTGAAAAAAGCATGCCAGCCCCGATGCAATCCTCAAACTCTCCTGCATCTCTCTGGTTCAACAATCACGTCGCGAATGCTGGTCTCGTCGTGGCTGCAGATAGCTTGCGAAGTCTTACACAAAGGGGGGGCTGTAAGAAATTTTTACACGAACGGCGGTGCCCACTCGGGTGGCCTTGCCTGACATATCTTGCTCCCTCTACACACCCGAGCACGCCCGGAAGATCCACAGCAGATCGCGCGCCGCGCCCCTACTCCGGCAACACCTCAAACACCACAAACTGATTCGCCTGCGTATCCGCCGTGAAGTTGTTGTCTGCCGCCAGCACAAGGGTGCGGTGGCCGTTGGGCAGGGTCTTGCCCCAGGTGATGGCCTCGATGTTGTCGAGCTTGACGCCCTGGTAGGTGATGGGCATCTCGAGCAGCAGTTTGCGCGTCATGGGCGTGTAGACGGCAGCGCCTGCCAGACTGGCCATGCTGCCCACATTGGTGGTGGCGTCGGTGATCTCGGTGAGCACCAGGCGGATGGTGTTGCCGATGCCCGAGGCAAAAGCGCGTTCGATGGCGATGAATTTCTTGTTGCCGATGGCCAGCATGTCCGACAGGCCGTTGTCGGGGCCAAACGGTGCACCGGCCGGTGCATCCACGGGGATCTTGGGCAGTTGGTAGGCGTATTGGGCCTTGGCGTTGCCGGTGGCCGGGTCCAGGGCGGTCACGCGCACCACGCTGCCGGCCTGCACGGTGGTGAGGGAGCCGTCCTGGATCAAGGCATCTTCGTTGGCCACAAAGACCGTGCCATCGGGCGCCACGGTCAGCGCCTCAAAGAGCTTGTTGCTGCGCGCGCCGGTGGTGGTGTTGTCCACGTAGTTGTAGATCGCGGGCGTCTTGAACTCGCGCACGAACTTGCCGGCGGTGGTCATTTCACGCACAAAGGGCTGGAACAATGTGGCGGCCGTGGTGCCCCAGTTGCCCTCGGACGACCAGTACAGGTTGCCGTTGGGTGCCAGGCGGATCGCCTCGGGGTCTACCGTGCGCGCATTGGCGGGGAAGTTGCTGCCGTCTTCGCGCTGCATGTAGGTCTGGCGGTTGACCTTGACCGTCACCGGGCCCGTGGCCTCGTAGTCGATGCTCAGGTTGTAGAAGCGCGGCGTGCCGCGCTCGCCGCCCCGGTCGTCGGAGATGGCCCAGTAGCTGCCGTCGGTGGCCCGGTCGAGCCCCGAGATGCCGCCAAACTCCACGCCCTCGAACATCGTGCCGGTGGGCAGGGATGCGGTGCCGATCAGCTTGAGGGATGCGACACGGGATTCGCCATTGTTGTCGTCATCGCTGCCGCCGCAGGCGGCCAGGGTGGCGGCCGTGAGCGCTGCCAAGGTGAAAGCGGTGGCCGTGCGGCGCCAGGCGGAGGGGGTGGTACGAGCGAAACCCATGTTGTGCGTCTTTCAGGGGGATTGAGACAAGAAGCACGGGAGATTGGGGGGCGAATGCGTCAGGTGCGTGACGCGCCGTACCGTTGAAGGCAGATGTTGCGGCGGTGAAACACCGCACATCCAACCAAAAAGCAGCGTCTCACATCAAAAGTCCGTTGACTCCCGCAATTGCCCTTGGACATCGACTCCCGCCATGTTTCAATCGCTGCTGCACCAGCATCCCCATGCCGATGAGGACCGGTGCCCACCTGCACCGGATTGCGCCCTTTCGACACCCCAGCTCAAGAACAGGTAGTTTGCATGACTGAACGGCTATCCCTGGTGCTCTGGAGCTGGTACGCAGAAGACGAGTACAAGAACATCCTCGCACTCTGCGAGCTGTGCCAGGCACTCGAATTCTTGGCTTCCAGTGCAGAGGAACAGGCGCACAACATCCCCAACTGCCAGGCATGCGAGGCCTGGTATTCCGTGATCTTGCCGGTCAACAACTACCTTGAAAGTTGCCCTCAGGCCGTTGGTCCGGATGTCAGGCATGCTTTGGCGCGCACATGGGAAAGCTGCAATGCCATGGATGCAGGTGCCTTGGAATGCGGTACCCCGGAAATCTTCAACCACCCCGATTGGGAGCCTGTCAGGATCGACGCCCGTGCAGCGCTCGATGCAATCGACTGGCCGAGTTTTCGGGCCGATGCAGACAAACTGGTACTTGAGTGCAGAACGGCGCTGTTTTCAATCGGGCATCGAGAGCGACGAGGCTCCAACGCCAAGCCTTGAAAACAATTCCGGGTAGTGCACCACGGCGCCGTGCTCGCACACTTCGAGCACGCCGCTGTACCCCACCGTGGGCGCGTCGTACTGGTAGCGCACGGCGTCCACCCGCCGGTAGACCTGCGGCAACTCTTGCAGCCGCAGGTCCGGGAACGACAGCCAAGCCGCTGGTGCCTGTGCCTGTTGCCCCACTTGCAGCGCCATGCGGCGGATCGCGATCATGTTGGTGGCGGGGCTGAAGTTGAGGTCGATGTCGGGACATGCGTGCGCTGAAACACCGGTGTCCGCATCGGGCTCACTGCCCTGCCCCACCCGCCACTGCCCATCGGGGCCCGGATGGAAGTGCAGGTCCACCGAGCGATCGCCACAGTGGCCGCGCACCTGCGCTGCCAGGGTCACCCAGTGTGCATCGACGCTGACCTCATAGCCCAGGTCGCAGGCCCGCCCTTCATCGTGGAACACCGCCATGCCGCGCAGGTCCCAGCCGACATCGGCACGCTGGTAGACGCGGCAGACCTCGCTGCCGGGGCTGTAGAGGCGGCGCCAGAAGAAGGTGTGGTGCGGTGCTGCTGCAGCGGCGGCGACAACTGTCGTCCTCGGTGTGTCAGGCTTCGGCATGCGGACTCCTGGTTCGTTCCCAACGCCGCCATTCTCATCCTGTCAGGCAGCCACCTGCACGTCCTTGCGCATGAACACGCTGTGCACATCGGGCGCATAGTCGCCAAACGGCCCGCACTCCTCGTACCCCATGCGCGCATACAAGGCCAAGGCATCCTGCTGCAAGGGGCCTGTCTCCAGCGCGAAGCGGGTGCAGCCGCGCGCGATGGCCTCGGCTTCGACAAAGGCCAGCAGCGCCCGCGCCAAACCCTGGCCACGCGCCTCGGGGCGCACGTACATGCGCTTGACCTCGCTGAAGTCGGGCCCCAGCACCATGGCGCCGCAGCCCAGGGCCACGCCGTCTGCATTGCGCGCCACGGCGAACAGCACATTGGGCTGCGAGAGTGCGTTCAGGTCAATGCCGTGGTGGCTCTCGGGCGGGTACAGCGGTTTCTGGAAAGCGTCGAGGTCGTCGATAAGCTGCACCACATCGGGCTGGCGCGGGGATTCGAGCTGGATGCGCATGGTGAATGGGTTTTCCGAGTTCACTTGGCGAGGTCCTTGAGCAACTGGTCCTTGGCTTCCTGCCCCGTCTTCTTTTCACCCAGCTGGTACTGGCCGAACACCACGCCGTGCACCAACGGCTCCTTGCCCTGGGCGTCGAAGACGGCCAGGAAGACCTGGTCGCCAAACTGGTCCACCTTCACGGCCAGTCGCTCTGCGCCCTTGACGTAGCCGTGCACATTGCCCTCGAAGGCCTCGCCCACCTTGGCGTAGCCGGCACTGGCCATGGACGTGGCCACCCGCTGCAGCATCTCGGCGCGCGAGACGCCGCTGTATTCCACATACAGGCCGTGGTCGTTGGTAGTGGTCTCCACCTTCACGAGTTTGTCTTTCACCACGGGAATGCCGCGCCACTCGGTGGGTGCGGCGGGTGAACAGGCGGCCAGCGCAGCGGCGAGGCCCAGGGTGGCAATGGTGGTTGACCAAGGCAATGGCATGAGCGTTTTCCTCACTTTGAGAACCAACTCTTGTGTGTGCAAACGAATGGCATGGTAAAGGGTTCGGGCACCGCCATGGGCGGGCGGCATCACCCCACGGTCTGGAGGTACTTGGCGCACAACTGGCCGATGGCCTCGCACAGCGCTTCGGTGCTGGGCGGGGTGCCCGGGGGCTCCATGGGCAGTTCGATGTCCTCGCGGTGCACCCAGTCGTCGCCCTCCACCTGCGAGAAGCGGATGCGCATGTTCGCCCAGTCGAAGACGCGGGCCTCCAGCTCCACCGCGCCGCTGCGGCTGAGGTAGGACTTGGTGCGCGACCAGCGCAGGCTGCGGAAGTGCCCGTCGTACTCGAGGTACAGCACATCGGGCGGCACGCGCGGGTCGGCGCCCGAGGCCAGGTGCGCGATCACGTCCTTGAGGCAGTTGCGCAGCCACTGTGGGTACTGGTGGGGCTGCCAGTCGGTGGGGCCGTCGATCAGGCCGGGTGCGCGCGCCCACGAGGCGCGCTGTGCCTCACCTGCGGGCGCCTTGGGCTTGGCCGGCTTCTTGGGCGGCACGCTGGTGGTGAGCGCGGCCACGCGGGCTTGGTACTCGGTGCCCTTGAACAGGCGCACATCGGCTGCCGCCAGTTGGCCCCGTGCTGCCAGGGCCTCGGCCAGCACGGCGGCCACGTCGAGGTTGCCGGCACTCACAGCAAGGCGCAGCGGGGTGCGCCCGCGGGCATTGGCGGCGGCAGGGTCCAGGCCCCAGCCCAGCAGTTGGCGCGTGGTGGCCACAGGGTCGCCCTCGCGCCGCCAGGCCACGGAGATGCCCGCACGGCTCAGGTCCAGGCCATCGACATCGCCAGCGGAATGCATGAGCGCATTGGAGCCTGCGGGCGTGGTGGCCAGCACATTGGCACCCCGGTCCTTCAGAAAGCGCAGCAGCGGCACACTGCCCATCGACGCCGCCATGAGCACCGGGTTGTACATCTCGCGCTGGTCGAGGGCCTCGATGTCGGCACCGGCCTGGAGCAGCATGTCGAGGGCCTGGTAAACCGCTTCGGCATGCCCGGCAGGCGCGTCGTCGCGAAATGGCATGCTGAAGATCTCGCCGCGCATGTCCCTCAGCCCGAGGGCGATGCACAGGGCCGGCTCCTTGGTCTTGCGGGGGTCGCCGCCCGCCGCCAGCACCAGCCCGAGCCGCTCCAGGGCGCGGTGCTCGGAGTAGCTTGAAAACTGCTCGCAGCACACGGCCAAGGGTGTGGAATTGCGGTTCTTGCGCCGGTTGGGGTCTCCGCCCTTCTCCAGCATCAGGCGCAGCAGCGCGAACTGTGCATCCACCCGGCTGGTCACGCTGGCGTCGTCCGGGCGGTCATAGTAGGCCCAGTACGCCGTGCAGGCCCACTGTACGGCAGCGTCCTGGGACACGCTGATGCGATCCGGGTGCAGGCCGGAGCGGACCAGGCGCTCCATCTCGGCAAGGAGGATGTCGAACCCGATGTCGTATTCGAGGGTGACGGAGGAAGGTGAAGCAGCCATGGAGGAAGGAATGCAAAATTACTTGAAGCCTGGTCAGGCCTTGGCCATCACCGCCAGTTCCTGGTGCAGCAGCAGCTCCACCTCGCTGGGCTCGAACTGCGCCGTCATGAGCGGTATCGCAAAGCTGTAGATGGCCTCTTCGCGCCGCAGCACCCAGGCCAGTTGCAGGCGCGCGAGCGACTGGCGCAGGGCCTGGGCGTCGGCCTGCACGCCATGGCCCTGCAGCAGGCCTGCCAGGGCCACCAGGCTGGTCTGCCCCTGCTGGGCCACGTGGTAGACCACCACGCGGTCGAGCCGGCAGGCCGCGTCGTCGGGCGAGAGGCGGCCCCAGCCGGCCAGGGCGTCCTGCACGGGTTGGGAGGCCAGGGCCTGGTCGAGGTGGCGCTTTTCAATCACGCGCTCGCCGGGCTTCAGGGCCTCCAGGCATTCCTGGCAGAGGATGGCGACGAGGTTGGCGCGCTGGCCGCTGGCATCCACCAGGCGCTCCACCAGGGCGTCGCCGCCAAAGCCCAGGCGCAGGCGGCGCAGCGGCTCGGTGGCCAGGGCCTTGCAGGCCGGGCGCTCCAGCCCGCCGATGGCCAGCACCTCGCCAAAATTGCGCAGCGGGCTCTGGTAGTCGAGCACGGCCGTGGCATACAGGTCCCAGAAACCGGCCAGCATGAACCAGCAGCGCCCCTCCTCGCTGAGCGAGCGCAGGGTGGACAGCTGGTGGTAGCCGTTGTTCGACTCGTCGCGGAAGAACAGGTCGGCCTCGTCGATCAGCAGGTACAGGCGCTTGCCGGTGTACTGGGCCTGCAGGTGGTCCACGATGGCTTCGAGCGGGGTGTCGGCCGGCAGGCCGAACTGCAGCGCCATGCGCGGCGACAGGCGGTGGTCGCGCAGCGAGACGTAGTGGCACACGATCTGCGGGTGGCCCTGCAGGCGGCGCTGCACGGCCTTGAGCAGGCTGCTCTTGCCCAGTTGGCGCCCGCCCACCACCAGGTAGTTGGCGGGCTCGCGGTTGACCACGCGGGCCAGCAGCTGTTCGCGCCCGAAGAAGGAGCCCTCGCGCGTCACGCCGCCGCGGGTCTGGTAGGGCGAGATGCGCGTCACGCGCAGTTGCGCGGCCAAGAGGCGCAGCAGCACCTGCAACGGCTCGCGCGCGAGCAGCCATTCGGTCTGGCTGGCGCTGTCCACCATGACGTGCAGGTTGGCGCCGTCGTCGGTGTGGGCGCGCAGCAGGGGCCAGGGGTTCTCGGTGCCATGGTCGCACAGAATGAGCAGCACGTCGGTGCCGGTCTGCGCGGCGCGCAGTTGGCGCAGCACGGTGGCCTCGTCGAGCCCGGGCTGCGGCACATACAGCAGGCAGCGATCCAGTGAAACCGGCAGATCGGGCGGAAACTTCCACTCGAACACCGCGCCGGGCAGCGCCCAGTCGCGGCTCGGCTGGCTGCTGGCGGACACACGCTCGGCCAGCACCATGGACTGGTCGGCCGCGTCGTCGTGTGCAAACTGTACGGCGCTCTGCCAGTCCTTGGTGCGCACTTCGGCGGCTTCGAGCGTGGCGCGCAGCCGGCCCACGGTGCGCAGCAACTGGTCGATGCGCGGCAGGCGCGAGACCGGGGTGCGCAGCAGCTTCTCGGGCCGCAGTTGCGCCGGGCCGATCAGCGGGTGGCGCAGCACCCACACCACGGCGCCCACGGCGAAGATCAGAGCGCACCACTTGATGAGGCTGCGCAGCCAGCCGAAGGGGTCCGCCGCCTCGACCGCGGCGATGCGGCTTTGGCGCACGGCTTCGGGGTCCATGTCGTCGCCCTTGCCGTCCTGGCTGTCCTGGCTCTGGGGGCCGGCGGCGCAGCTGATGGGCAGTGCGCCGGCGGGCATGGGCGGTTTGCCGGGGCGGCAGGTCCAGTGGTACATGTCGGGCGTCATGTGCAGCAGCACCTGGGTGCCGGCCAGGTGGCCCAGGGCCGGGTCGTTGATGACGTCGACCTGCAGGCGCAGCGGCCCGGGCGAGGTGACGCGCAGCTTGGGGAAGGCGACCGATGGCGCGTACTTCTGGATGTCCTTGGGCCAGTGGCCCAGCTCCTGGCTGGCCTGCACCAGGGCCACGCGCCACTGCACCAGCTCGCCCCACACGGGGCCGATGCTCTCGTAGGTGCGCACCGATCCGCGGGTGGCAGGGTTCAGGTGCGGCGTGAGCAGTGCGCTGCCAACGAACAGCGTGACGCCGGCGATCAGCAGCGCGCGCGCCACCGGCCAGGTCATCCAGGATTTGAGCTGCTCGATGATCATGGGGTGGGCGCGTCCAGCACCATCAGGCCGGCATGGCGCACGGTGGCGCAGCGCCAGTGCAGGCGCGCCGCATCGCCCGTGCCGCGCACGTGGATGAGGTTGCCCCAGAACAGGCGGCGCAGGTCGTCGTCCTGCAGGTAGGGGCGCGCGCGGCCCAGGTCGTCGGCCTGCAGCAGGCTGCGCAGGCGCTCGCGCGAAGCGCCCTCCTGCGCCAGCGGCAGAAAGGTCTGCCACAGGCGCGGGCTGGCGGCCAGGTGGGTGCGCAGCGCGGCAGAGCCGGCCTGGGTCTCGTTCACGCCCTGCTCCACCAGCCACTGCAGGCCTTCCTCGAACAGCGCGGGGTGGCCGCCACTGGCGTCCAGCAGGTGGGCGAGCACCGGCTGGGGCCAGTCCTGGCCGGGCCAGCGCTGGCGCGCCAGGAGGGTAAGGTCGGCCAGCGTGGGCTCGGGCCAGTGGTTGACCTGGGCGATGTTGAGCAGCGACATGTCGCCGCTGCGGTACTTGAGGTCGGCCAGCGCCTCGCCGCCGCACAACAGCAGGTGCAGGCGGCCGCTGTGCATTTCGCTCAGGCTGCGCAGGATGCCGGCCAGGGTTTCGCGCAGCGCGGGCGTGCCCTGCTCGAAGCGGCTGACCAGGCAGAACAGGCGCTCGCCCGCGAGCAGGCGCCGCTCCAGCGCAGATTCGAATTCGTAGTCGGACTGCACCTCGCCCAGCCCGCACTGGCGACCGATGGCGGCAAAGTATTCGGTGGGCGCCGTGCTCACGCTGTAGGGCGGCTGGATGTGCAGCACCGAGGCGGCGCCGTACTGCTGGCGCGCGCGCTGCAACAGCTCCAGCCGGAACGGCGGCTGCCCCCAGTGCGCAGGCGACAGCAGCATGGAGATGGGGTATGGCATGGCCTGGGCCAGTTGGGCGAACAGCCGGGCCTGGAAGGCGGCAAAGGGCTGCTCGGCATCTACCGCAGCGGGGGCGGGCATGCCCGGCGCTGCCGCCGGCAGCTCCACCTCGGCCTGCAGCGGGAACTCGGGGGCGAAGCCGGCGGCGCTGAGCAGGCGGTTGGTCTCGGCCTCAGTGAGGCGCAGGTAGCGGGTGCAGGCCACCACCTTCTCGCGCGAGCGGGCGTTGGGTGCCGACATGCCGTTGCGCCAGTTGTTCACGGCCTCGCGGCTCAGGCCGATCTCGGTGGCCACCCCCGAGGCGCTGGCGCGGATGCGGCGCATGTAGAGGGACAAAAGCTCCGGGAACGAATCGTGGGCCATGGATGGTGCGGGGCGGCAAGCCGGGTGGGAAATGGGGTGGCAACAAAAAGAGGCCGGAGCCTCTGGCACGGATTGTCTCCTGCGCCAGGGCTGCCGGCCGCCAAAAAGCTGGTGCGTGCCAGCCATTCCTGGCACTTCGCACCGTTTATCCCTCCCAGTCTCTGAAACTGGCGCGCCCCAAGCCAGTGCTCCCGCGCAAGGGCCGCCCCGCCGCGCTGGGAGCGTCCCCCTCCCGACTCGCGCAGCGAGTCGAGAGAGGGGTGAAGGCGCGAAGCGACTCAGGGGGTGCTTCATCCCAGCTGTTGCACCAGGGGCCAGGCCTTGTGGCAACCCAGCCCGCATGCCACGAGCACGGGGCTGTACAGCACCAGCGCCCCCAACACGGTGATCAGCCAGCCAGACTCCTCGTCTTCGGTCTGCTGCTCTTCTTTTTCTTCTTCTCCCTCCCTCCCGGCCTTTGCGGCCTTGTGAGTTCCTTGCTTGCCGGCTTCGTCCTCGGGCGCGTCGCCGGTGATCTCCTGGAACAGCATGGCCAGCACCACGGCCAGCGCCATGCCCAGCAGCACCAGGTAGCCGTACTGCAGCTCCCGGCGCTCCAGGGGGTAGAAGTAGCCCGCCAGCACCGCCCCGGGCAGCAGGAAGAACAGGCGCATGAACCAGCGGTACCAGTCGATGCCCTCTTCCTTCTTCTCCAGTGCGCCCATCACCAGGCGCCAGGTCAGCGCGCCCAGCACGAAGATGACCCCACCCCACCATTCGATCTGTGTCAGCATGTCGTGATTTCCTTGCTTGCCCTGGCTTCTCTTACGCGGCAGCGGCTCCGGATGGGCCGGCTTCATCCCCATCGCCATCGTCGTCATCGCCCTTGATCTCCCGGTAGGTGCGTGCTGCGTAGAACAGCGGCAGCACCACGGCCAGCACCAGGCCCAGGCCCAGCCACAGCCACAGGCCCTTGAACAGCAGCACGGTGACCACGGTGAAGACCGCGGCGTGCAGCAGCCCCTTGAGGGCCGAGCCCAGCACCAGCACGCCGATGACGCCATCCACGGTGTTCTTGACCCCGTTCTTGCCCATGCTCTTGGCGATTTCGACAAAGGCTTCGGCGGCTTCCTGCGCCTCCTTGCGCTTCTTGGCCTCCTCCTTGAGCAGGCGGTCCACCGAAATGGGCTTGGCCGGGTCGTGCGCATCGGCCGCCGCGCGTTCGCCGGGCTCGTCGCCGTCGTCGGGGTCGTGGGCCGGCTCGACGATGGACTGCAGTTGCGGGTACAGCGCCAGGAAATACTGGCGTGGCACCCACAGGCCCTTGTCGAAGTACATGCGCTGGGTCTCGCCCACCTGGTCGTAGAACACATCGAGCACCGCGGCCTGCAGGCCATGGCCGAACAGCGCGGCCAGGGGCGACAGGGGCAGCGGGTCGCTGGTGCCCGTGTCGAAGTTGAGCTGCAGGTAGCTCGGCGCAGCCGTGACCTGCTGGTTGAACCACTCGCCATCCCACAGGTCCGCGAGGTCCACGCCCAGCTTGCCGGCCCAGCGCGTGGCTTCTGCAGTGTTGCCCTCGGCGATGTACTGGTACACCAGCTGGGCGTACTTGAGCCGGATCGGGTCTTCAAAGAACAGGTGCAGGGTATGGGCGTTTTGGGACATGGTGGATTCGGGGTGCGACCGGGTTGGCTGCGAAGTGGTTGGATTGTTGCCGGGGTGCGTGTGCAGTGCCCTCTCCACCTTGTCCATGGCCGCTGCACCGGCGCTTGACAGGGCGTCAACCGCGCCGCGGCAGGCGGCTTGTTGGGGCATGAACGCCACACCTTTGGCCAACCAGTCGCCAAGGTTACAAACAACCCGGTCGCCTCATGCATACTGACCACCCTTTTCGAGGCCCGTGCCGCAAGGCCTTGCCAATGCCGTTGGCACCCAGGGCATCCATTTCCAACGCACATTCCCGTCCAGCGCCCGGCCATCCCGGCCGGCCTGCGCTGCCGGTCGGCTTTGCGTTGCCGCCCACCAGAACGAACCGAGGAAGAGAGAACACCATGTTGTTTGCCAAACCACTGGATGCGCGCCTGTGCGTGCTACTGTCGGGTGCCACCCTGCTGCTGGGCCCCGTGGCTGCACAGACCACAGCCAGCCCACCGGCCAAGGCCCCCACCGCGCGGCAGGCCGCAGCGCCGGCCGCCCCGCTGTTCGGCGGCACGCGCGAGAAGCTGGTCGTGGCCATGCCCAAGACCTACGCCAAGAGCGAGACCATGCTCATCTGGGGCGACTACTTCAATCATTTGGCACGCTGCGGCAACCTGGACCTGCAGAACCTGCAGGGCGAGTCGCTGGAGCGCAGCGTGAACATCGACACGCTGGGAGAGAAAGAGCTGATCGACGGCATCATCGCCGGCAAGGTGCAGCTCGCCCAAGTCAACCCCGGCCTGGTGCCACAGCTGGTGGCCGCCGGCCAGCCGGCCCCCTTTGGGGTGCCGGGCAACAAGGCCAGCGGGCAGCGCAATTCGTACAAGCTGATCCTGATCTCGCGTGTAGACAGCCCCTTCACCAAGCCGCAGGACCTGGTGGGCAAGAAGATTGCGCACACCACGCCTACCTCCAATTCGGGCAACCTGGCGCCGCGCGCACTGTTCCCCGCGCTGGGCCTGGTGCCCGACCAGAACTACGAGGTGGTGTTCTCCAACGGCCACGAGCGCTCCGTGACCGGGGTGATGCACGGCTTCTACCCGGCCGCCGCCGTGGCCAGCGACCTGTACCAGCGCATGGTGGTCAAGGGCGATGTGAAGGGGTCGAGCATTCGCACGCTGTGGGAGAGCCCGCCCTTCATGACCGAAACCTGGACCCTGGGCAAGGAGGTCTCACCCGAGGTGCAGGCGCGCGTGACCAAGTGCTCGTACAGCTACAGCTTCTCGCCCAAGCTGCGCCAGTTGCTGCCGGGCAATGACAGCTTCCTGGCCATCAATTTCGAGCGCGACTTCGCCACCGTGATGGAGGTCTACAACAAGACCCAGAAGGCGCAGGCTGCGGCCAAGGCGGCCAAGCCCTGAGACCCCTCCGCCCCGGCGCCAGCGCTATCAGGCGGGCGCCAGGGGCAGGTGCTGCACGATGAGCGCCTGCGCCTCGGGCGGCAGCACGGCCTTGGGGATCATCATGCACAGGCCGGGCTCGACAAACAGGTAGAACATGGCGTCGTCTTCCTGGCGCGCGATGAAGAACGCCCAGTCCAGGCGCGAGAAGGCGCCCTTGGCATGCTGCTCGATGCCCGCCTCCGTGACCACGACCGATTGCGGGGACAGGGTGCTGCCATCGTCCGCCAACTGCTCCTGCAACTGCCGCCGGGTCATGGCCGCAGCACCCAGGTAGGCCAGCACCAGGGTCGCCACCGCCGTGGCGGCGGCGCACAGCACATAGCCCTTGGTCTGCGGGCTCAGGGCCTTGGTCTGCAGGAAGCCCAGGGTGAGCGCCAGGAGCAGGGGCCAGACGGACAGCCTTGCCAGCCCTTCCACGACCCGGCGCACCGTGCCCTGCGCGGCCGCGGCAGCCTCCTTCCTGCGCCGGGCAATGGCCCGCAGGTTGGCACTGACGCGCCGGTAGGCCTGGAGATGGTCGCTGCGGGTCAGGGTGAAGGTCTGCATGGGCGCGTGGCGTGGTGGGGGACGAGCCCCCACTATAGGAGAGCCACGGCCCGGCCCCGCCACCCTCACCGCGCGCAATGCGCACTATGTCACGCGGTGGGCTTGGGCACTCCGAGCCGCTCGCGCGTGCGCCGCGCCACGTCGCGCACCCAGGGCTGGGCCACCCAGTGTCGCTGGGCAAAGGCCTCGATCTGGTCCTGGTAGGTCAGCGAAGCGCCGATCACGTCCAGCCCGTCAAGGAACATGCGCCGGTGCCGCTCGGAGATGGTGAACGGCGCGCTGTGCCCCGCCGTACGCACCTGGCGCTGCTCCACGTCGATCTGCATCGCCAGCGGGCCGCTGGTGGCACGCGCCTCGCGCATGAAGGCCTGGGCGTCGGCCTCGCTGACCATGGCCAGCAGCAGGCGGTTGTTCATGGCGTTGGAGTAGAAGATCTCGCCGAAGCTCGATGCCACCACGGCCTTGAAGCCATACTGCTGCATGCCCCACACAGCATGCTCGCGGCTGGAGCCGCAGCCGTAGTTGCTGGCGGCCAACAGCACATCGGTGCCGGCAAAAGCCGGCTGGTTGAGCATGAAATCCGGCCGCGGCTGGCCCGCGCCGTCAAAGCGCAGGTCGTACAGCAGGCCCGGTGCCAGGCCCGACTTGTCGATGCCGCGCAGGAACTGCTTGGGCATGATCTGGTCGGTATCGAGGTTGGCGATATCGAGCAAGGCCGCCTGGCCGCTCACAGTGGTGTTGGATTGGGCGCTCATGCGGTCACCTCCAGGGTACGTACATCGGTGATGCAGCCGGTGATCGCAGCAGCTGCAGCCATGGCCGGGCTCATCAGGTGGGTGATGGCCCCCCTGCCCTGGCGGCCCTCGAAATTGCGGTTGGTGGTGGAGGCGCAGCGCTGGCCCGGGGCGAGCACGTCGTCGTTCATGGCCAGGCACATGGAGCAGCCGGGCTGGCGCCATTCGAAGCCCGCGGCCACCAGGCGCGCGGCAATGCCCTCGGCCTCGGCCTGGGCCTTCACCGCGCCCGAGCCGGGCACGACCATGGCGCGCACGCCGCTGGCCACATGGCGGCTGCCGACGATGCGGTCCACCTCGCGCAGGTCTTCGATGCGCGCATTGGTGCACGAGCCAATGAACACATGCTGCACCGGCACGCCCGCCAGCGGCTGCCCGGCCGACAGCGCGGTGTAGCGCAGGGCCTGCTCGGCGCTGCTGCGCTGCACGGCGTCGGCAATGTCTTCGGGCCGGGGCACGGTGGCGTTGACGGCCATGGCCTGGTCGGGGCTGGTGCCCCAGGTGACGAAGGGGGCGACCTCACTGGCGTCAAACACATGCTCCACGTCGAACGCGGCGCCCGCATCGCTGTGCAGCGTGGCCCAGTGGTCCAGGGCCTGCGCGCGCACCTCGCCCGTGATATCGGGCGCCTTGTCCAGCACGTAGGCGATGGCTGTGGCGTCGGGTGCGATCAGCGCGCCGCGGGCGCCGGCCTCCACCGCCATGTTGCACAGGGTGAAGCGCGCCTCCACCGACAGGGCTTCGATGGCGCTGCCGCAGAACTCCACCACAAAGCCGCGCGCGCCCTGGGCGCCGATGCGGCTGATGATCCAGAGGATCAGGTCCTTGGCCGTGGTGCCCGTGGGCAGGGTGCCGTCCACGCGGATGCGCATGTCTTTGGCGAGGCGGTAGACCAGGGTCTGCGTGGCCAGCACATGCTCCACCTCGGAGGTGCCGATGCCGAAACCCAGCGCGCCCAGCGCCCCGTAGGTGGTGGTGTGGCTGTCGCCGCAGATGATGACCATGCCCGGGCGCACCATGCCGTGCTCGGGCGCGATCACGTGCTCGATGCCCTGCAGCGGGTCGTTGGTGTCGAACAGCGGGATCTGGTGGCGCTCGCAGTTGGCCTTGAGGTTGCTGGCCTGCAGGGCCGAGGGCGGGTCCTGGATGGTGCGCCAGCGCACCGGGTGCGTGGGGATGATGTGGCTCACCACCGCCACGTTCTGCCCCGGCACGGGCACGCCGCGCCCGGCCTCGTGCAGCCCGGCGAAGGCCTGGGGGCTGGTGTATTCGTTCATCAGGTGCAGGTCGCAGAACAGCAGCACGTTCTGTTCGTCCAGAACGGCCACGGTGTGCGATGCCACCAGTTTCTGGTAGAGCGTCGTGGGGGTGGTCATGGTGATCGTGGGCTTGTCGTTGTGTACTTGCTACCGGCCTGCCAGCAGGAAGGGCAGCGCCGCGTCGAGCAGCGCATCGGGCGCCTCCTCGGCGATATAGTGGCCGCAGGGCAGCGCATGGCCGCGCACGTCAGATGCCACACGCTGCCACTCTTCGAGCGGCTTGAAGCACTGGTGCACCACGCCCTGCTCGCCCCACAGGGCCATGAGCGGCATGGCCAGCTGGCGGCCCGCGTCGTGGTCGGCGCGGTCGTGCACCAGGTCGATGCCGGCGGCGGCGCGGTAGTCCTCGCAGATGCCGTGGGCCGTGCCGGGCAGGCCCAGGCAGCGCACATACTCGGCCAGGGCGCGCGGGTCGAACGGGGCCAGGCCGGCGCTGCGCCGGCCCATCACGTCACGCACATAGGCGCCGGGGTCGGCCTCGATCAGGCGCTCGGGCAGCGGCGCGGGCTGGATCAGAAAGAACCAGTGCCAGTAGGCACGGGCAAAGGCGTTGCTGGTCTGTTCGTACATGGCCAGCGTGGGTGCGATGTCCAGCAGCACCATGCGCTGCACGGCAGCGGGGTGGTCGGCCGCCAGGCGGTGCGCCACACGGGCGCCCCGGTCGTGGGCCAGCACGGTGAAGCGCGGGTGGCCCAGGTGCTGCATCACGGCCAGCATGTCGGCGGCCATGGTGCGCTTGCTGTAGAGCTGGTGTTCCGGGTCTCCCTCGGGCTTGGCCGAGTCGCCATAACCGCGCAGGTCCGCCAGCACCAGCGTGAAATGCTGCGCCAGCGCGGGCGCCACCTTGTGCCAGATGGCCGAGGTCTGCGGGTGGCCGTGCAGCAGCAGCAAGGGCGGGCCTTCGCCGCCCACCAGCGCGTGGATGTGCTGGCCATCGGGCGTGGGCACACGGTAGGGGGTGAAGCCGGGGAAAAGCGGGGTCGTGGTCATTGTGTTTTTGGGGTTCGGCGCGGTTCTATTCGGCAGTGATGCCCCGCTCCTTGATGAGCTTGGCCCACTGCGGCATCTCTTTTTCGAGCCGTGCACGGGCCTGCTCGGGGGTCGAGGGGATGGGGTCGAAGCCGTCCTTGGCCATGCGCTCCTTGAGCGCGGGGGTGTTGAGCGCCTGGTTCAGCGTGGTGTTGAGTTTGTCGATCACGGGCTTGGGCGTGCCGGCCGGCGCGAACACGATGAACCAGGTTTCGAAAGCGTAGCCGGGCAGGCCCGCCTCGGCAATGGTGGGCACGTCGGGCATCAGCGGCGAGCGCTTGGACCCCGTGACCCCCAGCGCCCGCAGCTTGCCCGCCTGCACGTGCGGCTGCGCAGCCGAGAGCACGGGAAAGCTCAGCGCCACCTGGCCCGACATGGTGTCGATCATGGCCGGGCCGCCGCCGCGGTAGGGGATGTGCACGATGGGCGTGCCCGCCACGGCCTTGAACAGCTCGGCCGACATGTGGAAGGTGCTGCCCGCCCCGGCCGAGCCGTAGGAATACTGCCCAGGCTTGGCCTTGAGCAGCGCGATGAGTTCCTTGAGGTTCTTGGCCGGCAGCGCGTTGTTGACCACCAGCACATGCTGCGAGCTGGCCACCATGCCGATGGGCGCCAGGTCCTTCAGGGTGTCGTACGGCATCTTGGCCGTAAGGCTGGGGTTGATGGCCAGCGACACGGTCTGCAGGCCGATGGTGTAGCCGTCGGGCTGCGCCTTGGCGACCATGTCCACGCCGATGTTGCCCCCCGCCCCGCCCTTGTTCTCGATGAACAGCGAGCCGCCCAGGGCCTTGCCCCATTCATCGGTGATGAGCCGCGCGGCGATGTCGGCACTGCCGCCCGGCGCATAGGGCACCACGAGCTTGATGGCCTTGTTGGGATAGGCCGCGCCCTGGGCCATGGCTGCGGGGGTGGCCAGCACGGCCAGCGTGGCGGCAGCCAGGGCGGAGGTGGCCAGTCGGCGGCGGGAAAGGGAAAGCGTCGTCATGGGTCTGTCTCCTGCGGTATTTGTTGTGGGTGGGATCTTATGAGTGATGTTCAACGCCATAAATACCGTCAAAATTACTTCATTCATAAATTCAACACACGAATTGACCACCCATGGACGGCTTCTCGGACCTGCGCTTCTTTGCCCTGCTCATGAAAGAAGGCAGCCTGGCCGCTGCCGCCCAGCAGATGGGCATCACCCCGCCTGCGGTCAGCCGGCGCCTGGCGCAGCTGGAGCACCGCCTCGGCGTGCGCCTGCTGCACCGCACCACGCGGCGCATCCACCTCACGCCCGAAGGAGAGACCTACCTGCTCGATGGCGCGCGCATACTCGGCGACCTGGAGGCGCTGGAGCGCACGGTGGCCGGCGCGCGCAGCTCGCCACGCGGCCTGATCAAGCTGGCGGCCACGCTGGGCTTTGGCCGTGTGCACATCGCGCCGGCCCTATCGGCCTTTGCGCGTGCCTACCCCGAGGTAGAGGTGCAGCTGCACCTGACCGACCGCCCCGTGAACCTGGTGGAACAGGGCTTCGACGCCGCCGTGCGCTTTGGCGATCTGCCCGACTCGCGCCTCACGGCCCGGCGGCTCATGGCCAACCAGCGCGTGCTGTGCGCATCGCCCGCCTACCTGGCCCAGGCCGGCGAGCCCGCGCAACCCGCCGACCTGCTGGCCCACCAGTGCATCGTGATCCGCGAGAGCGACGAGACCTACGGCACCTGGCACCTGCACCAGGGTGAGCGGCAGGAGACCATCAAGGTGCGCGGCATGCTCAGCACCAACGACGGTGCCGCCGCCACCACCTGGGCGCTGGACGGGCACGGCGTGCTCATGCGTTCGCACTGGGATGTGGCCGCTTATCTGGAGTCCGGGCGCCTTGTGCCTGTGTTGCCCGGCTGGGCCTTGCCCGCCGCCGACGTGACCCTGGTCTACCCGACCAAGAGCGACCTCTCGGCCAAGACGCGGGCGTTGGCGGATTTTCTGGTCGACTGGTTTGGCGGGCGGCGGCGGGCTTGAGCCGTCGATGCAAGAATGCAGGCATGGAGATCCGCCCTGTCGCACGATCCGAGCTGGCGCAGTTGCTTGCGCTCTATGCACACCTGCATGCCGATGACGAACCGCCACCCGACGGCGATGCGCTGGACAAGATCTGGGACGAACTACAGGGCAGCCAACGCTACCGCTACCTGGGCGCCTATGTGGGCGGCCAACTGGTCTCCAGCTGCACCATCACCCTCATCCCCAACCTCACGCGCGGTGGGCGACCCTATGGCTTGATCGAGAACGTGGTGACCCATGCCGATCACCGAGGACACGGCCACGCCAAGGCCGTGCTGCACGATGCCTTGTCCTTCGCCTGGGCCCAGGACTGCTACAAGGTGATGCTTATGACCGGGCGCAAGGACGAGGCTACGCTGCAGTTCTATGAATCCGCGGGCTTCGACCGGCATGGCAAGCAGGCGTTCATTGCCAGGCCCTGAGTGCCGCAGGGGCAGGCGCTACCGGGCGCTGTCTGCAAACAATTCCGCGATGAAGCGCTCCAGCTCCTGCTCCTCCAGCAGCTCGATCGAGAAGTTGCCGAAGCGCTTGGGCAGCCACAGGATGCGGGTGCCACTGGGTGTGCGCAGCCCATCCCTCTCCAGGCGATTGCCGTTCTCATCCTCCGGCTGCACACCGGCTGCCACCAGCCCATCGTAGGCGGCCTCGATGTCGGGGGTGGAGTAGCAATGGCGGTAGATCGTGCCCTCGCCCAGCCGGTCCATCAACTCCTTGAGGTTGCCGGCAATGGGCTCTACCAGCATGAAACGCTCGCTGCCGAACAGCACCACCGCATAGCGCACATGCAGGCCGCCGCGGTCCCACACCAGGGTTCTGGAGACGCGCGCACTGAAGACCCGCGCGTAGTAGGCGCAGGCCTCCTCCAGGTTGCCGACCAGAACATCGACGTGGCTGAATTTCAGGTCCATGGCTTGCCTTCACTCCATATGGTTCGTCCAAGGTGCAGAGCTTCGCACAGGCCAGGGCCTTCAGTTTTCTCAAGCCCTGCCGATAACCACCGGAACCGCATCAACAGACCAAGAATCAGAAAATGAGTGCAGTCAGCAGCCTTTCTTCCTCTGCAGCAGCCCTGGGCACACAGAACGCCACCATCAAGGCCTCCACCAACTCGGGTGCGGCGCTCGCGCAAGCCGCCAGTGCATCGGCCGCAACGGCAACGACGGACTTCACCGCGTCCACGCCCGTGTCCATCCCGCCTGCGGCGTCCGGCGACGGGCGCTTCCTCTACCTGACCCAAATGCCCTCGGGCCTGGACTCGGCCGACCTCACCTACGAAGCGCTGGCCCAGGTCTCATCCGCTTCCGGCCGCATGCAGGTGTGGGAGCAGCCGCCCGGTGCCAAGACCGCCGTGGACCAGGTGCTGGGTCGCAACGCGGGCGCCAGCACCGAACAGGCCCGCTTTGCCGGCCTGGGCTCGGCCCTGCTGGAGCAGGTGGCCAGCACGGGCTCGGGCTACAAGCAGACGGTGGTGAACATCGGCGCTGCCTACTCGCCGGACCGCATCCAGGGCAAGGCGACCGATGCGCTCTGGGCCATCAAGTCCCGCCCCAGCGCCAGCACGGAGCTGACGATCAAGACCCAGTCGGGTGCCACGGTGCGCCTGTCCATCCATGACCAGAAGGCGCCTACCGCCACGGGCTCTGGCATTGCCGTGCAGATCGAAGTCGACGGCAAGCTCACGCAGCAGGAGCGCGAAGCCCTGCAGTCCCTGGCCAAGGGCTTTGACGAGGCCATCGAGGGCCTGACGCGCGAGCCGCCTCTGCTCAACCTCGACGGGCTGATGAAGTTCGACAGCAAGCTGCTCACCAAGGTGGAACTCAAGGCCGAGGTCTATGGCCTGAACGACAAGGGCGAGCGCGCCATGGTGCTGGGCACCCGCTTCACGGCCAATGCCGGCAGCCGCGAAATCGAGCTCAAGACCCTGAAGGGCACGGCCACCGTGAAGACCGACCTGCGCCAGAGTGCGATCTGGGGCAGCGCCGAGCAGAAGGCCCGGGCGATGCAGCAGTACCTGGGCCGGGTGGACAAGGCAGCCGAGCGGGGCAACGGAAACCAGGAACTGGTGGATCTGTTCAAGGCCTCTTTCACGGCCCTGCACGGCGGCTATGGCGCCACCGGCAAGCCCAGCGGGCTGGAACGCGTGGGCCCGGCCGACCTCGCCAGTGATGCCGACGCCTTCAGCGAAGAGGACCACAGCCTGCTCACGGGCCTGGCGGACTTCAAGGCCTCCATCGTCACCAACCGCCGCGCCGCCAACCCGCGCCACACCAACGAGATCGACATCTTCGACTACCGGATCGGCCAGTCGACCCAGATCTCCGGTGGTTCTGCCGCCAACCGCGCCCTCACCCAGACGCAGACGGCCGACCTCACCGCAGGCTACCACCGCTCGCTGCGCAGCAAGCGCGAGCCCGACCTCAGCTCCGACACCTCCACCCAGAACTACTACTACACCCAGGTCGAGGACCACAGCAGCACACAGGTGGAACTGGCCTACGAGAAGGACAAGCCCGTGCGGGCCCTGGTCACCCAGGCAGCCTCCCAGTCGCTGCGCACCATCATGGTGGAGAACAACAAGGTGGTGGATACGGTGGAAGAGCCCCTGCAGCAGCAATCGAAGCAGAAGGACCTGCTGCCCCTGCTCCAGCATCTGCTGCGGCAGGAGGAAGCCAAGGAGCTGTCGGCCGAGGAAAGGCAGAAGACGCTGCGGGAATGGAATGCGATGGTGCTGGGCGAGCCGGGTGCGGCGTAGCGCCCCCTGTGCCTACGCCGCCATTGCCAGCTCATAGCGCGCCAGCGCCCAGCTCCCCTTGGGCACTTCGCTGTGCAGCACGAAACCGAAGCCTTCGTACAGCGAGCGCAGCCCCTGGCGGTCCGCCACGCAGTCCAGGCGCAGCCAAGGCCGTTGCACGGCCTGCGTGCGCTCGCGCGCAAAACGCAGCAAGGCGATGGAAACGCCCTGCCCCGCCCAAGCGCGGCGCACGGCCAGCTTGTGCAGGTAGACGGAGCTGCCAGGTGCGATCTCGGGCCAGTAGTGCGGGTCTTCCAGGTCCAGGCGCATGACGCCCGCTACCGACCAAGGCCCGCTGCGCGCCACCCAATAGCCGCCTGCCTCGATGTCGCGCCCTATGCGCTCGGGGCTGTAGTCCGCCGGGGACCACAGCGGCCGGCCATCGCCCTGCAGCCACTGCGCGGCCTCCTGCAGGGTGGCGACGACGGCGTCCAGGTCCGTGGAGGTGGCTTGCTCGATGTGCATGAAAACGCGGCAGTGAGTGCGAAAAGGGCCGCCATCTTAGAACCTGTTGAGGGCGTGTGCGGGGCCAGGCCAATCGTCATGCCGCTGCCAAAAACTCCTGCTAAGATCCGCCCATCGGGAAACCAGCCTCCCGAATCCTCGCGGATAGATGGTGTCCCATCCAAGTGCTGATCACTCTTTGCTGGAGTCATCATCCGTGGACACCTCTATGGGCAACGCCCCTTCCCTCTCCATTGCGCCCCAAGACCTCGCATCCCGCATCGGCACGCCTGATGCACCGCTCCTGCTGGATGTGCGCCGGCCCGCGCGTTTTGCCAAAAGCCCCCATCTGCTGGCGACGGCACGCCACTGCCCGCCCGAAGCGCTTGCCGGGCTGGTGGCATCCGGCCCGCCGCGCGAGGCCGTCATGTACTGCGTCTACGGCCACGCCGTGAGCCAGGAGGCCGCGGCGCAACTGCGGCAGGCGGGCTGGGATGCGCGGTTCCTCGCGGGCGGCTTCGAAGGCGGCGAGCCAGGCACCGACGCGCCGCAGGACATGGCCCGCTGGCGCGAAACGCGGCCTCTCGCGCTGCCCAAGCGCCCGGACCTGGGTGTGGATGGAACGGCGCCGTCGTGCTGGATCACACGCGCACGGCCCCAGATCGACCGCGTGGCCTGCCCCTGGCTGGTGCGCCGTTTCATCGACCTGCGCGCTGAATTCTTTTATGTGGAAGCGGCCCAGGTGCGGGCCGAGGCGCGGCGGCTCGGTGCCGTGGCCTATGACATTCCTGGTGCCCCCATCACGCACGAAGGCGCGCTGTGCAGCTTCGATGCACTGCTCTCGGCCTTTGGCCTGCAGGCCGACCCCGCGCTCGCGGCACTGGCGCACATCGTGCGCGCAGCGGATACGGACGCGTTGCAGCAGGCACCCCAGGCCGCCGGGCTGCTGGCCGTGTCGCTGGGCCTGTCGCAGCTGCACGCCAGCGACGACATGGCCATGCTCGCCGCGGCCATGCCGGTGTACGACGCGCTGTATGCCTGGTGCCGCCAGCAGGTGCAAGGCGTGCAGGAGGCCCACCGCTGGACACCCCAGGTGGTGCAGGCGTGACCGATACGAACAACCCGCCCACGATGACAAGCAACACCCACCCCGAGGTGGCCGCCTCCGGCCAGGCCGATGTCCCCAGCGCCGATGCACGGCGCCCCGCCGAAGTCCCGTTCATCCAGGCTTTCTGGTTCTGGCTCAAGCTCGGCTGCATCAGCTTTGGCGGGCCGGCCGGACAGATCGCGATCATGCACACCGAGCTGGTGGAGCGGCGCCGCTGGATCAGCGAGAAGCGCTTTCTGCACGCGCTCAACTTCTGCATGGTGCTGCCCGGGCCCGAGGCCCAGCAGCTGGCCACCTACATCGGCTGGCTGATGCACCGCACGCGCGGCGCCATCGTGGCGGGCGCGCTGTTCGTGCTGCCCTCGCTGCTGCTGCTGGTGCTGCTGTCCTGGGTGTACATCGCCTTTGGCCACTTGCCCGTGGTGGAGGGCATCTTCTACGGCATCAAGCCCGCAGTCACGGCGCTGGTGCTGCATGCGGCGCACCGCATCGGCACACGGGCACTGAAGAACCGCTGGCTCTGGGGCCTGGCAGCAGCGGCCTTTGTGGCCATCATGGCTTTCAGTGCCCCTTTCCCGGCCATCGTGCTCGCGGCGGCCCTCATCGGCCACCTGGCGGGGCGGCGCTGGCCGCAGCTGTTCACGGCCAGCGCGCATGGCGCCGCGCAGCGGGGCTACGGGCCGGCGCTGATCGATGACGACACACCCACGCCGGCCCACGCGCTGTTCAGCCGCGCACGCCTGGCGCGCGTGCTGGCCGTGGGCGGCGGCCTGTGGCTGGCTGCCATGGGCATGCTGGTGGCCTGGCATGGCTGGCAAGGCACGCTGGCGCAGATGGGCTGGTTCTTCACCAAGGCGGCGCTGCTCACCTTTGGCGGGGCCTACGCGGTGCTGCCCTATGTGTTCCAGGGCGCGGTGGAGCACTACCACTGGCTCAATGCCCAGCAGATGATCGACGGCCTGGCCCTGGGCGAGACCACGCCCGGCCCGCTGATCATGGTGGTGGCCTTCGTGGGCTTTGTCGGCGGCTGGCTGCACAACGTGCTCGGGCCCGACACCGCCTTCTGGTCCGGCGCAGTGGCAGCCACGGTGGTCACGTTCTTCACCTTTCTGCCCTCGTTCGTGTTCATCCTCGCGGGCGGGCCGCTGATCGAGACCACGCACAACCAGCTGCGCTTCACCGCGCCACTCACGGCCATCACGGCCGCAGTGGTCGGCGTGATCCTGAACCTGGCGCTGTTCTTTGCCTGGCATGTGTGGTGGCCCCGGGGCTTTGGGGGCGGCATGGACATCGCCTCCGTCGCCATCACGCTGCTGGCGGCCGTGGCGCTGTTCCGCTTCAAGCTCGGGGTGCTGCCCCTGCTGGGAGGTTGCGCGCTGGCGGGCCTGGCGCTGCGGCTAGTCCTTCAATAGCTCCTGCACCAGCGTGCGCACGATGGGCATGGCCGGCGCCTCGCTGCGGCCGGCCAGGGTGACCAGGCCGAACAGCGCGGTGGTGATCTCGCCTGGCACCATGGGCAGCTCCACCAGGTCGGGCGCGGCGGCGCGCACGGCCAGCAGGATGGCGTCGCTCTTGCGCACCACCTCGACCAGGCTCGGAATCTCCTCGCAGCGCAGGGTCACGCAGGCGGCGGGGTGGGCCTCGGGGCCGTAGGTCTCCATGAGCCGGCGCGCCACCTCGTCGCTGAGCGGGGTGGAGGCGATGGGGTACTCCTTGAGCATCTCGAAGCGCACGCCGCCACGCTTGCGCAGCAGCGGGTGGCCGCGCCGCACCATGAAGGAACCGCGAATCTCGCAGACCAGTTCGGTGCGCAGGTCGGTGGCGGGCTGCAGCGAGCGCGCGTCAATCACCAGGGCGTCGAGCTGGCGGTCGCGCAGGGCCTGCACCAGCCGGTCGGTGCTGCCGCGCGAGATCTCCAGCGTGAGCTGGGGGTGGCGCGTGGCCACCTGCATGAGCAGCGGGGTCATCAACAGCGCACCAGGCCCCGAGCCCAGGCCGATGCGGATGGCGCCGCCCTCGCCCTCGCGCATGCGCTGGCCCAGGGCATGCAGCTCGGCCGCGTCGTCCACCAGGCGCTGGGCGCGCTGCAGCACCTGGCGGCCGAAGGGCGTGAGTTCGCTGCGCCGGCCGATGCGGTCGAACAGGGGCAGACCCAGCTCGTCTTCGATGGAGCGGATGCTGCGGCTGAGCGCGGGCTGCGTGAGGTGCATGGCCTCGGCCGACTTGCTGAACGAGCCGGTCTGCGCCAGTGAAATGAAGTGCCGAAGCTGCACCAAAGTCATGCCGATTTGCCCCCTTCTGGTGCAAGAAAATTGAATAACTTCAACTCATGCTAACCCACTTTGCAATGCATTGGACGCGCAGAAACGCCAATCCTAAGATGGCCCGGCTGACCTGCAAAACGCGCCCCTAAAGAGCTGCGCTGCAGGGCCAGAGGGTGTCGATGAAACGCATGCCATGGCTGCCATGGCCGCCTACCAATTTGTACGCAAGGGATCGAAATGAAGCACACAACGATTGCGATGAAACGCCTGCTCGCCACACTGGCCGGGCTCACGGGCCTGGTGCTGGGCGCCAGCCCGCTGGCCGCCTGGGCCCAGGCCCCCACTGCCTACCCCGCCAAGCCGGTGAGCCTGATGGTGCCCTACCCTGCGGGCGGCCCGTCGGATGCGATGGCGCGCATCCTGAACACACCCATGTCGCGCGAGTTGGGCCAGCAGGTGATCGTGGAGAACCTGGGCGGCGCGGCCGGTGCCATGGCCGCGCAGAAGGTGCTGGCCGCGCCGGCCGATGGCTACTACGTCTTCCAGGGCTCGCCCAACGAGGCCATCCTGGCGCCGCTGGCCAATGCCGCGGTGAAGCTGCGCACCGAGGACTTTCGCCTGGTGCACCCGGTGTCGGACGCGGCCATGGTCTTCGTCACGCGCAAGGACCTGGGCGTGAACAGCGTGGACGAGCTCATCGCACTGGCGCGCACCCCGGGCAAGGATCCGCTGTCCTACGGCAGCGTGGGCATCGGCTCGCTGTACCACCTGATCCTGGAGAAGGTGCAGCAGACCACGCACACCACCATGCAGCATATCCCCTACAAGGGCAATGCGCCGCTGCTGCAGGACCTGGGCGGGGGGCAGCTCGACTTTGCGGTGCTGGTCTACAGCGCGGCCATGGGCGCCATGGCCGAGCAGGGGCGCCTGAAGATCATCGGCCAGCTGGGTGCGCAGCGCTCCGAGATGCTCAAGGCCATTCCCACCGTGAGCGAAGGCAAGACCCTGCCCCACTTCTCGTACAAGATCTGGACCGGCTTCATGGTGCCCAAGAAGACGCCCGAGCCCGTGGTGCAGCGTCTGCACCAGGCCATTGGCCGCGCGCTCAAGGACCCGGCGGTGCATACACAGCTCGCGGCGCAGTCCATGGTAGCGTCGCCCGCGATGACGCTGGCCGAATCTACCGCCTTCTTCGAGAGCGAGACCGCGCGCTACCGCGAGATCGCGCGCTCCATCAACCTGCAGCCGCAATGACGACGATGATGGACACCCCCTTGTTCGAGGCCCTGCAGGCGCGCGCCAGCGAGTTCATCGACCTGCGCCGCGACATCCACCGCCACCCCGAACTGGCCTTCGAGGAGCAGCGCACGGCCGAACTGGTGGCCGATCGGCTGGAGCACTGGGGTTATGCGGTGGAGCGCGGCATCGGCGGCACGGGCGTGGTGGGCAAGCTGGTGCGCGGGGACGGCACCCGGCGCCTGGGCCTGCGCGCCGACATGGACGCCCTGCCCATCACCGAGGCCACGGGTGCCGCCTGGAGCAGCGCCCACCCGGGCGTGATGCATGCCTGCGGGCACGATGGCCACACCGCCATGCTGATGGCGGCCGCCTGGTACCTGGCGGAGCACGGGCAGTTCAGCGGCGAGCTGAACCTGATCTTCCAGCCTGCCGAAGAAGGCGGAGGCGGCGCGCTGCGCATGATGGCCGATGGCCTGTTCACGCGCTACCCCTGCGACGCCGTGTTCGCCATGCACAACATGCCCGGCGTGGCCCAGGGCCACCTGCTGCTGCGCGAGGGGCCGGCCATGGCATCGAGCGACTACGCCACCATCACGCTCGATGGTGTGGGCGGCCATGGCGCCATGCCGCACCAGGCCGTCGACCCGGTAGTGGCCGCCGCCAGCCTGGTGATGGCGCTGCAGACCATCGTCTCGCGCAATGTGGACCCGCAGCAGATGGCCGTGGTGACCGTGGGCGCGCTGCATGCGGGCCAGGCCAACAACGTGATCCCGGCCAGCGCGGTGCTGGAGATCAGCGTGCGCGCCATGGACAGCGGCGTGCGCCGGCTGCTGGAGCAGCGCATCCGCGCGCTGGTGGAGGCCACGGCCACGGGCCATGGAGTGCAGGCCCGCATCGACTGGCGGCCGGGCTATGCCGTGCTGGTCAACACGCCCGAAGAAACGGCCCTGGCACGCCAGGTGGCGCTGGAGCTGGTGGGCCCCGAGCGCGTGACCCTGCAGGCCGCGGCCCTGCCGGCCAGCGAGGACTTCGCCTTCATGCTGGAGCAGGTGCCGGGCTCCTACCTGCAGATCGGCAATGGCAATGCCCCGGGCGGCTGCATGGTGCACCACCCGGGCTACGATTTCCACGATGGCAACATCGTGGTGGGCGGCGCGTACTGGGTAAGGCTGGCCGAGACCTTTCTCACGCCCCCGTGACGGCCCCGAGCATGCCCGTGCGCGGGTGGCAGTTGAAGTACTCGAAATACTGCTCCTCGGCCCGGGCCACCGTGACCTCGTGGTAGAGCTTGAGCTGCGCCGCCGGGCCCATGGTGCCCAGGTACTTCATGGCCGCGCCGAAGATGGCCACATGCGTGGGGTGCGACTCGGCCCAGCGCTCCAGCGCCGCCAGGCTGCGCCACCAGCCCATGCCGAAGCTCTTGTCCACTGGCTGGCCTTGGGCATCGACCACGGCCATGTAGCGGTTGGCATAGCAGTCCACCTGGCGGCCCTGGGCCTGCAAAAAGTCCATGCCGGCGCGCAGCACGGGCTCGACCTCTTCGGTATACATGCGGCGCTCATTGCCCTGGGTACCTGTCCAGTCCTGGCCGGAGCGGATGAGGCACAGGTTCCCGTGCGGCAGCACCCGCTGGTGCAGGCCTTCGGTGACGACCTGCGGCGCACCCTCGGGCGCCATACCGTCGGTCTGCGACAGCGCCAGGCGGTCGCGCATGCCACCCCAGTAGGCATGCTCCTGGATGGGCTGGCCCAGGCCGCTGGAGACACCGGCCACGCCCTCCACCACGTCGGCTGAGAACAGGGTCTCGAACCGGTCCACGGCAGGCTGCAGCACCTCGGTGAACAGGCCCAATGCCGGGTCATTGAAGGCCCCGGAGGCCCAGCGCGCGCCATGCTCGGCGAACCAGGTGGCGTAGGCGGCCGGGTCGTCCCAGTAGCCGATGCTCACCGTGGTGAGGTAGCCGGCAGCGTCCACACAGCGCGCGCGGTCCCAGTGGCCCGGGCCGGTGGCGGCGGCAAAGGCCTCGGCGATGCAGTGCAGGGCCCGCGCGGCCAGGGCGGGCGCGAGCGCATCGGCCCGGTGCTGGATGCCGAAGTAGGCCATGGCCACGCGCGTGACCTCGGAGCGGTAGCGCGCCACCGTGGCCGGGTACGGCGGCACATAGTCATCGGGCACCCTGCGGTGGCGCAGGCGTGGGCACTGCAGGTGCGGGGGGATGGCGGATTCCATGGTGCGCTCACTCGGCCATGGCTGCGGCGGGCTCCGCGGCGACGGCTTCGTTGGCCGCCACGGGTGCGGCCATGCCGGCCGGCACCTGCGACACCACACGATCGCCCGGCGTCTGGTTGAGCAGCAGGCGCGTGACGTCGGGCCGCGCATAGTGGCCGGCCGGGTCGGCCGCCGTCTTGGCCAGGGAGATGGTGCCCAGGTCGATGTCGGCCAGCACCAGGCCCTCTTCCTTCTCGCCCAGCGGGGTGCCCAGCGAGGCGCCGTCGGGCCCGTAGATGCGCGCAAAGCCCCCGCCTTCGAGCAGCAGCTGGCGCTGCAGGTCGTCGGTGCAGAGCAGGGCCACCATCTCCTTCGATACCGTGGCGCAGGGCGCAACCACGTAGCAGCCGCCCTCGACCGCATAGATTTGGCTGGCGGCGTTGTTGACTTCGGCCCCCAGCGCATGGGCGGCGCCGCGGTACAGCGAGAAGCTGGGCCAGGCACCCACGTGGATCTGCTCGTTCTGCGCGTACATGGCGTACTTGCTCAGCGGCTGCAGGTGCTCCCAGCAGGCCAGCATGCCGACCCGGCCGATGGCGGTGTCCATCACGGCCAGGTCGCTGCCGTCGCCCTCGCCGAACACGGTGCGCTCCACATGGGTGGGCTTGAGCTTGCGCCGCGTTTTCACCACGCGGCCCTGGTCGTCGAACAGGGCCTGGGCGATGTAGAGGCTGCCGCCCGCGCGCTCGCTGTAGCCGGTGGACATCCAGATGCCGATGTCGCGCGCGGCCTGGGCCAGGCGCTGGAACTCGGCCGATCCCACCACCAGCGAGTTGTCGTTGTAGCGCTGCACATACTGCATGCCCAGGGCGGGCGCACTGAGCCAGATCCACCAGGGGTAGCCCGGAATCCAGGTCTCAGGGAAGGTGACCAGTTGCGCGCCCTGCTTTGCGGCCTCCTTCATCAGCGCAATGGTCTTGTCGATGGTGGCATCGAGGTCGAGGAACACGGGCGTAGCCTGGACGGCGGCGACACGCAATTGGGGGTGGTGGGTGGCGGGCATGGGGAACTCCTTCAAGGGCGGGGTTGGCGATGGCAGGATTTCACTGCGGGCAGATCGCTCCGTCTTGCCCTTGGCTCGCGCGGTTCTTGATTCCAGGCCACTTGACTGGAACTCTCCTGCCCCTTGCCCCAGGCTCACCACCCCGGGTTTATCGGCATGGGCCTTGCTTGAAGAAAGGGCGCGGCAGGAGGATGATGGACACATCGCCGCCCTCCCCCCTCCCGCCCGCTTGAGACCCGCCCATGAGCCAACTCTTGAGTACAGACCCCATCCCACCCCGTGAGCGGCTGGCTTACTGGACCGACATGATCTGCACCACCTACGTGCAGCTCGAATGCGATGCGCCGGACGCTGAGGGCTTTGGCGGCTCCATCCAGAGCCACCACCTGCCGGGGCTGGACCTGTCGGTGGTGCGCTCGCGGGCCCAGCGCGTGGTGCGCACGCCGCGTTCCATCTCGCGCGCGGCAGACGACTGCTTCATCGTGAGCCTGCAGACGCGGGGGCATGGCGTGATCTCCCAGGACGGGCGCGACGCGGCCGTGGCCCCCGGTGACTTTGCGCTGTACGACAGCACCCGGCCCTACACGCTGCAGTTCAGCGAGGACTTCGAGGAGATCGTGCTCAAGCTGCGCGGCGAGCAACTGCGCGCACTGGTGACGGGTACCGAGCAGCTCACGGCCACCACGGTCTCGGGCCGCAGCGGCGCCGGGCACCTGATGGCCCACATGGTCACCGCGCTGCGCGACGAGGCGGACCGCCTGCCCGCGGCCTCGGCCGCCGCCGTGGCCAGCGGCGTGATCAGCGTGCTGGCCGCCGGCCTGCAGTCGCTGCCCGCCTGCCACCTGGTCGAGCCTTCTGCCATGGGGGCCTACCATGTGGCGCGCATCAAGCGCCACATCGACGCGCGGCTGCGCGACCCGGGGCTGAGTGTCGAGTCCGTGGCGCGGGACCTGGGCATGTCCAGCGGGCACCTGCACCGCCTGTTCAAGACCGAGCCGCAGTCCCCCTCGCACTACCTCTGGGGCCAGCGGCTCGATGGCGCCAGCCGCGAACTGCTGGACGCACGGCGCGCCAGGGCCTCGGTCTCGGAAATCGCCTTTGGCTGGGGCTTCAACGATGCGGCGCATTTCAGCCGGGCCTTCAAGGAGCGGTTTGGGCGCGCGCCGCGCGAGTGGCGCGCACAGGGTCCGGCCGCAGCCCGGGGCTGAGCGGCGCCGGCACAATCGGCTCCATGCATGCATTGGATCCACGAGACTTCCCTGCCCTGACCCCTTTGCGCGACGGGCTCCACGCGGGCACCGAGATCATGGCGGCCGTGCTGTCGGGCCACACCCGGGGCCGCATCTTCACCCCCACCCCGAGAGACCGGGGCACCGCCTTTGTCTACGACAACGGCTTTTGCGTGCTGGCGGGCGCCGTGCCCGATGCGGTGTTCGCCAGGTCCTGCATGGACTGGCTGCGGCGCCACGCCGGCCAGGACTTCTTCATCCTGTACCCCGGCCACGCCGCCTGGGAGCCGGTGATCGAGCAAGGCGTCACCATGGCCGCCGTGCAAAAGCGGCAGCGCGTGGGTTTTTCGTTCGACCCCGTCCGCTTCGCCGCAGCGCAGCGTGCGGCACCGCTTCTGCCGCCGGGCTACCGCCTGGTGCCCATGGATGCGGCGCTGCTGCAGCAACTGGGCGACGGCCCCTACCCGTTCGCGGCGGGCATGTGGGCGTCCGCTGCGCTGTTCGAGCGCGAGGGCGTGGGCTTTTGCGTGCTGCAGGGCGGCCAGGTCGCGAGCCTGTGCTACTCGGTGTTCGTGAATGGGCTGCGCCACGACGCCGACATCTGCACCCTGGACGGCCACCTGCGGCAAGGCCTGGCCCGGGCCGTGGCGACGGCCTTCATCGGCGGCTGCCTGCAGCGTGGGCTGACGCCGGGATGGGACTGCTTTCGCCACAACCAGGCGTCGTACGATCTGGCCCGGTCGCTCGGCTTCGCGCCAAGCCACGAATTCTCCGTCTACGCCCGAGAATAGCGCTTGCTATGCCGCTGCGGCCAGATGCAGCACCCCGAAGGGCATGTGGTGCATCAGCTCGCGCAGCAGCAGCAAGGTGGTGGCGAACTCCACGCTCTCGGGCAGGCCCTCGCTCGCAGCGGGCCGGCCTTCTGATACGGCCGCCAGGCGCTGGAACAGGCGCTCCATGGCCTCCAGGCTGAGCTGCATGGCGGGGGCGCTGGGTACGCCGGCCAACTCAGCCAGGGCCAGCAGGTGGGCGTCGGTGGACCACCAGGCCGCGCGGGCCGCCCCCGGCTGCTGTGCGTACTGCCGGTGGGCCAGGTAGACCTCGTCCTCCACGCTGGCGATGGCGTTTTCCAGCTCCAGCGGCGTGGGCACATCGCGCCGGAAGAAGTCGCGCGCGGTCTTGTGCCGGCCCACGGTCAGCGAGACCAGGGGGCCCGGTGCGCCGCCCTCGCCCAGCAGGGCCACCAGGGTGTGCGCGGTGCCCATGTGCAGCAATGCGATGGGCTGGCCAGGCCCGGCATGGCCGTGCAGCGCCTGCCAGGCGGCGGCGATGTCGAAAGGCCGGGCATGGCCCGCCGCGGCAGCGGGTGGCAGGGGATGGCTGGCAAACATGGCTCAGCCCTGCCGCGCACTGGTGTCCGCACCGGTGCCGCCTGACTGCTGCACGCCGGGCGGCCCGGCCTGCTGCTGGCTGCGGGCGTTCGCGGGCACATAGTGCATGCGGTGGTGCATCTCCAGCGTCAGGGCCTCGATGCGTTCGCTGAGCTTCTTGGTCACCTCGGTCAGGCGGGTGTTCTGCTCCAGCAGGTCGAGCAACCGGGCACTGTTCTGCGCGGCCAGGGCCTGGCGCTCGGCGGTGGCCTGGGCCAGGGCCTCGCGGTGGCGGGCGTCGGCATCGGCATGCATGCGGTCGCGTTCGGCCTGGCGCGTCTGGGCCAGCAGGATCAGCGGCGCGGCGTAGGCGGCCTGCAGGCTGAACGCCAGGTTCAGCAGGATGAAGGGATAGACGTCGAAGGCCACCACGCCCGACAGGTTGAGCCCGATCCACACGGCCACAAAGCAGGTCTGCGCAAGCAGGAAGCGGGGCGAACCGAACATGCGCGCAAAGGCCTCGGCCCGGCGCGCAAAGCCGTCGTTGCCAAAGGGCGGCGACAGGTGCTCATGCTGGCGGTGAAAGCGCAGGTGGTCGGAGCCCGGGGCCGGGGTGGTGGTGGTTGGCGTCGTCATGCAAAAGACCTCGTTCGTTCGTGCAAGCGGTGGCAACCGGCCCCAATGGGAGCGCCGGGCGGCACCTGCATGCCTGCCACTCTACCCGCTGGGCGTGTTCAAGTTCTGTGCCAGCGGGCAGGGTGGCCAGGGCGGGCCGCCAATCTCATCGCCGATCCGTGAATTTTCTGGCAACCAGGGCCCCGGCTTGAGGGCCCGCGCATCCCCGACAGCGCGGACCCGTGGTGTGATGCGGCCTGGCGGCCCATCCGGCCGACAGGCGATGCCAGCCCGCGCCTACACGCGGCCGCCAGCGCCCCCACTACATTGACCACACCGCCGCACCACAGGCAGCCCCCGGCCCGACGGCCGGCCCCTGCCAGAACTGCAGCGAAGCCTTCAGCCAGGGACACCACCATGCCTGACACCCTTGTCGCACTGCGAGACATGCCAGCAACCGCCCCGGAGCACGCAACCCCTGCGGCCACGCGCGCGATGGGCCGCCGCATCCTACCCAACACCATTGGTGTGCTGGCGCTGGGTGCGGTGCTGTTCTTCACGGCCTGTTCCACGCACCCGCCTGCCGGCATTGAGCCGGTGGCGGGCTTCGACGCGCAGCGCTATGCGGGCCAGTGGTACGAGGTGGCCCGGCTGGACCATTCCTTCGAACGTGGCCTGCAGCAGACCACGGCCAACTACATCCCCCAAGCGGATGGCACCATCCAGGTGGTCAACCGCGGTTTCGATCCCGGCCGCGACCGCTGGAAGCAGGCCGAGGGCAAGGCACGCTTTGTCGGCGACACGCGCCAGGGCGCCCTCAAGGTCTCGTTCTTCGGCCCCTTCTATGGCGGCTACAACGTGGTGGCGCTGGACCCGGACTACCAGTGGTCCATGGTCATCGGCTCCAACCGCGGCTACCTGTGGATCCTGTCGCGCACCAAGACCCTGCCCCCCGGCGTGCGCGAGCAACTGCTGGCCCAGGCGAAGTCGCTTGGCGTGGAGGTGGACAAGGTGCTGTGGGTGGCGCAGGACGGGCCCGCCCAGGGCAAGCCGGCCAGTTGAATGCCCCCACGGCCCACTAAAGTTTTTCGCCCATGTGCCGATAAGGAGGCATGCAAGTTTCCTCTTCGTCATCGGCAGGCCAGGTGTCGTCGTCCAGCGGGGGCGGCGGCAGCGAGATCGCCAAGCTGCAAAAGCAGTTGCGCGAGCTGACCGACGAACTCAAGAACCTGGCCACGTCCGACATGGAACCCAAGGCCAAGCAGCAAAAGGCCAAGCTGCTGCAGGCCCAGATCCAGATGGTGCAGGCGCAGATCACCGCCATCCAGCGGGCCCGCCAGCAGGAGCAGCAGGACGCCCAGGCTCGCAAGATGGAAGCCGCGGCCCAGACTGCGCGCGAGCAGCGCCCCCCATCGGCGGATGGTCTGGGGTCACAGGTCGATACTTACGCCTGAGCCCCTGGCCGCCACGCCTCAGAAGTTGTGGCGGATGCCGATCTCGTAGCCGCTGGAGCTGCCGCCCAGCGTGGTGCCGGTCGCCGCCAGCCCCTGCAGGCCGATGGACCGCTGGGCGCCTGAGTCGTTCTTCAGCCGCGCCACGGCGCCATAGACTTGGGTGCGCTTGGAGAAGTGGTAGCCGTAGCCCAGGGCGAGCTTGTGCCAATCGGCACTGCCGGGCTGGGTGCTGTAGCGGCTGACCTGGGCGCGCAGCTCGCCATTGCCCAGCGGGGCCGTGGCGCCCAGTTCGATGGCCGTGATCTTCACCGCCCCCTTCTTCTCCGAGGCCCAGAGCAGCATGGGTCGGACCACGCCGAAGTCGTAGGACACACCGGCATTGTGGGCCTTCACGTCCTCTGCCCCCGTCGCGCCCTTGAGCTTGCCCGTGGCCAGCGAGGCGTTGAACGGCCCCGTGCGGTAGCCCACGCGCGCGCCGGCATAGTTGCCCTGCTTGGAGTTGTCGGCGTTGGAAGGCTGTTCTCCGAACGCATACTGCACCTGGCCGTAGAAGCCGCCAAGCTCGCGCGGCAGGAAATAGCCCACCGCGTTGCTGACCTGGATCGGTGCACCCAGCATGATGAAGGCGTTGGTGCCGCCCACGCCATTGGTCAGGAAGGGATCGAAGATCAGCGTGTTCAGGAAGGTCGCGGCATCGTCACGGCCCAGGCGCAGCTCGCCGAAAGGCCCCGACAGGCTGACCGTGGCGCGGCGGTTGAATGCCAGGGCGCCGCTGGTCTTGCCCGAGCCAGAGTCCACGTCCAGCCCGGCTTCGAGCCAGAAGCCCGCGGCCAGGCCGCCGCCCAGGTCTTCGGTGCCGCGAAAACCCAGGCGGCTGATGTTGGCGCCGCCGGTGGACAGGCCGGTGCGCGAGACGCCTTCGCCCGTCACGTGCGCCACGCCGACGTCGAGCACGCCGAACAGGGTGACGGAAGACTGCGCCGAGGCGGCGCCCGCGGTGGCCAGCACGGCCAGCGCGATCCAGGTTTTTTGGTGCATGCGTTCTCTCCTCCGGCAGGTTCGCCGGTCATGTGTTTCTGAGGTCGAGGGGAGGACGGGAGCGAACAGCCGAAGATGCGGCGGCCTCCCCCAAAGCCCGTCCGGGGGAAATTCGGGGCTGCGTCGTCAGCGGCGCATCACAGGTCCAAGGCCAGCGATTCGCTCTTGCAGCCGGAGACGCAGACCATCATGGCCTTGTTCGAGGCGCGCTCCTTGGCGCTGAGCACCGAGTCGCGGTGGTCTGGCTCACCGGCCAGCACGCGCGTCTCGCAGGTTCCGCAGACGCCTTCGCTGCAGCTGTACTCCACCGGGATGCCGGCATCAAGCAGGGTGTCGAGCAGCGACTTCTCGGGGGTGATGGTGATGCTGCGGCCGCTCTTGCGCAGCTCCACGGTGTAGGTGGCGCGCGCATCGGACGAGGCGGCCACCTCGACGGCGGCGAAGCGCTCGATGTGCGCGTTCTCGTGCCCCAGTTCGGCGCAGAACTTCTCGAAGGCGTCCAGCATCACCGTGGGGCCGCAGGCGTAGTGGTGCGTCTGCGCATCCGGTGCGCGCCGCTGCAGCAGCGCGTGCAGGTCCGGCGGCCCGCCCTGCTCGCTGTCGAAGTGCAGGTGCAACGGCACCCCGAGCGCCTCGAGCTCGGCCACGAAGGCGGCGCTTTCGCGCGAACGGGCGAAGTACATCACCTCGACCGAACGGCCCAGCACCTTGAGGCGCCGCGCCATGCACAGGATGGGCGTGATGCCGATGCCGCCAGCGACCAGCACCGTGTGCGCGGCCTCTTCGTGCAACGCAAAGTTGTTGCGCGGCGCCGAGATGGGCAGCCGCATGCCCACGCGCAGCTGCTCGTGCACGCAGCGCGAGCCGCCGCGGCTGGCGCGGTCGCGCAGCACACCGATGACATAGCGCCCGCGCTCCTCGCTGGCGTTGCACAGCGAGTAGTTGCGCACCATGCCGTTGGGCAGGTGCAGGTCGATGTGCGCGCCGGCGTCGAAGGCCGGAAACGGCTCACCGCCGCGCACGGGGCGCAGCTCGATGCTGATCACATCGTCGGCCTCGAAGCGCAGGGTGTGGACAAAGGCGTTCAAGATACTCATGGCAATGGCTCCCGGGGCATGGCGCGTCGGCGTGCGCTCAGGCCGGCACGGTGGCGGCTTCCAGCTGCTCGGTGGCCAGCTTGCGCAGGTGGCGGCGCAGGCGCACCAGGCCGATGTCGTGCTGGTACAGGTGTTCGTTCTGGTTGGCGTCGGGCTCCATCTGCTCGAGCATCACGCGGTCCTGCTCCAGCACGGCCCAGTGGCGCGCTTCGAGCCGGTTGCGGTAGAGAAAGCGCCAGGTGTCGCGCTGCCATGCGCTGACCTTGCGGCAGCGCCAGAAGAACACGCTGCACAGGCCCTCGTTGATGGGCGTGGCGCAGGCGATGATGGCGAAGTTGCCGCCGGGGCCGCCGGTCTTGGGGTAGGGAATTTCCAGGCGCATCCAGTGCACGCCGGTATCGCCCCACTCCGTCCAGTCGAAGTTCACGCCGCGCTGGCCCACCTTCTCGAAGACGAAGCCGGAATCGGTGTCGCGGATCTGGAAGGTGGCCGTGCTGTCGCCCTCGGCCATCGAGTGCGACTGCTTGTGCAGGAAGGTGCCGTGCATCGGGTCCATCACGTTGTCGATGGCGTAGCGGTAGTCGCCCTTCCACTCGGCGTAGCAGAGAAAGTGCGAATACTCGGGCGAGCTCAGTTCCTCGGGCAGGGTCATCGGCGGGGGCGTGTCGACGTTGGTATCGCTGTTGTAGAGGAACACCGCGCCGTAGGCCTCCTGCACATGGAAGGCCAGCGCCGCGCGCGCGCCTTCGAGCTTGCAGCCGGGGCTGCCTGGCACCTTGGTCACGGTGCCGTCGCAGCGCACTTCCACGCCGTGGTACGGGCAGGCCAGGCGGTCGCCCAGCACCATGCCCTGCGACAGCGGCGCGCCGCGGTGCGGGCAGTGGTCTTCCAGCGCATGCAGGGTGCCTGCGGCATCGCGCCACAGGGCGATCTTTTTGCCCAGGCGGCGCAGCGACACAGGGCGCTCACCGATGAAGTCCGAAGGGCAGATGGGGTGCCAGAGGTTCTTCAACCCGTCGCGCAGCAAGGCGTCGACCGGGTCCTTGGCGAAGGAAATGGTCTTGTTCATGGGGGGCTCCTGGGGTCTGTACTGGTCTGGTGGCGCGCTTCAGTGGCCCAGGCGGGCCATCAGGGCCTGGAAGTTCTCTTCGGTCCAGGCGGCACCGTTCTCGCTGGCCGGGCCGGTGCGGTTGAGGTAGGCCACGAGCTCGGGCAGCGTGTAGGCGCCTTCGCCGAAGGCGCGCTCGATGGCGTCGCCCAGCAGGTCTTCGAACATGGTGGGCAGGCGCGTGCGGGCCTGGTGCGGTTCGAGGTAGCGGTCGGTGGTGGTCATGGGGTCTCTCCTTGAGCGGTCGGTGGGGCGGTTGGGCGCTCAGCCGCTCAGTCGGCCTGGATGCCGAAGTCCTTGATGATCTTTCCGAAGCGGGCGTAGTCGCCCGCATTGCTCTTGGCCAGCCGCGTGGCATCGCCACCGCCGGGCAGCGCGCCGAACACGGCCATCTTGGATTGCACGTCGGGCATCTTCAGGATCTCGTTGAAGTGGCCGTTGAGGGTCTTGACGATGTCGGCCGGCAGGTCCTTGGGGCCGAACAGGCCTTGCCAGGCCCCCACCTCCACGCCCTTGTAGCCCAGCTCGGCCAGGGTGGGCACGTTGGGCGCCAGGGGCGAGCGCTGCGCGTCGGCCACGGCCAGCGCGGCCACCTTGCCGGAGGCGAAATGGGGGGCGACCGGCCCCAGGGTCATGAAGGTGACGGGCACATGGCCGCCCAGCACGTCGTTCACCGCGGGCGCCACGCCGCGGTAGGGCACGTGCGAGAGCTTCACGCCCGCGGACTGGTTGAACATCTCGCCCAGGATGTGCATGGGCGAGCCACTGCCCGGGCTGGCATAGGACAGGGTCTTGGTCTTGGCCTTGGCGACCACCTCCTTGAGGTCCTTGCCGCCGGTCTCGGTGTTGGCGGCCACGAACAGGGGCTGCACGCCCGTCTGCACGATGGGCGTGAGGCCGTTGATGACGTCGTAGCTCGCGCCCGCGCCGGTCTTGAGCACCAGTTGCGCGATCGAGACGGTGCTGGGGGCCAGGAGCAGCGTGTAGCCGTCCGCGGGCGCCTTGGCCACATAGGCGGTGCCGATGGTGCCGCTGGCACCTGGCTTGTTGTCCACGATTACCGGCTGGCCCAGGCGGGTGCCCAGCTTTTCGGCATACAGGCGGGCCATGGCGTCGGTGTCGCCGCCGGCCGGGTAGGCCACGATGAGGGTGATGGGCTTGCTCGGGTAGGCCTGTGCCCAGGCAGTGCCGGCGCAGGCTGCGGTACCGAGCGAAACAGCCATGGCAAGCGCCTGGCGACGGGTGAGTTTCATGGTGGGATTCCTTGAGGTTGCAGTCGGTCCGGCGCGAAGCTGCGCGCCATCGGAGGGGGGTGAAAACTATTTGGAGCGGACAACAAAACTCAGCGAAGCGGTTCTGGCTAGGCGCTGCGTCGCAGGCAGTACGCGCAGTACGACAAGACGCAGCAACGACGCCAGAAGAGTTTTGTTGGCCGCGCTCATTGCGCCTCGATCTTTCGCGCCTTGATGATGGGCGCCCAAACCGCGGTCTCCTTGCGGATCAGCTCGCCAAAGGCAGCGCCCGAGGTGAGCCACACGCCCATGCCCTGCTTTTGCAGCTGGGCCTTGACGGCGGGTTCGCTGAAGATCTGCGCGATGTCGCGTGCCAGTTGCTCGACGACCGGGGCCGGCGTGCCCTTGGGCGCCATCACGCCGTACCAGGACGACAGCGCCACGCCCTGCACCCCCGCCTCGGCCAGTGTGGGCACGTCGGGCAGCTCGGTGGCGCGGGCCGGGTCGGTCACGGCCAGGGCGCGCAGCTTGCCCGACTGGATGTGGGGCAGCACCGAGGGCATGTTGCCGATGATCATCGGCACCGTGCCGCCGAGCACATCGTTGAGCCCCGGGCCCGTGCCCTTGTAGGCCACGTGCAGGATGTCCGCCCCGCTCTGCTGGCGGAACAGCTCACCCGCCAGGTGCAGGCTGCTGCCCACGCCGGGCGAGGCATAGCTGATGCTGTCGGGTTTGGCCTTGGAGAGCGCCACCAGCTCGGCAATGGTCTTGGCGGGCACGGCCGGGTTCACCGCGATCACGTTGGCCGCCTTGGCCAGCGAAGAGACGGGCGCGAAGTCGCCGTCCACCGTGTAGCCGAGGCGGGGCATCAGCGTGGGGTTGATGGTGAGGTTGCCTTGCGGCACCACGAGCAGGGTGTGGCCCGTGGGCGCGGCGCGCTTGACCAGCTCGATGCCGATGTTGCCGCTGGCGCCGGTGCGGTTGTCCACCACGGCCGGCTGCCTGTAGCGCGCCGTGAGGCCGGTGGCCAGGATGCGCGAGAGCGTGTCCACCGGCCCGCCGGGCGGGAACGGCGCGACGATGCTGAAGGCCTGCGATGCCAGCTGCCGCTCGGCGTCCGAGCCCTGCGCGAGCGCGGGCGCCAGCAGCAGTGCACAGGCGGCGCCGGCCAGGGCCTGGCGAAGAAAGGTGTGTCGTTGCATGGTGGGTGCCTGCCTTGTCTGCCTGCTTGTCTGCTTACTTGCGGTCGGTGATGAACTGGCCCTTGGGCGCTTCGGCGCTCTTCTGCCGGCGCGTGTTGCCGTCGATGCCGCCTTCGATGGCCCATTCGGCGAACACCGTGGGACCGGGCTCGAACTCGCGCGGCTCCCAGTCGGCGGTGAGCTGGTCTTCGTCGGCGTAGTACTCCACCAGCGCACCGGCCGGGTTGCGGAAGTACCAGAAGTAGGCCGACGAGATCGGGTGCCGGCCCGGGCCGAGCTGGGTCTCCCAGCCGCAGCGCGAGATGTGCATGCCGCCGCCGAACACCTCGTGGATGTCGCGCACGGTGAAGGCCACGTGGTTCAGCGCGGAGTCGCCCGCGGGGCGCTGCAGCAGGAAGATGTCGTGGTGCCCGCCGTCGGGCGCGCAGCGCAGGAAGGCGCCACGGCCCGGGTAGCGGTCGGATGCGGCAAAGCCGAAGTGCTGCACATAGAAGCGCTCGCAGGCCGCCACGTCCTTCACGAAGAACACCACATGGCCGACCTCGATCGGTGTGGCCCGCTCGTAGGCGGGGCTGGCCCGGTTCACACGGTCCTTGCGGTTCCAGGTGTTGTAGTCGGCGCTCTGCACGTCGATGGCCCGCTTGCGCGTGACCTGCAGGCGCACCGACAGGCCGTTGGGGTCGGTGCAGCCGATGCGCCCCGCCCCCACGGTGAAGCCCGGCTGCCAGCGGATGGACTCGGTGTATTGCGCCAGGTCGGCCTCGCTCTGCACGCCCCACACCACCTCGCGCAGCGTCGGGCCGCTTTCCATCGCGGGCGGCAGGCCGGCGCGCGTGGTCGCGGCCACGATCACGCGGCAGCCGTTCAGGGTCTCGAAGACGAGCTGGTCGGTTTCTTCCGCGACCAGGGCCAGGCCCCAATCGAGGAAGAAGCGGCGGCAGGTCGGCAGGTCGTCCGCTCCGTAGGTGACTTCGTCGATGCCCAGTACGCTCATGTCATGGCTCCCGTGTTCAGTTGGCCCAGGCCAGGGGCTGTTCGTTCAGGCCCCAGTACAGGCTCTTTTGCTCCATGTACTGCAGGATGCCCAGGCGCCCCTTCTCGCGGCCCAGGCCGCTGTCGCGCCAGCCGCCGAAGGGGGTGGAGATGGAGAACTGCTTGTAGGTGTTGATCCACACCGTGCCGGCCTGCACCGCGCGGCCGATGCGCCAGGCGCGCTTGTAGTCGCGCGTCCAGATGCCGGCGGCCAGCGCGTAGACGCTGTCGTTGGCCTGGGCGATGAGCGCGTCCTCCCCATCGAACGGCATGGCCACGAGCACCGGGCCGAAGATCTCCTGCTGACAGATCTGGTCGCTGTTCTTCACGCCTTCCAGGATGGTCGGGCGGTAGTAGTAGCCGCGCTCGTAGAGGCTGCCCTCGGGCCGGGCGCCACCAGTGCGCAGGCTTGCCCCTTCGGACAGGCCCATGTCCACATAGCGCTCGATCGATTCGCGGTGCCGGGCTGTGATCAGCGGGCCCATCTGCGTGCGCTCGTCGGCCGGGTCGCCGACCCGCAGCGCGGCGGCGCGCGCGCTCAGGCGCTCCATGAACGGCGCGTACAGCGAACGCGCCACGAACAGGCGCGAGCCGGCGATGCAGGACTCGCCCGAGGAGCTGAAGATGCCGTAGAGCACGCCGTTGACCGCATGGTCCAGATCGGCATCTTCGAGCACCATCGTGGCCGACTTGCCGCCCAGTTCGAGCGAGACCGGCATCATCTTGTCGGCCGCGATGTGGGCGATGTGCTTGCCGGTGCTGGTGCCGCCGGTGAAGGACACGCGCTTGACCAGCGGGTGCTTGGTGATGGCGTCGCCGATCACCGAGCCGCGGCCGGGCAACACGCTGAGGAGCCCCCGGGGCACGCCGGCCTCCTCGCAGAGTGCGGCCAGCTCCAGCGCCATCAGCGGCGTGGCTTCGGCCGGCTTGATGACCACGGCGTTGCCGGCGGCCAGGGCCGGCGCAACCTTCTGCGCCTCGCTGGCGATGGGCGAGTTCCACGGCGTGATGGCCGCCACCACGCCCATGGGCTCGTACACGCTCATGGTCATGAAATCGCCGCGCGAGGGCGTGATGGTCTCCTCCAGCGTCTCGCAGGCACTGGCGAAGAACTGGAAGGTTGCGGCGGCGCTGGCCACCAGGTTGCGCGTCTCGGTGATGGGCTTGCCGTTGTCCAGGCGCTGGCGCTGGGCCAGGGGTTCGGCGCGCTCGCGGATCAGCGCGGCGACGCGGTGCAGCACGGCCGCGCGCTCGTGCGGCTTTTTCTGCGCCCAGCCGCTGGTGCGAAAGGCGTGGTCGGCCCGCACGATGGCCTCGTCGACATCGGCCAGGCTGGGCGCGCGCAGCCGCGCCACGACCTCGCCGGTGGCCGGGTACAGCGTGGCGGATTCGTCGCCGCCGCCCAGGCGCATCTCACCGCCGATGTTGATGGGCAGCAGCTCTTGGGATTCAGTGGTGAGCGGCATCGTGGAATTCCTTAGATCGACAGCGCACGGCTGCGGTTGTGCAGGGCGCGGACCACGCTGTAGACGGTCAGCGCGGAGGTCTTGGGGTTGGCTGCCAGCGGCTTGCCGCGCAGGGTCAGCTCGAAGCTGCCGAAGGCGCCGCGCGCCTCGACGTGGTGGACGTTCTCGCCCACGGCCGGGTCGGCGAACAGCTGCACCTCGGTGCGCTGCAGGCCCAGGCCTGCGAACGCCAGGGTGGCCGCGACGTTGGCGTTCTTCGGGTAAAGCCGGGCGGCTTCCTCGGCGCTGCCGCGGAAGATGCAGTGGGCGCTGGTCAGCCCGGCAAGGTCGCAGGCCTCCTGGGCCGGCGTGCCGGTCCAGGCCAGGGGTGGCTTGCGGCCGGTGTAGACCACCGTGTCGAGCCCACCCACGCGGGCCGCGGCCAGTGCGTCGATGCCGCCGATGGCGCCCGAAAGCAATTGCACCTGGGTGTTGCCGCGTGCTGCGGCCTGCTCCAGCGCCTGGGCCATGCCGGGCGCGCCCAGGGCGCCGATGGAGACCACCACGCAGGGGATGCCGCGCGCGAGCGCCGGCAGCACATGCTCGGCCACCGCGCCGTGGCCGGCGCACTCGACCACCAGGTCTGGTACTGCACCGTCCAGCGCCTCGCACACGCGGGCCTGGGGTGCCCAGCGCGCCGCCACGGCCTGCGCCTGCGCATGGGCGGCCGCTGGCGCGACGATGCAGTCGACCGCAATGCGCGGGTCGCCGTGCAGCAGCTCCAGCACGCTGGCGCCGATGGCGCCACAGCCGATCAGGGCAATTCTGAGCATGGCGTCGCGTCCCCTCAGGCCACCGCCGCGACCTTGGTCGGCGGTCCGGCAAAGGCGGTCTTGAAGCTGCCGATGGAGAGCATGTCGATCTCCAGGATGAAGGGGCCGCTGGCGGACAGGGCCTTGTCCAGCCCTGCGGCCAGGTCGGCGAGCTGGCTCACGCGCACGTGGCCCAGCTGCAGTGCCGAGCACAGCTGCGCGTAGTCGGGCGTGTGCAGGTCCACATAGCAGCGGCGGCCGCCGTACTGCGCGTCCTGGATGTTCTGGATCACGCCATAGCGCTGGTCGTTCATGAGCACGAAGACCACGTTGGCCTTCTCCTGCACGGCCGTGGCCAGTTCGCCCAGGTTCAGGATGAAGCCGCCATCGCCCGAGAGGCACAGGGTCTTGCGGCCCGAGGCCGTGACGGCCGCGCCCACGGCGGCCCCCACGCCCATGGCCAGGCCCTGGCCGATGCCGCCGCCCAGGGCGTGCACCCCGGCGCGCGGATCGAAGATGTGCAGCTGGCGGTTGCCCCAGGTGCTGTTGGACACCGTGACGTCGCGCACCCAGTTGAAGTTGCGCCCCGCGGCCTGCTGCAGCTGCTGCACCAGTTCGGCATAGGGGCCCAGGCCATCGAGCAGGGATTTCTCGGCGGCCACCCGCGCGGCACGCAGGTCGGCCATGAAGCCGGGGTCGATGGACAGGCGCTCCTGCAGGCGGTCGGCCAGGCCTTCAAGCACCAGTTGCGCATCGCCCGCCACGAAGTAGTCGGTGGCATAGCAGCGGCCTTCGCTGGCCGGGTCGGCATCGACCCGGTACAGCGGGCGCGGCAGCTTGAGCTCGTACTTCAGCGTCTCGTTGCCGCGCAGGCGCGAGCCCACCACGAGCATGGCATCGCAGGTCTGGTAGAAGTTCTCGACCGGCTTGTGCAGGTTGTAGGCGCCGAGCGAGCGTTCGTCGTCCTCGGGCACGATGCCCCGGCCCTGGGTGCTCGTGACCACGCCCACGCCCAGTGCCATGAGGCGCGCGACGGCGGCCCCGGCATGGCGCGCACCGCCGCCCAGCCACAGCAGCGGGCGGCGGGCCCGGGCCAGGCGTTCGGCCAGCTCGTCCAACGCGCGCGCCGATGGCACGGCGGGTGCCACCGGCAGCGGCTGCAGGTCGGTCGGCGCGGGGATCAGCGCTGCCTGGATGTCGATCGGGATCTCGACGCTGACGGGGCCGGTGGGCGCGGTCAGCGCGGTCTGCACCGCGAGCTTGATGGTGCTCAGCGCGGTCTCGGCGCTGCGCACGCGGAAGGCGGCCTTGGAGACGGACTGCAGCATCGCCAGCTGGTCGGGCGCCTCGTGGATGTAGGACAGGCTCTGGTCCAGGTACTGGGTCTCGATCTGCCCCGTGAGGTGCAGCAGCGGCGTGCCGGCCGTGAGGGCCTCCACCATCGCGCCGGCGGCATTGCCCGCAGCGGTGCCGGTGCTCGTGAGGCAGACACCCAGGCCGCCCGTGGTGCGGGCATAGGCGTCGGCCATGTTGGTGCCGCCGGCCTCGCCGCGCGCCATGATGAAGCGGATCCTGCCGCGCTCGTTGAAGGCGTCGAGGATGGGCATGTTGTGGATGGAAATCACGCCGAAGGCAGCCTTGACGCCGCATTCTTCGAGGAAGGCAGCAATGGCGGCGCCGACCGTCATGGGGTGGTTGTGGTTCTCAGGCATGGTGGGAAAGACCTCCGGATATGTCGATGTGGCTGCCCGTCGTGTACGACGAAAGCGATGTGGCAAGGAAGACGATGGCGCGCGCCGCCTCTTGCGGCAGGCCCAGGCGCCCCAGGGGAATGCGTTTGCGTGCGGCGAGCTCGCCGGTCCAGGCGTCCCAGTCGAGGGCACGGTTCTCGCGCGCCTCGAAGCGGCGGCGCCATTGGCCGGACTCGATCAGCCCGACCAGGATGCCGTTGACGCGCACGCCTGCGGGTGCGAATTCGGTGGCCATGGAGCGCACCAGGTTCTTGATGCCGGCGCGCGCGGCCGAGGTGGCGACCATGTGCGGCTCGGGCTGCTCGGCCAGCAGCGAGTTGACGCAGACGATGGCCGCCGAGCGCTGATCGGCAGTGCCCGGTGCAGACGCGCTGCGCTTGAGCTGCGGCAGAAAGGCGCGCGTAGGGTGGATCACCGAGAAGAACTTGAGATGCAGCTCTTCCGTCCAGGCCTGATCGGCGGTGTCGGCAAAGGTCGACACGCGCCCCTGGCCAGCGTTGTTGACCAGGATGGAGGCTGTGCCCAGCGCTGCCTCGGTGTCCGCGGCGAAGCGCTGCATGTCGGCAGCCTCCAGCACGTTGCAGGCGGCGGCAAACAGGCGCGCCGTGGGAAAGCGTGCGCGCAGGCCGGCTTCGGCATCGCGCAGGCGCTTTTCGTCGCGGCCGCAAAAGGCCACGGCGGCGCCGCTTTGCAACAGCAGCTCCACGGTGGCCAGGCCGATGCCCGAGGAGCCGCCCGTGACGACGGCGACGGTGGAAGTCAGGTCCAGGAGGTTCATCATGGTCAGAAAGGGCGCAGTGCGACGACCTTGTCGGAGGCATCGCCGCGCGGCTGGTAATTCAGGAGGCCCGAGAGTTCGTCGGCCGAAGCGCGCACGCGCTGCACCAGTTCTTCCAGGCGGCTCTCGTCGATGTGGCCCGAGGGGATGGTGGCGCCCAGCGCGGCGATGATGCGCGAGCTGCTGTCACGCACGGGGGCCGCAATGGTGGAAATGCTGGCCTCATAGAAGCCTTCGCCCAGCACGTAGCCGCGCTGGCGGTCGACTTCCACCATGTTGAAGAGGTCGAGCACGGTCTTGGGCGTGCTGCCCGAGAACACCTCGAGGTGCTCCTCGGGATACAGCGCGCGCAGTTCGGGCAGGGTCAGGTCTTCGAGCAGGATGCGGCCCAGCACCGTGGCGTGTGCCGGCAGGCGCGTGCCCACGCGCACCGAGCTGGTCAGCGGGGTGGGCGGCGTGACCTTGGCCACGTAGACGATGGAGCGGCCATCGCGCACCACGATGTTGCAGGGGTAGCGGATGGCGTCGCACAGGCGCGCAATCACCGGCTGGCCCAGCTCGGTCAGCTCCAGCGAGGAGAGGTACTCGAAGCCCAGGCGCAGCACGGCCAGGCCCAGGCGGTAGTCGTTGCCGCTGCCGATGCGCTCCAGGAAGCCCATGGATTCGAGCGTGTTGAGCAGGCGGAACACGGTGGAGCGCGGCAGGTCGAGGCGGCGCGCGAGTTCGGGCGCGTCCAGCGTGCGGCTGTCGCGGCTGAATTCACCGAGCAGGCGCAGGCCGCGCTCCAGGGCGGGCACGATGTACTTGTCACTGGCGCCGTCTTCGGCAAGGTTCTTTTCGGGCATGGTGCGGGTGCTCAGTGGCGGGGTTGGTGAAGGGCGCGCGCGATCAGGCGCGCCACGGCATCGGGCTGCTCGACGGGGCTGGCATGGCCGGCGCCGGCAATGGCTTCGAACGGCGCTCCCAGCGCGTCGGCCACGGCGCGGCAGGCAGCCGGGGGCGTGACGGCGTCTGCATCGCCGCAGGCCACCTGCACCGGCACCGCCAGGCGCTGGGCCGCCAGGTCGCTGGCGCACAGCAGCTCCACCGCCTGCAGGTAGCCGTCGGGATGCAGGCGCGCCGTGTTCCACTGCACCCAGGCGCGCTGCGCCGCATCGGCGGCTGGCGACAGCAGGCGCGCGGAAATGCGCTCGGCCATACCGCCCACGCCCAGGGTCTGGAGCGACTGGCGGCGCTCGCTGCGCACGCGCTCACGCTCAGCCGCACGGCCCGGTGCGCCGTAGCCGGCGGCGGGGCTGATAAGCAGCACCCGCTCCACACGCCCTGCCCCCTCGCCGCGCGCATGGGCGCAGGCCAATAGCGCGCCCAGCGAGTGGCCGACCAGCACGCAGCGCTCTATGCCGAGCGCCTGCAGCAGCTCGTGCAGGCGCTCGGCATAGTCGGCGTCGGTGGGGGCGCCTGCCGCCAGGGGCGTGGAATCGCCATAGCCCGGCGCATCCCAGGCCAGCACATGGGTGTCAGCGCCAATGCGCGTGGCCACATGGACCCACGAGGCCGCACCCGAGCTGATGCCGTGCAGCAGCACGACGCTGAGCCCCTGGCCCGGCACCCCGCACTGGCGCACGGCCACCTGCGCGCCCGAGGGCAGGCGCACGGTGTGCTCGCCGAACTGCCGGGCCAGGAGGTCCAGCGCGGGCTGCAGCAGCACAGCGGGGTCGAGGGCGGGGGCCGCAACGGAAGCCATGGTGGAGCTCAGCGCTTGATCTTGGCCAGGGGGTGGTCGGCCGGGTAGGTCGGCGTGATGGGCTTTTTTGCGCCCAGCATCACGCACATCAGCGCGTCCTCGTCGCCGATGTTGATCTCCTCGCGGTACACGCCGGGCGGCACCGAGACGACGTCGCGGTCGGTCAGGATGGTCTCGAAGCGCTCGCCGTCTTTCTCCAGCACCAGCTTGAGCTTGCCGCGGATCAGAAAGAACACCTCTTCCACGTCGACATGGAGGTGCGAAGGGCCTTCGTTGCCGGCCGGGATCACCATGGTGGAGAAGGTGAAGTGCTCGGCGGGGATGGTGTTGCTGTCCTGGGCCACGCCGGTGCCACCGGTGCCGATGTAGCGCATCTGGCCGCGGCGGTACTTGGGATCGAAATCGGCCTGGAACTTCAGCGCATCGAAGTCGTACTTGCGGGTGGAAAAGCGCGCGACCCGGCTCTCCATCCACGAGGCGAAACTCGCGCCCTCGGGCTGGTCCCAGCTCTTGGGGAGTTGCTGCTGTTCGGAAAGATCGCTCATGGGGAAAGCTCCTGTGAAAGAAGATGGAATGGCGTTGGGAATCGGCGTTCGGCTCAGTGCATGACGAAGCCGCCGTTGACGGCCAGCACCTGGCCGGTGACGAAGCGGGCCAGGTCGGACAGTGCGTAGACCACCGCGCCCGACACGTCCTCGGGCATCTGCTCGCGCTGGATGGCGCGCTGCTCCAGGTAGTGGCGGTGCCGTGCCTCGGGCACGTACTGCGTGGCCTCGACCTGCACCAGGCCCGGGGCGATGGCGTTGACGGTGATGTGGTCGCCACCCAGCTCGCGCGCCAGCGAGTGCGTCATGGCGATCACCGCACCCTTGCTCGCCACATAGGCCAGCAGATTGGGGGCGCCCCACAGGGCCGTGTCGGAGGCCAGGTTGACGATGGCGCCGCGGCCGCTGTCGCGCAGCGCGGCGCGGCAGGCGCGGGTCATGAGCCAGGTGCCGCGCACATTGACGTTCATGACCTGGTCCCACTTGGCGATCTCGATGTCGTCCATGCCCCGGCCGCCGGAGTCGGTGACCGCCGCGTTGTTGACCAGGCCGTCGAGCCCGCCGAGCTCGCGCACGGCCTGCGCGGCACAGCGCTCGATGGCCGCCGGGTCGTTGACGTCGACGACCGCGCCGACGGCTGCATGGCCATCGGCCTTGAGCGCGGCCACGGACTGCAGGAGCAGTTCCTCACGCAGATCGGCCATGGCCACCTGCGCCCCCTGCTCGCACAGCGCACGGGCAAAGGCAAAGCCCAGGCCGCGCGCGGCACCGGTCACGAGGATGCGCCGACCCTGCAGCAGGGCACACGGAGCAGGGTGGGAAGCGTTGGCTGGGGTCATTGCAAATATTCTCGTTAGGGGCTTGTGTTTTCGTTTCACCTATGAAACAATGATTTATTCTTGAAACACACAGGAAGAATAATCCTGTTTGTTGCTCAAAAAATAGGTAAAAACCCTAGGCCCACCCTGCGATCCCGCACGGTGGGAACGCGGCGTTGCCCCGCCGGGTGCCCATTCGGCGGGGATGTTTGTGCAGAGGACTTCGAGCCCCCGGATGCCTTCAGGGCACGGGGCTATGGAGCAGGGTTGCGCTGGCCAACGGCCGGATGACCAGGCGCAGACAGGCAAGCTACTGCTGACGGCCGCAGGGGCCTGCCAGGCAGTGCATGAGGTGCGTGAGAAATAGGCTCCCGCGCAGCGGGCAGGCCAGGGCGGGGGCCGCGGCCCTCAATCCAGCCCGGCGGACTCCACCAAGCGCTGGGTATAGGGGTGCTGCGGCGCGTCGAGCACCCGGCCCACGGGGCCGCTTTCGAGCACCTGACCGTCCTTCATCACCAGCACCTCGTGCGCCATGGCGCGGATGACCTGCACGTCGTGCGTGATGAGCAGATAGGCCAGGCCCTTTTCCTTCTGCAGGCGCTGCAGCAGCTTGAGCACCTGCTGCTGGATGGTGACGTCGAGCGCGCTGGTGGGCTCATCGAGCACCAGCAGCTCGGGCTGCACGATGAGGGCGCGCGCAATGGCCAGGCGCTGGCGCTGGCCGCCCGAGAACTCATGCGGGTAGCGCGCCAGCAGGCCAGGGAACTGCGCCTCGGTCAGGCCGACCTCGGCCAGCGCGGTTTCCACCCGCGCGCGGCGTTCGGCCACGCTGAGCATGGGCTCGTGCACGCGCATGCCCTCGCCCACGATTTCCTCCACCGTGAGGCGCGGCGACAGCGACGAGAACGGGTCCTGGAACACCACCTGCACCTTGCGGCGCAGCTGCTGGTTGGCGGGCGAGTTGCGCATGGCAGGGGCCTGCCAGCCCTGCCCCGCCACGGTGAGCGATCCACCATGCGGCAGCAACCCCAGGATGGCCTGGGCCAGCGTGGATTTGCCTGAGCCCGACTCGCCCACCACGCCCAGCGTACGGCCCGGCGGCAGCGCCAGGCTGGCCCCCTGCACGGCCACGAACTCGCCCTTGCTGAACCAGCCGCGCACGCCCGGCAGCGGCGTGGGGTAGACCACGCGCAGGTCGCCGGCCTGCAGCACAGGCGGCGTACCGGGCGCGGTTTCGGCCTCGACCACATCGCGCTGGGGCTGGCTTTGCATGAGCTTGCGGGTGTAGGCGTGCTGGGGTGCGCCGAACACCTCGGCCACGGCGCCCTGCTCCACCAGCACGCCCCGCTCCATCACGGCCACACGGTCGGCAAAGCGGCGCACCAGGTTCAAATCGTGCGTGATGAGCAACACGGCCATGCCGGTCTGGCGCTGCAGGTCACTGAGCAGATCGAGGATCTGGCCGCGCAGCGTCACGTCGAGCGCAGTGGTGGGCTCGTCGGCCAGCAGCAGCTGCGGCTCGCTGGCCAGGGCCATGGCGATCATGGCGCGCTGGCGCTGCCCGCCCGAAAGCTGGTGCGGAAAGCTGTTTGCCCGTCGTGCGGGCTCGGGAATGCCGGTCTTGGCCAGCAGCTCGATGGCGGCCTGGGCGCACTGCGCGCCCGTGAGGCCCTTCTTGAGCTGCAGGATCTCTGCAATCTGCTGGCCCACGGTCATCAGCGGGTTCAGTGCCGTCATGGGCTCCTGGAAGATCATGGCGATGTCGCCACCGCGCACGCCACGCATCTCGCGCTCGCTCAGGGCCAGCAGGTCGCGCCCGCGCAGCAGGGCCTGGCCTGTCACTCTGGCATCGCCGGCCAGGCGCAGCAGGCTCAGCGCGGTGATGGTCTTGCCCGAGCCGGACTCGCCCACCAGGGCGAGCTTTTCGCCCGGGGCGATGGTGAAGCGGGCGCCGCGCACCACTTCCTTGGGGCCGAAGTGGACGTGCAGGTCGCGCACGTCGAGCAAGGGTGCCCCCGCGGGGGGCAGCGAGGACACGCCAGTGCCGAGCGTGGGGGTCGTCATTTATCGGCCTTCCGGGGGTCGAGGGCATCGCGCAGCGCATCGCCCATGAAGGTCAGCAGCAGCAGGGTGACCACCAGCACGGCAAAAGTGCTCAGCGAGATCCACCAGGCGTCGATGTTGTTCTTGCCCTGGCTCAGCAGCTCACCCAGGCTGGGGGTGCCTGGCGGCACGCCCAGGCCCAGGAAATCGAGCGCCGTGAGCGACAGGATGGCCGCGCTCATGCGGAACGGCAAAAAGGTGACCACGGGCGTCAGGCTGTTGGGCAGGATGTGGCGCCAGATGATCTGCGTGTTGCTGACCCCGAGGGCGCGCGCCGCCTTCACGTAGTCGAGCTGGCGGTTGCGCAGGAACTCGGCACGCACGTAGTCCGACAGGCCCATCCAGCCGAACAGGGAGAGCAGGATGAGCAGCAGCGAGATGCTGGGCGCGAACAGCGCACTGAAGATGATGAGCAGGTACAGCTCGGGCATGGAGCCCCAGATCTCGATGAAGCGCTGGAAGGCCAGGTCCGTCTTGCCGCCGAAGAAGCCCTGGATGGCGCCGGTGAGGATGCCCAGCACCGTGCCGATGAAGGTCAGCGCCAGGCCGAACAGCACGCTCACACGGAAACCGTAGATCAGCTGGGCCAGCATATCGCGCCCTCGGTCATCGGTGCCCAGCCAGTTGTCGCGCGTGGGCGCCGAGGGGTTGGGCTCCTTGGCGAAGTAGTTGAGCGTGGTCGGGCCGTAGGTGTTGAGGGTGTAGATCACCCAGTTGTCGCCTGCACTCAGCCGCTGCTGGATGAAGGGGTCCAGGTAGTCCGTGGGGGTTTCGAAATCACCGCCGAAGGTCTTTTCGGGGTAGGTCTGGAGCATAGGGAAATAGGTCTTCCCCTCGTAACGCACGACGAGCGGCCGGTCGTTGCTGACCACCTCGGCGGCCAGGCTGATGGCCACCAGCACGCAGAAGATCACCAGGCTCCAGAAGCCCAGTCGGTTGCGCTTGAAGCGCAGCCAGGCCCGGCGCGAGGGAGAAAGGGACACGGGGGTCGGTGGACTTGCCGTCGCCGGTGTGCCGGCAGCAGCGCTGGTGGGGCTTGCAGAGGGCGCGTTCATGCGGTCAATCGAACTTGACGCGGGGGTCTACCCACACATAACAGAGGTCGCTGATGAGCTTGGTGACCAGGCCGATCAGGGTGAACAGGTAGAGCGTGCCCAGCACCACGGGGTAGTCGCGGCGGATCACGCTCTCGTAGCCGAGCAGGCCCAGGCCGTCGAGCGAGAACAGGGTCTCGATGAGCAGCGAACCCGCGAAGAAGGCGCCGATGAAGGCCGCCGGGAAGCCCGTGATGATGGGAATCAGCGCATTGCGGAACACATGCTTCCAGAGCACCTGCCGCTCCGACAGGCCCTTGGCCCGCGCCGTCAGCACATACTGCTTGCGGATCTCTTCGAGGAAGGCGTTCTTGGTGAGCATGGCCGTCACGGCAAAGCTGCCCGCCACCATGGCCGTGACCGGCAGCGTGATGTGCCACAGGTAGTCCACGATGCGTGCGCCCCAACTGAGCTGCTCCCAGTTGGACGACACCAGCCCGCGCAGCGGGAACCACTGCAATTGCCCACCAAAGACCACCAGCAGCGCCACGCCGAGCACGAAGCCCGGTATGGCATAGCCCACCAGGATGAGCAAGGTGGTGACCAGATCGAAGCGCGAGCCCGCGCGCACCGCCTTGGCCACCCCGAGCGGCACGGCCACCAGATAGCTGATGAAGAAGGTCCACAGGCCCAGGCTGATGGAGACCGGCAGCTTCTCCTTGACCAGTTCCCAGACGTTCTTGTTCTGGAAGAAACTCTTGCCCAGGTCGAAGCGCGCGAACTGGCCCAGCATGATGAAGAAGCGCTCGTGCGCCGGCTTGTCGAAGCCGTAGAGCGCCTTGATCTGCTCCACGCGCTTGGGGTCCACGCCCTGGTCGCCCCGGTAGGCCATGCCACCGCCCTCCGCGCCCCGCCCCTTGCCGGCGGCGGCCCGTGCCTCGGCCATGTACTGCTCCACCGGGCCGCCGGGCACGAACTGGATCACCGCGAAGGTCAACAGCAGGACACCCAGCAAGGTGGGCAGCATGAGCAGCAGGCGTTTGGCGATGTAGGCAAGCATGGCGGGTGGCTGGGCTTTCTGTCAGGGCTGCATCGGCTTGGCTGCTGTCATGGCTTGGTGCTCCACCACGAGAACATCAGCCATTCCTCGGCCTTGGCGTAAGGGGGCATGGGCTCCTTGTAGGCCAGGCGCTGCTGGTTGTAGACCACGCGGTGCGATGACAGGGTCCACTGCGGAATCAGGTAGTGGCTGTGCATGATCACGCGGTCCAGCGCGCGGCAGGCGGGCAGCAGTTCGGCCTTGGTGTCGGCGCGGGTCAGCTTGGTGACGATGGCATCCACAGCTGGGCTCTTGACCCCGGTGTAGTTGGCAGCGCCCTCGACATCGGCCCGCTTGCTGCCGAAATACTCCTGCATCTCCTGGCCCGGGTTGTAGGAGCCCTGGAAGGCCAGGCTGATCATGTCGAAATCGAACTTGTCCAGGCGCTGCTGGTACAGGGCAAAGTCCACCGTGGCAAAGCGCAGGGTGATGCCCAGCTTTTCCAGGTTGCGGATCCAGGGCGAGACGGTGCGGGCCCCGCCCTCCTTGCTGTCCAGGAACTCGATCACCATGGCATCGCCCTTGGCGTTGCGCAGGGCCCCGTCGCGGTAGGTCCAGCCTGCATCGGCCAGCAGTTGGCGCGCCCGGCGCAGGTTCTCGCGCAGCGAATGGCCCTCGCCCTCCGTCACCGGCGGCCGGTACATGGGGCCGAACACGGCGTCGGGCACCTTGCCGCGCCAGGGCTCGAGCAGCTTAAGTTCTTCGGGGCCGGGGGTGCCGGTGGCCTGGCAGTCGGTGTTGCCGAACAGGTCGGTCACACGCGGGTAGCCGCCATAGAACATCTGGCGGTTCATCCACTCGTAGTCGATGGCCAGGCCCAGCGCCTCGCGCACACGCGGGTCGCTCAGCATGGGCCGGCGGGTGTTGAGCACGTAGCTCTGAAAGCCCGCAGGCAGGCGGTGCTTCATGTCTTTCTTGACCAGCACGCCCTGCTTGAAGAGCTTGCCGTCGATGCGGCGTGCCCAGTCGCCGGCCGAGTACACGGTCATGAAATCGAACTCACCGGCCTTCACGGCCTCCAGCCGGGCCGTGTTGTCCTTGTAGATCTTGACGGTGATGGCATCGAAATTGAACGCGCCCTTGTTCACGTTCAGGTTGCGGCCCCAGTAGTTCGGGTCGCGGGCGTAGGTGATGTCGCGCCCGAACGCCACCGGCCCGATGCGGTACGGGCCACTGCCGATGGGCGTGTCGGTCACGATCTGGTCGAAAGGCTTGGCCTTGCCGTCCGGCTGGCGGCCCCAGGCGCGGCTGAAGATGGGCAGGCTGCCCACCGTCAAGGGCAGCTCGCGGTTGGGCAGCTTGAAGCGAAAGCGCACCGTGCGCTTGTCGACCACATCCACCCCAGCCACCTCCTGCAGCAAGGTGGCATAGCCCGGCGAGGCCTGCGGGCTGATCAGCATCTCGTAGGTGTGCTTGACGTCGGCCGCCTCCACCGGGCTGCCATCGTGGAAGCGGGCCTCGGCGCGCAGGCGGAAGGTGGCGCTCAGCCGGTCGGTCGCCACGTCCACGTCCTCGGCCAGCAGGCCATAGCCCGAGGCGGTTTCGTCCATGGAGCCGGTGAGCAGGCTTTCGAACACCAGGTCCGACAGGTAGGCCGGCGGCGAGCCCTTCATGGTGAAGGGGTTGTACTTGTCGAAGGTGGAGTAGCGCAGGTTGCTCACCATGCGCAGCTCGCCCCCCTTTGGTGCATCGGGGTTCACATAGTCAAAGTGGGCAAAGCCGGCGGGGTATTTGAGATCGCCCCAGAGTGCATAGCCATGCGCTGCCCAGGCAGCAGGAACAGCGCAGCAACCCATCAGCAAAAAAGTGAGCCAAGACCGCATGCGACAATTCTGCACTACGTTCGGCCGGCTCTGCAGCGAATGGCGCATATCCATACGCGTGGTTAACCCGGCCCTTCATCGCTACCCCTGCATATTGATTGCATTACCCCAAAATTCCAAAGGAGAACGAACCATGGGTTTTCTGACCGGCAAGAAACTGCTCATCACCGGCGTGCTGTCCAACCGCTCCATCGCCTACGGCATCGCCAAGGCCTGCCACGCACAGGGCGCAGAACTTGCCTTCAGCTACGTGGGCGAGCGCTTCAAGGACCGCATCACCGACTTCGCGGCCGAGTTCGACTCCAAACTGGTTTTCGACTGCGATGTGGGCAGCGATGAGCAGATCGACCGCATGTTCGCCGACCTGGCCCAGGTGTGGCCCAAGTTCGACGGCTTCGTGCACAGCATCGGCTTCGCCCCGCGTGAAGCCATCGCCGGCGATTTCCTGGAAGGCCTGTCGCGCGAGTCGTTCCGCATTGCGCACGACATCAGCGCCTACAGCTTCCCGGCCATGGCCAAGTCGGCCCTGCCCTACCTCAACGAGAAGTCTTCGCTGATCACGCTGAGCTACCTGGGCGCCCTGCGCACCATCCCCAACTACAACACCATGGGCCTGGCCAAGGCCAGCCTGGAAGCCAGCGTGCGCTACCTGGCCGAAGCCCTGGGCCCCAAGGGCATGCGCGTGAACGGCATCAGCGCAGGGCCGATCAAGACGCTGGCTGCGAGCGGGATCAAGGATTTTGGCAAGCTGCTGTCGATGGTGGCGGATTCGTCCCCTCTGCGCCGCAATGTGACCATTGAGGACGTGGGGAATGTGGCGGCGTTTTTGCTGTCGGATCTGGCCAGCGGCATGACGGCCGAGATCACGTATGTGGATGGTGGGTTCAGCCAGACGGCTGGGGTTAGCCGCGACACCGTGGGCTGATTCTTTTTCTTTTGAAGCTTCACGGCTTTGTGGCTGTGGTTGCTTCTGTTTTTCTTTGAGGGCGGAGGCCGGGTCTCGGCCCGGCGGCCGAGGTACTTGTTCTTTGCTTCGCCAAAGAAAAGTACCCAAAAGAAAGGCGACCCCGCTGCC
>NZ_JACHLK010000020.1 GCF_014207955.1 Acidovorax soli
GCCGCCGTCAGCGTCGTCTTGCCGTGGTCCACGTGGCCGATCGTACCCACGTTCACGTGGGGCTTGGTACGTTCGAACTTACCTTTTGCCATTTTTCCGACTCCGAAAAAAATCTACAAACTACACAACGAAATTTCGGCGCACCCGAACGGATTTCGGGTGCGCCTGAAGGTGGTGCCCATGGCGGGAATCGGACCCGCGACCTCTCCCTTACCAAGGGAGTGCTCTACCACTGAGCCACATGGGCAATTGAAACCGCTTGCGCGACCTCAAAAAAACTTCTCTCTCAACCTGCCAGCAAACCGAACCATGGAGCGGGAGACGGGAATCGAACCCGCGTCATTAGCTTGGAAGGCTAGGGTTCTACCATTGAACTACTCCCGCACTGCCAACTCAACTGGCCCTGCGACCCCAGCCCTGCACGAGCCCGCCGCAACCTGCTTTCATCTTTTTTCACTGGTGGAGGGGACTGGATTCGAACCAGTGTAGGCGTAAGCCAACAGATTTACAGTCTGCCCCCTTTAGCCACTCGGGCACCCCTCCGGAGAGCCTCGAATTATAGCACTGAATTTTTACGATCCGCCGAAGCACACATCAAAAAAATTCCAGCACCACTCTTCGCCCCAGGCTTTGCGCGACACCGCTTGCGACAGCACCAGCGTTTTTGCCTGAGACCGCGATTCTATGCCAGCCGAAGGTGTCCTGGCACGACTGTCGGGCTCTTGGTGGGGAAATAAACGACATTGCCCGCCCGTCCCGGTGCCTGGCACGCCAAAGCCCAAGGCATCTGGCCCGCCTTTCCGGGTTCCGGGCCATGCCCATGGAATGCATGCTGCTACTGAACCGCGGCCTCCAGTGCCCGCCCCTTCTTCGACGGTCCGCCACCGCACGGCACAGGCTCCGCTTATCTATTTCAAAAGCTCATGAATCCATTGAATTTAATCGTTGGAAAGATGGCGGTGAACGCATTGAAATACGGTCCATGCCGGGTGCCATCCACCTGGACCAGGCTTGCACGACCACCCCCTATGGAGAGACCGCCCATGGACAGACCACGCCCACCTTCACGCCGCATGCTGCTGGCATCCCTGGCCACCGTGCTGGCCCTGAGCCTGGCAGTGCCGCTGCAGGCCCAGGCCCAGAGCGCCGCCGCCGCCGAGATCGACAAGCTGCTGGCCAAGCAGGCCATCACGGAGCTGATCTACAAGTACCCGCGCGCCCTGGACCGGGGTGACCGCGAGATGCTGATGTCGCTGGCCCACCCGGGCGCCAAGATGCGCTTCGGCACCCGCGACTTTCCCCACTGGGAGGCCTATGTGGACTGGCTCATCAAGGCCCACGATGAGATGGCGGGCAACAACCACCGCATCTCCAACATCCTGATCGAAGTCAACGGCGACCGTGCCGTGAGCGAATGCACGGGCACCGCCACCCTGCTGGTCCCCAAGGAGGGCAACCCCAATCTCTATGAAGAGCGCTGGATGCACTCGCGCTACCTGGACACCTGGTCGCGCCGCAACGGCAAATGGGCGCTGGACGGGCGCCACACGGTGAGCGACTACCGCCGCGTGCTGGATGTGCCTGCCGATCTGGTCAAGTCGCGCTACCAGGTCATCGGCCACACCGGTCGCAGCGACCCCTCCTACCGCCATTTCGAGAGCATCAAGTGAAGACGATGAGCCCCGCGCTGAAGAACCCCACCCGCCGACGCTTGCTGAGCGCACTGGGCCTGGGCATGGCCAGCCCCATGGCCTGGGCCCAAAGCCCAGTCTGGCCACCGCGCACCGTCAAGATCGTGGTGCCCTATGCACCGGGCGGGGGTGTGGACCTGGTGGCCCGCATGCTGGCAGAGCGCCTGCACCGGCAGTGGGGCCAGCCGGTGGTGGTGGACAACAAGCCCGGCGCCTCCACGCTGATCGGTGCGACGGCCGTCGCCAAGGCGGCGCCCGACGGCCTGGCGCTGCTCTTGACCAGCGAAGCCACCATCACCAGCAATCCCTTCCTGTTCGACAAACTGCCCTACGACCCGGTGCGCGAGCTGGCGCCCATCAGCCAGCTCGTGAGCCTGCCGCAAATGGTCATCGCCCACCCCTCGGTCCCGGCGAACACCATGGCCGAACTGATGGCATTGCTCAAATCGCGCAGCCATGCGCTGAGCTATGCCTCCTATGGCTCCGGCAGCCTGCCGCACCTGCTTTTCGAATCGCTGCGCGCCAAGCATGGCGGCAACCTCGTGCATGTGCCCTACCGGGGGATATCGCCCGCCGTGTCTGCGGTGCACGCGGGCGAAACCCAGCTCACGCTGGCCGGCGTATCGGGGGCCCTGGCACTGCTGCGCGCCGGCAAGCTCAAGGCCCTGGCCGTGGGTCGGCCGACCCGGCTGACCGAGATGCCCGATGTGCCCACCCTGCGGGAGCTGGGACTGGCCGACATCGACCCGGGGGAATCCTGGTTCGGCCTGTTCACCACCGGGGGCACGCCGGCCCCGGTCGTGCAGAAGATCCACCACGATGTCGCGGCCATCGGCAACGATCCGGCGTTCCGTGAGGCCGCGCTGCTCTCGCGTGGCTTTGAACCGGTGTTCTCGGCCCCTGCGGGGTTTGCCCGCTTCATCGAGGCCGACATGCGCCAGAAGGCGCAGCTGATACGCATCTCGGGCGCCAAGGCCGAGTAGCGCCCACCGCCCCCTCCCCCCTTTTTCCTTCAGCGACTGATGCACCCGTGCGTGGTGCAGGAGATTCTTCGTGCCTTCGAAACCTTCGCCCGACCGTTCCGGCCTCGACCAGGAGCTTGTCATCCGTGGCGGCCACCTGCTCACCATGGACCCCGCCCTGGGCGATTTGCCCTGCGCCGACGTGCATGTCCGTGGCGGTGCCATCGTGGCGGTCGGCCCCCAACTGCCCGCGCAGGGCGTGCCCGAGCTGGACGCGCGGGACATGGTCGTGCTCCCCGGCTTCGTGGACACCCATTGGCACCTGTGGAACAGCGCCCTGCGCGCCCTGGTGCGCGGCGACGACCCCGTGCACGGCTACTTTCCCGTCACCCTGGGGGCCGGGCCGTTGTTCACCCCCGAAGACAGTTACCGCTCCGTGCGCCTGGGGCTGGCCGAGGGCCTGCTCTCCGGCATCACCACGGTCCACAACTGGGCCCACAACACCCGCTCGCCCGAACACGCCGACGCGGAATTGAGCGCCATGGCCGACATGGGCGTGCGCGGCCGTTTTGCCTATGGCTGGGGGCAAGAGCAGCCGCTCGCCCAGCCCATGGACCTCTCTGGCCTGGAAGGCCTGCAGCAACGGGACCTGCCTTCGCACCTGCTCACGCTTGGCGCGGCAGTACGCACACCGGTGTCCAACCCGCGCGGCGCAGTGCCCATCGGCGTGGTCAGCGAAGAGTGTGCCCGCATCCGCGCCCTGGGTCTGCCGCTGACCATGCACGCCCGCCCCGGCGTGGTGTCGGTGCTCGCGGAGCACGGCCTGCTCGGCCCCGACCTGCAGCTGGTCCATCCCCAGGGCATGTCGCCGCAGGACTGCGCCCTGCTCGCGGCGGCGGGTACCACCATGACCTGCTCGCCCACCATCGAGATGCTCTACGCCCAGGCCACCCGCGGCGTGATCCAGTTCCACGAAATGGAAGAAGCCGGCGTGCACCAGAGCCTGTCGGTGGACAGCTCCGGCGCCTCCGCCAACGCGGACTTCTTCGCCTGCATGCGGGCGCTCCTGTGGTCGCACAAGCAGCGCTTCGGCAGCCGTGTGCCCCTCACTGCCCAGCGCCTGCTGCGCCTGGCCACGCTGGACGGTGCGCGCGACCTCGGACTCGACCACCTGGTCGGATCCCTCACGCCTGGCAAGCGCGCCGACATCCAGATCGTGCGTGCCACCGACCCCAACCTGGCCCCGGTGTTCGACCCCGCACACGCGCTCGTGTATTCGGCGCAGCCTGGCAACGTGGACACGGTGCTGGTCGACGGCCGGGTGCTGCTGCGCCGCAGCCAGCCCACCCGCTGGGACAGCGCCGACATCGTGCGCGAGGCCACCGAGTCCATGCGCGCGCTGGCACGCCGCCACCCCCTGCCCTGACACCGACTTTTTCACCCCCGGGGGCCCGCCCCCACCCAAGGAGAGCACGATGCAACACCGATCCCCCCGCGCACTGGCCGCCATGGCCCTGGCCAGCCTGCTCCTGTCGCCCGCGATGGCGGCCGACCACCTGGAGCATGGCGAAAGGACCCAGGGCCGGTCCTACTCGCCCGCCGTGGTCACCGAAGGCGGGCGCGTCATCTGGCTGGCGGGCGAGACCACCACCACCGACCTGAACGGCAAGGACATCAAGGGCGACTTCGAAGCCCAGGCGCGCACCGTCTTTGCGCTGCTGGAGCAGACCCTGAAGCGCGCCGGTGGAGGGCTGCAGGACATCGTGAGCATGACGGTCTACCTGACCGATGCACGCAACGGGGCGACCTTCTCCAAGGTGCGCACCGAGATGTTCCCTGACCGGAAATTCCCTGCCAGCGCCCAGATCACGGTGTCTAACCTCGCGGTGCCAGGCATGCAGATCGAGATCCAGGCCGTGGCAGTCATCGGCGACCAGTGCGGCAAGGCCAAGCCATGCATCGCGCGTTGACACCCCGGCCCGGCAGAGGCTGCCAGCGCTCAGGCCTGCAACTGCTTACAGCAGTCTTCCAGGCAGCTGCGAAAGGCACTGGCGCTGGGCGACAGCGAGCGCGAGGCGCGCCAGACCAGCTCGACATTGCGGTGGATCACCGGCTCGTTCAGTTCGCGAAAGCGCGCCCGGTTCGAGCGCACCAGGGCCCCCACGTAGGCAGGTACCACGGTGGCCCCCAGGCCGGCCTCCACCATGCCCACCGCCGTGCCCAGGTGGCCGACCTCGAAGCGCAACGCCGTGGTCTCGCCCCCGTGGGGCACCAGCGGATCGACCAGGGCGCGAAAACCCCCGGCCGGCCCCAGGCCGATCATGGGTTGGCCCTCCAGATCGGCCCAGACCATGCGCCGGCGGCGCTGTGCGAGCGGCCAGGCCGCCGGCAGCAGCACACCCAGGCTATGGCGCAGCAGGATCGCGCGCTCCATCGCGACATCCATCTGCGGAAACACGCCGAAGCCGATGTCGGCGTCGCCGCTGTCCACCGCCCGCACGAGCTGCTCGGTGGACAGGTCGGCAATGCGCACCGACACGGCGGGGTGCGAAACCTGGAACTGCGCAATCACCCCGGGCAGGAAATGGGCCGCCAGGAAGGGCGTGGTCGCCACCGTCACGCGGCCCCGGCGCTTGTGCAGCAGGTCCTGGGTGTTCGCCACCGCGTGCTCCACGTCCGCCAGGATGCGCTCGGCGCTCTCGAACAGCTCGCGGCCCGCGTCGGTCAGCGCGATCTGGCGCGTCGTGCGGTCCACCAGCGGCAGGCCCAGTTGCGACTCCAGTTCGCGCACCAGCAGGCTGGTGGCCGACTGCGTCAGGTGCAGCTTGCGCGCCCCGGCCGTGAAGCCCTCGCTTTTGATCACTTCCACAAAGGCACGCAGCTGCCGCAAGGTGATGTTCATCTGAATTTCATATCAATGCCAGGCATTCATTCTATTTACCCCTCGGCACCCACCACCCCCTCCACGGAAGCGCTCCCATGAAAAAAACCTGCTTCGCCCTGTCCTTCCTGGGCCTTGCCATCGGCAGCAGCGGCGGTGTCGCCGCGCAAACCCAGGTCACGCTGTTCGGCGTGGTCGACCTGGGCGTCGCCCATGTCTCGCACGGCCATTCCCGCCTGACCGCGCTGAGCTACAGCGGCAACAGCCATGCCCGCCTGGGCTTTCGCGGCACCGAAGACCTGGGCGGCGGCCTGTCGGCCGGCTTCTGGCTGGAAAGCGCGCTGGCCCCGGACACCGGAGGGACCGGACTGAATTTCCAGCGCCGCTCCACCGTCAGCCTGAGCGGCAACTTCGGCGAACTGCGCCTGGGCCGCGACATGGCGGCGACCAACCTCAACCCCTCCTGGTTCGACCCGTTCGGGGGCACCGGCATCGGCCAGCCCACGGTCTACAGCATGCTGGGCGCACCGATCCGCGTGAGCAACGCGCTGGCCTACTTGCTGCCCAGGCAGCTGGGCGGCTGGTACGGCCAGGTGCAGTACGCCTTTGGCGAAGAGCCGTCCAACAGTGCCAACCGCAGCAACAACAACTACGAAGGCGCACGCCTGGGCTTCGCCGACGAGGCCCTGAACGTCGCGGCGGCCGTGGGCCGGCGCCACAGCGGCACGGCCACTGCGGCGGCCCAGATCAAGGCCGCCAACGTGGCGGCGTCCTACCGCATCGGCCCCGCCACGCCCATGGCTTTCTGGGCGCGCGAAGAAGACAGCCGCGGGGCGCGCATCGATGCCTGGCTGATCGGCGCGTCGCTGCGCCATGGGGTCGGGGAATGGCGCGCCGCCTACAGCCACTACGACCGCCAGAACAGTGGCGACGACTGGAGCAAGCTGGCCCTGGGCTACGTGCACCACCTGTCCAAGCGGACGGCGCTCTACGGAACCTACGCGCACATCCGCAACCGCGGGGCCTCGGCCCAACTGGTCAGCGGCACGGGCGTGGCCGACTGGCCCAACACCCCGCCATTGCCGGCCCAGGCCGGTGCCCGCTCGCAGGGCGTCGAGTTCGGCATTCGCCACAACTTCTGAAACCGCACAGGAGGTTTGCACATGGACCATTCGTCCCCTTCCCCAGCCGGTAGCCCGTCCCGCGCGCCCTCGCGCCGCGGCTTTCTCGGCATGTTCGGCTCGCTCGGCACCCTGGGTGCCATCGGCGCAAGCACCTTCGTGCCGGAGGGCCGTCCGCTCGCCCAGACCCTGGCCGCCAAGGCCTCGCGCATCGACTTCCACCACCATTTCTTCTCGCCCGCATGGGTGCGGCTGGTGGAGCGCCAGCACCAGAAGCAGCCCGTGCTCGGCTTCGAGCAGTTCAAGACCTGGACGGTGGAGAAAGACCTGGAAGCCATGGACCGCGGCAGCGTGGAGAAGGCCTTTCTCTCGATCACGCAGCCCGGCGTCTGGTTCGGCGACGTAGCCGAAACGCGCGCGGCCGCCCGCGAGCTCAACGAGTACGCCGCGCGCATGAAGGCCGACCACCCCGGCCGCTACGGCCACTTCGCCGTGCTGCCCCTGCCCGATGTGGAGGGCAGCCTGCGCGAAATCGCCCATGCCTTCGACGTGCTCCAGGCCGATGGCGTGGGCCTGCTCTCCAGCTACGATGACAAGTGGCTGGGCGATCCCTCCTTCGCGCCGGTGTGGGCCGAGCTCAACCGCCGCAAGGCGGTGGTCTACATCCATGCCACCGCGCCCAACTGCTGCGCCTGGAACTTCCAGCCAGGCATCCTGCCCACCTTCGTGGAGCTGGGCTCGGACCTGGCACGAGCCATGGTGAGCCTGATCCACGGCGGCACGGCCAAGGCCACGCCCGATGTGCGCTACATCTGGTCGCACGGCGGCGGCAGCATCTGGGCGCAGCGCTTCCTGGTCGGCGAGACGGCCGAATCGCTGGCGCGCGTGGCCCCCCCCGATTCGCGCCTGCACCACCTGCGCCGCTTCTACTACGACACGGCCGCGGCAGCGGATGCGGTGCACATGGGCATCCTGAAGATGGTCGTGCCGACTTCGCAGATCGTCTTCGGCTCCGACTTCCCGTGGGTCGAGCCAGCCCGCATCGTCGAAGGGCTGGAGAAGGCCGGCCTGAGCGCCAGCGAGCTGCAGGCCATCTACCGCGACAACGCCAAGGCGGTGCTGCGATGACAGCGGGCGCTTCCACCGTGGAGCTGCTGGAGGCCCCACGCGGCCTCTCGGCCACCGACCCGGCGCAACTGCTGGCTGCCGTGCTGCGCGCCAATGCCGGCACGCGGGATGCGCGGCTGAAAAAGATCCTGGAAGCCCTCATCCGCCACGCCCATGCCTTTGCGCTGGAGGTGGACTTGACCTCTGCCGAGCTGGACCTGGGCATGGACTTTCTGGTCCGCGTGGGCCAGGCCAGCGGACCGCACAAGAACGAGGGCATCCTGCTGGCCGACATCCTGGGCCTGGCCACGCTGGCCCAGCTGCGCGGGGCGCGCGAGGCCCTGGCCCGGGGCGGCACCGAGCCGGCACTGGTCGGCCCGTTCTGGCGCGCCCGGCAGCCGGTGCGCGCCAGCGGCGAGAGCATTGCCACGGCCGACACCCCCGGCGCTCCGCTGCACGTGCGCGGCCGCGTGTGCTCGCTCGACGGCGCCCCCTTGGCCAACGCACGGGTGGAGACCTGGCAGGCCTCGCCCCAGGGCCTGTACGAGAACCAGGACCCCGAACAGGAGGAGATGAACCTGCGCGGCGTGTTCCTGACCGACGCCCAGGGCCGTTTCGACTTCCACAGCGTTCGCCCCGCGGGCTACCCCGTGCCGGTGGACGGCCCCTGCGGCGAACTGCTGGCCGCGCAGGGACGGGCCATCATGCGCCCGGCCCACCTGCATTTCATCGTGGTGGCCGACGGCCACAAGGTGCTGGCCACGCAGTACTTCGACATCGACGACCCGAACGCCCACGCGGACGTGGTGTTCGGCGCCGTGGGCTCGCTGCTGCGCCGCTTCGAACCCGATGGCCAGGGCGGCTTCTCCCTGGACATCGAGCTGCGGCTCGAACCCGGGGCCACGCAGTTGCCCCATTGCCCCCTCCCTTGACCTGAACCTCCATGCAAGACAACGACAACCGAAGTTTCGCGCCGCGCGAGCGGCTCGACGGCGACATCGCCGTCATCACCGGTGGCACCGGCGCCATCGGGCTGGCCACGGCCCGGCGCATGGCCGCACTCGGCGCCCGGGTGGTGCTGCTGCAGCGCAGCGCCCCCGAGGCAGCCGCGCCCGCGCTGGCGCAATTGCCCGGCAGCGGGCACCGCGCCCTGCAGGCCAGCGTGACCGACAGCGCCGCCCTGCGCGCCGCCGCGCAGGCGGTGGAACGGGAAATGGGCGCGGCCACGGTGCTGGTGAACAGCGCCGGCTTCACCCGCCCGGTGCCCGCGGCCGACCTGGAGGGCCTGGACGACGCGCTGATCGACGACATCTTCGCCACCAACTGGCGTGGCAGCTTCGCGGCCATCCGCGCCTTCGCGCCGCAGATGAAGGCAGCGGGCGACACGGTCGTGGTCAACGTCTCGTCCATCGCGGCCTTCACGGGCCTGGGCAGCAACCTGGCCTATGCCGCCGCCAAGGCCGGCACCGATGCGCTCACGCGCGCCCTGGCCAAGACCCTGGCGCCCCAGGTGCGCTGCCTGGCGGTGTCGCCCGGTGTCGTCGACACCGCCTTCGTGCCCGGGCGCGACGCGGCCTTCAACGAGCGCGTGGGCCCCACCATCCCCTTGCAGCGTGTGGGTGCGGCCGACGACGTGGCGGCCGCCATCGTTGCCTGCTGCACCGCGCTGCGCTATGCCACGGGCAGCGTGATCGTTGCCGACGGAGGCCGCCACCTCGGCTGAGCATCTTCATGGAAGCCACCACCATCCTCACCTGCGCCGTCACCGGCAACCTCACGCGGCCCGAGCAGACGCCGCACCTGCCGATCACGCCCGAACAGATCAGCGACGCCTGCCTGGAGGCCGCACACGCCGGCGCGGCCGCCGTGCACATCCACGTGCGCGATCCGCACACCGGGGCGCCGTCCATGGACGTCGAGCTCTACGCCCGCGTGGTCGAGGCGCTGCGCCGCGAGCGGCCCGAGCTCATCATCAACCTCACCACCGGGCCGGGCGGGCGCTTCGTGCCCAGCGCGGACGAGCCGCGCCTGGCCGCCCCGGGCACCTCGCTGCTGCGGCCCGAACTGCGCGTGGAGCACATCGCGGCCCTGCAGCCCGACATCTGTTCGCTGGACCTCAACACCATGAATTCGGGCGAGCAGGTGGTGATGAACACCCCCGCCAACGTGCGCCGCATGGCCGCCGTGATCCGCGCGAATGGCGTGGTGCCCGAACTCGAATGCTTCGACACCGGCGACCTGGTGCTCGCGCAGGCCCTGATGGCCGACGGCACCCTCGCCGGCCCGGGCCTGTACACCTTTGTCATGGGGGTGCGCTACGCGCTGCCGTTCACGCCTGCGGCCCTGATGCTGGCGCGCTCGCTGATCGCGCCGCAGGCCTCCTGGTCGGCGTTTGCCGTGGGGCGCCATGCCTTTCCCGCCGTGGCCCAGGCCCACCTGCTGGGCGGCAACGTGCGCATCGGCCTCGAAGACACCATCTACCTCGACAAGGGCGTGCTCGCGCGCAGCAACGCCGAGCTGGTGCACAAGGCGCGCCGCATTGTCGAGGACCTCGGCGGGCGCCTGGCCACCAGTGCCGAGGCCCGCACCACCTGGGGCCTGCGTGCCAGCAACGCCCTGCACTGAACCGACTTCACTCTCCATCCCATCCAAGGACTCTCACCATGACCATTGCCACCCCATCGCGCGCATTGCGCGTCCTCCAGAAGGCCGAAGCGCCCGACACGCTCGACCTGCAGCTGCAGCCCCAAAGCCCGCCCGCAGCGCCCCCGGGCCACGCGGTCGTCGAAGTGCTGGCCGCGGCCGTCAACCCCAGCGATGTCAAGGCAGCACTGGGCATGATGCCCCATGCCGTCTGGCCACGCACACCGGGCCGCGACTTTGCCGGCCGCGTGGTGGCCGGCCCCAAGGAGTGGCTGGGCGCCGAGGTCTGGGGCACGGGCGGCGACCTCGGCGTCACCCGCGACGGCAGCCACGCACGCTACCTGGTGCTGCCCGAAGCCGCCCTGGCGCGCAAGCCCGCTGCCGTGCCCGTGGCCGCAGCGGGCACCGTGGGCGTGCCCTTCATCACCGCATGGGAGGGCCTGCGCCGGGCCGGGCTGCGCGGGCCGGGCCAGACCGTGGTCGTCTTCGGCGCCAACGGCAAGGTGGGCCAGGCCGCCATCCAGTTGGCCACGCGCGCCGGCGCGGCGGTCTTCGGCGTGGAGCGCGGTGCCAGCCGCTACCAGGGCCACGCCAGCCAGCCGGTCCGTGTGCTGGATGGGACCGCCCCGGACCTGGGCGATGCCCTGCTCGAGGCCACGGGTGGGCGCGGGGCCGACATCGCCTACAACACGGTGGGCTCGCCCTACTTCGCACCCGCCCTGCACAGCCTGGCCGTGGGCGGCACGCAGGTCCTCATCTCCACCATCGAGCGCTCCGTGCCGTTCGACATCCTGATGTTCTACCGCCGCAACCTGCAGCTGCTGGGGGTGGACAGCCTCAAGCTCAGCGTGGTGGACTGCGCCGCCATCCTGAACCTGCTGGCGCCGGGATTCGGCGATGGGTCGCTGCGCGCCTTCCCCGTCGATCCGGCCGGCCTGGTGCCGCTCGAAGAAGCCGCCGACGCCTACCGGCGCGTGATCGCGGGGTCCTCTTCGCGCGTCGTGCTGGCGCCCTGAGAACGGAGCACCCCATGCACCTGGTACGGCATGCCGACGCGCCCGGCTACGACGCGCCCGGCCACGATGGCTTCACGATGGCGCGCCTGCAAGGCCGCGAGGCCGGCCCCGCAGAGACGTCCTGGATAGGGCTGTCGCTGGTGGCCCCGGGGGGCAGCACCACGCTGTCCGCTTCCGCGCTGGAAAAGTTCTATGTGGTGCTGGACGGCGAGCTGGAGATCACCAGCCAGCAGCCCGATGGCCCGCCGCAGCGTGAGGTGCTGCGCGCGCTTGACAGCTGCCGCATCGCGCCGGGCGAGGCGCGGCAACTGGCCAACCGCAGCGCGCACCCGGTGCGGGTGCTGCTGGTGATGGCGGAGCCCCGGTGAGACGGGCGACCACGCCACCGGGGGACCGAGCCAAGGGGCGTGCGACGCATCAGGCTTGGGTGTACGCCGTCTTCACGCTCGTGTAGAACTCGGCCGCATACCGGCCCTGCTCACGCGCTCCATAGCTGGAGCCCTTGCGCCCACCGAAAGGCACGTGGTAGTCCACTCCGGCGGTGGGCAGATTGACCATGGCCATGCCAGCCTGGACATGCCGTTTGAAATGTGCCGCGTGTTTGAGCGAGGTCGTCGCAATGCCGGCGGCCAGACCGAAGGGCGTATCGTTGGCCAAGGCCAGCGCCTCCCCGTAGTCGCGTGCCCGGAGCACGCTGACCACGGGCCCGAAGACTTCCTCCTGGTTGATGCGCATCCCGGGCGTGGTGTCGACAATCAGCGCAGGGTTCATGTAGAAGCCGGGGTTCCCCGCCAAGCCCCGGGCCAGCGCCTCGCCCCCATAGGCCAACCGTGCCCCCTCCGCGCGGGCAATGGCGACATATTCCAGATCCTGGTCGAGCTGCCTCTGGTCGACCACGGGCCCTATATCAGCCCCCGCAGCGCGCGCATCGTCCACCCTCAGGGATTTCAGGCGCTCGACCATCGCGGCAACGAACCGATCATGGATACCTTCGGTGACGATGAGGCGTGACGACGCCGTGCAGCGCTGACCGGTGGAGAAGTAACCGCTGTTGACTGCGCAGTTCACGGCGACGTCCAGGTCCGCGTCGTCCAGAACGACCATCGGGTTCTTGCCCCCCATCTCCAGCTGGAACTTGGCCATGCGCGCTACGCAGGCCGCCGCCACCTTGCGGCCCGTCGCGGCGGAGCCGGTGAAGGAGACCGCGCCAACGCGCCCATCTTCCAGCAGCGTGGCACCCACGTCAGCACCCCGGCCCATCACCAGATTGAATACGCCAGCCGGCAGGCCCGCACGCGACAGGATCTCGGCCAGCGCCCAAGCCGACCCCGGCACCAGTTCCGCGGGCTTGAACACCACGCAGTTGCCATAGGCCAGCGCGGGCGCGATCTTCCACGCCGGAATGGCCATCGGAAAATTCCAGGGCGTGATGATGCCCACCACGCCCAGGGGCTCGCGCGTGATTTCCACACCAACGCCAGGCCGCACCGAAGGCAAGGCTTCCCCGCCGGGCCGCAAGGCCTCGCCCGCGAAGAACTTGAAGATATTGCCGGCACGCACCACCTCGCCGGTGGCCTCGGGCAGGGTCTTGCCTTCCTCGCGCGCCAGCAGGTCGCCCAGCTCACTGCGGCGCCCCAGGATCTCGCTGCCCACCGCATCCAGCAGGTCAAAGCGCTGCTGCGGTGTCGAAAGGCTCCACCCCGCAAAGGCGGCCTCGGCGGCCGCGATGGCCAGCCGGGTCTGTGCGGCGTCGGCCTGCGCGTACTCGCCGACCAGGTCGCGGGTGTCGGAGGGGTTGATGTTGCGGGAGACCTGCGCCCCCGCCAGCCAGGTGCCGTCGATGAAGTTCTTGTGCATTGTCTTGGTTCTCGGTAAGAGTCGATAGCCGGGCCTCGCTTGCCGCGGGCTGCAGCCTCCCTTGAGGCTACGCAAGACGCCTTCCCGGGTCCCTGCACAGGCGGCAGATTCGTTGGCACTTTTGGCGTGCCAACGCATTGCCCGCGTTCAGCGCCCGGCAACTCTGTCGGCCAGTTGGAAGGCCGAGACCATGCGGGCCAGGCGCTGCGCCTGGGACTGCAGCGACTGCGCTGCCGCCGCACTCTGCTCCACGAGCGCGGCATTCTGCTGGGTGGACTGGTCCATGTCGTTCATGGCCTGTGCAACCTCGTCGATGCCCAGGCTTTGCGACGCCGCAGCGTGGGTGATCTCGTGGATGGCGGCCGTGACCTGGCGCACCCCGGCGACGATGCCCTCCATCTTCTGGCCCGCATCGTGCACCAGCGCACTGCCGCAGGCCACGCTGGCCACGGACGACTGGATCAGGAGCTTGATGTCCTTGGCCGCAGCGTCCGAACGGTGCGCGAGGCTGCGCACCTCGCCCGCCACCACCGCGAATCCGCGCCCTTGCTCCCCCGCCCGGGCCGCCTCCACAGCGGCATTGAGTGCCAGGATATTGGTCTGGAAAGCGATGCCTTCGATCAGGCCGATGATGTCGGCGATCTTGCGGGACTGCAGGGCAATGTCCTGCATGCTCTGCACGGCCTGCAGCACCACCTGGCCGCCCTGCTCTGCCGCCTGGGCTGCGTTGCGTGCCAGCCCGTCCGCCGTGCGGGCCGACTGGGCCGACTGGCGCACCGCGCCGGACAGCTGGTCCACGGATCCTGCCGTCCGCTGCAGTTGGCTGGCCGCATGCTCGGTGCGCTGCGACAGATCGTTGTTGCCTGAGGAGACATCGGTCGAGGCGTCCTGGATGGAGTGGGCGACATCGCGCACCTCGCGCACCAGTGCACCCAGGCTGGACTGCATGCGGGCCAGGGCTTCCAGCAAGGCCCCCGTCTCGTCACGGCCACCGCGCGGGATCACGAGCGAGAGATCGCCCTGCGCCACCCGCTCGGCGACGCGGACGGCCTCCCCAATGGGACGTGTCACGCCCCGTGCAATATTCCAGGCCGCCAGGGCACCGCCCAGTATCGCCAGCACCGATGCCAGCACCTGGACCGACTGGGCGAGCGCTGCCGCCGCCGATGCGTGGGCCTGGCGCTCGCGCCCGGCCGCCGTGGTCGCCTCCACGATCGGATCGACGGCCTTCACCCACTGCTCGACCCGGGCCCTCATGGTGCCGGCGAAGTGGTCGATCACGACCAGGTCGGGCTCCACATCGCCCTGGCCACGGACAGCATCCACCCGGCTGCGGATGCTGCGTTCCAGTTCCTGCAGCACGCCCTCGGCCTGCGCCAGCCCGCCCAGGGCTCCTGCCAGGCCCGGAATGTCCTGGCCCCCGTGGGTCAGCGACACCAGCCCGCTGCGGGCCCGCTGGTACAGGCCGCGCGACTGCTCGACCAGGCCCTGGTGGAAGTCGATGTCCTCGCGCTGGGTCGACAGCACCAGCAGCAAGGCGTTCAGGTAGATGTCGTCGATGCTGCTGCGCATGGCGCTGGCACGGGCAGCGATCTCGGCGTGGGCATGGACCGCAGACGCCATATTGCGTTCCATGGCCCTCATCTGCAGCACGGCATAGGCTGTGCTGCCGGCGAACAGGGCCAGCACCAGGCCAAAGCCCAGGGCCAGCCGCATGCCAATGCCCAGCCGGCCGCCTCCTTGGGGGACACTTGCAACGGCCATGGCATTGCGGAGGCGAAGTGACGGGAGCGGGAACGAGGGCATGGTGTCGCGCTGGTTGGAGGTTGTTGAATGCGTGGTGGCTACTGGCGGGGTATTGCGGCCCTGTCGATCACCGAGCGCCACTTCGCGATGTCGCTGCGCATGCGCTGGGCCATCTGCTCCGGCGTGCTGGCCTGGGCCTCGGCCCCCAGATCCAGCAGCGCCTTGCGTACCTGCGGTGATCCCACAGCCGTTGCGATTTCCCTGGCGAGCCGGGTCACCACAGCCTGCGGCGTAGCCGCGGGAACGGCAATGCCGTTCCAGGAGGAGACCTCGAACCCCGCCAGACCGCTTTCCGCCACCGTTGGCACATGGGAAAGGCCGGCGAAGCGGCGGGCCGAGGTCACTGCCAGGGGCTTGATCGCGCCGGCATGGATCTGGCTGAGCACGACCGGCAGCATGTCGATCGCCACGTGCACGTCCCTGGACCGGATCGCACTGACCAGGTCTGAGGTGGTCTTGTAAGGCACGATCAGCGCGTCGATGCCGGCCATGGAGCGGAACATCTCGGCAGCCAGGTTCTGCGTGCTGCCCACCCGGGCACTGCCGATATTGAGCTTGCCTGGATGGGTCTTCGCGAACGCGATCACATCGGCCACGGATCTCAGGTCCGACGCGGCCGCGCCCAGGAAGGCGAGATCGAACGAGGACAGCGTGGAGACATGCGTGAAGTCCCCCATCAGGTCGTAGGGCAGTTTGGTGAAGAGCGCCGACGTGAGCGCGGTTCCGCTGCCGGCCATCAGCAGGGTGTGGCCATCCGGCCGGGCATGCTTGACCAATGAAGCGGCCGCGACCGGAGCGGGCCGGTTCTCGACCACCACCGGCTGGCCCAGGCCTTCACCCAATTTTTGCGCCACCAGCCGTGCCACGATGTCCCCTGCGCCGCCCGGCGCGAACGCCACGACCCATTGCAGGGGCTTGCTGGGATAGGACTGCGCACGGATACCGCCCGTGGCAAAGGCCAGGGCGACAGCGCTGCCGTAGCGCACGAAGCTTCTTTTTGGGGTGTCCACGATACCTCCTCCCGCCGCAGCGGGACATCCGTGATGCACATGAATGGAACCGGCGCAAGCCGGTGGGGATGCAGGCGCCCGTGCCCCACCGCCACGCCCACCAGGATTCGTGGCGGCCGGGGAGCGGCGCTGCGCTGCCTGGGCCGATCAGCGCGCGCCGGGTGGCACGTACTGCGGCGTCGAGTCTTCCCAGATGCTGTCGGTGATCTGGCGCTTGCCACTGCCATCGGCGTTCATCACAAACACCTGGCCGTAGGGCTGGAAGGTCTGGTCATAGTGGCAGGCCTCGTCGCGGTAGCCGGCCTGGCCACTGTTGTAGAGAATCTGCTTGCCATCCGCGGTCCACACGGGGTGGCCATCGCTGGCCGGGTGGTCGGTCAGGCGGCGCAGGTCGCTGCCATCGGGGCGCACCGTGTACAGGTCGAAATTCGACCAGATGCTGTCAGGGTTGCGCACTCCGCGGTTGAACAGGATGCGGCTGCCATCGGGCGACCAGATCGGCATGTTGTCATAGCCCCGGGTGATGTGCCGGATCTTGCGCGTCTCGAGGTTCAACACGGCCAGCCCTCCCAGCGAAGCGCTGCTGGGATCCTGGTTGGCGATGCGAAAGACCACTTCATTCCCGTCGGCGGAATAGCTGGGGAAGCCCGCATTGAAGACGCTGTCGTCCGTCAACTGCTCCAGGCCGGAGCCATCGCGCTTGACGCGCATCAGCTTGGCGCGGCCCTTGCCACGCTGGGTGAACCACTCGCCGACGCCAAAGACGATCCACTCCCCGTCCGGCGACCACACGGGGAAGAAGGCTCCGGCCAGGCCCCGCTTGACCAGCGTCAGATCCAGGCCGCTCTGCTGGGTGACATCGTAGACACGGCGGCGCTCGCTGCCATCGGCACGCATCACATCCACCGAACCATCTTCATGCTTGGCCGTCAGCACCATCCAGCCATCCTTGGAGAAGGCGGGCCAGACGTCGGTGTAGCGGTACTCACGACCAGCCTCCCAGCTGTACAGCGCCTGGTTCTGCTTCCAGCCGCGCCATGTGAATTTCTCGTAGACCACCCGCTTGCCGTCAGGCGACCAGGCGGGCGTGCGCAGGCCGGCGATCTTGACCATCGCCTTGCCCGGTGCCGTGGAGTAGAGCCCATCCTCGGGACCGCCCTTGCGGCGGTAGACGATCTCGTCGCTGCCCAGGTACTGGGGGCTGATCTTGAAGCCCGGGCCGCTGGTGTGCTCGGTGCGTTCGCCGCTGGCCACGTCGACCGAGACGATCTGCGAGTCGATCTTCAGCAGCAGGTCCGGGCGCAGCACCCAGTAGGTGTACTCGGCCTGGGTTTCATAGAACACGATGCGCTTGCCATCGGCCGACCACTTGGGCGACCCCTGGCAGTAGTCCTTGCGGCTGCTGACCTTGCGAAATCCCGTGCCGTCGGCGCGAATCACGTAGATGCTGAGTTCCTGCGTGTGCTCCCAGCCCGCGCCGTTGTGGTGGCCCTTCCACTCGGTGTCCCGGTCCGAAGAGAAGGCCAGCCACTGGCCATCGGGTGACCAGCTGGGGCGGAAGAAGCCGTTGGGCGAATCGGCCCGTCCCTGGATGCCCTTCACGCCAGTGAGGTTCTTCAGCGTGCGGGTCTTGAGGTCCAGCAACCAGATGTTGGCAAGCATGCCGTCGCGCGTGCCGACGAAGGCGACCTTGCTTGCGTCGGGCGAGAGGGCTGCCGCATCTTCCACGGCGGAGCCATCCGTCAGGCGCTCCACCTGCGTGCCGTCGGTCCGTGCGCGGTAGAGATTGGAGTTGCCCAGGCCATCGCGCTCGGATGTGAAGACGATCCATTGGCCATCGGCCGAGAACGAGGCGTTGTAATCCAGGGTGCCGCTGTCGATCAGCTTGCGCTCGTCGGAGCCATCGGCGTTCGCGATGAAGATCTGCGATGCCGAAGGGCCAATGCGGTTGAGGAGCAGCGGCCCCTTGGCAGGCTCTGCCGCCACCGCGGCCCACGGTTGCTGCCCCAAGGCCAAGAGGCTGGCCGAAGCGGCGCCGCCCAGAAATTTTCTACGATCCACGGTTCTTTGTCTCCTGCCAGGCTAGGTTCGGGTGCACAGCGCGGGTGCGACCTCAATTCACAAACACGACGCTCACAGGCGCTGGCGATTCCAGCGCCACGCCGGTATCGGACAAGCGCCCCGAGGCCGCATCGATGCGCATCAGGCTCACGCGATTGCTGCGGTAGTTGGCCACCAGCATCCATTGGCCGGATGGATGGATATCGAAGGCCCATGGGGCTTCGCCCCCGCTGGGCAGGCGCTGCACGGGGGTGAGCTCGCCAGAGCCGGCATCCACCCGGTAGACAAGCAACTGGCTCTCGCCCCGGTTGCCCAGGTAGAGAAAACGGCCATCCGGGCCCAGTGCCAGTTCGGACGCGCTGCGCGTGCCGGCAAATTCCTCACTGGACAGGGCCAGGGTCTGTACGGGCGCCAAACGGCCGGACGAAGCATCCCAGCGCAGTACGCTGATTTCGGCCGTCAACTCGCTCAGCACGTAGACCATGCGCCCCGTTGTGCTGAAAACAGCCCGGCGCGGCCCGCTTCCGGCAGGCGCCTGGAAGGAGCGGGGAGCGGCCGCATCGTCAGGCGCCAACACCCGGGTCGAGCGCTCGAAGCCGTAGACGAACACGCGGTCCGCCCCCATGTCCGCGACCAGGGCGTGGCGGCCCGACGGGTCGATGGCTACGCCATGGGCATGGGGACTGGTCTGGCGACGGTGCGGCCCCGAACCCGTGGCCTTGATGGTGCTGACCAGGGCACCTGGCTTGCCATCGGGCAAAAGTGCGATGCTGGAAACCGTACCTGCTGCGAAGTTCGCGGCCAGAAGGGTCATGGACGGCGCATCCAGCCACAGGTGCGTGGTGCCGGCCCCGCCCGCTGTCCCCTCCCCCAGCAAGGAAAGCCCCCCGGTCCGGCCATCTATTGTGTAGGCAAGCACACGTCCGTCGCCCTCTGCCCCCTCTGCCGCGGCGTACAGCACGGGCAGGCGCGGGTGCTTGAGCAGCCACCGGGACTTACGGGTATCCGCCGGCTGCCCCAGCAGCGCGAGTGTCCCCGCACAGGCGTCAAACCGGACCGCCCGGATCCCCACGCCATCCGTCCCCAGGTAGGCCAGTTCGGACGCATTGCAGGGCACCGCTGCAGCGGCGTTGGTCGCGCCCCAGCACCACAGCAGCGCGAGGCCCAGGCCGCGCCAGGCCGATCCCGATCGTGTGAAATGCCCCAACATGGCCAGCAGGTCTCCTGTCATCTTTTGTGCCCGCCGCACCACATGGCTCCCGGCGGTATCTGATACGGATTCGCATTCGACCGTATAACTAGGCGGGAAGCCGCAGACAGTGCTTTAGCACGGCAAGGCGAACCAACGACGTTAGACGGTTGAAGGCGAATCCGTATGAAGGATAGGGGAGGAGCTGCCGGGGGTACCTACACGAAAGGCAGATTCGCTGGCACTTTTCATGCCCTCGGGCTTGACGCAGGTCAAGCATCGACCCCTTGCAGGCATGCCCCCGCGAGTGAAAGAAGGCCACGGCACCGAGGGGGTGGCCCTCAAGCCAGCTACATGGCGGGCTGGGTCTGTTCGCGTGCAGCGGTTCGGAACTGGCTGGGAGACTGCCCCACTTCCTTGCGGAAGAAGCGCGTGAAGTACGCCGTGTCCATGAAGCCCAGCCCATAGGCGATCTGCTCGATCGACATGTCGCCAAAAATCAGGTTGCGCTTGGCCTCGGTGATCAGGCGTGCATGGATCAGCTTGGTGGGACTCAGGCCGGTGGCGGCGACACAGGCCGCACGCAGCTGGGTGGGCGACACCGCCATCTTCGAGGCATAGGTCTGCAAGCGAAGGTTCTCCCGGTAGTGCTGGTGGACAAGCTCCCGGAAGCGGTTGGTCAGGCGGATCGCATTGCGCGTGGCGCCTTCCTTGTCGAGCTGGTCCAGCCGGGTGCTGCGTACCAGCATCAGCAGCAGCGAGGTCAGCAGGGCCTCGGTCCCCACGACATGCCCCAATGCCATAGAGCGAACTTCGTGTTCCAGCCGGCTGACCAGGCCATGGACGTCTTCTGGCGCTTCGGGATTGTGGGTGAGCGGAATCACGCGTGGCTCCGTCCACAGCTGGATGAACTCGGGCAGCTTGGCGTTGACCTGATTCAGGTAAGTTTCCTCGATGGTCACCACCCAGCGGTCCACATCGATCTCGTACTCCAGGCCGTGCACGCATTCGTTGGGCAGCAGCAGTGCGCACGGCCCTTCGAAGGGAACACTGCTCCCCTCAAGGTTCATGACGCCGCGCCCGATGCGGACAAAAATCACCTGACCGTAGGCGGGATGGGAATGCGGGGCCGTACGACGGCGCCCACCTTCCGTGACATGGCCGACGTTCACGAACCAGGACTGCGGCTTCTCCGGGCTTTCGACGTAGAGACGCACTTTCGGCACCGGCTCCGGCACGTTCGGTGGGTACCAATCACGTTGGGACTTGGTCATCGAGAGCTGCTCTATGGATGGAATGCACCGGGCCTTCGGCAACAAGACAAACCACTCAGGCCCTCAGGCCACGTGGCCCAGCACCGCAAGCGGGCTGCATGGCAGGGTGTTGGAGAAGAACGCAGAGGGTGCAGTGCATGGCAAGCATGCACGCGTTGCAACGATGCTGGGCCAGGGCCGCGCCCCTGGCAAGCGGGTAATCCCGGGCGATGGCCACCCGGGAGCTTCTTCTCAGTAACGCAGGCGGCCCTTGGCATCGATCACCGCAATGTTGACGAACTGGCTACCGGCATTGCCCTTGCCAAAGTTGAGCCGGTAGCCATCCACCGCGATTTCCCCCATGGTCTGCAAGGCCTTGGCCAGCGCACCGGGCGTGATGTCGCCACGGATGCGGCGCAGCCCCTCGACCGCCACGCGCGTCGAGACATAGCCTTCAAACTGGGCCGGCGTATACGCCTCCAGCTCAGGGAAGGTGGCCTTCATCGCCGCCTGAAATTCGCGCACGCCCGTTTTGCTGTTCGGATCGGGGTAGATCTGCACGATGCCGACGCCGCGGGCCGCCTCCTGCCCCGCGGTCCGGATCAGAAACTCCGGCGACATGTCGGCCGCCAGGAAGATGGTCTGACCCACACCGGCCTTGCGCAACTGCGCCACGGACGACGCGGCGAATGGCGGAGCACCCAGCACCAATACGCCGTCGGCGCCAAGTGCGACAACCTCCCGCGCTCCACTGGCCAGATTCTCCGAGGCCACGGCAACGCCTTGGACCTCGATACCGCCGATCCGTGCCGCTTCCCGGACAACGTCTTCCAGCCCGGCCGCCCCCACGGGGTTGTTCTGGTACAGCACTGCCAGTTTGCGCATGCTCAACGCCCGCGCATGCAAAACGATCTTGCTCAGCTTCTGCAAATCGCTTGCGCGCACATGGAACAGCCGGGCATGCCCGGGGTTGCGAAAGGCATCCGACCCAGGCACGGCATTCATCACCACAAGGTCGTACCTGTCGAGCAACTTGTCACCCAGCATCTTCTGAACCGCGCCCGACCCCCAGGGCGAGATCAGGGCCACGGGCTTGCGCTGCATGGCGGTGTCGAATTGCTCCGCAAACACCGCCGGAGACAGCGTGTCATCGAGTTCGAACCAGGCGATCCTGCGCCCAGCCACCCCACCAGAACGGTTGACATGGGCCACTGCGGCCCTTGCGCCCTGGCTGATCTGCCGGGCATCCGGCACGGGAACGCCCGTGAAAGGCCCGATCTGGCCCAACACGATGTCCTGGGCCAGGGCGGAGGTTCCCAGTACCACCCATGCCATCAGGCAACGTTCCAACCACCTGACAATGGGGCCAGGCCCCGCGGGATTGTTCATGGCATCTCCATGGCCTGGCGCCGCTGCTTATCGTGCAATCACAGTCTGAGCGAGCGGACTCGCATCAGCCCAGTGCGCCGGTGACGTCGTCGAACAGCTCGTCGACGCTCAGACGGTGCGGGATGATCTTCTGGTCCAGCGCCCAGTCGATCGCCAGCTGCAGGCCCTTGCGGTTGGCCTCGAGCCCGACCGGCGGGAACACCGCCGGCACGCCCTCGGCCAGTGCACGGCTTTCGACCACCATGCGGTAGAGCTCGCGCACGATGTCCGGCCGCTTCTTCGAGAGGTCTGCATGCACCACGAACATGTGGTTGATCGGCACGATCCCCATGCGCTCGTACCAGGTCTTGGCTGCAGCCTGCGCATCCGGCACCAGGGTGCGCACGCGGGGATCCTTGGGCATGTCCTCGCCGAGCAGCGCCGCCGTCAACTGGCCGGCCATCATCATGTCCGGGATCGAGGAGCCGGCAGGCAGGCGCTGGCAGTTCTCCGGGTCCTTGTACTCGGCCAGGTGCCCATCCCCCAGGGTCATCCAGGTCACCTTGTCGAGATCGACGCCGCATTCGTGCCGCAGGACCCCGCGGATCCACAGCGCGGTGGTCTGGGTGTAGGTACGCACACCGACCTTCTTGCCTTCGATGTCCTTGGGCCGCAGGTCACCGAACTCGATGTTGAAGCCAGCGCAGTGGTGCTGGAAGCGTCCCGAGATTGGCACCGGCAGCATCACATAGGGCTTGCCATAGGCCTTGGCCTGCAGGAACGTGACGATGGCGAGCTCGCCCGCATCGAACTTGCTTTCACGCACCATGGCCTTGAAGCCGTTGTGCGCTGGCGTCGGGCCGCAGTAGTCGAGGTGGACGATGTCGGACTTCACGCGTCCATCCTTCATCGCTTTGGTGACGGCGTAATCGGCCAGGTTGGTGCGCAGCGTTGGCACCAGGGTGTCGGTCGTGGTCATTTCTTGTCTCCTCCAGGGGAACGGGTCTACAGCCTGACTTCGATCAGGCAGGGGCCAGGCTCACGGGTCGAATTCACCATGGCCTGGTGGAAGCCTTCTGCGGTATCCACCGAGACGGCCGGCACGCCCATGCTCTTGGCCATGGCAAGCCAGTCGATGCGGGGCCGATCGATATCGATCATGGACAGCGCACGCGCCCCGGGCGTGCCCGCGCCCATGTTGGCGTACTCGGCCTTCAGGATCGCGTAGCTGTTGTTCGCGAAGATGATTGTGGTTACGTTCAAGCCTTCGCGCGCCTGCGTCCACAGCGACTGGATGGTGTACATCGCGCTGCCATCGCCGACCATGCAGAACACGCGCCGGTCCGGGCAGGCGAGGGCCGCCCCCGTGGCCACGGGTGTCGCATAGCCGATGGATCCGCCCATGTTGTTGATCAGATCGTGCGGGCGGGCGCCCATGGTCAGGCCCATGGACTCCCGGCCCGTGGTCAGCGACTCATCGACCAGGATGCAGTGCTCGGGCAGTGCCGCCGCCAGCGCATGCGCCACGCTGGTGGGGTTGAGCGCGCCCGAAGGCACCGGCGTCTCCACACGGGACTGCAGCAGCGCTTCGGAGCCCGTCGCGCCCAGGGCTTCGAGCAGCATCTCGAAGGCCAGCTCGCTGTCTTCATCGGCTTCGACCAAGGGATGGACCACCGTGCCCTCGGCCTTCAGCAGGCTGGGTTTGTCCGGGTAGGCAAAGAAGGCCACGGGCTCCCTCGTCTCGACCGTGATGAGGTGCTTGAAGCCCTTCAGGAAGGCCTGCGCCTGCGGCACGGCATAGGGGATGCGCTCGATCGGCACCCGCCCGGCCCCACGTTCGATGCGGGCCGTGAAGAACTGCGACCCCAGGCGTGCGCCGGTGGCGGCTGCCACCTGGCCGGCGCGCTGCAGCGCCGTCCCCCGCGTTGCCCGGTTGGCGAGGATGACCAGCGCCGGCTCGCCCGAGCGCAACACCTTGGCCACATGCGCGATGCGCGCCGCATCGGGCGCCTTGCGCATCGGCGCGACAGCCTCTGGCAGCACCGCGGTGCCTGCCTGCTGCCAGGAGGTGTCGCCCGGCAGGATCAGCGTGGCGATCTGGCCCGGATGCTCCGACGCCTTGGCCACCGCCTGTGCGGCATCCCAGGCGATGGCGCTGGCCGAATCGGCACGCCGCACCCAATGGCTCAACGGTCGGGCCAGGCCCTCGATGTCCGAGGTCAGCGGCGGGTCGTACTTCAGGTGCGAAGTGGAGTGCTCGCCGATGATGTTGACCATGCCCGACGAGGCACGCTTGGCGTTGTGGATGTTGGCCAGGCCATTGGCCAGGCCCGGCCCCAGGTGCAGCAGGGTCGACGCAGGCGTACCTTTCATCCGGTACCAGCCATCGGCCGCGCCTGTGGCAACGCCCTCGAACAGGCACAGCACACTGCGCATCCGCGGGTTCTCCAGCGCCGCGAGAAAATGCATCTCCGAGGTGCCGGGATTGGCGAAGCAGATGTCGACACCCTGACCGACCAGGGTGTCCACGAGGCTTTCGGCTCCGTTCATGGCGTCAGTACGAAGTGGCAGCCTGCTGGGCCAGGCCCACGACGCCGTAGCTCTTGGTCGGCGCGGCCATCAGGAAGCGGTAGCCCTCGTCCAGCAGCTTCTTGTGGTTCTTGGCCGTCACGTGGGGGTTACCGACGACCACCTTGTGCTTGTGGCAGGTTTCAGCGATGCGGCGCATCGCGTCCTGCACCTCGGGGTGCTCGTACTGGCGCGGGAAACCCAGGGCCTGGCTGAGGTCACCTTCTCCGATCAAGATGAAGCCGATGCCGGGCACGTTGGACAGGATGTCGTCGAGGTTCTCTACGGCCTCGGGGCTTTCGCACATCAGGCCCACGAGGATCTCGCCCTCTGGCGCCAGGGGCCAGACGTCGGCTTTCTGGTAGTAGTCGGCCATGGACAGGCCCCAGTAGCGCGACGCATTGGCCGGACCATCCCCCCGCACCCCCTTGGGCTCGTACAACGGCGCGCCTTTGGGACGGGCATAACGGCACGATGCCACGGCGTTGTAGGCCTGCTCGACAGTGGACACGTGCGGCCAGATGACGCCATAGCAACCGCGGTCCAGAACCTGCTTGGCAAAGCTCTGGTTCATTTCCACGCCGTTGGACGGTATGCGGGCCAACGGCGTCACCCTGGGAGCGACCGATCCGCTCTCGGCGATCTGCTTGCGGTTGAGCATGTACTGCAACGCGTCGCCCAGGGCCGAAACGTCGTAGGGGTTGTGCTCCATCTCGTAGACGACGCCGTCGTACGGAGAGTCGGCAAACTCGGCAGCGCTGAGCTTGTCGAGCTTGGAAAAGGCCGTGAAGGCCGGCTTGCCGGCCTCGAAGGCCTTGATGATGCTGTTCAGACGCTGTGTCATTTCTTTGCTTCCTCGGGGTTCCAGTACATGAAGCCCATGCCTTCGCCGGTACCGGCGGCGGTGCGCCAGCAGGGCACGTAATCGACCAGCGTCATCTGCGCGCCCGTGTGCTGCAGCGCTTTCATGACGGTCGAATAGATCTTGATTTCCGACGTGCCGGACTGGAACCAGCCGTCCGGTATGGCCGACAGGCCCTCGTAGTCGTAGCTCGCCAGCTTCTGCAGGATGTCCTGGTCGAACTCCTCGTCGTTGACAAAGTGCGAGAGCCCGCCGGACGCGATGACGGCCACGCGCACGTCTTGCGGCCAGGCCTCGATGGCATCGCGCAGCACATCGCCGAACTCGATGCAGCGCCCCATGGACGGCTGCGTAGGCGGGTAGAACAGATTCATCAGCACCGGTACATGCGGCGGCGGGTTGTCGCCCATGATCTGGTGGTAGACAAAGCTGTAGGCATGGGGCACGACGGGGTAGTCGGCCCTTTGCTTCATCTGCTTTTCCATCCAGACGTTCTCGGGCCAGTCCTCCAGGTCGCACATGTCGAAGCCCTGGGCCTGGAAGGCCTTGAGCAGGTAGGCCGCCAGCTCGGGGTGGCACTGGTGCACGACGTGGTGGTCGGGCGCGTACACCTTGCGCTGCGGCGGCCCGTTGTGCACTTCCTTGCCGCTGTAGATGGCGATGGAAGGCGAGAGCTGCGGAAAGATTTCCTTCTGGTCCTTGCCGAGAATGATGGCCACATCGATCCTGGCGCGCTGGTAGGCAGCGGCCATCACATCGAGGGCCGCGCGGCAGCGGCTGGCGCGGGCCGTGCGTTCCTCGATCGTGAGGTACTGCTCGAAGGCCTTGCCGCGGTGGGCCTCCAGCTCCGGATAGGTCCAGGTCCGATTGCGGAACCAAAGCTCGGGGTTGTTGAAGTCGCGCTCGGCGTTGTGAAGCCATTCCTCAGGCTTCTGGCCCAGCATGCCGCTGTGTGGAACCGCCATCCCGAAAACGATTTTTGCCATGGGTCTCTACCAGTTCTGTGTATTAAATGGAGGCGAGCATCAATTGACGACCACACCGGCCTTGGTGACGATCTGGCGCCAGACAGGGATCTCGCGCTTGATCTGCGCAGCAAACTCCTCGGGCGTGGAAGTGCCCGGCTCGATGCCCAGCTCGAGCATCCTCTTGGCGATCTCGGGGTCCTTGACGAGCTTGGCGACCTCGGCGTTGAGGCGCTGGACGATGTCCTTGGGCGTGCCCTTTGGCGCCAGCAAGCCGAACCACACGTCGACGCTGAAACCAGGCACGCCTTGTTCCGCCACGGTGCGCAGCTCGGGCAGGAACACAGAGCGCTTGCTGCCGGCATAGGCCAGCATCTGCAGGCGGCCCTGCTTGACCAGCGGCAGAACGGCGGTGGGGCCCGCAAAGGCCATGGAGACCTGGCCGCCGGCCACGTCGTTCAGCGCCGAAGGGCCGCCCTTGTAGGGGACATGCACGACATCCACACCGGCCAGCAGATTGAATTGCGACAGTGCCAGGTGGCCGGTGGACGCATTGCCGGAGCTGGCGGCGTTGAGCTCGCCCTTGCGGCTCTTCGCCAGGGCGATCAGTTCGGGCAGCGTCTTGGCCGGCAGCTTGGGACTCGTCACCAGCACCAGCGAGTTCTGGCCTATGTTGATGATGGGCTCGAAGTCGTTGACCGGGTCGTAGCGGACCTTGGACACCACCGGATTGATGGTGAAGGGGGCGTTGGACGCCAGCAGCAGCGTGTAGCCGTCCGGTTTGGCCCGGGAGACGGCTTCGGTGCCTATGCTCTGGCCCGCGCCGTTGCGATTCTCGATGACGATGGGTTGCCCCAGGGCGGCACTGAGCTTGGGCGAAATCAGCCGCATGAAGGCATCGTGCGTGGCCGCCGCCTGCACCGGCACGATCACCGTGATGGGACGCGCAGGGTAGGTCTGGGCCTGCGCCATCACGCTCCAGGCGAGCAGCCCGGTCACCAGAGCCCTGGCAGCGGTTCTTGACAGATGGATCAATTGCATGGTGTGGACGCTGTGAAGCTTCAGGCGAGGGCGGGATACAGATGTTGCGCCGTCTTGCCGAAGATCCAGTCGCGGTCATGCGCGCTCAGGCTGGCGAGGCCGGCCTGGGCCGTGGCCAGGATCTCTGCCAACGTGCCCGGCGAGGTCGGGAAGTTCGATCCCCAGGCCATGCGCTGCGCACCGAAGGCCTCGACCACGCGCGGAAAAAAGGTCTCGGCCGAGGCCTGGTCCTTCTTCACGTCGCCGAAGATGCGCGGCGTGAGCTTCATGTAGAGATTGGGCAGGTCGGCCAGGTCGAACAGGCTTTGCGCATTCCGGTAAGGCGGTCCGTCGAGCACGTCCGGTCGTCCCAGGTGGTCCAGGATGATGGCCACGTTCTGGAATTTCTCGGCCAGCATGCGCACCTGCGGCAGGCCAATGGGCCCCGTCTGGATGCACATCGGCAGACCCAGCTCGGCGCACGCTTCCCAGGCCTTGAAGCTCTTCGGGTTGTCCAGCTCACTGGGATCGAAGTCCTTGGTCGAGCCGCCGGTGAAGATGCGCAGGCCGGCCAGGCCCTTGTCGGCCCAGTCCTTGATCACGGCGGGCACGTCGTCGGCCAGCATGTCCACCGAACCCACGGCCACCAGCCGGTCCTTGTGCTGGTTGCAGCCATCGACGACATAGCTGTTGTCGAAGCCGTAAGTGGTCGAGGAGTGCACGACCGCCGCCTTGGCCACACCGGCCTCGTCCATGGCTGCGATCAGCGATTCAACGGTACTGGGCCGCTCCTGGGACCAGTCCGAGCGCTTGCCGAACAGGGGGGCTGGCGGGTAGCGCTTCTCGTCGTCCGAGATGATGTGGGGATGGATGTCGATGATGTTCATGGGTGCTCCGACGGTCACAGGCCCTTGGCCTTCAGGTGCTTGTCCAGACGCGGGTAGACGCGCCGCGCATTGCCTTCGAAGATGGCGTGGCGGTCCACTGCCGACAGCGCCTCGCACTGGTCGATGTAGCGCTTGGTGTCGTCGAAGTAGTTGCCGGTGTTGGGATCGCGGCCACGCACCGCACCGATCATCTCGGAGCCGAACAGCACGTTCCTGGTCGGAATCACCTTGGTCAGCAGTTCAACGCCTGGGTGGTGGTAGACACAGGTATCGAAGAAGACGTTGTCCAGCAGCCCTTCGAGCGGACGCTTGGCGATTTCCAGCGACATGCCGCGGTAGCGGCCCCAGTGGTAGGGCACGGCGCCACCACCGTGCGGGATCACCAGGCGCAGTTGCGGGAAGTCCTTGAACACATCGCCCTGCAGCAACTGCATGAACACCGAGGTATCGGCATTCAGGTAGTGCGCCCCGGTGCCGTGGTGGCAGGCGTTGCAGGAGGCAGCGACGTGGATCATCGCGGGCACGTCCAGTTCGCACAAGGCTTCGTACACCGGGTACCAGCTCTTGTCCGTCATCGGCAGACCGGTCCAGTGACCACCGCTCGGGTCGGGGTTGAGGTTCACGCCGACGAAGCCCAGTTCATTGACGATGCGCTTCAACTCGGGGACGGAGTTCTTCGGTGGTGCCAGCGGTGACTGCGGCAGCATGCCCACGGGCACGAAGTTGTCCGGGTAGATGTCACAGACACGCCGCACCAGGTCATTGGAGATGCGGGCCCACTCCAGGCTGGTGCGCTCATTGCCCAGGTGGTGGCTCATCAGGCCCGCGATGGGCGAGAACAGCGTGATGTCGCTGCCGCGTTCCTGCTGCAGCTTGAGCTGGCCATTGCCGACGCCCTCACGGATTTCATCGTCGGACACATGGGCGCCCGACGGTGGCGGCGCATTGGCAGGATCGTTGGCGGCGGCCACCTGGGCCGCACGCCAGTCGCGAAAGGAAGCGGGGACGGTCGTGAAGTGACCGTGGCAATCGATGATCATGGGAGATTCCGGTTCAGGCTTGGGGGTCCACGAACAGCTCGTGCATGGACATGCGGCGCGGGGTCAGGCCTTGCTTGAAAGCGGTTTGCTCCAGGGCCTCGATGGTCTTGCGGTTTTCCTCGATGCCATAGGGCAGCGGGTCGTGGCCGACGATCTTGCGCAACTCCAGGTACTTCTTGTCCGTCGCGCCGTTCGCCTCGCCGGTGTCCAGCCGGGCCAGGTAATCCTGCTTGGCCTTGTCGAAGGCGTCGTAGAGCGACTTGGCGACCCAGGGGTGCTCGGCCAGGACCGAATCCTTGACGACGATGGTGCCGTGCATCGGGTAGATGCCCGTGCGGGTGTAGTACTCGGCTTCCAGCTCGGCGGCATGGGGCAGCAGGTCGGGATAGTTCGCCTCGACCTCCTGCCAGCCTCCAGTGGGATTGCCCGTGCGGCCGATGCCGGCGGCCCCGTCGAAGCCCGCCACCAGTTCACCATCCGCCATCATGTCCGCCAGAGGGCGGGTGGCATGGACCACGTTGGACGGCAGCTGGAGTTGCGTCACGTGTTCTTCATCGTCCACCACCCAGGTAACCTTGTCGTTGTCCAGGCCGAATTCATCGATCAGGACTTGCCGTGTCCAGACACCCGTGGTGACCGAGTAGGCACGCACGCCCACCTTCTTGCCCTCGAGGTCCTTGGCCTTCTGGATGCCGGCATCCGGCCGCACCAGCAGGCCGGCATGGTGAAAGCGCCGGACCACGAAGATGGGCAGTGCGACAAAGGGGGCGCCGTAAGCGCGGGCGATGATGTAGGTGGTGGGCGCAATCTCGCAGACATCGAATTCCACGTCACGGACCATGCGGCGGAAGGCGCCGATCTGTGGCTTGACGGTGATGATTTCGGCATCCACCCCCTCGATGGGAATCGTGCCGTTGCGGATCGCCGAGGTGTGCGGATGCTCCGCAATGGCGATCTTGAGATGGACTTTTTTGCTGGACAACGTGCGTCTCCTTGAACTTTCCTGTTGGTGCCTGCGCAGCAGGCTCCACCGCCTTGTGGCATGTGGAACCATGCTCTGACAGACTGAAGGTTAGGGTTCGCTGTGCGTTGCGCACATCTACAAAAATCAGATTCGCTTGTACTTTCCGGTGAATCCATCGCCAACGCATCATGGCGCTGAAAAAAGTGCCGTGCGGGGTCCTAGACTGCGGCGCATGAACGCTTCCAAGACGCATCTCACGGGCAGCGCGCAACTGCGCGAACACCATGACTACCTGCGCCTTCTGGGCGCCCGCGTGACGGGCGGTGCGGCCAATCAGATGCTCATGGTGGCGCTGGGCTGGCAGATGTACGACCTGACTGGCAGCGCCTGGGACCTGGGCCTGGTCGGGCTCGCGCAGTTCCTTCCGGCGTTGCTGCTGACCCTGCCCGCCGGACATCTGGTGGACCAGCACGATCGCCGCCTGCTGCTCGCAGGCAGCCTGGGTCTGCAATGCGTAGTCGCACTGGGCCTGGCACTGGCCTGCGCCGAAGGCTGGATCGGCTCGCACATGATCCTGGTGCTGTCCATCGCGCTGGGCGCTGCAAGGGCGCTGCAAATGCCTTCGCAGCAAGCCTTGCTTCCATCCCTGGTGCCCCCTGCCCTGTTGCCGCGTGCGGTCGCTGCAGCCAGCTCGTCGATGCAGGCGGCCGTGATCGCCGGCCCCGCCCTGGGCGGGGTCCTCTATGCGCTGGGTCCCCGGGTCTCGCAGCTGCTGGGACAGCCGGCAGCTCAGGCCGGCGCCAACTGGGGTGCAGCCGTGGTCTATTCGACCTCGCTGGTCTTGCTGCTCGCTGCAGTGACCGCCGTGCTGGCCATCCGGCATCGACCGCTGGAGCGGGTACGCCGCGCCCCTGGATTGGCCCAACTGACCGCCGGCATCCGTTTCATCTGGCAACGCCCCGTGGTCCTGGGAGCCATCTCCCTGGACCTTTTCGCCGTGCTGTTGGGAGGCGCGACTGCACTCCTGCCGATCTTCGCGCGCGACATCCTGCACACCGGACCTGAAGGGCTCGGGATGTTGCGTTCCGCACCGGCGCTGGGTGCGGTGGTCGTGGGGCTGGGCCTCGCGCGCATGCCGATCAACCGGCGGGTGGGCCGCGCCTTGCTCGGAGCCGTGGCGTTGTTCGGAGGCTCGATGATCGCCTTTGCGCTGGCGACCTCGTTCTGGATGGCCTTTGCGGCACTGGCGGTCAGCGGCGCCGCCGACATGGTCAGCGTGGTGATCCGCCAGTCGCTGGTGCAACTGGAAACCCCGGACGAGATGCGCGGCCGCGTGGGTGCTGTGAACTCGGTGTTCATTGGTGCCAGCAATCAGCTGGGGGAGTTCGAGTCGGGAAGCACCGCAGCCCTCCTGGGCCCTGTCGGCTCCGTGCTGCTGGGGGGCATCGGTACCCTCGCAATCGTGTTGCTCTGGACCCGGCTGTTTCCCGCGCTGGCACAGCGCGATCGCTTGCATTCCTGAGGGCCGACAGGCAAAGAGCCTCACGGACCGGGCTGAGGACTGATGGAAGCGGCACAGCCCCATCAGCGATGGTGCACCGTCCGACACGAGAGATTCTGTGGCACGCAGCCAGGGCAACAAATACGCCTCATTCATCGACCCCACTTGGTTCACGGCCCTGACGCGGCCAGAAATACACCAGCAGGCTTTGCCAGACGCGCCCATGGGACAAGGTGGCAATGGAAGCTGCAACCGCGATGGGCGCACTCCAAATGAAGTGCGCCCATCGCGCGTACAAGCCCAGGGCTACTAGTGCCGCGTGCGCAGCGCGGCTGGTCGCTTCGGCCGGAGCAGAAAATGCGCCAGCGCCGGCAGCAGCACCAGGGCGCCCACCATGTTGACCACGAACATGAAGGCCAGCAGCACGCCCATATCCGCCTGGAACTTGATGGGCGAGAGCGCCCAGGTGGCCACCCCGATGGCCAAAGTGATGCCGGTCAGCATCACCACCCGGCCGGTGAAGAGCAGCGAGTGGAAATAAGCGGCACGCAGGCTGGCCCCTTCGCGCAGTTGCACCAGCATGAGGCTGAGCACATACAGCGCATAGTCCACGCCAATGCCCACACCCAGCGCCACCACGGGCAGCGTGGCCACCTTGAGGCCGATGCCCAGGTGCACCATCAGCGCTTCGGCCAGCACCGAGGTGACGGCGAGCGGAATGATGGCGCAGGCCACGGCCCGCCAGGAGCGGAAGGTCAGGTAACTCAGCAGCACGACCGCGGCGTACACCAGCACCAGCATCTGGCGGTTGGCCGTTTCGACGACGGCGTTGGTGGCGGCCTCGAAGCCCGCATTGCCTGCGGCCAGCAGAAAACGCGCGTCCTCGCTGTCGTTGCGCCGCGCGAAGTCCTCCACGGCGGCGGTCACCCGCTTGAGCGTATCGGCCTTGTGGTCGGCCAGGTAGACCTGCACCTGCAGCAGCGAAAAGCCGGCATCGACCAGCTGGCGGGGGGCGCGCGAACCTGCCGTGTTGAGTGCGCCCTGGTTGGGTTGCAGCTCGTACCAGCGGGGGTTGCCCTCGTTCATCGCCACGGCGGTCTGGCGCGCCAGGGAAGCGAGCGACTGCGTGCTCTCCACGCCAGCGACCTGGCGCAGTTCCCACTCCAGCTCATCCACGCGCTCCAGCACGGCATGCGCCATGGCGCCCTGCTCCTTGGTGCGCACCATCACGGTCAGCACATCGCTGCTGGTGGCGTAATGCGCCGTCAGGTAGGCATTGTCCCGGTTGTAGCGCGACTGGGGGCGCAACTCGGGGGCGCCGGCATCGAGGTCGCCAATCTGCAGCAGCCGGGCCTGGTACAGCCCCACCCCGGTCAGCACGATGGCCACGGCAATCGCCGCCTGCGCCCAGCGCCGGTCGGTGAAACGGCACAGCAGATTCCAGAGCCAGGCACTGGCGGTGTTCTCGCTGTGTTCGGCCTTGGCAGCGCGGCGCGCCGCCGCTGTGCTGACGCCCGTGTAGCTCAACAGCACCGGCAGCAGGATCAGGTTGGTGAACACCAGAAGCGCCACCCCCAGGCTGGCGACGATGGCCAGTTGGCGGATGGACTGGATGTCGATCAGCAGCAGCACGGCAAAGCCGACCGCGTCGCATGCCAGCGCAGTGAAGCCCGCTGTGAACAGTCGGCGGAAGGTGAAGCGTGCCGCGACCAGGCGGTGCATGCCCCGGCCGATGTCCTGCATGATGCCGTTCATCTTCTGCGCGCCATGGCTCATTCCGATGGCAAACACCAGGAAGGGCACCAGCACTGCATACGGATCCAGCGCAAAGCCCAGCAAGGGCAACAGGCCCAGCTGCCACACTACGGCGATGATGGAGCACAGCATCACCAGCAAAGTGCTGCGCAGGCAGCGTGTGTACCAGAGCACCACGGCCGTGGCGATGGCCGCGGCCAGGGCAAAGAACAGGAGCACCTGGGCCAGGCCCTCGATCAGGTCACCGGCCACCTTGGCAAAGCCGGTGATGCGCACCTGCAGCCGGTCATCGCCGTGCTTGGCACGCAAGGTTTCCAAGCGCTCGGACAACTGCGCATAGTCGAGCGCCAGGCCGGTCTCCGGGTCGCGCTCCGCCAGCGGCACCAGGACGGCGCTGGACTGGTAATCCTTGGCCACCAGTTGGCCGACCTCCCCCGAGCGCTCGATGTTCAGCCGCACCCGCGCCAGCGCTCCAGGCGATCCGTCGAAGCTGTCCGGCATCACGGTACCGCCCTCGAAGCCGCTTTCGGTCACCGCGGTCCAACGGGTGGACGGCGTCCACAGCGACTTCATCTGGCCGCGCACCACACCGGGAAGGGCGAACAGATCGTCGTTCAGCGCCCGCAGCCGGGCCAGGTAGTCCGCATCCAGGATGCTGCCCCCGTCCCGGCGTTCCAGCACCACGCGCAGGCTGTTGGCCTGGGAGACGATTTTCTTGCGCTCGGCCAGGTAGTTTTGCAGGTAGGGATGCGACAGCGGGAGCATGCCCTCGAAGCTGGCGTTGGAGGCCACGCGCGTGGCCTGCCAACCCAGCAGCAGGGTCAGGACCAGGCAGGCCAGCAGCACGAGTGCGCGGTGGTTGAAGACCGCACGCTCCAGCCGGCTGCCAGAGTCGGCATCGAAGCCCTCGGTCGAAGGAATGTCGGTCACGGTGTGCAACGCCACGCTCATACAGGGGACTTCCTGCTGGAAGGAGAAGGGGAAGAAGATGTAGCGGCCTTCAAGTCGGCCGGCGCCAATCGCAGCAGGCCTCGCATGCCGACGAGGAGCACGCTGCCATCGTCGGCCTCGGCCACACCCGTGAAAGGAAAGCGCTGCGGCAGCGAAAGGGGCTGAAAGCGCTGGCCGCCATCCCGGCTGTGCAAGGCCTGGCCTGCAGCGCCTGCCAGCAGCACACTGCCATCGGCCAATTGCGTACCCGCGACCAGGGACGCATCCACCGGCGTTTGCACGGCCATCCAGGCATCGCCCGGTTCGGCGCTGCGCCACAACCTGCCGCGCAGCCCCAGCACCAGCAACGGTCCTTCCCGCAATGCCAGCGCGCCGAACAGGCTGCCGTTCGAGGGCGATGTGAGGGCAGCGAAGTTTCCATTCGCGCCACCGGTGCTGCGCCCCAGCACCAGACCTTGTTCACCGAACAGCACCTGTTCTCCCTTGCGGTGGGCCAAGCCGTAGTAGCTCAGGCCATCGGGATTGGGCAAGCGGTGCATCTGCGACTGCCATTCGCTCCCGCCATCGGTGCTGGAAAAGGCCAGGCCATAGGCGCCCACGGCCCACAAAGCGCCATCGGCACCGAGGGCAATGTCCAGCAGCGGCTTGTCGGCCCCTTCGGCGACCAGGCGCTGCGCGTCTTCCACCAGCAGATTGCCCTGGGCCATGGCCTCACTGCCGGGTGGGCTGGCCTGCAGTTGGGCCTGCGCTGCCTGCAGGGCCAGCCTCGCCGCTGCCAGGCCATCCAGGCACTTGCGCCAACTGGCTCCGCCATCCTCGGTCGCCAGCACCACGCCCATGCTGCCAACGGCCCAGCCGCGCTGCGCATCGGCGAAGCACAGCGCGGTCAGCGTGCAGCTCACCGGTACGCGCGCCTGTGCCCAGCTCTGGCCCGCATCGTCCGAATAGATGACCAGGCCGCGCTCGCCCACCGCCACCAGCCGCTTGCCCGCGCGGGTCACCGCCTGAAGTACGGCCTGGGTCGGCCGCGCCACCTTCACCGCCGGCAGGCCCAAGGCCCGCGCCACACGCTCGTCCGCGGGGGCTGCCGTGGGCAGCAGAGCAGTGCCCAGCGTTCCCAGCAGCACCGCGCGGCGCCCCATTCCAACTGCATCCATCATCGGCCGCCTGTCTGTCTCGCTACGTCGGCGACTCGCCCCAGGAGGGGCCTGCGCCACTGCCTACCACCCCACCCGCGCACAGCCTGCACGCTCCGTCATCGGCGCGTGCAGCGTGCGGTGTTGGCTCACCTCACGCCGCCACTGGCAAGCGCCGAAGAGGTGAAGTTGTTCAACTGCTTGGCGTCGAACGGCCGGTAGCTCACACCGCCCGTTTCATTGACGGCTCCCGCGAACACCCAGCCACCTGACAGCAGGTCGAACCAGGCATAGCTCAGCGTGGTGGCAAGCGGCTGGTCACCCGCCACGAGCGTGAAGGCCTGGCCGGTCTTCCACAGCTTGCCCTGCGCATCCCAGCTGTCAGCCAGTACGGCCTGCCAGGTGTCCTCGTCCAGGTAGAAGCGGCGCTTGGCCGCCGTGTTGCGTTTGCCATCGCGCAACGTGGCCTCGACCACCCAGACCCGGTGCAGCTCCCAGCGCACGGCATCGGGATTGAGCGCCCCCTTGCCCACCACATCCTTGACCGGCTTGGCCATGAGGGCGTTGTTGTTGTAGGGCACGATGACCTCGCGCTTGCCCAGAAGCTTCATCTGGTAGCGGTCCTGCGAACCGATGAAGAGGTTCACGTCATCGAAGTTCGCCAGCCCGGCGGCAGAGCCATCCGGTGTGTCGTAGGCAATCGACGGCGACTTGCGCACGCGGCGCTGGCCCGGCAGGTACTGCCAGCCGTCCTTGGGCTTGCCGAAGTTGTCCACATAGTCGATGGTCATCAAAGCCTGGCCGGCGTTGGCCGGGGGTTCGGTGATGTCGATGCGTGCACGCGCCCACTCACCGCTGAACTGCTCCGGGTTGCCGGCAGGATCGTAGAAAGGGTAGATCAGGTTGGTGCGTTGGCGGCTGGTCAGGACCTGGTCACCTGCGGACGTCATCACGTACTTGTCGGCGACGAAACTGGTCACCTGCCCGCGGTAGCTGAGCATGTGGTTCCAGATGGCCTCGTGCCCGTTCTTGGGCACTGGAAAGGGAATGCCGCCGTAGGAGCCTTCGACCGTGAGACCGTCGTTGGCCAACTTGGAACGGCTGGCGTTCTTCAGGACCTGGTCGTAGATGGCCTGCGGGAACACGGCGCTGCGCCGGGTGGGATAGACATCGAGCTTGAAGCCGGGCACCTTGGCCAGCAGCGCCTTGGTACCGTCGGTCAGGGCCGCAGCGTGTTCACCGGCATTCGCAGCGGTGATGGTCAGGCGCGGCTTGTCCGCGGCAAACGGATCCGCCCGCTTGGTGGTGGCACTGCCGGAAGCTGGCGGCGCCTTGCCGTCCCACGCGGGGATGGTGCCGTCCTTGTTACCGGCGCGCTCGGCACCGTAGGGGGTGAGCGACCCGGATTTCAGCGCCGCGACATCTTCAGGCGCCGCCACAGCGGCCCCGGTGAAGACCAATGCGGCGGCCATGGTGGCAGCACGGTTCAGGGAAAGAAAATGCATGGGATGTCTCCGAAAGCTTTGTTCTCTAGGACAACCTGTCAGAAGGTCGTCTGCAGGCTGAAACGCAGGTAGTCGCGGTCCAGCACAGGCTGGCGGGCCGCATTGCCCAGGTAGTTGATCCAGGACAGGTTGGCCGTCCACTTGTTCAGATAGACCAGCGTCACGCCCAGGACCAGCTCACCGCTGCGCTCGGGGCTGCCACCGAAGGGGAAGGACGTGTCGATCATCGAATTGCCCCGGAAGGACCAGCCCAGGTTGATCGGCAGGCTCATGTCCAGGCCCGGCGCCACCTGGTACCAGGATGGGGTGAAGATCACGCGCATGCCGGCGCTGGTCTTGCGCTTCTCCAGATTGACCTTCTCGGTGCCGACGGGGTAGCGGCCCGCAACGCCGGTGCGTACATCGTCCACGCTCATCACGCGGTTGGCGGCCAGCTCACCCACCAGGCTGTAGCCATCCCAGGCAGCCGACTTGGCACCCAGCAGGGTCCATGACAGGTTCATGTGCGCGGTGCGACCTGTTACATAGCCGGGGTCGGCGGGACTGACCACGCCCTCCTTGACCGCCAGCGGCTGCTTGTCACGCACCGACAGCTCCAGGCCCATGTTGGCATCGCCTACCAGCTTGGCCATGCTCATGCCCACCGATCGCACCGGCTCGGTCGGAACGATGAGCCGGTAGGTGCCGCCGGCGGTGTTGGTCTGGATGATCTGCGAGGTGTCGCGGTAGCTGATGGCGTAGAAGCCCAGATCGGCGTTGAGCCATTCACTGCGCGTGTTCAGCGCCAGGCCGAAGTTCGGGCGCTTCTTGCCTTCGTCCATGCCCGCGTAGCCGAGGTAGCAGTTGTTGAAGCGCTGCGCGACCGGCACGCTGACGCTGCCGCAGCGGTTGGCCGTGGGGTTGCCGATGAACATGCGCTCGGCGCCATCGCCCAGCATGTCCGTCGTGCTCAGGAAGCTGCCCGACGGGTGCAGGCGGGTCGGCCGGTACTTGAACTGGACATAGCCTTCCAGGCTGGTGTCATCGGTCAGCTGCAGCGTGGAAGACAGCTGGGGCACGGGAATGGTGGTTTCCTTGGCCTGCGTACCGGGAATGTTGAGCTTGTAGACGTCGATCGGCGCCATGCCTTTGGCAATGCCGTTCATGCCGAAGAACATGCTGGTGCCCCAGATCAGCGAGTGCTGGCCGAGGCGGTAGGACAAGGTCTTGCCACCGATGTCGTTGCGCCCAAACACGAACCAGTCGAGCATCTCGGCCTTCTGTCCGGCCACCTTCTGTGTGCCCGGAGTGAACTCGTTGTAGGGAACGCTGGCGCGGTTGGCGGAGATCGGCGAATTGTGGTCGTTGAGGCTGTTGTAGGCCTGGTCGTACCAGGCCGCCGCGCTCAGGCGCAGGCCAAAGCCATTCTTCTGGACGTCGAACTCGCTGAGCAGGTCGGCCCGGTTGGAGATGGGGCCGCGGCCAAAGCTGCGATCGCCATCGTCGCTGTTGGCCCGCACCGATACGGGATCGATGAACACGGATGCCGGGGACTTGAGGCGGTAGCCCGCGCTGTACTTGACGGTGTTGTCCCAGCGGATCTGCCACTCGCCGTCGGGGTTAAGGTCCATCGCCATGGCCCCGCCGCCCAGCGTTGTCATGATCAGGGCAGCCAGGGGGTTGGCTGCCTTGCGGGCACGCTTGCGCGCACTGCACAGAGTGTTCTTCACAGTTGTCTCCTGTTTTGGTGTCGATGACCAGGCTCTCCCTCGGTATGGGGAGATCGTTTCCAGCTGTGGGAACTTTATTGATTGGCCTTGCCGGCGCCTCTATACAAAATGAAGATTCGCTGGCACTTTTTTTGAGCCGGCGGAGCCTTGGGCGGCGGGCGCAGAGCCCATGAAGACCTTGGGCCGGACGCGCACAAAAGTGCGCCGCGCTCGGCACAGCGCTGCGCGCCTTCCTGCTGCGGCTGTCAGACGGGTGGCATGGCTATCGGCTGAAGCTGGTGCGCTGTGCCGGTTGCGACACGTCGTTCACAGGTCGCCCTGGGCGAGATGGTGTGCTGCCCTGTGAAGGTGCGCCATGAAGTGCCGCACGCTGGGCTTCAGGTGCACCTCCGTGCGGGTCAATGCGCACAGGGTCAGGCGCAGGGGGCCTTCTTCCAGCGGGATCGTGTCGAGGTACTGGCAAGCGATCGGATGGGCGGCGATCTGCTGGGGCAGCAAGCCCACGCACTTGCCGCTGGCCACGATGGACAGCAGGCCGAGGGTGGAGTTGACCAGCGCACCGGCGGGCGGTGCCGCCATGCCGTGCAGCTCGAACAGCGTCCGCGCATACCCGGAGTCCGGCGCGGAGCCTGTGTAAACCCACGGGGCCTGTGCCAGCTCGCGCAGGCTTCTGGCGCGGGACAGCGGGTTGCCCTTGCGCACCACCGGCACCATCGTGATGGGCATCAAGGTCTCCACCACGAACTCGCCAGGTGGCAGCTCGGGGGGCAAGGGGCCCAGGGCGATGTCCACCTCGCCCTTGCGCAAGCGCGTGAGCTGGGCGATGTAGAGCTCTTCCGAAATGCGCAGCTGGATGCCCGGGAAGGCGCTGCCAAAGGTGCGCAGTGTCTCGGGCACGAGCAGCATCACGGCCAGGGGCACGGCGCCGATGGTGAGTGCGCCGGTCATGTCCCCATCGAGCTGGCGGATCTGCTCCACGGCCTGCGCCAGTTCGCGCTCGGCCGCCACGGCGCGTTCATACATCACCATGCCCTGCGCAGTCGCCACCACACCGGTGGTGGAGCGCACGAGCAAGGTGGTGGCCAGCTCGCGCTCCAGCTCACGGATCAGCTTGGTCAGGGCGGGCTGTGAAACCCCCAGCCGCTTGCCTGCGGCGCGCAGGCTGCCTTCCTCGATGGCCGCGACCAGGGCACGCAGGTTGGTGAGCTTCATCATGGTTTCCCATGATATCCGGCAGTTATCGCGGTCTGCCGCACGGCATCTTCCGTCACACCAGTCTAATTTTTAGACTCCCTCTCGACCTTGCAATGGATCAAGGAACCACAAGAGCCGGTGGCGATTTGAGACACCACGACGACAAGACAACGATGCAGGAGACCCCCCCGTGCAACAACCCGATCCGGCACCCAGCGTGCCGCCTGCCAATCCACCCACCCGCGCCATGCGGCGGCTCGAAGGCCTGTGCGATGCCAGCGCCGCCGTGGGCGCGCTCGTGCTCGTGGCGGTAGCGCTCATGACCACGGCCAGCGTCATCGGCCGGGCCTTCTTCGCCTCGCCCATCCTGGGCGATGTGGAGCTGGTGCAACTGGGCGGCGCCGTCGTCGTGGCCTCGTTCCTGCCCTACACACAGTTCCGTCGCGCCAACATCGTGGTGGACTTCTTCACCACCGGCGCCAGCCCCACAACCCAGCGCCGCATGGATGCGCTCGGCACGCTGCTGTACACCGCCACGCTCGCGCTCGTCACCTGGCGCGTGGCCGTGGGCGGCATGGGCATCTACGCCGCGCAGGAGCGCTCCATGCTCATGGACCTGCCGCTGTGGATCCCCTACGCGCTCATGCTGCCGGGCCTGGCGCTGTGCGTGCTGATCGGGGCCGTGCAATGGTGGGAATCACTGGGCCAGGCAACAGAGGTGGCCGCATGAGCGCCCTGTCCATCGGGCTGGCGATGTTCGCCGCCATGCTGGCCTTGATGGCTGTGCGGGTGCCCATTGCCATCGCCATGTTCGTGCCCGGGGCAGTCGGCTACGTCGCCCTGTCGGGCTGGCTGCCGCTGCTGGCCCACCTCAAGGGCGCGGTGTATGGCCGCGTGTCGGTGTACGACCTGTCGGTGATCCCCTTGTTCATGCTGATGGGTGCCATCGCCGTGCAGGGCGGCTTGGCCAAGGCCTTGTTCGACTTTGCCAATGCGCTGCTGGGCCGCTTTCGCGGCGGCATGGCCATGGCCGGCGTGCTGGCCTGCGCGGCCTTTGGCTCCATCTCGGGCTCCACCGTGGCGACCACGGCAACCATTGCCCAGGTGGCCTATCCGCAGATGCGCCGCATCGGCTACTCGGGCCGGCTGGCCACGGCGGCGCTGGCCACCGGCGGCACCATGGGCGTGCTGCTGCCGCCCTCGGTCACGCTCATGGTCTATGCGATCCTGACCGAGCAGAACATCACCAAGATGTTCCTCGCCGCCTACGTGCCGGCGCTGATTGCGGCCCTGGGCTACATCCTGGCCATCGCCCTGGTGGTGCGCGTCCACCCGCAGCAGGCGCCCGCTGCGCAAAGTGCACCAGCGGCCGAGGTGCTCTCCGCCGCACTGCGCGTGTGGCCCATCGTGGCGATCTTCGGTGTGGTGTTCGGCGGCATCTATGGCGGCCTGTTCACGGCCACCGAGGGCGCGGCCATCGGCAATGTGCTCACCTGCACCATCACCTTGCTGCGCCGCGAGATGGACCGGACCAAGTTCGTGGCCGCCGTGCGCACCACGGCGCAGACCAGCGGCATGATCTTTTTGATCTTCATCGGCGCCGACATGATCAATGCCTCGCTCGCGCTGTCGCAGCTGCCGGCACAGCTGGCCGACCTGGTCGGGCACCTGCAGATACCGCCTCTCCTGGTGATGGCCGGCGTGATGCTCTTTTACGTGCTGCTGGGTTGTGTGATGGATGAGATGAGCATGATTCTGCTCACCGTGCCGACCCTGTTCCCGGTGATCATGGGCATGGACTTCTTTGGCCTGGGCCCTGCCGACAAGGCACTGTGGTTCGGCATCCTGATCCTCACCGTGTGCGAGATCGGGATGATCTTTCCGCCCGTAGGGCTCAACGTCTACATCATGAACGGCCTGGCGCGCGATGTGCCGATGGTCGACACCTACAAGGGCGTTGTGCCCTTCCTCGTGACCGACGGTCTGCGTCTGGCGCTGCTGATCGCCTTTCCTGCCACTGCGCTGTGGCTGGTGCACCGGCTGACCTGAACTTCCCACGCTCTGCTCCTGGGCCACACCGTTTCGGGGTGTGGCAAGGACAGCTGCTGCCCATTCATCTGAAAACCTGCCCCCGAGGCACCCACAACGAAGGAGACACACCATGAAGAAATTGCGCCATCTGCTCGCCCTCGGCGGCCTGCTGGCGGCCGCGGCCGCTACGACGCTCCCCGCCGCTGCGCAGGAGCCCGTCACGCTCAAGGTGCATTACCACCTGCCGCCGACCTCGTTCGCGGGCACGCTGTTCATCCAGCCCTGGTGCGAGCGCATCGCGCGCGAGTCCCAGCAGCGCATGAAGTGCCAGATCTACCCCTCGATGCAGCTGGGCGGCACGCCGCCCCAGCTGTTCGACCAGGTGCGCGATGGCGTGGCCGACGTGGTCTGGACGCTGCCTGGCTACACGGCTGGGCGCTTTCCATCCATGGAGGCCTTCGAGCTGCCCTTCATGATGCAAAGCCCCGAAGCCACCAGCAAGGCCCTGTGGGACTATGCCCAACTGCACAGCCAGGGTGAGTTCAAGGACGTCAAGCCGCTGGCTTTCCACGTGCACGGCCCGGGCGTGTTCCACATGGCCGGCAAGCCGGTGCGCACCATGGCCGACCTGCGCGGCCTCAAGCTGCGTGCGCCCACGCGCCTGACCAACAAGTTCATCGCCTTGCTGGGCGCCACGCCAGTGAGCATGCCGGTGCCGCAGGTGGGCGATGCGTTGGCCAAGGGCGTGATCGATGGCGCCGTGGTGCCCTACGAGGTCGTGCCTTCCGTCAAGCTCGAAGAGCTGGCGAAGTACCACTCCGAAACCGACAGCCACGAGGCCGCGTTCTACACCTCCACCTTCATCTTCGCGATGAACAAGGCCAGGTACGAATCGCTGCCCGCCGACCTCAGGAAGGTCATCGACAACAACTCCGGCCAGGCCTTCTCGGGCCAGATCGGTAAAGCCTTCGTGCAGGCCGATGCCGAGGGCAAGAAGCTCACGGCGAAGAACACCACCAACGTGATCGCCGCCAGCGAACTGGCCACCTGGAAAAAGCTGGGCGACAGGCTCGCCACCGACTGGGTCAAGGAGATGGGCGGCAAGGGCCTCGACGGCGCCAAGCTGCTTGAAGACGCCCGGGCCCTGGTCAAGAAGCACCAGGACGCTGCTGCCCGTTGAGCCCGCAACGCATTCCCTGCCACCACCACAACCAAGCCGATGACGGCCAAGGAGACACGCATGCAAACCCCTTTCAAACGCCGCGCCCTGGTATCTGCGCTCGCCCTCGTGGCCAGCGCCGGCCTGCTCGCCGCCTGCGGCGGCAGCGACGATGCACCCACCGACGTGGAAGACACCGCGCTGCAGTTCGACCCCGCCAGCTACACCACGGTCAACGTCACCGTGGACGGTGTGGCCATGAAGGTGCGCCAGTACAAGGTGGTCTACGTGGCCAAGCCCATCCGCATGGCGGCCACGCAGGCCACGCTGGGCGGCGGCACCACCACGCTGGCTGACCCCTATGCCTACCAGAGCATGGTCATCTCGGTGCCCGAGGCGTCGGCCGCTGACCAGAAGAAGGCGGTCTACATGCTGGTCAACAACGGTGGCTGGTGGACCAGCGCGGTGGCCACCACCATCAACGAGGGCCAGGCCTTCGCCAGCACCAGTGACACCGACAACATCGGCGCGGCGCTCAAGGCCGGTTACGTCGTGGCCAACGTGGGCACGCGCAGCCGCGGCGCGCGCGCAGCCGATGGCAGCTGGGCCGGCAAGGCGCCCTCGCCCGTGGTCGACACCAAGGCCGCCATCCGCTACCTGCGTCTGAACGATGCGCGCATGCCCGGCTCGGCCGAGCGCATCGTGCTCACGGGCACCAGCGGCGGCGGCGGGCTCACGGCCGCCGTCTCGGCCAGCGGCAACAGCGCCGACTACCTGCCCTACCTGGCCGAGATCGGCGCCGCAGGCATCACGGGCGCAGGCACCACGGTGGCCAGCACGCTCAAGGACGATGTGTTCGCCGCCGTGGCCTACTGCCCCATCAACAACCTGGGCAATGCCGACGCCGGCTACGAGTGGGAGTACAGCGCCCTGCGCAGCGACGCCAACACCGGCGCGCTTGATGGCGTGGCTTACTCTGCGGGCCAGCAGCCGGCCGCCTCGCGGGCCATTGCCGCCGCCTTCCCGGCCTACCTCAACGGCCTGGGACTGGCGCGCGAGGATGGCAAGGCGCTTACCGACGCCAGCATGCGCGAAGCCACTACCGCCCAGCTCAGGGACGAGATCGAGCGCCAGATCGCCAAGGGTACAGCCGTGCCCCAGCTGGGCGGCAGCTTCACCGTCACGCAGCGCGGCACCACGGCCAGCTACCCCAACGACTGGCTCACGCTGACCGGCACGGGCACCAGCGCCAAGGTAGCAGCCATTGACTATGCGAAGTTCCTGAACTTCGTCACCACCATCACCAAGCTCAAGACCGTGGTGGCCTTCGACGCCGTGGGCGTCACCGGCAACCCGGCCATCAGCGGCGAAACCAACCTGTTCGGTTCCGCCGCCGCCGAGTATTCCAACTTCACCGAATGGAGCTGGAACAACAACACCAAGGCGAGGGATGCCTCGGGCCAGGACGATACCGGCCAGCCCTGGGCCAGCTACCTGGCCGCCACGTCCACCAACACGCTGGCCGCGCAGATCCGGCTCATCAACCCGATCGCCTACCTGAACACCAGCGCCGACAGCGCGCCCTACTGGTACGTGCGCCACGGAATGATCGACCGCGACACCGCCTTCTCGATGCAGACCCTGCTGTACCACGCGATCCGCAAGGACCCGTCCGTCAAGGAGGTCAGTTTCAAACTGCCCTACCTGGTGCCGCACAGCGGCAACTACGACGTGCAGGAGGCCTTCGCCTGGATCAAGGCCAAGCTCGATTCGAACCCCTGATCCCGCATTCCAACGACCTGGCGGCCCGCAGGGGCCGCCCCCATCCCATGGCAACCATCATCGGCGGCATTGCCGCCTCGCACACCCCGACCATCGGCTTCGCGTTCGACCGCGACAAGCGCGCGGATCCTGTCTGGGCACCCATCTTCGAGGCCTTCGCACCGGTGCAGGACTGGCTCGCCGCGCAGCGGCCCGACGTGCTGCTGCTCATCTACAACGACCACGTCACCTCGTTCTTCTTCGACCACTACAGCGCCTTTTCGCTCGGCGTGGGCGAGCGCTGGGCCGTGGCCGACGAGGGCGGCGGTGCGCGCGAGCTGCCGCCGATCGCCGGCCACCCGGGCCTGGCCGCGCACATCGGCCAGTCGCTGATGGCCGAGGAGTTCGACATGTCCTTCTTCCAGGACAAGGGCTTGGACCATGGCTGCTTCTCTCCCCTGTCGGTGATGTGCCCGCACGCGCCTGCCTGGCCCGTCCAGCTGGTGCCGCTGCAGATGGGGGTGCTGCAGTTCCCCATCCCCAGCGCGCGCCGCTGCTACAAGCTCGGGCAGGCCCTGCGCCGCGCCATCGAGAGCTACCCCGAGGACCTGCGCGTGGCGATCGTCGCCACCGGTGGCCTGTCGCACCAGGTGCATGGCGAGCGCGCGGGCTTCAACAACCCCGAGTGGGATGCGCGCTTTCTCGACCTGTTCGAGCGCGACCCCGAGCAGCTCGCCGACATGACCCATGCCGAATACGCCGCGCTGGGTGGCTTCGAGGGGGCCGAGGTCATCATGTGGCTGGTGATGCGCGGTGCGCTGGCTTCGCAGGTGCGCTGCCTGCACCGCAGCTACTACCTGCCCTCGATGACCGGCATTGCCGCCGCCATCTACGAGCCTGCCGACAGCGGCCTGCCCGCGCCCGTGCTGCAGCGCCACCGCGCGCACATGCAGCTGCAGCTCGCCGGTGCCGAGGCGCTCCAAGGAACGCACCCGTTCACGCTGGCGCGCAGCGTTAAGGCCTACCGGCTCAACCGCTTTCTGCATGCCCTCATCGCGCCTGCCGTGCGCGCTGCCTTCCTGGCCGACGAGGAGGGGGCCTATGAGCGCGCCGGTCTCACCGAGACCGAGCGCAGCCTGGTGCGCCGGCGCGACTGGCGCGGCCTCATCCACTACGGCGTGATCTTCTTCCTCCTGGAAAAGCTGGGCGCCGTGGTCGGCGTTTCCAACCTGCACATCTACGCCGCCATGCGCGGCGAATCGCTCGAAGCCTTCCAGCAGACGCGCAACACCCAGGCCCTGTACTCGGTGGCCGGCAAGGACGCCGGCGCGCTCGCCTGGGATGCGCCGCACGAGGCCACCACCGGCACCTGACGCACCCGACTGTTTTCACCACCACCACCCTGAAGAAAGAGGAGACCTCCAAGATGAAATCCCGTTCCCTGTTCACCCTGGGCCTGCTGGCCGCAGCCTGCGGCGCGGCCTGCGCCCAAAGCAGTGTCACGATCTATGGCCTGCTCGACGCCTCGGTTGAGCACCTTTCCAACGCCTCGGCCAACGGCGGCAGCCTCACCCGCATGCCGGGCCTGACCGGCAGCGCCCCCTCACGCCTGGGCTTTCGCGGCGTCGAAGACCTGGGCGGTGGCCTCAAGGCCGGCTTCACGCTGGAGTCGGGTTTCGGCGTGGACAGCGGCACCTACAACCAGGGCGGCCGGGCCTTCGGTCGCCAAGCCTTCGTGGGCCTGTCGGGCGATTGGGGCAGCCTGAACCTGGGGCGCCAGTATTCCATGCTGTTCTGGTCGCAGCTCGATGCCGACATCCTCGGCCCCAGCGCCTTCGGTTCCGGCTCGCTCGACAGCTATCTGCCCAATGCCCGCGTGGACAACGCCATCGCCTACCGCGGCACGTTCAGCGGCTTCACGGCCGGCGCCACCTACAGCCTGGGCCGCGATGCCGTCAATGCCGGCCCCAGCCCCTCGGGCACCAACTGCGCGGGCGAATCGGCCACCGACAAGTCGGCCTGCCGCCAATGGTCGCTGCTGGCCAAGTACGACACCGCGGCCTGGGGCGTGGCCCTGGCGATGGACGAGATCCGCGGTGGCGCGGGCGCCTTCGCGGGGCTGACGAGCAGCACCCTCAAGGACCGCCGCTCCACCGTGGCCGGCTGGGCGAAGTTCGATGCGCTCAAGCTCGGCGCCGGCCTCATCGCGCGTGACAACGACGCCGCCCCCGCCACGCGGCGCAGCAACCTCTGGTACCTGGGTGCTTCGTACAGCGCCACACCGGTGCTGGTGCTCGATGGCCAGGTGTTCAAGCTCGACTACAAGAACAGCGCCAACCAGGCCACGCTGCTGGCGCTGCGCGCCACCTTCCACCTGTCCAAGCGCACGGCGGTGTACGCCACGGCCGGGCACATCGCCAACGACGGCGCGCTGGCGATCTCCGTCAGCAATGCCGCAGCGGGTGGCGCACCTGCCGCAGGCGGCTCACAAAGCGGCGTGGCCGTGGGTGTGCGCCACGCGTTCTGAAGAATGAGTGCTCCAAGGTTGGCGCCGGGCAGGAGCCCGGCGCTTTTTTTTGAAGCATTCTGGCGACAGCATGCCTGCTTCACCCGCTTGATGTGAGCGCCGGCCCCAAGTCTTCCTCATTCAAGCCCGCAGGCCACTCGGTACCGGGGTTCATTCTCCTGGATGTGCTCACGCAGCAGGTTGGTCGCCGCGGCCGCATCTTCGCCGGCAATCGCCTCGACCAGGATCTGGTGGCTGGGGACGGCGTTGGAGATCGGCGAACGATGGCGCAACGCATTGAGCTGGTAACGCAGCAGCTCATAGCCGGCACGCAGGTAGTCGTTGTCGCACAGCTCCAGGAAGGCCCAGTGGAAGTCCATGTCCAGCCGCGCCAGGGCCGGCAGGTCCTGGGTCTGCTCTGCAGACTTCATCGCCTTCACGAACCCCGCCAGCCGCTTGACCAGTACCTTGGGCTGCGACTGCATGGCCTCGCGCAGGGCCTCGGTCTCCACCATCGCACGGAACTGGCACAGGTGCGCCACCTCGGCCGGTGACAGGCGGAAAACGAAGGTGCCGCGCTGCGGGTGGATCTCCACCAGCCCTTCGGCTTTCAGGCGCAACAGCGCCTCGCGCACGGGCGTCTTGCTCACGTTCATCAACTGCGCGAGCTGCGCCTCGGAGACCTGCTCGCCGAGCTTGAGATCGCCCGTGACGATGGCTTCGCGCAGGCGTTCGCCCACCACGTCGGTCAGCAGGCGGGGGCGTTGGAGTTCTAGGACTTTGCTCATGGATGGGCGCAGCTTGCTGCTTTTTGGACAGTGCCGAGTATAGGGTTTACGACAGTTCTTCAACATCTGAGATATCAGATACGATGCGCCTCGTTCGCACTTTGGTCAATAAGACAAACACGGAGACGAGACCCTTGACTGCTGCATTGCCTCACGAGGCGCCCACGATGGCGCCCGATTCCCCCGTCGCACCGGCCCGCCCGCCCCATGTGCTGGAGCGCGCCTTCGTGGGCGCCAACCGCTGGGCGCTGATCGCCCTGCTGGCGGTGATGGCGGTGCTGGTCATCGGCAACGTGATCTCGCGCTACGTGTTCAGCCACTCCTTCACGTGGGTGGAAGAGGCCACCCGCTACATGATGATCTGGGCCGCTTTCCTGGGCGCCGGCCCGGCCCTGCGCGTGGGCGGCCACATCGCCATCGACACGTTGCCGGCCGCGCTGCCCACGGGCGGTGCCCGTGCGCTGCGCGCGCTGGTGGCGCTGATCATGGCCGCCACGCTGGCCACCCTGGTGTGGCTGGGCATCGAGTACGCCGAGTTCGCCTGGTACCAGGAATCGCCGGTGCTCGGCTGGTCACTCGGACTGGTCTACCTGGCGCTGCCGGTGGGTGCGGCCCTCACGCTGGTGCACCTGGCACTGGTGGCGCGCGCCTGGGTGATGGGCGGCGAGTGGGAGCGGGTCGAAGGCTTCGACCCGCAGGCCCTGTAGTCCACCCCCCATTTCACCGGAAGCAAACCACCATGAGTGCCATCCTCGCAAGCGTGTTCATCGGCCTGATGGCCCTGGGCGCCCCCATCGCATTCGCCATGCTCATCGCCGGCCTCGCCGCCGTCTGGATGAAACCCGGCATGCCCGCCCTGGTGGTCATGCAGAACCTCTTCAGCGGGCTGGACAGCTTTCCGCTGCTGGCCATCCCGTTCTTCATCCTGGCGGCCGAGCTGATGTCCGGCGGTGCGCTGACGGACGTTCTGCTCAAGTTCGCCGCGCGCCTGGTCGGCATGCGCCGCGGCGGTCTCGGGCATGCCAACATCCTCACGCTGACCTTCTTCTCGGGCATCAGCGGCTCGGCCCTGGCGGACGCCGCCGGCCCCGGCGCCATGCTGATCAAGATGATGCGCAAGGCCGGCTACAACGACGCCTATGCGGCGGCCCTCACGGCCAGCACGGCCATCGTGGGGCCCATCATCCCGCCCTCGATCATCATGATCGTCTATGCGCTGACGGACAACAGCGTCACGGTCACCGGCCTGTTCCTGGCGGGCGTGCTGCCGGGGCTGCTGATCGCGGTGGCACTCGCCCTGGTCAACCACTGGGTGAGCGTGCGGCGCGACTACCGCTCGGCCCCCGAGTTGCTGGACCCCGCGCCCCTGCTGCTGCTGTTCTGGCGCGCACTGCCCGCACTGATGCTGCCAGCCATCATCCTGGGCGGCATCCACCTGGGCATCTTCACGCCCACCGAGGCTTCTGCCGCCGCCGTGCTGTACGCACTGATCGTGGGGCGCTTCGTCTACGGCACGCTGCATTTCCACATGCTGCCGGCCATCCTGTTCCGCACGGCGCTGATGACGGCGTCCATCCTGTTCATCGTGGCCACCTCGGCGGTGTTCGCCTGGGTGCTCACCGTGGGGCAGATCCCGCAGCAGGCCGCGAGCTGGATCGCCAGCATGGAACTGAGCCAGGCCGCGCTGCTGGTGGCGGTGAACGTGCTGCTGCTGCTCGTGGGCATCTTCATCGAGCCGCTGCCGGGCGTGATGATCATGGTGCCCATCCTCGCGCCGCTGGCCGACGCGGCCGGGCTCAACCCGCTGCACTTCGCCATCGTGGTCATCGTCAACCTGACGCTGGGCATGGTGACCCCGCCCGTGGGCGGCCTGCTGTTCGTCACCTCCGCCGTATCGGGCGTGAAGATGGGCCCCATGGTGCGCGAGATGGCGCCCATGCTTGCGGCGCTCTTCGTGGTGCTGGTGCTGCTCACCTTTTTTCCCGCCATTTCCACCTGGCTGCCGGGCCTGCTCGGCTACCGCAACTAGGCCAGGGCGGCACGTCCCGGCATTCCCTTTCGCACGACAACAACCAAGGAGACAAGCACCATGCACATCACCCGCAAGCACTTCTTCACCGCAGCGGCCGCCGCCGCGCTGGCCCTGGGCGCACTGCCCGCCATGGCGCAGAAGGTCATCAAGTACACCCACTACCAGCCGGCCAAGAACGACCAGCCCAAGCACATGGCGGCGCTGGCCTTCAAGGAGCATGTGGAGAAGGCCACAAACGGGTCGGTCAAGGTCCAGCTCTACCCCGCGGGCCAGCTCGGTCCCGCCCAGCAGGTGATGGAAGGCCTGCGCCTGGGCACGATGGAGGTGGCGGTGGTGCACGACGGCGGCATCCCCGGCGTGTACAAGACCTTCAACATCTTCGGCCTGCCCTTCATCTTCAACGACCACGCGCACGCCTACGCCGTGCTGGACGGCAAGTTCGGCCAGGAGCTGGCCGAGGACATGCGCAAGCGCACCGGCATCCGCCTCATGGGCTATGCCGACAACGGCATCCGCCACTTCACCAACAGCAAGCGCGCCATCCGCACGCCCGAGGACATGAAGGGCCTGAAGATGCGCGTGCAGCCCAGCCCGGTCTTCGTGAAGCTGGTCGAATCCCTGGGCGCGAGCCCCACTGCCATCGACTGGGGTGAGCTGCCTGCCGCACTGGCGCAGGGCACGGCCGACGGCCAGGAGAACGGCGTGACCAACATCATGGCCGCCAGCCTGTACCAGCACCAGAAGCACGTCACGCTGGACGGCCACGTCTACAGCCTGCATGCCTACCTGGTCAGCGACCGCTTCTACAACAGCCTGACCGACGTGGAGAAGAAAGCCGTCACCGAGGGCATCGACAAGGCCAAGAAGATCCACCGTGACATGACGCGCGAGCAGGACCTCTCGGCCAAGAAGGTGCTGGCCGAAAAAGGCATGACCGTGACCGAGCTCACCCCGGCCGAGATCGACCGCTTCCGCAAGGTGGCCCAGCCCGTGGTGCAGGCCTACCTGGAGGCCGAGGTCAGCAAGGAGTGGACCCAGAAGCTGCTGGCCGCCACCAAGTGATGGCGAACCCCATGCTGAATGCCGTGACATCGCAAGAGCAGCGTCTGGTGGTCGCACTGGACGATGGTTACGCTGCCTACGACCAGGAGGAGGCGCTGCTGGCCGAGGCCGGCGCGCGCTTTGCCCTTCGGCCCTGCCGGCGCAGCGAGGACAGCGCGATACAGGCGGTGGGCGATGCCGACGTGGTGCTGGTGCGCGAGTCGCCCATCAGCCGGCGCGTCATCGATGCGATGACACGCTGCCAGGCCATCATCCGCTACGGCATCGGGGTGGACAACATCGACCAGGTGAGCGCACGCGAACGCGGCATCAAGGTCGTCAATGTGCCCGACTATGGCACCGACGAGGTCAGCTCGCAGGCTGTGGCGCTGGCGATGGCCGTCTCGCGCCGCATCGGCCTGCACGATGCCGAGGTGCGCGCGGGCCGCTGGTCCACAGGCGTGCTGCAGCCCATGTACCGGCTGCGCGGGCGCACGCTGGGCCTGGTGGGCTTTGGCCGCATCGCGCGCATGACGCTGGACAAGCTCTCGGGCTTCGGCTTTGCCCGCGTGCTGGTGCACGACCCCTCGGCCGAGCTGCCGCCCGGCGTGGAGCACGCGCCGCTGGACGAACTGTGCGCCCAGGCTGACCTGGTCTCGCTGCACGCCCCGCTCAATGCGCAGACGCACCACCTCATCGACGCGCGGCGCCTGGCGCTGATGCAGCCCACGGCCATCCTGGTGAACACCGCCCGCGGCGGTTTGATCGACACGGACGCACTCTACGAGGCATTGAGAGAGCGCCGCATCCTCGGTGCGGGCTTGGATGTCTTTGAGCAAGAGCCTCCCGGGGCCCATCCGCTTCTATCGCTGGACAACGTGGTCGTGACCAACCACATGGGCTGGTACAGCGAGGAAGCCATGCGCGAGCTGCAGCGCAAGACCGCGCTGGAGGCTGTGCGCGTACTGCGCGGCGAGGAACCGCTGCACTGGCTCAACCGCTGGTGAGCCGGGGCGGCCCTGGCCGATCCCCACTGATTGATTTCTTCTCTTCCAAACCCTGAAAGACATTGCCATGAAAGAACTGATCGAAGGATTCAACCGCGTTGCCGTGGCGTCGGTGGCCGATGCCGTGGACAAAGTCTGCGGGCACCGCGGCTACATGGACAGCCCCATCAAGCCGCGCATCAACGACAAGCGCATCTGCGGACCCGCCGCCACCGTGCTGGAAGCCGCCACCGACGAGTTCGTGCCACCGCAGCACGCGCTGGACCTGATCGACGAGGTCGAGCCCGGCAGCGTGATCGTGATCTCCATCGTAGGCGGCGAGCCCGACGTGGCCGTCTGGGGCGGCCTGATGACGGCCGGCGCCGTGGCCAACGGCCACGTGGGTGCGGTGCTGGACGGCGGCGTGCGCGACCTCACCGAGATCCGCCGCGACTACGACTTCCCGGTGTATGCGCGCGACGTCAGCCCGGGCACCACGCTGGGCCGCTACCGCACTGTGTCCTCGCAGGTACCGGTGAAGGTGGCGGGCGTGGTGGTGCACCCCGGCGACATCGTGGTGGGCGACGTGGACGGCGTGGTGGTGGTGCCGCGCGGCCAAGCCGAAGAGGTGCTCAAGATGGCGTTGGAGATCGACGTGCGCGAGCTTGAGCAGGCCAAGCTCATCATCGAGGAGCGTTCGCTGCGCAAAGGGCTGGCCAAGTATGGTCGCATCTGAGGCCCCGGGCGGCCCGGCTGCCGTGGGCACCGGCCCGGTCGACATCATCGCCCTGGGCGAGCCCATGGTCGAGTTCAACCAGACCGGCGAGGGCGGCGGGCGCCTGTACCTGCAGGGCTTTGGAGGGGACACCTCCAACTTCGCCATTGCCGCCGCACGCCAGGGCGCGCGCGTGGCCTATGCCAGCGCCCTGGGCGATGACCCCTACGGCGTGCTGCTGCGCCGCCTGTGGGACGAGGAGGGCGTGTGCCACGCCAGCGTGGCCACCAACCCGCAGGCCTTCACCGCCATTTACTTCGTCACCCATGACGTAGAGGGGCACCAATTCAGCTTTTTCCGCAGCGGCTCGGCCGCCAGCCGCATGCGGCCGGCCGACCTCCCGCTGGCGCGCATCCGCGCAGCGCAGGTGCTGCACCTGTCGGGCATTTCGCTGGCCATTTCGGACAGTGCGGCCGACACCTGCTTTGCCGCCATCGACGAAGCCCGCGCCGCGGGCGTGCGCGTGTCTTTCGACACCAACCTGCGGCTCAAGCTGTGGCCGGTGCAGCGCGCCCGCGCCGTGATGGGCGAAGCCATGGCGCTGTGCGACATCTGCCTGCCCAGCTACGAGGACATCGTGGCCATCACCGGCCTGACGGAGCCCGACGCACTGGTGGACCACTGCCTGCGGCGCGGCGCCAAGACCGTGGCCCTCAAGCTCGGAGAGCGCGGCGCCCTGGTGGCCAATGCGCACGAGCGCCATGCCATCGCGCCCGCGCCCTGCACGCCGGTGGACGCCACGGGCGCGGGGGACACCTTCGGCGGAGCCTTCGTGGCCCGGCTGATCGCCGGCGATGGCCTGGCCGATGCGGGCCGCTATGCAGCCGCTGCAGCCGCCCTGTCGACACAAGGCTATGGCGCCGTCGCGCCCATTCCCCGCGCCGAGGCCGTGCGCGCGGTGCTGCAGGCAGACCCATCCTGAGTTCTGGCAAGAAGCAACACAACATCCAAGGAGACAGACATGAGCAATCGCGTGTTCAGTGTGGCAATGGCTTTCGCGGCCAGCGTTGTAGCGAGTTCGGTTGCCTTTGCGGCGCCACCCCAACTGGAGGTGGTGGCGCAGTGGAACCGGATTTCGTACGACCTCGGCGATCCGGCAGCGGAAAAAGCCTATGAAGATGGGCAGGTCTGGAAGAAGGTGCTGATGCAGGGCGCCAAGGTCGATTCCCAGGGCACCATCTACGTAAGCACCGCGCGCTGGGGCGGCAAGGAGGTGCCAGCCACGCTCTCCAAACTGGTGAAGAACGGCACCGAGTGGAAGCTGCAGCCCTTTCCGAGCAAGACCCTGAACGACGTGGCCAACCCGGCCGGACTCAAGGCGGTGCTGGGCTTCGAGATCGACCGCAACGACGTGATGTGGATCCTGGACCAGGGCCATATCGCGGGCGCCCCCTCGGGCCCCGGCGATGAGAAGCTCATCGGCTGGGACCTGAAGGCGGGCAAGGAGGTGGCACGCTACGAGTTCAGCGATGCCGATACGGACAAGAAGTGCTCTTTCCTCAACGACGTGGCGGTGGACAACGACGCAGGCGTGGTCTACATCTCGGATTCGGGCATCTTCTGCAGTCCGCTCAAGGGCGGCATCCTGGTGTATGACATCAAGGCCAACAAGGCCAAGCGCGTGCTTTCGGCCCCGGAGTGGGTGAACGACGAGAACTACACCTTCAAGATCCATGGCCGCGATGTGCTCAAGCCCAAGGACGGCAAGGCCAACGGCATGAAGACCGGCGCCGACGGCATCGCACTGTCGGGTGACAAGAAGACGCTGTACTGGACCAACCTCACCGGCAACCGCCTGCTTTCGCTGCCCACCAGCGTGGTGCGCGACTTCTCGAAAACGGAAGACCAGGTGAAAAAGGCTGCGAAGGTAGTAGCCACCCTGCCCTCCAACACCGACGGCATGACAGCCGACCGCAACGGCAACCTGTACATGACCGCCCTGGGCCTGAACGGCGTGATGAAGCGCGATGCGAAGTCCGGCAAGGTCACGACCCTGGTCTCCAGCGACGAGATTTCCTGGCCCGACACGCTCGCCTGGGGCCCGGGCGGCGACCTGTACCTGGTGAGCAACCACCTGCACCTGTGGGTGGACGAAGACATGGACTTCAACACCCCCAAGGTGCCCAACTTCCGCATCTACCGCATGAAGCTGGGCGCGCGGCCCTACCACGCGAAGTAAGCAACATGACCACAGAGCAGAACCATCCATCCTTCAGCGGGCAGCGTGTGCTGGTGGTGGGCGCCACCAGCGGCATCGGCCACGGCATCGCCCAGGCCTTTGCCCAGGCTGGCGCACAGGTGACTGCCACCGGCGCCACCGCGGCCGAGGTGGCCGCGGCACAGGCCCAGCCAGGACACCCGGGCATGGCCTTCGCGCCGCTGGACGTGCGCGACGACGCCTTGGTGGCCAGCTTCTTCGGTGCACTGGAGCGGCTCGATGTGCTGGTCAATTGCGCCGGCATCATCCAGCGCGGACAGGAGCACGACCCCGTGGCGTTCGCGCGCGTCATTGATATCAACCTCACGGGCAGCATGCGCACCTGCGCCGCGGCGCGCGGGCTGCTCAAGGCATCGGGCGGCTGCATCGTCAATACCGCCTCCATGCTCAGTTTTTTCGGTGGCGGCCTGGTGCCGGGCTATAGCGCCAGCAAGGGCGGCGTGGCGCAACTGACGAAGTCGCTGGCCATCGCTTACGCGGCCGACGGCATCCGCGTGAATGCCGTGGCGCCGGGTTGGATTGCCACGCCGCTGACCCAGGCGCTGCAGGACGACCCGGCCCGCTCGGCCCCCATCCTCGCGCGCACCCCCATGGGCCGCTGGGGCACGCCGCAGGACGTGGCTGGCCCGGTGCTCTTTCTGGCCAACAAGGCGCAGGCGGCCTTCGTCACCGGCGTGGTGCTGCCGGTCGACGGGGGCTACCTGATCACCTGAGCGTGTGCCACACGCCACCACCCCGCGGAGAACCTGTTCCATGATGCAACCCATCCTTCAACTGCCGGGCATACAGCCCGAGATCGCTGTCACCGCCATCCCCGACGACGAGCGCGTCTGGGTGCCGCAGGCCGAGAACGTGTGGTTCCGCCCGCTGCTGCTCAATACGGTGACCGGCGGCTGGTGCAACCTGCTGCGTGTGCGCAAGTCGGGTGTGCTGTCGCGGCACATCCATCCGTCCATCGTGGTCGGCTATGTGATCCGCGGATCGTGGCGCTACCTGGAGCACGACTGGGTGGCGCGCGAGGGCTCCTTCGTTTTCGAACCGCCCGGTGAGATCCACACCCTGGTGGTGGACGAGGCCTCGGGCGGAGCCACTGAGATGATCACCTTCTTCAACATCTCGGGCGCCATGGTCTACGTGGACGCCCAGGGCCAGCCCACGGGCTACGAAGACGTGTTCACCAAGATCGAGATGTGCCGGCGCCACTACGCGGCCAACGGCCTGGGGGCGGATTACATCGACCAATTTGTCCGCTGAAAGCAAGGCACTGCCAATCAGCACCCCTCGTGCCCGGGCTTCGCTGCTTTGCAGCATGGCACGGCAGCGGGTGGGTCAACGTCGGTCGTCCACCACGTTGAACTCAAAGCGGAACTGCACCGCCACCTTCTCCGGCAGCGTGACGACGACACGGGTTTCCTGCGGATGCAACACCGTGCTGCCGTCGGCGGACACCGTGCCATGGGAGACAGTGAGGGTCTCGTCCTTGCTGGTGAGGGTGCGGCGCGTGGCCTCCCAGCCGAACTGCCCAGGCCGCAGCTTCTGGCGCTGCAGCCAAGCCCAGATCGCCACGATCTCGGCATTCACCTCGGCTTCGAGCGCACGCGGGGTCTTCGCTTCGCCGGAAAACTCGTAGCGGTCCTCGCGCAGGACCCATTTGAATAGCAGGTGCGGCATTGTTCTATTGGACACAGCGCATGGGCGTTCCGCAAGCACCATGGATCGCTTCAGCATGGGACCCTGGGGTACCCCGTTGCCTGGTGAGCGGGCCCGGATCCTCTTGGCACGGCAATGGGGGCACGAACAACGGTATCCAGGTCCATGCGGGAAGATGGTGGCGCGGCTGGCGGGGATCGAACCCACGACCCTTGGCTTCGGAGGCCAATACTCTATCCACTGAGCTACAGCCGCGTGCGTGTAGCTCGGCATTATCGCATGCGGTCGCCGCCCCGCAGCAAAAGCCCGCTAGGGCGTACCCGCGGGAGGCGCGCAGGCCCCGATCCGCAGCCCCAGGCCCGAGATGAAGGCGTCGGTGCAGACACGGCCGGTGCCCAGCAGGTCGAAGATGCCGTTGGACAGGATCCAGTTCTGCATCAGGCCGTCGAACATGGCGTGCAGGCCCAGCGCGGCCCCCAGGGGCGTGACCGGCATGGTGACCTTTTGCGCGCTGGCGGCGAGTTCGAAGTCACGCGCCAGCTGGCGGATGAAGCCGTCGCAGGCGGCCATGTGGCGCTCGCGCACGGCGACCAGTTCCCCCACGTACTCCACCTTGTGCATGGCGATCTCGAACACGCGGCGGGTGTGCTCGTCCGAGGCCACGCTCTCCAGCACCAGGGCCATCACGGCGCGCAGGCGCTGCAGGGGATCGAGGTCGGCATTGGCCTCGAATTCGGCATAGCCCTGCTCCAGCGGCAGGGTCACCCGATCCATCATGGCATTGAAGAGATCGACCTTGTCCTTGAAGTGCCAGTAGATGGCCCCCCGGGTGGTGCCCGCAGCCAGGGCAATGTCGCTCAGGGAGGCCCGGGAGACGCCCTTGTCGTAGAACACCCGCTCTGCCGCGTCGATCAGGCCGTTGCGCGTGGCAATTGCGTCCTCTTTGGTTCTGCGCACCATGGGTACAGCCTTTCATTCCATGCAAGTTCACCGGCGGCCCGGGTGGCGCGCCGGCTCTATTATACATCCATGGTTGTATGTATAATTGCCCGTCTATTGGTAGAAACTCCTACTCGCCGACGCAGCCCGCTGCCCGGCGATGCCTGCCGTGACCCTCCCGTTGATGCCCAACACAAGGACTCCCATGCCTCGCCTGCGTGACCCCTCCCCCCGCATTGCGCGCATCCCTGCCCTGAAGCGAATGCTGCCAGTGGCCGCTCTGTGCACCGTGACCGCCTTCCTCGCCGCGTGCGGCAAGTCCGATGCCCCGGCTGCGGCCGGCGGCGCCCCCAAGATGCCGCCCGTCGAAGTGGGCGTGGTGGTTGCCACGCCGGGCGATGTCGGCCTGGTCACGGAGTTGCCCGGCCGCGTGGAAGCCTCGCGCGTCGCCCAGGTGCGCGCCCGCGCCGCCGGCATCCTGCTCAAGCGCGAGTTCCGCGAGGGCAGCGACGTGAAGGCGGGCCAGGCCCTGTTCCGCATCGACCCGGCCACCTACGCTGCGGCGGCAGACAGTGCCAAGGCCAGCTTGGCCAAGGCCGAGGCCAACCTGGCCCAGGCCACGGCCACGGTGGAGCGCTACCGCCCCCTGGTGGCGGCCAACGCCATCAGCAAGCAGGATTTCGTCAACGCCGAGGCCGCCCAGAAGCAGGCCCAGGCCGACGTGGAAGCCGGCCGCGCGGCCACGCGCACCGCGGGCATCAACCTCAGCTACGCCAGCGTGACGGCCCCCATCTCCGGGCGCATCGGCCGCGCCCTGGTGACCGAAGGCGCCCTGGTGGGCCAGGGCGAGGCCACGCCGCTGGCCGTGATCCAGCAGATCGACCCGGTGTACGTGAACTTCACCCAGTCGGCGAGCGAGGTGTTTGCACTGCGCCGCGCCATGGAAAGCGGCCAGTTCAAGCGCGCCAGCGGCGACGCGGCCAGCGTCAAGCTGCTGCTGGGCGATGGCTCGGTGTATGCCCACCCTGGCAAGCTGCTGTTCTCGGACCTGACGGTCGATGCGACCACGGGCCAGGTCACGCTGCGCGCCGAAGTGCCCAACCCCAAGGGCGAACTGCTGCCCGGCCTGTACCTGCGCGTGCAGATCGAGCAGGTGGAGGCCAGCAACGCCATCACCCTGCCCCAGCAGGCCGTGACACGCACCCAACAGGGTGACACGGTGAGCGTGGTGGGCGAGGACGGCAAGATCAGCCCGCGCAGCGTCAAGATCAGCGCCGCTCAGAACAACCGCTGGGTGGTGCTCGACGGCCTGAAGGCTGGCGAGAAGGTCATGGTCGACGGCTTCCAGAAGCTGCAGATGCTGCCCCCGGGCACGCCCGTCAAGCCGGTTCCCTGGCAGGCTGCCGGTGCTGCGCCCGCAGCAGCCCCGGCCGCCGCAGCGGCCCCCGGCGCAGCGCCTGCGGCCTCTGCCGCCGCTTCGAAGTAAGGGGCATCCATGGCCAAGTTCTTTATCGACCGCCCGATCTTCGCGTGGGTGATCGCCCTGTTCATCATGGTGATGGGCGGCGTGGCGATCACGCAGCTGCCGATCGCGCAATACCCGCCGGTGGCGCCGCCCGCCATCGTCATCAATGCCGCCTACCCCGGCGCCTCGGCGCAGACGCTGGAGGACAGCGTGCTGTCCGTCATCGAACGCGAGATGAACGGCTCGCCCGGGCTGATCTACATGGAGTCGGTGGCCCAGGCCGATGGCTCGGGCAGCATCACGCTGAGCTTCCAGCCCGGCACCAACGCCGAGCTGGCGCAGGTGGATGTGCAGAACCGCCTCTCGCGCGCCTCGCCACGCCTGCCCTCGGCGGTGACGCAGCAGGGCGTGCGCGTGGACAAGTCGCGCTCCAACTTCCTGCTGTTCACGATGCTCTCGTCGACCAACCCGAAGATGGACACCGTGGCCCTGGGCGACTATGCCTCGCGCAACATCGTGCCCGAGCTGCAGCGCCTTCCCGGCATCGGCCAGGCCCAGTTGTTCGGTACCGAGCGCTCCATGCGCATCTGGATCGACCCGGCCAGGATGCAGAGTTTCAACCTCTCGGCCGCCGAGATCACGGCCGCCATCCGGGCGCAGAACGCCCAGGTGGCCAGCGGCACCATTGGTGACCTGCCCAACGTGGCCGGCCAGGGCATCGCCGCCACGGTGGTGGTCAACGGCCAGCTGTCCAGCGTCGAACAGTTCGGCAGCATTGTGCTGCGCGCCAACACCGACGGCTCCACCGTGCGCCTCAAGGACGTGGCGCGCGTGGAGCTCGGTGGCCAGGCCTATGCCACCTCGGCCCGCTTGAACGGCAAGCCCGCGGTCGGTATCGGCGTGCAGCTGTCGCCCAGCGGCAATGCGCTGGAAGCAGCCAAGGCCGTGCGCACCAAGATGGGCGAACTGGCCCGCTTCTTCCCGGAGGGCACGGAGTGGAGCATCCCCTACGACAGCTCGCGCTTCGTGGACATCTCCATCACCCAGGTGGCGATGACGCTGCTGGAAGCCGTGGTGCTGGTGTTCCTGGTGATGTTCCTGTTCCTGCAGAACTGGCGCTACACCATCATCCCCACCATCGTGGTGCCCATCGCCCTCCTGGGGACCATGGCCACGCTGCTGGCACTGGGCTTCTCGATCAACGTGCTGACCATGTTCGGCATGGTGCTGGTGATCGGTATCGTGGTGGACGACGCCATCGTGGTGGTGGAGAACGTCGAGCGCATCATGAGCGAGGAAGGCCTGCCACCACTGGAGGCCACGCGCAAGGCCATGCGCCAGATCTCGGGCGCCATCATCGGCGTGACCGTGGTGCTGATCTCGGTGTTCGTGCCGCTGGCCTTCTTCTCGGGCTCCACCGGCAACATCTTCCGCCAGTTCTCGGCGGTGATGGTGGCATCCATCGGCTTCTCGGCCTTCATGGCGCTGTCGCTCACGCCGGCCTTGTGCGCCACGCTGCTCAAGCCCGTGGAAGCCGGCCACCACCATGAAAAGACCGGCTTCTTCGGCTGGTTCAACCGCGGCTTCTCGCGCACGGCCAAGGGCTATGAAAGCATGGTCTCGCGCATGCTGCGCAAGGCGGCGCGCTACCTCATCATCTACGCGGCCATCATCGGCGCCGTGGCGGTGGTCTACATGCGCGTGCCCACCTCCTTCCTGCCCGGCGAAGACCAGGGCAACATCATCGTCAACGTGCAGTTGCCGCCCGGTGCGACGCAGGAACGCACACTGGCCGTGATGCAGCAGGTCGAGGAGTTCATCCTCAAGCAGCCCGAGGTGCAGAGCATGGTCGGCGTGCTGGGCTTCAGCTTCTCCGGCCAGGGCCAGAACGCCGCACTCGCCTTCGTGACCCTGAAGGATTGGAAGGAGCGCCACGCCCCCGGCCAGTCGGCCCAGGAGGTGGCAGGCCGCGCCTTTGGCGGGCTGATGGGCATCCGCGATGCCTTCATCTACCCGCTGAGCCCGCCGCCCATCCCCGAGCTGGGCAATGCCAGCGGCTTCTCGTTCCGCCTGCAGGACCGCAGCGGCGCCGGCCACGAGGCACTGATCAACGCGCGCAACCAGCTGCTGGGCATGGCATCGCAGAGCAAGGTGATCACCCAGGTGCGCCCCGACGGCCTGGAAGACGCGCCGCAGCTGCAGATCGACATCGACCGCGACAAGGCCAACGCCCTGGGCGTGCCCTTCGATGCGATCAACTCGGCCCTGTCCACCGCCCTGGGCTCGACCTATGTGAACGACTTCCCGAACCAGGGCCGTCTGCAGCGGGTGGTGGTGCAGGCCGACGCACCGGCGCGCATGCAGCCCGACGACCTGCTCAAGATCAACGCCAGCAACAATCTGGGCAAGCCGGTGCCGCTGTCGGCCTTTGCCAGCACGCGCTGGATCAAGGGCGCGCAGCAGACGGTGCGCTACAACGGCTACCCGGCCGTGCGCATCTCGGGCTCGCCCGCCCCGGGCATGAGCACCGGTGCCGCCATGGCCGAGATGGAAAAACTCGCCGCCCAGCTGCCACCGGGCTTCGGCTATGAGTGGACGGGCATGTCGCGCGAGGAAAAGCTCGCCGGCTCGCAGTCGCTGATCCTGTACAGCTTCGCCATCCTGGCGGTGTTCCTGTGCCTGGCCGCACTGTACGAGAGCTGGTCGATCCCGCTGGCCGTGATCCTGGTGGTGCCGCTCGGCGTGCTCGGTGTGCTGCTGGCCACCTTGCTGCGGGGGTATGCGAACGACGTCTACTTCCAGGTGGGGCTGATCACCATCATCGGCCTGTCGGCGAAGAACGCCATCCTGATCATCGAGTTCGCCAAGGACCTGCAGGCGCAGGGACGCGGTGTGATCGAGTCGGCGCTGGCCGCAGCCCACCTGCGTTTTCGCCCCATCGTGATGACCTCGCTGGCCTTCGGCCTGGGCGTGCTGCCGCTGGCCATTGCCTCGGGCGCGGGCTCGGCGAGCCAGCGCGCCATCGGCACCGGCGTGCTCGGCGGCATGGTCACCGGCACAGCGCTGGCCGTGTTCTTCGTGCCCGTGTTCTTCGTCGTGGTGCGCAGCCTGTTCAAGGGCAGCGCGCGCCAGCAGGAGATGAACCGCCGCCACGCAGAAGAAGCAGGAGTTGGAACCCATGACTGATAGCCGTACCCCCCTGCCCCTGGCGGTGGCCGCCGCCGCGGCGCTGCTGCTGTCGGGCTGCTCGATGATCCCCGCTTACGAGCGCCCCGCGGCGCCCGTGCCCGGCACCTTCCAGGCGGGCCCCTCGGCGCCCGCAGGGGCCGCTGCCGCGGCGCAGGTGCCGTGGAAGGACTACTTTGCCGACCCGCGCCTGCAGGCCCTGATCAGCGCCGCCCTGGCCAACAACCGCGACCTGCGCGTGGCCGCGCTCAACATCGAGCAGGCGCGCGCGCAGTTCCAGGTCCGCCGCGCGGACCAGTTCCCCAGCGTGGGCCTGGGCGCCAATGCCAGCCGGGGCCCTTCGGCGTCCAACGGCGACCTGACCAACTCGTTCAGCGTGGGCCTGGCCCTCTCGGCCTGGGAGATCGACTTCTTCGGCCGCATCGCCAGCCTGAAAGAACAGGCACTGGCCCAGTACCTGGCCAGCGAGGAGGGCCGCAATGCCGCCCAGGTCAGCCTGGTGGCCGCCGTGGCCAATGGCTGGCTGACGCTGCTGGCCGACGAGGAGCTGCTCAACCTGTCGCGCCGCACCCTCACCTCGCGCGAGGAATCGGTGCGCCTCACGCGCCTGCGCCTGGATGCCGGCGTGGCGTCGGAGCTCGACTTCCGCCAGGCCGAGTCGCTGACCCAGGCCGCGCGCGCGACCTTGGCGCAGCAGCAGCGCCAGCGCGCGCTGGACGAGAACGCCCTGGCCCTGCTGCTGGGGCAACCGGTGCCGACCGATGTCCTGACCAGCCTGGCGGGCGCATCCCTGGCCCAGGCACCGGCCATGGCTGCCCTGCCTGCGGGCCTGCCGTCGGAGCTGCTCACGCAACGTCCCGACATCCGCCAGGCCGAGCAGCAGCTGATCGCGGCCAATGCCAACATCGGTGCCGCGCGCGCCGCCTTCTTCCCGCGCATCTCGCTGACGGCGCAGGCCGGTACGGCCAGCGGTGAGCTCTCGGGCCTGTTCAAGAGCGGCTCCTGGGGTTTCACCATCGCCCCGTCGCTGCTGCTGCCGATCTTTGACGCCGGCCGCAACCAGGCCAACCTGGAGAGCTCGCAGGCCGCACGCGGCATCGCCGTGGCGCAGTACGAGAAGGCCATCCAGACGGCCTTCCGCGAGGTGTCCGACGCGCTGGCCGGCCAGTCCACCCTGGCCGAACAGGCCGAGGCCCAGCGCCGCCAGGCCGAGGCCGAAGAGGCCCGCCTGCGCCTGGCCGACCTGCGCTACCGCAACGGCGTGTCCAGCTACCTGGACCTGCTGGACGCCGAGCGCTCGCTGTTCACCACCCAGCAGGGTGTGGTGCAGGTGCGACTGGCCCAGCTGCAAAACCAGGTGGTGCTGTACAAGGCCCTGGGCGGTGGTGGCACGGCCGAACCCGCAGCCCCGGCGGCCGCGGGATCCTGAAGGCTGGCGGGCGGCCACGGCACGTGGTGCGCAGCCCGCAAGGCACTGTCGGCCTTTCGGCACACGCGTCGCCACAGGTGCAGGGGCTGGGGGCACCGGCAGATATAATTGAAGGTTGATTGCATCAAAGCCCCACGATAAACCCGAGGAAGTCATGAGCGACACCCACCACGAAGAAGCCCATACCGGCCCGATCAAGAACCCCAAGCAGTTGCTGGTCGCGGTACTTGCCTCGTTTGTGATTCCGATCTTCGCCATCATCGGCCTCGTCCTCTACGTGACCTCGGCCGACAAGCCGGGTGCCGGTGCAGTCGATAGCCAGAAGGCCACCGCGGCCCGCATCCAGAAGGTGGGCGTGGTCGAAGTGCGTGACGCCAACCGCCCCCTGGCCAATGGCGAAGCCGTTTACAAGGCCCAGTGTGCCGCCTGCCATGCGGCCGGCGCCGCAGGCGCTCCGAAGTTTGGTGACGCCGCAGCCTGGTCGGCCCGCATCAAGACCGGCTTTGAAACGCTGGTCCAGTCGGCCCTCAAGGGCAAGGGCGCCATGGCACCCCAGGGTGGCGGCGACTTCAGCGACACCGAGATCGCGCGTGCCGTGGCCTTCATGGCCAATGCCGGTGGTGCCAAGTTCGATGAACCCGCAGCGCCTGCGGCGGCAGCCTCCGCAGCAGCCGACGGTGCAGCCGCAGCGCCTGCATCGGGCGCTTCGCAGTAAGCACACGCTACCCCAGCAAAAAGCCGACCCCATGAGGTCGGCTTTTTTGTGCCTTGCCTGGGGCGCCAGGCCGATCAGGCCCTGTGCTGCGCAGCAGGGCTGGTGACGAACCCATGGCGTGCCGGCAGGTCCTCGGCCCGCACCTCCAGCGGCGTCCAGCGCCCCTGCTCCACCGCCTCGGCCGCCAGGCCCACATCCAGCGTGTGCACCAGGCCCACACCCAGGGGCGTCACCAGGTAGACCCGGCCCTGTGCATCCAGCAGGCATTCGTCCACGGTGGTGGACTGTCCGGTGTGCGAGGTCACGGCCCCATCGGCCGACAGGCGCCAGACCAGCGGCGTGGCTTCGAGCTCCACGTACACGCGCTGCGGTCCGTTCTGGAAGAACCACTGCCCCGCCCCATCCGCCTCGTAGTTGCGGTGGATGAAGTCGATCAGCTTCTCGTGCTGCAGCAACGAGCCCTTGGCCTGTGGAAACGGACCGGCGGCCTGCGTCCGGTCATCGCGCATGTACCAACGCCCGCGCGCATCCAGGCCCAGCCAGCCGTAGCAGTCGGGCACATTGGGCCATTTGGCCAGGGCCTGCTTGACGATGTCATCCATGCCCCGATTGTGCCCCCGCTTCGCGGCCTTGCGTGTCAGCCTGCGCCGCGAGCCAGGCGCCCACGGCATCGGGCATGGCCCGCACATGGCCCGGCAGACGTCCCTTGGCAAAACCCACATGGCCGCCATGCGCCGGCTGCCACAGGGTGACGCAACGCCCCACCTCGTGCACGCCGGGCAGGCTGCTGGCCGGAACAAAGGGATCGTTGCGTGCGTTCACCACCAGCGCAGGGATGCGGATGCGGTGCAGCAGCGGCTTGGCCGACGCCCGCGACCAGTAGTCTTCGGTGTTGCGAAAGCCGTGCACCGGCGCGGTGAAGACATTGTCGAAGGCGTACAGATCGCGCGCCGCCAGCAGGGCCTGGCGGTCGAACAGGCCCGGGTGCTGGGCCAGCTTCTGCAAAGCCTTGGGCACCAGGGTGCGCATGAACATGCGCGTGTAGACCTGCCGGTTGAAGCCCCGCCCGATGGCGTGGCCGCCGGCGGCCAGGTCGATCGGAGAGCACACCGCCGCCACCGCGTCCACGCAACGGCCTGCGTCTTCGCCCACCTCCGCGGCCCAGCGCAGCAGTGCATTGCCCCCCAGGGAGACGCCGGCCGCCATTACAGGCCCCTGGTGAGCGGCACGCAGGCGCTGCAGCATCCAGCCGATCTCGGCATGGTCCCCCGAGTGGTAGGCGCGCGGCGCGCGGTTGATCTCACCGCTGCAGCCGCGGAAATGCGGCAGCGCACAGGCCCAGCCGCGCTCGCGCGCGAGGTCGGCAAAAGCCTCGCTGTAGTGGCTGCGCGAAGAGCCTTCGAGGCCATGGAACACCACCAGCAGCGGCCGCTCAATGCCATGCGCCACCCCGTCGTCGTCGAGGAAGTCCACATCCACGAAATCGCCATCGGGGGTGTCCCAGCGCTCGCGCCGGTAGGGCGGCGGCTGGGCACCGAACACGCGGCGCGAGTACAACGCAGGCCAGATGGTCTGCAATTGCCCGCCGGGCAGCCATCGCGGCGCTACATACTGCATGGCGCGGGCCCCATCAATGCAGTACTGGCTGCTGCGCCTGCATGGCCTGCACATCCTCCGCCACCCCCGCGCTGGCGTGGTGCACGACCAGGCGCCAGCCCTGCGGCGTCTTGTGGTACACGTTGGTGGCGATCACGATGGCCCGGTGCATGCCGTCGGGCAACATCACCTCGACATGCTCGGCCACGCTGTGCACGGCGCTGGTCAGCGCCTGCACGCGGCGCACCTGGCTCGGACGGGCACGCACCGTGCCATTGGCAAACATGGCCTCGAACGCCGTGCGGATGGCGGGGGCCCCCACGAGCCGCGGGCCACCCGGGTGCACGCAGATGATGTCCTCCTCATCGGCCCAGCACGACATCAGCAGTTCGAGATCACCCCGCTGGAGTGCATCGTAGAAGGCGGTTTCGGTCTCGTCCGAAGAGCCGCCCAAGGTGGCAGCAATGGGTCGTGCGCGGGGCATGGGCAAGAAGGGGTGGTGGGCAGTGCGCCTATTGTGCGCGGTCCGCCGGGCTTGTGGTCCCACCCGGACACGGCGTACGCGCGGGCGCGGACACGCCGCTTTTCCATTGTTCCGTTTGTGGCCACGGGTTTTTCTCTACCCATCCGCTCATGGCCCCTGGCTTGCGGAGTGAGTCACGGGTAAACCCGCAAAAGTTCCCAGAGCATTGTTTCCAATACTGGAACAGTTAGTTCGCGACCAGATGGTTTTTCTTTGATCACATGGGGCGTACAGTTCAACCCATCGATGAGCCGAACCCGCAAGGCGACTCACCGAACCCGGTTCAGGAATGGTTTCTGTCCCGGTTTTATTGAGACGCTTCTTTTTCTACCAAGGATTTCATCATGAACACGACCGCCCGTTTCCTCTCCATCGCCGCTGTGGCTGCTTTCGCTTCTTTCGGCGCCCACGCTGACGAAGCCGACGCTTCGCAATTCGCCACCAAGTTCGAAACCAACCGCACCCGCGCTGAAGTGGCCGCCGAAGCCGCCACCGTCGCCCAGACGCGCAGCCTGGAACCCGCTGGTTCCCGCGTGGTGACCTACAAGTCGACCGCTGACCGCGCTGCCGTGCGTGCCCAGGCTGCTGACGCTGTGCGCACCGGCCAGATTTCTTCCGGCGAGATTGGCGCTCTGTAATCAGCGCCCCGAACGGACCCCAGACCAACCCCATTCAAGAATCGAGATCACCATGAACAAGACCGCTCGCATCCTCTCCATCGCCGCTGTGGCTGCTTTCTCCGCTTTCGGTGCCCACGCTGACGAAGCCGATGCCTCGCAGTTCGCCCTGAAGTTCGACACGAACCGCACCCGTGCCGAAGTGGCTGCCGAAGCTGCTACGGTTGCCCAGACCCGCAGCATCGAGCCTGCTGGTTCGCGCGTCGTGACCTACAAGTCCACGGCCGACCGCGCTGCCGTGCGTGCAGCGGCTGCCGAAGCCGTGCGCACCGGCCAGATCCCTTCGGGCGAGATCAGCGCCCTGTAATCCACAGGCGTACCAGGCTGCAGACCGCACTGCAGCCTCCATGCAAAAAGCCAGGGCCCCTTGCGGGGCTCTGGCTTTTTGCATGTCCGGGAAGTGGGTAGTACCGCCGCCACGTCCGTCAGCCGCCATGGTGCAAGCGGCAGCACTGGACACAGGTTGCAGCCATCTCCATTGCGCCCATTCACCGCCGCTCGTTGCAAAGTGGCCACCAACTTCAACAGCTCGGTACTGCAGGATCTCTGCACAGGGAAGCAGCCGCCCCTGGAACCTGGCCGACCCCATGGAGCAGCGGCCACGCCCGGCGCCAGCGGCATTGCAGGCGCTTCGCCCTGCTTCGGCAGGCCGCAGCATGCACCTTCCGAACCCCAAGCTCGCCGCGGCGCACAGGCATAAAAAAACCCGGCCGAGGCCGGGTTTTCAGGCCAGATCCGCGAGGACCTGGAGGGCTTGCTTACTTGTTTTCGCTTCTTACTTGCTTGCTCGCTTGCTTGCTTACTTCTTCTGGCGGTACTTGCGCAGGGCGGCGATCTGGGCCGCCATGACGGCCAGCTCGGACTGGGCCTTGGCCAGGTCGATCTCGCTCTTGGCGTTCTTCAGCGCTTCCTCGGCAGATGCCTTGGCAGCGTTGGCCTTCTCGTCGTCCAGGTCCTTGCCGCGGATGGCGGTATCGGACAGCACGGTCACGCAGTTGGGCTGCACTTCCAGAATGCCACCGGCCACGAAGACGAACTCTTCGCCACCGTTGGCCATCTCGATGCGCACCGAGCCGGGCTTGATGCGCGTGATCAGCGGGGTGTGGCGGGGATAGATGCCCAGCTCGCCCGCCTCGCCGGGCAGCGCGACAAAGCGTGCTTCACCGGAGAAGATGGACTCTTCGGCACTGACCACATCGACGTGGATGGTGTTCATCATTGCTCCTCGAAAAAGGGGGATGGGTTGCGCGATTGCGGGGGACGGCTGGGCGGCACAGGCCGCTCAGCCACCGGGCAATCAGGCCACCTTCTTGGCCTTTTCGAAGGCTTCGTCGATGGTGCCGACCATGTAGAACGCTTGTTCTGGCAGGTGGTCGCACTCGCCGTTCACGATCATCTTGAAACCACGGATGGTTTCGGCCAGAGGCACGTACTTGCCTGGCGAGCCCGTGAACACTTCGGCCACGTGGAAAGGCTGCGACAGGAAACGCTGGATCTTGCGCGCGCGGGCCACGGCCAGCTTGTCTTCAGGAGCCAGTTCGTCCATGCCCAGAATGGCGATGATGTCGCGCAGTTCCTTGTAGCGCTGCAGCGTGCCTTGCACCGCACGGGCCGTGGCGTAGTGGTCTTCGCCCACGACGTTGGGGTCCAGCTGGCGGCTGGTGGAGTCCAGGGGATCCACGGCAGGGTAGATACCCAGCGAAGCGATGTCACGCGACAGCACCACGGTAGAGTCCAAGTGGGCGAAGGTCGTGGCAGGCGAAGGGTCGGTCAAGTCATCGGCTGGCACGTATACGGCCTGGATGGAGGTGATCGAACCGACCTTGGTCGAGGTGATACGCTCTTGCAGACGGCCCATTTCCTCGGCCAGCGTAGGCTGGTAGCCCACGGCGGAAGGCATACGGCCCAGCAGAGCGGACACTTCGGTACCGGCCAGCGTGTAGCGGTAGATGTTGTCCACGAAGAACAGCACGTCACGGCCTTCGTCACGGAAGGATTCGGCGATCGTCAGGCCGGTCAGCGCCACGCGCAGACGGTTGCCTGGTGGCTCGTTCATCTGGCCGTAGACCATGGCGACCTTGGACTCTTCGAGCTTCTCGAGGTTCACCACGCCGGAATCGGCCATTTCGTGGTAGAAGTCGTTCCCTTCGCGGGTACGCTCGCCCACACCAGCGAACACCGACAGACCCGAGTGGGCCTTGGCGATGTTGTTGATGAGTTCCATCATGTTCACGGTCTTGCCCACGCCGGCGCCACCGAACAGACCCACCTTGCCGCCCTTGGCGAACGGGCACACCAGGTCGATCACCTTGATGCCCGTTTCCAGCAGCTCTTGCGAAGGCGACAGTTCGTCGTACGCAGGGGCCTTGCGGTGAATGGATGCCGTCAGTTCCTGGCTCACGGGACCGCGCTCGTCGATGGGCGCGCCCAGCACGTCCATGATGCGGCCCAGCGTTGCCTTGCCCACGGGCACGGTGATGGCGTTGCCGGTGTTGGTCACCATGATGCCGCGGCGCAGGCCGTCGGACGAACCCAGGGCAATGGTACGCACCACGCCGTCGCCCAGCTGCTGCTGCACTTCCAGCGTCAGCGTCGTGCCTTCGAGCTTCAGGGCGTCGTAAACCTTGGGCATCTGGTCGCGCGGGAACTCAACGTCCACCACAGCGCCGATACATTGAACAATCTTGCCTTGCACTTGAGCCATTTTTCGCTCCAATATAGATGTTGGTTGAGCTGCTTACACAGCAGCGGCGCCAGCCACGATCTCGGACAGTTCCTTCGTGATCGCTGCCTGGCGCGTCTTGTTGTAGACCAGCTTCAACTCGCCAATGACGCTGCCGGCGTTGTCGGTGGCGGCCTTCATGGCCACCATGCGTGCCGACTGCTCGGACGCCATGTTTTCCGCAACGGCCTGGTAGATCAGGGATTCGACATAGCGGACCAGCAGATCATCGATCACGGTCTGGGCATCGGGTTCGTAGATGTAGTCCCAGCCATGCTCGGTCTTGTCGGCCTGCAGTTGCTCGGACGACAGCGGGAGCAGCTGCTCCACCACCGATTCCTGGCGCATGGTGTTGATGAACTTGGTGTAGCTCAGGTACACCGCGTTGATCTTGCCTTCCGCATACGCGTCGAGCAGCACCTTGACCGGGCCGATCAGCTTGTCCAGATGGGGCGTGTCGCCCAGACCCGTCACGTGCGAAACCACCTTGGCACCGACACGGTTCAGGAAACCCAGGCCCTTGTTGCCAATCGCCACGGCTTCCGTCGACACGCCAGCGGTCTGCAGTTCACGCAACTTGGTCGTCACGGCACGCAACACGTTGGTGTTCATGCCGCCGCACAGGCCCTTGTCCGTCGTCACCACGATCACGCCCGCCACCTTGGCATCGTTCACCTTCATGAACGGATGCACGTATTCCGGGTTGGCGTGGCCGAGGTTGGCTGCAATGTTGCGGATCTTCTCGCTGTAGGGACGGGCAGCGCGCATCCGGTCCTGCGCCTTGCGCATTTTGGATGCAGCCACCATCTCCATGGCCTTGGTGATCTTCTTGGTGTTTTCCACCGATTTGATCTTGCCGCGTATTTCCTTGCCTGCTGCCATGATGGCTCCTCGTCCGGTTTAAGCGAACGACTTCTTGAACGCGCCGATGGCAGCGGTCAGTTCGGCTTCTGCGTCCTTGTCCATGGCCTTGGCCTGTTCCAGCTTGGCCAGCAGTGCAGCGTGGCTGGTCTTCAGGAACTGGTGCAGGCCGTGTTCGAAGTCGAGGACCTTCTTGACATCGATGTCGTCCATGAAGCCCTTGTTCACAGCGAACAGCGTGGCAGCCATCAGCGAGATGGACAGCGGGCTGTACTGTGCCTGCTTGAGCAGTTCGGTCACGCGGGCACCGCGGTCCAGCTGCTTGCGGGTGGCTTCGTCCAGGTCGGAAGCGAACTGCGCGAACGCAGCCAGTTCACGGTACTGGGCCAGGTCGGTACGGATACCACCGGACAGGTTCTTCACCAGCTTGGTCTGGGCAGCACCACCGACGCGCGACACCGAGATACCGGCGTTGATGGCGGGACGGATACCGGCGTTGAACAGGCTGGTTTCCAGGAAGATCTGGCCGTCCGTGATCGAGATCACGTTGGTCGGAACGAAGGCGGACACGTCGCCGGCTTGCGTTTCGATGATGGGCAGTGCGGTCAGCGAACCGGTCTTGCCCTTGACTTCACCCTTGGTGAAGGCTTCGACGTAGTCGGCGTTCACGCGGGCAGCGCGCTCGAGCAGGCGGCTGTGGAGATAGAACACGTCGCCTGGGTAGGCTTCGCGGCCTGGTGGGCGGCGCAGCAGCAGCGAAACCTGGCGGTAGGCCACAGCCTGCTTGGACAGGTCGTCATAAACGATCAGGGCGTCCTGGCCGCGGTCGCGGAAGTACTCGCCCATCGTGCAGCCCGAGTAGGCCGACACGTACTGCATGGCAGCCGATTCGGAGGCCGATGCAGCCACCACGATCGTGTATTCCATGGCGCCGGCCTGTTCCAGGGCGCGCACCACGTTCTTGATCGACGAAGCCTTCTGGCCGATGGCGACGTAGATACACGTCACGCCCTGGCCCTTCTGGGCGATGATGGCGTCGATGGCGACAGCCGTCTTGCCGGTCTGGCGGTCACCGATGATCAGCTCGCGCTGGCCACGGCCCACGGGCACCATGGAGTCGATGGACTTCAGGCCGGTCTGCAGGGGTTGGTCCACCGATTTACGGGCGATCACGCCCGGAGCGACCTTTTCGATCACGTCGGTGAGCTTGGCATTGATGGGGCCCTTACCGTCGATCGGCTGGCCCAGGGCGTTCACCACGCGGCCGACCAGTTCGGGGCCCACGGGCACTTCCAGAATGCGGCCCGTGCACTTGACGGTGTCGCCTTCGGAGATGTGTTCGTACTCACCCAGAATCACGGCGCCGACGGAGTCGCGCTCGAGGTTCAAGGCCAGGCCGAAGGAGGGCTGGCCGTCCTTGGTGGCGGGGAACTCGAGCATTTCGCCGGCCATCACGTCGGACAGGCCGTGCACGCGCACGATACCGTCGGACACGGACACCACGGTACCCTGGTTGCGGATATCGCTGCTGGCGGCCAGACCTTCGATGCGGCTCTTGATGAGTTCAGAAATTTCTGCGGGATTGAGTTGCATGACTCTTTCCTTCTTTCTTTGGTTCGCTGTCCTCGCCGCGCTTACGCGGTGAGGGCCGCTTTCATTTGTTCAAGACGGGCCTTGACCGAAGTGTCCAGCACCTCGTCACCCACCACTACGCGAATGCCACCGATCAGGGACTCGTCCAGCTGAACGGTGAGGTTGAGCTTGCGGCCAAAGCGCTTTTCCAGCGCGGCGCTGACCTCAGCCAGTGCTGCGGCATCCATCGGGAAGGCGCTGTGCACCACGGCGTCCGAAGAGCCGGCGCGGCGATTCACGAGGGCACGGAATTGCACGGCGACTTCCGGCAGCGCAGCAAGGCGCCCGTTGTCGATGACCGTGCGCAGGAAATTCTTGGCCGTATCGGACAGCGCCGAACGCGCAACACCCGTGAAGACGGCAAACACCTGGTCTGCCGTCACCTTGGGGCTGTCCGCCAGCTGGCGCAGCTGGGGGTTGGCGGCAATGGCCGCCAGTTCATCGACCCAGTCAGCGGTGCTGGCCAGGTCCATGCCCGCACCCGCGGTAGCGGCCTTGAACAGGGCTTCGGCGTAGGGACGGGCAATGGTGGCGAGTTCAGCCATGTGTGTCCCCTTACAGCTCGGTCTTCAGGCGGTTGAGCAGGTCGGCGTGAACGCCGGCATTGACTTCCTTGCGGAGAATCTGCTCTGCACCCTTGACGGCCAGCGCGGCCACCTGCTCACGCAGGGCTTCGCGGGCTTGCACCGTTTGCTGTTCGGCTTCGGCACGTGCGGATGCAACGATCTTGTTGCCTTCCTCCGTAGCGCGTGCCTTGGCTTCTTCGATGATGGCCTGGGCACGGCGGTCGGCGTCCGCAAGACGCGAGGCCGATTCGTTGCGAGCCTGTGACAGTTCCTTCTCGACGCGCTGGTTGGCAGCGGTCAGTTCGGTCTTGGCACGGTCGGCAGCAGCGAGGCCTTCGGCGATTTTCTGGGCTCGTTCATCCAACGCCTTCGCGATCGGGGGCCACACGAACTTCATCGTGAACCACACCAGGATCAGGAAGACGATGGCCTGAATGAACAGGGTCGCGTTGATACTCACGGCAACACCTTTCTAGAGTGGCGTTGGGAGGGAATTACTTGGGCAGGTTGGCCAAGAACGTGGAAGCGAAGGGGTTTGCGAAAGCGAACAACAGGGCGATGGCCACGCCGATCAGGAAGGCGGCGTCGATCAGACCGGCCAAGATGAACATCTTGGTTTGCAGTTCGTTGATCAGCTCAGGCTGACGTGCCGACGATTCGAGGAACTTGCCACCCATCAGTGCGATACCGATGGAAGCGCCGATAGCGCCGAGGCCAACGATCAGACCACAAGCCAGAGCGACGAGACCGAGAATGTTTTCCATGATGACTCCTGAGTTAAAAAAAGGAAAGGTTGAAAAGGAAACGAAAGGGAACCGTTAGTGCGCGTTGTGCGCCTGACCGAGGTAGATCAGCGCAAGCATCATGAAGATGAAGGCTTGCAGCGAGATCACCAGAATGTGGAACAGCGTCCAGATGGTGCCAGCGATGACGTGGCCCACAGGCAGCAGCACACCCGACAGCGACAGTGCAGCCGCACCACCCATCAGGGCGATCAGCATGAACACCAGTTCGCCGGCGTACATGTTGCCGAACAACCGCATGCCATGCGACACGGTGTTGGCGACATATTCAATGACCTGCATGAGCAGGTTCACCACGCCCAGGATCAGGGCGAAGATGGGATTCTTGCTGGTGCCGAACGGGGCCGACACGAGTTCATGGCTCCAGCCGCCTACGCCCTTGATCTTGACGCTGTACCAGAAGCGCAGGATCAGGATGGCGAATGCCAGGCCCAGGGTGGTCGACAGGTCGGCCGTGGGCACGACGCGCAGGTAGGCATGGTGTGGATCGTGGCCCGCAGCGCCATAGATCTTGGCCCAGATGGCGGGCAGCAGGTCCACGGGCAGCATGTCCATGAAGTTCATCAGGAAGATCCAGACGAACACCGTGAGGCCCAGGGGAGCGATGAACTTGCGGCTCTCGGCGTTGTGGATGTTGGCCTTGGCCTGGTTGTCCACCATCTCCACCAGCATCTCCACTGCCGCCTGGAAGCGGCCGGGCACGCCGGAGGTGGCCTTGCGGGCAGCGGACCACAGGATCAAAAGGGTCAGCGCGCCCAGAACCAAACCAATGATGATCGAGTCATAGTTGATGACCGTGAAGTCAACAATCTTGGTCTGGTTGACGTTTTGAAGATGCTGCAGGTGGTGAACGATGTATTCACTTGCAGTCGGAGCGTGCGCTTCTGCGGCCATCGGACAACTCTCTTGTATCTATCAATCGGTTTTTCGGACACCGGGCCGCACCATGAGCGCCACCCAGTACGTTTTCATCGTGATCACCATTCCCGCCAGCAAGGCCAGCCAAACCAGCCCGGGCACAACCCAGGGGGCCGCCGCCAGCAGCGCGATGGTGAACACGATCTTGGCAATCTCCCAGCCGAAGAACCCCGCCATGGAAGCACCCGCATTCGCGGATGCCATCTGGCGCGACAACCCACGGGCGAACAATGCGGCCGGAGCCACCACTGCAAGCGCGCCGTAGGCGGCAGACCAGCCCACCTCGGTCCTGCCCGTCAGCACCCAGGCCACCAGGGCCACGAGCATGCCGACAAGCGCCTGACCTGCCACCACCTTCCACATCGAGACGGGAGGGTTGCGGCTTCGCCACTGCTGCGCTTCCTGCGCGGTCAGGGGCTTGAAGTCAGAATCTTCAGCCTCAGCTTCAGTCTCGGGGGCGATTGTTTTCATTGTTGAGTAACGCCCCTGTTACAGACTGCAAATTTCACAAAGCCTCTAATTATAAGTAAAAACCCGTTGTGAACTACAAAGACCTGCAAACCAGGTCCGATGGCGTGCGCCTGCCGGCACTGTTGTGGTGAGTCGCCAACGCACGCCAATGGCAAGCAACCCCGTGTTATGCACCGAAAACGTGCACGGGCATGTGACACACCCCCGCCGCCCAAAGGGGCTTGCCGCACAATGGCAGCGCCAGCACGGCGACCGCAACCAGAGCCTTCCATGACGTCCACTCCTTTGCCTCCGAACCTCACCATCCTCGACTCCTCCGCTGCGGATGCCCGCAAGGACTCGCTGATCGAGTACCCCTCGCGGTTTCCGATCAAGGTCATGGGCGCCAAGGTCGATGGCTTTGTCCATGCCGTGACCGAACTGGCCCGCCAGTACGACCCCAGCTTCGATCCCGCCACCATTGAACTGCGCGACAGCAGCAAGGGCAATTACCTCGGAGTTACTGTCACCATCACGGCCACCAGCCGCGAGCAGCTCGACGACCTGTACCGCGCCCTGTCCTCCCACCCCCTGGTCAAAGTGGTGCTGTAGCCCGTGGCCATCGATCTGCGCACGCTTGGGCGGGTGGACTACGCCGCCACCGTGCAGGCCATGCAGGACTACACGGCCACGCGCACGGCCGAAACACCCGATGCGCTGTGGCTGTGCGAGCACGATGCCGTCTTCACCCAGGGCCTGGCGGGCAAGAGCGACCACCTGCTGCACCCCGGCGCAATCCCCGTGGTGCCCACCAACCGCGGCGGCCAGGTCACCTTCCACGGGCCGGGCCAGGTCGTGGCCTACCCGCTGATCGACCTGCAGCGCGCGGGCTACTTCGTCAAGGAATACGTCTACCGCCTGGAAGAAGCGATCATCCGCACGCTGGCGCACTTCGGCGTGACCGGCCACCGCGTGGCCGGTGCCCCCGGCATCTATGTGCGCCTGGACGACCCGCACAGCCATGCCATGCTGGCCCAGCGCCCGCAAAAACGCGAGGGCACGGGCCCCATCGAACCCGACTTTGCGGGCCTGGGCAAGATCGCGGCACTGGGCATCAAGGTCAGCCGCCACAGCACCTACCATGGCGCCGCGCTCAACGTGGCGATGGACCTGGAACCCTTCCACCGTATCAACCCTTGCGGCTACGCGGGACTGCAAACCGTGGACCTTTCTACAATCGGGGTCCAAACCACCTGGGACGACGCCGCCAAGGTGCTGGGCCAGCAGCTCGGCATCCGCCTGTCTCCCTGAACCGCTACCAAGCCATGAGCACCACCGACGTCGTCCGCGAAGCGCAGTCCACCGAAGCCTACAACCCGCTGGCCAAGCAGAAGGCTGCGGCCAAGCTGTCGCGCATTCCAATCAAGGTCGAGCAGGGCGAAGTGCTCAAGAAGCCCGAGTGGATCCGCGTGAAGGCGGGCTCGCCCACCACACGCTTCTACGAGATCAAGGACATCCTGCGCCAGAACAACCTGCACACGGTGTGCGAGGAAGCCTCCTGCCCCAACATCGGCGAATGCTTCGGCAAGGGCACGGCCACCTTCATGATCATGGGCGACAAGTGCACGCGCCGCTGCCCCTTCTGCGACGTGGGCCACGGCCGCCCTGACCCGCTGGACAAGGACGAGCCGCTGAACCTGGCACGCACCATCGCCCAGCTGCGCCTGAAGTACGTGGTGATCACCAGCGTGGACCGCGACGACCTGCGCGACGGCGGCAGCGGCCACTTCGTGGAGTGCATCCAGAACATCCGTGAGCTCTCCCCGCTCACGCAGATCGAGATCCTGGTGCCCGATTTCCGTGGCCGCGACGACCGCGCGCTCGAAATCCTCAAGGCCGCCCCGCCCGACGTGATGAACCACAACCTGGAAACCGCGCCCCGCCTGTACAAGGAAGCGCGCCCGGGCTCCGACTACCAGTTCAGCCTGAACCTGCTCAAGAAGTTCAAGGCCCTGCACCCCACGGTGCCGACCAAGAGCGGCATCATGGTCGGCCTGGGCGAAACCGACGAAGAGATCCTGCAGGTGATGCGCGACATGCGCGCGCACGACATCGACATGCTGACCATCGGCCAGTACCTGTCGCCCAGCAACAGCCACCTGCCCGTGCGCCGCTACGTGCACCCCGACACCTTCAAGATGTTCGAGGAAGAGGCCTACAAGATGGGCTTCAGCCACGCCGCTGTGGGGGCCATGGTGCGCTCGAGCTACCACGCCGACCAGCAGGCGCACGCCGCCGGCGTGTAAGCGCGCCGCACCATGGACAGCCCCGGCTCGCTCTCGCTGCGCCGGTACGGGCCGTCCCCGGGCAGCCACAGCCATGGCCATTTCCAGGTGCTCTTGGGCTTGGCCGGCCAGTTGGAGCTGGAGATCGACGGGCGCGGCATGCGCGTGCCCGTTGGCGGCGGCTGTGTGATCGTCCCCGGCGCGCACCATGATTTCGAGGCCCGCGGCGGCAGCCTGTGCCTGGTGCTGGACAGCAGTGACATGGGCTGGACACGTTGCACGGTGCCCACGCTGCAGACGGCGCCTCCCCCGCCCGCGCTGGCGCTGGCCCGCTACCTGGCCAGCGCACTGCAACAGGGCCGCCCGCTGGCCCAGGCCCATGGCCCGGCACTGTTGCTGGAGGCCTGGAGCCCGTCGCTCCTTTCCTTGCAAGCCCCCTCCCCCCTCGGACTCGACACCCGGCGCCGCACCATCGACTGGCCGGCGCTGCGCCGCTGGGCCGGCCAGCGGTGGCACCAGCCCCTGTCGGTGGCGGACATGGCAGAGCAGGTGCACCTGAGCCCCAGCCAGTTCACCGCGCGCTGCCGCGAGGAACAAGGCCAGGGCGCCATGGCCTGGCTGCGCAGCCAGCGGCTGGAACATGCCCGGCTGCTGCGCTCGGGCGGCATGGCGGTGGCCGAGGTGGCACGGCGCACGGGCTACCGCTCGCCTTCCGCACTCACGGCGGCGCTCCGGCGCGACTGAGGCACCCGACCCTCGGATCGCGACGATGCACCGTCGGATCGCGACGATGCCACCCCCTACATTGGCCGAATGCAAGCCAATCTCTATGCCCTGGGTGCCATCGCGCTGTGGGCCTCGCTCGCCTCGCTGGGCGTCTCCCTGACCCATGTGCCGCCGTTCCTGCTCACGGGCGTGGCGCTCATCGTCGGCAGCGTGCCGGCCTGGCCCTTCGTGCTGCGCGACCCGTCGCAATGGCGCATTCCGCTGCGCACGCTGGCCCTGGGGGTGTACGGGCTCTTCGCCTACCACTTCCTGCTGTTCATCGCGCTGCGCCACGCGCCCCCAGTGGAGGCCAACCTGGTCAACTACCTTTGGCCGCTGTTCATCGTGGTGCTCGCGCCCGTGGTGCTGCCCGGCGTGTCGCTGCGCTGGCCCCATGTGCTGGCGGCGCTGCTGGGTTTTGGCGGCGCGGCGATCGCCATCGTGGGCGGACGCGGCCTCAGCGGCACCCTGGCCTGGGGCTATGTGCCAGCCTTTGCGGCAGCGCTGATCTGGGCCAGCTACTCGCTCATGACCAAGCGCGTCGCCGCCTTTCCCACCACCGCCATCGGCCTCTTCGGCCTGGTCTCGGGGGTGCTCTCGCTGCTGTGCCATGCGGCGCTGGAGCCGGCCGCCACGCTCGTGGCGCGCGACTGGTTGCTGCTCGCCGTGCTGGGCCTGGGGCCGCTCGGGGCCTCGTTCTTCCTCTGGGACAAGGCGCTCAAGCTCGGCGATGCGCGGCACATCGGCATCCTGAGCTACATCACGCCGCTGGCCTCGACCGCCTTGCTGATCGTGGTGAGCGGCCGTGCCTTCAGCGGCAGCATCGCGCTGGCCACGGCCATGATCATCGGAGCGGCCATCCTGGGCCTGCGGCAGAAGTAGGCAGGCCGAGCGCCCACGGGTCACGCCCCGGTGGGCAGACCGGGCTGCAGGCGCTCCCTGCGCAAACGCAGGAAAAGCCAGCCGGTGATGGACAGATTCAGCAGGTTCCAGCCGATGCCGTTGAGGAAGGCGGCATGGTAGCTGCCGGTGATATCGAAGATGAAGCCCGACAACCAGCCGCCCAGCGCCATGCCGATGAGTGTGGCCATGATGACGGCGCCCACCAGAACGCTCGCCCGTGTGGGCGCGAAGTACTCGCGCACGATGATGGCGTAGGTCGGCACGATGCCGCCCTGGAACAGGCCGAAGAACGCCGAAATCACGTACAGCGGCACCAGACCATCGTAGGGCAGGAACAGCAGCAGGGCCACGCCCTGCAGTGCCGACCCCAGCAACAGGGTGCGGATGCCGCCGATGCGGTCGCAGATCAGCCCGAAGACCAGCCGGCTCACGACGCCGCAGGCCAGCATGAGCGACAGCATCTGCGCCCCCTGGGCGGCGCCGAAGCCCAGGTCGGTGCAATAGGCCACGATGTGCACCTGCGGCATGGCCATGGCCACGCAGCACGCCACACCGGCCACGCACAGCAGCCCCAGGGCAACGGCCGGTGCCAGGCCGAAGGGGCGCGTGCGGTCCACGGCGGCAGCCGGCGTGCCCGCCGCCACGGCCTGGATGGCCGGTGGCCGCTGGCGCATGCGCAGCGACAGTGCGAGCATGCCCAGGCCGCAGACCACGCCCAGCGCCATGTAGGTCGGCCGCCAGCCAATGGTGTCGATGCCGTACTGCACGATGGGGGGCCAGAGCGCACCCGCCACATAGTTGCCGCTGGCGCACACCGCCACCGCAATGCCGCGCCGGCGGTTCCACCACAGCGCCGTGTCGGCCAGCAGCGGCGCGAAGGTGGCCGAGCTGCCGATGAAGCCCATCACCGCATGCGCCAGGCCGAAGGCCCAGATGCTGCCGGAAAAGGCCGCACCGACAAAGCCGCCCAGCACGGCCAGCGCGCCCAGCCAGAGCACGGGCGTCAGGCCATGGCGGTCCGCCAGCCGGCCTGTCAGCAGCCCTCCCAGGCCCAGGCAGACCATCATCAGGGTGTAGGGCAGCGAGGCGCTGGCCCGGCCGATGCCGAACTCGCTCTGCACGGCCGGCAGCACGACCGACACCACATACATGCTGCTGTTGCCCAACACCACCAGGCCCAGCGTGGCCAGGAGGCGCTGGAAGGCCTGGCGCGAGTCGATCAGGGACGCGTCAGCGGGGACTACCGGGGTATGGGCCAAACCGATCTCCAGCGCTTGCCCAGCAAGCGCTGGCAGCTATTGAATTGGAAGTTTCCTACGACGCCAGCAATGCCGCCGGCTCCTCACCATCGAGCACCTGCTGCGCCCAGGGCACCAGCTTGCGCGTGTCGGCGCGCAGGATCTCCTGCTTGACCGCCAGGATCTGCGCCGGGTGCATGGAAAAGCTGCGCAGCCCCAGGCCCAGCAACAGCCGGGTCATGGTCACGTCGCCCGCCGTCTCGCCGCAGACACACACGCTCTTGCCCTGGCGCTCGCCTTCGGCAATCACGTCGGCCACCAGGCGCAGCACGGCCGGGTGCACCGGGTCGTAGAGGTGCGCCACGGCCTCGTCGGCGCGGTCGATGGCCAGGGTGTACTGGATCAGGTCGTTGGTGCCGATGGACAGGAAGTCGAAGTAGCGCAGGAAGGTGCGCACCATCAGGGCCGCAGCCGGCACCTCGATCATGGCCCCGAGCTGGATAGGCCCATAGGCCTCGCCCCGCGCATCGAGTTCGGCGCGTGCCAGGTCCACCTGGGCCAGGGTCTGGCGGATCTCGTTGGAATGCGCCAGCATGGGGAACAGCAGGTTCACCTTGCCATGCGCGGCCGCACGCAGCACGGCGCGCAGCTGGGTGCGGAACATGGCCGGGTCGGCCAGGCTCCAGCGGATGGCGCGCAGGCCGAGGGCCGGGTTCAGGTGCGTGTCCTTGTGGGCCTTGCTGTCCAGCGGCTTGTCGGCCCCCACGTCGATGGTGCGGATGGTGACCGGCAGGCCCTGCATGCCATCGAGCGCCTCACGGTAGGCGCGGTACTGCTCGTCCTCGCCCGGCAGGTTGCCGGTGCGGCCCATGAACAGGAATTCGCTGCGGAACAGGCCCACACCCACGGCCCCGGCGCGCACAGCCCCCACGGCATCACCGGGCTGCTCGATGTTGGCCAGCAGTTCGATGCGGTGGCCATCGATGGTGACGGCCGGCGTGTGCCGCAGGCGCGACAGGCGCTCGCGTTCGAGCTCCGTCTGGCGCTGGCGAAAGCCGTATTCGGCCAGGATGATGGGCGAAGGGTCGACGATGATCACGCCGGCATCGCCGTCGATGATGACCCAGTCGTCCTGGCGCACCAGCTGGCTGGCCGCGCGCGCGCCAACCACCGCCGGGATGTCCATGCTGCGCGCCACGATGGCCGTGTGCGAAGTCTTGCCGCCCACGTCGGTCACGAAGCCCGCGAACACGCTCTCCTTGAACTGCAGCATGTCGGCCGGCGACAGGTCGTGCGCCACCAGCACCAGGGGCACATCCACCGTGTCGTCGAGCAGCAGGTCCTGCTGGGTCTTGCGGCGCGGGCTGCTGGCGGGAGGCGCCACGGGGCTGGCCACGCCCTTCATGTAGCGCAGGATGCGCTCGACCACCTGTTCCAGGTCGGCCTTGCGTTCGCGCAGGTACTCGTCCTCCATCTCGTCGAACTGGCGTGCAATCACCTCGAACTGGGTGGTGAGTGCCCACTCGGCGTTGTACAGGCGTTCGGTGATCCAGTGCTTGACGCCGCCCGTGAGGGCCTCGTCCTGCAGCAGCATCAGGTGCACGTCGAGCAGGGCGGTGAGCTCGTGCGGCGCATCGGCGGGCATGTCGGCCTGCAGCCGCTGCAGCTCTTCCACCACGGCATTGCGGCCCTGGCGCACACGCTCGATCTCGGCCGGTATCTGCTCGGACTGGATGAAGTAGTGGGCCACGTCCACGCGGCTCGAGGCCACGAGCACGGCACGGCCGATGGCAATGCCGCGTGCCACCGCGAGTCCGTGGACGGAAAAGGTCATGGGAAGTCCCTTTCTTCAGCCATCAATCCCCCTTGCGGGACTTCACTCGCCTTCACCGAACTTGTCGGCGATGAGCGCCAGCAGGCCGTCCATGGCCTCTTGCTCGCGCTCGCCATTCGTCTCGATCTCGACCTCGGTGCCCATGCCGGCGGCCAGCATCATCACGCCCATGATGCTCTTGGCGTTGATGCGGCGGTCGCCGCGGCTCATGAAAACGTCGCAGGGAAAGCTGCCGGCCAGCTTGGTGAGCTTGGCCGAGGCGCGGGCATGCAGGCCCAGTTTATTGCTGATGGTCGTACGGGTCTTGATCATGTCGGTTGCGTCGGGACTGGTTCTGCGGCGCGGCGATGGCCACCTGCATCACCCCTTGCGTGCCGCCCACCACCGCGCGGGTGACGACCGAATCCAGGGGTTCTGCGCGGTAGCTCACGGCACGCAGCAGCATCGGAAGGTTGACCCCTGTCACCAGGCGCGAGCGCACGCCATCGACCAAGCGCTGCGCCACATTGCAGGGCGTGGCACCGAACACGTCGGTCAGCACCAGGGTGGAGTCGGTGCCCAGCTGGTCCAGCAGGATCTGGGCCTGGGCCAGGGTTTCTTCGGGCCGCTCGTTGGGCTGCACATCGAGTGCAACCACGCTGTCGCCACAGTCGGCAAACACATGCAGGGCGCATTCGCGCAGCGCATGGGCCAGGGGGGCATGGGCGATGAGGAGGATGCTGGTGCTCATGGGACAGAGGTTTGGAGCACATTATGGCGCTGGGCCCGCGCAAACCACAGGTAGGCCCCCGTGTTGCAGGCCAGGAAAACCCCCATGGCCGCCCGGAACGATTCGGTCGTCGACAGGCCTGCGGCGGCAAAGGCGTCCACCGCCAGGCCGATGCCCCACTGCACCACGAACACGCCGGCAAAGATCACCAGGTTGAAGGCCGACAGCGCACGCCCCGCCAGCGCCTGCGGGAAGGCCATGCCCACCGCGGGCTGGGACAGCGAGACAAAGGTGCACGAGACGCAGAACAGCGCCCATGCGGCGCCTCCGGCCGCTGGCCCCGCGATGATGATGGCCAGCAGGATGAGGAGCGACAGCGGCAGGCCCGCGAGGATCAGCCGGTCGGCTCCGAGGCCGCGGCGCAGCAGCCAGGGATTGAGCATGCCCCAGGTCCAGAAGGTGCAGAGCATGGAGACATTGATCCAGAACAGGCCGACGGCCGATTCGAGCGCGCTGTAGCCGGCCACCTGCTGCATCCAGGGACCGGCCCACAGGGTCTGCATGGCCACCATGCCGCCATAGACGAAAAAGCCCAGCGGGGCCATGCGCTGGAAGTAGGGGTGGCGCCAGACCACGCCATAGCCCCCTGGGGCAGGTGGCACCGCTGCGCCTGGCGCGGGCTGGGCCGCATGCCAGCGCGGCACCCAGAGCGCGATGCCCACCATGGCCACGCCGATCAGCACGGCCAGCCCCCAGAACAGCGGCCGCCAGCCCACGAGCGGCAAGGCCCACTGTACCGGCAGGGTGGAGGCCACCATGCCCAGCGAGCCGGTCATCAGCATCCAGGAGTTGGCGCGCATCTGCGCCGTCGGGTCGAACCAGCGGCGGTAGCCGGTGAGCGGTGCCATCAGGCAGGCACTGACCCCCGCACCGCACAGCACCCGGCCCGCGAGCAGGCCCGAAAAGCCCGTGGCCATGGAGAACACCAGGCAGCCGGCAACGGCCACGCCCAGAAACCCGAGCAGCACCTTTTGCGGGCCATGGCGGTCCAGCCAGGCGCCCAGCGGCAGCTGCGTGGCCGAAAAGCCCAGGAAGTAGCCGCCCGCGAGCAGGCCCAGGTCGCTGGCGTGCAGCGTGAACTCCTGCGACAGCGTGGGCGCGAGCGTGGCCGTGACGGCACGCAGCAGGGCCGACAGGAAGTAGGCAAAGGCAAAGGCCAGAAAGACGATGACGGCCATGCGCCGCGGCAACACCCCCGCGCTCACGGCAGCACCAACCCGGTGAAGAAGGTGTCGGCCACCTCGGGGCGGGGCTTGGGCGTATAGACCACGGCGTGGTAGAGCCGCATCTGCGGGCCCACGGGGCGGGCAAACCAGACCGCCTGCGCGGCGACCGCGCGCCCGTCAGGCCCCTGGCCCTGGGCCACGGCGCGCACCGACTGCGGCAGTGGCAGCGCGCCCCGCGGCACGAAGGGCTGCTCGCCGGTCTGCGCCTGCGGGCCGCCCAGGCGGGCCAGCACGGCGGCGTGCCAATGCGCGAGCGCCGCACCGGCCTGTGCCGGGTCGGCCAGCGTGGCATGCGAGACGGCGAAGGTGGCGCCATCGGCCTCGCAGCCGACCATGGACAGGTCGACCGGCGCACCGGCCAGCTCCACACTGCGGGTGGCGTGGTCGGGCTTGCAGGGCAAGGTGATGGTGAGCGCGGCCTCGGGCAGCGGCACCGTGCGCCAGTTGAGCGCCGGGCTGCAGGCGGCCAGGCCCAGGAGGGCGCTGGCGGCGCCGATCAGAGTCCAGTTCATCGGGCCATTATCGGCAGGGATGCACTTCTTTTGTGCAAGCGGCCCGGGAACGCGAACTTTTGCGCGCGAGCGCACTCCACTCAAGGAGTGGCACGCTGCGCCTGCGCAGGAGCGGCATGTCCGGCACAATACCGTGCAGGGCCGCAAGGGCCCGCCAGTCAGGGATGGGAACGACACCATGGGTATCAAGCAGTGGGCAGCGGGTGCAGCGGTGGCGGCTTTTGCCGCCGTGGGTGCCTACGTGTACCTGGACACGGGCCGCTCGGCAGCACCGCAGTCCACCTTCGTGCTGCTTGACGGCTCCCGCCAGTCCACGGCCGACCTGCGCGGCAAGGTCACGCTGGTGAATTTCTGGGCCACGAGCTGCACCACCTGCGTGGCCGAGATGCCCGAGATCATTGCCACCTACAACAAGTACAAGCCCAAGGGATTCGAGACCCTGGCCGTGGCCATGAGCTACGACCCGCCCAGCTACGTGGTGAACTTCGCCGAGACGCGCAAGCTGCCCTTCAAGGTCGCCATCGACAACACCGGCGCCGTGGCCCAGGCCTGGGGCGACGTGCGGCTCACTCCCTCGACCTTCATCGTCAACAAGCGCGGCGAGATCGTGAAGACCTATGTGGGCGCCCCCAACTTCGCCGAGCTGCACCAGCTGATCGAAAAGCTGCTGGCCGAGACCTGAGCCAGAACCAACCCGGGCACCGGGCCGCTCCCAAAAAGCAAAAGCCTCTTCCAAAGAAGAGGCTTTTTTATTCGGCACACCCAGGTGTGCCAGCGCTCACTTGGCGCGGTAGTTGTCGTGGCAGGCCTTGCAGCTGTTGGCGGTGGCACCAAAAGCGGTCTTGAGGTTGTCGAGGTTGCCGGTCTTGGCCGCAGCGGCGAGCTTGACGGTGTCGGCCTCGAGCTTGTCCGAATGCTCCTTGAACTTGGCCTGCTGGGTCCAGATCTCGGGCAGGGCCTTGGTCGGTGCCCCCTTGTCGGTGCCGGCGCCAAAGCCGGCCCAGGGCAGCTTGGCCATCTCGGCCACGATGTCGGCGTTCTCCTGTGCCGCCTTGGCATCGAAGGGGATGCGGCCATTGGCCATGGCCCCAAGGCGGCCGAAGTGCTGGCCCATCACGAACAGCGCGCTCTGGCGGTACTTGATGGCGTCTTCGGGCTTGGCGAACTGGGCAGATGCGGGGGCCGACAGCGTGGTGACGGCCGCGGCAAGGGCGACTACAGCGAGGGTTTTCATCGGATATTTCCTTGTATCGTGGGGAGCAAAAACCAACCAGCCACCCCCAGTATGCCGCTTTGCGGCGGTTTTGGCATGTCCATGGGTGCGCGTTGGCGGCTCCGGCCATCTCGCGCACAATGCGGCCAAGAACTCCCCACGACACGGCAAGCGCCGGACCACGACCATGACCCACACCGTCCGCATCTGGGATCTGCCCACCCGCCTGTTCCACTGGGCCCTGGCCGCCAGCGTGATCGCCCTGGTGGTCACGGCCAAAATCGGCGGCAATGCCATGGTCTGGCATCTGCGCCTGGGCTATGTGGTGCTGGCGCTCCTGGTGTTCCGGCTGGTCTGGGGGCTGGTAGGGGGGCGCTGGTCGCGCTTTGGCGCCTTCTTGTACTCGCCCGCACGCCTGGTGCGCTACCTGCGCGGTGCGGGCCACCCCGACGATGCCGTGGGCCACAGCCCGCTGGGGGCGCTGTCGGTGTTCGCCCTGCTGGCCGTGCTGGCCGCCCAGGTGGGCACAGGCCTGCTGAGCGACGACGAGATCGCCTTCTCGGGCCCGTTGACGCGTTTCGTCTCGAATGCCGTGGTGGGTCAGGCCACGGGCTACCACAAGGAGATCGGCCAGTACCTGGTGCTCGGACTGGTCGCCCTGCACCTGCTGGCCATCGTGTTCTACATCGCGGTGCGCAAGCACCGCCTGGTGCGGCCCATGCTGCATGGCGACAAGGAACTGCCCCAGCCCGTGGCGCCCTCGCGCGACGACCTGCTCAGCCGCGTGGCGGCGGTGCTGGCCCTGGCGCTGGGTGCGGGGCTGGCCTGGTGGGTTTCGACCCTCGGGGCCCCCGCGTTCTGAACCCCCACGGGGCTCGGCCAGGGCCATGGCGCTACACTGCCCCTTCCCCAGCTCCTGAGTTGCCGCCTTGGACAAGCCCGCCGTCACCTTGATGAATCCCTCGTCCGCCGCCGAGATGGAGGCAGTGCGCGACATCTTCCGGGAGTACGCCGGCACCCTGGACGTGGACCTGGCGTTCCAGGATTTCGAGAGCGAACTGGCACAGTTGCCCGGCGACTATGCCGCCCCCCGCGGCCACCTGTTGCTGGCCGTGGTGGAAGGCGCCATCGCCGGCTGCTGCGCCCTGCGCCCGCTGGATGCGGCCGACTACCCCAATGCGAGCGAGATGAAACGCCTGTACGTACGCAAGGCCTTCCGGGGTTTCGGCCTGGGCCGCGAACTGGCCGAGGCCATGCTGGACCAGGCGCGCCGCGCCGGCTACGCCTGCGTGCTGCTCGACACGCTCGACGGCATGGAGTCGGCCCGCGCGCTCTACGCCGACCTGGGCTTCGAGCAGATCCCTCCCTACTACCACAACCCCATCGCGGGCTCGCACTACCTCAAGGTGGATATCTCCTGAGGGCGATGGTGGCCGGCAGTGTTGGTGCGCGGGCCTGGCTCGCCATCGTCGGGATGGCGACGATAGAATGCCAGCGGCCTGGCGCCAAGCATTCCGACCCCTTACCGGTTCGGGCCGTGGGGTAGCCCCACGGTGTATCTGGCAAGCGCACATCGCGGCGCGCGAACCTCCTGCCATCCGTGGCACCAGGTTCGCGCCCAACCCGCAGGTTGGCGCCGGGCCACCCACACTGCGGCCATTGCACGGCCCTGCCCTACCGCCCACCATCGCGCTGACACGCTGTGAAGACCCCCGTCCGCTCCCGCGTGCTGGCCAAGGCGATCGCGATGGCGGTGCTGGCCGATGCGCAGACGCCCGGCCACCGCACGCCCCAGGCCCTTGTCGCGCGGGTGCAGGCCTGCCTGGGCCTGGAGGCGACGGCAGGCCCCACGCTCCCGGCCTGCGTGCTGGAACAATTGCGGCGCCTGTCCGCCATGCCCTCGCTGGAATGGTCGCGCTGGGAACCGGAAGACGTGGCCACCTGGCTCTGCTGGGGCCACTGGTGGCGCAGCGCTGGCCTGCGCCAGGGCGGGCTGCCCTGGGCCGCTGGCCATGGCGACGCGCCGACGTGGGAAGGAGATGGCGACGACTTCGCTGAACCCGAAGGGGAAGGCGATGGCGGCGGCACCCTGCCCGGCCTGCCCCCTACCGACTGGACGGCGCCGCGCCTGGCCCAGGCGTTCCGCATCTGGGCCGCCACCGCACGCACGGCCGTTCCGCGGCGCTGGCTGCTGCGCCCCGCGGAGGCAGGGCCCCCTCCGGCCTGGATGGAGCGCAGCACCGCGCCCCCGCTCCTGGCCACCGCCGCCGACGTGGCCCAGATGCTGGCGGTCTCGCTGGACGATCTGTCGTGGCTGGCGTCCCAGGGCGCTTTCTGGCGTGAACGGCACGCCACAGGCCATGCACTCCCGCCTTCGCACTACCGCTACCGGCTGCTGCCCAAGCCCAGCGGCGGACTGCGCCTGCTGGAGTCTCCGCGCCCACGCCTGATGCATGCGCAACGGCGCATCCTGGACACGCTGTTGGCAGCGATTCCCCTGCACGAAGCAGCGCACGGCTTCGTTCGCGGCCGCAGCGTGGGCAGCCATGCACAGGTTCACACCGGCCAGGCCGTCGTCATCCGGTTCGACCTGGCGGACTTCTTCACCCAGATCCACGCCACGCGCGTACGGGCCCTGTGGCGCGCCCTGGGCCACGGGCGCGCCGCTGCCGAGCTGCTCACCCGGTTGAGCACCACACCCACGCCAGCGGGCGTGCGCGAGCGGCTGCTGGAGTGCATGCCCGAGGTTCCGGCCTTCGTTGCCCAGCGCCGCGCCATGGCCCAGCGCCTGGCCCGGCCCCATCTGCCCCAGGGGGCACCCACCTCGCCTGCGCTGGCCAACCTGTGCGCCTTTGGGCTGGATGTGCGGTTGCAGGCGCTCGCGCAGCGCTTTGGCGCGAACTACACCCGCTATGCCGACGATCTGGTGTTTTCAGGCCCCGAAACCCTGCGGCGCCAGTTCATTGCACTGCGCGCCTGGGTCGCTGCGATCGCACAGGATGAAGGGTTTGCCCTGCGGGCCGACAAGACCCGTGTGATGCCGGCCCACCAGCGCCAGACCGTCACCGGCCTGGTGGTCAACCAACGGGCCAACTACAGCCGCACGCAGTTCGACACGCTCAAGGCGCGGCTGCACCGGCTGGCACAGCAGGCCTGGGTGGAGGCGGGCGACCGTGCGCAGCTGGAGGGAGAAATCCGCTGGGCCAGCCAATGGCTGGCGCCAGCGCGCGCTGCCAGATTGCAGCGCTTGTTCGACGCCATCCGCTTCGCGCCGGTAGACGGGGAAGCGGCGGCGAAGGACTGAAATCAGGCTGCCTTGGCCTGTGCCAGCAGGGTGGCCGCGTCGCTGACCTCGAACTTGCCGGGGGCTTCGATATTGAGCGTGACAACCTTGCCGTCGCGCACCAGCATCGAGTAGCGGTTGCTGCGCAGGCCCAGGCCCTTGCCGTTGAGGTCCAGCGTCAGGCCGGTGGCCTTGGCGAAGGTGGCATCGCCGTCGCCCAGCATGCGCACCTTGCCGGCGGTCTTCTGGTCGCGCGCCCAGGCGCCCATCACGAAGGCGTCGTTCACGCTCACGCACCAGATTTCGTCCACGCCGGCGGCCTTGAACTCTTCGGCCTTCTCCAGGTAGCCAGGCACATGCTTGGCCGAGCAGGTGGGCGTGAAGGCGCCGGGCAGCGCGAACAGCGCAATGGTCTTGCCTGCCGTGGCCTTGTCCACAGGAACGGGGTTGGGGCCGATGCTGCAGCCTTCGCCTTCGACTTCCGAATATTCCATCAGGGTGCTTGCGGGCAGGGTGTCGCCGACTTGGATCATGGTTCTCTCTCCTAGGTTTGTTGGGGGTGTACGCATGCCCGGCGGGCCGCTTTCGACAAAGCGTGGCCCACAAAGCAAAACGACCCACATTGTGGGTCGTTTTGGAGGGCAGTGCTGCCAGTCAGCCGGGAGGGCTTAGAGCAGGCCGGCCTTTTGCACCAAGCGGGTGGCAACCCAGTTCTTGGTCTTGGAGAGCGGACGACTCTCGGTGATTTCGATCACGTCGCCCAGCTTGTACTCGCCCTTTTCGTCGTGGGCGTGGTACTTGCTCGACTTGCCCACGATCTTGCCGTAGAGCTCGTGCTTCACACGGCGCTCGATCAGCACGGTCACGGTCTTCTGGCGCTTGTCGCTGACCACCTTGCCGATCAAGGTGCGCTTGAGGGATTTTTTAGCTTCCGTCATGTCGGCTCCTTACTTGGCGGCTTGCTTTTCAGCAAGAATGGTCTTTGCACGGGCGATATCGCGGCGGGTGGTACGCAGCGTGTTGGTGTTGGCCAACTGCTGGGTAGCCTTCTGCATGCGCAGGCCGAAGTGGGCCTTCTGCAGAGCCTTGATTTCGCTTTCGATGCCGGCAACGTCTTTTTGGCGGAGTTCAGAGGTCTTCATTGCTTGTTCTCCTGAATCACGAGCCAATGTGGCGGCTGACGAACGTGGTGCGCAGCGGCAGCTTGGCGGCAGCCAGGCGGAACGCTTCACGGGCCAGTTCTTCGGGCACGCCGACGATTTCGAAAACGATCTTGCCGGGCTGGATTTCGGCCACGTAGTACTCGGGGTTGCCCTTACCGTTACCCATACGCACTTCTGCGGGCTTGGTAGAGATCGGCTTGTCCGGGAACACGCGGATCCAGATGCGGCCGCCACGCTTCACGTGACGGGAGATTGCACGGCGTGCAGCCTCGATCTGGCGGGCCGTCAGACGGCCACGGTCGGTGCACTTCAGACCGAAATCACCGAAGGCAACGGAGGCACCCCGCGTTGCGACACCGGTATTACGGCCCTTTTGCTCCTTGCGGTACTTGCGGCGAGCAGGTTGCAGCATACTTATTCTCCTTTACCGTCCGCTGCTGTAGCGGGCGCGGCGACTTTGCGAACGCGCTTAACGGCGGTGTTGTCAGCGCCACCGGCTTCGGCGGGCTTGTCGCTGCCGTCAGCAGGTGCGGAATTCGCACCCACTGGGCGGCGTGGGCCACGGCCAGCACCTGGACGGTCGCCACCTGGGCGGCCATCACGGCGTGGGCCGCGGGGACGGCGTTCTTCGTCTGGACGTGGGGTTTCCACGGCCGGCAGGTCGTTACGACCCAGCGTATCGCCCTTGTAGACCCAGACCTTGACGCCGATCACACCGTAGGTGGTCTTGGCTTCGGAGGTGCCGTAATCGATGTCGGCGCGCAGGGTGTGCAGTGGCACACGGCCTTCGCGGTACCACTCGGTACGGGCGATTTCGATACCGTTCAGACGGCCGGACGACATGATCTTGATGCCCTGGGCACCCAGACGCATGGCGTTCTGCATCGCGCGCTTCATGGCGCGGCGGAACATGATGCGCTTTTCGAGCTGCTGCGTGATGCTGTCGGCGATCAGCTTGGCATCGATTTCAGGCTTGCGCACTTCTTCGATGTTCACTGCGACAGGCACGCCCAGACGCGACGCGAGTTCCTTCTTCAGGTTCTCGATGTCTTCACCCTTCTTGCCGATCACCACACCAGGACGTGCCGAGTAGATGGTGATGCGGGCGTTCTTGGCGGGGCGCTCGATCAGGATGCGCGACACGGCGGCGTTCTTCAACTTGGCCTTCAGGTACTCGCGCACCTTGATGTCTTCGGCCAGCATGCCCGCGAAGTCGCGGTTGCTGGCGTACCAACGGCTGGACCAGTTGCGGCTGACCGCGAGGCGGAAGCCGGTAGGATGGATTTTCTGTCCCATAGTCTTCCGAGCCTTTAGTTGCCAACCGTCACGTACACATGGCACGTGGGCTTGCTGATGCGGTTGCCGCGGCCTTTGGCGCGCGCGGTGAAGCGCTTGAGCGTGGTGCCTTGCTCGACGTAGATGGTCTTGACCTTCAGTTCGTCGATATCGGCGCCGTCATTGTGCTCAGCGTTGGCGATGGCGGACTCCAGAACCTTCTTGACGATGCCAGCAGCTTTTTTCTGCGTGAACGTCAGGATGTTCAGGGCCTGATCAACCTTCTTGCCGCGGATCAGGTCAGCGACCAGACGGCCCTTGTCGACCGACAGACGGACGCCCCGGAGGACTGCACGTGTTTCAGACATGGTCGTTCCTTATTTCTTCTGGACTTTTTTGTCCGCGGGGTGGCCCTTGAAGGTGCGCGTCAGGGCGAATTCGCCCAGCTTGTGGCCCACCATCTGGTCGGTAACGTACACAGGTACGTGCTGCTTGCCGTTGTGCACGGCAATGGTCAGACCGATGAACTCGGGCAGAACCATGGAGCGGCGCGACCAGGTCTTCACTGGCTTCTTATCCTTGGTGGCGATGGCCTTCTCGACCTTGGCCAGCAAGTGATGGTCAACAAATGGACCCTTTTTGAGAGAGCGAGTCATCTGTTACCCCTTACTTCTTGCGACGCGACACGATCATGATCTGTGTGCGCTTGTTGTTACGGGTGCGATAACCCTTGGTCAGATTGCCCCAAGGATCGACTGCATGGCGGCCTTCGCCGGTGCGGCCTTCGCCACCACCGTGAGGGTGATCCACAGGGTTCATGGCCACGCCGCGAACCGTCGGACGAATACCCATCCAGCGCTTCACACCGGCCTTGCCCAGTTGGCGCAGGCTGTGTTCTTCGTTGGCCACTTCGCCAATGGTGGCGCGGCATTCGATGTGGATCTTGCGCACTTCACCCGAGCGCATGCGCACTTGGGCGTAGGTGCCTTCGCGGGCCAGCAGGGTTGCCGAAGCACCAGCCGAGCGGGCGATCTGCGCACCGGCACCGGGCTTGAGCTCGATGCAGTGGATGGTCGAACCCACGGGGATGTTGCGGATTGGCAGCGTGTTGCCAGCGCGGATCGGGGCTTCCGAACCGGACAGCAGGGTTGCGCCCACTTCCAGGTTGCGGGGAGCGATGATGTAGCGGCGCTCGCCGTCGGCATAGCACACCAGAGCGATGTGGGCCGTACGGTTCGGGTCGTACTCGATGCGCTCAACCTTGGCCGGGATGCCGTCCTTGTTGCGCTTGAAGTCCACCACGCGGTAGTGGTGCTTGTGGCCACCGCCCTTGTGGCGGGTGGTGATGTGACCGTTGTTGTTACGGCCGGCCTTCTGGAACTGGGGTTCCAGCAGCGGGGCGTACGCCTCACCCTTGTACAGGTGGTCACGCGTGACCTTCACCACGGCACGTTGGCCGGGCGAAGTGGGTTTCATCTTGATAACGGCCATGATTAAGCAGCCTCCCCGGACAGGTTCAGCTCTTGACCTGGCTGCAGCGTGACGTATGCCTTGCGAACATTGTCGCGGCGGCCGACGGTCTTGCCGAAGCGCTTGGTCTTGCCTTTGGTGTTCACCACGGAAACGCCCTTGACCTCGACCTTGAACATCAATTCCACAGCGGCCTTGATTTCTGGCTTGGTTGCGTTCTGCAGCACCTTGAACGTCACAGCATTGGACTTTTCAGCAACCATGGTGGCCTTTTCGGACACGATGGGAGCGACCAGCACTTGCATCAGACGACCTTCGTCAAACTTGAGCGTGCTCATGCGAACATCTCCTTGAGTTTGTCGATCGCGCCCTTGGTGACGAGCACTTTCTTGAAACGGACCAGCGACACGGGATCAGCGTAACGGGGCTCGACCACGAGCACGTTCACCAGATTGCGCGAAGCCAGGTACAGGTTTTCGTCCACTTCCTCGGAGATCACCATCACCGATTGCAGGTTCATCGCCTTGAATTTGTCGGCCAGGACCTTGGTCTTGGGCGAGTCGACCTTCAGCGAGTCCACCACTGCCAGGCGGCCTTCGCGGGCCAGCTGCGACAGGATGGCCGACATGCCGGCGCGGTACATCTTCTTGTTGATCTTCTGGCTGAAGTTTTCATCAGGCAGGTTCGGGAAGATGCGACCGCCCCCGCGCCACAGTGGCGAGGAGGTCATACCAGCACGTGCGTTACCCGTACCCTTTTGCTTGAAAGGCTTCTTGGTCGAGTGACGGACTTGTTCGCGGTCCTTCTGGGCGCGAGTGCCTTGGCGGGCGTTGGCCTGGTAGGCCACCACGATCTGGTGCACCAGATCTTCGTTGTATTCACGACCGAACACGGTCTCAGGAACATCCAGCTTGGATGCGCCCTGGCCTTGGTCATTCAGGAGTTCGAGCTGCATTAGTTCGCTCCTTTGGAGGCTTTGGCCTTGATAGCGGGACGCACCGTCACGAACCCACCCTTGGAGCCCGGAATAGCGCCCTTGATCAAGAGCAGTTGACGCGCTTCGTCGATGCGGATCACATCGAGGTTTTGCGTGGTCTTGGTGACATCGCCGAGGTGGCCCGTCATCCGCTTGCCAGGGAACACGCGACCTGGATCCTGCGCCATACCGATGGAGCCGGGAACGTTGTGCGAACGGCTGTTACCGTGCGACGCGCGTTGCGAGCTCATGTTGTGGCGCTTGATGGTGCCGGCGTAGCCTTTACCGATCGAGGTGCCTTGCACGTCGACCTTCTGACCCACGGAGAACACGGACGTCACAGCCACCGAGGCGCCAGCTTGGTACTGGGCAGCGGTATCGGCGGTCACGCGGAATTCCTGGATGATTTCACCGGCTTCCACACCTGCCTTGGCAAGGTGGCCGGCTTCTGGCTTGGTCACGCGCGATGCTTTGCGCGAGCCGAACGTGACCTGCAGGGCCACGTAGCCATCGTTCTCTTGGGTTTTGATCTGGGTTACGCGGTTGTTGGACACATCCACCACCGTGACAGGCACTGCGTCCCCATCATCGGTGAACAGACGCATCATGCCCACCTTGCGACCCAGCAACCCGAGGGAGTTGCTCAGACTCATTGGTTTTCTCCAAAACTCCCACCGCCCCGACTTCAATTGGCCTGGGCGTTGGCGTGCGCCTAGCATGCGCTCGCCATGAGAGAAGGTTAATAAAACTCCGCCCGCGCGTGCACAAAAGCGCACGCATCAAAAGCGAAGCCCTAAAGTATAACGCGAACCGCTTTTGCAAGCAAGTTCGCGTCGTACGAGACCACGCCTGGCGGGCAAGCCCGCCAGACAGGGATCATTACTGCAGCTTGATTTCGACGTCCACGCCGGCTGGCAGGTCGAGCTTCATCAGGGCGTCAACCGTCTTGTCGGTCGGGTCCACGATGTCCATCAGGCGCTGGTGCGTGCGGATTTCGAGCTGGTCGCGGCTGGTCTTGTTGACGTGCGGCGAACGCAGGATGTCGAAACGCTTCATGCGCGTGGGCAGGGGCACGGGGCCCTTGACGATGGCGCCGGTGCGCTTGGCGGTGTCAACGATCTCGGCAGCGGACTGGTCGATCAGCTTGTAGTCAAACGCCTTCAGGCGGATGCGGATCTTTTGCTTGGACATGTCAGTTCCTTCTTGTTCTTCAATCGATCAGGCGATGATCTTGGCCACGACGCCGGCGCCGACGGTACGACCGCCTTCACGGATAGCGAAGCGCAGACCTTCTTCCATGGCGATGGGGTTGATCAGCTTGACGGTGATCGACACGTTGTCGCCTGGCATGACCATTTCCTTGTCCGCTGG
>NZ_JACHLK010000021.1 GCF_014207955.1 Acidovorax soli
TCAATCAAGGCTGCAGGATTGTATTTTGTTTTTTCTACACCCTCTTGGCGACGCAAAAGAAAGAAGGTGCGCCGCCGGGCGCACATCCCGGCCTCTGACCTCAAAACAAGAACAGCAGCACCCACACCCACAACAGCAAACACACATCCGCTATCATCCCCCCGCGCGGTTGCAAGCCGCCCCCGGGCCCGCGGGAAGGGTAGAACCCACTTGCAGAAGGCAGCACAGGACAACAAAGAGTCCGCGCTGCCTTCAACCACACGCCTATCCAACGCCTTTTGTGCAGCCGGATCTGCGGGCCATCGGCACCTGATGCACGGAGGTTTTCTTCATGACGACGACGCCCTACGGCAAGCGGCTTCCCGCCCGGCCCGACATCGGCCACCTCAAGAAACAGGCCAAGGATCTCCTGGCCCTGTACCGCACCCACGACACCACCAGCGAGCCCACGGCCTTCGAGCGCTTTCGCGCCGCCCTGCCCGCCGCCGCGGGCCAGGACGACGCCATCCTGATCGCCCAGGGCCTGCGCCTGCACGATGCGCAGTCGTGCATTGCGCGCGAATACGGCTTTGCCTCCTGGGCCGATCTGCAGGGATTTGTCACCGCACGCCGCGCCATGCTGGACGACAGCGGCGACCCGGCCCGGGCCCTGCTGCACTGGCTGGGCCTGGTGTATGCGGGCGACATCTCCGGCGGCATGAACCGCGCGCGGCCGGCCGTGGCCGTGCGCCTGCTGCAGGACAACCCGGCCCTGCTCTTGGGCGATGACCCGTACCTCGCCTGCGCTGTGGGCGACGAAGCCGTGCTGCGCCAGGCCACGGAGCGCGACCCGGGCTGGGTGCATCGCGCGGGCGGCCCGCTGCGGCTGCCGCCGCTGGTGGCCGTCACGCACTCGGCACTGTTGCAGTTGCCGGACTACCGCGAGCGGCTGCGCAACTGCGCGCGCCACCTGCTGGCTGCCGGCGCCTCGCCCGACCAGGCGGTGGGCAACCGCTGGCCCCCGGCCTCGCTGCAGGCGCCCGACGCGGCGCACCCGCTCTCGGCCCTGTACGGCGCCGCCGGCGGCAACCGCGACCCCGAACTCACGCAACTGCTGCTCGAAGCCGGCGCCGACCCCGACGACAACGAATCGCTGTACCACTCGCTCGACCGGCCCGAATGCACCCGGCTGCTGCTGGCCGCCGGCGCGCGCATCACCGGCACCAACGCCATGTACCGCGTGCTCGACCTCGATGACCTGGCCACCCTGCAACTGCTGCTGGCGCATGGCGGCGATGCCAACGAGGCGCCCGGCAGCGCGCCCGGCTCCGAATGGGGATCGCTGCTGCTGTGGGCCATCCGCCGGCGCCGCTCACCCGCGCACATCGCCGCCCTGCTGGCCGCAGGTGCCCGGCCCGATGTGCGCACGCAAGACGGCACGCCCGCCCGCACCGTGGCCCTGCGCTACGGCCTGACCGAGGTGGCGCAGTTGCTGCAGGACGCCACCGAGAAGGAAGGGCAAGGCAGTAGTAGCAGCAGCGCGCCGCTCGCTCCGGACGAAGCCTTCATCGCCGCCTGCGCGCGCGGCGACGAGCCGGCGGCCCGCGCCATCCAGGCCGCGCACCCTGGCATCCTCGGCACACTGGCCCCCGCCCAGCTGCGCCTGCTGCCCGAGCTGGCAGCAGCCCAGGGCTGTGGCGAAGCGGTGCGCACCATGGTGCACCTGGGCTGGCCCATCGAAACGCGCGGCGGCGACTGGGATGGCTCGGCCCTGAACCAGGCCGTGTTCCGCGGCGATGCGCCGCTCACCCGCTTCCTGCTCGAGCACGGTGCCGACTGGCGGGCCATGCACGGCTTTGGCGACAACGTGATCGGCACCCTGTCATGGGCCTCGATCAATGCGCCTGTGCCGGACGGCGACTGGGTCGGCTGCGCCCAGGCCCTGGTGGCCCACGGCATGCCCAGCGTGCGGCCTGACCCCGAGGGCCGGGACGACGGCGCGGTGCTGCTGGGCGGCACGCACCGCAGCCGCTTCTCGGAAGAGGTGGCCGACTACCTGCTGGGCGTGTCATCCCAGGCCGGCGCCAGACTCTGAACGGGCTGCGGCGCCCCTGCCAGCAGGCTTGCCCAGGCCTGCTGGCCTTTTGGCCTACTGGCAGGCCGTGGTCTGGTTGCCGTAGACCACGCTGCTGATGGGCATGTTGAAGTTGAAGCCCGCAGGCAGGTTGTTGATGGTGCCCACCACCAGCCGCTCGCCCCGCGCCAGCGGACGCACGCTGTACAGGCTCGAACTCGCCAGGTTCATGAGCGCCGTGTTGGGGTCCACCTCCGAGGGCTTGAGCGTCAGCGAATAGGCGGTCTGGTTGTGCACGAAGCGCCAGCCATAGAGCGAGAAGCTCCAGGGGTCCTGCGGCCCGTCATTGACCACCGAGGCCTGCACCGCGCGGTTGCCGGGGTCGACCTGCAGCATCAGCGTGCCCGCGCGCGCATTGGAGGCGAACACCGGCGCGTTGCACAGCAAGCCCGAGGCCGCCTGCTCGCTCACCTTGGTGGGCACGAAGGTCGCGGCATTGGGGTTCCACTGCACCTCCAGGATGTAGCGCCGGCCCGCGTACTCCACGTTGTTGATGCGCAGGTTCTGGCCATCCACCACCCCCACCTGGGAGCCGGCGAGATTGATCTGCACGCCCTGCGCCTGCACGGACAGGGGGCTCATCACGGCCAGAGCGGCCAGGCAAGTCAGTGCGGAAAAGGCTGTCTTCATGGAATTGACGTCTCTCAAAAATAGAAAGGAAAAAAGCTAACAAAGGCAATGAAGACCCGACCATATCGGCGCACCGCACGGGCATGAACTGTCAGATATGACAGTGGCCGCAACCGCTTGAACCGGGCACAGCCACCCGGGGCGGCTTCAGAACGGGCTGGGCTGGATCAACCCGAGCAGCAGCGCTCTTGCAATCGCATGCTGGCGGCTGAACACCCCGAGCTTCTGCGCCACCGTGTTGAGGTGGAAATTGGCCGTGCGCTCGGAGATGTGCAGCAGGCACGAGATCTCCCAAGAGGTCTTGCCATCGGCGGCCCAGCGCAGCACCTGCTGCTCGCGCGGGCTCAGCACCGGGCGCTGGGGCGGCATGGGGGCCAGGCGCCGCAAGGCCTCGTGCACATAGCTGGCCAGCAGGTGCGCATGGGCCTGGGCCTGGGCGATGTCGGCCTGGGCCGCGCGGCCCACGCGCGACACGGTGCCGCTGAAGATGCCCAGCTCGCCGTGGGGCGTGTGCAGCGGCACGCTCAGGCCGGTGCACAGCCCATGCTCGGCCGCCTCGCCCATGATGCGCCGGGCATCCGGTTCGGAGGCACCGCCCGGCACGCCATGCCACAGCACGGGCAGGATGTTGCGGCTGCAATAGCGGATCACCGGGTCGTGCGCATGGTAGGCCTGCGCCATGTAGTGGCCCGTCCAGCCCGGCGGGTAGCCATCAACCATCAGGATGCTCGACTGCGTGAAGTTCTCCGGCACACGCAGGGCGTAGACAAAATGCTCGAACCCCAGCGCCTGCGCCACCGTCTGCACGTGCCCGTGCAGGGTGGACAGATCGGGGCTGTGCAGCATCTGCACAAGCGACTCGGGAAATTGCGGCAGCAAGGGGTTCATGGGGCTGTGGGGCGCAACAAGGCGGCACCATTACATGCGCAAGCAGGCGTTCCAGAGATGTCCGAAATCGCGGCCAAGTATCCAAATGTTTCAAAAGACAGCACCGGCTACGCCGCAGGCGCTGCGTCCTACCCCGTGCACACCGCAGGCCCTACCGCGGCGCGCCACCGGCGGCTCCACCATGGAAAGCATGGTGACCACCCAGGCCACCGCCACCTTCAGGAGCTTCTTCACCATGCGCCATCCATTTCTCTCGCATACACGCCGCCTTGTGGCGGCCCCGATGTTTGCAGCGTCGGTGCTGGCGCTCGCCGCCGCACAGACCGCCCAGGCACAGGGCGGCTTCGGCAGCGCCAGCCCGGCCACGCCATCGACCGCCACCATCGGCAGCCCGGGCAACACCAGTGCCCCCAGCACCCCCGGCACGCCGAGCAGCAACAGCAGCATCGGCACCACCAGCATTCCCGGCAACATCCCCAGCGCCATACCGAGCAGCAGCAACAACAACACGGCCATCACCAGCAGCCCCAGCCCAGGCACAGTGCCCAGCACCACGGCGACGACCACAACCACCAGCAGCACGGCCACCACGCCCAGCAGCAACAGCAGCATCGGCAACACCAGCGTGCCGGGCAATATCCCGAGCGGCATACCGAGCAGCAGCATCGGCTCGCCGCCGGCTACCGGCAACACATCCGCTGTTCCAGGCAACACCGGCACCACCACAGGTAGCACGGGTACGACAGGCACCACGGGCACTGCGGGCAACGCTGGAACGGCCGGCAATCCCGCAGGCGGCGTGGCAGGCAGCACGGCCACGGGCGGCACCACAGGCGCCCCCGGCAGTGACACGGCCACGGGGGGCAACACCAACGGTGCCGGGCCTGCGCCCGGCGCAGCGGGTAGCACCAGCGGCACAGCCCCGGGGGCCAGCAGCGGGGTCAGCGCCGGCAACAGCGGCACCGGCCCGGGCAGCGTGGGCTCGGGCTCGGGTGGCACCACCAGCGCGGGCGCTCCCGGCAGCGCTGCCGGGGCCGCCGCCCCCGGTGCGGCAGCGGCCGGTGCAGGCATCGGTGCTGCCGGTAGCAGCCCTGGTGCCGGGACCGGTAGCGGCGGTGCTGCAGGCGCAGGCGTGGGTGCAGGCGCCCCCGGCGCTGGCGCAGGCGCAGGCAGCGCTGGCCCAGGTGCCGGTGCCGGTGCGGGCGCAGGTGCCCGCTGATACCCGGGTGCAGTAGCCATGCCCTCCGTGTGACAAATGCCAGGCAGTGAAGGAGCGCCCCCTACACTGTCACGACACAACAACACCTATGCCGCAGGCAATGCAGTCTTCATGGCTGCGGACCTGCGGCTTTGCATGCAGGGAGAGGGCCGTGGGTCACAAGAGCTTTGTGCGGCATGTCGCGGACGAAGGTTTGCCGGGTTGGCCGCTGGTGGCGGTCCACCTGGCCTGCCTGTCGGTGTTTGCCATTGCCGGCAGCATCGATCCAGGCCTGGGGATCTGGATATGCAAACTGGTGTTTCCGGCCAGGTTGCTGGAAGGCCCGGCAGGCGTGGACTACATCGCCTACCGGATGTCGCTGTATGCCGTTGCCAGTGCCCTGTCGCTCGTCCTGATCTTGGCGGTACTGCTGTTCGGTGTAAGGGAGTACCAGGGCCATGCGACGAACCGGCTGCCCCGCTGGCGGGCGATGCTGCTGGGCGGCGGCATCGGCGGCCTCTGCTGGCTGGGCTACCCGATGCTCGCCTTGAGCAATCTTCCCGCCATGACCAATGACCTGGGCTACTTCATTTTGACCGCCGTGGTGTCATCCAGCCTGCCATTGCTCATGAGCGCCTTCAGCTGGCGCTACGGCCGCCCACGAAAGATGGAAACAATCCGCCAAGTGCGCCTGTGAGCCTTGGCGGGCGCCCAAGGCCACCCACCCTCAACGCCCCCCACGCCGGCGCTCACGCAGCCAGTCCACCACGATGGCGTGGTAGGTGCGCCGCCAGCGGGCTTGCGAGAGGGCATGGTCGGCCTCCAGCAGCGTGTGCCGCACCAGGCTGCGCGCATTGCCGAAGGCCCAGGCATAGCTGTCGATCACCGGGCGCGGCACCACCTCGTCGTGCTCGGACTGCACCAGCAGCACATCGCCTTTGAAGGCGGTGCACGCTGCCAGCGCACGGTTGTTCTCGGGCGTGTGCATGGCGTGGCGGTAGGCGTCCACTTCGCGCCGGTCCAGGTCTTCCTTGGCGAGCAGCCAATCCGCATCGGGGTAGATCACCGGCGAGCGCAGCACCAGCCAATCAAACGGGTACATGCCCGCCAGCAACGCAGCCATGTAGCCGCCGTAGCTGAAGCCCAGCACCCCCATGCCGTCGGGGCGGGCGTGCACGCGCAGCATTTGGTCAGGGTCTGCTCACACTATTTTCGGGGTCGCGAAGGCCCTTGCCAGCGTGCCAATCTAGGCGCGTGACGCAGCGTGTGCTCTTGCACACGCAAGGAGCGCAACGACGAGTGGCGCGCCGGCAAGGGCCTTCCCTTCGGGTTGCCCGGCCTGGGGGCCGTCTGCGGCGTTGCCCGCGCTTGCAAGGTGCCTACCTTGCTGCGCGCGGGCGCCTGGCATCCAGCCCCCAGGCCGGGCAACGCGATCCCCGAAAGTAGTGTGAACAGACCCTATGCAGCGACTGGCGCAGGCTGTCCTCGCGGTTCACCTTGGCGCGCTCTGCCGCCGGCCAATAGGCATCGGGCAGGTGCGCGCGCCGCGTCTGCCAGCCCTCGGCGGCCAGGTCGTGGTCCAGCGCCTCGTACTGGGCCTGGCTATCGTCGTCCCAGCCGGGCAGCACCAGCAGCGCCGGGCGGTGGATGGTGTCCAGCACCGGGGGCGCCGTGCCGGCCATGTCCGCGCCATCGCGGGCAACCGTGTCGGTTTCGGGGAGGTGGGAGGTGGCATGCATGCCACCATGGTGGGGCGGCGCCCGGGGGTGCGCTGTCAGGCGGGTGGCATGCTGCGTGTCGGACAGGCGAGCAATGCGCACGGGGGCCGCCAAGTCAGCGCAGAATGGCCCGGATGATGAACGCAGCACATTCCTTGCGCGCCATAGCCATAGCCACAGCCACAGCCACAGCCACTGCACTCGCGCTGGCCGTTGTCGGCCTGGTGGCCGGCCCGGCACAGGCCGCCGAGTCCGTCTCCGTAGGCTCCAAGCGCTTCACCGAAAGCTACATCCTCGGCGAGGTCATCACCCAAGCGGCGCGGCAGGCGGGCGCCACGGCCGAACACCGCCAAGGCCTGGGCAATACCGCCGTCGTAGTGGAGGCACTCAAGACCGGCTCCATCGACCTCTACCCCGAATACCTGGGCACGGTGGAGCGCGAGATCCTCAAGCTGCCCACCGGCTCGCCGCGCGCGGCCATCGACGAGAAGCTGCGCGCCATGGGCCTGGCCATGGGCGTGCCACTGGGCTTTGCCAACGGCTATGCGCTGGCCGCCAGCGCCGAGGTGGCGCGCCAGCATGGCCTCACCACGCTGGGCGACCTGCGCAAGGCCCCGGACCTGCGCATTGCCATCTCGCAAGAGTTCCTGGGGCGTGAGGACGGCTGGCCCGGCCTGTCCCGCCGCTACCAGCTGCCGCAGCGTCCCACCTCCATCGACCATGGCCTGTCCTACCAGGCCTTGCAGTCCCAGCGCATCGACCTGACCGACATCTACACCACCGATGCGCGCATCGCCGACCTGGGCCTGGTGACGCTGCAGGACGATGCGAATTACTTCCCGCGCTACGACGCGGTGCTGCTCTACCGCGCCGACCTGCTCACGCGCGCACCCCAGGCCTGGCAGAAGATTGCGGCGCTCGAGGGCCGCATCGGCGTCACGCGCATGATCACCATGAACGCCCAGGCCGAGCTGCAGGGTCAGGCCTTCTCGGCGATTGCGGCCGGCTTTCTGGCCGGTTCCGCCCCACCTGCCGCCACGCCCGCCGCTGCAGCCAGCACGGCGGCGTCACCGCAGGCCCGCCCTTCCCTGTCCAGCGCCATTTTCGGCGGCGATTTCTGGCGCCTCACGGGCGACCACCTGTGGCTGGTGGCCGTATCGGTCGGCATTGCCGTGCTCATCGGCATCCCCCTGGGCACGCTGGCTGCGGCGCACGCCTGGCTGGGGCAAGGCGTACTGGGCCTGGTGGGCCTGCTGCAGACCATCCCCTCGCTGGCCCTGCTGGCCGCTCTCATCCCGCTGCTGGGCCGCATCGGCACCGTGCCGGCCATCGTCGCGCTCAGCCTGTATGCCCTGCTGCCCATCGTGCGCAACACCGCCGTGGGGCTGATGCAGGTGCCGCAGGGCACGCGCCAGGCCGCCGTGGCCCTGGGCATGACGCCCACGCAAAGCTGGCGCCTGGTGCTGCTGCCCCTGGCGCTGCCCGTCATCGTGGCCGGCATCAAGACCGCCACCGTGATGACGGTGGGCACGGCCACCATCGCCGCCTTCATCGGCGCGGGCGGCTATGGCGAGCGCATCGCCCAGGGGCTGGCGCTCAACGATGGCACCACCCTGCTGGCGGGCGCCATTCCCTCGGCCGGTCTGGCCATCGTCTTCCAGGTGGTGTTCGAAGTGGTGGAGCGGGTGTTCCGGCGGCAAGGCGGCGGAGCCTGAAAAGAACGCCTCCCGTGAATTCCGTCACAACGCCGCGTGCGAGCGCCCCTGTATCGGTGCTCCAATAGCCGCCTTGCGCCGCAGGGCGCTCCGCACCTTCGCACGCACGCATGACCACCTACACCTGCCTCTGGCTCGAAACCGCGCCCCAGCGCAAGAACACCGCCCCACTGCTCGTCCAGCTCACGCTCGAGCCCCACGGCTACGACGGCCAGGCCTACTGGAAGCGGCAGGAGGCACGCACCAGCGCCCACCAGTTCAAGATGGTGGAGGACCTGGCCTTTGCGCAAGATGGCGGGCCGCAGGCGCTGCTGCAGCGCTTTGCCGAACTGCGCCGCACGCTGGCCGATGCGGGCCTGCAGGAAGTGGTGGCGCCCGACCGGGTGTACTCGCCTGCCAGCCTGCGCGGCCAGCGGCCCAAGACGGCGGATGAATGCCGGATGGACCTGGCCGCGCTGCACACCGAGTGCGGCGACTTCGATGCCGCCCTGGCCCTGCTGCAGCAATGCCAGGGCAGCCGCGACGCCTGGTACTGGCACACCGCCGCGCGGCGCGCCCATGCCAACCGGGCGCGCGCCAACCCCGGCACGGCGCAGGCCGACGCCGACTGGGCCGCCGCGCTGGCGCATGCCGGCTTCATCATCGACAGCGCCGCCGCGCAGGGCGGCGACGTGTACCGCATGCACACCGGCGAGAAGGGCAGCAAGGGCTACCACTTTGGCGATGGCTATGCCAGTGCGCCGCCGCAGCTTGCCACCGCCGCGCAGACACGGGCCGAATACCTGCTGCACATGGCCGGCCAGCCCGGTGAGGCGCTAGCGGCCATTGCCATCTCCGACAGCACCAGCCACGGCACAAGGCAGATCGAGGAATACCGCGTCACCGCCCTGTTGCAGCTGGGCCGCAATGCCCAGGCCTACCAGGCGCACCGCACCTGGCAGCTGGACCTGCCCGAGGTGCTGGCCGACCCCGGCTACCAGGCCTTTGTGGCGCGCGAGGAAGGCGAGGCCAACGCGGCCGAGCGCGAGCGCCTGGCCGCCCTGCGCTTCGAGCTGGCCAGCGGCCAGCCCGCCACCGAGGCCGACCTGGCGCTGCTGCGCGAACGCTTTCCCCAGGCGCTGGAAGTCTCCGCCGCCTACCGGCAATGGCTCACCGCGCCCGGCCAGCCGCACCAGCTCAGCGTGGTGGACGGTGAGTACCGCCAGGACTACACCCGGTTCAGCGTGCGCGAGGCGCTGGACAAGCACGCCGAGCTGCTGGACTGGCTGGGCCTGCACGAGCACAGTTCGCCCGGGCTGGCCGCCGAGATCCGCCAGGCCATTGCCGACGACGGCATCACCCCCGCGCGCATGCTGCCCATCGTGGGCGATGCGGACGTGCCCGACTGCTTTTTGCTGCGCACCGACGGGCCCGATGCCGGCGCCGTGTACTTCTGGTCGCACGACCAGTGCGCGCTGTTCGAGCACATCGTCGACAACGCCGACCAGCTGTTCTCCTGGCTGCGCGCGCGCGCCGAGGCGGGCAACACCTTCTCCCTCTGATCCCCAGGCCCGCCGCCGCTTCTGCGTGGCGTGCGTGTCAAAAATCCCTTCGGGCAAACCGCCTTTCGCGGTAGGGTGCGCCAGGCGGCCGCCCTGTCGACGGATGCGGCATGCCGCTGTGCAGTCGTGCAACCTGCCCGAGGGAGAACCACCATGGACAAGATGACCATCGCCACCCGGCTCACGGTGGCCTTTGCAGCGATGGTGCTGCTGCTCATCGCACTGGGTGCCACCACCCTGGTGCGCTCGGCAGACCAGCGCTCCGAGCTCAACGACGTGCTCGATACGCGCGTGCCCATCACCAAGGCCCTGGGGGTGCTGGCCAACAGCGTGAACACCCAGGCCATCCAGTACCGCAACCTGGTGATCTTCAGCTCGGAGCCCATCACCAAGGCGGCGCTCGAGCAGATCAGCGCCGCGCGCTCTACCACGGCCGAGCAGTACAAGCTGCTGGACACGCTGATCTCCTCGCCCAAGGGCGAAGAGTTGCTGGCCAGCATGCTCAAGGCCCGTGCCGACTTCTACAGCCGCGGCGACGAGTTCCTGGCCCTGGTGCAAAAGGGCCAGAAGGACGAGGCCACCCGGCTGCTCGAAGAAAAGCTGCGCCCCATCCAGCTCGACTACCAGAAGACCCTGCGCGACCAGGTGGACTTCCAGGCGCAGCTCACCGACCAGTCCGGCAAGGAGGCCGAGGCCGCCGCCGCCGCCCTGCAGCGCGACGTCATGATCGCCGGGGCCCTGGCCATTGCGCTGGCCATCTTCCTGGCCATCACCATCATCCGCTCCATCACCCGCCCCCTGGCCCAGGCCGTGCAGGCCGCGGACCGCGTGGCCAGTGGCGACCTGAGCGGGCAGATCAGCGTGCAATCGCGCGACGAAACAGGAAAGCTGCTCTCGGCGCTGGAGTACATGCGCCAGAACCTGGCCCGCGTGGTCACCGGCGTGCGCGGCAACGCCGAAAGCGTGGCCTCGGCCAGCGCCCAGATTGCCTCGGGCAACAACGACCTGAGCGCCCGCACCGAACAGCAGGCCTCGGCGCTGGAAGAAACCGCAGCCTCCATGGAAGAGCTGGGCTCCACCGTGCGCCAGAACGCCGACAACGCGCGCCAGGCCAACCAGTTGGCGCTGAGCGCCTCCACCGTGGCCGTGCAAGGCGGTGACGTCGTGGCCGAAGTGGTCGAGACCATGAAAGGCATCAACGCCAGCAGCAGCAAGATCGCCGACATCATCAGCGTCATCGACGGCATCGCCTTCCAGACCAACATCCTGGCGCTCAATGCGGCGGTGGAAGCCGCGCGCGCAGGCGAACAAGGCCGCGGCTTTGCCGTGGTGGCCGGCGAAGTGCGCAGCCTGGCCCAGCGCAGCGCAGAGGCCGCCAAGGAAATCAAGAGCCTGATCACGGCCAGCGTCGAGCGCGTGGAGCAAGGCACCCTGCTGGTGGACAAGGCCGGGGCCACCATGACCGAAGTGGTGGCCTCCATCCGGCGCGTGACCGACATCATGGGCGAGATCAGCGCGGCCAGCAGCGAACAAAGCGCAGGCGTGGGCCAGGTGGGAGAAGCGGTCACGCAGATGGACCAGGCCACGCAGCAGAACGCAGCCCTGGTGGAAGAAATGGCGGCGGCAGCGAGCAGCCTGAACAGCCAGGCGGGCGAGCTGGTCAACGCGGTGGCGGTGTTCCGGCTGGCGCACGATGGCGAAATCAGCCACCGCAGCCCGCCACCGCCGGCCCGACCCACCCGCGCAGCCACGGCCAGCAAGCCACCGGCCCTTGCACGTGCCGCGGCCAGGGTGGCCCACACCGCCAAGGCACCAGCCCCTGCGCCCCTCACCGCCCGACCCTTGGCGGCGCCCCCCGTGGCCCGCGCCGCCGCCAAGGGTGGCGACGATGAGTGGGAAAGCTTCTGACGCAAACGCCGGGCCGAGGCAGTGCGGGCCAGGGCCGGCCCGATTGGGGGATTGCGCCCCGCAGCGGGCACGTGCCTAGAATGGTTTTTCCCGCATTGCCGCAGCCAGCATGAGCCTTCGCCCCTCCATCACCCGCCCCCTCGTCTCGCGCTGGCTGCTGGCCTGTGCAGCATGGCTGCTCGGCAGCACCATGGTGCCGGCGCTGGCCACCACCATCAGCGCAGGGTACGAGCATGCGTGCTCAGTCTCCGATGCCGGCCTGCCCACCTGCTGGGGCAGCGTGCCGGTGGATCCGGCACTGGCCACCACCCGCATGCTGGACATCCAGGCAGGCAACGGCTTCAGCTGTGCACTGTCGGCCGAGGGCACCGTGCATTGCTGGGGCCCGAGGAACGAGTACCGCCAGCGGGGCCTGAACTACGACGGCAGGAACGCCATCTGGCCCATGGCCTTGCGCCAGGGCACCGAACAGAGCAGGCTCTACGCCACGCAGATCGCGGCAGGCATGCGGCATGCCTGCGCACTCATGCAGGCTGGCGACGTGGCGTGCTGGGGCGATGCGGGCCAGGGCCAGATGGGGCTGCAGGCGCCCGCCGTCATGACCACCGAGTCCGCCCTGCGCGTCCCCGGCCTGTCCGATGCGGTGCGCATCGCCGCAGGCAATAGCAGCACCTGCGCGGTGCTGCGGACCGGCACGGTGTGGTGCGTTGGCGCGGGCAGCCTGCTGGCAGGCGCGCAGGACGATCCGCGCACGCCCCGGCAGTTGCCCGGCGTCCAGGATGCCGTGGACGTCGCCCTCTTCGACGGCCACGCCTGCGTGCTGCGCAGCGCCGGCAAGGTCGCCTGCTGGGGCCGCAACCTGTTTGGCGAGCTGGGCGTGCCGGCCCATGCAGGCACGGTGACCACCCCGGTGGACGTGCCCGGCCTGGGCCCTGGGGCCAAAGCGGTCGCGGTGGGCTACGGCTTCAGCTGCGCCCTGCTGCTGGACGGCCGCGTCCAGTGTTGGGGCGACCACTCCAAGGGCCAGTTGGGCACCGGCTACGTGCCCAACCAGACGGGTGCGGTCTATGTGCAGGTGGTCGGCATCACCGACGCCGTGGCCATCAGTGCCGGCCTGGAGCACGCCTGTGCCGTGCTGGACGGCGGCTATGCGCAATGCTGGGGCAAGGGCCCTGCCCTGGGCCACAACCTGTGCTACAGCTATGGCGCATAGGGCGTGTCATCACTCATTTCACCCCCGCGAAAGCCTGCAGCGCGGTGCAGTGCAAGGCGCCCTGAGTGCCGCGTAGCACCGCTACGCAAGCGAAGGGCAACGCCGCAATGTGCCGCGCTGCAGGCTTTCCCTTCGGGCTGGCCCCGGCATGCGGCGTCTGCTTTGTCGCTCGGCTTGCCCATAGTCCACTATGGGCTGCGCCGCGCTTCGCGCATCCATCCGCATGCCGGGGCCAGCGCGGGGGTGAAATGAATGATGACACGCCCTACGACCCGAACACGGGCTACCTGCCCTACAAGAACCCCGACTTCAACCTGGCCATCTGTGCACCGCCCCAATCCTTCACCCCCTTCGCCGTGAGCGCGCTGCGGCCCCACAACGACGCGGCGCTGGTCATGGACTGGGCGGAACGCGCCCTGCCACAGATCTTTCCCGCCGGGCAGCGGGTCATGGCCGACCACCCCGTGAATTTCCGCTACCGTGTCTACCCCGGTGGGCATGCCCTGGGCGTCAACGACCACGGCACCCCGCACCTGATGTACATGGGCCCCGACACCAACGGACAGCTGCGGGACCTGGGCCGGCTGGCCCCCTGGGCGCGCGAGGCGCGCAAATAGGGCCCGCCCCGCCAGGCAGGGGCATTGCCGCCGCCCGGGCACACGGCGGCTGTTCGCCCTATCCTCCACGCCATGTCTTCGCCTTCCTTCAACGCCGGCCACACGCAGGTCTTCCAAACCGGGCGACTCACGCTCGGTTTCATGACCCCCTTTGGCCACCATGGCGGTGCCATGGCCGACCTGCATGCCAACACGCGCCTGGCCGCGCTGGCCGATGACCTGGGCTTTGCCGCCCTGTGGGCGCGCGATGTGCCGCTGATGGTCCCCCAGGGCAGCGACAACACCGCCAGCGCGCTCGACGATCCTTTTCTGTGGCTGGCTGCGCTGGCCGCCTCCACGCGCCGCATCGCCATCGGCGCGGCCGCCATCGTGCTGCCGCTGCGCCACCCGCTGCATGTGGCCAAGGCGGCGTTGTCGCTGGACCGCATCAGCGGCGGCCGTTTCATCCTGGGCATGGGCTCGGGCGACCGGCCCGAGGAGTTCGCCTCGTTCGGCGAAAGCCTGGACGCGCGGGGCGAGGCCTTTCGCAGCCGCTGGCCGCTGGTGCGCGCCGCGCTGTCGCCCGATGCCGATCAACGGCAGGCGCTGCTCGATGCCACCGGCGGCTATGACTTGATGCCGCCGCCTGCGGCGCGCATCCCCATGGTGGTGGTCGGGTCGGCCCGGCAATCATTGCAATGGACGGCCGCCCACGCCGACGCCTGGGCCAGCTACCACCGCGAGGAGGGGCGCCAGCAGGGCCGCATCCACCTGTGGCAGCAGGCGCTGGACCAGAAGGCCGGCGGCGAACGCAAGCCCTTCATCCAGTCCGTGCAGCTCGACCTGCTGGCCGACCCGGCAGCCCCCGCCGAGCCGCTGGAGCTGGGCCTGCGCACCGGGCGCAATGAACTCATCGCCTACCTGCAGCGCCTGCATGCCATGGGCGTGGGCCACGTGCTGTTCAACCTGGCGCAGCGCCAGGGCCGCGCGCCGGACGAGGTGCTGCGCGAGATAGGGCAAGAGGTGCTGCCCCGGCTGTGACGGCCCCATGCGAATGGGCATGGGATCGCAGGGCCAGGCGGGCTGCCCATGGAGACAAAACCCTGCAGCACCCGCATGCCCCGGCCATCACCCGGGCCATGCGCGGCCGCGTGCCGGGGCTGGCCTGCAATGACAAAGCGCCGATGGAGGCTTTTCGGGGCTTGTCCGGACACAGCAAGCCCACACAGGCGCTACCATGGCGGTGCGCTTACAAACTTTCACAAAAAGGAATTCACCCATGGCCATCGTCACAGTGGAAGGCACGAAAAACCTCATCAAGCTCGCCATCGGCATGTTTGGCATTGCGCCGGGCCAGTCCTACCTGAAGCTGATGAAGGAGGCGATGGAGGCCGGCAGCACGCTCCTTCAGCTGGCCACCACGCTGGCTGCCACCGACAAATTCCAGGCCACCTATCCCGATCGCATGGCGTCCAGCGATTTCATCGAGGTCTTCTCCGCCAAGTTCCTCGCCCCGCTGGGCATGGCCTCCGCACAGTACCAGTGGCTGCGCACCTGGGCAGAAAACAGCTACCAAGGTGGCAAAACGGCCGCGCACATCATCGTGGAGGCCCTGCAAGCGCTCGATGCGGCCACCCACCCAGGGTTCGCTCCGGCCAAGGCCGTGCTCAACAACCAGACCGAGGTGGCCTACTACCACGCCGAGCTCCTGGTCAGTACCGAGACCGACTTCACCAAGCTGGCCCAGGTACTGGTGGGCGTGACCGCCGACCCCGCCACAGTGGAGCCTGCCAAGATCCGGCTCAACCCAGCGCCACCGCCGCCCGAGGACGCGCCTGCGCCGCCGCCGCCACCACCACCACCGGCAACGCCCACCGTCACACTCACTGGGACGACCGACACCCACACGCTCACCACGGGGGACGACTGGGTCGATGCCCCCGTAGGCACGCTGCAAACTGGCGATCAGATTGACGGCCTGGGCGGCAACGACAAGCTCACGGCCACCATGGCCAGCGCCGCCATTGCGCCCACCATCACCAACGTCGAAACCATCGCGCTGACCGTCAACAGCAGCAGCCAACTGGATGCGAGCAACGTGACGGGCGTGACCAAATACACCCTCACTGGTCCGGGAAACTTCACGTTTTCTGCAGGCAACATCGCCGGGGGCGTGGAGATCGATGCCTCGGCCCTCACGGGCAACCTGGCCATCACGGGCTCCGTCCTGGGTGCCGTGACCATCAAGGGCGGTTCGGGCAACGACACCCTCAAGGGCAGCAACGCGGCCGACACGCTGGTGGGCGGCGGTGGGGACGACACCATCCAGCTGGGCGCGGTGAGCTTTCTGCCCAGCGGCACGGGGGCCGACACCATCACCACCGGCACGGGCAACGATGTGGTGCGCTTTGTGGCCAGTGTGTCCGCCGGCACGGGCGCCGCGACCAACTACACCGCGTTCGCGCACATCACCGATTTCGCGCTGGCCTCCGATCAACTGGCCTTCAGTGCCAATGACACCAGCTTCACGCACTCCGTCGCCAACGGCCTGGCCAAAGGTGCCGCCGCGCAGGCGCTGGATCCAGGTGACGCCATGGTGGTGCAGACGGTGGCGAAAGACACCTCGGCCACCGCTGCCACCGATGTGTCGTTCATCAAGCTGACCACCGCCGTCGCGTTCACCACCGATGTCAAGGGCACTTTTGCGGCAGCCCTGGGCACGGCCGTCATCGACACCCTGGCGGCCAACGGCAACTACCTGGTATCGGCCTACGACACCACCAACTCGCGCATGGTGCTGGCCGTGGTGAATGTGGGCAGCAACACGGGTGGCGATACCAACCTGGCCAGCAGCGACTTCACCAACGCAGGCATTTCGGTGGTCGGCGTGCTCACCATGAGCGCGACCGACTACGCGAACTTCGGTGCCGGCCAGCTCGCCGCAGCATTCTGACGGCCCGGGCACCGGCTGGCCGGCCCTGCCACAGAGAGGTGAAGGCCGCAGAATGAGGCGGCGCGGCCCCTGGGCCGCGCCAACATTCTGTTGCCTTCAAAAGCTCGACCGCTCCCCCGGTTTGCGGCATTCTCCATTGCGCCGCCATGTTCGTGCGGGTATCCATGCATGCACACGCTCATGCATGCGCACCCAGCGCCCGAACCGGCAGGCACTACAAGAATCAATGCACTCCTGGGAGATCCTCGTCCATGCCATTGGCGCACACCGCCCTTTACACGCCGCGGGCCACCGGCCCGCTGTCCATTGCCGCGCTCTCCAACGACCGCATGCTCATCGTCTACGGCGGCCGGCACCCCGATGACAGCGATGGCGACGCCATCATCGGCCGCATTGCAGACCGCAGCACCGGCACGCTGGCCGGGGGCGATTTCGTCGTCAACACGGCCACGCAGAACCACCAGTACGGCGCCCATGCCGAGACGGCTGCCGATGGCACGGTGCTGGTGACCTGGCAGCCGAACAGCAGCAACGCCATCCTGGCCCAGCGCTTTGGCGCAGACGGCGCGCGCATTGGCAGTGAGCAGACCCTCATCGGCAACCGCGAAGGCATCTCGGGCATCAACGCACTGGCCCTGGCCCATGGCAAGGTCTTTGTCTCGTGGGGGCAGTACGCGAGCAGCGCTGCCACCTACGGCGGCCTGTACGACGCAACCGGCGCCGCCATGGGGACGCCCACGGCCTATGCCACCAACAGCCTTTTCTTTGCGGTGGACGCCACGCGCTTTGCCGGCCTGCGCACCACGAGCACGACCGACTTCACCGGTGCAGTCAACTGGCTGCAGTTCTACAGCGCCGACACGGGCGCCCCCATCGGCGCGGAGATCAACCTCGGCGTGCATGCCGGGCGCGCCCTCATCCACGCGCTGGGCGACGGGCGCCTGCTGCAGCTCACCAGCAGCCGTGGCACGGGCCCCAACACCAACGACAGCATCGACGTGCAGGGCCAGTTCCTCGACGCACAGGGTGCCCCCCAGGGCAACGCATTCGTGGTCAACACGGCCGGTGCCACGGGCAGCCAGAGCCCGCAGGCCGTGCAGGCGCTGGCAGACGGCCGCTTCGTCGTGTTCTGGAGCACGGTCGATGTGCAGGGCAACCTGGGCGGCGAGATCCGGGGCCAGATCTTCCACGCCAATGGCAGCAAGTTCGGCGGCGAGATCCTGGTGGACGCGCACTCCTACGTGCGCATCGTGGACAAGACCTTCTCCGTCGGCACGGCCACACAGGCCTTTGCCGACGGCAGCTTCGCCATCGGCTGGACGGCGGGCGACGGCGCCTACATCTCCGCCTTCGACGAGCTGGGCACCATCGCCACCACCACCGCCCATGTGCAGACCACGCTCACCGGCACCGCCGGCGCCGACACCCTGGCCGCGGCCGCAGGCGTGCGCACGCGCTTTGTCTCGCAGGGCGGTGCCGACCAGATCAGCGGCAGCAGCAACATCGACACCGTGGTGCTCGACACCCCCTACGCCAGCCTGCAGGCCCTGGGCCTGCTGCACCGCAGTGACGGGGCCATCGTCTTCACCCCCGTCGGCGGCAGCGCCGGCACGCCGGCCACCCTGCGCGGCGTGGAGCGCATCGAGCTCAAGGACACACTGCTCGCCTACGACACGGCCCTGCCCCACCTGGGCGTGACCGAAGGCGGCCATGTGGGCCAGGCCTTCACGCTGTTCAGCGCCCTCACCGACCGCAGCCCCGACCGGCATGAGCTATCGGTCTGGGTGCGCAAGGCCGACGAACTGGGCAGCTACAACGCCCTGGCGCAGAACATGGTCGACACCCTGCTGCCCGGCACGGACAACGCCGCCCTGGTGCGCCTGGTGGGCTCCAACCTGCTCAACACGCCCGTGGACGAGGCCTTCGTGGCCCAGTTCTCGGCCATGGTGGGCACCGACAAGCCCTTTGCCACCGCCGCCACGCTCATCGCCGCAGCCGCCGCCCTGCCCCTGGCCACCGACCCGCTGGTGACCCTGGTGGGCGGCATGCAGCAGCTGTCGCTCGAGGTGTTCGCGCTGTGAACGCCCCACAAGCAAGAAGCAACACACCATGAACGAATACATCCTGCTCATGCACGAAGACGCCAGCGACGCCGCGGCCGCCAACGACCCGCAGCGCTGGGGCGACTACCTCACCCAGCTGCGCGCCAGCGGCCAGTTCGACGGTGGCAGTGCCATCGGCGCGGGCGAGCGCCTGCGCAAGGGCCAGCCCGGCCAGGCGCTCAGCGGCGCGCCGAGCGGCTTCATCCGCGTGCGCGCCGACAGCCTGGAGGCCGCCAGGCGCTTTCTGGCCGGCAACCCCGTCTATGAGGCCGGCGGCACCGTGGACCTGCGCGAGCTGCCGCGCACCTGAGCCAGGGCAACGGCGCACCCCAAGGAGGCACCCGCAATGAAACCCAGGCACTACGCCCTGCTGATCTTCGCAGCCATCCTCGCGCCCCCCGCACTGTACTTCTCGGGCCATGCCATGGCGGCCGGCGCCGTGCTGCTGCTGACCTTCGTGCTCGAAGTGATCGCCTCGGTCACCACGGGCAAGCAGGGCAACGATACCGAGCACTGAGCAGCCACCCAGCCGCCCTCTCCGCCCAGGCTAGGGCCCTTGGCGCACAGCCCCTTGGGGATGGCCAGACTGGCGCTGCAGCCACTGCAGCAGCGCTTCACCCGCCAACGGCCTGCTGATGAGGTAGCCCTGCATCACATCGCAGCGCAGGATCTTGAGCAGGGCGGCCTGCTCCTCGGTCTCCACCCCTTCTGCGACCACCTTCATGCGCAAGGCATGTGCCAGCGAGATCATGGTGTCCACCAGGGTCTGGGCATCGGCATCGCTGGCCATCGCCGAGACGAAGGACTGGTCGATCTTGAGCACCTGCACGGGCAACCGGGCCAGGTAGGAGAGTGAAGAGTAGCCCGTGCCGAAGTCGTCGATGGCAATGTCCAGCCCCAGGGCGCGCAAGTCGTGCAGGGTCTGCACCGTCTTGTCGACCTGCTGCAGCACCGCGCTTTCGGTGATCTCCAGGTCGATGCCCGGCTCACCCGGCTCCTGCGCCAGCAGGGTCCGCACCATGCCCAGAAATTCTGCACGCTGCAGCTGGATGGCAGACACATTCACCGCCACCCGCGGCGGGTGCATGCCCTGGGCCTGCCAGCTGCGCCGATCGGCCAGCGCCTGGCGCAAGGCCCAGGCACCGACCTCGACGATCAGCCCGGTCTCCTCCATCAGCGGGATGAAATCGCCCGGGGACACCAGGCCGCGCTCGGGGTCGTTCCAGCGGATCAGCGCCTCCAGCCCGACAGTGCGGCGCGCAACGCAGTCCACCTTGGGCTGGTAGTGCAGCGTGAACTCGCTCGCCTGCAGCGCGCGGCGCAGGCGGTTTTCCAGCGCCAGCTTGGCGGCGATGACCTCGGTCATGCGCGCGTCGTAGAACAGCACCTGGTCCATGGAGGTCTTGGAGCGCTTCATCGCCGCCTCGGCGTTGTGGTACAGCGCCTCGGCGCTGTCGCCATCCATCGGAAAGCGGGCCACGCCGATGCGGCCGCTGACCCGCAGCTCCACGCCGCTGGCGACCACCGGGTCGCTGAAGCACTGCCGGTAGAAGTCCTGCAGCATGCGGGCCACCTCGATCTCTGCCAGCTCTTCGTCGAACAGCACTGCGAACTGGTCCGATCCCACACGCGCCATGTGGCTCGCGCCGCGCAGCAGCTGCGCCATGCGCGCGCCGACCTGGCGCAACACCTCGTCGCCCACATGGCGCCCCAGCGAGTCGTTGATCGACTTGAAGCGCTCGATGTCCACCATGGCCAGTACCAGGGTCTGGCGCTCCGCGGCCGCATGCAGGTGCTGCGCCAGGCGCTCGCGAAACAGCATGCCGTTGGCCTGGCCGGTGAGCACGTCGTAGTAGGCCAGGCGGTTGATCTGCTCTGCCCGCTGCAGGTGCTCCATGGCAAAGGCCAGGTTGCCCGCCAGCTCCAGCAGCAACTGGCACTCCTCGTCATCGAAGAAGCCGACCTCCAGCGAGTGCAGCACCACCAGGCCCACCGCCTGGCGCTCCACCACCAGCGGCAGGATGGCCAGGGAGCGCGAGCCCGCGGACAGTGCGCGCTCGCGCACGCCGGGCCAGTCGCTGGCGGCGATGTCGTTCTCAAAAATCGGCTGCCCGTGCTCCAGCAGCTGCTCCAGGCGCACGCCGCCGCCCTGCAGTTGCTGCTGCATGGCTTCGCGGATGGACAGCAGGGCCTCGGCGGACAGGGGCACGTCGCTCACCGCCGCCATGATCGCCTGCAGGCGCCAGGGCGTGTGCGAGAGCATGCCGATCCAGGCCTTGCGAAAGCGGCCCGTCTCCACCGCGATGCGGCAGGCCTCGGCAAACAGTTCGTCGCGGTCGGTGGCGCGCACGATGAGCGAGTTGATGTCGCTGAGCACGCTGGACACGCGGTGCAGGCGCTGCACGCGGCGCTCACCCAGCTTGGTGCGCGCGAACTGGCCCAGTTGCTGGCAGATGGCCTGCACCGAGGCCTGCTGGCGCCCATCGGGCACGCGCGCGCCGCGCGCCCGCAGCGCCAGCACCCCAAAGACCTGACCGCCCGACACCACAGGCAGCAGGCTGGCGCTGGCAACCACGTCGCTTTGCACCAGCCCCTTTTGCACCACGCGCGGCTCGGCCCGCAGGTCCGGCACCCACAGCGGCTCGCCGCTGGCCCACACATGGCCGGCCAGGCCCTCGCCCTTGTGCAGCACCAGCCGGGCGAGGCCCTCGGGCGGCTCGGGCGGCGCCATGCCCGGCAGGCTCCAGTGGGCGACCACGCGCAGCACGCCGCGCGCGTCGTCGGCAATCCAGAAGCGGGCGAACACCCAGTCCTGCGCTTCGCACAGGATGCGCAGCACCGCCAGGGCCCCAGCGTCCAGCCCGTCCGCGCCGGCCAGCGCGCTGGCGGTGGCATGCTCCAGGCGCAGCAGGGCCTCGGTGCATTCGCGCTCGCGCTCCTGCGCGCGCAGCTGGGCCAGCTGGTCCTGCTCCTGGGCATACAGGCGGATGTTCTCGAACACCCGGCCGAAGTGCGCGGCCTGCGCCTCCAGGGCCTGCGCTTCGCTGCCGCCGGGCGGCAGCTCGCCCTCGCGCGCGCCGAGCAGGACCACGCAGCCATCGCAGGCGCTGTGCGCGGCTATGGGCACCAGCAGGGCCCAGCGCGCCTGCGGCAGACAGGCCCGCAGCGCCTGCGCCAGCGGTGCGCAGCCGCTCCCCCCGGTCCCGCCGTCCACGCCCGCGGGTGGGTCCAGGTCGATGCGGCGCGTGGCCGGCGCGCTGCCATTCCCCTGCCGGGCCATGCCGGCCAAGGCCTCTGCCACGGCCGGCCGCAGGCCTGGGGGCTCATCCCCCGGCAAGCCCGTCGCGCACCAGTCCATGCCCTTGTCGCCCACGCGCAGCACGGCGGTGATGGCGGCCTGCGCCGCAAACAGGTCTTGCACGCCACGGCAAAAGGTCTCCAGCAATTGCTGGGGGTCGCGCGCGAAGGACAGGCCCAGGCTCAGCCTCGACAGCCCCTGCAGCCGCACGTTGGCCTGCTCCAGCTCGGCAACCTTCTCGATGAGCTTGTCGCTGATGAGCTGCACATGCTCGCGCTCGAACGAGGCGCCATGCCCGGCCACCCGCTGGTCCAGCCCGCCGGGCGCCAGCGCGCGCTCCACGGTCTGCAAGATGAGCTCGGGCTCGCAGGGCTTGGCCAGCACCGTGTGCACGCCGCAGGCGGCCGCCAGCACGCGCGCCTCGTGCTCCAGGAAGGTGGCGCTGTAGAAGATCACCTGGATGGCCTGCACGCGGGTGTCCTCGCGCAGCCGGCGCGCGAACTCGTACCCGTCCATGGTGGGCATGAGGATGTCGCAGATCACCAGGTCCGGCCGGTACAGCAGCACGCAATCGAGCGCCTGGGCACCGTCGATCGCCTCCAGGGCCTGGTGGCCTGCGTACTTGAGCAAGGTCACCACCAACTCGCGGTTGACAGGCTCGTCGTCTGCTACCAGAACCGTTGCCAAACGGGCCTCCCTGGACACCGATGAAGAAAGACAGGAACGAGGGGGCAGCGCGATGCAAAAGGCCTCGCGCTGCCACACGCCAAGCGCTACGCGTGGGACAGGCGCAAGGTGGAGGCTGGCCGCAAGGTGGCGCTCAGGGGCAGAAGTCGCATTGCAATGCCCGTGTCACCTGCGAAAACAGTCCCCCGCCGGCTGCAAGTGCCTGGCAATCCCGCCCTCAAAAATATTTAATGCCAGAACGCGGTCTTGGTCAACAACACAATCTCACCCGGAATCCATGGGGTGCGGGGCCTGCGCACCCACCACCGAAGCCGCGGGCCGGCCCTTCGGCGGGGCCTGCGCCAGGCGCCAGGGCGCTTTCCCACTCAACCGGGCCGGGGGCCCTTTTTCCCCGGCGACGCCAACGGCGCGACCACCTCCACCACCTGCTGCCGCACCCACCCATGGGCCGGGTCGCCGTGCAGGCGCTCGTGCCAGACCATCGCCGGGGACAGGGGGGCCACCGGCACTGGCAGATCCAGCAGCGCCAGTGAAAGCCTTTGCGCGAGCAGCTGCGCCAGGCGGCGGGGCACAGTGAGCACCATGTCGCTGTCTGCCACCAGCACCGCACCCGCCAGAAAATGCGGCACCCGCAGCGCGACGTGGCGGGTGCGGCCCGCCGCCGCCAGCGCGGTGTCCACCGCGCTTTCGCCCACGCCGGAAATGGTGATGGCGATGTGGCGCAAGGCGAGGTAGGTTTCCAGGCCCCACCGGCCTTTTGCCGCGGGATGCCCGGCCCTCACCACGCACACCAGGTGGTCGGTGTAGAGGCCGCGGCGGTGCAGGCTGCCAGGCAGTGCCTCGAAGATGCCCAGGGCCAGGTCTGCACCGCCCTGCTCGATCAGGCGCAGGTTGTCGCCCACGGGGGGCGCGATGTGCAGGCCCAGTGCGGGCGCCTGGCGCTCCAGGCGCGCCATCAGCCCGGCCAGCACGACCAGGGCCAGGTGGTCGTGCGCGGCGATGGTGATGCGGCCCGTGGCCGAGGCAGGGTCGAACACGGCGGGCGCCATGATGCCCCGGGCATCGTCCAGCAGCCGGGCCACCGGGCCTGCCAGCGCCTGGGCGCGCGGCGTCAGATCCAGCCCGAGCCTGCCGCGCACCACCAGGCGGTCGCCCAGCATCTTGCGCAGCCGCGCCAGCGCCCGGCTCGCGGCCGGCTGGCTCAGCCCCAGGCGCAGGCCCGCCTGGGTGACGCTGCGCTCCCGAACCAGGGCATCGAACAGCGTGAGCAGGTTCAGGTCGAGCGCCGATAAATCCACTTGGTGCATATTCACTATGACTTTCATGCCATTGCCGCATGCTAAGCCCTCTCGCACCATGGCGGCTCTTCTGAACCGGAGTTTTTTGCATGACTGCTTTCCCTGCTCTCCCCTATGCCGTGGTGGGTGTCACCGGCCGTACCGGCGCCGCCGCGGCCCATGCGCTGCTGCGGGCCGGCCAGCCCGTGCGCGCCGTGGTGCGCGACCCGGCCCAGGGCCGGTGGTGGGCCGACCGTGGCGCCGAGATCGCCGTGGCCGACCTCACGGACCTGGCCTCCATGACCCAGGCGCTCAGCCGCTCGCGCGGCGCCTATGTGGTCTGTCCGCAGCACTACGGTCGCGATGACCTCTTCGAGCTGGCGGACGCGATGGCCGCCACCACGGCGCGCGCCGCGCTGGCGGCGCGCGTGCCCAGGCTGGTGGCCCTGTCCTCGGTGGGCGCCGACCGCACGGGCGGCACGGGGTGGATCCGGATGAACCACATGCTCGAGCAACGCTTGAAGGCGGCCGGCGTACCCACCGTCTTCCTGCGCGCGGCCTACTTCATGGAAAACTGGGCGCCGATGGTCGCGCAGGCCGCGCGCAGCGGCACCCTGCCGAGCTTTCTGGCGCCGCCCCGGCGCGCCCTGCCGATGGTGGCCACCGCGGATGTCGGCAGCGCTGCAGCGGCCTTGCTGCTGCAGGGGACCGGGCACTGGACCGGGACCCGCGCCGTGGCCCTCGCAGGGCCCCGGGACTACGCACCGAGCGATGTCGCCGCCGTCCTGGCGGCCACGCTCGGCCGGCCCATCGACGTGGCCACCGTGCCCGAGGCCCAGTGGGCCCAGGCGCTGGCCGATGCCCGCTTCTCTGAGGCCGCCCTGGCGGGCTTCACCGAAATGACACGGGGCCTCAATGCCTCGCACATCGACATCCACAGCGATTCCGCAGCCACCGAACAGGCCGGAGCGACCCCGCTCGCGCAGGTCATTGCAACGCTGGCACAGCGCCCGGGCTGACACTTGGCGCAGGCAGACAGGCAGGCTGGTTGGACCTGCTCCCCGGCCCGCCCCCGGGGCTACGGGAAGCTGTACACCAGCTGGTAGCGTTTGCTGGCCAGCATCTCTTGCATCGTGTCGCTGTGCTTGCTGCTCTTCAGCCCGTAACCGACATACAGCTTGGTGCCCCGCAAGGCGCGCAGGTCCTGGTTCGAGATCAGCACGGTGGTCCTGTTCTCCAGCCCGTTGATCCAGGGCTGGGGAAGACCGAACGGCGTCACGTGTGGGAAACCGTACCCGTTGTAGAAGTATGCCGATCCATCCGGCCCAAAGACCATGAGATAGACATCGCCCTGCACACCACTGGCCAGGTGTTCGCTGGCGATCTGCACCCGCACCGTGAGCGTCCGCAGCTCAATGGGCCCCGTCACGGTCACCTCGCCCAGCGGCCCCGGACTGGTGCCGCCGAACACCACGGCCGTGGGTTGGACCGGCGTGGCCCCTGCAGCCCCGGTGCCCAACTGCCCCACGCTGTTGCTGCCCCAGGCCATGAGGGTGCCGTCGGACTTCAGGGCCAGGGTGTGCTGGGCCGCGGCCGCGATCGCGGTGTAGCCGTTGCCCACGAGCTGGGGGCTGTCCACATCGGCCGCCGAGTCAACGCCCAGCTGGCCGTTGGCATTGGAGCCCCAGGCCCACACCGAGCCATCGGTCTTGAGCGCCACGGTGTGCGATGTGCCCTTGGCCACCTGGCCATAGCCCGCGCCCAGCGAGGCGGGCTGCTCCTCGCCCTTCCACTGCCAGAGCGTGCCATCGGTCTTCACGCCTGCGGCGGTGGTGGCATTGAGCGCCACCTGGGCAAAGCCGCTGCCCGCCGGGCCATTGCTGCCGTAGGCGGTGCGCCAGGTGTTGAGCAGGTTGTTGTTCGACACATAGCGCATGGCGCCACCACCGAGCACGAACAGCGCGTTGTAGGGGCCGGTGGCCATCTGCCAATAGCCCGCTGGCAACTGGTCCAGCGACCCATTGTTGCCCCCTGCGGGCGCGCTGTAGATGAGCTTGGAATCGCCCCAGAACCAGACCGTGCCATCGGCCTTGGCGGCCGTGTCGGAGGTGAGCAGCTTGTCAAAGCCGCTGCCGATCTGCACCGGCACGGTTTCGTAGAACTCGCGGTCCCTCAGCACCGCGTGGCCCCACATCCACAGGCTGCCGTCGGCCTTGAGGGCCACCATGTAGCGGCTGCCCACCTGCACCTGGGTGAAGCCGGTGCCGATGCTGACCGGCTTGTTGGCGTTGGTGGACGTGCCATTGCCCAGCTGGCCGTTCATGTTGTTGCCCCAGGTCCACAGCGAGCCATCGCTCAGGATGGCGGCCGAATTCGACGCGCCCGTGGCGAACTTCACCACCGTGGCCGCATGGGCGCCCAGTGCGGCGGCAAACAAGGCGCAGGCCAGGCCCAGCCTCGCCGCGATTTGGCGGCGGCGCGGTGCGCTTCTTTGCAGCGGTTGCAGCGGCTGCAATGCGGAGGTCAACACGGCCAGGCAATTCATGGGGTTGCGCCTTTCAAGACAAAAAAGAAGGGAAGAAACAGGAGGACAGAAAGAAAGAAAAAAGCCCGCACCGCAGCCGCCCTGCTCCAGCGCTCCAGGCAGTATGCGCAGGGCGACGCGGCTTGTCCCTCCCCCGGCCGGGGGGGCTTGATAGACCCTCAGGAGCAGAGGGCGAGGCCCCGCCCCCTCACTCCAGAAACAGCTCCGCCACCATGGCGCGCAGCCACCGGTTGCCGGGGTCGTGGTGAAAGCGCTCGTGCCAGTGCTGCTTGATGGCAAAGCCCGGCAGCGCAAACGCGGTTGGCACCAGGCGCACCGCCGCAATGCGTGCCAGCGTCTGCGCAACGCGCGCGGGCACCGTAGCCACCAGTTCGGTCTGGGCCAGCAGGTTGCCCAGGCCCGGCAGGGTGTGCAGGGTCAGCACCACATCGCGCTGCATCTTCAGGCGCTTGAGCTCCTGCTCCAGCAACTCATGGCCCGTGCCCGGCGCGATGATGGCCACGTGGCGCTCGCGCTTGTAGAGCGTGCGGGTGGCGCGCGACACCAGGCGCGGGTGGGCACGGCGCACCACGCAGGCAAAGCCTTCGTCGAACAGCTTTTGCTGGTAGAAGCCCGCGTCGAGTTCGGGCATGTAGCCCACGGCCAGGTCGGTGTCGCCCGATTCCAGCCGCGCCGCGGTATCGGGCGCAATGCGCAGCACCTCGATCTGGATGCCCGGCGCCACCGACTCGACCTTCTTGACCACGCGCGGCAGAAACTCCAGATGGCTCACGTCGGTCATGCTGAGGCGAAAGCGCCGCCTGGACGTCCTGGGGTCGAACACCACCTGCTGCCTCGTGGCCGAACGCAGCAGCTCCAGCGCCTGGCGCAGGGGCCCCAGCAGATCGGCCGCATGCGGCGTGGGCACCATGCCCTGCGCCGTGCGCACGAACAGCGGGTCGTTGAACTGGCGCCGCAGCCGCGCCAGCGCCAGGCTCACCGAGGTCTGGGGAATCTCCAGGTTCTCCGCCGCGCGCGACACGCTGCGCGTCTTGTAGACCTCATCGAACACGGAGAGCAGCCGCATGTCCATTATTTCAAATCCTGTTGGGCGTTATGGCACGCATTAAATAGACGCAATGTTGCCCCCGCCCTAAAGTTTGCGCAATCCCCGCAGCGCCGTTGGGGAGCCCACCAGGAGACAACACCCATGGCATCCCGCAAGCGGTCCCTTTCTTTCGCAGCATCCCCCACCCTGCGCGCCGCCGCACTGGCGGCCTGCCTGTGCCTGGCCAGCGTGCCGGCCTGGAGCCAGGACTGGCCCCAGGGCCCCGTCCGATTGGTGGTGCCCTTCGACGCCGGCTCCACCCCCGACCTGGCCGCGCGCGCCATTGGCGAGCGGCTGGCGGCGCGGCTGCACCAGCCCTTCGTGGTCGAGAACAAGAGCGGCGCGGCGGGCAACATCGGCACCGACGCGATTGCCAAGGCCAGCCCCGATGGCCGCACCATCGGCGTGAGCATCGCCGGGCCGCTCGGGGTGAATGCGCTGCTGTTCAAGAAGCTGCCCTACGACCCCGCCAAAGACCTGGCGCCCATCTCCATCGCCGTCTCCCAGCCCTCGGTGCTGGTGGTGGGCAAGAAGCTCGAGGGCACCGATGCCAAGGCGCTCGCGTCCAGCATGAAGGGGGCCAAGCTGACCTTCGCCTCCATTGGCGCCGGGTCCATCTCGCACCTGGGCATGGCGGCACTGGCCACCCAGGGCGGTGCCGATGCGGTGCACATCCCCTACCGCGGATCGGGCGCCGCCGTCACCGCGGTGCTGGCGGGCGAAGTCGACATGGCGCTGCTGCCGGCGGCGGCCGTCATGCCCCATGTCAAGGCGGGCAAGCTGTGGGCGCTGGCCGTGGCCTCGCCGGCCCGCTCGCCCTCGCTGCCCAACGTGCCCACCCTGGCCGAAAGCGGACTGCCCGCCATCCAGGCCGATGCCTGGATCGGCTTTGTCGCCCCCGCGCGCACGCCCGATGCCGTGGTCAAGGCCTTGCAGAACCAGATCGCCCAGATCCTCGCCGAGCCCGCCATGGTGGAGAAATTCCGCGCGCAATACATGGACCCTGTGGGCGGCCCGCCCGAAGGCATGCGCAAGCAGATCGGTGCCGACATCGCGCGCTGGAAGCCGGTGATCGAAGCCCACCGCATCGCCCTGGACTGATGCCATGACCAACGCCATGAAAGAAGAGAACGCAATGGCTGCTGTTTCCACCCTGCTGGAGCCCGCGCGCCAGCTGCCGGTATTTGGCGGGTACGACGTGGTCGTGGTGGGCGGCGGCCCGGCCGGGCAGGCGGCCGCCGTGAGCGCCGCACGCCGCCAGGCCCGCACCCTGCTGGTGGAGTCCTACGGCTTTCTGGGGGGCATGGGCACGGCGGGCGGCGTCACCAACTTTGCTGGGCTGTATGGCCGGCACGAGGGGGAGATGAAGCTGCTGGTGCGCGGTGTGGTCGACGAACTGCTCGCGCGCCTTGCGGCCATGGGCGGCCTCAACCAGCCGCAGGACGGCATGCAGGGCCGCATCCGCGTGCGCTCCTACGACACCTCCCTCTACAAATGCGCGGCCGACCAGTGGCTGCTCGGCGCGGGCGTGCAGTTGCTGTTCCACGCACGGGCAGCAGGCGTGCTGCGCGACGGCAATCGCATTGAGGCGCTTGTCGTGGAGACCAAGTCGGGCCGCCAGGCCATCCGCAGCCAGGTGTTCATCGACTGCTCGGGCGATGCCGATGTGGCGGCGTTTGCCGGCGTGCCCTACGAGGTGGGCGACGGGCATGGCAGCGGCCTCTTCCCCACCACCATGTTCCGCGTCGGCCATGTCGATCCCGGCCAGGCGCTGCCCGCCGTGGGCGAGTTCAAGGCCATCAACGATTTCATGGAGCGGGCGCAGCAGCAGTTCCCGGGCCGCTACCGCTTTCCGCGCGAGGGCGCGATCCTGCGGCCGCAGATCCACCCTTCGGAATGGCGCGCCAACGTCACCTCCATCGCCAATGCCCGGGGCCAGGCCATGAATGCCGTCAACGCCGTCGAGCTGAGCGATGGCGAGGTGGAGGGCCGCCGCCAGATCACCGAGTACTTCCGCTTCCTGCGCGAGCAGGTGCCGGGCTTCGATGGCTCGCGCATCGTGGAGATCGCGCCGCAGATCGGCATCCGCGAAACCCGACGCATCGAGGGCCTGTACGCGCTGACGGGCGACGACATTTTGCAGTCGGCCCGCTTCGACGACCGCATCGGCATCAACGCCTGGCCCATGGAGCTGCACCGCGCGGGCGGCATCTCCTGGGGCTTTCCCGCAGACCCGCGCCGGGCCTACAACGACCTGCCCTGGCGCATGCTGGTGCCCCGCCAGATCGAGAACCTGCTCGTGGCCGGCCGCTGCGCCAGCATGACGCACGAGGGCCAGTCCGCCGCGCGCGCCAGCGGCGGCTGCTTTGTGATGGGCCAGGCCGCGGGCACGGCTGCGGCCCTGGCGGGCAGCACGCGCTTGCAGGATGTCGATGTGCAGCACCTGCAGTCGTGCCTGCGCGAAGACGGGGCCTTGCTGGAGGCATGAGCCCCAGCCACGCCTCGCCCACCGCTATAGTGTGCCGGGCATGGCCAGCCTGGCCCCTCCGACATGACCGCCGCCGACACCATCATCGCCACCCGCCGCCTGGTGCTGCGCTACCCGCAGGCCGGTGACCTCGCCTGCCTGCATGCGCGGGTGCTGTCGGACGCACAGGTGATGCGCCACGTGTTCCTGGGTGTACCCTTCACCCCCGCGCAATCCGAAGCCTTCTTTGCCACCAGCTTCGACCACGACCGAAGCGGCCGCAGGCTGGGTGTGTTGACGGAACGGGCCAGCGGCGATGTGGTTGGGTTTTCGGGGCTGATGCCCTGCACGGTGCTGGGATCTCAGGACTATGAGATCGGGTTCGTGCTGTCCCGCAGCGTCTGGTCGCTGGGCTATGGCACGGAAATCGGGCGGGGCCAGTTGGCTTACGGCTTTGGTGCGCTGGGTTGCCAGCGCCTGCTGGCCCAGGTCGCCCCCGACAACCGGGCATCCATTGCCACGCTGCAGAAGATCGGCATGCAGTTGCACAGCAGCCTGCACAGCGAAGGCCGGGGTCTGCGCGCCATCTATGCCGCGCAGGCACCTGCTTTTCAGCACAGCGCGGATACTGCCACCCCCTTGCCTTCTGATTTGCCATCGTACCGATGAAACGACACCTGCTGGTCTTCTTCGCGCTCTGCACGCCCTTGCTGGCGTCCGCTGCAGAACTCACGATCTCGTGCATCGGGCCGGAGTCGGACCACTGCCCGGTGAAGGTCGAGGCCAGGTTGTCCGAAGAACGGCTTGTCGCCTACCTTCAGTTCCCCCAACCCTCCGGTGGAACGCAAGGCGCGGTTTTTGGTTGGTGTGGACCCCAAAGCAGCGGGGCATTCTCCACACCCGGCGGCTGGTCCCGCGATTCCACGGGCTGCAAGGGCACCGGCGTTTTTCAGGTCATCAACGGGGAGTTCACCAAGCGGCAACTGGCGGACAGCTACATCGTTTTCGAATCCCGCAAGACGGAGGGCTTCTGCGCTGGAGGCAAGGCCCCCCTGTGCCTGGTCTACCCCAGGTAGCCCTCGTCCCGCTCCTTGCGCCTGGCGAAGGGGCCCAACGCGTACGATTCCCACTGGGCCAGAAGTCCGTCGGCAATTCAGGCGGCCTGCCGCGTACCCAACCGCACCCTTTTTTTCTCACCACGCCAAGCGATGCACCACCCTCCAAGCCTGCCCCGTACCCCATCTGCCCACCGCCTGGTGATCGTGGAGGGCATCATGGGCTCAGGCAAGTCCACCACCATGCGGTCCATCGCGCAAAGCCTGCAGGACGCTGGCCACGCCGCCTTGCCTGTGCACGAAAGGACCGACCCGCATCCCGTGCGGGCGACGGACGAGCTGGAACACTGGTTCCAACCCTGGCTCGACACCAGCCCGGCGCAACTGGCCGCCCGCAGCATCCGCAGATGGGCAGCGCTGGTCGAGGCATCGCAGGCAGACGGCACCATCCGCGTCATGGATGGCCAGCTGTTCCACGGCGACCTCACGAACCTGTTCCTCATGGAGGCCGATCCCGCTACCCTGCTCGACCACATCCAGGCACTGGCGTCGGCCATCGCTCCGCTGAACCCTCTGGTCGTGTACTTCAGGCAAGAGGACGTCGAGCACGCCATCCGGACCGTCTGCGAAGAGCGCGGCGCCGAGTGGGTGGCCTACCAGGTCAACTGGAAGCTTGCAGCGCCCTACAGCACAGGCCGCGGGTTCGCGGGGCTGCAGGGCCTGGTTGCCCTGTACCAGGACTACCGGCGCCTGACCGACACGCTGTTTGAACGCCTCCCGCTCTCCAAGCTGGTGATCGAAAACTCACGGCAGGACTGGCCCGCCTACCATGCCCTCATCTTGCAGGCCCTGGGCTTGCCGCCGGTGGTGCCTGCAGGTGCCAGTCCACCCCGCGCTCCTGCCCCGCCGACCCCATGAGCCACAGCTGCTTTCGCTTCAAGCCCGCGCACCCGGACCTGAGCGCCTAGTCCACTGAATCGGAGAAATCGGTTGTGCGTGGGTCCGAAGAAGAGCACCTGGGCGTCGAGAAGGCGCGCCAGCACCTGCAACTGCTGCGCGGCATTGCGCTGGAGCAGGACATGCACGCCCAACTCGAAGCCGGGCACATCGGCTCGCCCGAGGAATACGTACCCTTGCCGGACGACGAGGCCTGAACGGGGGCAAGCCCCATGGGGATGGATCGATGGATGGATGGATGGATAAAGCGGCACTCCGGGTCACCGACCGAAGACCCGCCCATCAATCCACGGCGCGCACCCCTTGCACCTGGGCGCCCAGCTTGAGGTACAGCAGCCCGTCACTGCCCAGCCACCAGTTGGCGCTGGCTGCGGGCACCTGCACCGCTGCGCCCTCGGGCAGCACCCATTGCGGCACCAGGCGCCAAGTCTGGCCAGCCAGGGTCACGGTGAACGCACCGTCGTTCGATGCAGGCTGCACGGACAGCGTGGCCCCCGGCAACGCGGTCTGGAAGATGGCGTTGGCCTGCGTGGCATTGAGCAGTGCGGGCAGCAGCAACTGCCGTGGCCCAGTGCCGGTCTGCAGGTAGATGCGGCCCTGTTCATCGACGCCGATCTGCGGTGTACCTGCAGTGCTGCCTGCTCCCGTCCACCCAGGCTTGAGCACATAGGTGCGCCCACCCGTGCGCAGCTGGATCACACCCTCGGCCCCCAGCCGGATCTGCGCACCGGGCAGTACGGCCGTCACCGCACTGGCCAGGCCCGCGAGGTCGGCCACTGCCGGCGCAAACTGCACCACCACCCCGCCGCGCACCCAGCGCAGCAGACCCAGTGGGGTGAATGTCAGGCCATCGGGCAAGGTGGCGTCGATGGTGATGGGCAAGGTGGGCAGCAGTTGGAAGGTCTGCCCGCCATCGCGCAGCAGGTAGACACCCGATGCATTCGTCTCCAGACCTTGCGCCAGGTTTACACCCGACAGGCGGGCCAGCGGGCCATTCAGGCGGGCAAAGGTTTTGCTGTCTACCGTGATGGATGCGGGCAGATTGATGAAGGCCATCGGGTCACCGGGCTGGCTGGTATTGCCCGCCAGAGAGCCCAGCGTGATGGAGACCAGCGCGCCCTGTTCGTTGACCTGCAGCCGTTCACCCGCCAGCAGCCCCATGCGCCCCACCTGCGGCAGGCTGCCCTGGGGCGGCAGCAGCGCGCCGGTGAGCACGGCCACCGTGAGCGGCTGGGCTTCGATGGTGGTGCCGGCGCGGCCGGCACTCAGCAGCACATCGCCCGCCAGCGCCATGGGCTGGCCCGCCGCCGTGCTCGCCATGGACGCCCAGCCCTGGATCACCACCAGCACCAGCACGTTCTGGCCATTGACCTGGGTCACGCGCAATTGCGTGCCGGGGGCTGCCTGCACCTGCATAGGCTGGCCGTTGATGCTGATCTGCAGTGTGACCGGGCTGGTGCCCGTTCCCTGCGGCAGCACGATGGTGGCGCCGCCAGCCTGGGGGCCCACCACGATGGGCAGGTTGGGGTGGGTCACGGTAAAGATGTCGCCCGGCTGGGTGACCCCCGCGGGCTCGGGCTCGGGCTCGGGCGCCACCACCACCGCAGCAGTGATGGTGAGCGTGCCCGGCACCAGGGTGATGTCGTAGCCGCGCTGGGTGGAGTGCACCCCGCTCACCGTGATGGCATGCACCCCCACCGCACTGCCCGCCGCCGTGGCCACGGGCGTGCCCAGCAGGCGGGCATCGGGGCTGGCGGGGGTGTAGGTCACGCCCAGGGCGTTGGTGGTGCCGTCCACCGTGCGGCTGCCGCTGGTGGCGGTGATGGCAAGCGGCGCGGTGAACAGGCTGCGCAGCAGCGGGGTGCTCTGGCCTGGGTAGATGCGCCAGGTGGTGCCGGTGCCGCCGGCGTCGTCGATGCTCCAGCCGGAGAAGGTGGCCAGGGTCTTGAGTTCGGCCAGGGTCTTGGGCGTGCCGTTGCCATTGCCCGACCAGGTACCATCGGGCACCCCACCGTTGTTGATGGAGGCGCCGCCCGCATCGGTGGTGGCATAGAAGTTGTTGAGGGTGCAAGAGCCAGTGCAAATGCCGGTGAGCCCACCGACCATAGCCGTCCCAGTCACGGCGCCCGTGGCGTAGCTGCTGCTGATAGTACAACCAGAATAGCATTCACCGGCGAGCCCACCCACAAACGAGAGTTCAACACGCACTGCGCCCGTGGCGTAGCTACTGCTGATGGTGCAGTTGTTTTTGCAGGAACCGACGAGCCCGCCCGCAGTATAGAGTTCAGACCTCACCGCGCCTGTGGCGTAGCTGCTGCTGATGGTGCAGTTGTAGTAGCAGCTACCGACGAGCCCGCCCGCATAATTGCTGCGAGAACTCACCTCGCCCGTGGCGTAGCTGCTGCTGATGGTCCCACCGTCGAAGCTTCCAGCCAAAGTTCCCACAGAATCGTAGCCTCTGACCTGGGCATTCACCAATCCGATATTGCGCAGCCGGGCACCACTGGTCACGCCAAACAGCCCGATGAAACTTTGCCCCGGCCGCTCAATGCGCAACCCGGTGATGGTGTGCCCCAGCCCGTCCAGGCTGCCGGTGAAGAGGGTTATGCTGTTGCCCACCGGCTCAAACCCCGCCCCGCCATTCCACCCGCTGGTGGCGCTGGCATCGATGTCACCGCCCAGCACATAGTGCCCGGCCAGGTTGCCCTGCATGCCTTGCAGGTCGCTGCCCGTGTTGCTGCCCGCTGCGCCCAGGCTGGTGATGATGGTGGGGGACTGGTCCGCGCCATCGCTGCCCAGCCGCGTGGTGTAGCTGGCACCAGACTGCAGGTGCACCGGGGCCGTGGCCACCACGGTGGCGCTGTTGCCGGCTGCCACCGCCTGTTGGCCGTAGCGCACCGTGAGGGTGCCCGTGCCGGCCTGGAGCGGGGCCTCTATGCGTACGTCGCCCCCGGCCTGCAGCTCCAGGTGGCTGGTGGGCGTCAGCGTGAGGGCGGCCTTGATGGCCAGCACAGGCTCGCTCGTGTGCGTCTGCACCACCACATGGGCACCTGCGGCCAGCCGGGTGTTGACATCGCTGGCCGCCACCACCGCGCCGGGGCCGCCGGGCGTCCAGGTGTTGTTGCCTGGCCCGCCCCAACTGCCCCCGCTGCTGCTGGCGGCAGACGTGATGCTGGTGGCCTGGGCCCGGCCCGGGGCGCACAGCGCGGCCAGGGTCATCAGCAGCAGCCAGGCCAGCACGGTGGCAAGCCACGCGGCCGCGCGGCGGTGCCGGCTGCCGGCAAAGGGCAAACGATGGAGGGGCAGGATGTGGGTCATGGTCAGGCCAGGGGTTTCCAATGGGCACGCACGGGGGGCGCCGCTGCCAAGGCAGGCGGGGGGCGCGCAACTGAATCTAGTGCCTTGCCACGCGCCTGTCTGTCCCCAGAACTGATGACACGCGGCGGTTGGCATGGCGCCCCGGGCACGCAAGGAATGGGCGCGCTGGGGGGCACCGGCCGCACGCGAGCAACAGCGGTACGCAGGGGGGCCTGGCGCTGCATTCGCTGGCGCGGGGCCGGGTGCGGCGACGGAGCGCCCCCCTGCCACAAAGTCCACCCTGCGGGCCCTGCCTGGCGGTAGACTCGCCTCTTTCGCACTGCAGCAAAATGCCTTGCCCAACCCCCCGGGGGTGGCCGGCCTGCTGCCGTTGCGGGGGTTTTCTTCAATGCTTCGGTGCCGCTCGGGAGACAGTGTTTGTGCGGATGGTGCGGCCCGGACTCCAAACGACTATTACATTCATCCATGCGCCCTTCTCTTGCCCTTCTGCGCCACTCCGTGCTGGCCGCCTCCCTTCTTTGCACCGGCACGCTGGCCCTGGCCCAGGGCATCGTGCTCGGCCAGATCGGGCCCTTCACCAAGCTGCCCGTGCCCGATGCGGTCGAGGTCAACCAGGGCATCAAGGCCTATGTGGCCCAGGCCAACAAGGCCGGCATCAAGGGCCAGAAGGTCTCGCTGTTCGAGGCCGATGACGAGTACAGCCCCGAGGGCTTTCTCGCGCAGTTCCCCAAGGCGCTGGAGAAAAAGCCCGTGGCGCTGATCTCGCCCATCGGCTCGGCCGCCATCAAGCGCATGCTCGACGACAAGCTGCTCGATGCCGCGCCCGTGGTGGTGATGAACGCCGTGCCCGGCGCCGAAAGCCTGCGCACGCCCGGCCATGCCAAGCTGTTTCACATCCGCGCGGGCGACAAGCAGCAGATCGAGAAGATCGTGACGCACACGCGCACGCTGGGCATGACGCGCCTGTCGGCGCTGTACCAGGACCTGCCCATCGGCACCTCGGGCATGGCCATGGCGCAAGAGGCCGCCAAGGCCACGCAGGGCATCACGCTGCAGGGCGTGAAGTCGGCCACCGACGCGGCCGCGCTCGACGCCGCCGCGCAGCAGCTGGCCAAGCAGGACGCGCAGGGCGTGCTCGTGCTCGGCGCCCCACGCTTCATGGCCGAAGGCATTGCCGCGCTGCGCAAGGCGGGCGTCAAGCAGTCGATCTTCGTGCTGTCGTACGTGCCGGCCGGCCTCATCGTCAAGCTCGCGGGCGTGGAAGGCGCGCGCGGCGTGGGCATTGCCCAGACCTATCCCAACCCCAATGGCAAGACCCTGCCCCTGCACCGCGAGTTCCAGGCCGCGATGAAAGAGGCCTTCCCTGCCGTGCAGGAGTACACATCCTTCCACCTGGAGGGCTACCTCTCGGCCCGCACCGTGGGCGAGGCGCTCAAGCGCAGCAAGGATGCCAACCCCAGCGCCGCCGCCCTGGCCAGCACGCTCACCAGCATGGGCGAGATCGACTTCGGCGGCTTCCGCGTGGACTTCTCCAAGGGCAACGTGGGCAGCCGCTTTGTGGACATCGGCGTGATCGGCAGCGACGGGCGCCTGCGGTACTGACAAGGTACTGACCGGCTGACAACGGGGCGGGCGCGCCCCGCATAAATCTGCTGCACGCTTTTCCAAAATACTGTAAATTCATACAGTATTATCTGGAGATCGAGCATGGCTGTTCTGGACGCCACCTACACCGTCGCCCTGTGCGACCACCCCGGCCTCACGCAGGCCGAACGCACCGCTGCCGAGGTGCGCTTTGCCGTTGCACTGGAGCACCAGTTCGGCGGCCCCGATGACATAGCGACCACCCTGCACACCATCGACGCGCTGGAGCGCGTGGAGCCCGAAGACGTGTCGGCGCACGACCTGGTGGCCCTGCAGCACTGGGTGCGGGCCCTGGGCATTGCGCGCCTGGCGGGCTACCGCGGCCTGGCGCCGCGCGATGGCAGCCGCTTCGAGGTGCGGCTGGGGTAGCGGCGGGTCCACGGCCATGGACCAGTCCACGCTGTTCGGCGATGCGCCGGTGCTCGCCTCCATTCCTGGCCTGGTCTACCAGCCCGAATTTCTGGGCCGGGCCGAGGAGGCAGCGCTCATCCCCATCCTGCAATCCCTGCCGCTGCGCGCCGCCCGGTACAAGGAGTACCTGGCGCGGCGCCGGGTAGCGGGCTTTGGCGGCTCGTTCGACTTCGACACCAACCAGCTGCTGCCGGGCAAGCCGCTCGATGAACGGCTTGCGCCCCTGCGCGAGCGCGTGGCCGCGTGGCAGGGCATGCAGCCCGAGCAGTTGGCCCATGCCTTGGTGTCCGAATATGCACCTGGCACGCCCCTGGGCTGGCACCGCGACGTGCCCGACTTCGAGCACATCATCGGCGTCTCGCTGGGCGGCCCGGCCACGCTGCGCTTTCGGCCCTGGCCCTACCGCCCTGAACTGCAGCGCGAGGTGGTGGCCCTGGAGGTCGAGCCCCGCTCCATCTATGTGCTGCAGGGCGACGCACGCTGGAAGTGGCAGCACTGCGTGGAGCCGACGCCGGCCCTGCGCTGGTCGGTCACCTTCAGGGACTTGCGCTGAGCCGCTCACGGGCCTTGGGCGCATGTGCAGGCATGCGCTGCACCGGCATCTTCTCGTTGCCGACGCGCACTCGCCTCCCCCCGCCCCATGCAACGCAGTGGCAAGCGAGCATGCCGGGCTGCAGCGACCAGGGCAGGTGACGGGCGACACAGACCCCTACCTTCGTGGGGTTCCCCCGAGTGCGAGGCCTCGCCATACTTCGCATTTTTTTGCCATGACCATTGCCGTGTCCTTGCCCGCTCCACACTCTGCGCCCGCAACATCCGTGCGCCGCTGCGCCCCGTTGGCCTGGTTGGCCCTGGCCGCATCGCTGTCGGCCTGCGGTGGGGGTGGTGGTGATGAACCGCCCGCCCCTGGCCCCGGCCCTACCCACATCGAGCGCTTCACCCTCGGCGGCACGGTGAGCGGCCTGGCACCCGCGTCCGGCATCAGCGGCAGCAGCCGGCTGGTGCTGCAGAACAACGAGGGCGACGACCTGCTGCCCACGGCCAACGGCCGCTTCGTGTTTGCCACGCCGCTCGCGGCCGGCAGCGCCTATGCGGTGCGCGTGAAGTCGCAGCCCGACGGCCAGACCTGCACCGTGGCCCAGGGCAGCGGGGCCATGCCCGGCGCGGCCGTGGACGGGGTGCAGGTGGGCTGCGCCACCGCGGTATGGGGCCTGCCTGAAGGCGTCTGGGTGCGCGAGACCTGCAGCAAGGTCTCCCCGGACCAAGGCGCGCGCAACCTTTTTCGCCTGACACGCCAGGACGAGACCCGCCTCACCGTCAACCATGGAACCATGGCCTATGCCAATGCCCAGTGCAGCGGCGCAGGCACCGTGCAGTCCGAAAAGGAATACGCCCGTTTCGTGGTGGACCGCAAGGAGACCCGGGGTGGCATCACCGCCTTCTGGGGCAACTGGACCTTCACCGCGACCCCCGCCAACCCCACGCGCGCCGTATTTGCGCGCTCGGGCCCTTACCTGTGCTGGGGGGCCGACCACTTCTGGGCCCAGTTCCCCACCATGGACTCTGTAGAGCGCATCGTGGTGGGCAACCCGGCGCAAAGCGGGCAGTGCTTCTTGCTGCCGAATTGACTACGGCTTGAGCGCGGCGGGCGCGCTGCCGGCCCATGACCGCGCCAGCTCGGCGGGGGTCTGCGGCTTGCCATAGAGGTAGCCCTGCAGCTCGTTCACGCCCAGGCCCTGCAGCAGGTCGGCCTGCTCGGGCGTCTCGACACCCTCGGCCACCACGCGCTTGTCCAGCGCCTTGGCCAGGGCCACGATGGCCGTGGCAATGGCCAGGGCGGGGCGCTCCACGCCAAAGGCGAACACAAAGCTCTTGTCGATCTTGAGCGTATCGAACGGCAGGCGGTTCAGGTAGCGCATGGCCGAGTAGCCCACGCCAAAATCGTCCAGTGCGATCGCCACGCCCCGCGCGCGCAAGGCCGCCAGGCGCGTGACGGCGGCGTCCACGTCCTGGATGAGGGCGCCCTCGGTGACCTCCAGCTCCAGCTCGCCGGGGCGGATGCCGAACTCCTGCACCAGTGCATGCAGCGCCGCTGGAAAGCCCGGGTCGGCCAGTTGCACGGGCGAGAGGTTCACCGACAGGTGGCGCACGGGCACTGCGGGGTCGGCACGCCACAGTGCAAACTGCTGCAGCGCCTGGCGCAGCACCCACAGGCCCAGCTCGAGGATGAAGCCCGACTCTTCGGCCAGCGCGATGAAGGTGTCGGGCGGCACCAGCCCGTGGTCGGGGTGGCGCCAGCGCAGCAGCGCCTCGACCGAGGCAACCTGGCGGCTGTGCGAACCAACGCGCGGCTGGTACACCACGAACATCTGCTGCGCGGCCAGTGCCTGGCGCAGGTCGTGGCGCAGCACCAGGCGCTCGGCCTGCCGGGCCGCCAGCGCGGGCTCGAACTCCACCAGCGCATTGCGGCCCGCACCCTTGGCGGTGTACATGGCCAGGTCGGCGTGCCGTAGCAACTCGTCCCGCGACACCCCATGCACGGGGAACAGCGCCATGCCCAGGCTGGCGCCCAGCGGCAGCACGCGCGGGGGCACGCTGTAGGGCACGCGCACGGCCTGCGCCACGGCCTCGATCTCGGCCCTGAAAGCCCCTTGCGCATCGGCCGGCAGCACAAAGACAAACTCATCCCCGCCCGGGCGGGCCATGGCCAGCGCGCGCGCGCCCATGCCTGCACGCAGGCGGCTGGCCACCTCGCGCAGCACGCAGTCGCCCACGTAGTGGCCATAGGCGTCGTTGATTTCCTTGAAGCCATCGAGGTCCATGCAGACCACGGCGAAGGGCTGGCCTGCGGCCCGCGGGCTGCCCCCATCCGGGGGGGGTTGCACCAGCTGGTCGATGGCCTCCACCAGCCCGAAGCGGTTGAGCAGGCCCGTCAGGCTGTCTTGCGTGGCGCGTTCGCGCAGTTGCTGCTCGTGCTGCTCGGCATGCAGGGCCACGGCCAGCCGCTGGCGAAACGCGCCCAGCTCGCGCTCGGCCCGGCCCTGCGGTGCCGGCAACTGGGCCAGGCGCAGCCACACGCGCTGGGTGCCGGTCTCGGCCACAGGCAGGTCGTGCCCAGGGCCGGCTTCGCCGGTGGGGTCCGCAGAAGTTTCGCGCTGCTGCAGCGTGCCGTTGGCCGCCAGCGACAGCAGATGGGGCCCGGGTGCGCCCGCAGGCCACTGCAGCACGCCCACCGGGTCTTGCGCCGGCGGGCGGTGCAGGTGCGCCAGCATCAGCTGCACCACCTCGGCAAACGGCCGCTGGCCGATGATGGCCTGGTCCATCTGCGCGAGCACGCGAAACAGCGCCAGGTCGCGCCCCACCTCTTCGGTCATGGCATTGAAGGAGTCGGCCAGGTCGGTGAACTCGCTGCGCTGGCCGCCGATCTGCACTTGGCACGTGAAATCGCCGCGCAGCACGGCGCGCGTGCCCGAGGTGAGCGCATCCAGCGGCCGGGTCAGCCGGCGCAGCACCACCGAGCTGCTCACCAGCGCCAGCAAGAATGCGATGCCCGCCACATTGCCCACCAGGGCCGCCACGCCGATGGGCAGGTAGCGGCGCACGTCCGGCTGCAGCGTGGTGGTGAGGGTCCAGGCCGGGGCATCGAAGTACGGCGTGAAGAAAATCTCGCGCTGCGTGCGCACGGCCTGGGCGTCCTGCACTTCCACCCCCAGGCAGAAGGGCGCGGGCAGCTGCGGCCCCGAAAAGCAGAGCCGGTGCGTGCCCGACTGGGCGTTCTCCCACAGGTAGTCGGCGGTGAAGCGGCCGCGCACCGCAGCGCCTTGCACCGGCACGATCAGCTCCACCACGGGCGCCGCCCCGGGCTGCGCAGCACCGGTCACGCGCAGGGCGCTGCGCCCGCCGGGCGCCAGCGCGGCCTCTGCCGGGGCCAGCCGGTCCACGCGGGCAAAGACGGCCTCGAGCCCCGGGTCCAAGGCCATCGGCCCGGGGCCATCGCCCTGTGGCAGGCCATGCACATGCAGCAGGCTTTCGGCGGCGCGCAGCCGGTCGATGAGGTTGATGCCCACCGCCTTGGCCAGCTCGCCGCTGAGCTGCGCGGCCGATTGCTGCACCACGTACTGCGTGAGCTGGTAGGCCAGCAGGGACATGGCACCCACCGGCACCGCCACCAGCACAAAGAACGTGGCCAGCAACTGGCGCCCCACGCGGCTGTGCAGGATGGCCTGGGCCGCACTCAGGCGCATGCGTCAGTAGTCCTCGGCCACACCGATGAATCCCCCGTTGTTGGCGCGGATGATGTCGTCGCGGCTGGCCTTGGCGGTCAGCGGCGTCTGGCTCTTGCCATCGGGGCCCATGCTGTACAGGTCGTAGTCGCTGTTGAGCGGGTGCAGGGACTTGTCCTTGCGCTTGTCCCCCACTTTGGCACCCTCCATCGACAGGTAGCGGTAGGGGTTTCCCCAGGGGTCAAGCCGGTTCTCGGGCACATCGGCCAGGCTCGCCGGAAACGCGTTCTTGAAGTGCAGGTACCGGTCCAGCTTGACGCTGATCTCCAGGATGTCCTTCTTGGCCGCGGCGATCCTGGCGCGCTCCATGTAGGCCTGGTAGCTGGGCACGGCCACGGCGGTCAGCAGGCCGATCAGCGTGACGGAGATCAGCAGCTCCAGCAATGTCACGCCCAGGGCGCGCAGCGCCCGTTGGTGGGGACCGCCGATCCGGAGGGTCATGGCCTGGCACCTTCGCACACGGTAGTTGCCCTGCGCACCACGAACAGGGCCGTGGCCCATGCCGCGCGCGGCACAACCCATGTCTCCCTGACATTTTGTTTCATACCGCATGATATGCCACGAGGCGCACCCAAGAGCGTAGGACACCATCGACGATGCGCCCTGCGCTACCATGCGCTCCCACAGCAGTGGTGCGCTCCTTCGCAGCTTTGGCCGGCGTTAAGAGAGCCTCTGCACAATGGCGGGATGCACTCCCCCCACTCCGCCCGCATCGCCGGCCTGCTGCTCCTGCTGTGCGGGGCAGCCACTGCGCAACCGCAAGCCGCGCCCGCCGCAACGCCCCCGGCACCGGCCAGTGCTGCGGCAGCCACGGCATGGCCGGCCTACATGCCCCACCTCTCCCCCGCCCCGACGGAAAGCGCGGTGGCAGCCACACTGCCGCCCGATGTGGCCATCACCCCGCCCGATGCCGCCCTGCCCGCGGCCAAGGCCCGCTTCAGCGGCGTGTGGCAGGGCGCGGCCTGCGCGGCGCGGGCCTGCGACATCCGCATCGCAGTCGAGTCGGTCACTGCCAGCGGCGCCACGGTGGTCTATGCCGGGGCCAACGAACAGCAACCCCAGATCACGGACCGCACGCAGGCCACCTTTGCCGGCAGCGAGATGCACGCACGGCTGCACACCGGCGCCCGGCTGGTGATGCGCCTGCGCGAAGGCGGCGATGAGCTGGAGATCGCCGCCTGGCGACCCGAGACGCGTCTGCTGCTGGCCAGCGTGCTCAGCAAGCAGGCCCTGGCACCACGCTACGCCCGCTCCATCGAGCGCCTGCCCACGCCCTGGGTTGGCGACGATGGGCGCGCCCAGACGCTGGAGGCCGTCGTCTACCGGCCGCTGGGCGCCAAGGGCCCGTTCCCCACCGTGGTCTTCAACCACGGCTCCACGGGCGCGGGCAACCGACCCGAGTGGTTCGGGTTGACGTGGACGAGCCCCGACATCGCCGAGTACTTCACGGCCAAGGGCTGGCAGGTGGTCTTCCCCCAGCGGCGCGGGCGCGGCAAGTCCGACGGGCTGTACGACGAAGGCTTTGGCGCCACCCGCTCGGCCGGCTACTCCTGCGAGCCCGCCCGCTCACTGCCGGGCCTGGACCGTGCCATCGCCGACCTCGATGTGGTGATGGCCCACCTGCAGCAGCGCCCCGACGTGGACAAGGCGCGCCTGTTGATCGGCGGGGTCTCGCGCGGCGGCATTCTGTCGGTGGCCTATGCGGGCACGCGCCCCGCCATGTTCCTGGGCGTGGTCAACTTCGTGGGCGGCTGGCTTGGCGATGCCTGCCGGGAGGCCGCCGTGGCCGTCAACCGCAACGGCTTCACGCGCGGCGCGGCCTTTGCCCGGCCCACGCTGTGGCTGTATGGCGAGCACGATGCCTACTACCTGCTGGAGCACAGCCGCGCCAGCTTCGACGCCTTCCGCGCAGCGGGCGGCCAGGGCCGCTTTGTGGGCTACGCGCTGCCGCCCGGGCAGGACGGGCATGGCATCCACAACCACCCGGCGCTTTGGCAGGCCGACCTGGATGGCTACATGGCACAGGTGCTGCAGCCGAAGGGGCGCAGCGGGCTTGCGGTGGGCAGTGCGCCTGTGCGCTGAAGGGTTGCACGCGCCCTGTGTGACCCCGTCACCCCGCCGACCGCACGGGCACCGCCGTACCCTCTTCCAGCCGCCGCTTCAGCGCCTGCACACCTGCGCCAGCGCGGGCGGCCATCACGCGCCGCGCCATCGGCAGCAGCAGGTAGCGCACGGCCGGGTTGGTGTTGCGGCTGAACATGCGCCAGGTCAGTTCGCACGAGCCCGGGGCCGCCTCCGCCAGGGCGATCTCCATGCGCGGCAGCAGCGGCGGCAACCGCCCCTCGGTGGCAAAGAAATGGGGCGAGCGCGACTCCTTCACCTGCAGGCGGATCTGCCGGTGCCCGCGCCATGGCAGGCGCACGGTCTCCAGGTACTGCTTGCCGGGCTGCCCCGGGGCCAGCGCGTCGGCCGCCGCCATGGCCACGACGCCAGGAAACCACTCCGCAAACCGCTCCATGTCGGACACGTAGGCAAACACTTGCGGCACCGGCCGCTCGATGTGCACCATTGTTTCAACCAGCATATGCATGGGCGCTCCCCTCTCAAAAAAGGCCATGCTATTGTGTAGAGTGCACTCTACAGTCAAGGGATTTTTCCTCATGCGCATTGCCGAACTGGAAAGCCGCACCGGCCTGGGCCGCCATGCGCTGCGCTTCTACGAGCGCGAGGGCCTGCTGACCGGCGTGCGCCGCGGCGCCAACAACTACCGTGACTACCCCGAGTCGGCCGTGCGCGATGCCACCCTGCTCCAGCAGTTGCAGTCGCTGGGCTTCTCGCTCAAGGAGATCGGTGAGGTGCTTGCGGCCATGCGCGCCAAAAGCATCGACTGCGCCCAGGGTGCCTTGCTGATGGCGCAAAAGCGCGCCGCCGTGGATGCGCAGATTGCCCAGCTGCGCCAGGTGAGCAAGGTGCTGGCACGCGAACAGCAGCGGCTGCAGGAGCGTGCCGCGCAGCACCTGCAGAGCAAGACGCCAACCCCGGCTTCGGCATCAGGCCCAGGCCCCGGTTCCAACCGCCCCCGGTAGCGGCACCCGCACGAAGAAGCCCACCCCCTTGCCGCCCACCCAAATGGGTGTGAGCGCATATGTGTGACACCCGACACAGACGGATCGCCGCGGCTCCACAAAGATCAGGGCCTGTTCACACCAATTTCGGGGTCGCGAAGGCCCTTGCCCCACCCTTGCGTGCGGACCTCACCGCACTGCTGCGAGCGCGACACGGGTGGGCTGTCTTTTTTATCTTTTGAACCGAGAGGGTTTCGACCATGCCAGTGACGACCACCACCCCGCCCCCATTGCCCAGCCCTTCTCGCGCCCTTGTCAGCAGCAACAGCACCACCGCAGCGCCACTTAAAAAGCGACTGCAACGCATCGGCCACTTGGCCGTATTGATGGTTCCCATGCTCTCCGCATGCGGAGGCGGTTCCGACAGTTCGGTCGAATCGCCTGCCCCACCACCCGCGCATTCGGCCAGCTTGTCCCTTCTTGCTGGCTACACGCTCAGCGAAGGCAATCAGGACGGCCCGACAAGAACGACCGCGAGCTTCAGCACGAACGTGGCGGGAATGGCCTTGACCAGTTCGGGGGAAGTGGTCATCGCAGACACCAACAACAACCTGGTACGCAAGCTCAGCGCCAATGGCGAGCAGGTCAGTACCTTGGCCGGAGGCTGGGTGCCTTTGGGCGCCACGCCTGGCACCCCAGCCAGCTATGCGGACGGCAACGGCCAGAACGCGCGGTTCTACCGCCCCGCTGCGGTTGCCGTGGACGCAGCAGGAAACACCTATGTGGCCGATACCGCGAACCACCTGGTGCGCAAGATCAGCGCAGCAGGACTCGTGACCACCCTGGCGGGCCGGGCAGGGGCATGTGGCAACCAGGATGGTGTGGGCAACGGCGCCATCCTGTGCAACCCCAGCAGCATCGCCGTCGACAAGACAGGTACGGTCTATGTGTCAGAAGCTTTGCTCCCGAATCAAACCCAAACAGGTCGAATCCGCAAGATCACTGCGGATGGTGCAGTGAGCACGATCGCCAGCCAAACCAGAGGACGCAACCCACTCCTCGCCACGGATTCTGCAGGGACTCTCTACGCAGCAGACGCCGGAGTGATCCTCAAGTACTCGGCAAACGGCCTGGCCACTGTGGTGTCGGGCGCCGAAGGGCAGATCGGCAAGAACATCGTGGCCATCGCATTCGACCCCGCTGATCGCCTGATGGTGCTGGTCAAGGATGCGACCACCGAACTCATGCTCGGCCCCCCGTCCATACGGTATGTACGGCTTGACATTCGCCATGTCGGCAGCGATGGACGTGTCACGACCCTGGTCAGCGCCCCGTCCGACTGCCACAACTACAGCGGACGCAGCAACGATGACCTGTGCCAGGCCATTACCATGGTGGCCAAAGCCGATGGCCAATTCCTGGTGGCCGAAGGCGTCGGCGGCAACAATACCTCGTATAAATTCGTGCAGTTGCGCAGCTACACACAGCAGGGCACGTACACGGTGGTCGCAGGCCCGGTTTCTCCCGCGGGTGCCAAAGATGGGCAAGGCGATGCCGCGCGCTTTGACCAGCCCTCGGCGCTGGCCTTCGATTCCTCGGGGATGCTGTATGTGCGCGAGAAGGGCAACAACACCATCCGCACGGTGCAAGCAGACGGTCTGGCAGGCACCCTGGGCCAGGGCGGAGGGCGGTGCACTTCGATCACAGGCCTGGGCAAGGAGCTGCTTTCCAGTGCAATGGCCACCGTCCCCGGATCGGCCTTGGCCGCTGACGGAGCAGGCAACCTTTACACCTATATCGATTCCCGCATCCTGAAGGTGCGCAACTGCGAGGCCGTGCTTCTGGCGGATGTGAATCCATTGCTGAAAGTGGATCCATCGATGGGCACGGGCGTACCGGCCGTCAACCCCGTGACCGGCATTGCTGCAGACACCGCAGGCAACGTCTATGCGTCCTCCTACCAAGGGGTCATCTTCAAGATAGATACCCAAGGGAAAGCCACCTTGTTCGCAGGCAGCGAAGCCCAGTGGGGGCACAGGGATGGCCAAGGCCAGGCCGCAAGATTTTCGTGGCTGGGCAACATGACCACCGATGCAGCCGGTAACCTCTATGTGGTCGATAGCCTGAAAAACTTCGAGGGCCTGGGTCCAACCATCCGCAAGATCACTCCGTCCGGGCTCGTCAGCACCTTGGCAGGTAGGCCCGACGCCGCCCCCGGCCATGCCGATGGCCTGGGTTCAGCGGCACGGTTCTCGGTGGATTCGCAAGGGGGGCCAGAGACCGCCAGCCTCGCGGCCGACAACCAAGGCAACGTGTATGTCTCCGACCCTGCCAACAATGTGATCCGCAAGATCACCCCTGGCGGCCAGGTCAGCACCCCCGTGGGACAGGTGGGGCGCCGGGGATTTGCAGCAGTGGATCTGCCAGGCAGCATCGGCCGCCCCGCCGGCATCGCAATCCGTGATTCCAGGCTCTACATCTCCGTTCCCCATGCGGTGATCCAGGTCAGGCTTCCGGATTGATCCCGGGATACCGAAACTTCTCGATGGCTTCCTTCATGGGAGCCAGCGAGTGACCGCCGGAGGCTGGCGCGCGAGCAACAGCGGCTGCAGGAGCGCGCCGCGCAGCACCTGCAGGGCAAGGCGCCAGCCTCGGCTTCGGCACCAGGCTCAGGCTCAGGTTCCGGCCGCCCCCGGTAGCGGCACCCGCACGAAGAAGCCCACCCCCTTGCCGCCCAGCCCCTCTCCCACGCGCACCTGGCCGCCCATGCGCAGCGCGGCCTGGCGCACGATGGCCAGGCCCAGGCCGGAGCCGTTGGCGGCATGGCCCAGGCCGCGGTAGAAGCGCTCGAAGATGCGCTGGTGCTCGCTGGCGGCGATGCCGGGGCCATCGTCCTGCACGGCCAGGTGCAGCTGGCCGCCCTGCTGCGCGAGCGTGAGGGCCACATTGCCGCCTTCGTGCGCATAGCGCAGCGCGTTGTCGATCAGGTTGTGGGCGATGGACTCCAGCGCAGGCAGATCGAGCCGCGCGGGCAGGCTGTCGGGGGCGTCCAGCGAGAGTTCGATGTGCCGCGCCATGGCCTGGGGCGCGGCCTGGGCCAGCGCGGCGCGCAGCCACTGGGCCACGTCGAGCTCGCGCGGCGCAGGGCGCTGGGCCTCGTCCAGCGCGGCCAGGTCGAGCAGCTGCTGGGCCAGGTGCGAGGTGCGGGCGATGGCATCTTCCAGGTGCGCCTGGGCCTGGGTGCGCTCGTGCGCGCTGGGCGAGCGGGCCATCACATGGGCCTGGGCGGTGATGACGGCCAGCGGGGTGCGGATCTCGTGCGCGGCGTCCTGCACGAAGGCGCGCTCGCGCTCGACCTTGGCGCGCAGCTGGGCGAGCAGGCTGTCCAGCGACTGCTCCAGCGGCTGCAGCTCGCGGTGCCGGGCGTTGAAGCCCACGGGCTGCAGCTCGTCGCTGCCGCGCTGGGCGATGCGCTGCGCCAACTGCTGCAGGGGCCGCAGGCCGTTGCGCACCGACAGCCACACGGGCAGCAGCACAAAGGGTGCGGCCAGCAGCAGGTAGGGCACCAGGTAGCGGCCGTTGTAGTGCAGGTAGTCGGCGTCGGCGCGCTTGGGCTCCAGGATGCGCAGCACCCAGCGCTCGTTGCGCCCGGTGTAGATGCGGTAGGGCCAGCCCTGCACGCTCGCTTCGACCAGGTTCGAGTCCGGGCCCGCGGCGGGCGGCGGCGGCAGGTCCATGCCCTGCAGGCCGCTGGCGGCATAGACCGGCTGGCCCGAGGCGCGGTCGTGCAGCCCGTGCAGCAGCACGCCGGGCAGCAGGCCGATCTGGCGGCGGCGCACATTGGTCCAGTGGTCGGTGGCGGCCAGGGCCGCCGCCGCATGCGCCGGGTCCGCCATGCCGGCCAGCGACTCCAGCACGGCATCCCCGTACTTGAGCATGCCCGGGTCGTAGGTGATGGCCTGCTTGTACTTGTAGTAGTTGTAGCCGAGCAGCACGGCCCACACCAGCACGAAAGCCACCATGACCGAGGCCACGCTGCGGCGCACCAGCGTGGGCTCGGCCAGCCGCCGCCACAGGGCGCGCAAGCGCCCCTGGGGCCTGGGCAGCAGCGTATCGGTCACGGCGCTCATGGCTGCAGCAGGTAGCCCACGCCGCGCACGGTGCGTATGGCTTCGGCACCGATCTTGCGGCGCAGGTTGGAGACATGCACCTCGATGGCGCCAAAGTCCACCGGCTCGCCCAGCGGGTCCAGGCGCTGCGCGAGCACGCCCTTGGGCACCACGGCGCCGGGCTCGCGCGCCAGCTCCAGCAAGAGCTGGAACTCGCGCGGCGACAAATCCAGCGCCTGGCCGCCGCGCTGGGCCTGGTGGCGCCGGGGCTCGATCACCAGCTCGCCCAGGGCCCAGCGCTCGCTGGCCTGGCGGGCGCTGCGGCGCAGCACGGCGCGGATGCGCGACATCAGCTCGGCCGTGGCAAAGGGCTTCACCACGAAGTCGTCGGCCCCGCCATCGAGCCCGGCCAGCCGGTCTTCGACCGCCGAGCGCGCGGTGATGACGATGATGGGCACCTGCTCGCCCTGCGCGCGCCAACGCGCCAGCAGGTCAAAGCCGCTGCCGTCGGGCAGGGTCAGGTCCAGCAGCACGCAGTCCACCGTGGTCGGATCCACCGCCAGGGGCGCGTCCACGGCGCGGCGCAGCCACTCGCTGGTCAGGCCCTCCACCTTCAGCGCGGACTGCAGGGCACGGCCCAGGTCCAGGTCGTCTTCGATCAGCAGGATGTGCATGGTGGCGCCTATTGTGGCGTGGGCGGGCCGGCCCCGGTGTCTGCCGGGTGCATGCCTTTGGCTGGCGTTAAGGCAACGCACAACCAAGTCGTCGCGATGCCGCGTGCCCTGTCTTGATCGCAGACCATGGGTCTGTGAAGCCCGCCTGGATCTGGATCGCCAAGGCAGGGATGATGCAGCTGAAAAAAAAGGCGTCCCTGAACTGATTTCGTAACGCTTTGTTTGGCCGACCGGGTGTGGTGATGCGAGTCACCGCTTTTCGCGAGCCTGCGCAATACCATGGCACTTGAGAGGCACCCCTGCTGATCGTAAAAAAACATTCGCCAGATTTCAGAGAGGGGAAATCGCCACCATGGCGTGTCTATCGTTCGTTCCTGCGCACGGACTTTCTGGAGAGGCCCATTTTTTGGGCTTCGGCAGGCTTCACCAATACTTCAAAGAGAGGGTTTTCTGATGAGATTCTTATCGTCTTTTGCAGGACATCACCTGCGATCCACCGCATCCCGCCACCTGGCGCCTGTGGCCTTCAAATTCTGGCTGCTGCTCGCCCTGGTGGCAGGCATGGGCAGCGTGCACGCCGCCACCGTGGTGCACATGGCCACGGGCTCGAATAGCTCCGCAGCGGTGCTCAGCGACGGAACGCTGTGGACCTGGGGCAACGGCCGGTATGGGCAATTGGGCACTGGCTCCACGGTCAGTGCAGACAAGCCCGTGCAGATCGGCAGCGGTTTCGCCCAGGTTGCTGTGGGCGATTTGCACATGGTGGGCCTCAAGACCGATGGCACATTGTGGATGTGGGGCGTTGTGGGGACGTCGACAACCCAGGAGCTGGCCGTAACCCAGCCGGTGCAGGTGGGCAGTGGCTTTGCGCAGCTGTTGACCTCGGAAACCGCCAGGAAGACAGACGGATCCTTCTGGTACTGGGACCATATGAAAAATCTCTTCAGAGGGAATGCCGGTAGCGACGGCATACTGGACCGGGCGCCACCCGGCTACCGGCAGATGGTCGGTGGCCGCAACAACGCGTTGTTCGTGCTGGACGACGGCGCCATTCGGTCTGTTTTCTTGAACGTGTACCCCGGGGACCTGTTCATCAACCCGGGCTGGGAGGGCGGTTACGGCAACGCCGGCCCGGTGGACCGTGGTTTCGTGCAGGTGGCCTTGGGCTCCCGCTCGGCCGCGGGCGTGAAGGATGATGGAACCCTCTGGCAATGGAAAGAGCGCGAAGCCCCCGTGCTGGTGGGTGGCGGCTATCGCCAGGTCGCCAAAGGATCCAGCCACACGGTGGCGCTGAAGACCGATGGCACGGCCTGGGCCTGGGGCTCCAATGAAAAGGGCCAACTGGGCAATGGCACCCAAAGCAACACGGAAACCCCGCAACCGCTTGGCGCCGGGTATGCACAGGTCGCGGCATCCGACTCGCACTCCCTGGCAGTCACCACCGACGGCACGCTCCTGGCCTGGGGCAACAACGACTTTGGGCAACTGGGTGTGGGGCCGGTGGGGCCATCGCAACCGTCGCCGGTGCGCGTGGTGTTCGAGGGTGCGGGTGCATCCGGGCTGGGCACCATGGTGGCTATAGGGACCCGGACCCGCCTGACGCTGACCGCGTACGTGGAGATCAAGCCCGAACACCTCGCCAGTGGCGCCAAGGGGCATCCTTTCCTCGTGGCGATCACGCCCGATGGCACCATGTACACCTACTCGGTGCCCAATTTCGACCGCTTGAATCCAGCCAACCCGCTGGCCTGGGCCGACCGCCTGCAAAACACATCCTCCCTTCTGTTTGTGAACCAGGACATGACCCACCTGTCAGGCACCGCCTTTTTCATCGGCTATGGACTGGGCGCGACCACCGCCGAAAGCCTGGGCGAAATGCTCAACAGCTTTCGCTACAAGCGGGTCTACGACATGCAATAAATAGCCGCCAGGTAGATCCCAAGACAACGCCCGCCCCTACCGGCGGGCGTTTTCGTTGGCAGCCGCCTCGCATGGCGCTCCCTCGTCTCGGCAGCGCCGTGCATGCAGGCCGTTCAGCACGGGCCTTTGGCTGGCGTTAAGCAAGGTGTTTGCACAATGGCTGCATGCATTCCTACCACCACCACGACCACCCCGCACCGCCCCGAGGCCACGGCACGCTGACCACGCTGACCGCCACATCCCGACCACGCGGGCGCGCCCGCCTGGCGCTGGCAGTGGCGGTGGCAGCGGCCGGCCTGCTGGCCCTGGCCGGCTGCGCCACCGGGCCCACGCACCCCTCGCTGGCGGCAGCCGGTGCGCAGTTGCCCGCGCTGATCCCGGTACGCGACTTCGTCACCAGCCTGGAGGGCACGGGCAACTACCGCATCTCGCCCGATGGCACGCGCCTGGCGTGGATGGGCGTGTCGGGCCTGCAGCCCGCCGTCTGGGTGCGGACGATGGGGCAGACCGATGCACGCGCCTACCCCATCCGCGCGCGCAGCCTGCGCTGGTCGGCCGATAGCCGCTACCTGGTCGCCACGGTGGATGCCACCGGCGACGAGAACACCCACCTCCACGCCCTGGCGGTGGACCGCCCTGGCGCGGGCTGGGTGGACCTGACGCCCTTTGGCAAGACGCTCAGCGCCCTGGTGCAGACCGTGCAGGGCAGCCCCGATCTGATGGTGACCAGCAACCGGCGCGACCGAAAAATCTTCGACCTGTACCGCGTGGACCCGCGCACCGGCACGCACACCGTGGTGGCCACCAACCCCGGCAATGTGAGCGCCTGGATCGTGGACCGCCAGGGCCGCCTGCACGCGCGCGCCACCCTGGCCGGCGACCAGGTCACGCTGCAGCGCCCCGATGCGGCCGCGCCCGGCGGCTGGCGCGACGGCATGCAGTGGAACCGTTTCGACGCCGTGCGCCTGCTGGAGGCCGCCGACGATGGCGGCGAACACATGTGGGCCCTGTCCGCACGCGGGCGCGACAAGAAGGCCCTGGTGCGCCTGCGCCTGGCCGACGGCGCTGAGACCGTGGTGCACGCCAGCGACGACGTGGACCTGGACCACGCCCTCATCAGCCCGCGCACGCAGCAGCCGCTGGTGGCCTACTCCCTGCCCGGCTACCCGCGCCGCGAGGTGTTCGACGCCCGGCTGCGCGAGCGGCTGGACGCGCTGGCCGGCGGCGAGCCGGCCGAGGTCTCCATCACCAGCATGGACGACAGCGAGCACACCCTGACCGCCGTGGTCGCCACCGACCGCGGCCAGCGCAGCTACCTGCTGCCGGCCGACGGCCCGCCCGAGCTGCTGGGCGAGTCCGGCCTGAGCCTGGTGCGCGGCACCCTGGCCCGCAGCCGCCCCATCGCCCTGACCGCGCGCGACGGCCTGCCGCTGCACGGCTACCTGACCCTGCCCGAAGGGGTGGAGCCACGCAACCTGCCCCTGGTACTGCTGGTGCATGGCGGCCCCTGGGCACGCGACCGCTGGACGGTGGGACCCACCAGCCGCTCGATGCAGCAGTTCCTGGCCAACCGCGGCTATGCGGTGCTGCAGATCAACTACCGCGGCTCCAGTGGCTACGGCCGCGCCTTCATGGAAAAGGCCATCGGCGAGTTCGCCGGCCGCATGCACGACGACCTGGTCGACGGCGTGCGCTGGGCCGTGCAGCAAGGCATTGCCGACCCCGCGCGCGTGGCCATCCAGGGCGCCAGCTACGGCGGCTACGCAGCCCTGGTGGGCGCCACCTTCACGCCCGAAGTGTTTGCCTGCGCCATCGACGTGGTGGGCATGTCCAGCCTGGCCCTGCTGCTGGAAAAAGCCCCGCCCTACTGGGAGATGGGCATCGCCGGCTGGCACCGCTACGTGGGCGACCCGGCCCGGCCCGAAGACCGCCGCACCATGGACGCCAAGTCGCCGCTGTTCAAGGTGGGGCCCGAGACACGCCCCCTGCTCATCATGCACGGCGTGAACGATGTGCGCGTGACGCTGGAGCAGTCCGAACGCATGGTGCAAGCCCTGCGCCAGGCCGGCCGCCCGGTGCAGTACGTCACCTTCCAGGGCGACGGCCACGGCAACCAGCGCTGGCCCAACAACCTCACCATGTACCGCAAGACCGAGGACTTCCTGGCCCAGTGCCTGGGCGGGCGCAGCAGCGGCTTTGACTACTACCAGCTGGGCGCCTGGGCGTTCTGAGGACAATCCATCGATGCACCTTGAAACCCCGCCTGCGCCCATCACCTTCCGCCCCTTTGCCGGGCCGGCGGACTACCCGGCCATGGTGGCCTGCGCCAACGCCAGCTTTGCGGCCGACGGCACGGGCTTCTTCCGCACGGTGGACGACGTGGCGCGGGACTATGCCAGCTTCACCAGTTGCGTACCCGAGCGCGATGTGTGGATCGCCGATGCCGGCAACGAGATTGCCGGCTACGTGCGCTCCTGGCCCTGGGCCCAGGCCGATGGCCTGCAGCTGTATTCGCAGTTCGCGGTGGTCGCACCGCACTGGCGTCGCCAGGGCATCGGCGCGGCGCTGCATGCCTGGCTGGAAGAGCGCCAGCGCACCCAGGCAGCCACGGAGTACGGCAGCGCCCCGCGGCATGCCCACCATGCCTTTGTCACCCAGGGAGAGACCGCACGCGCGGCCTTGCTGGAAAAGGCCGGCTACACCCCCGAGCGCTATTTCTTCACCATGGTGCGGCCCACGCTCACCGATGTGGCGGACTTCCCGTTGCCGGAGGGCCTGGAACTGCGGCCCGTGCAGCCGGACCACTACCGCGCCATCTGGGACGCGCATTGCCGCGCCTTCCAGAACCACTGGGGGTATTGCCCGCTCGACGACGTGGACTACCTGAAATGGCTGCAAAGCCCCATCTTCCAGCCCCACCTGTGGCAGGTGGCCTGGGACGTGCATTCGCACCAGGTGGCCGGGCAGGTGCGCACCTACATCGATGCCGCCTGGAACCAGGGCAACGGCCGCCAGCGCGGCTGGACCGAGTTCATCAGCGTGGGCGAGCCCTGGCGCCGCCGCGGCCTGGCCCGCGCGCTGATCTCGCACAGCCTGCGCGCCCAGGCCGCCGCCGGCATGACCGAGTCGGGCCTGGGTGTGGACAGCCAGAACGCCAGCGGCGCCAACCGCGTGTACGAGGACTGCGGCTTTGGGGTGGACCGGCGCAACTGCGCGTACCGCAAGGTGCTGGTGGTGTAGGGGCAGCACCAGATATCCGGTGCCGTCCAGGTGCGTCATCCCGCGCTGATCCGAGGGCCTCAAGCCTCAGGCACCCAACTCGGGCCGCGGCGCTGCCACGACTGGCGCACCCAGTAGCCCAGGTTGCAAAAGCCGTTGACGTCATTGAACTGGTTCAACCCGCAACCGCCCACCAGGGCCTGCTTGAACCCATCATGTACCTCCCCCCTGTAAAAGCTGAGGCAAACTACTGTCGACAAATCGCCAGTCAGACGACCGAGGTGGCGGCATGGCTTGAACCCAACAGCCTTCACAGAGCCCGGGGCGATTCATCTGGAATGACCTGCCGTAGACCCATAGAGGTACTCCCATGTTGAGATCCCTGCATCTTCTGCTACTGGCCTTCCTGGCAGCACCGTCTTTCGCAGCGCCCCCTGACGCCCTTGCCCAGTGGATACCCAACGGTTGGAAGGTCATCACCCACAACGCAGGGGACCTGAACGGTGACGGAATGGACGACGTGGTGCTTGTCACTGAAGCCACCAATCCTGCCAATTTCAAGAAGAAGCCAGAGGGGTCTCTGGGACCGGACATCCTCAATTTGAATCCACGCCGTCTCACCATTCTCCTGCGCTCATTCAGCGGGCTGAAAGAAGTCCTGCGCAGGGATGATCTGCTCCCCAGCGAGAGTGCTGAAGGCATGGATTGCTTGGCGGATCCACTCGAGAACGGTGGTGTGTCGATTGCCAGAGGCAATCTGGTCATCGAATTGCAAGATTGGCGAAGCTGCGGCAGCTATGGCGTGGTGAACGAAAAGTTCACTTTCCGCGCCCAGGGCACCCGGTTCCAGCTGGTTGGTTATGACCGCTCCGAGTCCTCCCGCAGCACGGGCGAACGATCCGAGTACAGCACCAATTATTTGACGGGCAAAAAGAAGACAACGACGGGGCTGAATGATTTCAGGGACTTCAAGGCCAAGGTTGCCTGGAAGAGGCTTGCGTCCCAGAGGGCTTTCTACTTGAACGACATCTCCCTGTCTTGCGACGCAGCGGATCCCGCGCAAAAGGACAACTGGTGCCAGTAGCCATGCTCCCTATGCCCAACCCATCGGTCCACACGGACGCTGCACCTACCATCCGGTGCACATCCCTCTCCGCTACGATGACAACCATCGGCAGCACACGAGAAGGCCCTCAACGACATGGCGTATGAATTTTTTCTCGCCCTCACCGGCCAGATGGTGTTACGCGCGGCAACGCTCGGCCGCTGCCAGTGCCAAGCCCTGGGCAGCCAGGACCACCGCATGCACGGCGCATCGGGCGCCCTGTGGTACACCCACGATGGTCGTCGCCTGGTCACACCCACGGGGCAGTTGCTGGTCGGGCTGGTGTTCTATGCGGTGGTCGCAATAGCCCTGTTCGGCCTGTCCACGGGATGAGGGATTGCAGCCTCCGCGAGCGACAGGATTTCCCGGTGGCATGCCGCGCCGCGACGGCCACTGGCCGGCACCGGTACTGTACCTTTGGCAAACTGGTACCCTGCGGTACAGAGCCCATCCACTGAAGACCTCCGATCACCCAAGCCCCCCATGAAAACCATCGACGAAATGCTGAGCCTGGACCTGCTCACCCCCGCCCAGCACACCGAGATCAGCGCCTGGATCGACCGCTCGGCCACGCCCGAGGAGATACTGCAGATGCCCTCTGCGCTGTGGCGCGCGGTGGAAAAGGCCAGCCAGGTGATGGGCATCGACGCCGACCTGCTGCGCCCGCCCGCGCTGGATGCGGGTGGCATGGTCGCGGGGTAGTTGCCCAGCTGCGCAGCTGAACCTGGTCTGGCTGGGCCGGGGCGGCGGTGCGCACCTGCTGTGCGACGCGCCGGCGCAGCTTTGCTGCGGCCGCGGGCCCCGGCGGCCCATGGCGGTCAGCGCGCTCCGTCATAAGGGGCGTCGTTTCTCCAACCGGATGTCACCACCGCCGACATCCGTCTCGTGGCCCCAGCCCAGGTGGCGGTAAAAGCCCGCGGCGCGGCTGTGCCGGGCCGTCTCCAGCCAGGCCACGGGGTGGTGTGCGAACAGGGCCGCCTCGCACGCGGCGACCAGTTGCCGCCCCAGGCCCCGCGCCTCGCAACCGGGCAGCACGAAGGCGGCAAACAGGCAGGCCTGCTGCAAGTCCACCATGGAGAAGCCCACGACTTCACCATCGCCCGCCTCGGCCACCCAGGCGCAGGTCGGCGTGCCTTGCACGATCAGCGTGACGGCTTCGGGGGTGATGCCCAACTGCGCAAGCTGCTCCAGCGCCAATGCGTTCTCCGTCACCGACGTTCTGATGTGGAACATGGCGCCCACATCGGCGGGCCGGGCCAGGCGGACCCGGGTGGGGGTGGAAGGCGGCAGGCAATTGCTCATGGCTGCATTGGAACAGCATGGCGGGCAGGCTGGACAACTTGTCCAGTGGCCCGCCCGATCGCTCCCTAGAATCCGTGCCCAACAATACACAAGAGAAAGGGAGGGAGAAAACACCATGGAGAAACAGCCTATCGACGCACCGCAGATCCTGCACCAGGCATGGACGCTTTGGAGCACGCGCAAGGCCCACAACCGGGCCAAGGCCCAGGCCAAGGCAGCCGCCAAGGCCGCCGCGGCAAGCACCACCGAACCCCAGACCGACTCCACCCCAAGCTGAACCCGCCACCACACCATGTCCACCGAATACCTCGTCGCCGCACAGGCCCTCTGGGGCAGCGCAGACCGCGCCCTCACCGAAAAGACATTCGCCCTGGTGACGGCACGCGCCGCGCCCTACAAGATCGAAATGGCGTTCGAAGCCTTTGGCCAGGATGCCGAGCAGCGGCTGTCCGCCATCTTCGACAAGCATTCCAACCTGTTCCGATCGCTGCAGTCGTGCACGCCCGGCGTGGAGGGTATTGCCCTGCGCTGGAACGGCTATGGCAGCGGCGAGCCCTTTCTCGAACGGGTGCTGGGCCTGCTCGCCGCCATGGGCCTGGCCGACGCACACGGGCAGGCCGTGGGGGACGAGGGCAGCTACCACTGCCGCCTTGCAGCCGATGGGCTCGAGTGCGAGTACGTGGACCTGGAACCGTGATGGCCGCACCTGCCACCGGCATGGACCAGGGAGCCCCATGAAACCCTTGACCCCGCTTGAACTCGATGCACTGGAAGCCCGGCTGCAGCACCCCATCCCCACGGCCTATCGCGAGCTGCTCACCCACACCGGTGCCGGCGAGCATGGCGATGTGCAGGTCTACCACCCCCTGGAGATCGAAGAGGCCTACCAGTACCACTTCGAGGAACCCGAGGAGCTGTTCAACACCTACTTCCCCTTCGGCTGCAACCAGCGCAGCCAGGAGATCTGGCCAGGGCCTGTCAACACTATTTTCAGGGTCGCGAAGGCCCTTGCCGGCGTGCCAATCTAGGCGCGTGACGCCGCGTGTGCATGTGCACACGCAAGGAGCGCAACGACGAGTGGCGCGCCGGCAAGGGCCTTCCCTTCGGGTTGCCCGGCCTGGGGGCTGTCTGCGGCGTTGCCCGCGCTTGCAAGGTTCCTACCTTGCTGCACGCGGGCGCCTTGCATCCAGCCCCCAGACCGGGCAACGCGATCCCTGAAAATAGTGTTGACAGGCCCTCGCGTTTGCGACGGGCGCGCCGCTGCGATCTGGCACGAGACGCACCCCGAGTCCTACCCCGATGAGCGCTGGCTCGATTGGGCGCAGTGGCTGGCGCAGCATGGGCAAGGTCTGCCGGCCTGAAGCAGTGCCGGGGCTGCACTGATTTTTCTGTAGTGCGCGGCGCAGCAGCCCGCTGGCGTGCGTGCCCGTGCGGACTTCATCCCCAGCTCACACAGGCGGGCCATACTGGCTTTCACTCCACCTGCAAAGCCCCGCCGCGCCATGCCCTCTGCCGTCCCTACCCTTGCGCTGGTGCTGACGGCCTGGTGCGTTTTGCTCGCCTTCTGGCTATGGCGCCATCCACAGGAGTGGGCGGCCCTGGGTGCCAATCGCCGGCAGCGCTGCAAGGCCCTGCCCAGGGCGCGGCCCTTGGTGGTCTGGATCGGCCTGCCCTGCCTGTGCCTGGCCCTGGCGGCGCTCGCGTCACACCGCGCCGGCCTGGCCGAGGCCTGGGAGCAGGCCCTTTGCGGCCCGCCATGCCCGGCCCTGCCGGCCGAAGCGCTGCGCGTGCAGGCCATCAGGTCCTACCTGCACATCCTGCTGGACCTGCGCACGCCCGCCAGCGACGGCTGGGGCTACGACCAGTTGCTGCTGCTGCCCGCGCAGCTGGATGCGCAGGACCTGGTGCAGGGCCTGCATGACATGACCTTGCTGGGCACCCTGACCACCGGCGCCCAAGCCCTGGCGACCCACGCTGCCATCGAGGCGCTGCCCGCCGATGCGCTGGCCTCGCACCCCACGGTGGTCGGGCTCTCGCGGGCGCACTACACGGCGCTGGTCGTGCCCCTCGCCAGCATGCAGCCCCTGTCTCCACAAGGCCTGAACGGGGTAGCAGGTGCGACGCCAGGCTCCCTCGCCCATCCCCGCATCGGCCGCTGGGAGCGGCTACGGGGCTATGGTAGGCATTTCTTCACGCTCACCGAGTACCGGGACCTGGACCTGTCTTGCTGCGATGGGCGCCCCACCAGCACCAGCGGGCGCCAACGCAGGCAGTACGGCCTGGACTACATCGCTGCCGCCCGGTCCCAGCTGATTGCCGTGTCCGACCAGGGCCAGGTGCTGCGGTGGCACGACGACCTGGGGGAAACATCGGGCGTGTCTTACCGGTTGCTGCCCCATGGCGGCCAAGGGCTGCCTCGCGGTGGCGAGGACTGATGGGCCGGCACCGGTGCCGCGGGCTCCAAACCCGCAGCGCGCCGTATTCTCAACCGGCCTCACTGGGTCGCTTCGTCGCGGCAGGAAAATTGCTGGCTTGCGACTCAGCACAGTGCCCTCGGAAATTTCAGGAGTCCACCCTTGCTATCGGACAACCCCATCGACCACAAAGTGCAGCACCTTGCCTTGGCTCGCATCCTCCGCCGGGCAGGCAGTCTCCAAGACTGCAAGCGGACTCTCGTGGGCGAACTTCACCCTAACATCGCGTGCCTGCTCACGCTCGCCACTGGCGAACTGCCCATTGCCTGCGGCTTCATGGGCGACAACAGCTGGTGGCTTGTCACCACACGCCGCATCACCAGCCAGCATGCGGGCCAGCAGTGCACACTGGACCCACGCAGCGACAGCATCACAGCCACCTTCGGCCATGACCCCAAAGGTACTGCCCATGACTTTGGGACAGCGGCAGCAGGGATCACTCCGGCCACCGACTTGGCGACGGTCACGGCGGCCGATGGGAGACAGTTGCGCCTGGAGTTCGAGACAGGCCCAGCCTGCATGGTGCCCATTCAAGCTTGCCACTTCTGGCAGAGCGCCACGGGCTTGCACCGCCCGTAGCCGCTTATCGCTCGGATCGTTGTCCCGGCGTCACGCCCCCACATACGCCGCCAACTCCTCCGGAGCCCCCTTCGGAAACGCCGCCTTCAAGTGCTCCAGAAACGCTGATACCCGCGCACTGAGCAACCGGCGCGAGGGGTACAGCGCCCACAGCTCGATGGCCGGGCCGGGCACATCGCCCCAGTGCACCAGCGTGCCGGCCGCGATGTCGTGGCCGACCAGGGAGATGGGCAGGCGGGCCACGCCCACGCCGCGGCGCACGGCGTCGCGCACCATGATGAGGGAGGCGAGGCTGAGCACGGGGTCGATGGCGAGGCTGTGCACCTCGGGCGCCCTGCCCCTGGCTTTGGATGGTGTTGTCTCCATCTGCCATGCATGGCCTTGCGCAGCCCCCGTGCCGCGCACCACGGCCGGCACGGCAGTGCTGCTGCCCTTGCGCGGCCGGGCCAGGCCGGGCGGAGCCACCAGCACCAGGCGGTCGCGCAGCAGTACGCGGCCGACCAGGCTGGCGTCGGGCTGGGGGTTGACGCGGATCACCAGGTCATAGCCCTCTTCCACCATGTCCACGCTGCGGTCCTCGGTGGTCACCTCCAGCCGCACGGCGGGGTAGCGCAGCGCAAAGTCGGCCGCCAGCCGGCCCATGGCCGTCTGCGAAAACAGCAGCGGCGCGCTGATGCGCAGGCGCCCGCGCGGCTGCTCGCCGCCCGAGGCGATGGCGGCGGCGGCCTCGTCGATCTCGGTGAGCAGCGCGCCGGTGCGCTCGTGCAGGGCGCGGCCTTCTTCGGTGAGCTTCACGGCGCGTGCGCCACGCTCCAGCAGGCGCAGGCCGAGCGCGGCCTCCAGCTCGGCCACGCGGCGCGACAGCGTGGCCTTGGGCCGCCCCGATTCGCGCGCGGCGCGGCCAAAGCCGCCATGGCGGGCGACGAGGTTGAAGTCGGCAAGGGCGTGCAGGTCCATTGCGCAGTGTTCCCATGGTGAGACAGTGCGTCCAAATATAACGGCTATCGGATCAAGGATGGGATCCCTAAAGTTCGGGCTGTCAACCACCCAACCCGGAGAAATTCCATGACCACCGTTTCTGCTTCTACCGCTTCCGCCGCTTCCAACGCTTCATCTTCCTCCCCCGCCATCCTCGTCACGGGCGCCACCGGCAGCGTGGGCCGCCAGGTCGTGCAGCAGCTCGCCCGGCGCGGTGCCACCGTGCGTGCCCTGGTGCGCGATGTGGCCAAGGCCGGCGACCTGCCTGCCGGCGTGACCGCCGTGCAGGGCGACCTGCTCGACGTGGATTCGCTGCGCGCTGCATTCCAGGGCGTGGACACCTTGTTCCTGCTCAACGCCGTGGTGCCCGACGAGTTCACGCAGGCCCTGGTGGCGCTGAACCTGGCGCGCGAAGCGGGTATCGAACGCATCGTCTACCTCTCGGTCATCCACGCCGACCGCTATGTCAACGTGCCGCACTTCGCGGGCAAGTACGGCGTGGAGCGCATGATCGAGCAGATGGGCTTTGGCGCCACCATCCTGCGCCCGGCCTACTTCATGGGCAACGACTGGAGCATCAAGGACGTGGTGCTGGGCCATGGCGTGTACCCCATGCCCATCGGTGCCAAGGGCCTGGCCATGGTGGACACGGCCGACATCGCCGAGGTGGCCGCCATCGAGCTGCTGCGCCGCGCCCAGGCCGCAGGCCCGCTGCCCACCACGCGCATCAACCTGGTGGGCCCCGACACCCTGACCGGCGCCGCCGTGGCCGCCATCTGGGCCGAGGTGCTGGGCCGCCCCATCGTGCACGGCGGCGACGACACCGCCGCCTTCGAGGCCAACCTGCGCCACTTCATGCCCGGCTGGATGGCCTACGACATGCGCCTGATGGCCGAGCGCTTTCTCACCGACGGCATGGTGCCCGAGGCTGGCGACGTGGACCGCCTGACCGCGCTGCTCGGCCGGCCGCTGCGCAGCTACCGCGATTTTGCGGCACAGGTCGCTGCCCAGGCCTGAATGCCCCATCAAACCATCCAGGAGAAACACACCATGATCTATTCCACCGCCACCGTTCCCGTCAACCCCATCGGCGCGGCACCTCTCACCCGCGGCCAGGCCTGGGCCGGCCTGGTCTTGAAAGCGCGCGATGCGCGCCAGTTCCTGCCACCCGGCCTGTGCACGCGCTGCGACGTGGTCTACGACGGCTCCGACCACATCGTGCGCGAGGCGACCATCGGCGGCGCAGACCTGCGCGAGATCATCGCCTTCGAGCCCGGCCACAAGGTGAACTTCTTCCAGGCCACGGGCCCGCGCGAGGGGGTGATCGTCAACGAGCTGTTCGAAGACGAATCAGGCGCCCTGCAACTGCGGTTCTATTGCTACACCGGCCTGCGCGGCAAACAACCCGGCGGCCCCGAGGAGCAGGCCGAGCAGGCGTGGATGGACAGCGACAAGGGCTACAAGACGGCCTTGCTCTCCACCCTGAAGCGCACGCGGGAGCTGGTGGCGCAAGGGCTGCTGTGAGCGGCGGCGGGGGCCGCCCGCTACCGGTCCTTGCGCGGAATGGCGATCGGTTTGTCGCCCTTGCCCTGCTGCTTGCCGCCGCCCACGGGGTTCTCGCCAAAGGCCACCTTCTCGCTGCGCATTTCGTTCACCAGCAGGATGAAGAAGGGCTTGAGCGGCAGAAAGTCGAAGTCCTTGTCCACCACCAGGAAGCGCGGAATGGTTTTGCCGGCCAGCCCCTTGGCGCTGCTGCTGCCGGCCTGCACCTGGCGAAAGCGCCGGGCGCCCGGCTCGGCCTGCAGGGCTCTGAACTTGCGCGCCGGAAGGTCGGCGCGGGCCACCACGAAGTCGGTCTGGGCCTTGAAGCGCACCCAGGTGGCGCCCTCGCTCGGGATGTTGGTGGAATTGGCGCTGGCCGTCTCCAGCACACTGCCCGTGGGGCTGCGCGGCGTGGGCGAGCCCATGATGGACAGGCGCAATTCCAGTTGGTAGGAGGTCTCGCTGCCCACGTTCTTCACCAGCACGTCCAGCTCGCGCCGCGAGCCCGGCACCGCCTTGAAGTCGATGAACTTCAGGTTGGAAAACGGATTCGGCGGCGTCGGCTTGTCCGGCAGGGCAATGGGCGCCAGCTTGGGCGTCTGGGCTGTCTCCCAGGTGAAGGTGTTGTCGTCCTCATTGGATTCGGGGACGGCCAGGTACACGTCGGCCTTGAAGCGAAACCCGTGCTTGGCGCCCAAATCGTCCTTGGGCATGCCCTTGGGCAGTTGCATGGAAAAGCTCTTCATGTAGACATTGCCATCGGGGTGGGCATCGAGCCCGTCGACCGAGAAGGGGGCCAGCATGTGCAGCGTGCCTGTCGACGCCGTCTGGCCCTTGAACACCTCGAACGACACCTGGAACCCACCCGCCTTGGCCGTGGGCTGCTTCACATCGAAGTCGCCCGGGCCAAAGGGCGAGTTGGCCTTGTTGTTGGCGTTGGCCACCGTCACCTGCGCAAACCAGGGCTGCTCCGGGTCATAGCACGCCATGTCGGGCGTAGCCTCGTTCAGGCCATCGAAGAAGATCTGCAGGTTGGGCTGTGGCATGTGCGTCCCTCGTGTGGTGGATGGTGGTTGCCCCGGGCGGGCCAGTGCAGCCGCGCATGGTGGCACGCGCCCCTGGCAGCAGCAAGGCCGAAACTGTCTCCGACTGTTAATCCAATCGGGCCGCCCCACACCGGAGCCGCTAATGTGCTGTCCCGCAAATAGGTGGCGAAACGAAAACCGATGGATTTCGCGCCATGGCAAGGCGCAAACCGCAGCGATAGCCGGTGCTATCGCGAGGATTTGCAACGCAGCCATGGTGTGAAAGACACGGTTTTTGTGCCACCTATTTGCGGGGCAGCACATTCGACGGGCGCTGCACAATACGCCCCATGCCCAGGCGCCCGCACCACAACGTCTACGTCGTCGAACTCTCGATGGCCGTGCTGCGCGAGCGCAAGTTCCTGCGCTGCAACCCGGGCTACATCGAGGGCAAGCCCTGCGTGTATGTGGGCATGACCGGGCTGGACCCCGATGTGCGCTTTGACAAGCACAAGGCCGGCATCCAGGCCAACCGCTTTGTCATGCTGTACGGCCTGCGGCTGCTGCCCGACCTGTACGAGGGCTTCAACCCCATGCGCTACGACGATGCGGTGGAGCGCGAGATCGAGATCGGCATCGATCTGCGTTCGGCGGGCTTCGGCGTCTGGCAGGCGTGAACGCCGGGCCTGCGCTCCCGGCGATACAGCTCAAGGCGCCGGGTTGAAAGCGCCTGCGCCCAAGTCCACCGGCGCTGGGCGCGCAGATGCCGCGGTGCGGGCAACGCTGCCATTGGCGGACACCTGGGATGCCTGCTCCTGCACCACCGACACGGTACCCGTGTACGACCCGCCCCAGCCTTTGACGTTGTAGATGAAGACGTAGTAATTGCCTGCCCTGTCCACCCGGGTGGACACGGGCAGGCCGGTGCTGCAGTCCTGCTTGCGGCTCAGTTCGTCGAGCACGCAGATGCCGATGTCGGAGCTGGCCTGGGTCAGGCTGAGCCGGCTGCCCGCCTGCAGTTGCACCACCCCCTTGTAGTAGTGGCGGATGTTGTTCTCGAACGAGGTGGAGATGCGCGAGCCGTTGGTGAGCTGCTGCATGGGCTTGTTGTTGCCGTTGAACAGTTCCAGGTCGAACGCCAGGTTGCCCCCATTGCGCGGGCTGATGCGCACCGTGTGCACACCTGCCCGGGTGATGCGCCGTGCGGCGGAGATGACGCCGACGCCGGGCTCGCCGTCGTAGGTGACGATCACCTTGCCGTCGGGGTCGATCATTTCGTAGCGCCATTCCGCCGACTGGCGGGTGATGCCCAGCGATATCACATGGCCGGGCTGCAGCGTGGCCGTGGCGACAAACGGCGCGGCAGCAGTCGCGGAGAACGAGCGGGACGAGTTGTTGCCCGTGTAGCTGTTGCCATTGGCCATGTAGCTGATGGTGGCGGGCTGCGCCTCCACGCTGGTGAAGTTCTGGTCGCGGAAGACCACGCCGGCACCCGCATTGGCCTGGGCGCCGATCAGCCCGAAAGTCGCGTCCGCCGGGCGGAACTGGTAGCGCAGGGACACTTCGTCCGCCGCGGTGAGCCCCAGGCCCTGGATGCGCGCACCATCGAGCCGGAAGGTGGTTTCGTCTTCCCAGGTGATGCCGGTCATGGAGAAATACGGCGTGTATTGCGCGTACGCCGCCATGCAGGCGGTGGCCCCGAGAGCGATGGCCGCAGTCTTGCGAAACGAGGATGCCAGGTTCACGAAAAATACCTTTCTCTGAAGTGGTGGATGGCCTGCCGGCATGGCCGGCTGGCAGCTGAACGGCGGTTGGCCCGTGCGGCCCTGTACCGCTGATGCGTGCGTTCCGGGCAATGCTGCGGGTGGTGTGCTGCGTGCACAGCCCTGGGGTGTCAAGCGGTGGGTGAAATGCCCGGCAACGAACCCGGCGACCCAGCTTTGCCCCCTGAAACCTCACCCCAACGCAGTGCCTGGGCCGTCCCGAAAACATAGATTTACGCGACCCATGGAGCACGCCCGCAGGTTGGGCCACAGCGTTGCCAACGTCAACCCTACTGCGGAGGGGTTGACGCGAGTCAAGCAAACGTTGACCTTCATCAAGGCGCGCGGGCGGTGGTGTCCAGACAATGGCCCCATCGTCCAGCGGAGCTTTCCCATGCGCCAGAACCTGCCAGTCACCGGACAGGAGTATCCCGTCCCCAAGGGCCAGACCCTTGTCTCCACCACCGACACCAAGGGCCGCATCACCCACTGCAACGCGGCCTTCGTGGCGGTCAGCGGCTACACGCGCGAAGAGCTGCTGGGCCAGCCGCACAACCTGATCCGCCACCCCGACATGCCCGAGGAGGCCTTCCGCGACATGTGGGCCACCATCGCCTCGGGCCGGCCCTGGTCGGCCCCCGTGAAGAACCGGCGCAAGAACGGCGACCACTACTGGGTGATGGCCAACGCCACGCCGCTGCTGCACAACGGCCAGCCCGTGGGCTACATGTCGGTGCGCACCGAGGCCACGCGCGCGCAGATCGAGGCGGCCGAGCAGCTGTACGCCGCCATGCGCCAGGAAAAGCAGGCCGGGCAGCGCGTGCACGGGTTGAGCGCCGGGCGCGTGCTGCGCCACACGCTGGCCGGGCGCGCGGCGCACGGGCTGGCCACGCTGGGCTTGTCGACCCGCCTTGCCCTGGCGCTGGTTGTGCTGCTGGTGGCTTCGCTCGCGGCCAGCATGCTGCAGCTGCTGCCACCCGGCACGGCGGGGTGGGCCCTGCTGCAGCTGGCACTGTTCGGCGCGGCCTGGTGGTACCTGGCGCGGCAGCTGGTGCGGCCCATCGCAGGGCTCACGCTGGCGGCCAACCGGGTGGCGGCCGGGGACCTGACGGCCACTGTGCGCCGCAGCCGCAACGACGAGTTGGGCGACCTGGAGCAGGCGCTGGGCCAGTTGTCCTTCAACCTCTGCGCCATCGTGCGCGATGCCCGTGACGAGAGCGAATCCATGCGCCTGGGCGCACAGGAGATCGCCCAGGGCAACCTGGACCTGTCGGCACGCACCGAGTCGCAGGCCTCCAGCCTGGAGCAGACCGCCGCCGCCATGGAAGAGATCACCGGCACCGTGCGCCAGAGTGCCGACGCGGCCCGCCAGGCCACCGGCCTCGCGGCCCAGGCCAGCGCAGCCGCCGACCGCAGCCACGACGCCGTGGACAGCCTGGGCCAGACCATGCGCGACATCGAGGCCGACTCCACGCGCATCGGCGAAATCACCCAGGTGATCGACTCCATCGCCTTCCAGACCAACATCCTGGCACTCAACGCATCGGTCGAGGCCGCCCGCGCCGGCGAGCAAGGCCGCGGCTTTGCCGTGGTGGCCGGCGAAGTGCGCGCCCTGGCCCAGCGCAGCGCCCAGGCGGCGCGCGAGATCAAGGGCCTGATCGACCAGTCGGCCCACCGCGTGGAGCAAGGCCAGCAGCGCACCCAGGCGGCCCGCGCCACCATGGCCGAGGTGGTCGAAGGCGTGCGCCGCGTGAGCGCCATCGTCGGCGAGATCAGCCACGCCAGCCAGGAGCAGCTGGCCGGCATCTCCGAGGTCAACACCGCCGTGGGCCAGCTCGACACCATCACCCAGGACAACGCGGCCCTGGTGGAGCAGGTGGCGGCCGCGGCGCAGGGGCTCACGCGCACGGCGGGGGCGGTGACGGAGGCGGTGCAGGTGTTTCGGCTGGAGGCGGGGGTTTCATCGGCGCGGGCCGCGGTGCCGGCGTCGGCGCAGGTTCAGCAGCGTACCAAGGCGGCTGTGCAGTCTCGCGGCAGGGCATTGACGGCGGTGTGATGCCAAACTTCAGCCGTCACCACCGTGCTCAGCCACCAATCGGCCCCAGAAAACCGCTGCGGTAACCCGCAATGAATGCGCGCATCCGCTGCGCATCACCACCCACTGCCAGTTGGCTGCGCACTCGCAAAAGCGCGTCCAGCATTTGTTCAGGGTCAGCAAGAATGGCACGCACCTGCTGAGCGGTTCCCTGACTGCACAGCATTGCAGCGTCCTTGCCGAGCAACGCCGCGCCGGCCAGGTCGGGGTCGTGGCGGGCCATCTCCAGCAGCGCCGCCTCTTCTTCGTAGAGCCGGTCCATATTGCCGGCATTGGCATAGGTCTGCGCCAACGCAAGGAAGTCGGTGGCATCCTTGTTGTTTTCGCGACCCCGGTCACGCCAGGCCAGCAGCTTGAGCACCGACAACGAGGGCAGCGTGCACACATGCATCGCCAGCCCCGCCCCCAGATCCACCAGCTCCGCGCTGTCCAGCCCCTCCCTGAACCCGGCCACGTTGAGCACCACATCGTGACCGGGCGGCCAGGTGATGGTCTGGTCGTTTCCGGCAACGCCCCCGAAAGGAATGAGATCCAATGGAATTCCACGGGGACGCAGGTAGTGCATCCGGTGGGACATGCCGTGCACCTCGAAGAACGCACCCGTCGCGGCAAGGCGGTCCTTCAGCGCGGCAAAGCGCTCCCAGCGGTCGATGTACAGGCCAATGTCCACGTCGCGGGTGGCCCTGCGCACGGCCTGCCCGTGCACGTGCGTGAGCAGGATGTCCCGGGCCATGGCCCCGCCCACGAACACCTCGATGCCCAGCGCCTGCGTAGCCGCTTTGGCATGCGCAAGAATCGCATGCAGGCCCGGGTCGATGGGACGATCGGCAAGGACTCTAAGCACCATTCTTGAGCCGCTCCAGCACCATGCCCGCCACTTCCACACTGCGGCCTTCATTGCTGGCCATCAGGTCGGCGTAGACCAGCAGCAAGGGTGCCGCGGCGGGCACCCGTACTGTCGCATCCTCTTGGTCCGCACGGCGCCAGAAGGCATCCAGCACTTCGACAGGCCCGTCAGGGTCTGGGCGCAGGCGGTGCTTGCGCAGCAACTGGCCACGCTCCATCCAGCTGTAAATGCATGCGCTGGCCGGGTTGATATAGCCCGTGATCGCGGCGGCCGCCACTTCGCCGCCCAGCGCCACCTCAGGTTCATCGGTGAGCAGGCTGCTCTCCTGCCAATCCGATTGCACTGGGGTGTACCGCTGCGGCTTGAGCTTTCCCCGCAGCGAAATCGGGTACTGCCGCGCCCACTCCCTCTGCAGCGTCTCCCTGTTCGCCAGGCGCCGCTGCCGCGCCTCGCCAGCGATGAAGCCCAGGGCCGCCAGCTCCTCGATGGCATTCGACGCCGATCCCAATGCGGCACCGGCCGCCTCTGCAATGGCCCGCACCGGCTGCTGCGCCAGGCCCTCGACCGTGAGCAGCGCAAAGATCACCCGCAAGGTGCTGGCCTTGCGCAGGGCGGATTGGTCCGAGGGAGTGCGAGGCGCTTTGGGGCGCGGCTTGCCGGTGATGAACACATGCACTCCTGGCAGATCAAGATGCACATTGCCCGCAGTGTCCAGGAAGTTGATCCCTGTGCGCTGGCACTCCAACGCCAGATTGGGCGGCACGTAGGACGTGATCAAGAGCCACTGCGACCTTTTGGGCTCTTTGAGCTGTTGAGGCCCTTTGGGCTCTTTCTCCATCCGGTACCAGAGCAGGCTGTTGTGCTCAACGGGACGCACCTGCACCGCAAACGGACCGAGGTCCCGTCCCTGCCAGCCGAGTTGCACGGTTGCGTCAACCCCATTGACTTTGGCGCCCCGCAAAATCAGAACCTTGCCTTGCAGGACTGGCATCGCAGCATCCAGAGCTTGCTCAATCACCGCCATTTTGTTCATTTTTTAAAAATGTTCATTTTTTGTGAACATCAATAATAAACGAACAAATCCAAGCAGAACAGCAGCATCGGACAGGCAGCCGATGCTCCTTGCGCCGCCCAGGCTCCTAATACCCCCCTCGCCTCCCCCCATACCCCGCAGACCTGCCCCCCAAGGTCGAGCCCCGCGGCTCCACCACCGCAAACCGCAACATCATCACGCCATACCGCGTCGCACTCTGCAGGTCATCGCGAATCTTCACGATCAAGCCATCCTTGCGGTGGTACAGCCGCCACTCCTCCAGCCAGTCGCCACAGGTGCCAAAAACCTTGAAGCGCCCCGTCTGCATGCGCGTGAGCAGCTCGCTGATACCCGCCTCCAGCCCGTTGCTGCCGTCCTCGAACGTGGCGCGCTCGGGCAGCAGGTTCACGCCCAGGGCGCGGTACTGGCCGGCGAGCTGCTCGCCGCTGCCCTTGTCGTGCTGCAGCCCGTCGTGCGGCCAGGCCACGGGCATCCAGCGGCCGCGCGCGGCGATCAGCGGTGCCTGCATGGCCACGCTGGTCTCGCGCACGCGGAAGGTGTCGTACACGTAGACGGTGTCGGTGTCGCGGTCCCACGCCAGCCAGGCGGCCGCGGCCGGGTGGTCCCAGCCGAAGTCCAGGCCCACGATGCGCGGCCAGTGCGGCGGCAGCGCGAAGGGGGCGATCACGATGGACTCCTCGGCCACGGGGAAGACCTTGCCCGAACCGAGCACGGGCACGCCGTTCATGCGCGCCTCGCGCTCGTGCAGCGGAAAGCTCTCGGCCAGCTCGCGCCGGGTCTTGTCGTCGAGGTGGGGGACATCGTTCCAGCCGGCCTGGATGATGGCTTTGCTCATGGTGGTCTCCAGAGAATTGCAAAGTGGGTCGACGGTGTTTGCCTGCCTTTGGATCACACGCCGATTACAGGCAGTGCGCAGGTCTATTCATAGATTTGCAAAAAAAACCGATTCCACTAATATCTATGAATGCCCAGACAAAACGTACCTCACACGGAGCACCCATCTGCAGTGCTGCGCGAGATCGAGCGGCTTGGCTTGAATATCGCCATCGCACGCAAGCGCAGGGGTGAGACACAGGGGCAGTGGGCCAGCAAGTTGGGCGTATCGCAGCCGACCATGGCGCGCATTGAGCGAGGCGACCCGTCCGTGGCCATGGCGTCATATGTGATGTGCATGTGGCTCATCAACCAGGCACAGGGGTTGGCCGACCTGGTGGCACCGCTGCAGGACCATGCGGCGCTGGAGCATGAGGTACGCAGGGTGCGTCAGCAAGGCAGGCCCCGTTCTGGAGCCAAGCGCGTAGCCCGACCTGCCTCCGCGTCCAAACCTGCGGCAAGAAAGAGTCAGAAGAGCCCCGCTGTAAAGCCTGCGCCAGCGGCACAGACCGCTGTAGATAGTTCTGCAGACAGGAAGGCATCGGCCCGCCACGAAATGGACTCGACCGATGCCATCCACCGGCTCGTCCGAGTCTCTGCAGCCAAAGGGAATGCGACAGCCCAAGGCCTTGCTGCGCTGATGCTGCCCAGGCATGACCTTGCAAAACCGCGTTGATCCTTGGGGCCAACTGACAAACACCCCTGCGCGTGGAGCATGGCTGGGGAACCGAGGGATTCTTCACAACGATCAACAGGAGATAGTCGCTCCATGGCGGCACAAGTCCTGGGTCACGTGCCAGCTTGAGTTCAAAGGCATCAAGCGAAAGCCATTCAGCCCGGGAAACTATTCCGAACTGTTCTTCCTTGATGAAGCGACTGCGTTGTCGGCCGGACACCGCCCATGTGCGCAGTGCCGCCGTGAAAGGTTCAATGAATTCAAATCGCTGTGGCAAGCGACCCTCGCAGACGATGCGGTAGCCTCCGGCACAACCGTGACAAGCATCGATAAGCAACTTCACAAGGAGCGTGCCGTTCGCGGCGGCGGCAAGCTCACGTTTCAATCACCGCTCGGCATGGTTCCGGATGGTGCCTTCATCGATCACAGCGGAGATGCCTTGCTGCTATGGCAAGGCCAGCTGCACAAGTGGTCGGCCCACGGCTACAGCAAAGCGGGCGTCGTGGTGGTCCCGTCGACCACCGTGACCGTCATCACCCCAGCGTCCATCACCAAGGTGTTGGCGCTTGGCTTCAAGCCACAAGTACACGAATCCGCGTTGAGCCCGTAGCCACCGAGGTCGCCACCCGCGGCGCCCGATGCCTTGGATTTGCGCTGCAGCATGTCCCCTGACGCTCACCCCGCCCCACCCACCACCACCCCCTTCGTCAAGAAATCCAGCACCACCTCCGTCGCCCCCTCCAGCGGCGTGAAGGTGATCGCAATGAGCCCCTGCGTGGTCGCCGTGCGCGTCAGGCACTCGCTGTAGACCGCAAGAGGTGGCTCCTCGTCCAGCCACACCCAGTGCCGCGCCGTGCCCTCGAAGGCCTTGCGGCCCTGGTCGTACGACTTGAAGCCGATGACCGACTCGCCCCCGCTCTGGTGGCGCACGCACAGGTAGTCGAGCGCGCCGTTGGCGCCGGCGCGCGGGCGGGCCTTGGCAATATCGTCGGCCGGCACCATGCCAGTACCAGGCTGGCCGGGCTGGCCATAGAGTTCGAGCTGCACGATGTCGCGCGTGGTCTCCAGGCTCTTGCCGGCGGCCCAGGCCTGGATGGGGCCATCGAAGCGCCGCCCCTCCCACCAATGGGGGTAGCGCCCCGTGAGGTGCAGAGCCGTTTCGTAGGCCCCCGCAATGGTCTTGCCCACGCGGTTGCCGGCCATGAAGCAGCGCTCACGGTGCTCGGCTCCGGCGCGGAAGAAGGCCAGGTGCCGGCCGTACAGCGCGCGGCGCAGAGGGCCTTCGTCCTGGAAAAAGCGGCGCATGCGCCAACCTGCGAGCCGCTCGCGCAGCAAAGCCTCGATCGCCGCGATCTCTTCGAGCGTGGCGCCGGCCAGAGCGTCGGGAAGGGCGGGCAGCTCAGCGGGCACTGTGCGGCTTCTCCTTGATCGACTTCACCTGCTCCAGCGCGGCCAACATGCCTTCGGCGCGCTCAGCGGGCATCTGCGCCAGGGCCTTGCGCAGCGGGTCCGGGGCATCGTCGCCAGCCTTCTTGGCGAACATGCCAAGGTGCGTTCCCAACAGGTCCAGGGCCTTGAGCTTTTCGGGCGACTTGAACTTCTTGCCCAGCTCCAGCTGGCCGCCCGGGCCGATCTCCACCACCTCGATGGAGGCGATGGCGGCGGCCGTGGCGCCGTCGAGCTCCTGCACGCGCTTCAGGCTGCCATCGCCGTTGAAGAGCTTGCGGATGTCGAAGAAGGCTATGCCCGCCAGCTCGCGCAGCACCATGGCCGGCGTCACGCCGTCCGCGGGCTCACCCGCGCCCACGCCCTCGCGCGGCTCTACTGGTTTGGCCGGGCAGGCGCCAGCCGCAGGCACCGCCAGCAAGTGCGGCACGGTCTTGCCGCCACTCATCGTGCCGCCCCGCGCACCAGGCGCTCCATGGCCGCAATCACGCGCAGGCGGTCGGCATCGTGCAGACACTCGCCGCGCAGCCAGTCGGCTGGGAAGAGCACGTTCACCGCGCTCACCGCGGCATAGGGCACCTGCGCGCGCGCAGCCTTGAGGAGGGCCGTGGCGCTGCCCAGCGGGTGCAGGTCGCCACGCAGGTAGACCATGCCCGACGCCGTCACACCCGCGTGCAAAGGGGCTGCGCCCGGGGCCTGCAGCTCGATGAGGTGCAGGTCTTCCTGGCTGTGGTCTTCAACAAAGTCCATGGGCAAGTCTCCTGGTGGGCAATCAGCGGGCCATGGCCAGCGCCCGGCGGGCATCCATCTCCGAGATGCACACATCGCCCCCCACACGCCGCAGCAGGATGCTGTAGCGCTGCACCAGCCGCCGCCCTCGCGCGCTCGACGCCGGTCCGGTGCTGGTCTGCACGCGGCCGGCCTCGCGCAGCTTGGCCAGGCAACTGCTGATCTCGGGGTGCGAGGTCTTGGGCAGGTCCAGCGCGGCGCCAATCTGGCCCAGCGTGAGCGGCTGGCCGGCCTGGCTGTGCAGCAGCTTTTCCACGCGCGACTTGAGGCCGCCAGCGCGGATGCTGGTGATGGTGCGCGCGGGCATGGTCGGTGCATCCATGGCGGCAGAAGGACAGGAAGAAAGGTGTAACTGCGTGTGTGCTTGCATGGCAAAACTCAAGGGGTTGGCAAGGGTGGCAAGAAAGGCCGATGGGACTGCGCGGCCACGGTGGCGTGGTCTTGCAAGCCGCACCGGCATTGGGTTTGGCAGGATCCGCAGACCGCACAGGCCAACGAAGAAGCCCTCTGGCGCAAGGCCTGGCTGGGCTGGCGGCGGGGGTTGGTGCAAATACGACAGGTGCCACCAGGGCGTGGTGCCGGGCGGCTACGATCCCGCCACCCAAAACCACTGATAACAAGGGATTTCGTTCATGAGGGCATCACCCAAAACCATCTGCGCCGCCGTTGCGGCCGCCACCCTGTCGCTGTCCGCTTCTGCGGCGATCGACATCGACCTCACCAATGCGGGCTACCAGCCCGAGGCGGTCGACGCCTTCACCGTCAAGCGCCTGAAAGTGCCCGGCATGGGCGAGTGGGACGTCACCTTCAAGTGGGACCCCCAAACACTGCACTTCGTACCCCAAGCCGTGGCCCCCAGCACGGCAGCGCAGCTCAAGATCTCGGGCCCGACCACGGTGAACGAGGCTGGCACCATCACGTTGTCTGCCGCCTTGCAGAACGCCGACGGCAGCAGCACCCCCACGGTGGCCATCTGGACCGTGGTGCCCGCCTCGGCCGGCACCATCACGCCCCAGGGCGTGTTCCTGGCAGCCAGCCAGACAGCCGATGTGAACGCGGTGTTCACCGCCAGCGCGCTGCTGCAGGGCAAGACCATCACCAGCACCTACACCGTGAAGGTGCTCAACGTGTCGGCCGCCCAGCGCACCTGCGCGGGGGCCCTTGCCAACAACGCCAATGGCATGCTGCTGGCCGACTTCCGCGTGAACCCCGAGGCGCAGAAGGTCAGCATGCTGCTCACCGCGGCATCGGGCAACCCCAACTTCCTGAGCGGCAGCCTGCTCTTCGTGCAGGGCACCACCTCCATCGACGTATCGCCCTACCACTACGATGCGGACACGGCACTCTTCTCTCCGTCGAACGGCTGGTCGGGTATCGGCACCATCGCCTCGCCCGCGCAGAAAGAGGCCGTGTTCTCGGCCTTCCCCTCCAGCATCAACCTGGCGCAGCCCTTCGAGATCCGCTACGCAGGGATTGCCGGTGCACCGGGGTTGATCAGCTGCAACTGACTAGGGGTGGCGGCTGGCGACTGCGTCGCTCACCGGCCAGGCGTCTCTGAGGGCGCGCGCATCAGCGGCGTGGCCATCAGCCTGTCGTGCCAGCTCCTGATGCGCTCGGCTGCAGTCTGCGAGTAGCTCACCGGCGGCAGCGGCGTACCCAGCGATGGCGGCGGGGGCAGCAGCACCGGCGGCAATGCGCCGGGCGGCGCCAGCGGCCTGCTCGCGCAGGCCGTCAGACAGAGTGCGAGCACGGGCAGCATCGCGCTGCAAAGCCGCCTCACGGGTGCGTGCATCATTCAATGCTCCTTGGTACTTGAGTGCGGTGGCGCGCTCGGCCGCCCAGGCAGCCTGGCTGGCTCGGGCCCGCTCGGTGGCATGGGTGGCCTGCAGGCTGGCAATCTGTTCGCCCAGGCGCCAGTCCTGCAGTTGCCACGCAGCCGTTGCAGCCAGGGCGGCGCCCAGCGCGGCTGCTGCGGCATGGGTCATGAGCAGCGTGGTCATGGAGTGCGGTGCCCCTGCAGCAGCCCTTCCAGGCAGGCCGTGGTCTCGGCCGCGCGCCGATTCGCCAGGCCTTGCACAAAGCGCATTTCAGGCCTGCCGTCGGGCAGCGTGCGGCCGGTACGCACATAGCTCCACACCGGCTTGCCACTGTCAGAAAGGCCCAGCCGCCGGCAGCCCAGCGCCCATTCGCCCGCATTCCAGGCCACCATGGCCTGGCTCGCGCAGGTGTTGCCCACACCGTTGTTCCAGGCATGGCTGGTGGACATGTCGAAGACGCTCTGCGGCGGCAGCCGCGTGAAGCACTGCGCCAGGCGCAGCTGCAGCGCCTCGATGGCGGCACCCTCCTCCTGCGCACAGCGCGCAGGCGTCCAGCGCTGGCCCACCACCACGGGCGTGCTCGTCACATGCCGCGTGATGCCCTTGCACACCGTGGGCAGCCCGCCCGCGAGCTTGTCCGCATAGACCAGGCCAGGGTCCCGCTGATCGGGCTCCCACTGGCCCAGGAAGGTGAGCACACCCGCACTGGCCAGCGCGAGCGTGCCCATCAGGTGGGGAAAGTAGCGCAGGCGGTCGGTGGCCGCAAAGGCAGTGCCAGCGCTGCTCATTCGTCCACCCCCTGCTCGGCCAGCTCGCTCTCGGGCAGGTCCATGCCCCGGCGCAGCCGCGCCATGCGCAGCTCGTGCTCGCGCGCATGGCGCCGGTTGGCCTCGCGCTTGTAGTACCAGGTGATCACCAGGCCCGCCACGGCCACGATGGCGCCCACCAGGCCCAGGAACTCGTTGGACGTGATCCAGCCAAAGCTGGTGAGCCCCGCCCCGGCCGCAATGGTCTTGCCGCCCGTGGCGCCCAGGGCGTCGATGGTTTCGTTTCTCATGGGTGCTTTTCCTTGCAGTCGTCGCCCAGGCCCCACCGCCTGGTGGGCGGGGGGCGGACGAAAAAAAAGCCGCTGGTGCGGCTTGCCTGGTCACTGTCAGTGGCGCTGATGCTCAGTAGTTGCAACCGATCTGATTGCTGTTGCCCGCAACGATGAAGAGCACGTTGTTCAACACGCGCAACTTCCCCGAAAGCGCATAGGAGTAGAAGCCGGTTTCAATGCCCGCGTTGCGCGCCGTCAGCCCGTTGTCGGCGCTCACCCACGTGCTACTGCTATTCATGAAGAGCAGCAACCCTTGATGGGGCACCGCACCGTACAAATACTGCATCCCCCAGGTGGAGTAAATGTTCACCACCCCGTTGAGGTTCGCGTCCGCCTGGACAGGGCTATTGCCGCTCGAGTTGGTGACATACAGCTTGTTGTTCAGGAAGTGCAGCGTAGTAGCACTGCTGGTGCTGCTGACGAGATTGGAAGTGTTCCACGTCGGCGAACCAGAAAGCGTCGGCGCGTACCGCAGCGAAACGTTTCCGCTGGAGGTGTAGGCAAAGGATGTAATCCAGTACACGCCGGTATAGGCGAGGCTGTGCATGACCGAAGTGGTTTCTGCGTTATAGGCGACCGTATGGGACCAGTTGATTCCGTCTGTGGAGTGCGCGACACAAGGCAGATTCGATGAGTTCCTGCAGCCGAAGGCAACGCGTCCCTCCGCCTGCACCAAGGGCATGGTGGTGAGCGACGAACTGGCTGGAGGGCTGGCGGGATTGGTGCGTTGGGTCCAGGTCGTGCCATCGGGCGAAGTGATGATGCGGCCGCTGGTGTCGATGGCGATGAAAAGGCCGAATGCATAGGCCACGTCCGAGAAGGACACCGCGGAGGACAGGGGGTTGGTACGCGCAGTCCAGCTGATGCCATCGGTCGATGTGGCAATCGTTCCAGTGGAGGCGCTGCCGCCCACGGCCACATACAGGCTGTTGCCATAGATCACGCCCTGCACAAGGTCCGTGGCCGCGGCAAAGACCGTGCGGCGGGCATACGGAAACTGGGTGAGCCAACGCCGAAATCCATTGGCCGACATGGTCGCGGCACGCATCGCGGGGCGACTGGCCATCAGGATGGACGAGCCCATGACGCTGTTGGCAAACTCGTCAGCACCAGTGCGGCTGTCCATCAGCAGCGGCAGGGCTGAGGCACTGTTGCAGATGACGGCAGCAGGGATGGCATTGTCGGCCAGCCGGCGGGCCTGGCCACGCAGGTTCATGAGATCGGAAAACTCACCCCGGCGCGCAGTGTCAGCCATCAGCGCTTCGAGCGCCGCACCGTCGGTTGCGCCAGAGGAAAGGGTGTTGCCAAGACGGATTGCACGGACGATAGACATTACACAGACTCCTTGAAAACGATAAAGCGAAAGATGCCGGCCACGTTGGTACCGACATTGGCGGCGCTGGGGTTGTTGATGTAGACGGTGACCAGGTCGGGCGCGGTGACTGCACCCCAGCAACCCGCTCCATACTGGAGAGGTCCTGGCGGGGTGACCAAAACCCGGTCCCCCACAGAAGCGCCGTAGCAAACGGCCGTTGCGGCCACCACATTTTGGGTAGCACCTACGTTGACCAGCACGGACCTGGCACTCCCGAACAAGGTGATAGGCATGGACAGCAACTGGTCCAGCTGGAACTTGAACCAGCCGTCCACCACATCCATGCTCGCAGCCTCCAGCAGCCACCGCCCGGTGCCCGTGGCAAAGCAGGTTTCGTCGTCATCAATCTCGGTAGAACCCTGGTCGAACGTGAACAAACCCAGGCCACTCACGATGACCGAGGCCGACTGCACAGGGGCCATCGTCCGCAGGGTGGCCCTGCTGTCATAGGCTACGCGCGGCACGCTGCTGGGCCCTACGCCGACAGCGATGCTCCAGTCGGCATGGGTGCCACCGCCTGAGGGCGTCACATTGCCCACGGTGAGGGTCTTGCCCAGCTTGTCATAGGCCTTGACCCTGCCGGTCATGTAGTTGACGGTGGGGTTTGCAAGGCTCGATACGACCAGGAACTGGCCCACCGCGAAGTCCTTGTCCGCCTCAACCAACACAAACACCTTGTCGCCCGAGGCCAAAGGCAGGCTGGTGGCGCTGGTGGCCATGGAGCCTGGGGAATTGACTGCCGTCTGCGCGGCGATCACCGCCACGTCTGCCGCTACCACGCTCTCGCTGGCCTTGGTTGCGGCAATGTCGGCGCTGGCTTTCGCCTCCGTTGCATTGTTGAATGCGTTGTCCCCCAGCGCCTTCATGCCCTCGGCATACGCCGGCATCTGGTTGCCCCAGGCAAACGCGGCGGCGTTGTAGGTGCCAGCCGCCTTCTCGTTGAGCCCCGGAAACGGGACGGTCGCCGGCGCTGCCGGCACAGGTTGGATAGGCATGTTCAGATGAACCCTTCTACAGAAATGGAGGCGCGCGCGAGCGCGTGGTTGATGGTCTGCAGGTCACCGGTGACGATGCCCACGGTGTTGAGCCAGCCAAAGCGCGGCAGCTTGCTGGCCTCCACGACGACGGGGGTGTCCAGGATCTGCGTGAGGATCGCGGAGGCGGCGCTCGCCTCCGAGGTCTCCAGCGTCACCGAGAAATCCACGTTCGTGGCGCTGCCGCGCTGCACGCGCTCGAACGTGCCGTCGTCGTTGAACTTGCGGTAGGTGTAGCTCTTGGGCCGCGCGCGCGGGCCCGACTCCACCCCGCCAAACTTGTCCTGCCCGATCAGCGATTGCCAGATGCCCACCGACAGCTTGCCGATGCCCACCGAGGCGCCCGCCCCGCCCGACACGGTGATCGTGACCTCGGCCGTAGGGCTGATGGGAATGTCGCGCAGCGAAGCGTCCGTGCGCTTGGTCAGCGGCATGAACAGCAGCTCGTACAAGCCCAGGGGCTGCTCGAACAGGTCCTGGTCGATCTCCTTGGTCACCGCGCCACCAGGCGCATCGCGCGCCGTGATCTTGATGCGGTCGCCCACCAGGCCGCGCACATCTACCGCGCGAAAGAAGCCCGGCTGCAGCACATAGGTCACGCTGCCCGTGCCCTGGCCGCGTGTGGACAGGTAGTAGTCGAACGGCGCATAGCGGTTGCTGGCGCGCTTGCGCAGCCAGTTCTTCGCATCGAGCCGGGGCAGCACTGCGCTGCCGTTGTGGGCCTTCACGCATTCGAAGATGGCGTGCTCGCTCAGCCGCTCATCGCCCAGCGCATAGGTTCCGCTGGCCACCCAGGCCACCTCGCCCGCCGCCGTGTCTGGCTCGGCAACGCTGGTGCCGGACTTGATCATCGCGTCGGTGATCTCAATGGGAATCAGAATGTTCATGCTACGAGCTCCACCTTGTTCATGATCTCGGCACGGATGCCGTTGCCGCCTTCGGTCACGTTGTCCAGCAGCTCCACCGTGGCCTGCGCATGCGTATTGCCCAGGGTCTGCAGGCTCTGCAGCCGCATCACCTCGCCGGTGAGCTTTTCCAGATGGGCTTCCAGGCGCGCCGTATCGCCCAGGCTGCGGCCGTGGACGAAGGGGTTGTAGGCCGTGGGGATGACCGCTTCACCGCGCTGCAGCAGCGCAAAGCCGGTGTTGGGAACGAAGGGCGTTCCCCTGTGGAACACCTTCATGCCCAGCTTCTGGGCCTCTTGCTCCAGGGTGCCGGCAGGCATGCCGAACATCGCGTTGTATTGGGCAAGGGTGTATCCCCCCGCCGCCAGCGCGTTGTAGACGCTCATGGCGCCTGAACCATCGGGTGCCGCGGCCAGCACCTCGCGGGCTGCGTTCCAGATGGCCTGGCGCTCGAACTCCACACCATCCTCGGTGGTACCTCGGCCCGTTGTCATATTGAAGGAAGCTTCTCCGCGGCCCGTGATGACGTTTGAAGGCCGCGTTGTCGCAACACTATTCGTCTTGCCATTGATGGCATCCGTCAGATCCTGCAGCGCCTTGTTCACGTCGCCCACACCGCTGTGGATGCCTTTGAGCTCATCGATCTGGAGCTGGGCCTGGTCCGAGATGCGCTCGAGCTCTTCGAGTTGGGCCTCCGCCTCGCTCAATTGCTCCCCGCTGATCTCCTCCAGATCCGACAGCTTTCCAGCCAACACCAGGCGATCACGGTCACGCTCGAACTGGCTGGTGTACTGGGTGCCATCCAGGCCTTGGCGCGCAGCCGAGATGGCTTTGCCCAGTTCCTCGGCATCTATCAACTTGCCAGTACGCTGCGCAGTGGCCAACGCCTTGGAGATGACATCCTGACCTTCGGCCGCCCGCATGCGCATCGTGCTGTCGACTTCGCTGTAAAGCTCGTCTACAGACGACTTAACCAAGTCAAAGACCGCCTTGACACGCGCCTTGGTCTCTTCCGCCTGCTCCTGCTGGGCCGCGACCATCCGCTGGACATTGGCAAAGGCCTCGTCCACTTCCGCATCCTTGATGTCGGCGATGGCACCCGCAGCGCGCACCAGCGCCAGACGCATGCCATCGGTGGTGGAGCCCAGGTTGTAGACCGACATGGCAGCGGCCGCAAACTGCTCCTTGCTGGCATTTGCCAACTGGTCGCCCGTCACGTGGATGCCCGCTGCAGTCAGCTCCGCCGCTGTGCCCTCGTACTGCGCCTTCCGGCGCTGGGCCGGCAGCATGTACTTGCTCAGCACGCCGGGCAGTTCTTCGGCAATCGTCTTTTGCAGCTTGACCGCCTGCACGTTGTCAAACAGCGCGCGGTTGCTTTCGTCCAAAGCGTCACGCTGGCGAGTCAGCGCCTGGGTCGCATCGTCGGTCAGCGCATTGAGCTCATTCTGCAGGCCGTTGCGCTCGTTCTGCACGTCGATGGCGCGGCGGGTGGCCTCGTTGGCGTCGTACTGGGTTGCGAGCTCCTGCCTGCGCCCTTCGTCCAGGTCGGAGAATCCGGCCAGATAGTTCTGACGCTCCAGCGCCTTGGCTTGCCCTTCCTTGCCCTGGGCACGCAGCAGTTCCACCGCAAGCGATTTGGCATCGTTGAGCAAGGCATCCTTGGCACCGGTGAACTTCTGGGTCAATTCGTCAACGGCGTTGGACAGGTTCTCGACCGCCGGTGCTGCTTGCGCCGCCCCCTGATACAGGGGCGCGATGTAGTTGGCGACATCCATGACATCGCCATACAGATCCGGATCGGAGACAAGCGAGTTGACCGCGTTTTTGATGTCGTTCCCGGTAGCCCCCAGAAGCTGTTCGGCCGAGACATTGATGCCCAGCTTTTCGAGGCGGCGCGAGCCACTGCTAGCCAGGTACTGGCGGCGCTCCTCGTCGCTGTAGTAGTTTTGCAAGAAAGCGCCCGTAGAGGCCGTAAAGCGCTCCAGCCCACCAAACGCTTCGATGAAGTCATCAGCAAAGTCGGCGAGGGCCAGGCTACCCTGGTGAATGCCAAAGCCCAGGGCATCGCTTGCTTCGTTGAGGGTGTTGAAGCTCGTCGCCAGGCGCTTGAGCGTATCGAAAGCGGTTTCACCTGCCTTGGCGTACTCGCTGGGCTCATAGCGCTTGCGTGTAACCTGCTCCACCTTCACGTCATACAGCGCGTCGGACGATTCGGTCAGTTGGCTGAGCTGCGTGCTCTTGACAACATCCACCGTTTCGGTGATCCACCGCCCCAATACCTCCTTCGCCATGCCCGCGCCAGCCTTGCCATATGCCGCGGTAATCTTCTCCTGAATCTTTGCTTCATCCAGCCCTTGGAAGTTCAGGTCTTGCTGACTCAAGTCGAACGTGAAGTCCGCAATCTTCCCCCCCGCCAAGCCCAGGTCGTTGGCCATGCCGACGAGATTCTTGCGAAACTCGTTGTACCCCTTCTGGATGCCATCGGACTGGGCCTGCACCAGACCAATCATCCGCTCCATGTCTTCGTCGTAGGTACCGTAGTTCAGGGTGCTGGAGGCAGCGAGCGTTCGATCGTAGGGCTGTCCGTTGTAGGTCACCGACGCCCCGCCGGTTGCACCTTCCGCCTTGAAGCGTGCAATGGCCTCCTGATCACGGCGCTTGAGCTCCCTGTATCGGGCAATCGGGTCGGTGGTCTCGAAGCTCGACCCGGAAACCAGGGTTCCCCCCGTGCGCTCCTCCTCCCAGGCAGACAGATCACCGCGACCAAGGGTGCCTTGCAGACCCGATCCGACGATGTTCTTGCTGCGGAAGAAACCCATCGCATTGGCCAGCACGGCCAGGACCACGCCCCAGCCGGTGGCGCCCAGTCCACCGGCACCTGCGGCTGCACCAGCACCGGCGCCAGCGCCGGTGCTTCCACCGATACCAAAAGCTTTCGCGATGGCGCCGACAAGCCCTGTATTGGTGTATGCCTGATAGCCCGCCTGGACGACCGTCATCAGGTTGCCGATCTGGGCGTCGCCGCCGTACTCGTCATCACCTCCGATACCGCTATTGGCTCCTGTCGGGGAGACGGGACTGTTGCTCCCGCCCATGATGGTGGTCACAAAACTGCTCAGCGCACCCGAGACAGGCTTCATCATGGTGCTGATGGTCGGCTTGAGCACCAGGTTCTTGAACTGCTCCTTCAGTGCTTCGCGGAGGTTCTTCCCGAAGTCCTTGCCGGACTCCAGGCTCTTCATGAACGCATCAGTGAGGCTGGTATTGATCTGGTCCGCTGTCTTTTGCCAGTCTTCCCGCACCACCTTTGCGACAGCCGTTTCGCCCTCAATGCGCTTGGCCTCGTTCAGCTTGTTACGCGCCGCGTCCTTTTCCGTTCCCTCGGGAAGCTTTTCGAGCTTCTCCAACTCTTTGGCGTACTTGAGCTCGACCTGGCGCAAAGCCACCAGCTTGGCACGCTCCACGGCCGACAGGCCCGTCATTTGCGCATCCTTCTCCGCAAGCTCGCTTTGCTCCCTGGCCGTCTTCAGCAATGCGTCGGCTTGCGCACCTATGGCCTGGAAGTCAGCGACCACAAGACTCGATACGTAGCGCTCCTGTTGTGCAATGGTCTTGTCCATCGCCTCAAGCCGCCCAGGAACCGGAGGCCCTTCGTCCGCCTCCTTGTTTCTTGCCTGCTTCAGTCCATCAAGCTTGTCCTTTTCGGCTTCGGTCTTGCTCTTGCCAAATGCCTTGTTGAGGGCCTCCTGAGCCTCGGCCGCTTTTCCAATCCCTTCCGCAGCTTTGCTGGCAGACTCGGCGTACTTCTTCAGTTCTTCTTCCGCCTTGGACTGGGCTGATATCTCCGCCTCTTTTGCGGCACGCAATGCATTCTGCTTCGTCAGCTCTCGGGCTGCTTCGAGCTCTCTCTCCTTCTGCGCTCGCGCACGGGCACTGAGGTTGCCCTTGTCCAATTCCTTCTGGATTGAAGCTTCCAGCTTTGCACCTTCGCTGAGCTTTTCCTGCGCTGTGCCACGCTTTCCCAATGACTCGATGTATTCCTTCTCGGCCGCGATCTTTTGCTTGATGATCTCCAGGCCGGATGCGTCCTCACCTGAAGAGCCTTTTGCACCTCCGCTCTGAAACTGAGCGTTGATGTGGGCTTCAACCATTGCAACCGTTGACTTGTCCAAGCGCTTGTCCTTGGGGTGCTTGGCAGCAATGATCGCTTGCTCTTTGCGAAACTCTTCCAGTTCCTCCTTGCGACGCTGGTGAGAAGGCTTGGCAGCCTGAATACGTCTATCAACCGAATCCCCCGCGTCAATCAACTTTCTCTCTGACGCGGCCTTATTAGCTTCCTCACTAGCAGCTGCCTGCTCCGACTGCTTGTGGTCTTGCAAGAGCGCAATCCGCTGTTGAAGGACGCCGGTCGCCCTCTTGTAGGCAGCCTCTCCGCTCTCGCCGCTGCCAAACTTCCAGCGCTCACGCTGCGTTGTTTCAAGCTGCTCTTGTGCAGCAGCCAACTTGCTGTCTACAGTCGCTGGCCGCCCAAGATTGAGCATCTTGTCCCAGGCCTCCTTGGCCCCATCGGAGACGCCGCGCCATGCTTTGGCCAAGTAACCCAGCCGATCCTCCACGGTCTTGCTGGTCTTGACCATGGCGGCGTCGTAGGTCTGCTGCGCAAGCGTTGCCGCTTGCGTCTTCAACCCCTGGTCCTCCAAAGCCTTGATCTGGTCATAGACGGAGGAAGTCAGGTAGTTGTGCTGGGCGTTCAGCCTACGAGACGCCTCCACCGGGGATTCGCCCAGCTCGGCAAAAGCACGCACGGTGTCCTTGATGGAAACGCCGACATTGCGCTCCATCAATACCGCTGTGGCCGCGAACTGCTCCAGAGACGCAACGCCGACCTGACCTGACCCGACCAAAGCGGTGAGCGCCTCCGCAGCTTTCGCTTGAGTTCCCACCACACTACTCACGCTGACGGCCATGGCCTGCAGTTCAGAGACACGGGTGCCTGCTGCATTACCGGTCTGCGCAATCGCCTTGGCGTACTCCACGGACTCCTTACTACCTTCGTGGTAGGCAATTGACAGTCCGGCCACTGCGGCCGCTACCATGGTGAACGGCGCAACAGCTGCGCCCAGTAGTCCGCTATAAGCCGCAAAGGCCAAGCCAGCATTGGTTATCGCCCCAGAGGAGTCCGCAAGAGTCCCAACAATTTGATTGCTCACCTCCAAGAAGCTTGAGCCCGACTCACTCCCGGACTGCAATGCGGAAATCACACTGCCCAACTGCCCCGGCAAGCTCTGCATAGCACTCGACAGGTCAGCCACAGCCCGCTGCATGCTTCCAAAAACAGCCAGTTGCCCCGCAACAGCCTGCTCGATCTGCTGGGCCACAGACACCATGGCCTGGCCCTGCGCCAGGTACTGCGCGTTGGCTTGAACTGCATCGGCGGTTTGATCAATGGCCATACTCAACCTCTCATGGATATGGCCCGCCAAGCGCAAGCCCAAAAACAAACAAGCCACCCGAAGGTGGTTTGCACAAACAAAACAAGACGTGACCAGGCGACCCGCAGGACTGCCTCAATCCCTGCTATTCATCTCTTCCAACGCCGCCCGCTCGATCACCTGCACATCCGCAAAGATCGCATCGCGCTCCGCATCGGTCTTGCCCCGGTGCAGGCGATCCAGCGTCGCAAACACCGCCGGGTAGTCGAGCCCCGTGGCCCCGCCCATGCCCACGCGCCACTGGGTGCTCACGCTGCAAAACAGCAGGCAGGCGTCCACGTGCTCGGGCCAGACTTCCACGTCCTGCTCGGGGAAGTCGCTTAACCGCATGCCCCAGGCGGCCAGCTCGGCCTCGTCGGGGGGCTTGTGGTAGGGCGCGCGGCCGATGGCCTTCAGTTTCCCAGGCGCAGGCCTTCGCGGGTTTCGTTGTAGGCCTTGAACACGGCCTCGGCGGCGCCGGGGTAGCTGTCGCACATGTCGACCAGGGCGTCCACGCCCAGGGGTTCGTCCAGGTCCCAGCCCGCAACGATCTGCACGATGAGCTCGGCGCTGTGCTTGGCGCGCAGGCTGGCGATGTCGCTTTCCTTCACGGGCTTGATCAGCGCGGTGATGGCGGCCTCCTTGGCGTCGGCGTCAGACGACAACACCACTTCGGCGCCATCGTTGGCGGCTTCGGCCGCAACCACTGCAGCCTTCTTGCCGGCGGGTTTCTTGGCCGCAGCAGCAACAGCAGCCACAGGCTTGCTCGCCTGCTCGGCGGCATAGGCCTGCTCGGCCTCCTGGCGCGCGGCGTCGAACAATGCCTGCACGGTCTTGCCGATGGCGTCGGCGTGCTGCTCGCGCATCTTGGCCCACACGGTGGAGGGCAGGTGGCGGGCGTCGAAGTTCACTTCGTCGAGCCCGTGCGGCGTGGGCACTTCCACCTTGAGTGCGAAGGACTTGGGGGTGGACTTGCCGATTACGAGTTTGGCCATGGTGTTGGTTCTTTCGAGGGAGAAACAGTCAACAAAAAAGAAAAGCCCGTGCCCAGCCCTGCCGCCCCCTCGAAGGAGCGAACAGGGCCGGGTCGGTGCAGAGGGTCATGCCCGCACGGCCAAAGCAAACGATGGCGGTGCAGGCGAAGGGAGAAGCAAGCAGGCGCCTCACGGCGCCTGTCGCGCTCAGTAGCGCGTGGGGCGGCCTTGCAGCGAGATGGTGGCGCGCACCTGCATCACGCTGCCCTTGGTCAGCGTGGGCGTTTCGTTGAAGGACACAAAGCCGTTGTACAGCAGCACAGCGCCGTTGGGCAGGGTGACCTTCAGCGCACGGATGGCGCGGGCTTCGCCGGCGGCTTTCAGGGCCTGGTAGCCGGGCAGCGAAGGGTCGTCGCCGATGCCGATCTGGATCGACTGGGCGCTGGTCACCGTGGGCAGCTGGCGTTCGTAGTCTTCTTCCAGGAAGGAGAAGTTGGCGAACTGCTGGTCACCGCCGCTGGTGGTGAACTCCAGGATCTGCGGGATCTGCGTCCAGGCCGTGATCTCGCGCAGGCTGCCCACGCCGGTACCGGCCGCAAAGCGGTTGGTGTCCGTCGTGTCGATGCCGGTCACGTCCAGCGCGTTGGTGGCCACGTTGGAGGCCTTGAACACGCGGTCGCTGATCTTCTGCCAGCCCGACTTGAGCTCGTAGAAGGCACCGTTGAGCAGGCCGTGCGCGGCCGAAGTGATGACGCCGGGGTTGGCGTTGGTGATGGCGGTCACGGTCTTGACCGAGCCGTAGGTGGTTGCAATGGCGATGGTTGCGCCGTCGGGCAGGGATACAGCCATGGAATGGGCCTTTCAGTGGAGATGTCGAAGTGACAACAGACAAACAAAAAAAAGCCGCACCAATCAACGACAGTGCGGCGGAAGTTCTGCGTGGCAGGTGGCAGGCGTATCTGCCCAGACAAGATCCGGGAGAGCGGCCTGCCGCGGGGCAGAGTGAACGGTGGGACAAGGGGTCAGGGCTGCGGCGGCAACTGCTGCTGTTTTTGCAACCACTGCTCCCAGGCCGTGATCGCGCCCTTGGCCAGGCGGATCAGGGTTTCGTGCAGTGCTTTGGTGGCAGGGCTCATGGGGCACCTCGAAAGATGGATGGATGTCTTTTGGCGCACGCCGCAACGCGCGCGCAGCGCAGGTGCGCCATGCACGGGGGCAGTGGGAAAAGAGGGAAAACAAAACCAGGGCTGCAGCCAACAAAGCAAGGCCGCAAAGCAAAAATCCCGCAGGGCAAACCATGCGGGATTCACAAAATCCAAGACGACAAACCACCCCAACTATCTACCGCAGTCGCTACAGGCGATGAGCCAGGCTGTGGCTGCGGGCATTCAACAGAGGGGCGACGGGCGAGAGGGTCAGCACCCTCTGCAATCGTCTGGTGCAATTCTAACCGCGATGCATGGAATTGTGCAAGCGTTTTTTCATCGACTGGTTGCGGCGGCTCACACAATCGTCCAGCATGTTGAGCGTGCGGCGGCCGTCCTGGCCCATGGGCTCGCGCGCCTTGCGGCTGCCGCCGCAGGCCTTGCACACACGCCCCAGCATGGGCGTGCCGGGCACCAGTGCGGCGCCGCGGCCCAGGCAGGCGCGGCAGGTGGGGTCGAGCCAATAGCACACGCTGGTACGCGCCAGGGTGCGTGCGTCGGCCAGGTGCTTGGCCGTGGCCCAGCGCTCCACGGCTTCGAGCACCTGGGCCAGCGAGCGCAGGCGGCCAAGCAGTTGCACGGCATCGGCACCGGCACCTGCATCTGCATCTGCACCCGGGTGGTTGCGGCGCTGGTGCGCCGTGCTGTCCTGCCTGAAGCGCGGCGCTGCCACGCTGTCCCACTCGCCGCGCAGGCGCATGAGCGCGCCGCCCAGCATGCCGGGCGACCAGCCCGCGGCGATCAGCACATCGGCATCGCCACGGCGATCGGGGTCGACCTTGAGGTTCGACGACGAGGTGCCCGCGCGGGTATAGGCTTCCTCCACGGTGCGGTAGGGGCTGTGGGTGGGGTCGGTGGTCATCAGCATGCTCATCCCTCGCATGGGTTGTTGTCGGTCTGGTTGGTGTTGTGGGTATCGGTGCGGTCGTTGCGGCCATCGTCGTTGGCGGCCTCGGGCGTGCGTGGCACCAGGCCGCAGCGCACGGCGTTGTCCTGCAGCGCCCGCAGGCGCCGGTACTCGGCCAGCACCACGGCATGGCCCTCCCTTGCACCCGCTGCACCGAACACGGCGGCCAGCTCGCCCTGGTAGGCATCGGTGTGGGCGCCCTCCTTCAGCGAGCGCCAGAACTGCGGGCCCTGCGCCAATGCGCGCACCTTGCAGCCGTGGCAGTGGGCGCGAAACAGCGGGCTGTGCGCGCGGGTCTGCGCGGCCTGGCACGCGGGGCACGGCTGCCCTGCCCCATCGCTGCGCAGCAGCGCGCAGACCACCGGCTCCGCGTTGCCGCGCAGGGTGGACAACAGTGCGGCGCTCATGCCCAGCCCTCCTCGACCATGGCGATCAGGCGCTGCAGCGTGGCGCGGTCCATGGTGGGCAAAATGAGCTGCAGCACGGCATCCACCGCCGCTGCGTAAAAGCGCTCGAAGGTGGGCTGGTCCATGGCCTCGTAGCGGATCGACCGCACCACCGGCACGGCCTTGCCCGTGCGCGGGTCGATGGCATCGTCGCAGTAGCCGGCGGCCAGCTTCACGGCCACCAGCGCGCGCTCGGCGGTGTCATAGACCTCGCTGTTTTCCGCCACCACCTGCAGCAGCGCGAACAGGCGGCGGTGCTGAGGGCCGTTGCGCGGGCGGCTCCATTCCATGCGCAGGCAGGTGCCGGGTTTCATCACCTCCAGCTTGCGCGTGAAACGGGCCCAGGCGTCCTGGTCGTCCGGCGTCGTTCCGCGCAGGCCTTCGGGGGATTTGATGAGCATGGCTTTCATGAGGGGTACATCCTTTCAGCGGTGGTGTTCAGTGCATGGGTGTCTGCGGGGCCTGCGCAGTGGGCTGGCGCACCCCGGTCGCGGCACGCAATGCGCCGGGCCGTGGGGGTGTTGCGGCGGCCGCCGCCAAGGGGCCTGCCGATGCCAGCGCGCGCAATGCAGCGCGGTCCATGGCGGGGGTTGTGGCGTGGGGTGGCCGCACGGTGATGGCTTGGGTGCTGCGGGGCCTGGGCAGTGGCGGCTGCGCTGCGGCGCGCGGTGCATCCAATGGCACACGCGCAGCCTCGTTCCCTGGCTCGACCTCACTGCGCGGCGCAGCCGGTGGCATGGAACCCGCTGCCGCGAGGGCCTGCAGCGCGTGAAAGCGCACCGCCGCCTTGCCCGCCGCATTGCCCCCGTCGTACACCAGGCGCGCGCGCTGTGCATTGCCAATGAATGCGATGCGCGGCGGCGGCAGGCCGACCTTGGCGTACTCGCTGTCGGGGCTGCGGTCACCACCCAGGCAGCGCGGGTAGTCGAAACTGCCGCGCCCGGTGTAGGCGCGGTGGCTTTCGCAAAAGCGGTGCTGCAGGTAGCCCAGCTCGCTCAGGTCGGTGCGGCACACCTTGGGCCAGCCGCCCAGGTCCTGCACGGCGGCGTGAATGGCGGGGTCGTCAAACACCACGTCGGTGTACGCGCCCACGCTGCCCATGGCCTCCAGCGTCTTGCCCCAGGCCAGGGCCGCGCGCTCGGCCGCCGTGCCGGCCAGAATGCGCACCACATCGGCCACGCGCGGCGCAAAGCGGCCGTGCTCGGCATCGGTGGCATGGCGCTGCATGGCCTGGCGGATCTGCGAGAGCTCGAACGGCTGGCACGCGTTCCACCACAGGTCCAGCACAAAGCGGCTGGCGTCCTGCCGGTAGTAGGCGAGCACATCGGTGATCAGCTGCGCAAAGGGCGCGCGTTCAGATGCTTGCATGGTGCGGTGGCTCCTGTACGTGGTGGGGTTGCGGGTGGTGGTTCGGTACTGGTGGTTGCGGCGACGCGGCGTGCACGGCCGCGTCGGGCGCCTGCAGCGCCCAGGCATCGGCCACGCTGCGGTTGCGCTGCTCCAGCGCCTCCTGCCGGTTGCCCGAAAGGGGCGGCGTGCCGGGTGCGCCGGCACGGCGCAGCACCGGGCCGCGCTGGCCGGCGGCGCGCAGGCACACGGCCTTCATGTACTCGGCCGGGTCTGCCGGGCGGGCCACGCAGGCAGCGCGCACGGCCTCGGCCACGGTGTCGCTGCCATGGTCCTTGCACAGCCGGCCGATGAAGCTGCCGCACTGCGCACGCGGCATGCCCGCCTGTGCCAGCAGCGACTTGCCTGCCGACCACAACGCGTCCCGCGCCAGGCCCTCGGCGGCATCGGCGACATCGATGCCAGCGTTGCCGCGCAGCGCCTCGGCGCTGGCCGTTGCGCCAGCAACGGGTCTGCGGGTTTCGCCAAAGAGATCCGTTCCGTCTCCGGTTCCATCTCCGTCTCGGTCTCGGCTCCGTTCCTTTCGGTTCCCTTTAAGGCCGGTTTCCGGTGGATGGCCGGTGGACGGGTGGCGGATTTCCGGCGGAAAGCCGCCATCGCCCGGCTGCTGCGCAACATGGCCATCGCCCTCGCCCGCAGGCGCCATGCCATGCGGGTAGGCACCGGTCTTCCACAGCGCCTGCGGCGGCACGCCCACGGGCGGCTTGCCCTCCTTGGCGCGCTTGGCGTTTTCCTTGCGCAGGCGGTCGCAGTATTTTTCGTAGGCGTACTTCTCCTTGGCAGCAAAGGCGGCAATCGCCTTCTCGGCCACCACGGGGTGGTACAGGCGCCCGTCCGCGCACTTCACAAAGCCGTGCAGCGCGGCAGCGCGCACCTTCTTCCATTCCTTGAGCACGCGGCCATAGCCGGCCAGGTTGGCCAACTCCACATCGTCATCGGGCAGCGAGGCCGCCGGCACCTGGTGCCAGGCCGCGCACCACAGCAGAATGCCCGCGCGGAACGCCTCGCCCTCGGCCGCCGCCGCAAATTTCGAATCGCGCAGCCGCCGCACATCCAGCTCCATGTACGGGAAGTCGCTCAGGTCGCACCCGGGCAAGGTCAGGGGCTCGGGCAGCGCTGCGCAGCCCTTCGTGCTGGTGCCGGTGCTGCTCACGCGCCCTCCTGCTGCGGCCATGCGGCATAGGCCTCGTTGAACTGCGCCCACAGCGCGGTGCCCGGCTCGTGGTGGTTGGCCTCGGCCAAGGGGATGTGCTGCGCAGCCGCCGATTGCGCTGCAGCGCGCAATACCTCGGGCGTCAGGCGCTGCAGGGTGTGGCCCATCAGCATCCCCATCACTGCCTCCAGTCGCGCGCAATGCGCCGGCTCTTGTCCAGGCTGGCCTGCGCCTGGGCGCGGCTCTCGATGCTGATGGCCCCCTGCACACGCGGCGCCAGGTCCACCACCCGCAGTCCGCGGCGGTTGAGCACCAGCACCTTGGTGGTGCCTTCCGTCGCCGCGCCACGGCTGTTGCCGCCGCATCGCGGTGCCACCGCATCATTGGCCGCTACGGCACTGCTGCGCGGGCGCAGCAACGCAAAGGCATTGGGCCCCGCTGTCTGCACGGGTGGTAGTGGTGGTGGTGTTGTTGTTGTGGTGGTGGTTGTTGTTGTTGTCGTCGATCGCATGGCTTCAGCGGCTCCTCACAAGGCGTACGGGCGCCCACGCTCCCGCAGGAGCGCACAGGTGGGCCCATCACAAAAAAAGAAAGAAAGAAACAAACAAACAAAAAACACCCGGCGCCGCGCAAGGCACAACAAAGCCGCGCAACGCAGCGCCGGGCAAGGTCCACGGCACCTGCTGCATCGGCGCCGCGGAAGGAGAAAACCAACAACCAGTCAGCCGCCCCCGGAGTCCGGGGCTCCGGTGCCAGGCACCAGGCTCCCCCGGGACCGGGGCAACATGCCGGCAAAGTCCACCGCCCCCTGTGTGAACACATGCAGCTCGTGCATGCGGTTTCGGGGCACAGCCCGGCGCCAGTGCGTGATGGCGCTGGGCGTCAGCCCAAAGTGCACTGCCACCGCCTTGTTTCGGCCGGGTTCGGCATCCAGCCAATCCGTGAATCTCATGGCAGCAAGTTTAGTTTTATCTAAACAAATAGTCAAGCACAAGCTAAAACAACTTGCCAAAAATTTAGCTACAGCTAAACTGCGCAGCCATGAGCAACGACAGCACCCGCCGCGCGGAATTCACCGCCTACTTCGAGAAGCACTTCGGCACCGACCGCCAGAGGTTCATGGACCAGTTCGGCGTGAGCAAGGGCCGCATGACCCAGTACCTGGACGAGGAAGAGGCCTTCGGCGAGCGCGCCGCCCTCAACCTCGAAAAGCGGGCCAACCTGCCCCTGGGCAGCATGTTCCCCTCGCTGCTGCGCGCCGGCAGCGAGGCCGCGCGCAGCCTCGCGCCCGAAGGCGTGCCCGTGGTGGGCACCGCGCAGCTGGGCGACGACGGCTACTTCTGCGAACTGCAGTACCCCGTGGGCCACGGCGACGGCCGCATCAACTGGCCCACGCGCGACCCCAACGCGTACGCCCTGCGCTGCCGCGGCGAGAGCATGAAACCGCGCATCCGCCACGGCGAGTTCGTCGTCATCGAGCCCAACCACGGCTTCATGCCCGGCGACGAGGTGCTGGTGCGCGAGCGCAGCGGCAAGGTCATGGTCAAGCAGCTGGCCTATGTGCGCGATGGCATGGTGCACCTCGATTCGGTGAACGAGGCGCATCCGCGGATCAGCATTCCGGAGGATGAGGTGGAGGTGATTCAGTATGTGGCGGGGATAGCGAAGTCGGCGTTGTGGAGCAATGACTGAGGCACTTCATCAAATGACGAAGTACACATGCATCGGCTTCGACATCCGCGTATGGCCCTGCGACGGCACTCCCCGCGTGGGTCTATCGGACTGGAGCCAGCACGATGTGATGCATGCCGCCATTGCCGCTCAGTTCGGGCTGCAGGAAAACCTGTACCAGTTGCTGCACATCGAGGATCAGGACACGCTGGAAGCGGTCATGGAGGCCGTCCGGGCCGATGCAGCATGCAACCTGATCGCCATCCAGATCCCCGAGCCCGTGGCTGCGTGGCAAAGCCAGCGTTTCGGGCACCCTGCAGGTAACCCCACCCTGTCGCTCGCGGGCTTTCGATGCATGGGTATCGACGTGGCGGATATCAATGGTTTCTTTTCCGTACTGTCCCTGGACCCCATCGCGAAGTTCAGGAAGTCGAGCGACCTGATCGATGAGCGCCATCTCAATGAAATTCTTCAAGCCGTTCAACTGGCCGGCTTTGCTGATCAAGGCCATGCACCCTGCTGTGCGGTGAGGATTTCTGCGTTGAAGATTTGATGTTCGCTGCATACCTCTGCTGAGGTCGAGAGCCGGGTCTTGGCTCGGCGGTTCTGTGCTGAGAAGCTGGGTATTCAATTGCGCCATGCCTCGTCGAAGGGCGGGAGCCGGGATGTGCGCCCGGCGGCGCAGTAACTTTCTCTTGGTCCGCCAAGAGAAAGTCACCAAAGAGAAGGCGGCCCCGCTGCCCGTGTCCCCCTCGCCGGTGGCGAGGGGGCAGCCTGCGATGCTCGAAGCTGGGGTGCGCCTCGGAACTCGCTTCGTTCTTCGAACTCCGCTCAAACATCTGCGGCGAGCCAGATGACGAAGCGTGTGTGTCCTTCGGCACACACGCCACCCCAGCTTCTGCGCTTCTCGGCACGGTCAGAAGGGGGTGGATACCGACACGGGCCATTGCT
>NZ_JACHLK010000022.1 GCF_014207955.1 Acidovorax soli
TGCCTGGTGATTGACCTGGCCAGCACGAACGCCGTCTAATGAAAAGTGTTCACCATGTCTCCGCACAGGTGTTCACCATGTCCCCGGTCTGTACAGGCGGCCCAAGAGAAAGTTACTGCGCCGCCGGGCGCACATCCCGGCTCCCGCCCTCAACAAAGGCATGTGGCAATTGAGGGCCCCCGGCCTCTCGGCACAGAGCCGCCGGGCCAAGACCCGGCCCCCACCCTCTGCACAGGCACACCATCAAAACAGCCACACAACCGCATCCTGACACTTCAGCCCAGCTTCAGACAAACCTCAGTGCCGCTTCACCCTGGCAGCAGACAGTGCAGGGACAGATCGATACCAACCCGCCCCTGGGCAAGCAACACAGCACCATGACACCGATCCCCTTCTTCCTGAACCCCTCGCGCCGCCTGGTCATCCAGGCCGGCCTGGCCACCACCCTGCTGCCGGGCTGCGGCGGCGGGGGCTCGCTGGCGCCGGACCTGCCGGTGCGCGACCGGCGTGTGCCCGTGGCCCCCGGCGTGGCGCTGCAGGTGCGCGACTGGAATGCCGGCGCCGCGCGCCTGCACTTCGTGCTGCTGGCCGGCCTGGGCGGCAACGCGCGCTGCTTCGACAGCCTGGCGCCGGCACTGGCCGAGCGCATGGATGCACGCGTCATCGCGGTGAGCCGGCGCGGCTACGGCCTGTCGGACAAGCCCCTGCCCAGCGCCACCGGCCAGGGCTACGAGCCGGCCACCCTGGTGGCCGACCTGCGCGCCGTGCTCGACGCGCTGGCCATTGATCGCGCGGTGATGCCAGGGCCTGTTCACACCCATTTCGGGGTCGCGAAGGCCCCTGCCGGCGTGCCAATCTAGGCGCGCGACGCAGCGTGTGCCCTTGCACACGCAAGGAGCGCAACGACGAGTGGCGCGCCGGCAAGGGCCTTCCCTTCGGGTTGCCCGGCCTGGGGGCCGTCTGCGGCGTTGCCCGCGCTTGCAAGGTGCCTACCTTGCTGCGCGCGGGCGCCTGGCATCCAGCCCCCAGGCCGGGCAACGCGATCCCCGAAATGGGTGTGAACAGGCCCTCGCCCACTCGATCGCGGGCAACGAGCTCACGCTGTTTGCCGGCCAGCACCCGCAACGCACACGCGGGCTGGTGTACCTCGATACGACCTACGACTATTCGCGCGACGACACGACCGACCCCGAGATCACACTGCCCGACAACCCCGCGCTGCACGAGCCCGAGCCCAGCGCCGCCGACCTGGCCTCACTCGATGCAGCCATGGCCTTTGGCCGGCGCACCAGCAAGCACTGGTCGCCGCCCTTGCAGGCCCAAATGCGCGAGGCCCTGGCCGTGCAGCCCGATGGCAGCGTGGCATCGAACACCCCGCCCGCCGTGGCGCAGGCCATGGTCGCATCGGCCAACGCCTTCACGCCCGACTACCGCGCCGTGCGCGCGCCGGCCCTGGTGGTCGCCGCCTACCCGGGCACGCAGCGTGACCTGTTCCCCTGGCTCAGCGAGCCCCTTGCCGACGCACGCACCCGCGCCGACGCGCAGACCCTGCTGGCAGTGCTGCGCAACGCCCGCGCTGCCGACGAGGCCCGTCTCACCCGCGCCCTGCCCGGCAGCCGCCTGCTGCGCCTGCACGACGCGAACCATGCGGACTGCTTCATCGAGTACGAGGCGGCCGTGCTGCAGGCGCTGGAGGGCATGCGGTGGTGAAGGGGGCCGGGCCAGCCCAGGTCAGCGCGGCGTGTGGCAAGTGCCCGCAGCGATGGCCGCCGTGACCGCAGGCTCCAGGCTGGCGGCATTCGGGAAGGCCGAGGGCACGGCCGTGTCCTCCAGCAGGCACAGGTGGTTGGCCTTGCGCACCAGCACCACGGGGGTGAAGACGGGTGGGTTCAACAGCCCCCCTGCAAAGATCTGGCGCCGGCCCCAGAAGGCCGCCAGGCCCGCGCCAGTCTCGGTGCGCTGCGGCTCGAACCAGAAGGTGCCGCTCAGCGGGCCCGCGATCGCAATGCCCACGCCCTCGCACTGCGCGCTGCGGTAGTTCACCGTGCCCACGCCCGCCGCCAGCGGGCCGTTGGCGGTGTTGAAGCTCCACAGGGTGCGCACGCTGCCCTCGGCCGATGGCTGGCAGCGGTCCTGCTCCCACATGCCATCCGGCAAGGTGGCCAGCGGCGCGCACCGCACCGCCACGCTGTCCACGGCCGCCCCGGCCACCGTGCCGGTGCCATTGCGCACCACGCAGCCCGCGCCGGCGGGCGCCGTTTTCACCACCACCGCGTAGGCACTGCCGTCCACCAGCGGCCGGGCAAACGTGAAGGCGCCATTGGCCGCCACGGCCACCTCTGCGCCGCCGCCATGGGCCAGGACCACGGTCTGGCCGCTGGCCAGGCCGCTCACGCTGCCGCCCAGCGCGTGGCTGGGGCGGTCATCGCCGCCGCCGCAGGCCGCCAGGCCCACACAGGCGGCCCAGGCCGCAAGGTGCCTGAGCGCAGGGACGCTTCTGGTTGTTGCCGAACGCATGCGATCTTCTCCTTGGGTGGCTGACTGGCTTGCATCTCACGGCAAGTCGACCGCCACCGCGGAGGGGGTCGCACAGGCCCTTGCCAGCGTGCCAATCTAGTCCACTGGACCGCAGAAATCCCCACCCCGCCGGGGCGGGGGCTGCTTCGGCCCGGCCGTGGTGCAGCAGGCCGGCGCCAGCGGCTCACTCGGCCGGCTTGGCCGGCTTGCCGGTCTTGGCCGCCGCACCGCGCGGCTTGCGCGCACGGGTACCGGCTGCCTTGGCCGGTGCCACCTCTGGCACCTCTGCGGCCGCCACGCCTTCGGCACCCTCTGCCGCTGGCGCGTCGGCCTTGGCCGCAGCGGCCTTGCGCCCGCCCGCCGCCGCCTTGCGCGGCGCGGCAGGCGATGCTGCTGCTGCTGCACGGCGGCTGCGCGGCGCTGGGGTGGCAGCGGCCTCTGCCGCCTCAGCTTGCACAGTCTCTGCCATGCCCGCTGGTGCATCGGCCACACCGGCGCCGGCAACAGGACTCTCGCTGCCAACGCCATCCTCTTCGCCTTGCTCGTCGCCGCCGTGCGCCTGCACTTCGGCAGGCACCGCCGCCAGCACGGGGGCTGGCGCCGAAGTGGCCTGCGCGCTGAAATAGCGGCTCACCACGGGCGCCTCGTCCTGCGGGCCGTCTTGGTCGTCGCGCGCATCGGGATCACCGCCCCCCACATGGCCTTCCGGTGCCAGCAGCAGGTCGCGCTGCCCATCGGCAGGGTGCTGCGGCGCACCGGCACGCACAGCCGAACCTTCACCTCGGCGCCCACGGCCACGCCCACCCCGTCCGCCACCGCCCTCGGCCTGCTCGGGCAGCGCCGCCACGGCATGGAAATCATGGCGCTGGCTGCCGCCCTGGCGTTCCGCCGCTGCAGGGGCATCGCCTGCACCGCCCACACCCACAGCACCGCCGCCCAGGCTGCGAAACACATAGGCACCCGACTTCTCATCGCGCCCAAACTCCATCAGCCCGCGCGCCTGCGCCTCTTCGAGCAGATTGCCGAAGGTGCGGAAACCATAGTAGCCCTCGCTGAAATCGGGCCGGCGGCGCTTGATCGCCTCCTTGAGCACCGAGGCCCAGATCTTGCCGCTGTCGCCCCGCTCGGAGATCAGGTCCTCGAAAGTCTCCACCGCCAGCTCCACGCCCTGGGTGCGGCGCGCGTCCTGCTTTTCCTTGCGCTGGCGCTCTTCCTCGGGCGAGCGGCGCGGTGCCGCGGGCGCCGCCGCGCCGCCGCCGCCCTGGCCCTGGCGCCGCGCCAGCGTGCGCTGCTTCTCGCGCACCAGGTCGTCGTAGAAGATGAACTCGTCGCAGTTGGCGATGAGCAGGTCCGAGGTGGACTGCTTTACCCCCACGCCGATCACCTGCTTGGCGTTCTCGCGCAGCTTGGAGACCAGGGGCGAAAAATCCGAATCGCCGCTGATGATCACGAAGGTGTCCACGTGCGACTTGGTGTAGCACAGGTCCAGCGCATCCACCACCAGGCGGATGTCGGCCGAGTTCTTGCCCGACTGGCGCACGTGCGGAATCTCGATCAGCTCGAAGTTCGCCTCGTGCATCGCCGCCTTGAAGCCCTTGTAGCGTTCCCAGTCGCAATAGGCCTTCTTGACCACGATGGAGCCCTTGAGCAGCAGGCGCTCCAGCACGGGCTTGATGTCGAATTTTTCATACTGCGCATCGCGCACGCCCAGCGCGACGTTTTCAAAGTCGCAGAACAGGGCCATGCTGATGCTGTTGTCTAAAGGGGATGCCATGGGAGAAAGTCCGTTCTGATGCAGCCGCAATCATCACACGGAACGGGACGAGGGTCCGCGATCGGCCTTTTGGGTGGTCGACTCACGCAGCATTTCCGCGCAGCTCGGACCTGACCATCGAGCAGGCGCAAGCGCACAGAGAAGCCGCCGGTCTACGCCTCTTTGGGCCACCGTGAAGAAAGTAGCGTCGCGCCAGGAAACGCCCGCAAGAATTCCGCAGCCTGCTCTTGCGATATGCCGATCAGGAGCGTGGCACTCGAATCCCAGCAGACCACTTCGAAGCAGGCCCCAGGCAGTTGCGGGGAGGCTTCGGGTGGATACCACAGGTTGCGATTTCCGTCAGCTACTGGCGCGCGACTCACCTCAACCCGGACCCCAGGAGGGAACGCGCTGAACACACCCCAGACGAACTGGATCGGCTTGCTGAGCAACTCGGCAAGCGCATCGCCCGTCACCCAACCATCGCCCTCCTCGGGCAACGGCATCGTGCCATTGGCGTCAATGTCACTCAGATACCAGTTGCAATCCTTTGGATCGACGCCCATGGCCCGCAAGGTCGCAGCCATGTCGGTGTACCAGGCAACCTGCTCCGGGTTTTCGAGGACAAGGTTCATAGAGGCCGATGAGTTTTTCGCCTGCGTTACGCCACAGGCATTTTCAGCCCGCGACAGCGTGCAATGGCTCCTGTGATCTCGGAAAAAAGCGCCGACTTTCAACTGCTGCCGGACAACGCTCCGACGATCACTCCCGAGAGATATTCCCGATCCCCATCTGCAAGCCATCTGGAGATTGCGACAAAAGCACCGCCAGCGAGGAACATGCCTAGCCCGAACAGGGGAAACAGTCTCACCTGTCCAGGCTCCTCCAATGCCACACGGGTCGCCGAGACTGTCCAATACAGACAGCCGCCGTACCACACCGACATGAAGAGCTTCACAAACCAATGGATCGTGAATTTGCCGACAAGCAGGGTTCGCCCCTCAGCGACCTCGAAATGGCCGACAAAAAAGGGCTTGAAGGAGTTGCCGGTGTGCGGAACGACTTTTTCCAGTGAGACTTTGTTTGCGGTGACCGTCCCTACCGCAGCCCCTTCCTTGGCAGCGCGGGACAGAGATGACTCCGTCGATCTGCGCAGCTTTGCCGCTGCGGCATCAACGGACAGCGGCGTGTAAAACGTCGCCGGGTCAGACCGGTACGGAGACAGCAGCACTTTGAGAAGCATGGCGTTGGGCAAGTGGGCGTTGGTCATCGTAGCATCAGCCCGTGCGGGCCCGGGATGGCCAGCAACAACCCAACTGCGGCAGGCTGGAACTGCAGTGGCAGGCACCAGCACCCGCGCACGAAAAGTCTATGGAGAATAGCCCGATGGCTTACGACAAAAATCACTCTCCCGTGGGTTGGTATGTCGTGTCGTACCTGCTTCGCTTCGTGGAGTTGGATGGCACCGACCAAGACGACGACGACGAAGCCCGATTCCTGTCGTGGGAAAACACGATCCTGGTCCGCGCCCAGAACCTCGACGAGGCCTACGACAAGGGCATGCAAGCCGCGCAAGGGAGTACCCGGCCCTACAAAGGCGGGCCCGATGGAGTGCCCGTGCAGTGGAAGTTGCTCGGCATCACCGATGTGCTGCCGATCTACGAAGAACTGGCTGACGGCGCGGAGATCATGTGGACCGAGCGCGCCCCACGCAAGCTCAAGAATCTGAGGCAGATGGTCAGGCCCAAGGGCTCGTTCGGGCAGTAACAGGAAAAAAGCCCGCTCGCGCGGGCTTCTTCTGCTTCTCACCCCACCCACTACGGAATCACATACCCCAGTTGGTAGCGCTTGGCCGTGAGCATCTCCCCCAGGGCCTCCGACGGCGTCACGCCCAGCCCGTAACCGACGAAGAAGGCGGTGCCGGCCAAGGCCGTCAGGTCCATGTCGGTGAACAGGGCCGTGGTCGTGTTCTGCAGGCTGCTGGTCCAGGCCGGGGGCATGCTCAGCGCGTTGAAGGGCACAAAGGTAGTGCCGCTGTACACATAGATCGCGCCGCTGGCGGTGAGCGCCACGACAAAGGCATTGCCCTTGACGCCGTTGGCCAGGTGGTCGCTGGCGATCTGCACCTTGGCCGTGAGCGTCATGCGCGTGGCAGGCCCGCTGGCGGTCACGGTGCCGGGTTGCGGCGAATAGCTGGCATCGAACACCACGGCTGCGGGCTTTTGCAACAGCGTTCCGGCCAGCCCCGAGCCCAGTTGCCCGGCGCTGTTGCTGCCCCAGGCCATGAGGGTGCCGTCGGACTTCAGGGCCAGGGTGTGCTGGGCCGCAGCCGCGATCGCGGTGTAGCCATTGCCCACGAGCTGGGGGCTGTCCACATCGGCCGCCGAGTCAACGCCCAGCTGGCCGTTGGCATTGGAGCCCCAGGCCCACACCGATCCATCGGTCTTGAGCGCCAGCGTGTGGGCACTCCCCTTGGCCACTTGGCTGTACCCCGCGCCCAGCGAGGCCGGCTGCTCCTCGCCCTTCCACTGCCACAGCGTTCCATCGGTCTTCACGCCCGCCGCGGTGGTCGTGTTCAACACGACCTGCGCAAACCCGCTGCCCACCGGGCCGGCGCTGCCGTAGGCGGTGCGCCAGGTGTTGAGCAGGTTGTTGTTCGACACGTAGCGCAGGGCCCCGCCATCGAGCACGAACAGGGCGTTGTAGGGGCCCGTAGCCATCTGTTGGGTGCCGGCGGGCAACTGGTCCAGCGAGCCATTGTTGCCTCCGGCAGGCGCGCTGTAGACGAGCTTGGACTCGCCCCAGAACCAGACCGTGCCGTCGGCCTTGGCGGCCGTGTCGGAGGTGAGCAGCTTGTCAAAGCCGCTGCCGATCTGCACCGGCGCAGTTTCGTAGAACTCGCGGTCCCTCAGCACCGCATGGCCCCACATCCACAGGCTGCCATCGGCCTTGAGGGCCACCATGTAGCGGCTGCCCACTTTGACCTGGGTGAAGCCGGTGCCCACCCGCACCGGCTTTTCCGCGCTGACGGACGTGCCGTTGCCCAGCTGCCCGTTCATGTTGTTGCCCCAGGTCCACAGCGTGCCATCGCTCAGGATGGCGGCCGAATTCGACGCGCCCGTGGCGAACTTCATGACCGTGACCGCATGGGCGCCGGCCGCTGCCGCAACCAGGGTGCACGCGATACCGGCCTTCACGGCCAGGCTGCGAAGCGAAGCCAGCGGCCTGGACGGCAGGCGGCGGGGGGTGGAGGTCAACACGGCAAGGAGGGTCATTGCGATACGCCTTTCAAAAAATGGGTAGACAGACCTGGGCAAAAACGAAAAAAAACACCGCCACACCATCGGGCACCCCGCAGGCCCGGCCATGCGATACCGCAGACCCGTGGCCGCGCCCGGGGACCTTCCGGCGAAAGGCGCAGCATGCCCAGCCCGGGGCTGCGCGTCCATCCCCCATTTCTCGCATCAGGGCCCCGCATATGTCACAAAAAGTTGCAGCAACAGCATGCGCGCAGGCACGCCAAGGTGCCGCCTGCCCTCTGGAATCCGTGGGCCATGGGCCTCCACGCGGCTGGGTGACCCTTCGAACCCAGGGGAAATCCCCCCCTGAATCCGCCCCCCTGTCCAGGCAAGCTCAGGTACGCTGCGCCGCTTCAACGCCCCGACGTTGCTTTTTGCAACGGAAAGAGGGGTAGCCAGTATTTGCCGAGAATTATTTCTGGAGTGTTTCAATGAGGTCCCTGGTTCTTGTTTCTTTGGCGGTGTTCAGCACGTTTGCACAGGCTGCCAACTTTGTGTCGATCCACCAGCTCCCCCACAAAACGGCGCGCCCTCTCGCGGCCGGCAGCGCCCAGTACAGCTTTGACACCAAGCTCGGGTTCAAGGAGCAGTACGCACCCACCGGCGTCACGGGCTGCGCCATCGGTTTCGGCACGGGCGGCTGCGCCTTCCCGGGCGGAGGCGCCTTGCCGCTGCCCGAATTCACGGGGGCCCAACTGCAGCAGCACAAGGAGTTCAAGATCTTCATTCCCGCAGGGACGCGCTCGCTCCTGCTCTCGGGCTATGCCCCCCTCGGTACCCAATCGGCCTTTGTGCTGCGCTATGGCAAAGAGCCTGTGCGCGTGGCCGCGCTGAGCGATGCCGAATACCAGGCCGCCCGGACGGGCCAGCATGTCGAGGCCCTGTTCGCGCGCCTGGTCAAGGAAGGTGCCGAGCAGCTCGTCGTGCACGACGGCAGCGGCAGCCTGCGCTTCATGGGCGGCCAGCTCGACGCCCAGGGCGGCAGCACCGACCAGGGCCAGTGGCTCTATGTGCGCCAGCTCAGCGGCGCCCCGCTCATGACCTACCAGGGCGCCATCGACGTCGACATGCCCAAGTACGCCGCCGGCTATGCGGCCATCACCTGGAACACCCGCAGCGCAGCCGATCCCATCGACGCCGTCAGCGGTGACGGCCCTGCCGCGCCGCCGCCGGTTGCGACCGTTCCCGCCGTCGTCGCCACCGAGACCAAACGCCGGCCCGCCACGGTGATCATGTCCGCCGCCGGCGTGCCCGTGACGCTGGGCCATGCCGATGGCGCGGCCTGCAGCGCAAGCCATAGCGCATCCGGCCTTCCACAGATGGGTGGTGGCAACGTGCAAACCTGCCAAAGGCGTGTGCTTCAGGCCGCTGAATAAGAAAAGAACGATTTGTCTTTGAGGCCCTTTCGGGGGCCTGCAAATGCGTGTTGGGCTTGCCTGCATGCCCCCCGGCCGCAGCCGGTCAGTCGGCAAGCCCCAACCCGAACGCAGAGCGCCGCGCTTTTTCCTCTGCAGCGCTGGCTGCAAGGCCATGCGGCCATGGTGCGGACCGAGTTGCTGCCACTGCTCGATGCCTGCCGCGATGCGGCCGGTGTGCTGGACACCTGCCAATGCCCTTCCACGAACTCATCGCCAAAGACCCCCAACTCAGCTGCTACCTGTTCTCTGAGGACGACGCACGCGGCAGGCGCATGGTCCGCCCGCAGTACCGGCCGTTCATCTGTCCCAGGTGCGCCAAGGTCGATGAGCTGCGCGCCCTGGCGCAGGCCGGCGTACCAGACATCCGGTTCAGCTCCACCAGGGACATCGTCTCCACTGCGGACGACTTCAAGCTGTGCAGCCAGCGGTTCATCGATGGACTCGCAGCAGCCGGAATCACCGGCCTCTCGTTCCTGCCCCTGCCATCGCAAAGCGGCGCCTTCATCGTGCTGCCGCAGGCCCGCGCCAAGGTGGATGAAACCATCGCTGGCATCGAGGCGCATGGCGAGCGCTGCAGCCAGTGCGCCAGGTGGCGCGAAACCGCCATAGGCCCGCTGTGCCAAAGCATCGAAAAGCCTGCCGATGCCCTGGCCATCTTCTCGCCGGCGGTCTGGCCGGAGTCGGTGCGTGGCGCGCGCCCCCTGTTTTTCTGCACGGCATCTGCGGCCAAGGCCCTATCGCCGCAGCGATTCAAAGGCCTGGAGTTGTCAGAGGCATTCTGATGCGGCGCTGGGCTGCGCCCTGGCACACCGGCTACAAGGCCTCGGCCATGGCCACCAGGTCGGCCAGCCGGTCGCGCACCTGCAGGAACTCGTCGGCAAAGTGCAGCACCATGAGCTCGGGCGCGATGTCGGCAAGGTCCACGGTGTTGGTCTTGGGTCCAAACCCCACGTAACACCGGCCATGCCGGGCGACGGTGAAGGCATTGAGCGCAGACGACACCAAGGGGTACGAGGCCAAGGCGTGTGGGTCCACCCCGAACCGGGCCGCCTGCCCGGCAATGGGGACGGATGCATCGATCTGCGGCACGATGCGCAGCGCCGCTTCGAAGAGCCGAACCAGGTGGGCCTTGCCGTCTGCCAGCACTTGCCTGTACCGTGGGTACATGAACTCGTCGTTCAAGGCGAATCCTCGGGCTATGTTCTCCAGGGTATTGGAGCGCCATGGGCCAAAAGACCACAGCCCCGATGGATAGCCTGGATCCCCGCGCGACAGGCCGAAGTCGTCACGCCACTGACTCGAGATACCGCAATTGTGAAAGCGCACGCCTGCAAGCAAAGGATGGTACAGACGCGTGGTGACCGGCAGGGAGCCGAAGGTCAGCGCATAGCTGAGGTAGTAGTCCCGCTGCACACGCACGAAGTTCTGGGACACGAGGAGGCCGCCTGGGGTGGGGCGCACAAACTCGATGAAGCGGCCCGTGACCTGGCGATTGCGTTGGTACCCGGGGTTGATCTGCTGAAGCAGGGCCAAGCACTCCCGGGTCCATGCAGCTGGAGTGCGTTCAGGGTGTTCGATGCTCATGGTGTTGCTTGTACGTACCTGTGGGCCAGGGTGTCCGGCGCATGGAGTATCACCTTGATGGGCTCGGCCGGGTCCGCCCCTCAGACCCGGCCGCCACGAGCACCATGACTGCCGCCGGCCTGCCCGTGCTGCTGGGCCATGGCGATGGCAAGGCCTGCGGCGCCAACCCGCTGGCGGGTGGCAACGCGCCTTCCTGACAAGGGGCAGTGCTGCAGGTGGGCAACTGGTCCCCTCTAAGAACCTGCGGGCGGGTTGGCGTCGCGGTTCGCCGGCCCCGCCTTTCCCACAGAAGGCGCTGCGGGCACATGCCGGCGGATCAGCGCATGCGCCTCGGGCGGCAAGGCGGCCTTCGGCAGCAGCACGCACTGCCCCGGCTCGATGAACAGGTAGTGCATGGTGCTGCTTTCGTCACGCGCCATGAAGGCTGACCATTCCCACTGCATGCGCCCGCCCTGGACCTGCTGCAGCACGCCGGCCTCCGACAGCTGCACGCTCTGGGGAGAAAGAAACCAGCCGCCATCGGCAATCGCGCGCTGTGCCAGCAGGGGCACACACGCTGCCGCCAGCACATAGGCCAATACGGCCCCGAAGGCACCGCAGGCGATATAGCGCGCCGCCAGCGAGGGTGAGTCGAACGCCTTGAACATGCTGAACACCACGGCGGCGATCGCCAGCCACACCAGCAGCTTGGCCACCACCTGCCGCAGGCCTGCGGCCTTGCGGCCCCTTTGGTCCGGCCCCCGGCCAAGGGCCGCTGCGCGCTGCTGCAATGCGGCGAAATCGGCGCGTGTGAGGGTGAACAGTACAGGTTCCATGCCGAACTCAAGAACAGTGAGGGCGAGACTGTAACCTGCATGCGACAGCGCCCACGGCACAGCCGCCGCGGCCAACAGGCTGGCCATGGCAGCGCAGGCGGCCCATCCCGGTGCAAGCCCCCCCTAAAGCCCACCCAGGCAGGCCTGCAGCGCCCGCGCATGCTCCACCCGGTCCTCGGCGGGCGTCTTGTCCACCACCGGCAGGCCGCGCCCGCCGCCTTGGCCGGTGAACAGTGCCGACGACGTGCCGCGGAACACCCAGCGCCGGTCCTGCCAGGCAAAGTTCAGCGTCTCGATGACGCGGGTGCCGAACTCGGCCTCTTCGGCCTGCGCCTGCGCGTCCGCGGGCGGCTCCTTGAGCACCAGCCGGTAGCGCAGCATCACCCGGCCCAGGTAGGGGCGCACGGGGTGGGGGGTCATCACCAGGTCGTGCGACAGGCCCGCCAGCTCGTAGGCGGCGGGCGCCTCGTCGCCCTGCAGCAGCATCAGCCGCCGCAGCGGCCGCAGGGGCTGGGTGTAGATGAAGCGGCAGCGCGCCACAATGGGCTCGAAGCCCGCGCTCACCACCGGGTCCAGCCAGGGCCGGGGCTCGGCCGGCGCACCCTCGCCGGCTGCGTGCGCGCCGCCGGTCACCATGGCCAACGCCAGCAGGGCCGCTGCACAAGCACGCATGGCATCACCCTTCAATGCCGACAAAGCCGGCATCAGGGTAGCGTGCGCCGGCCACCTTCGCGGGGTCGAACAAACGGTCCAGCTCGGCCACCTCGGCGGGGCTCAGTGCCACTTCGGCCGCATGCGCATTGTTCTCCAGATACGCAATGCGCCGCGTGCCCGGTATCGGCAACACATGGGGGTGCTTGGCCAGCAGCCAGGCCAGGGCAATCTGTGAGCTGGCAAGGCCACGCGCGGCCGCAAACGCATCGAGCGCCTGCACCAGCTGCCGGTTGGCGGCCTCGGCATCGCCCACAAAGCGCGGGTTGTGCTTGCGAAAATCGTTGTCGGCCAAGGCCTTCACGTCCACCGTGCCAGTCAGGAAGGCGCGGCCCAGCGGGCTGTAAGCGACAAAGGCGGTGCCGAGTTCTGCGCACAGCGCGAGCATGCCGTCTTCAGGCCCGCGGCTCCACAGCGAATACTCGCTCTGCAGCGCCGCAATGGGGTGCACGGCGTGGGCACGGCGCAGGCTGTCGGCCGACACCTCCGACAGGCCAAGCGCCCCCACCTTGCCGGCCACGACGAGTTCCTTCATCGCGCCGACGACCTCTTCGATCGGCACATCGGGGTTGCGCCGGTGGCAGTAGTACAGGTCGATGCGCTCCACACCCAGGCGCTTCAATGAGGCTTCGCAGGCCTGGCGGATGTAGGCCGGCGAGTTGTCGATGCGCCGCTCGTACTGCCCGGCCTGGCGCACGATGCCGAACTTGGTGGCGATCTGCATGCGCGCGCGGGCGGCTGGCCCGGCGCTGGCGATGAAGCGGCCCAGCAGCGATTCGTTGTGGCCCAGCCCGTACGTATCGGCCGTATCGAAGTGCGTGACGCCGATCTCCAGCGCGCGCGCCAGCGTGCGCAAGGAACTCTCGTCGTCGCTGGCGCCATAGAACTCGCTCATGCCCATGCAGCCCAGGCCGATGGCAGAGGTCAGCGGGCCCTCGGCGCCCAGTTGGCGTTGTTGCATGGCAAAGCACTCCCTGTCAGTGGATGGCCGTGCATGGTAGCGGGCCGCGCGAATCCCTGCATGCAGCGTGTGGCCGCGGCCCGCCTTACCGGCTGCGCTTGACCATGGCGACGATGGTCTCGAACAGCTCGGCCTGCGCCGCCGCTTCGCTGATGTCGCCCGCCACGGCCGCGTCCGACAGCGCATCGGCCGCGCCCAGCAGGGCCCACATGCCGGCGCGCGGCAGGCCCTGCGCACCCGCGAACGGCGCCAGGATGGCCTGGCACTTGGCGATGAAGACCTCCTGGTACTGGCGCTTGACGGCTGCCATCTCGGGCGAGCCCTGCAGCGCCGCCAGCACCTGCGGTATCTCGCGCCCCTGGGTCAGCACGCAGCGCACATAGGCCGCGGCAATGGCGCCGGCCTTGTCCTTGAGGGTGGCGCGCGCGGCGGCAATGGCGGCGTCCATCACCGCCGTCTGGCGCACGTCGAAATCCTGGTACAGCGCGGCCAGCAGGCCCTCGCGCGTGCCGAAGTGGTCGTACACCACGGGCTTGGTCACGCCTGCCTCTTCGGCCAGGCGGCCCAGCGTGAGCGCATCGGCCCCCTCGGCGCGCAGCAGCGCCCACGCCACATCGAGCAGTTGGCGCGCGCGCTCGTGGCGCGCCAGGCGGCGGCGCGGGGCTGGCTGGGGCAATGGTGGGGCAGTCGGCGTGCGGGGCATGGACTCCAGGGCAGGTTCAGGAAGACGGGCCGAACAGGCCCCGGCCAAGCGCATGTGCGGCCTCCAGGTGCGAGGCCGCCATCTCTTTGTCGTGCGACTGTAGCAGCAGCCTGGTGCTGGCCACGGGCGCGCCGCAGTAGCCGAAGATGCCATGCTCGATCTGCGCCTTCATCGCGCCGGCATAGCCGTGCCGCTCGTAGGTGCCGCCACCGGCCCCGCCCAGGCCCAGCAGGTGCACCGGCAGGTGGCCAAGCTTCTTGGTGAGCCGGCCATCGGCCCCCTCCTCATAGGCATAGCCCTGGGTGAAGACCCGGTCGATCCAGCCCTTGAGCAAGGCCGGGAACGACCACCAGTACACGGGGTACACCAGCACCAGCGCGTCGGCCCGGTCCAGCCGCGCATGCTCGGCTGCCACATCGGGCGCGGGCGGCGCCTGCTTGAGGTGCAGCGCCAGGTCGGCCGCGGTGAAGCGCGGGTCGAACCCCTCGGCCGCCAGGTCGGCGATCTCCGTGGTGTGCCGGCCGGCCGGGCCGGCCTGGGCTGCGCCCAGCGCCACCTGGGCGGCCAGGGCATGGGTCAGGGAATGGCGCTCGGGGTGCGCCACGACGATGAGTGCATGCATGAGAGAAACTCCATGGGATTGCTATATACCCATGGTAACTTACCATTGGTATATAGAAACTCCGACAGGTTTTCTCCCCGGCGCCACCGGGGGTATCGCGGCAGCGGCGGCTCAGCCGCAGTGCTCCATCTCCAGGATGGCAAAGCCGATGGACGCGATCTCGGCCTCCACCGCAGAGCTGGCCGACTGCATGTGGCAGAAGCTGCACTTCTCGGCCTTCAGGTCGCTGGCCGCCAAGCCTTTTGCCGCCAGATAGCGCCGTCCGTACTGCAGCACCTGCTCGTGGTCGCTGATGGCGGCAGGAACGAGAATATCGAAATGCATGCGCAGCCCATCGGGGCGCTGCACATAGGTGTCGTAGACGGAGATCTGCATGGTTGGTGGACTGGGTGTGTTCAGAGAGCACCAGTGTCTCCAGCCAGCCGCCCCACAGCTGCGCCAAGCGTCCGCAACAGATGCCAAATCGTCCAGGGGCGGGCGTCCAGGGGCGTGCAATTGCGGGCAGGATGTAAGCAAAGTGTCTGTTCGCCACAAAAGCCACCCGATCGGGGGATTGCGCCCATGCCGCTGCTACATTGCAGCCAGGACACCTGATTCCCCGCCCATGAGCCACCCGCCCATCACCGCCGCTGCGCACTCCGGCACTGCCGCCACCCGCTACCAGCTGCTGCGCCAGCCCGCCGTGCAGATCGCCTGCCTCATGGCCTTCGCCCTGGCCCACCCGGCCATCTTCACCGACCGGCAGCCCATGCTGGCCTGGGTTTCGGCCTGGGCCATCCCCATGGCGTTTGCACTGTCTGCCTGCGCACTGCACGCCGCCCTGCGGCAGGGCCGCTCGCCCGCCGCCTGGCCCGGCCGCTTCGTGGCCGTGGCCTGGGTCATGATGGTGCTGACGATGGCGGGGCCGTGGGCAGAGCAGTGGGGCCAGCGCCTGCCGGGCGCGTAGCCCTCCATTGAAGGCGACACCCCCCTAAAATCGGCCGCAGCCGCCCTGTCAAGCGGAACAGACATGCACCGATGACGAGCACCAAGCACACCGTTGTAGACCGCGAATTGTTCACACAGGCCCTGCGCCATATGGGCGAAGAAGATCTGCTCTACCTCAACCGCATGGTGATCGAACGCCTGAACCTCTTGGCCCAGGCCAAGAGCACCGTGGCGCTGGCCCAGTTCGCCGAAGGTGACAGGGTCCAATTCACAGCCAATGATGGCAGCGTCAAGCAAGGCACCATACTGCGCCTCAACAAGAAAACGGCCAGCGTGCGCACCGACGAAGGCCAGGGTTGGAAGGTCTCGCCGGGCTTGCTGCGCAAGGTAGGAGCTGGGTAACTCAGGACCGGCGTTGGGGTTGCGTGAGATGTTAAGGGCGGACGCGCAAAAAAACGACGCGTTGAACTGCTGCAAGACGCCGCTGAATCCGGCGAGCGCTACCATCTCAAGGTGGACCGAAGATTCGTCGAGAATTGCCCATCTTGGCTGCGGTGGCGCAATGCGTCCCGGATAGCAAGGGCCATTCTCAAGATGCGCTTCACTCCTCGACGGCCTCCGGGGGCACCGCTCGAGCAAAAAGCGTCTGCAGCAAATTCAGCTTTTCAGTCACTTCCTGCGCAATGGAAGCCACAGGGGCATAGGCCACGAGGCGATGCAATTCACCCTTCGTCAGCAGCATGGGGCCACCCAAGCGCTGCGCCAATCGACGGAAAAACTCTTGAGCAAACGTGCTCAGCTTGCGCCGTTCCGTCTTGCTCACCCAAACCAGCTGGGCTGCATCTTGCGGCAGCCCACGCCACGTGTCCAGGTCGCTTCCAATCCCATCAAAGATCTGCTCCAAAACAAGCCCGTCAAGGACCTCGTCGATTTCCGCTCGATGGCCTCCAAACAGGTCCATGTCAGCATATTGCCTTTGAGCATATTCTCGCAACAGCGCCGGTGTGACAAAGTAGTTCTCGGCCTCGTAACGCTTCCAATAGCTGATTGTTAGCGCCCCTAAGGCGGCGCCAGAGCGATCCTTGCCATCATTGTCGAGAATCGCAAGACCCTTGAGTGCCGGTAGCAGTTTGCGCAGACCGTTGAAATGGTCGCGTGGCGTAATGCCAAAGCCGCCCTCGACGCGCTCCAATTCGGCTTCAGTGTCCTGAATGGGATAGTTGTTTTGCACATAGAACGAATTGACGCGCTCATCCCAAACTTGGGCTATGGGATGCGCCAGCCGCTCCGCAAGCGCGCGCAACATGTCAATGTCCGTAGCACCTTCTACATACAGCACATACCCGCGCGCACGCGCCTTGACATAGTGATCAGCACCGAAATGCTTGAGGCTGTTTCGGATATCCGTCTTGCTGGCCAGATCGTCGGCACGCCCATCCATTAGCAGGGTGAGATTCGTATCGAGCGCCTCGTCCAAGATCACCTCAGAGTGCGTAACAAGCACCACCTGCGATCCGTTCTCGGTGGCGATATCGCGCAACAAGACATAGACTTGCTTCTGACGCAAAATCTCCAGGTGCGCATCGGGCTCGTCCACCAACAAAACGCTGCCTTTGTGCGAATAAAGGTACGCAAACACCAACAGCATTTGAAGAAAACCCCGGCCGGCTGAAGAAACGTCCAGCGCCTCTTTGGCCCCTGGCTGCCGGTACTGCATAGCAATGCTGCCACGCGCGGTCTCTTGCGGCGCCTCCAGATCCACACTAAACAGCCGCTTCATGAGAGCCACGATACGCGCCCAGTCGTCCTGCGAAGACTTGACGACGGACAGGCACAAGTTACGCAAGACATCGGCGGTGCGTCCCTGACCAAGCAGAACATCCACCCGCCCCGGCTGGAGAATTGGCTCTTCGGTGTCCAGCCCCGACATAGGATAGAGCAGTTCCACGTTCAACGAGGCGGCATGAGCAATCAGATCCAGATCAGCCATCGCCTCTTGCGTGTCCGGGGTGCAATAGATCAGCTCGTCACCCTGATTGCGAAAGCGCATGGGCAACGGATGCACCGCCCCCTTGAACTCGACCCCCACCGTGATGACGAGCGCAATGTCTTTGTTCCCCGTTCTCACCTGCGTGTTGTGCCAGAAGAAGCGGGTCCGCTGCACAGGTACCGACACAATGCTTAGACGGTTCATTGATGTCGCGGTGCGCTCCTTGGCGGACGATTTCTTGCGTGCGTCATACCAAGTCTGCACTGCCTGAGACCATAGCGCCAGGGCCTGGATGGCGCTGGTTTTGCCACAGTTGTTGGGCCCGATCAGAACAGCAGGGTGATCCAGCACAATGCGCTGGCGCTCACCAAAGCGTTTGAAGTTCTGTATTTCGACGTAGTGCAGAAGACGCATGCAGGAGTTCCGATCAGATGCTCACATTGTTGCTCACGTCGATCAGACCCGAAACGGCATTGACAACAAGAGTTCAGCGGCGTTCTTGGAGCACGGCAAGTCCGTGGGCAGAATGACAAAGCAGAATATCCAGTCTCGCGGCAGCCCAAAAAGAAAACCAGCGGCAGCCCCGACGAAAAACTGAGGGCTTGACGATTCATCGGATGGCAAAGGGCTAGTTCAAGCAGAGGCCGACAAAGCTCTTCAGCATAACTGTTGTGCCGGCAGAGAAGCGTGGTTTGTGCCAACTTGATACTCCCGCCGTGGCGGGAGATGAACACCCCCTACAACCCGATCTTCGCCTCGTTGAAGCACTGCACCTCGCCGCGCTCGCGCTGCCGGCCCAGGGCGGTTTCGGCGTCCTGGGGCAGCTCGCAGCCTGCGCCCTGCCCCAGTTGCTGGCACTGGTCGGCCTTGCGGGCCCGGGCAACCGAGCCCACGGCCTCCAGGCAGCGCGCATAGCTGACCGTGCGCTCCACCTCGCGCGCATGGACCCCGGCGCGCTGCTGCGCGTCCAGCAGGGCGTTCTGGCGCACCAGCTCGGCGGGCCGGACCACGGCATGGTGGTAGAGCGCACTCCCCCCGGCCACCCCGAGGAGGCCCAGCGCCGCTACCGTGCCGATGATCGTTCTGTTCACGCCCATCACCCCCGAGGGGGTGCATGCCCCCTCTGTACCCAGTCAGGAGGCGTCTGCCCCCTCTGTACCCAGCGAAGGGGGTACATGCCCCCGTGCCCGACGAGGGGCTCACCCCTGCGGACCGAAACACTCTAGCACCCGGCCCGCCACCGCGCCATGACCCGAAAAGGTGGCTGGGCCGGGCTCCCCGGGTAGAAGCAGCTATCATCCCCGCATGCCGGCCGGCTTGGTTGCGGGCACCTCGGCGCAGGTGGCGCCCATGCCCACCCGCCCACGTGCCCTGCACCCAGCCCATGCCGTGGCCCCCTGCAGAACATGGCAGACATGCTTCCATTCCTGAAGAAAACCCCCGCCCCTGCCCCAGCCCGCTCCGCATCGGCCCTGCCGGTGATCGCACCGATCGCGGCCGATGTGGACACCCGGCCCTTTCGCGTCACCGACCCGCATTACATCGCCATGGCGCTGCAGGCCCTGGCCGACGACGGCGACCTGGTGTGCCTGTACCCCACGCAGGGAGCAAGCTTCCTGGCCGGGCGCATCGTTGAAGTGCAGCCCCAGGACGGTGCGCTGCTGATCGAGGTCCAGGGCGCCCATGCCCCGCAACCCGACCCGGGCCCCGTGCTGCTGGTCGCCATGCCCCTGGGCATTGCGCTGCAGTTCCGCACCAGCGGCAGCTGGGTGGACGCCCCACCCGGCGCCCCGCTGCAGCTGCGTGCAGCGCTGCCGGACCAGATCATCCACCTGCAGCGGCGCCGCTTCCCGCGCCTGGAGACACCGCTCGGCCAGCCGTTCCGCGCCGAGTTCATGCTCCACGGCGAAAGTTTCTCCATGGGCGTGGACGACGTGTCCATCGGCGGCCTGGGCCTGCGCTCCTCGGCCCACGAAGGCCGCCTGCTCATGCCCAGCCAGCAGCTGCGGCGCGTGCGCGTGGAACTGGGCCACGGCGCCAGCCCCCTGGTGGTCGACCTCGAGGTGCGCTCACGCCGCGCCTTCCGCTCCTTCCTCGCGGGCGAGCAACTGCATTTCGGCTGCAGCTTCATGGAACTGTCGCCCGCCGACAGCGAGGCGCTGCAGCTGCGCCTGGCACGGCTCGATGCGGAACGGACCCGGGTGGCACCGCCCCGGGTGGGCTGAAGGACAGAGATCGTTGGAGCCGGCCCTGCCGGCGCCTGCCCCGCCCGGTGACCTCAGAGCGGCGCATGCCGCGCGCACCAAAGACAAAACCCGCCAGCACTTCACAGCATTGGCGGGTTTGCTTTTTATTCCCATGGTGGGAATAAAAAGCAAAACGCGCTAGGGCTTTGATAGCACTAGCGCGTTTGTTTATTTGGGGTGGCTGATGGGGCTCGAACCCACGACAACAGGAATCACAATCCTGGACTCTACCAACTGAGCTACAGCCACCGTTTGAGAATTAAATTATAACCCGGGTTTTTGCCCCCGGAATCAAATTCTTCAATTTTCTGTTGGGGTGATGGTCAACTCGGAGGGGCGGCTCACCTTCATCTCGACCTTGAAGCGCTCCTTGAGCATCTCGTAGTAGGCCACGCCTTCGGCCGTGCTCCACCACTGCATGAGCTGCATGCGCTCTTGCTGGGCGCGCTGTGCCTCGGGCTTGTCGCGCGGCACGATGCGGTTGACCTTGACCACGGCATAGCCCTGGCCGGCGCCCAGATCCACACCGGTGAAGGCGGGCAGCTTCTCGGCGTTGGCGCGCAGGGCGGCGTCGATCAGGGGGCGCGGGAAGTTCATGGGCGTGTCGCGCGCGATCGTGGCGGCGGCGGTCAGGCCTGCGTTGGTATCGGGCTTGGCGGTGTACTCGGCCAGCTTGGCCTCGCCTTCCTTGCGTGCCAGCTCGGCAGCCTTCTCGGCCACGTACAGCGTGCGCACCTTGTCACGCACCTTGTCCAGCGGCAGGGTCTCGGCCGGCGTGTAGCTGGCGATGCGGCCCGATGCCATCTGGCTGGGGCCCACTTCCACGGCTTCGGTGTTGCGCTTGTTCTGCACCGAGTCCGACGAGAACAGGGCTTCGAGGAACTTGGCGTTGGCCAGCGGGCCGGTGGCACCGGGCACGGGGGTGCGGGTCACGCCATTGGCGGTCTGCACCTTGAGCTTGAGCTTCTCGGCCACAGGGGCCAGGCTGTCGGCCTGCTCGTACACGCCGTTGGCGAAGGATTCGGCGACTTCGGCGTACTTGCGCTGGGCCTGCTGGGCCTTGAGGTCCTTCTCGATGCCGGGGCGCAGTTCTTCGAACGGCGGCACGCGCGAGGGCTTGATGTCGGTGACCTGGATGATGTGGTAGCCGAAGTCGGTTTCCACCACGTCGCTGATCTCGCCCTTCTTGAGGCCGAACGCGGCGTCTTCGAAAGGCTTGACCATGTCGTTGCGGCCGAAGAAGTTCAGGTCGCCGCCTTGCGCGGCCGAGCCGTCCTGCGAGTTCTTCTTGGCCACATCGGCAAACGTGGCCGGCGCCTTGCGCACCTGCTCCAGCAGTTCGGTGGCGCGGGCCTTGGCCTTTTCACGGTCGGCAGCGGGCGTGTCCTTGCCGGCCTTGATCAGGATGTGGCTGGCACGGCGCTCTTCCTTGGAGCCCAGGGTCGCTGCGTTTTCCTTGTAGTAGGTGCGCAGGTCGTCTTCGTTGAGCGTGATGCTGTCGCGCACGGCATCGAGGCTGAGCACCAGGTACTCGACATTGGCCGATTCGAGCTGCTTGAACTGTGCGGGGTGGGCCTTGTAATAGGCCTCCAGGTCGGCGTCGGTGGGCGTGACCTTGGAGGCGAAGTCGGCCGCGTTGAAGCGGGCCACCTGGATCTCGCGGCGCTGATAAAGCGCGTCCAGCGACTGGGCGATCTGCGCATCGGTCACGAAGGCCGAGCCGACCACGCCGCCCAGGATCTGGTTGACCGACAGGTCGTTGCGCACGCGCGCTTCGAAGCCGGCGGGCGTGAGGCCCTGCTGGGCCACCAGGGCACGGTAGGCTTCGTTGTCCATGCTGCCATCGGGGCGCTTGAGCGCGGCGATCTGGGGAATCTCGGACAGGCTGCGCGCCAGGCGGGCGTCGCTGGTCACCATGTGCATCTTCTGTGCGGCGGCGGCCAGCACGCGCTCGCGCACCATGCGTTCGAGCGTGGCATAGCGGGCGCCGGGGGAGTCGAGCAGCTTCGCGTCCATGGTGGGCTGCTGCGCGCGGATGCGGTCGCTCTCGGCCCGGTGCGCGTTGTCCCATTCGGTCTGTGTGATCTTGTTGCCATCCACGCGCGCAACCACGGCACTCTTTTCAGAGAAGTAGTTGCTGTCGATGCCGACCAGCACAAACGAGGGAATGACCAGCAAGAACAACAAGAACATCATGATCTTGGAGTGCTTGCGGATGGATTCAAACATGATCGAACTTTCAGTGACAAAAAACAAAAAGGCGAACTTGCGTTCGCCTTCGTGTTCGGTGGTGGTGGGTCCTGACGGTCTCGAACCGCCGACCTACTCCGTGTAAAGGAGCCGCTCTACCAACTGAGCTAAGGACCCCGCCTCAACAACAAACGTGTCTTCAGTTCAAGGCGTCTTTCAGAGCCTTGCCTGGACGAAACTTCGGCACTTTAGCAGCTTTGATCTTGATCGTATCGCCCGTACGGGGATTACGGCCGGTACGGGCAGCGCGCTTGCCCACGGCAAAGGTGCCAAAACCGACGAGCGAAACAGTACCGCCCTTCTTCAGGGTCTTCTTGACGGCCTCGATCGTGGATTCCAGGGCACGCGCTGCAGCGGCCTTGGAGATGTCGGCGTTGTTAGCGATGTGCTCGATCAGTTCAGTTTTGTTCACAAGAAGCCTCTCGGGAAAAGCGTTGATGAAGAAGTTGTCTTGGGTATCTGGTCTTCACACGTCAGAAGGCACAGCCGGTGGGGGCTGGGTGTCTGCAGACGGGGGAATGACTGGCGTACACAGCAGGGGCTGCTGCATCAGATTAAAGCCATCGACTTTCAAGGTGTCAATACAACACGCTGCATTGCCACAGCGATGAAGCGAATTCTAGTCGTATTTCACACCCCGTCCGGGCTTGCGGCGCGCTTTTGTCTCAAACGCGCCGTATGCGCGCGATTCCCGATTGACAGCCGCGGCGCCTGCCAGCAGGCCTGCGGCGCGTGCCCCATAACGGGGCATGGGCCCGCACAAAGCCATGCCGGTTCGCGATTTCGGATAGACGAAAAACTCACTTCACACGGGCGCGAATCTCGGGCAGGGCCTTTTGCAGGTAGTACACCATCGACCACACGGTGAGCACGGCCGAGGCCCAGATCAGCCAGGTGCCCCACACGCCCGTGTCGATCACGCCGAGCAGGCGCCCGTCGTACAGCAGGAAGGGGATGGCGATCATCTGCACCGTGGTCTTGACCTTGCCGATCATGTGCACGGCCACGCTCTTGCTTGCGCCGATCTGCGCCATCCATTCGCGCAGGGCCGAGATGGCGATCTCGCGCCCGATGATGATCAGCGCCACGAACACGTCGGCGCGTTGCAGGTGCACCAGCACCAGCAGCGAGGCGCAGACCAGGAACTTGTCGGCCACCGGGTCCAGGAAGGCCCCGAACGATGAAGTCTGGTTGAGCTTGCGCGCCAGGTAGCCATCGAGCCAGTCGGTGGCGGCGAACACGATGAACATCACCGTGGCGATCAGGTTGCGCGTGGCCGGCTCCAGCGGCGCGTAGAACACCCCCACGATCAAAGGTATCGCGACGATGCGCGTCCACGTCATCAGGGTGGGGATGGTCCAGAACATGCGCCGATTGTGCACCACTGCAGGATAGCCTTCGGGGCCGCAATGGCGCTTTACGGCGATAGCCATCTCTGGCCAACTGACCGGGCTCGGCGCAGCGACCTCAGCTCTTCATTGCGCTGCATGCCGGCCACAGCGCGTGAAATTGGCGCGGCCCAAGCCAGTGCTCCCGTGCAAGGGCCGCCAAGCTGCGTATGCGGCGCTTCGCTTGCGTGCACCGGGAGGGGGTGAAGGCGCGAAGCGACTCAGGGGGTGCTTCATCTCAACGCTCTATAAATCTCTTCGGCCAGGTCGCGCGAAATCCCGTCCACCGTCGCCAGGTCTTCCACGCTCGCGCTGGCCACGCCGCGCACGCCGCCAAAGCGCTGCAGCAGGCGCGCACGTTTCTTGGGGCCCACGCCGGGTATCTCTTCGAGTTGGCCGCCGCCCACGCGCACCTTGGCGCGCGCGGCGCGCATGCCGGTGATGGCAAAGCGGTGCGCCTCGTCGCGGATCTGGGCCACCAGCATCAGCGCGGCCGAGTCCTTGCCCAGGTAGACCTTCTCGCGGCCATCGGCAAACACCAGCTCCTCCAGCCCCACCTTGCGGCCCTCGCCCTTTTCCACGCCCACGATGCGCGTGAGGTCCAGGCCCAGCGCGGTGAACACCTCGCGCGCCACGCCCACCTGGCCCTTGCCGCCGTCGATCAGCACCAGGTCCGGCAGGCGCGCCACGCCCTTGGGCTTGACCGGGGCCGCCTCGGGGTTCTCTGCATCGGGCGGCGGCGCGGCCGCGAAGTCGATGCCGCCGGCCTCGCGCGCCGCCTCCACCACCTTGCTGTAGCGGCGCGTGAGCACCTGGCGCATGGCGGCATAGTCGTCGCCACCGGTGATGCCCTCGATCTTGTAGCGGCGGTATTCGCTGCTCTGCATCTTGTGGTGGTGGAACACCACGCACGATGCCTGGGTCGACTCGCCCGCCGTGTGCGAGATGTCGAAGCACTCGATGGTGAGCTGGTCCAGGTCCTCGGGCGGCAGGTCCAGCGCCTCGGCCAGGGCGCGTGTGCGCGCCTGCTGCGAGCCCTCTTCGGCCAGCAGCCGGGCCAGTTGCAGGTCGGCGTTCTTTTGCGCCATGTCCAGCCAGGCGCGGCGCTGCTCGCGCGGCTGGTGGATGGCATTCACGCGCGTGCCGGCCTGCTCGCCCAGGGCCTCGATCAGCGCCTTGTCCACCGGCTCGCTGCACACCAGCACCGGCGGCACGGGCACGCCGATGTAGTGCTGGGCGATGAAGGCTTCGAGCACCAGCGCCTCCACCCGGCGCGCGGGCGTGGGTGCAGCGGTGGGCACGGCATCGCCCTCCCCTTCAGCCTCTTCTTCATGGATGGCCGCGGCATCTTCCACATGCACGGGGAAATAGGGCCGGTCGCCCAGGTGGCGCCCGCCGCGCACCATGGCCAGGTTCACGCAGGCGCGGCCGCCCTGCACGCGCACGGCCAGAATGTCCACGTCCTTGTCGTCCGCGGTCTCGATGGACTGCTGGTGCAGCACGCGCGACAGCGCCTGCATCTGGTTGCGCACATCGGCCGCCTGCTCGAACTCGAGCTTGTCCGAGTGCGCCATCATGCGCACCTCCATGGCCTTGAGCACCTCCTGCGTCTCGCCGCGCAGCAGCGCCTCGGCGTGCTGCACGTCGGCCGCATAGGCCTCGGGCGAAACCAGGTCCACGCAGGGCCCCGAGCAGCGCTTGATCTGGAACAGCAGGCAGGGCCGCGTGCGGTTGGCGAACACCGTGTCTTCACACGTGCGCAGCCGAAACACCTTTTGCAACAGCTGGATCGACTCCTTCACCGCCCAGGCGCTCGGGTAGGGGCCGAAGTAGCGGTGCTTCTTGTCCACCGAGCCCCGGTAGTAGGCCATGCGCGGAAACACCTGCGAGGGCGAGCCGCCCTGCGCCGACACCGGCCCCGGCACCCCGGTGATCTTGAGGTAGGGATAACTCTTGTCGTCGCGGAACAGGATGTTGAACTTGGGGTTCAGCGTCTTGATCAGGTTGTTTTCCAGCAGCAGCGCCTCGGCCTCGGAGCGCACCACCGTGGTCTCCATGCGCGCGATCTTGCTCACCATGTGGCCGATGCGCGTGCCGCCATGGTTCTTGGTGAAGTAGCTCGACACCCGGCGCTTCAAGTGCCGCGCCTTGCCCACGTAGAGCAGCGCGTCCTGCGCGTCGAAATAGCGGTACACGCCGGGCAGCGGCGGCAGCGCCGCCACCTGGGCCAGCAGTTCTTCGGAATGGACTCGCAGTGCTTCTTCGTCTTCGGACATGGGGGCTATTGTCATGGCAATGCGAAGCGCCTTGCACGGCACCGCGCATCGCCAGGCCGGGCGCCCCGGCGCAGGGGCGTGCCCGGACTTCGGCTCTGGCCGCGCAACGCATAGCCATATGCGGTTTTCATGCTTGGCGGCAGGTCGGGCGGTGCTACCTTGGCGGCCAGCCTCCACACGAACGCCCGCGCGCCCATGACCTACACCCCTACCTATCTGCAAGCCCGCTACGGTGCCCAGGCCGCAGCCTGGCCCGTACCCCACCACCCCGTGGTCGAGCACATCCTGTCGCACCGCTCGGTGCGCAACTTTTTGCCCGACGCGCTGCCGCCGGACACCGTGCAGACCCTGGTCGCTGCGGCCCAGTCGGCCCCCAGCAGCTCCAACCTGCAGACCTGGAGCGTGGTCGCCGTGCACAGCCAGCACAGCCGCGACCGCCTGGCCGAGCTCGCCGGCAACCAGGCCCACATCCGCACCGCGCCCCTGATCCTGGTCTGGCTGGCCGACCTCTCGCGCATCGCCCGCATAGCGCAGTACAAGGACCAGCCCGCCGACGGCCTGCCCTACCTCGATACGTACCTGATGGCCGTGATCGACGCCGCCCTGGCCGCGCAGAACGCCGTCGTCGCCGCCGAGGCCCTGGGCCTGGGCACCGTCTACATCGGCGCCCTGCGCAACCAGCCCGAGGCGGTGGCCCAGGTGGTGGGCACACCCGCCGGCGTGTTCCCGGTCTTCGGCCTGGTCGTCGGCCACCCCGACCCGGCCCGCCCCGCCGCCATCAAGCCGCGCCCGCCCCAGGCCAGCGTGCTGCACCACGAGCGCTACACCGCCCCCGCCAGCCTGACCGACGAGATCGGCGACTACGACGCCCAACTGCGCGACTTCCAGGCCAGCGAAGGCTTGTCGGAAATCGATTGGAGCGACCTGGTGCTGCAGCGCCTGGCCAATGCGGACTCACTCAAGGGCCGGCACCGGCTGGTGGAGGCATTGCAAGGGGCGGGATTTCCGCTGCGGTGAAGAAAAAACCAATCAGCTTCTTTTCTGCGCCATGCAACCCGTGTAGATTCGGTCCCACAAAAAGAGAGAGGGAATATGAAACTACACGGAATCATTGCGCGATGCTGTGCATCCGCCTTGATCGCATTGGCCTGGACCTGCCCGGCATACGGTGCCGCATCCACGGAAGCCGAGGAGCGATCCGGACTGCGCGAGTTCTTCGCGCGTAAATTCGTATTGTCTGAATATGAAGAGCTTGACGCCTGGTACACCAAGGAACTTCAGGAAAACGCCCGTCTTCCATCCGGCGTCTTCCGCGCCAACCGACTGGTACGCTCCATCCATTTCAGCCCCGAGAGCTGCTACGTGTCGGACGGGCCGTGCCCGCGTGTCTATGACGCCGCCTGGGCGGCGCAACAGAAAAAAGCCAAGGATTGGCTGGCAAAGGCCCCCCAGTCCACCCTGGCAGCGATGGTGCTGGCCAATGCTTACAACCAACAGGCCTGGGCGCACCGCGGCGATGGCTATGCCCACACCGTGCGCGACGAAGACATGCGCACCTTCCTTGAGCTCAACCAGAAGTCCCTGCGCGCCCTGTTTACGCACGCGGAATTCGGGCGAAAAGACCCCAACTGGTGGGCGCAACTCCTGACCTTTGCGCTGTACAGCGGCATCGACAGGCAGTCCTACACAAAGCTTTCGCAGGATGCCATTGCCGCATTTCCCAAAAACCACGACGTCTACTTCGCCATATCACTGGGGTTGATGCCGCAATGGGGCGGAAGCCGCAAGGCAATTGCAGACCTTGCAGCCCAAGCCGTGGAGAACACCAAAGCCGAAGAGGGACAAGCCTTCTACGCCCGCGTCTATTGGAACCTCTACTCGTGGCTGGCCACGGACGGCCCAGCAGTCTTTACCCGGCCCGACGTGAACTGGCCGCGCATCCGCGCAGGCTTCGAAGATCTGATCCAGCGCTACCCCAGCAGCGTCAACTTCAACGCCTATGCCCGGCTGTCCTGCGTGGCCGCGCAGGACAAGCAGGCTACGGCCAAGGCCATCCAGCGGATGGGGCAAGACATCGTTCCCCAGATCTGGGAAAGCCGTGCGGAGTTCGCGCGCTGCCGAAGCTGGTCGCAGGAAGGTGCGCAATGACCGGGCTGCGCCTGCTGGCGGCGGCTTTGCTGCTCTGGGCGGCCAGCGGCAATTGCATGGCTAAGCCAAGCTGGGCGGAATATCTCAAGAGCTACAAGCTGTTGGAAAGCGGCGCCTTCACCCAACTCGAGGCGTTACACGCCAGGAGCACGGCAATCAAGGACGTCGATGACTTGGGCTACACAGAAGTTGAGAAGTTCTTTGACGGATTGGTGGTGGGGGCACACTCGATTACCTCCCAGCCTAGTGTCGTCCTGGAGCATGCGCGCCAGTGGGTGAAAGCCTCACCGGACAGCATGGCTGCAGCCATCGTGCTGGGTCGCCTGACCATTCAATGGCTGGACTCGTGGTTCCAGAAAAAGCCCAGTTGGGCCGAACAGGAAAGACTGATCGCGGATGCGCGCCAGCAGATGGAAAGGTTCAAAGAGCGGGGAAAGAACCATCCTGAATGGCACAGCGCCTACATCCGCCTCATGGCGCTGAATGGCGCCGGGCCTTCGCAGGTGATGGAAAGCACGAAGCTGCACCTGCAGGGGCAGTCCATTCCTGGCAGACTGTATTTCGCAGACATCGTGCAGGCGCTGGACATCGGCACCTCTGGTGCATTTCCCCAACTGCGTGAACTCGCGGTGCTCGCATCCCAGAAGTCTGGGCAACGGGATGGTCTTGCCATGTATGCCGTGGTCTACCTCGCTGCCTTCGACTTTGCGCCGAATCTGCGCACAGACTTCTTCAGGCCCGAGATGACCGACTGGCGAACGCTCGATTCCGCGCTGATCGATCTGGAAAAGCACTACCCCGCCAATTGGCAACGCCACTACCATGCAGCGTTATCCTGCCAGGCCCGCGACAAGGCCCGTGCCAGTGTGCTCTTCAGCCAATTGTCCAGACCCGACGTGGAACAGTCCGAACTATGGAAAAGCCGCTTGGGCGGAGAGGCCGTTTACAACCGCTGCAAGTCCTGGGCGCTGGGTCGGTCCGAGCCGACCTAGACACCGGCGCCATGATCTGCGCCACCGCGCGGCCAGGCTGCGCAAGTTCATGGCGGCCGCGGCCATGTACTGCCCTGCGACGGCATCCCGAGCCTTACCGGGCCAACCGGTGCAACACCTCCCGCAACGCCAGCGCCGCCACGCCCAAGGCCCGGTCGGTGCGCCAGGCCAGGTAGGTCTGCATCTGCGCCACGCCCTGCGGGCCCAGGGCGGTGGCGGGCAGGGGCTGCAGTTGCCCCTCGGCCAGCTCGCGCTCCACGGCCCAGTGCGGCAGGCGGCCCCAGCCCACGCCGGCCAGGATCAGGGCGCGCTTGGCGTCCTGGGTGCCCACGCGCAGCGTCTGGGGCGACAGCACGCCGAAGTCGCGCCCTTCGGACAGCGCGCTCGGGTCCTCCAGCACGATCTGCAGGTGGTCGGCCAGGTCCACGCCCGCCAGGGCCTGCCTGCCGCGCCCACGCCTTGCCAGAGGGTGGCCCTGCGCGGCCACCGCCACGATGGGCACGGCCTGCAGTGCCTCGGTCTCGATGCGCGGGTCGCGAAAATCCTCGCCCGCCATGATGGCCAGGTCGCAGGCCTCGTCGCGCAGCGCCTGCAATGTGCCGCCCAGCGGCGCGGTGGCCATGCGCAATCGAACGGAGGGCAAGGCCGCGCGCAGCTCGCCCAGCGCGGCGGCCGCCAGGGGCAGCGGGTAGAGCGTGTCCACCATCAGGGCCAGCTCGGTCTCCACGCCCTCGCCCAGGCCGCGGGCCCGCGCACGCAGAAAGTCCACCTTGAGCAGCACGGCGCGCGCGTCCTCCAGCAGGGCCGCGCCGGCGGGTGTCAGCGCCGGGCGGTGGCCGCTGCGGTCGAACACCGCCACGCCCAGCTGGTTCTCGAGGTTGGCGATGGCATGGCTCACGGCCGACTGGGCGCGCAGCAGGCGTGCGGCCCCGGCGCGAAAGCTGCCGGCCTCGGCCACGGTGACGAACATGCGGATCTGGTCGAGGGTGAGGGCGTCGAGCATGGAGGGCCTTTTTGATCTGTTTCATAGATCAGAATGACCTTAATTTTATGGCTTCCGCAGATCACTCCATGTGCCGATACTTGGCTACATCCCGACCCCAGAAGAAAGACGTTGGCGCCACCATGACCCAGGTTCTCGTTCTCTACTATTCCTCCTACGGCCATATTGCAACCATGGCTGCCGCCGTGGCCGAGGGCGTGCGCAGCCTGGGCGGCGGCGCCAAGGCCGTGGTCAAGCGCGTGCCTGAGCTGGTGCCAGAGCACATCGCACGCAAGGCGGGCTACCAGGCCATGCCGGATGTGCCTGTCGCTTCGGTGGGCGAACTGGCCGACTACGACGCCATCGTGATCGGCACCCCCACGCGCTTCGGCAGCATGGCTGCGCAGATGAAGAACTTCCTCGACCAGGCCGGCGGCCTGTGGGCACGCGATGCATTGGTCGGAAAAGTGGGCAGCGTCTTCACCTCCACCGGCAGCCAGCATGGCGGGCAGGAGTCGACCATTCTCTCCACCCATACGGTGCTGCTGCATTTGGGCATGGTGATCGTGGGCCTGCCCTACCGTTTCAAGGGCCAGTTGCGCATGGATGAGATCACCGGCGGCTCGCCCTACGGCGCCAGCACCCTGGCCGACGATGGCCACGGCGGTGATCGCCAGCCCAGCGCCAATGAGCTGGAGGGCGCCCGCTACCAGGGCCGCCATGTCGCCCACGTTGCGCGCGCACTGCGGCAGGCCCAGGCGGTGGCGGCGTGAAGCCCCGGGCAGCAGCGCCCCAGGCGGGAACGACCGACTGGCGCACCGTGGCCGTGGTGGTGGCCGCAGGCGTGGCCTCGTCCTTCCACCTGGGCAAGGTGGCCATTGCCGGCCCCCAGCTGCAGGCCGGCCTGGGGCTCAGCCTGTCCATGCTGGGCGCCCTGGGCGGCACCTTTGCCATGCTGGGCGCGGTCGGCGGCGTGCTCGCGGGATCGGTGGTGGCCCGTGCGGGCGCGCGCCGCATGCTCGTGCTGGGCCTCGTGGCCACACTGCTGGGCGCCTTGCTGGCGGTATCTTCCGGCAGCTACGCCATGCTGCTGGCCTCGCGCGTGCTCGAAGGGCTGGGCTTTGTGCTCATCACCGTGGCCGGGCCCACCGTGCTCGCGCGGCAGGTGCAGGCCGCCGACCGCAGCCGCGCCATGGCACTGTGGAGCTGCTTCATGCCCAGCGGCATCGCACTGGCCATGCTCACGGGGCCGTGGTTCGGCGGCTGGCGCAGCCTGTGGATGGCGGCAGCGCTGGGCTCGGGCCTCATCGCGGTGCTGGTGCTGCGGGCCGTGCCCAGCACCGCGGGTGCACAGGGCGCACCGGCCGGGCCACGCGCACGCATTGCCGAGCTGGGGCGCGGCCCCGCACTGGCCCTGGCCACCACCTTTCTGCTCTACAGCCTGATGTTCTTTGCCCTGTTCAGCTTTCTGCCGGTGCTGCTGCAGCAGCGCATGCAGGTCAGCGCCAGCACGGTGGGCCTGCTCGCGGCACTGGCCAGCGCGGCCAACATCGTGGGCAACCTGGCGGCCGGCGCACTGCTGCCGCGGGTGGGGCGCACGGCGCTGGGCACGGCCGCTGCCGCCGCGATGGCGCTGTGCGCGCTGGGCATCTTCCTGCCCTTGCTGCCCCCCTGGGCCGCCTTTGCGCTGTGCCTGGTGTTCTCGGCCATGGGCGGGCTGGTGCCGTCCAGCCTGCTGTCATCGGTGCCGCAGGTGACGGCCACGCCCGCCCACGCCGCGCTGGCCGTGGGCCTGCTCATGCAGGGCAGCAACCTGGGCCAGGCCCTGGGCCCGCTGCTGGTGGGCAATGTGGTGGACCACCATGGCTGGCCGGCTGCGGCGGCGTGCGTGGTGCTGGCGGCGCTGGCAATGGCCTGCACCCTGCGCTGGCGGGCACGCACCGGGGCGCCATAGGCCTTGGCGTGCGTCCTGCCCGGCGGGCGGCAGCACGCAGCCGGGTGCGATGCAGGCCTGCCCGCCATTCATGCTCAGAAGCGTTTGGCGATGCTGAGGATCAACCGGGTCTTGTCCATGCGCCGCGCGGTGCCGCCCGCGTCCACGGCCACGAAGGGCGCGCTGTCGCGCACCGTGGCGCCCGCCGCCTCGGCGCCGAAGATGAAGCCCCAGCGCGTGTGCTCCAGGCCCAGCCGGTAGTCCACCGTGTCCATGCCGCGGAAGTTGCGCACCTTCTGCCAGCCCAGGTGGCCGATGAGCTTGGTGCTGCCGTTGATCGGGTAGGCCAGGTCGAGGTCGAGCAGCTGTGTGCCCCGGCTGTGGCGCATGCCCTGGCCGTAGCAGTCCATGGCGGCCGCCATGTCGCTGGCCAGGTAGCTGGGGCAGATGGTGGAGGAGTTGGCCCCCCGGAAATCCCTGCTCACCACATGCAGGTAGCGCGCGGTGAGGTAGCCCCAGCCCAGCTCGCCCACCAGGTAGCTGGTGTGAAAGCCCGTGTTGGCCACGCCGGTGGGGTCGAAGTTCTCATCGAAGCCCGTGGGCGCGCCAACCACCCTGGCCCGCGGGAACCACTCGCGCGCAGCGGCCACGCCATAGTGCAGCGCGCGCGGGTCGCCACCGCGCCAGCCCACGGCCAGCATGGGGTTGAGGCGGTTGCTGTCAGGGTAGTTCACGCGGCTGATGCTGCCAACCTGGAACTGGCCGATCAGGCCGGACTCGTGCGCGAGCTCCACCGTCAGCTCCGCGCCGGGCCGCCCGAAGCTATCGGAGATGCCACGCGTCTTGCGGTCGCTGGAAAACTTCAGGGTGGTGCTGATGCTGTAGCTGGCAATCTCGGGCTCATCGTCGGCCGGGGTTGGCGCAGCGGGCATCTGGGCCTGGGCCTGGGCCAGTGCGCTGGCGCCCGCAAGCGCTGCCAGAGCCAACAGGTGGAGGGTGTTCTGCATGGAGGTCTCCTCGGGGTGGGTCAGCGTTGCGGGCAGGGCTGGGCTGGGGCGGCGGCGCGGGTCATCTCCTCGGTCTCGCCCAGCACCTCGACCCCCACGAAGGCGCGCAGGCTGAGCTTGTCGCCCTGTGCGCGCAGCACGCCCTTGTAGTTTTTCTTGCTGCGCGGGTCGTGCACCCAGCCCTCGCGCCAGGCTTCGCCGTCCCAGCGCTTGAGCCTGGCGATGCGCACGCCGCAGGCATCCGCCGCGGTGCCCGCGTCCTTGTCCCAGACGATCTGCCCGCACAGCACACCAGCTGCGTCGGCACACTCCTTGAATTCGACGATGGCGCCCTGGTCGGCGCTGAGCCAGGTGCCATGGGCATCCCTTGCGTTGGCCGCGTGCGTGGGCAAGGCCACGCACGCGGCCAGGCAGGCGGCCAGGGTGAGGGGGTATCGCATGTTGTCTCCTTTGTTGTGTATCGGTATCTGGAGGGGTTGGGGAAAAAGGCGAAGCGGGAACGGATTCAGGGCATGGGCAGCAGCACGGGCCAGTGCCCGACCACCTCGCCCCCCGCGACGACGGCGATGTCGCCGAACTGCTGCAGCATCGCCTCGCTCTTGTGCGGGCGCAGGAACACGGTGTCGCCCGGCGACAGCCCCTGCCGCCCCGAACCAACCAGCACCTGCTGGTTGGGCGACTGCCCGTACAGGCCGCTGGTGGCCAGGCCTGCGGGCGACACCGGGTCGGCGCGCCACTGCCCGCCGTAGAGGAACACGCCATGGCGCTGGTTGCGGTCCCACGCCTTGGCAAGCCCGCCCAGCCACTCCACGCCCGTGGGCAGCTCGAAGGCGCCGCTCTTGAGCACGGGTGCGGCGATGAAACAGGCGGCCTCGCATGCCGCCAGGTGCGCAAGGTCGAATTCCGTCGGCTTGACGAAGGCCGAGCCGATGCTGACCTCGTTGGCTGCGCCGCTGCCATCGTGCAGGTGGAAGGTGGGCGAGCCGGCGGCATTCCAGGTCAGGGGCATCGCCGCATCGGCCCGGCCCACCTGGGCCAGCGCCGCCTGGGCCTGCGCCTTGTAGTCCGTGTAGACCTTGGTGGCATGCGCTTGCGCACGGCTGCGCGCGCCGGGCAGGTCGGGGATGGCGCTGATGTGCGGGTCGTAGCCCATCATGCCGCTGAACTGCAGCAGCGGCTCCTCGCGCAGCAGCGCCAGGGCAGTGCCCAGGGCCTCGGCGCTGGCAAAGCCGCCCCGGTGCAGGCCCACGTCGATCTCCAGGTTGACGCGCAGCGTCTGGCCCAGCGCGCGCGCCAGCTCGCGGTACTCGGCCAGGCGCGCGGGGGTGTCGACCAGCCATTGCAGCTGGCGGCCCGGGTCGAACGCGCCACGCACATGCTGCTGGTAGAACGCCTGCGCCGCGCCCACCGGCAGGGGCTTGCCCAGCAGCAGGTCGTGGCGGGGCATGTCGGCGGCCAGGCGCAGCAGGTAAGGCAGGTTGAAGACCATCTGCCGCGTGGTGCCGGCCTCGCGCGTGATCAGCTCCAGCAGCGGCAGCGAAGGCAGCGACTTGGCCACCACACGCAGCGGCATGCCCTGCGCCTTGAGGGCCAGCACCTGGCGCAGATTGGCCTGCAGGCGGTCACGGTCGATCACCAGCACCGGGGTGGTGGCGTCGGTCGCGCGGCCGGAGCGGCGCAGCGCGCGCGCCAGCGCTGCGAAGTACGCATCGTGTGGCGCGCCGCGCTCCGACGGGCGCATCGCCATGGCGGCCACGGCGACAACGCCCGTGCCGATAAGCCATTTGCGGCGGGTGGTGGTGGTGGTCATGCCGTGACTCCCAACAGGCTGCGCAGGTGCGGATTGAGCAAACGCCCCTCGGGGTCCATGTCCCGGCGCAGCGCCTGGAAGTCCTTGAAACGGGGGTACAGCGTGGCCAGCTGCGCCGCGCCCAGGCTGTGCAGCTTGCCCCAGTGCGGGCGGCCGCCATGGCGCTGGAAGATCGGGCCGATCTCGCTGAGCAGGTAGTCGTGCGCCTCGTCGGCCGCCGCGTGCACGGCGATGGAGCAGCTTGCGCGCTGGTAGAAAGGGCTGAGCCAGGCGTCATCGGCGGCGACGAAGCGGAACTCGAGCGGAAAGAACACCTCGCTGCGCTTCTCCAGCGCGGCGATCACCTCCTTCACGCAGGCCAGGCCGGCCTCGGCGGGCACGTGGTACTCGGTCTCGTTGAACCGCGTGGGCCGCTGCGTGGCCAGCAGGCGCCAGGCGCGGTTGCGTGCGTCCTCGGTCTGCTTCGGGTCGATCAGCCAGCCCGCCACCTTGCGCCGCAGCGCGGGCGAAAAACCCAGCCAGTCGCGCAGGCGGCGCAGGTCGCGCAGGACGTCCTCGTCCGCCGCCTGCACGGTGAGCACCTCGGCGCTGGTGTCCACATCGTGCGTGATGCCCGCCGCATAGCCCGTGAAGGGCAGGTAGTAGAACTCGAAGTTGCGGTGCTTGCGCGCCAGTTCGGGCGCCCGCTCCAGCAGTTGCATCGCGGGCTCCAGCCAGACATGGCGATGCAGGTTGTAGGCGGGCACCACACGCACCTGGGCCTGGGTGATGACGCCCAAGCTGCCCAGCGACACGCGCGCGGCCGCCAGCAGCTCGGGGTTCTTGCTGGCGCTGCATTCGACCACCTCGCCGCGCGCCGTGACCAGGCGCAGCGCCTGCACCTCGGCGTGCAGCGCAGGCAGCTCGCGCCCCGTGCCGTGCGTCCCCGTGCTGATGGCCCCGGCGTAGCTCTGCACGTCGATGTCGGGCAGGTTGGGCAAGGCCAGGCCCAGCGCGTCGAGCTGGCGCGATACCACGGAAAGGCGCGTACCCCCCTGTACCAGCGCGGCACCCGCCACCGGCGCACGCGCCACGCCCGAAAGGCGGTCGAGCGACACCAGCCACTGGTCGGTGGGCACCAGCGGCGTGAACGAATGGCCCGCGCCCACGCTGCGCAGCGTGGTACCTGCGGGGGCATCGCGCAGGGCCTGGGCCAGCTCGGCCTCGTTGGCCGGCACGAAGTGGCGCCGGGGCTGGCATTGCTGCAAGCCCGACCAGTTGCGCCAGGGGGCGGGCGCGGCCGGGGACGCAGAGGCCACCGCAGCGGCGGCAGCCGCAGGCGCCTGGGCGCGCGCCAGGCCGGGCCACAAGGCCGCACCCAAGGCGCTGCCGGCGCCCGCACGCAGCAGCAAACGGCGCGAGGCGGCGCCGCGCCGGCGCAGGGAATCGAGGGGATGTGTCATGGGCAAGGAGGGGAGCTGAGGGAGAAGGGCTACTGGGCCATGAACTGGATCAGCGCGCGCAGATCGCTCGCCGTGCAGTCGGCGCACAGCCCGCGCGCCGGCATGCCGCCCAGGCCCTGCTCTGCGTGGCGCACGAGGGTGTCCATGCCCTGCTTCAGGCGCGGCTGCCAGGCGGGCGCAAAACCCGTCAGCGGGGCCTGGGCCGCGGCCTGCGTGTGGCACACCATGCACGAGCGCTCGTACTTCTCGGCCAGCGCCGCATCGCGCGGGCGCAACTGGGCGGCGCGGGCCTCGTCCGCGGGGCCCGGAGCGGCAGGCCCCCCGCAGCCGGCCAGGGCCAGCGCAAAGGCGACGGCCAGCGCACCCCGGCAGGCCGGGAACACAGAAAGCGGGATGCGAAGAAACATGGTTTGGATCATTTGAAAAACAATGATCTCAAAAAAAACATTGTTTTATTTCAGGGTTTACACCCCCGTGCCGTTCCCGTTGCTTGCGATTGCCAGCCCAGCCCGCAAGGGATATCCCCGCGGGGCGAGAGCGCACATTGCACAATCGGCCGCATGACAAGTTCTCCCGACCCCGTGCAGGGCGAGGCCCCTCCCGCTCCGCCGCGTGCGAGCCGCCGCGACACGGAAATGCAGGCACGCCGGCGCGACCTGCTGGCCGCCGCGCGCAAGCTGCTGCGCAAGGGCGGTGCGCAGGCCGTCACGATGCGCGCCGTGGCCGAGGTGGTGGGGGTGTCCACCACGGTGGTCTACGCGCTGTTTCCCGACAAGGCGGCCTTGATCGCCCAGGCGGTGGACGACGACCTCAAGCGCTTTTCGCGCCACCTGCAGCAGGCACTGGCGCAGGCCAGCGACGCGCGCGACGCGCTGCGCAAGGTCGCGCGTGCCTACGCGGCCTTCGGCGTGGCGCACCCGCAGTCCTACCGGCTGATGTTCATGGAAGCCCGGCCCGCCTCGCCGGTGGAAGACTCATCGATCGAATTCGGCAACCCGAGCGAGGACGCCTATGCCCTGGCGCGCACGCTGGCCGACGGCCTGCTGCGCGAGGCGGGCGGCCCGCCGCCCGCACAGGCCGACATCGAAACCACGGCCCAGCTGGTGTGGGAGGCGCTGCACGGCGCGACCTCGCTGCGCATCACGCTGGGCGACGACCCGTGGTTCGCGCGACTACCGCTGGAGCAGCACATCGACCGCATGGTGGACGTTTTCGCCGCGGGGGTGCTAAGCCGCAGCCGTTGACGGGAATTTGGGGGGCAGCACCCCCGTCAGCCAAGCCCTTGCAGCGTGGCGCGCACGCGCTGCGCCACCCGGTCGAACTCCGCCGGCCGCTGCTGGAGCCAGGCATGCAGGTGGTGGCCCGCACCCGCCAGGCGCAGCACCTCCACGCTGCGCGCCCTGCGGGCACGGCTGCAGTATTCCTCTTCCACCTGCCGAGGGATCACTGCATCCTCGGCGCCCAGCACCAGCAGCAGGCGGCCTTCGAAGCGTTCGAGCGCATCGAAAGCGGGTGACGAGGCAAAGTCGCTCGTCGCGCGGATCACTTGCTGGAACGCGGGCCCGAAGGGCACGTCCAGCGCCGCCGCCTCATAGGCCGCCGGGCAGTACAGCACCAGCGCAGGCGGGGCCAGGGCCTCGATCAGCGAGCATGCGATGTGCCCGCCCATGCTGGAGGCGATCAGCGACACCGGCCGGCGCATGCCAAGAAAATCCACCACCGCCAGGGCCTGCTGCGCCCGGTCGCGCAGGCCCGAATCGGCCATGCGGCCCGTGCTCTCGCCCTGCCCTGCAAAGTCGAAGGCCACACTGGCGTGGCCGTGTTCGGCCAGCCAGTCCAGCAGGGGCTGGTAACCCAGGCGCGACGAAGCGCCGCCGCCATGCAGGGCCAGGGTGCGTGGTGCACTGTGGGACGGGCTGTGGGTGGTGGTTCCGTGCAGTTGCACGTTGCGAAACGGAAGCTGGAAGTGGGAATGCGCCATGGCCGCTTTTCGGAGATACGCGGATGATGGCACGCCCCAGCCACTACAGTCGGGCAGCCAGCCCACCAGGAGCCCCCAATGATCGCCCGCCGCGCCATCGAGTCCGACAGGGATGCCGTGCTCGCCCTGTACCGCGAACTGCGGCCGCACGATCCCCCGCTGGCCCCGGATCGGGCTGCAGCACTGTGGAGTAGCGTGCACGACAGCCCCCACTCTCTCATCGCGGTGTGCGAGCACGAAGGCCAGGTAGCCGCCACCTGCATGCTGGCACTGGTGGCCAATCTCGCCAGCGAGGGCCGCCCCATCGGCTTCATCGAGCATGTGGTCACCGCATCGGCGGCCCGCCGCCTGGGTCTGGGCGAGGCCTGCCTGGCGTTTGCCACGGACGAGGCCTGGCGGCTTGGCTGCTGCAAGGTGGTGCTGCTGTCAGGCGCCCAGCGCCCGCAAGCCCATCGCCTCTACGAAAAGCTGGGCTTCAACGGGGATGTGGAGCGGGGCTTTGTCATCAAGCGGCCGGTGGGGTGATGCACCGCCGCGTTCCAGGCATCCCCGCACCGGGTTAACCCGCACCCGCCTCTGTGAAAGTTTTACCCACCAAAACTTTGAAGCAAGGCTTTGACGGGAGGAATGGCAATCCCTAGATTGCAGGCAGCCGCACCGTTTCACTCCAAGAAACAAGAAAAGCTGCCATGCCCCCTGCCGCAAAACGCCCCCGATCCGTCGTCACCCGCGACCCGCACGGTGCCAGCACCTCCTCGGTCGAGCGTGCCATGCGCGTGCTGCGCGTCATGTCCGAAGGCGGCAGCACCCGGCTGACCGACATTGCCACCGCCGCCGGCCTGGACAAGGCCACCGCGCTGCGCCTGCTCGATGCCATGGCACGCGACGGTTTCGTGGCGCGCGATGCGCAGAGCAAGCAGTTCTCGCTGGGCCCCGAACTCATGGTGCTGGGGGCGGCCGCGCTGCGCCGCTTCGACCCACGCCAGCTGGCCCAGCCCAGCCTGCTGCGGCTGACCGGCCTGTTCGAAGACAGCGCCGTGCTCTCCATCCCCAGCGGCGTGGAGTCGCTGTGCATCGCTGTGGAAGAAGGCACCTACCCCATCCGCGCCAACTACCTGCGCGTGGGCAGCCGCCGGCCGCTGGGGGCCGGCGCGGGCAGCCTGGCGCTGCTGGCCTTCATGCCCGATGCCGAGCGCGAAGCCGCGCTGGAGATACTGGCCACGCAGCTGCCCGCACGCTACCCGCGCATCACCATGGCCCTGCTGCACGAGCACATTGCCCAGGCGCGCGAGCGCGGCCACGTGGTGCTGCTCGACGTGGTGGTGGAGCGCATGGGCGGCATTGCCACGCCGATTTTCGACCCCGACGGCCGGCCCGTGGCCGCCCTGAGCATTGCCGCGCTGAGTGACCGCATCCTCACCCGCGAAGCCGCCCTGGCCCAGGCCCTGCGCCGCGAAGCCACGGTGTGCCAGGTGCGCTGGGCCGAGGCCCTGCGCCCCACGCCCACCATCGTCCGCCGCACCAAGGCCGCTGCCGCATGACCAACACCACCCACCCCGCCACGGCCTATATCCGCGCCGTGGGCAACACGCCCTTTGGCCGGCACGAAGGGCACAGCGCCCTGGATCTGATGGCCCGGGCAGCCACCCAGGCGCTCAATGGCGCCCAACTGCGCCGCAGCGACATCGACGGCCTGCTCTGCGGCTACGCCACCACGCTGCCGCACCTGATGCTCTCTACCCTGTTCAGCGAGCGCTTTGCCCTGCAGCCCCGCTACGCGCACAGCCTGCAGCTGGGCGGGGCCTCGGGCGCAGCCATGCTGGATCTGGCGCGCGAACTGGTGCGCGCGGGCCGCTGCCGCCATGTGCTGGTAGTGGCCGGCGAGAACCGGCTCAGCGGCCAGTCGCGCGACAGCGCCATCCAGACCCTGGCGCAGGTGGGCGATGCGGACTATGAGGTGCCCAACGGTGCCTCGGTGCCCGCCTACTACGGCCTGCTGGCATCGGAATACCTGCACCGCACCGGCACCACGCAGGCCGATCTGGCCGAGCTGGCCGTGCTCATGCGCAGCAACGCCGCGCGCCACCCCGACGCGCACCTGCGCACCCCCATCACCGTGGCCGAGGTGCTGGCCGCCAAGCCCATCGCCGCGCCCCTGGGCCTGCTCGACTGCTGCCCCATATCGGACGGCGCCATGGCTATGGTGGTGTCGACCGAACCGGGCGAACACGCGCGCATCGCCATTGCCGGCACCGGCCAGGCGCACCGCCACCAGCACCTCACGGCCATGGCCGATGTGATGCAGTGCGGCGCGGGCCAGGCCGCGCAGCAGGCGTTCGCCGAAGCCGGCCTGGCCCTGGCCGATGTGGACTACCTGGGCATCTACGACTCGTTCACCATCACCCTGGCCATGCTGCTCGAAGAGATCGGCTTCGCCCCGCGCGGCGGCGCGGCGGCGCGGGTGCGCGCGGGCGACTTCTCTCCCACCGGCGTGCTGCCGCTCAACACGCATGGGGGGCTGCTCTCCTTCGGCCACTGCGGCGTGGCCGGCGGCATGGCCCATGTGGCCGAAGCCTGGCGCCAGATGGCGGGCCAGGCCGGCACGCGCCAGCTGCCGGCACCGCCGCGCCACGCCTTCGTGCATGCCGATGGGGGCGTGATGTCGTCCCACGTCAGCCTCATCCTCTCGCGGGAGGCCGCATGAGCGAATCCGTCACCCAACAAGCCCTCGCCGCCCCCTTCACCGAGGGCCTGGCCCAGGGCCTCATCCGCTACCAGCGCTGCATGGCCTGCGGCACGGCGCTGACCCTGGCGCGCTATGCCTGCCCGCACTGCGGCCATGGCGTGCTGGCCTGGCACGACGCAGTTGGCACCGGCACGGTGCGTGCCGTGACGGTGGTGGCCCGCGCCCCGTCGGACGAGTTCCGCCCCCTTGCGCCCTACACCCTGGTGCTGGTGCAGCTCGACGAAGGCCCGCGCCTCATGGCCCACGCCGCGCCCGGCGTGCGCATCGGCGACGTCGTGTGCGCGGGCTTCTTCACCCACAACGGCCGCACCCTGGTGCGCTTTGCCCCGCCCTGAATCACTGACGTTCTCGCTTCCTGTTCTCGCATTGCCAACCAAAACCATCCAGGAGACAAGCAATGAAAGCACCGAGCACCGCCCGCCGCCGCCACCTCACCGGCCTGCTGGTCCTTGCCCTGCTGGGCAGCGCCCCGGCTGCCTGGGCCCAGGCAACGCCCTACCCCGACAAGCCCGTCAAGCTCGTCGTGCCCTACCCGCCGGGCGGCCCCACCGACATCGTGGCCCGCGTGGTGGCGCAGAAGCTGCAGGACGCGCTGGGCCAGCCCTTTGTGGTCGAGAACCGCCCCGGCGCGGGCGGCAACCCCGGCGCCGAGGCCGTGGCCCGCAGCACGCCCGACGGCTACACCCTGGTGGTGGCCACCACCGCGCATGCCATCAACCCCTCGCTGTTCAGCAAGCTCAGCTACCAGCTCATGAAGGACTTCGCGCCTATCTCGCAGCTCACAGCGGGCCCCCTGGTCATCGTCGCCCACCCGGCGCTGCCGGCCAACAACGTCAAGGAGCTGATCGCGCTGGCCAAGTCCAAGAGCGGGGGGCTCAACTTCGGCTCCTCGGGCAACGGCCAGTCCACCCACCTGTCGGCCGAGCTGTTCAGCGCCATGGCCGGTGTGAAGATGGCGCATGTGCCCTACAAGGGCAGCGCCCCCGCGCTCACCGACGTGATGGCCGGGCAGACCGACCTGATGTTCGACACCATGCTGTCGGCCATGCCGCACGTGAAGGCCGGCAAGCTCAAGGCGCTGGCCGTCACCAGCGCCCAGCGCTCGCCCGTGGCGCCCGATGTGCCCACCGTCGCCGAAGGCGGCCTGCCCGGCTACGAGGCCATCGCCTGGAACGGCCTTCTCGCCCCCGCCGGCACACCCGCGCCCGTGGTCGCCAAGCTCAATGCCGAACTCAAGAAGGTGCTGGAGAGCCCCGACGTGAAGCAGCGCTTCGAGGCCCAGGGCTTCACCCCCATGTGGAACAGCCCCGCCGACTACCGCGCCTTCATGCAGGCCGAAGTGGACAAATGGGCCAAGGTCGTGAAGACCTCCGGTGCCACCGTCGACTAGTTAGCGACTCAAAAAGCTCTTCTGGCGTCGTTGCTGCGTCTTGTCGTACCGCTGGTACTGCCTGCGACGCAGCGCCTAGCCAGAACCGCTGCGCTGAGCTTTGTGAGCCGCTCTGAACCAGCGCTGTAAAGACGGGCTCATCCCATTTCGTTCATTCGTCACTCACCACGCCATGTCCCCCTCCCTGCTCTCCTGCGCCCTCAACCCCCAGTCCGTGGCCATCATCGGCGCGTCCGACAACATCCACAAGATCGGGGGCCGCCCCATCCACTACATGCAGCGCCACGGCTTTGCCGGCCGCATCTACCCCATCAACCCGCAGCGCGAAACGATCCAGGGCCTGCCAAGCTACGCCAGCCTGGCGGCCCTGCCCGAGGTGCCCGAGCTGGCCCTGGTGGTGGTCGCTGGCGACACGGCCGCGGCGGCGGTGGAGGATTGCGCGGCCCGCGGCGTGCAGGCCGCCGTGGTCATCGCCTCGGGCTTTGGCGAAACGGGGCCCGAGGGCGCGGCCGTGCAGCGGCAGATGGTGGCCACGGCGCGTGCGGCCGGCATGCGCCTGTTCGGCCCCAATACGCAGGGCCTGGCCAACTTCGGTACCGGGGCCATTGCGGGCTTTTCCACCATGTTCATCGAGGTCCCGCCGCAGGACGGCCCCGTGGGCATCGTCAGCCAGAGCGGCGGCATGAGCGCCATGGCCTACGGCCTGCTGCGCGGGCGCGGCCTGGGCGTGCGCCACGTGCACGCCACCGGCAACGAAGCCGACGTCACCGTGGGCGAGCTGGCCTGGGCCGTGGCCCACGACCCCGATGTGCGCCTGCTGCTCCTGTACCTGGAGAACATCGCCCAGCCCGAGCTGCTGGCCGCCACCGCCGCCTACGCACGCGAGCGCGACCTGCCCATCATCGCCGTCAAGGCCGGGCGCACGGCGGGCGGGCAAAAGGCCGCCTCCTCCCACACCGGCTCGCTTGCCAACGAAGACCGCACGGTGGACGCCTTCTTCCGCCACCACGGCATCTGGCGCGTGCGCGACCCGCATGCCCAGGCCCTGGCGGCCGAGGCCTACCTCAAGGGCTGGCGCCCCGCCGGGCGGCGCCTGGTGGTCATCAGCAACTCCGGCGCCAGCTGCGTCATGGGGGCTGACGCGGCCGACGACGTGGGCCTACCCCTGGCCGCGCTGGCACCCGCCACCCAGGCCGCCGTGGCCGCCAAACTGCCCGGCTTTGCCACCACCACCAACCCCATCGACATCACGGCCGCGCTGCTCAGCAACAGCGGCCTGTTCGGCGACGTGCTGCCCGCCGTGGCCCAGGACCCGGCTGCCGACCTGTTCTTCATCAACATCCCCGTGGCCGGCGCGGGCTACGACGTGGACGCCTTCGCGCGCGACACCGCCGCCTTCGAGGCCGCCACCGGCAAACCCGTGGCCGTGGCCGCCTGGCAGGACAGCGTGGCCGCCCCCTTTCGCGCCCAGGGCATCGCCACCTATGCCAACGAAGCCCAGGCCCTGGGCGTGCTGGCCCAACTGGCCGACCACACCGCGCTGATGCGCAAGCCCCGTGCGCCTGCGCTGCCGCCCGTGAAGGTGGCGCTGCCCGCAGGCCCCGCAGGCTTCATGAACGAGGTGGACAGCCTGGCCCTGCTGGCACGCCATGGCGTGCCCACCGTGCCGCTGCGGCTGGTGTCCAGCGCACAGCAGGCGCGCGAGGCCTTCGCCGCCATCGGCGCCCCCGCGGTCGCCAAGGCCTGCTCGCCCGACATCCCGCACAAATCCGAGCACGGCTTGGTGGCCCTGAACCTGCAAAGCGCCGACGAGGCCGCAGAGTGCTTCGACCGCTTCTGGCACAAGATGGGCACCCTGGGCGCGGCGCGCGACGGCGTCGTCATCGCCGCCATGCGCCGCGGCCGGCACGAGTTCATGGTCGGCGCGCGGCACGACCCTGTCTTCGGCCCCGTGGTGGTGGTGGGCGACGGGGGCAAGAACGTCGAAGCGCTGCAGGATTGTGCCGTGCTGCTGCCCCCCTTCAGCACGCAGGATGTGCACGATGCCCTGCGCACGCTGCGCATCGCCCCCCTGCTCGCCGGCGTGCGCGGCGACCCGCCGCTGGACGTAACCGCCCTGGCACATGTGGCCGTGGCCGTGGGCGCGGTGATGGCGGGCGCGAACGGGGCCATCGCCTCGATGGACCTCAACCCGGTGCTGGTGGGTGCGGTGGGTGAGGGGGCGGTGGTGGTGGATGCGCTGGTGGAGCGGAGCACACACCTCGACGCGGATCACATGCAGCGAGCACACGCACATCCCGCCTGACCGGGGCAGGCAAGACCTGCCTTACAGGCGCGCACTGGTAGCATGGCTGAGTCTTTCCACTTGCAGACTCTGGAACTTCGCAATGATCGATCAAGCCCGTGCATCACGCCTCGCAAGCCAGGCTTTCGACCTGTGGCAGTCCGGCAAGGGCGCAGAAGCCATCCCACTCTACGAGCAGAGCCTTACCCTGGCAGACCCCAGCCACTACCGTTTGCCGGACTACCATGGTGAGCTCGCGACCGTGCTGTCGGAATTGGGTCGCTTTCCGCAGGCACGCAACCAGTTGGAGCTGTCATTGAGCGTCACATTGGGCCAAGGTGCGGCAGAAGGAAGCATAGGAGTGGTCATCGCGCGATATTTCCTGGCCGACCACCTGCTGGGCCAGCAGCGACCACAAGAGGCACTGCAAGTGATCGAACCCTCCCTGGCCAAAGGGATCGCGTCCGAATGGCTGCTGCGCCTTGTCAAGGCGACAGCGCTGCACGCACTGGGGCGCATCGATGAAGCCCGCCCGGAAGCAGCCATGGTGCTGGAGACCGCTCCGTCCAGCCAGAAGCGGGAAGAACTCGCGGAATTGCTGGGCAAGCTCCAGTTGCCGTAGCTGCAACCGCCCGCCCAGGGCTGGAGCCTGTTCTCTCTACCGACGCAACTACACCGCCACAGGCTCCAGATCCAGCCCACACACAGGGCGCACACCCAGCGGCAACACGCACAGCCGCACCCCATCGAGCGTGAGCACCAGACCCAGTTGCCCACCCACCTGCACGATGCCGCAGGTGGTGGCAGTAGCGGCCGCACGCGGCGCCACCGGGACGCCTTTGACGGATGCGGCCTGCGCCACCGCACGCACCGGCGGCTGGCCCAGCATGGCCCACAAGGCCTGCGGGTCGCGCAATTGCAGCGCCTGCAGGTAGACGCCAAAGGTAGCGCTTTCGTCGCGTCCACCCGCTTCGGTCTCCCGCACGACGCCCTCCGGCCCCGCCTGCCTCAAGCGCAGCAGCGCCCGGCGCATTTGCTGGCGGCTGCCGGCCTCGGTCTTGCCGCCGGCCTGGGCCAGTTCGGCATGGCTGGCCTCGAAAACCTCGTACAGCAGCACGGCAGCCCCGTCCGCGGGCGCCAGTCGTGCGGCAAGGGCCCGCAGGGCGCGCTCAGCCTGCTGGGCCTGTGCGGCGTCGGACTCGGCAGAGGGTGTGGATGCCAGCCCGGCGTCGCTGGTCTCGTTCAGTTGGGCCACCCACGATTCCATCCACTGGCGCCGCCGCAGCCGGTCGATGGCCTGGTGCCGCACCACGGTGTGCAGCCAAGCGTGCGCGGCATTCAGGTCGCCCAGGCCGGCCTCGGACTCCAGCGCGCGCACCAGGGCGTCCTGCACGGCGTCCTCGGCTTCGCTGGGCCCCAGCAGGCGCGCGGCCGCACGCACCAGGCGGCGGCGGGCGCCGTGATCGGTCAGGGGCAACAGGTGGCGGTCATCGTGCATGCCAGCCATCTTGCCACGGTGGGGCACACTCTGCAGGGGCCTGTCACGAAACCCGGGCCCCGTTCGTCAAGGCAGTTCTTCCCATTCCACATTGAAGGACTGTTTCTCCATGTACTACGCCGCAGACGACACCCCTGCCCCACCCTCCAGCGCCACCGAGCCCCGCACCTCCTACCTGGAGGAAAAAGCCTTCAAGGCGCGCACCCTGCTGATCTTCGGCACCGTGACCGATGTGACGGCCGCCGACGTCACGCGCCGCCTCATCGCGCTCGATGCCGAGGGCCCCGAGCCCATCGACATCATCGTGAGCTCGCCCGGCGGCCACCTCGAATCGGGCGACGCCATCCACGACGTGGTGCGCTTCATCGCCGCGCCGGTGAACATGATCGGCACCGGCTGGGTCGGCAGCGCCGCCACCCATTTGTACCTTGCGGCCCCGCGCGAGCGGCGCTACTGCCTGCCCAATACGCGCTTTCTGATCCACCAGCCCAGTGGCGGTGCGGGTGGCCAGGCCACCGACATCGCCGTGCAGGCGCGCGAGATCGTCAAAGCGCGCGAGCGCATCGCCCGCACCATCGCGCGCGAGACCGGCAAGCCGCTGGAGCAGGTGCTGGCCGACATCGAGCGCGACCACTGGCTCTCGGCCCAGGAGGCGGTGGACTACGGGCTGGTGTCGCGGGTGATCGAGCGCAAGACCGAGCTGCGGGGGGGCTGAAAGCCATCGGGGCCCGCCAGGGCCATGGAATGCCCGCATGGGCGCCCGGCGGCGCAAGCGGTATGCTTGGCGGGGTTTCCCCCGTCTCGCCCTTCTTTCTCCCTCTTTCCTTCCTGCGGCACACCCATGGCAACAGATCTATTCGTGCTCATCCTGATCATCGCGGCCCTGGCGGGCTACGGTGCGCTCGGCTGGAAACTGTACGAACTCCGGGAGGGTTCGAACTTCGTGCGGCTGCGCTACGAGCAGCACCTGTCCCAGGTGCGCACCGCCCTGCACGCGTCGGAGGCCAAGCTGGCGCTGCTCAAGGAGGTGTTTGAGGCCCCCACGGGCGTGGCCGCCCGGGTGGGCGCGCAGCAGGAGCTGGCCGAGGCCATCCGCACCTACGCGCCGCACCTGCCCACCCGCTACCGGCACACGCTGAGCTCCCTGCAGGCCAACGAGAAGTTCTTCTTGAACGTGCACAAGGCGATTCCCGATTTCTTCTCGGACACCATCAAGGCGCGGCTGGACAAGCACAAGCCCATGGGCAACGATTTTTTCGCGTCGGAGAAGAACGATCTGCTGGCCGAGGCGGGGGTGCTGCTGCTGCGGGCCAAGGATGTGCTGGAGTCGGTCGAGATCAGCCCCAGCATGGACCCGGGGGCCAAGCACATCGTCGCGGCCATCTCGCAGGGCCTGCAGATCGGCACCAAACGCAGCCCCAAGCTGGCCGAGATCGTGGAGGCCTGGAACGTGCAGCTGGAGGCCGACACGGCCTGAGGCCCCGGGGCCGGACCGCGCCCGATGCGCCATGCCAGCGCCTGCGGCACGCCCTGATCTCTCCACCGGGTACCTGGCGCGCGCCCAGGCCGGAGACACGGCCGCCTTCGACCGGCTGGTGGCGCCGCACCGCCGCGCGCTGCACACCCACTGCTACCGCCTGCTGGGCTCACCCTTTGATGCCGACGACGCCCTGCAGGAGACACTGCTCGCCGCCTGGCGCGGCCTGGCCGGCTTCGAGGCGCGCAGCGCCCTGGGCACCTGGCTCTACCGCATTGCCACCCATGTCTGCCTGCGCCTGATCGCACAGCGCCCGCAGCGCCTCACCTCAGCGGACCACGCGCCCCCCCTGCAGTTCACGGCCGAGTTGGGCGAGCCGGTGGCCGGCCCGGTGTGGCTCGAACCCCTGCCCGACGCAGAATGGGCAGCCGCCAGCCCCGAGGACCCGGCCGCCGCGCTGCAGCGGCGCGAGCATGTGGCCCTGGCCTTTGTGGCCGCGCTGCAGCACCTGCCCGGCACCCAGCGTGCCGTGCTGCTGCTGCGCGAGGTGCTGGAGTATTCGGCCGCCGAAGCGGCCGAGTTGCTGGGCACCTCGGTCGCCTCGGTCAACAGCGCGTTGCAGCGCGCGCAGGCCACGGTGCGCCAGCGCATGCCGGCCGCGCAGCTGCTGCAGACGCCCCCGCCTGCGGCGCCGGGGCTCGAAGACCTGCTCGCGCGTTTCGTCGTCGCCTGGGAGCGCCGTGACATTGCCGCCATGGCCGGCCTGCTGGCCGAAGACGCGCGCTTCACCATGCCGCCCCTGCCCTCCTGGTTCAGCGGCCGCCCCATGGTGCTGGCCTTCTTTGCCGAACGTGTGTTCCAGACCCCCTGGCGCCTGCAGCCCCTGCACGGCAACGGCCAGCCGGGCTTTGCCTGCTTCCTGCAGCAGGCCGGCGACGACCGCTTTCGCCCCGGCGGTGTGGTGCTGCTGCGCCTGCGCGGGGGATGTATCGAATCCATCGACAGCTTCATCGACCCCACGGTCTGCCGGCGCTTTGGCATGCCCGAAGAACTGGAGTGAAAAAAATCACGGCCGGACCGATGAGTTGGCGGCACGGCCTGTCTCCAAAGGAGTGACACGCCCCGGACAGGCCGGGCGCGTGCACCCCCGCCCCCAGGAGATTTGTCCCATGGCCCAACTCATCGTCAGCATCCTCAGCTCCCTCGACGGCTACTGCGCCGGCCCCGGCGGCACGCTCGCCGGCCTGCCCATGGACGGCACCGCCTTCGATGCCCACAACCTCGACTGCCTGCGCCGCGCGGGCACCCTGCTGTTTGGCGCCACCACCTACCCCATGTTCGAGGGCTACTGGCCCCAGGTGGACCGCAGCCCTGCCAGCGACCCGGTGCAGCGCGAGATCGCCGAGCGTGTGGAGGCCGCGCGCAAGCTCATCGTCAGCGACCGTCTGCGCCTGCGCCCCGATGCGCCCTGGGCCGGCAGCACCACCGTGGTCTCCCGCGCCCAGGCCCATGCGCACATCCGCAAGCTCAAGGCCGCGCCCGGCCCGGACCTGCTGATCTACGGCAGCCACCTGCTGTACTGCGACCTGCTGGCGCACGGCCTCGTTGACGAACTGCATCTGCTGATGGCCAATGTGCTGCTGGGCGGGGGCGTGCCCACCTTCGAGCCTGGACTGGTGCAGCAATCCTGGGCGCTGCGCGGCCAGCGCCGGCTGCCCGGGTCGGACATCGTGGCGCTGCACTACGACTGCGGGCCGCAATGACCGCCGGCCTGGCAGGCCCGAAGCAGGTCAAAACCGCCCCAGGGAGGCCGAAGGCGGCTCCCCGAACCGCGCGCGGTAGCTGGCCGCAAACATGCCCAGGTGGGCGTAGCCCCAGGCCTCGGCCACGTCGCGCACACGCGTGCCCTCGGGGGCGGCCAGCAGTTCTGCGCGGACACCGTTGAGCCGGGCCTCCCGCACCGCCTGCATGGGCGTGCATTGGCGGTACTCGCGAAAGGCGGCGTTCAAGGTCCGCACGCTGACGCCGGCGCAGCGCGCCAGCTCGCTCAGGGTCGGCGCCTCACGGGCATGGTCCCGGATATGCTGCTCTGCCAGCAGCACCTGCCTAGGGGCCATGCGGTGCAGCGTCGGCGCCTGGGGCCGTTCCAGCTGCTCGCGCCACAGGGTCAGCAGGTGCAGCCCGATCATTTCTTCGAGGTGGCGGCCCAGCGGCCCGTTCTCCACGGCATCGGGCATCTCGGTGATGCAGCGGCACACGTAGGACAGCAGGTGGATCCAGCTCGACTGGGCACCTCCGAAGCGGAACTTGCAGGCCCACATGCGTTCGTCCGCCGGCCTGCCGAACCAGCGCTCGTACAGGCCCGCCATCGCATCGTGCTGGAAGGTGAGGTTCAGCTGCAGGTGCTGCGCGTCGGCGTCCAGCCAGTAGTGGGTGCGCGAGTTGTCCACCGCAAACGCCTCGCCCACGCCCGTGTCGGCATACGCGCGGCCACCCGACCAGTGGCGTATCGCTCCGCGCAGCGTCGTCAAAACCATGCCGCAGCCGGCGTCGGACGAGAACTCCGTCAGGTGCACCGGCACACCATAGCTGAACCGGCTCAGCGTCATGTGCCCGATCTGGATGGCGTCGAGGATCGACTGCGGCTTGCGCACGCCCCCCATCGGGGCCACGTTGTAGGGCATGTAGACCTGCCGGCACCAGTGCTGCACCTCGTCCCAGTCGGCCGATGCCGCCATCAGGCGGTGCCGCGTGCTCGGCGCGCCCGTGGCATCGGTGATCAGGACTTGGCGGATCGCTTCCATACCAGCGGGCTCCTCGCAACATGCACGCCGGTGGCGGCTCACCGGCCATGATAGATGGCCGACTCGAACTCGACAAAACCGGGGTAGGACGCGGCGTCCTGGAAAGGCAGTATCTGCGTCGCCCAGTACCCGCCGATACCGCTCGTTCGGTCGATCCAGTAAAAGCAGTTGGCCAGGCCCGCCCACATCAGGGAGTTTGCCGGCCTGCCCGAAGGCGTGCGCTCGCGGTTGGTCATGAAGCTGTAGGCCCAGCCCTTGGGCGTGCCGGCAAAGAACTCGCCAGAGTTGCTGAAGGCGGGAATGGACGTGGTCCAGCCACCGGCCGACAGCCCCATCGCAGCCAGCCCGTCCGTCCCCATGGCCTCCACGGTCTTGGCCTGCAGCACACGGCCATGCGGGCCGTCCCCGTTGTTGAGAACCATGCGGATGAACTTCATGTACTCGCCCACCGTGCCATACAGCCCATGGCCTCCCATGTCCATCGGCGGCGGGTCGGGCAGCACCAGCTCGGGCAGCGGCGTCAGCTGGCCGTCCTCGGCGCGGTCGTGGATGGTCACGCGCCGCCCGCGCATGGACTCGCTCAGGCCAAAGCCGATGTCCTGCATTCCCAGCGGGCCGAAGATGCGCTCGGACATGACGGCCCCCAGGCGCTTGCCACGCTGCGCCTCGACGATGCGGCCCAGCCAGTCGATGTTGACCCCGTAGGTCCAGGCCTGCCCAGGCTCGTGCAGCAGCACCGAGCGGATCGCGTCGAAGCTGCACCCCACCACGCTCGGGATGTTGCGGGCATTGCGGAACCGCAGGTCATCGGCGCTGAAGAATTCATAGCACAGGCCCGAGGTGTGCAGCATCAGGTCGTTGACCGTGATCGGCCGCCGGGGCGCGCGGGTGCGCGGCAGGCCGCTCGCGTCAAAGCCGTCCAGCACCTGGATCTGGTCGATCTCGGGCACGTACTTGCCAGCCGGCTCGTCGAGCCGGATCCGCCCCTCTTCGACCAGCTGCATCACGCAGGTGGCGGTGAGTGCCTTGGTGGTCGAGAACAGCGCGAAGACGGAATCCGTGGTCATGGGCGCATCCCGGCCCAGCTCGCGGGTTCCGGCGGCCCCCTCGTAGAAGTTGCCATCGCGGTCGGTGGCCATTGCAACGACGCCCGGTGCGCCGCCGCGGCGCTGCGTCGTCTGGGCAAGCACCGCGTCCAGCGCTGTGGTGGTTCTGGCTTGTGTCATGAAGTCTCCTTGGTGGTTCTGGGTTGGCCCGGCAGGCCCGGATCCGGGCCCCGCTGGCGCAAGCCAAATCTAGGTGGACTTCAGGTGGCGCACTGTCTGGTTATGGCAAGCCGCTGTCTGCGGCTGGCAGGAATTGGCGTGGACATCCAGCGGCTGGCCTCGCGGCCCGCCATCGATGAGCAGGCCGCCTGGTCATCGGCGGCGCGGCGGGCCTGGCGGGTGCCCCTGATCCGCAGAACGGCGCCAGGTGCAGCCGCAGGCTCAGCCCTGAACAGCAGCCGGGTCATTGCAGAAAAGCGCAATCTTGTTCCCCACCGGATCGCGGACATAGGCAACAAAGAAGTCCTTGCTGTAGGCCGCGCGAAAGCCGGGCGCGCCCTCGTCGCTGCCGCCTGCGGCAATCGCTGCCGCGTGCACCTGGCGCACGCTGTCGTGCGAGCCGGTGCGAAACGCGGTCATCGAGCCGTTGCCCACCGTGGCGGGCCGGCCATCGAACGGTGGCTTGACGTAGACGACGCAGGGGCCGCTGCCGCCCCCCGGGGCCGGCAGCGCAAAGGTCAGGCCTTCGGGATCAACCTGCTTGCGGTAGCCCAGCGGCACCAGCAGGGCGGTGTAGAAGCGCTCGGACGCGCGCATGTCGTTCGCGCCCAGGGTGATGTAGCTCAGCATGGCGGCAGGGGGCTCCGGCAAGGTCAAGAGGGTTCGGATGGATGCACAGGGTTCACTCCAGCGCAAAGCGCTCGCGCCAGAATGCCTGCAGCCGGGGCTCATTGTCCACCCGGCGCACCACCGGGGCCATGCGCGGCGCCACCTCGCAGAAGCGCGCGCGCCAGGGGCCGAAGCGCGACACGACGGTGACATACAGGTCCAGCACCGTCAATGCGTCGCCCAGCAGGTAGGACCCCGGGCTCAACCGGCTGTCCATATGGGCCCAGCAGAAGGCGATGCGCTCGTGCACGGCATGGACCACATCGTCGCGCGCGGCCGGTGGCGCGCCGATGCGTGCCACGTCGGGCTTGCTCCAGTGCAGAGAATAAGAGTGGCTAACACGACCTCTCAACAAACCGCGAGCAGATGATAGCTGCGGCCAATTTCAGCAGCGCTTCGTGTATGTACAAAAGACGTTCAAAGCCAATTCGCAGTTCGCAGTTCGCAGTTCGCCCAAGTCTGCAAACTATCCGCGCTTCCTCTCGACCACCCTGCGGTGCCCGCCCAGCCGTTCGTTGCAATTTATCCCTTGCCTGGTAATCCGGCTGGTAATGCCCCGCCGCCTCAGGAGCTCAAGTCAAGCCTTGCAGACATAATGCCGACGAACAAAACCAGCTCAAAATGCTGGGAGAACGGCCAACGCCAGTTCCGCCGCCCCCACCAACTGCACATGTCCTGCCAGCGTGTAGTCCACGCCCTGCTGCAGCCCGGTGGTGTCGATGCGGTAGGACTGCCCGCCCACCTGCAGCAGTTCCACACTGCGCAGCGTGTCCACCTCGCCGCTGGCCAGTATGCGCACCAGCACTTCCGCCTGGCCTGTGCTGGCGTTGGTCTGCAGCTTGAAGCCGTAGTGCTGTACTTGGCCCACGTACACGGCCATGTCGGTGCCTTCGCCGCCATCGAGCAGGTCGTTGCCGCCGCCGCCGATCAGCACGTCGTTGCCCGCTCCGCCCAGCAGGGTGTCGTTGCCGCTGTCAAAGCTCCAGCCGGTTTCGGCAATGGTGCCTGCCTGGATCAGGTTGAGCAATGGGCCCGTGGAGGTCTGGGTCGTGATAGCGTTTTTCACCTGCGGCAGGTGAATCAAAAAGTCCAGCGCGCCAGTCCAGGTGCCGCCCTGGGCCAGGTAGTCCACGGCGATCTGCACGTTCTGCGCTGTGGCCATGCTGGCACCCACGGTCTGGGTGATCAGGGCCTTGGCCTTGTCTGCTGTGGTGAGGTTGGCGGGCAAGGTGCTTTCGTACCAGTTCCAGGCGCCTTGCAGCAGGTTCGCCTTGGTCCATTCGGGGCTAGACAGGAAGTTCTGGAAGTCCAGAGTGGGCAGTTGGCCCGTGAGGCCCTGGAACAGCAGGGCCGTGGTCTCCAGCCGGCCGTAGTCCTGGTTGTAGACCAGGGCCAGGCGCGGGTCGATGGGTACGCCGCCTTGCCAGTTGCCGACGATGCTGCCCTGCACCAGGTCGCTCAGGGCTGCTTCCTTGGCGTTGTAGCTGGCGTGGATCTGGCCATCCGTGCGGAGGGCAAACTGCCAGGTACCGGTGTCGGCTGCGCCGCCGATGAGCACGTCGTTGCCGGCGCCGCCTTCCAGGTGGTCGTCGCCGATGCCTCCCACCAGGGTGTCATTGCCGTCGTCGCCGTAGAGTTTGTCGTTGCCGCCGTGGCTGCCGATGACGTCGCCGCCGCCACCGCCGCGCAGCACGTCGTCGTCGGGGCCGAGCACGATGAATTGGGCGGCGCTGTCGCCCACGACGAAGTTGGCGCCTTCGCCGCCCACGATGCGCACGGCTCCGATGACGATGGCGAATTCGACCTTGTCGAATTTGAGGACGGTGCCGCTGGGCATCTGGCGTGCGTCGATGACCAGGGCCTCCTGCCGTGCGGGGTGGGCCGTGTCGCTCTCACCCGTGCCGTTGGCACCGGTGATGGTGATGGGCTGGCCGGGTACGGTTCCTGGCGCCACGCTCAGGGTGAGGGTGCGTACCGTGACCTGGCTCTGGTCCTGCACGCCGGGCACGAAGGTGTCGATGCCGGTCTGTAGCAGTTGGGTGAAGTCGGCCGGCAGCGAGAGGGGCTGGCTGGCGCCGATGAGTTTGTCGCGCAGTGTGAGGTTGGCGCCCGTGGTCTCTTCTGAGGAAACACCGACGCCCACGGGCAGGCCGATCTGCAGCACGGTCTCGCCACCGGCCGTGGCCAGGGGGATGTCGGCCAGTTGGCTGTTGGGGGTGTTGGGGTCTTCGGGGCGGGTGGCCGGCACGGGGGCCACAGTGGTGGTGGTCGTCGTGGTGCCGTTGCTGTTGGTGGTGGTGCCGGTCTGTACCGTGGTGCCGTCCACGGTGCTCTGGCCGGGTGGGGGCGTGCTTCCTCCACCGTCCGAGGGTGCTGCCGCCGTGGTGAAGTTGTAGGTGGTCTGGTCGGCCACGGCGGCCACGCTGTTGCCCGCCAGGTCCTTGAGGGCATTGGCACCCCAGTTGACGTAGTAGGCGGTGGAGGCAGCCAGGGCGGCCGTGGGCGTGATCACGAGCTGCCCGCTGCCGTTGATGGTGACGGTGGCGGGCACTACTGTGTTGGTGGCCACGTCGCGCAGTTGCACACTGGTGAGCACGCTGCCCGTGGTGGGGGTGGCATCGAGCGCCTCGCTGAACGGCAGCACGATGGCGCCGGTGGTGGCCGCGCTGGCGGCATTGTCTGCGGGGGTGGCGCCCGCCGGGTTGAAGGTGGGCGCTGTGGTGTCGATGGTGTAGTCGCGGCTGAGCTCGGGGCCGTGGTTGCCGGCCGCGTCGCTCACGCGCACCTTGAGGGTGCCGCTGCCCGAGAGCGTCTGGCCGCTCAGGCTCCAGGCCAGGCCGCCCTCGGCCGCGGTGGCATCGACCCAGGTAGTGCCGTTGTTCAGGGAGACTTCCACCCGCTCGTTTAGGGCGAAGATGCTGTTCAACGTGCCGTTGAGCGTCTGCGTGCCGCTGTTGGCCACCAGATCGGTGTTGCTGCCGCCCGTGTCGTTGGAGAACGCCAGCGAGGCGATCTGCGCCGTGGGCGCGGTCGTGTCCACCACGATGTTCTTGTTGGCGCCCAGCGAGCCGGCCGCGCCGGGCGCGGGCAGGGTCAGCACGGCGTCGTTGCCCGCCGCGTCACGGATGCTACCGCCCGCCAGCGCCAGCGCGCTGGTGCTGGCGTAGTCCAGGTCTGCGCTGTTCTGGCCGGCGGCGATGGTGTAGGTGAAGGTCAGCGTGCCGCTGCCGCTGCCCGCGGTGTAGACCGCGCTGGCGCCATTGTTCAGCGCCAGGGTGGGCGTGCCGGTGACGGTGACGTTTTCACCAAACGCCACCTGGATGCTGACCGTGGCCCCCGCCTTGTAGGCGCCGTTGACGGTGGAGGAGGTCACGCCCGTCACCGCGGGCACGCTGTTGTCCACGGTGGCGTTGCTGGTGTCTGCCCTGGTGGTGGTGTTGCCCGCGTTGTCGGTGACGGTGGCGCTGATGTTGCGGTTGCCGGCACTGAGCGCGCCGGCCGTGATGGTGTAGGTGGCGCTCCAAACCCCTGCGGTGTTGCTGGCGGCCACCGCGGTGCCGCCGCCAAAGGCCGAGAAGTCGAAGGTGACGCTGCCCAGGGTGTCGCTGTTGTTGTCGCCAGCTGCGGTGTTGTTCCAGGTGGCGGTGACGTTGTCGCCCGCCTTGAACACGCCGCCCGCGCCGCCGCTGATGGACAGGTTGGCATCGGTCACCACGGGCGCTTGCGTGTCCACGGTGGCGTTGGCCGTGCCGGCGCGGGAGGTCGTATTGCCCGCGTTGTCGGTGGCCGTGACGTTGACGTTGGCGCCCGTGGCATCGATGGTGCCGGCGGCGATGAGGTAGGTGGCCGTCCAGGCCCCGCTACTGTTGGTGGCAGCAACGGCCGAGCCGCCGCCGAAAGCAGAGAAGTCCACCGTGACGCTGCTGAGGGTGTCGCTGTTGTTGTCGCCGGCTGCCGTGTTGTTCCAGGTGGCTGTGACGGTGTCGCCAACCTTGTAGGTACCGCCGGAGCCCGTGGCGCCCGAGAGACCGATATTGGACGCGGTGACCGCAGGGGCGACGTTGTCCACCGTGGAGTTGGTGGTGTCTGCCGTGGTGGTGGGGCCGTTGCCGTTGGTGGCGGTGACGCTCACGTTGCGGTTGGTCGCGTCGATGGAACCGGCTGCGATGGTGTAGGAGGCGGTCCAGGTGCCACTGGAGTTCACGGCTGTCACGGCCGAGCCGCCGCCAAAGGCCGAGAAGTCCACTGTGACGCCAGTGACGCCGCTGGCGTTGTCACCAGCAGCGGTGTTGTCCCAGGTGGCGGTGACGGTGTCTCCAGCCTTGTAGGCACCGCCGGTCCCCGAGGCACCAGAGATGCTGATATTGGCGTCGGTCACCGTGGGGCCAGAGGCCACGGTGATGGTCTGGGCCGAGTAGCTCACATTGCCCGCCACGTCGGTGGCCGACAGGTAGATCTTGTAGGTGCCGGCGCTCAGCGCGCTGCTGGTGCGCAGATCCGTGCCGCTGATGTTGAAGCTGCCGTTGTTCAAATCGTTCGTGCCATTGCCCGTGGCCAAGGCGTAGGTGATGGCTTGGTTATCAGTGGCCGAGACAGTGGCTATTGCCGCGTTGCTGCCCGTGGAGGACACGGCGACAGAGGTGCTGCTCAGCCCCAGCCCGGTGGGCGCCGCCGTGTCGATGGTCACCGACAGGTTGCCGGACATGGCGCCCACGTTGCCCGCCGCGTCCGTGGCCTGGGCGCTGATGGTGTGCGTGCCCTGCACCAGGGCCGGGTTGGCGGTGATGCTCCAGTTGCCACCGGTGGCCGTGGCCGTACCCAGCACCGTGCTGCCGTTGGCGTACAGGGTGACGCTGCTGCCCGCCTCGGCCGTGCCGCTGAAGGTCGGCGTGGTGGCGTTGGTGATGTTGTCGGTGTTCAGGCCGCTATCCGATGCGGGCTGCAGGTCGGGCACGCTCGGTGCAGACGGCGGCGTGGTGTCGACGACGATGGCCTTGTTGGCGCCCAGCGAGCCCGCTGCGCCAGGCGTGGGCAGGGTGAGCGTGGCTGCCAGTCCGCTGCTGGTGGCGGTGATGCTGCCGTTGTTCAGCGCCAGGGCGGTGGTGCCCCAGTAGTCCAGGTCGCCGCTCGTGTCGCCGGCCTGCACGGTGTAGTTGAAAGTCAGCGTGCTGGTGCCTGTGCCCGTGGCGTAGCTGGCCAGGCGGTCGGTCGTACCCGTCTCCAGCGTCAGCTGCGGCGTGCCGCCGGCGGAGTTGACGGTGACGGCTTCACTGAAGCTGATCTGGATGGCAATCGTGTCGCCGACCTTGTAGCTGCCGTTGGCGGTGCTGGAGGTGATGCCAGTGACGGTGGGCGTACCATTGATCGTAAAGTTGCCGATCCCCGCGTGGGTATAGGGTGTGGTGTTGTCGCCCACCCAGTTCGTAGCATTGCCGACGGCGGCCAGCAGGTCCGCCTTGGTGCCGGTGGTGATGCCGTTGTACTTCATGTTGTCGAAGCCGAACGTACCGCTGGCGCTGGAGCTGCCCGTCAGGCTGTTGGACGTCAGCGCGATCGCCGAGGTGCCGTTGGTCAGGCCGTCCGGGATATAGGAGAACTGCTGACCGGTGATGGATCCGGTGCTGATCCACGAACCGTTGGTGTAGTTGGTACCGTTCTGGCCGGTGTTGATGCCGTAGATAAACGTGGCGCCGACCGTGGTGCCGGAGGTGCCCTGGTAGGCGAAGATCTGGTCGCCGGTACCGAGGAAGGCCGTGTTCGTGCTGGTGCCTAACGAGCCGCTCAAGCCGGTGACGGCATTGAGGTCCTTGTCCGTCATCGAGGCATTGCCGCTACCGTTGTTGGTCACGATGAACAGCGAGCCGGCGGTGATGTCGGCCCCCACCGTCCAGGTCATGAAACCCTCGTTGTTGCCCGAGGTGTAGAACCGATTGGAGGCCGCCGAGATGCTGCCGTCGTAACTGGCGTCGGTGAAGTGGATGATGGTGCCGGCGCCGATGTCGCGCATCGCCACGAAGGCCCAGCGCTGCGAGCCCGCGGTGTCGTCGGCATTCAGTCCGAGGATCGCGATGTCGCCTGCTGCCAGCGTGGTGGCTATCAGCAGGCCGTTCCAGTCCTGTTGGCCTGGGACCGTCAGCACGGTCGCGGCCTCGATCGCGCCGGTATGCTGCTCCAAATGCCAGTCGCCGCCCAGGGCCGCAGCGCCGGTGCCGTTGGTCGAGGTGGCCACGTCGGCACCCGTCAATGCCGCCAGCCGGTCGGCAAAAGGCTGGCCCGCTCCTTTCGACACGTCGCAGCCATACAGCAGGATGTCACCGCCACTGTTCAGGCTGGTGCCAATGGTCGTCAGCAAGCCCGTATTGCCGTCTAGAGTGTCGACGTTGACACGGCTGCTGCCCAGGAATATGCCGCCCTCGAAGCCATGGCTGAGCACATGGATGGCGTCGTAGCCGCTGTGCGTGTGCGCCCATTCGGCCATCTGCGTCAGCCCGTCGCGGCTGCCGTCCAGCAGCACCACTTCAACCCCCGACCGCACCCCAGCCACCAGAGTATGGTAGTGGTCAACGTTGGTGTCGATGAAGGCGGCTTCCTTGCGGAGGATGCCTACTGCATCGGTCTTTGTGGCGATGGCGGGGATGGAGTTGGTCGGCATGGTCAAGAACTGATAGGGATGGATGAATGCGCGGGGCGAATCGTGCGCTGCGTTCGCGTCTACTGTGCGGTGTTGGTAACTGTAGGCTACGACGATATCACCCCGATGCACACTGACGAACAAACTCCATGCAGATGGAGTGCCGCCCACCGAAGCCCGCTACGACGAACCCCAGGGCGAGCGCCGCGGCTTGGTGCTGGTGCACACCGGCGACGGCAAGGGCAAGGGCACGGCGGCCTTTGGTCTGGCGCTGCGCGCGCACGGGCGCGGGCGCGGCAAGCCCGCGCGCATCTTCCAGTTCATGCAAGTCCCCTCGGCGCGCTTTGGCGAACATCGCATTTCGAACAACTCGGCATTCCCGTCGAAGGGCTGGGCGACTGCTTCAGCTGGAACAGTCGCGACCTGGAGCACTCGGCTCAACTGACGCACGACGGCCAAATGCGCGCCAGGACGTGCGTGCGTTAGGGAAGTCCCAAAAAACGTCGGATCCGATGTGCTGGCGATCTGCACCTGATCGCTGTCGTGGATTTCGCGGCCTTAGAGTCGCTAACACCACTTCCTCCGAGGCCTCCGCAGAGCAGCCATGCCCGCTGCCCTCATGGCACGACGACGCGTTAGCAAAGAACTGTGACGGCAGCTACAACCCCTGATTCCAGCCTTCGTGCCATCCGCCAAAGGCGGTGCTTGCAAGCTCGCAGTGAGCGATGAAGCCGCCCTCAACGGCATCCTGTTCGTTTTGCAAACAGGCATTCCATGGGAAGACCGCCCCCAATCCCTGGGATACGGTAGCGGCATGACCTGCTGGCGACGCCTGCGCGACTGGAACGCCGCTGGTGTCTGGGAGCAGTTGCATCAGGCCATGCTGACTCGCTTGCGTGAACAGGACCAGATCGATTGGAGCTGGGCCAGCATTGATGGCTCCTCGGTACCAAGCCCCCGGGGGGCCAGGAAACAGGGTCCACCCCCACGGACAGAGGCAAGCTTGGCTCCAAGCGACACATCGTCGTAGACGCCCGGGGCATCCCGTTGGTAGTGCTGGTCAGTGGCGCCAACTTGCACGACTGCATGATGTTCGACCAGTGCATTGATGCCCTACCGGAAGTGCGGGGATTGCGCGGCAGGCCCAGGTGTTGGCCCGCCAAACTGTACGCTGACAAGAGCTATGACTACGCCAAATGCAGAGCGCACCTGCGCAGCTGCGGCATATCACGCAGGATTGCCAGGCGGGGCATAGAGAGCAGCAAGCGCTTGGGCAAGCATCGCTGGGCAGTGGGGAGAACCCATGCCTGGTTTGCCGGCTTTGGAAAGCTGCGCATTCACTTTGAGCGGCGACTGGACATCCTCCGAGCGGCTGCTGAAATTGGCCGCAGCTATCATCTGCTCGCGGTTTGTTGAGAGGTCGTGTTAGCCACTCTAAATGGCCGATGAGACATACACCATCCACCGCAGGTACTGGCTGCGCCGGGGGTCATCCAGCGCCGGCGCCAGGCGCGCCTCGGGGTGCAGATCGGCCAGGTGGACCAGGATGGCGGCGCTTTCGGTCATGACCTCGCCACCGGGCAGCACCACGGTGGGAATCTGGCGCAGCGGGTTCACCGGCGCCACGCGCTCGCGCGCGGCGGGGTCGGCCCAGGTCGCGCCATCGACCAGGGCATAGGGAATGCCCAGCAGCGTCAGCGCGGCCTCCACCGCGATCGAGCCGGAGGCGGGGGCGCCATACAGGGTCCAGGGGGTTGCGGTGGATGCCATGGCAGGTTCATAGCACAAAGCGCACATCACCCATTTGGGGGCTCTTCAGCCGCGCCCTGCACTCCTAGAATCGTAAGCAAAAGAAAGAGTGGGAAACCTGGGAGAAAGAAGCGCTTGCGTCCGCGGGCTGGCAGGCAACTGCCGGCCCGCCGGCCGCAGACCCGGGCCAGCGATGGCACGGTGCGGGGCGCTGCTGCAGCAACAACAACACATGCCATCTACCGTCAGCGATGCCGGTAGATTTTTTTCTTTGGGGGCGCGGCAAGCGGCCTCTTCTTGCGCCAGGCGGAGCGTCCGGCCTGCCTGCAGGTGTGCTTTGGCACAATGAGGGGTTCTGTACGCACCATCGTAGATCCAGCCCCCATGATGATGATGAAGCCCGCCCTCTTCCAGGCCCTCCGGGCCCGCCCCCTGCTTGCGGCCACTGCCGCTGTGCTTGCGCTGTCTGCCCAGGCCTATGCGCAGAGCACCACCAAGCCTGCAGCGCCCGCCAACCCCAGCACCCCAGGCGGCGCAGCCGCCAGCGCCAGCACGCCCGCCCAGCAAGCCGAATCGTTTGCCAACATCTTCGCCACCACCTGCGCGAAGTACGCGTCCAACCTGGGTGCGCTGCGCACCAAGCTGGCACCGCTGCCCACCATGCCGGCCGACAAGGCCAACTACTTCCTGCAGGGCCAGCCCGGCAAGGTCTGGCCGGTGCCGGACCCGCATGGCAGCTTCGTGGTCGCCATCCCCGACGGCCAGAACCTGTGCGCGGTGTACGCGCGCCGCGTGGGCGTTCCGCAGACCCTGGCCTGGTTCAAGAAAATGGCGACCGAGGCGCCCGTGCCCATGGTGGCCCGCCAGGTGCAGGACTCGAAATCGGCCAGCCCGCAGAACGGCACGGCCCACACCATCGCCTACGAATGGGCCGCGCCTGACAGTACCAAGCGCGTGCTCTACAGCCTGACCACCTCGGCCTCGCCCACGGCCGACCTGCAGGGGCTGGCCAGCGTGACCTACGCGCCCTGATCCCGCCCCGGCATGGGCACCACCACATCCGCCGAGGACGAGATGGCCATGCAGGCCTGGGCCTCGCATGTGGGCATGGCAGAGCAGTTGGGCGCACCCTGGGTGGTGAACCTGCAGCTTTCCACGGTGCCCATGAACCACTGGTTCTACCGGCGCAAGGCGCTCCAGCCCGCAGACCTGCAACTGGACATCGCCATCCCCAGCTACGGCCTGTGGTGCGCCACGCTGCGCCGGCACGACGGCCTGTTCATGGCCCAGTGGCGGCCGGGCGGCCGCTTCAGTATCGATTCGCAGCAGATGAAGTACACGCGCCTGACCCCCTGGCCCGCCATGCCATCGCTGATGGACTTCCCGGCCCTGGCAGGGGCGCTGGAGCAGGTGCTGTCGGTGCGCTTCATCCGCCATGCCAACCTGGGCGCGAACGGCCTGGCCGTCGACCTCGAACACTGGGCCGCCGCCGAGCACGGCACCGCCGCCCTGCGCCAATGGCTGGCCCCCTGTGCGGACACGCTGGGCACCCACTACCGGGCAGCACAGGCCAGCGCATGACAACGCCCTGCCCGCACTGCGGCGCCACCACCATTGCCTTCACCCCCTCCGATGCCGACTTCGGGGCCGTGGTGCGCGCACTCGCCAATGGCTCCAAAACCCTGGCCGCGGGCGAGTACAAATGGTTTGCCCAGTGCACCGACGCCGAGGCCACGGCCTGGGTCGCGCACCTGCTGCACTGCGCCCACGCCTGGCCCCAGGCCGAGGCAGACGAAGCCGTTCTGGCCCAGGTGGAGGCCGCCTTTGCCGGCGTGGGCAAGCCCGCACACTTCACCAACCGCAGCCACTGCGACGAGTGCCGTACGCACGACGACACATTGCGCGCCCGCACGCGCGCCACCCTGCGCCGCAGCGACCTGGGCAACGCGGGCTGGGACCCGATCACGTTTTCGAGTGCCGACGGCATTGGCTACTTCTTCCCCAACCTCGCCCGCTTTGCCCTGCTGCCCGATGTGTGGCCCGACCACAGCTGGTATGCCGACCAACTGCTCTCGCACCTGGCCTGGGATGGTGCCGACAACCGCTTCCTGGCCTGGTGCACGCCCGTGCAGCGCAGCGCCGTGCACGCGCTGCTGGCGCACATTGCGGCCACGCGCGGGGATGTGGCCGTGCACCATGCATGCGAGGACGCGCTGCAGGCAGCGCTGACGGTATGGCAGGCCCCCTCCGGACAACCGCCACAGCCCGGCGCACATGGCGCACCACCACCCACCACCGCTTGACGGCCTCCCCGCGGGCCCACCGCAGGACCGCGCGCTGCGGGAGGTCGAGGCCAAAGCGCGCAACACCACGGTTGAGCGTGCACAGCCGCTGGATAAGGCCGCCCGCATTACCCTGCAGTTCCACCCCGACCGCTGGCACCAGGGCCGGCCCATCCTGCAGGCCTTGCGCGAGGATGGCTGCTACAAATCCCAGTTCGAAACCCGCACCAGCAACGGCGGCCTGACTGCGCACGAGGGTGGCGACCGGTGGCAGTGGGAGAGCCGCATCTTCGGCGGTGCGTACGACGGCGCGGCCCCCCGGCGAGCGACCCAAGTACGGCGCACTGAACCACCGCGCCCTGCCCACGGGCGCAGCACCACGCTTTGGCTCGGCCTACCTGCGCCTGAAACCCGAGGTGCTGCAGCGCGCCACCTTCTGCTACCCCGACAGCGTGTTTGAACCGCAGCACTTCGGCACGGTGGACCACGCCACGGCGCTCATTGCGCTGGCCGAAGCGAACCGCCAGCCCGACCCGCTGGACCGCTACATCGAAGCCCACGTGCATGGCCCCGTGCTGCTGGCGCGTGATGTGGAGGCGCTGGTACTGGATCCATGCTTCCGCGAAAGTCCTCTAGAGGAGTTGGCACGCCAACTGCCCTGTCCTGTGGAATGGCATGCGGGGTTTCGGCTGGACGTGGAAGTCTTGCTGCAGCACGCGGACTACCGGGGCTCGGCCATCGCCGCGCTGGGTGCGCAGATCGCCCGGCACGGCGTGCTGACACCGGCCGCCATCGGCGAGGCCGCGGCCTCAGGGCAGCACGACCCGCAGGCGCTCAAGAAGGTGTGGCACTACGTGGCGCGCTTCGGCGACCTGTCGAAGGCTCAAGGGGCCTGAGATGCGGCCCGTCATGGCACCCGGTCCCCATCCCGTATCTGCGCCACCACCCCGTTCTGCAGCCGCACCACCGACATGAAGTTGCCCGGGCCGCGGTGGTAGGTCCACTCGTCCACGTACTCGCACTGCTCGGTGACTATCTGGCGGGGCGCCTCGCGCGGGTGCAGGGGCACGGTCCACAGCACGCGGGGAATACGGATGCACACCGTGTCGGTGGCGAAGGGCTGGCCGCACTTCATGACCAGGCTGGCGCGCGAATCGCCCACACCCACCAGGCGGCCGCCGCAGCCCAGGCCCTGGGCATGGGCCTGCTTCACGGGCGCCAACATGCCCGCGGTGGCAATGGCCGCCAGGGCCAGGCACAGGGCACCGCGTGCAAACCATTGCGACGACGCGGGGAAACAGGTGGTTGGTGGCAGCATGGTCGTTTGGATGCGCATCACGCACAAAAGTTTGGCACACAGAGCGCACGCCGCAACGAAAAAGGCCCGCACACGGCGGGCCCTTGCGGGGTTGGCGCCCTGCAGGCTCAACGGTTGAGCCTGCAGGCGGGTTGACCACCCGGCCCTGGGCCTACTCCGCCTCGATCTTGGAGGTCTTCACCACCGTCGCCCAGTTGGCCAGCTCCACCTTGGCTTTCTCGCCCAGCTGCTGCGGCGTCTGGTAGTCGGCCGTGGCGCCCTGCTCCTGGGCCTTTTGCTTGAAGGCGGCGCTCTGCACCACGGTGCGGATGTCGGCCGTGAGCTTGTCGACCACGGGCTTGGGCACGGCGGCCGGGGCGAACACAGCGAACCAGGAGGTGGCGTCCACCTTGGGGTAGCCGGCCTCGGCCGTGGTGGGCACCTCGGGCAGGCTGGGCAGGCGCTCCTTGCCGGTCACGGCCAGCACGCGCAGCTTGCCGGCGGCGATGTGGGGCATGAAGGGTGGCGCGGTGCCGAAGGTCAGGTCCACCTGGCCGCCCAGCAGGTCCTGCAGCGCGGGGCCGGTGCCCTTGTAGGGCACGTGCACCATCTTCACGCCGCCCTGCTGCTCCAGCATGGCGCCGGTCACGTGCTGCAGCGAGCCATTGCCCGACGAAGCGTAGTTGAGCTTGCCGGGGTTGGCCTTGGCATAGGCCACCAGCTCGGCCAGGGTCTTCACCGGCAGGTCGTTGCGCACCACGATGATCTGCGGGGCCGAGATCACGTTGGCCACGGGCTGGAAGTCGGTCTGCTCCCACTGCTTTTGCTTGGTGAGGTGGGGCGAGATGACGTGGTAGCCCGAGTACTGCATGAGCAGGGTGTAGCCGTCGGCCTCGGCGCGCTTGACGGCGCTGGCCGCAATGGCCCCATTGCCGCCGCCCTTGTTGTCGGCAATGACCGACTGGCCCAGCACCGGGCCCAGCGCCTGGGCCAGCATGCGGGCCGACAGGTCGGTGGTGCCACCGGCGGCCGTGGGCACGACCAGGGTGACGGGCTTGGCGGGGTAGCTGCCACCTTGCGCGAAGGCGCTGCCGGCGCACAGCGCGGCCAGGGCCAGCAGGGTGAATTGTTTGCGGGTTGCTTGCATGAGGGATGTGTCTCCGTTCTGAGTTATGGATGGATGGATGGTGAAGCGACGAATTGGTGGCGAGGTGGTCAATCCACCTTCGCGCCCGTTTCCTGGACGACCTTGTGCCAGCGCGCCAGGTCGTCCTTGACCAGGGTGCCCAGCTGCGCCGATGTGCCCTTGAACGGCTCGCAGCCCACGGCGGCCAGCTTGTCGACCACGTCCTTGTGGTCCAGCGCCTTGGCCACCTCGGCCTGCAGCTGGGCCACCACGGCGCTCGGGGTGCCGGCGGGGGCGAACATGCCGTACCACGGGGTCTGGCCAAAGCCCTTCAGGGTCTCGCCCATGGTGGGCGCATCGGGCAGCGCGGCCACGCGCTTTTCGTTGACCACGCCCAGCACCTTGAGCTTGCCGGCTTTGATGAAGGCGATCGACGAGGGCAGGCTTTGCACCGACAGCGGCACCTGCCCGCCCACCACGTCGGTGGCTGCCGCCGCCGAGCCCTTGTAGGGGATGTGCTGCAGCTCGATGCCCGCGGCCTTTTGCAGCATCTCGCCGATCAAATGGTTGAGCGTGCCGTTGCCGGCCGAGGCAATCGAATACTTGCCCGGGTTGGCCTTGGCCACGGCGATCAGCTCGGCCATGTTCTTGGCGGGGAAGGACGGGTGCGCCACCAGCACATAGCCGGCCGTGGCCAGCGGTGCCACGGGCTCGAAGTCCTTGACCGGATCGAACCCGGTGCTCTTGTACAGCCAGGGGTTGATGACCTGGGCGCTATCGGCCGTCACCAGCAGGGTGTAGCCGTCGGCCTTGGCCTTGGCGGTGTTGGCCGTGCCCACATTGCCGCCCGCGCCGGGGCGGTTGTCCACCACCACAGGCTGGCCCAGCTGCTCGCTGAGCCTTTGCGCCAGCACGCGCGCAATCGCGTCGTTGGCGCCGCCCGCGGCCTGGGGCACGACCACGGTGATGGGCTTGCTGGGGAACTTGCCCGCGTCCTGCGCGGCGGCAGTGAACGCGGTGGCGCACAGCGCCGCGGCGAGCACCAGCCTGCGTGGCATGCGGTAAGGGAATCTCGAATCGCTCATGGTCTTGTCTCCTGTCGTCTTATTGGAATGAATGAACCAGAACAGCACGGCAACGGGGGCTATGTGGTGCGCGTGCCTCCCGCCAGCTCCTTCTCGCGCGCCAGCGCCCGCTCCTTGATCGCGCCGAAGTCCGCCGGCACCGGGTGCAGCGCCAAGCGCGGCCCAGCCTTGGCGATCTGGCTGGGGATGTCGTGGCCGATCAGCGCGGGCAAGCGCTGCGCGGCGGCCACCAGGGCCGCCAGGTCCACACCGGTTTCGTAGCCCATGCAGGCCAGCGCATGCACGATCTCTTCGCTGCACACATTGCCGCTGGCCCCTGGCGCATAAGGGCAGCCGCCCAGGCCGCCCAGCGATGCGTCGAACCGGTCCGCCCCGGCGTCGATGGCCGCCAGCACATTGGCCAGGCCCATGCCGCGCGTGTTGTGAAAGTGCAAGGTGAACTCCACGCCCGGCCAGCGCGCACGCGCCGCCGCGGTGATGGCCGCCACCTGCCTGGGGTAGGCCATGCCCGTGGTGTCGCACAGGGTGACACCGCCCACGCCCAGGTCCACAAAGCGCTGCACCCAGCCGAAGACGGCCTCGGGGGCCACCTCGCCCTCCATGGGGCAGCCGAATACGCACGACAGCGATACGTTCACCGCCACGCGCGCCGCCTGCGCCGTGGCCACCACCTGGGCCAGCGCGGCGAACGAATGTTCCTGCGTCATGCGCAGGTTGGCGATGTTGTGCGTGGCGCTGGCCGACATCACCAGGTTGAGTTCGTCGGCACGCGACTCGATGGCCCGCTCGGCCCCGCGCACATTGGGCACCAGGGCGGTGTAGACGGTGCCGGGGCGGCGCGTGATCTCGCGCATCACCACCTCGGCATCCTTGAGCGCGGGGATGGCCGTGGGCGAGGTGAACGAAGTCACCTCGATCTTGGCCAGGCCGGCGTCGGACAGCGCATTGGCCAGCGCGATCTTGTCCTCGGTCGGCACGAAGGCGCTCTCCATCTGCAGGCCGTCGCGCAGGCCCACCTCCTGCATGTGGATGCGCCTGCCCGCGCCGGCCCATACGCCGGACGTATTCACTGCGGCACTCATTGGATCACCCCCTTGCTGCGCAGCAGCGCGATCTGCTGGGCCGTGAGGCCCGCCTCGGCCAGCACCGCGTCGGTGTCGTCGCCCAGGTGCGGCGCACTGCTGCGGATGGAGCCCGGCGTGGCCGAGAGCTTGGGCACGATGCCTGGCACCTGCACGCTGTAGCCGTCGCGCGTTTCTTGCGTGAGCAGCATGTCGCGCGCCTGGTAGTGCGGGTCTTCGGCGATGTCGCGCGCGGTGTAGACCTTGCCGGCGGGCACCCGGGCCGTGCCCAGCGCGTCCAGCACCTGCTGCACGGTGAGCGATGCGCTCCAGGCGCCGATGGCGGCGTCGATCTCGTCCACACGGGCCACGCGGCCGGCGTTGTCGGCCAGGTCGGGCGCGGCGCCCAGGTCGGGCCGGCCAATGGCCTGCATCAGCCGCTTGAAGATGCTGTCGCCATTGCCGGCCACCAGCACCCAGCCATCGGTGCAGGGGTAGGCGTTGGACGGGGCAATGCCCGGCAGCGCACTGCCTGCGGCCTCGCGCACGGCGCCAAAGGCGCTGTACTCGGGGATCAGGCTTTCCATCACGTTGAACACGGCCTCGTGCAGCGCCACGTCGATCACCTGGCCCTGCCCGCCGTTGACCTTGCGGTGGTACAGCGCCGTGAGCACACCGATGGCGCCATGCAGCGCGGCCAGCGTGTCGCCGATGGACACCCCCACCCGCACCGGCACGCGGCCGGGCTCGCCCGTCAGGTGGCGCAGGCCACCCATGGCCTCGCCAATGGCACCAAAGCCCGGCAGGTCGCGGTAGGGCCCGGTCTGCCCGTATCCCGAGATGCGCAGCATGACGAGGCCGGGGTTGATGCGGTGCAGCTCCTCGGGCGACATGCCCCAGCCCTCCAGCGTGCCGGGGCGGAAGTTCTCCACCAGCACGTCGGCCTCGGCGATCAGCTGGCGCGCGATGTCCTGGCCCTCTTTCTGGCGCAGGTCCAGCGCCACCGAGCGCTTGTTGCGCGACTGCACCTGCCACCAGACGGAGGTGCCCTCCTTGATGAGGCGCCAGTTGCGCAGCGGGTCGCCGGTTTCGGGGGCCTCGATCTTGATGACCTCGGCGCCGAAGTCGCCCAGCGTCTTGCCGCAGAAGGGGCCGGCAATCAGCTGGCCCATCTCGATCACGCGCACGCCCTGCAGGGCGGCGGGGGTAGGTGTTGCACCCATCGTCGTGTTGTCTCCAATGTCGCGGCCTGCGGAATCAGGCCTGCCTGTGTTGCCCCGCATGATGGCCAAAGAAGCCCTGCGGGCAAAACGCTCTTATGACAATCCACCATCGCAAACGGGCATGGCAGAACGCAAGCGTTGGTACCATTGCCGCATGAAGCTCGACCCCGTCTCCCTGCGCCTGTTCGTTGCCGTGATGGAAGAAAGCACCATCGCCGCCGCCGCCGCGCGCGAGCACCTGGCCGCGTCGGCCGTGAGCCGGCGCCTGGCCGACCTGGAGGACGCCCTGCGCGTCACCCTGTTCACCCGCAGCAACAAGGGCACCGAGCCCACGGCCGCGGCCTATGCCTTGCTGAACCTGGCGCGCGGCGTGCTCAACGACCTCGATGGCATCGCCACGCAGATGCGTGACTACGGCGCCGGCGTGCGCGGCCACGTGCGCGTGGTGGCCAACATCTCGGCCATCACGCAGTTCTTGCCGGCGCAGCTGCAAAGCTTCATGGCCCTGCACCCGCAGGTGGATGTGCGCCTGCAGGAGCAGATCAGTACGGCCATCGCCCAGTCGGTGGCCGAGAACGCGGCCGACGTGGGCATCCTGAACCAGGGCCACTATGGCGACCGCGTGGTGCAACTGCCCTACCGCACCGACGAGCTGGTGCTGGTGGTGCCGCGCGAGCACCCGTTGGCGCGCCGCAAGGCCGCCCGCTTTGCCGAGGTACTGCCGCACGACTTCGTGGGCGCGCACCCGGGCAGCGCCATCAACAACCAGCTCACCAAGGCCGCATCCGAGGCCGGGCTGCCGCTGCGCCTGCGCATGCAGGTCACCAGCTACGACGCCATGTGCCTCATGGTGGCGGCCGGCCTGGGCGTGGGCGTCATGCCGCGCGGCAGCGCGGCGCTGTACAAGGGCACGCAACCCATCCGCGTGGTCACGCTCAGCGAGCCCTGGGCGCAGCGCCAGCTGGTGCTGTGCGTGCGCTCGGGCGAATCGCTCTCCAGCGTGGCGCGCCTGCTGGTGGACCACCTGTGCGCACCGGCCGAGAGCCCCGCCGCATGAGCAGCGCCATGACAGCCCCCCTGCAGTGGGATGTGTTCTGCCAGGTCATCGACAACTACGGCGACATTGGCGTCTGCTGGCGCCTGGCCAGCCAGCTGGCCGCGCGCGGTGAACGCGTGCGCCTGTGGGTGGACGATGCCTCGGCCCTGGCCTGGATGGCGCCGGCCGGCCACCCGGGCGTGGAACTGCGCCCCTGGGGCGGCGAGTTGCCCGCCGCGCACGAGGCCGCACCCGGTGTGCTGGTCGAGGCCTTTGGCTGCGAGATCCCCGAGGCCTTCCTGGCCTGGGCCGTTGGGCGGGCTCCCGACCGCCAGCCGGCATGGATCAACCTCGAATACCTGTCGGCCGAGGCCTATGTGGAGCGCAACCACCGCCTGCCCTCGCTCGTGATGTCCGGCCCCGCCCGGGGCTGGACGCGCTGGTTCTTCTACCCCGGCTTCACCCCCGCCACTGGCGGCCTGCTGCGCGAGCCGGGGCTGCTGAACCAGCGCCCCGCCGGCTTTGCGGACACCTGGCGCGCGGCCCAGCCCGCAGCGGCCACGGCGCCTGAGCGCTGGATGTCGCTGTTCTGCTACGAGCCACCCGCCCTGCCCGCCCTGCTGGCCCAGGCCCTGCAGCCCGGCGCCGTCGTGCCCACGCGCCTCCTGGTCACGCCCGGGCGCGCCACGGCGGCGGTGCAGGCCGCCCTGTCCACCCTGCCGGTACAGCATGGCGCGCTGCAACTGCAGTACCTGCAACCCACCGACCAGCAGGGTTTTGACGACCTGCTCCACGCCTGCGACTTCAACGCCGTGCGTGGCGAGGATTCGCTGGTGCGCGCACTGTGGGCCGGCCGCGCCCTGGTCTGGCACATCTACCCGCAGGACGACGGTGCCCACCATGCCAAGCTGGCGGCCTTTCTCGACTGGCTGCAGGCCCCGGCCTCGCTGCGCGACTTCCACGCCGCGTGGAACGGCATCCCCGGCCACGGGCCTCTGGTGGTTCCGGATGGTGAAACGCTGGCCGAATGGACAGCCTGCACCCAGGCAGCCCGCGCCCGCCTGGCACAACAAAGCAGCCTGGTGGACCAGTTGGTAGGATTTGTGCTGGAAAAAAGGTAAAATCCAAGGCTTTGCGCAAATAACAGCGCGGCGCGCCAGTGCCCGCACCCGCGCAATCCCGCCGCGGAACATGCGCCGGCCAGCAGCACAGCCCACCGGGGCCTGCAGCCAGCGCGTTGAGCGGCCCCCAACCCAAGCAACCAAACTGCTATGAAAATCGCTCAAGAAATCCGCGCCGGCAACGTCATCATGCACGGCAAGGACCCCATGGTCGTCCTGAAGACCGAATACGCCCGTGGCGGCCGCGGCGCAGCCACCGTGCGCATGAAGCTCAAGAGCCTGATCGGCAACTTCGGCACCGAAAACGTGTTCAAGGCCGACGACAAGATCGACAACGTGATCCTGGACAAGAAGGAGTGCACCTACTCCTACTTCGCCGACCCCATGTACGTCTGCATGGACACCGAATACAACCAGTACGAAGTCGAAGCCGAGAACATGGGCGACGCACTGAACTACCTGGAAGACGGCATGGCCCTCGAAGTGGTGTTCTACGACGGCAAGGCCATCTCGGTCGAACTGCCCACCAGCGTCGAGCGCGAAATCACCTGGACGGAACCCGCTGTCAAGGGCGACACCTCCGGCAAGGTCCTGAAGCCCGCCAAGATCGCCACCGGCTTCGAAGTGCCCGTGCCCCTGTTCGTCTCGCAAGGCGACAAGATCGAAATCGACACCCGCACCGGCGAGTACCGCAAGCGCGTGTAAACCCGGCGGCCCAGGCGGGCCGCAGGTGCACCCCAAGCAAAAAGGCTTCCTTCGGGAAGCCTTTTGCGTTTTTTCATCGCGTTTGGCAGCCCGGCGGATGCCATCGCTCCATTCCTCAGAGACTGAACCAGCATCTCAGTACCGCGCGACCGGCCCCGCGCCACTGTCGAGACTGGCCCAAGCGAAGGCCCGCAATAGGGGCCTGCGGTAGCACTAAATTCCGCAAAGTCTTCGTAAGACAACTTACTTTCTGGTAAAAAATCGAAACATGCACCAGGATTGCCGGCCCAAAACTGGGCGCATCGTCCTATTACAGCGAGCTGCGCCCTGAAACAGCCCGCTCAACGGGCCTGCTTCCCGCCAGGGACAGCCAACCCGTGGTGCACCGCCCCGACCCCAAACGACAACAGCCCACTGAACCTGAGAGGAGCCTATTCAATGGCCACGCACATCGACCGGTACATGCCTCAAAGCGCCCCTGTGGCCAGCCAAATCGTTTTTGTCTTCAACGATCTGCACGATTGGCAGTCTCTGGCTGCAGCGGCCCCCGAGGGTGCCGAGGTGGTCGTGCTCGATGGCTGGGGCGATGGCTTGGCACAGATGGCAATGCACCTGCAGGGGCGCAGCGGCATCCATGCTATCCACCTGCTCAGCCATGGCGCGCCGGGGGCCCTGTTGCTGGGCCGCCTGAGGCTCACCCGCGCCAACCTTGAGGACCACGCGCCAGCGCTAGCGGGTATTGGCGCGGCACTTGCGGATGGCGGGGACATTCTGCTGTATGGCTGCGAGGTGGGCGCCAACAAAGCAGGCGCCGATTTTGTGGAAGCACTGGCGCTGGCGACCCGGGCCGACGTGGCGGCGTCAACCCGCCCTATCGGCGCCGCACACCTCGGTGGCACATGGCAACTGGAGCACCACCATGGTCTGATCGAGGCAGCAAGCCTCACAGGGCCCGATGCCTACGGGGGAGTCCTGGCAGCGCCCACCACCGAAAACTTCGACAGCATAACGGTCGACGGAACCGGCCGAAGCCAGGGGGTCACCGGGGCCGCCCGCCCCATCAATGACTGGACCTTCTCCCTGCTCAACGCGGCAGGCAACCTGGACCCAGGCAGCTACGTGGATGTCACGCGCCTGACGGGCGACACCTCGTTGGCCAACAACGCAACCGACAAAGCCGCCTACATGAATGGCACCTACGGCGGTGGCACCAGTACCCAGGCCGCAGGCGTCTTGAAGGCGACCAGCGGAGAAGAGTTTTCATTCGTATCCATCACTGTGGAAAACGGCGCCGGTGCCAACACCTATCGCCTCGTCGGCTACCTGAATGGCAGCGCAGTGCCAGGGGCCACGCAAAACTTCACAGCACCGGCATATGGCAGCAATACCACTGTTTCGGTGTCGGGGTCCCAATGGCAGTATGTAGACGAAATACGCATCGTGCAGCAAAACGGTGCTGCAGACATCTCCATCTATATCGACGACATCGTGGTGGCGACTGCCGTTCCACCCAACGCCGCCCCCCTTGCCACTACCAGCGGCGGCACCACGGCCTTCACCGAAGGTGCCAACGTGGCCAGCACCCCTGTGGCCATCGACAGCGGCATCACCGTCTCCGATACGGACAACACCACGCTGGCCAGCGCCACGGTGTCCATCACCGGCGGCTTCCAGAGCAGCGAAGACGCGCTCGGGTTCACCAACAACCCGGCCACCATGGGCAACATCAATGGCAGCTACAACAGCAGCACGGGTGTACTCTCGCTCTCGTCGGCCGGCGCCACGGCCACGAAGGCGCAGTGGCAGGCCGCGCTGCAGTCGGTGACCTACACCAACAACTCGGACACGCCCAACACCAGCGACCGCACCATCAGCTTCGTAGTGAACGATGGCATTGCCAACAGCAGCGCCGCCACCAAGACCTTGAGCGTTGCTGCAGTCAACGACACGCCAGTGAGCACCGCCTCCGGCGGCAGCACCGCCTTCACCGAGGGCAACAACGCCGCCAGCACCCCCGTGGCGGTGGACAGCGGCTTCACCGTGACCGATGGCGACAACGCCACCCTGGCCAGCGCCACGGTGTCCATCTCCGGCGGCTTCCAAAACGGTGAGGATGCACTGGCCTTCACCAACAACCCCGCCACCATGGGCAACATCAGTGGCAGCTACAACGCCGCCACCGGCGTGATGACGCTCACCTCCGCCGGAGCCACGGCCACAACGGCCCAGTGGCAGGCCGCGCTGCGCTCCGTCACCTACTCCAACAGTTCCGAGACGCCCAACACCGGCAACCGCACCGTCAGCTTCACCACCAACGACGGGACGGCCGATGGCAACACGTCAACCAAGACCGTCACCATCGCCAGCACGAACGATACGCCCGTGGCAACCGCCAGCGGCGGCACCACCGCCTTCACCGAGGGCGCCAACGTCACCAGCACGCCCGTGGTGGTCGACACCGGCATCACGCTCAGCGACGTGGACAGCACCACCCTGGCCAGCGCCACGGTGTCCATCACCGGCGGTCTGCAGACCAGCGAAGACGAACTGGCCTTTGCCAACAATCCGGCCACCATGGGCAACATCAGTGGCAGCTACAACAGCGCCACGGGTGTGCTCTCGCTCTCGTCGGCCGGCGCCACGGCCACGAAGGCGCAGTGGCAGGCCGCGCTGCAGTCGGTGACCTACACCAACAGCTCGGACACGCCCAACACCGGCAACCGCACCATCAGCTTCGTCGTCAATGATGGATCGACCAACAGCGCAGCCAGCACCAAGACCGTGAGCGTGGCCGCGGCCAACGATGTGCCGGTGAACACCACTTCGGGAGGCAACACAGCCTTCGTCACCGGTGACAATGCCCCCAGCACGCCCGTGGCAGTGGACAGTGGCTTCACCGTGACCGATGACAACGCCACCCTGGCCAGCGCCACGGTGGCCATCACCGGCGGCTTCCAGAATGGCGAAGACGAACTGGCCTTCACCAACAACCCGGCCACCATGGGCAACATCAGCGCCAGCTACAACGCCGCCACCGGCGTGCTGACGCTCACCTCCGCCGGTGCCACCGCCACCACGGCCCAGTGGCAGAACGCGCTGCGCTCGGTCACCTACACCGATACATCCAGCACGCCCGTCACAACCAACCGGACCATCAGCTTCACCACCAACGATGGCACGGCCGATGGCAATACGGCCACCAAGACCGTCACGGTGGCAGCTACCAACCAGACCCCGATTGCCACGGCCAGCGGTGGCACCACCGCCTTCACCGAAGGCGCCAATGTGGCCAGCACGCCCGTGGTGGTCGACAGTGGCATCACCGTCACCGATGCGAACAACGCCACCTTGGCCAGCGCCACGGTGTCCATCACCGGCGGCCTCCAGACCAGCGAAGACGAACTGGCCTTCACCAACAACCCCGCCACCATGGGCAACATCAGTGGCAGCTACAACAGCGCCACGGGTGTGCTCTCGCTCGCGTCGGCCGGCGCCTCGGCCACGAAGGCGCAGTGGCAGGCCGCGCTGCAGTCGGTGACCTACACCAACAGCTCGGACAGCCCCAACACCGGCAACCGCACCGTCAGCTTCGTCGTCAATGACGGATCGACCAACAGCGCAGCCAGCACCAAGACCGTGAGCGTGGCCGCGGCCAACGATGTACCGGTGAACACCACCTCGGGAGGCTCCACCAGCTTCACCGCGGGCGGCAGCGGCATCAACCCGCCCGTGGCGGTGGACAGTGGCTTCACCGTGACCGATGGCGACAACGCCACCCTGGCCAGCGCCACCGTGGCCATCACCGGCGGCTTCCAGAATGGCGAAGACGAACTGGCCTTCACCAACAACCCGGCCACCATGGGTAACATCAGCGCCAGCTACAACGCCGCCACCGGCGTGCTGACGCTCACCTCCGCCGGTGCCACCGCCACCACGGCCCAGTGGCAGAACGCACTGCGCTCGGTGACCTACACCGATACGTCCACCACGCCCGCCACGGCCAACCGGACCGTCAGCTTCACCACCAACGATGGCACTGCCGACAGCAATACGGCGTCGAAGCTGATCGCCATGAATGTGGACCTCGTGAACCCCACGGTCACGTCGGTCACATCCACCAAGGCCAACGGCAGCTACGCAGGGGGCACCGTCATCGTGCAGGTGGTCTTCAGCGAAGCCGTCACGGTCACCGGCGCACCGCAACTCACCCTGGAGACGGGCGCTGTGGACAAGGTGGCCAGCTATACGGGCGGCAGCACCACCAACACGCTGACCTTCACCTACAGCGTGCAGTCGGGCGACAACAGCGCGGACCTCGACTTCCAGAGCACGGCGGCGCTGGCCCTGAACGGCGGCACGATCAAGGATGCAGCCGGCAATGCCGCCAACCTGACGCTCATGGCCCCGGGGGCGCCCGGTTCGCTGGGTGCCAACAAGGCCATCGTCATCGACACACTGGCCCCCACATTGGCGTCCAGCATGCCGCTGGACAATGCCACGGGAGTGAGCGCATCGAGCAACCTCACACTGACCTTCTCGGAAAACGTTACGGCCGCAGAAGGCCTGGTGACACTGCGCAAGACCAGCGACAACTCAGTGGTCGAGGAGTTCAACGTCACGAACGGAGAGGGCAGCCTGGGGGGCTCGGTGAACATCAGCGGCACCACCCTCACGCTCAACCCCCATGGCGACCTGGCCTACAACACCGGCTACTACCTGCTGGCGGAGTTCGGGATCGTCAAGGACGGCGCGGGCAACTATTTCGATGGAATCATCAGCCCCACCGCACTCGACTTCACCACAGGGTCTGCCCCCGCACCGGGCGGTGGCGGCACGACGCCGCCCCCCACCACGGTGGACGGCGTGCCCGTCACCACCACCCCCGGCCCCGGCGGCTCCACCATCATCACCATCCC
>NZ_JACHLK010000023.1 GCF_014207955.1 Acidovorax soli
GGGCAGCGGGGTCGTCTTTTCTTGGCCTACCTTCTTTTGACGAAGCAAAAGAAGGTAGGTGCGCCGCCGGGCGCACATCCCGGCTCCCGCCCTTAAAACAAGCACAGAAGCAACCAACGCCCAATACCCGAAATCAAGCCGCCGGAGTCTTCGGCTCAAAATCACAATACTGCGGCACCACACACTCCCAACACCGCGGCTTGCGCGCCTGGCACACATACCGCCCGAGCAAGATCAGCCAGTGGTGCGAATCCACCGCATAGGCCTCCGGCACCCGCTTCATCAACTGCAACTCCACCGCCAGCGGATCCTTGCCAGGCGCCAGCCCCGTGCGGTTGCTCACGCGAAAGATGTGCGTATCCACCGCCATCGTCGGCTGGCCGAAGGCGACATTGAGCACCACGTTGGCCGTCTTGCGGCCCACGCCCGGCAGGGCCTCCAGCTCCTCGCGCGTGCGCGGCACCACGCTGCCATGCTGCTCCACCAGGATGCGGCAGGTCTCCATCAGGTTCTTGGCCTTGGTGCGGTACAGGCCGATGGTCTTGATGTAGCCCTCCAGCCCCTCCAGGCCCAGGTCCAGGATGGCCTGTGGTGTGCCCGCCACTGGGAACAGCCGGCGCGTGGCCTTGTTCACACCCACGTCGGTGGCCTGGGCCGAGAGCAGCACGGCGGCCAGCAGCTCGAACGGGGTGGTGTATTCCAGCTCCGTGTTGGGCATGGGGTTGGCGGCCTTGAGGGCGGCGAAGAAGGGTTCGATCTGCTCGGTTTTCATCGTGGACGGGGTGCTTTTTTGCGGGTATGCACCTGCATTGTCCCGCACGCGCTCTGCATGCCGATTTGATGGCCGCAGCGCGATTCTTTACGCCGAATTTATACCCTGCTGCCTAGACTGCAAGCCATGTCCAACCCGTTGTTGCCTGCTGCAGGTTCCAAGGACCTTCGGTCCGCCGGTGCAGGCCCAAGCATGCAGTACCCCGATCCCTCCATGGTGGCGCTTCTTCTTCATCGCGTGGTTCCACGCACGGTGCCGGGGGCCGACGCCGATGGGCTGGTGGTTCTTGCGCTGCGCCTGCCCGGCACCGACATTCCCCAGGCGCGGCGGGCCCTGCACCGCATCCTGGGGGATCGCCTGGTGGGCTATTGCATTGGCGTCGATGCGGCGGCGCGCCACGGCATCTGTGCCCACATCAACCTGCACCGCAGCGAGCTGTCTGCATGCATGGGCCTGCTCACCGCGGGCATGCCGCAGGCCGAGTTCGGCCGGGTCGGGCCTGGGGCTGGTGCTGCGGGTTCGCCATGCGTGCATTGAACAGCGCAGCCAAAGCGCCTGTGCTTGCCGCCGTTCCCGCCCCGCTGGCCTGCAGCGGCTCCACCTGCCCCATTGGACTGGGCACGCTGGAGGATGTTGCTGCGCTCGGTGCGCTGGAAAGTGTTTCGTTCCCGGGCGACAGGATCGCCCTGGCCAACTGGCGCCGCCTGCTGCGCAGTCCCTCGGCCCGTGTTCTGGTGGCGCGCGATCCTGCAGGGACAGAACGGCGGGCGCTGATGGGCGCCTGCGTGGTGCTGCTGCGCCGGGGCACCTCGGTGGCGCGCGTCTACTCGATTGCCGTGGCACCGTCGGCGCGCCGTGGCGGGCTGGCCGCCCGCCTGCTGGCCGAGGCGCAGGCCCAGGCCCGGCGCGCAGGCTGCGCCACGCTGCGGCTGGAGAGCCGGGTGGACAACGCTGGCGCCCACGGCCTGTTCCGGCGCTTCGGCTTCGTGCCCTCGGGCCGCAAGAGTGCCTACTACGAAGACGGCGTGGATGCCATCTGTTTCCAGAAAGACCTGTTCGACGGCACCAGCCAGGGCGCGCACCCGGTGCTGCGCAGCGCGCGCCACTATGGTCAGACGCTGGACTTCACCTGCGGCCCCTGTGCGCTGCTGATCGCCATGTCGGCGCTCGACCCGGCCACCGTGATGGACCAGGCGGCCGAGATACGGCTGTGGCGCGAGGCCACCACTGTGTTCATGGCGGCGGGCCATGGTGGCTGCGGGCCTTTCGGCCTGGCCTGTGCGGCGCTGCACCGCGGCTTCGATGTGTCCGTGTATGCCGCAGCGGGCTCCTCGCTGTTCATGGACAGCGTGCGCGAGCCACACAAGAAGCGCGTGATACAGCGCGTGGAAGACGACTTCCAGGCCGAGCTGGTGGCGCATGGCGTGCCCATCTTTGCGCTGCCGGTGTCCGCCGAGGGCGTGATCGAGCAGTTGCGCCTGGGCCATATCCCCATCGTGCTCATCAGCCTGTGGCGGCTGCACCGCGAAAAGGCGCCGCACTGGGTGGCCATCATCGGATTCGATGGCGCGGTGTTCCGCGTGCTCGACCCCATGAACCGCTCGGGCGAGAGCGACGGCGGCCTGTCGCTGAGCCTGGCCGAGTTCCGAAAAATCGCCCGCTACGGGCGCCGCCGCCGGACGGCGGCCGTCATCATTGCCCGCAAGAAAGAAGTTCCCCCGTGTCCTCAGAACATGTGATCGTGGTTGAAAAGCGCTCCGACTTCCGCTGGAGCGACCCTGGCGTGAAGATCGTCACCGCCGAGGAGTTCATTGCCGAAGGCCCCCAGGCGCGCAGCCGGGTGCGCAAGGTCACCAACCTGTGCCGCAGCTACAGCTACCTGGGCACAGGCTATTACTGCTCACTGCTGGCCGAGGCGCGCGGTGACCGCGTGACGCCGGGTGTGGAGGCCATCCTGGGCCTGGCGCGCGGCAAGGCGCGGGCGGCGTCCATCGCGGTGCTGGACCGGCTCGTCGGCCCGCTGCCCGGCATACCGCGCTCCATCAGCACGCTCACGCTGCAGGTCTTCTTCGGCCGCACCGAAGACGCTGAATTCGCGGCCCTGGCCCGCAGGAGTTTCGAGCTATTCCGCTGCCCGCTGCTGGAGATCGCCATCGAGCGCTGCGATGCCCCGCAGGGCTGGCATGTGGCAGCCCTGCAGGCACTGGATCCGCGCGATGTGGACGCCCACCGCGACGAGGTCTTCACCGAAGCGCTGGGCCACTTCACGCGGCGCAGCTGGCGCCCCGTGCCGCCCGTGGCAGCGCCGCGCATGGACCTGGCCATCCTGCACGACCCCGATGACCCGCTGCCGCCCTCGAGCGCGGCCACGCTGGGCAAGCTGGTCGCCATTGGCGACAGCATGGGCATCGCGGCCGAGCTGATCGAGAAGAAGGATTTTCGCGCCTGGCGCAGTTCGATGCGCTGTTCATCCGCGAGACCACGGCCGTCAACCACCACACCTTCCAGTTCGCCAAGCGCGCCGCCGCGGAGGGCATGCCCGTCATCGACGACCCGGTCTCCATCCTGCGCTGCACCAACAAGGCCTACCTGGCCGAGCTGCTGCGCGGCCACGGCATCGCCACGCCGCGCACGCACATGGTGAGCCGCCGTACCGTGTGCGAGCTGCCGCAGGGCCTGGGCTTTCCGGTGGTGGTCAAGGTGCCCGACGGCTCGTTCAGCCGCAGCGTGAAGCGGGCCGACACCCCCGCGCAGTTGCAGGAGATCGCGCGCGCGATGCTCAGGGAGTCGGAGATCATCCTGGTGCAGGAGTACATGTACACCGACTTCGACTGGCGCATCGGCATGGTGGGTGGCCACCCCCTGTTTGCCGCCAAGTACTTCATGTGCGACGGGCACTGGCAGATCCTGCAGCACGGCGACAACGGCCAGTTCACCGAAGGCCGCACCCAGGCCGTGGCCCTGCTCGACGTACCGGCCCAGGTGCTGGCCGCCGCCACCGCTGCGGCGCGCCTGGTGGGCGAGGGCTTCTACGGCGTGGACCTCAAGTGCAATGCCGGCGGCGCCCATGTGATCGAGATCAACGACAACCCCAACCTCGATGTGGGCGTGGAGGACGCCATTGGCGGCGATGCCGTGTACCGCAGCCTGCTCGGGCACCTGCTGGGCCGCATGGAGCGGCGCTCCCAGGGGGCGTCGGGCAGCCCGACCCCACTGCCTGCTGGCGCTTAGCCCACCGGGCGCTCCACCAACTGGGCGCGCAGGAACTCGAGGAACATGCGCGCCGCCGCGGGCAGGGTGCGGCCGCTCAGCGTCTGCACTTCCACTGCGCGGGCGCTCATGCCGCGCTCGCGGATCTGGGCGGCATGCAGTTCGCCGCGGCGCACGCGGTCGCGCACCGTGACCTCGCCCGAGATCGACAGCCCGCCGCCGTGCAGCACGAAGTGGGTCAGGGTCTCGAAGTGGTTGCACACCAGCACCGGCTCGAACACCAGGCCACGCTGGCTGCAGCCGATGTCGAACAGCTGGCGCACGGTGTTGTCGCGCTCGGGCAGGGCGATGGGGTAGGGGTGCATTTGCGCCAGCGTGACCGAGGCATGGCGTGCCAGCGGGTGGTCGGGCCGCATGATGGCGATGACCGGCGAGGCCTCGCGGTGCTGCACCGTGATGTCGCGCTCGGCCGTGCGGCTGTAGGTCAGCCCGATGTCGGCGTCGCCGTTGAGCACGGCCGTGGTCACCGCCGCAGGGCTGGCCACGCGCACGCGGAACTGGATGCCCGGGTACTGCGTGCGGAACTGCGCCATCACGCGCGGCAAAAACTCGATGGCAAAGCCGGCCGAGCTGCACAGCTGTACCAGCCCGGTGTGCAGGCCCTGCAGCGCCTCTATGTCGGCCACCACGCGGTCGGCCTCCAGCGCGCCGCGCCGCGCATGGGCCGCAAGCAGTTCGCCGGCCGCGCTGGGCACCATGCCGCGCGGGCGCCGGTCGAACAGGGGCACGCCCAGCAGGTCTTCGAGCGCCGCCACCTGCCGGCTCACGGCCGAGGGCGACACGCTCAGGCGCGCGGCCGCCTCGCTCACCGAGCCGCTGCGCACCACTTCCAGGAAATAGCGCAGGGCCGTGTCCTGCAGTCGGCTGGAAAGCATGGCACCCTTTCTTTTGATTTGCGTAAAACGCAACGATAGTGTCTGAAATCGCCGATTGTAGAAAACCGGCGGCCTGCTTATGCTGGCTTACCTCCGACACATAGCGTCTGCAGCCCATGCCCGACTTCTCCACCCCCTCCGCCACGGGCGCCGCCCCCAGTGGCATCGTGGCCCATACGGCCACGGCCCTGTCGCGCGCCATCCATGCGCGCGAGGTCTCGTGCGTGGAGGTGCTCGACGCCTACCTGGCCCAGGTAGACCGCCTGAACCCCGTGGTCAACGCCCTGGTGGCCATGGCCGACCGCGATGCCCTGCGCAGCCAGGCCGCCGAGCGCGATGTGCAACTGGCACGCGGCCAGAGCCTGGGCCCGCTGCACGGCATGCCCCAGGCGCCCAAGGACATCGCGCCCGCCGCGGGCATGGTCACCACGCGTGGCTCACCGATCTTTGCCGGCCAGGTCACGGGCACCGATGCCGTGGTGTTCGAGCGCATGCGCGCCAGCGGGGCACTCTTCATCGGCCGCAGCAATTCGCCCGAATTCGGCCTGGGCGGCCACACCTACAACCCGGTGTATGGCACCACGCGCAATGCCTTCGATCCGGCGCGCTCGGCCGGCGGCAGCAGCGGCGGCGCGGGTGTGGCCGTGGCCCTGCACATGCTGCCCGTGGCCGATGGCTCGGACATGATGGGCTCGCTGCGCACGCCGGCCGCGTTCAACAACGTGTACGGCCTGCGCACCTCGCCCGGGCTGGTGCCACACGGCCCGTCGGAGGAGGTGTTCTTCCAGCAGTTCAGCGTGACCGGGCCCATGGCGCGCAACATCCCCGACCTGGCGCTGCTGCTGTCGGTGCAGGCCGGCTTTGACGCGCGCCTGCCGCTCACGCGCCGCAGCGAAGATGTGGCCGCTTTTGGCCAGCCGCTGGAGCGCGACTTCCAGGGCACACGCATCGGCTGGCTGGGCGACCTGGGCGGCTACCTGCCCACCGATCCGGGCCTGTACACCACCTGCGAGAAGGCACTTGGCCATTTCCGCGCTGTGGGCTGCACGGTGGAGAAGGCCGTGGTCGATTTCGACCTGGACCAGCTGTGGAAGGCCTGGCTCGACCTGCGCAGTTTCAACGTGGCGGGGGCCAACGCAGCCCTGTACCACGATGCGGCCAAGCGCGGCCAGCTCAAGCCCGAGGCGGTGTGGGAAATCCAGCGCGGCCTGGCGCTCACGGCCATGCAGGTCTACGACGCGGCGCGCGTGCGCACCGCCTGGTACCAGGCACTGCGCGGGTTGTTCACGCGCTTCGATTTTCTGGTGCTGCCCGCCGCCCAGGTGTTCCCTTTCGACGCCAGCCTGGACTGGCCGCACGAGGTGGCCGGGCGCCGCATGGACACCTACCACCGCTGGATGGAGACCGTGGTGCCCGCCACCATGGCCGGGCTGCCCGCGCTGGCCGCGCCCGCAGGCTTCGGGCCCGAGGGCCTGCCGGCCGGCCTGCAGATCATCGGCCCCGTGCAGTCCGACGCGGCCGTGCTGCAGATCGGCCACGCGTACGACCTGGCCAGCGGCTACTCGCGCGTGCACAGCCCCTTGCTGTCCTGAGCCTTCCCGCCGATTTTCACCGTCGCCTGCGTTCGTTCGCGGCGCTTTTCCCTGCCCTGGAGATGTTTTCCATGCCCGTGCCGCGTTCCCGTTTCCTGTCGTGTCTGGTGGCCGCTGCGGCCGTTCTGGCGGTGCCTGCCGTGGCGTGGGCCCAGCAGCAACAACAGGTCTATCCCGACCGCCCCATCAAGCTCATCGTGCCGTTCGCACCCGGCGGCGCCACCGACATCCTGGGCCGCCTGCTGGCCACCGCCCTGGGCGAGCGCCTGGGCCAGCCCATGGTGGTGGAGAACCGCGCCGGTGCCGGTACCGTGGTGGGGGCCTCCATCGTCGCCAAGGCGCCGGCCGATGGCTACACCCTGCTGCTGGGCGCCAACACCACCTTCACGCTGAACCCGGCCATCCGCAGCAACCTGCCCTACGACCCCGTGCGCAGCTTCACGCAACTGGGCCTGGTGGCCGACATGGGCCTGCTGCTGGTGGCCCACAACGACACGCCGGGTGCCACGCTCAAGGACGTGATTGCCCAGACGAAGGCTGCGCCCGAGAAGTTCTCGTACGGCTCCTACGGCACGGGCTCGTCCGTGCACTTCGGCGGCGAGGTGCTCAAGTCCACCACCGGCATGAAGATGCTGCACGTGCCCTTCAACGGCAGCGCGCCCAACCTCACGGCGCTGATGGGCGGGCAGGTGCAGTTCGCGGTCGATACGGTGGTGGCTTCCACCCCGCTGATCAAGGCCGGCAAGATCAAGCCCATCGTCGCCCTGGGCGCGCAGCGCCTGGCGCTGCTGCCGAATGTGCCCACCGTGGCCGAGAGCGGCTACCCGGGCTTCGACATGGGCTCGTGGTTCGCCTTCGTCGGTCCTGCAGGATTGCCCGCGCCCGTGACGTCCAGGCTGGAAAAGGCCCTGGCCGACACCATGGCCTCGGCCGAGTTCAAGAAGAAGCTGGTGGACATCGGCATGACCCCCTCCTGGTCCAACGCCGATGGCCTGCGCACGCGCATCGAGCGCGAACTGCCGGCAATGCGCGCCGTGGCGGCGCGGGCGGATATCCGGGGCGATTGAGCGCCGGGATGCCGGCGTTGGCCTGGCGGGTGAGGGCACTGAGTTAGCTGGGCTCGCTGGGGGGATCGGTGCAGAATGCTTGCATCACCGGAATCTTCCATGCGCCATTTCCTCCCTTTTTCGCTCCTGGCCCTGCTGGCCTGCCTGCCTTTGCAGGCTGCGGCATGTTCGTGCCCCCTGACGACCGACAAGGAGCGCATCGGTGCAGCCCAGCTCATCTTCGAGGGAAAGGCCGTCAATATCCAGCCGGCGGTGGCTGCCGAGGCCCCGGGCGACGGTGCACTGCCCGGAAATTCGCGATCCAACGGGTTCATGCGTGCGACATTCCGCGTGACCAGACTCTGGAAGGGCGAGCCCGAGGGCCGGGTGGAGGTGGACTACATCGAAGGCAATGGCAGCAACTGTGGCTGGCGGCCTTACCTCGGGGATCTCATGCTCGTGTATGCGCATGGCAGCGCGGCCAAAGGCTACACCACGAGCGCCTGCTCCGTGAGTGGAAACATCCAGGAACTGTCAGCCTACCGGGCCAAGCTCGACGCCATCGAGCAGCGCTTGGCCCGTGATGGGGCAGACGCGCAGGCGCTGCGTGACCGGGACGCGCTGGCACGCGAGTACGGTGAACGGGTACAGGGCGAATCGCCAGTGGCGCGCTGAGCCTGCGGTCTGATTTGGTCGCCGTTGGCGCTTTCGGTAGGCTGTTTGGCGACACCCACCGGCATTTCGTCGCAAGCCGGTGTGCCGGGCCAGCCGGCCTGCCTACAGTGCCGTCCATGCCGCTGCTTTCGCGGTCCAACCACTGAGGCACACACCATGATGAACCTGCTGTTCCAGACGCTTGCCGCCGCCGCCCTGCTGGGCCTGGCTGGCCAGGCCGGCGCGCAAACCACACAGCCACAGGAACAAGGACAACAGGCGGGCTACCGCACGCTCACCGTTCCCGGCGACACCCCCATCCAGGTCGCGTTGTTCTACCCCACCGCGGCGCCGGCCCGTGCCCTGCCCATGGGCCCCTGGCAGCCGGTGGTGGCACCCGGCGCACCCGCTGCCCAGGCGCCGCTCAAGGGCCTGGTGCTGATCTCGCACGGCACGGGCGGCTCCGAAGTGGGCCACCACAACCTGGCCACGCGCCTGGCCCGGGACGGCTACCTGGTCGCGGCCCTGCGCCACCCGGGCGACAACTGGGAAGACCGCTCCATGGTCACCTCGGGCCGCTACTTCAGCGAGCGCCCGCGCCAGGTCAGCCGCGTGCTCGATGCCCTGCTGGCCAGCCCTGAGTGGGGCAGCCGCATCCCGGCCGGCCGCATCGGCGCGGTAGGCCATTCCGCCGGTGGCTACACCGTGCTGGCGCTGGCCGGGGCTGAGGCCGAACCCCAGCGTGCCGCCCAGCACTGCCGCAGCGTGCAGGACGACCCCATGTTCTGCTCCCTGGGCAAGCTGCCTGCCACGGGCCCGCTTCCGTCCGCCCTGGCCGTGCCTGCAGACGCTCCGGGCCGCGACGCGCAGCGTGTCGCCGTGCCCGACCAGCGCATCCGGGCCATTGTGGCCCTCGCACCCCTGGCCGTGGTCTTCACCCCCGAGAGCCTGGCGGCTGTCACCGTGCCAGTGCGTGTCATCGTGGCCGAGCGCGATACCGTGCTGGTCGGCAAGTACCACGGCGGCCGCGTGGCCGCCCACATGCCCAAGGCGCAGGCCAGCACGGTGGCCGGGGCAGGGCACTTCGCCTTCATGGCCCAGCCCTCGATGCCGCTGCCCTCGGAGGCGGGCGATGCCGCAGCCAACCCGCCGGGCTTCGACCGGGTCGCCTACCAGCCCGAGCTGGAAAACCAGGTCGCAGGGTTCTTCGCGCAGCAGTGGAGGTGAGCCCCGGGGGGGACGGGGGGAGACGGGGCAGGGGAGTATGCTGTTCGGCACCCCCAGCCCCGCCCCGTTTGCCATGGCTTCATCTTCTTCTTCCCCGACGCCGCAGATCCTGCTGACCAGTGCCACCCGGGCGTGGACCGGGCTGCGCGCCGATTTCGTGCACATTCCCCGGGGCCGGGTGCAGGTGCCGGGCGGTGAGATGCACAGCCTGGGCATGCATTTCGGCCCACCCGTGCATGCCGATTGCGAATGCGGTGGCCAGCGCATGCGCCGAGTGCAGAAGCCCGGGGACATCGACGTGGTGCCCGCCGGCGTGGGCGGCTCCTGGGAGGACGATGCCGACTGCCGCATCCTGCGCCTGGGCCTCCAGCCCGCGCTGGTCGAGCAGGTGGCGCAGGACCTCGGACTGCCGGCCACCAGGGCGCAACTGGTGCCCCGGCTGCAGCTGCGCGACACGCGCATCGAGGCCATCGGCTGGGCCGTCAAGGCCGATCTGGAGGCAGAGCTGCCCGCCGACCCGCTGTACATCGACCTGCTGGCCAATGCCCTGGCCGTGCGGCTGATCGAGACCGCCGTGGGCAGCAGCCTGGAGCCCCCAGGCCGCACGGTGCCGACCATGCCGGCACGGCAACTGCGCCGCCTCACCGAATTCATCGAAAGCCACCTGGACCGCAGGCTGCACCTGGCCGATCTGGCGCAGGTGGCCGGCCTCAGCGCCACGCGCCTCAAGACCCTCTTCCGCAACAGCACCGGCATGCCGGTGCACCAGTACGTCATCCGCCGCCGGGTCGAACATGCCCGGGCCTTGCTCACCACCACGGCCATGCCGGCGAGCGAGGTCGCGGCTGCGGCGGGCTTCGCGCACCAGAGCCACATGGCCTCCACCATGCGCCGCCTGCTGGGCCACACGCCCGGCGACATCGCCCGCCAGGCGCGCGAAATCGGCCCGAAACTGCCATAGGCGGTCTGAATCTGCGCGACGGCGGCGGCGTGCGGCGGCATCCTTGCCCATCTTTGATGCAAGGAATAAATCCATGTTCGCAATAGTAGGAGCCGCTGGAAAAGTCGGCTATTCCACCTCACTGGCCCTGCGCGAGGCCGGCCTGCCGGTCCGGGCGGTGCTGCGCGACGCGGCCAAGGCGCCCCGGCTGGCCGCCATCGGCTGCGAGGTCGCGCTGGCCGACCTGCAGGACCCCGAGGCCCTGGGCCGGGCGCTCGCGGGCGCCCAGGCTGTGCAGCTCATCTGCCCGACCACACCCCAGGCGCCCGATGCGGTGGGCGACATGCGCCGCTCCATCGACAGCATGGCAAGGGCGCTGGAGCAGGCGCGCCCCGGCCTGGTGCTGGCGATCTCCGACTACGGCGCGCATGTCACCGAAGACATCGGCATGCCCAGCGTGTTCCACGGCTTCGAGGAGCGCCTGTGCCCACTGCCGATGCCCAAGGTGTTCCTGCGCTCGGCCGAGCACATGGAAGGCTGGCGTGGCCTGATTCCGGTGGCTGCGGCCACGGGTGTCCTGCCGACCTTCCACCAGCAGATCGACAGGCCTTTCCCCACGGTATCGGCGCAGGATGTGGGCCGCATCGCGGCGGACCTGCTGCTGCAGAGCCCAGGTGTGGAAACCGGCGTGCGCGCCGTCCACGCCGAAGGGCCGCGCCGCTACGCCGCGAGCGATGTGGCTGCCGCCCTGGGCGAACTGCTCGGGCGCAGCGTCACCGCCCAGGCCATCCCCCGCGCGCAGTGGATGGATCGTTTTGTCCGCATCGCGAGCGAGAGCATGGTCCGCCTGCTGGTGGGCATCTACGACGCCCACCAGCGAGGCGGGCTCATCGACGTCGAGCCCGGTGGGGGCGAGGTGCGCCAAGGCACCACCAGCCTGGTCCAGGCGCTGCGGCCGCTGGTTCCCGGGCGTTGATGGCCCGCGCAGGCGGCTCAGGCGTGTTTGCGCACCGCCGCATACAGCCAGCAGGCAAACGCCCCCGTCTTCGGGTCCACCGCAAAGTCCTCGTCGTAGACCTCCACGGCGGGCCGTGCATCGAATTCCCAGCCTTCGGGCAACTGCCCTGGTGCACCCAGGGCGGCCCAGGCCGCGCCGATCTCGGCGCCGGTGCCGTGAAAGCGCTGGCACAGGTAGTCGCCGCCCGCAAAGTCCTGCACCTGGGCATCAGGCCCCGTGCGCAGGCCCACGCCGACCTGCACGCAGGCGTCGTAGCGGCATTGCTCGGGCGGCGTGCAGGCCGGGTCGTCCAGGCTCAGGCCGTAGAACCTGGGGCGGGGCTCGCTCAGGCGGTGCTCGGCGCACCACTGGCCAAAGCGCTCCCACAGCTGGCCCAGGGCCGGGCCGTAGGGGCCCGTGTGGCGCATGTAGGCGAGGCGCATCTTCGGCAACTGGCGGATTTCCAGGGGCATGGCACAGGTCTCCAGGGGAATTCTGTCGAAGGGCAAGTCTACGCCGCAGGAAACCTGCACGCCAATTGGCGACAATGGCGGATTCACCGTCCACCGGAATTCCACCCCATGCAATTCGCCGACCGCCTGAACAACGTAGAAACCTCCGCCATCCGAGAGCTGTTCAAGCTCCTGGGCAAGCCAGGCATCATCAGCTTTGCCGGCGGCTTCCCCGACAGCGCCATGTTCGACGTGGAAGGCATCCGCGAAGCCAGCAACCAGGCCCTGACCGAAGAACCTGGTGCGGCCCTGCAGTACGGCGCCACCGAGGGCTACCAGCCGCTGCGCGAACAACTCGCCGCCTTCATGGCCAGCAAGGGCGCCAAGGACCTGGCTCCCGAGAACCTCATCGTCACCACCGGCAGCCAGCAGGCCCTGGACCTCTTGGGCAAGACCCTCATCAGCCCCGGCGACAAGGTCATCGTGGAAGGCCCCACCTTCCTGGCCACCATCCAGTGCTTTCGCCTGTACGGCGCCGAACTCATCAGCGCCCCCATCGACGGCAACGGCGTGAAGACCGACGAGCTGGAAAAACTCATCGCCGAACACAAGCCCAAATTCGTCTACCTCATCCCCACCTTCGGCAACCCCAGCGGCGCCATGCTCAGCCTGGAACGCCGCAAGGCCGTGCTGGAAATGGCCGTCAGGCACCAGACCCTGATCGTCGAAGACGACCCCTACGGCGATCTGTACTTCGGCGAAGCCCCCCCGCCCAGCCTGCTCAACCTCTCGGCCAGCGTGCCCGGCAGCCGCGAACTGCTGGCGCACTGCGGCTCCATGAGCAAAGTGCTCTCGCCCGGCCTGCGGGTGGGCTGGATGATCGCTCCGGCCGAACTGCTGGCCAAGGCCACCATGTGCAAGCAATTCAGCGACGCACACACCAGCACCTTCGCCCAGGCCACCGCCGCCCAGTACCTGAAAGCCGGGCGCATGCCCGCCACCCTGGCCAAGGTGCGCAAGGTGTACGCCGAACGCGCCCAGGCCATGGGCGATGCGCTGCGCAAGGAACTGGGCGAGGCCATCGACTTCGTGCAGCCCCAGGGCGGCCTGTTCGTCTGGGCGCGCCTCACGGGCGCGGGCGGCAAGGTGGCCGACGGCAACGTGCTGGCCAAGCGTGCCATCGAGAAGGGTGTGGCCTTCGTGCCCGGCACGCCGTTCTTCTGCGCCAACCCGGACAACGCGACGCTGCGGCTGTCGTTTGCGACGGCGGATGTGGAGAAGATCCGTGAGGGCGTGGCGCGCCTGGGGCAGGCAGTCTGATGGACAGCCCGCAGCAGATCATCGAGCGGCTGGAGAACCTGGAGATCAAGGCCAGCTTCACCGAAGACCTGCTGGACCAGCTCAACATGACCATCTTTCGCCAGCAGGAGCTGATCGACCGGCTCACGCAGGAGGTGATCCAGCTGCGCCAGCAGGCGCCCGATGGCGGTGCCGGCGGTGCAGTGCGCAACCTGCGCGACGAGCTGCCGCCGCATTACTGAACTGAGGTTCCGCAGCCCGCGGTGCCTTGGCCGCGGGCGGGCCGGTCCTTGCTGACCGCTGGCAGCGGTCAGCGCGCAGGGCGACTGGCCACCGCGGCGAACCCACCCTCCAGAAAAGCGCACAGCGTCTCCGTCATGGGGGCGATGCTGCGCGAATCGAAACGCCCGTCGGACAAGGTCTCGATCCGGTCGGTGCGCGCACACACGGCCAGCATGGCCCCCACCATGAAGAAGAACGCCCGGTGCAGGTCTTCGCTGGACACCTCGGGCAGGCTGCGCTGCAGCTCGGCGATGTACTGGCGCGCGACCGCGTTGAAGTGCTTCTCGGCCAGATCCTTCCACTCCGCGCTGGCGGCCACCACCGCGATCAATCGGGTGTAGTTGCGCCAGCCCTCGTCGCCGGAGTCGCCCCGCGCCATGATGGTGCCCACAAAGCCGCCCACCAGGTCGCGCAGCGCGAGCGGGGCGGTTCCATGCGCGGCCCGCAATGCCTCCAGGTGCGCCAGGCGCTCGCGGTTGAGCACGTCGGAGCGGCGTGCCAGTACCTGGTCGAGCAGTGCCTCCTTGGCGCCGAAGTGGTAGCCGATCAGCGCGAACTGGCACTCGGCATGGTGGGCGATATCGCGGATGGAAGTGGCGTGGAAGCCGGCGTCGGCGAACAACCGCTCGGCGACATCCAGGATGCGCTGGCGGGTCGCTTCGCTGTCGGCCCGGCGCTGGGGGATGCGCGTGCGGCCCTTCTCGGCCGGGGCGGGGCGGGAAACGGAACTCATGGCCCACATCGTAGAGCACTGGACAGGCCTTCCAGCGATTGACCTTAAACTTTATCCATACGTATAATCAATAAAAAATGCGAAGGAGACAAACCGATGGAAGCCAGCAATCCGCTCGACGGTTTTGTGGTGGACCGAAGCCGCATCGGCTTCGTGGGTGAGGGCCTGCAGCGGCCCGAATGCATCCTGGCCGAAGCCGATGGCACGCTGTGGTGCGCCGATGCGCGCGGCGGCGTGACGCGCATCGGCGCCGATGGCGCGCAGCGCTTCATCGGCCAGCGCGCCGACGACCGCTTCGCCACGCACGCCGAGGGCACGAGCGGCGAGATGGAAGCCAAGTACACCACCGGCACCTTGCCCAATGGCCTGGCCTTTGCGGCCAATGGCGACATCCTGGTCTCCAACTTCGGCACCGACCTGCTGGAGGTGATGGACCGCGAGGGGCACACGCGCACGCTGTACGACCGCATCGACGGCATGCCCATCGGCAAGGTCAACTTCGTGCTGCGCGACTCGCGCGGCCGCATCTGGCTCACCGTGTCCACCCGCGTCAACCCCTGGACGACCGCCGCCACGCAGCGCGTGCGCGATGGCTATGTCGCCGTGGTGGAAAACGGCCGCCTGCGCGTGGTGGCCGACGGCTTTCACTTCACCAACGAGATCCGCCTCGATGCCAGGCAGGAGTGGCTGTACGTGGTGGAGACCACCGGCCCCTGCATCACCCGCCTGCGGCTGGACGAGTCGCGGCCCGGCGAGGTCGCGCTCACAGACCGCGAGGTCTTCGGCCCGGCGCACCTGGGCGGCCTGCCCGATGGCATTGCCTTCGATGCCCATGGCAATCTCTGGTGCACCCTGATCATGGTGGACCGCCTGGTTGCGCTGACCCCCGGTGGCGACCTGCGCACCCTGCTCGACGATGGCGAGCCGCAGGCCAGCGCCCGGCTGATGGCGCGTTTCGACGCCGGCACCATGACCACCGAGGACATGCAGCAGGCCCGCGGCCAGATCGCCCCGTGGATGGCGAGCATCACCTTCGGCGGCCCCGACCTGCGCACCGTCTACCTGGGCAGCCTGCTGGGCACCCGCATCCCCTTCTTCCGTTCGCCGGTCGCCGGCCTGCCCATGGTCCATTGGTCCACCACCCCCTGAGGTCTTCATGTCCCACAAAGCCATCATCAGCTGCGCCGTGACGGGCGCCGTGCACACGCCCACCATGTCGCCCCACCTGCCGGTCACCCCGGCGCAGATCGCGCAGCAGAGCATCGATGCCGCCGCCGCGGGTGCGGCCATCATCCACCTGCATGCGCGCAACCCGGCCGACGGGCGGCCGTCGCCCTCGGCGGACGTGTACATGGAGTTCCTGCCCGAGATCGCGCAGGCGACCGACGCCGTGATCAACATCACCACCGGCGGCAGCGTGGCCATGTCGCTGAACGAGCGCCTGGAGGCCGCGCTGCGCGTCTCGCCAGAGCTGGCCTCGCTGAACATGGGCTCGTTCAACTTCGCCATGTTCCGGATGGCCGAGCGCCCGCGAGAGTGGCAGCACGCCTGGGAGCAGCCTTACCTGGCCGCAACGGAAGACGGCATCTTCAAGAACACCTTCAGGGACATCAAGTACATCCTGCAGACCCTGGGCGAGGGCCATGGTACGCGCTTCGAGTGCGAGTGCTACGACCTCGGCCACCTGTACAACCTGGCCTACTTCGCCGACATGGGGCTGATCAAGCCGCCCTTTCTCGTGCAGACCATCTTCGGCGTGATGGGTGCCATGGGGGCCGATGCCGAAAACGTGCTGGTGATGAAGCAGACGGCCGATCGCCTCTTGGGCAAGGACTATGTCTGGTCGCTGTTTGCCGCCGGCAAGAACCAGATGGGTTTCGGCACCATGGGGGCTGTGATGGGCGCGCACGTGCGCGTGGGCCTGGAAGACAGCCTGTACCTGGGCCGCGGCGCGCTGGCCACCTCCAACGCCCAGCAGGTGGCCAAGATGCGCAAGGTGCTGGACGAGCTGGGCATCGCCGTGGCCACCCCGCAGGAGGCGCGCGAGCGCCTGGCCCTGAAGGGGCGGCACAACGTGGCGCTGGCCTGAGACCCTTACCACCGCATCGCAACAGAACACACACAAGCAAGGAGACAAGCATGCGCAACCCACCCCTCATCGCACGCCGCCAGGTCCTGGCGCTGGCAGCCGCAGCCCTGCCGCTGGCCACATGGGCCCAGGGCGGCGGCTTTCCGAGCAAGCCCATCCGCATCGTCGTGCCCTTCGGCGCGGGCTCTTCGCCCGACGTGATCGTGCGGCTCATGGGCGAGCCCCTGTCCAAGGCCCTGGGCCAGCCTGTGGTGATCGACAACCGCGCCGGCGCCAGCACCATCATCGGTGCGCAGAACGTGGCCACCTCGCCGGGCGACGGCCATACGCTGCTGTACACGGTGAACAACACCACCTCCATCAACCCCTATGTCTACAAATCGCTGCCCTACAAGAGCGACGACTTCGTGCCGGTGGCCCGGGTGCTCTCGGTGCCCTATGTGCTGCTCACCGCGAGCCAGTCGCCGCACAAGACCCTGGCAGACCTGATCGCGGCCGCGAAGAACAGCCCCGGTGCCCTGAGCTATGGCAGCTACGGCATTGGCCAAGGCACCCATGTGGCCATGGCGCGGCTGCTGAACATGGCCGGCGCCAACATGCTCCACGTGCCTTACAAGGACAGCGCCATTCCCGACCTGATGGCCGAGCGCATCGCCACCACCTTCGAACCCTCGACCACCGCCATCGGCCAGGTCAAGTCCGGCAAGCTCAGGGCCCTGGCCATCTCGGGCCCCAAGCGCATCGAGGCGCTGCCCGACGTGCCCACCGTGGGCGAGACCTTCGCCGGCTTCGTGGGCGACTCCTGGCACGGCCTGCTGGCGCCCAAGGGCACGCCGGCCGATGTGGTGGGCAAGATCAACGCGGCGGTCCAGTCCATCGTGGCCAGCGCCGCCTTCCAGGCGCGCCTGCGCGAGCTGGGCCTGGTGCCGGCCGGCGGCAGCCCCGAGGAGTTCCGCCGGTTCCTGAAAGAAGACGCGCAGGGCTGGGCCAAGGTGGTGCGCGACAACGACATCCGCGCGGAATGAGCGCCCGGCCCCTGGAAGACATGCAAGCAACGCAGGAGAGTGTTCCCATGACCCGCCAATTCGTCGACCTGTCCATCTACCTCGAAAACGACGTGGTGAGCGACCCACCCGCCTTCGCGCCCCGCATCGAGTATTTCACCCACGAGAACACCGTCGACCAGATCGAGCCCTTCTTTCCCGGCCTGCAAAAGGGCGACCTGCCCGATGGCGAGGGCTGGGCGGTGGAGCGCGTGCAGCTGTCCACCCACAACGGCACCCACCTGGATGCGCCCTACCATTTCCACAGCACCATGGACAAGGCGCTGGGCGAGAAGAAGCGGGCCTGGACCATCGACGAGGTACCGTTGGAATGGTGCTTCCAGCCCGGGGTGAAGCTCGACTTTCGCCACATGGACGATGGCTATGTGGTGACCGCGGCCGACGTCGAGGCCGAGTTGCAGCGCATCGGCCACACGCTCTCGCCGCTAGAGATCGTGGTGGTCAACACCCGCGCGGGCAGCCGCTATGGCCACAACGACTTTGTCTCCGCCGGCTGCGGCATGGGCTATGGCGCCACGATGTACCTGCTGGAGCGCGGCGTGCGCCTGACCGGCACGGACGCCTGGAGCTGGGACGCGCCCTTCGTGCACACCGCCGAGAAATATGCCGCCACCCACGATGCCAGCCTGATCTGGGAGGGGCACAAGGCCGGGCGCGACATCGGCTACTGCCACCTGGAGAAGCTGCACAACCTGGAGGCACTGCCGCCCACGGGCTTCTACATCTCGTGCTTTCCGCACAAGATCCGCGGCGCATCGGCCGGGTGGACGCGCGCCGTGGCCATCTTCGATGAGGTGCTGATGGCGCGCGAAGCCTGATCCCAGGGCGGGGGGCTATCATGGGCCTTCACGTCCAACCCCCCTTGGCCCATGCCTGCATTTGTCTCCGCGAAGAACATGGCGCTGACACTGTGCGGTGCAGGCGTGGCGCTGCACCTCTACACCGCCCTTTTCAAGGCCGAAGGCGGCATGGACGCCGCCGCCTTCCTCGTCGGTCTGTTGCTCTGGTCGTGTGCCCCTTATGCCATCGCCGCATTGCTGGCTCGGGGCCGCCGCGTGCTGTGGGGGCTCGGTGCGGCTGCGGGATGCCTGGCTGCGGATGCGTTCATGCACTACTCGGTCTTTGTTGCCCCCAAAGGCTCGACGGCCGCGCTCGGCCTGCTCTTCATGCCGCTGTGGAACCTGCTGGTCATCGGGCCCGCGGGCGCCTTGCTCTGCTGGCTGGCCTACCGGGTTGCAGGCCGCCGGGGCGGTGCTGCCGGCTGACAGGGCTTCAGGCGCGCACGGCCCGCCACGCCGCCGCCGCCAGTTCGCTGCGGTAGATATCGGGCGAGGGCAGGGCGCTGTTGCCTGCGCGCTCTGACAGCCAGGCGCGGCAGTAGCTCTGCACCGGGCCCATCACCAGCGAGGGCATGAGCTCGCAGGGCAGGTCACGCAGCGCACCGCTTTGGCGGTGCGGCCCGAACCAGGCCACCAGGGCCTGGTTGCGGCCGCGTGCGGCCTCGGCCAGCTCGGTGCTGCGCGGGCCGGCGGCCACCAGGCCGCGGGCCTGGAAGAGAAAGCGCGCATGCACGGGCTGCGCCACCACCCAGTCGAGGTAGCCGGTCACCAGCGCCTGTACGCCGGCCTCCACGCCGACCGAGGCATCGAGCTGCGCCTGGATGCTGCGCGACTGCGTGTGGAAGATGTCGAAGAACAGCGCCGCGACGATGCCCTCCCTGCTGCCGAAGTGGTGGTAAATGCTGCCCACGCTGGCGCCGCAGCGCGCGCGCACGCCGTCGATGGAGACGGCCTCCACCCCCGCCTGTGCGGCGCAGGCCAGGGCGGCGTTGAGGATCTCCTGGCGGCGGTCGGTGGTCTCGGCGGAATGGGCCGGAGAGGGCTTGGTGGAGCTGCGGCTTGCCATGGAAGTGCATTCTAGAATAAAGTTCTAGAAAAATATTCTAGGAATGTCGATGTCGGCATTCCGGCCACATCTTCATCCATCGGCGCCCCCACGCGCCTGCCCACCATGAAATCCATCGCCAGCGAGCTGCCGCCCGGCCACGCCCTGTACCCCCACCTGCTTGCCCCGCTGGACCTGGGGTTCACCCAGATCAAGAACCGTGTGCTCATGGGCTCCATGCACACGGGGCTCGAAGATGCGCGCGACCTCTCGCGCATGGCGGCCTACTTCCGCGAGCGGGCCGAGGGTGGGGTGGGGCTGATCGTGACGGGGGGCTTCGCGCCCAACATCGCGGGCTGGACCAAGCCGTTTGCGGGCACGCTGTCCACCGCGGGCGCGGCGCGCCGCCACAGGGTGGTGACCGAGGCCGTGCACGGCGCGGGTGGCAAGATCGCGCTGCAGATCCTGCACACGGGCCGCTATGCCTACCACCCGCTGGCGGTGGCTCCGTCGCGGCTGCAGTCGCCGATCACACCGTTCACGCCGTTTGCGCTGTCGGCCGGCGGGGTGGAGCGGCAGATCCGTGCCTTCGTCAACTGCGCCCAGCGCGCCCGCGAGGCCGGGTACGACGGCGTGGAGGTGATGGGCTCCGAGGGCTACCTGATCAACCAATTCCTTTCGGCCGCGACCAACCGCCGCACCGATGCCTGGGGCGGCGACTACAGCCAGCGCATGCGCCTGCCGCTGGAGATCATCGGTCGCATGCGCGAGGCCGTGGGGCCGGATTTCATCATCATCTACCGCCTGTCCATGATCGACCTGGTGCCCGGCGGCAGCGCCTGGGACGAGATCGTCACCCTGGGCAAGGCCGTGGCCACCGGCGGCGCCAGCATCGTCAACACCGGCATCGGCTGGCACGAGGCGCGTATACCGACCATTGCCACCAGCGTGCCGCGTGCGGCCTTTGCCTGGGTCACGCAGAAGATGAAGGCCGAGTTCGCAGCGGCCGGCATTGCCACACCGCTCGTCACTTCCAACCGCATCAACACGCCCGAAGTAGCCGAACAGGTGCTCGCCGAGGGCTGCGCCGACATGGTCTCCATGGCGCGCCCGCTGCTGGCCGACCCGGCCTTCGTGAACAAGGCGGCCCAGGGCAAGGCCGACCGCATCAACACCTGCATTGCCTGCAACCAGGCCTGCCTGGACCATGTGTTCAAGGCCAAGACCAGCAGCTGCCTGGTGAACCCGCGCGCCTGCCATGAGACGCTGCTGGTCTACACGCCGCTCACGCCGCAGCAAAAGCCCAAGCGCATTGCCGTGGTGGGCGCGGGGCCTGCCGGCCTGACTGCCGCCACCGTGGCGGCCGAGCGCGGGCACGAGGTGCATCTGTTCGATGCGGCCGATGCCATCGGCGGCCAGCTCAACATGGCCAAGCAGGTGCCGGGCAAGGAAGAGTTCCACGAGATGCTGCGCTACCTGGCCACGCGCGTGGAAGACACGGGCGTGCAGCTGCACCTGTCCACCCCCGTGCAGGCGGCCAACCTCACGGGCTACGACGAAGTGGTGATCGCCACGGGCGTGAGCCCGCGCGGCCCCAAGATCCCCGGGCAGGACCATCCCAAGGTGCTCAGCTACATCGACGTGCTGCGCCATGGCAAGCCGGTGGGCGAGCGCGTGGCCATCATCGGTGCCGGCGGCATCGGTTTCGACGTGGCGGAGTTCCTGGTCCATGAAGGCCACTCCACGACGCTGGACCTGCCCGCCTGGCAGGCCGAATGGGGCATCACCGACCCCGCCGAGGCACGCGGCGGCCTGGCCCCCAAGGGGCCGCAGGTCACGCCGCCGGCGCGCCAGGTCACGCTGCTGCAACGCAAGAAGGGCAAGCTCGGCGAAGGCCTGGGCAAGACCACGGGCTGGATCCACCGCACCACGCTGAAGATGAAGCAGGTGCAGATGGTGGGCGGCGTGAACTACGAGCGCATTGCCGATGAGGGCCTGCTCGTCTCTTACGGCGAGCAGCGCGAGGACCCGACCTGGATCCCCTGCGACACCGTGGTGCTGTGCGCAGGCCAGTTGCCGCTGCGCGCCCTGGCCGACGAGCTGCTGGTGCTGGGCAAGAAGCCGCACGTGGTGGGCGGTGCGCTGGAAGCGGGTGAACTCGACGCCAAGCGCGCCATCGACCAGGCAGCGCGCCTCGCAGCCACGCTCTGAGCCCTTACGCGCGGGTGTTCCGCTCGCGCACCAGGTTGATGTGCGCCATCAGGTTCGGGTAGAAAAAGCGTCCGCCGGGCGCCTGCGGGTCGCTGCACAGGGCTTCGAGCTCATCGCAGAGCTCCAGGATGCGCGGGTTGTTGGCTGCCTCGGCGGTGGACAGCGGCAGGCGGTTGTACGGGTCGGTGTAGAGGATGGATTCCGACAGCGGGCGCGTGCAGCGCACGGCATCGAGGCCCTGCACCGTGGCCAATTGGTCCAGCAGGGGGCCGAGCACGGTCTCGCAGCGCTGGGCCAGCAGCAGCACGGTTCTGGCCAGGCCCTGGGGCCCGCGCAGCACGAGCGCGGTGTTGCCCTCATCGTCCTGCTCGATCAGGAGTTCCGGGTCGCCGCGCAGCCACTGCCACAGGCGCAAGAGGGCGGTGTAGGGCAGGTGGCTCTCAGGGGTGTCGTTGAAATAATCAGGCAGGCCATGGTCGCGGACGCGCTCGGCGACAGTGTCCACACGCGATGCCAGCGTCAGCGCCAGCGTGATGGCACCCTGCGGGGTGGACTTGACCACCAGCAGCAGCCAGTGGTTGCCGCCAGGGAAGGCACTGCAGTACAGGTGCCCTATGCGCTCGGGCGATGGCGGTTCGGCCATCTCTGGCTCGTTGACCGGGTCGTGCACGAAGCTCTTGGCCTGCATGAAGGGCTGCAGTGCGCGCAGCACAGTCGCATACACGCTATCCAGTGCGGGCAGTACCGGCCATTGGATCTGATCGCGCTGTGCGCGCCACTCTTGCAGGCGGCGGTTCAGCACCAGCGCCAGCCGGTCGTAATTGTGCCAGTGGCAGGGGATGCTGCAGGAGTCGTCCAGCGCATGCCCCGTGCGGCTGAACTGGACGGCGAAGACCTTGTCGAAGTCATCGTTGAACTGCGTTGCGTAGTAGTGCTCGGTGAAGGCCCGGCCTTCATCGTTCACATCGTCGGCAGTGAACTTGCCATCGCAGGCATCGAAGAGAAAATCCGCACAGGACATGCGCCGTGCGCGCAGGTCGTCCAGGCAGTCATTGACGCCCTCGCCGCCCAGCCCGCGCAGCGTGAGCCAGGCCAGGTACATCCCGATGCGCGTGCCTGCGGCCTCCTTGGGCAGGTCGGTCTGGAAGTCGATGAAGTAGTAGTCCGCGGAGTCGAAGATCATGGCCGCTCGCCAATTGGCTGCCCCAGCGCGTGGTACACGCGCGCTGCCGCATAGGCATCGTTGGCCGCATAGACCAGTTGCGATTCGGTGAGCTTGGGGTTGGCCCAGTTGGAGGTGGCGGCCTTCTTGGACTTGATGAAGCGCTGGTTGAACAGCACGGCCACGGCGCCCTTGACGCCCATGTCCTTGCGGTAGCCCTGCTGGCGGAACACGTGGTTGAGTTCGAGCACGCCTGCGGGCTCCACGCCCAGCTTGGCCACGATGCGTTTCTTGTCGTCACCAAGGCCAAAGCCGGCCTTGGTCACACCGGGCCGCGCCAGCAGCTGGGCCACCAGGTGGCGGCAGCCTTCATCGTGCAGCTGGAACACCCAGGCCTTGTCCAGGGTGGACAGCTGCACCACGTGCGGGCCGTCGGACACCTCGCCCTGCACGAAGGTGGGTTTGGACTCGGTGTCGAAGCCCCAGGCCGTGCTGGCCGCCAGCTCTTCGCCGGCCCGCTGGGCCTGGTCGGCGGTGCTCACCAGGGCGATGCGATCCGGGGCAAGGCGCGCAAAAGGCGCCAGCAGCGCGATCTCTTCCTTGCCGGGAACGGTGCGCTCGGTGAATGGACGGATCATGGGCTATTGTAAAAATGATTCCAAATGCAAGTGCGGTTGCAGCAGGCTTCCCTGCCTGCCATCATGCCCGGTTGCCGGTCGCTGCGGGCGCATGGCCCGGGCCGCCGCGTGACAAAACCCCTGTTCTGGTGATGTAGGTCACGCCTGACGTGCAATTGAGCGCTGCACGACATGCGGCGGACCCCCTGCGTGGCTAAGATCAATCTCGCCAGCCGGGATTGTCGCTGTCTGTTCTTTCCTTGAAGACTGTCTGTCTTGTTTTTGCGCCCTGACCTTTTCGGCTGGCCTCGCGTGCTGACCCACCTCGCGGGGAGGGGGGCAGCCGGTTGGCGCAGCCTGCGAACGGCATGGTTTGCCCTGGGTTTTGCGATTGCCTGCGGCATGATGCAGTTGATCCCGGCCTTTCAGTCGCCCGATGAAATCGTGCACCTGCTGCGGGCCGACATGGTGGCCCATGGCCAAGCCCTGCTCGGGAGCGAAGCACCCCACGAACCTGGCAGGACCGGCGGCTGGGTGGACACCAACTTCTTCCTGTTCTCGCAGTGGATGCAGAAGATCGTGGGGCCGCACCGGGACCGCAGCCTGTCACCCGCGTGGCTCATGAGCGAGGCCACCCGCTTCGAGTGGCAGGACGATGAGATCTTCGTCAACGCCGCGCCCACGGGCTATTACGCGCCCTTCATCTACCTGCCGCATGCGTTCGGGCTCAAGCTGTCGCGTGCGCTCGACCTCTCCCTGGGCCACAGCTACCAGCTCACGCGCATGCTGGTCACCCTGCTGGTGTTCGGCCTGGTCCTGTGGGCCTGGCAGATCGCGCGGCCCGCGCTGCTGGTGCAGGCGCTGGTGCTCATGCCCATGGCGCTGTTCCAGATCATCTCGCCCACCATCGACGGGCTGTGCTTTGCGCTGGCACTGCTGGTGCTGTCGCTTTTCCTGCGGCAGTGGCAAGGGGGCCAGGCCACGCGCTGGCAGGCCTTTGCGTTCCATGCTGCCATCTTCCTCCTGGTCACCTCGCGCACCAATCTGATTCCCCTGGTGCTGCTGCCTCTGGCGCTGCTGGTGCGGCACGGAACCTGGCCGCGCCTGGCTGCCTCGGCCATGCTGCTGGCCGCCAGCGCCGGGTGGACCTTGTTCGGGCTGGCCCACACCGAGGACAACCGCGTCGTGCGGGCCCTCTCCACGGGCCAGGTGATCGCCACCTACCTGCGCGAGCCGATGGAGTTTTTGCGCCTGGTGGGGCGCACGGTCGCCGACCCGTTCCAGGGCCATCTGATCGCCTCGTCGTTCGTGGGCAACCTGGGCTGGGCCGATGCGCCCATCCCTGGCTTTGCGCTGGTCGCCATCGGCTGCGGCCTGCTGCTGGCGGCCGTGCTTACCGTGGCGGCAACGCGCTACCAGCGCCAGGATGCGGCCATCCGGGCCGCGCTGCTGGTGGCAGGCCTGGGCAGCACGCTGCTGGCCTTCTTTGCGCTGGCCGTGACCTGGAACGACTACCCTGCGCACGTCATCCAGGGCTTGCAGGGGCGCTACTTCATCATCCCTGCCATGCTGCTCGCGGCGGCACTGGGGCCTGTGCGGCTGGAAGCGGCGCAAGCTCCATCGCCGCCGGCGCACAGGCTGTTCGTCCTGCTCTATGCGGCCTTTTGCCTCACGGTGCTGGCCACCACGCTGCACGGACGCTATGGCATGGGGGTGGCGGTCTTCGACTTCTGAGCGCACACGCGGCGCAGCCGCTGCTCAATAGCCCTGGTTGTCCAGATCGGCATCGGCCAATGCGATCCGGTCGCGCCCTTCGTGCTTGGCCTGGTAGAGCGCCTGGTCGGCCCGGTCCAGCAGGTCGCGCAGGCTGCGGTCGCTGCCCCTGAGCGTGCCCAGGCCCAGGCTGGCGGTGATGCGGTAGCGGTGGCTGCCATGGCCGGCATCCGCCACTCCCAGTTCCAGGGTGCGCACGCAATTGAGCAGCCGCACGGCCACCTCGTGGCCCTGGGCCAGCGTAGTGCCCTGCAGCAGCACGCCGAACTCTTCGCCGCCCAGGCGGCCCACGGCATCGCCGGGGCGCAGCCCCTCCATCACGGCCCGGGCAAAGGCCACCAGGGCGCGGTCGCCCTCCAGGTGGCCGAAGCGGTCGTTGATGGACTTGAAGTGGTCCACGTCCAGCATCAGCAGCGTGAGCGGCGTGTGCTGCGTTCGCGCCGTCTGGTAGGCGGCCTCGGCCGTCTCCAGGAAGGCGCGGCGGTTGGCCATGCCGGTCAGCATGTCGGTGGTGGCCAGGCGCTGCAGCTCGCGCTCCAGGTTCTTGCGCTGCGTCACGTCGCGGTAGATGCCTTCCACGCCGGCAAACTGGCCTTGGTGGTCGTACAGCGCGTGGCTGCTGATCGAGATGTCGATCACCACGCCGTCGCGCCGCACCATCTGCCCCGGAAAGTCGGCCACCTCGCCTTTTTCCTGGATGGCCGCCTTGAAGGCATCGCGGTCCTTGCTCTGCGGGTAGTAGGACTCGGCCGTGCGGCCCTCGATCTCGTGCGGCTCGTAGCCCAGCACGCGGCGCACCCCGGGGCCCACGTGCTGCACCACGCCCTGGGCATCGGTGCGGTAGTACACGTCCTGCATGTTGTCGAACAGGCGCCGGAAGTTGTGCTCGCTCTCGCGCAACTGCTCCTGGATCTCGCTCTGGTGCGTCATGTCCATGCCGCACATCAGGAGGGCTGGCGCACCCTGCCATTCGATGGCCACGCTGGCCACCAGCACCATGCGCAGCTGGCCCTTGTCGGTGCGCACGCGGAACTCCGAGGACTTGTTGGGCCGGCCCGCATGGTCGGGCTGCTTCACGCGCTCGATGCGCTGGCTGGAGCGCGCCTTGTCCATGGGGTGCACGAAGTGGCCCAGGATGCGGCCCAGCAGGGCCTGCTCGCTGTCGGCCTCCAGCAGGGCCACGCCGGCCGCATTGGCCCGCAGGATGACCCCTTCCGGCGTCACCACCAGTGCGGCCGCCGGCAGCAGTTGCAACAGTTCCTGATCGTGGTCCATGCGCAGCTGTAACAATACGTATAGCGGCATTGTGGCACTTCAGGCGCCAAACACCGCCAATTGCTTGGCAATGGTCGTAGGCGGTTGCGGGGCTTCCCTGCGCCAGGGCCTGTGGCGGGCCCTGGCCGCGTCAGGTGAAGCGCGCGAACGGGTCCACCAGCGAAGCGATGGTGGGCGTGCCCGGCACCCCGACTGCGGCCGCGTTGCCGCGCCGCGCCATCTCGGGCTCCACAGTCACGGGGGCTGCCGCCAGGGGCTGCATGGGCCGCCCGTAGACGCGCCGCACCCGGTCCTCCAGCGTGGGGTGGGTGTCGAGCCGGCGCTCCAGCCGGCCGCCACCTTCCACGTCCACCAGCAGCATGTGCTGCACCGAGGGCAGGGCCAGGCCGGTGTGGCGGTGGTCCTGGGCGTAGCCGGCGGGGGTGTCGCGGCGCTGGCCCATCACCTTGCGCAGCACGCCGCCCAGGCCGTCCTTGCTGCGCGTCCACTGCACGGCACGGGCATCGGCCAGGTACTCGCGCTGGCGCGACACGGCGGCCTTGAGCATGCGCCCCGTGAGCCAGCCGGCAAAGCCCGCCAGCATGATGGCAGAGCCGAACCACCAGGCCAGGCCGCGCCGCTCGCGCAGCGTGTCGCCGAAGTTGTAGACCAGCTCCAGCCCGAACACCATGCCTGCCAGTTGCATCTTCAGCCGCGTATCGCCCTCGTGCAGGTGGCTCAGCTCATGGGCCACCATGCCCTGCAGCTCTTCGCGGTTGAGGTAGTCGAGCGCGCCCTCTGTGACGGCGACCACGGCGTCCTTCTCGTCCCAGCCCGCAGCAAAGGCGTTGATGGCGTCGACGCGCGGCACCACCATCACCTCTGGGCGGCGCATGTTGGCGGCAATGCACAGCTCGTCGACGATGTTGGCCAGGCGCTGTTCGGCATGCGAAATCGAGGGCCGCAGCTCGCGTGCCCCGGCCCGCGTGGCCAGCTTGACGCCGCCGGCCCGCAGGTTGGAGGTCTCCACCCACCAGCCGCCCAGAATGAGCATCAGCGACACGCCCACGTTGGCGGCCAGAAAGCCCGCGGGATAGGGCAGGTTGCCGGGCAGCACGGCCGCCATCAGCAGCCAGGCCACCACCAGTGCCCCGTGCACGGCTGCCACCAGCAGCACCACGGCGATGGCAAAGCCCAGCAACAGGCGGCGCGTCTCGCTGCGCGCACTCTCTTGTTGGTTCCAGAATTTCATGGGTCAGTCCCCGCGCTTGCGTGGACTGCTCAGAACTGGACTTTGGGAGCAGCGCGCTCCTCTGCGCTTTGTGTCGATTCGAGCATGGGCGAGCTCACGAAGCCGAGCAGGCGCGCCACGATCAGGTCGGGGAACTGCTGGGCCTGGTCGTTGAACTCCAGCACCTGGTCGTTGTAGGCCTGGCGCGCAAAGCCCAGGCGGTTCTCGGTGCTGGTGAGCTCTTCGCTCAGCGATTTCATGGAGGCATCGGCCTTGAGGTCGGGGTAGGCCTCGGCCAGGGCCATCAGCCGGCCCAGGCTGCCGCCGAGCACGCCCTCGGCCGCGGCCAGGGCGCCCAGGGCATTGGCGCTGGCGGGGGCCGCGCGGGCTGCCGTGGCGGCACTCTGCGCATTGCCGCGCGCCTTGACCACGGCTTCAAGCGTGGAGGCTTCGTGCGCCATGTAGCCGCGCGCCACCTCCACCAGGTTGGGGATCAGGTCGTAGCGCCGCTTGAGCTGCACATCGATCTGTGCGAACGCGTTGGCAATGCGGTTGCGCAATTGCACGAGGCGGTTGTAGATCATGATGGCCCATACGAACACGACCACCAACACCGCCGAGAAAATCCAGCCTCCAGTAGACATAGTGCACCTCCGTTGTTGTGAATTGGGGCCTTGTGTGGCAAGGCCGTTTATGGAGGTTCATCTTATAGACGCAGCTTTTGGCAAGGCCCGATAGCTGAAATCTGCAAGGGAATTGCGCCTGGCTGCGCCGTGTGCCACCATGTGAGGTTGCCCGAGCGGTAAAAGCCCAGGGCCGCAGGAGGTACCATCGCCCATGAGAAAAATTTACCAACTGCATGTCGAGGGCAAGCACCCCGACCGGGTTCTGGACGCTGTCAAGCACGACATCCGCAAGTACATCAAGCGCGAGCGGCGCCGCGACATCCCCGTGGGCGCCGACTTCTGGGACTTCGATTGCCGTTTCGGCGCCACGCAGGAGACGGCGGCCGTGGTGCATGTCGCGGCCATCACAGAAGCCATCAACGCCGTGGTGGCCGAGGGCGGCAAGCAGTTCTACATCGAGATCCTGGCCAAGCCGGGCAAGCGCACGGCGCGGCCTGCCGGGGCGCAGGACCCTGCCGAGGACGAGGGCGACGACGCCGAGGATTGACAGCCTGGCCGTTGTCCACGAGCCGGCTGGCCTTTGACGGGGCCACCGGCTTTTTTCATGGCGGGTCGGCCGGACCTGTCTTATTCCGCGGGTGTGGGCGGCTTCTTGCCCTTGGGCCGCGCGGCCAGGGCCGCTGCTTCGGCTTCGGCAGCGGCCAGTGCGGCGCGCAGCTTGTCCTTCTTGCTCGGGCGGCGGCCCTTGATGCCGCCGGTGCCGGGCGCGCCCGGGGCAGCGGGGGCCGGGGGCGGGGCCGGCTCGGTCGGCTCGAATCCGGCCACCACCTCCAGCGGCACGCGGATGCCCTGGCGCTTTTCGATCAGCTGGAAATGTGCCGTGGCCTCGGGCGTCACAAAGCTCACCGCGGTGCCGCTCTCGCCCGCGCGGCCCGTGCGGCCGATGCGGTGCACATAGTCGTCGGCCGAGCGCGGCAGGTCGTAGTTGACCACCGCGGGCAGTTGCGCAATGTCGATGCCGCGCGCGGCCAGGTCGGTGGTCACCACCACCTGCCAGCGCTCGTCCTTGAACTCCTGCAGCACCTGCTTGCGCGAGCCCTGGCTCAGGCCGCCATGGAAGGGGCTGGCATAGATGCCGGCCTTGTAGAGCTTTTCGGCCACATGCTCGGCCGCGTACTGCGTGGCCACGAAGACCAGCACGCGCGACCAGCCGTGCTCCTGGACCAGGTGGCGCAGCAGCTGCGTGCGGCGCTTGTCGTCCACCGCGATGGCGCGCTGCGCGATGTCGGGGGTGTGCTCGGGCGTGGCGGCGATCTCCACGCGCACGGGCTGGCGCAGCAGGCCATCGGCCAGGGCCTGCACGGCCGTGGGGAAGGTGGCCGAGAAGAACAGGTTCTGCCGCCTGGCCGGCAGCAGGGCCAGCACGCGCTGCAGTTCCTCGGCAAAGCCCAGGTCCAAGAGGCGATCGGCCTCGTCCAGCACCAGGTGGGCCACCTGGCCCAGGCGCAGGGCGTTGTGCTCCACCAGGTCGAGCAGGCGCCCCGGCGTGGCCACCACCACGTCGGCCCCGCCGCGCAGGGCCATGAGCTGCGGGTTGATGGACACGCCGCCGAATACCACGGCCACCCTGGGGGGCTGCTGCATCAGGTGGCGTGCCAGATCGCGCAGCACCTCGCCCACCTGGGCCGCCAGCTCGCGCGTGGGCACCAGCACCAGGGCGCGTACCGTGCGCGGCGACTGGCCGGTGGTGCCCATCTGCACCTGTTGCAGCAGGGGCAGGCCGAAGGCGGCGGTCTTGCCCGAACCGGTCTGCGCGATGCCCAGCAGGTCCTTGCCATCCAGGATGGCCGGGATCGCCCCGCTCTGGATGGGGGTGGGCGCCGCAAAGCCCAGCGCCTGGGCGGCATGGGCGAGGGCAGGGGAGAGACCGAGGGCGGCAAAGGGCATGGGCTGGGCGCTTGCGCCAACGGGCAAGCGCAGGGTGGATTGGGACAATCCCCCGATTGTCCTGCACTTGGGGCGGGCTGCGCGCAGAGATAATCGGGCCGCATACCTCCACCCACGCTGTTGTTCAAGCCCATGGCCATTCCAACCGATCCCTCCGCCATCACGCATGGCATCCAGCTCGCGGTGGCGCCCGTGTTTTTGCTCACCGCCGTCTCCGGCATGATCGGCGCCGTGGCCGGTCGGCTGGCGCGCATCATCGACCGTGCCCGCACGGTGGAAGACCGCGCCCGTGCCAACAACGACCCCGAATACACCGCGCGCGCTTACGCCGAACTCGGCGACCTGCGCCTGCGCGGGCGCCTGGCCAATGGCTGCATCGCGCTCCTGACCTTCTGCGCCTTCCTCATCGGCATCACCATCATTTTGCTGTTCCTCGGTGAAACCCTGGACTACCAGGCCAACCGCCTGGCCATCGGCGGCTTCCTGGCGGGCGTGGCCTCGTTCCTGCTCGCGCTGGTGTGCTTTCTGGCCGAGACCGTGATGGCCACGCGCCTGCTCAACTTCCACATGCTGCAGAACGAACTGGGCGCCAACCCGGCCGACAAGCCCAAGGAACCCCAATAGGCATGGCTCCCGCACCCAAGAAATCCCTGTCCGACCTCGCCAGCCTGGGCGGCCTGGTCTACTCCACCGAATCGGGCCGCATGTGCCCGGACTGCCGCCAACCCATAGGCCAGTGCGCCTGCAAGGAACTGGCCAAGGCGGCCGTGCCCGCGGGCGACGGCATTGTGCGCGTCTCGCGCGAAACCAAGGGCCGCGGCGGCAAGGCCGTCACCCTGGTCAAGGGCGTGCTGGTCGATGCCGCCGCGCTCGACCAGCTGGGCAAGCAGCTCAAGGCCGCCTGCGGCTGCGGCGGTACGGTGAAGGATGGCGTGATCGAGGTCCAGGGCGACCATGTGGAGCGCGTAATGGCTGCGCTGCAAAAGCTCGGCCACAAGGTCAAGCGCGCGGGCGGTTGAAAAGAAAGAAAGCCGCGCCATGGACGCCGAAAAGCTGCAGAAGCTGGTCACGATGGAAATGCCCTATGGCAAGCACAAGGGCACCTTGCTGGCGGACCTGCCCGGCAATTATCTGAACTGGTTTGCGCGCGAGGGGTTTCCGAAGGGCGAGCTGGGGCAGTTGCTGGCGCTGATGCACGAGATCGACCACAACGGGCTGTCGGATCTGCTCAGGCCGCTCAGGGGCGGCCGTTAGAAGGCGGTATGCAGGACCAAGGCTGATCTATCCGAAGAAGGAACCGAGTGGAGATTGTTGTTACTTTTTTGATCCTGGTGGCGATCGTTGCGCTGGTGGCCATGGGCGACATCGTTCTCGTGGTCCAACAAATCAGGGCCAGGAGATTGAAGTCCCCGAAGATCACAGTGGTGAAAGAGGTTGACGAATTTCCCGCCACCCAGCGGTTCATGGGCGTCGACGGGCTGGCCGGAATTGCCATTGATGAGCTGAACAAAAAGTTGTGCCTGATCCTGGATGGAGGCACTCCCGAACAGAGCTCCAGAAACGTTGTCGGTTATGGAGACATCTTGGCGGTGGAAGTCTTTGAAGACAAGGATCCAAACCAGGGCGTCAGCGTCAACAGGATCCTGCGCGTGGAACTGCACATCATCGTCAAGAGCACTTCCACACCTACCCACACCATTGTGTTCCTTGATCGTAGGACGTTTGCCTACACGGCTGCGTACAGAAGCGCAATCAAGCAGGCACGCCATTGGCATGGCGTGCTGCAGGCTGCCGCAGACTCCCATGAGATCCATGCAACCCGTGAGCAAGAGCAGGAATCCGCTTCCGCGTTGCCAGTTCATTCTGTGGCCGATGAACTCCGAAAACTCGCCCAGCTGCGCGACGAAGGCGTGCTGACCGAGCAGGAATTCCAGCAGCAAAAAGCCAGGCTGCTGGCCTGAGGTCCATGCAGCCTGGCTTTCTTCCTGCGTCAGCGGGTGGAGGCTTGCAGCACCGCCCTGTGTTCCCGCAGGAATTCACGCACCCCTTGCGGCGCCCGCCTGGTCAACTGTTCGAAGCCGCCGGCCACCGTGCCCATGGCACCGCTGGCCATGCCGCGCTCCAGATAGACCATCACACCGGCCATCGGTGCAGGCATGCCGGTGGCTTCCAGTTGCATGCGGTAGTCCTCGTCGCTGACTTCCTCCACGCGGATGCGCACACCGAACTCCTGGTGCACGATGTCGACGACATCCAGCGGGCTCAGTGCCTCGGGGCCGGTGATGTCCAGCGTGTCCGGGTCCTGCACGTCGCTCTGGGCCAGCGCTTCGGCCGCCGCCACGGCGCATTCCGCGCGGGGGATATAGGCCACACCGGCATCGCGCCGCAGCGTGTGCCATACGCCGCGGGCCAGGGCGAGGGGCAGGGTGGTGAGCAGCATCTCGGCATAGAAGGCATTGCGCAGCACCACGCGCTCCGGGATGGCGCATGCGGCCAGCATCTGTTCTGTGGCCCGGTGGTCGGCCACCAGCGCATCGAGTGCACCACCGGGACGCTGTTGCAGTGAGGTGTAGACGATGCGCTGCACGCGCGCGGCCATGGCGGCTTCGATGGCATGGCGGTGATGGGCCACGCGCACCGGGCCGGCGTGATCGCTGCCGGTGCTTACCAGCAGCATGCGCTGCGCGCCCTGGAAGGCGGTGGCGAGGCCGTCCGGCTGGCCAAGATCGGCGTGCCGGACCTCCATGCCGGCTTGGGCCAGCGCTTGCGCGCGCTCCGGCGTTCGTGTGGTGCCGATGAGGTGAGCAGGGGGAGGCGTGTGCGCGAACAGATGCTCTGCGGCAAGGCGTGCGAGATGGCCGCTCACGCCGGTGATGAGAAGGGACGAGGGAAGGGTTGTCGTTGTCGAATGCATGACAGGTCTTTCGATGGCCCTGGCGGCCCACTGCGCAGCGAATGCACTTGAAAGCGGGAACGGAACCGCCGGAACAAGGGTGTGGAGCAGCCGCGGGCCAGCGGCGCTGATCCGTTGCCGGCAGCGCGGTCCGTTCCACAAAGGGTGCTGATGGTGGCCTGGCCGGGCGTGCGCCGCAGGGGGCGGGCCCGGCGAGTGGCGCGGTTCAGCAGGTCAGGCGATGATGAAGACCAATGTCATGGCGCCAGTATAGGCGCGGTGTTGGGCTTGGGCGCAAGGCCCCAGGCCTTGGTTCAACTGCCCTCGGTCCACAGCACCGGAAACAGCGCATGCGCCATCGGCGCCCCCGCCGGCAGCTCATCCACCAGCCCCGGAAAATCCGGCGAGGTTTTCCAGCGCCGTGGCGCATGGGTGATGTCGTCGCCGATCATGCGCACCGAGAACACGCGGCGCCGGCGCCCAGGCTCCAGGCCGGCCGAGGCGTGCAGCGTGAGCATGTTGAAGGCGATCGCATCGCCCGGCTCCACAGCCCAGCCGCGGATGTCATAAGCCGCGCGGTCGGCCTCGATGTCGGGCAGGTCGGCCAGGGCGCCTTCGGGGAACCATTTCGCCTCGTTGGTCATGAAGGTGCGCGGCATCAGCCAGGGGCCGCGGTGCGAGCCGGCCACCAGCTCCAGCGTGGACGCGCGCGAGACGGGGTCGACGGGGATCCAGAAGCTCACGTTCTGGCTGCCCTCGATGTTGTAGTAGGGCTGGTCCTGGTGCCAGGGCGTGCGCTGGCGCGTGCCCGACTCCTTGGTGAGCATGTGGTCGTGGTACAGCCTTATCTTTTGACTGCCCGTGAGCTTGCCCGCGATTTCGGGCAGTGCCGATTGCGAGATCACGTCCCAGTAGGCGGGGATCTCCTGCCAGTTGCAGAAGTCCTCGATGAAGAAGCCCGGGTCATCGGCCCGGCTGGCCACCTTGGCGCGCGGGCTGGGTGCGGCCAGGTTGGCATCGATGCCTTCGCGCAGCCGTGCCACCTCGGCGGGGCGCAGCACGCCGCGCAGGCAGACCACGCCATCGCGCGCGAACTTCTCGGCCATGGCGCTGGCGGGGGACTGGGCGTTGAATTCGCCAGGGTGGTTGGTCAGCATGGGGGCGACTCCTTTGGATGGGTTGTGCGGACAGGCAGAATCAGTCTAAATTGGCTAGATTCAACCAAATACGCCTGATCGGACAAGCAATCAATGGAGCCAGACAAGATGGAGCAGGAGGCCACTTTCCCGCTGCTGTTCAAGGTCGTGCACCTGCAGCCCGGCAGCGCCGACCCGCCCGACAGCCATGCCGCAGGGCAGTTCGTGCATGCGCTGTCGGGCGTGATCGAGGTGGGCATGGGCGGTCAGGTATTCCTGGCGCCGCCGCAGTACGGCGTGTGGATACCGCCGCACCTGGAGCATGCCTCCCACAACCGCCATGCGGCGAGCTATGCCACGGTCTATGTGCCCGAGCCCTTGTGCGCAGCGCTGCCGGCGCATGCCTGCACCATGGTCATCAGCCCGCTGATCCAGGCCGTGCTGGACACCTTGCGCGAGCGCGGCATCGGGGCCCCGCACAGCGCGCCCGAGCAGCGCCTGTTCGCGGTACTGCTGGACGAACTGCGCGTGGCGCCGGGCCACGACAGCTACCTGCCGACCTCGCAGGACCCGCTGCTCGCACGGGTGCTCGATGCCCTGCAGGCGAGCCCCTGGGACGGCCGCTCGCTGGCCGAATGGGCCGCCAGCGTGCACACCACCGAACGCACCCTGGCGCGGCGCTGCGAGCGTGACCTGCACATGTCCCTGGGCGAATGGCGCCAGCGCCTGAAGGTGGTGCGCGGCATCGCGCTGCTGGAGGCTGGCCGTGCGGTCAAGGAGGTGGCGCTGGAGCTGGGCTACAGCGCGCCCTCGGCCTTCATCGCCATGTTCCACAAGCAGCTGGGCATGACGCCGCAGGCCTATCTGCGGCAAAAGACCGGCTGACGGACCGCGCTCAGGTCTTGGCGGCGCGCGACTTCGGCGCGATGAACCCCGTGGACAGCCCCACGCCGCAGACGATCACGGCCGCGCAGACCAGCATCCACTGCGTGATGCGCTCGTCGAGGAAGGCCACGCCATAGAAGGTGGCGAACACCGGCAGCAAGAAGGTGACCGTGAGCGCGCGTGCCGGGCCGGCGCGCTCGATCAGGCGAAAGAACAGGAAGTAGGCGACCCCCGTGCACAACACGCCCAGCGCCGCGATGGCCAGCCAGGCGCGCAGCGAGGGCATCTGCTGGGGCCAGTACAGGATGGCCGGCACGGCCAGCAGCAGGGCTGCGCCGATCTGGCTGCCGGTAGCGGTGGCCAGGGGCGGCACCCCGGTGAGGTAGCGGCGCGTTGCGCTGGCGGCGATGCCGTAGCACAGGCAGGCCAGCAGGCAGGCGCCGATCGCCCACAGGGCCGCGTGGTTGTCCGCGCCGTCGCCGTCGCGCAGCCCGGCGCTGCCGCTGGCCAGCATCACCACACCGATGAAGCCGATGGCCAGACCGACCAGGCGCCAGCCGCTGGGCCGCTCGCGGAACCAGACCCAGGCCACCAGGGCGCCGAACATCGGCGTCGTGGCATTGAGCACCGCTGCCAGGCTGCTGTTGATGGTGAGCAGCGCAAAGCTGAACAGCGCGAACGGCAGGCCCGAATTGAACACGCCCAGGGCCATGCTGGCGCGCCAGTGCTGCACCAGGGCCGGCCCTTGCCCGCGGCTCATCATGAGGGGAAACAGGAAGAGGGCGCCGATTCCCACGCGGGTTGCCGCGGTCGGCAGCGCCCCGAACTCGGCGGCGCCCATGCGCATGAACAGAAAAGATGCGCCCCAGAGCGCGGCCAGCAGCAGCAGATCGACCATCCAGGCCTTGGCGCTGTGGGTAGAGGTTTGCGGCGCGGCCTGCGTGCCCGCGGGGGATGGAATGGCTGTTTTGCTGTTGTTCATGGGGGCCTTTGTCTCCCTGGTGTCTCAGCCTGTGATTGGGCGCCAGATCGCCGGCACCATTGATGCTATTTGTTCACCAATCGAGTCCGCATCGCTCATCAATCGCGCAACATGAATGGCTGCGCACGCGGCACCGAAAAGCGTGAACTACTTCACAGGCATCTTCGGGGGGCAGGGCTATGATTTCCCCGTCGACCCACCCGTAGTCGATACCTCCCTTGTGCAAGCAAGTTGCCCGCCCAGTGCGGGCTTTTTTTGCGCGGTGCAGTGGCGGCGGCCTACTCCGGGGTCGGCATCGACTCCCAGTATTCCATGATCTCCAGTTGCTTGCGCAGGTACACAGAGGGTATGGCCTGCGTACCCCACACCGGAATGCGCCCGGCGAACTCGCCCATCAGCCAGATCTGCCGCACGGGGAGAAAGCGGGTGATCGCCTCGAAGTCCGCCGGCGCCAGCGGGCGCACGCTGCGGTAGCCCGCGATGTAGCGCTGCCAGCGTGTGAGCCCCGCCTCGTCGAGCACACTGCCTGCTTTGCGCGGAAGGGTGTTCCACAGGTAAACGCAGAGGTCATAGGCCAGCAGGCCAGGGCCGGCGTCGTCGAAGTCGAAGAACGAGGCCACGCGCGTGCCACCGGGTCCATCGGGCCCATCGGTCACGAAGTTGTTGCCGCCGTGGCAGTCACCATGGCAGGCCACGCGGGCAAGCTGGGGCAGCAAGGCGGTGATGCGCTCGGCCAGGCGCCCGGCAAGCGCGGTGTAGCCGGCGCGCAGGGCTCCGTCCATGGTGGGCGCCGCGCACAGCCATTCCAGTGGCGCATGCAGCAGGTGCTGCAGGTCGAGCCGGTACCGGCTGGGCGGCCCCGCGTAGCCCTGTGCCAGTTCGTGCAGCAAGGCCAGGCCACGGCCCGTGGCTTCGGTGTCGGGCACGGACTCTCCGGGCCCTTGTCCGTCCAGGTACTCGAACAGCACCAGATCGCGCGGCCCTTCGGGCAGTGGCATGGCGACGCAGGTGGATCCGCCGCGGGCCATGAGGGGCGCCGCCACGCCAGCGCCCGCTGCCTTCAGGTGCCGGAGCATGGCTGTTTCATACGCCGTGTTGGGCGCGCCGCGGGGGCGCTCGGCGCACAACCGCGCTACCGCGCGCAGCCCGTCGGCAAAGTGCAGCTCGTACACCTGGTTGAAGCCGTGCCGCACCAGGACACAGTGAGTCACCTCGCCCAGTGCGTAGTGCTCCATCACCTGGCGGGCAATGGCCCCACCCGTCGGGGTGGACTGGGCGATCTCGGTAGGGGCTGCGGCGGTCATGGGCGGGGCCTGTGGAGGGAGGGCCGGCGATTCTGCCTGAAGCCACGGCGCCCTGCGGGGGCTCAGAACACGCTCCCCGCCACGGTGAAATCGGCTTCCCGCGCGGCGATGTCGCGCAGCGTCGCCACCAGCGGCCGCAGGTCGTCGCGGCGGTGGTGCACGGCATAGTCCAGCAGCCCCAGGGGCACGGGGCTCTTCAGTTGCTGCAGCACGCCGCGCCGCTGCAAGGCGCGGGCCCAGCCCTCGGGCAACAGGCCGATGCCGCCGCTGTGCGCCAGCAGGCCGGCGATGGCGCCCCAGTGGTTGCAGTGCAGGCGGCGCAGGGGCTGGGCGCCGGCCTGGCGCAGCCAGTCGTCGATGAGCTGGGTGACGCCCGAGCCTGGCGGCAGGGCGACCAGCGGATGGGTTTGCAGCGCGGCGGCATTCATGCTGCGCACGCTGGCGGCGACCTCGGGCCGCGCGCACCAGGCAAAGGTGGCCTGGGCGATCGGCACGGCAGTCAGGGCGCTGCGGCTTGCGGGGCCGGCGATCACGGCCACGTCGAGTTCGCCCTTGTCCAGCCGCTCGGCCAGGGCGGCGCCTACATCCACATGCACGCTGACCTCCAGGTCGGGGTGGGCGCGTTCGATGGCGGCCACCAGCCGCGGCAGCCAGGTCAGGGCCGTGAGCTCGCCCACGCCCAGGCGGCAGGGCCCGCGCAGGCCGGTGGTGGCACCCATCTGCTGGTGCAGCAGGTCGGCTTGTTGCAGCAAGGCGCCCGCCAGCGGCAGCAGGCGCGAGCCCGCCTCGGTCAGCGCAGCGCGGTGGCCCGTGCGGTCGAACAGCACCTGGCCCAGCGATGCCTCCAGCTCGGCAATGCGCTTGGACAGGGACGACACCGACAGGTGCACGCGCTCGGCCGCCAGCGCAAAGCTGCTGCAGGTGGCGGCCCAGTAGAAGGCTTCGAGTTGCTTGAGCGTCATGGGTTTAATGTTTCATTTTAGCGAACGTATTGTGATCAATAAATTCGCTTTCTTGAAATCTGGCATCGGCAGACACTGCCCTCCAGCCCCTTCATCGCCTGGACTGGAAACCTGCCATGCCCTCATTGACCGCCGCCGCCTCTGCTGCCCCCGCAAACCCCTTGCCCCCAGCCCCCATCAACGCCTGGCAGGCGTTCGATGGCACACGCAGCACCGGGCGCACGCGGCACCTGCTGTCGCTCGATGATTTCGAGGCCGCCGCGCGCCGCGCGCTGCCGCGCCCCATCTTCGGCTACGTGGCCGGTGCTGCCGAGGACAACCGCGCCCTGGCCGACAACCGCCAGGCCTTCGACGAACTGGCGCTGGTGCCCCGCGTGCTGCGCAATGTGGCGCAGCGCGACCAGGGCGTCACGCTGTTCGGCACGCGCTATGCCAGCCCCTTCGGCATCGCGCCCATGGGCATCGCTGCGCTGTCGGCCTACCGGGGCGATGTGGTGCTGGCCCGGGCGGCGGCGGCGGCGGGCATCCCTGCGGTGCAGAGCGGCAGCTCGCTCATCCGGCTCGAAGAGGTGGTGGCCGCCGCGCCCGGCACCTGGTTCCAGGCCTACCTGCCGGGCACGCCCGAGCGCATCGCTCCCCTGCTGCAGCGCGTGGCCGCGGCCGGTGTACAGACCCTGGTGGTGACGGTGGACATTCCCGTGGCCGGCAACCGCGAGAACAACCTGCGCGCGGGCTTCTCCACGCCGCTGCGCCCCAGCCTGCGCCTGGCGTGGGACGGGCTGGTGCGCCCGCGCTGGCTGGCAGGCACCCTGCTGCGCACGCTGGCGCGCCATGGCATGCCGCATTTCGAGAATTCGTTCGCCGAACGCGGCGCGCCCATCCTGTCCGCGCGCGTGCAGCGCGACTTTGCGGGGCGCGAGCATTTCGACTGGGCGCACATCGCCCAGATACGGCGCCAATGGCACGGCCCCCTGGTCGTCAAGGGCATCCTCAGCCCGCACGATGCGGCCCTTGCGCGCCAGCACGGGGTGGACGGCATCGTCGTCAGCAACCACGGCGGCCGCCAGCTCGATGGCGCCGTGGCGCCGCTGCGCATGCTGCCCGCCATTGCCGAGCAGGCCGGCAGCGCCATGGTGGTGATGCTTGATGGCGGCATACGCCGCGGCACCGACGTGGCCAAGGCCCTGGCGCTGGGGGCGCAGGCCGTCTTTGTGGGCCGCCCCTTCAACTATGCGGCCGCGGTGGATGGCGAAGCCGGCGTGGCCGCCGCCATCGGCCTGCTGCGCGCCGAGCTGGACCGCAACCTGGCCATGCTGGGCGCTACCTGCTGCGCCGAGCTGGGCCCGCAGCACCTGGTGGACCGGCGAGCGCCCTGGCCGCTGGCGCATGCCACCGCATCCCCCCCTTTTGACAACCCAACCGGAGACACCCGACCATGACCCATCCACACCCCCCATTGCCGGCGCGCCCACGCACCGGCCGGCTGCCGGGGCTGGCAGTTGCCGCTGCCATGGCCGTAGCCGTGGGCAGCCTGGCCGCGGCGCCTGCCGCGCGGGCCCAGGCGGCCTACCCCACCAAGCCCGTGCGCCTCATCGTACCCTTCGCCGCGGGCGGCACCACCGACATCATCGCCCGCGTGGTGGCCAGCGGCATGGGCGCTGCGCTGGGGCAGCCGCTGGTGGTCGACAACAAGAGCGGGGCCGGTGGTGCGCTGGGCACGCAGGAGCTGGCCCGCCAGGCGGCCGACGGCCATGCCCTCGCCATGGCCACCGTGTCCACCACGGCGGCGGCGCCGGCCATCAACCCCAAGGTGGGCTACGACCCGCGGGGCGACTTCACGCCCATCATCAACATCGCCGCCACGCCCAATGTGATCGCCGTGCACCCGGGCTTTGGGGCACGCGACTACAAGGCTTTCGTGCAACGGCTCAAGACCGAGCCCGGCAAGCACAGCTACGCCACGGCCGGCACAGGCTCCATCGGCCACATGCAGATGGAGCTGTTCAAGAGCCTCTCGGGGGCATTCATCACCCACATCCCGTACCGGGGCTCGGGCCCGGCGCTCAACGACACGGTGGCGGGCCAGGTGCCCATCGTGTTCGACAACCTGCCATCGGCCCTGCCGTTCATCCAGTCGGGCCAACTGGTCCCCATCGTGGTGGCCGCGCCGCAGCGCCTGGCGCAGTTGCCGGGCGTGCCCACCTTCAAGGAGGTGGGGCTGGATGCGGTCAACCGCATGGCCTTCTATGGCATCGTCGGCCCCAAGGGACTGCCCAGGCCCGTGGTGGACAAGGTGGCCGCCGCCGTGCGCCAGGCGGCCGAGCGGCCCGAGGTGAAAAAGCGCATCGAGGACACGGGCTCGCAGCTCATCCTGAACACGCCCGAGCAGTTTGCGACGCAGATCCGTGCCGAGTACGGCGTGTACCGGCAGGTGGTGCAGGCGCAGAAGCTCTCCATGGACTGACTGGCGCAGAGCGCCGCACTCAGCCCAGCACCAGGTCGCTGGCCGAGCGAATGGCCTGCACGGCCAGCGTGGCGCCGCGCCCGCGCAGCGGCAGCACATGGGCCGCGGCCTGGTGCGCCTGTGCGCGCGCGGCATGCAGCACCGTGTCGGAGGCGACCAGGCGCACACCGAACTCCTTGCACAGCTCCTGCAGGCGCGCGGCGGTGTTCACCGCGTCGCCCACGGCGGTGAAGGTGCGCGTGTCGCGCCAGCCGACCTCGCCCAGCGCCACGCGGCCGGCGTGCAGGCCCATGCCGAAGTCCAGGCGCTGGCCGAAGTCGCGCTGCAGTTCGCCGTTGGCTGCCTCCAGCCCGGCCTCCACCGCCTGGGCCGCGCGCAGGGCGGCGCGGCAGGCGGCGGGCAGGTCCGATTGCAGGCCGAAGATGGCCATCACGCTGTCGCCGATGAACTGGTTGGGCACGCCGCCCTCGCGGCGCACGCTCTCGCCCACGATGGCGAAGAAGCGCTCCAGCACATAGGCCAGGTCGTGCGGCAGGTGGCGCTCGGACAGCGTGGTCCAGCGGCGCAGATCGACAAAGAGGATGACGGCCTCGCGCTCCGCCTGCATGGCGCCCTCGGGGTAGGGCGACGAAGGGCCGGGAGCGAGCAGGGGGGTGACGGCCAGGTTCGCCGTGGGCCGCAGCTGGCAGGCCAGGCGCACGTCGCCGGCCGCGCCGATGCGCGCCAGCGTGCGGCGCTCGTCGGCGTCCGGCGGGGCGCAGCCTTCCAGGCCATGGGAAACGCGCACGCGGCAGGTGGAGCAGCGGCCCCGGCCGCCGCACAGCGACAGGTGGGGAATGCCATGGGCGCGGCTGGCCTCCAGCACCGACCAGCCGCGCGGGACCTGCACGCTCTGACCCGGGTAGCTGAGGGTGACCAGGCGCCCGCTGCGCCGCTCGAGAACCCCGCGCGCGATGCGGGCGGCCATGCCCAGCACCAGCAGGGCCGCGAAGCCCATCGCCAGAAAGGACGCGGCCGTGGCCAGCATGCCGGCCTGCGCGGCATCGAGCGGGGAGTCCGCGTCGGCGCCCGGTGCCAGCTCGCGCCCCATGGCGAGAAAGCCCAGCGCCGCCAGCACGGGCAGCAGCAGCGCGCCCGCAAAAGCCAGGTGGAACTGCCGCTGGTAGCCCGCGCGGTGGCGTGCGGCGAAATGGATGCCCAGGCAACCATGGCACCACACGATGGCCATCAGCGCCAGCTGGCGCGGCCCGCCGTCGGCCGCCCAGATGCGGCCCACGATGTGGGTGTAGGTATCGTCCAGGCCGTAAAGGCCATGGGCCAGGCGCGTGGCCGCGATGTGCGAGGCCAGCAGCAGCGGGATGGCCAGGCCCAGGAGAATGCGCACGGCGTCCAGCCAGGGCATGCGCAAGGTCCGGCGCCGCAGCAGGGCCGAGAAAGCCAGTAGCATGTGCAGCGCCAGCGCGCCATACAGCAGCACGGTGCCCGGCGGGCTGCGCCACAGGGCCAGGAAGCCACTGCGCACCGCCTCCGCCGCGGCCACCGAGACCAGGCCTGCCGCGTGGTTGAGCAGGTGGGTGGCAACATACGCAAAGAGCAGGCAGCCTGACGCCAGGCGCAGCCTTCGGACCGACAAGGAGTGGGATGGTGGTGGGCGTGTCAAAGGAAAAAATCCAAGCGTCCAGTCTGGGGCTGAAGAAAGTGGACCTGCTGCAGGGCCTGCCGCCCGAGCGGCTGGAGGCCATTGGCCGCCAATGTGCCTGGCGCAACCACGATGCAGGCGCGCAGCTGGTGGCCCGGGATGCGGACGACCGTGATTTGCACCTGATCGTGTCGGGTGCGGTGCGCGTGACCAGCTATTCGGTCGCCGGGCGCGAAATAAGTTTCCGCGATCTGCACGCAGGCACCTGCTATGGCGAGCTGTCGGCCATCGACGGGCGCCCGCGCTCGGCGGACGTGATCGCCCTGGTGCCCAGCCTCATCGCCTCATTGCCCCGGGCCGACTTCCTGGAACTGCTGCGCCAGGAGTGGGTGGTCAACGAGCGCGTGCTGCAGCGCCTGTCTGACCTGGTGCGGCGCCTGACGGACCGGGTGGTCGAGGTCAGCACCCTGACCGTGCAGCGGCGCCTGTGCGGTGAACTTCTGCGGCTGGCAGGTGCGGCCGGCGCAACGGGCGCCGATGGCAACCAGGCCCGCATCGACCCCGCGCCCCGGCACGCCGAAATGGCCAGCCAGGTCAGCACCTACCGCGAGCAGGTGACGCGCGAGCTCTCGGCGCTGGTCAAGGCCGGCGTGCTGGCCAAGGACGGGCGGGCCCTTCTGGTGCTGGACCTGGCGCGGCTGCAGGTGCTGGCGAACGGCTGAAGGGCCGGGGACAGCGCACGGACCGGAATCTGCCAAATCCGGTGCGAAAACGCACATCCGCGCGGCGGCTGTTTTTCTACAGTGGAGTTGTCGGTGGGCGCCATGGGCGATACCTCCCGGCAAACCAACCACAACCGCCTTGGAGTGCACCATGAACCAACACAAGACCGTTTTCGCCATCCTGCTGTGCATCGGCGCCGCCGGCAATGCCTTTGCCGACGACATCACCGTCGATACCACCCCCTTCACGTCGACCAAGAGCCGCGCCGAAGTGCTGGCCGAGCTGCGTCAGCCCGCGGCCGACCCCTGGGCGCTGGACTACAACCCCCTGGCCTCGTTCAAGAGCCAGCTGAGCCGCGCCGAGGTGCAGTCCGCGTTTCTGGCCGACCGGGCCGAAGTGGCCGCCCTGCAGGGCGAAGACAGCGGCTCCGCCTACCTGGCACGCGCGGCCACCGGCGGCGACAACGGCAACACCCGCACCGCCGGGCTCGGCGGCCAGCCTTTCACCACGCAATGAAGTCGGCGGGCAGCCCTTGGCCTGCCCGGCCTGAAGTGAAACACCCCCTGAGTCGCTTCGCGCCTCGGTGCGTCCGCCGGAGGCGGCCGCTCTTCGGGCACGTCCAAGCCTGCGCAGGCAGGCTTGGAGCCGCGGCCCTCAGCCCCTCTCTCATATTGCTTCGCAATCTGGGAGGGGGACGCCCCCAGCGCAGTCGCTGGATACGCCGCCTTCGCGGCGGGGCGGCCCTTGCGCGGGGGCACTGGCCTATGGCGCGCCAGTTTAGTGCGTCGCGGGTGGCGCACAGCGCAATGGCTAACTAATGCCCAAAAGCCACGGTCTGTACGCCGTGGCTTTTTTATTTCGTATGCGAAGCATATACTTCGCATGCGAAATATATGCTTGCCCGTCCCCCCACCCAGAACATGAAGAAACCCGCCAGGCCCCGCTATGTGATGCTGTTGAACATGGCCCAGCGCGCGGTCGAGCGCTGGGTGCTGGACCAGGCCGATACCGAGGTATCGCTCACCGCGCCCCAGGCCGGCGCGCTGATGTACCTGGCCCGGCACGATGGCGCGCTCATGGGCGATGTGGCACAGGCCCTGGGCATCGGGGCGCCGGCCATGTCCGGCATGGCCGACCGGCTGGCACGCTATGGCCTGATCGAGCGCTGCCGCGACGGCAGGGACGGCCGCATCATGCGGGTCTACCTGACCGAACTGGGTCAGGCGAACGCGCGGCGCGCCAAGGCCCTGGCCGGGCAGATGAATGCCCGGTTCTCGGACGGCTTTACCGACGCAGAGATGGACGTGGTGGCGCGCTGGCTGCAGGCGCTGCCCGGCAAGTTTGCCGCCGCATCGCAGGCGCAGGCACAGGCCGGGCCCGCAGCCACCGCACTGCCGCACTGAGCCCGCTTGTTTTTCTTCACCCCCAGGCCTTCTTGCCACTGCCATGAACCTCTTTCTGCGCCTTTTCTATGTGCTCACGCGTTCGTTCTTCCGTGAGCGCTTGCCGGCCGGCCCCCTGACCACCCGCTTTCACATGCTGACCTTCCCGAACGACCTGGATGTGAATTTCCACGTCAACAACGGCCGCTACCTCACGCTGTGCGATCTGAGCCGGGTCGACTATTTCATCCGTTCCGGCTTGGCGCGGCTGATGCTCAAACGGGGCTGGATGCCCGTGATCTCCGAGCACACCATGGTCTACAAGAAGTCGCTCAAGGCCTTCCAGCGCTTCGAGCTGGAGATGTCCATCACCCACTGGGACGAGAAGTTCGTCTACATGCAGCACCGCTTCGTGCGCCATGGCAAGCTGGTCGCTGAAGGCACCTCCAAGGGCGCGGTGGTGTCCAAGGCTGGCGTTGTGCAGCCGCAGCAGCTCATCGACCTGCTGTCGGGCGCGGTGGCGCGCTGAAGCATCCCGCCGGGCTCCGGCAGAGGCTGCCTGCCGGTGCGGCAAATGCCACTGAAATGCAGTCCGCGTGCGGCCTGCTGCCAAGGCCGCAGGTGGCAACATGCGATATTCCACCCGCCACCCTCGGCAAGCGGACACGATGAACCTGCAGCAATACCTTCTCAAAGCCACCATGCTCGCCAGCCGGGGCCAGATGGACCAGGCCATGGCCACTGCGCGGCAGGGCCTGCAAGCCCCGGTGCCGCCCGAGGTTGCGCAGGAGCCGGGTGGGGGTGAATTCCACATGCTGCAGCGCATGGAGCTGCAACTGCTGCTGGCCGACCTGCTGGAGGCCAGCGGCCACAGCGGCGAAGCCCAGACTATCGCCCGGCAGGCACAGGAGGCCCTGCTGGCGAGCGGGCTGGACCCCGACCTGACGCAGCCGCTGCTCCTGCTGGCCGAGGACATTCTGGACCGCACGGGTGCGCAGCCCGGGCCGTGAGTTCCCGCCTGCCTTGCTACCATCGCGCCACGGGCCGCTTGGCAGGCCCGCACCCGCCCGGGAGGGTTCCAGTGATGTCTCGCTTCCTCATGCTTGATCGCGAAGTCAGCCAGCCTGCGGGCTATGCAGACAGGGGCTGCCTGCTCGTGCGCTACCGCCTGCCGCTGCTGCGGCACTGCTTTGTGCTGTGCCATGAAGGCGGCGGCCGCGGGGACGACGGGGCGGCGGCAGGGGAACTGCTGGCCTTCTTCGTGGCCGAGGCCGCCCGGCTGGCACAGGAGTCCGTGGGAGACCCGCAGGCGTTCATGCTGCTGCACAGCGGGGCCAGCGTGCGCAAACGCTCCAACTGGCACCTGCATGTCTTTGTGGTGCAACACCGCTGGCAGAAGGCCTGGGTCCATGCCATCCTGGCCGCGAAGAACACGGCACTGGCCGGCCTGGGCGGGTTGGCGGTGCTCTCTCCTTTGCGCCGGCGGGTGCCCGCGCCTGCGGTGCAGGTGGCCACGCCACGGGCGCCGGATTGACGCCACGCCCCCAAGGGCCTTGCACCGGCCATCTGCAAGTACCATCGGGCCACCCCGTTTCATTCAATGTGGCAAAGGATGTAAGCCCGTGCACCGATTCAGTTTCAAAGCCATTGTGGCCGGCGTGGTGCTCATGCTGGTGCTGCTGCCCCTCATCGCCTATGGGCTGTGGTACCTTGCGTCCTGGTGGTTCCAGACCCAGGGGGCGGGCGACGCGCAACTGGCCCAGCTGGTGACCGAGTTCCTGGACGGCAACCTGGGCACGCTGGCGCTGCTGCTCGCGGGCGGTGCCATGTGCATACCGGGCGGCTATGTCACGGCACGGCTGGCACCGGCGCACCCTTATGCCAACAACCTGGTGGTGGCGCTGATGCTCACGGCCATCTCCATCGGCCTGGCCATTGGCACGGGCTCGGGTTGGGACTGGTGGTTCGATATTGCCAATGCCTTCTTCACCGTGGCGGGCTGCTGGTTCGGCGGCTGGTTGGTGGCGCGGCGCAGCCGCTGAGCGCATGCCCCAACGCGAAGGCCTGGTGATCGACCCCGCCGACGGGGCGATGGTGCTGCGGCCATCGGGGCGCGCCTGGCGCAAGGGGCTGGCCCAGGCGGATGCCCTGGTGCAAATGGCCGAGTTCTTCAAAGGCACGAACGACCGCGGCAATGCCTATGCCTGGTCGTCGTTCAGCGGCTTCGAATTCGGCGGCATGCCGTGCTCGCTGTCCGTGGGCTTCCATGAAGGGCGGCTGAACATGGTGCTTCTGGGCGTGGACCTGCCTGGCGCCGAGCAAGAGGAGGGCTGGCCCACGCAAAAGGCCATCGACAACGAAGTCGCCTTTGTGCGCCGTGTGCTGCACAAGCAACTGGGGCGCAATTTCGGCAACCATGCGGTGTCCTTCCCCTGGGGCGAGGCCTGGAGCCGCTTCGACCCCAAGGGCTTCATGGCCAGTGCGGGCGTGAGCTACGTCTGATACGGATTTGCGTTCAACCGTCTAACGTCGTTGGTTCGCCTTGCCGTGCTACAGCACTGTCTGCGGCTTCCCGCCTAGTTATACGGTCGAACGCGAATCCGTATGACGCCCGTGCTTACTTGCCCAGCAGCTTCTGCTGGGCCGCCTTGCCTTTGGCGCCCAGCTTCATTGCCGCCAGGGCCGCCGTGGTGCTGGCGGGCAGGGCCTGGCCATGCGCCAAGTGCAGTTCCAGCAGCAGCTCCAGCAGGGGCGCCTGGTCCTTGCGCCAGGTGGTCATGGGCTCTTGCACCATGGCGCAGAGCAGGGCGAATACCGCCGCCGGCAGGGCCGCATGCGCCTGGGCCGCGGCGGCCAGGCTCTTGGCGTAGCGCGGGCCCTTGACCAGGGGCGTGGCCCACAGGCGCGCCAGGGTGTCGCCCAGGGCAGCGAGGTCCAGGCGGCCGTCCTGCACCCCCTGCACCAGCGCGTCCACGGCCAGGGCCGTCTGCCCCGCTTCCTTGCCGGCCAGGGCCACGGCCAGCAGCAGCACAGCCATGGGTGTGAAGGGGGTGGTGGGATCCAGCAGCCGATCGAGGTAGGCGCGGTTGTGCCACTGGGCTTCGTCCCAGTCCAGGTTGTTGCCCATGGTGCGCGCCGCCTCGGCCAGCCAGGGTTCCAGGCCCGAGGGCAGCAGGCTGGCGGCAAAGCGGATGTGGGCCGCCTCGTGCTCGGTGCTCCAGCGCGTGTCGGCCAGGTGCTTGGCGCACAGGGCCAGGGCCGTGTGGTGCGGCTGTGCGCACTCCTGCAGTTGCAGCGCAGGCCGGTGGGTGAGGTGCAGGCGGTGGAAGGTGTAGCCGTACTCGGTGCGGTGGCTCAGCACATGCCAGTCGAGGCGGGCGTGCAGGGGGCCGTCCGGACCCAGGTCGCCATAGGCGGCCAGTGTGGGCGCATCGTCCCCATGGGGTGCGCGGATGCGCGCGGCGGCCAGGAACAGGGGGCGGGCATGGTCACCGGAGGGCACCTGGACGGCATCGTCACCGAGGGCGTGGCGCAGGGCCTGCACCAGCAGGGTCTGGGGGCGGGCGCCTTGTGCGGTGGCCAGGGCGGCGTGTGCCGCGGTCTCGTCCCTGGAGGCGGGCACCAGGCGCATCAGCGCCAGCACCTGTTCGGACAAGGCGACCGTGCACCCGGCCTGCTGGTGCGCCTGGATGCGTTGCACCAGCTGCCGTGGGTCGATGAAGCCACCCCGGTGGGTGGGGGTGGACAGCGGCACGAGGCCCTTGCCTTGCAGTGCCTGGGCAATCAGGCCCTGGGTGCGCGGTCCGATGAAATGGTCAGCGCGGGTGGGGCCGCTGCCGGGCACCTGCATCACATCCTCTGCCGTGCCTTCACCCTCCAGCGCGGCGGCCAGGATGCGGGCCAGCGCGAAGGGCAGGGATTGGATGGGCCACTCAAGCTTGCGGGTGCGCTTTTGCAGTGCGAGGAAGGCCGTCTTGTCTGCCGCTGCCATCGGCGCCCGCTGCACCAGCGCCGCGGCCACGCGCTCCCATTCGTCCACGTCGGTCGGGTTCTCCAGCACATAGGCCATGCGCTCGACCAGGTCGGCGATGGCATCCAGCGGGGGCAGTGCTCGGCTGGCATCCAGCGGCGAGATTCTGCCCGGCGCCTCTGCGGGCCCGACGGCGGTCGGGGCCATGGCCGATGGGGCCGCATGGGCCTCACCCACCAGCCGGGCCAGCGCCGGCCGGTTCACGGCCGAGACAAAAGGCAGGTAGCTGCGTGCCAGGTCCTGCCCGGCATCGTCCAGGCCCCATTTCGCCATGAAGGCGATGGCCTTCTTGTGCACGTCGGCCGCGGTGTGGCCCAGGGCCTGCGCCGCAATGCCGCTGGCGTGGTGGGCCCATGCCGCATCGTTCCTTGCCACCTGGCCCAGCAGCTCCAGTGCTGCGAGCACCTGGCCCTTGGCGGTGGCCGATACCAGGGGCGTGGCGGCTTCGCACACGGCCTGCGCATCCACCCGCCCGGCCTGGTAGAGCGTCGCCACGGCCTGCAGGGCCATGCCGGCGGTGGGGGCGATGCGGCTGTGGCACAGGGCCAGGTAGCGCTCGGCCTCGGCGGCCATTTCGTCCACCGAGGGCGCCAGTTGCTCGTGGAAGCGCGAGAACCAGCCCGACTTGAACTGCGGCCAGTCGCAGGCCAGCGCGCCCAGGGTCTTGTCCAGCAACTGGGCACGGGTGTACACGCCGCGCTCGCACAGCGTGAGGAAGGCGTGGCCCCAGGTCAGGTCGGGGTCGTGGCAGTATTTTTCGCGCGCGGCAAAGCTGCCGTCCGACGTGCCTTCGCGCTCGAACAGCCTGAGCAGCCAGGGCGCCACGCCGGGGTCGGCATCCACATGCTTGAGCACGATGTTGGATTCGCTGCGCAGGTCGCCGAAGAACAGGGCGTCGATGTACTCATCGGTATCAGGGCGCTCCACCAGGCCCGCCACGATGGCACGGTGGATGACGTGGGCGTAGTGCCACCGGTTGTCGCCGCGCAACTGCTTGTCTATGGCCTCAATCGACCGCGGCGGCGCAAACCGTGCCTGGTAGGCCGCGATGTCCTGGATGCCGATGTGCTGCCAGTAGTCGCTGGGCGGCAGTTCGGGGTCGCACATGAAGCGGGCCAGTTCGGTGGCGCGGAACAGCCGGTTGGCGCGTGCCTGGTCGGTGTGGCCATCCACGGTAAGGGGGCTGTCGGCGTCGGCGCGCAGCAGCTGCCAGCGGTGCATGATCAGGCGCTCGGCCGTGCGGCGCATGGCTTTGCGTTCGGCCTGGTCGGCCGCGCCGATGCAGTCCATCACGGCATCGAGATCGCCCGCGAGGATGTGGCGCTCAAGAGGCGAATCGCCGGTGCTTGTGTCGTCGTTGTCGTGGTCTTGCATGGGATCCGGTCAATGCGAGGTGGGGGCTGCCGCCTGTGCGGCACAGGCCGCGAGCACATGCTTGCAGGGGCCACGCTCGCCCTGGTGCTTGGCAAACCAGGGGCAGGTGCAGCGCAGTTCGCCGTCCACCTCGCGCACACGGTAGCCCACATCGGCGCTGTGCACCTGGGCATCGAGCGGGTGGGTCGAGGCCAGGCGCACGGCACCGGCCTGCAGCAGAGCGCGGGCGTCGGCCAGGCGCGGGTTCAGGTCGTCCAGCTGCGCCAGGTCCAGGGGCAGCACGCGGTGGAAGTAGGCGCCGTGCACCAGGTCGTAGCCCACCAGGCCCGATGCGCCGAGCAGTTGCAGCGCCCGGTCCACATCGGCAACCGGCCATTGCAGGTCGGCGGCCAGGGCATCGCTGCGCAGCGTGTCCTGCCAATGCAACTGGGCGCGTACGGCGCTGGCGGTGCGCGCCGCGTCGGCCAGCACCAGGGAGTGCAGGGCCTGGCCTTCGCCCGAAAAACCGCGCCACACCTCGGCGCTGAGTACCAGGGTCAGGCGCATGGCGCCGAAGTCCAGGCACCAGGCGCTGGCCTGCTGCTGCGCATCGGCAAACAGCGTGAGCGTGCGGGCCTTGGGCAGCAGGTTTTCGAGCACGCGCAGGCGGCTGCTGTCGGTGAAGCGCACGCCGCTGCCATCGTTCTGCGCCGTGGTGCGCAGGCCCTGCGGGCCGGCCACCACCCACAGCGGCGTCTTGCTGGTCGATGCCCGGGGCAGGCTACGCACAAAGCGCAGGGCCGGGATGGCATCCACTTCGAAGACCTTGCGCATGGCGGACTGGTAGGTCTGCACCGCCACCATGCTGCGCAGCCAGCGCAGGGGCAGCTCCACCTTCTTCTCCACCACCTGCGTGCCGCCCGTGTGCAGCGTGAAGGCCGCATTTCCGACCGACAGGGCCAGCCCGTCGGCATCGCGCACCTGGGCCAGGGCAGCGCGCATGGGGGCGTTGAAGTCGATGTTGGTCGTGCCCTTGCCGACGATGTCGCCGGCATAGGCGGCCGGCTCCAGGTCCACACGGATGTAGGTGCTGCAGCAGGCCGAAAAGCCCTCCAGCCGCAGCATGCCGCTGCCCGCCGTGACGACGGGGTCGGCCAGCGCCACGGCCTTGGCCACGCTGTTGGCGGGCGTGAAGAAGCGCGAGCCCACGAGCAGGTGCACGGCGCTCAGCAATTGCGCAGCCAACTGAGGCTGGTGCAGCCGGCCTTCGAAGAAATGCGGGTGGGCGAATTCGCCGGGCGAGGAGGTGGCCAGGCGCAGGTGTGGTGGGGCGCCTGCACCCTGGTCCAAGGACGAAGGCTGTGCATAGCGGTAGGTGTGGGCGAACTGGAGCATGGGCGGCGCGGTCTTTACGCTTCAGAAATGCTAACCCACGCGCGGGAAGCTACATTTGCCCTTGTCTCCCAACCCCTTTTCTTCGTAGGAGCCCTCGGTGAGCGGAAGAATCAACCCCAAGGCCGTGGTGCTGGGCAGCTTGCTGCTGCTGGCGCTGTCCATCGTGGCCGGCGTGCTGCTGGTGTCGCTGCAGGGCGTGCTCATGGCCATGGAAGGGCAGAGCGAGGAGCAGATCGTCCAGGCCCTGGCCGATCTGGCCGATGACGACGGCTACCTGGTCTGGAGCATGGTGCTCGGATCGCTGGCCAGTGTGCTGGCCGGCCATGTGGCGGCGCGCATCGCGGGCGCCGCCTACCCCTACTTCAATGGCCTGGCGGTGGGCGTGGTGGGCACCCTGGTGGGTTTTGCCTTCTGGAGCGAGCTGCCGCTGTGGTTCAACCTGGCGGGCATCTTCGTGACGCCGGCCTGCTGTGTGCTGGGGGCGCACCTGGCGGTGCTGCGCGCAAATGGTGCTGTGGGGCGCATGGGCTGAGCCGCCTTCACCCCCATAATCGCGGCAGAGGCCGGGTCCATCGGCCCACTACAACAACTGTCTGTCTCGGAGGAGGTGCACATGAAGGGCAATGTCGCAGCCATCGTTCTGGTCGTTCTCGGGGTTTTCTTTCTGCTCACCAACCTGGGCCTCATCAGCATCAGCCTCAAGGAGCTGCTGCGCGTGTGGTGGCCCGTGGCGCTGATCGCCATTGGCGTGGCGCTGTTCTTCACGCCGGGGTCCAAGGGCAAGTAGGGCGGTTGGCTGGCTACCCCGCAGGGCGCTGTGCCTGGGGCGCAGGCCACAGGCCGCCGCCACGCCACAGCATGGTGGCGATCATGGCCAGCGCGATGAACAGCGGGCGCATGACGCCGGCATCGAGCAGGCCGCCGCTGGCCGCCTGCAGCGGGCCCACCACGTAGCGCAGCACCTCGGGCAGGGCGGCCAGCAGCACGGCGCCCAGCACCACGCCCGGGATATGGCCCATGCCGCCGAACACCACCATGGCGACGATGAGCACCGACTCCTGCAGGCTGAAGGCCTCGGGCGAGATGAAGCCCTGGAAGGCCGCGAACATCACCCCCGTCACGCCGCCGAAGCTGGCGCCCACGCCAAAGGCCAGTAGCTTCAGGTCTCTGGTATTGATGCCCATGGCCTTGGCGGCCATCTCGTCGTCGCGGATGGCCATCCACGCGCGGCCGATGCGCGAATCCTGCAGCCGCCGGCAGATGGCCACCGTGAGCAGCACCAGCACGAGGAACAGGTAGTAGTACAGCGTGACGGGCGCCATCTGCCAGCCGCCCGCCACGGCCAGGGGCTGGCCCAGGTCCACGCCGAAGATGCGCATAGGGTCGATCAGCCCCAGGCCTTGGGCACCGAAGGTGATGTTGACAGGGTGGCCCAGGTTGATGACCAGGATGCGCACGATCTCGCCAAAGCCCAGCGTCACGATGGCCAGGTAGTCGCCGCGCAGCCGGAGCGTGGGCGCACCGAGCAGCATGCCCAGCAGCGCGGCCAGCACGGCCGCCAGCGGAATGGCGAGCCACCAGGGCGTGTGCAGGCCCTGGGGGAAGAGGGCCGCGATCCAGCCGAACTGCTCGGTCAGGTGCGGCGAGGCCAGCAGCGCGAACAGGTAGGCACCCATGGCGTAGAAGGCCACATAGCCCAGGTCCAGCAGGCCGGCATAGCCCACCACCACGTTCAGCCCCAGGGCCAGCATCACATAGAGCAGGGCGGTGTCGGCCATGCGCACCCAGTGGTGGCCGAAGCCCTGCAGCACCAGGGGCAGCAGCAACAGGGCCGCGAGCAGGGCGGCAGTGTGCCGTTTCGGCAGGGTCTTGGGGTGCTCAGGGGGCATGGACAGGGACTCTTCGGTCGGTGGCTGGAAGGAATGCAGGTGCAAGGCTAAACTGGCTTGAATGATCAAGAAATACCACCCCGTTCCATTCATTGCGGAACAAAACGCTCGAATAAGCCGCCCGCTTGCCCCGGCCCGCGCCACCCTGGAGGGCACGCGCTGATGGAGCAGCTCACCGGCCTGCGCGCGTTTGTGAAGACCGTCGAGTTGGGCAGCTTCGTGGCGGCGGGGCGCGCCATGGAGCTGTCGGCCTCGGCGGTTGGCAAGGCGGTGGCGCGGCTGGAGCAGGAGGTGGGTGTGCGCCTCCTGCAGCGCAGCACGCGCAGCATCCAGCCCACGGCCGAGGGCCGGCTGTTCCACGAGCGCTGCCGCCGCATCCTCGACGACCTGGACGACGCCCAGGCCATGCTCTCGCATGCCACCGAAGCGCCGCGCGGCCGGCTGCGCGTGAGCGCGCCCATCGTGGGCCACCATTTCCTCATGCCCCTGGTGCCGGGCTTCCTCGCGCGCTACCCCGAGGTGGAGCTGGACATCAATTTCAGCGACCGCAGCATCGACCTGATCGAAGAGGGGGTGGACGTGGCCATCCGCAGCGGCGACCTGCGCGACTCGCGCCTCATCGCGCGGCCGCTGCAGCACTTTCGGCTGCTGTTGTGCGCATCGCCCGGTTACCTGGCGCGCAGCGGCACGCCACTGGCTGTGCGCGACCTGGCGCAGCATGCGGCCGTGCGCTTTCGCCACCCCGACTCGGGCAAGCTGCTCGACTGGCCGCTCGATGTGCCCGAGGAGCCACGCCTGCGCACCGTGCTGGCCTGCAACAACATCGAGGCGGTGCTGGCCGCGGCGCTGCGTGGCGTGGGCATCGCCTGCCTGCCCGACTTTCTGGTGCAAGGGGCGCTGGCCGATGGCCGGCTGGTGCGCGTGCTCGATGCGCACATGGGGCCGGGCGGCCAGTTCAAGGCGCTGTGGCCCTCCAGCCGGCACCTGTCGCCCAAGGTGCGCGTGTTCGTGGACTGGCTGGGCGCCGGGCTGCCGGGCGCCTGAGCGGGGCGGCATCCGCTACCATGGCCGCTTTTTTCCAGGGGATGTGGTGATGGGCAAGAGGATGGCAGCGGCGCTGGTGGCGGCACTGGCGCTGGCTGCGGGTGCGGCAGAGAAGCTGGCGCCGGGCAAGCTGGTGGAAGCGGTCAGCGCACAGGTGCAGGGGGCCAGCGCGCGTGCGGGCCGCAGCGTGGAGCTGCTGGCGGACTTCCAGGCCCCGGCCGCGGCTGGCCTGTTCCCGCAGGCGGACGAGGCCGCTGCCGCCGTGGGCAGCGCCGCCGCGGCGCTGCAGCGCATCGATGCATCGGCCCGGCCCGAACTGGCCACGGCCTCACTGAACTACCTCAAGGCAGCGCAGAACCTGGTGAAAGACTTGCAGGATGCGCGTCGCAAGGCTTCACATGCCGAGGCGCTGGACCGCGAGGGCGCTCGCATCGCGGCCGAGCTCAAGGACGCGCGGGACAGCGATCGCCCCGCCTTGCTGGAGCGCATGGAAAAGGCCTTTGGCCAGAGCGACGACGCCGAGGCCGCGATGAAGGAGGCGGTCACCCGCGCCAGTGCCGCCCTGGCCGAGCTGGTGCTGCGCCGCTCGCTGCTGGCCGCGCAGCTGGGCTCTGCGGATGCGCTGCTGCCCGAGAAGACGCTGGCCGCGGTCAGGCAGGGCCTGCAGGCCGTACAGCCTGCGGAGTAGCCCGCCACGGGGACGGTCAACCGTGGGGTGCCGCATCCCTTTCGCGTGCTTCCGCAAACGCCGGCTCCGCACCGAAGTAGCCCCGGAACAGGTTGCGCGCAATGCCATGCGCCGCAATCTGCAGCTCCTGCGCAAAGTCGGGCGCGAACAGCCGGCTGGTGTGCTGCTGCCATAGCCCCACCCAGGCCGCAAAGTGCGCGGGCGTGACGCCTGACAGCGCCATGTGCTTGCCGAACACGTCGCCGCCCTTGAAGCGCCGCTGCCCCAGCGCCACCGTGCACCAGAAGTCCACCAGCCGCGCCAGGTGCTCGTCCCAGCGGCCGTGCAGCGCGGACTCGAACACCGGGCCCAGCAGCGGGTGGGCGCGCACGTCGGCGTAGAAGGCATGCACCAGCGTGGCCATGCTGTCGGCGCTGGGTTCCAGATAGGTCGTCGTCGCCTCGGTCATCGCGATCCCCCGGCCTTCAATGGCAGCCGCAGCGCGGGCTGGCGCAGTCCGAGGCGCCCGCATCCAGTCCATGGGCGGCACCCGCCTGGGCCTCGAAGGGCGGGAACAGCACATTGTTCTCCAGGTGGATGTGGCTGATCAGGTCGTCGCAGAACTGCGCGATGCCCGCGTAGAGCGCGCGCCAGGTGGTGCAGGCGTCTTCGGGCGGGGCGGTGTCGTGGGTCAGCGCATTGAGCCGGTCCAGCGCCGCGCCATGGTCCGTGTGTTCGGCCCGCATCACGCTGATGGGCATGCCCACAAAGGGGTTGCCGCCCCGGCGCAGCAGGGGGAAGAGCACGGCCTCTTCCTTGCCCATGTGGTCCAGCAGCTCCGCATGGGTTTCCTCCAGTGCGTCGGCCAGACCGGCGGGCACGGCAGGGTGTTCGCGGTGCACGGCCTCCACGCGCCGGGCCATGCGGATCAGCTCGGGCAGCTGCTGGCGGTGCACCTCGTGGTAGCGCGCCAGGATCAGTTCGATGAGCGCCGTGGCGCTGGCGCCGGCCAGGGGCAGAGCCTCGCCGCGCTGCAGGTGCGCCAGCTCGGCCACCACGGCATCGGCATCGAGCCCCTTGCCGGCCGCAGCCTGGGCCAGGCTCACATGGCCGCCGCAGCAGAAATCGAGCTTCAGCCGCCGGAACACCGCCGTGGCACCCGGCAACTGCACCGCGATCTGCCCGATCAACTGCTGTGCATCCAGAGCGAAAGGCGCCGCAGCATGAGCTGCAACGGGGCTTGGGAAGGCGGCGGGATCACGGGCGTTCATGGCGGTCCTTTTAAAGATTCATCTGATATGTTTATTTTAAGAGGCATTTCAAATGAATCTTTATTTTGACCATGGTGCTGGTGGTCTCTTTGATGTGGCGCAAGCTCGCAAGGGGCGGGCGGGTGCCCGCCCCTTGGGGACAGAGAGGGTCAGGCCTGCGCTGACACGCGCCGCAAGGCCCTTGTGGCCAATGCGGCCATGCCCAGTGCCCAGGCCAGGCCGGAGAGCAGGGCGGCCAGCGGCCAGGCGAGGGCCGGCACCTGCATCTGGAAGCGGGGGCGCTTGGCGAAGTCGTCCGGCCCGAAGGGGCGCTCGTTGAAGACGTAGGGGTAGTAGAACTCCCGCATCTCCCGGTGGAAGGCCTCGATGCGCTCCTGGTAGCGCATCTGGGCGGGCAGGTCCGTGTGCGCCAGGCGGTGCAAGGCGGTCTGGGCGGCCACACCGGGCAGCAGCCAGCCCAGGCGCTCGGTCCAGTCCTGGCGGCGCGCCAGGCCATCGCGGTAGGCGGCGACGGCCGGGGCCACGCTCTCGTCGCCCAGCTGCTGGAAGGCGTAATACCACTTCCAGTGGAACCTGGTGGGCAGGGGCGCCGTGTCCTTCCACTGCGGGTGGGTCTGGAAGAACTTCTGCATGGTGGCATCGCGCGGTTCGTCCCACGCGCCGTGTACCTTCTGGCGCTGGGCGAGCATCAGGTCCACACCCTGGTCCACGGGAATGCCGCGCGTGATGGCCATTTGCGCCAGCGTGGGCAGCACCAGGGTGAGCACCACCCAGCAGCCCATGAGGGCCGTGGCATGGGCCGTGGAACTCCAGGGGCGGGCGCCCACCAGCACGCACACGGCGCACCAGAAGGCCGCGTAGGCCACGAGCACGGCCAGCACGCCGGCCAGCGCCGCCGGGCCGATGGGCAGCACAGCGGCGGCCAGCAGCAGCGGCAGGGCCATGGCGGCAATGGCCAGCAGCGTGCGCAGGCCGGCGCGGCGCAGCCACAGCCGCGTGCCCGCGCCGGGCATGGCCAGCAGCATGCGCAAGCGGCCCGCCTGCCGCTCGCCCGACACCAGGTCGTGCAGCAACGCGATGATGAACAGCGGCGCCAGGTAGATCAGCACGAAGGCGAAATCGAAGCGCCCGGCCAGCGCCAGCTCGGGGTTGAAGGTCTCGCCCTCGTAGAGCTGGGCCTGCAGGCCCAGGCTGCGCACGCGCAGCACGTAGGGCGCCACGTCGCGCAGGCCCAGGGCCAGGAAGGCCGCGCCCGAGGGCGGGTCCTGCGTGCCGTAGAAGGTGTAGTAGGCCGCGTAGCCGGCGTCACCGCCCTGGGCGAAGCGCCGGGCCACGGCCTGCACGTCCTGTTCCTGCAGGGGGGCCAGGCGCGCGATGTTGGCCTGCTGCCGGGCTGCCTCGCGGGCCCCCGACCACAGGGACACCGCAGACAGCAGGGCAAGCAGCACCAGGGCCGACAGGCACAGCCGCGAGCGGCGCACCAGCCGCCATTCATGGACAAGCCAGCGCATCATCGTGGCGCCCTCCGCAGCATGTGCGCACCCCAGGCCAGCAGCGCCAGCAGGGCGACCAGCCAGGCCCCGAGCGTGGCCGCGGCCGGCAGCACCGAGCGCAGCACGGTGGCCGGGGCCGCGGGCTGGTAGGCGAAGTGCGCCACATCGTGCCAGTGCGTCCGGTCCACGCGGTTTTGCCGGTTCGGGTTGCGGTCGTCGGCGTAGGTGATCTTCTCGGCCTGCAGCTGGTTGAGCGACTGGATCAGCGTGTAGCGGTAGTGCTCGCCCTGTTCCAGGAAGCGGCGGTAGCTCGCCAGGTCGGTGCCGGCCAGGGCCATGGAAATGCGCCGCAGCGCCAGCAGCGGGCTGGCGATGCCGGCTGCATCCATGAAACCGCTTTGCCGGCCCTGCAGGTCGAACGACTGCTGCGCATAGCGGTTGAACAGCTCGCTGGTCATGCGCTCTCCTTCGATGCCGAGCAGGCCCTTGTAGTTGACGGGCAGGTCTTCCACCCGGGCCACGCCGTACTGCGCCAGCACCTTCTTGCGGAAGTCAGCAAAGTACGGGTCATCGGGGTTGTGGCTGTCGCCCAGGGCGGCCAGGTCGCGCGCCACGGCGATGTCGCTCTCCAGGCGCGTGGGCAGCACGTGGGCCGCCGCCGCCGTGTCGGCCGCCAGGCGGGGCACCAGGATGACGGCCACCGTCCATACCGCCAGCAGGCACAGCAGCGCATCGCGCCGGCGCGTGAACAGCGCGGACAGCCCCACCACCAGCGCCGCCCAGAGCAGCAGCCAGGCGGCATAGCCAGCCAGCAGGGCCAAGGCCTGCACGGGCTGCGCGCCCGCACCCATCAGGGCCAGGCCCAATGCCGCGGGCAGCAGCGCCAGCAAGGCCGCGCCGGCCAGGGCCAGCAGCTTGCCGCGCACGATCTGGCCCGGCCGCACGCCCTGCGCCAGCAGGATGCGCAGGGTGCCCGACTCGCGCTCGCGTGCCAGCGCCGCATGCCCCAGAAAGACCAGCAGCAGCGGTGCCAACACCTGCAGCACGAAGGCCGGCGTGAGCTGGCCAAAGCGCAGCAGCAGCGAGGACTGGCGCACGTCGCCGAAGTTGGCGCTGTTCTGGCGGTGGCCTTCGAGGAACAGCGTGTGGCCGGTGTAGGCATCGATGCCGGCGTCAAAGGCCGCCAGCGGGTTCAACGGCCGGAACACGAAGTGCCCGTAGTGCACCATGCGGTGCGGGTGGCGGTCGGGCTGGGCCTCGAACTCCTGGTTGGCCTGGGCCTGGTAGCGTGCGCGCTGGGCGTCGGCGGCACGCCACGATTCCCAGGCCGTGGCAGACGCGGCCAGCGCCAGCAGCGTGAGCAGGGCCAGGCCCAGCAGGGCCACGCGGTCGCGCAGCAGCAGGCGCCACTCCTCGCGCGCAATGCGGGAGACGGGGCTGCCGCTCATGCCGCCACCCCCTGCGCGGCATAGCGCCGGTGCAGCGCACGCACGTCAAAGCGCTCATCGCCGCTGGCGGCGCTGTCCGCGGCCACCTCTTCGACCAGGCGCCCGGCGTCGATGAAGCCGATGCGGTCCGCCACGTCGGCCGCGCTCAGCAGGTCGTGCGTCACCATCAGAATGGCCACGCCCTGCGCGCGCAGCAGCGCCAGCAGGCGGTTGAATTCGGCCGTGGCCTGCGGGTCCAGGCCCGAGGTGGGTTCGTCCAGCAGCAGGGCCGGCACCTTGCGTGCCAGCGCCAGGGCAATCGCCACCTTCTGGCGCATGCCCTTGGAAAAGCCGGCCACGCGCCGGCCATGGGCCGCCGGGTCCAGGCCCGCGGCCTGCAGCGCCTGGTCGATGGCCTGGGCATCCTCGGGCTGGCCCGCCAGGTCCAGCAGGTAGGACAGGTTTTCGCGTGCGCTCAGGTGCTCGTACAGCGCCACGTTCTCGGGGATGTAGGCCAGTTGCCGGCGCGCGCCGTCGGGGTCGGTCACGGGGTCGGTGCCCTGCACGCGCACGCTGCCGGCGCTGGGCGCCAGAAAGCCCAGGAACAGGCTCAGCGTGGTCGTCTTGCCGGCCCCGTTGGAGCCGAGCAGGGCATAGATCTGCCCGCGCTGGACCTGCAGGTTCAGGCCCTGCAGGATGGTGCGGCCGCCGTAGCCGGCGCTGACGCCGCTGGCGTCCAGAACGGGCGCGGCGGGTGGTGTGGTGTTTGGGTGGGTGCTCATGCTCGTGGTGCTCAGAAGCGGGCCTGCAGGCCCACGGTGACGGTGCGCGCCGTGCCGGGCGTGACCCAGACGCGGCTGTAGGAGCTGGTGTAGTAGGTTTTGTCGAACAGGTTGTCCACGTCCAGCGTCAGGCGCAGCGTGGGCGACAGGCGCCAGTAGCCCACCAGCTTGGCCGTGGTGTAGGCCGGCAGGTCGAAGGCCGGCGTGCCGGCATTCGCCTCGGCCTGGGTGCGTGCCTGGCCCAGGCGTTGGCCCATGTGGGTCACGCCGCCGCCAATGCCGTATCGCTGGCCATTGGCCAGCGCATCCTCGTAGACGGCCAGCACGCTGCCGTTGACCTTGGGCACGTTGATCAGCCGGCCGCCCACCTGCAGCGTGTTGTCGCGCGTGATCTCCACGTCGTTGAACACCATGCTCGCGTTCAGTCGCCAGTGGGCCGAGAGCTGGCCCGCGAAGTCGAACTCCAGCCCGCGGCTGCGCACCTCGCCCGCCGCTACCGAGTAGCCGCTGTGCACCGGGTCGGCCGTGAGCACATTGCGCTTGCGGATGTCGAACAAGGCCGCCGTGGCGCCCATGCGCTGGTCCGCGCTCTCCCATTTGGCGCCCAGCTCCAGGGCGCGGCCGGTCTCGGGTGCGAAGCCCTGGGTGCCGAAATCGCTGCCCAAATTGGGCCGGAAGGAGCGGCCCGCGTTGGCATACACCGTCCACTGCGCCGAAGGCAGCCAGCTCAGGCCCAGGCGCGGCGAGGTGGAGGAGGGGTCCTGCCGGTCCGTCACGCCCGTGCGGCGGTTGTTCAGCGACTGGCGGTAGTTGTCCACGCGCACACCCGCCACCAGGCGCCAGTCGGGCGCGAGCTTGATCGCGTCCTGCACATAGAAGGCTGTGTTGCGCTGGCGCTCCAGCGTGTCGGTATTGGCCGCTGGCGTGGGCTGGGCCTGCCCGTAGATCGGGTTGTCAATGTTGATGGCGTAGGGGGCTGCGGCCGTCGGGTTGGCGCGCAGCATCAGCGAATCCATCCCGAAGCGAAAGCTCTCCAGGCCCAGCAGCAGTTCGTGCTCGACGGCACCGGTCCTGAGCTTGCCCTGCAGTTCGGCCTGCAGCGCAAGGTCGTCGGACGCGAAGTCGCGGTAGCGGCGCTGGCGCGTCAGCGTGCCGTTGGCCTGCAGGGCCGTGGGTTCGGTCGAAAAGCCCGTGACCGAGGTCTCGCGGTAGGACAGGCCCAGCCGGCTGCGCCAGTCGCTGCTCCATTCATGCGACAGCATGAACTGGTGCGTCTGGTTCTCCACCGTCACCTTGCCATCGGCCGGCTCGCCCAGGAAGCGGCTGCGCGGGATGGCGCCGAGCTGGTTGTTGACCGCCACCACGCCCCGGTCCAGCGGCGTGGCATGGCGCAGCACCTCGCCCGCGTACTCCAGCAAGGTGTCGCGCCCGAGTTTCCAGGTGAAGGCCGGTGCGATCACGCTGCGCCGCGCCTCGATGTGGTCGCGGAAGCTGTCGCGGTCTTCCACCGCCACGTTCAGCCGGTAGGCGAAGTTCTCGCCGATGGGGCCCGTGCTGTCGAAAGCCCCGCGCTTGAGGCCGTGGCTGCCCACATAGCCTTCCACCGCATGGGCCGCCTTCCACAAGGGGCGCTTGGAGACGATGTTGAGCGTGCCGCCCGGTTCGCTGGCGCCGTAGAGCGCTGCGGCCGTGCCCTTGAGGAACTCGATGCGCTCCACCCCCGCCAGGTCGCGCGGCGCGTTGAAGCCCCGGTTGGACGAGAAGCCATTGAGCAGGGTCGCCATGCCGGTGTTCTCGTTGCCGGGCAGGCCGCGGATGGCGACGTTGTCCCACAGCCCGCCAAAGTTGTTCTGGCGCGAGACGCCGCCCACGTAGTCGAGCACATCGTCGAGCTTGGTCGCGCCCAGGTCGTCGATGGCCTGGCGCGTGACGATGCGCACGGACTGCGGCAGCTCGCGCAGCGGCAGCTCGGTCTTGGCGCCGGCGGCTTCTTCCGACTGGTAGGCGCCGGACTCCGTGCGGCCGACCACGTCGACGGTGGAGAGCTGGGCCTGGGCGGGCGTCTGCTGGGCGATGGCAGTGCCGGTGCACAGCGCGGCTGCGGCCAGGGCCAGGGGCAGCCGCTGCAGGTGGCGGGATGGGGTGGAGGGGGTGAAGGACATGGTTCGCAGAAAAAAGCGCAGGGGCAGGACGCGCACGCGCCAGCCCGAAGGCGGCGCGCGCAGAGACGGCCGGTGCCGGGGCACCAGCAGGGGGCAAGGGGGGCGAGGCCACAAGGCCGGCCGCCCCGGGGCGCGTCAGGCGGTGTGCGGTGGAGCGCGCGCGGCGAAGGGCCAGCGCTCAGGCGCCGGGGCCCAGCGGGGCCGGGGCTCGACAGGCCGCGTTGCCGCTCGCGGGGCGACGGGCAGGGCCGGCGCATTGGCCGAGGCCAGCGCATGGGCCTGCTGTGCCTGGGCCTGGCACCAGGTGCATGCGCCGTGGCCATGCTCCGCATGCTCGGGCGCGGTCGGCCCGGTGTCGGGCGTCTGCACAGCACTGGCCACCACCTGCAGGTGCTTGCCCACAGCCAGGTGCAGGGGAACGCCAACGGCCGTGTTGAAGAACACGGCCAGCAACAGGAGGCGCAGGAGCAACGGGTGCATGGGAGACGACTGGAGCGCCATCATACAGATGAGAACGTATTCTCAATTGCAAAGACCTTGCTTATGCCCCATCTGGCCGTGCTGGTTCTGCGCCAGGCCCGTGGTCGGTTGTCCGGGCCCACAACCGAGCGGGTGCAGGCAGCAAGGGCAGGGCTATGCGGGAATGGCCAGCGGGCACTCGCCCAAGGTGTGCCATTGACCACCCTGCAGCATGCCCACGCTGAGCAAGCGCAGTTCACCCGCGATGTCGACGCCTTGTTCGTTGAGCCCGTCGCACAGCGCCTTCGCCGCCGCCACATCGCGGGTGGCGGCCACCGTGATGTGCGGCACGTAGGGGATATCGAGCCGCAGGTGCGCGGCCAGCACGCCGGTGTGGAGCCGGTCGTGCAGCAGGGCGATGGCGCTGTGGCCTTCGTCCGGCACCAGGAAGACATGGGCCATGCCGTCCGGTCCGCCGGCGTGCAGCGTGGCATGGCGGCAATGGAAGCGGATGGCCGGCGTGTGGCGGGCAAGCCTTGCCACATGGGCCAGGTAGTCCGCTTCGGCCACGGCAGAGCACCCGAACACCAGCGTGAAATGCGGCGCCACCTGATCCACCTGCGGATCGTGCTGGCGCCGAACGCCGTCGACGAAGGCCTGGGCAGAGGCGTCCACCTGGGGGCAGGCAATGGTGTAGAGCGGGTGAGGGGTTTGCATGGCGCGGGACGGTGCGGGGAACTCCATCGTAGCGGCCTACAGATCCAACTCCAGCACCGCACCCTTGGCGCGCGACACGCACAGCAAAATCGTCTTCTGCGCCACGCGCTCCGCATCGCTGAGCACCAGGTCGCGGTGCTCGGCCTCGCCGCCGCACAGCCCGGTCTCGCAGGTGCGGCACAGGCCCTCGCGGCAGGCGAAGGGCACGCCGATGCCGTGCTGCTCCAAGGTGTCGAGGATGCTCTGGCCCGGGGGCACATGCAGCCGCTGGCCGCTCTGCGCCAGGACGATGTCGAAGGCGCTGTCGGCGGCGGCTGCCGGGGCCTGGGCGGCGGGGGCCGGAGCGCCGGCTGAAAACCATTCGAAGTGCACCGTGCCGGGCGCCCGCTGCGCGCTGGCGGCCTGCACGGCGCGCATCAGCGGGGCCGGGCCGCAGCAGTGGAGGTGTTCGCCGGGCTCCGGGTGGCTCAGCGCCTGGGCCAGGTCGGCGAGTTGCCCGCCGGCCTCCTCATCGAAGTGGAACCGCACGCGCGGGCCGTAGGCGCGCAGCTCTTCGTAGAAGGCGGTGCGCACCCGGCTGCGCGTGCAGTACAGCAGCGACCAGGGCTGGCCCTGGGCCTCGCACCAGCGCAGCATGGACAGAATGGGCGTGATGCCGATGCCGCCCGCGATGAAGCGGTAGTGCGCCGCGCCCTCGGCCAGCGCGAAGTGGTTGCGCGGCGGGCGCGCCTGCAGCACCTGGCCCACGCGCAACTGCTCGTGCACGGCCAGTGAGCCGCCGCGGCTGGCGGGCGCCAGGCCCACGGCGACCACATAGCGGTGCGTTTCGGCCGCACTGTTGCACAGCGAGTAGTGGCGCACCAGGGCGGGCCGGCTATCGGCACCGGCGGGCAGCGTGATCTCCAGGTGGGCGCCGGGTGTGAAGGGCGGCAGCGCGCTGCCGACCGCGCTGCGCAGTTCGATGGAGAGCACGTCGCGCGCCTCGGCGCGCACGGCGTGCACGCGCAGGGCCAGCATGGGGGCAGGGGTGGGCGGGGTCACTGCGCCTCCACGCCGAAGTCGCGCATGCGCCTGGTGATGACCCCGAACTCGGCCCGGTAGCTGGCGGCGAACTGTTCGGGCGTGGTGTTCATCACCTCGAAGCCGCGCTCGGTGTACTGCGCTGCCAGCTCGGGCGTGGCGACGATGGCGCGTATCTCGTCGGCCAGGCGCTTGACGATGGGCGCCGGGGTCTTGGCCGGGGCCAGCACGGCGATCCACACATTGGTGTCGAACAGCGGGTCGGCAAAGCCCAGTTCGCGCAAGGTGGGCACCTGGGGCAGGGCGGTGGAGCGCTCGCGGCCCAGCACCGCCAGGGGCGTGAGCTTGCCCGCCTGCACATGCTGCTTGGCGCTGGCCACGCTGGACAGGCCGATGTCCACCGTCTTCGACAGCAGGTCCGTCACCACCGGCCCTTCACCGCGCTGGGGCGAATGCACCATGTCGGCCTGCAGTTCGCGGTTGAGGCTTTCGCCCGCCAGGTGGCCGAGGCCGCCGATGCCCCAGGAGGCGTAGCTGAGCTTGCCTTTGCGGCTGGCCACCAGTTGCTTGAGGTCCTGCATGCTCTTGACCGGTGTCTCGGCGTTCACCGACACCAGCGCCGGGCTGCGCACCACCTGGGTGATGAAGGCGAAGTCTTTCTGCGGGTCGTAGGGCAGCGACTTGAACAGCGCGGTGTTGTTGATCTGCGTGTCGGTGATGGTGAGCAGCAGGGTGTAGCCGTCGGCCTTGGCGCGCGCCACCTCCCCGGCGCCCAGGCCGCCTGCGGCGCCGGGCTTGTTGTCCACCACGATGGCCTGGCCCAGCGATTTGGACAGGCGCTCGCCGATGGTGCGGGCGATGAAGTCGGTGGCGCCGCCTGCCGGGTAGGGCACGACCATGCGCACGGGCTTGGCGGGGTAGGGAGCGTCCTGGGCCAGGGCCGCGGCCGGCAGCAGGGCGGCGAGCGTTGTGGCGAGCGTTAGGGCGCGCACGAAGTGGGTGGTCAGCATGGTGGTTTGTCTCCTGGGGTAGTTGTGGGGGAAATCAGGTCGTCTGGGGAGCCGGGCGCACGATGTGCACCGGCTGCGCACCGGCCTGTGCGGCCTGCAGTGCTTCCTCGGCCGCCTCTTGCTGCAGGCGCTGCTGCACCACCCAGCGGAACTGCGAGAGCGCGGCATCCATGGCAAAGGGCACCATCTTGAAATCGGGCCCCAGCGCCAGGCTCCGCTGCTGCGCGGTGATGATGTCCCGGTCCTCGTCGAAGGCGGTCACCACGGCCTGGTGGATGGAGGCGGTCACCTCGGGCTGGTCGATGGCGAAGTTGTGCGGGTGGGCAAAGAAGTAGTGCGTGGAGTTCGCCGTCTCGGGCGTGATGGCCTGGCAGCCGCGGAACTCGGCCGCATCCACGCGTGTTCCTTCCCGCGCGCCGGTACCGGTGGGTGCCATGCCCGAGTCCATGAGCAGCACCGCGGGGATGGTGAAGTTGTAGATGTTCCAGCGGTCCACCTTGCCCGGCCAGGTCTTCACCGCCTTGGCAAAAGCCGGTGCCTCGGTGTCGATGGCCCAGCGCGTGATGCGCACGCCGCCCTCGATGCGCTCCACCTGGGGCCGGGCGGCGGCGTAGTCGGCGCTGCCGCCCAGCGTGCCGGGGTGCACGAAGGGCAGGTGCGAGAAGTCCAGCAGGTTGTCGCAGATCAGCAGGTAGTTCACGTCGTAGTGGATGTAGCCGTCCTGGCTGCGCCAGTCGGGGTGGTCCAGCCACTGGGTGTCGGGGACCAGCGCGGGGTCGGCACGGCCGGGGTCGCCCATCCAGATCCAGACCCAGCGGTGGCGTTCCACCACCGGGAACTTGCGCACCCGCGCCTGCGGGGGGATGCGGTCTTGCGCGGGTGCCTCCACGCACTGGCCGCTGCTGTCGAATTTGAGGCCGTGGTACAGGCAGCGCACGCAATCGCCCTCGCGCCGGCCCACCGAGAGCGGGGCGCCGCGGTGGCAGCAGCGGTCCTCCAGCGCAACGATGGCGCCAGTGCTGTCGCGGTACAGCAGCACGGGGATGCCGGTGATGGTGCGGGCGAACATGCCCTCGTGCGGGACTTCGTGGTCCCAGGCGCAGACGTACCAGGTGTTCTTGATGAACATGGGTGGGGCTCCGTGGTGGGTGAATGGGGGGTGTCGGGCCTCGGCGCTTTCAGAGCGAGGCATGCCACGGGCGCACCACTGGGCGGTGGCCGCGAGGGCGTTGGTGGGGTGGGGCGGCCCTGCAGGGGCGGCAGACCAGCGCGCTAAGCGCTGGAAGGGGGCAGTGTCGTCATGGGGGCCATGGGCTTGTCTCCGGGTGGGATGCGTTCCTCTTCGTGAACGCTTGACGCAAGCATAGGCAGCAGGCCATTATTCGTAAACAGCATGCAGTGCATGCAAGGAATGAAGCCTGTGCATATCGGAGACCTCGACCTGAACCTGCTGGCCGTGTTCGACGCCCTGGTGCGCGAGCGCAGCGTGACGCGCGCCGCCCAGGGCCTGAATTTGAGCCAGAGCGCCATGAGCCACGCGCTCAACCGCCTGCGCGCCTTCTTCGACGACCCGCTGTTCGTGAGCACGGCCACCGGCATGGTGCCCACGCGCAAGGCCCAGGGCCTGGTGGACCCAGTGCTCGCGATGATGGCCATCCTGCGCCAGCAGGTGCTGTCCGAGGCGCGCTTCGACCCCGCCACGGCGCACCGCGCCTTCACCCTGTGCATGACGGACATGGGCGAGCTGGTCTTTCTGCCCCCGCTCATCAGCCGGCTGCGCCGCGAGGCGCCGCACTGCACCTTGCACACGCTGCAGGTGCCGCCCGCGCAGGTCGAGGCGGTGCTGGCCTCGGGCGAGGCCGACCTGGCCGTGGGCTCCATGCGCAGCGCACCCGAGGGGCTGTTCCAGCAGCGGCTGTTCATGCACTCCTTCGTCACCATCGTGAGCGCGCGCAACACCGCGGTGGGCGACACCATCACGCTGGCGCAGTTCGAGCAGATGCCGCAGATCGCCGTCACCCTGTCGGGCAGCGTGAGCGGCGCCTACGACAGCGAGCTGGAACGCCAGGGCGTCAAGCGCAACCTGTTCCTCACCACGCCGCACTTCCTGGTGGTGCCGCTGCTCATGGACGCCCACCCCGAACTCATCGCCACCGTGCCGCTGCAGCTGGCCGAAGTCTTCAAAGGCTATGGCAGCGTGCGCATGGTGCCGCCGCCGGTGACCTTGCCGCCGTTCGCGCTCAACCAGCACTGGCATTCGCGTTTCCACCACGACCCGGCCATCATCTGGCTGCGCGAGCTGATGAAGCAGACCTTCGAGCACTACCCCGATGTGTGGCTGGGCGACCGCGTGGCGCATGCCGCCCCCGCCCCTGCGCGCAAACCCCGGCGTGTGCGCAAGGCATAGCCAGGTGGCTATGCCGCCTGCGCCCGCAGCGCTGCCACCACCGCCTCGCCAAAGGGCTTGGCCGAGGCCGGGTTCTGCCCCGTGATGAGCCGGCCGTCGATGACCACACGGCTCTGGAAGATGGGGGCTTCCTCGAAGACGGCCTGGCCTTGTTTGAGGGCCGTCTCCAGCTCGAAGGGGATCAGCTTGTCGTACTGGCGCGAGACCTCTTCCTCGTTGGTGAAGGCGGTGAGCTTGCGGCCGGCGATGAGCGAGCGCCCGTCGGACAAGCGCACATCGAGCAGCCCGGCCGGGCCGTGGCAGACCGCGCTCACGATGCCGCCCTGCTCGTAGATGCGGCGCACCAGCGTGGCCAGCACGGGGTTGCGCGCAAAGTCCCACATGGGGCCGTGGCCGCCCACGAGCATGATGGCGGCGTAGCGCGAGGGATCGACTGCGGACAGCGGCAGGCTGTGGGCCAGCTGGCTGCGCAGCGCGGGGTCGATCCAGAACCAGCGGTTGGCCTCGTCCTTGAGGTCGAAGCCATCGAAGGGCGGCATGCCGCCGCGCGGGCTGGCGATGTCGAAGCGGTAGCCCGCCTCGGCAAACACCTTGGCGGGGTGCGTGAGTTCGGGAAACCAGAACCCCGCCACCAGGTCGCCGCCCTTGCGGTCGTGGCTGGACACGACGATCAGGATGCGTGGCTTGTTGTCACTGCTGTTGCCCGGCGTGGTGGCGCTGGCCAGGCGCGGCAGTGTGAGGGCTGCCAGGGCGGTGGTGATGGATTGGACGGCGGTTCGGCGGTTGAGCGGCTGCATACGGCATTTCCTTTCTGGTGGCATGCTTGGCCCGGGAGTGGGCGCGCTCTTCATTACAAGGGCGGCTGGTGCCGTTGCCCATGCACTGCAGCAGGGTCATGCCATCCGCTTCAGGCATGCCAGCGGGGCACTGGATCACGACGTCTGTGCGTTGGTGCGCGCGGGCGCGGCCTCGTCCATCAGCCAGTCGGCCAGGGCCCGGGCCGCCGCATTGCGTGCACTGCGCGGGGAGCGCAGCAGGTGGTAGCCCGCGGCCAGCGGCGCATGCTGCGGCCAGGCCTTGACCAGGCGCCCCTCCAGCAAGTCATTGCCGATCAGCGGGCCGTGGCCCATGGCGATGCCCAGGCCGGCCTGGGCCGCGGTGAGGGTGATTTCGGTGTCCTGCAGCTTCATGTGGCGCTGACCTGCCAGGCCCTCCTGGTGCAAGGCCGCCAGCCATTGCGGCCACTTGCTGCTGCGCAGCGAGTCGTGCAGCCAGGTGAAGTGCTGCAGGTCTTCGATCTGCCGCGGGGCGGCATTGGCCAGCAGCCGGGGCGAAGCCACGGGCACCAGGCTGTCGGGCATCAGCAGCCGGGCGCCGGGCCAGGCGCCATCGCCGTAGTGGATGGCCAGGTCGAAGCGCTCCTTGCGGTAGTCAGCGTCCCAGATGGAGGTGGCCAGCTCGATCTCGACCTCGATGCGGGCCTGGCGCAACTGCGTGAGCCGGGGCACCAGCCAGCGCGCGGCCAGCGAGGGCATGGCCAGGATCTTCACCGTGGGCGGCGCGCCCGAAGGCCGGGCCAGCCGCTGTGCGCCATGCTCCAGTTCGTCGAGCGCGCGCACGGCCGTCTCCAGGTACTGCTGCCCCGCCGCCGTGAGCTGCACCTGGCGGTGGCCGCGCAGCACCAGGGTCTGTGCCAGGTGGCGCTCCAGCGCGGCGATGTGCCGGCTGATGGCCGACTGGGCGCAGCCCAGGTCGTCTGCGGCGGCCGTGAAGCTGCCGCAGCGCGCCACGGCGCGAAAGGCCTGCAGGGCGGCGATGGAAACGTCATTGCTCATGGAAGGCCACATCTCGGGTCATCGTGGGCTGCACGATACCAAGAAGGGCCTGATGGGAATCAGGCCACCGCAATGGCATCCACCTCGATCAGCCAGTCCGGGTGCACCAGGCCGGCCTGCACGACCGACATGGCCACCTGGTGGTCGCCCAGGTACTGCTGGCGGATCTCGGCGCCCAGGCGCCAGTCGTCGCGCCGGGCCAGCCAGATGGTCAGCTGTGCCAGATTGGTGAAGTCCATGCCGGCCGCCGCCAGCGTGGCCCCGATGTTGGTCCAGACCCGGTGGGCCTGGGCCTCGAAGCCGCTGGGCAGGCTGCTGTCGGGCGCGAGCCCCATGGTGCCGCTGATGAACAGCAGGCGGGCCGTGCCGGTGGCCTCAATGGCCTGGGCATAGGGGCCGATGGGTGGGTAGATGCCGGGAGGGCGGATGGCTTTCGTCAACATGGGGCAGGGCCTTTGCGGGGAGTGAAGGCCCATTACACGGAGAAACCGCCTGCGCGGCGATGCCGCTTGCGCACCGCATGCCATCCGCTTTCAGCATGCTGGCCGTGCGGCCTCCCCGAAGGCCTGGCGGTAGCGGGCCGGCGTCATGCCCACCTGGCGCGCGAACTCGCGCGTGAAGTGGGGCTGGTCGGCAAAGCCGCAGGCGAAACCGATCTCGGCGATGCCGTGGGGCGTGTCCAGCAGCCACTGCGCGGCGCGGCGCGTGCGCGCCTCGGTGGCAATGGCGCGGCAGCTCAGGCCGTGCGCGGCCAGGTGGCGCTGCAAGGTGCGGCTGGCCTGGCCTTGCGACCGGGCCAGGGCGTGGACGGAGTGCTCGCCAGCGGGGTCGTGCAGCACGCGCCGTGCGATCTGGTGCGCCAGCGGCGGCCAGGGCAGGGCGTCGCACAGGCTGGCCTGCGGGCCGGGCGGCGGTGTGGCTTCGGGCAGGGCGGCCACGGCAGCGGGCTGCCAGTGCAAGGCCCAGTGGCTGGCATGGCCCTGGGCGATGGCGCTGGCCAGTGCGGCCGCCTGGTCGGGACCTGCCGATAGCGGCAGTGCGGTGCCGCCGCCCAGATGCAGCGCCAGGCCGGGCACGCCCAGCGCCTCGCAGCAGCCGAGCAGCACGCCCAGCACGGCCAGGCTCTCGGGCGGTTGCGGGGCGCCGCCTTGGCCGGGGCGCGCGCGGTGCTGCAGCGCCATGCGGCCCGGGCTGTCGGACAGCACGCTCACCTGGTGGCCCGAATGCACATAGCGCTCCAGCCGCTGCCAGCGCGCCAGCAGGCCGGGCACGTCGCTGGCGCCCAACAGGGCGCGGTGCAGCGGGTCGCCCTGCAACCCGTGCACCTGGCGCGCCAGGTGCAGCAGCAGCACCGGGCCGCCCTGGGCCAGCACGGCTTGCACCACGGCGCGCTTGCAGTCCAGCGGCACATGGCTGCCGGCCAGGGCCGCAGGCGCGGGCAGGCCGGGCGGCAGCGCCAGGCCCTGCGCGGCCATGGCGCGCAGCAGCAGGCGCACCATGGCCGCGCTGGCGAAGTCGGTGGGGCCGTCGTCGTCGTGCATGGCGGGCATTGTGAATGCTTCAGGTTGTCAAGGCCTGCAAGACATGCTCGCTGCGCACCGGAAAGCGCGTGAACCGGTGGCCCGTGGCGTCGCGCAGCGCATTGGCGATGGCGCCCGCGCCGGCCACCATGGCGGTCTCGCCCGCGCCGGTGGGTGGCGCGCCGCTCTCGACCAGGTGCACATGCAGCGGCGGCACGTCGCCCATGCGCGGCAGCGCATAGTCGGCAAAGGTGGCGGCGGCCACGCGCGATGCGGCCACGGGCAGCTCCTCGTGCAGCACCAGGCCCAGGCACCAGACCAGATTGCCCTCGGTCTGGGCGCGCACGCCGTCGGGTTGCAGCACCAGGCCGCAGTCGTGGGCACACCAGACCGCGGTCACGCGCACCTGGCCGCTGGCGCGGTCCACGGCCACATCGGCCACCGCAGCGGCATAGCTCACGCCCTTGTAGATGCCGCCGGCAATGCCGCGCCCGCGCAGCGTGGTGGCGTCGCTGGCGGGGCGTTTGTCGTGCCAGCGCGCCTCGCGTGCCACGCGCTCGAAGGCGGCGGCCAGGCGCGGGTCGGTGGTGTGGGCCAGGCGCCAGGCCAGCGGGTCGGCGCCGGCCTGGCGCGCGCATTCGTCCATGGCGCTCTCCACCACCAGGGTGTTGGGGCCCGCGCCCAGGCCGCGCCAGGGGCCCGTGTGTACTGGCAGGCGCTGGGCCGTGAACTCGGTGCGCTGCTGTGGCACGGCATAGGCCAGCTGCGAGCCGCGCGCCACGCCGCTGTCGCCTGCAAAGTCGGCCAGGGTCTGCATCCAGGGCGGCATGGCCGCAGGCGTGAAGAGGATGTGGCTGCTCGCGAACGCATGCCACCAGTGCGTGACGTGGCCCTGGTGCACACGCGCGCGCACGCGGTGGCTCGACGGCGGGCGCTGGAAGCCCTGCGCGAATTCCTGCGCGCGGCTCCAGTGCACCTTGACCGGCGCGCCCACGGCCTGGGCGAGCACGGCGGCTTCGAGCTCCACCGTGCACAGCGTGCGCCCGCCAAAGCCGCCGCCCACGCGGCAGGCCTGCACCGCGATGCGTTCCGCGTCGAGCGCCAGGTGGCGCGCCAGCACATCGCGCACATAGAACAGGTCCTGCGTGCCGGCCCAGACGCGCAGCACGGGGTCGCCGTTCTGTGCCTTGGGGCTCCAGACTGCCGTGGCACTGCGCGGCTCGATGGGCGCGTGCGCGGCCAGCGGGATGTCCATGCGCAGGTCGATGCTCCACGCTTCGCCCTCGGGCATGGCATCGCTGCGCGGTGTGTGGCGCAGCGCACCGCGGGCCAGGTGCCGGTCGATGTCGATGCGCTCGGCGATCTCGACGGGCCCGAAGCCCCCTTGCACCTGCCACTGCACGGCCAGCGCGGCCTCGATGCGGTCCAGCGCCGTCGGGCTGCGCGCCACGATGCCCACGCCCAGGCTGTTCATCTGTTGCAGCAGCGGGCTTTGCACCACGGCCACACAGGCCGGGTCGGCGCGCGCGGCGGCATCGTCCATGGCCCCGGGGCGCGAATCCAGCTCCGCCGACACCGGCGCGCGCAGCACGCGGCCATAGAGCATGCCGGGAAGGCGCGTATCGCCCGCGAACAAGGCCTGGCCTGTGACGAGGGCCTGCAACTGCCCGGGTGCAGGTGCCACGGCCCGGGCCGACGCCAGGGCCTGGAAGCTGCGCAGCGCGCTGGCGGGCAAGGGCTGGGCCTGCAGGCTTGCACCACCGGTGCTGGTGCCGCTGGCCAGCGCCTCGCGCAGGGTGGCACAGGCCTGGGCCAGCGGCAGCGCAAAGTCCTGCACGCTGGCGCTGCCCACGGTGGCGCGCACGCGGGCGATGTCGTCCGTGCCGGGCAGGCGCACCTGCACGGCCTGCGGCGCCACGCCCAGCTCGGCCGCGGCCAGCGCCTGCAGCGCGGTGCTGATCTGCTGGCCCATCTCGGTGCAGGGCACCCACAGGGTGTAGCGGCCAGCGCCATCGTGGCGTATCCAGCCCTGGGCGTTCTCGGGCGTCGGGGCGGGGCGCTTGGGGATCACGGGCACCAGCGCGCAGCCGGCGCTGAAGACCACGGTGATGGCGGCCAGGCCCGTGCCGGCCAGCAGGTGGCGGCGCTTCATCATGCGGGCGTTCCTCCCCCGGTGTTGCCGGCCGCATGGTGGATGGCCGCGCGGATGCGCCGCTGCGTGCCGCAGCGGCACAGGTGGCCGGCCATGGCGGCGTCGATCTGCGCATCGTCGGGCCGCGGCGTGGCGCGCAGCAGTGCCACCGCCCCCATGATCTGGCCGCTCTGGCAGTAGCCGCACTGGGGCACGTTGTGGGCGACCCAGGCCTGCTGCACGGGGTGCAGCGTGCCATCTGCTGCGGCCAGGCCTTCGATGGTGGTGATGGCACGGCCTTGAAGGGCCTCGGCCGTGAGCAGGCAGGCACGGGCGGCCTCGCCGTCCACCAGTACCGTGCAGGCGCCGCACAGGCCGACGCCGCAGCCGAAGCGGGTGCCCACGAGACCGGCGGTTTCGCGCAGGATCCAGAGGAGGGGTTCTTGCTCCCAGCCGGCGGGGACTGGGTGGGTCTTTCCGTTGATCGTGAGCTGCATGGGGTGGGTTCGGTGGTTGCTGTGGGGGGAGTGTCTGGTGGGGCTTGGTTTGGTGTCTTGAAGAAATGCGCCATTGGTTGCTGTTGTGGCGGCATGCCTTGTTTTGGGGCAGAGGCCGGGATGTGCGCCCGGCGGCGCAGTAACTTTCTCTTGGGCCGCCAAGAGGGTGTAGAAAAAACAAAATACAATCCTGCAGCATTGATTCAACAGGAACAATGTGATGGCAAGGACAGGCCGACCACCCGTAATTGCGCCGGCAGAGTACGCAGCCTTGCGCGAGGTGGTGAGAGACAACCCGCA
>NZ_JACHLK010000024.1 GCF_014207955.1 Acidovorax soli
GGCAGCGGGGTCGTCTTTTCTTGGCCTACCTTCTTTTGACGAAGCAAAAGAAGGTAGGTGCGCCGCCGGGCGCACATCCCGGCCTCCGCCCTCAATCAAGGCATGCAGCCACCACAAAGCACCAACCATCGGAGCGGCGCATTCGGCTACGGGGCAGGATCACCCCCGCAACAACTCCGCCACCACCCCCGCCACAAACCTCACCCCCGCATCCTGCTGCCTGCGCGCATGCCACGCCACATGCAACGCAAACCCCTCCACCGCCACCGGCGGCTCGAACACCGCCAGGCCGGCAAACGCACCGTCGTCGCCGCCTGCGGCAACAGGCAGGCACCGGCGCGGCACCATGGCGATCAGGTCGGAGCTGGCCAGCAGCGGCGGCACCAGCAGAAAGCTGGGCACGACCACGCCCACCCGCCGCGTGCGCTGCAGGGCCAGCAGCGCCTGGTCCAGCGCGCCGCGCGTCTCGCCCCGGCCCGAGACCAGCACGTGCGGGTACTGCAGCCAGCGGTCCAGGTTGAAGTCCTGCGCGGCTGGGTGGCCGGCGCGCATGCACACGGCGTACTCCTCGCGCAGCAGCTCCTCGCGGTGAAAGCTCGCGTCCACCACGGGGAAGACCGATACCGCCAGGTCCAGCCGGCCGCGCGCCATGGCGTCCAGCGCGTCGGCCGCGCCGTGCCAGGGTTCCACCACCAGGGCGATGCCCGGCGCGCTTGCGGCCAGGCGTGCATGCAGCGGGCCCACCACCATGACGGCCGGGTAGTCGGCCATGACGATGCGCACGGTCTGGCGCAGGGTGGCGACATCCACCTGGGGGTGCGGGTCGATCACGCGCGCGGCGTCGGCCAGCAGGCGGGTCAGAGGCTCGCGCAGGGCCTCGGCCTTGGGCGTGAGGCGCATGCCACCCCGGGCGCGCTCCAGCAGCGGGTCGCCGAACAGGTGGCGGCAGCGCTCCAGCGCATTGGACATGGCCGGCTGCGACAGGCCCAGCCGCTCGGCCGCGCGCGTCACATGGGCCTCGTCGAGCAGGGCCTGCAGCACCACCAGCAGGTTGAGGTCGATGCTTCGTAAATTCATGGAATCAATGAATGGATATATGAATTATCCGTTGGATTAATTATCGCCCGGATCGCATCCTCGGGGCATCCAGCCAACCAACCGGAGTTCCTGATGACCGATACGACACCCACCACCACCAACGCCCCCGTCCGCACCATCGACACCCTGGTGCTGCTGTTCCACCCGCGCTTCGCGCAATCCGCCACCAACCGGGCGCTGGCCGATGCGGCGGCGGCCGTGCCGGGCGTGCAGGTGGTGGACATGGCGGCGCTCTACCCCGAGGGCCGCGCCATCGATGGCGATGCCGAAGTGCGCCGCCTGCTCAGCGCACGCCGCGTGGTGCTGCAGTTCCCCGTGCAGTGGTATTCCTCCCCGCCGCTGCTCAAGGCCTGGCAGGATGCGGTGCTGACCCGCATGTTCTACATGGCCTATGCCAGCGAAGGCCGGCACCTCGAAGGCACGCCCTTGCTGGTGGCCGCCACGGCCGGCAACGTGCCCGAGGCCTACACCCCCACGGGCCAGAACCTGTTCTCGCTGGCCGAGCTGCTGCGCCCGCTGCAGGCCACGGCGCACCGCTGCGGCCTGCCCTGGGCCGAGCCTTTCCTGGTCTACCGGGCCGGCAAGATGGATGCGGCCCAACTGGCCGGCGAGGCGGCGCGCTATGCGGCGCGGCTGCGGGCCTGGGGTGCGGAGGCGCCGGCAGGTGCCCCCGCAGGGGCCGGCTGTGCCGAGGCGCTGGCGGGTGCCGTGTGATGCGCGTGCAGTCCGCGGCAGTTCAGCGCTGCCGCTCCAGCAGGGCCGCCAGGCCAGCGGTGGCGGCCTCGGCATCCTGCGGCGAGGTTGCGCCGGACACCCCGATGCCGCCCACGCACTCCCCGCCGAGCACGATGGGGATGCCACCCTCCAGCAGGCTCATGCCACTGACGGACAGGAAGCCGCTGCGCCCTGCGGCCAGCAGCTCTTCGAAGAAGCGGGTCTCGCGCCGCGACAGGGCTGCCGTGCGTGCCTTGGCCAGCGCGATCTGCGCCGACAGCGGGCTGGCGCCGTCCTGGCGCACAAAGCCGAGCAGGTGCCCGCCGGCGTCTGCCACCGCGATCGACAGCCTCCATTGCTGCTGGCGCGCATGGGCACTGGCGCTGGCCAGGCAGGCGGCCACATCGTGTTCGTCGAGCGTGCGGGAGGGGTTCATGGCGTGTTGCGGTCTTTCTCTGTGGGGGCGGTTGTTCACTGGGGCTGGAAGCCGGCCTCGCGGGCCAGCCGCTCGTAGACCAGCCGGCTGCGTTCCACGCGCTGGCCGAGCTCTTCGGGTGTGCCCACGCTGGCGCTGACCCCCAGGCTGGCAATGCGCTCCGAGAACGCGGCCGAGGCCGCCACCTTGGCGAGCGCGGCGTGGTACTGCCGCAGCAGCGCGGCCGGCGTGCCAGCCGGCGCGAACAGGGCGGTGAACATGACTTCCTCCAGGCCCTTGATGCCCAGTTCGGCGTAGGTGGGCACGTCGGGAAAGCGCGGCAGGCGCGCGGGCCCGTTGACGGCCAGCAGGCGCAGCTTGCCTGCCTCCACATAGGGCAGCAATGCGCCCACGCCGCCGATGCCCGCGGGCACCTGGCCGGCCACCACGTCCTGCACCAGGGGCGCATCGCCGCGGTAGGGCACGGCGGTGAGGCGGGCACCCGCCGCGCGCCCGATCACGCTGACCGCGAACTCGGGCGCGCTGCCCGGTGCGGGCACGCCGATGCTGGCGCGGCCCGGGCCGGCCTGCGTCCAGGCCGTGAAGTCCTTCAGACCGCCGGCCAGGGGGCCGGTCACGGCGGGGTTCACGGCCAACGCATCGGGGTTCACGGTCACCAGCCCAATGGGCGCGAAGTCCTTCGCCACGTCGAAGCCCGGGTTCAGCACCGTCACGGGAACGATGGCCACGGTGTGGGCGTTCGACAGGAACAGCGTATTGCCATCGGGCCGGGCCGCCTTGAGCGCCTGGGCCGCGATCTGGCCGCCCGCACCGGCGCGGTTCTCCACCACCACGCTGCGGCCCAGCTCCTGCTGCAGGCCTAGCGCCAGCTGGCGCGCGATCACATCGGTGGAGCCGCCGGGCGGAAAGCCCACCAGCAGGCGCAGGGGCGTGCCCTGGGCCAGGGCCGCCGTGGCGGCCAGCAAGAGCAGCAGCCCGCAGGCCAGCGAACGCAGGGGGTGGAAGAAGTTCATGCGGGGTGGCTCCGGTGGATGGCGACCAGGGATGCGCAGACATGCGCGATGTTCGAGGTGTTGATGCCGGCCACGCAGATGCGGCCGGAAGACACGGCGTACACGCCCGAGTGCGTGCGCAGCGCGTCAATCTGCGCCGGGGAGAGGCCCGTGTAGCTGAACATGCCGCGCTGCTCGAGCAGGTAGTCGAAGCCCTGCGCGGGCAGCGCCTCGCGCAGCATGCCGTGCAGGGCGCTGCGCACCTGGCGCATGCGCTCGCGCATGGCTCCGAGTTCGGCACGCCACTGCGCGTTCAGGGCCGCATCGCCCAGGATGGTGCGCACGATCGCCGCGCCCGGGGCGGGCGGGCAGGAGTAGGAGCGCCGGATGGCCTGCTTGAGCTGCCCGAGGACGTGGGCCGCATCGCCGGCCGGCGCGTACACGCTGAGCGCCCCCACCCGCTCGCCATAGAGCGAGAAGATCTTCGAGAACGAGCTCGCCACCAGGCAGCCGATACCGCGGCGCACGCATTCGCGCACGGCCCAGGCGTCTTCGTCCACGCCCTGGGCGAAGCCCTGGTAGGCCATGTCGAAGAAGGGCAGCAGCCCGCGCTCTGCGATGGTGTCCAGCAGCAGGCTCCACTGCGCCCGCGTCGGGTCGACCCCCGTGGGGTTGTGGCAGCAGGGGTGCAGCAGCACCACGCTGCCCGCCTTCAGGCCCTGGAGTGCGCGCACTGCGCCCTCGGCATCGAAGCGGCCGCTTTCGGGCGCGTAGTAGGGGTAGTGGTGCACCCCAAAGCCCGCGCCTTCGAAGATCGCCGCATGGTTGGCCCAGGTCGGGTCGGGCATCCAGATGGTGGCATCGGGCAGCGCATCCTTGAGGAAGTCGGCGCCGAGCTTCAGCGCCCCGGTGCCGGCCACCGCCTGCACCACGGTGAGGGCCGCGGTCGCGGCCCGGCCGGCCTCGCCAAACACCAGGTCGAGCACGGCGGCGCGGAAGGCGCCATCGCCCTCGGTGGGCGGGTAGACGCTGGGTGCGCCGGCCTGCGCCAGCGTGGCGCGTGCCGCCCGCACCGCGCCGAGCTGCGGCACACGCCCCGCGTCATCGCAGTAGATGCCGATGCCCAGGTTGACCTTGGCGGGGCGGGGATCGGCCTGGTAGGCCTCGAACAGCCCCAGGATGGGGTCGTCAACGGGAGGGGGGAGTTGATCGAACATGGTGCGTGGGTAAATGCGTGCGTAGGTGCGTGCGCGGCGTGCCGGCCGGTAGGTTCAGAGCTGGGTCCGCATGGACCACAGCTCGGGGAAGAAGCGGTGGTCGACGACGCTGCGCAGCCAGCCCACGCCGGCCGAGCCGCCCGTGCCGGCCTTGAAGCCCAGGATGCGCTCCACCGAGACGAAATGCCGCCAGCGGTACTGCGAGAAGGCGTCGGCGAGGTCGGTGAGCGCTTCGCCGAGCAGGTACAGGTCGTTCTCCGGCGTGGGGTCGGCATAGACCTGGAGCCAGGCTGCCTCGACGCCGGGTCTGGCCACGTAGGGCTCGGACCAGTCGCGCTCCAGCGCCTCGGGCGGCATGGCGATGCCGCGCCGGTGCAGCAGCGCGAGCACGGCGTCGTAGAGGCTGGGCGCGTGCAGCGCGCGCTCCATGTAGGGCCAGACATCGGGGTTGTTCTCATGCGCGCGCGCCAGCCGCTCGGACTTGTTGCCCAGGATGAACTCGACATGCCGGTACATGTAGGACTGCTGGCCCGAGGCAATGCCCAGGGTGTTGCGGAACTGGTTGAAGCCGTGCGGCGTGATGGTGGAGAGCACGTCCCAGGTCTTGCCGAGGAACTCCAGCAGCGCATGCGCGCGCGGTACCAGCTGCAATGCGCCCGCGACATCGTCGGCCTGGATGCGCGCCTGCATGTTCAGCAGCTCGTAGTGCAGGGCCTTGAAGGTCAGCTCCTTGCAGTGCGTGATGCACAGGAAGACCATCTCGTCATGGCCCTCGCTGCGCATGTGCTGGATGCTCAGCAGCAGGTCGTTGCGCTGGTGTTCCAGGTAGGGATTGCTCGCGCCCTCGAAGCGGAGCAGGGGCTCGCCCTCGGTCTGCTGCACGGTGGACGCGCGCTGCGCGTTGTCGCCGCGGGCGATGGGTTTCACCAGCGACAGTTCGAGCGCCGGGTTGCGCACCTCGGGCAGGATTCGTTTTCGAAGGGGGGTCGTCATGCTCATGCTTCCTGGGGCCCATGCACCATGCCGGCCCATGGCTGGCGATTGTTCGGCAGGCGCATGCCGGGCTCAACCTCCGGGACACCGGATTTGGGCACCGAGCGTCCGCCGTGCGGCGCGCGCCGGCCCGCCCGGCCCTGGGTCCGGGCGCACGGCATAAACTGGGGCATGCAACGCCCCACGAGCACCACGCCGGACGACCTGATCAGCCTGGTCCTGGGCACCTTGCGCACCGACCGTGCGGTGACCGCGCGCTTTGCGCTCACCGCACCCTGGGCGCTGCGCTCCGAAGGGGTCGAGGGCCTGCTGCTGCGCGTGTGCACCGGCCAGCCCTACTGGATCCAGATGGACGGGCAAGCCGCCGTGCAGGTGCAGCCGGGCGACATCGTGATGCTGCCGCAGGGCGGGCCGCACCTGGTCGCCTCGGCGCTGGGCCTCCCGGCCGTGCCGTTTCGCACCCTGCTGCAACAGCACATGCGGGGCGCGCATGGAGACCATCCCATCACCTTTGCGCACGGCGGCGAAGGGGATGAAACAGACGGCAGCGGCGGTGTCACCGAACTCTTCTCGCTGCACCTGTGGATGCCCAGGCACCAGGGGGTCTCGCTGCTGTCCTGGATGCCGCCTCTGATCGTGCTGCGCGCGGCCGACATCGCCACCACGCGCAGCCTGGCGCTGACCACCGGCGCGCTGGTGGAGGAAACCCTGGCCCAACGCCCGGGCTGGCAGCTGGCCACGGCGCGCATGGCCGACCTGCTGCTGGTGCATGTGCTGCGCGAACACCTGCACAGCGGCCCGGCAGGCGCGCAGGGCTGGCTCAATGGCGTGCGCGACAAGGCCATCGGCAAGGCCCTGGCGCAGATGCATGCCCACCCCGAGCTGCCCTGGTCCGTGGCCAGCCTCTCGCGCGTGAGCAACCAGTCGCGCTCGGTGTTCAGCGAGCGCTTTGTCGAGCTCATGGGCAGCACGCCGCTGCGCTACCTTACCGAGGTGCGCATGGGCATCGCGCGCCAGCAATTCCTGCAGGGGGCGGACGATATCTGGCGCGTGGCGCAGGCGGTGGGCTACAGCTCGGAGAAGGCCTTCTCCCGCGCCTTCGAGCGCTGGTCGGGGTCCACGCCGAGCCAGTGCATCAAGACGCGGACGATCGGTGCCCAGATCCGGCGCCCTGAAGGTTGAAGCGCCGCGGGGGCTGGCCAAGAATCGACGGCTTCATCCCCGTTGGTTTTGGCTGCGCTTTTTCCCTATGAACAAGAAAGTCCTGATCGTTGGTGCCGGCATCGCCGGCTGCTCTGCCGCCCTGGCGCTGGCCCGCGCCGGCTGGCATGTCACCGTGATCGAAAAGCAGCCGCAGTGGCGCTTTCAGAGCTCGGGCATCTTTGTCTACAGCAACGGCCTGCAGCACTTTCGCCAGATCGGCGCGATGGAGCCCCTGGTGCAGGCGGGCTTTGCCATTGCATCGGGGCGCAACCGCTACCTGGACCAGGATGGCCGGCCCATCGTCGACGTGGCCTACCCCGCCCTGGGCTCACCGCCCGCCCCGCCCATCCTCGGTATCAAGCGCGCCGAGATGCACCGCGTGCTCTCCGGGCTGCTCACGGCGCTGGGCGTGCCGGTGCAATTGGGCTCCACGGTGCAGGCGCTGCAGCACCACGGCAGCGGCGTGCGGGCCTGGCTCTCCGACGGCAGCACGCACGACGCCGATCTGGTGGTCGGGGCGGACGGCATCCGCTCGGGCGTGCGCGCGCTGCTGTGGCCTGGCGTGCAGCCGCGCTACTCGGACTTCGGCGTCTGGCGCAGCGTGCACCGGCGCCCGGCCGAACTGGTGGACAAGGTCATGATGATGGGCTTGGGCAAGCGGCTGGGGATCATGCCGATCTCGCACGAGAAGCTCTACCTTTTCGGCACCGTGGCCGAGCCCGAGGGCCGCTGGATAGACCCTGCCCTGTGGCCCGAGACCATGCGCGCCCGGTTCGCCGAGTTCGGCGGGCCGGCGCGCCCCTTTCTCGACGAACTCTCGGCGCACAGCGAGGTGCTGTACACCGCCGTCGAGGAGGTGGTGATGCCGCTGCCCTGGCACCAGGGCCGGGTGGTCCTGATCGGCGATGCCGCGCACGCGTCCACGCCCTTCATGGGGCAGGGCGGCGCCCTGGCGGTGCAGGATGCGGTGGTGCTGGCCCGGCTGCTGGCGCAAGAGCCCTCGCTGCCCGCCGCGCTGGCCGCCTTTGGCGAGCGCCGCATGCCGCTGTGCCGCTTCGTGCAGGAGGCCTCGCACCGCGTGGGGCGCGCCGGTGCAGAGCAAGACCCCGTGCGCCATGCCGAGGCGATGCGGGCCTTTCCCGCCCACGCGCAGGCGCATGTGGACGACTTCTACCGCCGGTTGCACGAGCTGGACGAGCTGGACGCGCCGGTCTGAGCCGGCTGGGCAGGGTTTTCCCCGGGGCCGTGTTGCCGACCCTTTATCATGCTGTGAGAACCCTTTATTTGCCCATTTCGCCGTCCAACCGCCCCTGATGACCTCTGCCGCCTCCCCTGCCTCACCCGCCGCCCAACAAAAACCCAACCTTTTCGTGCGCGTGCTGCGCGTGCTCATGTCCCGGGTGGCCCGGGTCACGGTGATCGGGGCCGAGCACCTGGACGGGCCGGGCGGCAAGATCGTGGTGTGCAACCACACGGGCTGGGCCGATCCGCTGTGGGTGGGCTATGCCGCGCTGCCGCGCAAGCTGCACCAGATGGCCAAGAAGGAGCTGTTCGAGACCAAGCTGGGCGCCTGGTTCGTGAGCTCGGGCGGCGGTTTTCCGGTGGACCGGGGCAGCCCTTCGACGGCCACCATCCGCCAGGTGGTCTCGCTGGTCAACGAGGGCCAGCTGGTGCTGATCTTCCCGGGCGGCACACGCAACACCGAGAATGCCGAGGCCAAGCGCGGCGCCGCCACCATCGCGCTGCGTGCCAAGGGCCAGATCGTGCCCGCGCACTACGACGGCCCGGGCGAGATCCGCGCCAGCCACTTCTTCACGCGCCCGCGCATCCGCATCACCTTCGGGCCCCCCATCGTGCTGCCGCCCGATGCCACGGCGAACAAGGAATCGGCGCTGGCGCTGACAGCGACGATGGACGAGGCCATGAAGCGCGTGGCGGAGCAAGGCCCAGCCTGAGGCGCTCTGGCTCAGGCCAGAAACCGTTCCGTCAGCCGGCTCCAGAAGGCCGCCCCCACCGGCAGGTTGCCATCGTGGAAGTCATAGCGCGGGTTGTGCAGCCCGCGCCCGCCCTCGGACGGGCCGTTGCCGATGCGCACCAGCGCGCCGGGGCAGGCCTGCAGCATGTAGGCGAAATCTTCGCTGCCCATCATGCGCTGGAACTGCGGCTCCACCCGGTCCGTGCCCACCAGCTCGCCGGCCACCTTGGCGGCCAGGGCCGTGGCGCTGGCGTCGTTCTCCAGCACCGGGTAGCCCTCGATATAGCGGATCTCGGCCCGGGCGCCATAGCCTTCGGCCGTGGCGTGCACCAGGGCGGTGATGCGCTCCCTGAGCAGGGCGCGCACGGCGGCGCTGAAGGAGCGCACGCTGACGCCGATCTCGGCCTCGGCCGGAATCACGTTGAGCGCATCGCCCGAGCGCAGGCGGCCCACCGTGACCACGGCCGATTCGTTCGGGTCCACGTTGCGCGAGACCACGGTCTGCAGCGCCATCACCGTGGCGGCGGCCGCCACCAGCGGGTCCACCGCGAGGTGGGGCCGCGCCGCATGGCCGCCCACGCCGGTGATGGTGATGAACACCCGGTCGCCCGCCGCAAGAAAGGCGCCGGGCCGCATGAGGAAGTGGCCCTGCGGCGCCCCCGGGTGGTTGTGCATGGCGAACACCATGTCGCAGGGAAAGCGCTCGAACAGCCCGTCGGCCACCATGGCCTTGGCGCCGCTGTCGAAGCCGCGCTCCTCGGCCGGCTGGAAGATCAGGTTCAAGGTGCCGGAAAAGCGCCGCGTGGCCGCCAGGTGCTGCGCCGCGCCCAGCAGCATGGCGGTGTGGCCATCGTGCCCGCAGGCATGCATGCAACCGGGCACGCGGCTGGCGTAGGGCAGGCCGGTTTCCTCGTGGATGGGCAGGGCGTCCATGTCGGCGCGCAGGCCCAGGCGCTTGCTGCCCTGGCCCACGCGCAACTGGGCCACCAGGCCGGTCTGGCCGATGCCGCGCGTGACCTCGTAGCCAAAGGCCTGCAGCTTGCCGGCCACGAAGTCGGCCGTGCCGTGCTCGGCAAAGGCCAGCTCGGGGTGCTGGTGGATGTGGCGGCGCCAGCCGGCGAGCTCGTCCTGCCGGGGCGCCAGGTCGTCGATGCGGGTGAGTTCGGGCAGCAGGCGCGTTGTCGTCGTCATCATCGTCGTCAATTGGAGTCCAACTCGATCTTGTTGTCCCGTGCGATGCGCTGGTAGAAGGCAATGCGCTCCGCGATTTCCTTGCGGTAGGCCGCAGGGTTGATATCCTGGGGCACCATCATGCCCTTGTCCACCCACACGGCCTGGGTGGCCGGGTCGGTCACGATCTTGCGCGTGGCCGCGTAGAGCTTTTGCACGATGGCATCGGGCGTGCCCGCGGGTGCGGCCAGGCCGTTCCACGAGGTGAGGTTCAGGTCGGGCAGCTTGAGCTCGGCAAAGGTCGGCACGTCGGGCAGCTGCGGCACGCGCGTGGGCGAGGCCACGGCCAGGGCGCGCAGCTTGCCGTTCAGGATGTGGGTCAGGTTGGACGAGAGGTTGTTCCACGTCAGCTGGATCTGGCCGCTGAGCAGGTCGTTGAGCGCCACGCCCGCGCCGCGGTAGGGGATGTGCGTCATCGGGAACTTCGCCTGGTTCTTCAGCAGCTCCATGCTCAGGTGCGACACCGAGCCCGTGCCCGCACTCGCGTAGTTGAGCGCCGTGGGGTTGGCGCGCGCGTACTTCACCAGCTCGTCGAAGCTCTTCACGGGCAGCCCGGGGTGGACCAGCAGCACATTGGCCAGCCGGCTGATGAGGGTGATGGGCGCGAAGTCCTTGACCGCGTCGTAGGGCAGCTTGGGGTTCACCGCGGGGTTGACCACATGGGTGCTCTGCGAGGTCACGATCAGCGTGTAGCCATCGGGTGCGGCCTTGGCCACATAGGTCGAGCCAATGGCGCCGCCCGCGCCGCCGCGGTTGTCCACCACCACGGGCTGACCCAGGCTGCGCGCCAGGCGGTCGGCGATGAGCCGGCCCGACACATCGACCGAGCCGCCCGGCGTGAACGGCACCACGAGGCTGATGGCGCGCGTGGGGTAGGGCGCATCGGCGGCAAAGGCGGGCAGTGCCAGGCCGGCGGCAGCGGTGGAAGTGAGGAACTGGCGGCGGTCGATGGTCATGGTGGTGGGCAGTGGGTTGGGAATGGGCGAATGCTAGGCATTGCCAGCCCGTGCATCAAACGACAAAATCGTGGTTCGTGATGACACAATGTCATCGCCCACCGTTCTGCATGCGTCCATGAAACTGCGCTCCCCCTCGCTGGTCGAACTCCATGCCTTTCTGGCCGTGTGCCGGCTGGGCAGCTTCCGCCAGGCGGCCGAGGACCTGTGCGTGACCCAGGCGGCGGTGAGCCGCGCCGTGCAGCGGCTGGAGCAGCACCTGGGCGATTGCCGCCTGTTCGAGCGCTCGCACCAGGGCGTGGTGCTCAGCGAGCGCGGGCGCCAGCTGCGCCAGTTGACCGAGCGGCATGTGCTGGCGCTCGAATCGGCCACGGCACTGTTTGTGGCGCCGCGTGCGCCGGGCAAGCTGCGGCTGTCGGTCATCCCTACCCTGGGCACCAAGTGGCTGCTGCCGCGGCTGCCGCGCTTCCAGGCGCGCCACCCGGGCCTGGATATCGAGATGCGCCAGTTCCGCCACGACGAGGACTTCAGCCGCGACGACGTGGATGTCTGGATCGACGTGAAGCGCCCGCGCCGGCGCTGGCCCGCGCGCCTGCAGGCCACCTACCTCATGGGGCGCGACATCGTGCCCGTGTGCGCGCCGCAGGTGGCGCCGCGCCTCCAACGCCCGGCCGACCTGGCGCGCGAGGTGCTGCTGCACCACACCAACTTCCCCGACAACTGGGCGCGCTGGGCCCACGCTGCCGGCCTGCAGCGCGAGCTGAAGCTGGGCCCGGGCTACGACCTGAGCATGAACCTGATCTTCGCGGCAAAGGAGGGCGTGGGCATCGCCATCACCCAGCCCTGCCTGATCGAGCGCGAGCTGCAGACGGGCGAGCTGGTGATCCCCTTTGCGCTGCCGGTGTCCACCGGGCGCGGCTATTTCCTGTGCATCGACAAGGACCGCCCGGCCACGCCGGGGCAACTGGCCTTCATCGACTGGGTGCAGGAGGAGGCGAAACGGATGGCCGAGTCGGTGTGAGTGCCGGTCAGCCCACCCAAGTACGCAGGCTCGGCACGGCCTGCGCCCACCAGAGCCGCCAGCGCATGCCCCAGCCGGGCGTGTAGCCCGTGGTGGCAAAGCGCACCTGGCCCTGCGCATCGACGACGACCAGGGCCGGCACCACACGCACGCCCCAGGCGCGCGACAGCTCGGCCTGCGGGTCCACCGCCGTGGGCCAGGGCATGGCGCGCTGGCGCTGCACCTGGGCCACGCGGGCGGGGTTGCCCGACTGCATGGCGATGCCCAGCACCGGCCAGTCCTCAGACAGGCGGGCTACCGAGGGTTCCTCGATCTTGCACACCGGGCACCATTCGGCCCAGAAATGCAGGGCCACCGCACGGCCCGGGTGCTGGGCGCGCCAGGCAGCCAACGTGGTGGTGCTGCCATCGGCCAGGGTGATGGCCGCATCGGGCGCGGGGCCCGAGGGCAGGTCGCGCGTGCGCCAGGCATCCACGCCGGCCACCACGAGCAGGGCCAGCAGCACGGTGGCCAAGTGCTGGCGCCAGCCCTGGCGCAGGGACTGCCAGGCGCGGTGGGGCAGGGTGGAGAGGGTCAGCGCAATACTTCCAGCAGGCGGTCGAGCCCGCCCTCGTTGATGGCCACCTTGGCCTGGGCGCGCACGGTGGGCTTGGCGTGGTAGGCCACCGAGAGGCCGGCCGCGCCCATCATGGGCAGGTCGTTGGCGCCATCGCCCACGGCAATGGCCTGCGAAGGCGCAATGCCCATGAGCGAGGCCACTTCGAGCAGGGTGCGGCGCTTTTCGGCACCATCGCAGATGTCGCCCCAGGCCTGGTCCACCATGCGGCCGGTGAGCAGGCCGTTCTCCACTTCGAGCATGTTGGAGCGGGCGAAGTCGATGCCCAGGCCCGCCTTCACGCGGTCGGCAAAAAAGGTGAAGCCGCCCGAGACCAGGAGCGTGATCAGGCCCGCGGCCTTGGCGGCGCTGACCAGTTCCTTGGCGCCGGGGTTGAAGCGCAGGCGCTCGCTGAACACCTGCTCCATGTGCGCCACGGTCACGCCCTTGAGCAGGGCCACGCGCTGGCGCAGGCTTTCCTTGTAGTCGGTGATGATGCCCTGCATGGCCGCCTCGGTGATGGCGGCCACCTCGGCCTTGCGGCCGGCGGCATCGGCGATCTCGTCTACGCACTCGATGTTGATCAGGGTGGAGTCCATGTCGAAGGCGATGAGCTTGTAGCTCGACAGGGACAGCGGGGCATCAATGCCCTGGACGACGAGGCCAGGGGCGAATTCGGTGGCGTTTTTCATGGCGGATACGGGTGTCTGAAGCCGCAATGGTATCGCCCGTGCCGGTGCCCCTCTTGCAGCCTGGGTACCTATGCCGATGGGATATAGCTCCCAGTGCCGGGACTGGGTGGCAGCACAATCCCGTTTTTGTCATAGTACAAAGCATGACTTTCTCCTTGATTCCCGAGCGCCGTGCCTTCTTGTTGCTGGCTGCAGCCGCCTGCACGGGCGTGGCCGCGCAGACCGCCGACAAGCGCCCCATCCGCCTGGTCGTGCCCTTTGGCCCCGGCGGCGTGGCCGACCTCACGGCGCGCACCGTGGCGCAGAAGATGACCGAGGCCACGGGCCAGCCCATCGTGGTGGACAACAAGCCCGGCGCGGGCGGCATCGTCGCGGCCGATGCGGTGGCCAAGGCCGCGCCCGACGGCCGCACGCTGCTGCTCATGTCCAACGGCAACGCGGTGAGCGCGGGCCTGTTCAAGAGCCTGCCGTTCGACCCGGTCAAGAGCTTCACGCCCGTGTCCCTGCTGGGCAGTTTCGACATCGCCCTCATCGCGGGTGGCAAGTCGCGCTTCAAGGACATTGCGGCCCTCATCGCCCATGCCAAGGCCCACCCCGGCCAGCTCAACATCGGCAGCATCAACATCGGCAGCACCCAGCACCTGGCGGCCGAACTGCTCAAGCGCAGCCTGGGCATCGACGTGGCCATCGTGCCCTTCAACAGCAGCGCGGCCGTGACCAGCGCGCTGCTGGGCGAGCAGGTGGATGCTGCCGTCGAGATCCTGGCGCCCGTGCTGCCGCAGATCAGCGCCGGTGCGCTGCAGGCCCTGGCCGTGATGGGCGAGAAGCGCTCGCCCGCGCTGCCGAATGTGCCCACCGTGGCCGAAAGCGGTGCGCCAGGGTTCAACGTGGCGTCGTGGAATGCCTTTGCCGCACCGTCCGGCACGCCGCCCGAGGTGGTGGCGCGCCTGAACAAGGACACCCAGGTCGCGCTCAACGCGCCCGAAGTGCGCACCCGGCTGCTGCAGCTGGGCGTGCAGGCCGGGGGCAGCACGCCCCAGGCGCAGGCCGACTTCTATGCGCGCGAGATCAAGCGCTGGTCTGACGTGATCCAGCAGGCAGGGATCCAGAAACAGTAGGCACGAGGGCGGTGCCGGCCCAGGCGAGCAGCGCATCGGCAATGCGCCCGGGCTGGTCCTCGGGCGCCAGGTGGCCGGCCTCGCCGCAGGCCTGCACCGTGAGACTGGCGACGTGGCTGCGGCACCAGGCCTCCATGGCCGGGCCGATCATCAGCGTGGGCGAGCCGGTGAAGGTGAGCAGCAGCTTGGGAATGTGGCCGGAGTTGCCCAGCCAGTCGCCATAAGCCTCGACCCGTGCCACCACGTCGGCGGGCGATCCTTCGATGGGCATGGCGCGTGGCCAGGCCAGCAGCGGGCGCCGGCTTGCGGGCGTGGGGTAGGGCGCCTCGTACACCGCGCGGTCGGCGGCAGCCAGGGGTGTGAGCACCGTGGCCGCGAGAGATCCCGCCAGGAACTGGTTCTGTTCCAGCGCCAGTTGTTCGCCCAGGCCCGGCGTGCGAAACGCCTCGAAGCGCGGCCGCGCCGCGGCGGGAAAGTCGGCCCAGCCCATCGGCTTGACGATGGTCTCCATGAAGGCGATACCGCGCACCCGGTGCGCCTGCCGGCGCGCCCAGTCGAAGCCCAGCGATGCGCCCCAGTCGATGCCCACGAGCACCACGTCCTGCAGGTCCATCGCGTCGAACCAGGCGGCCAGGTAGCGCGCGTGGTCGTCGTAGCCGTAGGCGATCTCGGGCTTGCCCGATTGCCCCATGCCGATCAGGTCGGGCGCGAGGCAACGGCCCAGCCCTTGCACGCCCGGCAGCACCTTGCGCCACAGGTGCGACGAGACGGGGTTGCCATGCAGAAACACCCAAGTCGGGCCGGCGCCCGGGGTGCCGGTGTCTGCGGTGTCCAGGTGGTGCATGTGCGAGCCGAGAACGGAAATGGTGGGCATGGGGCAGTCCTTTGAAAGTGGTAAGGTACCTGTCTAGTTTATTGAAATAGACAGGTGCCTGTCAAATACCGCCATGGACCCATCGATCACTTCCACCACCCCCGGCTCGCTGGGCGTGCTGCTGCGCCTGCTGCACCAGCAGTTCGCGGGCGCGGTGGACGAGGCCCTCGCCGAGGCCGGCTTTGGCGACGTGCGCGCGGCCCATGCCAGCGTGTTCACCTTTGTGCCACCCGAGGGCATGCCCGTGAGCGAGCTCACGCGGCTAGCGCGCGTGCGCAAGCAGTCCATGGCGCAGACGGTGGACGAGCTCGAAAAGCTCGGCTATGTGGAGCGCCGCCCCAGCCCCACCGACAAGCGTTCGCGCCTGGTCTTCCTGACCGCGCGCGGCCAGCAGATCCGCCCACTCGCCATGGCCGCGGGCAGCCGCACCGAGGCCCAATGGGCCGCCCTGGTGGGTGCGGGCGAACTCGATGCGATCAAGGGCGGGCTGGCGCGGCTGCTGGGGCAACTGCAGCAGTGAGCGGCCCTGCGAGCCGACCTGCCGTTGCCCGCAGCGCCTGGATGGCGCGCAATTGTCCCTGCAGCCCCTCCAGCCCCGGCGCACCGGCCGCAAAGGCGCCATCGAGCGCCGCCGTGCCCACCGTGAACCCGGCGGCCCCACCCGCCGCCACGGCTGCGATGCGCTCGGCCCGGTCGATGGAGCCGGCCACCACGACGGGCTTGTCCACCGCCGCGCACACGGCAGCAATGAGCGCGGGCACCTCGCCTGCGTCGCCCGCAAAGCGGTAGGCCAGCAGGTCCAGCCCATGCACGCCGTCCAGCGCGGCGATGCGGCGCGCGCTGGCCACGATGTCCTGCACCGTGCCCTGCAGCACGCTGGGGTGGCCCACCACGGCGCCGGCAAACGGGTAGTAGCGCAGGGGGCTGCCGCGCAGCAGTGGCAGCACTGCCTCGGGCCGGGTGCCGCCCATCAGCACGCCCACCCCCAGCGCCAGCGCGGCGCGGGCCGATGCAAGCTCGCTGGCTTCGTCCTGGCTCACCACCTCCAGGTAGCTCTGTGCGCCGCCTGCATGGATGGCATCGGCCAGGCGCCGCAGATCGGGCCAGGGCAGGCCGATGTCCTTGAAGCCGATGTGCCGCACCCCGGCGGCCAGCACGGCGGGCAATTGCTCCAGCGCGTCGGCAATGGTCCGGTCGTGCCGTGTGAGCATGAAGATGAAGTCGGGCAAGGCCGGCTGCGCCGCCACCAGGGCCGCGGCCTGCTGCACCGCATGGCCCAGGCTGGCCGCATCGGCCCGGCCCGTGCCCGCGATGTCGAAGGCCGTGCCATGGTCCACCGAGGTGCGCACAAAGGGCAGGCCCACGGTGATGTTCACGCCCTGGTCCACGCCCAGGTACTTCACGGGGATCAGGCCCTGGTCGTGGTACTGCGCCACCACGATGTCGAAGGCGCCCTGGCGCGCGCGCATGAACACCGTGTCCCCGGGCCAGGGGCCCGTGGCGTCAATGCCCTCGGCCCGCGCTGCGGCAATGGCCGGGGCAATGATGTCCCGGTCTTCATGGCCAAACAGCCCGCCCTCGCCCGCATGCGGGTTGAGCCCGGCCACGGCCACGCGCGGCTGCGCCATGCCAAAGCCCAGGCAGGCGCGGTGCGCCAGGCGGATGGCGCGCAGTTCGTTCTCCATCGTCACGGCGGCAAGGGCATCGCGCAGCGCCAGGTGGATGGACACCAGCAGCACGCGCAGCTCGCCATTGGCCAGCACCATCGCGAAGTCGCTTGTGCCCGCGCGCTCGGCCAGCATCTCGGTGTGGCCGGGGTGCTGCACGCCCGCGGCGCGCAGCGCCTCCTTGTGCAGCGGCGCGGTCACGATACCGGCCACCCGGCCCGCCAGCGCGAGGTCGATGGCGCGCTGCACACAGGCGTGGGCGGCGGCCCCGGCGCGCGCGTCGATACGGCCCAGGGGCAGGTCGGCCGGCAGCGGTGCGCAGGCCTGCAGCAGGGGCAGGGCGCCTTGGGCAAGGGCCTCGTGCAGGCCCTCCAGCTGGTCGCCCACGCGGCGCACCTGCAGCGGTGCACCCACCAGGGCAATGGCACGCTGCAAGGCGCCTTCATCGCCCACCACCACATGGGGCGGCTTGTTCACGCTGGCTGCCATCGCCCATTGGGCAATGATCTCGGGGCCTATGCCGGCCGGGTCGCCCATGGTGATGGCCAGGGGCAGGGCGCCGTTCGCTGCAGTTCTCATCGTCGTTTGCATGTCAGTCAATCAGAAGCCGTGACTGTGCTCTTTCGGAGGGCTGAAGAAAACCGATTTGATCTCATGCATGATTGAGCCAAACTCAATCAAAAAAGACATGCCATCAGACACCCGCCTGCCCCCGTTGTCCGCGCTGCGCGCCTTCGAGGCCACGGTGCGCCATGGCAGCGTGTCGCGCGCCGCGCGCGAGCTGCACCTGACCGATGGGGCTGTGAGCCGCGCCGTGCGCGAGTTGGAGGGCGAGCTGGGCTTTGACCTGTTCCAGCGCAGCAGCCGCGCCGTGCTGCCCACGCCCACGGCCCAGGTGCTGGCCGAGGATGTGGCCGCTGCGCTCGACCGTCTGCGCGCGGCGCTGGCGCGTGCGCGCCGCACGGCGGGGCCGGGCCGGCCGCTGGTGCTGTCGTGCGAGCCCACCTTGCTGATCCGCTGGCTCATCCCGCGCCTGGCGCAGTTGCAGGCCGCCATCGGCAGCGAGCGCGAGCTGCGCCTGGTTTCGGCCGGTGGCGTGGTGCATTTCGAGCGCGACGGCATCGACCTGGCGATCCGCCGCAACGACTTTGCGCTGGCCGATGGTGTGCTGGCCGAGCCCTTCGTGCAGGAGCACATCGGCCCCGTGTGCCGCCCCGGCCTGGCGGCCGATCTGCAGGGCGTGCTGCTGCACACCGCCACCCGGCCGGGCGCGTGGGACGACTGGGCGCGCTTGTCCCACACCGCCCAGCAGTCCACGCGCGCCATTCGTTTCGAGCACTTCTACCAGAGCCTGCAGGCCGCGGTGGCCGGCGCGGGCGTGGCCATCGGCCCGCTGGCCCTGGTGGCCGACGACCTGGCCAGCGGTGTGCTTGTGGCACCGCGCGGCTTTGTGGCCGATGGCAGCTGCTACCAGCTCATGGCGCCGCGCGCGGGCGTGCCGGGGGAAGGCGGTGATGCTTTCCACACCGTGCTGGCCTGGCTGCGTGCGGCCTGCGCAGACCTGGCGCCACCACCCCTGCCGCCCGCCGTGGGCAAACGGCAACAGTCCCCCAAAAGGGGGCCAGGGACTGCATAGCCACCCGCATATCATCCCTGCATAACATGCACACAGGGAGTCCGGGGATGGCCATGCAAGCGCACCATGGGGTAGGAGAGGCGGCGGCCGCAGCCATGCCGATCAACCGCAGGCAGGCCACGGCCGTGCTGCTGGCCGGTGCCGCGGCGCCCCTCATGGCCGGGGCGCAGACCGATGCGCCCGCGGCGGCTGCATCGACCCCCTCCGCCGCGCCCCTGTGGCCCGGTGACGACTGGGCCGAGAGCACGCCCGAGGCCCAGGGCATGGACTCCGCCGCCCTGGCCAAGCTCATCGACTTTGGTGCCGCGCAGGGCATGGACAGCCTGCTCGTCACCCGCCACGGCAGCCTGGTGGCCGAGGCCTTCTACGCGCCTTACCGCGAGGGGCTCAAGCACGCCGTCAACTCCACCACCAAGGGCGTGGTCGCCACGCTCACCGGCATGGCCATCCAGGACGGGCTGATCGCCTCGCGCGATGCGCCCGTGATCGACTTCTTTGGGGAAGATGGCCGCAAGATCGCCAACGTCGATGCCGCCAAGAAGGCCATGACCTTGGGGCACCTGCTGGACATGACCTCGGGCCTGGACTGGATCGAACCGCTCAGCGACGCCGTGCCCGAGACCATGCTGCAGCTGGGCCGCGCGCGCGACTGGCAGGGCTTTGTGCTCGACCGGCCCATGGCCCAGGCGCCCGGCGCGGGCTTCAACTACAACAGCGGCAACACGCACCTGCTCTCGGCCATCCTCGCGCACAAGACCGGCGGCAGCACCCTGGCGTATGCGCAAAAGCGCCTGTTCGGCCCCCTGGGCATCACCGATGTGCGTTGGAAGAAGGACCCGCAGGGCCTGGAGATCGGCGGCTGGGGCCTGTACCTGCACCCGCGCGACATGGCGCGCATCGGCTACCTCTATTTGCGCAAGGGCCAGTGGAACGGCCGCCAGCTGCTGCCCGCGGCCTGGGTGGAGCAGGTGTTCCATCCCACCGTGGACATGGGCTTTGGCGCCAATGCGCCCGCTTTCAAGTACGCCAATGGCTGGTGGAGCATCCCTGCGAAACGCGCATTCTTCACGGCCGGCTTCAACCGCCAGCTCATCGTGGTGCTGCCCGATATCGACGTGGTGGTCGCCGTCACCGGCCGGCGCCATTACCCGCTGCCCCTGTTCATCGACCACATCACCGCCGCCGTGCGCTCGCGCGAGCCCCTGCCGGCCGACACGGGTGAGCAAGACCTGCTGGCCGCCCGCATCCGCGACGCCGGGGTGGAAAAGCCCGGCCCCCAGCCCTTGGGCGCCACGCCCGAGCTGGCTGCCACCGTCTCGCGCAAGGCCTGGCTGCTGGAGCGCAACCCCCTGGGCCTGCAGCGCCTGGTGCTGGACCTCACGCCGGCCAACCCGCGCTACGAGGTGCGCTTCGACCCCGGCCGCCCCGACCTGCCGCGCGAGCCGGTGGCCGGCCCCCTGGGCCTGGACGGCAAGTACCGCACCGCCCCCCAGGGCCCCAACGCGGTTGTCGCCGTCAAGGGCCATTGGCTTGATGCGCAGACCTTCCAGTTCATCTCGCGCTCCGTGGCCGATGGCGAGGTGAATGTGCTCACGCTGAAGTTTGAGGGCGGGGGCACGGCGGTGAATGTGGGGGTGGAGAACAACTGGGGGTTCCGGGGGCAGGTGCGGGGAAAGGTGGCGGAGTAGCGGTGGCCCATCGCAGCCCGCCCGGGCACATTTCCGCTGCTGCCTGTGCCTGGCTTGGCACATGATGGAGGCACATGCGTGCCGAGCAGCCTGCACAACCCGTTCAACCAGAAACCCATGACCCTCGCCGCCCCCTTCGCAGCACCCGCGCCAGCGCACCCCATGGACCGCCTGCGCGGCCTCCAATCCACCGCCCGCGAACTCCCCGACACCCCGGTCGAAATCCGGGGCCAGCTTCCCCCGTGGCTGCTGGGCGGCAGCCTGCTGCTCAATGGCCCGGCGCTGTGGGACCTGCCGCATGGCAGCTATGGGCACTGGTTCGATGGCCTGGCCATGCTGCACCGGGTGCGGCTGATGGGCGGCGGGCAAGGCGGTGCGGGCGGGGCCAGTGCCAGCTACCGCAGCCGCTACCTGCAGACCGAGGATTTGCGCGAGAGCCTGGCGGCGCGCAAGCCGGCGCGCGCGGCCTTTGGCACGCCGGACCCGGCGGGCTTCTTCACGCGGCTGCGCCAGCTGCGCCACCCCAAGGTGACGGACAACGGGGCCGTGGTGATGGCGCGCATCGGCTCGCAGTGGGTGGCGCAGACCGAGACGCCGCTGCTCACCAGCTTCGACCCCGACACGCTGACCACCACGGGGCGCATCGTGTACGACGATGACGAGGTAATCCACGTGGCCTCGGCCCACGGCATGACCGATGCGCAGGGCTGCTACTGGAACGTGGGCCTGGAGATCGGGCCCAGGTGCACCTACAAGCTGTTCCGCATCGCCCCGGGCCGCCGCACGCGCGAGGTGCTGGCACGCTGGTCCGTGCGCCAGGCGGGTTACCTGCATGCGTTCGCCATGACGCCCACGCACGCCATCGTGTGGCAGCCGGCGATGCGGCTCAACGCGATCAAGCTGGCACTGTCGGGCAAGGGTTTCATCGACAGCTTTGCCTGGAATGCGGCCCTGGGCTCGCAGATCGATGCGGTCTCGCTCGCCGACGGCAGTGTGCGCAGCTGGGCCGTGCCGGCGATGACCGGCTTTCATGCGGTGCAGGCGTTTGATGAGGGCGAGGGCGGCACCCTGGTGCTGGACCTGTGCACCAACGACGGCCCCGAGATCTTTGCCGCGCTGCAGATGGAGCGCCTGCGCGCCGGCCAGCCGGTGGGCGTGCCGCACCGCGTGCAGCGCTACCGGCTGGAGCCCGGCCGCAGCGAGACGCAGCCCCAGACGCTGGTGCAGGGCGCCAGCGTGGAACTGCCCTCGGTGCATGGCGCCTACTGGGGCAAGCAGCGTTCGCGCCATGCCTGGTTCGCAGGCTTCGACCCCGATGGCCGGGCCCCCATGTTCGACCGCACGGTGAAGCTCGACCTCGACGCAGGCTGCATTGCCGGCACCTGGCAGCGCGAGGCCGCCGTGCAGATGGAGCCGCTGTTCGTGGAGCGCCCGGGCTCGACCGCCGAGGACGATGGCGTGCTGCTGGTGCCCACGCTGGCCGAGGGCGACGCGGGCACGGTGGTCGGCGTGATCGACCCGGCGCGCATGCAGTGCCTGGCCACGCTGCACCTGCCGCAGGTGGTGCCGTTCGGCTTTCACGCAGCGTGGAAGCCCGCGGCCGGGGCGGGTGTGCCCCGGTGACGGAGCGGCCGCGCATGGACCGCCTGGCCCCGCAGCTGCTGTGGATCGACTGCGGCGCCGCCGCGCTGGCGGGGGTGCTGGTCTTGCTGTTCACGCCCTGGCTGGCGGGGCTGTACGGGCTGCCGCAGGGGGTGCTGCAAGGCATTGGCGCCGTGAATCTGCTGTATGGCGCTTATTCTTTCTCGCTGGCGCTGCGCAGGCGCCGGCCACTGGCACTGATTGCGCTGCTGGTGGCGGCCAACGGGGCCTGGGCCGTGGCCTGCCTGGCCATGGCGCTGCGGTTTGCCGGAAGTGCCACGGGGTTCGGGCTGGTGCATCTGGTGGGCGAGGCTGTTTTTGTGGGCGGGCTGGCCGCCTGCGAGTGGCATTGGCGCGGGCGGCTGGCTGGGCCGAAGGAGGTTGTTGCACCATGAAACTGCTGGATGGACGCATTGCCGCGATGGTGCTCGGCCTGGCGCTGGCCCTGCCTTCGCTGGCCGGGGAGGACAGCGAGTCCCACGTCGGCCGCGCGGGTCTGTTCTTCGCCTGGCTGGCGCCCGATGATGGCGCTGTCGTCGTCCGCTCCGACGACGCGGCCCAGCTGCGCGACCTGGCCCGGCACTGCAATGCCGGCCGCGAGGTTTTTGCCCTGCAGGGCGGGGCGAAGTACCGGTGCCGGATCGAGGTGTCCAAGAGCTCCTCGGGCGCCGAGCAGTGGGATGCCGTCAGCGCCACGGTGCAGGGCGGGGCCGCCCGGTCGGACACCGAGACCCGGCAGTACCGGCTGTTCTCCACGCAAGCCCCGCACACCGCCCGCTGGACCACGCGCCGCATTGCGGCCACCGAGGTGCAGGCCCTCGAGGGTCTGCTGCGCTCGGGTGCGCGCCAGGGAGGCCCCGCGAAAAAGCCCGCGCAGCTGGCCGCCGCGACCGTGGTGCAGCGGCCGGGCGGCCAGGGCCTGGCCATTCTGGTCCCGGGCCAATGGGTCGAGGACCGCGATGCGCACTACCACGCGCGCAGGCACCATGTGTTCACGCAGGACCGCAGCGGTGGCCGCTATGCCTACCGGGGCGAGGTGCCGGCCCAACCGGCCAGCTTTGTCGATATCGATGGCGCGGACCTTCCGGGGCTGGTGGTCAGCGAGGGCTGCGACGGCTGGTGCATCTCGCTGTGGAGCCTTGCGGGCGGTGGGCTGCGGCAGGTGGGGCGGTTTGGCGGGCATTGATGGACGGCTTGCATGTCCTGCAAGCAGTGGGGCTATGCAGCCCGGGCCTGTGCACTACGATGGCCGCCACCGTGAACGGAGTGTTCCCATGCTCAGCTTTCTGACCGACATCGTCGTTGGCTTCTTCGAATTCGTGATGGACGTCGTTCTGTTTCGCCGGCAGCGCCGCCACCACGGCCGCAGGGAGCGCAGCTTGGCCGAGGACGCCGCCGACGTGGCGCACTTCGACTTCGTCACGCTGGTGCTCATATCCGCTGTGAGCGCGGGGCTCATGCTGGTGCTGGCCTTTGTCTTTGGCGTGCCCGTGGGCTGGAGCGTGGCCATCGGCATCGCAGTGGGCGTGGCCTGGGGGCTGTGGCGCTATTCGCAACTGCTGCAGCGCGGGTAGGGTCTCGCCGCCGCGCAGATCGGCGAAAATCGGTCCGACTGCACCTCTCTTTTCCCAAGCTTTTGTGGCGCCCATTTCCACCCAGGGGTTCATCCTCACCCGCCACTGGCGCGACACCCCGACAGGTACCGAGATCGAGTACTGGCTGGCGACCGATGGCGGCCCGCTCAAGGTGTTGCTGACGGCGCAGACCTCGGTGGCCTTTGTCGAGGCCCGGCACCGGGGCACGGTGGATGCACAGCTGCTGGCCCTGCCCGATGTGCAACTGCGCGAGCTGGGGCTCAAGACCTTCCAGCAGCAGCCCGTGCTGGGCGTCTATGCCAGACAGTTCAAGCAGCTGGGGCGGCTGGCGCGCTCGCTGCAGCAGCTGGGCATCCCGCTGCTGGAGGCCGATGTGCGCCCGCACGAGCGCTACCTGATGGAGCGCTTCATCACCGCCGGGGTGGTGGTGGAGGGCGGGCGGCTGGAGGACGGCGTGCGCCTGGACTGCAAGCTGCTGCCCGCGCCCGATTACCGCCCGGCGCTCAAGGTGGTGTCGCTGGACATCGAGACCAGCCAGCACCAGGACCTGTATTCGATCGCGCTCGACGGCCTTCCCGAGCGCGTGGTGTTCATGCTCGGCGAGGCGCCCGATGTGCCTGCCGAGACCCCCGGCTTTGCGCTCATCTATTGCCACACGCGCAAGGCCATGATCGAGCAGCTCAACGGCTGGTTCGTGCGCAACGACCCCGACGCCATCATCGGCTGGAACGTCATCCAGTTCGACCTGCACGTGCTGCAGAAGACGGCAGACGACTGCGCCACGCCCCTGCTGCTGGGGCGCGGCGCCAAGCCCATTGCCTGGCGCACGCACCCGGGCAAGCAGGGCTACCTGTTTGCGCCCATGCCGGGCCGGGTGGTCATCGATGGCATCGAGGCGCTCAGGGCGGCGGTGTGGAGCTTTCCGTCCTTCAGCCTGGAGAACGTGTCGCAGGAGCTCCTGGGCGAGGGCAAGGACATCGGCGACGAGTACGACAAGATGGCCGAGATCGAGCGGCGCTACCAGCACGACAAGCCCGCCCTGGCGCTGTACAACATCCGCGACTGCGAGCTGGTGCTGCGCATCTTCGACAAGGCCCGGCTGCTGCAGTTCGCGATGGAGCGCGCCCACACCACCGGCCTGCAGATGGACCATTTCGGCGGCTCCATCGCGGCCTTCAGCCACCACTACCTGCCGCGCATGCACCGCCAGGGCTATGTGGCGCCCAATGTGGGCGATGTGGAGGGCAAGTCATCGCCCGGCGGCTATGTGATGGATTCGAAGCCCGGCTTCTACGACTCGGTGGTGGTGCTCGACTACAAGAGCCTGTACCCCTCGATCATCCGCACCTTTCTGGTGGACCCGGTGGGCTTTGCCGAGGGCCAGCATGGCATCGGTGCCGCGGCGCCCATCCTGGGCCCGCTGGGCACGCGCTTCTCGCGCGAGCGGCACTGCCTGCCCGAGATCGTCACCACCCTCTGGCGCGCGCGCGACGAGGCCAAGCGCGCGAAGAACGAACCGCTGTCGCAGGCGCTCAAGCTGGTGATGAACTCCTTTGCCGGGGTGCTGGGGGCGTCGGAATGCCGTTTCTTCAATCCCCAGGTGATCTCGGCCATCACCCTGCGCGGCCACGCCATGGTGAAGGCGACGCGCGACTTCGTGGAGCAGCGCGGCTACCAGGCCATCTATGGCGACACGGACTCGATCTTCATCTGGCTCAAGCGCACCCATACCAACGAAGAGGCCCACGCCGTGGCGGCCGCCCTGGTGCACGACATCAACGCCTGGTGGACGCGCACCCTGCGCGAGGAGCAGGACCTGGAGAACCACCTCGAGATCGAGTTCGACACGCACTACAAGAAGTTCTTCATGCCCACCATCCGCGGCTCGGACGTGGGCAGCAAGAAGCGCTACGCCGGCCTGAGCGTAGACGCAGAGGGCCGCGAGGCCATGGTCTACCGCGGCCTGGAGATGGCCCGCAGCGACTGGACGCCGCTGGCGCGGCAGTTCCAGGAAGGGCTGCTGTCGCGCGTGTTCCAGGGCACGCCGTACCGCGACTTCGTGGCCGGATACGCAAGCGCCACGCTGGCTGGCGAGAAGGACGAGCTGCTCATCTACCGCAAGCGCCTGCGCCACCGCCTGGACGCCTACGTGGCCAATGTGCCACCCCAGGTGCGCGCGGCGCGCATGGCCGACGACTACAACCTGCGCATGGGCCGCCCCCCGCAGTACCAGACGGGCGGCTGGATCCGCTACGTGATGGCCCTGAACGGCCCCGAGCCGCTGGAAAGCCGCCAGTCGCCCATCGACTACGCGCACTACCTCGACAAGCAGCTGCAGCCGATTGCCGACGCCATCTTGCAGCCGCTGGGCGACAGCTTTGCAGCCTTGACCTCGTCGCAGCAGGAGCTGTTTTAGGGCCTGCGAACGCCAAATTCGCGACCCCGAAATTAGAGTTAGCAGGCCCTGGCCGCTCTGACCTATTGCGGCACCAGCCCGGCCGCCTTCACCAGCTCCGCATGCACCTTGATCTCCTGCGTGATCGCATCCTTGAGCTGCTGGCTGGTGCCGGGCGCCACCTCCATGCCGCTGGCGGCCAGCTTGGCCTTGGTGTCGGGGTCGGCCAGGGCGGCGTGTGCGGCGCGCTGCAGGCGGTCGATGACGGGCTGGGGCGTCTTGGCCGGGGCCAGCAGGCCGACCCAGGCAGAAAGATTCATCTCGGGTGCGCCGGCTTCGGCCATGGTCGGGGTCTGCGGCAGCGTGGTGGTGCGCTGCGATGCCATCAGGCCCAGGGCGTGCAGCTTGCCCGACTGGATGTGCGGCAGCGCCTCGGGCAGCACGGCGAATAGCATGTCCACTGTGCCGGCCAGGGCGTCGTTGATGGCCGGGGCGCCGCCCTTGTAGGGCACATGCAGCAGATCGGTTTTTGTGCGGGTGGTGAACATCAGCCCCGCCAGGTGCTGCGGGCTGCCGTCGCCTGAGGAGGCATAGGTCAGCTTGCCGGGCGCGGCCTTGGCCGCGGCCATCACGGCGGCGACAGTGGGGAATTTCTGCTTGTCCTTGACCTGGTCCAGTGAACCATGGAAATAGCACCCCCCTTCTCGCCCCGGCCCTTCGGGTGAGCGCCACACAGGCCGCAGGCGGCGTTGCCAATCCTCGCCAGGTGTGCAACCTGGCTGTGGTTGGCGCCTTGCCTGCGGCCTGTGTGGCGCTCACGGGGGGTGCTATTTCCATGGTTCACTGGACTCGCACCATGGGCTGGTTGACGAACTTGGTGACAGGCACGAAGTCGGCTTCAGGGTCGTAGGGCAGGGTCTTGAAGATGCTCTTGTTGGTGGTCAGGAACGAGGCCGGCGAGACCATGAGCGTGTAGCCGTCGGGTGCGGCGCGCGAGACCAGGGGCGTGCCGATCTGCCCGGAGGCGCCGGCCTTGTTGTCCACCACGAAGGGCTGGCCCAGCTCGGCCGCCATCTTCTGCGTGACCACGCGTGCAATCATGTCGGCGCTGCCGCCCGCGGGCAGGGCCACGATGACCTTGACGGGGCGGTCGGGGTAGGGTGTCGTGGCCTGGGCCCAGGCGGTGGTGGTGGCGGCCGGTGCGAGCAGTGCGCAGGCGAGGGTTGGAAGCAGGTGTCGGCGTAGCATCATGGTGCGGGTCTCCTTGGTGGATTCCATGCAAGTCCTGTGCCAATCAATGGTACGGGCAAACGGCTGTCCGCCTGTGTTCAGCAGTTGAACCCGATCGAAATTCCCCGGGTCATCAGCATCCATTGGCTTGCCGAATCCTGCATCCTCCACATCTCTTCGACAGAAACCATCGGAAGATAGTGTTCCAGTGCCTCATCCATGTCGGTGGCCAGCGCGCCTCCCGTCGCTCTGGCCATCAGGATGCGTCGCAATGCGACGCGCCAATGGCCCCGCGCCAGGCTGTTGCGCGCCATTTGCTGAAGCTGCTCCATGGTGGAGGATGGGCCCGATGGCGCGCCTTCCAACGCGGAAAGCACCTCGCATCCGTTGACCGCCACCCACCGTGTCTTCACCGGCCGTGTCGCGCTTGCGGGCTCCAGGGTGCATGGCTGGATCGCGTCGGATGCAGGTGGCTGTAGATGGCGCACAAGGGCCAAGATCGTCAGGCAGGCGACTGTGCAACGTCCAGCACGCCGCGGCGGATCTGGTCCTTCTCCAGCGACTCGAACAGCGCCTTGAAGTTGCCTTCGCCAAAGCCTTCGCGGTAGTTGCCCTTGCGCTCGATGAACTCGAAGAACACCGGGCCCAGCATGGGCTGCGAGAAGATCTGCAGCAAGAGGCGCGGCTGGCCGCCTTCGGTCGTGCCGTCCAGCAGAATGCCGCGGGCCTGCAGCTCGCCCACGGGCTGGCCGTGGCCGGGCAGGCGCTTGGCCAGGTTCTCGTAATAGATCTCGTTGGGCGCGGTCAACAGGGGAATGCCGGCCATCTGCAGCTGGTCGATCGATTCGAGCAGGTTGTCGGTCAGCAGGGCGATGTGCTGGATGCCTTCGCCGTTGAACTGCATCAAAAATTCTTCGATCTGGCCGCCGCCCTGGCGCGATTCCTCGTTCAGCGGGATGCGGATCAGGCCGTCGGGTGCCGTCATGGCCTTGGAGGTCAGGCCCGTGTACTCACCCGAGATGTCGAAGTAGCGGATCTCGCGGAAGTTGAACAGCTTGGTATAGAAGTCGGCCCAGTAGGCCATGCGGCCGCGGTACACGTTGTGCGTGAGATGGTCCACCACTTGGAAGCCATGGCCCTTGGGGTGCAGGTCCACGCCGGGCAGGAACTCGAAATCGATGTCGTAGATGGACTTGCCGTCTTCGAAACGGTCGATCAGGTACAGCGGCGCACCGCCGATGCCCTTGATCGCGGGCAGGCGCAGCTCCATCGGGCCGGTCGGGATCTCGATGGGCTGGGCGCCCAGCTCCAGGGCGCGCTTGTAGGCCTTGTGCGCATCGCGCACACGGAACGCCAGGCCGCAGGCCGAGGCACCATGCTCGCCCGCGAAGTAGGCCGCATTGCCCGGCTCGTTGTTCACGATGAAGTTGATGCCGCCCTGGCGGTACAGCAGCACGTTCTTGGAGCGGTGCTTGGCCACCAGGGTGAAACCCATCTTCTCGAACATCGGCTCCAGCACGCCGGGCTTGGGCGAGGCGAATTCCACGAACTCGAAGCCGCACAGGCCCATGGGGTTGAAAGAGTGGTCTTGGTGGGGATCGTGAGCGGACATGGCTTCTGGCGGGAGTGGTTGGTTGGGTCGCGGTTGGGTCACAGGGCGGGCAGCTGCTCGTGCGGGGTGTTGAAGACGCGGCCCGGGTTGAGAATGCCCTTGGGGTCCAGCAGGGACTTGAGCTTGCGCATGAGTTCGATCTCCGCCGCGCCCCTGCTGTGGTGCATGAAGTCGCGTTTCACGACGCCGATGCCGTGCTCTGCAGAAATGCTGCCCTCGAACGCACCGACGCAGCTGTAGACCAGTTCCTCGGCGTGCTCCAGGTCGGCGGGATCGGGGTAGGGGCCGCTGATGAGGTGCAGGTTGCCATCGCCCAGGTGCCCGAAGAACAGGTGCTGCTGCTGCGGGTAGGCGCTGCGCAGCGTTTCCTCCAGGCGCTGGACCATCTCGTCCATCCGCGTGATGGCAACGCTCACGTCAAAAGCCGCGCAGGGCTTGGCCAGGGCCAGCAGCTCGCTCACACCTTCGCGGATGCTCCAGAGTTCTTCCTGTTGCGCGCCAGTCTGGGCGAGCACGGCGTCGGCCACGAATGCTTCTTCGATGGCTTTTTCGAGGAAGGCTTCCATCGCCTGGTCTGCATTGGCACCGTCGCCCGAAACCGACTCCACGAGAACGTACACGGGGTAGGGGTCTGCAAGAGGAGCGCTCTTGCCATGGGCACGGAGGCTCGCGTCAAAGTAGCTGTTCCACATCACCTCGAACGCACTCAGCCCCTGCAGCGATGCCTTGGCATGGCGCAGCAGACCCAGCGCAGCGTCGAAGTCGGGCACACCGCACAGCGCCGTGCACTGCTGGTTCTGCCGCGGCACCAAAGCCAGGGACAGGCGTGTGATCACGCCCAGGGTGCCTTCGCTGCCGATGAACAGGTGCTTGAGATCGAACCCGGCGTTGTTCTTGATCACGCGGTCGAGCATGGTGAGCACATTGCCGTCGGGCATCACCACCTCCAGGCCGAGGACGAGGTTGCGCATCATGCCGTAGCGCAGCACGCGGCTGCCGCCGGCATTGGTGGCGGCATTGCCGCCCAGCTGGCACGAGCCGCGGGCGCCCAGATCGAGCGGGAACGCCCATCCCAGCTCCACGCAATGCTGCTGCAGCCGCTCCAGCGTGACACCGGCCTGGACGATGGCCGTTCCCGCCACGGCATCCACATCCTCGATGCGGTCCAGGCGCGCGAGCGAGAGGGCGATTTCGCCCTCCATGGGGTTCGCCCCGCCGGCCAGGCCGGTCAGGCCTCCTTGCACCGCCACCGGGCAACCGTGCTCGTGGCAGATGCGCAGTGCAACAGCCACTTCCGCGGTGTCCCGCGGAAGAAGCAGTGCCTGCGGCTGTGCCGCCTGAGCGCCGCTCCAGTCCTGGGTCTGCCGCAGTTGCAGGCGCTCGCCCGTGAGCACGGAGGATGGACCGAGTGCCTCGGTCAGGCGGTCAATGAGGCCTTGTGGGTTCATGATTCAGCGGTGAAGCCAATGGATTTGACGATGGGACCCCAGCGGTCGTGGTCCGCCTTCAAGCGCGCCGCAAGCTCTGCCGGGGTGGAGGACTCGGCTTTCAGGCCCATGGCGGCCAGGCCTTCCACGATCTCGGGGCTGGCGAGCGCTGGGCGCAGTGCCGCACTGGCGCGCTGGACCACCTCGGCGGACGCGCCCGCTGGCATGAAGAGACCGAACCATTCGGAAAACGCCATGTCCTTGAGACCTTGCTCGGTGAAGGTCGGGACGTTGCCCACGAACTGGTTGCGGGCGGCGCCGCTGGTTGCGAGGATGCGGCACTTGCCGCCGGCCAGGTGGGGCAGGAAGTCACCGATGGGGCCGGACACCGCAGGCAGTTGGCCGCCGATCATGTCCAGGATGGCAGGTTGCGTGCCACGGTAGGGGATGTGCGTGAGTTCGATACCGCCTTGCCTGCCCAGCAGTACCCCGATGAAATGCGGAACCGAGCCGGCCGCAGGCGAGCCGAACGCGACGTTGTTGCTCGACTTGGCCCAGGCCAGGTACTGGGGCACGGTGGTCACGGAAGCCGGCACGGCCGGCCCCACCGCAAAGCCGAAATCGAACACACAGCCGATGGAGACGGGCGTGAGGTCCTTGAGCGGCTCGTAGGGCAGCTTCTTGTAGATGTGGGGGTAGATGCCCAGCATGGACATCGGCGTTTGCAGAATCGAGGTGCCGTCAGCGGCCAGGCTCTTCATCGCCTGGATGGCAATCTGGCCGCCCGCACCGGTGCGGTTCTCGACGATCACCGAGCGCGCGTAGCCGCCGGTCATGCGCGATGCCAGGCGGCGGCACAGGGTGTCCGAGGTACCCCCCGCGGCGAAGCCGGTGATGAGGCGGGCCATGTCCAGTTGCGGGCCTTGGGCGAAGAGCCTGGTGGCGGGCAACGCAGCTGCTGCGGCAGCACCCGCGGTCTTGAGGAAGTTGCGGCGTGGCATCAAGGAGCGTACGCTCCCTGCATTGGATATCGACATCATTGTCTCCGTGGTAGTTTTCGAAAAACCGGCTTGAACGAGTCACAGCGGCAGCGGATTCTGAGAGAGATTGGCGAAGAGAATCGCCACATTTTCTGAACCACTTTTCAGGTCACCTTAAAACCCAAGGCATGCACTTCACCTTCCGACAAGCCGAGGCATTTCTGGCGGTTGCCGACACCGGCAGCTTCACGCGCGCAGCAGAATTGCTGCACCTTTCCCCGTCCGCCGTGAGCCAGCTGGTGACGGAGCTGGAGGGGGCGCTCGGGTACACGGTGCTCGATCGCAATACGCGCAAGGTCGTGCTGTCTGCAGCAGGCCGGGCCCTGATTCCGGCAGTGGAAGCGCTGAGCCGGCAGTTCGCACTCACCAAGACCGCAGCGCTCGACATCCGCGATCAGGCGGCGGGGGTGGTGCGGGTCGCAGCACCATTGGTCGTGGCGAGCGTGATGCTGCCCAGGCTGATGGCGGACTATGCGAAGAAGCGGCCCAAGGTGGTCATGCGCCTCATCGACTGCCCTGTCGAAGCGCTGGTCGATCGCGTCGCGACGCGCGATGTCGATCTGGCCATCGGCCCGGACCGCCCGGTGGGGCCGGAGGTGGAGCGCGTCGTGCTGTATCCCAGCCCCTGGGTGGTCTGGTGTGCTCCCCAGCACCCGTTTGCGCGCAAGAAATCGCTCACGTGGAACGATCTGGCTTCCGCGCGCCTGGTGGCGGCGGGGCGGGACCATGAGATCCATCTGAGCACCATTTTTCGCCAACTGCCGTCGCCGCTGCGCGTTGCGCCTTCGCAGGTGGTGGACAACGTTTCCAGTGCCTTGGGCCTGGCCGCCGCGGGCCTGTGCTACACGATCACTCCCGCCTACGTCCAGGCATTGGCATTGCCGCTGGGTCTGGTGATGCGGGAGATCACCGACCCGACGGTGCAACGCGAGATGTCCTTGTTCAGGCCCGCGGACCGCACCCTGTCGCCCGCTGCCGCCGGCTTTGGTGCGCACGTCATCGCAGCCTTGTCAGGGCCTGCGCGGTAAGCGCATGCGATGCCCATGCCTGGCACAGAGCGGCCAGGTCGGCACGCTCCGATGGCCCTTGGCCGGTAGCGCGTTGCGATGTTCCAACATCCATGGCATCCACGGCGCAGCGCTCTGCGATGCGTTCGCGACGTGCGTGGCGCCACCGGCCCTGCGGACGGCCCCCGATCCTTCAGGAAACCTGAAAAGTGATTTAGCAAATGTCGTTTGGTGGCTGGCGGGAGCCGGCCTAAATTCCGGATCGACGGACGACCATTCAACGAGCAGGTCGTCCGCTCGCTCAGTGCGCTCGTACAACGACAAGGCTCCCCATGAAGACAACCCTTGCCGCGGCTGCGGCAGCCACGGCCCTCGTGGCCTGTGGCGGCGGATCGGACACGGACTCCGCCACACCATCCGGCCAATTTCAAAGCCGCTCCGCAGCGCAGTTGCAGGCATTGACGCCGGCTGAGCGCCAGGTCGCCAAGTCCTTCGCGTCCAGCGACGGCACGCAGGTTCCCTACCTGGAGTACCTGCCGTCGGACTATGCCACCAGCGGTACCAAGACCTACCCTCTGCTGATGTTCCTGCACGGCGGAAGCGGCGCGGGCAAGAGCAACGGTTCCGAGATCTCCAAGCTGCTGGGTTACCCCATTCCGGCCATGATCGCGGCCAACAACGAGATGTGTTTTGCCGACCAGGCAGGCGTCTCGCAGTGCTTCATCGTGGTGTCGCCGCAAAGCCCCCGCACGACCGGCGTGTGGAACCTGAACGATGCAGGGGGCATGCTGCTGCGGGCGCAAAAGTCTTACCGTGTCGACCCTTCACGGATCTATGTCACCGGCGTGTCGATGGGCGGCGGCGGCACCTGGACGCTGCTTGCAAGCTCCTACACCGAGAACGGCCAATCCGTTCGCTGGGCCAGCAAGATCGCCGCGGCCATGCCCATCGCCACGGGTGCGAAGTCCAGCACGTACAACACGGGCATCTGCGCGGGCATCGTCGGCAACAGCACCCCGGTATGGGCGTTCCACAACAGTGGCGACCCGATTGCGGCCCTGGCCAACGAGCGTGGCTGGGTGGACAAGGTGAACCTGGCGACGTCCGCCGACGGATACACCTGCGCCCAGCCAGGCAACCCGGCGGCCCGCCTGACCATCTACCAGGGCAACACCCACGAGGGCTGGACGACCACCTACAACGTCAACACCCTGATCACGCCGGGCATGAACGCCTTTCAGTGGTTGTTGTCGAACAAGAAACCATAACAAACCAGGCTACACGCTGGTGCAACTGCAAGGGGATCGGGATGAGTACACACAATGGACTGCGCTGCAAGGCGCTGGCGGTAGCGTGCGCCTTGCTGGCAGGTTGCGGAGGCTCGGGAAGCACCGACTCGCAAAACGTGTCGGTCAATTCAGGCGGCACGGGCTCCAGGGCCACCGTCAGCGCCTACAGCGTTGCAGGCGCGCCGGTGGACCCCACCATGACGGTCGCTGCGGAGAGGCAGGACGAAAAGCTGGTCGCGCTGCCTGCCGGCACGGCGGTTGACGCAAACGGTCTCCCCGTCTCGATGCCCGAGCGATCTGCGGTCCGCTTTCTGAATCAGGCCACATTCGGCGCAACGCCGTCAGACATTGCCAGTGTGAGCAGCCGCTGGAGAGATGGCTGGATTCAGGAGCAGATGGTCATGCCGATCACGCAGACCAACTGGGACCGTGTGCGTGCGCTGCAAACCGCCTGGTTCAACGCGCAGCCCAATCCCGCGTCGGTCTCTCCGATCGGTCTGCCCTACGAGTTGCTCGACGCCGCGTTGTGGCAGTCCTTCATCGCCAGCCCCGACCAGTTGCGCAAGCGTGTGGCTTACGTGCTGTCGCAGCTTATGGTGGTGTCGATGGAGGGCCTTGCCGGCAACGGCTACCAGAACCCCTTGCTTGCGGCAGCGTACTTCGATGTGCTGGAACGGAACGCGTTCGGCAACTTCCGCAGCCTGCTCAAGGACATCGCGCTCAGCCCGGCAATGGGCATGTACCTGTCGCACCGTGGCAATCAGAAGGCGCAGTACGACGCAGACGGCGTGACGGTACTGCGCCAACCCGACGAGAACTTCGCGCGGGAGGTCATGCAGCTGTTTTCCATCGGCCTGGTGCAGCTCAACGTGGACGGCACCCGAAAACTGGGACCCAACGGCAAGGAGATCGAAACCTATTCGACCGACGACGTGATGGGCCTGGCCCGCGTCTTCACGGGCTGGAACTGGCAGTTCGATACCCGGGACGGTTCGGGCAGGCAGGCCGGCAATCCTGGCGCTACGTCGGTGGACGGCGCATCGCGCGGCATCAACTCGGTGTTTTGCGAGTGCTACCGCAATGCGATGGTGATGGTCGATGCAGACCACTCGCCAGAGGCCAAGACGTTCCTGGGCACGACCCTGGCCGCGGGCACCAAGGGCGAGGCGTCGCTGGAGGCGGCCATCGACGTGCTGTTCAACCACCCGAACGTGGGGCCCTTCATCGGCCGCCAGTTGATCCAGCGTTTGGTGACCAGCAACCCCAGCCCCGCCTACGTGGCGCGGGTGGCACAGCGCTTCAACAACAACGGCGCTGGTGTGCGCGGCGACATGAAGGCGGTCATCGACCAGGTGCTGCGCGACCCCGAGGCGCGCTCGCCGCTGAACATCACCGCCCCGTCGGCCACCGCGGGCAAGGTGCGTGAGCCCGTGCTCCGCATGACCGGACTGGCACGCCTGCTGGGGTTGAACCAGGAGGCCCTGGCCTGGAACGCCACCAGGACGATGAACATGAGCGACCCTGCCACCCAGCTGGGCCAGAGTCCCTTGCGCTCACCGTCGGTCTTCAACTGCTACCGCCCCGGGTACGTGGCACCGAACTCCAAGGCGGCGGAGCTGGGGCTGGTGGCACCCGAGCTGCAGATCGCGACGGAGACCTCGGTGCCTGGTGCGCTCAACTACCTGCAGGCCTTCATGGCGGGTGGGGCTCCCAAGACGTCGGGCTCCGTCGCCATCGATTTCACCCCCTGGCTCGGCCTTGCCGCGAAGGCGGACGCGGCCGAGCTGGTATCGGATCTCAACCTGAAGCTGGCCAACGGGGCGCTGTCGGGCACCACGCAGGCCGCGATTGCCGCCGCGCTGGGCGGATCCTCTGCGAATGGCGCGTCCGCACAGAGAGCACGCGTTCGCGCCGCCATGCTGATGGTGACCTCGGCCCCTGAATACCTGATCCAAAAGTAAGAGCGCAACATGACTGCTACTGTTTCTCGACGCGAGTTCCTGCTGCGCAGCAGCGTGCTGGGCAGCTCCGGCATCACCGCGGCGCCCTGGGCCATGACCCTGGGAGGCCTGGCGGCGAGCGCGTCCGCCAATGCTGCAGCGGACGACTACAAGGCGCTCGTGTGCGTCTTTCTTGCCGGCGGCAATGATTGCCACAACACCGTGATTCCGCTGGACGGCGCGAACTACGCAAGCTACGCGAAGCTGCGCAGCGGCCTGGCCATTCCCCAATCCAGCATCACGGCGACGGAACTCACGCCGAACAATCCCTGGACCAACGGGCGTCGGATGTCGCTGAGTCCCAGCCTGGCGCCGATGAAAGGCTTGTTCGACAGCGGCAAGATGGCTCTGGTCATGAACGTGGGACCGCTGGTGGGGCCACTGACCCTGGCGCAGTACAGGCAAGGCATCGGGGTGCCGCCCAAGCTGTTCTCGCACAACGACCAGCAGTCGACATGGCAAGCGGGGGGCACGGAAGGCGTGACGACCGGCTGGGGCGGCCGCATGGCCGATCTGCTCCTGGCGGGGAACGGCGCCAATGGCGCGATGCTGACCAGCATCTCGGCGACGGGGAATGCCGTCTTCATGTCGGGCAAGTCCGTCTCGCAGTACCAGATCAGCCCGACTGCGGGTGGCGCCGTGAAGGTCTTGCCGTCCAATGGTGCGGGAGCGGGCCTGGATGCCCAGGTCATCGCGGCCGTCAATGGCATGCTGGTCCGCCCAAGTGGGCATGCGCTGGAGGAGAGTCATGCGGCCATCGCCAGGCGCTCCATCGCAACCGAGGGGGTGGTGACCCAGGCGCTGAGCGGGGTGGGCGACAAGGCCCTTGTGGCGGGCAACAGCCTGTCCGCGCAGCTCAACCTGGTGGCGCGCATGATTGCCGCCCGCGGAGCGCTCGGGGTGAAGCGCCAGGTGTTCTTTGTGTCGTTCGGGACCTTCGACCTGCACGCCATGACCAACGACAAGCAACCCGGCCTGCACAAGACGCTGGCGGATGCGCTCAAGGCCTTCTACGACGCGACGGTGGCCATGGGCGTGGCTGAGAGCGTCACCACCTTCACCGCATCGGATTTCGGTCGCACACTCTCCAGCAATGGCGACGGATCGGACCATGGCTGGGGCGGCCACCACTTCGTTGTCGGCGGTGCCGTCAAGCCAAGGACCTGGGTCGGGCAGTTGCCGGACGTGACCGTGGGAGGCCAGCACGACGTAGGCCAGGGGCGGCTTCTTCCCAACGTGAGTGTCGACCAATACGGTGCCACGTTGGCGAAGTGGATGGGGGTTTCGAGCAGCGACATGGGCACCGTGTTTCCCAGCATCCGATCCTATACGGCGACAGATTTGGGATTTTTGTCTTAACCCGCGCTGAGGTAGCGCCGAACCTGTCTTGCCGAGGCGTTGAGACTTTACGACGGGTTCGGTGGATCATTTTCTTGGGTGCATGCAGAGAGCGGCAGGCAAGGGTTGTTGCAAAAAAGGGCTTCCCCGATCCGGTGCCTGGGCTACAGAATGGCCCAGGGGGAGGATCTGCCACCATGACCACCAAGCACATGCATGAGCGCGTGCCGTTGCTGCAAGGGGCCCGGGCGCGCATCGCCGCCGGGCTTGCGGGCCTGTGCATCGTGCTGGGCATGGCATGGCTGGCGCCGCTGTACCTGCGGCTGGAGCAAGGGCTGCGTGCGTCGGCCCAGCAGTCCGTCAATGTGCTGGCCGACGATGTGGCACGCCAGCTGGTCGAGGACCTGACCAGCCGCCAGCGCGAGATGGTGCTGATGTCGGAGATGGTGTGCTCGCACGCAGCCCCCGACGGGCGGGTGCTGCGCAAGGCCATGGACGGCCTGCGCGGCCAGCAGGCCGAGTACGCCTGGATCGGCCTGACCGATGCCCAGGGCCGCGTGGTGGCGGCGCTCGACGGCTTGCTGGAGGGCGCCGATGTCTCCAAGCGCCCTTGGTTCGCGGCCGGCCTGCGCGGCGGCTTCGTGGGCGATCCGCACGATGCGGTGCTGCTGGCGCGCTACCTGGCACCCCGGCCCAATGGCGAGCCCCTGCGCTTTCTGGACGTGGCGGCCCCGCTGCGCGATGACAAGGGCGCCGTTACCGGGGTGATGGCCGGGCACCTGCACTGGGACTGGGTGCACCGCATCATCACCGAGACGGTGACCCGGCACCGGGGCGACCGGCCGGTGGAGGTCTTTGTCGCCAACCGCAAGGGCGACTGGCTGCTGGACCTGGACAGCCCGCAAAAGCTGCCCACGGTGCCCTTGCAGGCGCTGCGTGCCGAGTCCGGCTACGTGGTGGCCGTGCAGAAGCTGGCCACGGCCCCGCCAGCCGACAACCTGGGCTGGACGGTCGTGGTGCGCGAGCCCCATGCCCAGGCCCATGCCCCGTTGCACCAGATGCGCCGGCTGCTGCTGGTCTTTGCCGCGCTGCTGGCAGGCCTGGTGGCGCTGCTGGCCTGGTGGGTGGTGGGCCGTGCGGCATCGCCACGCGCTTTGGTGGGCGCCGCACCGATGGCTCCGGCATGGTCCGGTGCTGAACTGGACCGCATGGCCCAGACCGACCGGCTCACGGGCTTGCCGAACCGGGGCAAGCTGCTGGTGCACCTGCAGCAGGCCCTTGCGCGGGCACAGACCGGCAGTGCCGGCGCCGCGCTGCTGCTGGTCGATCTGGACAACTTCGGCCAGCTCAACCAGGACCGGGGGCAGGAGGCGGGGGACCAGGTCCTCATCCTCCAGGCGGCGCGGCTGCGCCGCCTGGAGGGCATGGGCGCCGTGGTGGCCCGCGCCGGTGGCGACAAGTTCCTGCTGCTGACCGAAGAGCTGGACCCCTCGCCCGCCACGGGCCGCGAACGCGCCCAGGTGGTGGCCGAGGCCGCACTGGCCGCGCTGCGCGAGCCCTGCATGCTGCAGGGCGGGGCCTGCATCGTGCATGCTTCCATCGGCATCGCCTTGCTGGGCGATGGCTCGGCCACGGTGGACGGGCTGCTGCAAAGCGCCGAGCGGGCCATGCGCCAGGCCAAGCAGCAAGGCAAGGACCGTGCCGTGCTCGCTACGTAGAAAGAGAAAGGCGCTCAGGGCTGCTTCAGCACGGCGTCGATCTCCAGTTCCACCCACACCCCGTCGGGCAGGCTGGCCACGCCCACGGCGCTGCGTGCCGGCAGCGCATGCTGCGGAAAGGCGATGGCCAGCACCTCGGAGGCCGCATCGAGCACGCGCGGGTGCGCGCCAAAGCCGGCGCCTGAGCGCACAAAGCCACGCAGGCGCACCACGTGCTGCACCTGGGCCAGCCCGCCGCCACCACAGGCCGTGCGCAGCGCCGCCAGGGCGTTGAGCATGGCCACGCGCGCGGCGTGGCGCGCGGGCTCCAGGTCGGCGTCGGCCTCGCAGAGGCCCGCAAGCGGTTTGCCGTCGATGCGGCTGGTCTGGCCGCTCACGGCCACCCAGCGCTGGCCCGGCGCCGCATCGTGCACATGGCAGGGCGCGTAGCTGCCGCGCGGCTGGGGCGCGGGTGGCAGCGGCAGGCCGGCGGCGGCCAGGCGCTGCTCGGGTGAGGTCGAGGCGCCGGGGCTCATGCCATGCCCTCCACCACCTCGCCGCTGAGCCAGCAGCCCACGACCGAGCCCTTGGCATCGAAGCGCGGGCGCACGGCGATGGCCGAGGGGCTGCCCATGGCGTCACCCTGGCGCACGGTGCACACCACGGGGGCTGCTGCGCTGCCCGTGGCAATGGTGCCGGCCGCAGCCAGGTGCCCCCACAGGGCGGCGGCGGCGATGCCGGTGGCGGCATCCTCGGGGTAGCCGGATTTGCGCGGGAACTGGCGCGCAAACACGGTGGGTTCTGCGCCTGCTGCACCTTGCTGCAATGCATAGGGGTACAGGCCGGTGGAGCCAATGGCCTCGCAGGTGGCTTCCATGGCCGCGAAGTCGGGTGCCAGGGCATGCAGTGCGGCCGCATCGGGCAGGGGCACCAGGGTCTTCACACGGCTGGTGGCGGCATTGGTCATGGGGGCGCTGTCGGCCAGCCCCAGGGTGCGGGCCACCAGGCTGGCGTCCGTGGGGGACAGCATCTCTTCGCGCACGGCGGGCTGGGAGATCCATACGCGCTGGTGCGCTGCGTCCCACTCCACGTCCACCAGGCCGCTCAGGGTCTGCACGCAGGCCGTGGGCGTGGTCCACACGCCCCAGCGGCGCAGCGCCCACAGCGTGCCCACGGTGGCGTGGCCGCACATCTCCATCTCGTGGTGGGGCACGAAAAAGCGCAGGCGCCAGTCGGCACCGGGCACTTCGGCCGGCAGCACAAAGGCCGATTCATGCCCGTGGGTGCGCGCCACCTCCTGCATCTGCGCAGCATCCATTCCGCGCGCATCGGCCACCAGCGGCACGGGGTTGCCGCCGCCGGGCCCGTTGACGAACACATTGATCAAGACCACCTGGCCGGCGGCGGGCCGCGTTTTGGGGAAGGGGGCGAAATCAGTCAACGCGCGCTCCTACGGCTTTGGCGATGCGTCCCCAGTAGGCGGTATCGCGCACCACGGCGGCTTGCAGCGCACCGGGCGTGCCGGGCGCTGCATTCACGCCCAGGGCGGCCAGCTCGGCGGACACGGCGCGGTCGGCCAGCACGGTGTTGAGCGCGTGGTTGAAGCGCTCCACCACGGCCTTGGGCGTTTGCGCGGGGAAGACGATGCCGTACCACAGCGATTGGTCGAACCCCGGCAAGCCCTGTTGCTGGAAGGTGGGAACGCCCGTGAGCAGCGCGTTGGGCGCGGTGGTGGCCACCGCGTGGACGCGCCCGGCACGGATGTAGGGCGCCAGGCCGGCAGGGTTGTCGAACATCAGCTGCACCTGGCCTGCGATCAGGTCGGTGTACGCCGGTGCGGCGCCGCGGTAGGGCACGTGCACCAGCGCCGTGCCTGCCACGCCTTTGAACTGCTCGCCCAGCAGGTGCGAGACCGTGCCCGCACCCACCGAGGCAAAACTGAAGCCCTCGGGCCTGGCCTTGAGCGCGGCCAGCAAGGCCCGGGTGTCGGGCTTGCCCAGGGTGCCCGTGGTGGCCAGCACATACGGCGAGGTGCCGATGAAGCCGGCGTAGCTGAAGTCCTTGGCGGGGTCGAACGGCAGCTTGGGGTACACGCTCACGCTGACCGCGTGGGTGCTGGTGGTGGCCACGCCGGCGGTGTAGCCGTCGGCCGCGGCGCGCGCCACGGCGGCCGAGCCCACGGTGCCGCCGGCACCGGCGCGGTTGTCGATCACCAGGGGTTGGCCCAGCTCCTTTTGCAGCCGGGGTTGCAGGGCGCGGGCCACCAGGTCGGTGCCGCCGCCGGCCGGGAAGGGCACGACCAGGGTGATGGGCTTGGCGGGCCAAGCCGGCGCCTGCGCGAGCACCGAGGTGCAGGCGCTGGCCAGGGCGAGCAGGGCAGCCCTGCGAAGGTGGGAAACAGGGGGCGAGGCGGGCATGGGGAACTCCATCACGAAGGAGCTTCCATGCTAGGAATCGGCAAGGAATCCGGACAACCAGGATGCGACAGGCCGCGATCCCAAACACGACACTGGCGACATGCGCCGCAGAAAAATCAGTGCGCTACCGACTTCAACAGCCGCGTGAGGTGCCCGCTGGTCGCAAACCCCAGCTGCAGGCTCACCTGCGCCAGCGGCAGGCCCGTGGCCAGCAGCTGGCGTGCGTGGGCGGCCAGCATGTGCCGGCGCAGGGCCACGGGGCTTTGGCCCCATTCCTCCTGGCAGGCGCGCTGCAATTGGCGGGTGGAGGTGCCCAGCTCGCAGGCGATGGCATCGATGCTGGGCAGGGGCTCGTTCCAGTCCAGTGCCTGGGCGAAGCGCGCCGCCATCTGCCGCGCGGGTGATGGGGGGCGCGCCGGCTGCAGCGGCTGGGCGCGTGCGATCTGGCGCACCACGGCCAGCACCAGGGGCTCGGCAGCGCGTGGGTCGAGGGCCGGGGCCAGCAGCGCATCCAGCATGGACAGCGCCGCCGCATCGAGCCGGATGGCGCCGTGCCCGGTGAGGGCGCGCGCGATCTCGGGTGCCAGGTACAGCTCGCCATGCTCCTGCTGCTGCGTGGCCGACTGGGTGCGGTGGGCGGTGGCCACGGGCAGCAGGATGGCCTGGCTGCGTGCCAGGCGCATCTGCTCGCCTGGTACCACCCCCACGCCCTCGGGCCGCCAGGCGCTGTGCAGCGCCCCCTTGCGCGGCCACAGCAGCATGGCGCAGTCGTGCACATGCCAGTCGAACTCGTAGTGCGGCTGCCGGCTGTGGCGCAGCGCAAAGCCCTGGGCCGCCAGCTGGGGCAGCTTGGGCGAGAGCTGGGGCGGGTGCGGGGCGGCGGGGCTGGTCATGTTGGCAAAACCTTTGCAGGGATCGTGCCAGATGCGCCAGCCGCGCGCAATCTCAGGCGCTGACCGTCTGCGGCTGCCCCAGCGACCTGAGGATGTCCCTCACCATCTGGGCGCGGTCTTTGGGGTCCTTGAGCTCGCGCTCGATGCGCAGCTTTTCGTTGCCTGCCAGCTTGATGTGCTTGTTCTTCTGGATCAGCTCGATGATGCGCATCGGGTCGATGGGCGGCTGGGGCTTGAAGGTGATGTTGATGACGCCCGGGGCGGCATCGACCTTCACCACGCCATAAGGCTGGCTCAGCACGCGCAGGCGGTGCACGTCGATCAGGGTCTGGGCCTGGGGCGGCAGCTTGCCGAAGCGGTCCACGATCTCTTCGAGCAGGCCGTCGATCTGGTCGGGGTTCTTGGCCGTGGCCAGCTTCTTGTAGAACGACAGGCGCAGGTGCACGTCGCCGCAGTAGTCGTCGGGCAGCAGGGCGGGGGCGTGCAGGTTGATGTCGGTGGTGACCGACAGGGGCGAGAGCAGGTCCGGCTCCTTGCCGGCCTTGAGCGCCTTGACGGCCTCGCTCAGCATTTCGTTGTAGAGCTGGAAGCCCACCTCCAGCATGTTGCCGCTCTGGTTCTCGCCCAGCACCTCGCCGGCGCCGCGGATCTCCAGGTCGTGCATGGCCAGGTAGAAGCCGCTGCCCAGTTCTTCCATCTGCTGGATGGCGTCCAGGCGCTGGGCGGCCTGCTTGGTCAGGCCCTCGGTATCGGGCACCATGAGGTAGGCATACGCCTGGTGGTGGCTGCGGCCCACGCGGCCGCGCAACTGGTGCAGCTGCGCCAGGCCGAACTTGTCGGCGCGGCTCATGATGATGGTGTTGGCCGTGGGCACGTCGATGCCGGTCTCGATGATGGTCGAGCACAAGAGGATGTTGAAGCGCTGGGCCACGAAGTCGCGCATCACGCGTTCGAGCTCGCGCTCGGGCATCTGGCCGTGGGCCACGGCGATGCGCGCCTCGGGCAGGATCTCTTCGAGCTTCTGGCGGCGGTTCTCGATGGTCTCCACCTCGTTGTGCAGGAAGTAGACCTGCCCGCCGCGCTTGAGTTCACGCAGCACCGCTTCGCGGATCACGCCCGTGCCCTCGTTGCGCACAAAGGTCTTGATCGCCAGGCGCCGCTGCGGTGCGGTGGCGATGACCGACAGGTCGCGCAGGCCTTCGAGCGCCATGCCCAGCGTGCGCGGGATGGGCGTGGCTGTGAGGGTGAGCACGTCCACCTCGGCGCGCAGGGCCTTCATCTGCTCCTTGTGGCGCACGCCGAAGCGGTGCTCCTCGTCGATGATGAGCAGGCCCAGGTTGTGGAACTTGGTGGATTCGGAAAGCAGCTTGTGCGTGCCCACCACGATGTCCACCGTGCCGTCGCCGATGCCCTTGATGGCCGCGGTGATCTCCTTGCCCGAGCGAAAGCGCGAGACCTCGGCCACCTTCACGGGCCATTTGCTGAAGCGGTCCACCAGGGTCTGGTAGTGCTGCTCGGCCAGCAGCGTGGTGGGCGCGAGAAAGGCGACCTGCTTGCCGCCCGTGACGGCCACGAAGGCCGCGCGCAGGGCGACCTCGGTCTTGCCGAAGCCCACGTCGCCGCAGACCAGGCGGTCCATGGGGCGGGGGCTGATCATGTCCTGGATCACCGCGTGGATGGCGGCGTTCTGGTCGGCCGTTTCGTCAAAGCCGAAGTCGTTGGCAAAGGTCTCGTAGTCCTGCGGGCTGTAGCGGAAGGCATGGCCTTCGCGCGCGGCGCGGCGGGCGTAGATGTTGAGCAGCTCGGCCGCGCTGTCGCGCACCTGCTCGGCGGCCTTGCGCTTGGCCTTTTCCCACTGGCCGCTGCCGAGCTTGTGCAGCGGCGCCTCGTCGGCGCTCACGCCGGTGTAGCGGCTGATCAGCTGCAGCTGGCTCACGGGCACATACAGCACGGCCTTGTCGGCGTATTCCAGGTGCAAGAACTCCTGCATGGCGGGCGTGCCGTCGGGGTTCTTGTTGCCCACGTCCATGTTGACCAGGCCGCGGTAGCGGCCGATGCCATGCGCGCTGTGCACCACCGGGTCGCCCACGTTGAGTTCGGCCAGGTCCTTGATCAGCGCCTCGACATCGCTCACCTGCTCCTGCTTCTTGCGCCGGCGCGTGGTGGGGCCGGCGGCAAACAGCTCGGTCTCGGTGACGAAGTCAATGCCGTCCTCGATCCAGCTGAAGCCCACGGTGAGGCCGGCGGTGGCAATGCCCACCTTTTCGTCGGCCGTGCCCTGGAACTCGGCCAGCGAGTCGAAGGCCGGCGGGTTCACCCCGCTGGCGCGCAGAAAGTCGAGCAGGCTCTCGCGCCGGCCATCGCTCTCAGCCAGCAGCAGCACGCGGTGCTGGGTGTTGCGGATGTGGGCGTGCAGGCGGGCCAGCGGGTCCTCGGCACCGCGCACCACCGACAGGTCGCCGAGCTTGTGGAAATGGGGGTTGTCGTCCACGTCCTCCACGCCGGGGCGGATGGACAGCTGGGCATGCTCCTTGGCGCGCGTGTAGAACTGGTCGGCCGAGAGGAACAGCGACTCGGGCGGCAGGGCCGGGCGTTCGGGGTCGCCCTGCACCAGGCGGAAACGGTCCTTCGTGTCCTGCCAGAAGCGCTGGAAGGCGGGCTCCAGGTCGCCGTGCAGCACCACGGTGGCCTCGCCGCCCAGGTAGTCGAACACGGTGGCCGTGTCGTCGAAGAACAGCGGCAGGTAGTACTCGATGCCGGCGGTGGCCACGCCGTTGCCCATGTCCTTGTAGATGCGGCTCTTGGTGGGGTCGCCCTCGAGCATCTCGCGCCAGCGGCTGCGGAACTTGGCGCGCGCCTCGTCGTCCATGGGGAACTCGCGGCCGGGCAAGAGGCGCACCTCGGGCACGGGGTACAGGCTGCGCTGGCTGTCGGGGTCGAAAGTGCGGATGCTGTCGATCTCGTTGTCGAACAGGTCCACGCGGTAGGGCACCAGCGAGCCCATGGGGAACAGGTCGATCAGCCCGCCGCGCACCGCGTACTCGCCCGGGCTCACCACCTGCGAGACATGGCTGTAGCCAGCCAGCGTGAGCTGGGCCTTGAACTTCGCCTCGTCAAGCTTTTGCTTGACCTTGAAGTGGAAGGTATAGCCTGCCAGAAACGATGGCGGCGCCAGCCGGTACAGCGCCGTGGTGGCGGGCACCAGCACCACGTCGGCGCCGGTGTCCTTGTCCTTCTGGCTGATGCGCCACAGCGTGGCCAGGCGCTCGCTGATCAGGTCCTGGTGTGGGGAGAAGGTGTCGTAGGGCAGCGTCTCCCAGTCGGGGAACAGCGCGCAGCGCAGGTTGGGCGCAAAGAACGCCATCTCCTCGATGAGGCGCTGCGCATCGGTGGCGTCGGCCGTGACGATGGCGGTGGTGCGGCCTGCCGCCTTGTCACGCTCGGCCAGGCGGGCCAGCAGCAGCGAATCGGCGCTGCCCACGGGGCGGGGCAGGGTGAAGCGTTTTCCAGGGGAGAGTTTGGGCAGTTCCATGCGGACGGAGTCGGTCGTCGGGGCCACCGCATCCCCAGGGGCGCGAGGCGCGCACGGGCTGGATGGGGGCAACAGGGCATTTTAGGTCGTGCAGGCCAAGTCTGCTGGGGCGTACAGGCTGTGACAAGTTGCCGCCGTACACTCGCGCGCCAACAGGAGGAATCGCCTTGACCCCGCTGACCACCCGACATGTGCACGCCCCGCGCCTGGACAGCGCCCTGGACGAACTGCTGGCCAACGCGCGGCTGGCTGCCGTGGCGGGCCACGCGGGCGAGGCCCTGGCCGCGCTGCGCCTGTTGCTGCAGCCGCAAGGGGCATGGCGCCTGCCGGCGCACGGTGCGCTGGTCACGCAGGTGCAGCGCCTGCTGTCCCTGGTGGCCCTGCTCGCCGGGCAGGGCTGCCCTGCGGTGGGCGAGCAGCAGGCGATGGATGCCGCGCCACTGTCCGACTGGGCCGGGGAGCAGACCGGGCAATTGCTGCAGTCCCTGGCCCTGCCGGGCCGCTTGCAACTGGCGCCTGCGGGCGAGGGCTGGTCGCCCGGCTTCCTCGCCACCCTGGTGGAGCGCCAGGGCGCGTCCGGGGACCCGCGGCCGCATGTGGCCTTTGGGGCCTTCTGCATGGATGCGGAACTGGTGCTCAAGGCGCGCATTGCCCGGCAGCGGGGTGCCTCCCAGGCCCTGGGCGAGGAGGTGCCCACGGCCGAGGACCTGATCGCTCTGGGCCTGCCCGAGGGGGAGGTGGCCGCCATGCTGGCGCAGCTGCAGTCGGCTGGCCAGATCGAGGTGGCGCCTGCGGCCGAGGCCACGGACACCCTGGACATTGCGCGTGCCATGGCCGCCTACCTGCAGGCTACTGGCTTCGCCGGTGGTTACCTGGTGCACAACATCTGGCAGGCCGCCTGGCTGCTGCTGGCGCACGAGGGGCGTGACGGCGATGCCACCGAAGTGGCCGCCGCCTGGTTGGCCCACGATGCGCCGGCTGCCGCCAGCGGGCTGCTCGACCTGGCGGTGGTGCCTGCCGCCACGCGCCTGCTGCGCGCGGGCCGCCTGGCACAGGCTGTGGGCGTGGATGAAATGGCCGCGGCCGACTGGCTGGCCGCCCTGGGCACGCGCACCGTGCCCGGGCCTGTGGAGCCCGCACCCCCCGCAGAGGTCGCAGGCACCCCTACCGAGTCGCGCGAAGCCTGGCTGGCCCGCCTGCAGGGCACGCCCCTGGCGGGGCTGGACTGGCTGGTGCTGCCCGTGCCCGGCCACGCCGGCACGGACAGCGGCGAGATCGCCTGGGCGGCCCAGGTGCCGGTGCCGGAACGCCAGGCCCTGTGGCAGGCGGCGCGCGCGTTGGTCGACCAGGGCAGTGGCCGCTGGCCTGTGGTGACCACGCTGTGGACCGGGAGCACCGAGGCTCCGGATGCGCAGGCGCTGGCCGAAGACCTGTTCATGCGCTTCCCCTACGAGCAGGGGGCGGCGCGCGATGACGTGTCGCCGCGCTCCTTTGTCTCGACCGCGCGCGCCTTTGACCCCGAAGACCTGCTGGCCGAGTTGGTGGAAGGCTCGTATCCCCTGGATGAAGAGGACCAGTTGGACGCCTGGCGCAGCGAGCTGGAGGCAGCCGGTATCTCCGCCGATGACGCCGGTTTCGAAGCCGCCTGGGCCGAGTGCGCAGGCGACCGCCTGCGCTTTGAGCGCTGGCTGGCCGCGCTCGAAGCCGCCCAGGGCGTGGCCGACCCCGGGCGCGGCCGGCAGGAGCGCTTCGACCCCGACAACGCCTGGCTGGTGCTGCTGCCCACGCCCCACAGCGAAGAAGCGCTGGCCTACCTGCACTGGTACGGCATGGAGCGCGGCCCCGCCGACGGCTTCATCGCGCTGTTGCGCCGCTGGCGCGAGCAGCATGGCGCCGAGCTGTGGGCGCACTACGGCACCATGCTCGAATTCGCGGTGCGCCGCCCGCCCGGGGATTTCGATACGGCCCTGGTGTTGGCGCGCGAACAGGACCTGGCGGCGCCATGCACCCTGTCCCTGCCTGGCATTGCGCTGCGCCACCATGCGTTGGGGTTGGTGGGCCATGGAACCTGGTTCCTGCACGAGCGGCCTTGAGGATTGGCGGTAGCGAGGGGCAAAGCCTCCTAAAATGTCAGCCTCATGACCATCGACCCGCTGCTGCAACCCTCGCTCGCCGCCCCGCATGCCCCCACTGCAGGGCGCTTCTGGGCGCTGGTGCCGTGCGCGGGCACGGGGTCGCGCGCGGTGGCGCCGCCACCTGCGGCGGCACCGGCGGGCTCCACCATCTCGGCCTTCGGTGCGTTGGCCGGGGCGGCGGGCGAGCCGCTGCCATCAACGCCGCAGCTGCCCAAGCAGTACCACCTGGTGGCAGGCCACCCCATGGTCATGCACACGCTGGCCGCCTTTGCGGGTGTGGCCCGGCTGGCGGGCACGCTGGTGGCCGTGGCGCCGGGTGACCGCTACCTGGACCAGCACCCGCACCCCTCTTACTTCGTGGTGGACTGTGGTGGCCCCACACGCGCCGCCACGGTGCAGGGCGGCCTCCAGGCTCTGCAGGCGCGCGGCGCCCAGCGCGATGACTGGGTGCTGGTGCACGACGCGGCGCGCTGCCTGGTCACGGCCGAGCAGATCGACCGGCTCATCGACGCCTGTGCCAACGATTCGGTGGGCGGCCTGCTCGCGCACCAACTGGCCGACACGCTCAAGACATCGCTCGACGGGCCGGGCGGCGTGCGTGTGGCCTCCACCGTGGACCGCAGCAACAAGTGGCTGGCGCAGACGCCGCAGATGTTCCGCATCGGCCCGCTGCTCGATGCGCTGGCCCGCGTGGGCACCAATGTGACCGATGAGGCCAGCGCCATGGAGGCCATGGGCCTGCACCCGCGCCTGGTGCCCGGCGGCGCGCAGAACTTCAAGGTGACCTACCCCGACGACTTCGCACTGGCCGAGGCCGTGCTGGCCCAGCGCGGCTATGGCACCACGCTGGCGCGCTTTGGCGGCGAGCGCGGGCTGGGCGCCAGCGAGACCGGGCGCAAGACCATTTTTTAATCCGCCCCGCAGGGGCGAGACCAAAGGAACACATGAATTTCAGGATTGGTGAAGGCTGGGACACGCACGCTTTGGTGCCCGGGCGCGCACTGGTGATTGGCGGCGTGACCATTCCCCACACCATGGGACTGCTCGGCCACTCCGATGCCGACGTGCTGCTGCACGCCATCACCGACGCCATCCTGGGTGCGGCGGGCCTGGGCGACATCGGCCGGCATTTTCCGGACACCGACGCCCAGTTCCGCGGGGCCGATTCGGCCGTGCTGCTGGCCGAGGCCGCGCGTCGCGTGCGCGCCGCGGGTTACGCCATCGGCAATGTCGACAGCACCGTGGTGGCCCAGGCCCCGCGCCTGGCCGCACACATCCCGGGCATGCGCGAATGCATCGCCAAGGCGTTGCAGGTGGAGCCCGACCAGGTCAACGTGAAGGCCAAGACGGCCGAGCGCCTGGGGCCCGTGGGCCAGGGCCTGGCGATGGAGGCGCGGGCGGCCGCGCTGATCTACAAGGCCTGAACACCCATCACTTGCACTGTGCGCGGGCTTCGGCCTCGGTGCGCACTTCGATGCCCTTGCAGAAGTAGTGGGGCGTTACGCACTGCAGGTACTTGCGGCCCACGTCCTTGGCCACTGCCGTGGTGCGGATGAGTTGGGGGGCCGAACCGGACTGCTGGGCCGCGCAGGTGTCTGAGCGTTCTTTCACCAGGCTCGCGCATTGCGCGCGCGTGATGTTGTGGCGTGAAGGCGCGTCGTCGCACTGCTGCAGCGCCACCTCACGCCACAGGTCGAAGTGCTGCTGCTTGGGAATCGGATTCGCCTCGACTGCCTTGAGGCTGTATCCGGGCTGGGCCTGCAGCGCGAAGGGGGCAAGGTACAGCACGCATCCAAGAAGGGCGCAGGCGAGGGTGGGGGATTGAATCCGTTGCATATGGTGGCAGGGCTGCGGGTAGGTGGTGGTGGGTCTCGGCAACGCCGGTGCGGGCGCGCAGTTTGCCATGGGCCCACGGGGACGCCATCCCCCGATCGGGGGATGCACCGGCCCTGCCGTCAAGCGGCGCGTGCGGTGTCGGCCCAGGCCTGCACGTAGCCCGGCGTGGCCGCGGTGTTCAGCGGGTCCACCACGGGCGCGCCGCGCACCTGCACCAGCGGCAGCACGCCGGCCCACACCGGGTGCTGCATGTCTTCTTCATCGTCCACCGGCGGGCCGCTGCGCACCTTGCAGGCGGCTTCATCGAGCGCGATGCGCATCACCGTGGTGGCCGCGAATTCCTTGTCGTTGCCCGCGCGGATCTCGGCCTGGCGGCCCACGGCCAGGTGGTCCATGAGAGCCGCCAGCGAGGCGTGCTTGTCGGCCACGGGCTCGAAGCGGCCGTACACCATGGCCGAGCGGTAGTTCATCGAGTGGTTGAAGGCCGAGCGCGCCAGCACCAGGCCGTCGAGGTGGGTGATGGTCACGCAGGCGTCGATGCCCTTGCCCAGCCACTTGATCAGGCGCCCGCCGTTGGAGCCGTGGATGTACAGGTGCTCGCCCTCGCGCCAGCAGGCCGTGGGGATGCAGTGCGTGCCCTTGTCGTCGGCAAAGGCCACATGGCACAGGTAGGCCGCGTCGATGATGGCGTGCAGCGTGGCGCGGTCGTAGCGGGCGTTTTCGGCCACGCGGCGCACGCGCGTGCGGTCGGTCGGGGGCAGGGCGGTGGCAGGGGTGTCGTTCACGGGTCGTGGTTCCGGTAGAGAAGTTGCTGAGGGAGCGGAATGTAGGACCTGCGTGGTGCCAGAATAAGACCCACGATACGACTATTTTTTAGGGCCACAGAAAACGGCGATGGAATTCCAGCTGATGTTCAGCGCCTTCCAGGCGCAAGCGGCGCACGCGCGCTGGCCCCAGCAGCGCCAGCTGCACGAATGCCTGCGCCAGGGCATACGCAGTGGTACCCTGGCCAGCGGCGCACGCCTGCCCGCCAGCCGAGCGCTGGCGGCCGAGCTGGGCGTGGCGCGCAACAGCGTGCTCTATGCCTACGAGCAACTGGCGAGCGAGGGCTTCATCCTCGCCAACCGGCGCGGCAGCGTGGTGGCGCCCCTGGCCGGGCGGCTGGCGGCCGCCGAGCAGCCCCGGCAGGATGCACCTGCACCGCGTGCCAGCCTGTCGCGGCGCGCGCAGAACATGCCGGCGCTGCCGGGCTCCGAAACCGCGGCCGCGTTCGCCCCGGGTGTGCCGGCGCTGGGCGAGTTCCCGGTGCTGCGCTGGCGGCGCACGCTGGACAAGGCCTGGGCCTCGCTCCGGCCTGCCGAGCTCAACTATGCCGACCCGGCGGGCGAGCCCGCGCTGCGCGAGGCCATTGCCGGCCATCTGCGCGTGGCGCGCGGCGCGCTGGTCGAGGCCGCGCAGGTCTTCATCACCGACGGCACGCAAGGCAGCCTGGACCTGGCCGCCCGCGCGTTTGCCGACGCGGGCGACAAGGTGTGGATGGAGAACCCCGGCTACCAGGGCGCGGTGGCGGCCTTTCGCGCGGCGCAGCTCAAGACCGTGGGCATCGTGGTCGATGCCGAGGGCATGGCCCCCACCGCCAGCGACTGGCTGCGCCAGCGCCCGCGGCTCATCTACACCACGCCCTCGCACCAGTACCCCGTGGGCAGCGTGCTGAGCCTGGCGCGGCGTCTGGCACTGATCGACGGCGCGCGCCAGGCCGGCGCGCTGGTGATCGAGGACGACTACGACAGCGAGTTCCGCCACGACGGCCCGCCCATGGCCTGCATGCAGGGCCTGGCGCCCGATGCGCCCGTGGTCTACCTGGGCACCTTCAGCAAGACGTTTTTCCCGGGCCTGCGCATCGGCTTCATGGTGGTGCCCACGGCCCTGGCGCCCGCGCTGGCCCTGCTGCTGGACCGCGCCGCGCCGCGCGGGCGCACGGCCGAGCAGCGCGCGCTGGCCGAGTTCATCGTGAGCGGCCAGTTCGCCTTGCACCTGCGGCGCATGCGCCGCCTGTACCGCCAGCGCCGCGATGCGCTGGTGGCCGCGCTGGCACAGCACCTGGGCGATGTGGCCAGCGTGCACGGCGGCACGGCCGGCATGCACCTGGCGCTGCGCCTGCACGACGGCGCGGCCGACGACGTGGCGCTGAGCGCGCGCCTCATGGCGCAGCACGGCATCATGGCCCCAGCCCTGAGCCTGCACGCCGTGGGCCTGCGCGCCCAGCCCTGGCGCGGCTTTCTGCTGGGCTATGCGCAGGTGCCGGTGGAAGCCATGGAGCCGCTGGTGAAAAAGCTGGCGGGCGTGGTCAGCGCGGCTGGGTGATCAGTGGGGATACTGGCAGGAGCCTGAACGCCAACGAGGCCAGCGCCAGCCAGGCCGCTATGGCCAGGCACACCATCCGGTAGGGCTCGATGCCCCACGCCCCGGCCCAGGCCGCCACCAGGCCGGTCACCGATTGCATCAGCGCCACGCCCAGGAACATGGACATGGTGTACAGCGACAGGGCGCGCCCGGTCATCTCGGCCGGGTAGGAGGCGCGCGCATCGCTGTACTGCAGCACGCCATAGCCCGACAGCAGCCCCATGAGAAAGATCAATGCCACGGTGGCCGCGCCGTGGTGCAAAAAGGCCAGCAGCGCAAACAGGCTGGCCATCAGCAGTGAGGCGTTGCCGATCCAGGCGCGGCGCCGGCGGGTGCCCGGGTCCATGCGCCCAAAGGCAGCCGGGGTGAAGACCGCGATCAATGACAGCGCCAGCGCCACATTGCCGCTGTCCAGCAGTGAAAAGCCAAACCGGTTGGTCAGCAAGGGCCCCAGCCACAGGCCGCGCAGCGTGAGGAAGGCGGCATAGCACGACATGCCCAGCACCACGATGCCCCAGGTGTGGGGCACGGTGAGCAGCTCGGCAAAGCGCGCGAGCGACTGCCCCCAGCTTTCCTGCGGGGTGGGCGCTGCATCAGGAGCCGCGGGTTCATGCACCAGCGCGAAGATCAGCACCCACGACAGCACGCTCAGCACCGCCAGCAGGCCGAAGCCCGTGCGCCAGCCCCAGTGCTGCACCACCCAGGCCAGCGGCGTGCCGGTGAAGATCAGGCCCAGGCTGCCCACGCCCATGCTCATGCCCGAGTAGAAGGCAAAGCGTTCGACCGAGAAATACCGTGCAATGAACAGCGTGCACGCCACGAACGCCGGCGAGTAGCCGACCCCGATCAGCACCTGCCCGGCCATCAGCCAGCCATGGCTGGGCGCCAGCGCCGACAGGGCCGCGCCGGCAATGCCCAGCGGCGCCGCCGCCAGCACCGTGCGGCGCAGGCCATAGCGGTCAAGGCCAATGCCCATGAGCAGCTGCGCGATGCCGAACGACAGGCCGAACAGCCCGGCAAAGGCACCCAGCGACGAGGCACCCAGGCCAAAGTCCGCCTGCAGCCCCTGGGCCACGATGGAGGCGGTGGTGCGGTAGGCCTGGCTGAGTGCGAAGCCTGACAGCAGGGCCAGGAGCATGAGCCAGAGGGGTTGGGTGCGTGGTGAGGGGGGGATCGTGGGAGAGGAAGGCGACGGTGGCATGCGGGGGATTGTGCAGTGCGCGGGCGTGGCGTGCAGGGAACTGGTTGGTGATCCCCGGGGCGGCTGCGCCGATGCATTCTGCGCTTCCCGCTCTGAATGGCCCTAGTCCTCTTCGCGCACCCGGTACTGCCCCGTCAGTGTCTGCTGGACGGCCGGCGGCACGGCCTCGTAGTGCGACAACGCGGTGGTGTAGCGGCCCTGGCCGCTGGTCATCGCATTGAGCCGCGACTGGTAGTTGGCCATCTCAGCCTCGGGCACCTGCCCGCCGATGGCCACCGTGCCGGCCTCCCGGCCCGATGTGCCGGTGACCAGCCCGCGCCGCAACGACAGGTCACTGGTGACGTCGCCAACGGAATGCTCGGGCACGGAGATCTCGACCTGGACGATGGGCTCGAGCACGGCCGGCCGGGCTTCGCGGATCGCCGCCATGAAGGCCTTGCGGCCGGCGGTCGCAAAGGCGATGTCCTTGCTGTCCACGCTGTGGTGCTTGCCGTCGTACACCACAACGCGCACATCGACCACGGGGTAGCCGGCGATCGCGCCGCTCGCCAGCACCTCGCGCACGCCTTTCTCGACGGCGGGGATGAACTGGCCCGGGATCGTGCCGCCCCTGACTTCGTCGGCGAACTCGAAGCCCGCGCCGCGCGCGAGCGGCTCGATGCGCAGGAAGACTTCGGCGAACTGGCCGGCGCCGCCGCTCTGCTTCTTGTGGCGGTGGTGGCCCTCGGCCGGTGCGGTCACGGTCTCGCGGTAGGCGATGCGCGGTGGCCGCGTCTGGACCTCGAAGCGGTACACCTCGCGCAGGCGTTCGAGCACGATGCGCAGGTGCAGCTCGCCAAGCCCGTAAAGAACCGTCTCATTGGTCGCGGCCACGTGCTCGATGCGCAGGCACGGGTCTTCGGCCGCGAGCTTGCCGAGGATCTCCCAGGCGCGCTGCTCGTCGCCATGGCGCTTGGGCTCCACGGCCAGGCCGTACACCGGTACCGGAAACGCCAGCGGCGCGAGATGCACATGGCTGTCTTCCTGCGCATCGTGCAGCACGGCATCGAAATGGATCTCGTCGACCTTGGCCACCGCCACGATGTCGCCCGGCACCGCATGCGACACCTCGACATGGTCCTTGCCCTGGAGCATGAACAAATGCCCCACCTTGAAGGGCTTGCGGCCGTCGCCGATGTAGAGCTGGCTGTCGCGCGTGACCGTGCCCTGGTGCACGCGGAAGATGCCCATCTTGCCGACAAAGGGGTCGATGGTGACCTTGAACACATGCGCCAGCACGTGCAGCGTCGGGTCAGGCTTGGCCTCCATGGGCATGGCCTCTGCGCCCTCGCCAGCGATGAAGCTCGGCGGGTTGGCTTCGGTGGGATCGGGCAGGAGCTTGACGATCACATCCAGCAGCTCGGCCACGCCGGCGCCGCTGCGCGACGAGACAAAGCACACCGGGATCAGGTGACCTTCGCGCAGTGCCTGCTCGAGCGGCGCGTGCAGTTCGGCCGGATCCATGTCGCCGTCTTCGAGGTAGCGGTCGACGAAGGCCGCGTCGACCTCGACGACCTGCTCCACCAGCGCGCGGTGCGCCGCTTCGACGGGGCCGAAGTCAGACTGCCCGAAACGGTTGAAGAAGCAGTCCACGACCCGCCTGCCGACCCTGTCGGGCAGGTTCAGCGGCAGGCATTCGCGGCCAAAGGTCGCCTGGATGTCGGCCAACAGGCCCGCCAGCGAGACGCCCTGCGCGTCGGTCTTGGTGACGATGACCATGCGGGCGAGGCGGCGCGAGGCGGCGTATGCCATCATGCGCACCGCCATCGGTTCGATGCCGGTGGCGGCATTGATGACCACCGCTGCCGTCTCGACCGCCTCCAGCGCCGGCATGCTCTGGCCGAGGAAGTCGGGGCCGCCGGGCGTGTCGATCAGGTGGATGCGCGTGTTGGCATGCGTGAGGTGCATCACCGAAGCATTGAGCGAGTGCTGCATGCGGCGCTCCAGCGGGTCGTGGTCGCTCACGGTGCTGCCACGCTCGATGCTGCCGCACGCTCCGATGGCCCCCGCCTGGTACAGCAGGGCCTCGGCGAGCGAGCTCTTGCCCGCGGCCGCAGCGCCCACGAGCGCCAGCGTTCGCACGGATTGCATTTCGGCCGCGAGGCCGTTCGAGCGGTTTGGCATGGCTGGACTCCTTTGCGCGCCCGCAAGACCGACCCGGCGGCCTGAAGGGGGCTCACGCGTTGCGTGTGGATGTGGAGCCAGCGTACGGGATTGGCCGCGCCGGTGCAAGTTGATTGCGCCGCCGACTCAGGTTGGCCTGGTGGCCTGAACAAAACAACGCGCGGCTTTGCCAGTAAGCACTGGCCCTGCAAAGCCCGGCTGCTGTGGCCAGTCGCTGGGAAAAAACTGGCGGGCATGGTGCAGGGGCCCCATCGGAACCTGGCACAGCCCGCCATCGCGACCAAGTCACCGCCAAAGCCACCAGGAGAGGGCGGTGCCTTGCGCAAACCTTGGTGCCGTCACTCCATTGTGATCTTGGAGCTGGTCACGATGTCCCGGTACAGCGCGGCCTGCGGCTTGATGAAGGCCTTGAACTCGGGCCCGGCCATGGGCGCCACGGTGATGCCCGCGTCCGCCAGCTTCTGGCGCAGCTCGGGCTGGGCCAGCGTTTCCTTCAGGGCCTTGTCGTACGCGGCCACGGTGGCGGCGGGCGTGCCGGCCTTGAGGAACAGGCCTTGCCACAGGGGCAGGGCCATGCCGGTGAAGCCGTCTTCTTCGCCGATGCGCTTCACGTCAGGCAACTGCGGCACGCGCACCGTGTCGGAGACCGACAGGGCCTTGATCTTGCCGTCCTTGAGGAAGGGCATGGCGGTGGAGAGCACCAGCATGGCGCTGTCCACCTGGCCGCCCACCAGGTCGTTGGTGATGTGCGTGCCGCCGCGGTAGGGCACGTGCAGCATGGCGACCTTGGCCTGCTTGTTGATGAGCGCGCCGTACAGGTGCTGCATGGTGCCGATGCCCGGCGTGGCGAAGTTGATGCTGTCCTTGCCGCCCTTGCGCAATGCGGCCACCAGGTCGGCCAGGCTGGCATACGGCGCGGCCTTGGGCACGGCGAAGACCATAGGCACGGTGCTCATGCGGCCCACGGGCACCAGGTCGTTGTCCCAGTCGAGCTTGACCTTGGCGTTGACCATGGGCACGACCACCGTGTCGGTGCCGCCCATGTAGAGCAGGCTGCCATCGGCGGGGCCATTGAGCACGCGCTGCGCGGCCAGCATGCCGCTGGCACCGGCCACGTTCTCGATGATGACGGTGCGCGCCAGGCGCTTGCCCAGCTCGGCACCCACGATGCGCGCCACCAGGTCGGCGCTGCCGCCGGCCGAGTAGCCCACGATGAGCGAGATGGGCTTGCTGTTGCTGTCGCCCTGGGCATGGGCCACCAGGGTGGGGGCGAGTGTGCCGGCGGCGATGGCGCCGGCCTGGCTCAGGAGTTGTCTGCGTTGCATGGCATGCCTCCTGGTCAGAACGTGTGCTTCACGCCGAAATCGATCGCCGTGGTGCGGGTGAGGCCATCGCGCTTGGCGGTGCCCAGGTTGGTGTAGAGCAGGGTGCGGCGGCTCAGGTCGTACTGCAGGCCCAGGCCGATCATCTGCGAATCGAGATTTGTTGCGGGCTTGAGGCTGCCAACCATGATGTAGGTGCGGCCAAAGCCCAGCGGCACCAGGGCCGAGACGCTGTAGGCCGTGGCATCGCCGTTGAGCCCGCCCTTGGCGCGGCTGACGCTGGCCTTGGCCTGCACCACGCCGAAATCGTAGCCGCCCGCCACCAGCTCCATGTGCGTGCTGGAGTCGAGCCGGTCGAACGCGGCGCCCAGCCACACCGGGCCGTTCTTGTACTGCAGGTTGCCCGAGGTGGCGTTGCTGCGCGTGCCCTCGCCCAGGGCCGCGGCGATCTCGGCGCTCACGCCCGCGATGGTGGGCGACTTGTAGCCGACCGTGTTGGCCCAGCGGATGTTGGAAGCCTCCACCGTGGCGGCCACCGGCGTGTAGTTGGCGTAGGTATAGGCCGAGCCGAGCTGGCTCACATAGCTCCAGTAGGTGGGGTCGGCGTTCAGGGCCACGGTGTAGGCGGCCGAGTATTCGCGGCCGGCGTACACCTCGCCCCAGTCCTTGCTGCCCACGGCCACCACCGAGCGGCCCAGCCAGTACACGCTGGCATTGCTGGGCGCGCCGGTGTCGGCGGCAAAGCGGTGCTCGAGCTGGAAGCGCGAATACAGGCCGCCGCCCATGTCCTCGCGCGCTGCAAAGCCCAGGCGCGAGGTGTTGCCGGCCTTGAGCGTCCACACCAGCGGCGTCACGCCGCGGCCGGGCAGCAGCGCGCCCGGCGTGGTGCCGCCGTTGGCGCGCGCCAGGCCCTGGTCGACGATGCCGTAGATGGTGAGCGAGGACTGCGCCTGCACCGCACTGGGGGTGCCCAGGCCGGCCAGGGCCAGCAGCAGGGCGAGGGAGGGGGTGGAGCAGGCAAGGGTGCCTGCGGGGGAATGCCGCGTCATGGTGGTTCTGTCTCCGATTGGATGGGGTTTGTGGCTGACGGGCAAATTGTATGTATTGAATTTGAATTGTGCAATACAATGCAATTCAATCGATGCCAGGAGGTGACCGATACGGCATAAGCGTTCGATTCGATTCCTAGGCAAATCAATGCAATACAAATGCAATCCAGGGACATACCCTAGGTTGTATGAACGGAGCACACATGGCGGTCGGAATGTTCGAATCCTTCATCACGGGCCACTGGTTCAATGCCGAGGCCAAGGCCCTGTGGAGCGACACGGCCACCCTGCAGGCCTGGCTCGATGTAGAGGCCGCGCTGGCCCGCGCCCAGGCCGAGCTGGGCGTGATACCGGCCGAGGCGGCGCCGGTGATCGCCGCCCACGCGCGCGCCGAGCTGTTCGACCTGCCGCAGCTGGCCGAGGCGATTGCCTTTGCCCAGCACCCGCTGGTGCCGGTGCTGCACCGCTTCGAGCAGCTGTGCGGCGAGCCGGCGGCCGGCTACATCCACTGGGGCGCGACCACGCAGAACATCTTCGACACCGCCAGCGCGCTGCAGATGCAGCGCACGCACGCGCTGCTGGCGGGGCATCTGGGTGCGGCCATCGACGCGCTGGCCGCGCTGGCCCTGGCGCACCAGGCCACGCCCATGGCCGGGCGCACGCATGGCCAGCATGCGCTGCCCATGACGCTGGGCTTCAAGCTCGCGGGCTGGGTGGACGAACTGGGCCGCAGCCGCCAGCGCCTGGCCGAGCGGCTGGCCGCCTCGTTCCCGGCCAGCATGGGCGGGGCCATCGGCACCTTTGCCGCCACCGGGCCGCTGGGGCCTGCGGTGCAGGCGCGTCTGGCCGAGCAACTGGGCCTGCAGCCCGCGGCGCTGCCGCTGCGCGCCTCTTTCGACCGGGCGGGCGACTACCTGGCCGCGCTGGGCCTCTTGGCGGGCACGGCGCAGAAAATCGCGCAGGACCTGGTCTTTCTGCAGCGCACCGAGATCGGCGAGGTGGCCGAGGCCTTTCACCTGGGCAAGGTGGGCAGCTCCACCATGGCGCAAAAGCGCAACCCATCGACCGCGCTGCTGCTGGTGAGCCTGGCGCGCATGCTGCGCACGCGCACCCAGGCCGCGCAGGACACCATGGTGCGCATGGACGAGGGCGATTCATCGGCCACCAATGTGGCCGACACCCTGCTGCCCGAAGTCGCCATCATTGCCACCTCGCTGGCCGAAACGCTGGCGCGCCTGGCGCGCGGGCTGGTGGTGGATGAAGAGGCCATGGCACGCAACCTGGGGCTCACGCAGGGGCTGATCGCATCGGAAGCCGTGATGATGCGGCTGACCCAGCGCATGGGCCGGCACGAGGCGCACCGGCTGCTCTACGCGGCGGCGCAGCGCGCGCAGTCCGAAGGGCTGCCCTTTGTGGAGGCGATCCGTGCGCTGCCGCCGTTCGAGGGCCGTGCACTGCCGGCCGACCTGCTGCAGGCGCTGGATGCGGCGGCCTATGTGGGCGAGTCGGCCGCGCTCACGGTGCAGACCGTGGCGCGTGTGGCGCCTGGTGTGCTGTCCCGCAAATAGGTGGTACAAGTAAAACCGATGGATTTCGCGCCATGGCAAGGCGCAAACCGCAGCGATAGCCGGTGCTATCGCGAGGATTTGCAACGCAGCCATGGCGTGAAAGACACGGTTTTAGTACCACTTATTTGTGGGACAGCACACTGGCTGCTCAGGTTAGCGCGGCGACCGATGCACCCGCGCGCCGCACCACGGGCGTGAGGTGCACGCCATAGGGCCGGCCGGCATCGGCCCAGCGCGCGGCAATGGCGCCGTGCAGGGCCTGCACCTGGTCGGCCACGCTGCAGCCCACCACGTCGAAGAAGTCTGCATGCTCGTTGGCCAGGTCGGTGCGGCCCAGCAGCACCACGCTCAGCCGTGCGGGCACGGCGATGCCGGCCTGGGCCAGCAGGCGCTGGAACAGGGCGCCGTCCTCGATGCCCCAGGCCACCAGCGCGGTGAAGGGCGGGGCGCCGGTGGTTTCGGTGCTGGCCTGCAGCTGCTGCACCAGGCGCGCGGTGTAGTCCTCATGCGGCAGCGCGTCCTGCGTGATCTCGGTCAGTTCCACGCCGGGCAGGGTGTGCTGCAGGTGGGCAAAGCGGCGCCGCCCGAGCTGCGTGGCCAGAAACGGGTGGGCCGTGGTGGCATAGGCGATGCGCCGGTGGCCCTGCTGCACCAGTTGCTCGATGGCGGCGGCCAGCGGCTCGCCCCATTCGGTGCCCACGGCCTCCACGTCGGCGCCCACCAGGGCGGCGCCATCCACGGCCAGCACCTCGCATTTGTCGCGCAGTGCGGCCAGCAGGGCGATGGGGATGGCCTTGAAGGTGGATTGCACCACGCAGGCATCAAAACGCGGCAGACCCTTGAGCACGGTGAGCGCATGGTCGGGGTCGGTGTACGACAGCTCCAGCACCCGGTGCCCCTCGGCCGCCAGCCGGCGCTGCAAGCCTTCGACCAGCACCCGCCCGCGCGCGATGCTGATGGAGCGGCGCAGCAGCAGCACCGACTTGATGTTGGACTGCACCGTGCTGGCAGGGGCGGCCCGGGGCCGTTGTGGTTCGCCCTCGGCCGGCGCGGCCGCGGGCGGGCGGGCGCCCGCGCCGCGGAAGTAGGTGCCCCGGCCCACCTGCGAATCGATCAGGCCCCGGTCCTTGAGGCCCTGGAAGGCGCGCTGCACCAGCATCTGCGAGGCGCCAAAGCGCTTCATCAGCTCGCGGATGGTGGGCAGCCGGTCGCCCGGGCGGGCCTCGTGGGCCAATTGATCGAGGAACTGTTCGAGGTCGGGCGGGGAGCTGGCGGTGCTGCGCATGGTGTCAATACAATACACCACAAATTGCACGGTGCGCCGGCGCTGCGCTCACACCGGCAGGCCTTGGCCGGCGATACAAAAGCCTCAGCGCCGCTTCCAGTCAAAGTCCGCGATGTGGATACGCTGCTTGAAGGTGCCGTCCCATTGCACCTGCAGCCCCGCGTGCTGCAGCGCTTCGGTGATGATCCGGCCGATGCGCGGGCCCTCGGTCTCTTCGGTGCGCGCATCCATCGGGCCAAAAGCCAGGAACAGGCCGCCGCCGTCCACCGCGCGCGCCAGGTCCTGGCCATGGTAGAAGCAGTAGCCCACGATGCGGCCCGGCTCCGGCGCGTCCGCATGGGCTTCCCGCACATCGCTGTAGCCGTCGCTCTGCGTGTAGCCCGCGTTGTGCAGCGCGATCACGCCGCGCTGGGCCAGCGCCTCGAAAGCGGCATCGAGCCGGTCGCAATCGGTGGTGGCGGGCCAACTTTTCTTGGCTTGCTCGTGCTCATGCAGCGCCGCGTCCACGGCGTGTTCGACTGTATCGGCGTCGAGTTCGCCGGGCGCATACAGTTCTTCGGTCAGTATCTCGACGATGCGCTCGCGGTCCTCGAAGCCGCCGCGCACGAGGGACTGGATTTCGGTGAGGGCATCGGCGTCGAGTGGCATGCGGGCTTCCTGGTCGGTGATGGGTCAGTACAGGGTCTTCAGTCCACCGGGCGTTTCGATCTCCGCGCGGTAGCGCACAGTATCGCCCCTGTGCACTTGGGGCGGGTTCGCGATCTCCAGCGTGGCATACAGGTCCTGCACCATGGCCGGGTCCGGGTGCTCGATGGCGAAGCGCAGCAGCCGCGCGCCCAGGTCCGGCATGGCCGCAAGGGGTGGCGGGCGCTGGCCTCGGTCGATGAGGCTTGGGGCCACACCCGCGGCGGGCAGCGTGCCCCCGGGCGGAATGGCAAAGAAGTAGGGCGGCGCCGCCCCGGCGGAGAGTTCGGTCTTGTGGCCCAGGATATGGCCGTGCCGCGCCAGCACCGCATCCATCCGCTGCGTGCGCGCCACCCAGCCGCGCAAGCGGCGGCCACTGAGCCATGCCTCCCGCACTGTTGTCTGGTCATCCAGCCCGAACCAGCGCGCATGCGCCGGCCGTGGTGCCGCCGGGTCGGTGGCGATCACCTCCAGGTACACATCCTCGCCCAGCTTGAGCAGGTGGTTGTGCGTGCCCATGTCGGGGTGCTGGCGGCCATAAGGCATCTCGATGCCCAGGCATCCGCGCACATGGGCCACGCCATCGGCGAGCGTGGGGGCGATGACGGTCAGGTGGTCGAGGGTGGGCATGGATCCATCGTGCCATGTTGCGGTGGCACAAACCATTCATCCTTCAATCCCAGCACCCGTCGCAGGGCAGCATCCGCTTGCGGGTCGAATGGCGCCACGCCCGCCTGCCGCAGCAGCCCCATCTGCTCGGCAGCGTAGCGGTGCGCAAAGTCTTCCTTCTGTGCCGACGGGCGGCTATCCCATGCATCGCCCGTGAAGCGCCGGTAGTCCACATGGTGGCCCAGCTCGTGCAGCAGGGTGCGGTACAGCACGGTGTTGCGCAGGCTGGCGGCGGTGGGGGCAATGGTGATGCTGCGCCGGGTCTTGCGGATCTGGTGGCCATCGGCCTGCAGCCTGTCCAGCTCGCGCTGGTCTTGCGGGTCCCGTGCGTTGCGCCAGACGGTGGTGCCCAGGTGCTGCGCTTCGAGCACGATGGCGGTGCCGGCATGGGGCGCCTTCTCGAACGCGAACACTGCGCGCCCCCACACGGGCCTGAGGATGCGCTGCTTGCGCGTGGGCTGGCGCATCACGATGAAGTCGAGGATCGCGAGGTCCTGGGCGGGCACGTGCGAAAGGATTTCCAGCGCGTCTTCGACCGAGCAGGGGTGGAACCAGCCGGTGCGGGTGGGTTCGACAAAGAACCTCAGGGTGTGTCCGTTGATGCGCTGGGTGAAGGTGGGGCAGTCGCCCAGGCGCTCGTAGTAGACGCTGCGGTCATGCCACGATTCGGGGATGGTGAGCCGGTTGTCCTCCCCATGGCCCTGGGTCGGGGTGCCGATGTTCCGGTTGCGTCGAACGGGGTTCCAGCCTGGGCGCATGGGGTTTTGGGGTTGCGGGCCCCCATTATCGGGCTGCGGCGCCGGGCCGCCAGGGTGCTGGTTGCGGGGCCGGCCCTTCTCACCCCAGCTCCCGCAGATCCACCTGGTGCACCGCGCAGGCGTCGCGCCCGCCGTGCTTGGCCGAGTACAGGGCGCGGTCGGCGGCCAGCAGCAGGTCGGTGGGGCGCACGGGGTGGTCGCCGGGGGCGAGGTAGGCCACGCCGATGCTGGCGCTCATCTGCCGGGGCATGTTGTGCTGCAGCTGCGGCAGGGGCTCGCGGATGGCGTGCAGCACCTTGTTGGCCACGGTCTGGGCTTCATCGCAGGACGACAGATGGGGCAGCACCACGGCGAATTCGTCGCCCGCGATGCGCGCCGGAAAGTCTGTGCTGCGCACGGCGTCCTGCAGGCGCTCGGCCATGGCGACCAGGGCTGTGTCGCCGGCCGCATGGCCCCAGGTGTCGTTGATGGCCTTGAAGTGGTCGATGTCCAGGAACATCAGCGCCATGCCGGTGCCCGCGACCCGGCTGGCCTGCAGCGCGGCGGCCAGGTGGATGTCGAACTGGCGCCGGTTGGCCAGACCGGTCAGGGTGTCGGTCATGGCCAGCTCCTGCATGCGGCGCTCGGACTGGCGGATCGCAGTCACGTCGGTGGTCAGCGTGTAGATGCCCAGCACCTCGCCCACGGCCAGCATGTCGGGGATGTAGTCGGTCTGCAGGATGCGGCGCATGCCCATGGCCTCGGACTCGACCTCGAACTGCACGCGCTGGCCCGTGAGCGCGCGGCGCAGGGGGTCCACGCGCTGGGCATACAGGGCCGGGCCGATCACGTCGGGCAGCGGCTTGCCCAGCGCATGCTCGATGGGGATGCCGGTCCACTCCTCGAAGGTGTGGTTGAGGAACTGCAGCCGGTGTGCGCGGTCGATGTAGGTGATCATCACCGGCAGGTTGTCGGCAATGGCGCGCAGCCGCCGCTCGGTGCGCTCCTGGCGCAGCTGCAGTTCCTTGAGGGCGGTGACGTCGAAGGACATCAGGTAAAAGCCCACTACGGCCGGCGGCGCACTGCCCTCGCTCTCGCCCACGCTGGTGCCACCGTCGAACTCGGGGATCAGGTGGCTTTGCAGGTGGCGGGGCGTGCCCTCGTGGTCGATGCAGCCTTCGAATTGGGCGCGGCGGCCAGCCAGCGCCTCCATCAGGTAGGGCAGGTGCAGTGCGTACTGCACGTCGCCCAGCAGCTCCTGCGCGTACAGGCCGACCTGCGGGCGCGCGATCAGCCCGCGCGACTGCAGTGCGTAGTCGTTGGCGAACAGGCAGCGCTGGCGGGCGTCGAAGTGGCAGACCACGGCCGGCAGGTTGCACAGCACGTCGCGCAGCCGCTGCTCGCTGCGCGCCAGGCGCTGCTCGGCCTCGCGGCGCGCACGGATGTCGCGCAGAAAGGCGTTGGCCACCGGGCCCGCGGGAGTGGCCTGCACGGCCATCATCACCTCCACCGGCACCTCGCTGCCGTTGCGGTGGCGGCCGAGCAGCTCGGCGGGGCGCCCCGGGGCCAGGCTGCGGCCCAGGTCCACGAGCTGGGCATAGTGGGTGAGCGGTGCATGCGGGGGAATGCGCAGCCCCATCAGGGCCACCATGTCCCGGCCGATGGCTTCGGCGGCGCCCCAGCCGAACATGCGCGCGGCCTCGGGGTTCCAGTCGGTCACGCGGCCGTCGGCGCCCACGGCGATGAAGGCATCGCCCGCGGTGTTCAGGATGTCGGCGCTGCGCTGCTGCTCCTGCACCAGCGTGGCCAAGAGCGGCCGCACGCGCCCGCGCAGCGCCCAGGTGCCGGCGGCCACCAGGCCCAGCACCGAGAGCACGATCAGGTGCAACTGACCGCGCAGCGGTGCGTACAGCGTGGTGACGTCGGTCTTGAGCACCAGGCCCAGGCCGTAGCTGCCGATGGGCCCGTAGCCGGCCACCACGGGCACGCCGCGCAGGTCGCGCGCGTAATTCACGCCGCTCTGGCCCAGCAGCGCCAGGCTCATGGGCAGGCTGGGCTTGCCCGCGGCGGTCCACAGCGGCACGGTGAAGGGCGCGGGGTAGAGCCGGCTCGGGGCGCAGGCGGCGACGTCGGCGCGGCGGCGGCAGACCACGGCGTCGGCCGACTCGGTGGAGCGGCGCATCTGGTCCATCAGCCGGTCGAACAGGCGCAGCTTCTGCTCCATCACCACCTGGCCCACCACGGCGCCGCCCTGGCGCACCGGCACCAGGGTGCGCAGCACATAGCCGGCGTTCCAGCGCAGTTCGGCCTGTTGCGGCCCATCCAGGTCCAGGGGCTCGACGGAGCGGGCGTTGTCGCCCAGGAACAGGCCGGAGCTGCGCAGCAGGTGGCCGCGCGCATCGAGAAAGCGCACCCCTTCGACGCCGCCCACGAGGTAGGCGGCCATGAGCTTTTCGAGCTGCTCGCTGGCCGGCGCGTCGCGCGGTGCGGTGTTCAGGCGTTCCAGGGCCAGGGCCAGTGCAGGGCCGTCGCCCGCCGCGGCCGACAGCGCCAGGCTGCTGCGCAGCGCGTCGTCCAAGGCCTGTGCATAGGTGCGGGCCGACTGCTCCATGGATTGCAGTACCGATTTCTCGAAGGTCTCGCGCATGGCCGCAAAGCCGGCAATGCCTCCGCCCACGGCCACCAGGGTGAGCACGGTGATGGCCCGGTAGGTGATGCGCCGCTCCAGCCGCAGGGGCTCGCGCGCCGGGTCGGCGGTGACGATGTCGCGCAACTGCCAAATGCCCGCAGCGAGTACCAGCAGGGCCAGGGCCGTGCTCAGCCGCACCTGGTTGTGCGAGGCCACGCGGTACAACAGCTCCAGTCCCATCAGGTGGCCAGCCAGGCCCAGCGCGGCCACGGCCACCAGCAGCGCCAGCGCCATCAGGCCGGCGCGCCGGTAGCGGATACGGCGCTCGGGGGCTGCGCACCACAGGGCGATTGCACAGGCGATGAGGGCCACGCCGCCATTGGGTGAAAGGTGGTGGCCCCCCGGAGCGCGAAAGTTGCTGCCCGTGATGAAGCCGGGCAGGGCGGTTGTTGCGTCGGGCCCCGCCAGCGCATGCCACAGCGCCAGTGCGCTGTACAGGCCGGCCACCATTGCAAGCAGCGAGGCGGCGGCCTGGGCGGGCCGGCGGGTCTCGGGAAAGGCGCGCAGGCACAGGGCTGCGCCCAGCAGCAACAAAATCAGCGCAGCGTGGATGCCGGGCGCCACCGCATCGGTGAACACCTTGCCCAGCGCCAACTGCGGAAATGCCGCGCGCAGGACGAGAGCAAAGGCAAAAGCACTGCCCAGCACCCCCAGTGCCAGAGAGGTGGTTGCATGCCGGTCGCGCACGGTACGGGCCATCGCATTGCCCCTGTTTATGTGACAACATGTTACGCCTCCGTTGGTGCCTGCGCCAGGAGGGATAAACCCCGAACCCGCGCTGGCCCAGGCCCACACGCTGTGCGGGCCATGCCGGGCCCGGGGTGGTAAAATGAAAAGGCTCGCGCGCGCTGCGCCAGCCAGGCCGTGGACGACTTCGGCCCTGTACCGACACCAGGGGACGGCCCTTGTTTTCCCCCGGTGGACAACATGGACAGGCCGAACACCCCCCGCCACTTTGCACGCAGCGCTGCGGCGCAACCCCTTCTTCCCCACGCTTCGGTGCCGCCTGCGGCAGGCACCGGCCCGTCGCGCCTGGTGGCGCCCGCGACCTGGGCCTTGCTGGCCGGCACCTGGCTGGTGGCGGGGCTCTTCATCGCCTTTGGCGGAAGCTGGCTGGCCGCGCCGCTGGGCCCGGGCCTGGCGGCCGGTGTCTTCGCGCTGCTGTTCGCCACCACCCTGGCGGCCTCGTTCGGCGTGGTGCACGAGGCCGACCACCTCGCGCAGCAACTGGGCGAGCCCTATGGCACGCTGGTGCTGACGCTGTCCATCGTCTCCATCGAGGTGATCCTGATCGCCTCGGTGCTGCTCGGCCCAGGCGAGGCCTCCAGCATCGGGCGCGACTCCATCTTCGCGGTGATGATGATCATCATGAACCTGGTGATCGGCATCTGCCTTCTGGCCGGCGCGGCCCGCCATGGCGACCAGGAGTACAACGCCCAGGGCGCCACGGCCTACCTGGGCATGATCGCGCTGCTCACCGGCACGGCGCTGGTGCTGCCCAACCACCTGGGCGGGGCGGGTGCGTTCTCCACGCCGCAGGCGCTGGGCATGGCGGCTCTCACAGCCGGCTTGTACGCGGCCTTTCTGTGGCTGCAGATGGGCAGCCACCGGCGCTATTTTCTGCAGCCGGCGGCCGGCCGCATGGCGGTGCCGGCATCGGCGCCGCTGCCCGTGCCACAGGAGTCCGAGGCACTGCCGGGCACCGGCCGGCGCGCCGTGTTCGTGCGTTCGCTGGTGCTGCTGGCGCTGGTGCTGCCCATCGTGTTGCTGGCGCATTACCTGGCCATCGTGACCGACTACGGCCTTGCCGCGGCCGGTGCACCCGCCGCCGTGGGCGGGGTGCTCATCGCCATCATCGTCTTCACGCCCGAGTCCATCACCGCGGTGCGCGCGGCCATGGGCAACGGCATGCAGCGCACGCTCAACCTGTGCCTGGGCGCGTTCGTCTCCACGGTGGGCCTCACGGTGCCGGCCGTGCTGCTCATCGGCGTGGCCACGGGCCGGCGCATGGCCATGGGCCTGTCGGGCACCGAGGTGGTGCTGGCGGTGCTGACGGTTGCGCTCTCGATGCTCAGCTTCAACGGGCAGCGCACCTCGCCCCTGCAGGGGCTGATGCACCTTGCACTGTTTTCCGTGTTCGGGTTGGTGCTCTTTCTGCCCTGAGGGCAGGGCTTGCGGATGCCGGGATTTCCCGAAATGTCATCGCATCGACAGTCATGAACGGCGGCCATGCCTAGCATGCCGCCATGACCTGTTCACCCCTGCCGCCGGACCTCTCCGGCACCCCTCCCAGCCATCCCGATCGTTCGCCCGGCGCGGCCCCGCTTGCGGCCCGGCCGCTGCGCCAGGCGGTGGACTGGGCCATCGTCTCGCGGCGCAGCGTCCGCGCCTTTCTGCCCACGCCGGTGGATCTGGCCGAGGTGCACGCCATCCTCGATGTGGCGCGCCACGCGGCCTCGGGCATGAACACCCAGCCCTGGCGCGTGCATGTGCTCATGGGCAGCGCCAGGGAGCGCCTGAGCGCCGCCATCGCCGCCGTGGACAACGACGGCGATGCGGCGGCCGCCCTCGCCGAGCCCTACCACTACTACCCGCTCGAATGGGTCTCGCCCTATGTGGACCGGCGCCGCAAGGTGGGCTGGGACCTGTATGGCCTGCTCGGCATCGCCCGGGGCGACAAGGCGCGCATGCAGGCCCAGCATGGCCGCAACTACCACTTCTTCGATGCGCCCGTGGGGCTGATCTTCACGGTGAGCCGGGCCTTGGCGGCCGGCAGCCTGCTCGACTACGGCATGTTCCTGCAGAGCCTGATGGTGGCGGCCCGTGCGCGCGGGCTCGGCACCTGCCCGCAGGTGGCGTTCACCCGGTTCCATGCAGTCATCCACGCCGAGCTCTGCATCCCCGCCACCGAGATGGTGGTCTGCGGCATGGGCCTGGGCCATGCCGACCCGGCCCGCATCGAGAACACGCTGGTGACCGAGCGCGAGAGCGTCGAGTCCTTCACCACCTACCACGCCTGAGCGCGCCATCCCACACGCCACCCCAAGGAGACAGCCATGCACAAAGCCCCCCACAGCAGCCCCTACCAGCACGGCCTGGACCGGGCGCCCGCCAACCACCTGCCGCTCACGCCGCTGGGCTTTCTGGACCGCAGTGCCCAGGTGCACCCGCAGGGCATCGCCGTCGTGCATGGCGGCAGCACGCAGACCTGGGCGCAGACGCGCGAGCGCGCCTACCGCCTGGCCAGCGCGCTGGCGCGGCGCGGTGTGCAGCGCGGCGACACCGTGGCCATCCTCGCGCCCAACACGCCCGCCATGCTGGAGGCGCACCTGGGCATTCCCCTGTGCGGCGCGGTGATCAATGCCATCAACTGCCGGCTCGACGCCCGGGCGGTGGGCTTCATCCTGGGCCACGGCGAGGCGCGCGTGCTGCTGGTGGACAGCGAGTTCGCGCCCCTGGCGGTGCAGGCCGTCGCGGGCCTGGCGCAGCCGCCCCTGGTGGTCGCCATCCACGATACGGGCCTGCCTGCGCAGCCGGCCTTCGGTGCCATCGACTACGAAGCCCTGCTGGCCGAGGGCGACCCGGCCTTCGCAGGCCTGTGGCCCGAGGACGAGTGGGACCCGATCGCGCTGAACTACACCTCGGGTACTACGGGCGACCCCAAGGGCGTGGTGCCCAGCCACCGCGGCGCCTACCTCATGAGCCTGCTGCAGATGACCGACTGGGCGCTGCCGCGCCACCCCGTCTACCTGTGGACGCTGCCCATGTTCCATGCCAACGGCTGGTGCTTCACCTGGGCCGTCACGGCGGCCGCGGGCACCCATGTGTGCCTGCGCAAGGTCACGGCCAAGGCGGTCTTCGAGGCCATCGCTGCGCATGGCGTGGACCATTTCTGCGCCGCGCCCACGGTGCTGGCCATGCTGGCCAATGCACCCGCGCACGAGCGCATCGTGCTGCCGCGCCCGGTGCGCGTGCTCACGGCGGGCTCGCCGCCGCCGGCCGCCATCCTGCAGGCGATTGCCGCCATGGGCTTTGACGTGGACCATGTCTACGGCATCACCGAGATCGCGGGCACGCCCGTGCGCTGCGTGCGCCAGCCCGGCTGGGCTGCCTTGCCCGAGGCCGCGCGTGCCCAGCTGCAGGCCCGCCAGGGCGTGCGTGCCGCGGCGCTGGAAGACCTGCGCGTGCTGCACCCCGACACCCTGCAGCCCGTGCCGGCCGACGGCGTGACGGCCGGCGAGATCATGGTGCGCGGCAACACCGTGATGAAGGGCTACCTCAAGAACCCGGGCGCCACGGCCAAGGCCTTTGCGGGCGGCTGGTTCCACACCGGCGACATCGCCGTGCTGCACCCCGATGGCTATGTGCAGATCACCGACCGCTCCAAGGACGTCATCATCTCGGGCGGCGAGAACATCTCGTCCGTGGAGGTGGAAGACGTGCTGCACCGCCACCCCGCCGTGCTGCTGGCCGCCGTGGTGGCCCAGCCCGACGAGCGCTGGGGCGAGGTGCCCTGCGCCTTCGTGGAGCTCAAGGCCGACGCGGTGGGCAGCGTCAGTGCCCAGGAGCTGATCGATTTCTGCCGCGCGCACCTGGCGCGCTTCAAGTGCCCGCGCCAGGTGGTCTTCGATGCCCTGCCCAAGACGGCCACGGGCAAGATCCAGAAGTTCCGCCTGCGCGAGATCGCGGGCAGCCGCGAGGCGATCACGCGGCTGGCGCAGATCCAGACCGAGGCCGCCGGCTGAACGGTCAGCCCTCGCGGGCGATGGCCTGCAGAATCTTCAGGTCGATCACCTCGATGGACCCATAGCCCAGCCGGATCGCGCCGCGGTCCTGCAGCTCCTGCAGCGCCCTGTTGGCCACCTGGCGCGACACGCCCGACAGGCGCCCCAGCTCCTCCTGCGAGAGTGTGATGCGCCGCGCGGTGTTGGGGAACAGCGCATCATTGAACAGGCCCGACAGGCTGTGCGCCACCTGCGCCGTGGTGTCGCCCAGCCGGTCCGACTGCACCAGCGCCACGTAGTGCGCCAGGCGCGCGTTGAGCTGCCCGATCAGCCACAGCGCAAACGGGTGGCTCTCGTGCAGCAGCCGCAGGAACTCGCTGCGCGGCAGCAGGGCCACCACGCTGTCGGTCAGCGCCGTCACGGCATAGGGCCGGGGCTCGTCCTTGAGCACCGAGCCTTCACCGAACCAGGCGCCCGAGGGCACGCCCGCAAAGGTGCTGGTGCGGCCCTCGGCCGTGATGTTGTCCAGCTTGAGCATGCCCTCCACCACCCCGGCCCAGTGCGCCGTGGGTGTGCCCTTGGCGAACACCGCGCCGCCCGCAGGGTAGCTGCGCAGCGTGATGGCCCGGCGCACGCGCGCGGCCTCTTCGGTGGTCAGGCTGGACGTCCAGGACGATTGGGCGAGAAAGAGGGCGAGGGAGTCGGCAGTCATGGCGCGGCGGCAGATGGGACCGCGAAATTCTGCGGGAGATCGCGCGCGGCGCCAATGGGGCAAAGCCCGGGCACGGGGCCTGTGCGAAGTCAGGCGCCGGGGCGGGCCGGACCGGGGGGTGCTGGGCTGGGCTCCACCGTCGGCGGCGGTTGTGGTGGCTGTTGCTGCTGCAGGGACTGCAGCATCGCCAGCGCCAGCGTTTCGTACAAGGGCCTTGCCAGCATGCGCGAGACCAGGCTGGCCAGCATGGCCGCGGCCATGAGGCTGAGTACCATGGCGTGGCCGTCGACCATCTCCATCACGATGATGAAGGCCGTGAGCGGTGCCTGCGTGACGGCTGCGAGAAAGGCGGCCATGCCCATGGCGATCAGCGCCGGGCCGATGTCCGGGCCCAGCAGCAGCGCGAGCTTGTGCCCCACGCCCGCGCCGATGGACAGCGAGGGCGCGAAGATGCCGCCGGGCACGCCCAGCCAGGCCGACAGCCAGGTGGCAATGAACTTGAGCGTGACGTAGACGGCCGGCACATCGGCCTGGCCCGCCAGCATGTGCTTGACCGCCTCGGACCCTGCGCCGAAGGTGGCGCCGCCGGTCACCAGCCCGATGACCGCGACCACCAGGGCACCGCCCGCGGCGAAGCGGATCGGAAAGCGCGCACGCAGCCGGCACAGGCGCTCGGAGGTGCCGGTGAGCGAGGCCGCCAGCAGCTTGGCGAACAGCCCGCCCAGCACGCCGCAGGCCAGGGTCACGGCCAGGCCGGGGAGCAGGGCGCTCCAGTCCAGGTGCGGCACCTGGATGCGGCCGAAGTAGCTCAGGTTGCCGAACACCGAGACGCCCATCAGCCCGGCCAGCACGATGGCCGCAATGATGACACCGCTGCTGCGCGACTCCATCTTGCGCGACAACTCCTCGATGGCGAACACCACGCCGGCCAGTGGCGCATTGAAGGCCGCCGCAATGCCGGCCGCGCCGCCGGCCACCAGCAGCGCATGCGCGGTGATGCCCGAGCGCGGGTCGAACCAGCGCCGCGCATGGTGCATGATGCCCGCCGCCACCTGCACCGAGGGCCCCTCGCGCCCGATGGACAGTCCGGCCAGAAAGCCCGCGCTGGCCAGCATGATCTTGGCGAACGACAGCCACAGCGAGACAAAGCGCCCGCGCTTGCCGGTTTCCAGCGCCGGATCCAGCGCGGTGATCACCTGCGGGATGCCCGAGCCCGCGGCGCCGGGCGCCCAGCGCCGCGTGGCCCAGACCACGGTGGCCGTGACGGCGGGCATCCACAGCAGCACGGCCCAGCCGCCCTGCCAGCGGTACAGGTGCATGAACAGCTCGAAGGCCGCATCGGCCATCAGCGTGAAGGCCACCACGCACAGCCCGGCCGCGCAGGCATAGGCCAGCACGATGGTGCGGTCCAGCCAGCGCCGGCCATCGTTCAGCTCCTGGCGCACGTTGGCGAGGAAGTCGGGTTCGTGGTGGTTCATGCAGGCAAGGGCGGGCGACCGGTGGTGGGGCTGTGCACAGGCGATGCAAGAAGCGAACCAGCCATGCCGGGGCGGTGGTGGTAAGCAGGTGCTACCGCTGCCTGGCCGGTGGAGTGCGGTGCCAGAATGGGTGCGTCAGTCACGACCACCCCAGCCGACGGGAGCCCTGCATGCCCATGCCACGCACTTCGACGACCTTTGCCCAGGCCCTCTTGGCCCTGGGCGCGCTGGGGCTGGTGCAGGGCTGCGCCCACCAGGGCGATGGGGCTGCACGCGTGCAGCTGGTGTGTGCCGTGCAGGCTCCGGCCACCGAGTCGGTGCTGGACCTGCGTCAGTCGGGCGTGGTGCAGCAGAAGGTGGACTACCAGGACGGCAGCGGGCCGCAGGCGCGCAGCTACACCGGTGCCGCCCTGTGGCCGCTGCTGCAGGCCTGCGCCCTGCAGTCGGCAATGGCCACGGACGCCCATGGGCAGAGGGCTGCGGCCCTGGGCCGCTATGTGCTGGCCAGTGGCGCCGAGGGCTACCACGCCGTGTTCTCGGTGGGCGAACTGCACCCGGACTTTGGTGCCAAGCCCAGCATCGTGGCCTATGCCGAGGCGGGGGCCGGGGAGGAGGGCGGGGCCACCGGGCCCGCATCGCTGCGCATCACCGCGCCGGGCGATGTGCAGGGCAGCCGCTACGTGGCCGGCCTCACGCGGCTGGAGGTGCGTGCCTCCGGCTCGGTGGGCACGGGCAGCGGGGTGGCGGCGCCGCAGGCCGTGCAGGTGCTGGGTGCGGTGGGCAACGCCTTGCAGCTGGACGAGGCGGCGCTGCTGGCGCTGCCGGCCGTCACGCACGAGGTGGGCGGGCGCCGCTACACGGGGGTGGACCTGTGGAGCCTGCTGCACACCTCGGCCGCGCTGGAGGCCGATGGCGACAGCGGTGCCAACCTGCAGTCCATGTACCTGGTGGCCACCGGGGCCGATGGCTACCAGGCCCTCGTCTCCCTGGCCGAGATGAGCCCCGAGTTGGGCGGGCGGCGCGTGCTCATCGCCTACCGCATCGACGGGCAGCCCCTGGCGCGCGGCCTGGCGCGGCTCGTGGTGGTGGGGGACGGCAAGGCGGGGCGCTCGGTCTCGGGGCTCGAGGCCATCGAGGTGTTTGCGGCCGCGCCCGCCGTGCCTTGAACAGGTTCTGAGCCAGGCAGCAGCCGTTCCCGCTGCCGCGGGATGAATTTGCAAGTTATCGCATAACTACGGGTTTTCCCTATGGTTTGTGCAAATGTTATCGTTAACATTCATGCATCGGCGCCGCAGATCGGTGCCGCAAACCCTCCGATCACTGCCTCGGGCAGGCGAAACGGGGCTCCGCAACCCGCTTGTACGACCTGTTGGCCTGGCCTGCACGACCCCTGGACGAACCCACCACCATGACCCCGCAAGACCTCAAATCCATCATGGGCTCCGGCCTGCTGTCCTTCCCCGTCACCGACTTCGACGCCCAGGGCAACTTCAATCC
>NZ_JACHLK010000025.1 GCF_014207955.1 Acidovorax soli
CGAAGCAATGGCCCGTATGGAGCCCGCTCCCACCCCCTTCTGACCGTGCCGAGAAGCGCAGGGCCTGGGGTGAGCGCGTGCCGAAGGACACGCGCCTCGTTGTCTAGCTTGCCGCAGCTGTCTGAGCGGAGTTCGAAGAACGCAGCGAGTTCTGCGGCACACCCCAGGACCGAGCATCGCAGGCTGCCCCCTCGCCCCCGGGCGAGGGGGACACGGGCAGCGGGGTCGTCTTTTCTTGGCCTACCTTCTTTTGACGAAGCAAAAGAAGGTAGGTGCGCCGCCGGGCGCACATCCCGGCCTCCGCCCTCAACACAGGCAGGACGCCACCATCATCCCTAAACGATCAATACGCTGCACTGACCTTGGCTGGCTCGCCAGCAGCAGCACCCGGCGCACCAAACTGCATCCTCAATTTCCGCGCTGCATTCACAAACATCAGCACATCCACGCCCACCGCCACAAACGTGCACCCCAGATCCAGGTACCGCTGCGCCAACACCGGATCCGAGGTCAGCGTCCCCGCCGCCTTGCCACTGGCGATGATGGTCTTCATCGCGCCTTCGATGGCCGCCTGCACCTCCGGGTGGCCCGGGTTGCCGCGGTGGCCCATCGAGGCGGCCAGGTCGGCCGGGCCGATGAAGACGCCGTGCACGCCCTCCACCGCGCAGATGGCAGGGAGGTTCTGCAGCGCGGTCACCGTTTCGGCCTGCACCAGCAGGCAGACCTCGTCATCGGCCACGTTCAGGTAGTCGCTGCGTGCGCTCCACTGCGAGGCACGCCCCACGGCGCTGCCCACGCCGCGTGTGCCGAGCGGCGGGTACTGCGTGGCCGCCACGAGGGCACGGGCCTGTTCGGCCGTGTCCACCATGGGCACGAGCAGGGTGCGGGCGCCGATGTCCAGCATCTGCTTGATGAGGGCCGTGCTGCCCTCGACCACACGCACCACGGGCTGGGCGCCGTGGGCTGCCACCGACTGCAGTGCGGCCAGGGTGCTGCGCACGTCGTTGGGGGCGTGCTCGCCGTCGACCAGCAGCCAGTCGTAGCCGCAGGTGGCGGCTGCTTCGGCCAGGTAGGGGTCGGCCATGGAAAGCCACAGGCCGACCTGGGGGCGGCGTTCGGCGAGGGCGGTCTTGAAGGGGTTGTGAGCGGGCATGGATAAGGGTTCTCAGTCGAGTTGGCCTTGGCAGAGGTACTTGGTGTGCAGGTAGTCGTCCAGGCCGTGGGTCGAGCCCTCGCGGCCGTAGCCCGACTCCTTGACGCCGCCGAAGGGCGCGGCCTCGGCCGCGATGGCGCCTTCGTTGATGCCCACGATGCCGGTCTCCAGCGCGTCGGCCACGCGCCAGATGCGGCGCAGGTCCTGGCTGTAGAAGTACGCGGCCAGGCCGAAGGGCGTGTCGTTGGCGGCGGCGATCACCTCGGCCTCGTCGGTGAAGCGCGTGAGCGGGGCCACGGGGCCGAAGGTCTCCTCGCAGGCGCAGGCCATGCTCGCGTCGGCGCCCACGAGCACGGTGGGGGCATAGTAGGTGGGGCCTAGCTGCGGCAGGCGTTCGCCGCCCGTGAGCACACGTGCGCCACGGGCCACGGCGTCCTGCACGTGGCGCTCGATCTTCTCCACCGCACGGTCGTTGATCATGGGGCCGATCTGCGATGCCGGGTCGCTTGCGGGGCCGACCTGCAGGGCGGCCACGCGGGCGGCGAGCTTGCCTGCAAATGCGTCGTGAATGGATGTGTGTACGAACACCCGGTTCGGGCACACGCAGGTCTGGCCGCCGTTGCGGAACTTGGCGGCCATGAAGCCGTCCACGGCCGCGTCGAGGTCCGCGTCCTCGAACACGATGAAGGGTGCGTTGCCGCCCAGCTCCAGCGAGAGCTTCTTGAGCGTGTCGGCGCTGCGCCGCGCCAGGTGCTTGCCCACCGGGGTGGAGCCGGTGAAGGTGATCTTGCGCACGCGGGCGTCGTCGAGCCATACGTCCACCACCTCGGGCGTCTTCTCGCGCGAGGCGGTCACGATGTTGAGCACACCGGCGGGCACCCCGGCCTCGTGCGCCAGCAGCACCAGGGCCAGCGAGGTCAGCGGCGTGTCCTCGGCCGGCTTACAGACCACGGTGCAGCCGGCGGCCAGGGCCGGGGCGATCTTGCGCGCGATCATCGCGGCCGGAAAATTCCACGGCGTGATCGCGGCCACCACGCCCACGGGTTCCTTCAGCGCGAACATGCGCCGGCCCGGCACGGGCGCGGGGATGAGTTCGCCGTTCATGCGCGTGGCCTCTTCGCCAAACCATTCGATGTAGCTGGCGGCATAGGCCACCTCGCCCTTGCCTTCGGCCAGGGGCTTGCCCTGTTCACGGCTGATGAGCTTGCCCAGGTCGTCCTGGTGGGCCAGCACCAGGTCGTTCCAGCGTTTGATGGTCTGGGCGCGTTGCTTGGCGGACACCTTCTTCCAGGCAGGGAAGGCGGCATGCGCGGCATCGAGCGCGGCGCGTGCCTCGGCGGCGCCGCTGTCGGGCACCTCGGTGATGGTGGCGCCGGTGGCGGGGTCGGTCACGGCGAGCAGGGCGCCGGGGCCGGGCGTCCATTGGCCGGCGATGAAGTTGGCGCTGCGCAGCAGGTCGGGGCGGGTCAGGGTCAGGGTCAGGGGCATGGGGGGGCTGTCGGTGGATGGTCGGTGCGGGCTCAGCTCACGATGCCGAGGTGCCAGGGCACGAATTCATGGTCGCCCAGGCCCAGGGCCTCGCTCTTGGTGGCCTCGCCGCTGGCATGGCGCAGGATCTGCGCGAAGATGCGCTGGCCCATCTCCGGCACGGAAACGCCTTCGTCGATGACCACGCCGCAGTTGATGTCCATGTCCTCTTCGAGCCGGGTGTACATGGGCGTGTTGCTCGCCAGCTTGATGGTGGGTGCCGGCTTGCTGCCGAACATGGAGCCGCGCCCGGTGGTGAAGCAGATCAGCTGCGCGCCGCTGGCGATCTGGCCGGTGCAGGCCACGGGGTCGTAGCCGGGCGAGTCCATGAACACGAAGCCGCTTTCGGTGATGGGCTCGGCGTATTCGTACACGGCCTTCAGGGGCGTGGTGCCGCCCTTCATGGCCGAGCCCAGCGATTTCTCGAAGATATTGGCCAGCCCGCCGGCCTGGTTGCCATGGCCCACCACGCCGTTGAACTGGGCGTTCTGGCCCGCGGCATAGCGTTCCCACCAGGCCAGGCGGTCCAGCAGCTTCTGGCCGACGGCGGGGCTCACGGCGCGGCGTGTGAGCATGAACTCCACGCCATGGATCTCGGGCGTCTCCGACAGGATGGCCGTGCCGCCATGGCGCACCAGGAGGTCCATGGCCGCACCCAGCGCCGGGTTGGCGGTGATGCCCGAGAAACCGTCCGAGCCGCCGCATTCCAGCCCGATCTTGAGGTGGGCCGCGCTCACCGGCTGGCGCCGTGCGGCGTTCGCCTCGGGCAGCATGGCCTCAATGGCGGCGATGCCGGCCTCGATCGTGGCGCGCGTGCCGCCCACCTCCTGCATCACCAGGGTGCGCATCAGCCGGCCGGCCTTCAAGCCCTGCGAGTCCACCAGCGCATCGACCTGGTTGCGCTCGCAGCCCAGGCCCACGATGAGCACGCCCGCCAGATTGGGGTGGCGCGCATAGCCGGCCAGGGTGCGGCGCAGCACGTCGAAATGCTCGCTGGGCGAGGACATGCCGCAGCCGCTGGTCTGCGCGAAGGCGGCCACGCCGTCCACGTGCGGAAAAGCGGCCAGCTTCTCGGGCGTGAAGTGCGCGGCAATGCGCTTGATGACGGTGGCCGAGCAGTTCACCGACGACAGGATGCCGATGAAGTTGCGCGTGCCCACGCTGCCATCGGCGCGCACGAAGCCCTGGAAGGTGGCGCGTTCGGCATCGGGCACCAGGTCCACCGGCCGCACGTCGGCACCGAAGGCCGGGTCGCGGTAGTAGTCCACGAGCTTGAGGTTGTGGCTGTGCACGTAGTCGCCGGGCTCCAGGTCGCGCGTGGCCACGCCGATCACGGTGTCGTACTTGCGCACCTGCTCGCCCTCGGCGATGCGGCGCGCGGCGATCTTGTGGCCGGCGGGCACCTGGGCGCGTGTGCGCACGCCGAGTTCGGGGATAGCCTGGCCCAGGGCCAGCGCGGACTTGGCGACCAGCACGTTGTCGTTGGGGTGCAGGTGCAGCAGGGGGCTGGAGAGGAGGGCGGGAGCCTCGGGGGCATTCATCGGGGGCCTTCTTTGTGGTGGGGGACCGCTCGTGGCGGCCCAGGAACTCAAGTGCGCATCAATTCACGCAGCTTGAGCTTGTCGATCAGCACGGTTTCCTTCTGGTAGACCGCGTTCACGTACTTCTCGTAGTCGGGGCCGTCCAGGTACAGGAGCGGCGCATCGAGCTTGTCGGCCACGGCCTTGAACTCGGGGCTGGCCACGGCCTGGCGGAAGGCGTCGCGCAGCTTGGCGGCCACGGCCGGCTCCAGGCCCTTGGGGGCGCCGATGCCGTTGGGGGCATCCACCACCACGTTGTAGCCGGCTTCGCGCAGCGTGGGCGTGTCCTTGAAGCGGGCGGTGCGCTGCTCGCCCCAGGTGGCCAGCAGGCGCAGCTTGCCGGCCTCGACATGGGGCGCCCAGGAGCTGGAGTCGGCCAGCGCATCCACATGGCCGCCAAGCACGCCCTGCAGCGCCTCGGCACCGCCCTTGTAGGGCACGTGGTTCAGCTGGATGCCCGCTGCAGCGGCGAACTCCTCCATGCCCACGTGGGTCGCGCCGCCCACACCGGCATGGGCATAGGTCACCTTGCCGGGGTTGGCCTTGGCATGGTCGACGAAGTCCTTCAAGGTCTTGAAGCGCGAGTCCGCCGGCACGGCAATGCCGAAGGTCTGGCCCGAGGTGCGCGCCAGGTAGGTGAAGTCCTTGCGCGGGTCGGCCTGCAAGGTGCCCAGCTGCGCAAAGCGCGTGACCGAGATGGGGATCTGGCCGATGGTGTAGCCGTCGGCCTTGGCCGAGGCCAGGGCCTTGGAGCCGATCATGCCCGAGGCACCCGCGCGGTTCTCCACCGCGATGGCCTGGCCCAGGATGCGCCCGGCCACGGTGCACAGCGTGCGCATCGACTGGTCGGCCGTGCCGCCCGCGGGCCAGGGGCAGATGAAGGTGATGGGGCGCTCGGGGTAGTTCTGCGCCAGCAGCGTGCCGGGCAGGGCGCTGAGCGCGGTGGCGCCGAGGGCGCCCAGGACGAGCTGGCGCCGTCCGCCGTGGGGGGTGTCGTGCATGCGTGTCTCCATCGTTGTTGTATCGGAAGCCGCGATTGTTCAGAAGCACTGCATAACAATCCAATGAAAATACGGACTCTCTTCATAGCCCCAATGACATGAATCAGGAGAAACCCCGATGACCCGCATCGACCGCGTCCTGCGTTCCAACCTCAAGCTGCGCCACCTGCAGATGCTGGTGGCGCTGGACCAGTTCCGCCACCTGGGGAGGGCGGCCGAGTTCCTGGCGGTCACGCAGCCGGCCGTCTCCAAGACCCTGGCCGAGATCGAGCGCATGTTCGGCCTGCCGCTGTTCGAGCGCTCCACGCGGGGCACCGAGCCCACGGCCGCCGGTGCCAGCGTGGTGCGCTTTGCGCGCTCGGTGCTGGCCGGCTACGACCGCACGCGTGCCGAGATCGCGGCCGAGGCCAGCGGCGCCAGCGGTCGCACCAGCGTGGGCGCCATGGTGGTGGCCACGCCCGTGCTGCTGGCCCAGGCGGTGGAGCGGCTCAAGGCGCGCTCCACCCACACCAGCGTGCTGGTGGAGGAGGGCGACCTTACGCGCCTGCTGCCCAAGCTGCGCCTGGGCGAGCTCGACCTCTTCGTGGGCCGGCTCGAACCCGGCTACGCCTCGCCCGACCTGGAGACCGAGGCCCTGTATGCCGAGCCCATGGCCGTGGTGGTGCAACCCGGCCACGTGCTCGCACGCAAGCGCAAGCCCCAGTGGGCCGACCTGGCCGCGCTGCCCTGCGTGATGCCGCCGCCCTGGGCCTCGCTGCGCGTCAAGCTCGACCAGATGTTCTTCGCGCACGACCTGCACCCGCCGGCCGACATCGTGGAGTCGGCCTCCTTTCTCACGCAGCTGTCCTTCATCCACCAGCGCGGTGCCGTGGCCTTCATGGCGCGCTCGGTGGCGCAGCACTTCGCGGCCCAGGGCCAGGTGGCCGTGCTGCCGCTGGCCGTGCCCATCGACCTGCCGCCCGTGGGCCTGATCACCCTGCGCGGCCAGCGGCCCACACCCAGCACCGAGCAACTGATCGACTGCCTGCGGGAGGTTGCGGCCGGCATGCGCAGAAAGCCGCGCACAAAGAGTTAGCCCCAGGTGCGGGCCAGGGCGGCCGCCGCAGCCTGCAGCCGGGGCAGCTTCTCCAGCGCCTGGGCCAACGTCATGCGCGCCGCCGGGGCCTGCAGCGCCACGGCGCAGCGGATGCTGTGGCCATCGGCACCGCGCACCGGCACGGCCACGCAGACCAGGCCTTCGACGAACTCCTCGGCGTCGACCGCGTAGTCGTCCTTGCGGATGCGCTTGAACTCCGCATCGAGCGCGGCGCGCGTGGTCAGCGTGGTGGCGGTGTGGCGGGTCAGGGCCAGGCCGTCGAGCAGCTTGTGGCGCTGGCCGGCGGCCATGTGCGCCAGCAGCAGCTTGCCGCTGGCCGAGCAGTGCACGGGCACGCGCGTGCCGGGGCGCAGGTTCATCTGCAGCGGAAAAGCCGACTCGATGCGGTCCAGGTACACCACCTCCGCACCGGACAGGGCGGTGAAGTTGCAGCTCTCACCCACCTCGGCCACCAACTGGCGCAGCACGGCGTGGCGCACGCCCTGCTGGGTGCTGCCGGCCAGCGTGGCCTCGGCCAGGCGCAGCAGGCGGGGGGCGGGCGCATAGCGCCGGCCGTCGGGCTCGCGTGCCAGCAGGCCGCCGGCTTCCAGCTGCACCAGCAGCCGGTGCACGCTGGGCTTGGGCCAGCCGCTGGCGGCCACGGCCTCGGCCAGGGTCAGCGGGCGCGCTTCGCGCACCAGCAGCTCCAGCAGGTCGAACAGGCGCAGGCCGGGGGAGGCGGGAGCGGTGGTTTCTGTCATGAATCTCTGATTTCGAGACGAAATAAGAAAATATTCCGGGATTTATAAGGCCTGCCCTACAGTGGACGCAAGCCCTTTCCTGAAAGCCTTTGCTGTCCATGGCCTCACCTTCCGCTCCCTTTCGCAATGCCGTCGTGACCGGCGCCTGTGGCGGCCTGGGCCAGGCCCTGGTGCGCGAGTTGCTGGCCCTGGGCGCACAGGTGGCCCTGGTGGGCCTGCAGCGCGATGTGCTCGACTCCCTGGCCGCCACGGCACCCGGCCGCTGTGCTGTGTACACGCCCGATGTGGCCGATGCCGATGCCATGGCCCAGGTGGCGGCCGATTGGATGGCGCGCGCCGGCCTGCCCGACCTGGTGGTGGCCAATGCCGGCGTGGCGGGCGGCTTCGATACCGGCGAGGCCGGCGACCTGGCCGTGATGCGCCGCATGCTGGAGATCAACCTGCTCGGCCCGGCCACCACCTTCCAGCCCTTCGTGCGGGCGCTGCGTGCGCAGGCCCAGCAGGGGCCGCGCTGCGCCCTGGTGGGCGTGGCCAGCATTGCGGGCTGGCGCGGCATGCCCGGCAATGGCGCCTACTGCGCGAGCAAGGGCGGGCTCATCCGCTACCTGGAGAGCCTGCGCGCCGAATGCCGGGGCACGCGCCTGTCCGTGCACACCGTGAGCCCGGGCTACCTGCGCACGGCGCTCACCGCGGGCAACCGTTTTGCCATGCCCGGCCTGATGGAGCCCGATGCCGCCGCGCGTGCGCTGCTGGCCGGTGTGGCACGCGGGCGCGAACACATCGTGCTGCCGCGCCATATCGGCTGGCTCTCGCGCCTGCTGGCCTGCCTGCCTGCGGCCACCTACGACCACCTGCTGCGCGGCCAGCCGCGCAAGCCGCGCGTGGGCGAAGCCGGTGCCACGGCCATCCCGGGCCTGCCGGGCACCACCCAGGCCCCTTCCGACCCCCGTTGAATCCCACCCGCGAGCACGCCCCCAGATGCAAGACGATCTCCGCCACGCCCCCACCGGCCTGCAGGCCTGCGTGGACACCACTACACCTGCCACACGGGGCATGATCGCGCTCATCGGCGCCGGCCCCTCGGGCCTGGCCGGGGCGCGCAACCTGCAGAAGCTGGGCATCCCGTTCCAGGGCTTCGAGGCCTATACCGACGTGGGTGGGCTGTGGAACATCGCCAACCCGCGCTCCACGGTGTACGAGTCGGCCCACCTGATATCCAGCAAGCGCACCACCGAGTTCAGCGAGTTCCCCATGGCCGACAGCGTGGCCGACTACCCCAGCCACCGCGAGCTGTGCCGCTACTTCGCGGCCTTTGCCGACCGCTTCGACCTGCGCCGGCATTTCCGCTTCGGCGTGCGCGTGCTCAAGGTGGAGCCGCTGGATGAGCGCGCAGACAGCCTGTGGCGCGTGACCATCGCCACGGCGGATGGCGGCACCGAATCGGCCGAGTACAAGGGCGTGGTGATCGCCAACGGCACGCTGGCCGAGCCCAGCATGCCGAAGTTCGAGGGCCATTTCAGCGGCGAGCTGCTGCACACCTCGGCCTACAAGCATGCACAGCAGTTCCAGGGCAAGCGCGTGCTCATCGTGGGCGCGGGCAACTCGGGCTGCGACATCGCGGTGGATGCGGTGCACTATGCCGACAGCGTGGACATCTCGGTGCGGCGCGGCTACTACTTCGTACCCAAGTACGTGTTCGGCAAGCCGGCCGACACCTTGGGTGGCCGGCGCCCGCTGCCGCCGTGGCTCAAGCAGAAGGTGGACAGCACGGTGCTCAAGTGGTTCACGGGCGACCCCACGCGCTTCGGCTTTCCCAAGCCCACCTACAAGATGTACGAGTCGCACCCCATCGTGAACTCGCTCATCCTGCACCACCTGGGCCATGGCGACATCCACGTCAAGCCCGACATCGCGCGCTTCGACGGCCCCACCGTGCACTTCAAGGACGGCACGCGCCAGGACTACGACATGGTGCTGGCCGCCACCGGCTACACGCTGCACTACCCCTTCATCGCGCGCGAGCTGCTCAACTGGCAGGGCATGGCGCCGCGCCTGCATCTCAACATCTTCGCACCCGGCCGGCACCGCCTGGCCGTGCTGGGCATGATCGAAGCCAGCGGCATCGGCTGGCAGGGCCGCTACGAGCAGGCCGAGCTGGTGGCGCGCTACTTCAAGTCACTCGATGCCGGCACGCCGGCCGCGCAGGCCTTCACGGCTGCGGTGCAGGGCCCGCCGCCGGACCTGTCGGGTGGCTTCAAGTACCTGCAGCTCGAACGCATGGCCTACTACGTGCACAAGGACACCTACCGCGCGGCCGTCCGAAAAGCATCGGCCGGGCTGGCCTGATCGGCGACAAGAAGAACTTCGAGGAGACAACGCATGCTGCCCGTGGACGAGATCCGCCTGAACTTCAACCCCGCCTCGCTGATGCTGCTCAACGCGGTGCTGGCCTTCCTGATGTTCGGCATCGCGCTCGACACACGGGTGGACGACTTCCGCCGCGTGGCCAAGATGCCCTGGGCCATGGCCGTGGGCATTGCCGCCCAGTTCATCGTGCTGCCGGCGGTGACCTTTGTGCTCACGCTGCTGCTGGGCGTGGGGCCGAGCATTGCGCTGGGCATGATCCTGGTGGCCTGTTGCCCGCCGGGCAATGTGTCCAACATCCTCACGCACCGCGCGCGTGGCAATGTGGCGCTGTCGGTGTCCATGACGGCGATCTCCAATGCCATCGCCATCGTGGCCATGCCGCTCAACTTCGCCTTCTGGGGCGGCATGCACCCCACGGCCGCGCCGCTGCTCAAGACCATTGAGCTCGACCCGCTGGAGATGGTGGGCCACATCGTCGCCATCATCGGCCTGCCCTTCGTGCTGGGCCTGGCCTGTGCGCACCAGCTGCCGCGCCTCACGCAGCGCGTGAAGAAGGCCGTGCGCATCATCAGCTTCCTGGCGCTCATCGGCTTCATCCTCGGGGCCATCGCGGGCAACTGGCGCTTCTTCCTCGACTACGTGGGCCTGGTGCTGCTGGCCGTGGCGCTGCACGATGCGCTGGCCTTCGGCACCGGCTACCTGTGTGCGCGCGCCACCGGCCTGCAGGACTACGACCGGCGCGCGGTCTCCATCGAGGTCGGTATCCGCAACGCGGGCCTGGGCCTGGTGGTGATCTTCAGCTTCTTCGGCGGCCTGGGCGGCATGGCCGTGGTGGCCGGCGTCTGGGGCTTCTGGGACATCATCGCGGGCCTGGCGCTGGCCAGTTGGTGGGGCCGCAAGGACCCCGCCGGTGCGCCTGCCGTGGCGCTGGGAGAGCGGGCATGAGCGGCGCGCCGGTGCGGGCCCGCAACATCCTCGTGACCGGGGCCGACGGTTTTCTGGGCCGCGGCGTGGTGGCGGCACTGGCACGGCGGCCGGACACGGGCGCTGTGGTGGCCCTTGATGTGCGCGAGGTGCCGCCCGAGCGTCGGGAACCGGGCGTCACCTATGAGGCGCAGGACGTGCGCGACCCGGCCCTGGCCACCACCCTGCAGCGCCATGCCATCGACACCGTGGTGCACCTGGCCTCCATCGTCACGCCGGGCCGCGATTCGAACCGGGCGTTTGAGTACGACGTGGACGTGAACGGCACGCGCAATGTGCTCGAAGCCTGTGCAGCGCAGGGCGTGCGGCATGTGGTCGTGTCCTCCAGCGGTGCGGCCTATGGCTACCATGCCGACAACGCGCCCTGGATCACCGAGGACCACCCGCTGCGCGGCAACGAGGCCTTTGCCTACGCGCACCACAAGCGCCTGGTCGAGGAGATGCTGGCCGCGTGGCGCCAGAGCCACCCTGCGCTGGCGCAGACCGTGCTGCGCATCGGCACCATCCTGGGCGATCGGGTGGACAACCAGATCACTGCGCTGTTCGAGAAGCCGCGCCTGCTGGCCATCCGCGGCAGCGACAGCCCGTTTGTCTTCATCTGGGACGAAGACGTGACTGGCGCACTGCTGCATGCCCTCGATGGCGCCGCGCCCGGCTGCTACAACCTTGCGGGTGACGGGGCGCTCACCATCCACCAGATCGCCGCGCGCCTGGGCAAGACCACGCTCGACCTGCCGGCCGGCCTGCTGCGCGCGGCGCTGTTCGTGGGCTCGCGCCTGGGGGTGAGCCGCTACGGGCCCGAGCAGCTCGACTTCCTGCGCTACCGCCCGGTGCTGCTCAACACCGCGCTCAAGGAGCAACTGGGCTATGTGCCGCGCAAGACCAGCGCCGAGGCCTTCGATGCCTTCGTGGCCGCGCGCCAGCGGCAGGGGCGGCCGGTGGCCGTGGCAGGCGCCCTGGCGGGCAGCGGCGCATGAGCACGGCGGCGACTGCCGTGGGCGATGCGCCGCCGCGCGCACTCTCGCAGGGCGACCTGGCCTGTGCGCTCGCGGTCATCCTGATCTGGGGCTCGAACTTCGTGGTCATGAAGATGGGGCTGCAGACCCTGAGCCCCATGCTGCTGGGTGCGCTGCGCTTCGTCGCGGCCTCGCTGCCCTTTCTGCTCTTCGTGCGCCGGCCGCAGCTGCCCTGGCGCTTCATCGTGGCCTATGGCCTGGCCCAGGGCGTGGGGCAGTTCGGCCTGCTGTTCCTGGGCCTTCGCCTGGGCATGACGGCGGGCATGGCCTCGGTGGTCATGCAGACCCAGGCCTTCTTTACCCTGATCCTCGCTGTCACGTTGTTGCACGAACGCGCGCGCCCTGCGCAGTGGCTGGGCCTGGCGGTGGCGTTCGCGGGCCTGCTGGTGATCGCCAGCGCCCATGGCGAGGGCGCGCTGCAGATGAGCCTGGCGGGTTTCATCCTCACGCTGGGCGCGGCCTTCATGTGGGCCCTGTCCAACCTGGTGGTGCGCTTCGCGGCGCGGGTGGGCGGGCAGTACGCGCCGTTTCCCTTCGTGGTGTGGAGCAGCACGGTGCCCATCGTCCCCTTCTTCGCGCTGGCGCTGTGGCTCGATGGCCCGGCCTCGGTGGCAGCGCAGCTCGCAGGGCTCAACGGGCAGGCGCTGTTCGCCGTGCTCTACCTGGCCCTGCTGGCCACCTTGCTGGCCTACAGCCTGTGGACGCGCTTGCTGCAGCGCCACCCGGCCGGGCGGGTGACGCCGTTCTCGCTTTTGATCCCGGTGGTGGGCCTGCTGGCCGCCATGTTGGTGCTGGGCGAGCAGCCGGCGCCCGCGCAATGGGCGGGCACCGCTGCGGTGCTTTTCGGCATGCTCATCAACCAGTTCGGGCACCGGCTGAAGCGGGGCTGAAGGCCCCGCCCAATCGTCAGGCCTTGGCGATGCGCGCTGCGATGGCCTGGCCCAGTTCTGTGGTGTTGGCCGTGCCACCCAGGTCGGGCGTGAGCGGGCCTTCCTTCAGGGCGGCTTCGATGGCGGCCACGATGGCATTGTGCGCGGCGCGGCCGGCGCCCTGGCCCCGGGTCAAAAAGTCCAGCATCAGTGCGCCCGACCAGATCATGGCGATGGGGTTGGCGATGTTCTTGCCGTAGATATCGGGGGCCGAGCCGTGCACGGGCTCGAACAGCGAGGGGAAGGTGCGGTCCGGGTTCAGGTTGGCCGAGGGCGCCAGGCCGATGGTGCCGGTGGTCGCGGGGCCCAGGTCCGACAGGATGTCGCCGAACAGGTTGGTCGCGGCCACCACGTCGAAGCGGCCGGGCTGCAGCACGAAGCGCGCGGTCAGGATGTCGATGTGCTGCTTGTCCAGCGTGATCTCCGGGTAGTCCTTGGCGACTTCCTCGGCACGCTGGTCCCACCAGGGCATGCTGATGGCGATGCCGTTGCTCTTGGTGGCCAGGGTCACGTGCTTGCGCGGGCGGCTCTGGGCCAGGTCGAAGGCGAACTTCAGCAGGCGCTCGGCGCCCTTGCGCGAGTAGACCGACTCCTGGATCACGATCTCGCGGTCCGTGCCTTCGTACATGATGCCGCCCAGCGAGGTGTATTCACCCTCGGTGTTCTCGCGCACCACGTAGTAGTCGATGTCGCCGGGCTTGCGGCCGGCCAGCGGGCAGGGCACGCCCTCGAACAGGCGCACCGGGCGCAGGTTGATGTACTGGTCGAACTCGCGGCGGAACTTGAGCAGCGAGCCCCACAGCGAGACGTGGTCGGGCACGGTGGCGGGCCAGCCCACGGCACCGAAGAAGATGGCGTCCACGTCCGAGAGCTGGGCCTTCCAGTCGTCGGGCATCATCTGGCCGTGTTCGGCGTAGTAGTCGCAACTGGCCCAGTCGATGGTGCGGTAGTTCAGCGCCATGCCGAAGCGCTCGGCTGCGGCCTTCACGGCGCGCAGGCCTTCGGGCATGACTTCCTTGCCGATGCCGTCGCCGGGGATCACGGCAATGGTGTATTGGGTGGTGCTGCTGCTCATCAGATGTCTTCCTTGCATGGTGGCGGGTGTGTGGCCTGCATTGTTGGACAGCCCTCACCAAAATACAATCGGCCGCCTGTGCATCCATTGTTCACACTTCGTGCATAAAACACCCTCCAACGAAGACCTGCGCGTGTTCACCGTGGTCGTGCGCAAGTCGAGCTTTGCCGACGCAGCCACCGAGCTGGGCACCTCGCCCGCCTATGTGAGCAAGCGCATCCGCCTGCTCGAGGAAGACCTGGCCGTGAAGCTGCTGCACCGCACCACGCGGCGCGTGGCCGTCACGGAGGAGGGCGAGCGCGTGTTCCACTGGGCCCAGCGCATCCTGGACGACGTGGACCAGCTGCTGCAGGAGGTGGCGGTCACGCGCCGCGAGCCGCGCGGCCTGTTGCGCGTGAGCAGCAGCTTCGGCTTTGGCCGGCGCGTCGTGGCACCGGCCCTGTCGCGCCTGGTGGAGCGGCACCCGGGCCTGCAGGTGCGGCTGGAGGTGTTCGACCGGCTGGTGGATGTGGCGGGCGAGGGCTTCGATCTCGATGTGCGCGTGGGCGACGAGATTGCGCCCCACCTGATTGCGCGGCGCCTGGCCGACAACCACCGCGTGCTGTGCGCGGCCCCGGCCTACCTGGCGCGCCACGGCACGCCGCGCGCGCTGGCGGAGCTCTCCAGCCACGATTGCCTGGTCATCAAGGAGCGCGACCACCCCATCGGCGTGTGGCGCCTGCGCGCCGGTGCGGTGGAAGAGATGGTCAAGGTGCGAGGCCCGCTGTCGGCCAACAACGGCGAGATGGTGGTGCAGTGGGCCGTGGACGGGCGCGGCATTGCACTGCGCTCGCTGTGGGACGTGCAGCCCCATCTCTTGGCCGGGCAACTGGTGCAGGTGCTGCCCGAATGGCGCCAGGACGCCAACGTCTGGGCTGTGTACCCCACGCGGCTGCACCTGTCGGCCAAGGTGCGCGTGTGCGTGGAGTTTTTGCAGGACCATTTCCAGAAGGAATGGTCCGGGATCGGCTGAAGGCCGATCAGCCGCCGGCCAGGGCGGTTTTCACTGCGCCGGAGACCTGGCCCATGTCGGCCTTGCCGGCCAGGCGCGTCTTGACCACGCCCATGACCTTGCCCATGTCGCCGGGGCCCGAGGCGCCCAACTCGGCCACGATGGCCTTCACGGCGGCCAGGGTTTCTTCGGCCGACATGCGTTCGGGCAGGTAGGTCTGCAGCACGGCCATTTCCGACTTTTCCTTGTCGGCCAGGTCCTGGCGGTTGGCCTGCTCGAAGGCGGCGATGGAGTCCTTGCGCTGCTTGATCAGCTTGTCCACGATGGCGACCACGGCCACGTCGTCGAGTTCCACGCGCTCATCGACTTCCTTTTGCTTCATCGCTGCCAGCAGCAGGCGGATGGTGGCCAGGCGCTCGCTGTCCTTGGCGCGCATGGCGGTCTTCATGTCTTCGGTGATCTGGTCCTTGAGGGACATGGCTTTGCTCCTGTAGCTTGTCAGGTGGAAAAAGGGGGGCGAAGGATGAGCAGAAAACAAAAAACCCGCGCCTGGCGTCCCGAGCGCGGGTTGATGTGGCCGGTGAGGGCCAGCGATCAGTACAGCTTCTTGGGCAGCTGCATGCTGCGCACGCGCTTGTAGTGGCGCTTCACGGCGGCGGCCTTCTTGCGCTTGCGCTCGGCGGTGGGCTTTTCGTAGAACTCACGGGCGCGCAGGTCGGTCAGCAGGCCGAGCTTTTCAATGGTGCGCTTGAAGCGGCGCAGGGCGACGTCAAAGGGTTCGTTTTCTTTTACGCGGATCGTAGTCATTAGCTAATGTGTTCCAAATGTGCCCACAGAGGGTCGCAAGGAAGATCGGGCCTTGGGACCATGCGTGGCGGTTTCCCCGTCCTAACTAGTATTGGCCGACGGGGTATGCCAGCGAAGCCGAGCATTATAGCAGCCACTTCGGAAAATTGTGCAAGTGGGCCCCGTTCGCCCCAAGGTGGTGCGCATGGCGCGGAAATTGCAAGTGTGCTTACCGTCGGCAGCGTTTCGCCGTGACACCTCTTGCAGAGACAGGAACTGGGCACCAATGGCAATCATGCACCGCGTATCGGGTTGGCTGGGAAGGCTCAGCGTCGGCCGCAAGCTCATGCTCATCTACCTGCTGGACCTCACGGCGGTGATCTACGTCTCCAGCATCCTGATCCACGAGAAGAACCAGGCGATCGACTTCACGCGCAAGGAGATCGTGGGCACCACCTATGCCACCGTGGTGCGCGACGGCCTGCTGGGCCGCTTCCTGCAGCCGGGCGAGCCCGCCCTGTCCGTGGCCGAGACCCTGGAGCGCCTGGCCAAGGTGCGCGCCGAGCACGACGAGGCCTTGCACACCCAGGAGGCCGGCCAGCGCTTCCAGGATGCGCTGGGGCGCCTGGGCACGGACGCCGCAGGAGAGGCCGATGCACAGGCCCTCACGCGCTTGCGCAGCCTGCTGCTGCGCGACGGGCGCGAACTGCTCACCACCGTGGGCAACCAGTCCAACCTGATCCTCGACCCCGACCTGGACAGCTACTACGAGATGTCGCTGTCGGTGCTGCGCTTTCCCGAGTTGCTGCAGGCCGTGCATGACACGGTGAGCTTTCTGAACTCGCCGCGCACCGCGCGCGGGCCGCAGTGGTCGTCCGAGCTGCTCACGCTGGTGGGGCGGCTCGAAGCCGTCACCTTGGGCATCGAGTCGGACTACAACCAGGCCTTCATCGCCGGCACACCCGAGCTGCGTGCGGCGCTGGTGCACGACCGCGGTGCGCTCAACGCCGCATTGCTGGAATTCCAGTCGCACCTGCAGGCCGTCGCCAGCGGCGAATCGCGCCTGACCATGGCCCAGCTGGCCGCGCAGGAGGCCAAGGTGCTTGGTGCCCTGCAGGCGGCCTGGGGCTCGGGCATCAAGGACCTGGACCGCCTGCTGCACCAGCGCGTGGACAGCCTGTACTCGCGCATGTGGCTGCACCTGGGCACGGCCCTGGTGCTGCTGGGCTGCATCCTGTCGCTGGTGACCCTGGTGGCGCGGCAGATCGCCAAGCCCCTGCAACAACTGGCCCGCGTGGCCGATGAAGTGCGCAAGAGCGGCGACCACACGCTGCGCGCCCACTGGAACAGCAGCGACGAGATCGGCCGCCTGGTCACCGCCTTCAACGGCATGCTGGCCCAGCTCGACCGCGAGCGCCTGCTGCAGCAGGAGCTGGCCGCCAGCGCGCGCGCGGCCGAGGCGCAGCGCGAGCTGGTGGAGGCCTTCCCGATACCGATCATGGTGACCTCCATCCCCGAACACGAGGTGCTGCACTCCAACACCCCCGCGGGCCAGTGGCTCAACGGCCGCACCATCGACCCCTGGGTGGCGGGGCTGGAGCCCGGCGTGCGCGGGCGCTTTTTCCAGCGCCTGGCGGACCAGGGCTCGGTCGACGAGTTCGAGGTGCGCTGGAAGGGCGGGCCCGAGCCCTCGTGGGCCGTGCTGTCGGCGCGGCGCCTGGTGTTCCAGGGGCGCGATGCGGTGCTCACGGCCTTCACGCCGATCAATGTGCTCAAGGTCATGGAGCAGCGCCTGGAGCTGTGGGCCAAGGTGTTCGAGGCCTCGTCCGAGGGCATCATCATCATGAACGCCGACCAGCAGATCATCAGCGTGAACAAGGCTTTCTGCCGCAGCACGCACTACGACTTCTACGAAGTGATCGGCGAAGACCTGGGCTTTCTGCAGGAGGACGTGGCGGGCCAGGAGCCGCTGTCGGCCCAGATCAGCCGGGCCATGCAGGACAAGGAGTCCTGGCAGGGCGAGGTGCGCTTTCGCCGCCGCTCGGGCGAGACCTACCCGGCCTGGCTCATGGTCTCGGCCGTGCGCGAGGGCAAGGCGGGCGCGGTGGTCAACCACATCGGCATCGCCATCGACATCACCGACCGCAAGCAGAACGAGGAGCGCATCCAGTTCCTGGCGCACCACGACGTGCTCACCGAGCTGCCCAACCGCTCGCTGTGCGTGCAGCGCCTGCAGATCGCGCTGGCGCATGCCCAGGGCCACAACGAGCGCGTGGCCGTGCTGTTCATCGACCTGGACCGCTTCAAGTCCATCAACGACACGCTGGGCCACCACATCGGCGACGGCCTGCTGCGCTCGGTGGCCAGCCGCCTCACGCAGGCCGTGCGCAGCCGCGACACCGTGAGCCGCCTGGGCGGCGACGAGTTCGTGATCATCATGCGCGACGTGGCCGGCCCCGAGGACGTGCAGCAATTGGTCGAGAACCGCCTGATCCCGCTGATCCGCCAACCCCACCCGGTGGAAGGGCACGACCTGAACGTCTCGTGCAGCGTGGGCATTGCGGTCTACCCCGAGGATGGCGGCGACATCGACGAACTCATGCGCCGCGCCGACGCGGCCATGTACGAAGCCAAGACCACGGGCCGCGACATGGCGCTGTTCTACTCGGCCGAAACCGACCAGCGCGCGCTGGCGCGCCAGTCCATGGAGCAGCACCTGCGCCGCGCGCTCGGCCGCGACGAGTTCAGCCTGCACTACCAGCCGCGCATGAGCGCCCGGGGTGCGCGCCTTCTGGGCGTGGAGGCCTTGCTGCGCTGGAACAACCCGGTGCTGGGCATGGTGCCGCCCAGCGAGTTCATTCCCATCGCGGAAGAGACCGGCATGATCCGCGCCATCGGCGCCTGGGTGCTGCAGCAGGCCAGTGCGCAATGGGTGGCCTGGCAGTCGCTGGAATGCGAGGGTCCGAACGGCCCGATGGCCCACCCTTTGTCCATGGTGCCGGTGTCGGTGAACCTCTCGGCTGCGCAGCTCGGCGACCCGCAGCTCGTGCCCGATATCGAGGCGCTGCTTGCGCGCTGTGGCATGCCGGCGCACCGGCTGGAGCTGGAGATCACCGAGTCGCAGCTCATGGACCATGCCAACTCGGCCGAGCGGCAACTGGCCGCGCTCAAGGCCCTGGGCGTGCAGCTGTCCATCGACGATTTCGGCACCGGTTATTCGAGCCTGGCCTACCTCAAGCGCTTCGACATCGACCGGCTCAAGGTCGACAAGTCCTTCATCCACGACATGCTCACCAACCCGGCGGACATGGCCATCACCCGCGCCATCATCGCGCTGGGCCATACGCTCAACCTCAAGGTCGTGGCCGAGGGCGTAGAAGACCTGGCCACGGCCCAGGTGCTGGGCGCGCTCGACTGTGAGGAGCTGCAGGGCTTTCACTTCACGCGGCCGCTGCCCGTGGCGCAACTGGAGCAATGGGTGCTGCAGCATGCGCAGCGGCCGGCGCACGGGGATTCGCGCTTCGGCGAACTGGTGCGCATTCCGTAGTCCCCCATTTCGCTGGCGGGCGAAGTGTGGCCGTGCCTGGTGGGTGCACACTGCAGGCATGAACACCAACCAGATTGCCCACATCGCCGGCTTGGTCGGCGAGCCCGCGCGCACGGCCATGCTGATGGCGCTGATGGACGGGCGCGCCCTCACCGCGCGCGAGCTGGCCGATGCCGGCCACATCACCGCCCAGACCGCCAGCCGGCACCTGGCCCTGCTGGTGGAGGCGGGCCTGCTGCGCCTGGAACGCCAGGGCCGCCACCGCTACCACCGCCTGGCATCGGCTGACGTGGCGCGCGTGCTTGAAGGCCTGATGCAGCTGGCCGTGCAGCAGCCGGCGCCGCAAGCAGCCGCCCGGCGCGTGGTGGTGGGCCCGCGCGATGCGGCCCTGCGTACCGCGCGCACCTGCTACGACCACATCGCGGGCCGGCTGGGCATCGCCATCACCGAGCACCTGCTCGACGAAGGGGCCATGGCCTTCGATGGCGATGCGGGCGGCCATGTGACGGCACAGGCGGCGCCCGTGCTGCAGCGCCTGGGCATCGACGCAGCCGCGCACGCCGCGGGCGGTGGCAAGCGCCCGCACTGCCGCCCTTGCCTGGACTGGAGCGAGCGGCGCATGCACGTGGCGGGCAAGCTCGGCGCCATGATCTGCAGCCACTGCCTGGCCGAGGGCTGGCTGCTGCGCCGTGCCGACAGCCGCGCGCTGGAGATCACGCCGGGCGGCGCCGTGGCGCTGCGCAACTGGCTAGGGCATGCGCGCTGGAACGCGGTGGCGAGCCCTTGAGGAGGCGGACCCCACGGGGTGGTCCGATGCGCAGCCTGTGAGACGGCTGCGGCTCACGCCAGGGCACCCGCGCAAGGGCCGCCCCGCCGCGCTGGGTGCGTCCCCCTGGGGGGAAGGCGCGAAGCGACTCAGGGGGGGGGCAAAGCCTGCGCACACGCATGGGCGCTGGCCCAGGCCCACTGGAAGTTGTAGCCGCCGAGCCAGCCGGTCACGTCCACCACCTCGCCGATGAAGTACAGGCCCGGCTGGGCCTTGCACTCCAAGGTCTGCTGCGACAGGGCGCGCGTGTCCACGCCGCCCAGGGTCACCTCGGCCTTCTTGTAGCCTTCGGTGCCGGTGGGCGTGAGCTCCCAGCGCGCCAACTGCTCGGCCAGGCGCGCCAGCGCCTTGTCCGAGGCCTCGGCAATCGGGCGCTGCCAGTCGGCCTCGCGCTGGGCCCAGGCATCGGCCAGGCGGCTTGGGACCAGGGTGGCCAGCTCGTTGGCGATGAGCTTGCGCGAGCGCGCCTTGGCCTGCGCCAGCGCCTCGGGCAGGTCCACTGTGGGGGCGAGATCAATGGCCAGGGGCGTGCCCTCCTGCCAGTAGCTCGAAATCTGCAGCACGGCCGGGCCCGACAGGCCGCGGTGCGTGAACAGCAGGTCTTCGTCGAAGGCCATGCGCGCCTTCTTGGCGCCGGTGGCGATGCGCACGGGCAGCGCCAGGCCGGCGAGCTGTGCATAGGGCGCCCAGGCCGCGCCGTCAAAGGTCAGCGGCACCAGCCCAGGGCGCTGCTCGACCAGCGGGATATCGAATTGCCGGGCCACGCGGTAGCCGAAATCGGTGGCCCCGATCTTGGGGATGGACAGGCCCCCCGTGGCGATGACCAGGCTGCGTGCCTGCACCGGGCCGCGGTCGGTCTCCACGCGGTAGCCGCTCTGGCTATCCTCCAGGGCCTCGGGCGCGATCTTCTTCACGCCGCAGGGCTGCCAATGCGTGACGCCGCCGTCCGCGCATTCGGCCAGCAGCATGGCGATCAGGTCCTCGGCCGAGCGGTCGGCAAACAGCTGGCCCTTGTGCTTTTCGTGGTGGGGAATGCCATGCCTGTCGACCAGCGCGATGAAGTCCTGCGGCGTGTAGCGCGACAGCGCCGAGCGGCAGAACTGCGGGTTCTGGCCCACGAAGTGCTTGTGCGGCGCCGAGGGGTCGAGGTCGCGGTTGGTGAAGTTGCAGCGCCCCCCGCCCGAGATGCGGATTTTTTCAGCCACCTTCTCGGCATGGTCGATGAGCAGGACCGACAGGCCGCGCTGGCCGGCCTGGGCGGCGCAGAACAGGCCGGCTGCGCCGGCGCCGATGATGATGGCGTCAAAGAAAGGAATGGTCATGGACGCCGCGGATTGTAGGACCCTCACGCACGGCCGACTGCTGGGCTTCAGTGGACTAACATGCGCCATCCATCCCGCAAGGACTGCTTCCATGACCGCGATCCGCTACGCCGCCTGCACCCTGGCCCTGGGCCTTCTGGCCCCGGCCTGGGCCATCAACAAGTGCACGGATGCCGATGGGAAGGTGTCCTTCCAGGATGCGTCCTGCCCGGGCCAGGGCGAGAAGATCGAGGTGCGCCCCGCGCTGGAGGGGGCCACGCCGATACCGTCCCCGCCCTCCACCTCCAGGGAGGGAGCGTTCGGCCCTACCTGGCAGCGCAAGAACCACCTGCGGAGCCAGGGCATTCCCCAGGCACGTGCGGCCCTGGAACGCAACCAGAAGGAATGTGGCGCGCAGTCCGCGGAGGCCGTGGCCACCGCGGGCCCGCTGCGCAGCACCCTGGCATCGGGCACCCAGTTCGCGCAGGAGCGGGCGGCCGCAGCCGGCCAGGGCAAGGCCGCCTGCGAGGCCCGCAGCGAGGAGCTGCGCAAGCAGCTGAAAGCGCTGGAAGAAGAGCTCGGCGCCCCGTAGCCCTGCGTCAGAACTCCGTGCTGACCGAGAACAGGGCGGTGCGCGGTGTGCTGCGCGCCAGGAAGCCCGTGCGCACCGAGAGCCAGTGCGACGAGTCCGCCACGTTTTCCACGGTCAGGCGGAACACGGTGGGCTTGCCGGCAAAGCGCGTGGCATAGCGCAGGCCCAGGTCGTAGCTGTCGAAGCCGGGGATGCTCTGCTGGTTGTCCACGCTGGCCATCTGGCGCGCCACCTTGGTGTACTTGCCGGTCAGGGTCAGGCCGGGCAGGGCTGCGATGTCCCATTCGCCGCCCAGCACCAGGCTGTGGTCGGGAATGCCGATGGCCTTCTTGCCGTCGTTGCTGCCGTTCAGGGTCTTGGACTGCACGGCCTTGAACATGGCCAGGCCCGCATTCAGGCGCAAGCCCTTGGCCACCTCTCCGTAGAGCGACAGCTCCAGGCCCCGGTTGCGCTGCTCGCCATCGACCACGAGAAAATTCGCGCCGTTGACATAGGACACCGGCTGGCGGATCTGGAACAGGGCGGCGCTGGCACCAAAGGAGCCGCCGTCGTACTTCAGGCCCGTTTCGATCTGCTTGCCCTTGAAGGGCGGGAACACCGTGCCGAGGTTGGCGGTCGAGGCAGGGGCCACGGGCCCCTGCGCCAGGCCTTCGGCGTAGTTGGCGTACACCGAAAAGGTGGGCGCCAGCTTGTAGCTGGCACCCAGCGAGGGTGCCGTGGCTGTCTGCTCGAAGCGGCGCTGCTCCACGCCCGCGGAGAATTCGCCGATGTCCAGCTTCTGGTAGCGCACCCCGCCGACCAGGTGCAGGCGGTCGTCCAGCAGGTGCATGGAGTCCATCACGGCCAGGCTGTCGGAGGCGCCGTCCTGGAAACGCAGCGGCACACCGCCGACGGGCAGCGCGGGCTGTGCCACGAAGACCGGGTTGTTGAAGTTGCTGGTGAACGCGCTGCCCATTTGCCGGCTCAGGCTGGCGCCATCTCCCGTGAAGCGCGAATAGCCCACCACCACCCGGTGCTTGACGGGGCCGGTGGCAAAGCGCATGCGCCAGCCCAGCTCCCCTGAGCGCGTGGACGAGCCGGTCCTGAAAATGCTGGGCTGGGCGCTGAAGTTGCCGCTGGTCGAGGTGATGCGGGGGTTGCCCGCGTTGACGTTCGACTCCTCGTAGTTCACCCCACCGAGCACGCCGAACACGGTGGAGTCGGGCGTGATGTCGAACTCCACGCGCGCAACGGCGGAGGAGCTCTTGGTGTCGCTGCGGTCCCAGGGTTGGCTGACGGCCTGCTTCGTCGCTGGCGGTGCGGGCAGGGCGAAGCCGTCGTTGAAGCGGTAGAACTGGGGGAAGCCGTCGAAGTGCCGGCGGTTCTGGGCGAGGTCCAGGCTGGCGCGCAACTTGTCACCCGCATAGTCCAGCGCGGCCGACAGATGTTCGGTGCCGACCTTCTCGTTCGGCACGCCGGTGGAGCCGCCGCCCCGGCCGGCGGCGTTGACGCGCACGCCCCATTCGTTGTCGGCGCCGAAGCGGCGCCCCACATCCAGGTGGGCGCCCGCCTGGCCGTGGGACGAACCCGACAGGGTCAATCGGGTCAGCGGAACGTCCGTGCCGCGCTTGGGCACCAGGTTGATGGTGCCGCCCGTGGTGCTGCTGCTCGGACCGATGCCGTTGAGCAGCGCGCTCGGGCCCTTGAGCACCTCGATGCGCTCGAACTGCTCCACCGCGATGCGCCGCGTGTCCACCACCGCGAAGGTCTCGTTGAACGAGATGTCCTGGCTCAGCATGGGCAGGCCGCGCAGGAAGAACACGTCCACCGCATTGCTCTCGGAGTTGGTGGAGCGCACGGCCGGGTCCACCGCCAGCACGTCGATCAGGCGCCGGGCCTGCGCGTCGCGCACCGCCTGCTCGGTGTAGCCGCTGATGGCAAAGGGCGCGTCGAGCAGCGCCGTATTGCCCAGGGCTCCCAGGCGCGCGCCCTTGGCGACCTGGCCGCCCGCGAAGGGCTGGTACACCTGGTTGGGGTCGCGCGAGCCCTCGACCGTGACGGTCGCCATGCTGCGCTCCGCCGTGCCGGGCGCGACTGCGGCCGATGCGGCAGCAGAAGGGGCAAGGCGCACGGTCAGGGTGTCGCTGCCCAGGCGTACCAGCGCCAGCCCCGAGCCGGCCAGTGCGCGTTGCGCTGCTTCTTCCAGCGCGAAGCTGCCGCGCACGGCCGGGGCGGTCTTGCCGCGCAGCAGCGCCGGGTCGGCGGTGAGGATCTTGCCACCCTGGCGGGCGATGCGGGCCAGGGTCTCGTCCAGGGCGCCGGCCGGCAGGTCCCAGTTCTGCACGGCGCCGGCCTGGGCCACCAGGGGGGCACTGGCAGCGGATGGGGTCTGGGCAAAGCTGGCGCTGCCGAGGGCTGCGCTCAGGGCCGCTACGAGCAGGCGGGGGCGAAAGGAGGGGCTGGGCATGGGGTCGGGTTCCTGTGCTGGGGTGGGACAAAGAGGGGTGACTTCCTCTTTGTCCAGCGAGCCCCGCAAAACCCCTCAATCCCCGCACACATTTTTTCAGGCACCGATGGCGTCGATCAGGGTCAGCAGGGGGCCATAGCTGGTGACGTGGATGGGCTGGGTGTCCACCAGGGCCTGCAGGGCCTGTGTGGTGTCGTTCAGCCGGAACACGCCGAAGACCCGCAGCCGCGCCGCCGCCGGGCTCACGCGCAGCAGCCCTCGGCGCCAGGCGCCCAGCGCGGCGACCACATCGCCCAGGGGTTCATCGCGCACATCCAGGATGCCTTCGGTCCAGCTGGTGCGGTGCGCCATGCGCTGGCTGGACACCTCGATGCGCTGGCCATCCAGCCATGCGGCCTGGCCCTCGTGCAGGGTGCGCTGCACGCCATCGCCGGTCTGCAGGGCCACGCCGTGCTGCAGTGCCACCACCAGGCTGCGCTCGGCCTCCTGGCGCACCAGGTAGCGGGTGCCCAGGGCCTGGGCCGTGCCATGCCGGGTCTGCACGACGAAGGGGCGGGGCAGCGCACTGGCCGCTGCGGCTTCGCTGGCCACCTGCACCAGCAGCTCGCCGGCGCGCAGCCGCACCAGGCGCCGTGCCGGGTCGAAGTGCAGGTCGGCCGCGCTGCGCGCGTTCAGGTCCAGCGTGCTGCCATCGGGCAGCACGGCGTGGCGGGTTTCGGCGGTGCCGGTGTGCACATCGGCCAGCAGCTCACCGAGCGGCTGGCTGCGGTGCACGAGGTAGCCCGCACCCACGCTGGTGGCCAGCAGCAGGGTGGAGCCGCCCAGCAGGCTTCTGCGCCGGCGCGAGACCGGGTCTGGCGCCGTGGCCAGGCTCTGGTGCACGGCGGGCATCTGGCCCGGGTGGCGCTGGCCGATGCGCTGGATCTGTTCCACGGGGCCGGCGAGCACACCCTGCACACGCTGCCAGGCGGCCGCGTGGTGTGCATCGGCTGCGAGCCAGCGCGCAAAGGCCTCACGCTCGCCCGCCGATGCGCTGCCAGAGGTCAGGCGAACCTGCCAGTCCACCGCTGCGGTGATGGCGTCTTCGGAAGGGCCGGGGGAGGTGCCGCTCATGGCGTCTCGCTGTCCGCGTCCAGCCGGCAGCAGTGCAGGTAGGCATGCTTCACATAGCGTTCCACACTGGCCAAGGACACGCCCATCTCCGCCGCGATCTGCACATGCGTGAGGCCGTCAATGCGGTGCAGCAGAAAAGCCTGCCTCACCTTCGCGGGCAGGCCCGCGAGGCGCTGGTCGATGGCCTGCAGCGCCTCGTGCAGCAGCGCCATGTCCTCCACCGATGGCAGCGTGGCCTGCGGCAGCTCGGCCAGCGCCTGCAGGTAGGCCTGCTCCAGCTCGCGCCGGCGCCAGTGGCTGAACAGCACCCGCTTGGCCAGCGTGGTCAGGAAGGCGCGCGGCTCGGCCACCTGGTCGAGCCCGCGTGCGGCGAGCACGCGCACAAAGGTGTCCTGCGCCAGATCGGCCGCCCCGTGCGGGCAGCCCATCTTGCGCTGCAGCCAGCCCACCAGCCACGCATGGTGGCTGGTGTACCAGCGGCCGGCGGTATGCGCGGGTGGTGTGTTCATCGCAGTGCAGCCATCAACCAACGGGATTGCATGAAGACCTTTGCAAATATGGACGCCGTGGGCGGTCTGGACTGTTGCATCTTGCTGCACTTGGCCCAGTTTCCCGCGGCCCGTTGAGCGCGCGCTGCCTGAAAGCCAGAACCGCCGCGCAAGGGCCGCCCCGCCGCGCTGGCGGTGTCCCCCTTCCCGAATGGCGCAGCCATTCGAGAGAAGGGGCTGAGGGCCGCGGCTCCAAGCCTGCCTGCGCAGGCTTGGACGTGCCCGAAGAGCGGCCGACTCTGGCGGACGCCCCGAGGCGCGCAGCGCCTCAGGGGGATGCTCAGAATGCAGCGCGCATCGTCAGGCTGACGTTGCGGGGGTCGCTGTAGTTGCCGTAGTCCAGGTTGGCCCAGTACTTCTTGTTCGTCACGTTGTTGACGGCCAGGGTGGCGCTGAGCTTGGGGGTGAACTTCCACGAGGCGCGCAGGCCCAGGATGGCCGTGGGCGACTGCTTCACCGTCACCGTGCCGCTCGGGTGCGGGATGTTGAAGCCCTCGACCGAGCTCTGCCAGACCAGGTTGCCGCCCACCGACAGCGGGGCCAGCGCGCCCGCGAACTGGTAGTCGGTGCCCAGCTGCAGCAGGTACTCGGGCAGGTTGGCGTAGATCAGGTCGGTGGGGGCGCGCGTGACCTTGGCGCGCGTGAGGCCTGCGCTCACGCGCCACTGGTTGGTGGCCATGCCCGCGAACTCCAGCTCGAAACCGGTGGACTTGGTGCCGTTGACCGCCACGTAGGGCAGGGTGCCGTCGGGCAGCGGCGTGGTGATGGCGCCGTCGCGCACGCCATAGTTGTCCTGCTTGGTCTGGAACACCGCGAAGTGCGCCTGGATGCGGCGGTCCAGCAGCTCGGCCTTCAGGCCCGCTTCGGCATTGCTGCCGATGACGGGCGACAGCGGCACGTTGTTGCGGTCCTTGTAGTTCTGCGGGTTGAAGATGCGCGTGTAGCTGGCGTAGGCCGACAGCGTGGGCGTGATGTCGTACACCGCGCCGATGTAGGGCGTGACCTTGCGGTTCTCGTCCTGCACCAGGCTCTTGCCGGCGTAGCTGCCGGCGGTGCCGTAGGTGTCGGTATGGCGGTGCCAGTCGGTCAGGCGCACGCCGGTGAGCAGCGACAGCGGCTCGGTCAGGCGCCAGCGGGCCGAGGCGAACAGGCCGGTCTGCTGCGTGATCTGGGTGCGCCATGCGCCGGTCTTGGAAACCGCAGGCTCGGGCGCATTGCCGTCCCAGGTGTAGATGTTGGGGATCACGTAGCTCCAGTTGGCCACGGAGCTGTAGCCGTCGGTGCGCGTGGCGATGCGCGTGGAGCTCACGCCCACCATCAGGTCGTGCTTGCGGCCGCCGAGCTCGAACTTGCCCGACAGGTAGGCATCCACCGTGTCCTGCTTTTCGCTGCCGCCGCCCACGGCCGCGTACAGCGTGGTGCCGGCGCCGGTGATGGGGTTGACGAAGGGGGCCAGCGAGGTGGTGCGGCCATAGCCGTAGGTGCGCAGGCTGAAGGTGTCGCCCTCGGTGTGGTTCAGGGCCGCCTTCACGCTCCAGTCGTCATTGAGCTGGTGCTCCAGCGTGGCATACAGCGTGCCCGAGGTGCGCTCCCAGCGCGTCCAGGGGGGCGAGAAGCTCACCGAGGTGGGCAGGTCGATGGGCGAGCCATCGGTGGCAAAGCGCGGGATCGTGCCCCAGATCGGCGCCTTGGGCACGTTGGACTGGCGCTGGTAGCCCAGCGTGGCCACGGTGGACGGGCCCAGGTCGGCCTCGATGGCGGCGAGCAGCGCGGTCTTGTCTTCGGAGTAGCGGTCGCGGAAGCTGTCCTTCTTCTGCGGCGCGATCACCAGGCGGCTGCGCACGCTGCCGTCCTTGTTCAGCGGGGCGTTGATGTCGAGCTCGCCGCGGTACAGGTTCCACGAGCCGGCGGTGAGCGCCACCGAAGCCGCGAACTCGCGCTGCGGGCGCTTGCGGACCATGTTGATGGTGGCCGAGGGCACGCCCACGCCGGTCAGGATGCCGTTGGCGCCGCGCACGATCTCGATGCGCTCGTACAGCGCGGTATCGAACTCCTGGTTGGTGCTGCTGCTGTACGAGGGCAGGCCATCGATCTGGAAGTCGGTGATCTGAAAACCGCGTGCGTAGTACAGCGGGCGCTGCGTGTCGTAGAAGCTCACGGCCACGCCGTTCACGTTGCGCAGCACGGCGTCGATGCTGGTCAGCGACTGGCGCTCGATCTGCTCACGGTTCACCGTGGTGGTGGACTGCGGCGTTTCGCGCGGGGTCAGCTGCAGGCGCGTGGAGGCGCTTTCGCGCGAGCCCGACACGGTGACGCTGTCCAGCGCCTTGGGCGCCACGATCTGGTCGGTGGAGGCCGCGGGGGCGGCATCCTGGGCCTGGACGGCGCCGCCCAGGACGGTGGCGATGGTGGCCAGCGCCAGCGGGCGCAGGCGGCAGACGGGCTGCCGGCGGGAAACAGACATGGAGCACTCCTCGAGTTTGAAAGCAGGTAACTGGCTGGCAGCGCTGCAACAACGGGAGGGAGCACGGCGTGGCTGGTTGATGGCCCAATTGTAACTTTTAAATGACAATCATTCTTAACCAAGGCCCTTGCACGCCCCTGTGAGAAGGGGGCGCGCGTTGCTTTTGCGCCTCATTTGTAACCCGGGAGGCACCCGGCGGCGGTGCGCTCAGCCCTTCCAGGTGAACGGAAACTTGAACTGCTTGATGAAGCCGTTGGGCACGTAGTCGCCCAGCACGCCGTACTTCTCGGGCCAGAGCTTGGTGCTCTTCACGGCCGTGCCGAACAGGTAGTCGAGGAAGGCGAAGTGCGCGGCGTAGTTCTTGTCCAGTGCCTCCTGGTCCTGGCTGTGGTGCCAGTGGTGGAAGTTGGGCGTGACCAGCACGTAGCGCAGCGGCCCCAGGCGCACGCTCACGTTGGCATGGTTGAACACGGCCTGGAAGCCCACGACGACGATGTAGGCGTCGATCACTTCCTTGGAGAAGCCCAGCACGTAGATGGGCGCCAGCACCAGGGTGCGGGTGATCAACAGCTCCAGGATGTGCTGGCGCGAGCCGGCCATCCAGTCCATGCTCTTCACGCTGTGGTGCACGGCATGCAGGCGCCACAGCACGGGCACCTCGTGGTAGGCGCGGTGCGTCCAGTACTGCACCAGGTCGGCCACCAGGATGATGAGGAACAGTGCCACCCAGAAATTCAGGCCCTGCACCCAGCCGCGCACGCCGTCGCTCGCGGCCCAGCCGAAGAACTTGTGCACCAGCAGGTTGGTGGCCAGCAGCACGAAGCCCACCACCATGTGGTTCACGATGAAGTGGTGGAAGTCGGTCTGCCACTCCTCGCGGAAGATGGGCTGGTCCTTGCGCAATGCGAACAGCTTCTCGATGAAGATGAAGATCAGCGAGCTGCCCAGGAGGTCGAGGATGAACCAATCGAGGCCGATGTAGGGCGTGTTGTCGGGGAAGTTCGGGTCCACCTCCACCTTGTGCCCGCCCAGGATGGCGGCCAGTGCCACGGTTGCGAAGGCAAAGGTGGCCAGCCAGCGCGAGCGGTTGAAAAGGATGTTGACCAGTGAGATGCCGCCCGCGATCGCCATGGCCGCCAGCATGATGTAGCGGATCACGGTCACGTCGTAGCTTTTGCGCAGCTGGGGCGTGGTCAGGTACTCGGGGAAGTGGAAGGCCAGCACGCCCAGGAAGCACAGAATGGCCAGCGTGAGCGCAATGACCCCCGAGACCAGCCCGCGCCCGGTGCGCAGCGCGCCATGGCTCTCGGTGAATTCATTGAGCTTGTCGATTTCGAGCATGTGTTCTTCCCCTCTGCGCCCGGATCGTGGAGTCTGCTTGCCCAGGCTTGTGTACTGCGCAGTGTAGCGGGGCCTTGTGCATCCTTGTGTAACCGCCATCGCACGTAAAATCGGGGTCCATGAACATCCCCTCGCACCAGTTGAGCATGACCGTGCTCATGTCGCCCGACATGGCCAACTTTTCCGGCAACGTCCATGGCGGCGCCATCCTGAAGCTGCTCGATCAGGTGGCCTACTCCTGCGCCAGCCGCTACTCGGCCTGCTATGTGGTCACGCTCAGCGTGGACCAGGTGATGTTCCTGCAGCCCATCCACGTGGGTGAGCTCGTGACCTTCCTGGCCAGCGTCAACTACACCGGCTCCTCGTCGATGGAGATCGGCATCAAGGTGGTGGCCGAGGACATCCGCTCGCAGGTCGTGCGGCATGTGAACAGCTGCTTCTTCACCATGGTGGCCGTGGACGAGGACCGCAAGCCCAAGCAGGTGCCCACGCTGGCCCCCTCGACCGCCGAGGAGCGCCGCCGCTGGGATGCCGCCGTGATGCGCAAGACCCTGCGCAAGGAGCTGGCGGCGCGCTTCGAGCAGGCGCGAAACGCCCCTGTCCCTGCGCCCCTCGCTGCCTGAGCCGCCAGCACACATGTGCTAACAGCCCCGGAGGCAAAGGGGCGTAGGCTAGTCCACTGACCGTGGACTATGCTTTTGCGAAGGGCTGCCCGCCATGACCGATGCCACCGCCCTGGTGCGCGCCAGCTACGAGGCCTATGTCCGCAAGGACCGCGAGGCCCTGGAGGCGCTGATCGACGAGGACTTCCATTTCTCCAGCCCGCTCGACAACCGCATCGACCGCGCCACCTACTTCGCACGCTGCTGGCCCAACAGCGAGGGCATCAGCGGCTTCCAGTTCATCCACCTGGTGGAGCTGGGCCACATCGTTTTCGTCACCTACGAGGGCACGCGCCAGGGCGGCGGGCGCTTTCGCAACACCGAGGTGGTGACCACGCGCGGCGGGCGCATCACCGAGGTGGAGGTCTACTTCGGCTGGTCGATCCCACACCCGGCCCCCGAAGGCGGCTTCACCAACCTCTGATCAGCGGTTGCGGCCTGCCAGCGACACGGCCTGCAGCGACAGGCCGTCGATCTCGTTGGTGATGCCCGAGAGCACGTTGGCCACCACCGCGAACTCGCGGCCGTGCTGGCCGGCGCGCGCGGCCATCACCTGGGCGTTGAAGCTCACCACCTTGGCTTCGCGCGCCACGGTCTGGATCGAGGCCACGATGCCCGCCAGTTCCTTCATCAATGTATCGGACTTGGCCTTGCCGATCTGGTCGAAGGCGGTGGTGGCGGTGTTCAGCGCATCGAGCGCACCATCGGTGATCTCCACCAGGCGGGCCAGCGCTTCCTCCACGCGCGGGCTTTGCCGCTCGGCCAGTTCCAGAGTGCGTTCCACCTGCTGCATGAAGGCATCGATGGTGGGGCCCACGCCAGCGGGGCCCTCGTAGGTCGTGCGGATGCGCTCGCCCATGGCCGCATCGAGGTGGCGCGGCGTATCCACCAGCCGCGCGTGGCTGTCGCTGAACAGCGCGAGCGAGCTGCGTGCGGCCTTCAGGTGCAGGTCGCTGCCCCGCGTGGCCAGCACGGTCTGCAACACCATGCGCTGCGACAGCATGCGCTGGCGCGCTGCCAGGTTGACCAGCGACATGTCGCCATCGCGTGGTGCCGTGGTGGAGGTGGGCGCGGGCAGGTTGCTGGGGCCGCTGCGGGTGGAGAGGGGATAGGCTGCCATGGTGTGATCCTGTGTGGTTGCCATCGGTTGTCGTGGTTCAACTAGCAATACCCGGGCCAGTGCATGCCCGCTTATTGCCCTTGGAGGGGGCGCATGCAGGCCGTCACGGACAGGCACGCACCCACCTTGCGAAGGGCTCGCAAGGTGTGCTGGAAGCGGGTCAGAGGAGCGGGCGCGATCAGGCGGCGCGCAGGCCCGCCGGCTGCTGCGGCAGGGCCGCTGCGGCAATGCCCTGGACCACATCGCCGACCACGATCACGGACGGGCTGGCCAGCCCTTCGCGGCCGATGGTGGCGTGCAGCTCGCCCAGTGTCGTCACGGCGTGGCGCTGGTGCGGCAGGCTGGCGTGCTGGATGATGGCCACGGGCGTGGCCGCCGGCAGGCCGGTGAGCAGTTCCTGCTCGATGGTGGCGGCACCGCTCACGCCCATGTAGATCACCAGCGTGAGCTTGGCGTCGCGCGCCGTGGCGGCGAGCTGGCGCCAGTCGGTGCCGGCATCGCCGGGCTTGGCATGGCCGGTGACGAAGACCACGCCGTGCGCATGCTCGCGGTGCGTGAGCGGTGCACCCAGCGAGGTCAGGCCCGCCAGGCCCGCGGTGATGCCGTTGATCACCGTGACCGGCACGCCGGCGGCGCGCAGGTGTTCCACCTCTTCGCCGCCACGGCCGAAGATGAAGGGGTCGCCGCCCTTGAGGCGCACCACGTTCTCGCCCTCGTTCACGGCCATGAGCATGAGCTTCTCGATGAAGGCCTGCGGCGTGCTCTTGCAGCCGCCGCGCTTGCCTACGTGCACGATGCGCGCCGTGGGCGAGGCGAAGGCCACGATGGCATCGCTCACCAGATCATCCACCAGCAGCACGGTGGCCGCCTGGATGGCCTTGAGCGCCTTGAGGGTGAGCAGTTCCGGATCGCCGGGCCCCGCGCCCACCAGGGTGCAGGAGCCACCGGTGCCCAGGTGCGGGCGCTGGTTCTGGGGCGAGGTCTCGAAGGGGGTCGTGGGGCGGGTCATGGCTGTGTCTCCGGCATTCCGGCGGTCGCTGTTTGAGCAGTGATGTGCAAGATATGTTCCACCTGCCGCACAAGGGCCGGCGGCACGGGCAATTGCCCGGCGAGCACGCGCCGGGTGTAGTCGGCCGTGGTGGCCACATCGATCTCGGCGGGCAGGCCGGGCACCTCGCTCGCGGTGCCGGCTTCCTGCTCCTGCAGCACATGGTGCACGCCGCCGATGAAGGCGTCGTAACGGGGCGTGCGGCGCGGGTCGGCCGCGACCTCGCCCTCCAGCCCGCGCGAGAGCAGGGCGTTCATGCCCAGGGCGGCGAAGCTGCCGTGCAGCATCTCCAGGTATTCGGGGTGGGTGTAGCTGGTGACCACCACCGCGCTGCCGGCGCAGGGGTTCATGAGCTTGACGGCGCTGTGCCCGGCATTGCGCAGGCCCACGGTCTGGCGCACGGCCAGCAGGCGGGCCAGGCCCGGGTGCAGCCGTTCGGTGTGGATATGGGCCACTTCGCCCGCGGCCACCTTGCGCGGGGCCGTGAGCGCGGGGATGTCCAGGGCCTCCAGCACGTCGGAGGCCAGGATGCGCCGTGCCTCGGTGCGCATGCCGTGCAGCAGCACAGGCTGGCCCGCGCGCGCCAGCAGCAAGGCCAGCAGCGGGGTGAGCACGGGCAGCTTGCGTGCACCGTTGTAGCTGGGCAGCACCACCAGCGGGCGGTCGCTCGCGGGCAGCAGGGCCATGCGGGCCTGCGTGGCGTCGAGGAAGCCGCACATCTCCGCGGTCGTCTCGCCCTTGATGCGCATGGCCAGGCAGAAGGCGCCGATCTCCAGGTCGGTCACTGTGCCGTCCAGCACCTGGCCGAACAGGTCCATGGCCTGCTCGCGCGTGAGGGGCTTGGCACCGCGCGGGCCGCGGCCGATTTCCTTGATGTACTGGCTGATGCCCATGGTGGCTGGTGGCTCTTTGGAGTGGGGTTGGGTATTTTCTCGCAAGCCAGCGAACTTTTGGTTATATGGTGGCGATGGCAATGGTCGCTGCCTTGGGCGCCAGGGGGCCGGTGGCGCGCACCATGCGCTTGAGCTCGGGCAGGCAGGAGCCGCAGTTGGTGCCGCAGCGCAGCGCACCCTGCAACTGGGCCAGGCGCTCGTCGTCGGTGCCGTGGCACTGCGCCAGCCTGCCGGTGATGGCCGCGTCGGTGACGTTGAAGCAGGTGCACACGGTCTTGCCACGCGACTGCACCGCGACCGGCGCCTTGGCACTGGGCACGAGCAGCAGGCGGCCGTAGGTCTGCGCGGGCAGTTCTTCCTGCAGCAGGGTCTTGATCCAGCCCTGGGCGCTGGTGTCGCCCGCCAGCACGATGGCTTCGAGCGTCGTGGCGCCATCGCCGCGCTTTGCCAGGCGTGCCGCACGGCGCTGGCCGCGCTTCCTGTCGGCATAGCGCAGCGTGTCGCTGCCGGCCAGGCCCAGCAGGGTCTCGATGCGCTCGATCAGGGCATCGGGCGGTGCCTCGTGTGCGGCTGCGCGCAGCAGCACGCCGGTGCGCTCGCGGCCCGGTTCCGACAGCGGTGTGTTGTTGCTGAAGGGCACGCAGCTCGCAAAGGGAAAGGCCTCCATCAGCTCCGCCAGGGCCGTGCGCGCCGCCAGGGCGCTGTCGGCCGGCAGCCAGGCCAGGGCCAGCAGCGTCCAGGGCATCTCGGCCTTGAGGATCTTCACGGCCGCGTGCTTGAGCTCGGGCTGCTTGGACGTGGGGCAGTAGGCCGAGGTGGTCAGTGCATTCACGCCCGACAGGCGCCCCCCCGTGGACGACTGGCCCGAGAGGTATTCGCTGCCCCAGTGCATGGCCATGAAGGCCTGCGAGCGCCCGATGGTGGTGTCGGCCTGCACCGGCACGACGATGGAGCCGCGCTTGCTGGTGACATGCACCAGGTCGCCGCCCTGCAGCTGGCGCTGCGCCATGTCGTCCGGGTGCATCTGCACCGAGGGCTCGGCCACATGGCCGAACAGCCGCCCCAGTGTGCCGGTGCGGCTCATGCCATGCCACTGGTCGCGCAGGCGGCCGGTGGTCAGGGCAAAGGGGTAGCGCGACTCGCGCGGCTCGGCCACGGGCTGCCAGGCGTGCGCCGCAAAGCGCGCACGGCCGTCGGCCGTGGGGTAGATGCCGTCTTCGTACAGGCGGACCTTGCCGGTGCTTGCGCCCTCGGGCAGCGGCCATTGCTGCGGGCCATTGGCTTCGAGCAGGGTCCACGACAGGCCGGTGATGTCCAGGTCGCGGTCGCGTGTGCTCTCGCGGTGCTCGTTCCACACGGCCTCGGCGCCGGCATCGGCGTCCTCGGTGCTGTAGGGGAACAGGCTGGGGGCGCCGGGGCGCAGGTGCGCCTCCAGTTGGTGCGCGAACTGCACCGCAATGGCCCAGTCGTGGCGCGTCTGCCCGGGGGCGGGCACGGCGCTGCGCACACGCGAGATGCGGCGCTCGCTGTTGGTCACGGTGCCGACCTTCTCGCCCCAGGTGGTGGCGGGCAGCAGCAGGTCGGCGTACTGCGCGGTGGCGGTGGTGGCAAAGGCCTCCTGTACGACCACGAACTCGGCACGCTCCAGCGCGCGGCGCACGGTGGCCTGGTCGGGCATGCTTTGCGCGGGGTTGGTGCAGGCGATCCACAGCGCGCGGATCTCGCCATCGGCCGCGGCCTGGAACATCTCCACCGCCGTCTTGCCGGGGCGGGCCGGCACATCGGCCACGCCCCACAGGGCGGCCACCTCGGCGCGGTGCGCGGGGTTGGCGAGGTCGCGGTGCGCGCTCAGCAGGTTGGCCAGGCCGCCCACCTCGCGCCCGCCCATGGCATTGGGCTGGCCGGTCAGCGAGAACGGGCCTGCGCCCGGCTTGCCGATCTGCGCTGTGGCCAGGTGCAGGTTGATCAGCGCGGCGTTCTTGGCCGTGCCGCTCGAACTCTGGTTCAGGCCCTGGCAGTACAGGCTGAGCGTGGCTTTGGAGGTGGCAAACCACTGCGCCGCCGTGGCCAGATCGGCCGCGGGGATGCCGCACACCGCGCTCACGCGCTCGGGCGTGCAGTCGGCCACCAAGGCCTTGAGGGCCTCGAAGCCGGTGGTGTGGGCGCCGATGTAGTCGGCATCGACCCAGCCCTCGCGCAGCATGAGGTGCAGCATGCCGTTGAACAGCATCACGTCGCTGCCCGGCTCGATGGGCAGGAACAGGTCGGCCATGCCCGCGGTGTCGGTGCGGCGCGGGTCGGCGACGATGACCTTCATGCCCGGGTTGGCGGCGCGCGCGTCTTCGATGCGGCGGAACAGGATGGGGTGCGCCCAGGCCGCATTGCTGCCCACGAAGAACAGGCACTGCGCGTGCTTCACGTCGTCGTAGCAGGCGGGCGGCGCGTCGGCCCCCAGCGTGGCCTTGTAGCCGGCCACGGCGCTGCTCATGCACAGGCGCGAGTTGGTGTCGATGTTGTTGGTGCCGATCAGGCCCTTGGCCAGCTTGTTGAAGATGTAGTAGTCCTCGGTGAGCAACTGGCCGCTCACATAGAAGCCGACCGCATCGGGGCCGTGCTGTGCAATGGTGCCAGCGAACCGCTGGGCTGCCATGCCCAGCGCGGCGTCCCAGGCGATGGGCTGGGCCGCGGCACCGCGCTGGCTGCGGTGCAGGGGGTGGAGCAGGCGGGTTTGCTGCGTGACGGGGCTCGCAGCCGTGAGGTGCAGGGTGGAGCCCTTGGTGCACAGGCGGCCGAAGTTGGCGGGGTGGGTGGGGTCGCCGCGCACGCCGGTGATCTGCGGGCCTTGGGATTCGATGATCACGCCGCAGCCTACGCCGCAGTAGGGGCAGGTGGATTTGGTTTCTGTCATTTTCATTTCGTGGTTGCGGCGTGCTGGTTCTTGGGGGCGGAGGCCGGGGTGTGCGCCCGGCGGCGCACCTACTTTCTTTTGCTTCGCCAAAAGAAAGTGGGCAAAGAAAAGGCGACCCTGCTGTCCGTGTCCCCTGCGCTGCGCTCCGGGGCAACCTGCGATGCTCGAAGCAGGGGTGCACCGAAGAACTCCCTGCGCTCCCTCTTCGAGGGAGCTCCGGTCAAACAGCTTCGGCGAGTCAGATGACGAAGCGCGTGTGTCCTGCGGCACACGCGCCACCCCAGCTTCTGCGCTTCTCGGCACGTCCAGAAGGGATTGGGGGCCCCACACGGGCCATCGCTTTGCTCGGCCCCGTTGGCCTCGCTGCGCATCGGCCCGTCGGCAGCGCGCAGCGCGTGACCGACACCCGGCGCAGCTGCGAAGCAGCAGACGTGTGGAGCCCGCTCCCCACCCCTTCTGACCGTGCCGAGAAGCGCAGGGCCTGGGGTGAGCGCGTGCCGAAGGACACGCGCAGCGTTGTCTGACTCACCGCGGATGTTTGAGCGGAGTTCACCCGCAGGGGGAACGCAGCGAGTTCCGCGGTGCACCCCAGGACCGAGCATCGCAGGCTGCCCGTAGCGAAGCGAAGGGACACGGGCAGCGGGGTCGCCTTTTCTTTGCCTTCTTTCTTTTGGCGACGCAAAAGAAAGAAGGTGCGCCGCCGGGCGCACATCCCGGCCCCCGCCCTCAGCAAAGTAACTGAAGCAACCAAGCACAACGACCTCAACCTGCCAGAGCAGCATAGAGACCAGTCACCCGATCCATGCTCGACAACAAATTCTCACTCGCCACAAACACCTCCGACACCTGCCGCGCCGTGCTGCCCGCCACCCCGCCGGCCTGCATCCGCTGCAGCGCCGCATCGAAGAACACCCACTGCCCATCCGCCAGCAGCAATTCCTGCCGGATCCGGTCATTGGCCTCGGGCGCCTTGCGCAGCACCTCGGTCGCCGCAATGAATTCGGTGCGCGCCTTGGCAATCTCCGCCGCGGCAACCGCCGCGTCCACCGGCAACTGCGCGGCCAGGTAAAACTTGGCCATGCGCTGGCTCAGCATGCGCTGGCGGCCGGCCACGTTGACCAGGTGACCCACGGGCTTGCCCGAGGCCGACTCGTACTGCACCGTGCCCTGGTGGGCCAGGGCCAGCACCTTGGCGTCGGCCTGCAGCATCGCGGTGGCGCCGGCCAGGGCGGGTGTGCCGGTGAGCAGCGTGGCCTTGTGCGCGGACCAGGCGGCATCGAGCTGGCCGTAGGTGTCGCGGATCGTCGGGTTGGGGGCATAGGCCTTGAGCTCGGCGAGCTGGCGCTCGAACAGGGCCACGGACTGCTCCAGCACCTGGCGCGCGGCGGGCTCCTGCACCTTGTGCGCCAGGGCCAGCCAGGCCTTGCCCATGCGCTGGCTCAGCATGCGCTGGCGCCCGGCCTTGTTGATGGCATCGTTGAGGTTGGCCACCTGGGCATGGGCCTGGCGCGCGGCCACCAGGCCCAGGGCACCGGCCACGGTGGCGGCGGTTGCGGTCACCAGCAGGGTCCGGCGTTGCAGGGCCGGCAAGGCCGTGGCCATCGGGGTGTTGTGCTGCTTGTTCATGGGGCCCTCCTTGGTTGTTCGTCGTGTTGCCGAGCTGCTCATTCCGTGGCGGCCGGGCCGAACATCAGCTGGTCGCGGATCTCGTCCACCGTGCGGCCTTCGCGCAGCAGCTCGAAGTACCAGCTGCCGTCCACCGTGTCGCCATAGAGGCAGGCGCCCACGAGCTTGTCGTCCTTGATCACCAGCTTCTTGTACGAGCCGGTCACCGGGTCGCTCATGACGATCTCCTCGGTGCCCTCGCCGCCCTGGAAATCCCCGGCGCTGAACAGGTCGATGCCCGTCACCTTGAGCTTGGTGGAGGTGAGCGAGCCCTGGTAGCGGTCGATGCCCATCTCGGCCAGGTGGTTGGCCAGCACCTTGCCCTGCTCGAACAGCGGCGCCACCAGGCCATAGGCGATGCCGCGGTGCGCGGCGCACTCGCCCACCGCGTAGATGCGCGCGTCGGTGATGGTCTGCAGCGTGTCGCTGACCACGATGCCCCGGTTCACGTGCAGGCGCATCTTCTCGGCCAGCGCCGTGTTGGGGCGTATGCCCACGGCCATCACCACCAGGTCGGCCGGCACTTCGCTGCCGTCCTTGAACTTCACCGCGGTCACGCGGCCCTCGGGCCCGCCCACCAGCTCCGCGGTCTGGGCATTGAGCAGGAACTGCATGCCGCGCTCCTGCAGCGACTGCTGCAGCATGCCGCCCGCCACCTCGTCGAGCTGGCGCTCCATGAGCGTGTTGCCCACATGCACCACGCTCACCTGCATGCCGCGCTTGACCAGGCCGTTGGCCACTTCCAGGCCCAGCAGGCCGCCGCCGATGACCACGGCATGGCGGTAGGTGGCCGCAGCGGCGATCATGGCCTCGGTGTCGGCGATGTCGCGGTAGGCCAGCACGCCGTCGAGGTCCTTGCCTGGCACGGGCAGGATGAAGGGGTTGGAGCCCGTGGCCAGGATCAGGCGGTCGTACTCGGTGCTGATGGTCTCGCCGGTGGCGCTGGTGGCGTGCACGATGCGGCGCACGCGGTCCACCTCGGTCACGGTGAAGCCCGCATGCAGCGTGATCTGGTGCTCTTCGTACCAGGACCAGTCGTTGAGGATGATCTCGTCGATGGTCTGCTCGCCTGCGAGCACCGGCGACAGCAGGATGCGGTTGTAGTTGGGGTGCGGCTCGGCGCCGAACACCGTGATGTCGTAGAGGTCGGGGGCGATCTTGAGCAGCTCTTCCAGCGTGCGCACGCCGGCCATGCCGTTGCCCACCATCACCAGCCTGGATTTTTTCATCGCAGCCCCCCACAGCACCTGTCAAAAACACAAACAAACAAAAAAGGCGTCCACACCGTGCTGCACCGAGAAAACCGCTCGATACCGCAGGTGGGGACGCCTTCGTCCTTGCAGGCCGGGGTGCGCCATTGCACCGGGGGCCCGCGGGGCCCTTGCGGGCCGTGCCTGCAAATAAGCAATGGATGTGCCAGCCGAGTGCCCCGTTGCGGGGCGCGCCAGGCCTGCCGGTCATCGCTGGGGGCGGCCCCAGGGTGGTGCCCGGTGCACCATGTTGCGCTGCACCATCCTGGGGCTATCGGGGCCGGGCTGTCTTGCTGGGGTGCTGGTGTGCACCAGCTTGGGCATGAAAGATGCTTGCCTGTGGTGCATGAGTTTTGAACTGGATTTCGGCTGCGTCTCGCAGGCCGGGCGCAAGGAGGGCAACGAAGACTTTGCTGCCCTGGTCGAGGGCCAGGGGCGCGACCATGCGCGCGGCGCGGTCGCTGCCCTGGCCGATGGTGTGAGTGCGGGCGGCAATGGGCGCGAGGCGGCGCAGACCACGGTGCGCACGCTGCTGTCCGACTACTTCGCCACGCCCGAGACCTGGGACACCACGGTGGCGCTGGACCGCATCCTCAGTGCGCACAACGCCTGGCTGGCGGCCATGAACCGGCGGCGCCAGCCTGCCGTGGGCCTGACCACGCTCACCGCCATCGTGCTGCGCGGCCAGTCCTATACCGTGGCCCATGTGGGGGATACGCGGGCCTACCTGCTGCGCAACGGAAGGCTGCAGCAGCTCACGGCCGACCATGTGATCGCGCAGCGCGACCTGGCGCACCAGCTCACGCGTGCCCTGGGGCTGGACGACCATGTGGTGGTGGACTACAGCCAGGGTGAGTTGCAGAGTGGCGATCTGTTCCTGCTGGCGTCCGACGGCGTGCACGGCAGCCTGCCCGAGCGTGAGTTGCGCAGCCTGATGCGCCAGGGCCTGGCGCCGCAGGCCTTGTGCGAGGAACTGGTGCGCACGGCGCTGCGCCGCGGCAGCAGCGACAACGTGACCGCCATGGCCGTGCAGGTGCGCGGCGTGCTCGAAGCCACCCTGCAGGACGAATCGCGGCGTGCGCAGGAGCTGCCGGTGCTGCCCCTGCTCAAGGTGGGCGATGCGGTCGATGGCCTGGTGGTCACGGCGCTGGTGGCTGACAGCGGCATCCACCGCATCTACCAGGTGCGCGACCCCGCCACCCAGCGTCTGTATGCGCTCAAGACCTTGAACCCCCAGCGCGCCCACGATGGCGAGGAGCGCGCCACGCTGGCGCACGAGGCCTGGGTGGCGCGGCGCATGCAGTCGGGCAGTGCCGCGGCCCACCTGGCCTGCCTCAACGACTGGCCTGCCCCGGCTTCGGGGGCTGGCAGCAGCTTCTTTTACCTGCTCTACGACTGGCACCGCGGCGAGACCCTGGGCCAGCAGCTGCGCCGGCGCCAGCCCTTTGGCGTGGCCCGCACCGTGGGCGTGCTCACCCAGGCCGTGCGCGTGCTCGGCCTGCTGCACCGCCAGGGCGTGGTGCACCGGGACATCAAGCCCGACAACCTGCACCTGGGGGACGATGGCGTGCTGCGCGTGCTCGACCTGGGCGTGGCTCTGAGCGGGCGCGAGCCCGAGGCCACGCGGCTGCTGCACGCCGGCACGCCGAGCTACATGAACCCCGAGCAATGGCCGGGCTATGAGCGCAGCGCCGATGGCGAGACCGGTCGGCTGCCCGATGCCGGCAGCGATCTGTTCGCGCTGGGCGTGACCCTGTACCAGTTGCTCAGCCACGGCCGACTGCCCTATGGCGAGGTCGTGCCCTACCAGATCGGGCGCTACCACCGCGACCCCGTGGCGCCCAGCCGCCACAACCCCGAGGTGCCGATCTGGCTCGACCAGATCGCCCTCAAGGCGGTGGCGCGGCACCGCGCCCAGCGTTTCGAGACAGCCGAGGAGCTGCTGCTGGCGCTGGAGCGCGGGGCCTCCAGGCCCCTGCATGCCCACGCACCGCAGGCACCGCTGATGCAGCGCGACGCCACGGCCATCTGGAAGATCGCGCTGGCGGTGAGCGTGCTGGTGAATCTGTTGCTGGTGTATTGGGTGTTGTTTTTGCCGAGATGAGCTTGCGCGTGCGATCACCCTTTTAGCGAAAGCGAGGGCAACGCTGCGCGTTGGTTGGCGTGCGCCAACTCAGGCGCTGCGCGCCACCCTCTCTTTCGCTGGAAGCGGGGCAAGCGCTGTCGCGCTTACCGGCTGTGCCGGTCACGCGCTGCGCGCGCGGCCCCCCTTCTGGTGAAAGTGCTGGCAACGCTGCGCGTTGGCTGGCTGACGCCAGCTCAGGCGCTGCGCGCCCGACCGCCCTTTTCCGCCCACGTGCGCGTCCAGCGGATCTGCATCACGCGCAGCAGCACCAGCATGGCCGCAGCGCAGACGGCGATGGAGACAAAGCCCCAGAGGTAGCTGCCGCTGTACTGGCGCGACAGGCCCATGGCGTTGGGGATGAGGCCGCCGCCCAAGGCGCCGATCTCGCCGATCATGGAGCCGGCCACGGCCGTGGACAGGGGCCAGCGCAGGGGCACCAGCTGGAACAGGGCGCCGTTGCCCGCGCCCAGTGCGGCGAAGCACACCAGGAACAGCAGCATGGTCACTGGCAGCGACTTCTCGGCCAGGCCGCACAGCACCAGGCACACGGTGGTGATGGCCAGCACGCCCGTGAGCGTGTTCACACCGCCCCACAGGTCCGACAGCCAGCCGCCGAAGATCCGCAGCGCAGCGCCGAGAAAGGCGGCCATCATGGTCAGCTGGCCGGCCTGCACCTTGCTCACGCCGAACTGGTCGTAGAAGTAGGTGGGCATGAAGGCGATGAGGCCGATGAAGCCGCCGAAGGTCACGGCATAGATCAGGCTGAAGGCCCAGCCGTCCTTCTCGAACAGGCAGGCGATGTGCTCGCGGAAGGACGAGTGGGGCGCGCGGTCGGGCGGCTCCTTGGCGTAGATGGCCATCACCAGGGCCGGTACGGCCACGCTCACGGCGGCGAAGCCATAGACCGATTGCCAGCCGAACTTCTGTGCCAGCACCGGGGCCAGCAGCGCGGACACGGCCGTGCCCACGTTGCCGGCGCCCACGATGCCCATGGCCAGGCCCTTGTAGCGCGGCGGGAAGGAGCCCGAGCCCAGCGACAGCGCCACGCCGAAGCTGGCCCCGGCCACACCCAGCAGCACGCCCATGGCCAGCAGGTCGTTGTAGTCGTTGACGAACAGGTAGCCATAGCCCATGGCGATGAAGATGCCGGCCATCTCCACCAGCGTGGCGTTCTTGCGCCCGATGTACTGTGCCAGGATGCCCAGCGGAAAGCGCATCAGCGCGCCGGCGAAGATCGGGATGGACAGCATGATCCCCATCTGCGTGGGGGTGAGTTTCAGGCTCTCGGTGATGAACGGCGCCATCGCACCGTTGATGACCCATACGGCGCACGAAAAGGCGAAGTAGAGGAACGCGGACCACAGCGTGGGGGCGTGGCCGGATTTGAGGAAGTCCCGAAATTGAAGCATGGATGTCTCGCGTGGAAAGGGGCGTCGGCAGGCAGGGACGGCGGGGACCGATCTGCCCGCAGCGCGGCTCTGTACCGTGGCTTGCTGCGGAAAAATGGAAAAACAAAAAGGCGTCCGCATGGAGCACGCGGGCCGATGGGCCAACGACTCTCCATGGGGACGCCTGCGTCCTGTGCTCGCCGGATGCGCCTTTGCACCCGGTTGCACGAACGGCCAACTTCGGCCGTACCGTGATCGAAGCAAGGCGTGTGCCAGATGATGGTGCGTGCCGTGGTGCCAAGGCGATTCACCGCCAAGTGCTTGATTCCATTGAACTGCCTGCTATGAAATTTGTACTGCACGGCGCGCCTGTGGGCCGCCATGGTGCGAAGCCCGAGCCTGGGGTGCGGCGCAGTGCACCAAGGCCTGCACCAGCCTGGGGATGGCCGCATTGCGCAAATGTTGTTTGCGCGAACGGAGGTTTCTTCCTAGGATGTTTTGACCGCTGCAGGCCCCGGGCCTGGTTCCACGGCCGAAGACAGCGGGGACGAGATGCCATCCTTGGAGGGAATCCAATGCGCGTGAATCTGCCCGTCAGTACCCAGGAGTACGTTTTTCCCAAAGGCGAAACCCTGGTCTCCACGACCGATCTCAAGGGCCGCATCCTCTACTGCAACCCGATGTTCATCGAGGTCAGCGGTTACGAGAAGGAAGAACTGCTGGGCCAGCCCCACAACATGATCCGCCACCCGGAGATGCCCGAGGAGGCCTTCCGCGACATGTGGGAGACCATAGGCAACGGCCACCCGTGGTCGGCCGCGGTCAAGAACCGGCGCAAGGACGGCAGCTTCTACTGGGTGATGGCCAACGTCACCCCCTTGATGCAGGGTGACCACCCCACAGGCTACATGTCGGTGCGCACCGAGGCCTCGCGCGAGCAGATCCAGGCGGCCGACCGGCTCTACGCCACCATGCGGGCCGAGAAGGAGCGCGGCAGCCTGGTGCACGTGCTGCGCAACGGGCGCCTGGTGCGCAACACCGCCTGGGGCGCCCTGGCGGCCCGGTTCAAGCTCGGGCCGCTGGGCAAGATGTGCATGTGCCTGGCCGTGCTGGTGCTGGCGGCCTGGGGCGCGGCCGACCTGGGCGGGCACAATTTCTCGTTCGGCTCCACCCTGGCCTGGGTGGGCGTGCTGGCACTGGCCATGGGCATGGCCTGGTACCTGCACAGTGCCACGGTGGCACCGCTGTTCCAGATGCTGGGCTGGGCCAACCGCATGGCGGCGGGCGACCTCACGCAGAAGATCGAGGTCTCGCGCGACGACACGGTGGGCAACCTGCAGAAGGCACTGTCGCAGCTCAATGTGAACCTCTTGTCCATCGTGCGCGATGCGCGCCAGGAGAGCGAGCGCATGCAGGTCTCCACGCGCGAGATCGCGCAGGGCAACCAGGACCTGTCCTCGCGCACCGAGAACCAGGCCAGCAACCTGCAGCAGACCGCGGCGTCGATGGAGGAGATCACCGGCACCGTCAAGCACACGGCCGAATCGGCGCGCCAGGCCACGGTGCTGGCCACGCAGGCCACCTCGGTGGCCGAGCGCAGCAACCAGGCGGTCGATGGCGTGGCCGAGACCATGAAGCAGATCCAGACCGCGTCGGGCCGCATTGGCGAGATCACGCAGCTCATCGACAGCATCGCCTTCCAGACCAACATCCTGGCGCTCAATGCCGCCGTGGAGGCCGCACGCGCGGGCGACCAGGGGCGCGGCTTCGCCGTGGTGGCCTCCGAGGTGCGCAGCCTGTCGCACCGCACGCTGTCGGCCGCCAAGGAGATCCGCCAGCTCATCGACGATTCGGCCACCAAGGTCGAGGAAGGCCACCAGAAGACCGACACGGCGCAAAAGACCATGAGCGAATCGCTGGAGCTGGTGCGCCGCGTGAACACGCTGATCGGCGAGATCCACAACGCCTCCAACGAGCAGCTCACGGGCATCTCGCAGGTCAATGCCGCCGTGGCCCAGCTCGACACCATCACGCAGCAGAACGCCGCGCTGGTGGAGGAGAACGCGGCCTCGGCCATGGAGCTGCAAGGCCAGGCCCAGTCCGTCACCGAGACCGTAGCGGTGTTCCGCCTCGATGCCTCGGCGCCCGCCCAGGCCCAGGACGCGGTCGCCCTGCGCAAAGCCATGAAGTCGTCGCCACAACGGGCATTGGTATCCGCGTAGTCAGCAAATTTCGTCCCTGCCTCCAAAACTGGCGCGGCCGAAAGCCAGTGCTCCCGCGCAAGGGCCGCCCCGCCGCGCTGGGAGCGTCCCCCTCCCGAATCGCGCAGCGATTCGAGAGAGGGGTGAAGGCGCGCAGCGCCTCAGGGGGTGCTTTATTTACGTGCTTTCGCGCACGGTCAGCTCGAACCCCAGGTTCACCGAGTTGTGCTCGAGTGCCTCGCCGCGCATCAGGGCCAGCAGCATGCGCGCGCTGGCCTCGCCGATCGAGGAGCGCGGCGTGCGCACGGTGGTCAGCGTGGGCAGCATCTGGTCGCTGCCGGCCAGGTCGTTGAAGCCCGCCACCGCCACCCGGCCCGGCACGGCGATGCCCAGGCGCTGGGCTGCCAGCAGGCCACCCTGGGCCAGGTCGTCGTTGCAAAAGAAGATCGCGTCCACGTCGGGCTGGGTGCGCAGCATCTGCTCGAACAGCTCGGCCCCCAGGCGAATGGACGAGGGCTGCGGGCTCAGCAACTCCAACTGGGGGTCGTACAGACCGACTTCCTTGAGGCAGCGGCGGTAGCCTTCGGCGCGCTGCATGGTGCGCGGGTCCAGTTGCGCCGCGACAAAGGCCACGCGCCGGCGGCTGCGTTCCAGCAGGTGGGCGGTGATGCGGTGGCCCGCGTCCTGCTGCGAAAAGCCCACGCAATAGACGCCGGGGGCCGAGGTCATCTCCATCAGGTGCACGCAGGGCACGCCGCTGGCGGCAATCATCTGGCGCGCTGATTCGGTGCGGTCGAAGCCCGTGACCAGCAGGCCGGCCGGCCGGTGCGCGAGGTAGGTGCGCAGCAGCTGCTCCTCCTCGTCGGGGTCGTAGTGGGTCACGCCGATCAGGGCCTGGTAGCCATGCGGAAAGAGGATGCGGTGCACGGCATCGAGCACATCCACGAACAGCGCATTGGACAGCAGGGGCACGAGCACCGGCACCTGCACGCTGCGCTGCGAAGCCAGGGCACGGGCCGCAGGGTCGGGCACATAGCCCAGTTGGGTAGCCGCCGCCTTCACGCGCTGCACCAGTTCGTCGGCCACGCCGCGCTCGCCGCGCAGCGCGCGCGAGGCGGTGATGGGGCTCACGCCGGCCGCCTCGGCAACATGGCTGAGCGTGACGCGCCCGCTGGAGCGGCGCCGGGTTTCGGGTCTGGGCAAGGGTTTTCCCTCGGATGGTTATGGCCTGATGGATTTAGGATAGCGCTATCCAATGGCGAGAGCAAGCCAGCGCGTGCGCTAGTGTGTCATTTTCTCTTTGGATTCCCGTTTTTTCACCGCCATCCCGCAGGGATGTTTTTTTGAAGCTTGTTGGATAGCGCTACCATATGAACCGTTCGCCGTCACCGGTATTCCTCGTGGTCATGGGCGTGGCCGGCTGCGGCAAGTCCAGCCTGGGCGCCGCCGTCGCCCACGCCCAGGGCCTGCCCCTGATCGAAGGGGATGACCACCACAGCCTGGTCAGCCGCGAGAAGATGCGCCAGGGCATTGCCCTGACCGACGCCGACCGCGAAGGCTGGCTGGCCACGCTGGGCCAGCTGCTGCAAGGCCATGCCGGGGGCGCTGTACTCACCTGCTCGGCCCTCAAGAAGGCCTACCGCGAGCGCCTGCGCGCCGCCTGCCCAGGCGTGCGCTTCGCCTTCCTGGAGATCGACCGCGCCCATGCCGCCGAGCGCGTGGCCGCCCGGGTGAACACCCACTTCTTTTCCACGACACTGGTGGACAGCCAGTTCGCCACGCTGGAGTCGCCCGTGGGCGAGCCCGGCGTGCTGCGCCTCGATGCGCTGCTGCCCCTTGCCACCCTGCAGGACCAGGTCTGCGCCTGGCTTGCTGCCCACGAGGAAACCGCCCCATGAGTGCCAATCGCTCCCCTGCCGAACCCGCACCCGCAGACAAGGCCCCCGGTCCTTTTGAAAAGCTGGCCCAGGTGCTGATGGCCAGCTGCCTGGGCGTGATGGCCCTGGCCGTTTTCGTCAACGTGGTGCTGCGCTACGGCTTTGGCAGTGGCATCGTGGCCAGCGAAGAACTCTCGCGCCTGCTCTTCGTCTGGATGGTGTTCATCGGCGCCGCCGCGGCCTACCCGGCGGGCGAGCACATGGCCTTCACCAGCCTGGCCGGGTTGCTGGCCCGGCGGCCACTGGCCTTTGCCCTGCTCAGTGCCCTGATCCGGCTGCTGGTGATCGCGGCCTGCGCCATGCTGGCCTGGGGTGCCTGGCAGCAGGTCGTCGTGGGCATGGGCAGCCGCTCCGTGGTGCTGGCCTACCCGGCCGCACTGCTGCCGCTGCCGGCCTTCCTGTGCGCCGTGGCCATCGGGGTGATGGCCTTCATCGAATTGATTCAACGCAAGCCGCTGGACCTGGGTCACGGCGCAGAAGTGGAGTGATGGACATGGGTCCCGAAGCGCAGGCTTTCATCGTCTTTTCGCTGGGCATGCTGGTGTTCATGGGCACCGGCATGAACATGGGCCTGGCCCTGGTGCTCACCGGCGCCGGCATGGCCTGGGTGCTCGATTTCTTCGACACCCAGCTGCTGGCCCAGAACCTCGTGGCCGGGGTCGACAGCTTCCCGCTGCTGGCCGTGCCCTTCTTCATCCTGGCCGGCGAGCTCATGAACTCCGGCGGCATCAGCCGGCGCATCATCGACATGGCGCAGGCCTGGGTGGGGCACATCCGCGGCGGCCTGGGCTACGTGGCCATCGGCGCGGCAGTGCTCATGGCCAGCATGAGTGGCTCGGCCCTGGCCGATACGGCGGCGCTGGCCACCATTCTCTTGCCCATGATGCGCCAGCAGGGCTACCCGATGAACACCTCGGCCGGGCTGATCGCCTCGGGCGGCATCATCGCGCCCATCATCCCGCCGTCCATGCCCTTCGTGATCTACGGCGTGACGACCAATACCTCGATCTCGGCACTGTTCGTCTCGGGCATCGTGCCCGGCCTCATGATGGGTGTGGGCCTGATCTTCGCGTGGCGCTGGGTGCTGCGCGGCATCGACCTGCCCGACAGCCGTCCCGCCCTGCCGCTGCGCGAGCGCCTGCACGCCACGCGCAAGGCCTTCTGGGCCATGCTCATGCCGCTGATCATCATCGGCGGCATGAAGTCGGGCGTGTTCACGCCCACCGAGGCCGCCGTGGTGGCCGCCTTCTACGCGCTGGCGGTGGCCCTGTTCGTGCACCGCGAGATGAAGGTGCCCGAGATCTATGGCGTGCTGGTGCGCGCCGCCAAGACCACGGCCATCGTGATGTTCCTGTGCGCCGGCGCCCAGGTGGCCAGCTACATGATCACGCTGGCCGACCTGCCCACCGTGCTGACCGGCTGGCTCGGCCCGCTGGTGGAGAACCCGCGCCTGCTGATGGCGGTGATGATGGTGGTGCTGGTGCTCATCGGCACCGCGCTGGACCTCACGCCCACCATCCTGATCTTCGCGCCCGTGATGCTGCCGATCGCCGTCAAGGCCGGCATCGACCCGGTCTACTTCGGCCTGATGTTCGTGCTCAACGGCGCCATCGGCCTGATCACCCCGCCCGTGGGCACCGTGCTCAACGTGGTGGCCGGCGTGGGCCGCATCTCGATGCACAGCGTCATCAAGGGCGTCAACCCGTTCCTGCTCACCTACGTGTTCATCCTGGCGCTGCTGGTGGTGTTCCCGCAGCTCGTGACCATGCCGGTGCACTGGATGCGTTGACCCCCGTTACCCGTTTCTTCCCCGTGACCTTTCTTCTTTCCCTGCCAATGGAGACAACCATGAAGACTTTCCGCCGTACCCTGCTGGCCGCCCTGTCGGTGGCCGCCTTCGCCGCCTCGTTCCAGGCCGCTGCCCAGGACTTCAAGCCGCGCATCATCCGCTTCGGCTATGGCCTCAACGAGGTGTCCAACCAGGGCCGCGCCACCAAGCTGTTCGCGCAAGAGGTCGAGAAGGCCTCGGGCGGCAAGATGAAGGTGCGTGCCATCGGCGCTGCCGCCCTCGGCACCGATCTGCAGATGCAGCAGGCGCTCATCGGCGGCGCGCAGGAGATGATGGTCGGCTCCACGGCCACGCTGGTGGGCATCACCAAGGAAATGGCGATCTGGGACACGCCCTTCCTGTTCAACAACGCCAAGGAGGCCGACGTGGTGCTCGACGGCCCCGTGGGCCAGAAGGTGATGGACAAGCTGCAGGAAAAGGGCCTCGTGGGCCTGGTGTACTGGGAGAACGGTTTCCGCAACCTGACCAACAGCAAGCGCCCCGTGGCCAAGCTCGAAGACATGAGCGGCATCAAGCTGCGCGTGATGCAGAACAATGTGTTCCTCGACAGCTTCAAGACCCTGGGCGCCAACGCCGTGCCGCTGCCGTTCTCGGAACTGTTCACGGCGCTCGAGACCAACACGGTCGATGGCCAGGAGAACCCCTACAACACCATCCTGTCGAGCAAGTTCTACGAGGTGCAGAAGTACCTCACCGTGACCAACCACGTCTACAGCCCCTGGATCGTGCTGGTCAGCAAGAAGTACTGGGACGGCCTGTCGAAGGCCGAGCAGAAGGTGCTGCTCGATGCCGCCAAGAAGAGCCGCGACTTCGAGCGCCAGGACACGCGTGACGAGGCCGCCAAGGCGTTGGCCGACCTCAAGGGCAAGGGCATGCAGGTCAACGAACTGCCAGCGGCCGAAGCCGGCCGCATGCGCGAGAAGCTCGGCGCCGTGAACGCCAGCATCGCCGCCAACGTGGGCGAGGACCTGTGGAAGGAAGTGCAGGGCGCCGTGGCGGCCGCGCGCAAGTAAGCCGCATCTGCGCCGATGGCAAAAGGCCGGAGCCCCTTGCGGGGTTCCGGCCTTTTTTGCGGGGGCTGCCGTGCGGTCGGCCGCCTTGGCAATTACAGCGCGCTGATTTCGCCCGCTGGGATCTGGCCCGTGCGCACGGCTTCGGCGGCTGCGGCACGCACGGCGGCGCGGTCGGCCGTCGAGGTGTAGGTCACGACGCGCGAACCGGCGGGTTCCAGGCTGCGGGTCTTGGCCACGCTGGAAGCTTCGGCCATCACTTCGGCGCGGGTGCGGGTGGTGTCGTACTTGGTGGCGAACTGGGAGGCGTCGGCCTCATCGGCCTGGGCACCAAAGGAGGCGAAAGCGGCAACGGCGGCAATGGAAAGAAAGCGTGCGGTGGTGTTCATGGTGATCTCCGATCGAATTCAATAAATAAATGGGGTGCTACGGTTCAGGCGGGCGCTTACAGCGAGCCGATTTCGCCGGCTGGGATCTGGCCGGTGCGCACGGCGTTGGCGGCCTGGGCGCTCACGGCAGCGCGGTCGGCGGTGGAGCTGTAGCTCACCACGCGGGAGCCAGCGGGCTCCAGGCTGCGGGTCTTGGCGATCGAAGAGGCTTCGGCCATCACTTCGGCGCGGGTGCGGCTGGTGTCGTACTTGGTGGCGAATTGCGAAGCGTCGGCTTCGTCGGCCTGGGCACCGAACGATGCAAAAGCGGCAACAGCGGCGATGGAGAGGAAGCGTGCGGTCGTGTTCATGATGATTTCCTTTGGATAAAAAAGCGTCTCAAAAAAACCGGAACGGCTGCGATGCAAACCAGCTGCTGAACCGGGTTCGGTGAGTCGCCTTGCGGGTTCGGCTCATCGATGGAGTGAACTGTACGCCTGGGGTGTTCAATGAAAAACCACTCAGTCGCCAATTAACTGTTCCGGTATCAGAAACAATCCACAGAGTTCCTGCGGTGTCCAGCAGGCTTGTTCCCGAGAGAGCCAGCGCGTTGAACATGGGTGTATCGTGCCGGGTTAACCCGTAGCGGGGGTCTCGTCGCGGTTTCGTTTCTTTTCGATTTGTTTCGACCGCCGGGCAATGCAACAGCGCAGAAACATCAGTGGCCGCTTGCGTGACGCTTAGCGGTTGCACTGGCCGGGCAGATGGGCTGAAATGGCCCTGTGCCCGATCCACGTCTCTCAGAGGGAGGTTTCCATGACCGTCGTAGCCAAGATTCTTCAGTCCAAGCCTGACACCACCGTGCACACCATCCGGCCCACCGACTCGGTGCTCTCGGCCCTGCAACTGATGGCCGACAAGGGCATCGGGGCTCTGGTGGTCACCGAGGGTGACGCCATCGTGGGCATCTTCACCGAGCGCGACTATGCGCGAAAGATCGCGCTCCTGGGCCGCACCTCGGCCGCCACGCTGGCGCGCGACGTGATGACCACGGCCGTGCGCTTCGTGCGGCCCGACCAGTCGAGCGAGCAGTGCATGCAGATCATGAGCACCGGCCGCCTGCGCCACCTGCCCGTGGTGGACAACGGCAAGCTCGTGGGCATGATTTCCATCGGTGACTTGGTCAAGGACATCATCTCCGAGCAGAAATTCATCATCGAACAGCTGGAGCAGTACATCACTGGCACGCACTGAACCTGAAAAAAAGGCGCTGACCGGGACCGGCCAGCGCCTTGGGCGTGCGTTCTTGCTGCCGCGCCTTGCGGCGCGGGGTGTCAGGCCGCCTTCTCGACGTGCCCCTGGCGGGTGTAGAGAAAATCGATCACCGCCTTGCGGTAGTGCACGTACTGCGGGTCTTCGGCCAGCTCCACGCGCTTGCGCGGGCGCGGCAGGTCGACCTGCAGCACCTCGCCGATGGTGGCAGCAGGGCCGTTGGTCATCATCACGATCTTGTCGGACAGCAGCACGGCCTCGTCCACGTCGTGGGTCACCATGACCACGGTGCTTTGCGTGCGCGCCACGATCTCCAGCAGCTCGTCCTGCAGCTTGGCGCGCGTGAGGGCGTCCAGGGCGCCGAAGGGCTCGTCCATCAGCAGCACCTGGGGCTCCATCGACAGGGCGCGGGCGATGCCCACGCGCTGCTTCATGCCGCCCGAGATCTCGCCGGGGCGCTTCTGGCCCGCATGCGTCAGGCCGACCAGGGCCAGCGCGGCATCGGTGCGGGCCTTGAGCTGGGCCTTGTTCTCGCGCCCGCCGAACACCCGCTCCACCGCCAGGTAGATGTTGTCAAAGCAGGTCAGCCAGGGCAGCAGCGAGTGGTTCTGGAACACCACCGCACGCTCGGGGCCGGGGCCCTTGATCTCCTTGTTGGCGCACAGCAGGGCGCCGGCCGTGGGCGTGGTGAGCCCGGCGATCAGGTTCAGCAGGGTGGACTTGCCGCAGCCCGAGTGGCCGATCAGGGCCACGAACTCGCCCTTGGCGATGGTCAGGTGGATGTCCCTGAGCGCCGGGAACAGGCCCTTGGCGGTCTTGAAGGTCTGCTCGACCCCGTGGACCTCGATGAACTTCGTGGAATGGGATGCGTGTGCTGCGGTGGTGTTCATGCCTTCACCTCTTCGAATGTGAATGCGGTGGCCAGCTTGATGAGCGCGAACTCCAGCGCCAGCCCCACGATGCCGATCACGAAGATCGCGATGATGATGTTCTTGACGTTCAGGTTGTTCCATTCGTCCCAGACCCAGAAGCCGATGCCCACGCCGCCGGTCAGCATTTCGGCGGCCACGATCACCAGCCAGGCTGTGCCCACGGCCAGGCGCACGCCGGTCAGCATGTAGGGCAGCACGGCGGGGAACAGGATCTTGGTGGCGATCTTCCACTCCGAGAGGTTGAGCACGCGGGCCACGTTCATGTAGTCCTGCGGCACACGCTGCACGCCTACGGCGGTGTTGATGACCATGGGCCAGATGGAGCAGATGAAGATGGTCCAGATGGCGGCCGGATTGGCGCCCTTGAACACCAGCAGGCCGATGGGCAGCCAGGCCAGGGGCGAGACCGGGCGCAGCAGGCTGATCAGCGGGTTGAACATGCGCGAGAGAAAGGAAAAGCGCCCGATCACGAAACCGGCGGGAATGCCCACCAGCGCCGCCAGGCCGAAGCCGATGGCCACGCGCTCCAGCGACATCAGCACGTTCCAGCCCACGCCCTGGTCGTTGGGGCCGTTGCGGTAGAAGGGGCTGCTGAAGATCTCCAGCGCCTGCACCCAGGTCTCACGCGGGCTGGGGATGTTGCCGCCGGTGGTGGTCGAGACCACGGCCCACAGGCCGATGAGCAGGCCCAGGCCGCACAGCGGCGGCAGCACGGCCATCCAGAAGCTGCGCGAGAGCGCAGCCCAGTCGCGCGGGGCGCGGGCTGCGGGTGCGCTGGCAGGGGCTGGCTTGCGCGCCTCGGCCTGCACGGCCGTGCTGCGGGCAGGCGCTGCCGCGGCGTCGGCCGGCAGCGCGGCGGGAGGGGAGTGGAAAACGGCACTGACCATGGTGGATCTCCTGTGCGGGTGGGAACGTGGGGCGATCGGGGTGGCGATGGGGTAGCGACGGGTACTCAGGCCTTGAGCTTGAAGCCGTCGGCGTACTTGGCGGGGTCCTTGCCGTCCCAGACCACGCCGTCCACGAGCTTGTGCGTGCGCATCTCGCTCTTGGGCAGCGGCGTCTTGGAGGCGGTGGCCGCCTGCTTGTAGACATCGGTGCGGTTGATGGCCTTGGCCACGCCGGCATAGTCGGGGTGGTCCTTGAGCAGGCCCCAGCGCTTGTGCTGGGTCAGGAACCACATGCCGTCCGACAGGTAGGGGAAGTTCACCGCGCCATCGTTGTAGAACTTCATGTGGTTGGGGTCGTCCCAGGTCTTGCCCATGCCGTCCTGGTAACGGCCCAGGATGCGCTGGTTGATCGCATCCACGCCGGTGTTCACGTAGGCCTTGCCGGCAATGGTCTCGGCCATCTTGTTCTTGTTGGCCAGGCCTTCGTCGATCCAGCGGCCGGCCTCCAGGATGGCGGCGGTCACGGCACGTGCCGTGTTGGGGTACTTCTGCACGAACTCCGAGGTCGTGCCCAGCACCTTTTCGGGGTGGTCCTTCCAGATGTCCTGGGTGGTGGTGGCGGTCACGCCGATGCCGTCCATGATGGCGCGGTGGTTCCAGGGCTCGCCCACGCAGAAGCCGTCCATGTTGCCCACGCGCATGTTGGCCACCATCTGCGGCGGCGGCACGGTGATGACCTTGGCATCCTTCATCGGGTCGATGCCGTGCGCGGCGAGCCAGTAGTACAGCCACATGGCGTGCGTGCCCGTGGGGAAGGTCTGGGCAAAGGTGTATTCGCGCTTCTCGCTGGCCATGAGCTTGGCCAGGCCGGCGCCGTTGACGGCACCCTTGTCGGCCAGCTTCTTGGACAGCGTGATGGCCTGGCCGTTGTGGTTCAGGTTCATCAGCACGGCCATGTCCTTCTTGGGGCCGGCGATGCCCAGGTGCACGCCATACACCAGGCCGTAGAGCACGTGGGCGAAGTCCAGTTCGCCGTTGACCAGCTTGTCGCGCACACCGGCCCAGCTGGCTTCCTTGGTGGGGATGATGGTCACGCCATACTTCTTGTCGATGCCCAGCACCGAGGCCATCACCACGCTGGCGCAATCGGTCAGCGGGATGAAGCCGATCTTCACTTCCTTCTTCTCGGGCGCGTCCGAGCCCTGTGCATGCACGAGGGCGCGCAGGGCGGGGCTCACGCCGACGGCACCCACGGTGGCGGCCTGCAGCACGGTGCGGCGGTTGAGACTGGTTTTGAGCAGATCGGTCATGGTTGCTTCCCTGGTGGCTTGAAAAACAAAAAAGGCGTCCCCCCGGCGCCGGGCTGCTGCGACTTCACAAAAGAAAGTCACGCAGCGCCAAGCGCGGGTGGGGACGCCTCTGTCCGGTGGCGAGAGGTACCCGCCCGCCATTGGGTGGATACCGCTCATCGAAGACCTTCGTTGGTCTTGTCCCGGTAATGCAAGCCCCGTGCCAGCCTTTTTGTCTGCTATGTAGCTATGTTCTTGATAGCGTGATTTCCTTATTTCAAAAGGATTTCTGGCGGATGCACCATGGGAATGCAGGTGCCATGCACCGGCTTTGACTGCACAGGTGTTGTGCGGCGCACCATCGCGGGCATGCGCAGTGCGGTGGGCGGGCGGGAGTGGTGCGCCGCGCGCTGGCGGCGCCGTGCGTGATGCCGGCGGGGCTGTCAGCCCAGCAGATCGGCCACGTCGAGCATGCGCTGGGCCACGTCAACCAGCTTGAGGCCCTTGTCCATGGCCGTCTTGCGCAGCTTCTCGTACGCGGCCTGCTCGGTCAGGCCCTGGCGCTCCATCAGCAGGCCCTTGGCGCGGTCGATGGTCTTGCGGTCCTTGAGCTCGGTCTTGGCGTCGGCGAGCTCGGCACGCAGTGCCTGCTCGTGCTGGAAGCGCGCCATCGCCACATCCAGGATGGGGCGGATGCGCTGGGGCGCCAGGCCGGCCACGATGTAGGCCGACACACCGGCGGCCACTGCCGCTTTCACATGCGAGGTGTCCTCATCGTTGGTGAACATCACGATGGGGCGGCGCTCGTTGCGCGTGGCCATCACCACGTGTTCCAGCGCATCGCGGGCCTCGCTCTCGGCGTCCACGATGATGAGGTCGGGCTGCAATTGGGCCAGGCGCTCGCTCAAAAATACATCCGCCGGCAGCGTGGCCACCAGGTTGAAGTTGTTTTCCAAAAGGCCGATGCGCAGCGCCCGCGAGCGCTCGGCCTGCAGCAGGGCGTGCTCGTCATCGGGGTCGGTGACCGCCAGGTCGGGGGCGACTACCACTATGCGCAAGGCCTCGTTCATGCCGTCAGCATAGCAAGATTTACGCCACAAATTGGTGCGCCGGGCTGGTGCAGACCGGGGTCTACCCTGGTTTTGGTGGGCCGCTGGCGGCGGGGGCCTGAAACTTGCTAATAGAGTGTGTATTGGGAGGGCATACCCGATAGCGCCTCTTTGCGGCGTCGCATATACATCCGGTCACATTGACATACTGATATGGAGTTTCCTGCATGAACCTGCCCATCGACCGGCGCCGATTCTCGGCCAGCCTGGCCTTCTCCGCCCTGGCCGCCACCGCCTTGCTGGCGGGCTGCGGCAAAGTGCCCGACACCATCAAGATCGGTGTGGCCCAGCCCCTGAGCGGCCCCCTGGCCGCCCTGGGCCAGGATTTGCTCAACGGGGTGAACCTGGCTGTGGCCGAGCTCAACAAGGGCGGCTACACCGTGGACGGCAAGCGCGTGACCCTCGAAGTGGTCTCGGTGGACGACAAGGCCGACGCTGCCACCGGCAAGACCGTGGCCCAGCAACTGGTGGATGCCGGAGTGGTGGCGGTCATCGGCCACCTCAATTCGGGCGTGAGCATCGAGACCGCGCCCATCTATGCGGCCAAGGACATCCCGCAGATTGCCATCTCCACCAATCCCAAGTTCACGCAGCTAGGCTTTCCCACCACCTTCCGCATGGTGGCCAACGACACGCTGCAGGCGCGAGCCATCGGCTCCTTCGCCGCCACCCAGCTGGGTGCCAGCCGCTATGCGGCGCTCGATGACGGCACCCCTTATGGCAAGGGCCTGGCCGACGGTGCAGCCGAGCAGCTCAAGGCCGAGAAGCGCGAGGTCGTGGTGCGCAAGTCCTTCGACGACAAGACCACGGACTTCGAGGCCCTGGCCGGCGAGCTCAAGGCTGCCCGGGTCGAGGTGATCGTCTCCACGCTCAACGACTTCCAGGCCATCGCCGTGCTGGAAGCCCTGCGCAAGGTGGGCCACACCAAGGTGCGCCTGCTCGGTGGCGACACCATCAAGACCACCGACATGGCCAAGGGCGCAGGCATCGTGGAGGGCATCTACGCCACCTCGCCGGTGCTGGAGGCCAAGGAATTCACCACCGGCAAGCCCTTCCTCGAAAAGTACATCGCCGAATTCAAGAAGGCCCCCGCCTATGGCGGCCACTACAGCTACGACAGCACCTACGTGCTGTCCGCCGCGATCCAGAAGGCCAAGTCCGCCGCGCCCAAGGACATCACCAAGGCCATGCACAGCATCAACGGCTATGCACCGGTGATCGGCACCATGACCTGGGACGACAAGGGGGAGCAGCGCTACGGCGCCGTGGGGGTGTACGAGCTGCGCGGCGGCGGCTGGGAGCTGCGCATGCGCTCGGACCGCTGGTAAGAACGGGGCCCGGGAGGCCGGGTGCCATTTTCGGTGCCTGGCAGGGCCGAGGCTGGCATACAGTAGGAGCACCAGCACCTTGTTGCCTACCCCGCCCATGCAGGAGCCCTGTTTGACTGCCCCTCTCGTCTATTGGATCACCGGCCTGCCCGCCGCAGGCAAGACCACCCTGGCCACCGCGCTGGCCGATGCCCTCCAGCAGGCCGGTGGCCGGGCCTGCGTGCTCGACGGCGATGAGCTGCGCAAGGGCCTGTGCTCGGACCTGGGGCTGTCGGCCGCCGACCGGGCCGAGAACATCCGCCGCGCCGGGGAGGTGGCGCGCCTGATGGCCCACAACGGCCTGACCGTGGTGTGCGCCTTTGTCTCCCCCTTCGAGGCAGACCGCCAGCGTGTGCGCGCCCTGTTTGCGCCCGGCGAATTCCACGAGATCCACCTGAGCACGCCGGTGGAAGAATGCGCCCGCCGCGACCCCAAGGGCCTGTACGCGCGTGCCAGGGCCGGGCTGATCACCGGCCTGACCGGCTGGGATGGCGCCTACGAGGTGCCAGACGCGCCCGAATCGCGCTTCGACACCCAGACCACGCCCCTCTCGTCCATGGTGCAGCAGCTGCTGGCGGCGCGCAGGGCGCAGCTCTGACGCCCCAGGTCGCAGCAGGCCGGCCTGCGCTCACAGGTGTAACGCTCGGATCTTTACCGGAACTTCCCTGAGGATCGTCCCTCAGAGTCTCGCCCCGTGTGCCTGCTGGCTCCACCGCATGGCGGAGCTTGTAAAAAAGTTATTTTTTATAATCGAATGGTGAAGTGCCCTTGCGAACGCCGCGAGCCTGGTTCTCGTGGCGTTCAGGGGGCGCTTCTTTTTTGGGGCTGTCCGTCGTCTGTTCCTGGAGTGGTTTTCAATGCGGTTTCTGCTTGTTCTGTGTCTTTCTGTGCTGGCCCCGTGGGCCCACGCCGCCAATTTCGTCTCGCTGCACCAGTCGGCACTCAAGATCGCGCTGCCTCCGGCCGCCGGCACCTACAACTACACCTTTGACAACAAGATCGGTTTCAAGCAGCAGTACGCGCCCGAAGGGGTCACGGGCTGCGCCATCGGCTATGCCACGGGCGGCTGCGCCTTCCCTGGCGGTGGATCGCTGGCGCTGCCCGAGTTCACCAACTACCAGCTGCAGTACAAGGAATTCAAGGTCTTCATCCCTGCAGGCACCCGCTCGTTCATGTTCTCGGGCTATGCACCCCAGCGCACCGAAGCGGCCTTTGCCCTGCGCTACGGCGCGGCACCGGTGCGCGAGGCGGCCCTGAGCGCTGCGGAGTACGCCAACGTCCAGGCCACCGAGCACATCGACACCACCTTCGCGCGCCTGGTCAGCGAGCCGGGTGCCGACCACCTCGTGGTGCATGACGGCGGTGGCACGGTGCGCTTCGTCGGCGGGCAGCTCGATGCGAACAAGGGCAGTACCAGCCAGGGCAACTGGCTCTACATCCGCCAGATCAACGGCAGCCCGCTGTACGACGTGCAGGGCGCCATCGACGTGGACATGGCCCAGTACGCGGCCGGCTATGCGGCGATCACCTGGACCAGCTCGACCTACCCCGACCCGGTGGAGGGCCCGAGCCCTGCCGTGGGCACCAGCAGCACCACGGACCTGCAGGCGAGCGGCCAGGCTTCGGCGGTCGCCACGGTGTCGACGGCCGTGCTGTCCACGGCCGGCCAGCCGCTGCAACTGGGCATCACCCTGGTGCAGGCTGCCGCCGACGTGGCCGCCAACCCCAAGATCAGCGCCTGGGTGGCGGCGCGCATACCGGCCATGGGCTCCACGCCGGACCTGTGGTTCTTCCGCAAGGGCGATGGCACCTGGACCAGCCAGGTGCCGGCAGACACCGAGGGCATTGCCTTCGCGAGCCAGGTGGCCAATGCTGCCACGCTGCAGTTCAAGCCCTCGCTGGACTTCACCGAAACCGAGATGCGGGCGGCCAATGTCGAGGTCTACTTCGGCTACCGGGCCGGCAGCGCTGCCTTTGTGAACAAGGGCAAGGTCTGGCCGCAGTAAGCAGGCGCTGTCAGGTCGAGATGGCGGGTGTGAAGAGGCGGTCCACGCGCTCGAACTCCTCGCGCTTGCGCCCGGCGGGCCAGTCGATGCACTCCAGCTGCTCCACATGCAGCGGCAGGTCGGCCATGCCGTTGGCTGCGAACACGGCGCGCACGGCGGCGTGCTCGTCGGCCGTGAGCGCCTGGGGCGCCTCAAGCTGCAACTGCAGCGTGCCGTCCGCGTACTGGCGCATGCGAAACGCGCGGATGGATTCGATGCGGCCCAGCTCATCGCCCAGAAAGGGCATGGGCAGAGGACCCTGGGTGGTCTGAACCTGGTGGCGTGTGCGGCCCCCCATGCGCGCGATCACGGGCAACACCATGCCACAGCCGCAGGGTGCGCCCCATTCTGCGATGTCGCCCAGCTCATAGCGCAGGATGGGCATGGCAAAGCTGTGCAGGCTGGTCACCAGCACCCGGCCCGGCACGCCCACGGGGCAGGGGCGGCCTTCTGCATCCACGATCTCCATGAGCGTGGTCGCGCCCAGCAGGTGCAGGTGCTCGTGCGTGGGGCACTGCAGCGCGAGCCAGCCCGTCTCTTCGCAGGAGTAGCGGTCGATGATGGTCGCGCCAAAGGCCTGCCGGCACAGAGCGCGCTGGGCCGGCGTGACGCGCTCGGACTGTGAGATCACCTGCCGGATGGACAACTGCACGCCACGCGCAAGCGCCAGGCGCGCCAGCTCGGCCGCGGCAAACGGGCTGCATTTGAGGTAGTCGGGTTGCTCCCGCAGCAGCCACTCGAGGTGCGAATCCATGCCGTGCTGGGTGATGTTGCGCAGCACGCAGGGGCCGCGCAGGCCCATGGCGGCGTACATATCGCCCCAGGTGTCCAGCGTGCCATCGGTGAGGCCCGTGCCCAGCACGGCGATCTTGCCCCGGGCATCGCGCTGGTGCCACTGGGCTTCGAGCCAGGAGATGGCCGCATACAGGGGCGAGTACATGGCGCTGGCTTTTTCCACGCGCACTGGCTCGCCAGTGGAGCCCGAGGTGACGGAGGTGGCTACATCCCCGTCCCTGAGCCCGGGCCAGCGCGCACGGGCGTCGGCAAAGTGCGCTTGCAAGTCGGCGCGCGTGAGCACCGGCAGGCGGGCGAGCACGGTCTGCGGTGATGCAGCCCCGGCCGGCCATCCCGCTGCCTCCAGCCGCTGGCGCCAGAAGGGCGAGTGCTGGTGGGCATGGCGCATCAGCGTGTGCAACTGGCGCTGCTGCAGGGCCTGGTACTCGGCGGGCGCCACGCGCTCCCAGGCGCGCACCTGCTGGGCCAGGAGCAGCATCTGCGCGGTCTGGGGCGAATGGAAGTGGAGGGCGTCGGCCATGGAGGGGCGGGAGGCGTGCAGTGCGTGGGGTTGTCCGATTGTGGCGCCTCGCGGCGGGCGCGGGCCCTCTACACTTGAGGGCATGACGTTGTTGATACTGGGCATTGAGTCTTCCTGCGATGAAACCGGCGTGGCCCTGGTGGAGACGCGCGCGGACGGCCAGGTGCCCGCACTGCTGTCGCATGCGCTGCACAGCCAGATCGAAATGCACCAGGCCTATGGCGGCGTGGTGCCCGAACTCGCCAGCCGCGACCACATCCGCCGCGTGCTGCCCCTGGCGAGCCAGGTGCTGGGCGAATCGGGCAAGCACCTGAGCGATGTGGACGTGGTGGCCTACACCCGCGGCCCGGGCCTGGCCGGCGCGCTGCTGGTCGGGGCGGGCGTGGCCTGCGCGCTGGGCGCGGCGCTGGGCAAGCCTGTGCTGGGTGTGCACCACCTCGAAGGGCACCTGCTCTCGCCTTTCTTGAGCGCCGATCCGCCCGAGTTCCCCTTCGTCGCGCTGCTGGTCTCCGGCGGCCATACCCAGCTCATGCGTGTGGACGGCGTGGGCCGCTACGAGATCCTGGGCGAAACCATCGACGACGCGGCCGGCGAGGCCTTCGACAAGTCGGCCAAGCTCATGGGCCTGGGCTACCCCGGCGGCCCCGCGCTGTCGAAGCTGGCCGAGCAGGGCGACGCCACGGCCTTCAAGCTGCCGCGCCCGCTGTTGCACAGCGGCGACCTGGATTTCTCGTTTGCGGGCCTCAAGACCGCCGTGCTCACCCAGGCCAAAAAGCTCGGCGACGAACTCGAACCCCGCAAGGCCGACCTGGCCGCCAGCACCGAGGCCGCCATCGTCGAGGTGCTGGTGAAGAAGACCCTGGCTGCCCTGAAGCAGACGGGCATGAAGCGCGTGGTCGTGGCCGGCGGCGTGGGCGCCAACCGCCACCTGCGCAAACAGCTCAACGAAGCCTGCGCCAAGAACAAGGTGCGCGTGCACTACCCCGAGCTGCACCTGTGCACCGACAACGGCGCCATGATCGCCATGGCCGCCGCGATGCGCCTCGAATCGGGGCAGCAGCAGGCCTCGGCCGAGTACGCCTTCGACGTGAAGCCGCGCTGGCCGCTGGATTCGATCACGGCCGCTGCCTGAACCCTGCGGGAGCCAGCGCTGCCGGACCATCCCGGGGCGGCGCATGGCTGCGCCACAGGTTGCGAAATGTTTTTCTGTGACGGCTGGCACACGGGTCTGCCTGGCTTTCCCTTAGGCTTTGCGCACCTTTGTTTCCCTGGAGCTCGCGATGCCTGCAATCATTGGTCCCTTTCCCGATTTGCCAGTCATGATGTTGAACCGCGCATTCAACAACCAGGCCCCATCGAATGCGGTATTCAATAGCCAGTTGGTTGCTGCGGGCACGACGACCCAGGGCAACATGGCTTTTGCATTCCAGTACGGTGCAGGTTTCCAGGGCCTGAGCGAAGATGCCTTGGCAAGCAAGCTGCTGGGGAACATGGGCGTGCTGCCCAATGCCAGCCTGCAGACCGCCTTGAAGGACTATCTGGTGGCCGTGGGCAAGGTCAATGTGGGCATCGTTGCGTTGCAATTGGGCGAGATCCTGGCGGGCCTGGAATCCGCCGCAGGCGATCTGGCCATCTACAGGGCCGCAGCGCTGGCGTGGAACAGCGAATTGAGGGATTCGTGCCACTATTCGTCCAACCCTGCCAACACCTTCCCTTCCGATGTCGGGTCCATCAATATGCCCGGCACGACCTTGTCGTTGACTGCCGGTGATGACGCCGTGTCCTCCGCGCAGACCACCAACCGTGGCGACACCATCCTGGCCAACACGGCAGGCCTGCTGTCCAGCGCCGACGTGGTCGATGGCGGCCGTGGCGTGGACACCCTGAAGGCCACCCTGGCCGCTGCCGCGGTGGTGTCGCCCACGCTGACCAGTGTGGAAAAGGTGTTCATCACCGCGGGTGCCGGGGCCGAGTTCAGCGCTGCGAAAGCGACCGGCCTGGCGGAGCTGTGGGTCGACGCCGCCGCAGGCGCTGCCACGTTCTCCAATGTGAACCTGGCAACCACCGTCGGCATTCAGAACTCTGGCGCAAGCGGTGCCTTGACCGTGAAGTTTGCGGGTTCGTCAGGCACCGCCGACAAGGCCAACGTCGCGTTCGCGGACACCACGGGGGGCGACGAAATCATCGTTGCAGGCATCGAAACCCTGAATGTGTGGAGCACTGCAGGCAGCTTGGCGGCGACCACTACCAACCAGGTCCGTATCACCGCCCCGCACGCGGAAAAGGTCGTCCTCTCCGGCAGCCAGGCCCTGACCACCACGGTGACAGGCGCCAAGCTGTCCGTGATCGATGCGTCGACGCTGAGGGCAGCCCTGGATCTGACGCTTGCCGGTACCTCCGGTGTGTCCATTTCCCTCAACGCGCTGGCGGCTCACGCCGTTGCGCTGGGGGACGGGGCCGACACGGTGTCCATTGGCGGTTTGGCGGGCATGGCGGCCCTGAACATCGATATCAGCACCGCGGCTACGCTGGACGCTTCGGCGATCGAGGTGGTCGGCTTCGTGAGCGGGGCGGACATGGTCCGCCTCACCAGCCTCAATTTCCATCCAACGGCCAAAGCCGCGCTAGGCAGCAGTGAATTGGCCGGCATCGCCGCAAGCTCCTCGCTGCTGGCCGCCGCGACCATGGCGGCCACCACGGGGGGCGCCAACAAGGCGATCGCCTTCCGCTACGGCGGCGACACCTACATCCTCGTGAACGATGGCGCCGCGACACTGGGGGAGAACGACAGCCTGGTCAAGCTGACTGGCGTGACGGCGTTGGCCGATGCGTCGTGGGCCGTGGCTTGAGGAGAGTGGCAGCCTGGCATTGATTCGTCACAGGTTGCAAAATGTTTTTTTGTGACGGCTGACACAAGGGCCTGACCGGCTTGCACCTACGCTTCGCGCATCTTTTTTTGTTTTGGAGTGCGCGATGCCTGCAACCATTTGGCCTGCTTACGAATTGCCTGTCATGATGTTGAACCGCGCATTCCACAATCAGGCCCCTTCGAATGCGTCATTGAACAGCCAGATGGCTGCTGCTGGCACGACTGATGCGAGCACCAAGGCTTTTGCACTTCAGTTCGGTGCGAGCTTTGCCAGCCTGACGGAGGATGAACTGGCCACCAAGATACTGGGCAACATGGGCGTGTTGCCCAATGCAGACCTGCAAACGGCTGTGAAGGACTACCTTGTCGCCGTGGGCAAGGCCAATGTGGGCATCGTTGCATTGCAACTGGGGCAGATCCTGTCGAATCTGGAGAATGCAATCGGCGATCAGGCTGTCTACAGTGCGGCTGCCCTTGCGTGGAACAATGAGTTGACGGCCTCGTACAACTACTCCGCCAACCCCAACAACATCGAGCCCTCGCCTGTGGGGCCCATCGGCTTGCCGGGCCTGACGGTCTTGCTGACCTCCGGCAGTGACACCGTCACCTCTGCACAGACCAGCGACCGCAACGATACGATCCTGGCCGACACGGCGGGCATGCTGTCCAGTGCCGATGTAGTCGACGGCGGGCGCGGCACCGACACCCTGAGGGCCGCACTGGAGGCAAACGCTGTGGTGTCGCCCGTGCTGAGAAGCGTCGAGAACGTATTCATCAAGGCGGGCGCCGGCGCCGAATTCGTGGCCTCCGGTGCGAGCGGCTTGGTGGATCTGCGGGTCGACGCAGCCGCGGGCTCGGCCACATTTTCGGGCGTGAACCTGGCCACTACCGTCGGCATCCAGAACTCCAGCGCAGGTGGTGCCCTGACCGTGAAGTTCGCGGGTGCGACGGGCACTGCCGACGCGGCAAATGTCGTGTTTGCGGACGCCACGGGCAACGACGAAATCATCGTTGCAGGCGTCGAAACCCTGTTTGTACGTAGCACGGCTGGCAATGTTGCTGCGACCACCACCAACCAGGCCCGCATTACCGCCGACCAGGCGGAAAAGATCACCTTCTTCGGCAGCCAGGCCCTGACCACCACCGTGACCGGCGCCAAGCTGTCGGTGATCGACGCCGGGAGTCTGGGCAAGGCGCTGGACCTGACGCTCGCAGGGACCGCAGGCGTTTCCATCGGCATCAACGCCCAGGCCGCACACAAGTTGACCCTGGGGGCCGGTGCCGATACGGTGTCCATTGCCAGCCTGGCGGGCATGGTGGCTCAGAACATGGACATCAGCACCTCGGCCACGCTGGACGCATCGGCCATTCAGGTGGTCGGCTTTGCGAGCGGCACGGACATGCTCAAGCTGACCAGCTCCAACCCGGCCACCAAGGCCACTCCCGGCAGCGCCGAGCTGGCCGGCATCGCCGCAAGCTCCTCGCTGCTGGCCGCCGCGACCATGGCCGCCACCACGGGAGGCGCCAACAAGGCGATTGCCTTCCGCTACGGTGCCGATACCTACATTCTGGTGAACGACGGCGCGGCGGTATTGGGTGAGAACGACAGCCTGGTCAAGCTGACTGGCGTGACGGCGCTGGCCGAGGCATCGTGGACGGTGGCCTGATCGGCGCATGACGCGCCCCCTGCTCTGCCATCCGCCCGTTGTTTGAACCCAAGAGATCGATATGCCCTTACATGTTTCTGGCGTCCCCGCCGACATCATCATGTTGACCCGTGCGCTCAGTGGTGGGCCGCTTTCCTATGCTGCCTACACCAACATGGTGGCGGCTGCGAACTCGTCTGGAGTCCTTCCCATTGCACTGGGGGCTGGCACGGCGTATCCCACGCAGACCGAAGCCCAGTTGTCCTCCCTGCTGCTGAAGAACATGGGCCTGCTGCCCAATGCCGGCCTGCAAACGGCGTTGACGGAGTACCTGGTCTCTGTGGGCAAGGTCAATGTGGGCGTCGTTGCACTGCAACTGGGGCAAATCCTGTCGGGGCTGGAGGGTGCCACGGGCGACCTGGCCATCTACGGGGCGGCTGCGGCGAGATGGAACCTGGAGGTGGACACTTCGCACGCCTACACCAGCAACCCCGCCAACCAGGGCCTCACGCAATCACCTGGATGGCCGGTGGGTACGGGTGTCACCCTGTCACTGACGAACGGAGACGATGCGTTGGAAGGCACCATCTATGGCGACGTGTTCCTTGCCGCCACACCCGGCATGCTGGGATCGTCCGATGTGGTCAATGGCGCAGGCTCGGGCTCGGACAGGATAAATACCGATGCGCTGAAAGCCGTGCTGGGCGGGGGCGAATCGGTTGTTCCCGTACTGAAGGGCGTTGAGAACGTCTTCCTCACGGCGGGCGATGCATCCCATTTCAGCGCCGATCGATCCACCGGCATCCAGCAGTTGTGGCGGGAGGCTGCAGCGGGCTCCGCGACCTTCACAGGCGTGGACCTGGCGACCCAGGTGGGCATCCAGAACTCCCTTACCGGAGGCACACTGAACATCGGTTTCGCGGGGGCATCCGGTGCCTTCGACTCCGCCAACATCGTGCTGGCCGATGCCACCGGAGCCGATGCCATCACAGTGAACGCCATCGAGACTCTGACCATCGACAGCAAGGCGGGCACCGTGGCGTCCACTACGGTGAACCAGGCCCGGATCGCTGCCGATGCCGCCCAAGTGATCGTGATTGGTGGTGGCCAGGGGCTCACCACCACGGTGACAGGGGCGCACATCGGCACGATCGATGCGTCGGGATTCTCCGGCGCGCTGAACCTGGGCTTCGCCACCACCGGTACCGGCTCCGTGGGAGTCAAGGGTGGCACGGCCGGCGATACCCTGACCATTGACGATGTTTCGGGCGCACGCTTGATCATCAGTTCGGGCGATGGTGGCGACACGGTCACCATCGGGGCCGGCAATGCGCACATCGTCACCCTGGGCAGCGGTGCCGACACGCTCCACATCGGTGGGCTTGCGGGCGCAGCAGCCCGGGACCTGGACACCAGCACGGCACAGGTGCTTGGCTGGTCGGCCATCTGGGTGACGGACTTCGAGAGCGGGGTCGACACCATCCGTCTGACCGGCGCCAGCGCCACGACCAAGGCGGCTCCCAGCACCGCGCAGCTCGATGGCATTGCCGCGTCGGCGTCGCTGCTGGAGGCAACGGCCCTGGCGGCCACCACGGCGGGCGCCAACAAGGCCATCGCCTTTCGCTATGGGGCCGACACCTACATCCTGGTGAACGATGCGGTTGCCTCCCTGGGCGCCAACGACAGCCTCGTCAAGCTCAGCGGCGTGGCGGCGTTGGCCGACGCGTCCTGGGCCGTGGCCTGACGAGTGGTACCGGGGGAGCGCTGCGCTGCGCAGGCCGGCCCTGCAATGTGTGCAAGCTTTCATGTCTCCGGAGCCTCGTATGGCACAGACCCTTTTCGATGACCCCCGGGCCGCGACCACGATCCTGAACCGGGCGTTCACCGACCAGTCGCCTTCCTACGCTGCCTTCAACAACCAGGTGGCGATGGCCACATCCATGGGGCTGGAAGCGTTTGCCCTGGAGTTCGGCGCGCGCTTTGCCGGCCTGTCGGAGGACCAGTTGTCCACCCATCTCCTGGGCAACCTGGGTGCACTGCCCAATGCGGGGCTGCAAACGGCCTTGAAGGACTATCTGGTCTTTGTGGGCAAGGCCCAGGTCGGCATCGTCGCTCTGCAGCTGGGGCAGATCCTGTCGGGGTTGGAACATGCAACGGGTGAGCAGGCGGTATTCCATGCCGCTGCCGTGGCATGGAACAAAGAACTGGCGGATGCATACGCCTATTCGAGCAATCCCTATGGATTGGTCACGTTTCCTGCGGGGGGCACGTTGGTGGGAGTGCTTGTGGACGGTGCGGGGCCGCCCGTTGCCGTACAGGCCGGCTTCTAGGCCTCAGACTTCTTGGCCAATCGAAGCGGTGTTGGGGCCGTGCAGATGGCCGAGTGGTTGTGGTTGCTGCATGCCTCTTCGCACGGCGGGAGCCGGGATGTGCGCCCGGCGGCGCAGTAACTTTCTCTTGCGTCGCCAAGAGGGTGTAGAAAAAACAAAATACAATCCTGCAGCCTTGA
>NZ_JACHLK010000026.1 GCF_014207955.1 Acidovorax soli
GCGTTATCGCCAAAGGGTATTGCACAACCTCGCCACAAAGGCCAAGGTCATGGGGATGCAACTCGTCCCTTGCGGCAGCGCTGTTTAAGAACCTCAGGAAAATCAACTGGTTGTCTGTTGTTTCTTGAGAGATCACGAAGCGTGTGTGTCCTGCGGCACACACGCCACCCCAGCTTCTGCGCTTCTCGGCACGGTCAGAAGGGGGTGGATACCGAGACGGGCCATTGCTTCGCTCGGCCCGATCTGCCTCGCTGCGCTTGGCCTTGCAGAGCGATCGCGCCCACGCGTCGGCAGCGCGCAGCGCGTAACCGACACCCGGCGTAGCTGCGCAGCAGCAGCCGTCTCTGACCCCGCTCCCACCCCTTCTGGCTGCGCCGAGAAGCGCAGGAGCTGGGGTGGGTGCATGTGCCGAAGGACACATGCACTTCGTCGTCTGGCTCGTCGATGCTGTTTGACCGGAGCTGCCTCGCAGAGGCAGCGCAGGGAGTTCATCGACGCCCACCCCAGTTCCGAGCATCGCAGGCTGCCCCCATCGCCCTTCGGGCGATGGGGGACGCAGACTGGGGGTCGCCTTCTCTTTGGTGACTTTCTCTTGGCGACGCAAGAGAAAGTTACTGCGCCGCCGAGCGCACATCCCGGCCTCCGCCCTCAAAACAAAAGCCGAAGCACCCACAACCACAAACGGCAACACGCCCCCCCCACCACGCTACGATCCACCCCAAGCCCACCGCGCTTGCGCCCCGAATGAACCCACTCTCAAAACCAACCCGTTACGAAGCCGTAGACGCCCTGCGCGCAGCCGCCATGGTCTGGATGGCCGCCTTCCACTTCTGCTTCGACCTGGCCCATTTCGGCGTCTGGCCCCAGGACTTCCGCAATGACCCGGTCTGGACCACCCAGCGCACCCTGATCCTGAGCCTGTTCCTGTTCTGCGCCGGCCTGGGCCAGGCCATCGCGCTGCACCAGGGCCAGACCTTCCAGCGATTCACCCGCCGCTGGCTGCAGATCGCCGGCTGCGCCCTGCTGGTGAGCCTGGGCTCGTTCTTCATGTTCCCGCGCAGCTTCATCTACTTCGGCGTGCTGCAGGGCATGGCGGTGATGCTGCTGATCGCGCGCTTCACCGCCGGATGGGGCGCCTGGCTGTGGCTGTGCGGCCTGGTGGCCCTGGCCCTGCCCGCGGCGGCCACCCATCTGCTGACGGGGGCGTGGAGCGACCTGGCCCCGGCCTTCAATGCGCGCACGCTCAACTGGCTGGGCCTCGTGGCGCGCAAGCCCTTCACCGAGGACTATGTGCCCATCTTCCCCTGGCTGGGTGTGCTCTGGTGGGGGCTGGCTGCGGGCCAGTGGGCCCTGCGCAGGGGGAGCAGCGGCTGGCTGCAGGCGCCGCTGCCCAGGATGTTCACCCCCCTGGCGGTGCTGGGCCGCTGGTCCCTGAGCTTTTACATGGTGCACCAGCCGGTGCTCATTCCCATCGCGATGGGGCTGGCCTGGGTCTCCAAGCCGTGACGTGATTGGCCAAGCAAATCCCATGAAAAAACGCGGCCGAGGCCGCGTTTTTGCTGGGAGGGGGGCTTATTGGGGATCGATTACTCGACCTTGGCCTTGGAGCGCAGCTCTTCCTGGTACTTGGCCAGCTTTTGCTGTTGCAGTTGCTGGGCGACCTGGGGCTTCACGTCTTCGAGCTTGGGCAGCTCGGCCTGGCGCACGTCGTCCAGACGGATGATGTGGTAGCCGAACTGGCTCTTGACCGGGGTCTGCGACATCTTGCCCTTTTCGAGCTTGATCATGGCTTCGGTGAATTCCGAGACATAGCTCGAAGGGCTGGCCCAGTCCATGGCGCCGCCGTTGGCACCGGAGCCTGGGTCCTTGGATTGCTTCTTGGCGATCTCTTCGAACTTGGCGCCCTTGTTGATGGCGGCGATGGCGGCCTTGGCGTCGGCTTCCTTCTCGATCAGGATGTGGCTGGCCTTGTATTCCTTGCCGCTGTTGGCGGCAACGAACTTGTCGTACTCGGCCTTGATTTCCTCGTCCGTCACGGGATTGTTCTTCTGGAAGTCCACGAACAGTTCACGGATCAGGATGGTCTGGCGTGCCATTTCCATCTGGACCTTGAAGTCACCCGAGGTTTCCAGGCCGCGCTTTTGCGCTTCCTGCATGAAGACTTCGCGGGTGATCAGTTCGTCCTTGATCTGGCCTTCGACTTCCGGCGTCACGGGGCGGCCCGAGTTGGCCAGTTGGCGCTTGAACACTTCAGCGCGTTCCTTGGGGATGGCCTTGCCATTGACGATGGCGAGATTCTGGGCGGAAACGGGCAGGGCCATCGTGCCCAGCACGGCAGCGGCCACGAGGCCGGACAGGAGCTGTTTCTTCATGCGGAATCCAAAAAATGAGAAGGTAATTTGCCAGCTGAAATCCGGCAGATGGAGATATAAGGCCGGTTCAGAGAATTTCAATGGCAAGGGCGTGAACGCCCTGGTCGATAAATTCCTGCAGCGAATCATACACAAGCCGGTGGCGCGCCACCCGGGCCTTGCCTGTAAACATTGGTGAGGCGATCCGCACGCGAAAGTGGGTGCCAAAGCCGGTTCCATTGGCGCCCGCGTGGCCGGCATGGTCGGCGCTCTCGTCGATCACCTCCAGCGCCGTGGGCGCCAGGCGCTCGGCCAGGCGCGCCTGCATCTGCCGGGCCAGGGAGGGCGTGGCGGCGGCATCGGGGGTCGTCGCCATGGTCATGCAGCGGGCTCGTCGTTCTTGAGGTGGGGCGCAATGTAGATGCCCTGCGCCACCAAAAAGACCAGCGGAAACGCATAGCCCCAGAGCTTGAACTCCACCCAGGCCTCGGTGCTGAAATTGAGCACCACATAGGCATTGATGGCTGACATGAAGGCGCAGTAGAGCACCCAGGCCACGTTCAGGCGCATCCAGACGCCCTCGGGCAGCTCCATCTGGCTGCCCAGCAGCAGCTTGAGGTAGTTCTTCTTGAGAATCCACAGCGCCACCGCGAGCGCCAACGCCATGGCGCCATAGAGCACCGTCGGCTTCCACTTGATGAAACGGTCATCCTGCAGCACCAGGGTGAGCGTGCCGAACAGCAGGATCAGCACCAGCGTCACCTTGTGCATGGTCTGCAGGCGCCGGTCGATCAGGTAGATCAGGGCCATCTGCACCACCGTGGCCGCCATCAGCACGCCGGTGGCCACATAGATGTTGTAGAACTTGTAGGCGCCGACGAACAGCAGGATGGGGAAGAAGTCGATCAGGATTTTCATTGAATGCGAACGTCAGTTCTTCATGTATTGCGCTGCACCCCACACGGCGCGCTGGCCAGACCAGCGGCCGCCGCGCAAGGGCCGCCCCGCCGCGCTGGCGGCGTCCCCCTTGAGGGGGAAGGCGCGAAGCGACTCAGGGGGTGCTTCATTTCACTTGTCTTCGAAATCGAGAGAGGCCGAATTCATGCAGTAACGCAGGCCGGTGGGCTGGGGACCGTCTTCGAACACATGGCCCAGGTGGGCCCCGCATTGTGCACACACCGTCTCGGTGCGCACCATGCCATGGCTGTGGTCCACGATTTCCTGGATGGCGCCCGGCACGGCTTCGGAAAAACTGGGCCAGCCGCAGCCCGCGTCGAACTTGGTGTGCGAATCGAACAGCTTGGCGCCGCAGCAGATGCAGTGGTAGCTGCCGTCGGCCCAGTGGGCCTCGTACTTGCCGGTGAAGGGGCGTTCGGTGGCAGCGTAGCGCGTTACCTGCAGGGCCGCGGGTTCGGCGCCCTTTTCCTGGAGCACGGCCTGCCATTGGGCATCGGTCTTGTGGACGGGATAGGTCATGATGAACAGCTGATCTCGATGGTGGACGCCCAGGCGGGCGGGAAGGCAGCGTAGGAATCGTGCCCCGGATGCTCCTCACATGGGCTCGCCAGCAGCCGCTGCAAGGTTTGGAGCACGCTGAAGTCGCCAAGTTTCGCTGCACGGATGGCTTCTTCGCACAAATGGTTGCGCAGCACGAACTTGGGGTTCACGGCCAGCATGGCCTCCGATGCACGGGCCCGGTCGGCCAGCCGGGGCTCGGCCAGGTACGTGGCCAGCCAGGCATCCCAGCCCTCCTGGTCGGGCACCATGCCGCGCACAGGCTCGAATTCGCCCGTGCCGACAGCATGCGACAGGCGGCGCCAGAAGATGGGGTAGTCCACGCCGCCCTTGGCCAGCAGCACCAGCAGGCCATCGACCAGTTCGGCATCGCCCTCCCCGGCCACAGTGCCCAGGCCCAGCTTGGCACGCATGCGGGCCATGAATTCGGCCGGGAACACTGTCTTGTACGACTCCAGCGCGGCCATGGCCAGTTCCTGGTCGCCGATCAGCGGCAGCAGCGCCTGCGCCAGGCAGAACACATTCCAGTACGCCACATTGGGCTGGCGGTTGTAGGCATAGCGGCCCTGGGTGTCGCTGTGGTTGCAGACATGGCCGGGCACGAAGGAGTCGAGGAACTGGAACGGGCCGTAGTCGATGGTCAGGCCCAGGATGCTCATGTTGTCGGTGTTCATCACCCCATGGCAGAAGCCCACGGCCTGCCACTGCGCCATGAGCACGGCCGTGCGCTCGCTCACCGCCTGCAGCAGCGCGGCGTAGGGGTTGCCCGCCAACTCGCTGCGCCCCCGGCATTCAGGGTAGTAGCGGTCGATCACATAGTCGGCCAGGGCCTTGAGCTCCGCCTCCATGCCATTGGCCGAGAAATGCTCGAAGTGCCCGAAGCGGATGAAGCTGGGCGCCACGCGGGTCACCACGGCCGCCGTCTCGACCTCTTCGCGGCGCACCGGCGCGGGCGAACCCGTGATGCACAGCGCGCGCGTGGTCGGCACGCCCAGGGCATGCATGGCTTCGCTGCACAGGAACTCGCGGATGCTCGAGCGCAGCACGGCACGGCCATCGCCCATGCGGGAATACGGCGTGCGGCCAGCCCCTTTGAGCTGGATCTCGTAGCCACCAGCCGTTTCGCCCAGAAGGATGGCACGGCCATCGCCCAGTTGCCCCGCCCAGATGCCGAACTGGTGCCCGCTGTAGACGCTGGCCAGCGGCCGTGAGCCCGGCAGCACCGTGTTGCCCGTGAAGGCCTGCAGGGCCGCGTCGCTGCGCAGCCACGCCTCGCTGATGCCCAACAGGCCTGCCACGTCGGCGCTGGCCCCCACCCAATGGGGGCTGGGCAAGGGCGTGGGCTGCAGCTCGGTGAAAAACGCCGGGCCCAGGCCCGCAAACCCGTGGCGCCAGGCCAGGCCGGATGCCGATGCGGCCTCGCTGTCGATGGACATGTTCATGCCCCGATTGTCCCCGAGCCGCGAGGCCCCGCTCCCAGTCGGGACATGCCGAGGTTTGCGGCCTGTTTTGTCACCAATCGTTTCCAGACCGGCAACGATCCGCGCAGGACTTCAGAAAAACCTTCGGGACCATGAAAAAGCAGGAAAACCCAATTCAATCAATACCTTAAACGGATTTCACCGACCCCGACAAGACATCGTCACACAGGGCAATCACAGGGTAAACCCGCTGCTTTTACTGCAATCATTATTCCTAAAACTGAAATAGATAGTTCGCGACTGAATGGTTTTTTCATGAACACCATCGGCGTACAGTTCAACCCATCGATGAGCCGAACCCGCAAGGCGACTCACCGAACCCGGTCCGAAATGGTTTCGCTCCGGTTTGTCTGAGACGCTGTTTTACTTTCAAAGGATTTCATCATGAACACGACCGCCCGCTTCCTCTCCATCGCCGCTGTGGCTGCTTTCGCTTCCTTCGGTGCCCACGCCGACGAAGCCGATGCTTCGCAATTTGCCACCAAGTTCGACACCAACCGCACCCGCGCCGAAGTGGCAGCCGAAGCCGCCACCGTGGCACAAACGCGCAGCATCGAGCCCGCTGGTTCGCGTGTGGCGACCTACAAGTCCACCGCCGACCGCGCTGCTGTGCGTGCCCAGGCTGCTAACGCTGTGCGCACCGGCCAGATCTCCCACGGCGAAGTCGGCGCCCTGTAAGACGCGCTGTACCGGCCCCTGCTCCATTGACCAAATCAAGAATCGAGATCACCATGAACAAGACCGCACGTTTCCTGTCCATCGCCGCTGTGGCTGCTTTCTCTGCCTTTGGCGCCCACGCTGACGAAGCTGACGCTTCGCAGTTCGCCCTGAAGTTCGACACGAACCGCACCCGCGCCGAAGTGGCCGCTGAAGCCGCTACCGTGGCCCAGACCCGCAGCCTGGAACCCGCTGGTTCGCGCGTCGTGACTTACAAGTCCACCGCCGACCGCGCTGCCGTGCGCGCCGCCGCTGCCGAAGCCGTGCGCCTGGGCCAGATCCCTTCGGGCGAAATCAGCGCCTTCTGAACACCCAGCCTGACAAGGCTCGTCAGTTGCGGGCCTTCCCATGGTGGTGGTGTTTCACGGTCGTGGGCACCGCCACCATGTGGAAGTGTTTCCCCCATACTCTTAAAAGGGCTCCCATGCGGGAGCCCTTTTTCATGGGCGCGGGTTTGCCACAATCGACAGGGACATTTGCCGACCTGCCCGCACCATGACCCGTACCTCCACCGCCCCGCCCCAGGACGTTTTCCAGATCGGCACCACCTCGTTCTCGTTCTCCGCAGATTCCAAGGTGGTGTTCGAAGACGGTGGCATGCGTTTCGATTTCAAGGCCAACCCTGTGCCCGCGCGCGGTACGCTGCGCGAGGAAGCCCTGCGCGCCTGGGATGGCACCCCTGCACCGCATCTTTGGTCCAGCGGCCTGTTCCATTTCGACGACCGCGCGGGGGAACCGCATCGCGTGTTTTCCTACCCGAACACCGACCCGGGCTCCCCATTCCATCTCTACGTCCAGGGTGTGGCGTACGGCCTGCGCTTTTTCGGCCAGGTCGAGCTGGCCCCTGACCGCATCGCCCTGCGCGGCGTGCTGCGCCAGGAGCACCATGACGATGCAGAGGGCACGCCACTGCATCTGGTGCGCCACTTTCCGCGGGGCGAAGTACGCCCCAGGCCACGTGACTTCCACAGCCTGGACGCCGCACAGGCCGTGCCCGCCGGCACAGTGCGCCACCTGACCTTGCGCCAGCAATGGCGACCGGAGACCCCCAAGACAGACCGGTTTCCCGAAGAAGTGCTGGCGTTCACCGCCATCGAGTCGCTGATCCTGGACTACGCCTCCACGGACCACGCCCGTTTCACGGAACTGCCCGAGGCCATCGGCACGCTGCAACAGCTGACCCGGCTGGACCTGTCGAACACCAGCGTGCGCCACCTGCCCGACGCCATCGGGCAACTGAGCCAATTGCGCCACCTGGCCATGTCCCCCGGGATGCTCACCAGCGTGTCCGAACAGATCGCCCAACTGCCCCACCTCGAACGGCTGGACCTGGCCTACAACCAGCTCACGTCACTGCCCGAAGCCATAGGCCACATGCCCTCGCTCAAGGCACTGAATCTGAGCGGCAATGCCTTCACCTCGCTGCCCGCGTCGATCGACCGCATCGAGAACCTGCAGGTGGACGTGCGCTACCTGCCGCTGTTTCGCGACATGCGCTACCGCCCCGAAATCGAGGTGACCACGAGCGCCGAGCCGTTTCTGGCCCGCAGCAGCCCGGCGCATGCCGCCCTGCTGCATGACGGCCTGGCCCGGCACGGGCTTCTGGACCACGAACCCCTTTTGCTGCGCCACGCGCGCCAGGCGCTGCGCTGGCGCACGACCGACCCCGACGCGCCGCCGGTACTGGGCGGCACCCGATTTGGCGGGGCGCCGGACCTGCCGCCCGGCCTGCCCTACCCCACCACCGATGGCAAGCCCTGGCACTTCTATGCGCAGCTGGACCTCGACGCCATCGCAGGGCTGCAAAGCTGGCTGCCGCGTACCGGACGGCTGTATTTCTTTGCCGAGAGCCAGGACCCGTCCGACGGCGTGCGCGTGTTGCACGACACGTCCCCGCGGGCGTCCCTCGCACCCCATACCTGGGGGCCAGAGGTCGATTCGGTGGACGACATCGATGTGTCACGGGCCTACAAGGGCTACCGCGCCGTGGTGGACGCCACCGTGTCCCTGCCCATCCTCTACAACGGCCATGATCGCTACACGGGCGAGGATGCCGGACTCATGGAGATCTATGGGGATGACGCACTGAGCGATACCTATGCAGAGCTGGCCGACGAACTGGCATTCAGCCCGGACAACCAGCATGGCGTGCACCTGCAGAACGCCTTTGTCTTCACCCAGCACGAAAGCCCCGAAGAACAATCCGTGGCGCTGCAACGCGGCAGCCCTGGAGAGTGGGTGGTCCTGTTGCGCCTGGGCTCCGACCAGCACCCGGGCTTCGAGTTCTGGGATGCCGGCACACTGACCTTTACCATCCACCGCAAGGACCTGGCCTTGGGTGACTTCTCGCGCGTGCTGGGCTTCATCGAGTCTTGAGTGATCGAAAGAGCGGCAAACAAAGCTCAGCGAAGCGGTTCTGGCTAGGCGCTGCGTCGCAGGCAGTACGGGTAGTACGACAAGACGCAGCAACGACGCCAGAAGAGCTTTTTTTGCCGCTCAGGTCGTGGTTTGCACATGCAGGCGGCTCGACTTGCAGCGGTGCAAGGCGTTGTAATACTCCAGGCGCCGGCCATTGGCGCCATAGGCGATGGACTCGATGCGCAGCAGCGGCTCAGGGGTTTCCAGCTGCAGCAGGCCGCAGGTCTCGGCATCGGGCAGCACGGCGTCGATCCAGCGCTCGGCGCGCACCAGGCGCACGCCGTACTGGCGGCGCAGCACGTCATAGAGCGAGCGGTCGTCCAGGCGCATGCGGTGCAGGCCGGGCGCCAGGTCGGCGGGCACCACGGTCTCCACCAGCAGGCGCAACTCGCCGTCCACGCTGCGCAGCCGCTTCAGGGCCACGACCTGGGTGTCGTCGGTGAGGCCCAGCGCGCTGATCTCCTGCGGCGTGGGGTCACGCAGTTGCTGCGACAGGATCTGCGTGCGCACCGAGCGGCCCTTGCGCTCCATTTCGTCGGAGAAGCCGAGCACGGTGGAGACAAAATCCTCGTCGCGCTCACGCGCCGCGACAAAGGCACCGCGGCCCTTGATCTTGTAGATCAGGTTGTTGCGCACCAGGTCGGCCAGGGCCTCGCGCACCACGATGCGCGAGATGCCGAACTGCTCGCCCAGTTCGGCCTCGGAGGGCAGCTTGGCGCCGATGGCCAGGTCACCCTGCAGGATCTGCAGGCGCAGGGCATCGCGGAACTGCGCCCACAGGGGCGATTCGGAATTGCGGTCGAGAAGCGGCTGGAGTTCGTTCGGTGAATTCACGTCATGTCGGGCTCAGGGCCGGATGGGTGGTCAAAGGTGCATGGAAAGCCGGCACGGCATCGGAATCGGGGGCTGCGGGGGCCAGGCGCACGCCATGGCGCTCGCGCAGTGCAGTGGTGCAATTGTGCAACTCCTGCCGCTCGCGCCCTGCATCCCAGCCCAAAGCCTCTGCGGCAATGCCGGCCATCTCGGCCAGCGCGGCATCGGTGACCAGGCCGCGAATGGCCAGCAGCGTGCGGCGGATCACGAGGTCGTCGAGGTGGATCACACCGGTTTCGGTGCACAGCCAGGCCACCTCGGCCGCCGAGTAGTCAGGGGCGTGCTGCAGTGGCACGTCGCCTGCCACCTTGAAACGCGGGGCCATGCGCAAGGCCTCGGAGCCGTAGCGGCGCAGCAGCGCCTGGGCGCGCTCGCGCGCCAGGCCCGCATCCTGGGCAATGCGCTCGATGAAACGCTCGGTCGCCTGCCCGCCCTGCGGCATGCCCGAGCCCCCGCCAATCGGCAATTGCCGCGTGGAGGCCGTGCGCTCGCGACCCAACAGATGCAGCACCTCGTTGGTGGCCTCTTCGGCCAGCGCACGGAAGGTGGTCCACTTGCCGCCCACCAGGCCCACGACCGGAATGTCGCGCGAAGGAGACGGAGGGTCGATCACCACCGAATGGTCGCGCGAGATCTGCCCGGGCTTGTCCGCGTCCGAGCGCGCCAGGGGCCGCACACCCACATAGGTGTAGACCACATCCTTGCGCCCGAAGGACAGGTTGGGGAAGACCTCGCCCAGCACCTCCAGCAGGTAATCCACCTCGGCCGGCTCGGTGGCGATCTGGTCGGGGTCGTCCACCGGGATGTCGGTGGAACCCACGAGCACGCGGTCCAGGAAAGGGTAGACGATGCACACACGGCCATCGAGCGCCTCGAAATACGCCATGCGCCCCTGCAGGGCATCGCGCAGCGCCGGGTGGTCGAGCACCAGGTGCGAGCCCTTGGTGCCCATCACGCGCGGCACGGCGCCACCGAGCAGTGCCGTGCTGCGGTCCAGCCAGGCGCCGCTGGCATTGACCACTGCATCGGCCGTCACCTGCACCACCTCGCCCGTGGTCTCGTCGCGCAGCGTGAGGGTCTTGCCCGCGCAGCCCATCACACGGCAGTGGTTGGCCGCCGCAGAGCGGGGCTGGTCGCGGCAGGCATCGCGCACCAGCTCCAGCACCAGCCATTCGGGGTGGCTGATCCAGGCGTCGAAGAACGTTGCGGTCCAGCGCACGGCGGCGCGGAACAGCTGGCGGTCGGCCGGCTGCACGCGGCTGATGCGGTGGTTGGGCATCACGCGCTGGCGCCGGCCCAGCAGGTCGTACAGGCGCAGGCCCGTGGCCACGGCCAGCAGGCCACGCGTGCGTTGGGGCGGCGTGCGCCCCAGGAACTTGAGCGCACTGCTCATCAGCCCGCCGAAGAAGCTCGACAGCGGCACCACGGTCTTGAGCGGCTGTACCAGGTGCGGCGCGTTGCGCAAAAGCAGGTTGCGCTCGCGCGTGGCCTCGGCCACCAGTGAGAAGCTGCCGCTCTCCAGGTATCGCAGGCCACCGTGGATCATGCGCGAGGGCGCGCTGCTGGCACCCGCACTGAAATCACCCTTGTCGACGATGAGGCAGTCCACCCCCTGCAGCGACAGGTCGCGGAACACGCCCACGCCGTTGATGCCCGCGCCCACGATCACCGTGGAGAAATGGCGGCCAGCCACGGCGGCCGGGCGCACGAAAGGCAGTGCCGATGTGGTGCTCATGGCAATGCCTCCACCTGCTGCACAGGAACAGGCGCCGGGATCGGCGTGGCGGGTGCGGGCGCGCGCTCTGGCGCATGGCCGGCCAGGTGGCCGAAGACAGGGGACATGGTGGTGATCAGCTCGTTGAAGTCGGCGTTGAAATCCGCATGGGCCCGGGCCTGGCCGGCATCGGGCTCGACCGTGTCGCACGGTGCGCACAAGGGGGCCGCGTCGATGCCCTGCGACATCGCGGCGTAGATCGCCGCCCCCCGCGCACCGGTCTCGTCGTCGGCGCAGCGCTCCACCGGGTGCCCCAGCAGGCCGGCCAGCAGGCGCACCAGGCGCGTATCGCTGGCGCCGCCGCCCAGCACGGTGGAGGCCGAAACCGGCAGGCCCCCGGCGGCCAGCCGGGCGGTGTGGCGCGCATGCAGCGCCGCCACTGCATCGACCACGGCCCGCGCCATGTCACCGCGCGTGTGGTGGCTCTTGAGGCCCACGAAGCCCGCGGTGACGCCGCCGCCGCCGTTCACGAAGGGCAAGAAGCGCAGGCCCCCGGCCCCCAGCGGCACCGACATCGCCAGATCGACCACTGCGCGTGCATCGGGCAGGCCCAGCACACCGGCCAGCCAGGCGATGTTGGCCATCGACGAAGGGCTGTTTTCCATGTACAGGCGCCGATCGTGCGGGCCGAAATTGACGGTGGAGGCCACGTCCGGCCCGGGCGACAGCACCGGGCCGATGACGGCGTTCACGCACCAGGTGCCCAGCACGGAGACCGCACGGCCCCGCTCCTCGGCCCGCACCGCCGTCATCGCCGCCAGGAGGTCGATGGCGCCCATGGCCACCGGAATACCGGCCGGCAGGCCGTAGGCGGACGCTGCTGCCGGCTGCACCGTGCCGATGACCTCGCCACTGCGCACCAGCGGCCCGAAGGCCTGGGGCGCCAGGCCGGCAATGCCGGAAGCGGCAAAGGCCAGCGGCGACCAGGTGCCCGTGGCCACCGACAGCAGGCCTGCGGTGCTGGCATCGCTGGCATCGGTGGCGATCTCGCCGCTGAGCAGAAAGCCCACGTAGTCCTTGGCAAACATCAGCCGCTGCAGGGCACCGCTGCGCACCGCATCGCGGCCCAGCAGCTCGGCGGCAATCACGGTCGGCTGGCCCGGCCAGGGCTGGCAGCCCACCTCGGCCAGGAGCTCAGGCCCGCGACTGGCGGCAAGCGACTGGGCCCGCGCCGCGGCGCGCTGGTCGGTCGAGGCCACGGCACGGCCGCCGGCCAGTTCATGGCGTGCATCCAGCGCGTACAGGCCGGCGCCATGCCCGGTGCAGCCGATGGCGCGGACATCGTCCACCCGGTTGCCCAGCTGGTGCGCCACATCGCGCAGCACACTGGACAGGGCCGAGCGGATCATGGGCGCCCCCACTTCGCAGCCACCGCCGGGCAGGCGGTCGTGCTGCAGGGGCATGCGGGACAGGGCCACGGTGCGGCCGCTCGCGGCCTCCAGGGCCAGGGCTTTGAGGCTGCTCGACCCGAGGTCGATGCCGATCAGTAGTTGGGTCTTCATGTCATAACAGCTTCCGTCGAACCAGCGGGCTTATCCAGTAGTGTTTCCCCTAACTATCTGGCGATTCGATCCACGCTTACATTCTACCTGTCATAACAACTGTCGTGACACCAAGCACCCCATCCCAGCCCTGGAGAAAGCAGCACCATGCGCTGCCCTGTTCAACAAGAGGAGACAAAAAATGAGGCGTAATTTCCTGAAGTCCGCAGCAGCCGCCGGCATCGGCCTGGCTGGTACCAGCGCATTCGCGCAGCAGCCCGCAGCAGCCCCCGCCGCGGCGGGAGGGCTGCGTGGCAACCCCAGCGACGTCTACGTGATGAACGTGATGGTCTCGGGTGTGGAGTACTGGTTCCCGGTCTACGAAATGATGAAGCAGCTCGGCCGCACCCTGGGCGTGCGCACCCGCTACACCGGTACGCCCGAATACGACGTGAACAAGCAGCTGGCCTCGTTCGAGCAGGAGCTGGCACGCAAGCCCGCCGGCATTCTGCTGCACCCCATGAACCCCGATCCGTTCATCGAGCCCATCAACCGCGCCGCGGCCATGGGGATCCCGGTGGTCACCTTCGCGGCCGACTCGCCCAACTCCAAGCGCACCTCCTTCATCACCTCGGACAACGAGCGCGAAGGCGCGCAGGCGGCCGACGCCATCGCCGCGTCGATGAATGGCAAGGGCGAGTTCGCCGTGCTGGAGAACCCCGGCCAGGACAACCACGACCGCCGCATCGCCGCCTTCATCAACCGCATGAAGACCAAGCACCCCGGCATGAAGCTGGTGGGCCGCGCCGCCAGCAACCAGGACCCCAACAAGGCCTACCAGGCCGTGCAGAGCCTGGCGCAGGCCAACCCCAACCTGGGCGCCCTGTTCATGCCCGAGGCCAATTCGGCCCTGGGTGCCGCCCAGGCCAAGGTCGAGAGCAAGAAGAACATCAAGGTGATGTGCTGCGACGTGAACGCCAAGATCCTGGACATGATCAAGTCCGGCGACGTGTTCGGCGCCATCAACCCCAACCAGGGCATGCAGGGCTACATGGGCATGATGATGCTGTTCCTGGCCAAGAACCCCGGCCTCATCGACCCGATGAACGATGCCAAGCGCAACGGCACCAACCCCATGGCCGTGCCCTTCCTGGACAACGGTCTGGCCGTGGTCAGCAAGGCCAACGCCGACGACTTCTACTGGGACAAGTACCTCGCGCGCCGCGGCACCAAGGGCATCAGCGAGTGAGCACCACCACCATGGATGCCCCCCTGCTCGCGCTGCGCGGCATCTGCAAGCGCTTCGGCGCTTCGCATGCACTCTCGGGCGTGGACTTCTCGCTGCAGGCGGGCGAGATCCACGCCCTGTGCGGCGAGAACGGCGCGGGCAAGTCCACGCTGATGAACATCATCGATGGCATCCACCAGCCGGACGCGGGCGAGATAGCGCTCGATGGCCGCGTGGTCACCATCGATGGGCCGGCCCAGGCCATGCGCCTGGGCATCGGCCTGGTGCACCAGGAAATCGCCCTGTGCGCCGACGCCACCGTGGCCGAGAACATCTTCATGCCCGAGATCAATGCAGGTCGGCAGGCATGGATGGACTACGCCAGCCTCAATGAGCGCGCGGCCCGGGTGCTGCAGCGGCTGGGCCAGGACATCGACCCCGCGGCCTGCGTGGGCGACCTGCCCATCTCCAGCCAGCAGTTGATCGAGATCGCCAAGGCGCTCACGCTCGACTGCAAGGTGCTGATTCTCGATGAGCCGACCGCCGCGCTCACCGACAACGAGTCGGCCGCCCTCTTTCGCGTGCTGCACGACCTCAAGGACCAGGGCATCGGCATCATCTACATCAGCCACCGCATGGCCGAGATCTTTGCCCACTGCACGCGCGTGACCGTGCTGCGCGATGGGCGCAACGTGCATTCGGGCCCCCTGGCCGAACTCGACGCCGACGGTCTGGTGCGCCGCATGGTCGGGCGCGACCTGGGCAACTACTACCCGCCCAAGCAGCAGCAGGCCGATGCCACGGCCCCCGTGCTGGAGGTGCAGGACCTGGCCGATGGCGAGCGTGTGCACGGCGTCTCGTTCACCGTGCAGCGCGGCGAGGTGCTGGGCATCGCCGGGCTCATGGGCGCCGGGCGCAGCGAGATGGCACAGACCCTGTGCGGCCTGCGCCCCTCCACCGGTGGCAGCGTGCGCCTGAGCGGCAAGCCCATCGCCATCCGCAAGTACAGCGACGCGCTGCGCGCCGGCATCGCCTACCTGAGCGAGGACCGCAAGGCCGCGGGCGTCTACCTGGACCTGCCGATTGCGCAGAACATCGCCTCGATGGCGCTGGCACGCGTGAGCTCACGCTTCGGTCTGCTGCAACGCGCCAGCGAACACCGGCTGGCGCAGGAGCTGGGCACGCGCCTGAAGCTCAAGTCCGATGGCGTGCAGATCGAGGTGGCCAGCCTCTCCGGCGGCAACCAGCAGAAAGTGGCCATCGCCAAGCTGCTGGCCACCAACCCGGCCGTGCTGCTGATGGACGAGCCCACGCGCGGCGTGGACGTGGGGGCCAAGTCGGAGATCCACCACATCCTGCGCGACCTGGCCTGCCAGGGCGTGGGCGTGGTGGTCATCTCCTCGGAGCTGCCCGAAATCATCGGCCTGTGCGACCGGGCCCTGGTCATCCGCGATGGCCGCGTCGCGGGCGAGGTGCAAGGCAAGGACATGACGGAAGAGGCCCTGCTGCGGCTGGCCTCGGGACTGGAACGACAACACGAGGAAATGGCATGAATCACCCCGCACAACTGGATGCCGGCAGCGTGGCCGGCCTGCAGCCCCTGCGCGAGACCCAGCAACCGGGAGGGCCCGGAAAGCCGGGCGGAACCAAGCTCACCAGCATGCGCGAGATGGGCCTCCTGGTCATCATCCTGGCGCTGTGCGTGGGCATGAGCTTCGCCTCGCCCTACTTCCTGACCTGGGACAACATCCGCGCCATGCTGCTCTCGTTCTCCATCGAGGGCATCGTGGTCGTGGGCATGACCATTCTGCTCATCGTGGGAGGCATCGATCTGTCGGTGGGCTCCGTCGTCTGCTTTGCCATGGTGGTCACGGGCAAGCTGTTCCTCATGGGCTTGGACCCGTGGACGGCCGGGCTCATTGCGATCGCCGCCAGTGCCCTCATCGGCGCCATGATCGGCGGCTGCGTGGTGCGCATCGGGCTCAACCACTTCATCGCCTCGCTGGCCTTCATGGTCATCGTGCGCGGCCTGTGCCTGGCGCTCACGCAGGGCACGCCGCAATCGCTGTTCTCACTGCCGGCCTCGTTCAAGTTCATCGGCCAGGGCAACCTGTTCGGCATTCCGGCGGTGATCCTGATCTTCCTCTTCATCGTGGTGGTCAGCGACTTCGTGCTGCGCCGCGCCAGCCTGCTGCGCCGCGTGTTCTACACCGGCAGCAACGAGAAGGCGGCGCTGTATTCGGGCATCCGCGTGGGCCACGTGAAGTTCTGGGTCACGGTGCTGTGCGCAGCCTCGGCGGGCCTGGCCGGCGTGATCTACACCGCACGCTTCGGCGCCGCCACACCGACCTTTGGCGTGGGCATGGAGCTCAACGTGATCGCGGCCGCCGTGATCGGCGGCGCCAGCCTCAAGGGCGGCTCGGGCACGGTGCTGGGCGCCGTGCTGGGCCTGGCCCTGCTCTCGGTGGTGACCAGCTCGCTGATCCTGCTGGATGTCTCGCCCTACTGGCAGGACGTGATCAAGGGCCTGATCCTGCTGGCCGCCGTGACCATCGACCACCTCATGAACACCCGAAAGACCAAGCGATGAATGCCGTGATGATGAACGCCGCGATGAAGACCACCACCCTGGGGGCCTCGGGCATCCAGTGCTCGGCCATTGGCCTGGGCACCTGGGCCATGGGCGGCTGGATGTGGGGCGGGCAGGACAGCGCTGCCGCCACCGAAGCCATACACGCCTCGCTCGATGCCGGGGTGACGCTGGTCGACACCGCGCCGGCCTACGGCCTGGGTGCCTCCGAACGCCTCGTGGGCGCCGCGCTCAAGGGCCGTCGCCACGAAGCCGTGATCGCCACCAAGTGCGGCCTGGTCTGGCACACGCAGCAGGGCACGCACTTCTTCGATGAAGACGGCCACCCGGTCTACCGCCACCTGGGTCGCGCGTCGATCTTCCACGAAGCCGAGGAGAGCCTGAAGCGCCTGCAGACCGACTACATCGACCTGTACATCACCCACTGGCAGGACAGCACCACGCCCGTGGAAGAGACCATGGACGCGCTGCTCGACCTCAAGAAGCAGGGCAAGATCCGCGCGATCGGCGTGAGCAATGTGGACGCCCCGACGCTGGCCGAGTACCTGCGCCATGGCCCCGTGGATGCCGCGCAGGAGCGCTACAGCCTGATCGACCGCGAGATCGAACAGACCCTGCTGCCCCTGTGCGGCCGCAACAACGTGGCCATCCTGGGCTATTCCTCGCTGGCGCTGGGCCTGCTGGCCGGCCCCATCGACCCGGCGCGCCAGTTCACGGGCGACGACCAGCGCGCCACCAACCCGCGTTTCAGCGCGGCCAACCGCACCCGCCTCCAGGCCTTCTTCGATGAGCTGGAGCCCCTGCGCCGGCAGTTCGGCTGCTCCTTCGGGCAGTTGATGATCGCCTGGACACTGGCCAGCGGCAGCGTCTCGGTGGCGCTGTGCGGTGCGCGCACGCGGGCGCAGGCCACCGAGAACGCGACCGCCGGCGCCCTGGATCTGCCAGAGGAAGCCGTGCAGCGCATCGACGATGCCGCCAGCGCCCACCTGAAGGCCCTGGCCTGACCCCTGTTCCCCAACACCCCAACCCAAGGATTTTTTCGTATGTCGAAAGACAAGACCGCGCGCCTGAACCGTTTGCTGACCCACGGGCGCTGCCTGGACATCGCGCTGGACCATGGCGTGTGCAATGAGCCCAGCTTCCTCAATGGCCTGGAGGACATGCCCGGCGTGATGGACAAGCTCGTCGCCGCCGCGCCCGATGCCATCCAGCTCAACTACGGCCAGGCCGACCTGCTGCAGGACCGCCCGGGCCGCAGCAAGCCTGCGCTGGTGATGCGCCTGGACATGGGCAACCCCTACAACGCCACGGCCCACCGCGTGATGTGGGCCGTGCTGCAGAACGAGCACGACCCGGTGCTGCCCGCCGTGCAGCGCGACGCGGCCTGCGTGGTGGTCAACCTGTTCATGCTGCCCAATGAGCCCGACCTGTTCCGCCAATGCGTGCAGAACATCGCCCGCGTGCGCGCCGACTGCGACCGCTATGGCATGCCGCTGATGATCGAACCGCTGGTGATGCGCCCGCACAGTGACCAGGGCGGCTACATGGTCGACGGCGATGCCGAGAAGATCGTCACCCTGGTACGCCTGGCGCGCGAGATGGGGGCCGACATCGTGAAGGCCGACCCCACCACCGACCCGGCCGATTTCCACCGCGTGGTGCAGGCCGCGCGCTGCCCGGTGCTGGTGCGCGGCGGCGGCCGCGAGGACCTGCAGCAGGTGTTCGCCCGCTCGCGCGTGCTGCTGGACCAGGGCGCCGTGGGCATGGTCTATGGCCGCAACGTGTACCAGCACGCCAACCCCTCGGCCGTGGTGAATGCGCTGATGTCGATGATCCACCGCGGCGCCAGCGCTGCCGAGGCGTGGCGCCTGTACGAATCCACTCCCGCCTGACCCCCATGAAAGCGTCCTGGATCCTCGCCGCAGCGCTGTTTTCGGCGGGCGCATTCGCACAGGGTGCTCCAGTGCGTATCGGCGTGATCGGCCCATTCACCGGCGGATCGGCCGATGTGGGCACAGCCATGCTCAACGGCATCCGCATGGCTGTGGACGAGATCAATGCGGTGGGCGGCTACCTGGGCCGCTCGCTGGAACTCGAAATCCGGGACGACTTTGCCGTTCCTGAGAAGGGCCTGGCCGCGGCCAAGGAATTGGTGGCGCAGAACGTGGTGGCCACCATCGGCGTCTGCGACAACGGCGTGGGCATGAAGGTGGTGGATGTCTTTCAGCAAGCCAAGGTGCCGCTCATGATCCCGTGCGCCACGGGCACGCCGCTGACCGCAAAGTTCCCCCCAGCGCAGAGTTTCATCTTCCGCACCGCCCCCCGCGATGCGATCCAGGCGGCGTTCATCGTCGACGACATTCTCAAACGCGGCTGGAATCGGGTGGCGGTGTTTGCAGACGCCACGGACTACGGCAGTGCCGGTTTGCACGACGCCGTGCAGGCCCTGGCACGACAGGGCATCAGACCGGTGTACACAGCGCGCGTCGAAGCCAACGCAAAGGATGTGGTGGCGCAACTGACCGAGGCCAGAGCAGCCCACGCCAATGTCATCCTGAGTTACGCCGCAGGCCCTGAGGCCGCCACCATCGCCAACGGCCGCAAGGCCATGGGCTGGAAGGTACCGCAGGTGGGTGCCTGGCCCCTTTCGTTCCCCAACTACATCGACGGCGCCTACGGCGGCGCGGAAGGATCGCTCATGGCGCAGACCTTCATCGCCGAGCCGAGCAACGAGCGCCGCGCCGCCTTCCTCAGCACCTATGCCCGCAAATTCAGCATGTCCCGCATCCGCGTGCCCATGGCGGCGGCCCAGGCCTATGACGCGACCTATCTGCTGACATACGCGTTGCTGGGCATCCACAACGGTGACCTGAATGGGTCGGCCGTCAAGCACGCGCTGGAGACCATGCCCCGCGTCTTCTACGGTGTTGTCGCCACCTACGAAAAGCCGTTTTCACTGGAGGACAAGGAGGCCATCAGCCAGAACATGCTGGTGGTGGGACTGGTGCGCAATTCCAGCGTCACCTTTGCCTATCCCGAGGATGCACGTCGCAACCTTTTCGTGCAAAGAAAGAAGTAAGTCCTGAACGCACCCGGTCGTGTGCTCGTGGATGCCCACGCGCCCGATGCCTTGGCAGGCACCGGGCCGACCTGGGCCGCGAGCACCAAGGGTGAGAAGAAGAAAAAAGGAAGAGAGTGAGCGAGAGAGAGGGAAAAAGAGGAGCTCTGAGGCCGGTGGCATACGCACCACTGACCGAAAGCGCCCACGCGTTTTCGTGTGCACTCGACCTGCACAGGCATGACGGAACAACCGAAGAAAAAGTTCGGTGAGCCCCCACAACCAGGAGACGACAATGAAGATCCGGTACTACTTGATGGCACTGTTGCTACCGTTCGCCACCTTGCTCACGCATGCGGCGATCACGGGGGTCAGCCCCATGGCCACCCTCACCACCATGGCGTCCGCCATCACCCAGGCGGCCGAGGTCCCTCTGCCGCTGCAGGGACCGGGGCTGGGCAATCTCACCTACACCTCGGCCGAGCTGTTCAAGCCGGTCTCCATGATCACCCGCGCCTCGGGCGACGTTCCAGCCACCTACCCCGGCCGCAAGGACTACGGGCTGAACGTGGGCATCATGCTCAACGGTTACTTCCTGACCTCCTTCGCGCCCGACAGCGGCCTGGGCCCGGGGGGCTTTCTGCTCTACGACGTGTCCAACCCGCGCTCCATCGTGCTGGTCAAGAAGATCTACGAGCCCGAAGGGCGCACCAAGGAGTTCCGCGAGGCCCACGCCTTCGGCACCGCGAAGATCGGCGGCAAACAGTACGTGGTGGTGCCCAGCATCAAGGGCATCGAGTTCTGGGACTTCACCGACATCAACAACATCCAGCAGGTCAAGAAGCTCTCGCTGCCCACCGTCAATGGCGGTGACTACACCAACGTGGCCTGGCAGCTGTGGTGGCAGGCCCCCTATGTGTACGTGGCCTCGGCCAACGACGGCGTGTACATCGTGGACGCCACCGACCCGGCCAATGCCGTGATCGCCGACCGCGGCGCGGGCAAGCTCAACCCCGTGCCCACGGGCGAGCTCGGTGGCTTTCGCGTCGGGCCCATCTTCACCATGGGCAACCACATGGTGCTGACCTCGATGGACAACACCGACGGTTTTGCCAGCCTCGATATCTCCGACCCGCTCAACCCCAAGGTGCTGGACACCGTGGGCTCCAACCCCAACTACTACGCCACCTGCTTCGACGGCCGCAACCTGCATGCCTCGGCCCGCGGCGGCGGCGCCAGGATGTACAGCTACGACCTGCTGGACCGCACGCAGTTCGTGGTGGAGGACAACCGCCTGGTCATCGACGAGCAGCTGTACTGCGGCACGCAGGACCACTACGTCTTCCAGGGAGCGCAGTTCAAGGTGCACAAGGTGGACGTGAGCAACCCGCTCAACCATGTCGAGGTGGGCCAGGGCAGCCTGTTCGCCACCAACGATCCCGAGTACTCGCACTCCGACCACGGCCAGGTCGCACCCATGGGCAACCTGCTGTTCATCGGCAACGACCATGGCTCTGGCAGCGGCTTCATCGTGCACCAGACGGCGCCCGACACCACGCCGCCGGCCGTCAAGCAGACCTCGCCCGCCAACGGCGCCAGGCAGCAGGCGCTGACCTCGCGCATCGGCGTGGGCCTCACCGACAGCATCCGGCCCGAGAGCGTGCACGCCGGCACCTTCATCGTGCGCCCGGTCAACGGCAATGCCTTGCCCGGCACCTACAGCGTGCAGCTGGGCATCATCAACTTCCACCCCACGCAGCCCCTGGTGGCCGGCACCAGCTATGAGATCGTGCTCACCGCGGGCGGCGTGAAGGACTATGCGGGCAACGGCATCGCGGCCGAGTACAAGGCCGTGTTCCACACCGGCAATGCCACCGACATCAGCCTCATGAACCACTGGCCGCTGTCGACCACCCTGACCGACGAGATCGGCGCCAACAACGGCACGGCCTCGGCCGCCGACCAGTTCGGCAGCATCGGCCTGAACTTCGCGCAGCGCACGGGCGGCGTGCCGCTCAAGAACGACGGCGTGGCCACGGCCCTGGGCGGCACGGCCTCGCTCGCCTTCTACATGAAGACCACACAAAACGGCTCGGCCAATGCCTGGACGGCACCCGGAATCTTCGGCCGCGACCAGAGCGGTGGAGCCGACGACGTGTTCTGGGGCTGGATCGACAACACCGGGCGCCTGAACCTCTCGGTGGGCAATGTGGCTGGCAACAACCCCGGCACCCGCTCGGCCGCCGCCGTGAACGACGGCAACTGGCACCATGTGGTGATGACGCGCGATGCCGCCTCGGGCGCACAGACGCTCTACATCGACGGCAACAAGACCAGCTCCACCGGCCTCACGGGCACCAAGGGTCTGTCCAACAAGTTCGCGCTGCTCGGGCAGATCCAGGGCAATACCGACTTCTTCCGCGGCAGCCTGGCCGACGTGCGCGTCTATGGCCGCGTGCTCAGCGATACGGACGTCACGCAGCTGCGCTCGCAGGCCATCATCGGCGATGCCGGCGTGAGCGCCAGCCCGCAGCTGGTGAACGGGCAGCTGAGCTTCGCCCCCACCCGGCTGGGCGGAGACACGGGCGTCACCTACCGCTGGAATTTCGGCAACGGCACGCAGACCGCCTTCTCGTCCCAGTCCAACACCACCTACAGCTACAACCGCCCCGGCCACTACACGGTAACGCTGACGGTGCGCAATGCCGCAGGCCAGGAGACCTTCTACACCTACAACGTGACGGTGACCTTCCCGGTGACGGCCACGGCGCCCACGCATTCGAGCAACATCGTGGGCGATGCCAACAGCGTCTATGCGGTGAACCCGGACAGTGGCACGGTGGCCGCCATCGATGCACAGGCCCTGACCAAGCGCTGGGAGACCCGCGTGGGCGACGAGCCCAAGACCCTGGCGCGCGCCCCTGACGGCCGCATCTGGGTCACCGTGCAGGGCGAGGACAAGCTCGTGGCCCTGAACCCGGCCGATGGCAGCATCTCGGCCACGGTAAACCTGGCCTACGGCAGCGGCCCCTACGGCGTGGCCTTCACGCCCAACGGCAGCAAGGGCCTGCTCACGCTGGAGAGCAAGTCCACCCTACTCACCTTCGACCCCGCCAACGGCAACACCACGGGCACGCTGGCGCTCGAGGGCGACCTGCGCGGCATTGCCGTGGCAGCCGATTCGCAGACGGCCTACGTCACGCGCTTCAAGTCCAAGATGACGGGCGGGCAATTGCACAAGGTGGGCCTCAACACCCTGGGCCTGCTCTCCACCATTGCCCTGCCGGTGGACACGACGACGATCGATACCGAGAACAGTTCGCGCGGCGTGGCCAACTACCTGAGCCAGGTGGTGATCTCGCCCGACGGCTCGCGCGCGGTGCTGCCGGGCAAGAAGGACAATATCGTGCGCGGGCGCTTCCGTGATGGCAACGACCTGCTGCACGACCAGACGGTGCGCTCCATCCTCTCGCAGGTGGACCTGTCAGCGGCCACGCACCTGCTGCCCGAGCAGATCGACTTCGACGACCGTGCCCCGGCGCGCGCCGCCCTCTTCTCCCCTGCGGGCGACTACCTGTTCGTCGCGCAGATGGAGGGCAACAACATCGCCATCGTCGATGCCTACACCCGTGCCGTGCGCGGCGAGATCAATGCCAGCAGCGCGCCCCACGGCCTGTACCTGGACGCCACGCGCAAGCGCCTGTTCGTGAACAACTTCCTCGCCCGCTCGGTCACCGTGCACGATGTGGCCGACGTGCTGGCCTCGCGCAGCGCAGCCGCCGTGTTCCAGCAGAACATCACCACGGTGGCGCAAGAACCGCTGGCGGCGGCAGCACTGCGCGGCAAGCAGGTGTTCTACAACGCCGCCGACCGGCGCATGAGCAAGGACAACTACATGTCCTGCGCCAGCTGCCACGCCGACGGCGGCGACGACGGCATGGTCTGGGACTTCACCCAGCGCGGCGAGGGCCTGCGCCGCACCATCAGCCTGCAGGGCCGGCGCGGACTGGGCCATGGCAAGCTGCACTGGAGCGCCAACTTCGACGAGGTGCAGGACTTCGAGAACGACATGCGCAGCGCCTTCGGGGGCACCGGCTTCCTGAGCGACGCGGACTTCGCCGCCACCAGCGACCCGCTGGGTGCGCCCAAGGCCGGCCGCAATGCGCAGCTCGACGACCTCGCGGCCTACCTGGCCTCGCTCAACAAGTACATGCGCAGCCCGGCGCGTGCGGCCGATGGCAGCCTCACGGTCGAGGCCGCGCGCGGGCAGACCCTGTTCGCCAACGCGAACTGCGCCAGTTGCCATGCGGGCGGCACCTTCCAGGACGGCCTCAGGCACGATGTGGGAACCATCCAGCCCTCGTCGGGCAAGGGTGCGAACCAGCCGCTGGCCGGCGTGGGCTTCGACACCCCTACCCTGCTGGGCAGCTGGGCCGCCAAGTCCTACCTGCACAACGGCCAAAAGGCCAGCGTGCTGGACGTGATCGCGGGCGGCCACGGCAACGTGGCAGGCCTGCCCGCAGCCGACCGGCAGGCACTGGCCGACTACGTGCGCTCGCTGGACACGGCGGCCGAGTACACGACACGCCTGCGCTCCAGCCACAGCAGCCTGTGCGTGAACATCCGCGGCGCCTCGGCGGCCAGCGGTGCGGTCGCCATCCAGTGGCCTTGCGGCACGGCGAACAACGAGACCTTCACGGTGCGCAACCTCGCGGGCGGCTATGTGCAGCTCGTGGCCAAGCACAGCAACCTGTGCCTGGCGCAGGACAGCGCAGCCACCAGCGGCGCAGGCGTCGTGCAACTGGCCTGCACGGTGGGCAACACGGCGCAGTGGACGCTGTCGGGATCGACCGTGCGCAACCGCGCCTCGGGCGCCTGCCTCGATGTGCCCAACAACTCCACGGCGCAGGACATCCCCCTGCTCACATGGACCTGCAACGGCGGCAACAACCAAAATTGGACACAGTTGCCCTGAGCACCTGAACCCGCTCGTCCAAAAGCCCGCCGCTGCACCCGCAGCGCGGGCTTTTTTACGCCCGCTACTGTTTTCAAAACTGGAACAGTCAGTTCGCGACTGAGTGGTTTTTCCTTGGACGACACGGGCGTACAGTTCATCCCATCGATGAGCCGAACCCGCATGGCGACTCACCGAACCCGGTTCAGGAATGGTTTCTGGGCCGGTTTTTCGAGACGCTTTTTTGACCCCAAGGATTTCATCATGAACACCACTGCACGTTTCCTCTCCATCGCCGCCGTTGCCGCTTTCGCATCGTTCGGCGCCCAGGCCGATGAGGCCGATGGCTCGCAATTCGCCCTGAAGTTCGAGACCAACCGCACCCGCGCCGAAGTCATCGCCGAAGCCGCCGCAGAAGCCCGCACGCACAGCATGGAGCCCGCCGGCTCCCGCGTGCTGAGCTACCAGTCGACGGCCGACCGCGCCACCGTGCGCGCCCAGGCTGCAGAAGCCCTGCGCACCGGCCAGATCTCGTCGGGCGAAGCCGGTTACCTGTAATCAGCCCCTGCAAGAACACCACCCATTCCAGAATTTGATTGATCGGAGCACCACCATGAACAACACCGCCCGTTTCCTCTCTGTCGCCGCCCTGGCCGTCTTTGCCTCCTTCGGTGCCCATGCCGATGAAGCCGACAGCTCGCAATTTGCCCTGAAGTTCGAGACCAACCGCACCCGCGCCGAAGTGGCCGCCGAAGCCGCCGTGGAAGCCCGCACGCACAGCATGGAGCCCGCCGGCTCCCGCGTGGTGACCTACCAATCGAAGGCCGACCGCGCCGCCGTGCGTGCCGCTGCTGCCGAAGCCGTGCGCACCGGCCAGATCCCCTCGGGCGAGATCGGCGTGCTGTAAGCAGCACCCGCGCAAGGCTGCAGACCGCAACTGGAGCCCGCATGCAAAAAAGGCCGGGGCCCCTCGCGGGGCCCCGGCCTTTTTGCTGGCTGGTGCCTTATTGCAGCACGGTCACGCCGGTCTTGGCCTGCAGGGCTTCGAACGTCACGCCAGGGGCCAGCTCGATGAGTTTGAGGCCTTGGGGCGTCACGTCCAGCACGGCCAGGTCGGTGATGATGCGGTCCACCACGCCCACGCCCGTGAGGGGCAGCGTGCACTGGGGCAGGATCTTCAGGTCTTCGGTGCCGTCCTTCTTCTTGGCCACATGCTCCATGAGCACGATCACGCGCTTGACGCCGGCCACCAGGTCCATGGCGCCGCCCATGCCCTTGACCATCTTGCCCGGGATCATCCAGTTGGCCAGGTCGCCCTTTTCGCTGACCTGCATGGCACCCAGGATGGACAGGTTGATCTTGCCGCCGCGGATCATGGCAAACGACTGGTCGCTGCCGAAGATGGACGAGCCCTTGATGGTAGTCACGGTCTGCTTGCCGGCGTTGATCAGGTCGGCGTCCACTGCGTCTTCGGTCGGGAACGGGCCGATGCCCAGCATGCCGTTCTCGGACTGCAGCCACACTTCCTTGTCACCCGTGAAGTTGGCCACCAGCGTGGGGATGCCGATGCCCAGGTTCACGTAGAAACCGTCTTCGAGTTCTTGCGCCGCACGGGCGGCCATCTGGTCTTGGGTCCACGGCATGGTCAGGCTCCTGCTTTCTCGGTGATGGTGCGTTTTTCGATGCGTTTTTCGGGGTGGGCGTTGTGCACGATGCGGTGCACATAGATGCCGGGCAGGTGGATGTGGTCGGGCTCGATGGCGCCGGTCTCCACGACTTCTTCCACTTCCACGATGCAGACCTTGCCGGCCGTGGCGGCAGCGGGGTTGAAGTTGCGCGCCGTGAGGCGGAACTGCAGGTTGCCGGACTTGTCGGCGCGCCAGGCCTTGACCAGCGAGACGTCGGGCACCAGCGAGCGCTCCATCACATAGGTCTCGCCATCGAATTCGCGCAGTTCCTTGCCTTCGGCCACGATGGTGCCCACGCCGGTCTTGGTGAAGAAGGCCGGGATGCCCGCGCCGCCAGCGCGCAGCTTCTCGGCCAGCGTGCCCTGGGGCGTGAATTCGAGCTCCAGCTCGCCCGCCAGGTACTGGCGCTCGAACTCCTTGTTCTCGCCCACGTAGGAGGAGATCATCTTCTTGATCTGGCGCGTCTCGAGCAGCTTGCCCAGGCCGAAGCCGTCAACACCGGCGTTGTTGGAGATCACGGTGAGGTTCTTCACGGCCGAGTCGCGCAGCGCGTCGATCAGCGCCTCAGGGATGCCGCACAGCCCGAAACCACCGACGGCCAGCAACTGGCCATCTGCCACCACGCCTTCCAGCGCCTTGGCTGCGGAGGGAAAAATCTTGTTCACCACGATCTCCTTGCGAATGTTGGATGCGATACGATACTACGTATAGACATAAGTAGTACCCCGTAAAGACTTGCACTATGGACGTAGATTACCGGCTGGCGTTTGACATGGCCCCTGTGGGGTTGGTGCTGTCGCGCAACCGCACCATGGTGGACTGCAACCGCCATGTCTGCGAAATGTTCGGCGCCTCGCGCGAGGTGCTGATCGGCCAGTCGTTCCAGGTCCTGTACCCCAGCGCCGACGAGTACGAGCGCCTGGGCGCGCACATGGAGCCCATCCTCAACGCCAAGGGCCACTACGCCGACAACCGCATCATGAAGCGCGCCAATGGCGAGGTCTTCTGGTGCCATGTGTCAGGCCGCGCCCTGAACCGCGAAGACCCCCATGCCTCGGGCATCTGGAGCTTCGAGGACCTGAGCTCGCAGCGCCCCGTGAAGGCAGAGCTCACCGGGCGTGAACGCGAGGTCGCCGCCCGCCTGCTGGAAGGCCTGACCTCCAAGGAGATCGGCCGCGCGCTGGAGATCAGCCACCGCACGGTGGAGATCTACCGCGCACGCCTCATGCGCAAGTACAACGCATCCACGGCAGCGGACCTGGTGCACAAGCTCCTGGCCGGAGACTGAACCTTACTTCGGCCCGTCCACGACCTCTGCCGCGGTACGGAAGGCCTCCACCGCCGCCGGCAGGCCGCAGTAGATGCTGGCGTGCAGCAGCACCTCCTGGATCTCGGCCGCCGTGGCGCCGTTGTTGAGCGCGCCGCGCACATGGCCCTTGAGCTCGTGCTGCTTGCCCAGCGCCGTGAGAAAGGCCACGGTGATGAGACTGCGTGTCTTCATGTCCAGGCCCGGGCGCTGCCACACATCGCCCCAGGCATTGCGCGTGATGAACTCCTGGATGGGCTGGGTGAACTCCGTGGCATTGCCAAAGGCCTTGGCCACGAAGTCTTCGCCCATGACCTGCTTGCGCGTGGCCAGGCCCTTGTCGAAGTCTTTGCTGCTGGATGGGGGTTGCTGCTGCGTCATGCGGGCTCTCCGGTTGGTGTGAGGCCGCGATGGTAGCCGCATGGAAAAAACGCCCCCTGCCACCCCATTCACCGGGGCCTGCAGGAGGCGCTTTCATTCAGTCCGCTCAGGCCTTGAGGTCAAAACGATCCAGCTCCATGACCTTGGTCCAGGCCTTCACAAAGTCCTGCACGAAGACCGCTTGCGCGTCGCTGCTGCCATAGACCTCGGCCAGCGCACGCAGTTGCGAGTTGGAGCCGAACACCAGGTCGGCCACGGTGCCCGTCCACTTTGCGGCGCCGCTGGCGCGGTCCACGCCCTCCAGCACACCGGCAGCCGATGTCGACTTCTGCCACTTGGTGCGCATGTCCAGCAGGTTCACGAAGAAATCGTTCGTGAGGGCACCGGTTCGCTGGGTGAAGACGCCATGCTGGCTGCCGTCGGCATTGGCACCCAGGGCGCGCAGCCCCCCCACCAGCACGGTCATCTCGGGGCCAGTCAGCGTGAGCTGGTTGGCGCGGTCGATCAGCAGCTCGGCCACGGCCCCTTCGAGGCCGGGGCGCACGTAGTTGCGGAAACCATCGGCCAACGGCTCCATGACCTCGAACGAGGGCACGTCGGTCTGCTCCTGCGAGGCATCCATGCGGCCCGGGGCGAAAGGCACCGTCACCTCCTGGCCGGCGCTGCGGGCGGCCGATTCGATGGCGGCGGCACCGCCGAGCACTATCAGGTCGGCGATGGAGACCTTCTTGCCGCCCGCCTGCGCGGCATTGAACTCGCCCTGGATGGCTTCGAGCTTGCCCAGCACCTTGGCGAGTTGCGCGGGCTGGTTCACCGCCCAGTCCTTCTGCGGTGCCAGGCGCACACGGGCGCCGTTGGCACCGCCGCGCTTGTCGCCGCCGCGGTAGGTGGAGGCCGAGGCCCAGGCGGTCGACACCAGCTCGGGCACCGACAGGCCCGAGGCCAGGATCTTGGCCTTGAGCACCGTCACGTCCTGCGCGTCCACCAAGGCGTGGTCCACCTCGGGGATGGGGTCCTGCCAGATCAGCACTTCGGCCGGCACCTCGGGACCCAGGTAGCGCACGCGGGGGCCCATGTCGCGGTGGGTCAGCTTGAACCAGGCGCGGGCGAAGGCATTGGCGAACTGCGCGGGGTTTTCCAGGAAGCGGCGCGAGATCTTCTCGTAGGCCGGATCGAAGCGCAGCGACAGGTCGGTGGTGAGCATGGTGGGCACGCGCTTCTTGGCGGGGTCGTGCGCATCGGGGATGGTCGCCTCGGCACCCTTGGCGGTCCACTGGTGGGCGCCGGCCGGGCTCTTGGTCAGCTCCCACTCGAAGCCGAACAGGTTCTCGAAGAAATTGTTGCTCCACTGCGTGGGCGTCGTGGTCCAGGTGACTTCCAGGCCGCTGGTGATGGCGTCGCCGCCAAAGCCGCTGCCGTGCTTGCTGATCCAGCCGAAGCCCTGGTCTTCGATGCCGCCGCCCTCGGGCTCCTTGCCCACCAGCGCGGCATCGCCCGCGCCGTGGGTCTTGCCGAAGGTATGGCCGCCGGCGATCAAGGCCACGGTCTCTTCATCGTCCATGGCCATGCGCGCAAAGGTGTCGCGGATGTCGCGCGCTGCGGCAATCGGGTCGGGGTTGCCGTTCGGGCCTTCGGGGTTCACATAGATCAGGCCCATCTGCACGGCGGCCAGCGGCGTGGCCAGGTCACGCTCACCGCTGTAGCGCTGGTCGCCGCCCAGCCAGGTGGTCTCCGCGCCCCAGTAGACATTCTCATCGGGTTCCCACACATCTGGGCGGCCGCCGCCGAAGCCGAAGGTCTTGAAACCCATGGATTCGAGTGCCACGTTGCCCGTGAGGATCATCAGATCGGCCCAGGAGATCTTGCGGCCGTACTTCTGCTTGATGGGCCAGAGCAGGCGCCGGGCCTTGTCCAGGTTGGCGTTGTCAGGCCAGCTGTTGAGTGGCGCGAAGCGCTGCTGCCCAGCACCGGCACCGCCGCGGCCGTCGGCCAGGCGGTAGGTGCCGGCGCTGTGCCAGGCCATGCGGATGAACAGCGGGCCGTAGTGGCCGAAGTCGGCCGGCCACCAGTCCTGCGAGTCGGTCATCAGCGCATGCAGGTCGGCCTTCACGGCCGCGAGGTCGAGGCTCTTGAATTCCTCGGCGTAGTTGAAGCCGTCACCCATGGGGTCGACGAGCGGAGAGCTCTGGTTGAGCGGGCGCAGATTGAGCTGGTTGGGCCACCAGTCGGCGTTGCCGCGGCCCTTGGGGGCGGCTGCCTTGGTGTGGTCGAACGGGCATTTGGCTTCTGTCGTCATGGGGTCTCTCCTGGTTGAGCGGTCCAAGCACTTACTTGGTGCGACCAATGGTAGGAACCAATCCATGGCACGTAAATTGAAACGATTGAATGCCTTTAATAGTCAATATTTATCGAATTAAAAAACCCATTGCCTCTGGCTGGATATGCTTCCGTCAACGGCCATGCGCCAATGGCAGCCCAGCCGCGTCCATGCGCGCCCGCAGGATCTGGCCATGGGTGGAGTTGGTCACGAACACGGTCTGCCCGCCCTCCCCGCCAAATGCCAGGTTGGTGGTGGAGGCACCCGCCGGCCCGCGCAGCACGGTCTCGGGCTCGGCGCGGTGGTTGAGCACCCAGACATAACCCAGTCCGGGGTTGGCCACCAGCAGCCGGCCCTTGGCATCCACCGCCAGCCCGTCGGGGCCACTCGGGCCGTAGGAGGTGAAGAACTGCCCCACCTTGGCCACACTGCCATCGGGCAGCAGCGGCACGCGCCACACGCAGTTGCCACGCGTCACGGCCAGGTAGAGCACGCGCCCGTCGGGCGACAGGGCCACGCCATTGGGGCTGGGCACATTGGCCAGCAGCAGGTCGAGCAGGCCATTGGGCCGCAGTCGGTACAGGCGCCCGCTCGGGTCATGCAGGCCGCTCTGGCCCTGGTCGGTGAAGTACAGGTTGCCTTCGGCATCGAACACCAGGTCGTTCACGCCCTTGAAGCGCTCGCTGTTGCGGCGCTCCAGATAGGGCGTGACCTTGCCGCTCGCCATATCCAACCGCATGAGGCCGTTCTTGTAATCGGTGATGAGCAGCGTGTCGGCATCAAGGAACTTCATGCCATTGGGCTCGCCGTCGTACTCGGCCACCAGGGTCCAGGCGCCCTGAGGGTCGATGCGCAGGATGCGGCCCCAGGGGATATCGGTCACATAGAGGTTGCCGGCACCATCGAACACCGGGCCTTCAAGGAAGGAGTCGGTGACGGCGCCCGCGCGGTTGGCGTCGGCCCAGGCGCTGCGCTCGGGCCGGCGCAAGGCATCGGGCATGGTGGTGAACAGTTCCAGGTCTCGCACCTGGGGTGGCTGCAGCAGGAACATCGTGGCCTTTCTGGCGGTCGAATCACTGTTTCTCGAACCCGGTCTTGGCAGCGATGGTGCCCCACATCGCATGGCTTTCGCCCAGGATCTTCGCGAAGGCGGTGGCATCCACCTGGCGCGGATCGGCCCCCATGCCTTCGGCAAAGGACTTCATGTCGGGTGTGGCCATGGCAGCGGCGATTTCTTTTTGCAGGCGCTGCAGCACGGGGGCTGGCGTGCCTTTGGGTGCCCAAAGGCCCGTCCAGTTGACCACACCGAACCCCTTCACGCCCGCCTCGGCAAAGGTGGGTACATCGGGCAGCACCGCCAGGCGCCTGTCGCCGCTGACGGCCAGCAGGCGCAGCTTGCCGCCACGCACATTGCCCATCACGCCCGTGGTGGAGGCGAACTGCATGTCGATGGTATTGCCCAGCACGGCTTGTGTGGCTTCGGCCGCGCCCTTGAAGGGCACGTGCATGAACCGGGCGCCTGCAGCCATGCCCAGCGCCTCGGCGGCAAAGTGCGGCGTAGTGCCAGCGCCGCCCGATCCATAGGTCACGGCACCCGGATCCTGGCGCGCTTTGCCCAGCAGGTCGGCCAGTGTCCTGTAAGGGCCTGCGGCATTCACCACCAGGGCCATGGGCGCGAACACATAGGCAGCGACCGGCACCAGATCCTTCTCGTGGTCGAATGGCAGCTTCTTGAAGATGTGCGGCAACAGCGAGTAGGTGGTGTCGTTGGCTACCAGCGTGTAGCCGTCGGCCTCGGCGCGCGCAACCTGCGTCACGCCAATGGTGCCGGTGGCGCCCGGGCGGTTCTCCACGATGAAGCTCTGTCCGGTCTGCTCGGTGAGCTTCTGCGCCATCTTGCGGGTGGCCACGTCGACGGCACCGCCGGGGCCATAAGGCACGATCACGCGCACGGGCTTGGCCGGCCATGGCTCCTGGGCATGGCCCGCGCCGGCCAGGCCCAAGGCCAGGCAAGCCAGTGCGATGCTGCGGCGCTGGAAGAGAAAGGGGGTCATGGAGTCTCCTGGTGTTTGAATGGCAAGCCGCGCGCTCACGCGGCAGTGGTTCGCTGACGCTCCAGCACCGCAAGCACGTTCCTGGCTGCGCCCACACCCATGTTCACGTAGGCATCGCTGGTCACGCCGCCGATATGCGGCGACAGGATGAAATGCGCCTCGCCCTGGAAGGGGTGGCCTGCCACCATGGGCTCCACGGCAAAACTGTCCAGGCCCGCCGCCATCACCTGGCCGCTGCGCACGGCAGCCAGCAGCGCCGCCTCGTCGATCAGGCCGCCACGTGCGGTGTTCACCACCACCACGCCGCGCTTGCATTGCGCCAGGGTGGCGGCGTTGAGCATGCCGCGGTTCTCGTCGGTCAGCGGGCAGTGCAGCGAGATCGCGTCGGACTCGCGCCAGAGGGTGGCCAGGTCCACGCTTTCGATGTAGGCCGGCAGGTTCTTGGCGAACGGGTCGAAGCCGATCACGCGCATGCCCAGCGCATCGGCCATCTTCGCAAACCGCAGGCCGATGGCGCCCAGGCCGACCACGCCCACCGTGCGGCCGTTCAACTCCAGGCTCTTGTGCGTGGCCTTGTCCCAGTGGCCGGCGTGCATGCGCGCATCGAGTGCCACCACCGATTTGGCGCAGGCCAGCAGCAGCGCCAGGGCCTGCTCGGCCACGGCGGCGGCATTGGCGCCCACGGCGGCCGCCACCTCGATGCCACGTGCCTTCGCAGCGGCCTTGTCGATGGTGTCCGTGCCGCTGCCGTGCTTGGAGATGACCTTGAGCGAGGGCGCCGCGTCCATCACGGCCGCGCCCACCTTGCCGTAGCGCACGATGATGGCCACGGGGTCGTGCTGGCGGCACAGGGCCACCAGGTCGTCCTCGGTGGGTGCCTTGCCGGCATAGACGATGTCGAAATCCGTGAGCAGCGCCAGGGCCTGCTCCGCCAGGTCGGCACCGGTCACGATGAGGGTAGCGCGGCTCACAGCGATTCCCCTTCCTTGAGCACACCGGCAGCGCGCAGGGCGGCGGGCAGCCATTTCGAGGCCGTATCGCCGCGGGCGATGGCCTCGATGCGCGCGGCCTCGTCGGCCACCTTCTTGTCGGCCAGGGCCATCATCGCGGGGGCCTTTTCGCGCTCGATCACCACCACGCCATCGGCATCGCCCACGACCAGGTCGCCCGGGTGCACCATGGTGCCGCCGGCCGAGATGGGGTGGTTGATGCGGCCGGGCACGAACTTGGTGGGCCCAGCAGGGTTGAAGCCCGCGCTGAACACCGGAAAGCCCAGGTCCAGGATTTCCAGCTTGTCGCGGATCGCGCCGTCGACGATGACGCCGGCCAGGCCCAGCTTCTTGCAGGCGCTGAGCATCAGCGTGCCCATCAGGGCGGCGGTCTGGTCGCCCTTGCCGTCGATCACCAGCACGTCACCGGGCTTCGCGAGCGCAATTGCAGCATGGATCATGAGGTTGTCGCCGGGGCGCACCTCGACGGTGAAAGCCGGGCCTGCGACCTGCATGTCCTGCTGCACGGGGGCCACGCGGGCATGCATGGTGCCGCGGCGGCCCGCCACGTCGGCGAGGATGGCGGCCTGGAAGGTGGCGGCTTTCCGGACGACCTCGGGGCTGACGCGTTCGATGTCACGGATGATTTCGGGAAGCTGGCTCATGGTGCGGTCCTGGAGAGTGGGGGGAGAGAAGGTGGTTGGCGCATGCCGCAGCCCACCACCCCACGGCAGGGCGGTGAATGCGGGGAGACAAGTGGGGGCGGTGGGCGTCTGGTGCGGCGTCAGTCCAGGCTCGCGCCCGAATCCTTGACGATCTTTCCCCAGCGCGGCACTTCGGTGCGCAGCAGCTGGCTGAACTGCTCGGGGCTTCCGCCCATCACGTCGCCACCTTCGCTGCGCAGCTTCTCGGCCACGTCGGGCTGCTGCAGGGCCAGGTTGATGGCCTTGTTGAGCTGGGCCACGACGGGTGCGGGTGTACCGGCCGGCGCGAGGATGCCGAACCAGGTCACGGCATCGAAGCCCTTGTAGCCCGACTCGGCCAGGGTGGGCACATCGGGCAACTGGCTGGCGCGCTTGGCCGAGGTGATCGCGATGACCTTGAGCTTGCCATTGCGCACCTGGCCGAGCAGCGTGGGCACGGAGGACATGTACAGATCGATCTGCCCGCCCACCAGGTCGGTCATGGCCTGGGCGGCACCCTTGTAGGGGATGTGGCGCAGCTGGATGCCGGCGGCGTTCTCGGCCAGCTCACCGGCCAGGTGGGCCACCGTGCCATTGCCCGAATAGCCCAGGGTGATGGTGTCGGACTTGCCCTTGGCAGCGGCCACCACATCGGCAAAGGTCTTGAAGCGCGAGTTCACGGGCGCCGCCATCACGATGGGCGAGGACGACACCAGCGCCACGGGGACCAGGTCCTTGAGCGGGTCGTAGGGCAGCTTGGGGTAGAGCGTGGGGTTGATGGCCAGGTTGCTGGTCTGGCCCATGACCAGGGTGTAGCCATCGGGTGCGGACTTGGCCGCAGCGTCCACGCCCAGGTTGCCGCCTGCGCCGGGCCGGTTGTCCACGATCACATTCCACTTGTTCTGGTCGGTGAGCTTTTGCGCCACGGTGCGCGCGATCATGTCGGTGCCGCCGCCGGGCGGAAACGGCACGATGAGGCGGATCGGCTTGCTGGGGTAGGCGGCTTGCGCCAGCGCAGCACCCGTGGGCAGGGCGGCGGCAGCCAGGCCCAGGAAGGCGGCGCACAAGGAACGCGAGAGCGAGGTGAAGGCAGTCATGGATGTGTCTCCGTTGTAGTGGTCGTCCGCACCTGCGGCAGGCCCGGTGCGATGGACGCGACTGTACGCAGGCGTTTCAACCCATACAATGCAGTTGCACTGTATGAAACGAATTGCGCCATGAGCAACCGCCCCCCCAAGCCCCCTCTTCCGGCCGAGCCAACCGCCCCAGGCACGGCCAGCGACGCCAGCGGCGGCGTCATTGCCGTCACCCGCGCGCTGCAGGTGCTGGAGGCGTTTGCACTGGGCGAGTCAAGCCTGTCGCTGGCCGAGCTGAGCCGGCGCTGCAGCCTGCACAAGACCACGGTGCTGCGCCTGGCACGCACGCTGGCGCAGTCGGGTTTCATGGTGCAGCGCGAGGACGGTGACTGGCGCCTGGGCCCGGCCGCGGGCTGGCTGGGGGCGCGCTACCAGGCAGGCTTTGACGTGCAGAACGTGCTGGAACCGGCACTGCGCGAACTCACCCATGCCACGGGCGAGAGCGCCGCCTTCTACGTGCGCGAAGGCCAGGTGCGCACCTGCCTCGTACGCGTGGAAGGCCCGCAGGCGCTGCGCCACCATGCGCGCATGGGCGAGGGCCTGCCGCTGGACAAGGGCTCGCCGGGCCGCGTGATCCTGGCCTTCTCGGGCGAGCCCGGCAAGGCCTACGAAGAGATCCGCAAGAAGGGCTACCACTGGTCCATCGGCGAGCGCGAACAGGGCGTGGCCACCGTGTCGGCCCCGGTGTTTGGCATGCACTGGCGGCTCATGGGCTCGGTGTGCATCTCGGGCCCGGCCTCGCGCCTGCCGGCCGAGAAGCTCGAAGCCCTCGCGCAGACCGTGATGGCCGCCGCCACGCAGCTGTCGTACGCGCTGGCAGGCAACACGGCGGCCCCATCGCACAGCCCCGTGCGCGCCACCCACTGGCATCCCTGATACTGGCGGTAGAAAACCCCAGGAGACCGACGTGACCCGCTACCCTTTCCCATCGCTCGACAGCCTGCCCGAGGACATCCGCACCCGCATCCTCGAAGTGCAGGAAAAGGCCGGCTTCGTACCCAATGTGTTCCTGGCCTTTGCGCGGCGCCCGGCCGAGTGGCGTGCCTTTTTCGCCTACCACGATGCGCTGATGCTCAAGGAGGAAGGCAGCCTGACCAAGGGCGAGCGCGAGATGATCGTCACCACCACCAGCGCGGCCAACCAGTGCCTGTACTGCGTGGTGGCGCATGGCGCGATCCTGCGCATCTACGAGAAGAAGCCATTGGTGGCCGACCAGGTGGCCGTGAACTATCGCAAGGCCGAGATCAGCCCGCGCCAGCGCGCCATGCTCGACTTCGCCATGAAGGTCTGTGAGCGCTCGCACGAGATCGAGGACGCCGACTTCACCGCCCTGCACGCGCACGGCTTCGACGACGAGGACATCTGGGACATTGCGGCCATCACCGCCTTCTTCGGGCTGAGCAACCGCATGGCCAGCTTTGCCGGCATGCAGCCCAACCCCGAGTTCTACCTGATGGGCCGCGTGCCCAAGGCCAAACCCGCCGCTTGAGGCGCCCCATGCAGCCCACCCGCCTCCTGGCTGCCGGGCTGTGCGCGGCCGCCGCCTTCGCGGCCTGCAGCAGCGCCCACGCGGCCTCCGGCGGCTTTGCGCCGGGCAGCGGCACGCTCGATGCACGGCCCCTGAGCGTGCACGTACCGGCCGGCACGCTCTCGCCCCTGTCGAGCACCATGCCGCCCCTGCTGCTGCGCCGGGAAGACGGAGCCGGGCCTGTGTACTACCTGGCCTCAGGCCTGGGTGTGCCGCGCTACGGTATTGCCGACCTGCCCGGCGCCGCGGCCTGGCGCGTGGTGCCCGATGCGGACTGCGCCAGCCTGGTGCCGGTGGCGCTCGACGAGGTCAAGCAAGCTTCCGTGCAGGTCGTCACGGTGCAGCAGAACCCCCTGCCCATGGCATGCGCCGCCGCGTTCGAAGGCAGTTGCACCAGCCGTGACCAGCGCCTGCGCATCGGCACCACCTTCCAGGGCACACGGCGCACGGCGCGCGCCGGTGGCGGCTTCTTCGGCACCGAAGGAAAGATCACCACGACCTTCCACACCGGTGTGCGCACGCTGACCATCGAGCACCTGCCCTCGGGCCGCCAGTGGCGCATGGACGAGGCGCTGCAGGACTCCGCCGCCTACAGCGCACCGCAGACGGCCATCCGCTACCTGCCGGAGTGGCAGCGGGTGCTGCTGCTCGGTGTCAGCACGGGAACCGAGGGCGCGCAAGGCCGCTGCATCGCGTTGCCGCCAAGCTGATTTCAAGCCATGTCGCCTTGCGGCTGGGCGCTGCGCGCGCGTTGTGCGAGCAGCGCCGTCGCGGCCTCCACGGACATCGGCCGGGCATACAGGTAGCCCTGCACCTCGTCGCAGCCATGGTCCTTGAGAAAGTCACGCTGCTCGGCGGTCTCCACGCCTTCGGCGATCACGCGCAGTTGGAGGCTCTTGGCCATGGCGATGACGGCCGAGGCGATGGCCTCGGCCCCCTCGTTCCCATGCTTGCCCAAGTCCAGCACGAAGGAGCGGTCGATCTTGAGCTTGCTCACCGGAAAGCGGCGCAGGTAGCTCAGGCTGGAGTACCCCGTGCCGAAGTCATCGATGGCGATCTGGATGCCCTTGCCCACCAACTGGTGCAAGGTCTCCACGGCAGCATCCGTGTTGGCCATCAGCGTGCCTTCGGTCAGCTCCATCTCCAGCGCGCCGGCAGGCAGGTCGAATTCCGAAAGGACACGGCCCACCTCGTGCAAAAAGTCGGGTGCCTGGAACTGCACGGCCGAGAGGTTCACCGCGATGGGCAGGGGCACCAGGCCCTCGCTGCGCCAGCGCGACCAGATGCGCGCCGCCTCGCGCAGCACCCAGTTGCCGATCTCCGCGATCATGCCCGAGGATTCGGCAATGGGGATGAAGCGCGCCGGGGACACCGGGCCGCGTGTGCGGTGCGTCCAGCGCAGCAGGGCCTCCATGCCCACGGGCTGGCCCTGCGCCAGGGTGAACTGGGGCTGCAGGTGCAGCTCGAGCTCGCCGACGTCGATGGCCTGGCGCAGGTCCACGGCCAGCAGCATGTCATCGTAGGCCGAGGCGTTCATCTCGGGCGCATACAGGCGCCAGGTGTTGCGCCCATGCGCCTTGGCGATGCGCATCGCGGCTTCGACGTTGTGCAGCAGGTCTTCGGCATTCTGCGCATGCTCGGGATAGCTCGCGATGCCGATGCTGGCCGTGGGCGACACCGGGTGCTCCTGCAGCCCCAGGCGGATGGGCGGGGCCAGCAGCGCACGCACCTGGCTGATCAGCAGGGCATGGGTGACGGGATTGCCTGCAAGCACGAGCATGAACTCATCGCCGCCGTAGCGGTACAGGCCCTTGAGGTCGGAACACAGCCCCCGCAGCCGCTCGGCCACCTGGACCAGCAGCGCATCCCCCTGCGCATAGCCGAACGATTCGTTGATGCCCTTGAAGCGGTCCAGGTTGACCAAAGCCAGCGACAGGCTGTGGTGCCCCGGTGCAGCCTGGGCCTGCACCGCCGCGATGTACTGCGGCAGGTCCTGCTCCAGCCGGGCCCGGTTGGGCAGCCCGGTGACCGGGTCATGGATGGCCAGGTACTCGGCCTGGCTCTCGGCCTGCTTGAGGCGGGTCAGGTCGGTGAAGAAATCCACATGCTGCTCCACCTGGCCATCGGCGCCGCGGTGCGCGCAGACCAGCAGGCGGGCCGGGAACACCGTTCCGTCCTTGCGGCGGATGTGCACCTCTCCCTCCCAGAAGTCTTCCGTCTGCAGGATGGCGCGCGCGCGCTCGACCACGGCGGGGTCCAGACCCGCATTGAGCACCACGGTGGGCTGGCCCTGCAGGTCCGCGAGCGTATAACCGGTGATCTTCGTCAGATGGGGGTTGATGGAGACGATGCGCTTGTCGCGGTCGCCGACCACGATGGCGGCGGCCGAGCGCTCGAAGAAGCTCGCGGCCACGCGCAGCTGCATGTCCACCTGGGCCTGGCGCGTGACGTCGCGGCCTATGCCCACGAAATAGCGCTTGCCGTCCGACTCGAAGCAGCCCACGGTGCCTTCGAGCAAGAAGGTGCTGCCATCGGCCCGCAGCCGCGGGATGCGGATGTGCTTGGACTCCCCTGGCTCCATGGCGTCCAGCAGCGCCGCCTGCTCTGCCGCATGGGCCGGTGGCCGCATGCGCTGCGCGCCCATGCCGATAAGCTGTTCGCGCGGGTAGCCATACACGTCGGCCGCCGCCTGGCTCACGTCCAGGATGGTGCCCTCATGGTCGGTCAGCAGAAAGATGTCGGCCGAGCCGCGCAGCATGTGCTCGTAGTGCCGGCGCAGCCCCGCCTCCCGGGCCGCATGGCGGTGGTGGTCGCCGCGCCGCCAGGTTGCATAGAGCAGCGAACCCAGCAGCAACAGCGCCAGGACCCCGGCAACCAGCACGTGGGTGCGGTCCTCGATGGCTGCGTAGACCGCCTTCTCGGGCATCTGGCTCACCACCGTCCATCCGGGCAGCAGGATCGCTTCGCGCCGGGCCAGCACCAGGGCCCCGTCCCGGTTGGGCCCCTGCGCCTGAGAAGGCGCACCGGCAGCGGTGAGCAGGCTTTCGACGGACTCCCGGGCCTGGCGCGGGCGTACGGCCAGGGGCCGCGCGCCGCCCGCCGGAGACAGAAGCTGCAGGCCCTGCGCACCGCGGCGCACCAGGAGGGTCTCGCCCCCCCAGTTCGCAGGGCGGGCCTTGGTCAGCGAATCCACCAGCCACCGGGGATCCATCTCCAGGTACAGCACAAGGCCGGTCTGCTGGACGCCATCGGTGATGTTGCGCACCAGGCCCAGGCGCAGGCCGGTGTCGCTGCCCTCGCCCAGTTCGATCCACTGCGCCCGGCTGCCCGCCTCCGTGCGCGCCAGCTGTCCGGTCTGCCCGGCATCGAGGGCGGCCCCGCTGCTGAAGGCGGCCGCTCCGGACTGGCGGTCGATGATGGCCACCGTCCGGTAGGCATAGAGGTGCTGCATGCGTTCGACATGCCGAAGCAACAGGGCCTCGGCATCCGCATGCCCCGCCCCGGCATGCCGCCAATGCGCGAGCGCCTGTACCAGCAAGGCACTGGTGCCGATGGCATCCGCGTCCGCGGTGCGCTCGGCCAGCCAGGTATCGAGCGAGTGGGCCGAGAGCTCGGACGTCACGCGCAGGGAGTCCCACGCGGACAGCTCGGCAGACCGCTTGGCCTGCAGGTGCAGCGCCAGCCCGAGCGCGATGACGCCCGCGACAAAGGCGGCAAAGACCAGGGGCACCAGCCAGCGGGCCCGCCACGGCGCCGGCGCGGTATCCGGCGCACCCGCCAGCGTACCGCCGGACAAGGAAGCTTTGTCAGTTGCCATGGCCAACCCCCCCCCCGTTGCAGCGCGGCAGATGGGCCAGGGATTCAGCCGCCGCGCATGTTCTGATCGCCCACGGCTTCGTGGGCCGCGCGCACTGTGTCTGCCGGGTCCATTTAGTCGGATTCGCACCGGGGTGTCAACGGCAAGACCCCTGGAGTGAAACACCCCCTGAGGCGCTTCGCGCCTTCACCCTCTCTCGCATTGCTGCGCAATGCGGGAGGGGGACGCTCCCAGTGCGGCGGGGCGGCCCTTGCACGGGAGCACTGGCGCGGGCCGTGCCAGTTTCATGCTCTACGGGTGGCGCCATGGGCAACTGCAGTGCAGGCCTCAGCCCGAGACGATGGCCAGCATCCACTCCGGCAGGGCCACGGCCTTCTTCTGGGGGAAATCGACCCAGATCGTGGTCGCCCCGCCGGCCGCGCAGATCACGCCCGGCCGGTCCACCCGCTCCATGGTGCCCCAGGTCTCGAAGGTGGTGCGCCCCGGATCGCTCACGTAGAACTTGAGCAGCACATCGGCCGGGTATTCGAGTTGCTGGTAGAAGTTGCAGAACGCATTGACGATCACCGGGCCCTGGCCCGAGGGATCGGGGTTGCAGCCCACCGACACCATCCAGTCGATGCGCGCCGTCTCCAGGTAGCGGAAGTACACGGTGTTGTTCACATGGCCCATGGCGTCCATGTCGCCCCAGCGCACGGGAAAGCGCATCTCGTGCACCAGCTTCTTCTTTTCGGGGATTTCAATCTTCATCGGTGTGCCTTGATGGAAGCGAGGATGCCCAATGTAAACAACACGGCGGCAGCCCATTGCGCCGGGGTGGGCCAGCGGCCATCCCAGGCGAAGGAATAGACGAGCGCGAACAGGGTCTCGCTCACGATCAACTGCCCGCACAGGCTGGCGGACAGGCGCTGGCTGGCGATGTTCCACAAAATGGTGGCCAGCCAGCTCGAACCGAAGCCCAGCGCCAGGCACACGGCCATGAAGCTGCCAAACCCCGGCTGAGCGACCAGCGCGGGCAGGCTGGTGCCGCCTGCCAGCCACAGCAGCAGGCCACCCAGGCCGGTGGCCACGCCCAGCCAGTTGGCCCAGTCGGTGGCGCGCACCTCGGGGTGGCGCTTGAGCCAGGCCGAGTTGAGGATGGCAAAGGCCGTCCAGAACACCAGGGCCACGAGGGCGATGGCAATGCCGCGCCAGTAGCTGCCGGCGCCGGGCGCGGCGGCATCGCCGTGTGGCGCCTCGGCCATGAGCACCGGGCCGGCCACGGTGAGCAACAGCCCCGGCACCAGGGCGGCCCAGCGCAGGCCCTGCGGCTTGCCCAGCAGCATGACCTAGACCGGGATGGTGCCAATGATCAGCGCCGGCATCTCGGCCCCCGCGTCGCGGATGGCCCAGACCAGCAGCAGGTAGTAACCCGTGAAGCCCAGTACCGAGAGCCACAGTGCGGCCCAGGCCTGGGCGAGGGTTGGCCGGCGGGAACTGCCGCGCAGGCCCCACAGCAGCATGCCCACGGCCACGGCGCCATAGGCCACGAAGCGGCCCGCCGTCAGGTCCACCGAGGCGAACGAACCCGCCATGTGCGGCGCAACGAACACCAGACCCCAGAGCGCGCCCGCGGCGAGCCCGGCCAGGATGCCGGTCAGCATCCAGGCTCAAACGGCAAAGCCATCGTCTGCGGCGATCACGGCACCGTTGATGAAGTGGCTCTGGTCGCTGGCCAGCATGACGATCAGCGCGTCCAGATTCTCGGGCGCGCCCACGCGCTTGCGCGGCAGCATGTCGATGAGCTTCTTGCCCTGCTCGGTCTGCCAGTGGCGGTGGTTGATCTCGGTGTCGATGTAGCCGGGGCAGATGGCATTGGTGTTGATGCCGAACTTGCCCCACTCCATGGCCATGGCCTTGGTCATCTGCACCACGGCGGCCTTGCTCATGCAGTAGGCGCCGATCTGCGGCAGCACCTTGAGACCGGCCATGGAGGCGATGTTGATGATGCGCCCGCCCGTGAAGCTGCCCGGCGCCGCGCCGCGCGAACGCGCCAGCATGCGCTTGCCAACCTCTTGGGCCACGAAGAACGCGCCCTTGACGTTGGTGTCGAAGATGAAGTCGTAGTCCTCGGGCGTCACGTCCTGCAAGCGCTGCGTGGTGCTCACGCCCGAGTTGTTGACCAGGATGTCGATGGAGCCCATTTCGGTCTCGGCATGGGCCACGGCGGACTTGATGGAGGCGTGGTCGGTCACATCGAGCTCGATCACGTGGGCGTCGCCGCCCTCGCCCTCGATGCGGGCACGCAGTTCCTTGAGCTTTTCGATGCGCCGGCTGGCCAGCACCACCCCGGCCCCGGCGCGCGCCAGCGTGCGCGCGAACTGCGCTCCCAAGCCGCTGGAGGCGCCGGTGATGAAGGCCACCCGGCCGGAAAGATCGATGCTGTATGCCATTTAGAGAGCCTCCACTGCAGAAAAAAGAACGATCGTTCGATTATTTAAAATAGGGCAATACAATCAGTCTCCAGGCAGACAGAATCCCTGCCGCTGTCCGACGACAATCGACACGATATCAAACGCCCGACGAAACACCCATGACGAACGAAGAAATCCTCGCCCAGTATGGTCCCCGTGAAGCAATGGAATACGACGTGGTCGTCGTGGGCGGTGGCCCCGGCGGCATGGCCACCGCGATCCGGCTCAAGCAATTGGCGGCCGAAAAGGGCCAGGACATCTCGGTCGTGGTGCTCGAAAAAGGCTCCGAGCCCGGCGCGCACATCCTGTCTGGCGCCATCATGGACCCCAAGGCCCTCACGGAGCTGATCCCCGACTGGAAGGCCAAGGGCGCGCCCCTGAACCAGCCCGTGACCGACGACGCGATGATTTTCCTGGGCGAGAAGTCGTCCTTCCGCGTGCCCAATGTGTTCCTGCCCCACAACTTCCAGAACCACGGCAACTACGTGGTGCGCCTGGGCAATGTGGTCAAGTGGCTGGGCGAGCAGGCCGAAGCCCTGGGCGTGGAGATCTTCCCCGGCTTCTCGGCGGCCGAGGTGCTCTACAACGAGAACGGCTCCGTCAAGGGCGTGGCCACGGGCAACATGGGCATCAGCAAGGAAGGCGAGCCCACGGGCGACTTCCAACTGGGCATGGAACTGCATGCCAAGTACACCATCTTCGCCGAAGGCTCGCGCGGCCACCTGGGCAAGCAGCTGATCTCGCGTTTCAAGCTCGACGCGCATTCCGACCCGCAGAGCTATGCCATCGGCATCAAGGAACTGTGGGAGATCGACCCACAGCGCCACCAGCCCGGCTTCGTGATGCACACCGCCGGCTGGCCCATGGAGAACGACACCTACGGCGGCGCCTTCCTGTACCATCTGGACGACAACAAGGTGACCCTGGGCTTCATCACCGGTCTGGGCTATTCCAACCCCTACCTCAGCCCGTTCGAGGAATTCCAGCGCTGGAAGACCCACGCCAACATCCGCTGGTACCTGGAGGGCGACGAGTCCAAGGGCATCAAGCCCGCCAAGCGCATCAGCTATGGCGCGCGCGCCATCACGGCCGGCGGCCTGCTGAGCCTGCCCAAGACCATCTTCCCGGGCGGCGCGCTGATCGGCTGCGACGCGGGCTACCTCAACGTGGGCCGCATCAAGGGCAGCCACGCCGCCATCAAGTCCGGCATGCTGGCCGCCGAGGCCGCCTACGACGCCGTGGTGGCCGGGCGCCAGCACGATGAACTGAGCGCCTACCCTGAGGCCTTCGAGAAGAGCTGGCTGCACACCGAGCTCAACAAGGACCGCAACTTCAAGAACTGGTTCAAGAAGGGCCTGGTCACCGCCACCATCATGAACGGCATCGAGCAGTTCGTGCTCAAGGGCAACATCCCCTGGACGCTGCACCGCGACAAGCCCGACCACGTGCACTTGAAGCCCGCGTCCGAGTGCAAGCCCATCATCTACCCCAAGCCCGATGGCAAGCTGACCTTCGACCGCCTGTCCAGCGTGTTCATCAGCAACACCAACCACGCCGAGAACCAGCCGGCCCACCTGACGCTCAAGGATGCGAGCGTGCCGGTGAACATCAACCTGGCCAAGTACGCCGGCCCCGAGGCCCGCTACTGCCCGGCCGGTGTGTACGAGTTCGTGCCCGACACCGCCAAGGGCGGCGACAACCAGCGCCTGCAGATCAACGCGCAGAACTGCGTGCACTGCAAGACCTGCGACATCAAGGACCCCACGCAGAACATCGTGTGGGTGACGCCCGAAGGCGGCGGCGGCCCGAACTACTCGGGCATGTAACCGACCCAAGACAAAGGGCCTGCAATGCAGGCCCTTTTTCATTGGCGTCCCAGGGAGGGATGCAGGGGTCAGCGAAGCTGCAGCTCGTCCGCGCCGTAGACGACCTGGATCGGCTCGATCAGCACCTGCTTGGGCCCCTCTTCCACAGACCCTGCGACCAGCGCCGGGATGCCGAGGCCCTGCGCCACCTCGACCACGCGGGCCGCGTCCTTGGCCGCCACGAACAGGGCGAAACCCGCCCCCATGTTGAGCGTGCCATAGGCCTCGTGGTCGTCGAGCTGGCATTCCTTCTGCATGAACGCCAGCACCGGGCTCACCGGCGGCACCTGCGCAATGCGGTAGGTCAGCGGCTTGGGGTGGCGCAGCAGCTTGCGCCAGCCGTGGCCGGTGATATTGGCGCAGTAATGGGGGTTGATGCCCTGTGCCGCCAGGGCCTCGGTCACCGGCGAGTACAGCACGGTGGGCGCGAGCAGCGCTTCGCCAAAGGTCTGGCCGTTGCCGATGTCCGTGAGATAGCCCTGGGGCAACCGCTCGGCCAGCTTGCGCGCCAGGGACACGCCGTTGGCGTGGATGCCGCTGGAGGCCAGCAGCACGATGGCATCGCCGGCCCCCAACCGGTCGCCCACCGACAGCCGCTCCTTGGGGCTGATGATGCCGGTGCACGAGGCCGCCAGGTCCACCCGGCCGTCGGCCACCACCCCGGCCAGGGCCGGGGTTTCGCCACCGCCCCAGGCCACCTTGCAGATGTCGCAGGCACGCTTCCAGCCCGCCACGAGCGCCTGCGAACGCTGGGCGTCGCCAAACCAGTCGGAACCGCCGGCGGCCCAGTAGGCCTGCACGACCAGCGGGGTCGCGCCCACGGTGATCAGGTCGTTGACCGCCATGGCGATCGTGTCCTGGGCAATACCGTCGTAGTAGCTCTTGCCCGTGAGCCGGGCCATCTCATCGGCCAGCAGGGCCTTGGTGCCCAGGCATTCGACGATGCTGGCCAGGTACATGGGGCCGACGTCGACCACATAGGCCGACTCCCCGCGCGAAGCAGCCACTTCGCTGAAGCCGTGGCCGGCCATGTGCGCCCCGGTCTGGGCCGCCGCACGCTGGGCCGCGACCTTCAAGGGGTCGATCAGTTCGTAGTTGACGCCCGTCTGGTCATAGGTCAACGGGGCGGAGGCGGGGGCAGCAGTCATGGATGGCGTTCTCGGCGGAGTCAGGGCCGCTATTATCGCAAGAGCCCCAGTGCGATCCATCCAAGGCCTTGGGCAGCCCGCGAGCAGGCCCTATGTGGCCCCACCCACGCTCAGGTGGAACTGCCCCATCGCCCCCGCCAGCCGGTTGGCCTGGTCCTTGAGGCTCTGCGCCGCCGCGGCCCCCTGCTCCACCAGTGCGGCGTTCTGCTGCGTCATGTGGTCGAGCTGGTCCACGGCCTGGCTGACCTGGCCGATCTGGCTGCTCTGTTCGCTGCTGGCGGCATGGATCTCGGACATCAGCGCAGTGACCTGCTGCACGCTGGTGACGATGTCCTGCATGGTGGAGCCCGCGGTGACCACCAGGCGTGCACCGTCGCTCACCTTGTCCACGCTGGTGGCGATCAGGGCCTTGATCTCCTTGGCGGCGTTGGCGCTGCGGCCCGCGAGGTTGCGCACCTCGCTGGCCACCACGGCGAAGCCCCGGCCCTGCTCGCCGGCACGCGCCGCCTCCACGGCGGCGTTGAGCGCGAGGATGTTGGTCTGGAAGGCAATGCCGTCGATGATGCCCACGATGTCGGCGATCTTCCGGCTGCTGGCGTTGATCTCGTCCATGGTCTTGACCACCTCGCCGACCACATCGCCGCCCTTCTTCGCCACCTGGGCGGCGCTGTGGGCCAGGCTGTTGGCCTGGCGCGTGCTGTCGGCATTGGCGGCCACGGTCTGCGCCAGTTGCGAAATGCTCGCGGCCGTCTGCTGCAGGCTGCTGGCCGTGTGCTCGGTGCGCGCGCTCAGGTCGGTGTTGCCGGCCGCCACTTCGGAGCTGGCGACATGGATAGACTCACCCGAATCGCGCACCTCGGTCACCACATAGTGCAGGGATTCGACCATCTGGTTGAGCGCGGTGAGCAGCTCGCCGATCTCGTCGCTGCGCTCGGTGGCCATGCGCACCGTGAGATCGCCCTGCGCCACCAGGGCGGCCGCGTCCGAAGCCTGGCGCAGCGGCAGCACGATGGAGCGGCGCAGCAGCCAGCCGAACAGCGCCGAGAGCGCGACCACGAAGGCCACGGCGAGCGCGCTGACCCACTGGGCACGCGAGGCATCGGCGATCATCGCCTGCGCGGCCGCCACCGAGGACTTTTCGGACTCGGCCAGCAACTGGTCGATGGCTTTGAGGTACTGGGCCAGCGCCGCCGCATGCTCCTGCAGCTCCTTCTGGCTGATGACCTTGGATTCGAGCGCGTTCTGCACCAGGGTGTCGCGCAGGACCGCATACTGCTGGCGCTGCGCCTGGGCCTGTTTCCAGGCCGGCAGGGTGCTGTCGGCCGACGATGACGCCGCGAGCGACTCGTCGATGCGCTTGCGCATGGCCTCTTCGGCCGCGAGTTGGGCGCGCATTTCGGCCACCAGGGGGAACACGTCCTGCGAACCCGTGGAACGCAGCGCGATCTGGCCGATGTGCACAGACTGTGTCTTGAACTCGCGCACCGCACGCTCGATGGGCAGTTGCTCTGCCGTGAGCAGCGTGGCCTGGCGTGTGGTGCCCTGGCCGGTGAGCCAGGTGGTGGAGCCCAGCAGCGCCACCGCCACCCCCAGCAGCCCGAAGGCCGCTGCCAGCTTCTGCCCCACGGTCAGGGTGCGCTGGCGGCTGCGCGGGGCTGGCGAAGCAGCGGGGCGGTCCGGCGCGCGGGGCGCGGTTGCAGGGGAGGCCGTGACAGCCTGGATGCGGGTGGCACCGGCTGTCGCTGGAAGGTAGTTCATGGCTTTCTCCGTGGTGTTGCGTATCGGCCGCCCCTCCCCAGGAAAGCGCGGCATGCCCTGCCAATGCAAGCCCTGTGCCACTGGGCCAGGGCATGGCGCCGTTGTCGTCAGGCCGGCTTCAGTCGACCACGGCGCAAGCGCCGAATCCGCCGCCGCCCGGCGTGGAGATCTCGAACACGTCGCCCGGCTCCATGAGCGCCGCGCCGATGTGGTCGAGATCTTCCACCTGGCCATTGGCCCGCAGCACGCGGTTGAGCCCGGTCAGCCCGGCCTGCCCGCCCGCCATGCCGAAGGCCGGCTTGACGCGGCCGTTGGACAAGATGCTCGCCGTCATCTGCTCCAGGAAACGCACGCGGCGCACGCCGCCATTGCCGCCCGCCCAACGGCCCCGGCCGCCCGAGCCCGCGCGGATCTCGTAGCTGTCGAGCACCACGGGGAAGCGGAACTCCAGGATCTCGGGGTCCGTGAGGCGCGAGTTGGTCATGTGCGTCTGCACCACGCTCGTGCCTTCGAAGCCGCGCACCACCTGTCCTTGTGCATCGAGCACCGCACCTGCACCACTGCCGCCCGCGATGGTCTCGTAGTACTGGTACTGCGCATTGCCGAAGGTGAAGTTGTTCATGGTGGGCTGGCTGCCCGCCATGACGCCGAGCGCACCGAACAGCGCATTCGTGATGCAGGTAGAGGTCTCCACATTGCCCGCCACCACCGAAGCCGGCGGGTTGGGGTTGAGCATGGAGCCCTGCGGGATGAGGACCTGCAGGGGCTTGAGGCAGCCGGCATTGAGCGGGATGTCGTCGTCCACCAGGGTGCGGAAAACGTAGAGCACCGCGGCCATGCACACCGCGCGCGGGGCGTTGAAGTTGTTGACCTGCTGCGCGCTGGTGCCCGCGAAGTCGATCACCGCACTACGCTCGGCGGCGTTGACCTTGACCGAGACACTGATCTGCGCGCCGTTGTCGAGAGGCAGGGTGAACTGGCCGTCCTTGAGGTGGGTGATCACGCGGCGCACCGACTCCTCGGCATTGTCCTGCACGTGGCGCATGTAGGCCTGCACGACATCGAGGCCGAACTGCGCCACCATCTTCGACAGCTCCTGCACGCCCTTCTCGTTGGCCGCGATCTGCGCACGCAGGTCGGCCAGGTTCTGGTGCGGATTGCGGCTGGGGTACGGCGTGGTGCCGCCGCCCGTGGCCAGCAGGTGGCGCACCGCCTCTTCCTGGAAGACGCCCTGGTCCACCAGCTTGACGTTGTTGATCTGCACACCCTCTTCCTCGATGCGCGTGGAGAACGGGGGCATGGAGCCCGGCGTGGTGCCGCCGATGTCGGCATGGTGGCCGCGCGAGCCCACATAGAAGGTCGGCTCCTTGCCACCGGCCACGTACACCGGAGTGATCACCGTGACATCGGGCAGGTGGGTGCCACCGTGGTAAGGGTCGTTGAGCATGTAGACGTCGCCCGGCTGCATGCGGCCCGTGTTCTCGCGGATCACGGTCTTGATGCTCTCGCCCATGGAGCCCAGGTGCACGGGCATGTGCGGCGCGTTGGCGATCAGATTGCCCTCGGCATCGAACAGCGCGCAGCTGAAGTCCAGGCGCTCCTTGATGTTCACCGAATAGGCCGTGTTCTGCAGCTGCAGACCCATCTGCTCGGCGATGTTCATGAACAGGTTGTTGAACACTTCGAGCAGCACTGGGTCCACCGTGGTGCCGGCGGCGTACTGCACCGTGCGTGCGGTCACGCGGTCGAGCACCAGGTGGTCCAGGTCCGTGAGGCGGGCCAGCCAGCCGGGCTCCACCACCGTGGTGGTGTTCTTCTCGGCAATGATGGCCGGGCCGGGGATGGCATCGCCGGGCCGCAGGTCTTCGCGCACCACCAGGGCGGCATCGTGCCACTGGCCGCCCGAGTACATGCGCACCGTCTCACGGCGCGGGTGCACGCGCTCGGCGTGCAGGGGCAGGCGTGGCTCGGCCGGTGCATCGCCGGGGATCACGGCCTCGACCGACACGGCCTCCACCACCAGGGACTTGCCCACCATCAGGAAGGCGAAGCGCTGGCGGTAGGCCGCCTCGAAGCCGGCCTGCACCGTGGCGATATCGCCGAACGGAACTACCAGGGCAGAGTCGGTGCCCTCGTAGCGCACATGCACGTTGTGGCGCACCTGCACCGGGTGGCTGCTGACCTGCTGGCGCGTGAGTTCGGCCTGGGCGGCCGCGCCCAGCACCTCCAGGCGCTCGGCGATCAAGGGCAGCGAGGCTGCGGCCAGCGGCAGCTCCACGGCCTGCTCGCGGATCACGGTCTGGTCCGCCAGGCCCATGCCGTAGGCACTGAGCACACCCGCCAGCGGGTGCACGAAGACGCGCGTCATGCCCAGGGCGTCGGCCACCAGGCAGGCATGCTGGCCGCCCGCACCGCCAAAGCACTGCAGGGTGTAGCGCGTCACATCGTAGCCGCGCGCCACCGAAATCTTCTTGATGGCATTGGCCATCTGCTGCACGGCGATCTGGATGAAGCCCTCGGCCACCTCTTCGGGCTGGCGATTCGTCTGCACGGCCAGCTCGGCAAAGCGTGCACGCACGGCCTGGGCGTCCAGGGTCTCGTTGGCGGCGGGGCCGAACACGCTGGGGAAATAGGCGGGCTGCACCTTGCCCACCATGACGTTGGCATCGGTCACGGCCAGCGGGCCGCCGCGGCGGTAGCTCACGGGGCCCGGGTTGGCGCCCGCACTCTCGGGGCCCACGCGGAAACGCGCACCGTCGTAGCTGAGCACCGAGCCCCCGCCAGCGGCCACGGTGTGGATGCTCATCATCGGGGCGCGCATGCGCACACCCGCCACATGGGTCTCGAACTCGCGCTCGAATTCGCCCGCGTAGTGGCTCACATCGGTGGACGTGCCGCCCATATCGAAACCGATCACGCGCTCCTGCCCGGCCAGGCCGGCCGTGCGCGCCATGCCCACAATGCCGCCGGCCGGGCCGGACAGGATCGCGTCCTTGCCCTGGAAGGTCGTCGCATCCGTCAGGCCGCCCGAGGACTGCATGAAGAACAGCTTGACGCCGGGCATCTCGCTGGCCACCTGCTCCACATAGCGGCGCAGGATGGGCGAGAGGTAGGCATCGACCACCGTGGTGTCGCCCCGGCTTACGAACTTCATCATGGGGCTGGTCTCGTGCGAGGTGCTGATCTGCGTGAATCCCACCTCCTTCGCAATGCGCCGTGCCAGTTGCTCATGTTCGGTATGGCGGTAGCCATGCATGAAGACGATGGCCACGCTGCGCAGGCCCCGGCCCCAGGCGGCCAGCAGGTCGCCGCGCAGGCTGGCCTCGTCCAGCGGCTGCATCACCTGGCCGTGCGCCCCCACGCGCTCGCGTGCCTCGACCACCTCGGTGTAGAGCAGCTCGGGCAGCAGGATGTGGCGATCGAACAGGCGCGGCCGGTTCTGGTAGGCGATGCGCAGCGCATCGCGGAAGCCCCGCGTGGTCACCAGCAGCGTGGGCTCGCCCTTGCGTTCGAGCAGCGCGTTGGTGGCCACCGTGGTGCCCATCTTCACGCATTCCACCAGCGCAGGCGTCACGGCCTCGCCGGGCGCCAGGCCCAGCAGGTGGCGGATGCCGGCCACAGCCGCATCCTTGTATTGCTCGGGGTTCTCGGACAGCAGCTTGTGCGTGACCAAGCTGCCGTCGGGGCGCTTGCCGACGATGTCGGTGAAGGTGCCCCCGCGGTCGATCCAGAACTGCCAGCGGGGAAGATGTACTTGGGGTGTCATTGCGTTCATGGTGTTTCCGATGGGAGAGATAAAGGGGTCAGGGCTGGATTCAGGCGGCATCGGCGCAGGCCGGGGCCAGGCGCTGCAGGAGCTGGCGCACGGCGGGAATGGGGGGCGCACTGGCCAGGGCATGCGCGCGCGGGCACCAGGGCCCGCCCAGCGCGGTGGCCCAGGCCATCACGGGCAGGATGTCGGCCGGTGGCAGGGTCTGCATGGCCTCGATCACGATGCGCAGCTCCTGCGCGAGGCGGTTGCCGGGCGCAAAGCGCCAGTGGTACTGGCCGCAGCCCACGCGCACGGCACGGCTGTCCTTCTCGGTCATGGCCACGAGCCAGTCGCAATGGAAGTCCGCGCAGTCCGTTGCAGGGGGATCGGCCAGGCAGACGGTGTAGATGTTCTCGAAGCTGCGGTTGAAATTGCGCACCAGGGTCTCGGCAATCGCCTCGCGCCCCTGGGCCGAAGGCGGAAACACCATGCCGCCCTGGCGCAGCTCCATCTGCAGCAGCGCGCCGCCGGCAAAGGCCTGGGCGATCAGGTGCGGGCGGTTGCCGTCCTTGGCGCGCAGATAGGTCTCGATGGAATCCTGGGGCGTGTGCATGGTGCTTCTCCGGCTGTGGATGGGAAGAATTCAATTCAACGCTGCGTGTAGTAGGGAATGAAGATCTGGTTGGCCTCACCGCCGACGGAACGCACCCACTCGCGTGAGAAGCGTTCGCCCAGGCGCTTGAGGTCGGCATCGAGCTCGGCGCTCGCACGCTCGACCTTGATGCCCTTGCGCTGCAATTCGCCCACGGACTCCTGGGCGATGGCCTCGCTCAGGGTCCAGCCGCGGGCCTCGGCGTCCGACGCGGCCTTGCTGACGGCCTGGCGCACCGGTGCCGGCAGCGCATCGAAGGCCTGCTGGTTCACGAACACGATGTTCTTGGGAAACCAGGCATTGATGCCGTAGTACTGGCGGATCTGGCCCCAGACCTGGTTCTCCACCCCCGTGAGGGCCGAGGTGATCATGGAGTCGAGCTGCCCTGCCGCCAGCGCCTTGTTGACCTCGACCATGGGCACATCCACCGGCGCTGCCCCCAGCATTTCGGCGATGCGCACCGTGGCGGGGTTGTAGGTGCGCATGCGCGTGCCCTTGAAATCGGCAGACGATTTCACCGGTGCAGTGGAGAACAGGCCCTGCGGCGGCCAGGGCACGGCATACAGCGCCTTGAGACCCTTGCGCGTGAAATGCCCTTCGATCAGCGGGCGCTGCAGCTCCCACAGCCGGCGCGCATCGGCATAGCTGCGCACCAGGAAGGGCACGGTGTCGGCCCCGGCGATGGGCATGTCCGCCACCAGGCTGGTCATGATGGTCTCGCCCGCCTGGGCCTTGCCGGCCTGCACCGCCTGGGGAATCTCCGCCAGTTTGGCCAGGCTGTTGTTGGCGTGTACCTCGATCTTCAGGGCCCCGGCGGAGGCCGCCTCCACTTCCTGGGCGAACTGCACCAGATTGCGCGTGTGGAAGGTCTCCGCGCGGTAGCCCGTGGCCAGTTTCCACTGTGCCTGGGCGTGCACCATCGGGGCCACGGCGAGCGCGGCCAACCAGACCATGTGTTTCATGGCAAGTTCCTGGGGTGGGGGAAGAAGGGCCAGCGCAGTGCGCGCCGGCGGACACAGAGGAAGGCGTAAGGCCTGGGGCCTACTTGGACGCGCCCATGACGAGGTCCGGGACGATGGTGACGATCTGCGGGAAGACCGTGATCAGGCCGATGCACACCACCAGGCAGAAGAAGAACGGGATGGCGGCCTTGGCAATGAGGTTGCTGTCCTTGCCGGTCATGTTCTGCAGCACGAAGAGGTTGAAGCCCACGGGCGGCGTGACCTCGGCGATCTCGACCAGCAGGATCACGAAGATGCCGAACCAGATCAGATCGAACCCGGCCTTCTCGATCATGGGCATCACCACGGCGGCGGTCAGCACGATCATGCTGATGCCGTCGAGCGCCGTGCCCAGCACCAGGTACACGCCCACCAGGCAGGCGATCAGCGCATAGGGAGACAGGTGCATGGAGTCGACCCAGGCGGCCAGCTCGCGCGGGATGCCGGTGAAGGCCATGGTCTTGGTCAGGAAGGCGGCGCCCGCCAGGATGAACATGATCATGCAGCTGGTGCGGGCCGAGCCGGCCAGGCCTTCCTTGAAGTTCTGCCAGGTCAATGCCTTGCACCAGGCGGCCAGGGCCAGGGCCCCCACCACGCCATAGGCCGCACATTCCGTCGCCGTGGCCCAGCCGGCCACCAGCGACCAGCAGATGAACACGATGAGCAGCGCGCAGGGAATCAGGTTGCGCGACAGGTGCAGCTTCTCGCGGAAGCTGAGCGCCGGCTCGTCCGGCGGCATACGGTCCTTGTTGCGCACCGACCACCAGGCGATGTAGCCCGAGAACAGCAGCATCAGCAGCAGGCCGGGCAAAAAGCCCGCCAGGAAGATGCGGATGATGGAGGCATCGGCCGCCACGGCGTACACCACCATGGTGATGGACGGCGGGATCAGGATGCCCAGGGTGCCGGCCGTGGCCAGCGAACCGATGGCGATGCCCTCGTCGTAGCCGCGCTTCTTGAGCGCCGGCAGCGAGACCTTGGCGATGGTGGCGCAGGTGGCCGCCGACGAGCCCGAGACCGAGCCGAAGATGCCGCAGCCCAGGATGGTGGTGTGGAACAGCCGCCCGGGCACCTTGCCCAGCCAGGGGGCCAGGCCACTGAACATGTCCTCGCTGAGCCGGGTGCGGAACAGGATCTCGCCCATCCAGATGAACAGCGGCAGGGCCGCCAGCTCCCAGCTCGCATTGCTTTCCCAGAAGGCGGAAAAGAGGTTCAGCCCGGCATGGCTGTTGGTGAAGAAGGCCTGGCCGACCCAGCCACAGATGGCCAGGGTCATGGCGATCCAGACACCGCCGGAGAGCATGAGCAGCATGATCACCAGCAGGAAGGCGCCGATGGAAAGAATGTCCATGGTCGTTCTCCTTACAGGTCCGACGAGAAGTCGCCCTTGGCGTGGCGCTCTTCCACCAGGCGCACGAAGGTGGGCACCCCGCCGCGCGCCACGATCCACCATTCATCGACCACGGCCATGAGGAACAGGATGGAGCCGACGGCAAAGCTCAGCTGGGGGATCCAGACCGGCACAGCCCACAGGCCCTGCGCCACTTCGTTGAATTTCCAGCTCTCGTAGGTGAAGGCGCAGGCCCACCAGGTGAGGTAGCCGATGGCCAGCACGGCCACCGACAGGCAGGCCAGCTCGAAGACGCGGCGCGTGGCCGGCGAGAGCTTTTCAAGCACCAGGGTCACGCGCACGAAGTCGCCGTGCTTGAAGGCATGGGCCATGGTCAGGAAGGCGGCAGCGGCGCACAGCCAGGCCACCACGTCGTTGATGGCGCCGGTGGGAAAGCCGAACTGGCGCCCCAGGGACTGCACCACCATCAGCACGCAGATGGCGGCGATGCACCAGGCACCGATGGTGCCTGCCACGTCGTAGCAGGCATCCAGCACGCGGCGCAGCAGGTGGGGTGGCATGGCCACCCCGGCCTGTACGCCGGCGGGCGCCGCAGAGGTTTGGGTCAGGGAAGACATGGTGGCCTCGTCACTTCTTGCTGTTGAAGGCCTCGATCACGGCCTTGCCTTCATCGCCGGCCACCTTGATCCAGTCGGCCGTCATGCGCTCGCCAATGGGCTTGAACTCGGCCTTGAGGTTGGCGGCCACGGTGTCGACCTGCATGCCCTTGGCGGCCAGTTCCTTGAGGTACTCCTGGTCCTTCTGCTCGCTCAGTGTCCAGCCGCGGCGCTCGGCGATCGCGGCTTGGGCCAGCACGGCCTCCTGCGTGGGCTTGTCCAGCGCGTCGAAGGTCTTCTGGTTCACCACCACGGCATTGCGCGGCAGGAAGGCCGAGACAGCGTAGAAGTACTTCACGCTCTCATAGAGCTTGCTTTCCACGCCGCTGGCGCTGGAAGTGAGGAAGTTGTCCACGGTGCCGGTGGTGAGCGCGGCGGGCAGCTCGGCCAGCTGGATGGTCACGGGCTGGGCGCCCACGGCCACGGCGATGCCCGAGGTCACGGGGTTGAAGGCGCGCATCTTGGTGCTCTTCAAATCCTTGAGCGCCGTGACGGGCTTGGTCGAGTACAGGCTCTGCGCAGGCCAGGCCACGGTGTACAGCAGCTTCATGCCCTGGGCGGCCAGGGTCTTGGTGAGCATGGGGCGCGAGACCTGGTCCAGGCGCTTGGCATCGGCATAGCTGGTGGCCAGGAAGGGGATGGAATCGAGGCCGTAGGCCGCCGACTCGTTGGCCGCGCCCGAGAGGATGAACTCACCGGCCGGAACCTGGCCCGACTGCACCGTGCGCTTGATCTCATTGGCCTTGAACAGCGAGGCATTGGGGTGCACCGTGATCTTGAGCTTGCCGCCCGTGGCTTTGTCCACGTCCTGCGCGAACTGCTGCAGGTTCTGCACCTGGAAGGTGTTGGTGGCATAGCCCGAGGGCAGGTCCCACTTGGCCTGGGCCTGGGCGATGCCGGCGAACGCGAGGGCACACATACTGAAAGCGATGGTTTTCATGGGGAGGCTCCTGGTTTAGAAACTGGCGAGTTGGTGGTTGAGCAGGTCGGAGATCAGCATGCAACCCGGGGCATGGGTGATGCAGAACGCGGGCTGGGCGTGCAGGATGGCGGACTGGGGCGTGACGCCACAGGCCCAGAAGACGGGAATCTCATCGGGCATGAGCGCCACGGCATCGCCGTAGTCGGGCTTGGCAAGATCGGCGATGCCGATCAGCGATGGGTCGCCGATGTGCACCGGCGCGCCGTGCACATTGGGAAAGCGCGAGGTCACCTGCACGGCACGGATCACGTCGGCCGCCTTCATGGGGCGCATGGTCACGACCATGGCGCCGCCGAAGGGGCCGGCCGGCTCGGTGGCTACATTGGTGCGGAACATGGCCACGTTCTTGCCCTCGTCGATGTGGCGCAGCGGGATGCCGGCCTCGATCAACGCCGACTCGAACGAGAACGAGCAGCCCAGGATGAAGGTCACGAGGTCGGGCCGCCAGAAGGCCGAGATGTCAGCCACCTCCTCGGCCAGCTCGCCATGGCGCCACACGCGGTACAGCGGCACGTCGCTGCGGATGTCGATGCCCTCACCCAGAGTGGGCAGCGAGAACTGGCCGGGCTCGCTCACCGCCAGTACCGGGCAGGGCTTGGGGTTGCGCTGGCAAAAGCGCAGGAAATCGCCGGCCTGCACCTCGGGCAGGATGACCAGGTTGCCCTGCACATGGCCATCGGCCAGGCCGCTGGTGTGCGAAGTCCACAGCCCCTGGCGGATCACGCTGCGCACGTGCCGGGGGTTGTCGCTGCCTTGCGGGCCAAAGACCTGGGGTGTGTTGTTGTGTGTGGAGTCCACCATGGGTTCCTTGCGTTGCGAAATGTCAAATGCATGACGATGGGGTGGATTGTGTTGGCGTGTAACCAAGCCTGGCAAATTCAAAAAATTTCTATCAGTTCATCGATTTTTTCGATGCACTACGCTGGAGCACAACTCACCCAACTTGGTGCTAAGTGAAAACCCTAGGAGCATCGAAGATGCGCAAATTGCACCCTCGTCGGGAACGGTGGCACCCCGGGAGTGCCACGGGTGCCAGCGCCTGCACCGCCCTGGCGATGGCGCGCGTGCTGAGGCAGCAGGGAAGCCGGCCAGGGGGATCCAAGGGAGGTGCACCTGCGCCCCGCACGGCAGGGCTGCACCAACTGCATGCACGGCTTCGGCCGCCAGGCCTGCGCAGTGCCCTTGCGGGCATCGGAGAAGCAGAGAAATGGCCGCCGCGGCGCCGTTGCGCGCGGCGTCGCTGTCAGCCTGTCTTCAGGTTTTGGCGCGGCCCTTGGCGCCTTCGGCCTGCAGCTCGACAAAGGCCAGGGCCGAGCGCACGACACCGTCCACCGCCGGCGAGGCCGGGTCTTCGCGGTAGCTCAGGTGGATGGGCAGCGGCCGCAGTTCGGCCTCGCAGGCCAGCGGGCGCAGATCGGGAAAGGCCAGCAGCCGCTGCACGGCCTGGCGCGGCAAGGTGGCCACGCCAAAGCCGCCCTGCACCAACTGCACCATGGCAGAGATGGAAGAAATGGTGTGCACGCAACGCGGCTCCACCTGGGCCTGGCGCAGCACGTCGAGCAAGGTCACATGGGGCTGGGAGCCACGCTGGAAGGTGAGGATGTCGGTCTCGGCAAAGTCCGCGAGTGCATAGCGCCGCTTGCGGTGCAGCTTGCTGTTGCCCACGAAGACCATCTCCATGGGGGTGAGCGCCTGCGTGCGTATGCCCTCGGCCGACGCCGGCAGCGCAGCGAACACCGTGTCCAGCGCGCCGCGGCGGATCTGGTCGAGCAGCACGGGGGTGGTTTCCACCGTGAGCTCCAGCTCCAGCAGCGGGTTGTCCTTGCGCAGCTGCTCGATCCACGGGATCAGCCAGGAGTGCAGCACCGACTCGATGGCCCCGAGGCGGATGGACACCTCCATGGGCGCGCCCGATCCCATCTCGGCCTTGAGCTGGCGCTGCAGCTCCAGCATGCGCTTGGCATAGGTGAGAAAGCGCGTGCCCGCCACCGTAAGCTTGAAGCGCTTGTCGCTGCGGTCCAGCAGCAGCACACCGAGTTCCTCCTCCAGCGCCGCCACGCGGCTGGACATGGCGGACTGGGTGAGGAACAGCTTTTCCGCCGCGCGCGTCACGCTACGCAGGGAGGCAACCCAGTAAAAGGCTTCGACAAAACGCAGGTTCATGGCGGTGCAGTGGACTGTGGGGCGCCGCAATTGTGCGCCCGCTCCAAAGCTGCAGAGCAGCGAACGTGCCACCGCCCTATTCAGCGAACAAAGGCATGTCGGCCTTCTTGAGCGTGCGCAGCACAAAGCTCGAGCGGCTGTGGCGTATGCCCTTGATCTTGTAGAGCTTCTCGCGCAGCAGGCGCTCGTAGTCGCGCGTGTCCTTCACGACCACGCGCAGCAGGTAGTCGTAGTCGCCCGAGACCAGGTGGGCCTCGATCACCTCGGGGATGCTGGCCAGGGTCTCGCCGAACTTCTCGAGCGTGTTGTCCGAATGGCTGTCGAGCGTGACCTGCACCAGCACCGTGTCCGACAGACCCAGCGCCTGCGGGTTCAGTCGCACGGTGTAGCCCTGGATGACGCCCGCCTCCTCCATCTTCTTGATGCGGCCCCAGCAGGGCGATGGGCTCAGACCCACGGCCTGGCCGATCTCCTGCAGGCTGGCGCGCGCATCGCTCTGCAGCACGGCGAGAATTTTTCTGTCAAGGCGGTCCATTCGGCTAATTATTCAACCAAACTGCCAAATGCAGCAAATTTTTCTGCCAATCAACGATTTCTCACAAAACATGGAAAGAACTGCTGCGCAGAGCGGCGCACAATTCATCCATCGAGGCGCTCTTACCGGAGCGCACGAAACGACAGGGCCCCGGACTGGTTACCGCCAGACCGGGGCGCTTGGCAAGCACACCCCCACCTGCCGCAACCGGGTTGTCGCACACGCGACCTTGCGATGGACAACGCCCGTTCGTAAGCACGCTTACCAGCACAAACCCGGATGCCCGTCCCCATGTTGCACCGCCATAATTTGGCAGAGGCCTGCCACTCTGTGGCACCGCCTTTCCAAAGGCATGGCACGCTGTAGAAAGCCAGCCCATCAACAACAGGAGACACCATGCAACTGACCCGACTCGTCGTTGGCCTGAGCCTTGCGCTCGGCTTTGTGGCCACCGCTGCCGCGCAGACCACCATGCGCATCAGCATTTCCACGGCCCAGAATTCCCACCAGGGCGTTGCCATCGACACCTTCGCCAAGGAAGTCGAGAAGCGCACGGGCGGCCGCTACAAGGTGCAGACCTTCTACAACGGTGCTCTGGGCGGCGAGCGCGAGTCCATCGAAGCCGTGCAACTGGGCACGCAGGAGCTGGCCTTCAGCTCCACCGGCCCCATCCCCAACTTCGTGCCCGAGACCAAGATCCTGGACGTGCCCTTCCTGTTCCGCGACAAGGCCCATGCCCGCGCCGTGCTCGATGGCCCCATCGGCCAGGAAATGCTGACCAAGTTCGACGCCAAGGGCTTCAAGGCGCTGGCCTGGGCGGAGAACGGCTTTCGCCACATGACCAACAGCAAGCGCGATGTGAAGGAGCCTGGCGACCTCAAGGGCCTGAAGATGCGCACCATGGAGAACCCCGTGCACATCGCGGCCTACAAGGGCTTCGGCATCATCACCACGCCCATGGCCTTCCCTGAAGTGTTCACCGCCCTGCAGCAGGGCACGGTGGACGGCCAGGAGAACCCCCTGCCCGTGATCATCTCGGCCAAGTTCGACCAGGTGCAAAAGCACCTCACGCTCACGGGCCATGTCTACTCGCCCTGCATCTTCGTGATGAACAAGGCCTCGTTCGACAAGCTCAGCGCCGCCGACAAGCAGGCCTTCATCGACGCCGCCAAGGAAGGCACCAAGGCCAACCGCGCCCGCGTGGACGAGGACGACGCCAAGGGCGTGGCCGACCTGCGCGCCAAGGGCATGACCGTGATCGACAACGTGGACAAGGCCAAGTTCGTGGCCACCCTGGCACCCGTGAACGCCGAGTTCGAGAAGCAGTTCGGCAAGGCTGCGCTCGACAAGATCCGCGACGTCAAGTAACCCGTCCGCCGCGTTGCCCACCCCACGGAGAACCAAACGCCTGCAGCCCATCGCTGCGGACGTTTGGTTCTTGTCGTTTCACTCCCCTTTTTCCTCCTGCCGGGCCCTGCCCCATGAAAAACGCTTTTTTGACCTTTGAGCGGTGGACGACCTCCATCGCCATGCTGGGGGCCTGCGCCATGCTGGCGCTGGCCTCCACCCTGGGCATGTTCCAGATCCTCATGCGCTTCGTGCTCGAACAGCCGGCCGAGTGGACCGAGGTGCTGATCCGCTTCAGCCTGATCTGGATGGTGTTCCTGGCCATCCCGGCCGCCTTCCGCCAGGGCGCCATGGTGAGCGTGGATGTGCTGTACCGCTGGAGCAAGCCCGGCATGCGCCGCGTGCTCGACTGGGTGGTGGCACTCGCCGCGCTGGCCCTGATCGGCGTGATCATCTGGTGGGGTTGGGACTACTCGGTGCGCGGCGGCGTGCAGAGCATGGCGGGGCTGGAATCGGTCTCGATGTTCTGGGCTTACCTGGCCATGCCGGTGGGCGGGCTGTTCTGCATCTTCGGCATCATCGGCAACCTGCTCGATCCCCTGCGCATGGAACTGGAGACCGCCCAATGAGCGCCGTGATGATTTCCACGATGGTGCTGTGCTTTGCACTCACCATCTCGGTGGCGGTGTCCATCGGCCTGGCGTCCATCCTGGGCATCCAGGCGTCCAACGCCAACATGCTCATCTCCGTCAAGGAGATGTTCGCCTCGATCAACAAGTTTCCGCTCGCGGCCATTCCCTTCTTCATCCTCGCGGGCAATCTGATGGAGACCGGCGGCATCTCGCGCCGCCTGGTGGAGTTCGCCAAAAGCATCGTGGGCGGCGTGCAGGGCGGCCTGCCCATGACCTGCGTGCTCACCTGCATGATCTTCGCCGCGGTGTCGGGCTCGTCGGTGGCCACCACCTTCGCCATCGGCGCCATTCTGATCCCGGCGCTCATCAAGCACGGCTACCCCACGAGCTATGCCGCCGCACTGCAGGCCACCAGCGCCGAGCTGGGCGTGATCATTCCGCCCTCCATCCCCATGATCCTCTACGGCGTGAGCGCCGAGGTATCGATCGGCGAGTTGTTCATCGCGGGCTTCGGCCCCGGCCTGCTCATCAGCTTTGCGCTGATGCTCTTCGTCTGGGTCTATTGCAAGTGGAAGGGATGGGGCAAGAACGACGGCGAAGGCCGCATGTCTTTCGGCAAGGCGACCCTGCAGGCCGGCTGGGCGCTGCTGATGCCCGTGATCATCCTGGGCGGCATCTACGGGGGCGTGTTCACGCCAACCGAGGCCTCGGCCGTGGCCGTGTTCTATGCACTCATCGTCGGCATGGTGATCTACCGCGAAATCAAGATCCGGGACCTCTTCGCCATCCTGCGCAAGTCGGCCATCTCGTCGGCGGTGATCATGTTCATCATCGCCAATGCCGGGCTGTTCGCCTTCCTCATCACGCGCGCCGGCGTGCCCGATGCCATCGGCCGCTGGCTCGAGGCCGTGCTGCAGTCGCCCGCCATGTTCCTGCTGGGTGTGAATGCCGCCCTGTTCGTGATCGGCATGTTCATCGAGACCAGTGCGGCCATCATCGTGCTGGCGCCCATCCTGGCACCGGTGGCCGTGCACTTCGGCGTGGACCCGGTGCACTTCGGCCTCATCATGGTGGTGAACCTGGCCCTGGGCATGATCACGCCGCCCTTCGGCGTGAACCTGTTCGCGGCCTGCACGGTGGCGCGGATTTCGCTGGACCGGATCATCAAGCACCTGCTGCCCTTCGTGTGCGTGATCCTCGTGTGCCTGATGGTCATCACCTACGTCCCGAGTATTTCGCTGGCGCTTCGCGATCTGGTGTATTCAAAGTAGTTAGAATCGCCAAGTCAGGAGAGAGTCCCCTTCGCGGGGGCCGCCGAAGGCGCAGGGACACCCCGAACGCTCAGGCAAAAGGACTGGCAACCGCCTGCAGGGATGCAGGCGTTCCCTTGCTGGAGAGAGGTGGCTACATGCATGCAGCATGCAGGCCATCCACCGAAGGAGCAAGCCGCAGCCGCCAGCCAGGGTGGTGCGGTGAATCTCTCAGGTAAAGCGGACAGCAGGGCAAATCCCGCAACCCATGGGTGGGTTGCGGCCCCCATTTGCCCGGAGTCCGCCCCATGTCAGCCCCTGCCACCACCGCAGCCCCCCTGCTCACCACGCCCCTGAACGCCCTGCACTTGGAGCTGGGCGCCCGCATGGTGCCGTTTGCCGGCTACTCCATGCCCGTGCAGTACCCCGCCGGCCTGATGGCCGAGCATGTGCACACGCGCACGGCGGCAGGCCTGTTCGACGTGTCGCACATGGGCCAGCTCAAGCTCGTCGGCCCCGATGCCGCCGCCGCCTTCGAGACCCTGGTGCCCGTGGACGTGGTCGACCTGCCCGTGGGCAAGCAGCGCTATGGCCTGCTGCTGACCGACGAGGGCACCATCATCGACGACCTGATGTTCTTCAACCAGGGCAACGGCACGCTGTTCGTGATCGTCAACGGCGCCTGCAAGGTGGGGGACATCGCCCATATCCAGGCGCGCATCGGCCAGCGCTGCGAGGTGCAGCCCATGCCCGACCACGCCCTGCTGGCACTGCAAGGCCCCCAGGCCGTGACCGCGCTGGCCCGCCTGGCGCCGGGCATCGAGAAGCTGGTGTTCATGACCGGCGGCAACTACACCATCGCCGGCTGCGACTGCTTCGTCACGCGCAGCGGCTACACCGGCGAAGACGGCTTCGAGATCTCCGTGCCCGCCGCCCAGGCCGACACCCTGGCCCGCGCCCTGCTGGCCCAGCCCGAGGTCAAGCCCATCGGCCTGGGCGCCCGCAACTCGCTGCGCCTGGAAGCCGGCCTGTGCCTGTACGGCAACGACATCGACACCACCACCACCCCGCCCGAGGCGGCGCTGAACTGGGCCATCCAGAAGGTGCGCCGCACCGGCGGCGCGCGAGCAGGGGGCTTCCCCGGCGCCGACAAGGTGCTGGCGCAGATCGACAACCCCGCCAGCCTGCCGCGCAAGCGCGTGGGCCTGGTGGCGCTGGAGCGCGTGCCCGTGCGCGAGCACACCGAATTGCAAAGCGCCGACGGCCAGAAGATCGGCGAAGTCACCAGCGGCCTCTTGGGCCCCACGGTGAACGAACCCGTGGCCATGGGCTACGTGACGCCGGCATTTGCCGCCATCGGCACCCGAGTCAACGCCATCGTGCGCGGCAAGGCCGTGCCCATGCAGGTGCGCGCCATGCCCTTCGTACCCGCCAACTATTTCCGCGGCTGATTTCACACCGCGGCGGGCCTGGCCCGCTACATTGCTGATTCCTTCATTCTTCAAAGCCCAGGAGCTTTCCCCATGACCGTCAAATTCTCCAAAGACCACGAGTGGATCAACGCCGCTGACACCGACGCAGCCGTGGTGGGCATCACCGTGCACGCCCAGGACGCCCTGGGCGACGTGGTGTTCGTGGACCTGCCCGAAGTGGGCAAGAGCTTCGCCCAGGGCGAAGTGGCCGGCGTGGTCGAGTCTGTCAAGGCCGCGGCCGACGTGTACATGCCCGTCTCGGGCGAGATCGTCGAGGTCAACGAAGCCCTGCGTGCCGACCCCTCGCTGGCCAACTCCGATCCCCTGGACGCCGGCTGGTTCTTCAAGGTCAAGCTCAGCGATGCCGCCCAGCTCGACGGCTTGCTGAACGAGACCGACTACACCGAATTCGCGAAAAACGCGTAACTGCCAACGCCCCCTGCCCTCCTGCCTGAGACCTGCCCCATGTTGATGCAATCCGCCCTGCCGCTCGGCGCGCTCGAAAACGCCACCGAATTCCTGCCCCGCCACATCGGCATCGACGCGGCCGACGAAGCGCACATGCTGTCGGTGATCGGCGAGGCCTCGCGCCGCGCCCTCATCGAGAGCATCGTGCCGCGCTCCATTGCACGCAGCACGGCCATGGACCTGCCCGCCCCCGTGACGGAGGCTGCGGCCCTGGCAGAACTCAAGGCCATGGCAGGCAAGAACCAGGTGCTCAAGAGCTTCATTGGCCAGGGCTACTACGGCACGCACACGCCGGGCGTGATCCTGCGCAACATCCTCGAGAACCCGGCCTGGTACACGGCCTACACGCCCTACCAGGCCGAGATCTCGCAGGGCCGCATGGAGGCGCTGGTCAACTTCCAGACCATGGTCTGCGACCTCACCGGCATGCCCATTGCCAACGCGTCCATGCTCGACGAGGCCACGGCCGCAGCCGAGGCCATGGCGCTGGCCAAGCGCTCGGTCAAGAGCAAAAGCAACCGCTTCATCGTCGCCGGTGACGCACACCCGCAGACCATCGAGGTCATCCAGACCCGCGCCAAGCCGCTCAACATTGAGGTGGTGCTGGCCAATTCCGCACCCGAGTGGCATGCCGCGCTCGATGGCGAGTACTTTGCCGTGCTGGCCCAGTACCCCGCCACCAGCGGCCGCATCGACGAGCTGCGCGCCGACGTGGAAAAGGCCCATGGCAAGCAGGCCGCCTTCATCGCCGCAGCCGACCTGCTGGCGCTGACCCTGATCACCCCGCCCGGCGAATGGGGCGCCGACATCGTGGTCGGCACCACGCAGCGTTTCGGCATGCCCATGGGCGCGGGCGGCCCGCACGCCGCCTACATGGCCTGCCGCGACGAGTTCAAACGCTCCCTGCCCGGCCGCCTGGTCGGCGTGAGCGTGGACGTGCACGGCAAGCCGGCCTACCGCCTGGCGCTGCAGACGCGCGAACAGCACATCCGCCGCGAAAAGGCGACGTCCAACATCTGCACCGCCCAGGTGCTGCCGGCCGTGGTGGCCAGCATGTACGCCGTGTACCACGGGCCCGAGGGCCTGAAGCGCATCGCCCAGCGCGTGGCCAGCTACACCGCCATCCTGGCCAAGGGCCTGGAACAGCTGGGCGCCCCCGTGCGTCCGCAGGCGACCTTCGACACCCTCACGCTCAAGACCGATGGCGCCACCCAGGCCATCGCCGCACGCGCCGTGCAGCTGGGCGCCAACCTGCGCGTGTACTTCGAGCACTACCTGTGCATCTCGCTCGACGAAACCACCACGCGCGCCGACATCGCCCTCCTGTGGAAGATTTTCGCCAAGGACGGCCAGGCCCTGCCCACCTTCGACGCCTTCGAGAAGGGCGTGGAGCTGCTGATCCCGGCCGAGCTGCGCCGCACCAGCGCCTACCTGACACACCCGGTGTTCAACACCCACCACAGCGAAACCGGCATGCTGCGCTACATCCGCCAGCTGTCCGACAAGGACCTGGCGCTGGACCGCAGCATGATCCCGCTGGGCAGCTGCACCATGAAGCTCAACGCCACGAGCGAGATGATCCCCATCACCTGGCCCGAGTTCGCCCAGGTGCACCCGTTTGCACCGGCCAACCAGCTCGAAGGTTACCGCCTGCTCGACGAACAGCTACGCGCCTGGCTGTGCCAGGCCACGGGCTATGCCGGCATCAGCCTGCAGCCCAACGCCGGCTCGCAAGGCGAGTACGCGGGCCTCTTGGCCATCAAGGCCTACCACGAGGCCCAGGGCCATGGCCACCGCAACATCTGCCTGATCCCCAGCAGCGCGCACGGCACCAACCCCGCCAGCGCCCAGATGGTGGGCATGCAGGTGGTGGTGACGGCCTGCGACGCCAACGGCAACGTGGACCTCGTGGACCTGCAAGCCAAATGCGAGCAGCACAGCGCCAACCTGGCCGCCGTGATGATCACCTACCCCAGCACGCACGGCGTGTTCGAGACCCAGGTCAAGGAGCTGTGCGCCCTGGTGCACCAGCACGGCGGCCGCGTCTACGTGGACGGCGCCAACATGAACGCCCTGGTGGGCGTGGCCGCGCCCGGCGAGTTCGGCGGCGACGTGAGCCATTTGAACCTGCACAAGACCTTCTGCATCCCCCACGGCGGCGGCGGCCCGGGCGTGGGCCCCGTGTGCGTGGTGGAAGACCTCGTGCCCTACCTGCCCGGCCATGCGACGGCCGGCGTCGCTGGCGGCGTGGGCGCCGTCTCGGCCGCCCCGCTGGGCAATGCCGCCGTGCTGCCCATCAGCTGGATGTACTGCCGCATGATGGGCGCCGAGGGCCTGCAGGCCGCGACCGAGACCGCCATCCTGTCGGCCAACTACATCAGCGCGCGCCTCAAGGACCACTACCCCACGCTGTACGCAAGCGCCAACGGCCATGTGGCGCACGAGTGCATCCTGGACCTGCGCCAGCTCAAGGACACCAGCGGCGTGATGGCCGAGGACGTGGCCAAGCGCCTGATCGACTACGGCTTCCACGCGCCCACGCTGAGCTTCCCGGTGCCCAACACGCTGATGGTGGAGCCCACCGAGAGCGAGACGCTGTTCGAGATCGACCGCTTCATCGACGCGATGATCGCCATCCGCGAGGAGATCCGCCAGATCGAGGCCGGCGCCTGGCCGCAGGACAACAATCCCCTGAAGAATGCGCCGCACACGGCGGAGAGTCTGCTGACTGGCGAGTGGGCGCGGCCCTATCCTCGCGAGGTGGCGGCGTACCCCGTGGCGGCCTTGCGCTCCAGCAAGTACTGGTCGCCGGTGGGGCGGGTGGACAATGTGTGGGGGGATCGCAATCTGGCGTGCAGTTGCATTCCGGTCAGCGATTACGCTTGATCTTTCGGTTCGTGGCGGGGTCTGTGGTGGCTTCCTGCCTGTGCTGAGGGCGGGGGCCGGGATGTTCTCTCCGACGCGGCTGTTTTGATGGCGTGCCTTTGCCAAGGGCGGGAGCCGGGTCTCGGCCCGGCGGCCGAGGTACTTGTTCTTTGCTTCGCTGTACAGACCGGGGACATGGTGAACACCTGTGCGGAGACATGGTGAACACTTTTCATTAGACGGCGTTCGTGCTGGCCAGGTCAATCACCAGGC
>NZ_JACHLK010000027.1 GCF_014207955.1 Acidovorax soli
GACGCAGACAGCGGGGCGCTGTTTCTTTGCCTACTTTCTTTTTGCGCAAAAAGAAAGTAGGTGCGCCGCCGGGCGCACATCCCGGCCTCCGCCCTCAACCAAAGCACGCAACTAAAAAGACCCCAAAACTCAACGAACCAGCGCAGCCACAAAAAGCCACCCGCCAGCCGCTATGCTTAGCGCCCCGCTGCAAATCCCCTCCTCTTGTGCCCCACCCATGCCACCGCGCCTGATCCGCTTCAACAAGCCCTACGGCGTACTCAGCCAGTTCACGGCCGAGGGCAAGTGGCAGGGCCTCAAGGACTACATCGACCAGCCGGGCGTGTACGTGGCCGGGCGGCTCGATGCCGACAGCGAGGGCCTGCTGCTGCTCACCAGCGACGGCCCCCTGCAGGCCCGCATTGCCGACCCGCGCTTCAAGATGGAAAAGATCTACTGGGTGCAGGTGGAGGGCCTGCCCAGTGAAGACGCCCTGGCGCAGCTGCGCAGCGGCGTGCAGCTCAACGACGGCCCCACCCGGCCTGCGCGCGCCCGCCTGCTGGAGCCGCCACCGGCCATTTGGGAGCGCACGCCGCCCATCCGCGAGCGCAAGGCCATTCCCACCGCCTGGATCGAGCTGGCCATCCGCGAGGGGCGCAACCGCCAGGTGCGGCGCATGACGGCGGCCGTGGGCTTTCCCACGCTGCGGCTGGTGCGCGCGGCCATCGGGCCCTACACGCTGGACGGCCTGGCCCCGGGGGCCTGGGCCGAGCAGGCCGTGTTGTAGCCCCGGCCTGCCGGCTCCACTCCACCCCAACAAGACATACCAAGGGTATTCCCGCTTCTTCTATAGTCCTCTAGAGAACTATAGTTATCGGCATGAGTTCCTCCCAGCACCTTGCTTTGGTTGACGCCTCCTCCGGCATGCGCCGCTATGCCGCGCTGGCCAACGCCCTGCGCGCCCGCGTGGTGGCCGGCGAATGGCCGCCGGGCAGTGCGCTGCCGTCCGAGAACCTGCTCGCTGCCGAGCACCAGGTGGCCCTGGGCACCATGCGCCGCGCGCTGGAGCTGCTGGTCGAGCAGGGGCTGATCGAGCGCATCCACGGCAAGGGCACCTTTGTGCGCCAGGGCATCGCGGGCGGGTCCATGCTGCGCTTCTTCCGCTTTGGCGGCGGCGGCAGCGAGGTGCCGCAGTCGCGCATCGTCCAGCGCCAGAGCGTGGCCGCCACCACCGCCGTGGCGCGCGGCCTGGGCGTGGCACCGGGCGAGCCGGTGCTGCGCCTGCTGCGCCTGCGCCTGCTGGCGGGGCAGCCCTGCCTGCTCGAGGAGATGTGGTTGCCGCTGGACCTGTTCGCACCGCTCACCGAGGGCGATCCGGCCGGCTGGGACGACCTGCTCTACCCGATGTTCGCGCGCCGCTGCGGCGTGCATGTGCACCGCGCCGTCGACCAGATCGGCTTTGGCGTGCTCACCGCCCCCCAGGCCGCCCACCTGCGCCTGCAGGCCAGCCACCCCTGCGTGGTGGTGGAACGCAGCGCCTACGACCTCACGGGCCGCTGCGTGGAGTGGCGCAGCACACGCGGCGATGCCCACGCCTTCCACTACCAGGTCACGATCACCTGACCCCGCCAACCGCAGGAGCACCGCACCATGACCATCTTTGCCCCCTCTTCCCGCCTCTCCCGTCGCCGGCTGCTGCAGGCCGCAGGCGCCACCGTGGCCGCCCCCTGGCTCGCGGCCGGCCATGCGGCCACGGTCGCAGGCGGGCGGCCGATCACCCTGGTGGTGAGCTACCCCGCCGGCGGCGGCGCCGACCTGATCGCGCGCATCGTGGCGCCGCGCATCGCCGACGCGCTGGGCCAGAGCGTGGTGGTGGAGAACAAGCCCGGCGCCAGCGGCCAGCTGGCCGCCACCCAGGTGGCGCGTGCCACACCCGATGGCAGCACGCTGCTGCTCGACGCCTCGTCCTTCGCGGTGAACCCCTCGCTGTTCCCCAAGCTGCCCTACGACAGCGCCAAGGCCTTCACGCCGCTGGCGGTGCTGGTGACCTTTCCCAACGTGCTGGTGTGCACACCGGGCTTCGCAGCCAAGTCGGTCAAGGACGTGATCCAGATGGCCAAGGCGAAGCCTGGCGAGCTGACCTATGCCTCCTCGGGCAATGGCTCGGCCCAGCACCTGGCAGGCGCCATGTTCGAGGGGCGCGCGGGCGTGCAGCTGCTGCACGTACCCTACCGCGGCGGCGGCCCGGCCATGACCGACGTGATGGGCGGGCAGGTGCCGCTGTTCTTTGCCAACGTGGCCTCGTCGCTCGGCCACATCCAGGCCGGCAAGCTGCGCCCGCTGGCCGTGACCAGCATGGTGCGCGCCCGCTCCCTGCCCGAGATCCCCACCATGGCCGAGGCGGGCGTGCCCGGCTACGAGGTGCTCGAATGGAATCCGCTGTTGGCCCCGGCCGGCATGGCCGCCGACACCAAGGCCACCCTGGTCGCCGCCGTGCGCAAGGCCCTGGCTGACCCCGAGGTGCTGGGCCGCGTGCGCCAGCTGGGCGGCGATGTGTTCGCCGACGCCACGCAGCAGACCGCGGGCAAGTTCATCGCCGCCCAGCAGGAGCAGTGGGCCAAGGTGGTGCGCGAGCGCAAAATATCGGTCGGCTGAGTTCTGAGCGCGCACGCTTCGTGCATGCGCAGTCCACTGCAATGGCTTCCTCTCCCCCTTTGACCCCACTTTCCCCGGCCTTGCCTTCGGGCTGGGACACCCATGTGCACGTGTTCGACCGTGCGGCCCCGGCACAGGCCGGGCACTACGAGCCCGTGCACCGTCCGCTGGCCGATATCGAGGCGTTGGCGGCTGCGCATGGCGTAGGCCACCTGGTGCTGGTGCAGCCCAGCGTGTACGGCACCGACAACCGGGTGCTGCTCGATGCGCTGGCCCAGTCCCCGGGCCGCCACCGCGGCGTGGTGGTGCTGGACGGCACCGTACCCGACGCCGAACTCGACCGCATGCACGCCCTGGGTGTGCGCGGCGTGCGCTTCAACCTGGTCTCGCCCGTGGGCAACGGGCCCGAGACCATGCAGGCCCTGGCCCCGCGCCTGGCCGAGCGCGGCTGGCATGTGCAGTGGTACGCCAACCCCGAAGACCTGGCCACCATCGTCCACCTGCACCAGGGCACGCCCGTGGCCTGCGTGCTCGACCACCTGGCCGGCCTGCATGCGCTGCTCCCCTCCGATGACCGCGCCTGGCAGGCCCTGGCCAAGCTGGCCGGGCAAGGCGCCTGGGTCAAGCTCTCGGGCTGGTACCGGCTGCAGGCCAGCGCCCCCTACGGCCTGCTGCACCCGGCCATCGCACGCGTGGCCGCGCACATGGGCGAGCGCCTGGTCTGGGGCTCGGACTGGCCGCACACGTCCTTCGCCCCCGACGCGTTGCCGCGCTATGCCAGCGTGTGGGAGCCGGTGGTGAATGCGCTGGGCCACGAGGCTGCGCTGCGCATCCGCGATGCGGGGGCGCGCCTGTACGCCTGAAGTGAAACACCCCCTGAGTCGCTTCGCGCCTCGGTGCCACCGCCAGAGGCGGTGGCCCTTCGGGCACGTCCAAGCCTGCGCAGGCAGGCTTGGAGCCGCGGCCCTCAGCCCCTCTCTCGACCCGCTGCGAGTCGGGAGGGGGACGCCCCCAGTGCACGCAAGCGAAGCGCCGCCTGAGCGGCTTGGCGGCCCTTGCACGGGGGCACTGGCCTTGGCCGCGCCAGTTTCATGCGTCACGGGTGGCGCGAAGCGCAATGAACAACTGATACGACGCCTTGGGCGCCTCTGCCTATTCGTTGGCCTGGGCAGCCTCGTCGATCACCAGGTAGCGCCGCACCAGGTCGAAGAAGCTTTCGTAGAAGGTGTCGGTGGTGATGGTCTCGCTGCCCACGCGCACCAGCGATTCGCTGCTCGACGAGAACGGCAGCGACACCGAGCCGATGGCCCCCACGCCCAGGCTGGCCGAGTTGTTGGTCTTGCGCAGCGCAAAGCTGTCCTGGATGGCGGTGACAAAGCCCAGGCTGATCTTGCCCGTGGGCGACTCGGGCACGCAGACCACGCGGATCACCATCTGCATGTGTGTCTCGGTCCCGGGCTGGAAGTTCTTCTTGCCCTCCACCAGCTCGGCCGAGCTGGTGTTGATGATGTAGCCCTGGCTGAGCAGCGCACGGCGCGATGCCTCACAGGTCTGCGCCGGCGTGGCATCGAACAGGCGCGAGTACGTGGCCAGCGAGCCGAACTTTTCCTGCGGCGCCTGGGGGCCCTGCGGGCCGGTGGGCAGGGCGGCGCAGCCGGCCAGCAGCAACGCGGCCGCACCGGCCAGCGCCATGGCCAGGGGGCGAAAAGAGCGGGACAACAAGGGCACGGCAGTGCGAAGGGGCAGACCCAGGGGCATCGGCGAAGTCAAAGGCGGCACTCCGAAAAGGCAGGCATCGGCAGGCGGGTGTCGCTGTGAGACCCGCGGCGGACCGGTGGTTCCCCGCATTCTAAAAATGAAATTCGTCGGTGGGATGGCATTCCCATGTCCGGTGTCAAATGGACCGCCAGCCTGCCCGACCCTTGCCACATGATGCCATGCCGCTCTCATTTCGATAGCCTGCGAGCCCCTCCACGCGATGATTGGTGGTGATTGTTACAAATCCATTCCCAAGCGGCATGGCGCCATGCTGCACAGCAGCACAGTTACACATTCCGACATACAAAAAACCAATTACTACAAATACACTACACGCCATTGGGCCGGCGGCACCCTATGGGAGGGGCCGAACGAGCAGCCCGGGAGGACCGCGCCAGCGTGCGCGGTGAAGGACGAACTACGTGAACACCAAAGCCGGACCATCATCGCTTTCGCTGTCCCTGGAACCCATCGAAAAGGAAGGCGCGGCCGCCGCCGCTCCCTCTGCCGCCACCGGACGCGTCTGCGCCCGTTGCAAATACACCCGCCAGCCCGGCGATACGGCCCCCGACTGGCAGTGCCCCAGCTGCCACGTGGCCTATGACAAGGTAGACCCGCCCAAGCCTCCAGAGCCCAAGGCCGCCGAAGTGCCGGCCCCGGCACCCGCCCCCTATGTCGGCAAGGCCGCCCGCGCTCGCGCAGCCGCGGCAGAAGCGGCTGCCGCCGAAGCCGAAGCCAAGAAGAAGGCCAAGGCGCGCAAGAAGGCCCAGCGCGAGCTGCCCGTGACCTGGATCGCGCTGGCGCTGGCCGTGGCCATCGGCGTGGGCCTGGTCGGCTGGAAGCACCATGCCGACAAGGTCCGCGCCCAGGAGCGCGCCGCCAAGGCCGAGGCCGATGCCCGCGCCGCGGAAGTCGCGGCCCAGAAGGCCGCCCAGGACCAGCAGGCGCGCATGAAGGACCTGGAAAAGCAGGCCCGCCGCAGCAGCGAGGGCCCCGAAGCGGTGAAGGAGTTGCAGGCCCTGGCCGAAAAGGGCGACCAGCGCGCCATGCTGGTGCTGGGCACCACGCTGCGCGATGGCCGTGGCGTGCCCAAGGACCCTGAGCAGGCCGTCCAGTGGCTGACCAAGGCATCCAATGAAGGCTATGCCCTGGCCAGCGTGCAACTGGGCTACAGCTATGAGCGCGGCCTGGGCGTGACCCAGCAGGCCGAACAGGCCGAAAACCTGTACCAGCGTGCTGCGCGCCAGGGCGACCCCGCCGGCCTGTACAGCCTGGGCCTGCTGTATTCCACCGGCCTGGACAACGTGGGCCGCCGCCCTGTGGCCGCCCACATGCTGCTCGACCTGGCGCAGCGCGCGCACAAGGAGCAGCAGCAGGACGATACGCTGGTGCCACCCAACCGCGGCGCCTTCTGGGCGGCTGGCACCCTGCGCCGCCTGGCGCCCAGCATGAGCATCGTGGAAGTGGCCGAGGCCAAGCGCCTGGCCGATGCCTGGAAGCCGGGCCAGCCGTTCGGCTTCTGACGCCCCCTTTGCTTTGGAGGGACGGGTCTAAAACCGACCTGCCAAGCGGCAGATTACCGGCAGATACACGCGCCGGGACGCGGCACGGGTACAGTGCAGGGCTTTCGCGGACGCGGCGCCAGCAGGCGCAGCGCCCGCGATGCTGCTTTTTCCCTGTTCTCCCGCCCCTTTCCTTCCGGTTCCCCCATGTCCAACCTCATCGTCCACGGCGGTACGCCCCTGCGTGGCCGCATCACCCCGTCCGCCAACAAGAACGCCGTGCTGCCGGTGCTGTGCGCCACCCTGCTCACGCGCGAGCCGCTGCGCCTGCACGGCGTGCCCGACATCACCGACGTGCGCAAGATCCTCGACATCTTCCGCATGCTGGGCAGCAGTGTGCAGATGGACCAGGCCACGGGCACGCTGAGCCTGCACCACGAGCACACCGTGTTCGACCCCGCGCAGCACCGCCTGCCCGAGGAGATGCGCTCATCCATCATGCTGATCCCGCCGCTCTTGGCGCGCTTCGGCGTGGCGCGGCTGGAAGACAACGTCAAGGGCTGCACCCTGGGCGTGCGCGAGATCGACCCGCATGTGGAAGTATTCCAGCGCTTTGGCGGCACCGTGGAGCGCGCCGAAGGCTCGCTGCTGGTGCGCAGCAGCCACAACAGCAAGGGCGGCACGCTCACCCCCACGGACCACTGGCTGGACTACGCCTCGGTCACCACCACCGAGAATTTCGTGCTCTGCGCCGTGGCGGCCAACGGCACCTCCACGCTGACCAACGCGGCCTCGGAGCCCCACGTGCAGGAGTTCTGCCGCTTCATGGTGATGCTGGGTGCGCGCATCGACGGCATCGGCACCTCGCGCATCACGGTGCAGGGCGGTGCGGCGCTGGGCGGCGGCGAGTTCCGCTTCGATGAAGACTTCCACGAGATCACCACCTTCCTGGCGCTGGGCGCCATCACGGGCGGTGATGTGATCGTGCGCAACAGCGCGCCGGGCAACTTCCCGCTGATCGACCGCACCTTTGCCAAGTTCGGCGTGGTGGTCACGCACGAGGACGGCTGGTCGCGCGCGCACTGCCCCGGCCCGCTCAAGGTGCAGACGCCGTTCACGAGCAATGTGCTGACCAAGGTCGAGGCCGCGCCCTGGCCCTACTTCCCGGTGGACCTGCTGCCCATCTTCATTGCCCTCGGGGTGCGTGCGCAGGGCAACTGCATGTTCTGGAACAAGGTGTACGACGGCGCCCTGGGCTGGACGGGCGAGCTCTCCAAGTTCGGCGCCCATGTGTTCTCGTCGGACCCGCACCGCCTCATCACCTTCGGCGGCAACCCGCTGTCTCCCGCGCTGGTGGAGAGCCCCTACATCATCCGCGTGGCCATCGCCCTGTTCATGGTGGCGGCCAGCATCGAGGGGCGCTCGGAGATCCGCAACGCTGCCCCCATCCGCCGCGCCCACCCGCGCTTTGTGGAGAACCTGCGCAGCCTGGGTGTGCAGGTGGAGTGGACCAGCGAGGAGTAGACCTTCCCTAGCGGCGCCGGAACCAGAGCACCAAGCCGAGGAAAACCACGCCCGTGAGAACGGGCGACCAGGACATGAGCAGCTCCAGCCAGGTGGACTTGCGGATGCCCGACCAGACCTCGACCTGCACGCGGTCGATGCGCAGGTTGCGCGAGGACTCGAACTCCAGTTGCGGCGCGGCCTTGCGGTCCTCCTTGAAGCTCACGGCCTTGCTCGCGCCCACCATGCTCACGGGCTGGCCCGCACGCGCGCCCTTGTGCACCAGCTCGGGCAGAAAGGACACGGGCGAGGGCCCGTCGAACTGCAGGCCGGTCTGCCAGCGCGAGCCCGCATCGCCATCGGCCAGCGCCACGCCCGAGACCTTGACGACGATGGTGAACGGGTTCTTGCTGGTGGGCAGCGACAGCTCGTCGCCGCGCCAGCGCTCGGTGGCCGCATAGATGCCCTTGCCCTTCTCGCCAGGCGTCTGGGCCTGCTTTTCCTGGAAGCGCTGGAACTTCGCCAGTGTCTCGGGCGACAGGTCGTAGATCTTCTCCAGGGTCTTGCCATAGGCGCCGGCCTCGTCCTTGGCCTGCACGGAAGGCAGGGCCGCCGCCAGCACCAGCACCGCCACGGCGCCCCATCGCCACACCTTGCCTGAATCGGCGGCACAGGTCACATCACGCATTCGAACACTCCCCTCTTGCACTGTTGTCGTTCGTTGTGGGCGCAGCCGCTGTGCAGCGCGCAGCCCGGAGTGTAGGAGACAATGCGCAGCCCTTTTTCCAGCCCTGCCCCGCCCCATGCCCCTGCCTGCCGCCCTGCTCTGCCTTGTGGTCGCCATCAGCGACGGCGACACCCTCACCGCCCGCTGCGGTGCGCCGGGACGCTACGAACAGGTGAAGGTGCGCATCGCAGCCATCGATGCACCCGAACGCAAGCAGGCCTTCGGCCAGAAGGCGCGCCAGCACCTGGCGCAGATGTGCTTCAAGCGCCAGGCGTCGCTGCAGCCCATCGAGGAGGACAGCTATGGCCGCACCGTGGCCAATGTGCGCTGCGGCGGCACCGACGTGGCCACGGCCCAGGTGGCGGCCGGCCTGGCCTGGGTGTACACCCCGTATGCGGAACACCACCCCCACCTGCCACCGCTGCAGCGCAAGGCGCGCGCCCAGGGCGAAGGGCTCTGGGCGCAAAAGCGCCCCTTGGCGCCGTGGGACTACCGGCACCGGCACCAGAAACCCTACGGCAACTCCTGAACCCCGCTACCGCAGCAAGGCCAGCACCCCCTGCGGCAGCTGGTTGGCCTGCGCCACCATGGCCGAGCCGGCCTGCTGTAGGATCTGTTGGCGCGCGAGCGTGGCGGTCTCCACCGCAAAGTCGGCGTCGAGGATGCGCGAACGGCTGGCCGAGAGGTTCTCGCTGCTGTTCTGCAGGTTGGCCATGGCCGATTCGAGGCGTGATGCCTGGGCGCCGATCACGGCGCGCTGGCCATTGACGTAGTCGAGTGCGCGGTCCACCGCCACGATGGCCTGGGCGGGCGACTTGGTCACGTCCAGGGTGCTGCGCAGCCCCAGGGCCGACAGGCCGATGGCACCCACGCGCGTCTCCATGGTCTGGTTGGCGTTGGCGCCGATCTGGAACACCTTGCTGGTGGTGGAGCCGCCCGACTTGGCAATGCTCTCGAAGCTCTCCGCGAAGCCGGTCAGCACGTCGGTGCCGGAGCGGCTGCCGCTGTTGGGCACGGCGCCCGTGGCATTGCGCTCGGGCCCGTTGTCCACGTCCAGCCCGCCGATGGCGCCGGTATCGGCGTTGTTGAGATCGAACCCTCCGATGAAGGCGGCGCCGTTGGCGGCGTACTGCGTCTTGAAGTCGGCAGCGCTGGCGAACTGGCCTTGCGAGGCATTGGCCAGCGCCTGGTCCAGCGTGGACCCCGGGTTGGCGCTCATGTAGGTGAGCACATCCTTCACACCCGCACCGCCTGCGCCCTTGATGCGGCTGTGCATGTAGCGCACGGCGGCGTAGCTCGACGAATAGAACTCGCTGGTGTTGGAAGGCCCGTTGATCGCCGCCACCACGGCGGCCGTGCCCAGGTTGGCGACATCGCCGCGCACGCGCTCGTCGGCACCCTGGATGAATTCGGCCGTGCCTTCGGCGAACCACAGGTTGTTGCTGGTGATGTCCTGCCAGTTGGTGCTGCGCGCCATCACGGCGTGCGCCATTTCGTGGGCGATGATGCGGTCGTTGTAGTAGGGCGCATTGCCCCCGTCGGGCAGGTTGGGCGGCACGAAGTCGGCCATGTCCACCTGCAGCGTGAGGTTGGTGCCCCGGCCCTGGCCGTCAAAGCCCGTGGCCTGCACATAGGCGGCCACGTTGCCCGCACCATCGGTGAAGCCCGTGAACCTCACCGAGAGCGCCGCACCGTCGGCGGTGAGGCCGAAGTACTTGCTGATGAGCGTCTCGCTGCTCTCCAGCCAGCTGCCCACGCTGGTCATGCCGTCGAACACGGCCAGTTGGTCGGCATCGCCCACCACGCTGGCCCGGCTCGGGTCGAACACGTTCATGCCGTTGAACTGCGCGCTCACGCCCGTGCGGTCGATCTCCGAGGCAAGCTGCGATATCTCGGCCTGGATGGCCTGGCGGTCACTGGCGCTGTAGGTGCCGTTGGCAGCCTGCACGGCCAGCTCGCGGATGCGCTGCAGGTTGGCCGTGACGTTGGACAGCGCCCCCTCCGCCGTCTGCAGCATGGAGATGCCATCGTTGGCATTGCGTGCGGCCTGGTTCAGGCCGCGGATCTGGCTGGTGAAGCGTTCGGAAATGGCCAGGCCTGCCGCGTCGTCCCGGGCGCTGTTGATGCGCAGGCCCGAGGACAGCCGCTCGATGGATGTCGCCAGCTTGCCCTGCCCCCCACTCAGGTGGCGTTGCGCGCTCAGCGAGAACACATTGGTGTTGATGGTCAACGCCATGGCATGCCCGAAACAGGAACTCCTGACCGAACAGGCAGGGCTGCGCACGCGCCGCCACTGCCAGGGCTGGCCCCATGCCGGCCCTTTCTTTCCCGGTTATCGGCGGATGTAACAGGAACTTTCGGGTTTTTTTCAACAACCTCCCCAACCGCCCGCCAACCAGTCTTCAGCAGGCCCGCCGCAAAGCCGGTAGCATCGAGCCCTCGGTAGAAACCCTTATTCCCTGATTCCGCGTGGGGATTCGGGGCTTTCCACAGGCAACCCCCTCCCGCGCCCGCCATCCCACCCGCTCCGTGTCCCAACCGTCCCCGACCTCCCCCCCATTGCCGGCAGGCCAGCCCTCGGCCAGCGTCTACCGCCACTCCGGCTTCCTGGCCTTTCTGTCCGCCCGCCTGATCGCCGTGTTCGCCACCCAGGTGCAGGCCGTGGTGGTGGCCTGGCAGGTGTACGACCTCACGCGCGAGCCGCTGGCCCTGGCCTACGTGGGCCTGGCGCAGTTCCTGCCCATGCTGTGCCTGCTGCTGCCGGCCGGCGACCTGATCGACCGCTTCGACCGCCGGCGCATCCTGGCCCTCAGCTGGGCCGTGGGCGCCGTCTGCAGCGGCCTGCTGTGGTGGCTGTCGGGCCATGGCGCCACCGGGGTCAACGGCATCTATGCGGTGCTGGTGCTGTTCGGCTGCGCGCGCGCCTTCTCGGGGCCGGCCATGCAAAGCCTGCTGCCGCAGATCGTGCCGCGCGAGCAACTGGCCCAGGCGATTGCCGCCAACAGCATGCTGATGCGCGCGGCCAGCATCGGCGGGCCGCTGCTGGGCGGCGTGCTCTACGCCATCGGCGGCGGCGAGCTGACCTACGCGCTGTGCTTCATCTGCTTTGCGCTGGGTGCGGCGCTGCTGGCACGCGTGGCCGTGCCCTACGCCACGCCCCCTGCCGCAGCGCAAGGCAGCATGTGGCAGCGCTTTGGCGCGGGCATCGGCTTCATCCGCTCGCGCCCCATCATCCTGGGCACCATCTCGCTGGACCTGTTCGCCGTGCTGCTGGGCGGCGTGGTGGCGCTTCTGCCCATCTATGCGCACGAGGTGCTGCACGTGGGCCCGGCCGGCCTGGGCGCGCTGCGCAGCGCCATGGCCGTGGGCGAGGTGGGCGCGGGCCTGTACCTGAGCATGCGGCCCTTCAACCGCCGCGTGGGCTCCACCATGTTCATCGCAGTGGCCATCTTCGGCGCGGCCAACCTGGTGTTTGCGCTGTCGACCTGGTTCTGGCTGTCGTTCGCAGCGCTGCTGGTCGCGGGGGCGGCCGACATGGTGAGCGTGTACATCCGCGGCGCACTGGTGCAGTTTTCCACGCCCGACGCCATGCGCGGGCGCGTGAATGCGGTGAACATGCTGTTCATCGGTTCCTCCAACGAGCTGGGCGAGTTCCGCGCCGGCACCAGCGCGGCCTGGCTGGGCGTGGTGCCCGCTGCCGTGCTGGGCGGCCTGTGCACGCTGGGCGTGGTGGGCGCCTGGGCGCTCGCCTTCAAGCCACTGCGCAAGGTCGACAAGTTCGAGGAAGCGGCGCAGGCGCGCTGAGCGGCACGCCTTTCGCACACAAATGCTCACAACCCTGCGCGCATTTGTTTCGCGCGGGTAAAAGCCGCCCCAGGCCCTTGCCTTGCCGGTGCGGCAGGCGCAGCATGGCAAGCCTGCCTCAGGATGGATGCCGCCCCATGCGCCAAGACCGCCTCGCCACCCCGCCCCGCCCCGCGATCAGCCGCCGCCATTGGCTGGCGCTGGCCGCCCTGGGCGCTTCGGCCAGCGCCTTGCCGGCCTGGGCCGCCGCGCCCCTGGCGCAAGCCGACATCCCCGACGACGCCCTGCGCGCCCGGCTGCTGGACCGCATCACCTGGGGCTGCACCGCCCAGGGTGCACAGGCCATGGCCGCCATGGGCGCCCAGGCCTGGCTGGCCGACCAGCTGCGCGCGCCCGCCGACGCACCGCTGCCGGCCGCTGCCCAGGCCCAAATCGATGCCATGGCCATCAGCCGCACCCCGTTCGAAGCCCTGGCCCTGCAGATGGAGCAGCGCCAGCGCGACGCCCGTGCCCTGCCCACCGAAGAGGAGCGCAAGGCCGCGCTGGAGGCCTGGCAGAAGGACATGCGCAACCTGCAGCGCGAGGCCGGCCAGCGCTTCGTGCTGCGTGCGCTGTACTCGCCCGCGCAGTTGCGCGAGAAGATGACCTGGTTCTGGATGAACCACTTCAACGTCTTTGCCGGCAAGGCCAACCTGCGCGCCGCCGTGGGCGACTACGAAGAGCGCGCCGTGCGCCCGCACGCGCTGGGCCGGTTTCGCGACCTGCTGGGCGCCGCCACGCGCCACCCGGCCATGCTGCGCTACCTGGACAACGCCCAGAACGCCGCCGGCCGCATCAACGAGAACCATGCGCGCGAGCTGATGGAGCTGCACACCCTGGGCGTGGGCGGCGGCTACACCCAGCAGGACGTGCAGGAGCTGGCCCGCGTGCTCACCGGCGTGGGCATCAGCCTGCGCCCGCTGGACGACGAGCCCCCGCGCATGAAACCCGCGCTGCGCGCCCACTACGTGCGCCAGGGCCTGTTCGAGTTCAACCCCCAGCGCCACGACTGGGACGCCAAGACCCTGCTGGGCCAGCCCATCCGCGCCCAGGGCCTGGCCGAGCTGGATGAGGCCCTGGACCGGCTGGCGCGCCACGGCGCCACGGCCCGCTTCGTCACGCGCAAGATGGCCGTCTACCTGGTGGGCGACACGCCGCCGCCCGCCCTGCTCGACACCCTGGCCCGCACCTTCGAGCGCAGCGATGGCGACATCGCCGCCGTGCTGGCCGCACTGTTCCAGTCCGCAGAGTTCCAGGCCTCGCTGGGCCAGCGTTTTCGCGACCCCGTGCAGTACGTGCTGGCCGGTGCGCGCCTGGTGCATGGCGAACAGCCGGTGCTGGCCAGCACCGACCCGCTGCTCGGCTGGCTGCAGCGCCTGGCCGAGCCGCTGTACGGCCGCGCCACGCCCGACGGCTACCCGCTCGACGCCGCCACCTGGTCGGGCTCGGGCCAGATGAGCACGCGCTTCGAGGCGGCCCGCGCGCTCGGTGCAGGCATCGCCGGCCAGGGCCAGCGCATGCCGCCCCCGGTGCTGGCGCAGACGCCCTACCTGCGCCAGATCGATGCCACGCTGGCACCGGCCACGCGCGCTGCCTTGGTCCAGGCGACCACGCCCAGGGAGTGGAACTTGTTGTTCCTCTCGTCCCCTGAATTCATGCACGGGTGAAGGAGTTCTCGATGCTGCGACGCCACTACCTGCAAGCCCTGGGCGCCAGCGCCCTGGGCCTGGCCACCGCCCGGGTGGCCGCCGCCCCGCGCGCGGGCGATGCGCGCCTGCTGCTGGTCTTTCTGCGCGGCGGCTACGACTGCGCGAGCCTGCTCGTGCCCACAGGCAGCAGCTTCTACTACGAGAGCCGGCCGAATATCGCGATTGCCCGACCGGGGCAGGAGGGCGGCGCGCTGGAGCTGACCAGCGACTGGGGCCTGCACCCGGTGCTGGCCGATTCGATGCTGCCGCTGTACCAGCGGCGCGAACTGGCCTTTGTGCCCTTTGCGGGCACGGACGACCTCTCGCGCAGCCATTTCGACACGCAGGACAGCATCGAGCTGGGCCAGCCCCTCACCGGGCGGCGCGACTATGGCTCGGGCTTTCTGAACCGGCTGGCGGCCGAGCTGGGGGCCCGGCGCGAGACGCCCTCACCCATGGCCTTCACCAGCACCCTGCCCCTGGTGCTGCGCGGCACGGTGGACGTACCCAACACCGCGCTGGCCGCTGCGGCAGGGGGAAAAGCCGGCGTGGACGAACGCCAGGCCGGTCTCATCGACATGATGTACCGCAGCACCCGCCTGGCCCGCCCCGTGGCCGAGGGCTTTGCCACCCAGGGCGAGGTGGCGCGCAGCATGCAGGGCGAGATGGACGCCGCCAGCCGCAATGCGCTGAGCACCAAGGGCTTCGAGGGCATGGCACGGCGCATGGCGCGGCTCATGCAGACGCGCTACCACCTGGGCTTTGTCGACGTGGGCGGCTGGGACACGCATGTGGGCCAGGGCAATGCCACGGGCGCGCTGGCCAACCGCTTCGAGGAACTGGGCCGGGGCCTGGCTGGCTTTGCCGACGAGATGGGTACCGCTGCCTGGAAGAACACCGTGGTCGTGGTGGTCAGCGAGTTCGGCCGCACCTTCCGCGAGAACGGCAACCGCGGCACCGACCATGGCCACGGCACCGTGTTCTGGGTGCTCGGCGGCGGCGTGGCGGGCGGGCGCATCGCAGGCGAACAGCAGGCGCTGACCGCCACCACGCTGTTCCAGAACCGCGATTACCCGGTGCTCAACGACTACCGCGCCGTGCTGGGCGGGCTGTTCGGGCGCATGTACGGATTGAACGCCACGGCGCTGGCTCGGGTGTTTCCGGGCGCACGCGCAACGGACTTGCGCCTCGTCTGATCAGGCGTTCAGTACGCCCGACATCAGCTCGGGCAAACGCTCGATCTTCATCTTGAAGCCGCAGGCCTGTGCATGGCCGCCGCCGCCCATGCTTTCGGCCAGGGCAATGCAGTCGAAGTTGCGCTGCGAGCGCAGGCCCGCCTTCACGCCCTTGGCGCCCGCGCTCCACATCAGCGCGAAGGTACCGGTCTTGGCCGAGAGAATGTCGCCCACCAGGCTGTGGAACATGCCGGGCGCGTTGACCATCAGGCCCTCGATGCCGTTGAACACCAGGGGCTGGGCCCCCTCGGCGATGTCGGCGCAGAGCTTTCGGTACTTCTCGTCCATGGCCGAGCCGCGCGCCATGAAGGTCTGCAGCTGCTCGGGCGTGAAGGACACGATCTCGCGCCAGCGACCGAAGCTCTGCTCCTCCATGTCCAGCGCCGAAAGAAAAGCCGCGCTGTCGGGGAACTCCCATTTCCAGATATCGCGGTCTTCCACGTACTGCAGCAGCGCCGGCACGGGCGTGTGCGGGTGAAAGAACTCCCAGGCCAGGCGCGCGCCCGACTTGTCCATGTCGAAGTGCACCACGCCGCAGCGGCAGGCAAAGCCGGTGAGCTTTTCGGCCGCGCTCTTGTGGTGGTCCAGCATCACCAGGCGTGCCGCGCGCGCGTCGATGGCCGACAGGATCTCGGCCGAGAACGAGAAATCGAGGATGTAGACCGAGCGGCCTTCGAGCGCCGGCAGGTCGTCCACCGACTGCACGTCGCCATGGTCCAGGCCCACGTACTCGGCCTTGTCACCGTAGAACAGCCAGGCGGCCAGCGCGGCGCCAAAGCCGTCGGGGCAGCCGCGGCCGTGGTAGAGCACCAGCGGCGAAGGGTCATTCACATCGGGGGCAACCAGCAGTTGCAGGGGCAGAATCGTTTTTTTCATTGCTGCCAATTGTCGCCGGGCTGCCAGCCGGGGGGAACCAATACATTGCAAGCGGGCTCCATCGTGCATGGCACGCAGCATCCTCACGCGCTTCTCCCACCCCTTTCACCTTGGCCGGCACATGTTCCAGACCCTCAAAGAACTGTTCGACAGCTTCACCGCCCCCGACCCAAGGGCCTCTCTGGCGGCCCGAGCGCACTCCGTGCAGTTGGCGGCCGCCGTGCTGCTGGTGGAGGTGGTGCGCGCCGATGCCCGCATGGACGAGGCCGAGCGCGCCGCCATGGCGCGCGCCCTGCGCGAGCGCTTCGCCCTGGCCAACGACGAGATCGACCGCCTGGTGGAGCTGGCCGTGGACACGGCGAAAACCGCCTACGACTACCAGCGCTTCACCGGCAACCTCAACGACCACTTCACCCAGCCGCAGAAGATCGCCCTGGTCGAGGCCATGTGGCAGGTAGCCTACGCCGATGCCCGGCTGGACGAGAACGAGATGCACGCCATCAGCAAGGTCGCCGGGCTGCTGCACGTGACGCACGGCGAGTACATCGCCGCGAAGATGCGCGCCAAGGAAGCCGCGAGTCTCTAACCCGCTATACCGGTAACCAGCGCCACCAGAAGGGGGCCTTGACCTCGCGCGCGCCACGCGCCTGCAGCAGCTGCACGAACTCCTTGCGGCCATGGCGCTTCGCGGCCTGCAGCGGCGTCATGTCGTCGAACTCCGAGCGCAGCGCTGGGTCGGCACCGTTGTCCAGCAGGTAGTGCGCCATGGCATCGTGCCCATGGATCAGGGCCGCCACCAGTGGCGTGCACAAAATCTCGGGGTGCTGGTAGTTGGGGTTCACGCCCGCGCTGATGTGGTGGCGCACCAGCGCCAGATCGCCGGCCACGGCGGCGGCATACATGTCTTTCCAATCGCCTGCGGACATGGGTGGATCTCCCTGCTTGAAAAAATCAGCGTGGCTTGCCGTACTTGGCCGCGTACTCGGCTGCCAGCTTGCGCGCAGCCGCCTGACCCTTGGCATCCAGGATGGACAGCAGCTGCGCCCGGTTCTTGATGGCCTGGGGTTCGCCCGCACTGGCCGGCATGTCGATCCATGCAAAGGCCTGCACATAGTCCTGCGGCACGCCATGGCCCTGGGCGAAGAGCAGGCCGTACTCGTTCTGCGCGGCCAATGACCCGGCCTCCGCCGCCTTGCGGTACCAGTGCGCGGCCTTCTCGTGGCTCTGGGGCACGCCTGCGCCCTTGCGGTAGGCCTGGCCCAGGTTGAACTGCGACTGCACGTCGCCCTTCTCGGCGGCCAGCGTGGCGTAGTGCTGCGCGCGCTGCAGGTCCTGCGGCACGCCATCGCCCTTGGAGTACATCAGCCCCAGATTGGCCATGGAGGGCGTATAGCCGGCATCGGCCGCCTCGGTGAACAGCGCAGCGGCCTTCTTCACGTCCTTGCCCACGCCCTGGCCCGTGTAATACAGGCTGGCGAGCATGTGCTTGCCTGCGGCATCCCCGGCGTTCGCCGCAGCGCTGAACTCCTTGAAGGCGGTGGCGTAGTCGCCCTTGCCGTAGGCGGTGATGCCATCGTTCACAGCAGCATTGGCGGAAAAGGACATGGCGGCGGCAACTCCCAAGGTCACAACGGCAGCGGCAAGGGCACGCAGGCCCGTCATCATCGTCATCGGTACAGGCTCCTTGCGCGATGGTGGATGGATCGGCCGCATTCTGGCATGGTGCATGCGGCCCTTGCCATCACCTCGCAGCATCCAAGGCGCCCACGGCCTCCATGGCCCGCGCGTGCTCGGCCGCAGTCAGTACCTGGACCGGCGCGATAGGCAGGCCCGCGCCGTCGAAGAACGGCGTGCGCCGGTAGCTGCCGGTCAGGCGCGCGGCGGCAATGCGCGGCATGAAGCCCAGCAGCGCCCTGGCCTGCTTCCACGCGCCCAGCTTCGGCGGCGTACCGCCCTTGGCGCCGGCTGTCTCCAGGTGCATCTGCACGGGCCGGAAGGCCGGCGGCCCCAGCGTTTCGCCGCCGGGGGTGCGCAGGCAGCTGTGCACCAGGCCCACATAGGGCATGCGCCAGTCGCGCCCGGTGTTGGCCAGCGGCGTGTGGCAGCAGCGCGCATACCAGCGCAGCATGCCCTTGTCGGTCAGCGACACACAGGCAATGTGCTCCGCCCCCTTCGTGAACGCGACATGGCGCGCATGCGTGGCGACCACCTCGGTGCCTGCCAGTGCGTCCAGCACCGTGCTGGCCTGGCCCAGGTGGTGGGCATAGGCCTGGCAATCGCGGCAGTAGCAGACGGCGTGCAGGGCCGAGGGCGTGTCGGCCACCTCCCCGGTGACCTGGCCGCAACGGCATTGCAGGCGGTGGGCCTGTGGCCCGTGGCTGTTGGTATCGTTCATGGGTTGTTCTCTCTCCCTTGCTTGCTTGTTCCCGTTGTTCCCTTGGCTCCTGGCGCAAGCTTAGCGCCCCTGCTGCCAGAATCTGTCAGTTGACTGCGCTCTGCTCCCTTTCTTCGTTTCGTTCCTTCATGTCCCCACCGCTGCACATCCTCTGGCGCGACGAACACCTCGTCGCCGTGTACAAGCCCGCGGGCTGGCTGGTGCACCGCACGGGGCTCGACGCGGGCGAGACGCGCTTCGTGATGCAGACCCTGCGCGACCAGTTGGGCCAGCATGTGTTTCCTGTGCACCGGCTGGACAAGGGCACCTGCGGCGTGCTGGTGATGGCGCTGCACAGCGACGCGGCACGCGCGCTGTCGCAGGCCTTCGAGCACCAGGCCACGCACAAGCGCTACCTGGCCATGGTGCGCGGCTGGGCGCCCGAGGCCACCGAGGTGGACCACGCCCTGAAACCCGACGACGCCCCGGCCGACGCGGCCGTGCAGGACGCGCACACGCGCTTTCGCCTGCGGGCCCGGCTCACCCTGCCCGAGGTGAGCGATTCGCGATTTCCCGGCACCCGCGCTTCGCTGGTGGAGGCACTGCCGACCACAGGGCGGCGGCACCAGATCCGGCGGCATTTGAAGCATCTGGCGCATCCCATCATCGGGGATGCGACGCATGGCAAGGGGCCGATCAACCGGTGGTGGGCGGAGCGTTTGGGGCAGCAGCGCCTGTGGTTGCATGCGTGGGAGTTGCGGGTGCCGCATCCGGTGACGGGGGATTTGTTGGTGTTTGAGAGTGGGTTGCGGTTGGATGGCGGTGCCGTGGAGGAGTCGGCGCCTGTGGCGGACTGGCAGCGGTTGTTGGTTCGGTTGCCTTGGTCGTTAGAGTCGTAGCAACGGCAGGGCATTTGTGCGAATGGTTGCCCCATGCCTTGGCTGAGGGCGGGAGCCGGGATGTACGCCCGGCGGCGTGGCTGTTTTGATGGCATGCTTTTGCTGAGTGCGGGAGCCGGGTCTCGGCCCGGCGGCCGAGGTACTTGTTCTTTGCTTCGCCAAAGAAAAGTACCCAAAAGAAAGGCGACCCCGCTGCCCGTGTCCCCCTCGCCCGGGGGCGAGGGGGCAGCCTGCGATGCTCGGTCCTGGGGTGTGCCGCAGAACTCGCTGCGTTCTTCGAACTCCGCTCAGACAGCTGCGGCAAGCATGACAACGATGCGCGTGTCCTTCGGCACGCGCTCACCCCAGGCCCTGCGCTTCTCGGCACGGTCAGAAGGGGGTGGGATCGGGCCCCACACGGGCCATTGCTTCGCTCGGCCCTGGCTGCCTCGCTGCGCTTGGCCTGGGCAGGACCGCCGCGCCCACACGTCGGCAGCGCGCAGCGCGTAACCGACACCCGGCGTAGCTGCGAAAGCAGCAGCCGTTTTTGAACCCGCTCCCCACCCCTTCTGGCTGCGCCGAGAAGCGCAGGGGCTGGGGTGGGCGTGTGTGCCGAAGGACACACACGCTTCGTCGTCTAGCTCGTCGATGCTGTTTGACCGGAGCTGCCTCGCAGAGGCAGCGCAGGGAGTTCATCGACGCCCACCCCAGATCCGAGCATCGCAGGCTGCCCCCATCGCCCGCCAGGGCGATGGGGGACGCAGACTGGGGGTCGCCTTCTCTTTGGTGACTTTCTCTTGGCGACGCAAGAGAAAGTTACTGCGCCGCCGGGCGCACATCCCGGCTCGCGCTCTCAGCACACAGACAAAAGCAGCCACAAGGCACAACGTCAGCTCCGTCCTACCTCTAAAACCGCCCCCCGCTGCTAGCACAGCCCCATACGGCAGCGCACATTGACGCCACCCCCCCCACAAGACCGAATCCAAAGCCATGGCCGAAGCACCCCCAACCGCCCCCTGGTGGCACCAGGTCACCACCACCGTGACCGAAGAGTTCTCCGACGTCCCCGACGCTGGCGAAGCCACCCGCATCGTCGTGCGCCTGGCCGTCGCCGCCGTGCTGGGTGGCCTGCTCGGCTGGGAGCGCGAACATGCAGGCAAGGCCGCGGGCATACGCACGCACATGCTGGTGGCCATGGGCGCGGCGCTGTTCGTGCTGGTGGCGCAGCAGGTCGGGATCAGCGCGGCCGACAACAGCCGGGTGATCCAGGGCATCGTCGCGGGCGTGGGTTTTCTGGGCGCGGGCACCATCCTCAAGGGCGATGCGGAGCACCAGGTCAAGGGCCTGACCACGGCCGCCGGCATCTGGCTCACGGCGGCCATCGGTGTGGCCGCGGGCCTGGGGCGCGAGGTCACGGCCGTGCTCAGCGCGGTGCTGGCGCTGGCCGTGCTGTGGGCCATTCCCCTGGTGCACGAAGCGGCCGAAGACAAAGGGCCACAACAGCACCCACCGCGCAGCGACGACGACAGCGACAAGAACAAGAAGCACCAACCCAGCGGCGGGAAGCGCGCTGGCCATGCGGCAGGCCCTGGCAAGGACCCGGACTGACTGACGGGACCCAGGCCCCCAGGGATCCTGGGGCCCATCGCACGGCAAGCCCTGGCAGCAGGCCTGCAGCAGCAGTGCGCTACACTTTTTGCACAACACCCTTGTGCACAAGCCCCCTGCCTGCCCACCCGGCGCAGGGCGCGGCAAGCCCACGGCCGGCAACCCCCATCCCACGACGATCGATCTTCGCCATGACGCCACGCACCGCCCCGAAGCCCCCGGCACCCGCCGCCGCCCTGACGACCGCCGGAGCCCGCGGTGGCTGAGCCGTCCAGCACCACCCCCGAGCACCTGCCCGCCACCGCCCCGGCCGCGATGTCGGCCAACCTGCGCGGCATCATCGCCATGTGCGCTGCGGTGGGGTTCTTCTCCATCATGGATGCGCTGCTCAAGACCTTGTCGGGCCACTACCCGGCCATGCAGGTCGCCTCCATGCGCGGCCTGGCCGCCCTGCCCCTGGTCACGCTCTACGTGCTGTGGCGCGGCGAGGCGCGCGGCCTGCTCCGGGTGCGCTGGCCGCTGCACCTGCTGCGCGGGGCCATCAACATCAGCATGCTGGCGCTGTTTGCCTTTGCGCTGCGCGAGCTGGGCCTGGCCGAGGCCTACACGCTTTTCTTCATCGCGCCGCTGCTGATCACGGCCCTGTCCACCGTGGTGCTGGGCGAGAAGGTGCGCGGCGCGCACTGGGTCGCCATCGTGCTGGGCATGGTGGGCGTGGTCGTGGCCCTGCGCCCCAGCCAGGAGGCCATGTTCTCCGTGGGTGCGCTCGCGGTGCTGGGCGCGGCCACGGGCTATGCCGTCTCGGCCATCACCGGGCGATTGCTCACGCGCACCGATTCGAGCGCCAGCCTGGTCTTCTGGACCACGGCCCTGCTGGCGCTGGGCGCCACGGCGCTGGCCGTGCCGAACTGGGTCGCACTCGACTCCGCCCACTGGTTGCTCGTGGCCGCCATGGGCATCACCGGCTTTCTGGGCCAGTTGGCGATCACCGAGGCCTTCCGCCACGGCCAGGCCTCGGTCGTGGCGCCCTTCGAGTACACGGCCCTGGCCTGGGGCATGGGGCTGGACTGGGTGCTGTGGCAGGCCGTGCCGGGTGCCTCCACGCTGATCGGCGGGGCCATCATCATCGGCAGCGGCCTGTACCTGGTGCGCACCGAGCGCAACCAGCAGGCGGTGCTGCCCCCCTGATGGCCATCAACGACAACAGCAGCGCTTGGCCCGCGTGGCAGCGGGCTGTGGTCTGACAGCGCCGACCCGCCCCCCGGCGCTGTAATGGGAGCATGCCAACAGCGGCCCCGTGGCCGCAAGGATGATGACCCCATGAAACAGCAACACCAGCCCCAAGCCCGCACGCAGCACGCCACCATCCGTGGCCATGTGACGTTCACGCCCGGCGACGGTGCGCCCATCGCCATTCCCGAAGGCCCGGTGGAACTCATCACCGCACCCGACAGCACCACCCTGAGCTGGACCACCGAGGACGAGACAGCCGGCTCGGCCGCCATCCCCAAGGACCAGTACAACCAGTACGTCAAGGATGGCAAGATCCGGCTGACCAAGCACTGAAATAAAACACCCCCTGAGTCGCTTCGCGCCTCGGTGTGTCCGCCAGAGGCGGCCACTCTTCGGGCACGTCCAAGCCTGCGCAGGCAGGCTTGGAGCCGCGGCCCTCAGCCCCTCTCTCATATTGCTTCGCAATCTGGGAGGGGGACGCCCCCAGTGCACGCAAGCGAAGCGCCGCCTATGCGGCTTGGCGGCCCTTGCACGGGAGCACTGGCTCTGGCCGCGCCAGTTTCATGTGCCATGGAAAACTGAGACAAAGGTCCAGAGCCCGGTCGGTCCCGTGCGCCCTATCATGGGCGCATCTTCATTTATAGGAGCGGGCCCTTTCCATGCACGCCGAAGACGTACTCCACTTCTGGTTCGAGGAACTCACGCCCAACCAGCATTTCATGCAGGACGATGCGCTCGATCGCCGCATCACCGAGCGCTTCGGCGCCACGCTGGCAGCGGCGCGCCAGTGCGAGCTGTCCGCCTGGCGTGCCTCCCCGGAGGGCCGGCTGGCCGAGATCATCGTGCTCGACCAGTTCTCGCGCAACATCCACCGCAACACGCCCGGCGCCTTCGCGCAGGACGCACAGGCCCTGACCCTGGCGCAGGAGCTCGTGGCCAGCGGCCAGCACAAGGCCCTGCCGGTAGCGCAGCGGGCCTTTGCCTACATGCCCTACATGCACAGCGAATCGCTGGCCATCCACACGCAGGCGATGGAGCTGTTCGACCAGCCGGGGCTGGAGAACAACCTGGCCTTTGAGATCAAGCACCGCGACATCATTGCGCGCTTTGGCCGCTACCCGCACCGCAACCAGGTGCTGGGACGCGTGTCGACCGCGGAGGAAATCGCGTTCCTCACGCAGCCAGGTTCGTCGTTCTAAAGGACCAGCGACGCGCGGCCCACGCCGTCGAATTCCACGTCCACCGCCTCACCCTTCGCGGCAGGCAGCAGCCCTACCCACGAGCCCGTGGTCACCACCGTGCCCGCGGCCACGGTCGCACCCTTGCGCGTGGCATGCTGCAGCCAGGTGGGCAGCAGCCAGGCCGGGTCGCCCAGCGGGTGCGTGCCCGTGCGCAGCACGGGTTCGCGCTTGCCGATGCGCGTGGTGCAGCGCTGCGCAGCCCAGTCGCGCGCCGCATAGGGCACCCAGTCACCGAGCGCCAGCGCCCCGTGCGACTGCAGGTCGGCCAGGCGCAGCAGGGCCGGGGCGTCGCCGCCCTCCTGCCAGCGCGAATCCACGATCTCGATGGACACGGCCATGGCATCGACGAACATGCCCGCCGTCTCCGGCGTCAGCGCCGCGGCCTGCGCGGGCGACACCGGCTGGCCCAGGCGCAGCGCGATCTCCGATTCGATGCCGATGGTGTGGAAACGCAGGTCGGAATAGTCCGCCGGGCTGGCGCGCACGCCCGCAGGCGGCAGCGGCGCATGCGTGAGCACGGCCTGGCGGTTGGGGCCGCCCGACTTCCAGTGCCGCGCCGGGCCGGGCGGGAACCAGCCCATGGCCTGGGCCACCGCCTCCTGCACGGCATAGGCCGCCGGCGCATCGGCCAGCGCCCCGCCCCAGGGCAAGGCGCTGATGGTGCGGCCTGCCTGCCATGCGGCCACCAGGGCGTGGGTCAATCCGGTTGTCGGGTCCTGTTCGGCCATCGTTGTTCAGCTTTCTACCTTGACGTTGCCGTCCTTCACCACCTTGCCCCACTTGGCAATCTCGGTGGCGATGAAGTCCTTGAATTTGTCGCGCGTTCCGCCGCCGTCTTCGGCACCATAGGTGTCCAGGCGTTCCTGCACGTCGGGCATGGCCAGCACCGTGTTCACATCACGGTTGATCTTGTCGGCCACGGCCGATGGTAGCTTGCCCGGCCCCGCCAGCCCGTACCAGGTGGTGGCCTCGAAACCCTGAAAGCCCTGTTCCTGCATGGTCGATACGCCCGGGTGGCCCTTGGCGCGCTTGGTGCGCGTCTGCGCCACGGCGGCCACCTTGCCGCTCTTCACATGCGGCGTGGCGGCCGTCATGGTCTCGAAGCAGTACTGGATCTGGTTGCCCATGAGGTCGGCCAGCGCCGGCGCGCTGCCCTTGTAGGGCACGTGCAGCGCATCCACCCCCGCCTGCAGCTTGAACATCTCCAGCGCCAGGTGCTGGGCCGAGCCCGGGCCGGCCGAGCCGAAACTCACCTTGCCGGGATCTGCCTTGCACAAAGCCACGATCTCCTTGACGGTGAGGGCCTTCTGCCCCGGCCCCGCGATCAGCAGGTTGGGCGTGACGCCCACCATCACGATGGGCACGAAGTCGCGCTGCACGTCGTAGCGCAGCTTGGGCTGCAGGCTGGGGGCCAGCGCGTGGCTGTTGATGTGGGCCATCAGCAGGGTGCTGCCGTCGCTGGGCTGCTGGGCCACGTACTCGGCCGCCAGCACGCCCGAGACACCGGCCTTGTTCTCCACGATGACCGACTGCTTCCACATGGTCGACAGTTTGGTCGCTACCACGCGCGCCAGCGCATCGGTACCCCCTCCGGGCGGAAAGCCCACGATGATGCGCACCGGGCCGCTGGGCCACTCCTGCGCGAACAGGCGCGGGGCGCCGAGCGTGGCCGCCGCCGCGCCCGCGGACTGGATCAGGGAACGTCTTTTCATCATCATCATCGCTTGTCTCCTTCGTGGGCCCTTGTTGGTGCGGGCCGGGTTGAATGAACTCAGCACAGACAGACATACCGCCCCGACCGCATGCATGCACGGCCGGTGGCTTTCGGAAAACACGGGATCGATCGGTCCTTGCGCCGCAGCGGGCCGCAAGCGGGGGAGAGAAACAAGGAAAAACGCACACAGACAGCCAGCGCCTCCCGCAGGCGCTGGCTGCTCGGTCCATCAACAGCGTTGCAGGTTCAGGCAGCCTTTTTGAGGGCAGCCGGCGCCGCATGGCTGGCGAAATAGTCCATGCTGGCCTGCACACCGCTGCCAGCCAGGGCCACGCCCGAGAGCTTGAGCCCCATCTCCACGCCCGCCACCATGGCGATCAGCGTGAGGTCGTTGCTGTCGCCCAGGTGGCCCATGCGGAACATGCGCCCCTTGAGCTTGCCCAGGCCCGTGCCCAGCGACAGGTCAAAGCGCTGGTGGATCAGGCGGCGCACGGCATCGGCGTCCACGCCCTCGGGCGTGATCACGCCGGTGAGCACGGGCGAGTACACGGCCGGGTCGGCGCACTGGATGGGCAGGCCCCAGGCGTTGACGGCAGCGCGCACGCCCGCGCCCCAGCGCTGGTGGCGCGCGAAGACGTTCTCCAAGCCCTCGGCCAACAGCATGTCGATGGCTTCGGACAGGCCGTACAGCAGGTTGGTGTTGGGCGTATAGGGCCAGTAGCCGTCCTTGTTCATCTCCACGATCTCGTCCCAGGCCCAGAAGGCACGCGGCAGCGTGGCCTTCTTCGAGGCTTCGAGCGCGCGCGGCGAGAGTGCGTTGAAGCTGATGCCCGGCGGCAGCATCAGGCCCTTTTGCGAGCCGCTGATGGTCACGTCCACACCCCACTCGTCGTGGCGGAAGTCGGCACTGGCCAGGCCCGAGATGCTGTCCACCATCAACAGGGCCGGGTGGCCTGCGGCGTCGATGGCCTTGCGCACTGCGGCGATGTCGGAGGTCACGCCCGTGGAGGTCTCGTTGTGCACCACGCACACGGCCTTGATCTTGCGCTCGGTGTCCTTGCGCAGGCGGGCCTCGATCAGGTCGGCCTGCACGCCGCGGCGCCAGCCGCCGGCCAGGGGCAGGTGCTCGTCCTTGCCCTCCCAGGCCAGGAATTCGGTGGAGATGCCGAGGCGCGTGGCCATCTTCTGCCACAGCGAGGCGAAGTGCCCGGTCTCGAACATCAGCACATGGTCGCCCGCGCTCAAGGTGTTGGACAGGGCCGCCTCCCAGGCCCCCGTGCCCGATGCGGGGTAGATCGCCACGGGGTGGCGGGTCTGGAAGATCTTCTGGATGCCCGAGAGCACCTTGAGCCCCAGGCCACCGAACTCAGGGCCCCGGTGGTCGATGGTGGGCAGGCTCATCGCCCGCAAAATGCGGTCTGGAACCGGGCTCGGGCCCGGGATCTGCAGGAAGTGGCGGCCGGTAGGGTGAAAGTCGAGTTGAAGCATATTGCGTCCTTTCTTCTTTCAGTTTTGCATGCAAAAAACACAATTGCATGCGGGATTACCCTTAATTTACCCGGTTGATCTGCCAATTTTTTGCATGCAAAATTCAAAACAGAAAGCACCACATGGCTGAAATCATCGAAATCTCCCGCCTCGCGCTGCACGACCAGGTCGCCGCGCGCCTGCGCACCATGCTGGTGGAAGGCCAGATCGCGCCGGGAGCCAAACTGAACGAACGGGAGCTGAGTGAGCAGCTGCGCGTGTCGCGCACCCCGCTGCGCGAGGCCATCAAGCTCTTGGGCGCCGAGGGCCTGGTGGACCTGCTGCCCAACCGCGGCGCCGTGGCCGTGAAGCTGACCGAGGCCGACGTGGTGAACACCTTCGAGGTGCTGGCCACGCTCGAAGGCATGTCGGGCGAACTCGCGGCCCGGCGCATCCGCGACGAAGAGCTGGCCGAGCTGCGCGCCCTGCACTACGAAATGATGGCCTGCTTCGCGCGGCGCGACCTGTCGGGCTACTACCGCATCAACGCCAGCATCCATACCGCCATCAACGAGGCGGCCGGCAACCCGGTGCTCACGGCCACCTACCGCTCCATCAACGCCCGCGTGCAATCGCTGCGCTTTCGCACCAACCAGGACGAGGCCAAGTGGAAAGCCGCGGTGGCCGAACACGAACAGATGATCGAGGCCCTGGCCGCGCACGATGCCGAGGCCATGCGCCGGGTGCTCGTGGCCCATGTGCTGCGCAAGCGCGACACGGTGCTGGAGCTGCTGCGCGCGGGCGAAATCTACCCCCACCCCAAGCGGAACGCCAAAACCTAGGACCCCCTCCCCATGCGCATCGAACCCGCCAGCAGCCTGCAGCCAGCCGGTACCACCCTGCCCCCCAACGAGACCTGCGAGGCCCTGGCGCGGCGCCTGGCGGCAGAGACCGAGGGCGAGGTGCTGTTCGATGCCGCTTCGCGCGGGCGCTACGCGACCGATGCCTCCATCTACCAGATCATGCCGGCCGGCGTGCTGGTGCCGCGCACCGAGCGCGACATCGCCACCGCCATAGCCATTGCCCGCGACCTCAAGGTGCCCGTGCTGCCGCGCGGCGGCGGCACCAGCCAGTGCGGCCAGACCACGGGCGCGGCCCTGGTGATCGACAACACCAAGCATTTCCGCAAGGTGCTGGCGCTCGATGCCGAGGCCCGCACGGTGACGGTGGAGCCGGGCATCGTGCTCGACCACCTCAACGCCCAGCTCAAGCCGCACGGCCTGTGGTACCCGGTGGATGTGTCCACCAGCGCCCAGGCCACGCTGGGCGGCATGGCGGGCAACAACTCCTGCGGCTCGCGCTCGATTGCCTACGGCAACATGGTGCACAACGTGCTGGGCGCCAGCGCCTGGCTCAGCGATGGCGAGCTGGTGGACTTTGGCCCGCTGGCCACGCTGGGCCCGCGCGCCAGCGCCATCGCGCAGCATGTGCACGCCCTGGCCCAGCAGCACCGCGGCGAAATCGCCGAGCGCTGGCCCAAGGTGATGCGCCGCGTGGCGGGCTACAACCTCGATATCTTCGACAACCAGAGCGAGAAGCCCTACACCGCCGACGGCAGCGTGAACCTGGCGCACCTGCTCATCGGCGCCGAAGGCACGCTGGCCTATACGCGCAGCCTGACGCTCCAACTCAGCGAGCTGCCGCGCGCCAAGGTGCTGGGCATCGTCAACTTTCCGAGCTTCCACAAGGCCATGGACTCGGCCCAGCACATCGTCAAGCTGGGCCCCACGGCGGTGGAACTGGTGGACCGCACCATGATCGAGCTGGCCCTGGCCAACCCGGCCTTTCGCCCCACGGTGGAGACCGCCCTCATCGGCAAGCCCGAAGCCATCTTGCTCGTGGAGTTCTCGGGTGCCGACAAGGCGGCCCTGCTGCCGCAGCTGCGCCAACTGGTCGAATTGATGGGCGACTTGGGCCTGCCCGGCAGCGTGGTCGAGATGCCCGATGAAGCCCCGCAGAAGAACCTGTGGGAGGTGCGCAAGGCGGGTCTGAACATCATGATGAGCCTCAAGGGCGACGGCAAGCCCGTGAGCTTCATCGAAGACTGCGCCGTGCCCTTGGAGCATCTGGCCGAGTACACCGACGGCCTGACCGAGGTGTTCGCCAAGTACGGCAGCCGCGGCACCTGGTACGCGCACGCCTCGGTGGGCACGCTGCATGTGCGCCCCATCCTCGATATGCGCATAGGCGGGCCACAGGGGGGCGCCGCCAAGATGCGCGCCATTGCCGAAGAGGCCAGCGCCCTGGTGCGCAAGTACAAGGGCGCCTTCAGCGGCGAGCATGGCGACGGCCTGTGCCGCGGCGAGTGGATCGAATGGCAGTTCGGCCCCGCCATCAACGAGGCCTTCCGATCCATCAAGAACCACCTGGACCCGATCGGCCTGTACAACCCCGGCAAGATCATCGACCCGCCCAAGATGGACGATGGCGCGCTGTTCCGCTTTGCGCCTGCCACGGCGCCCAAGCCCTACAAGCGCATCCCGCTCACGCCCGTGCTCGACTGGTCGGCCTGGAACGTGCAGGCCGACCCGGTGACCGAGGTGACCACCGCCCCCGGCACCGGCGGCGACGTGACCGGCGGCTTCGCCAAGGCCGTGGAGATGTGCAACAACAACGGCCATTGCCGCAAGTTCGACGCCGGCACCATGTGCCCCAGCTACCGCGTGACGCGCGACGAGCAGCACCTCACGCGCGGCCGCGCCAACACCCTGCGCCTGGCCGTGTCGGGCCAGTTGGGCCCCGACGCCTTCACCAGCGAGGCGATGCACGACACCATGGACCTGTGCGTGGGCTGCAAGGGCTGCAAGCGCGACTGCCCCACGGGCGTGGACATGGCCAAGATGAAGGTCGAGTTCCTGGCCCACTACAAGCGCAAGCACGGCCACACGCTCAAGGACAGGCTCGTCGCCCACCTGCCCGCCTATGCGCGCACGGCCAGCCATTTCGCCTGGCTGCTCAACCTGCGCAACACCGTGCCCGGCGCCGCCTGGCTGGGCGAAAAGCTGCTGGGCTTTTCGGCCCGGCGTTCACTGCCCGCCTGGCGCGCGGACACCTTCTGGCGCACCAAGGATGCATCCCTGTTCGCCGGCCGTGACGACACCATCGCCGCAGCCCAGGCCGGCCGCAAGGCCGCCGTGCTGTTCGTCGACACCTTCAATGGCACATTCGAAAGCGAGAACGCCCTGGCCGCCGCGCGCGTGCTGCACGCCGCCGGCTATGTGCTGCACACCGTCGAAAAAGGCGATGGCAGCCACCACTGCTGCGGCCGCACGTACCTTGCCACCGGCATGGTCGACGAAGCCAAGGCGCGCGCCGGCGCCCTCGTCGACGCCCTGCTCCCCCTGGCCCAGGCCGGCATCGCCATCGTGGGGCTGGAGCCCTCGTGCCTGCTCACGCTGCGCGACGAGGCCCTGGTCATGGGCCTGGGCGACAAGGCCGTGGCCGTGTCGAAACAGGCCCTGCTGTTCGAGGAATTCCTGGCCCGCGAAGCCAAGGCCGGTCGCTTTGCGCCATCCCTCAAGCCCGCAGGCAAACCCATCCTGCTGCACGGCCACTGCCACCAGAAGGCCTTTGGCGCCGTGCCCCCCATCCTGGAGGTGCTGCGCCTGATCCCCGGGGCGCAACCCGAGCTCATCGAAAGCTCCTGCTGCGGCATGGCCGGCAGCTTTGGCTACGAGGCCTCGCACTACGAGGTGTCCATGCAGATGGCCGAGGCGGCGCTGCTGCCCGCGGTGCGCAAGAGCCCCGATGCCATCGTGGTGGCAGACGGGACGAGCTGCCGGCACCAGATTGCCGATGGGGCACAGCGCGAGGCGGTGCATGTGGCGAAGCTGCTGGATGGGCTGCTGAACTGATCAGGGCCGGGTGCCGGAGCCGCCGGCACCCTCCTCCCCCAACTCATGCGCCCGCCGCTCCGAGGCGCGCATGGCGCGCTCGAAGGCATCGGCCACGCCGTCCCTGGCCAGGGATTGCAGGGCGGCGTAGGTCGTGCCGCCCTTGGAGGTGACGCGCTCGCGCAGCACGGCGGGCGGCTCATCCGAGCAGCGCGCCAGCTCCGAGGCGCCCACGAAGGTGCCCACGGCCAGTTGGTGGGCCTGTTCGGCCGACAGGCCCATGGCCGTGCCGGCGCGGGCCATGGCTTCGAGGAAATAGAACACATAGGCCGGGCCTGATCCCGAGAGCGCCGTCACGGCATCGAGCTGCTTTTCGCTTTCCACCCACAGGACCTCGCCCGTGGTCGCCATGATGGCTTCCACGCTCTGGCGCTCGGTGGCCGAGACGCCTGGGCGTGCGTACAGCGCGCTCATGCCCTTGCCCACCAGGGCGGGCGTGTTGGGCATGGTGCGCACGATGCGCTCGCTGGAGAGCCACTGGGCGATGCTGTCCGAGCGGATGCCGGCGGCCACGCTCAGGTGCAAGGCGTCCTGCGCGTGGGCACGCGCCTGGGCGGCGGCGTCCTTGAAGGTCTGGGGCTTGACGGCCCAGACCACGATGCGCGCGCGCTGCAGGGCTGCGCCGGGCTCGGGCTGGGCCTCGATGCCGTACTGGGTACGCAAGGCTTCGCGCGCGGGTTCCCAGGGCTCGACGACCTCGATCTGGCTCGCGGGGTGGCCCTGGCGCACCAGGCCGCCAATGATGGCGCTGGCCATGTTGCCACCGCCCATGAAGGCGATGGCGGGAAGGGAAACGGTAGTGGGGATGGACATGGAAAGCAGGGGTTGTTGTATTTGTGGTTGTGGAAAGCAGGTGTGCCGGCAGCGTGTCACTCCATCACCCGGCCATTGCTGCGGTAGATGCCCAGCGTGGTGTAACGCGAGGCCACCTGCCTGCCGGGCGGCAGGGCCAGGGTGAAGTCGCCCAGGTCCACGCCCAGGCCACGCTCCAGCGCCTTGCGCACCCCGGCAGCCGACGGGTCGTCGCCGGCGGCACGCAGGGCCTCCACGGCAAAGCGCAGGTTGATGCAGCCCTCCAGGCTCAGCAGCGAGGGGCTGGCGTCGCCCGCGCGGACCAGGCTGGCCTGGTAGTCGCGCACCACGCGGCGCGATGCGTTCCAGGGGCTGGGGTAGAGCATCGAGGTCATGATGCCGGCCACCTTGTGCTGCAGCCGGTCAGTCAACACGCGGCCCCCCACCACATTGAGCACCGCCACGCGCGCGCCCGGGCCGGCGGCGCCCTGGTAGGCCGCGATGAAGGCGGGCGCCGCCTGGCCGGCAGCGATCAGCACCACGGTGTGCGGCTGCGCGCGCTGCACCTGGGCCACCGTGTCCTGCAGCTCACCGAGCTGGATCTCCGCAGGCTGGCGGCCCGCAAAGGCCTTGCGCGCGCTGTCGAGCCCGGCGCGGCCGAAGGGGTTGTCCTGGTAGACCAGGGCCACCTTCTGCATGCCGATGGTGGGCAGGATGCGTGCAAAGCCCTCGAACTCGTCGCCGTTGCCGGCCTTGGTGTGGAACACCCAGCGGCTGCCGGGCAGCGATTCCTGGCGCAGCAGGTCGGCACCGCTGGAGACGCCGACCACCGGCACCTTGAGCTCCGCCAGCACCGGCTGCAGCGCCTGCAGCGAGCCCGTACCCACCAGGTTCACGAAGGCGGCAATGCCCTTGCCCGCCAGCGTGCGCGCATTCGCCACCGCACGCTCGGGCTCGTAGCCATCGTCGAGGTAGTGGATGGCCACCGGCCGCCCACGCACGCCGCCGGCAGCGTTGATGCTGGCCAGGCAGGCGTCGGCGCCCTTGCGGTACTCCTGCCCATACTCGGCAAAGGCGCCGCTGAACGGCGCCGTCGTGCCCAACTGGATGGGTGCCGGGGCGGTGGTCTGCGCATGCAGCGCCGCGGGCGCAAGCGCCCACAGCAGGACCGGGAGGGAGAGACGGGCAAGCAGCATGGGCGGCTCCTTGAAGCGCAAAAAAACGGACAGGAACGGAGGGGGATGGCGAAGTGCAGCGGCTCAGTGCGCGCGGTCGCCGAGGTAGAGCTCGCGCACCTTCTCGTCGCGCATCAGCGCGCCGGCCTCGCCGGTGAGGGCCACCGCGCCCATGGAGAGCACGTAGGCGCGGTCGGAGATGCGCAGCGCCTCCATGGCGTTCTGCTCCACCATGAGGATGGTCACGCGCTCCTGGTTGCGCACATGCACGATGGCGTCGAACACCTCGTGCAGCACCTTGGGCGAGAGGCCGGCCGAGGGCTCATCAAGCAGCAGGATGCCCGGGCGCGGCATCAGCGCGCGCGCCAGCGCCAGGATCTGCCGCTCGCCGCCCGACATCGACGCCGCGCGCGCATCCATCTTGCGCGCCAGCACCGGGTACAGCGCGCACAGCTCGTCCATGCGCCGCGCGCACTCGGCCTTTGGCAGGTAGTGACCGCCCACCTGCAGGTTCTCGCGGATGGTGAGGGCGCTGAAGACGTTGTCCGTCTGCGGCACGAAGCCCAGGCCGCAGTGGCGGATCTTGCGGTGCACGGGGATCTGCGAGACATCCTCGCCGCGCAGCGTGATGCGGCCGCTGCGCGGCAGCAGGTAGCCGGCGATGGTCTTGAGCAGCGTGCTCTTGCCACAGCCGTTGGGGCCCAGCAGGGTCACGATCTCGGCGCCCTGCGCCTGCAGCGTCATGCCGCGCAGGATGTCGATCTCGGCCGAGTAGCCGGCCACGACGTTGTCGATGTCAATCATGCGGCCTCCACAGCCGAAGGGGTGGATGGGGTGGTGGTGGCCGCCGCAGTGCCCAGGTAGGCCTGCAGTACGCGCTCGTTGCGGGCCAGCTCGTCGGGGCGGCAGCTGGCGACGATCTCGCCGCGGTCGAGCACCACGCAGCGCGTGCAGACCTCGCGGATGAAGTGCATGTCGTGCTCCACGATCACCAGGGTCATGCCCTGGGCGTTGAGCCGCTGCAGCGCGGCCACGATGTCGCGGCGCAGGTTGGGGTGCACGCCGGCGGTGGGCTCATCGAGCAGCAGCATGCGCGGCCGCGCCATGAGCGCGCAGACGATGCCCAAAAGTTTTTTCTGACCGCCCGACAGGGCCGAGGCCGGCAGGTCGCGCACGGGGGTCAGCAGCAGTTCGTGCAGCAGGTGGGTGGCGCGCTCGCGCGCATCGCCCTCGGCCTGGCGCGCGCCGGGCGTGCCGAGCAGGGTGTCCCAGACCCCGTGGTGCGCGGTGGCGGCGGCCATGGCCACCTCCATCACCGACATCTTGGTGGGCATGGAGGGCAGCTGGAAGGTGCGCGCCATGCCGGTGCGCACGATGCGGTGCGCGGCCAGCCGCTCGATGGGCGCGCCGTCGAAGTGCACGCTGCCCGCATCGGCCGGCGTGAAGCCGGTGATGAGGTTGAGCAGCGTGCTCTTGCCCGAGCCGTTGGGCCCGAGCAGGCCGACGATCTCGCCCTGCGCGATCTGCAGGTTCACGTCCGACAGGACCTGGTTGCCGCCGAAGGCCTTGGCGGCCCCGCGGACTTCGAGGAATGCATTCATGGGTGCGGTACGGGTCGTCATGGCATCTTTCGCAGCTTCTCGGGCACCAGGCCCTCGCTGCGCCACAGCAGGCAGGCCAGCAGGATCAGGCCGATGAGGCCCAGGCGCAGCGCGCCGGCCAGGTCGGAGCTGAAGTGGAAGTAGTCCTTGGCAAACGGCACCAGGGCATAGGCGCCCTGCACCAGCACCACGCCGCAGAGCACACCGGCGGTATTGCCCATGCCGCCGATCATCAGCATGGTCCACAGCAGAAAGGTCTCGGAGGCCACCATGTAGTCGGGCCCCGCAAAGCTCATGTAGTGCGCGTACAGCGAGCCCGCGAGCGCGGTGACGGCCGCGCCGGCCATGAGGGCCCGGCTCTTGAGCGAGAGCAGGTCGTAGCCCATGCAGACCGCCAGCTGCGGCTCCTCGCGCGCCAGGCGCAGGGCGCGCCCGAAGCGGCCGTTGGCCAGGCGCCGCAGCAGCAGCGCGCACGCGGCCACCAGCGCCAGCACCAGGGCCAGGAAGGCCAGCGCGCTCCATGGCCGGCCCAGGCCGTCGAACAGCGCAGGGATGGCGCTGATGCCATTGGCCCCACCGGTGAGCCAGTCTTCATTGGTGGCCACGGTGCGCAAAATCTCGGCAATCGCCAGCGTGGCGATGCCCCAGTAGTCCGAGCCGAGCTGGCGGCCCAGGCGCGCGATGCACCAGCCCAGCAGCATGGCCACGAGCACGCCGCAGCCCGCGCCGGCCAGCGGCGACCAGCCAGCCTGCACGGCAATGCCTGTGGCATAGGCGCCGATGCCGGCAAACGCGATGTGGCCGAAGTTGAGCAGGCCGGCATAGCCCGCCTGCAGGTTCAGGCCCAGGGCCATCAGGCCGTAGATGCCGGCGATGGTGACAGTGGAGATCAGGAAGTCAAACACGGCGCACCTCGCGGTCGAACAGGCCGTAGGGCTTGAAGAGCAGGGCCAGCAGCAGGATCAGGAACGCGCCGGCGCTGAGGTAGGCAATCGGCAAGAAGGCCAGCGGCTTGCCCACCAGCCAGCCGAAGTTGAGGTTGGTGACCAGGGTCTCGGTCAGCGCGATCAGCGCCGCGCCGGCCACCGCACCCAGCGGGTTGCCCAGGCCGCCCAGGATGGCGGCGGCAAACACCGGCAGCAGCAGGTCGTGGCCCAGGTTGATGTGGGCGCCGGTCGACAGGGCCAGCAGGCTGCCGCCCAGGCCGGCGATGGCGCCGCTCGCAAAATTGACCAGCCGCGTGATGCCTTCGGCATTCAGGCCCGAGGCCGCCGCCAGCGCCGGGTTGGTCGACAGCGCCCGCATGGCGCGCCCGGTGCGCGTGCAGAACAGCAGCAGCGTGAACAGTGCCAGCAGCACGGCGGTGGTGGCCATGGCGGCGATCTGGGTGTGCGACAGGCGCACGCCGCCCAGCACCACGGGCTCGGTGATCGGCAGGTTGAACATGCGCGGGAACGAGCCCGCCACGCCCTGCGCGCCGGCCACGACCAGCATGGCCACGGCGAGCGAGCCGATCATGGCGATGGCCGGGCCCGAGCGCAGCAGGCGGCGGAACACCAGCAGGTGCAGCACCAGCGTGAGCAGCCCCGTGAGGCCGCAGGCGATGGCGATGGCCAGCGGCAGCGGCAGGCCCCAGGCGAACAGGGCATAGGTGGCGTAGGCGCCCAGCATGGCGTACTGCACATGCGCGATGTTGGGGAACTTGACCAGGCCGTAGACGGTGCTCAGGCCCAGCGCGACGAGCGCCAGGTCCGAGGCACGCAACAGCGTGTCGAAGAGAAGTTGGAGCATGGAGACGGATCGGTGGAGCCGGCCGCGCGCGCACTGCGGCGCTGCGGGCCGGGCATCAGGGGATGCCGCGCTGGTTCAGGGGCGCGGCGTGGGGACTCAGAGCGGATAACAAAACTCAGCGAAGCGGTTCTGGCCAGGCACTGCGTTGCAGGCAGTACGGTCAGTACGACAGGACGCAGCAACGGCGCCAGAAGAGTTTTGTTCGCCGCTCTGGAAAGATCAGCGCGGCACGACCTTGCCGTCGTACTTGAGCTTGGCGTACGGCGGATCGGTGCGCTGGCGCTCGGCGTCGAAGACGATGGGGCCGGTCACGCCCACATAGCCCCCCTTGCCCAGCTCCTTGAGCGCGGCCTGCACGGCAGCGGTGTCGGTGGACTTGGCCTTGTTCATCGCGGCAGCCGTCATGAGCACGGCGTCGTAGGCGTAGCCGGTGTACGAGGTCTTCATGCCCTCCTTGTACTTGGCAGCAAAGGCATCGGCATAGGCCTTGCCCGCGGCGCCGTAGACCGAGCCCACCTCCATGCCCAGCTGGCCCTTGGCGATCTCGGGCGCGGTGTCGGACAGGCTCATCGAGATCAGGATGGCGTACCAGGGCTTGCTGCGCAGGCCCAGCTCCAGGGCTTCGCGGTTGATCACGGCCGACTCCTGGCCGTAGGCGGTGTAGATGTAGGCGTCGGGGTTGCTGCGCGACATCTGCTGCAGCTCACGCCGGTAGGTGGACTGGCCGGCCGTGTACAGCACCTCGGTCACGACCTTGCCGCCGAGCTTCTCGAACTCCTGCTTGAAACCGTGCACCACGCCCTGGCCATAGGCATTGTTGGGCGCCACCATGGCCACGTTGCGGTAGCCCAGGTCCCACACGTCCTTCGAGGAGAACTGGTTGCCCTTGTCCTCCAGGCCGATCAGGTTGAACGAGCTGGCGCCCAGGTCGCGGATCTTCACGCTGGTGCTGGCGATGTTGATGTGGGCCACGCCCTCCTTCACCAGGTACTGCGCCATGGGCAGGGTGATGCCCGAGGAGTACTCGCCGATCACCACGGGCACCTTGTCCACGCTGACCAGCTTGCGCGCCGCGTTCAGCGCCGTGGTGGCGTTGCCGCCCGAGTCTTCCACGACCACGCTGAACTTCTTGCCCAGCACGCCGCCGTCGGCGTTCACCTTGTCCACCGCCAGGGCGACCGCGCGGCGCACGTCCTCGCCCACCGTGGCGTTGGCGCCCGTGAGCGAGAGCACGGCGCCCATCTGCACGGTGTCCTGCGCCAGCGCATGCGCGCCGACCGCCAGGCTGAAGGCGAACGCCATGGGCGCTCGGAGGGTTCGAAATTTCATGGACATGGAAGCTCCGTAGGTAAGTAGGTAGTGGCTGAAGGGATGCCGGCTCACGCCGGATGCACGGGGTGCAGGGGGATGCCTGAAGGAGCGCCCGCGCGAATCGGCCATGGAAGGACAGACGCCCCGCCGCGCCCTTGCACGGCCGCTGGCCTGCCCCGCCTTTTCTTCCAAGAAAAGTAGCCAAACACCACTTCTTTGAAACCAATTCGACTTGCTTAAGATCCAACAAATCATCGATTGGATCCAATTCTATACATGCGGATCCAATATGACAATCGTGTTGTGAAACCGGCGGCCAGTTCTGATCCAATAGCGCCCATGAGATCCCGCACCACCAAACCGCGCGCCCTGCACCAGGTCATCCGCGACGCGCTGCGCAACGACATCCTGAGCGGCAAGCTGCCGGCGGGGCACCAACTGCGCCAGGACGCGCTGGCCACGCAGTTCAACGCCAGCCGCATTCCGGTGCGCGAGGCCTTGCGCCAGCTTGAGTCGGAAGGCCTGGTGGTGCACCACCTGAACCGCGGCGCCATGGTGGCGGGCATGAACGTGCAGCAAATCTGCGAGCTGCTGGACATCCGCGTGGCGCTGGAATGCCATGCGGCGCGGCTGGCCGTGCCCAACATGGTGGAGCGCGACTTCGAGACCATGGAGCGCATCCTCGACGAGTACAGCCGCTCCGACGTGGTCAGCGACTGGGCCGAATACAACCGCCAGTTCCACCTGGCGCTGTCGGCTCCGGCCAACAACATGCGCCTCAAGCGCCTGATCGAGGAGTACTGCCTCAACACCGACCGCTACACCCACCTGGCCATGTCCACCGCCACCGGCAAGGACAAGCCCCAGTCGGACCACTACCAGCTGGTGGCGGCCTGCCGTGCGCGCGACGTCACCAAGGTCGTGACCCTGCTTGAAGAGCACATCGACAACACCCGCAAGGAACTGCTGGCCACCGCGCGCGAGCAGCAGATGCAGGGCGAGGACAGCAACGGCCAGCTGCAGTTGGGCTGAGGATCTGAAGGCCTGAGGGCCTGCCCAGCCGCACCATGGCTGCAACGGCGCCGCATGGGCCGCACCAAGGCGGCGCAGCCTGCCCCCTGCGCGCCCGTGCTGCACCAGGGCCGTGCAGCCTGCCGCAGCAGGCATGCCAGGGAAAACACCGAGAGTGGGTCTTGCTTCTTCGTATATCTTTACGTACACATTGAAATATACGAAAAATTGAAGATCGCCAGCCCAGCCAGGATGCTTGGCACAGCTCTTGCGATGTTCGTATACGAAGAGATATACATATTTACCTCCCCGCCTCGCGAGAGGCTCACCTTCCCTGAAAGAAAGCTAGCACCATGCTCTACTACTTTGCCTACTGCACCTGGCTCAACGACCCCGAGATCCGCCGCTACTGGCCCACCACCAAGGCCATCACCAAGGCCCATGCGGCCAACCACCGCCTGCAGTTCCATGCCGCCGGCGAGCGCAGTGACCGCGGCTGGTGCCACCTCAACGGCGTATCGGACGCCGTGGGCCACAACGCCCTGGGCGTGGTGTTCGAGCACGAGCCCCACCAGCTCAACGAGGACTACGACGACTTCGAGCGCTTCTTCCTGACCGTGCACGGCGAGGACGGCAAGGCCTACGACTGCTGGACCTACCGCCTGTCCAAGCCCGGCGTCGCCATGCGCCCGCCCAACTTCTACTGGGAGCACATCCCCACCGGCCTGGCGGCCTGGAAGTTCCCGGCCGCGTACATCGCCTCGGTGCAGGCCACCTTCGACGCCGCGGCGCCCTGCCCGCGCGCCGACCGCCCCAACCCATCGGCCATTCCGGGCAAGTCCGCCGAAAGCCGCTGATCCCTGCCACGCCCACCCCTCCTGAACACGCGCGCATTACCTTGTCTGTAGCGACCTGAAAGGACATTCCCATGCATTTCCTCACGCGTTCCCTGCGCGGCGGCCTGGTGCTGCTGGCCACTGCCATCCCCTTGCTGGGCCTGGCCCAGACCGCCCGCCCCCTCGCGCCCGAGGTCCTGGCGGCCATCCCGGCCGAGATCAAGGCGCGCGGCGTGCTCCGGGTGGGCTCGCAGCAAACCTTTCCGCCCATCGAGTTCCGCGAGCCGGGCAAGAGCGAGGTCACCGGCGCGAGCCGCGACCTGCTGACCGAGATGGCGCAGCGCCTCTCGCTGAAGATCGAATTCGTGCAGGCCGAGTACTCGGCCCTGATCCCCGGTCTGGAGGCCGACCGCTTCGACATGGCCTCGGGCGGCATCAGCGACACCGAGGAGCGCGAGCAGAAGGTGGACTTCGTGAACTACCTGTTCTCGGGCGGCAGCATCCTGGTGCTGGCCGCCAACAAGGACAAGCTCGACACCATCGACGACTTCTGCGGCAAGGGCGTGGCCACCTTGCTGGGCAGCCGGGTCATCATGGCCCAGGTGGAGGCCGCGTCCGAGCGCTGCGTGAAGGCGGGCAAGGCCGCCATCCGCGCAGAACAGCTGCCCTCGGCACCCGATGCGCGCATGCAGCTCGACCTGCGCCGCGTGGACGGCTACCTGGGCGACTTCCCGGCCCTGGTCTACATGGGCCAGCAGTTCCCGGGCCGCTACCGCATCGTCGGCGGCAACTACATGCTCACGCAGTACATCACCTCCTGGGCCTTCGCCAAGAACCGCACCGCCCTGCGCGATGCGGTGCAAAAGGCCACCCAGTCCATGCTGGACGACGGCACCTACCAGAAGCTGCTCGACAAATGGGGCGTGGGCGGTGCGGCTTTGCCAGCCATCAGCGTCAACCTGCCGGCTTCCAAGCGCAATAAATAAGCCCCTGGGGCGGCCTGCGCCGCCCCAGGGCCTCCTCACTGCCCCGACCGGAACCTCGTGTGACCTCCGCCCCCCCTCCGTCCCCTTCTTCCGCCACCGCTCGCCCGCGCCGCGTGGTGCACCGCCGCCCCTGGGGCCCCTGGATCTTTGCCGCCCTGGTACTGGCCGCCCTGGCCGTGCTGCTGCATGCTGCCATCAAGGCCCAGGTGCTGAAGGCATCGATCTTCCTGGAGTACCTGTTCAGCCGCCTGGTGCTGGAAGGCGCCGTCAACTCGCTGATGCTGGGCACCACGGCCCTGCTGCTGGCCGGCCTGGTCGGGCTGGTGGCGGCGCTCATGCGCGTGAGCGGCAACCCCATCCTCACGGCGTTCGCCTCGACCTACATCTACCTGTTTCGCGGCACGCCCATGCTGATCCAGCTGATCTTCTGGTTCAACGCGTTTCCCATCATGTTCCCGCAGCTGCACATCGCCATCCCGTTCACCAGCTGGGTGCTGCTCGATGCGCCGATGACCTCGGTCATCACGCCCCACGTCGCGGCGCTGATCGGGCTGAGCCTGGCCGAGGGCGCCTACATGGCCGAGATCATCCGCGGCGGCTTTCTGGCCGTGGACAACGGCCAGCGCGACGCGGCCCGCGCCATCGGCATGCCGCACGGCCTGCTCATGCGCAAGGTGGTGATCCCGCAGGCCGCGCGCATCATCGTGCCGGCCGCGGGCAACCAGTACATCCTGCTGCTCAAGTCCACCTCGCTGGCCTCGGCCATCGGCTACCTGGAGCTGCTGCGCATCTCCACCGATATCTATGCGGCCAACTTCCACGTGGTCGAGCTGCTGGCCGTCGCAGGCTTCTGGTACCTGGTGATGACCGCCTTCGCCACGGCGCTGCAGACCGCGCTCGAGAAACTCTTTCCCCACCGCTAGCCGACCATGTCCCAGCCGTCCCCCCATGCCATCGAACTGATGGACGTGACCAAGTACCGCGGCACGCAGTGCGTGCTGCGCCATGTCAGCGCACAGATCCCGCGCGGCCAGGTGGTCGCCGTGCTCGGCCCCTCGGGCGCCGGCAAGTCGACCCTGCTGCGCTGCGTGAACCACCTGGAGACCATCGACGGCGGCACCATCACCGTCGATGGCGCGCTCGTGGGCTACCGCCAGCGCGGCGATGCGCTGCACGAACTCAGCGACCACGAGATCAGCCTGCAGCGGCGCCGCACCGGCATGGTGTTCCAGAGCTTCAACCTGTTTCGCCACCTGTGCGTGCTCGACAACGTGATGTCCGGCCCGCTGCACGTGCTGCGCCGGCCCCGCGCCGAGGCGCGCGACAAGGCCATGGCCTTGCTGCAGCGCGTGGGCCTGGCGGACAAGGCCCGGGCCTTTCCGCACCAGCTCTCGGGCGGGCAGCAGCAGCGCGTGGCGATTGCGCGCGCGCTGGCCATGGAGCCCTCGGTGATGCTGCTCGATGAGCCCACCAGTGCCCTCGACCCCGAACTGGCCCAGGAGGTGATCGCCGTGATCCGCCAGCTCGCCGAGGACGGCATCACCATGCTCATGGCCACGCACGAGATGGCCCTGGCGCGCGACTTTGCCGACCGGGTGCTGTTCATGGTGAACGGCGAGATCGTCGAGGACGTGCTGCCGGCGCGGCGCTTCTTCGAAGCCCCGGCAAGCGAGCGCGGCCGCCAGTTCCTCGCCCATCACCACTGACCACCACAACCCGCGAACAACCGCCATGAACCACCAACCCTTCCACCACCTGCACCATGTCTGCATCGTCGTGCACGATCTGGACAAGGCCGTCGCCTACTACCAAAGCCTGGGCATGGGCCCCTGGTTCGACTACCCCAAGGGCCAGCCCTATGTGGCCTTCGAGGTGCCGAACCAGGCGGCCTCCGACAGCATGCGCTACAAGTGCCTTGACCTCGCCAACTTCCAGCTGCAGCTGTGCCAGCCGTCCTTGCTAGACTCGCCCCAGCGCCGCTTTCTCGACACGCATGGCGAAGGCGTCTACCACCTGGGCTTCGAGGTGGCCGATTGCGACGAGGCCGAGGCCCACGCGCGGCAGGCCGGCGTGCTGCCGACCGCCCGCGGGCGCCGCGCAGACCGCTCCGGCTTCACCTACTTCGACACGCGCGCCGGTGCCGGCGTGGTGCTCGAAGTGCGCCGCACCGCCTGAATTTAGCTTGCCAATTCCGTTCGCCACAATGGGAACCCCATGACCCTCCACCACCACGGCACGGCGCCGATCACCCAGGACGTTCACCAGCAACTGCGCGACCGCATCCTGTCGCACGAGGTCAAACCCGGTGAGCGCCTGGTGGAAGACGATCTCTGCGCCCTGCTCTCCGCAGGCCGCACCCCCGTGCGCGAGGCCCTGCTGCGCCTGCAGGGCGAGGGCCTGGTGAGCCGCAGCCGCGGCTGGGTGGTGGGCACCGGAGCGCCGCTGGCGGTGCGCAGCATCTTCGAGAGCCGCATGGCGATCGAAGGCTATGCCACGCGCCTGGCGGCCGAGCGGGCCCCGGCCGAGGCGCTGCAGGAGCTGCGCCAGATCCTTGCGTCCATGGACGCGGCCGAGGCCGTCTCGCGCAGCGAGGTGAACCGGCTCAACCAGATCTTCCACCGCCGCGTGGTCGCGCTCTCGGGCAACGCCTACTTTGTGGAACAGCACGAGCGCACGCAGTTCCAGTACTGGAGCCTGCGCCTGCCGGTGATCTTCGCCAAGGACCAGCTGGCGCACTCCGCCACCGAGCACCACGAGATCCTCGCGGCCCTGGAGCAGCGCGACGGCGACCGGGCCGAGGCGCTCACGCGCGAGCACATCGCCACCACGATGCGCATCGTGGCCGATGCGCTCGACGAACGCTGAGCAGCGCCGCCGCGGCTTTGTCCCTCCATGACCCTGCGGCGCCTGGCGGCGGGCGACAGCCACCTCTACCCCGGCGTGCGGCTTGCCAGCACTCCGGCCGATGCACCGGCGCACTGGCAGGCCGGCGACCCGGTGCTCATCGAGTTCGCCGATCTCACGACCGGCGAGGGCCGGATCGAGGCGGCGGGGGCCCAGGGCTGGCTGCTGCAGCTTTTCGCCCGCAACACGGCCAAGGGTAGCGCCATTCCGGCCCAGACCTGGTGGCTCGAGCCCCAGGGGACAGGCCTGCTGCGCGTGCGCCGGACCTGATTGACCCCGCCAACGGCTGCACCCCATGTCCGCCCACCACCTCCGGGGCAGCCTGCTCCTGGTCGCCGCCATGGCCGGCTTTTCGGTGTCCGACGCGCTGGTCCAGCGCGCGGGCAGCGGGCTCGATGCCGGGCAACTGGCCTGGCTGCGCTACGCCCTGCTGCTGCTCACCGCACTGCCCCTGGCGCTGCGCCAGCCCGGGCTGCTGCGCTCCCGTCGCCCGTTCCTGCAACTCGGCCGGGCGGCCGGCCTGGTCGGCTCGGCCGTGCTGTTTCTGCAAGGCATCAAGACCCTGCCGATGGCTGAGGCCACAGCCCTGGTCTTCGCCTCACCGCTGTATGTGACCCTGCTGTCCGCCCTGCTGCTGCACGAACCCTGGCGGCCCTGGCGCCATGCGCCCGTGCTGCTGGGCTTTGCCGGGGTGCTGGTCGTGGCGCAACCAGGGGGTGCGGGCTTTGACGCGGGCATGCTGTTCCCGCTGCTGTCGTCCCTGGCCTGGGCCGGTGCCGTGCTCTGCACCCGGCTGCTCAGCGGCAGCGATCCCGCGCCCACCACGATCCTGTACTCGGCGGCCCTCGGTGTGCTGGCGCTGGCACTGCCCGCTGCGCGCATAGACCCAGGGGTCTTTGCGTTGCAATGGCCCTGGCTGCTGGCCATGGCGGGCAGCTGGTGCATCGCGCAGTGGCTGATCGTCTGGGCCTACCGCATCGCGCCCCCATCGGCCATCGCCCCGTTCTCCTACTCCCAGCTGTTCTGGGCCGCGCTGCTGGGGTGGATGGTGTTCGGCCAGGTGCCGCAGGGGAGCACCTTGCTGGGCATCGCGCTGATCGTGCTCAGCGGCCTGTGGGCGGCGTGGATGGCGCGGCCTCGCCCCGAGTTGGAACCAGGTTCGGCACACCCCGGAAGGCGATCCGTGGAGCCATCTGCCAAATCCGGCCCCAAACACGAATAAGGCTTGCCTTCGCACAGAAGCCGCTCCAACATGCGACCTCTTGATGCCTGCCGGCCAGCGCCGGACGTCGGAGCGCAGGGCTTTGCCCCGCTGTTGCAACGGATCGCAGGAGTGCCCCTTGGAGCCATCGCATGCCAACGCTTTGTCCCTCGCCAGCCGCCGACGACCACGGCACCATCGGCAGCGAACGCATCCTGCCCGAAGGCTGGATCACCGAAGCCACCTTGCCCAAGACGCTGAGCACGGGTACCGCCCTCAACTACGGCTCTCTCTGGTGGATGGCCGAGGGTGCATCGCGCGCCGATGGGGCCTTCATGGCCATCGGGATCAATGGCCAATACCTTCACGTCAACCGCAAGGAAGAGGTGGTCATCGTGGTGCTGGGCGCGCAGCCGCAGCCCAGCGGCGGCAACACCGTGAGCCACACCGCCTTCTTCGATGCGGTGGTGGCGGCCCTGAAGTGAACCGAAAGATCCCACGCCCTGGCGGGCGACCGCCGGCCATGCATCTGCAACCCACCGGCCCAGGGCCGGACGACACGAGGACCGATTCCCCATGATGAAGCGCCTGCCCCCATTTTCATTGCCGGCAAGGACGGTGGCCCTGGTGCTGGCGGCGGGGGCGCTGGCCGCCTGCGGCGGCGGTGGCAGCAACGACCCGGGCGCGGGCAACCCCGATGGCAGCGGCGCACCATTGCCTGCGCGCGAGGCCTTGATCGCCCGCGCCAAGGGGCTGGAACTCAACACACCCTACGTGCCACCCCCGGGCGACGTGCTGGAACACCAAACCGCCGGCTATGCCAAGACCCTGTGTTCCGCAGTCTTCATCACCGGGCTGGACCCGGAGGTGGCGGCCGAAAGCGTGGGCTACTTCACCGGCCCGTACGCGCAGCGCACACGCGTGGGCAAGCCGGTGGTGGACCGCGAGCGCAGAGAGGTGCGCATCGCCATTCCGGGCGGCCCGACGCTGGTCGCGCGCCAGCACGGATCGCAGGGCTGCACCACCTTGCCGCCAGGGCAGGACAGCGTGTTCTTCACTCCCAAGGCCGTACGCAGCACGCTGCCAGACGCCGGCACCCTGCCCTGGCCCATGGGCGATGTGCTGCCCATCGAGGTGCCCACCGGCTACGACACGGGGCGCGTGGCCCAGGCGGTGGATGCCCCCTTCTCGCTGCTGGACGCCTACACCACCGCCTTTGTGGTCACCTACAAGGGCAAGATCATCGGCGAGCGCTACATGCGCGGCATCACACGGACCACGCCACTCGAATCCTGGTCCATGGGCAAGAGCGTGGTCGCCACGCTGATGGGCGTGCTGGTGCGCCAGGGCGAGTACAAGCTCGATCAGCCCGCCCCCATCCCTGAATGGCAGAGCGCAGGCGACCCGCGCCAGCAGATCCGCATTGCCGACATCCTGCACATGTCCAGCGGCCTGCGCATCAAGGCGCCAGATGATCCGGACTTCGACCCTACCGGCACCTACCCCGACCACACCTACCTTTACACAGGGCGTGTCAACTCGTTCAACTATGCGGCCACGCGGCCGCAGCAGTGGCCGCCCAACACCGTGGGCCGCTACCGCAACACCGACCCGGTACTGGCCAGCTACCTGGTGCGCCTGGCGGTGGAAAAGCGCGGCGAGGACTACCTGGCCTTCCCGCAGCGCCACCTGTTCGACAAGATCGGCATCCGCTCCATGGTGATGGAGACCGACCCCTACGGCAACTTCCTCACCCAGGGCTACGAGTACATGGCCGCGCGCGACTGGGCGCGGCTGGGCAACCTGTACCTGCAAGACGGTGTGTGGAACGGCGAACGCATCCTGCCCGAAGGCTTCGTCAATTTCGTGAGCACGGTGGCGCCGGCCTGGGCTGCCGACAAGCGCCCCATCTACGGGGGCTTCTTCTGGCTCAACGGTACCGGCGCTTTCCCGGCCCTGCCCACTTCGGCGTACTACATGCTCGGCGCGGGTGGGCAGTACACGATCATCGTGCCCTCGCACGACCTGGTGGTCGTGCGCATGGGCTTCGACAAGGGCGAGCGCTTTGCCGGCGCGGGCCTGCAGCGGGCGCTCACGCTGCTCATGGAGGGCTTGCCGCGCACGCGGTAGGCTCGGGTCTCGGCAAGCCCCCAAAGCATCCACAATGAACCAGCAAGACTATGCCCAGGCCGTGCATGCGGTACTCGACCGCCATACGGACCAGGCCGCAGCCCAGTTACGCCGCGCGCTCGATGCCTTGCCGGACAGGGTCCGCGGGGTGACGCTCGACATCTTCGTGGACCAGGGCGGCGAGGGATTCCTCACGGTGCGCGTGGGCCTCGAGGGGCCGGATCTCTACGTGCTCAACAAGGCCATCGCGGCCCACGCCTGCCTGTTCGACACGACCATGCACGACGATGGGCTGCACCCAGGCCTGCCCTTGATGGGCGGCGACGCCGAATTCCCCGTCGGCCATGTGCTGACCGATACCGCGGCCCGCTGGCTCCAGGTGGTCTGGCAAGCCACGGGGCACCCCGCCAGGGGATTGCCCGTGCGCATCGACTCGCCAGAGGGGCATGGACGGAAGCTGCCAGTGGTGCTGCAATAGCGTCGCGCTGGCTGTGCCAAGCCCGGTGCACTGACCAGATGCATGCCCTGCGAACCGACCGCCCGCCGGATTCACAGAAACGATGCATCACTGCACAGTGAGAAAGTGCCCCACCCGCAACCTCGAAGCCTGCCAGCTTTCAGGCGGCAGCAGGTGTACCAGGGCTGGCTTTGCTGCGCTTGAGCAGGGCAATCAACAGGTGCATCCCCACCCCCAGGGCCAACAGCACCAGCGCCCCCACGCCCCACACGGCCCAGGCCAGCAGCGAGATGGCGCCCGAGAGCGCGGGCACGGCTTCCAACGCCGACTGGATGACCGGGCCGACAGAAGCGAGCACCGACCCGAACTCCTGCACCAACGCAGGTGGCAACCAGATGGACAACCAGTCGGGCAGCACGACCTTGTCGACCACGGCGGGGCCGCTGCCAGCCAGGGCACCCGCGCCCGATACCGCCCACAGCGTCAGCGCATGGGCGCTCCAGCAGGCCAGGGACCACAGGGCCAGCAAGGCCAGTACGAGGAACCAGCTGATGGCATACAACATGGGGAGATCGTCCTTTCAAGATGGCAAGCAAGCCCTGGAGTATGGGCAAGCCGACGAGAAAGAGACAGCAGTCCCGGGCGAAGCATGATTCCGGTTTTTACGAACCTATTTCACCCGCAACAACAGCAAAGAGCGAAGTTTTGATCCATCACCCGGGAGACCTCACAGCGGCCGCGTCAGGTACACCGCCTCCCGCCCCACGATGGGTTCGCGCGTGGGCATCATCACGGTGCAGTCGTCGCACAGCGCGCGGATCTCCGCGGTGCCGTCGGTGGCGATGAGCTCGCCCTTGGCAAAGGTCTCGAAGCCTTCGAGCGGGCGGGTGAAGGCGAAGTCGGGCGTGAGCACCATGCAGGTCTCGAGCAGTTCGAAGCGGCGCTGCGGGCCGGGGGCTGCGCGGTCGGCACGCGGCGCGATCAGGCCGAAGTGGGCGATGAAGTCTTGCGCCACCTGCGTTGCGAGGTCGGCCGCCGATTGCAAAAAGTGCTGGCCGCATTCGACCACCATGGCCACGCCGGCATCGCCCAGGGCCTGGCCATGGCGGCCATGCTGGATCAGCGGGGTGCCCGAACCCAGGCCGTTGGGCATGACCATGTGCACGGGCGGCAGGCCGATGGCCATGGCGGCTGCGGCGTTGCGCGCGTACGCAGGGTAGACCCAGAAGGGCTGCACGTCCTGGCTGGTCGAGTGGATGTCCAGGATGTGGTCGGCCGCGGCCACCACGGGGCGCAGCTCGCGCGCGCGGCGCAGCTCGGGGCTGTCATCGCTGCCGTCGAGTTCGGCGGCGGACCACACGCGGTTGAGGTTGTGCACCAGTTGGCGGCTCTCGAACGGGCGGGCCTCGTCGAAGGACTCGTAGGCCGCCACGTTGGCAAAGCTGATGGTCAGCGTGCCGATGAGCGGGCGCACGCCGCTGTCGAGCAGGTGCGTGGCGGCGACCATGCCGCAGATCTCGTTGCCGTGGGTGAGCGCATTGACCAGCACATGGGGGCCGGGCTTGCCCGATTCGAAGCGGTGCACATAGTCGATGCCGACATTGCCTTGGCGGTAGGCGGACAGGTCACGGGGCAGCACTTCAAACGCGGGCGGGTTCTGGCTCATGGCGGGAGGGTTCAATTAATTGATAAGACAACACATCATTGTCGGCCCAAAGTGCAAGCTTTGCACGCTGCGGATGGCCGGCCCGGTGCGGTGTACGATGCCCGCCGACTGTTGCCCCTTGCCCTGAAAGCACCATGCCCAGCCTGCGTTTCGTCCCCCTGGCCGAAGTGGCCCACCTGCTGCCTGCCGACAGCCCCCTGGCCGAGCGCCTGCGCACGGCGCCCGAGGACTTCGAGGACGAAACCGCAGCCTGGATCACCGGTGATGTGCAGTGGCCCGAGCTGCCCCTGGACACGCCGCTCGTGGCCGATGGCGGCCTGCGGCAGTTGGCCCAGGCCCAGCCCGCCACCGTGGCCCTGCCCCGACGCGCGCCCTACCTGGTGCTGGTGGAAGGCGGCTTGGCCATCGGCGGCGCGCTCACGGCCAGCGACATCTACGGCACCACGCACCTGATCGTGCGGGGTGACCTGCAGGTGCAGCATGCCGTGCTCGGCGGGCAGTGGCTGTATGTGCAGGGGGCCTGCGTGGTGGCCGGCCTGCTCTGGGGCCATGGGCGCCATGGCGGGCTGCAGGTGGACGGCGGCCTCACGGCGCGGGTGGCGCTGTTCACCGACGCATACCCGGTGCAGGTGGCCGGTGGCGAGCAGGTGGAGTTCCTGCTCGACGAGGTGCGCGGCGGGCCCAGCCTTGCGGAGTTTTCGAGCGAGATCGCGGGCCTGGTGTTCCTGCCCGAGTACTTCGATGGCATCGACGATGGCACGGACGGCATCGGCGACCTGCTCGACCGCGACCGGGTGGTGGCCGCCGTGCGCGCCGGCGACAGCCCCGTGCGCGCCAGCAGCGACATCCATGCCGACCTGCCCCTGGCCAGCGACCTGTTTGCCGACGAAGCCATCAGCGTGGCCAACATCCTCGCGGTGGTGAATTCGCCCATCGTCACGCACAAGGAGAAAAAGGCGCCCGGCTGGTTCGGACAGACCGACTTCTCGCTGTGCCGCCGGCATGTGGACGCCGATGGCGACCAGCGCGATGACAATGTGTTCATCACCGTCTGGAAGACCTGGGACTTCTACCTCTCGGTGGAGCACGAGCCCACGCGCAAGGGCCTGCTGGCGCGCCTTTCGGCGGCGGTGCTGCGCAAGCCCATTCCCTTCACCGAGGTCACCACGCTACTCTACCGCGGCTACACCGAGGGCACGGCCGATGGCTGGAAGGTGCTGGATGCCGAGGCCCCGGCCGAGGCGCGCGAGGCCGGCACGAAGGCCTGGCGCGGCGTGCTCGACTATGTGCGCCGCGCGGTGGGCCAGTCGCGCGCCGGCTACCCGCTGCACCACCGCCTGCAGGCAGAACTCACGCCGCGGCGCATCGAGCAGTTCACGGACATCCCCTACTTCACCGAGGAATTCAACGACTGGTGGGACAGCGACAAGAACGGCGACTGGCATGGCGACGTATGGGTGGGCGCACGCCAGCCCTGCCTGCACGAGGGTGAGCCCTATGGCCGCGCACTCAAGCTCAGCTGGGAGAACGGCGAGGCGCGGCCGGGCGACGATTCGGACGACGCCTATGCCGCCTACCAGCTCGACATCGACGAGGCGCGCAGCGGCCCGCCGCGGGTGGAATTCCAATACACCCAGCGCCAGAGCGAGGCCAAGGCCACGCTGCCGCGTGGCGCGGTGGACCACATCGCGCGCCTGCTGCGCCTGTACGCGCAGGTGGAGGCGGCGATCCAGGGCCAGCATGAGAAGCAGCAGGCCGAGCGTGCCGAGGCCCGGCGCATCGAGGCCGCCGTGCGCCTGCTGGCCACGCCCCCGCTGGCGCCCGACCTGCCCGATGCCGCCGTGTTCCCGGTCGAGCTGATGCTGCTGTCAGAGCAATGGCAGAACGGCGGCGAAGGCTATGTGGCCGCCATCCGCGCCCACCAGTACGCCATGGCGGAGCACGCCCCTCAGGCCGACGGTGAGAGCGACGGCGAAGAGGGTGAAGACCCGTCCACGGACGACCTGCCGGAAGATCCGCGCAAGGCCAGCGCCCCCACCGTGCTGCAGCTGGCGCGCGTGGTGAACCGCCATGCCGACGAGGCGCTGGCCGAGCGTTTTCGCCAGCGCTTTGCCTTTGCCCCGGATGCCTTTGTGCGCACGGCCGCCAAGGCCGGGCAGTTCATCGGCCCGGCCTTCCTGCTGGCGGACGGGCGCATGCTGGCACGCATCGGCCCCACCTACAGCGACACCGTGCACTGGGTGCAGATCGAGGGCACGGCCCTGACCCCGCTGCCCGCGCTGCAGGGCCTGGGGCGCTCGGCCGACGGGCAATGCTTTGCCCAGAGCGATGGCACGCACATCACCACGCACCGGGGCTTTGGCGGCCCGCAGATCGCGCAGTGGCCGCTGCCGCACGGCAACGAGGGCATTCCCGAATCCATGGGCCTGGTGGGCGGCGCGCTGGGCCGGCGCTGCGACGAGATCATCCCCTTCAACGACGGCCAGCGCGTGCTGCTGCGCAACCCCACGGGCATCTACCTGCTGGGCGCCAGCCAAGGCGCGCAGCGGCTGCACCCGCAGGAGTTCGACGAGGGCGAGGACGGCGAGGACGACGGCGGCCCCTACACCTGGCCCAAGAACCATGAGGATGCGGCCGAAGGCGAGCCCGCAGGCCAGCTGCTGTCCATGGACATGCTGCACATGGCCCTGTCGCCCGACGAGCGCTTCATCGCCGTGGGCGACCAGGACAGCACGCACATCCTGCTCGATGCAGCGGGCCACCCGGTGCGCACGCTCGCAACGCAGTCCTCCTACCCGCACCACGCGCGCTTCTCGCACGACGGCGCGCGGCTGTGGTTCAACTCCTGCCACCTGTACAACGGCATCACCATCGCCACAGCGGTGGATGCGGCCGACGATGCCGAAGGCACGGTGGTCGATGCGCAGTGGCGTGTCTATGCCTCGGCCACGCTGCCCGGCCAGGTGGTCATGGGCGATGCCGATGGCTACCTCCACGCCCTGGACGACGAAGGCCGCACGCTGTGGCGCCACCATGTGGGCAGCAGCATCAGCGCGATCGAGGCCTCGCCCGACGGCAGCACGCTGCTGGTGGGCAGCTATGGCGGCTACCTGGCCGTGCTGGAACGCAAGGAGACGGGGCTGGACCCCTACTCCATCGGCACCTCGCCCTACACCGAAGTGCGCCGCTGGATTTTCTGGCGCAGCGAGGACGCACCACTGCGCTGGTGAGCAGCCACGCCTGCGGCGGGCCGCTCATACGGATTCGCATTCGACCGTATAACTAGGCGGGAAGCCGCAGGCAGTGCTGTAGCACGGCAAGGCGAACCAACGACGTTAGACGGTTGAAGGCGAATCCGTATCAGAAATGCGGCCCCGGCCCCTCTTGCGCGAGAGCATCCTGCGCATTGCGCAGCGGGCAGACCTTGAGCGACAGGCAGCCGCAGCCGATGCAGCCGTCGAGCTGGTCGCGCAGCGCGGTCAGCGTGCGGATGCGCTCATCGAGGTCCTCGCGCCAGCGCTCCGACAGGCGCCGCCAGTCGGCCACCGTGGGCGTGCGGCCCGAGGGCAAAGCCTGCAGGGCTTCGCCGATGGCAGCCAGCGGCACGCCCATGCGCTGGGCGATCTTGATCACCGACACCCGGCGCAGCACCGAGCGCGGGTAGCGCCGCTGGTTGCCCGCGCTGCGCACGCTGGCGATGAGGCCGCGGGCCTCGTAGAAATGCAGGGCCGACACTGCCAGCCCGCTGCGGCGGGCCACCTCGCCCACCGACAGGTCGGCCGCCAGCTCTGCCATGGAATCGCCGTGTGCGTCGTCGTGCTGCTTCATGGCCTTGCTTTCGAAATGGGTCGTTGACCTCAAGTTAACTTGAGATTCGATACTAGCAGCTTGTCCAACGGATTGCAGGAAACACCCCCATGCCGCAGATCGCCTCCCGCTTCACGCCATCGCACGCCGCCAGGCTGGCCCACATCAACCCCGCGGGCGTCTACGACCCGGCCCCCAACGGCTACACCCACGTGGTGGTCGCGCCCCTGTCGGGCCGCACGGTCTATGCCTCGGGCCAGGGCGGCGAGAACCTGGCAGGCGAGCTCTCGCCCGACTTCGCCACCCAGCTCGCACAGGCCCTGGACAACATGCGCCACGTGCTCGAAGCGGCCGGCGCCACCGTGCACGATGTGGCGCGGCTCACGCTGCTGGTTGTGGACCACAGCGAGGCCCGCCTGGCCCTGTGGACCGAGGCGGCACGCCGGGTCTGGGGCGACGACGCCCCCACGCCCGCCTGCACGCTGATCCCCGTGCCGCGCCTGGCACTGGACGGCATGCTGGTCGAAGTGGAGGCCACGGCCGTGGTCACGGCGGCGCAGCCATGAGGCGCTGCGCCAGCCGGCCCTGAAAAGAGCTGCGCACTGCCATGCCGGACACCCGGTTGTGGCGTACCATGCGGTGCAACGCTCCCATCCGGAGCCCCAACCAGGAGGACCCATGGCCAAAGGCGACCAGCGCAGCAACAAGATGACCAAGAAGCCCAAGAAGGACACGTCGATCCCGAAGGAGTCGCACGGCTCCGACCGGCCCGTGCCGCCCGTGACGGCCGTGATCCCGCGCGGCAAGGACAAGAACAAGTAGGCCGGACCGCGCTCCCTGCCGTACCGAACAAAGAACAGCCCCCGCTGCACCGTGCAGCGGGGGCTGTTTTATTGGCGTATCAGACCAGGGGGCCGGGCGACAGCCGGGCCAGCCAGTCCTCCTGCGGCTCGGGCCGGCCGTAGAGATAGCCCTGGTAGAGGATGTCGGGCGCGCGCTGGCGCAGGAAGTCGGCCTGGGCCCGGGTCTCCACGCCCTCGGCCACCACGCGCAGGCCGAAGTGGCTGGCCACCGACAGGATGGCCTGCACCAGCACACCATCGTCGGCACTGGTGGGCGCGTCGTGCACGAAGGAGCGATCGATCTTGATCTCGTGGATGGGCAGGCGCTTGAGGTAGGCCAGCGAAGAGTAGCCGGTGCCGAAATCGTCCAGCGACATCTCCACCCCCAGCGCAGCGAGTTCGCGCATCTTGCCCACGGCGTCGTCGAAGTCGTCGATCACCAGGCCTTCGGTGACCTCCAGCGTGAGCAGCCGCGGGTCGGCCCGGGTGGATTCGAGCAGCGCGCGCAGCTGCGGCACGAAATGGGCCTGGCGGAACTGGCGCGCACTGAGGTTGACCGACAGGCGCAGGCGCTGCTCGCGCATCACGGGCAGGGCCAGCAGCGCGCACGACTGGGCCAGCACCCAGTTGCCCAGGCCCACGATCAGGTCGGACTCTTCGGCGATGGGAATGAAGGCCCCTGGTGCCAGCAGGCCATCGCGCGGATGCTGCCAGCGCACCAGCACCTCGGCCCCGGTGAGCTGGCCCTGTGCATCCACCTGCGATTGCAGGAACAGCCGCAGCTCGTCGCCCGCGATGGCGTGGCGCAGCGTGCGCTCGACCTGGAAGCGCTGCTCCGCCGCCTCGCCCATGCCCTGCTCGAAGAAGGCCGAGCGCCCGCCCCCCGCCTGCTTGGCCCGGTGCAGCGCCGTGCCCGCACGGCGCAGCGCCTCCTGGGGCGAATCGGCCGGGCTCTGCGGGTACAGCGTGATGCCGATGCTGGCACCGAGCTGGGCCTCGTCGGCATAGCCCTCCAGCCTGAGCGGCTGCAACAGCAGGGCCTGCACCTGCTCGGCAAAGGCCAGCGCCCGGCGGCTGGCCTGGGGCGGCTGGTTGGCCAGGTCGTGCAGCACGATGGCGAACTCGTCGCCGGCCACGCGCACCAGCAAGCCCTGGTCGGGCAGCAGTTCGGACAGGCGCAGCGCCACGGCGCACAGCAGCCGGTCGCCCATCTCGCTGCCGCGCGCATCGTTGAAGGTGGTGAAGCGGTCCAGGTCGAGCAGCACCAGCGCATGCAAGGCGCCCGGCGCATTCGACGCGCGCCCCGAGCGCCACTGCAGGGCCGACAGGCGGTCCATCAGCATGGTGCGGTTGGGCAGGCTGGTCAGGCCGTCGAAATGGGACAGGCGGTGGATCTCGTCGGCCGCGCGCTTGCGCTCGGTGATGTCCTGCTTGAGCTCCACATAGTGGGTGATGTGCCCGTCGGACTGGCGGATGGGCGCCACCACCACGGCCTCGATCACCTCGGCCCCGTCCTTGCGGCGGTTGACCTGCTCACCGCCCCAGTTCTCGCCGCGCGCCAGCGTGTCGCGCAGGCCCAGGCGCTGCGCCGGCGCCATGCCATTGCTGGAGACGCGCGCAGAGGGCTGGCCCAGCACCTCGTCGCGCGCATAGCCCATGCGGGCCAGGAAGGCGGCGTTGACGTACTCGATGCGCCCGGACAGGTCGGTGATGACGATGCTCTCGGGGCTCTGCTCCACGGCGCGCAGCAGCTTGCGCAGTTCGGCCTCGCTGGCCGCCAGGCTGGAGGCCGTGTGCTGCGCCTCCTGCACGCGGCGCAGGTAGCTGCGGCGCGACAGCAGCGTGGCGGCGGCCGTGACGGACAGGATGCCCGTGAGGTAGGCCAGGTAGGCCATGCGGTTGCCATAGCGCGCATCGGGCAGCATGCCGCGCAGGTCGGCCCACAGGAAGAACAGCATCAGCACGCCCGTGCAGCCCGTGAGCCACAGCGTGGCACGCGCCCCCAGGACCCAGCCGGCAAACACGATGAGCACCGGGAAGTTGAGCAGGTTGGGCCCGCGCAGCCCGCCATTGCTGGCCGCCACCAGCGCCACGACGCCCCACACCCCCCAGACCAGCACCAGCGCCGCCTGGTGCCAGCGCCCCATGCGCCCCAGCGCCACAGACAGGGCGCCCATGGCGCCGGCGCCCAGGTTGAGCAGCACATGCGTCCAGGACAGAGGGGTATCGAGCAGCAGCAGCGCCGCGATCAGGGTGCCGGTGACCGCGACCACCCAGGCACCTGCGCGCACCAGTTGCTGCCTGGTGGCGTCGTCCTGGTCCGAGGGCAGCAGGTGGGCAACAGCGTGCATGGTCGTCAAAGCGGTGGCAGCCGATGGTGTGGCATGGTAACGCGATACACCGCGTCTATCGAGTGCTCAATTGCCACAGCCGGCCCCAAGCACCCGCCAGCCCTGGCGGCCGCCAGCACCCGGGGCGCCATGCGGGGGGAACCCGCTCCTGGCTATCCGGCTTCGCCGTCGTCGTCCCCGCCATGGGGTTCGCGCACGCCCGAGCCCTTGCCCCGGGCCTTGGCGCGTGCATCCTTCTTGGCCTGGCGCTTGGCATCCTCGACCAGGCCGGCGGCCCGCCAGGCCTCGAACTGCTCGGGCGTCTCCAGGGTGATGCGCCCCAGGATGGCGGTGCGAAAGTCGGTCATCACGATCTCGGCCGTCTTTTGCAGGTTCACCCGGCCACCGCCCAGCATGGCACCGCGCTTTCTGCCGATGGCTTCGAGCAGCTCATCGTCCTGCATGGTCGCCACCGCGCCCACGGGCAGGCCGAGCTTGTAGCGCGCCTCCAGCTCGGGCACATAGTGCCGCTGCAGGCGGCGCAGCAGTTCCAGCGCCACCAGTTCCTCGTCGTAGGCATTGCGGCCCACGGCGCCGCTGGCGGCCAGGTTGTAGCCGCTCTCGGGCACGATGATGCGCGGCCACAGCATGCCGGGCGTGTCCCAGAGGTAGAAGTCGTCGGCCAGCGTGATGCGCTGCTCGATCTTGGTGATGCCGGCCTCGTCGCCGGTCTTGGCCTGGCGCTTGTTGGTCAGGGTGTTGATCAAGGTGGACTTGCCCACATTGGGCACGCCGCAGATCAGCACACGCATGGGCTTGGCCATGCCGCCCCGGTTGGGCGCCAGGCGGTGGCAGCCGTCGATGAGCTTGCGCGCGGGCGCAGCCTCCGAGGCATCGAGCGGAATCGCCGCGGTATCGCTCTGGGCGTTGTACCAGTCGAGCCACAGCGCCGTGCGCGCGGCATCGGCCACGTCCTGCTTGTTGAGCACCTTGAGCGTGGGCTTGTGGCCCGTGAGCTCGGCCAGCAGCGGGTTGGCGCTGGAGCCGGGCAGGCGCGCGTCCAGCACCTCGATCACCACATCAATGTCCTTGATGCGTTCGGTGATGGCTTTCTTGGTCAGGTGCATGTGACCGGGGAACCACTGGATGGCCATGCGGGGGTACTTTCTTGTGTTTCTATGCGGAATCAGGGTGGGAAGGATAATCGGGCTGGGGCCCCGCCGACTTTTGGGCCCATTTTTCTGTCCTTCGCCATGCCAACCAACGACAACAACACCCCGCGCAATTCCCAGCAGGCCAAGGCCGACAAGGAGATGCTTTTCAAGGGCATCACCTGCGCCCTCATCGGGCTGGTGATCCTGCTGGCGCCCTACGTGGCGCGCTCGGGTGGCGTGCGCGACTTGATGGCCCAGGCCACGCTGGTGGGCTGGTTCGCTCTGGTGCTGGGCGGGGCCTTCATCGTGAACTACCTGCTGCGCCGGGCCAGGCGCCAGCGCTGATGGGCGCCGGCACGCTGCACGTGGCCCCGGTCGATGCGGCCCGGGCGATGTTCGCACAGGTGCAGCAGCAGGCTGCGGCGGTGGGCATCACCCTGCGCGAGCCCCCGCCGGAGCCTACCAGTTGTTGTGGGCGGGGGTGCAATGGGTGTGTGTGGGAGGGTTTTTTTGCTGCTGCTGACTACTGGCGCGAGGAGGCGTTGTTGCAGTTGGGGTGATGGCGTTGTTACTGTCCAAGTGTTCCAGCGGCCTGGGTTTGTAGTGACTGCATGCTTTCATTGAGGGCGGGAGCCGGGGTATGCGCCCGGCGGCGCACCTACTGTTCTTTTGCTTCGCCAAAAGAAAGTAGGCAAAGAAAAGGCGACCCCGCTGCCCGTGTCCCTTCGCTTCGCTACGGGCAGCCTGCGATGCTCGAAGCTGGGGTGCGCCTCGGAACTCGCTTCGTTCTTCGAACTCCGCTCAAACATCTGCGGCGAATCAGATGACGAAGCGTGTGTGTCCTGCGGCACACACGCCACCCCAGCTTCTGCGCTTCTCGGCACGGTCAGAAGGGGGTGGATACCAATACGGGCCATTGCTTCGCTCGGCCCCATTGCGCCTCGCTGCGCTGCAGCGTCGGCAGCGCGCAGCGCGTAACCGACACCCGGCGCAGCTGCGAAAGCAGCAGCCGTCTTTGACCCCGCGCCCCACCCCTTCTGGCTGCGCCGAGAAGCGCAGGAGCTGGGGTGGGCGTGTGTGCCGAAGGACACACACGCTTCGTTGTCTGGCTCGTCGATGCTGTCTGAGCGGAGTTCGAAGAACGAAGCGAGTTCATCGACGTCCACCCCAGATCCGAGCATCGCAGGCTGCCCCCATTCGCCCGACAGGGCGAATGGGGGACGCAGACTGGGGGGTCGCCTTTTCTTTGCCTTCTTTCTTTTGGAGGGTGTAGAAGAAACCTATTTGAGCCGCCCCAAGAGCATGCGGGCCTGCGCCAGCCAGACCCACGCTGCAGCGTAGAACGGCTTGCGCTC
>NZ_JACHLK010000028.1 GCF_014207955.1 Acidovorax soli
CCACCCCCTTCTGACCGTGCCGAGAAGCGCAGAAGCTGGGGTGGCGTGTGTGCCGAAGGACACACACGCTTCGTCATCTGGCTCGCCGCAGATGTCTGAACGGAGTTCGCCCGAAGGGGGAACGCAGTGAGTTGCGAGGCGCACCCCAGCTTCGAGCATCGCAGGCTGCCCCCTCGCCATAGGCGAGGGGGACACGGGCAGCGGGGTCGCCTTTCTTTTGGGTACTTTTCTTTGGCGAAGCAAAGAAGAAGTACCTCGGCCGCCGGGCCGAGACCCGGCCTCCGCCTTCAATCAAAGCATGCCGTCAACAACAGCCTGCAACTGGGCGCACGCCCCGGCTCACGCCCACCATCAAGGCGTACAGTCAAGACCATGCATTGCGCCCCCCAACCGCGTAAACCCCCACGTCCCACCAAACGTTGAAGCCAAGGATCCACAACACCACACCGGAGGGACAACCGCACATGACCACCTCGACGTACGCCACCGCGCAGAAGAGCCGCAACTCCCAGAGAACCATCCCCATCGCCCTGGCCGCCATCGCCATCGCCGCCGGCGCAGCCGTCTTTGCCTCCCCGTACTGGGCGCTGCACTCCCTGTCCAACGCCGTGCGCGACAAGGATGCGGCCCGGGTGTCGGAGTATGTGGACTTCGTGCTGCTGCGCGACTCGGTCAAGGAGCTGATGAGCGCGCGCATGGACGCCGAGATGAAGACCCGCGGCGTGCCCGAGGACAACCCGTTTGCCAACCTGGCACAGACCTTCGTGAAGGGCATGCTGAACCAGGCTGTCGATGCCATGGTCTCGCCATCGGGGGTGGTGAAGTTGCTGCAGCAACAGCAGCAGCAGTCTCCGCGCAGCGAGACCCCACGCTCCGCGCCGCCGGCAGCATCCCCGGGCGGCGGCCGTGGCACCACCGATGCCCAGGCCGGCAGCAAGCCGCGCTTCCACGTGGACTACCAGAACTACTCGACCGTGCACGTCAGCTCGGAAGGGCGTGAGCTGGGCTTTGTCTTTCGCCGCTACGGCCTGCTGTCGTGGAAGATGGTGGGGCTGAACGGCACGCTGCTGGACCGGCCATAGGACTTCACCGGCCCGTGGTGGCGACCTGCGCATCCGCCATCTCGCGCAGGCACTCCACGGTGTTCGCATTCACCCATTGGTAAGCCACCCCGTGGCCGCACACGAACTGGGCGGCCACATGGCGGCGCTGTTCTGCGCTGGGGGCTGGGGGTTGCCGCACGCGGGCCTGCTGCGCCATGGCTTCGCGCCGCAGTTCGTGCTGCGTATCTTCGTGCATGGCCCACAGCAGGGTGCCCAGAATGGCCACGGCCCCGAGCGCGGTGACCGTGTGGGCAAGCAGGCGCGCAACGCGCTCTGCCGGGGGCTCCTGCGGGCCTGCGGAGCGGCCCGGGCGGGGCCTGCCATCCAGCGTCACAGCAGCACCTCGGTGTGCGTCTCGGCCCAGGTGCGCGCCAGCACCTCGACGGCCTCGCGTGCCAGGGCGTGGCCCTGCTGGGCGCAGGTGACCAGGGCGTGCATGGCGCGCGTGTCGTTGTCGCGGTAGTCCATGGCGGCCAGCAGGCGCGCATAGTCGCCGCCGCGCGCCAGGGCCAGGGTGTCGCGGTGGGCTGCGTCTTCGGCGGCGTACTGCGCATCGGACTCGGCCATGCGCGCCTCGTGGTGCTGGCTGGCATCGCGCACGGGGTCGTTGGCGCTGCGGCAAAAGCGCGCCAGCAGGGATGGCTGCGCCGCGGGCGGGCTACCCAGTGGTGCACATGGTGCACGCGGTGCCAGTGGCGGCCAGGACGCCGAGCCCGCAACTGCGAGCGTGGCCGCGTTGGCCGCACCACCGGCCGCGAAGTGCCGGGGAGCTGGTTGTGGCAGTGGCAACGTCAGTGGCTGGGCGGCATGGTGGTGCATGGAGGCTCCTGGTGGCTTGCTGGGTGGGCACGTGGGCTGGCCAGCGTCAAATCAAGAAGGAAAAAAAGTCGGCAGCCCCTGGTGCGTGCGAACGGTGGATGGACAGGGTGGGTCGTTTGGCGTCGCTGTGCGCCGGGGCTGCCATGGGTGCTATTGTTTAGTAATTTCTAAACTTAGTCAAGATAAAACTGAACTGCAATCCGAAAAGGTCTTGCCTGCTCGGTCCGAGGCGCTCAATGCCCAGTCAATTTGTTAAGGTTGCAATTAGGTAATTAACTAAATATAATTTTTTCGAGGCCATCCGGGTGCCAACCGAGCAGCAGGGCGACCCGCCCCGGAATGCCCGGCACGAACGCCAAGAAAAAGGAGTACAGGCATGAACAGCAGCACCGCCACCCTGGGTCTTTCCCGCCCCGCACTGCGGCTGACGCGCGAGACGGCGACCTTTCCGTTTGTGGCGTTGCCCACGCGGCCGGGCGCTTTGCCCATCGAGGTGACCCTGCTGGCCCGGCTGGGCCGGGGTGTGGGCTCGGGCCTGTGCCGCGGCATGATGGCGCGCCAGGGGCAGCATGGGCGTTTCGTCGATGCACTGGACGAGCCCTCGGCCAAGCTGGGCGGCAGCGACTTTGCCAAAGGCGATGCGACGGCGCTGTACAGCTTTGGCGTGGGTCAGGGCGGGCACCCGTTCCACCGGCATGCAGGGCATCGGGTGTTCACGGCGGTGTCGGGCAGTGCGGGGGCGCAGTTGCGCTTTTCCAGTGCCACGCCGGCGGAGATCGAGCGCGATCCGGCGGCCTTCGTGCGGGCACTGCGCCATGTCGATGTGCCGCCGGACTGCCTGTTCACCGTGCGCTTTTCGGGCGAGAACTGGCACCAGTTCGTGCCCAGCGTGCAGGGGGCGGGGCACCCTGCGTTCTTTGCCCTGTCCACCCACACCAACGAACTGGGCGGCGAGCTCAGTGCGGCGCTGCGCAGCAAGGTGCTGCAGGACCAGGGCGACATCCCTTCGCTGACAGAGCTGCTGCCCGATGCCGTGCAGGACCTCCTGGCCAGCGCGCCGGTGCGGGCGCAGCAGGTGCCCACCACGGTGCTCTCGCTCGGCGAGCGGCCTGGCGGGTGGCTGGCGGCCGCGTGCGGGCACTACCGCGCGCTGGCAGGCAGGGTGGGCCATGCACTGGCGCCCCTGCAGGGCACGGGCTATGTGAGCGAGCTGCGGCCCAGCCGCGTGCGGGAGCTGCATGACCTGCCGGCCGACAGCCTGCTGCGCCAGGCGCTGGGCGGCCGCAGGCTGCACCACGAGGACTGCTTCACGCTGGTGGCCGCAGCCCCGGCAGGCGCCGCGCCGGACGCCGCGAGCCTGCTGGCCGGCTTGCTGGACAGCTTCCTCGTGAACCGGCACCCGGGCGTCACGCGCATGATGGCTGTGCGCAATGTGATCGTGCGCCCCCTCGGGCTGCGCCGCTCACCGCTGGCCTGCCCGGTGTCCTCATTGCAGCCGCCTTCGGCAGGCCAGGCCATGCCTGAGGGCAGCCCGCTTTTTGCCTGCCGCTACCCCGTCCATGCCAGCCAGGTTGCGCCAGACGGGCGCAGCGCACAGGTGTTGCTGGGCGCGGACGACCGCCACCTGGCCTTCCGTTCGTGCGTGGGCGTGCGCTGGCTCGACGATGGCCGGGTGGAGTATTCGCTGGCGACCCGCGTGGCCTGCCGCAATGCCTTTGGCCGCCTCTACATGGCCCTGATCGAGCGCACGCACCGCCGCTACATCGCGCCGCACCTGCTGCAGGTGGCGGTGGAGGGAATGGAGGGGCGGTAGGGAGGGCGGTCGCATGGGGGCGCCGCGCGCCTGCCGACCGCGGTACAGTGGCCCATGGCTGCTGCGTTGTGCGGCCAGGCTACAGGAGGAGAACTGATGCCCACAGGCTTTGTCGCCAATGCAGTGTCCGCCGCCGAGGACGACGATGGGCTGCTCATCGTGACGTTCGGGGCGCCGTCCATCGAGGACGAAGACTTCTACCTGATGCTGCAGCACCTGGACGAGTACGACGAGCAGGACATTGCCTTGGGCATGGACCAGCCCTACATCGAGTACTGCGGGCAGGGCTGGTCCTGGTACGGCCACATCGTGTCCTTCACTCTGTACCGCGACCGCGTGGACGTGCAGATGGATGCGCACGCCGCGCAGGAGATGGACAACGATGGCCGGATCGAGGTGCGCTTTGACCTGGCCGGGCCGCAGTTCCAGGCGCTGCGGACTGCGCTGCAGCGGACCTTTGCGGGGCGCGCATACTTCCACGACGGGGCATAGCGCTCCATTGGCGAGGAGATTGCCATGGCCATTCCGTTGCGCTTTTCCGAACTCACCGATGCCTTTCAGTGGGTAAGCGCGTCGCCCGACAACGCGGCCTATGTGGACCGCGGCTCCGGCCAGATCTGGCTGGTGGGGGTTTGGGAGGACGAGGACGACCCGGTGCCCGACGATGTGGGCGACGAGTCGCTCTATATCGAGGTGCCCGGCCCGTTGGATCTGGGCCTGGGGCGGCGGCTGGCCCTGCGCTTTGCGCAGGAGCACGCGCCCCAACTGCAGGAGCAGGTGCACCACTGCTTTGCCCGGCAGGGCGCCTATGGCCGTTACAAGGACCTGCTGCACCGGCATGGCCTGCTGCAGGCCTGGTACGACTACGAGGCCGCCGCCATCGCGCAGGCGCTGCGCGAATGGGCGGCCGACAACGGCATCACCCTGGTGGAGGGCGTGCCGTAGCGGGCGACCGGGCGCTCAGCGCCCGGTGCTGTAGCGCAGCGACTTGAGGGCCAGCACAAAGCCGGGTTCAGTGGCCTTGGCGTACTCATCGGCCACCTGGGTCATGACGATCACGGTGGTGGTGCCCAGGTCGGCCTTGAAGAAGCGGGCCTCGTGCGGCAGCTTCATGTTCTGCATGCTGATCACGAAGCGCTGCGACACGCCCTTGCTGTCCTGGCCTGCCACATTGCGGGTGATGGGTGCGGTGGTGGCGGGGCCGAATTGCAGTTGCTGGGCGACCGCGCTGCCGCTCTTGGCGGATTCTGCGCGGTTCTTCGCCGTGGTGGCCGCGAAGGACTCGATGTTCTGGCGCTGCAGGAAGGGGCTGAACATGAGGGTGACGACTGCATCGTCAGGCCCTTCGAGGTCGATGCTGCGCAGGCGGGTTTCATCCTGCGCGACCGAGTCGTCGGTCACCTTCCAGCCCGCGGGGTGCTCGAAGCTCACGCCGTCCTTGCTGTAGGTGGCGTTGGGGGCGGCCAGCGCCGGGGTGGCCAGGCCGGCTGCGAGCAGCAGGCCCAGGGCGGCGGTGGTGAAACCGCGGCGTGCGGCCAGGAGCGACGGGGAGCGAAGGGACATGGCGGTGCGGTGCATGGTGGTCGGTCGGTAGAGGTGCGAAAGGGTTCTCAGCGCTTGGCGCGGTAGCGCAGCGTGTCCATCACGCGGCCCAGCGCGGTGTCGAGTTGCCTGGCATCGTCGGCCATCGACTGGGTCATGATGTTGACGCTGCTGCCGTTGCCCGCATCGATGGAGAAAAAGCGCGATTCCAGCTGGATGGCGACGCCCTCCGAAACATAGCCAAAGCGCTGCAGCACGCCCTTGATCTCCTTGCCGCCCACGCGCCGGGTGATGGCGCGGGAGGTCATGCCCGTGGGGGTGATCTTGTCCGGCCCCTCCAGGGCCGCCGGGCCCTTGTCCATTTCTGCGCGGTGCTCGGCGGCGCGGGTGGCCAGGGTCTCGATGTTCTGGCCCGACATGAAGGGGATGAACATCAGGTGGATGCTCGCGTCTTCGGGGCCTTCGAGGTCGATGCTGCGCATGCCGGTGCCGTCCGGCTCCAGCTCGTCCTGCGCCACTTTCCAGTCGGCGGGGTGCTGAAAGCTCACGCCGTCCTTGCTGTAGGTGGCATGGGGGGCGGCCAGGGCGGGCTGGGCCAGGCCGGCGACCAGCAGCGCCAGGCCCAGGGCGGCGGCGGTGAAGAATCTGCGGGATGTGGGCAACCCGGAGGTGGTGGTGGCGCGGGGCAGGGTATGGCTGTGGCTGTGCATGGCAGGGAATGGGGGGGCGGGCCGGGCGGGCGTCAGGAGGTCTCGCGGTAGTGCAGCGTGTCGACCACCTGCTCCAGCGCCGCCTGCATGGGCGGTGCATGGTCGGACAGGGCCTGGCCCATGAGGATGATACGGGTGGCGCCGAAGTCCCGCGCGAAAAAGTGCACATGCAGCTCGCGCTGCACGCCGCGCGCGCTGTAGGCCATGCGCTGGGCCTGGCCCCTCACCTCCTGGCCCTGCGGCGTGCGCCGGCTCAGCGGCGTGGTGTGGGTGGGGCCAGGTTCGATCTGCTCGGAGGGCATGTCCTGCGCGGAGTCGGCCAGCATGTCCGAGCGCATCTGCGCCTGCTCGGCCGCATGGGCCTCGATGCCGGGCAGGCCCGGCACGATGGCTTCGAAGCTGAGCAGGATCAGGGCCTCGCCCGGGCCCGACAGGTGCACCTGGCGCTGGTTGCCATCGGCAAGATCGGGCCCGTCGTGGGAGACCTCCCAGGTGGCTGGGTGCTGCAGGGCGATGCCATCGTGGGCATAGGGTACAGAGGCGTGCAAAGGGGGCTCCGAAGGGGGGAGGGGGGTGTCATGGCCAGCGGGCTTGCTTGCGCACTCAGCCACTACGGATCCATGGATCCATTCACTTGTTGGACTGCTTGGACTGCGCGGCGGGGCGGTAGCGCAAGGAGCCCAGCACGAGGATCTGTGCGGCCTCCATGGACTTGGCATGCTCGACCTGGGCCTGCGTCATGATGGTGACGCTGCTGGTGGGGCTGAAGTCCATTGCGAAGAAGCCGGCCTCCACGGGCACGCTGCTGTCCTGCCCCACGTAGCTGAAATGGTGCAGCACGCCCTTGACCTCCTTGCCGCCAGACAGGCGGCGCGTGATGGTGCTGGAGGTGATGGGCGTGATGGACGATACCTTGCTGGTGGCGGCCGGGGCAGGAACCGGGGCCGGGGCCGGGGCCGCTGTGGCCGCACCTGCTGCAGGGCTGGCCGTGTCCGGCGGGGGCGCGGACACCACCTCCTGCTCGGGCGGGATGGGGGGCTGCTGTTGTTGTTGTTGTTGCTGCTGCGGTGGCGGCGATGGCTGTGGCGCCTGCGTGGCGGTGGCCGCGGCGGCGCCTTCCTGGGCGGCCAGCTCGGCGCGGCGGTGGGCGGCGCGGGCGGCAAAGGCCTCGATGTCCTTGCCCGCCATGAAGGGGATGAAGCTCAGCGTGATGCGCTCGTCGTCGGGCCCTTCCAGGTCCACATTGTGGATGCCGCCCATGCTGGCATCGGTCTCGTCGAGCACGACCTTCCACGAGGTGGGGTACTGGAAGCTGGCGCCGGCCTTGTTGTAGGTCTTGTGGCTGCTGTTCTTGGCCGCCGCGGCGGGGGCGGCTTTCTTCTTGGGTGGCGCGGCCCATGCCGGGGCGGCCAGGCTGCAGGCCAGGGTGGAGAGCAGGGCGATGGCGAGGGCGCGGCGCGTGCGCTGGAGGACCGTGAGCGGGGGTGTCGTCGTCGGCGGCGAGGGCTGGGAGGGGGAATGCATGGGTGCGGGGCGCCGAGTGGAGGGGAAAGTGCGGCGGATTCTCGCACCGGGGATGCGGGCGGATGGAGTAGGGCGGGTGTTTTTGGTTTCTTCTTGTTTCAGGTGGGCGGGTGCTTGTTTTGGGGTCTTTGGTGGCCTCGTGCTTTTGCTGAGGTCGGAGGCCGGGCCGAGACCCGGCCTCTGCCGTCAACACCGCCACGGCTTGCCACGCCGTCGCGCACGCGCTATCCCATCGGCTTCCACTGCGGCACTTCCGGCTCGGGGAACAGCAGTTGCGCCTCGCGCGCCGGGCGCTGCATGGCCTCCCACTGCCGGCGGCGCTTGATGTCGCGGGGGCGGAGCTTTTCGGGCTGGCTTCTGTGGGTGCGGGACATGGTGGCTACCTCCTCGTGGGGATCTGTAGCTCCATTGGCGCTCTGCCGGCGTGCCGCGTCTGTCAGACGGGGTGGATGCCGGGTATCAGCGGCCGCCCCGGTAGCGATCCACCAAAAAAACAGCCCGCTGGTGGGGCGGGCTGTAACTTGCTGTTCAGCAAGGGAGGGGTGGGTGTCGATGCGGTATCGACAGGGGCAATACTAAAGACCCGGCGCGGGCATTTTTGTAGGACGACACGCCATTGAGGTGTGCGCCCCAGGAGGGCAGGCGCTGGGTTGCCCCGTGTAGGAATTGTCCGACGCAGCGTGTTTGCAAAAGACTGCACGCAATTGTTGCAGTGCGTTTTACGCTGTTGCATTCTTCACGGAGAACCACCTCATGCCTATCTTGGGAATCGTCGTTGGCATCCAGGCCATTGCCATCGTCGCCGCGCTGTCGTTGAGCCTGGCCATCTACTCCTGACCGCCTCCATCGGCGTGCACGGCGGGCACCGCTCAGGGCGCCGCCCGCTGCCGCACCATCAGGCCCAGCGCCGTGAGCCCCAGGGCCAGCAAGGCCAGGCCAAAGCCCAGTGCCGTGGCATGCAGCCCGAAGTGGCCGGCAGCCAGGCCGGCCGCAATCGCCGGGAGGCTGAAGGCCAGGTAGCTGAGCACGAAAAAGCCCGACATCAGACCCCCGCGCTCGGCCGCCGTGGCCGTGCCCACCAGGCTGCGCAGCGAGCCGTTGAAGCCCGAGCCAAACCCCACACCCGCCACCACCGTGCCCGCGAAGAAGGCGCTGCTGGAATGCAGCGCAATGCCCGCCAGCGTGATGGCCAAGCCCAGCACCAGCGCCCAGGTGCCCAGGAGCAGCACCTGGCGTGGCGGCCGGGTGCGCACAAACACAATGGCCACGGCGGCCGTGAGCACCAGTGCGCAGATGAGGGCGCCGCCCAGCACCGGCGCGTGGCTGCCCGTGATGACGCGCGCCAGCGTGGGCCCGAGCGAGAGGTAAAAGCCCCCCAGCGCCCACAGCGCCGTGTTGAGCGGCAGGATGCGCGCCAGCGTGGCGCGCGAGCCCGCCGGGATGGCGATGCGCGGGCGCAGCGAGCGCCAGGCACCGGGGCGGCGCGCCACGGTTTCGGGCAGGAAGACGGCGGCCAGTGCCTGCACGATGAACAGCGCCAGCAGCAGCTCAAACACCTGCGCCGTGTGCGTGGGCGCGAACTGCACCAGCGCGCTGGTGCCCAGCGCCCCCACGGCCATGCCCAGCATGGGCGCCACGGTGTTCACCAGGGCGCCGCGCTCGGGGTGCAGGTCGATCAGGGCAGCGCTGAGCACGCTGGTGGCAATGCCCGTGGCCAGGCCCTGCACGGTGCGCGCGGCAAACAGCCAGGCCACCGAATCGGCCTGCCAGAACAGCACGGTGGAGGCGATCTCCAGCACCAGGGCCAGCAGCACCACCTCGCGCCGGCCCCGGTGGTCCGAGAAGGTGCCGAACAGCAGCGCCGTGCTGAGCAGCGCAAAGGCGTAGCTGGCAAACACCAGGGTCAGCGTGAGGGCCGAGAAGCCCCAGCTGTCGCGGTACAGCGCATACAGCGGCGAGGGCGCGCTCGACGCGGCCAGAAAACCCACCAGGATGGAGGCCAGCAGCCACAGGGCCGGGGCATGGCCCATGCGGCGGACCGGGGCCGAGGGCGGGGCGATGGCGTGCGGCGTGGCGGCGGCAGCAGCGGGGGGCGTGGCCATGGAAACTCCAGTGCGAAATAGTAAAAGCAAAGAATTTGCTTTTGCGTATTAAACCACTAAAGCAATCTTTTTGCTTTAGCATGGTGGCCATGACTTCCAAACCAGCCCCCCGCCCCGGGGGACGCAGCGCCCGCGTGCAGGCCGCCGTGCACCGCGCCACCCATGAGCTGGCCGAGCAGATCGGCCGCGCGCAGCTCACCGTGCCGCTGATCGCCGCGCAGGCGGGTGTCACGCCCTCCACCATCTACCGCCGCTGGGGCGATCTGGCCGAGCTGCTGGCCGACGTGGCGCTGGACCGCTTTCGTGCCGACACCGAGCCCGCAGACACGGGCACGGCAGAGGGCGACCTGCAGGCCTGGGCCGAGCAGTTCTTCGAGGAGATGGGCTCCGAGGTCGGGCAGACCATGCTGCGCGACGTGCTGGCCGGGCGCATCCAGGGCAGCGCCATGGCCGTGCCCAGCCAGTGCGCGGCCTACACGGCCAGCCAGATCGAGATCATTCTGGCGCGCGGCCTGGCGCGCGGCGAGGCTGTGCCCACGGTGGAGGCCATCATGGACGGCGTGGTTGCGCCCATCATCTACCGCACCCTGTTCGGGCCCGCCCGGGCCAGCCACGCCCTGGTGCGGGAACTGGTGGCCGGATGCATGCGAGGCGCGGGCCGGACGGGCGCGCAGCGCAGCGATGCGGCCCTGGCGCTGGACGGCTTGGCGGGGCCGATGCTGGAGTAGGCGAGCGGTGGCTGGGTGCCGACGGGCTGCCGCACCTCAGGCTGGGCTGCCAGGTGCAGGGGGTGCGCGTGGCGCCGTGACGGCGGCGCCGCGCTTCAGGGAATGCGCGCGGTCGACGGGGCCATGGGGCCCGTGGGCTTGAGCTTGCGCGTGGCGCGCCAGTCCCAGGGGGGCAGGGGGCCGTTCTGCACCCACAGGCCGCGCCCGGCGGCCTGGGCGCGCAGCTGCAGGTCGGCCAGCGCCTCGTAGCCCAGGCCCACCTTGGGGTCGTACCAGGCCATGCCGGCGCGCAACTGCTCGGTGGCGGCGTCCTTGCCCTGGCATTCCACATCGGCCACGGTGCGGCCGTGGATGTCCACCGCCATGTTGCTGAGCTTGACCTTCTGCGGAATCAGGCAGAGGTTGACCAGGCTCTTGTGCGAGGCCTCGCCATAGGGCTGGCGCATTTCGGGCGCATCGATGGCGCGGATGGCGACGCTGGTCTCTTCGTTGCGGGCAACGCCGTCGCAGCGGGCGCGGAAGGAGTCGCCGTCGTTGATGGCAACGACCAGGCAGAGCAGGGTGGCGGCGGTGGTCACGGGCATGGCGTGGCTTTGCGGGGGCGGGCGGGAAAAGCGGTGCACGGGCGCGCTGCACGTGGGCCGTGCGGCTGCCTGCCGGTTGTTGGAACTGCCATCCCTCTCACCCCCTATTGCTGGTGGAATTTTTGTGGCGCTATTTTGCTATGGCTGGGCGGCTTTGGGCTGGGTCGGCCTGCCGTTTTGGGGCGGTCACCCAAATGCCTGAGGCCCTGCATACCCTGCCGCGGCTACAGTAGCGGCCAGCAAAAACCGTGGCAGGAGGGTGCCTTGGGAGTCTGGACCGTTGTTGCATGGGCTGCCGCTGCGCTGCTGCTGGCTGGCGTGCTCTGGCTGTACTGGAAGGCGCTGGCGCCCGGCGGCAGCACGCTGGAGCAGATCGTGGACCATGCCCTGCGCAAGGCCCGCCGCCCGGGCAGTGCGCTGGTGGTCGGGGTGTTGCACGGCGGCCAGGTGTGGACCAAGGGCTACGGCGCGGTGAACCCGGCTGCAGTGCCGCCTGCGGCGCCCACGGGCGCCACGGTGTTCCAGATCGGCTCGCTCAGCAAGGTGATGACGGCCAGCCTGCTGCCGCTGCTGGCCGGCCGCCATGGGATCGCCGAAAGCACCACGGTGCAGGAGGCCCTGGGTCCCGCCGCCGCGCCCGTGCACCCGGCCCATGCCGGCATCACGCTCGCGGCCCTGGCCACGCACACCTCGGGCCTGCCCCGGGTGCCCAAGATGCTGGAGCGCGACCTGCCCGTGCACCTGGGCGTGCAGGAGGTGCTCAAGAACCCCTACAGCCTGATCCAGCCGGCCACGGTGTGGGACTACCTGCAGCAGCCACCGGACAAGAAGGATGGCAAGCACATGCCGGGGCGGTTCGCGTATTCGAACTACGGCATGGGCCTGCTTGGCCACCTGCTGGAGCGGCGCACAGGCCAGCCCTATGGCGCGCTGCTGGCGCGCGAGATCTTTGTGCCCCTGGGCATGCAGGACAGTGCCGTGGAGCCTGCTGCCGCCCTGCGCGAGCGGCTGGCCCAGGGCCATACGGCAGGCGGCGAGCCCTGCGCGCCGTGGAGCTTTGTGGCGCTGCACGGCGCGGGGGCCGTGCTCTCCACGGCCGATGACCTGCTGCGCTTTGCGCGCGCCCAGCTCGATGCCGCCATGCCCCTGCATGCGGCCCTGGCCGCCACCCACGCGCCGCGCGCCAGCGGCGCCACCGGGCTGGGCTGGATGCAGCCCACGCTGGTGGACCGGCTGCTGGGCAACCGCCACATCGTCTGGCACGATGGTGCCACGCTGGGCTACTGCTCCTACCTGTCCATCGACCTGCAGGCGGGGCTGGCCCTGGTGATTCTGAGCGCGCGAGGCAACGGGGTCACCGTGCCCGGCATGCTGCTCACGCGCAGGCTGCGGAAATTCATGGCGTCACAGCCACCACCACCATCACACCAACCACCATCGCACCAGGAGGGCGCTACCGCATGAACAGAGACCACACCGATTCAGCATACGCACCCGGCCAACGGGGCGCTGGCATGGGCGCTGGCATGGGCATCTGGGGGGCCGTGCTGCTGTTGGCGGGCGACATGCTGCTGCTCGGCCACTGGGGCGCGGCGGCCGATTTCCGTGCCGGCATGCTGGAGCTGGTTCGCTCGGCCCCGGTGGCGCGCATCTGGGCCGGCGGCCTGCTTGGGCCCGTGGCAGGGGCCTTGCTGGTGGCGGGCTTCTGGCAGGTCTGCCAGGGCGTTCAGGTGCCCGCAGGGCGGGCTGCGCGCGCCATGCTGGGCCTGTTCATGCTGTTTGCCGTGGGCCTGGCGGCCATCCATTCCGTGTGGGCGGTGTTCGAGCTGCTCATCCGCACATGCGTGGACGGCGCTGCCCCTTCGGTCTGCCAGGCGCAGGCCGAGGCCGTGCAGGCGTACATGCGGCTGTCGCTGCTGGGCCTGGCCGTGCCGGGTGCCATGGCCTCGCTGGTCTTGGCCGTGCTGGTGCTGCGCGGGCGCACGCCATGGCCGCGCTGGGCCGTGCTGGCCAACCCATTGCCGCTGGTCGTGGTGTTGCTGCCGGCCTTTGCGGCCGCACCTGCGCCCATCGGCGCGGTGCTGCTGGGCGGGTCGGCAAGCCTTTTGCTGCTGGTGTTCTTCGTGGTGGCCCATGTCAGCGCCAGGAGTGTGCGCGGTGGGCCCCCGGCGGGGCTGGCTGGCGGGCTGCCATAAAAGCCGGGCATGATGCCCGGGTTGCCGGGCCGGCCCCGGGGCGACGGTTTCTCTTCTTCCCTTTTCTCTTCTTCTCTTCTTGCAGGAAGGTAGCGCCATGTCCGATGCACAGCACAACCCCTACGAAGACGCCACGGCGGCCTATGACCGGGGGCACCTGAACAAGGCCTTCCAGGGCTTTCTGGCGGGGGCGCAGGCGGGCGATGTGGACTGCATGGCCATGGTGGCGGTGATGTACGGCGCGGGCGAGGGCGTGCGCATCGACCTGGCGCAATCCATCGAATGGGACAAGAAGGCCATTGCCGCAGGCAGCGAGCTGGCGTTTTTGAACATCGGCATCAGCTACCGCTGCATGGGCGACATGGTGAGCGCCAAGCGCTGGTTCCTGCGCGCGCTGGACGCGGGCGATGCCGAGGCCGCGCTGCAACTGGCCAAGCTCTACATGGTGAGCGAGCTGGAAGCGGACACGGTGCGCAAATACCTGCAGATGGCCCTGGACAGCGCCAAGGCGCTGGACGAGACGAAGCTGGAGGCCCGGCAACTGCTGGCCCTGGGCGCGGCGCAGCCCGGCAAGCGCTAAGGGCCTGGCCGGCGGGGCACGAACCCGGACAGGCCGACGGCCCCCCGTCCTACGAGCCGGGTGTTGGGGGCCTTCGTATTCCCTGTGACGGCAATTGGCCGTTGTCACAGAGGAGATATTCCATGTCGAACCAAGCCATCCAACGCAAGATTCCTGCCCTTCGCCAGCTTGTGGCCGTGCCGCTGATCGCGGTTGCCGCGCTGGGGCTGTCCGCCTGCGACAGCATGGGCTCCAAGTCGGGTTCGGGCAAGCCCATGTCCAGCATGGGCAGCGGCGGCAGCACCACCGGTGCCTCCAGCAGCGCAACCGGCATGACCGGGCCTGCGGGCACCAGCCCTTCGTCCAGCGGCAGCGGCACGGGCAATTCGGGCACGGGCGGTGCCGCAGGCCCTGGCGGCACGGGGGGCGCTGCGCCCGGTGCGGCGGGTGCGCCGGGCGGCAGCGGGGGCTCGCGCTGACCGGGTGGCGCGGCCCCAGGGCGGGGCGCGGCCCCCGCGCAGCACTCAGAACCCCACGGTGGCCGAGAGTGCCAGCGTGCGCGGGGCCCCCACCGACAGTGCACCCAGCCCGGGTGATGCGGCGGCCCAGTAGCTCTTGTCGGCCACGTTGGTCATGCGCGCACGCAGAACCAGGGGCAGGCCGCCCATCTTCGTGCGGTAGCCCACGCCCAGGTCCAGGCGCGACCACGCAGGAATGCGCAGCGTATTGGCGGCATTCACGTACTGAGCGCCGGTGTGCACGGCACCGGCCGACAGCGTGAGGCCGGGGGCAAAGGCCGGGTCCCATTCGAGCCCCAGGTTGATCTGCGTGCGTGGCGAGCCGACGGCCGTCTTGCCCTGGTTGGTGCCGCCCGCGGTGCGCGCCAGCACGGCGTCCAGCAGCATCACGCCGCCCTGCAGGCGCACGCCCCGCGCCAGCTCGCCAAAGCCGCTCAGCTCCACGCCCCGGTTGCGCTGCTCGCCGTCCACGCCGAAGCTGGGCAGCCCGCCGTTGGCGCCCGGCGTGGAGAAGGCGCTGGGCTGCGTCATCTGGAACAGGCCCAGCGTGGTGGTGAACTGACCGGTGTCCAGCTTGGCCCCCACCTCGTACTGGCGCGTGACGTAGGGTGCGAATACCTCGCCCGCATTGGTGGTGCCGGTGGGGGCCGTGGGGCCCTGGCTCAGCCCCTCGATGTAGTTGGCATACAGCGAGAGGTGGGACAGCGGCTTGACCAGCAGCGCGATGGCCGGCGTGGTGGCGCTGCGCCCGTAGGTGGAGTTGCGCACGCTGGGCACCTGGCCGTTGTAGCCGTCGGCCACCACCCGCTGAAAGCGCACCCCGAGCGTGAGCTGCAGCCTCTCGTCCAGGAAGGACAGGGTGTCGGCCACCGCGATGCCCGAGAGCCGCTGCTTGCTGAGCAGCCGGGGCTCTGTGTCGTAGCCCGACAGGTCGGGCGGCGCGAGCGGGGTGGGCTGGTAGAGGTTGGAGTTGGGGGTGCTGACGGTGTGCGTGAGGTTCAGGCGCTCCTGCCATAGCATGCTGGCGCTGGCGCTCAACTGGTGGTGCACGGCGCCGGTGGCGAAGTGGGCGCGCAGGCCGGCCTCGGCCGTCTGGTTGTCCACGTCGTCGAAGAAGTTCAGGTTGCGTTCCGTGAAGTTGCCGTTTGCGTCCGTGAGGGTGGGAATGCTCACCAGCAGGTCGGTGGGGTTCTTGCGAAAGCCGACTGCGGCATAGGCCGTGGTGCGGGGCGACAGGTCCACCTCGCCGCGCAGCATGCCGTGCACCGAGCTCAGCTCCACAAAGCCCCAGGGCTGGGCGAAGTTGGCGCCGGCGCGCGGTGCGTCGGGCACGCGCGTGAGCCCGGCGCCGATGGCGGCGGGCCGCATCGAGGCCTCGGTGCGGCGGTCCAGGTAGCCCAGGTCGGCGCCCAGGCGCACGCCCGGGCTGCGGTAGTCCAGGCCCGCGCTCAGGCTGCGCACGTCGGCGTGCTGGCGGTCGGTGGCGGTGCCGCCCTGGCCGGCCATGGCGTTCAGGCGCAGGCCCAGCGCCTGGTCGGGGCCGAAGCGGCGCCCCAGGTCGAGGTGGCCCGCGAAGTAGCCGCCGGATTCGTAGCTGGCCGTGATCTGCGAGAGCGGCGCGTCGCCCGCGCGCTTGGGCACCAGGTTGATCACGCCGCCCAGCGAGCCGCTGGGCGAGACGCCGTTGAGCAGCGCGCTCACGCCCCGGAACACCTCCACGCGCTCGATGCTTTCGATAGGGATGTAGGTGCGCGGCGCAATGCCGAACAGGCCGCCGAACGCCACGTCGCCCGCGTTCACCTGGAAGCCGCGCAGGATGAAGTTGTCGCTGTAGCCGCCGCGCGAAGACCAGTCGCTGCGGATCGAGGCCTCATTGGCCAGCACGTCGGCCAGCGACTTGGCCTGCTGGTCCTGGATGATCTGCGCGGTGTAGGCGCTGACGGAGAACGGTGTCTCCATCAGGCTGCGGTTGCCCAGCATGCCGATCTGCGCGCCGCGCGCGAGCTGGCCGCCCGGCGCGGGGGCGGGCAGTTCGTGGGGCGCGGGCTCGGTGCTGGCGGCAACGGTCACCGTGGCCAGTGTGGCGGTGCCCGCTGCGGGGGCGGCCAGCACCGTGACGGCAGAGGTGCCGCTGCGCACGAAGCGCAGGCCGCTGCCCGCCAGCACGCGTTCGAGCGCCTGCGGCAGGGTCATGCTGCCCTGGAGCGCGGGCGCGGTCTTGCCCTCCAGCAGCGCGCCTTCACCCCCGATGGACGTGCCGAAGCGGCGCGACAGCGCCGCCAGCGTGGCGGGCAGGGGCTGCGCAGGCAGGGCCAGCGCGGCCGGGGTGGTCCAGGCGCTACCGCCAGGGTCCTGGGCCTGGGCCAGGCCGGGGGCGGCGAGCGTCCAGGCGGCGCAGGCCAGTGCCACGGCGGCAAGGCGGGTGGGGCGGGTAGGGGCGGCGTGGCGGCGGGCGGAATGCGGGTTCATGTCCATGCTCATGTTCGAAGGCCTTTCAAGGGGTTTCGAACAGAAGACAATCCAGCCGGGCCCAACCCCACAAAAATTTTTTGCGCCGATGTGGGGTGGGCCTGCGCTTGAACAGGTTCTTACCTGGGCAGCCGTGCAATCTCGACGCTGCCTTCGCGGCTGTTGGTGTGCTCGGCGCGCAGCGGCAGCATGAGGGCCAGCGCATCGAGGAAGGCCTGCGGGTCGCGCACCGCGTAGCGCCCCGTCACGCGCATGGCGTGCAGTTCGGGGTCGTCGGCCAGGCGCAGCGGCTTGCCCAGGTAGTCGTTCCAGCGCGCTGCCACTTCGGTCAGGCGCGCATTGCGGAACACCAGCCAGCCCTGCTTCCAGGCGCCCACGTCGGCCGGGTCCACACTGGCGCGCGGGCCCAGGCCCTGTGGCCCCGCTTCCACCGCCTCGCCGCGCAGCAGCTCGATGCCGGGCGGATCGTCCGCCTCCAGGGTCTGCACGGCCTGCCCGGCCTGTGCGCCAGCCCATACGGCCACGCGGCCCTGCGCCACCTGGACCTGCATGCGGCCGTCGCGTGCGGCCACGGTGAACACGGTGCCCAGCACGCGCACGCGCCCGAAGGGCGTTTGCACGAGGAAGGGGCGCTCGCTGTCGGGTGCCACGTCGAAGCGGGCCTCGCCGTGCGCCAGCTGCACCACGCGCTGGCCGCGGAACCAGCGGATCTGCACTGCCGTGTGCGCCGCCAGGTCCAGCTGGCTGCCATCGGGCAGGGTGTGCGACAGGGCTTGCGCGCGGCCGGTGCGCAGCGCCAGCTCGAAGGTGGGCTGGTGCCAGTACCAACGCCCGCCCAGGCCCAGCGCGGCCAGCAGGCCGGTGGCGCCCAGCAGGCCGACGGCGCGGCGCCGGCCCTGGCGCTGCTGGGCGGCCGAGGGTGGGGCGGCGCTGGTGGCGCGCAGGCCGCTGGCGTCGGTGGCGTTCCAGATGCGCTGGGCGGTGCCTGCGGCCTCGGCATGGGCGGGCAGGGCCTGGCGCCAGGCGGCCAGCTCGGCCTCGGCCGCGGCGGCCTCGTGCGCGGTGCCGCCGTGGATGCGGGCGATCAGCGTCAGCGCATGCGCCACCAGCTTGCGCGGGGCGCGGCGCTCGTCGGCGCGCAGCAGCGGCTCGGGCGCGCCGGGCGTGGGGTGGGGGTGGTGCTGCATGGCCTGTGGGTCAGTCTCTGGCGCTGGTGTAGCCGGCGCAATCGAGCAGGGCGCGCGTGATGTGCCGCTCGACTGCCTTGGTGCTGATTTCCATGTGCGCGGCGGTCTGCGCGTGGCTCATGCCGTGCACGCGCACCAGGATGAAGGCATCGCGCCGCTTGCGCGGCATGCGCTGCAGCAGCGCCAGCAGCCGGTGCAGTTGCTGGCGGGCGCTGACCTCGCGCTCCACCGAAGGAGCGCTGTCACAGTGCACCAGCGCCAGCGTGTCGAGCATGCGCACCTCTGCCGCGCGCCGCAGGGCCTGGTTGGTGAGGACGTTGCGGGCCGTCTGGTACAGCAGCGCGCGGGGCTCGAAGACCGGCTTGCCGGTGCTCTGCAGTGCCAGCACGCGGGAATAGGCCTCCTGCACGACGTCGGCCGCCGTGTCGCCGTTGCCGGCCCTGCGGGTGAAATACCGCAGCAATTCTCGATAGTAGCGCTCGGGCACGGGACACCTCAGCCGGTGTGGACCAGGAACTCCCTTCGTGGCTGAGATGTGGCGGCGGCTGATCCAAAACGCGGGAGGCGTGCAGAAATTATCGCACGCGCCTGCGCCATGGCCGGGCTGGCCAAGGGGGCTGCGGCGCCGCCCGCCGCCCCGCTTCGTGCGGTGCATGACCTGTCAGGTAATCGACCCGCAGCAAGGCCTTGCCTACAGTGGACCCATCGCAACCCACCAAGCCACGAAGGAGATCCACCATGACCGCATACGCCATCGGCCTGCTCGAAGACCTGCAGTTCGGCCCCGACATCGTGAGCTACCTGCAGCGCATCGACGCCACGCTGGCGCCCTATGGCGGCGAGTTCCTGGTGCATGGCACGCGGCCCGAGCTGCGCGAAGGCAGCTTTGGCGGCGACTGCGTGGTGATCGCCTTCCCGAGCATGGAACAGGCGCGCGCCTGGTACGACTCGGACGCCTATGCGCCGCTGATCCCGCTGCGCACGCAGCATTCGCGCTCCACGGTGTTCCTGTTGGAGGGGGTGAAGGAGCTGCCCTACCGCGCCGCGGGCCTGCTGGACAAGCTGGGCGTGGCGGCATAGGCCTGTCCGTGCCGGTCGCGGGGGGAGAAGAGGAACCTTCGGCGTGGCCCAACCCGGCTGAAGTCCCCGTGCTTCGGCGGTGAAGCCGCAGGCCGCGATGTGGTCCCTGTGCCACAGACACCCGGCAAGCTGCATGGAATTGCCCTGCGGCCGTGGTGGGGATTTCTACACTGCGGGCTTCCATCCATCGCCCCCCTGGAGCCCCGCCCGCATGGCCATGACCACCACCTTGAACCGCAAGAACATGCCCCCACGGGGCTGGCTGGTGCTGGGGTTGTTTGCGCTGCCTTTCGCCGTGGTGGGGCTGGTGTTTCTGTTCGCAGCCATCGTGCCCACGCTGTACGACGGCTGGCGCATGCAGGCCTGGCGGCCGGTGCCGGCCACGCTGGTGGATGCGGCGCTGCAGACCTACCGCCCGGGCAAGGGCAAGGTGACGTACGGCGTGAGCGCCACATACCACTACACGCTGGGCGGTGTGCGCTACACGGGCACGCGGGCTGCCATCAACGCCGGGCCTGACGATGTGGCCCACTTCCAGTACAGCCTGGGCAAGCGGCTGGAGCGGGCGCACCAGGCGCGCGAGCCGGTGACGGCCTATGTGAACCCCGCCGACCCGGCACAGGCGGTGCTGGACCGCAGCATCCGCTGGCCGCTGCTGCGCCTGTGGTCCATTTTCGTGGTGACTTTTGGCGGTGTGGGCGTCGGCCTCATGGCCTGGGCCTGGCGCAACCACCGCCGGGGCAGCCGGGGCGAAGACCTGTACCCCGCCACGGCCGGCGGCCATGTGCAAGGCATCGCGCCCGAGGGGGGCGGCAGCGCTGGCCCCATCAGCAGCCTGCAGAAGCTGGAGACCCGTCTGCTCGCCGGCTTTGCCGTGGCGGCGCTGGGCATGAGCGTATGGCTGTGCCTGCAGGTGCTGCCCGGTGCCTGGCAGGGCCGGCCTGCGGCCGCCATCGTGCTGGTCTTTCCGCTCATCACCCTGGGGCTGCTGCGTGCGCTGTACAGGCGCCGGCGCATGCGCCTGCGCTTTGGCGATGCGCAGCTCGCTCTGAGCCTGCTGCCCGTGCGCCTGGGCGCGCCGTTCACGGCGCAGGTGGACATTCGCGCGCCATTGCGCCAGACCATGCGCTACAGCGCGCGCCTGCTGTGCCTGCGCAGCCGCAGCCTGCGCATGGGCGACGAGCGGCATGAGACCGAAGACCTGCAGTGGAGCGCCAGCGCGCGCGCCCAGGTGCATGCGCAAGGCCCGGGCACGGTGCGCCTGCGGTGGCGGCTGCAGGTGCCTGCGGGCCTGCCCACCAGCGATGAGCCCGGCGTGCACTGGCGCCTGGAGATCCTCGATGAGGACGATGCCCATGGCTACCGCGCGCAGTTCCGCGTGCCCGTGGTGGCGGGTGCCGGCGTGGCTGTGGCAGCGGGAGGCGATGGCACGCAGGCCCTGGTGGACGACGAGGGCCTGGTGCCCGGCACCGATCCGTTGGCCGGTGTGTGCCGGCTGCAGCCGCTGCCTGGCGGTGGCGTGCAGATCACGCAGCCTGCGGGGCGCATGTGGCGCGCGCAGCGCGTTGTCATCCTTACCGGGGCGCTCATCGGCGTGCCGCTGTTCCTGGCGCTCGCCGTGCTCGCACCGCTGCCGGTGCGCCTGGGCGCCAGCCTGGCCGCCGCGCTGCTGGTGGCCTGGGCCTTGTTCGCCGTGGGCAACCGGCGCACCAGCACGCTGAGCGCGCAGCAAGGCATCCGCATGGAACGGCAGCTGCTGGGCCTGCGCACCGCCTTCACCCAACGCCCCGCGGCCGATGTGCAGGGCCTGGCCATCCGCCTGGCCTACCGGCAAAGCCTGGGCAATGGCCCGGGCGAAGAGGTCTACACCTTGTACGCCCGGCTGCGCGGCGGCGGATCCATCACCCTGGCCGACAGCCTGAGCGGCAAGCCGGCCGCGCGCCAGGCGCTGCACGCGGCGGTGCGCCTGAGCGGCTACGGGCACTTGCAGTAACACATCGCCACAATTTCCCGCCCACCCGCGCGCGCGCTGGCCGCAAAGTTGGTGACACTGGGCGGCGGCCCGCCAGTCGCGGCGGATGCCCGTTGGCCCAACACACAAGCGACACCGGGAGGGATTCTTCACCATGGCAACCACCACCAGGGCGGGCCGCGCTGCCGCGCCCCGCGCCACCGTATCGGCCATCGCCACCGCAGCGGCCCTGCTGCTGGGCCTGGCAGCCTGTGCCGGCCGTGCCACGGCGGCCACACCCCTGCCTCCCGCGCTGGCCAGCGCCAGCACCTGTTTCCATGCGGGCCAGGGCCTGGTGGGCCGGGCGCTGCTGGACCTGGGGCCCGAGAGCCCCGATGCGCTGTTCGATCTGTACAAGGGCGTGCATTGGCAGGGGGCCTGGGCCTTCCAGAACACGCAGGGCCAGTGGGTGGTGCTGCCGCCGGGCATCGGCGTGGTGCCGCCGGTGGCGCGCGCGGTGCAGCACCCCCGGCGCGGTCTGGCAGGGGCTGGGGCAGCGACGCTGGAGGTGGGCCTGTCCGAGCCCGGCCTGCAGGGGCCGGGCATGCTGCCCGGGATCACGCTCTTCGTGGGCTACGGGGCCGCGGGGGCGCAGAGCTTCGAGGACCTGCTGGCGCGCCAGCGCTTTGGCGTGGTGGCGCAGTTTGCCGGCAATGAGCCGGTGCGCGCCAACTGCGATGCCGCGGCGCCCACGCCCGGGGTGGCCATCGTGCCCGCGCCCGCCCCATCGCCGCCGGGCACGGGGACCAGCCCGGCCCCCGCACCGGCGCCGGCCCAGGGCGGCAGCTTCAGCCACGGCAGCCGCTACACCATCCAGGCCGCGAACCTGGGCACCAAGGCCGACCACAACGTGGGCAACTACCGCTACCAGGGCCAGCGCCACCTGCTGGCGCGCTTTTCCGATTTCGACAACGCGGGCGCCGCCACGCCGGCCGCCAACACCAAGGCGGGCTGGCAGGCGCACCTCGATGGCATCTACCCCATCCTCACGTCCACCGATTTCAACGCCCTGGCCACGGCCTCGGGCGCCACGGTGGAGCACAGCGGCGGTGTCACGCCCTCGGGCCGCTGGCTCAAGCGGCGCATCACGCAGGGCGTGCGCGACCAGTTTCCCAGCAACTACCGGCTGCGCAACTGGAACCTGTGGGATACGCGCGGCTACCAGGCGCAGATGTACTTCACGGGCTATGTGAACCTGTCTTCCATCAATGCGCCGGGCAAGTACTACCGCTTTTACTGGACCGACTCGAGCAACGCCAACAACAACGTCTGGACGGCCAAGGAGGGCGGCTCGATGACGGCGCGCGCCGAGGGCGCCAACACCGGCGTGCCCGGCATCTACTCCGACGCGCCCGTGCGCTACCAGTCGAATACCTGGGTGCGCTACGAGATCCTGGCGGACTTTGCCAACGACCGCGTCTCGTTCTATGCCGATGGCAAGCCGCTCATGGACGCCTCGCGCGGCTACACCGGCGTGAACACCGGCTGGCTGGGCGTGGGCGGCAAGCTCGACTACTTTCTGCTCAACAACACGGTGGAGATGGATGGCGAGGCCGGCGAGTTCGTGGGCCACGCCATGCCCTACCTGGACTTCAGCTTCCAGCGCATCGAGCTGGCCGACGCGGCCGACTGGTCGCGCCGCACCGACGCCGTGGTGCAGGTGCCCACGCGCTGGGGCAATGGCAGCGTGGACATCGTGGTCAACCAGGGGCGCTTTGCCAACCTGGAGGGCAAGCACCTGTTCCTGCTTGACGGCATGCAGGCCACCTATCTGGGACCGTTGAAGTGAAGCAGTGGGCGCAACCGGCCCAGGGCCGGGTGCGGATCAGAACGAGACCGTGGTGGACAGCTTGAAGGTGCGTGGCGCGCCGGCCATCACGAAGCCGTCGCCGAAGGTGCCGATCCAGTACTTCTTGTCGCCCACGTTTTCCACGCTGGCGTTGAAGCGCACGGGCGTGGCGCCGAACCGGGTGGCGTAGCTGGCGTTCAGGTCCAGGCGGCTCCACGAGGGCATGCGCAGGCGGTTGCCCGAGTCGGACCACTGCGAGCCGGTGTGGATGAAGCGGCCGCCCACCTTGAGGCCCTGCACGGGGGTCTGCCAGTCCATGCCGATGCGCACGCGCAAGTCGGGCGTGCCGAAGGTGTCGCGGCCGGTGTTGCGCTGCTCGGATGTGATGTGCGTGATGCCGCCCAGCAGGGACACGGTCTGCGCCACCTGGCCGTACATGCTCCATTCCACGCCGCGCAGGCGCTGCTCGCCGGCGTCCACCAGGGTGGGCAGGGGGGCCGCGTTGTTGCTGATGAAGGAGGGGCGCTTGATCTCGAAGGCGCTCACGGTGTGCGTGAGCGCGCCGGTCTGCAGCTTCACGCCCAGCTCGAACTGCTTGGTCTGCTTGGGTGCCAGGGATGCGCCGGTGTTGGTGTAGCCCACGCCCACCACCTGGCCGGGCTCCAGGCCCTCGGTGTAGTTGCCGAACAGCGAGACGCTTTCGCCCCAGGGCCGCAGCACGGCGGCCAGCATGGGCGAGAAGCGGCTTTCGCTGTACTTTTGCAGGGGCATCTTCACCGTCTGGTGGCGCCCGCCCACGGTGAGCAGCACTTTTTCGTCGGCAAAGGCCATGGTGTCGGCCACGGCGAGCGAGCGGAAGTCGTTCTCGGTGGTGTAGCCGTTGAAGACCGGCGCGGCGGGGAAGGTCGGCACCACCGGGTTGTACATGTTGGTGGTGTAGCAGTAGTTGCAGGCCGTGTTGTAGGAGCCTTCCTGGTGCTTGAGGATGTTGGCCGACAGCTGCAGGCGGTGCTTGATGCTGCCGGTGGCGAACTGGCCGATCACGCCAGCCTCGGCCGTGCGGCGCTCGGACTTGGTGTGCACGTTGTAGATGGCGCCGCGCGTGGTGCCATCGGCGCCGGTGACGAAGGCGCGGGTGCCGAACAGCAGGCCTTGGCCCTCGGCTTCGGAGCCGCCCAGCGCGAAGTAGCCCTGCCAGTCCTGGCTGAAATCGAACTCGGCACGCGCCAGGGCGCCGCTGTTCTCGTACTTGCCGTGCGTGCCGCGGAACATGTTGGTGTCGCCCTCGGGCGGCGCCAGCAGGCGGCCCACGCCGGGGATCGCGGCATTGCCCAGGAAGTTGAACATGCCCGGGCTGCCGCCTTCGATCTTGTTGGCGCTGTTGTACACATCGAGCGAGAAGCGTGCGCGCTCGCCCAGGTAGTCCAGTGCCAGTGCGCCCACGCGGCGGGTCTGGTCCTCGTCCTTGGCGCCCATCTCGCCGCTGCCGTAGACGCCGTTGAAGCGCACGCCCAGGCGCTTTTCGTCGCCAAAGCGCTTGCCCACGTCAGCATGGCCCTGGAAGTACGAGCGCGAGCCGTAGGTCAGCGTCAGGTCGGCCACCGGCTGGGCGAGCGCGCGCTTGGTCACCATGTTCACGGTGCCTGCCACGCTGGACAGCGGCGGCATGCCCGAGAGCAGCACATTGGGGCCGCGCAGCACCTCGATGCGCTCGAACATCTCCACCGGCACCGAGTTGGCCGGGGCGATGCCGTACAGGCCGTTGGTGGCGATGTCCATGGCCGTCATGTCCAGGCCGCGCAGGTTGAAGTTCTGCAGCAGGTGGTTCTTGTTGGTGGTGAAGACGATGGCGGAGTCGTTCTCCAGCACGTCCTGCAAGGTCAGCGCCGACCAGTCTTCGGCCAGCTCGCGCGTGTAGGCGTTGACGTGGACCGGCGCCTCCATGATGGAGGTGGCACCCAGGATGCCCAGGCGCGCGCCCGATGCGGCCTTGTGGCCGGGGGCGCGCACAGGCAGGTCTTCACGCTCGTACTTGCTGCGCACGTTGACCTGCTCCAGCGTGGCCGCGGGAGCGGTTGCCGTCTGGGCGCCTGCGGTGGCGGCGGCCAGGGAGACGCTCAGGGCGAGCACCGACAGGGCGATGGGGGTGGGTCGAACGGACCGGCGGTGGATGGGCATGGATCTGCTTCCTCTCTGTGTTGTATTGAATGAAAACTATTCTCATTCTATTTCTTCTTGTAACGGAGACCGCCATGTTCCCGTTTCGGCCGTGGCGCTGGTGCTGCGAAAATCAATGAGAGTGATTCTCATTTTCTGATAGAGTCGCCGCTTTTCCAGATCCCCAGGGCGGCGTGCGGCCCGGGGCCCGTGCCGGTGCGGCGTGCCTTTTGGCGTGCCTTGTGGCGCGCTGAGGTGTTTGTTGTGGCTGCGAACTATTACGCGGAACTTGTCCGTTTCTTTGCCCATTCGCTGAGGGATCGCGAGGCTGCGGCCGATGTGGTGCAGGAGAGCTATGCCCGGGTGTTTGCGCTGCAGGCACGCGATGTGGCGGTGCGCGATCTGCGCGCGTTGCTGTTTCGCACGGGCAAGAACATCGTGATCGACGATGCGCGCCGGCGCCTGGCCGAGGCGCACATGCTGCAGACCCTGGCCCTGGTCAGCGCCCAGGAGGCACCTTCGACGGAGCGCCAGGTGGCCGGGCGCGAGCAGCTGGTGCTGCTGTCGCGCTGCCTGCATGCCATGCCGCGCAAGCGGCGCGAGGTCTTCGTGCTGGTGCGCATCTATGGCTTCAGCCATGCCGAGGCGGCAGCGCACATGGGCATCAGCGAGGCCGCCATCGAGAAGCACGTGGTGCGCGCGGTGTGCGACTGCATGGGGCTGGCGCCATGATGGCCGGCAACCCGCTGCATGGCACGCGCGACCGCAAGCGGCTTGAACATGCGCTGCTGCTGATCGCCCGCCAGCATGGCGGCAGCCCGCAGGTGGCGCGGCAAGCCGCTGCGGCGCTGGCGCGCTGGCGTGCCGAGGAGCCCGGCAACGAGCTGGCGGCGCGGGCGGCCCTGGCGGGCTGGGCCGTCACGGAGGGCGCGGGCCTGCAGGGCGAGCTGCCGCTGCCGGCCACCCAGGCGGTGCGGCGGCGCCGTGCGCTGTCGGTGCTGGGCGTGGCCGGCCTGGCGGGGCTGGCGGGCGTGCTGGGCCGCTGGCACTGGCTGCAGCCGCTGGAGCGCCTGGCCCTGCACACCGGCCACGCGCAGCAACTGGGCCGGGACCTGCCGGACGGCACGCGGCTGGACCTGGCGCCCGGCACGGACGCATCGGTGGTGTTCTACCGCCAGCGCCGCGAGGTGCATCTGCTGCAGGGCGAGATCCGCCTGGACGTGGCGCACGATGCCGCGCGCCCGCTCGAGGTGCTGACCCCCCTGGGGCGTGTGCGCGTGCTGGGCACGGTATTTTCCGTGGCGCAGCGGCCCGGCGCCGGCCTGCAGGTCGGCGTGGCCGAAGGGCGCGTGGGCGTTTGGCGAGCAAGCTCCACCGATGGCGATCCCGATGCTGTGCTGACCCAGGGCCAGGGCCTGCACCTCGATGCCGCCGGCCAGCTGGTGCGCCAGTCGCTCAATGCCGAGGATGTGGGCGCCTGGCGCGAAGGCTGGCTGGTGTTCGACCAGACGCCCCTGCCCGAAGTGGTGGCGCGCTGGAACGACTACCTGGCCAAGCCCCTGGTGCTGGAGGGCAGTGCGGGCCTGCAGGCCCTGCGGCTGACCGGCAGCTTCAAGCTGCGCGAGCCTGGTGCCTTCATCGCCAGCCTGCCACGCTCGCTGCCGGTGCGGGTGGAACCTCTGCCCGATGGGCGCATGGCCATCCACCTGCGCTGACGCAGCCCCTCAAAAATATTTGTCCGGTAAATCCGGTGTGGTCCGTCTTCACTGTGAACGCACTTAGACACGCACTTCACAGGACGAATTCGGATGAGAAACAACGACAAGGCCCGCTCTTTTTCGCACGGCACCGCCGGCAATGCATTGCGCCCAAGGGGTAGCCGCCTCCAGACGGTCTCCCTGGCCTGCGCCATCGCCTGCCTGGCCGCAGCCGGAGGGGCCGCTGTGCCAGCGGCCCATGCCCAAAGCGGCACCGCCCAGGCGGCCTGGGCCGCTTCGCGCAGCCTGAACCTGCCGGCCCAGCCCCTGGGCCAGGCGCTCAATGCCCTGGCCCGCACCTGGGGGGTGGCCGTGGCCGCGGACGCCGGCCTGGTGCAGGGGCGCATGGCGCCGGCCCTGCAGGGCCCGCTGACGCTGAACGAGGCGCTGGGCAAGGCCCTGGCGGGCAGCGGCCTGGAGGCCGTGCCCGAGGGTGCGGCCATCACCGTGCAGCGCGTGGGCAACCACACCCGGGCGCTGGGCGAGGTGCGCGTCACCGCCCAGGCGCAGCAGGAGGCCACCGAGGGCACGGGCTCCTACGCCGCATCGCATGTGTCCCTGGGCAAGGGGCAGGACCTGCGCGAGACGCCGCAGAGCATCTCGGTCGTGACGCGCCAGCGCATCGAGGACCAGGCCCTGGCCAGCGTGGGCGAGGTGATGCAGCAGACCACCGGCGTGACGGTGAACTATGCCGGCGCGGGCGGCCTGGGCGGCATGGCCACCAGCTTTCTGTCGCGCGGCTTCGAGATCGGCAATGTGCAGATCGACGGCGCCAGCGTGGACGCCTTCAGCCAGCAGCTGTTCGACCCGAACCTGGCCATGTACGACAGCGTGCAGATCGTGCGCGGCGCCAACGGGCTGTTCAGCGGCAATGGCGAGCCGGGCGGCGCCATCAACCTGGTGCGCAAGCGGCCCACGGCGCAGCGGCAGATCCTGGGCGCCGTGGGCATTGGCAGCTGGAGCCGCCGGCAGGCCGAGCTGGATGTGGCCGGCCCGCTGAACGAGGCCGGCACGCTGCGCGGCCGGGCCGTGCTGGCCCACACCGGCAAGGATTTCTTCTACCGGGGCGCGGATGCGCAGGACAGCCTGCTCTACGGCATTCTGGAGGCCGATGTGGGCAGCGCCAGCCGTGTGACGGTGGGCGCCAGCCACGGCAAGCTGCAGACCACGCCCTGGCGCGAGGGCATTCCCCGTGCGCCCAATGGCGACGATCTGAAGCTGCCGCGCAGCACGGCGCTGATGGCTGGCTGGAGCCACTACGACAAGAGCGCCACCGAGCTGTTCGCGCAGTGGGACCAGCAGATTGCCGGCGACTGGAAGCTCAAGGCCCAGGTGAACCTGCAGAAGGTGGACAGCGATGCCCGCCTGGCGAGCCTCACGGGCACCGTGGACCCCGCGACCGGCCTGGGCGCCAACTGGACCGGTTTCTCCAACGACTTCCGCTCCGGGAAGAGAGGCATCGACGTGCATGCCAGCGGGCCGTTCTCGCTGCTGGGGCGCCGGCACAAGCTGCTGGTGGGCGCGGACTGGACCCGGGTGCGCGATGACCAGGACACCTTCTACTCCGAGATGGCCACGCCGGCCTCGCTCACCAACGTCTACGGCTTCGACCCCGGCCGCATTCCCGCGGCGACCAGCGAGCGCAAGACGCGCAGCTACCCCGGCTATGGCGCAACGCAAAAGGCGGTGTATGGGCGCGCCAACCTGAGCCTCACGGACCAGCTCACCGCCATCGTGGGCGGGCGCTATGCGGGCTACGCCTACGACACGCCCTACATCAACTACACCGCGACCGGTGGCATCCGCTCCAGCGGCCGCGAGCACTACAGCGAGAGCGGCATCTTCACGCCCTATGCGGGCCTGGTGTACGACCTGGGCCCGCAGTGGACAGCCTATGGCAGCGTGACCGAGATCCACAAGTCGCAGGCCAACATGCTGGCCGGCCCGCTGCCGGGCAAGCCGCTCGACCCCATCCGGGGCCGCAGCGTGGAGCTGGGCATGAAGGGCGAGCTGGCCGATGGCAAGCTCAACACCGCGTTCGCGCTCTACCGCATCGAGCGCACGGGCCAGGCCGCACGCGACCCCGGCTACCCCGAGACCGACGTGGGCGACCTGGGCCTCTCATGCTGCTATGTGGCCCAGGGCAAGATCGTGAGCCAGGGGGTGGACATGGAGGTCTCGGGCCAGCTGGCGCGGGGCTGGCAGCTGTTTGCCGGCTACACCTACAACCACAACCGCAACAAGACCGACCCGGCGCAGTTGGTCTACAGCTCCATCACGCCCAAGCACTTGTTCAAGCTGTGGAGCACCTACCAGTTGCCGGGCGAGCTCTCGCCCTGGACGCTGGGCGGCGGCGTCACGCTGCAGAGCGCCACCTATGTGAGCGGCACCGTCAACCGCTACAACCCGGCCACGGGCAAGTACGATGGCGCGGCCTTGCCCTTCCGCTTCACGCAGGCGGGCTATGCGGTCTGGAATGCCAGCGTGCAGTACCGCATCAACCGCCACTGGTCGGCCTCGCTGAACCTGAACAACCTGTTCGACAAGACCTACTACAAGGCCGTGGGCTCCATCCACGGGGGCAACTGGTATGGCGAGCCACGCAGTGCCCTCTTGATGCTGCGCGGCAGCTTCTGATGCGGATTTTCCTTCAACCGTCTAACGTCGTTGGTTCGCCTTGCCGTGCTACAGCACTGTCTGCGGCTTCCCGCCTAGTTATACGGCCGAATGCAAATCCGCATGAGCCCCGCGCATGGGCTCCGTAGCCAGGGCCGCGCCCGGCCTGCGCCAGACCATGGCCTGGCTGCACACCTGGTGCGGCCTGGTGTGCGGCTGGCTGCTGTGCGCGATCTTTCTCACCGGCACGATCAGCGTGTTCCGTGAGCCCATCACGCGCTGGATGGAGGCCGCGCCGCTGGCGGAGCAGCCTGCGCGCCCCTTGCCCTGGCAGGAGCGCCTGCAGGCGGTGCAGGTGGGCGCTCGGTATCTGGAACAGAGCGCGCCGGGCGCCGGCACCTGGCATATCCAACTGCCCTTGACCCGTGAAGATGCCGTCACGGTCTTCGCACGCACCCAGGGAGGGCGGGTGGAAGCCCGGTTGCACCCGCAGACGGGTGAGTCGGTGCCCGCCCCGGCCAGGCGCGTGACCGAAGGGGGGCGGCACTTCATGTCTTTCCACTACTCGCTGCAGGGCGGCATCGCGGGCTTCTGGGTGGTGGGGCTGGTGTCCATGGGCATGCTGGTGGCGCTGGTGTCGGGCGTGGTCGTGCACCGCCGCATCTTCCAGGACTTCTTCACCTTTCGCCCCGGCAAGGGCCAGCGCTCGTGGCTTGACGCGCACAACGCCACGGCGGTGCTGGCGCTGCCTTTTCTGTTCATGATCGTCTACACCGGGCTGGCGCATTTCTACGCCAGCTACATGCCCTGGCCGCTGCAGGCGCTGTATGGCACGGCCCCCACGGCCTACAGCCGCTACCAGGCGGAGCTGAACGCCCGGGAGGGCGGCCCCGTGCCCCAGGCTGCCGCCCCCGGTGTGGCAGCCCCCGACCTCGCCGACCTGGTGCAGCGTGCCCAGCCTTTGCTGCAGGAGCCCGTTGCCAGCGTGGTGGTGCAGCGGCCCGCCGCAGGCCCGGCCACGGTGCGCGTGGCGGAGCACAAGCCCGATACCGGCACCAGCCGCCGCATGGTCAACCAGGCCGATGCGGTGCTGTTCGACGCTGCCACGGGCCAGGTGCTGCAGATGCCGCAGCGCGGGGCGCAGCCGCGTTTTGCGAGCGAGGTCTACCCCGTCATCAGCGCATTGCACCTGGTCACCTTTGGCGGCTGGGCGATGAAATGGCTGTACTTCGTCTGCGGCCTGGTGGGCACGGCCATGATCGCCACCGGCCTGCTGCTGTTTGCGGTGAAGCGGCGCAGCAGGGGCGGCAACGAATGGGGCGCGGCCACGCCGGCGATGTACCGCTGCATCGATGCGCTCAACGTGGCTGCGCTGGCGGGCGCAGCCCTGGCCAGCATCGCCTACCTGTATGGCAACCGCCTGCTGCCGCTGGCGCTGCAGGCGCGCAGCAGCTGGGAGATACGCGTCTTTCTCGCGGTGTGGGCGCTGAGCCTGGTGCATGCCCTCCTGCGCCCGCCGCGCCAGGCCTGGCGTGAGCAGTTGTGCGCCGTGGCGCTGATGTGCCTGGCGCTGCCGCTGCTCAACGGCCTGACCACGGGCCAGCACCTGGGCCTCTACCTGGCCCATGGCGACCACCAGCGCGCGGGGCTGGAACTCACCACCCTGGCGCTGGGCCTGCTGGTGGCCTGGGTTGCGTGGCGCCACCATGCCAGCGCCGCCGGGCCGCAGCGGGGTGCAGGAGCGCGCACCACAGCCCGCAGGAGGCTGGCATGAAGACCGCGGCCCGCAGCACGGCGCGCTACCGCTGGGGCGTGCTGTGCCGTGTGCTGCTGGCGGTGCCGGGCGGCTATGGCGTCACGGCGCTGGCCTGCGCGTTGCTGGCGCATGCGCTGGTGGCCCTGGGCGCCATGGACAGGGCGCCTGCCGTGCTGCTGGCGAGCCTGCTGGGCTTTGTGCTGTACACCGGGGTGGTGCTGTGGGCCTTCCATGTGCAACGCCTGCGGCGCGTGGCCGCCGTGCTGCTGGGCACGGGGGCCTTGCTGGGGGCGGCGCTGTGGGTGGTGCAGGGCGGGGTCTGAGCCGGTGCCCTGGCGGCCGCCGTGCCCGGGCTCAGTCGTCCAGCCGCTCGCTGAGCACGCGGCCGGTGTGCGGGTCCAGGCGCAGTTCCACGGCCTGGCCGGCGGTGTTGGTGGCCTCGGCCTCCCAGAAGCCGTCGTCGTACTCCACGCTGCGCACGCGCGTGTAGCCGGCCTGCTGCAGGGACTGGCTGATCTGCGCGGCCGCCAGCACGGGCTGCCCGCCCACGGTGCCGCCGCTGCGGCCCACCTGGCTGAGCACTTCCAGCGTCTGCGGGTGCAGCACGAACTCCACCTTTTCGCCCAGCAGGTTCTGGCGCGCCTCGGCCTGCCAGAAGCCGTCGTCGAGCTCCAGGTCGTGCACATAGGTCCAGCCGCCGGCGCGCAGGGCCTGGGCCACCTGGGCCACGCCGGGCAGGGTGGTGCCGATGTCGCTCTTGCGCACGGCGGTGAAGCTGGCGTCGGCGTCCTTCACGAGCACGGTGGCGCGCTGGCCGTCGTTGGCGATGGCCTTGGCCGTCCAGTAGCCGTATTGCTTTTGCAGGTCGTGCACGGCCACGTACTGGTTCTGGGCGATGACGTGGAGCGCGTCCTGCGCGCCCAGGGCCAGGGCGATGGAGGGCAGGGCGGCGGCCAGGGCCAGGGTGGCAAGGGTCTTCTTCTTCACGGTGCTTTCCTTTCGGGGTTGGTCGGTACGGAGGGCAGTGTGGCCAGCCCTGCCTAAACACGGTGTGAAGCCCTTGTTCATGGGGCGTTTAGCTTCGTCCGCAATAATCCGCGCGATGCAACGAAGGATGAGCCGAAGGATGGGCCTTGTGGCCGCGTGCGCGGCGGCGCTGCTGCTGGCCTGCGCGCCGGCGCTGGCGGCGCCCCCGCTGGGCGTGCCCGCCGAGCAGGAGGCGGCGCGCCGGGGCGTGCTCAACGGGCAGCTCAAGCCGCTCAACAGCGTGATCGCCGAGATCAGCCGCCAGTACAACGGCCGCGTGATCGACGTGGAGACCGAGCGCGGGCGCAAGGGCGAGCTGCGCTATGAGATCAAGCTCATCGACGCGCAGGGCCGCAAGCACGAGGTGCTGGTGGATGCTGCCACAGGCGCCGTGGTGGCGCAGGAGAGCGACTGGCCCACGCAGCCTGTGGGCCCCGCACAGATGGCGCGCTACATCAAGCGGCTGGAGCAGCGCTACGGGGCGCGCGTGTCGGAGCTGGAGTTCGAGCGCGACGCGCAGGGCCAGGCGGTGTACGAGGTCAAGCTCTCCGAGAAGCCCGCGGGTCAGATGAAGCTGCTGATGGACGTGTCCACCGGCGAGGTGATCCACCCGCCCCAGGGCGCCGCGCCCAAGGCCGCGATCAAACCCATGTGGGCCCTGCTCGAATCGCTGCACCCGCGCTTTGCCGGCCTGGTGCTGGAGGTGGAGCTGGAGACCGACCACCGGCGCCAGCCCCACTACAGCGTGGAGCTGCTGCAGCCCAACGGCCACAAGCTGGAGCTTGAGGTGGATGCCGTGACGCTGCAAGTGTTGCGCCAGAAGGTGGACGAATAGACATGCGTGTGTTGGTTGTGGAAGACGATGAGGCGCTGGCCGGCCAACTGCGGCAGGCGCTGGAGGCGGCGGGCTTTGCCGTGGATGTGGAGCACGATGGCGAGGCCGCGTCTTTCGCCGGCACGGCCGAGGCCTACAGCGCTGCGGTGCTGGACCTGGGCCTGCCGCGCAAGGACGGGCTGAGCGTGCTGCGCGACTGGCGCGAGGCCGGCTGCGGCTGGCCGGTGCTGGTGCTGACGGCGCGCAACCGCTGGAGCGACAAGCTCGCCGGCTTCAACGCCGGGGCCGACGATTACCTGACCAAGCCCTTTTTGATGGACGAGGTGGTGCTGCGCCTGCGCGCCATGCTGCGGCGCACGGCGGGCGTGGCCGCCAGCGTGCTGCGTGCCGGCCCGCTGGAGTACGACGTGGTGCAGGGCCGTTTCGCGCTGCAGGGCCAGGGCCTGCAGCTCACGGCGCAGGAGCACCGCATCCTGGCCTACTTCATGCACCACCCGGGGCGGCTGCTCACGCGTGGCGACATCAGCGAGCATGTGTACGCGCGCGACCTGGACCCGGACTCGAACACGCTGGACGTGCTGATCGGCCGCATACGGCGCAAGCTCGGCGGCGCGCCGCGGCTGGTGACCGAGCGCGGCCAGGGCTTTCGGCTGGAGGCCGGGCCCGAGGATGCCGCCGGGGGGCCGGCCTGATGGCGCTGGCCCAGCGCCTGGCGTTGCAACTGGCGCAGTGGCCCATGGCCACGCGCATCGTGCTGCTGGCCCTGGTGCCCATGCTGGTGCTGGTGGGCGCGGGCGGCTGGTGGCTGCGCGTGCAGATGCACCAGAGCCTGCTGGCCAGCTTCGAGCAGGTGCTGCGCGACAAGGCCCAGCGCGTGGGCGCGCGGCTGCTGGTGGGCCCGCAGGGCGCTGGCCTGCGCGAGCAGGCGGGCGCGGTGGACGAGTTCAGCGCCATCTACGGCGGCTGGTACTGGCGGGCGCAGGCCGGCAAGCAGGTGCTGCGCTCGCGCTCGCTGTGGGACATGGACGCACCGCCCACCGCAGCCGCCGGGCCCGCGCGCGGCGCGCCCGTGCTGCACCTGGCCACGGGGCCGATGCAGGAGCCGTTGCTGGCCTACACCAGCGCCGTGCAGATCGGGCCGCCTGCGGTTGAAGCGACGCTGGTGGTCTACGGCCCGGCCGCGCAGCTGCAGGACAGCATGCGCCAGATCGACCGCACCCTGGTGCTGGCCGCCCTGGCGCTGATGGCCCTGGCCGGCGCCCTGGCCTGGCTGCAGGTGCGCGTGGGCCTGGCGCCGCTGCGCCGGCTGGAGGCACTGCTGGCGGCCCTGCGCGCGCCCCAGGGCCCGGGCGCCGATGTGGCGCAGCACCTGGCCGCCCCCACCGGGCGCGACCTGCAGCCTTTGCAGGCCGAGCTGGCCGGCCTGCTGGCGCACAACGCCCATGTGGTGGCGCGCGCCCGCGCGCATGCGGTGGACCTGAACCACGCCCTCAAGAAGCCCCTGGCCCTGCTCAGCGCCCAGGCCAGCGCGCAGGCGCTGGTGCCCGCTGCCGAGGTGCAGCGCCAGGTGGCCGCCATGGCCCAGCTGGTGGACCGCTACCAGGCCCGCACCCTGAGCGATGCGCTGCATGCCCACCCGGGCGCTGCCGGCCCGGCGGTGGATGTGCGCGAGTGCGCGGGCCAGGTGCTGCAGATGATGCAGCGCCTGCATGCCGCGCAGGAGCTTGTTTGGGCGCTGGATGATGGCCAGGCCCCGGCCGGCCCGCTGCGCTGGCGCGGCGAGCGCGCCGACCTGGAGGAGGTGCTGGGCAACCTGCTGGACAACGCGGGCAAATGGGCGGCATCGGAGGTGCGCCTGTCGCTGGGCGTGCAGGCTGCCGGGCATGTGGATGGGCAGGGCGCCGAGGGCCCGGCCCTGGTGCTGCAGGTGGAAGACGATGGTCCGGGCATGACGCCCGCGCAGCTGCAGGCGGCAGGCCAGCGTGGCCTGCGCTTTGATGAAACGGTGCAGGGCAGCGGCCTGGGGCTGGCCATTGCGGGCCAGATCGCCCAGGCCTATGGCGGGCGGCTGGCGCTGGGCAAGAGCAGTGGCCTGCGCGGGCTGCAGGTGCGTGTGGAGTTGCGCGGCCTGGTGACGGCTTGAGGGTGCGAAGGCTCAGCCGCCTTGGGCCATGAGCGCGTCGTAGCGGCGCTGCATCTCCTGGGGCTCGACCTGCTCGATCGAGTGGCCGATGTTCCAGCGGTGGCCAAAGGGGTCGCGCACCACGCCGGAGCGCTCGCCGAAGAACTGGTCCTGTGCCTCCCGCTCCAATGTGGCACCCAGGGCCAGGGCGCGGGCGATCACGGCGTCGGCATTGTCCACGTGGATGTGCAGCGACACGCTGGTCGGGTTGCCGGGGCGCGGGCCGTGGATGCCGCACTCGGGGTATTCGTCGCTCACCATCAGCGTGGTGCCGCCGAAGTCGAGCTCGGCATGGCCCAGCCGGCCCGTGGGCGGCTCGGTCAGGCGGAACAGTTCGCGCGCGCCGAAGGCTTCTTCGTAGAAGCGGATGGCGGCCGCGCCGTCGGCGACATGCAGGTAGGGAAAGAGTTCGTGGACCATGGGGACATCTCCTGGTGGGTGGTTGGTGTGCTGTCCCACTGTAGGCCCCGTGGCCGGCGGCGTCTTGAAGAAAATTGACCTGGCGGGGGGGCTTCGGGTTTCAGCCGGTGCGCACGTGGTTGCGCTGCGCTGGCGCGGCGCGCAGCCAGTCGATGGGGGTGACGCCGGTGAGTGCGCGGAACTCGCGCGTGAAATGCGCCTGGTCGGCAAAGCCGGCATCGGCGGCAATGCCGGCGGGCTGCGGGGCCGGTGCCTGCAGCGCGGCCAGCGCCAGCTGCAGCCGCAAGACCCGGGCATGCTGCTTGGGCGCCAGGCCGGTGGCGTCGCGAAAGCGCGCGATCAGGTGGCGGTGGCTCAGGCCGCTGGCCTGCACGGCCTGCTGCACCGGGGCGCCCGTGTGCAGGCTGGCCAGGGCGGCGGCGATGGCCGGGTGCAGGCCGCGCACGGTGCGGGCCATGCGGGCCAGCAGCCAGGTTTCGAGCACGCGCAGGCAGGCCTCGGGGTCGCTCTGCGCCTGCAGGCGCTCCATCAGCTCCGCCACCGCGCCCGGCCCGCACACATCGGCCAGCGGGGTGTGGCGCTCGGCCAGGTCGGCCGCACTGGTGCGCAGCAGGGCGCCTGCAGCGCCGGGTTCGAGCTGGGCCCCGACCGACCAGCCGTGCGTGCCGGCCTGCTTGGCGTAGTAGCCGGCCCGGGCACCGCCCACCACGGCCGGGCCGGGGGACCAGGCCTGGGCGCCATGCGGCGCATCGCCTGCCGGCAGCAGTTGCAGCGGCGGCCCGCCCCAGCGCAGGGCCAGGTGCATGTGGCCGGTGGGCAGCACATGCTCGCGCCCGGGCCGGGCGAGCGCCGGCGGTGTGAAACCCGCCCAGAGCAGGCGCACAAAGGGGCGCAGCGGGGCGATGGGCGGGCGGGCAAGCATGGGTGGTGCAGCCCTGTGGGTGGTTCAGTGCCTTGGGCGCGGCGTCGCCGTCACACCTTGAAGCGGCGGGCCTGCAGGGCGGCAGCGTAGTCGGCCACCACGCGGGCCAGGGCGCCTTTTTCGTTGGCCTCGAGCGCGGTGCGCTCCTGGAACAGCTTGCTGCGCTCGGCCACCAGGCGCTCCATCTTGGCGGTGTCGGGGTTGGGGCGGTTGCTCTCGTACTGGATCTCGGCGACCACGGCCGCCAGCCAGGCAGCAAGGCAGGCGCTGGCGGCCTGTTGGTGGCTGGGGGCGGCGGTGGTGCTTGTCTGGGGCGCGGGCTGGGCGGCGGTCGTCATCGTCATGGCTCCTGGGTGGTCTTGTGGGAGGACCCTCATGTCCCCCGTGGCCTGACTGTAACGCGGGATGGTGCAAAAGCCGGCGCTGCGGGGCTGCGATCGTGGAAAACGCAACCTCGGGCGTAATCGGTGCGCAACACGGTTGTTTCTTTGGGCTCTGTGTTGGCGCCGGCCGTTTTCGACGGCGCATTCCGATCGCCCCACTGCGGGGGTGAAGCGCCTTGCCGTCGACGCACTTCATTTCTGGCAATGATCTGTAACCAACTGTAGGATAGGGCGGTTTGCACGCGGCCGCATGGCGGTGCACTGCCGCGGGTGTGGTTGCGTTCGTGCGGTCCTGGATGCAGGCTGCGGCCCATTCCAAGCCCCATGGCCCATGGCTCGCCGGCATGGCCAGCAGCAACGGATTGTCCAAGAGAATTTTCACCACCATGTCCCGACTTCCTGCCCGACACACGACGACCCTGCGCCTGCGCCATTGGCTGGTGCCCTTGCTGCTGCTGGCGGCAGCGGCCGGCAGTGCCCAGGCCGCCATCTGCCGCGCAGCGCCCACGGCCAGTGGTGCCGCCGATGGCAGCACCTGGGCCGATGCGATGACCCTGCCCGCCGCGCTGGCGGCCAGTGGCTGCGATGAGATCTGGCTGCGCCAGGGCCTGTACAAGCCCGGCGGCGCGCGCACCGACAGCTTTGGGATCAACCGGCCACTGCAGTTGTATGGCGGCTTTGCCGGCGGCGAGACGCTGCGCGCGCAACGCAATACCAACAGCCGGCTGACGGTGCTGTCGGGCGACATCGGCGGGGACGACACGGCCGATGCCAACGGCATCGTGCTGGACGCCAGCAGCATCACCGGCAACAACAGCTACAACGTGGTGCGCATCGGCACCTACGGCGGCCCGGGCAATGGCAGCTATACCCCGGCCAACACGGTGATCGACGGGCTGAGCATCACCGCCGGCCACGCGAATGACACGACCGTCCGTGGCGGTGGCGGCCTGTACTGCAATGGCTCGGGCGCCGGCAGGGTCTGCAGCCCGCGCATTGCCAATGTCACCTTCAGCGGCAACCGCGCCTGGATCAACGGGGGGGCAATCTATGCCCATGCCGATGACGGTGGCACCAGCAGCCCCGAGATCAGCCGCAGCAGCTTCAGCGGCAACCGCTCCGACAACCAGGGTGGGGCCATCATGCTGCTGGCGGTGGATGGCGGTACGGTGAGCGCCAGCCTGCGCGACTCGACGTTTTCCGGCAATGGGGCCAACAGCGGCGGGGCGGTCTTCGTGCAGGTCTCGGGCGCTGGCACCAGCACCACCACGGTCGCGCACAGCGCGTTCATCGGCAATACGGCGACGACCTTTGGCGGAGCGATCACTGCGAGCAGCAGCACCCAGCTGGCCGTCCAGTCCTCGGTTCTGTGGGGCAACAGCGCCGCAACGTCCGGCGCTTCCATACACACGGATGGGACACTTGACCCCCTGGACGGCAATCTGTTGGAAAACGGTTGCTCCGGCGTCAATGTCACCAGCGGGTCCTGCACCGGCAGCCCGCTGACCGCAGATCCGCTGCTGGGCGCGCTGGCTGATAACGGCGGCCCGACCTGGTCGCGCCTGCCCGGCGCGGGCAGCCCGCTGCTGGCTGCGGCCACCTGCAGTGCAGGCGCGACCGACCAGCGCGGCGTGGCCCGGCCCACGGGCGCGGGCGCCTGCGCGATCGGCCCGGTGGAAGTGCTGGCCAGCCTGCCTGCCGACCCGGGCCTCTTCACCGCCAGCAGCGGGCAGGTGCGCCAGGTCACCCTGTCCTGGGACGCCACCGCGGGTGCTGTGGACTATGTGGTTACGCGCGATGGCGGCACGGCGGCCTGCACCACCTCGGCCACCTCGTGCGTGGTCACGGGCCTGGGCAATGGCGCGAGCCCCAACTTCAGCCTGGTGGCGCGCAATGAGGCGGGCACCAGCGCCACGCCGCAACTGACCTCGGGCTCCACCCTGGCGCTGCCGGCCGCTGCCAGCGGCCTGGTGGCCACCCCGGGCGTGCGCCAGATCACGCTGACATGGGCCGCGTCTGGCGGGGCCGACCGTTATGTGGTCACCGACACCACGGGTGGCGGCAGCACCGAGGTGTGCAACACCACCAGCCTGGGCTGCATTGTCGGCAGCCTGGCCAATGGCGCCAGCTACGACCTGCGCCTGGTGGCACGCAATGCGGCGGGCGACAGCGCCACGCCGGCCACCACCACGGCCGCCACCTTCGCGCTGCCCGGCGCACCAGCCACTGCCTCGGCCGTGGCGGGCGAGGGGCAGGCCACCATCAGCTGGACGGCCCCGGCCGCGCTGGGGGGCGGCAGCCTCACGCACTACAGCGTGAGCGGCAGCCCCGGGGGCAGCTGCACGCCGGGCCTGGCGCTCACCTGCACCATCACCGGGCTGGCGGCGGGCGTGGCGCATACCTTCACGGTCACGGCCACCACCACGGTGGGCACGGGCGTGGGCCGGACCGCTTCGGCCACGCCGTATGCGCCAGCGCCTGCGGGCCCCAGCGAGACCAGCGTCACCGGCCCCGGCGTGGTGACCATCACCGATCCCTCGCTGCCCATCGTGGTCGGCCCCGGTGGCGCTGGCGCCACCCTGGTGCTGCCGGGCACCGGCACCACGCCGGTGGTGCTGCAGATCGTGGTCAACGGCCAGCCCCTGGCCGTCACGGCGCTGCCGGGCACGCAACTGCAAGTAGTCCAGGTCAACGGCCAGAGCGTGCTGGTGCTGGTGGTGTTGCAGGGCGCTGCGTCCATGGCCAGCAGCAGCGCGGGCCAGCCCATGGCCCTGGCTGGCACGGTGCTGCTCAGCTCGGGTGTGGCGGGCACGCGCATCGACGCGCAGCCGCTGACCGTGGCCGTGGTCAGCGGTTCGCTGGTGCCGCCTGCTGGTGTACTGCCCGAACTGGGGGGCAAGGGCCTGCTGGCGGGTGAGCGCCTGTTGGTGGATGCGCAGGGCCGGCTCGTGACCATCTCGCTGGGCTCGATTGCGGGCGATGCGCAGCAGGTGGGCGATGCCATGGGGTTCAGCAACCTGCCGGCTGCGATCACGGTGGAGGCCAAGGCCTTTGCCCGCCTGGGCGGCCCGGTGGCACGCCTGGCTGGCGCGAACCTGGCCCAGGGCCTGGAGACCGCGCCCACCGGTGTGGTGCTGGTGCGCGATGGTGCCCAGGTCTTCCAACTGCTGCCCGTGCTGCCCGTCACCGTCGACGCGCGCCTGCCCGATGGCCTGTCGTTCACACCCCTGGGCCTGCTGCGCTGGGTGCGCGGTGGTGTGGTGGTGCAGTTCGCGCCGGCTGTGGCGGACCTGGCCGGCCTGGCCAGTGCGGTGGCGGCGGTGCTGCCGGATGCCAGGATCAAGCTGGGTGCCGAGGGCGTGCTGCAGTTGGCCACTGGCGGCCAGACCTATGTGCTCAGGCCCGACTGGACCGGCGCTGGTACCGCTGCGGGCGCACCGCGCATCGGTGTGGACGGGCAGGGGCGCATTGTGTTCCAGATCGGCAATGGCGCTGGGCAGTTGCTGCTGCCATCGCTGCTGAACGCCACGCAGGCCAATGGGATCTTCACCGCTGCGATACCCGGCGCCACGCTGGCTGTGCAGCCGGGCAGCAGCGACGGGGCATTCACGCTCACGCTGGGCGGCCAGGTGTGGCGCCTGGTGCCGCTGTGGGTGCTGCCTGCTGGCAACGATGCGGGGCAGACGGTTCCGTGGCGCATGGGGAGTGATGGGGTGCTGTATCTGAAGTTGGGGACGCAGGTGCAGGGGGTGGTGTTGGATTGAGCGGGCTTCTTTCTGTGCTCTTTCTGTGCAGTTGAAGTGTTGTTGTTGATGGTTGCTGTTTGCCTGGTTTGAGGGCGGGGGCCGGGATGTGCGCCCGGCGGCGCACCTACTTTCTTTTTGCGCAAAAAGAAAGTAGGCAAAGAAAAGGCGCCCCGCTGTCTGCGTCCCTCCGCTTCGCTACGGGCAACCTGCGATGCTCGGTCCTGGGGTGGCGTCGCGGAACTCGCTTCGTTCTTCGAACTCCGCTCAAACATCCGCGACGAGTCAGCGAAGTA
>NZ_JACHLK010000029.1 GCF_014207955.1 Acidovorax soli
GGGGTGTTCTGGTAGAAGAACGAGGTGATCGCCACCTTGTCACTCGTGCCGTTGATCGACAGCACCAGATAGGTCTCCTGGCGGCTGACGGTCACATCGCTGGCGCTGACGCCGGCCTTGAAGCGCAACACGTTACGCTTGCCCGCCGAGCCATCGTTGTAGTCGCCGATGGTGTCCACACCATCGCCACGGCCGAACAGGTAGGTGTTGTTGCCGGTACCGCCATTCAATCGGTCATTGCCAGTACCTCCGCTGAGCGTGTCGTTGCCGCCTTGCCCGTTGATAGTGTCGTTGCCGCCTTGCCCGTTGATAGTGTCGTTTCCGTCACCGCCATCGATCACGTCGTCGCCACCAGAGCCGGTGAGCGTTTCGCCGTTGCCCGAGCCTGGTTGCGACGGCCCTTGCTCCGTCAAAGCCTTGGCCTGGGCGTAGTTCCAGCTCGTGCCATCCTCGAAGCGGATTGCGTTGAGTGCATAGCCCTGATTCGACTGACCATCCTGGCTGAAGTAGTGCTCCACCCTCACCTGGTCGCTCGTGCCATTGATCTTGAGCACCAGGCTCTCGCCTTCACGCACAGCCGTCACTTCGCTGACCGCCACGCCGGCCTTGAACTGCAGCACGTCCTGCTTGCCCACCGTCTGGTCGGGGGTGCCGTTCCACGCGTCAGAGTAGTTGGTGATCGAGTCCTGCCCGTCGCCCTTGCCGAACAAGTAGGTCTGGCTGCCGAAACTGCCCACCATGCTGTCGTTGCCGGCACCGCCATCCAAGCGGTCCACGTCGCTTCCGGCACCGCCGCCGTACAGGCCCGCTGCATACAGCGTGTCGTTGCCATCGCCGCCATTGAGGACGTCGGAGCCGTGGCTTCCGTTGAGCGTGTCGTTGCCTGCACCGCCGTTCAGGGTATCGTTGCCGCCTTCGCCGTCGAGGTAGTCCTCTCCGGTACCACCACTGAGAGAGTCATTGCCCCCGCGGCCATAGATGGTGTCATTGCCGCCACCACCGTCGATCACGTCGTCTCCGGCAGAACCTGTGAGCGTGTCGTTGCTGTTCGAGCCTTGCTCCGACAGTGCCTTGACCTGGGCGTAGTTCCAGCTTGTGCCATCCTCGAAGCGGATTGCGTTGAGTGCATAGCCCTGCGTAGACTGACCATCCTGGCTGAAGTAGTTCTCCACCTTCACCTGGTCGCTCGTGCCATTGATCTTGAGCACCAGGCTATCACCTTCGCGCAGGGCCGTCACTTCGCTCACGGCCACGCCGGCCTTGAACTGCAGCACGTCCTGCTTGCCCACTGTCGGGTCTGCGGCGCCGTTCCACGGGTCGGCATAGTTGGTGATCGAGTCCTGCCCGTCGCCCTTGCCGAACAGATAGGTCTGGCTGCCAAAGCCGCCCACCATGTTGTCATTGCCCGCGCCGCCGTCCAGCCGGTCCACATCGCCCGCCGCACCGCCGCCATACAGGCCCGCTGCATACAGCGTGTCATTGCCATCACCACCGTTGATAACGTCCGAACCGTGGCTTCCACCGAGCATGTCGTTGCCTGCACCGCCGTTCAGGGTATCGTTGCCTGCCTCACCGTCAATGGAGTCGTCACCCGTGCCTCCGGCCAGACTGTCGTTGCCGGCACGGCCATAGATGGTGTCGTTGCCGCCACCACCGTCGATCACGTCGTCTCCGGCCGAACCTGTGAGCGTGTCGTTGCTGTTCGAGCCTTGCTCCGACAGTGCCTTGACCTGGGCGTAGTTCCAGCTTGTGCCATCCTCGAAGCGGATTGCGTTGAGTGCATAGCCCTGCGTAGACTGACCATCCTGGCTGAAGTAGTTCTCCACCTTCACCTGGTCGCTCGTGCCATTGATCTTGAGCACCAGGCTATCACCTTCGCGCAGGGCCGTCACTTCGCTCACGGCCACGCCGGCCTTGAACTGCAGCACGTCCTGCTTGCCCACTGTCGGGTCTGCGGCGCCGTTCCACGGGTCGGCATAGTTGGTGATCGAGTCCTGCCCGTCGCCCTTGCCGAACAGATAGGTTTGGCTGCCAAAGCCGCCCACCATGTTGTCATTGCCCGCGCCGCCGTCCAGCCGGTCCACATCGCCCGCCGCACCGCCGCCATACAGGCCCGCTGCATACAGCGTGTCATTGCCATCACCACCGTTGATAACGTCCGAACCGTGGCTTCCACCGAGCATGTCGTTGCCTGCACCGCCGTTCAGGGTATCGTTGCCTGCCTCACCGTCAATGGAGTCGTCACCCGTGCCTCCGGCCAGACTGTCGTTGCCGGCACGGCCATAGATGGTGTCGTTGCCGCCACCACCGTCGATCACGTCGTCTCCGGCCGAACCTGTGAGCGTGTCGTTGCCGATCGAGCCCTGCTCCGTCAGTGCCTTGACCTGGGCGTAGTTCCAGCTTGTGCCATCCTCGAAGCGGATTGCGTTGAGTGCATAGCCCTGGTTCGACTGACCATCCTGGCTGAAGTAGTTCTCCACCTTTACCTGGTCGCTCGTGCCGTTGATCTTGAACACCAGGCTATCGCCTTCGCGCAGGGCCGTCACTTCGTTCACGGCCACGCCGGCCTTGAACTGCAGCACGTCCTGCTTGCCCACCGTCTGGTCGGGGGTGCCGTTCCACGCGTCAGAGTAGTTGGTGATCGAGTCCTGCCCGTCGCCCTTGCCGAACAAGTAGGTCTGGCTGCCGAAACTGCCCACCATGCTGTCGTTGCCGGCACCGCCATCGAGCCGGTCCACGTCGCTTCCGGCACCGCCGCCGTACAGGCCCGCTGCATACAGCGTGTCGTTGCCATCGCCGCCATTGATGACGTCGGATCCGTGGCTTCCATGCAAGGTATCCGCGCCCGCACCGCCGTTGATCGTGTCGTTGCCGCCCTCACCGTCGATGAGGTCTTCGCCCGTGCCGCCGGTCAGGCTGTCGTTGCCGGCACGGCCATAGATGGTGTCGTTGCCGCCACTACCGTCGATCACGTCGTCGCCACCAGATCCCGTGAGCGTGTCGTTGCCGTTCGAGCCCTGCTCCGTCAGTGCCTTGACTTGGGCGTAGTTCCAGCTCGTGCCATCCTCGAAGCGGATTGCGTTGAGTGCATAGCCCTGGTTCGACTGACCATCCTGGCTGAAGTAGTTCTCCACCTTTACCTGGTCGCTCGTGCCGTTGATCTTGAACACCAGGCTATCGCCTTCGCGCAGGGCTGTCACTTCGTTCACGGCCACGCCGGCCTTGAACTGCAGCACGTCCTGCTTGCCCACCGTCTGGTCGGGGGTGCCGTTCCACGCGTCAGAGTAGTTGGTGATCGAGTCCTGCCCGTCGCCCTTGCCGAACAAGTAGGTCTGGCTGCCGAAACTGCCCACCATGCTGTCGTTGCCGGCACCGCCATCGAGCCGGTCCACGTCGTCTCCGGCACCGCCGCCGTACAGGCCCGCTGCATACAGCGTGTCATTGCCATCGCCGCCATTGAGGACGTCGGATCCGTGGCTTCCGTTGAGCGTGTCGTTGCCTGCACCACCGTTCAAGGTATCGTTGCCGCCTTCGCCGTCGAGGTAGTCCTCTCCGTTACCACCACTGAGAGAGTCATTGCCCCCGCGGCCATAGATGGTGTCGTTGTCGGCCTTGCCGTCGCTCACGTCGTCGGTGCCATAGCCCGTGATCGTGTCGCGGCCTTCGCTGCCCAGCAGCATCAAGGCCTTGACTTGCACGGGGTTCAGGCTGGTGCCGTCGGAAAAGCGAATGGCGTCGATGGCATAACCCTGGTTCGACAGGCCATCCTGGCTGAAATAGCTCTGCACCGCGACCTGGTCGCTCGTGCCCTTGATCTTGATGACCAGGTTCTCGCCCTCACGGGTGATCGTGACATCATTCGCTGTCACACCCGCCTTGAACTGCAGCACGTCCTGCTTGCCCACCGTCGGGTCGGCGATGCCGTTCCACGCGTCAGCGTAGTTGGTGACCGAATCCTGCCCGTCGCCCCTGCCAAACACATAGGTCTGGCTGCCGAAGCCGCCCACCAGGTTGTCGTTGCCCGCTCCACCTTCGAGCCGGTCCACGTCGCTTCCAGCACCGCCGCCGTACAGGCCGTTGGAGTACAGCGTGTCGTCGCCGTCTCCCCCGTTGAGGACATCCGACCCATTGCTGCCATACAAGGTGTCGTTGCCTGCATTGCCATTGAGGATGTCATTGCCCGCCTCGCCGACCAGGCTGTCGTTGCCCCGGCCGCCATTGAGGTTGTCATCGCCATCGCGCCCGTAGATCGCGTCATTGCCATCGCCGCCGTCGAGAACGTCGTTGCCTCCGCTGCCAGAGAAGGTGTTGTCGGCTCCGCTCCCCAGATAGAGATCCCGATCGGGGGATCCTTCAGTTCCGCCGAGGACAACATTCAAGTCCTTCAAATCGTTGGCCGTCACATTGCCGATATCGAGCCGCAGGCGCCCCAGGCCATCGAACTCAATGGTCTGCAAGGCAGACTGGGCGTATTTGTTGAGTTCGATCAGGTCGATGGTGCCATTGCGGGCATCCGCAGCCTTGGCTTGGTCCAGCGCCGCCGCCATCTGGGTGGTATCGAAATGCAGCCCCGTTTCATCCACGACGACCGAGACCTTGTCCAGATAGTGATCCAGCCGCGTCTGCATGACCAGCGCGCCATACACGCTCTCGCGCAAGGCAGCATAGCTCTCGTTGAGAAGTTTCACCTGCGTTTCGGAAAGGCGCCCCGTGATGCGGATCGTGCCATCCGAAACCCCACTTCCCCCGCTGCCACCGCTGCCCATCGACGGCGAGCCCTGGGGCAGGCCATCGGGCTCACGGGGCGGTATTTCAATGAACCGCAGGCCGTTGAACACTTCCAGAATATTCAGCCGGTCCAGAAACTGGTAGCCCTCGAGCGTCAACACCTCCTTGGGGCCGGAACCAACGCCACTGCCCCCGCTCCCGCCTGAGCCTCCGGCACCCCCTCCAGAGCCGGTGCCGCCGCCAATAATTTCCGTCAGGCCATCGGGGTTGAGCTTCAGGATGATCGTGGGACCTGCTGCTGTGCCCCCTCCCAGCATGGAGCCTTCCGACCCTGTTGTATAGGCTCCTTGGTCGTTCTTTGTGAGCCGGTATTCCCAGACTTCATTGAGCTTTTTGCCGGAGGAATTGGCCCATTCGAGCAGCAGCCCATCCAGCAGCGCCATTTGAGCGTCCCGCGTGGTGGCCGCAGCAAAGGCCTGCACCTTGGCCTGCAGGGCCGCGCCGTTGCTGCTGCTCATGGCTTCGCGCAGGTCACGCACCCAGCCGCTGCCGGTCATCTGGGGCAGTTCCTTCGCCGTTTCAGTGGGTGCAGGGTCGTCCGGAAAATCCCGGTAGAAGCCATTGCTTGCCAACAGCAGGCTGCCCGAAAGTTCGGCGGTCCCACTGGCGCCCGCAGCCCCATCGGTGCGTGTGAACGAGCCCTTGAGCGGTATGGAGTTGCCATTGCCCAGGTTGCTGCCGTCGCTGGCGCCTTCCACGCCAATGGTGGCAATGCCCAGGTCGCTCAGCGTGCGCAGTTCGGCTGCCTGGCTGATCCCATCCTGGTTGGCGTCTTGCCATACCCGCAACTGCGAATAGACGCTGTCGGCGCTGCTGATCTTGCCATCGCCATTGGTGTCGTGCGCGGCCAGTGCCGCATAGCCATTGGCGTGGAACGGCCGGCCATTCGGTTCTGTCGCTGAAGCGGTCCGGGCAGTCTGGTCGCCAAACAGTTCGCGACCCGAATCGATGGTGCCATTGCCGTTGAGGTCCAGCACCAGAAGACCATCGTCGGGCTTGATCCAGCCCGTGCCGGTTCGAACGCCGTCGGCGTCGTGGTCAAAGAGTATGGGGCTGATGTCTGTAATCCCAACAGTTTCGATCCCGTCTCCGTCAAGATCCAAGATCAATGGATCGCCTGCACGAAAACCACGTGCAGCTAAGTATTTTTCGTTTATCAGTTTGCTCATTAGATAGCCTACTGAATCGACAAACCAGTCCTGCTCAAGCAATAAATTCTTGAATTTTTGAAAATACATACCACCTATGACTGACCCCGCACCAGCTAGTACCGCTGCAATGATCGCAATAGTCGCAACCCCTAAAGAAGCAGGCAATATCGCGATAGCAAGACCAGCAGCAGCCCAACTCAATACCACGCCTGCACACGCGTCCTCCCAACTCGTGGAATCCCCCGTTTCTGCATACTCAAACGCGCCAACTGCCATCTGGCCAAGGTCAACAATAGGCCCAGCTAGTCGACCTACTCCATCTCCTAACTGCGCAGCAACTTTATTTGCGGCGTCAATCTTCACATTTGCATCTTTGATAACCCCTTCCATCCATTGTCTTTTATCGACAATTCCATCCAACACCTTCTGAGATTCTGCGCTAGCAAAATCTCGATATTTTCTCATAATATTCCCAATGCCTTTATCACCAACTGCATCTGCCGCTATTGCCCATTGATTGGCAGTATGCTGGAAATTCCTCAATGCCTTCGCGTGTGTTTCCGCGAATTTTTCGTACTGCTGCTTAGCAGTTAATGGAGGGCCTTGGTGTGCCTTTATTTCTTTGGCATATTGCTTTGCAGCCTCCGATAACGCGCTTGCAAGACCTCCTCCCACGGTAGCAACGGCCTTTACCAAATCCTCTACGCTAATATCTTGAATTTCTTCGCTCATAAATTCCTCAAATTCTATTAAAAGTTATTTTCAAAAAATAATAAACATATAGAAACAGTGCAAACCAAACGGCAGATACACCAACAGAAATAAATCCAACAAAAAAACCAAATAGCAGTTTATAATTTAAAGCCAACCCAATTATAGTAATGGCTCTGGTATTTTTTGACAAATCGATTCCACCGGGCAATGCGTACAAATACCAGAGAACTGCAGAGAGCAAAATAAATCCCAATATTGATTTAAAAAGCAACTTGCATGAGGCATTACTGCCTTCGGCTTCAAAATCAAGCAAAAAATGATTTAATCTATCGGCAACAAAAAAGAACTGCCAAGCAGCCAAGAGAAAAGAAAAAAGAAGAGCTATGGATAGAATGAGCTGCACTTCATTTTTATCAACAGCTAGTTGCCCCATTTTTCTTGCAGACGGAATCCAACATTCAACAGAATTTAAAAAGTATGCACTCGACCAATTTGTTAAATGAAGGAAAAATGGTAATAATATAAAAATAAGAAATACAAACAGGTAGTGCCTACTTCTTTTTATATTCGATTGGTTGGTGGCGGATGTTTTCAAAACTATTAACTCCATTTGAAAATTAAAACAGCCAGAAAACAAAATCAATTTGCAATATAAGTTATTATTGTCATATGCAGCACAATTTTTCATGGCGCTGGTTAATAATCATTTTCTGCATTTTCCCAAGAAGGGGGTCGATCACGTGGATTCAGCCATGAATATGCGCCAGCATCGCACAATCACCGCTCCCTCAAACTCTCACTCCCCGCCTTCTGAATCGGACTGAGCAAGAACTCAATAACCCGTCGCTGGCCGGTCTTGATCTCCGCCGTGATATTCATCCCCGGCGCCAGCTTGATCTGCTTGCCATCCACGTCGATATGCGTCTGGTTGAGCTTGAGCGTCGCCGGAAAGATCGCCCCGCGCTTCTCGTCATTCACCGCGTCCTGCGTGACCTTCTCCACCGTGGCGTTCACCGTGCCGTAGCGCGTGAAGGTAAAAGTCTCCAGCTTGATGGCCACGTCCTGGCCTGGGCTCACAAAGCCGATGTCCTTGTTCTCCAGCGTCACCTCGGCGCTCACGCTGGCGCTGTCGGGCACGATGACCATCAGGGCCTGGGCTTCGGTGACGACGCCGCCTTCGGTGTGCATGGCCAGTTGCTGCACGGTGCCGGCCACGGGGGCTGTGAGGGTGGCCAGGTGTTCGCGTTGGCTGGCCTTGGTGAATTCCTGGCTGGTCTGTTGGCGCTTCAGGTCGGCCTGGGCCTGGCGTTCGCTCAGGGCCCGGCGTGTTTCCGCCAGGTAGGCGCTGCGGGTGTGTTCGGCTTCGCGCAATGCTGCCTGGGCCTCCTGCAGGCGGGCTTGCTGGGTGGCCAGGTCGCGTTCGAGTTCGATGCGTTCGCGGGTGCGGTCCTGGTTGGCGTGGCCGGACATGAAGCCTTGCTCGCTCAAGGCCTTGAAGTCGCTCTCGCGCTGTTTCGAGATCGGGATGGTCGCTTCGAGCTTGCCGATCATGGCCTGCACGGTGGCCATTTCGGCCTGGCGGCGCTGGTGTTCTGCGGCCAGGCGGGCCAGGCGGGCGGTGATGTCGCTCCATTCGGCGGCGAGCTGGGCCTGTGCGGTGGTCTTGTCTTCGCTGCTCCAGTCGGCGGGCAGGTTCTGCTTGCTCAAGCTCGTGCCGGTGTTGGCTTGCAGGGTGGGCTTGCCTTCGGCGTTGACCAGCAGTTGCTGCAATGCCCGGGTGCGCAGCCATTCGGACTGGGCGGACTTGCGGGTTTCGTGCAGGCTGGCCTTGTCGGCGCGGGCGGTGGTGGGGTCGAGTTCGACCAGGGCCTGGCCGGCCTGCACGTGGTCACCGTCCTTGACCAGGATGCGCTGCACCACGCTGTTCTCCAGCGGCTGGATGACCTTGGTGCGGTCGCTCACGATGATGCGCCCGGGGGCCACGGCCACGATGTCGATCTTGCCGAAGATGGCCCAGGCCAGCGCGATGAGGAAAAGCGCGATGAGGGTGTAGGCAATCCGCCGGGGAGCGGGGTGCACCGGGGTTTCCTGCAGGGACAAGGCTGCAGGCAAAAAGGCCTGCTCGTCGGCCAGGCGGGCCGGGCCGGCCAACTGGTGGCGGTGGGCCCAGGCGGCGCCGAAGATGGCGCGGTAGCGGGCCAGCAGTTCGATGGTGGGGTGGCGCTGCTGCTGTGCTGGCTTGGGTTCCACGTCGTCGATGGTGGTGCTTGCGTTGGCGCTCATGCGGCCACCTCGGGTGGGGTCGTGTTGTGGGGGCCAGCGGGGGCCGCAGGGGCGTTGCCGCTGCCGTCCTGCATGCGCCACAGGTGGGCATACAGGCCTTGCTGTTTGTGGATCAGGGCGTCATGCGGGCCCGCTTCGACGATGCGGCCCTTGTCCATGACGATGATGCGGTGGGCATGCCGTACCGCAGAGAGGCGGTGGGCGATGATGAGCACGGTGCGGCCCTGGCAGATCAGGCCCATGTTGCGCTGGATGATGGCTTCGGATTCGTAGTCCAGGGCGCTGGTGGCTTCGTCCAGGATGAGGATGCGCGGGTTGGTGAACAGGGCCCGGGCAATGGCGATGCGCTGGCGCTGGCCGCCCGAGAGGCTGCTACCCTGTTCGCCCACCAGGGTATCGTAGCCTTCGGGCAGTTCGCTGATGAAGTCGTGTGCGCCTGCCATCTGGGCGGCGTGCACGATGGCTTCGATGGGGGCGGCGGGGTCGGCAATGGCGATGTTCTCGCGCACGCTGCGGTTGAAGAGCAGGTTCTCCTGCAGCACCACGCCGACCTGGCGGCGCAGCTGGGCGGCGTCGATGAGGCCGATGTCGATGCCGTCCACCAGAATGCGGCCTTGCTCGGGCGTGTACAGGCGCTGCACGAGCTTGGTCAGGGTGCTCTTGCCGGAGCCCGAGCGCCCCACGATGCCCAGCACTTCGCCGGGGCGCACATCGAGGTGGATGCCGCCGAGCACGGGGCTGGCCTCGGGGCGGTAGCGAAAGTGCACGCCGTCGAGGGTGATGCGGCCTTTGACGGGGGGCAACTGGGCAGCGCTGCTGGGGGGCACTTCGGTGCGGGTGTTCAGGATGTCGCCCAGGCGGGCCATGGAGATGCCGGTCTGCTGGAAGTCGGTCCACAGCTGGGCCATGCGCATGATGGGCTGGGCCACGCGCTGGGCAAACATGTTGAAGGCCACAAATTGGCCCACAGTGAGCTCATTGCCCATGACCAGGTGGGCGCCATACCACAGGGTGGCGGCGTTGACGAGCTTGCCGATGAGGTTGACGCCTTCATGCGCCCAGCTGGCCAGGTTCTGGGTCTTGAAGCTGGCGCTGACGTAGGCGGCCAGCTGGTTGTCCCAGCGGCGGGCAAACGAGGGTTCCAGCGCGCTGGCCTTGACGGTCTGGATGCCGGTGACGGTCTCCACCAGCATGGCCTGGTTCTCTGCGCCGCGGGCGAACTTCTGGTCCAGGCGGCCGCGCAGCAGGGGTACCACCGCCAGGCTCAGGCCGAAGTACAGCGGCAGGCTCACCAGCACGATGAGCGTGAGCGGCACACTGTAGAACAGCATGACGGCGATGAAGATCACCGAGAACAGCACGTCGAGCACCACGGTCAGGGCGTTGCCGGTGAGAAAGCTGCGGATGTTCTCGAGTTCGCGCACGCGGGCCACCGAGTCGCCCACGCGGCGCGCCTGGAAGTAAGCCAGCGGCAGTTGCACCAGGTGGCGAAACAGCCGCGCGCCGAGTTCCACGTCGATGCGGCTGGTGGTGTGGCTGAAGACGTAGCTGCGCAGGCCGTTGAGCACGCTCTCGAAGATGACGACCACCACCAGGCCGATGACCAGCACATCCAGGGTGGTCATGCCGCGGTGCACCAGCACCTTGTCCATCACCACCTGGAAGAACAGCGGGCTGACCAGCGCAAACAGCTGCAGCATGAGCGAGATGAAGAGCACCTCGCCCAGCAGTTTGCGGTGCTTGACCAGGCTGGGGATGAACCACGAGAAGTCGAACTTGGCAAGCTCGCCGGCCAGGCTGGCGCGGCTGGTGATGAGGATGAGCTCGCCGATCCACTGCGCGGCGAAGGCCTCCATCGATTCGATGACGGGGCGGCTGCCCGCGCCGGCTGCGCCCGGGTCTTGCAGCAGCACGCGCTGGCCGTCGCACTGGGCCAGCACCACGGTGCGCAGCCCGCCGTCCTCGCCGCGCATCAAGGCCAATGCGGGCAGTGGGCTCAGGGGCAGGCGATCACTGCTGGTGCGCGAGCGCTTGGCCTTGAGGCCCAGGTGCTTGGCGGCCTGCAGCAGGTCATTGGGGGTGACAGCGTCGCTGGGCTGCAGGCCCAACTGGTGGGCCAGCGTGGCCGGGTCTGCGGCCACCTGGTGCAGGCGGGCTATGACGCACAGGGCGGAAAGGGAGGCAAAGCCCTGGGGGGATTTCTCTGGCGGCTCCAAACCCTCGCGCTGCGCATCAGGCGCGCGCGCTCCATCCTCACGAATTTCGTGCATTCATTCCCCCTCCCAGGCCATCACTACTTATTGGTGGGTGATCCTAGCGGCAGAAGGCGGCCTCACTGGGGTTTGTGACCCACCTAAACGGGTGAGCTTTGCAACCAAACAATTCAAACCGTTACAAGGCTGCACGGGCAAGCCGCTGCCATCCAAATAAAAAGCCCGCATGGGCGGGCTCCGCGATGACCAGAGGGAATCGAGATGGCGCTGGGGCGGGCAGGGCGGCGGGCTGGCGGGCGATGCAGACCCTGCGTTCTTCAAATGGCAGGCCTGTCACGTGGAAGGTGTTTTCCCCGTGAGCCAGCCTGCTGCCTGTGCTGCTACTTCTTGCACCAGTAGATCGTCGTGGCTCCGTAGCGCTCGCGCTGGTAGATGATCACCAGCGGGTAGTTGCCCTTCAGCGTGGGGTCCACCAGCACGATTTTCTGGGGGTAGGTGTCCATCCCGTTGTAGTAGGCCCTGTGGGGCTCGGGCTCGCGGGCGACGATGCCGAATTTGGGGCCGAACCGCACGTTGAAGTGGGTGGACTGCGTGCCAGACAGCCGGGAGGTATCGACCACAGCGGTGTCGGCGTTGATCCAGGCACTGACCGGGCCCGGCATGGGGTTGTAGGACCGGTCAATGCACTGGTACTCGCCGCTGTTCGCTGCATAGGGGTTGGGCACGGTCGGCAGCGGTCCGCTGGATGGCGGCGTGATGTTCACGGTCTTGTACCGGCCGTTGTTGACCATGTCCCAGCCGTCCACTCCGTAGCCCACGTGGATCGCTGCGTCCGGCAGGGCGCTGACGTTCCAGTTGAGCAGGGGGATGATGTCCTCGGTCTGGTTGATCGTCTTGTACTCCGGGATCTCGCCGCCGGTGTAGAGCACAAAGCCCCGGTCGCGCGTGAGCAGAAAAACGTTCGGGCCATGCTGCATGACCAGGTACAGCTTGGCGCCCAGAAAGGCCTTGTCGATGGAGACGGACGCCACGAAATTCAGCGCATGGGGCGGCCCGTTGAAGGTGCCCGATGCGGTAATCGTTGCAAAAGCAGGGCTGGCGAAGAGCAGCGTGGCGACCGGGGCGATTTTCCGGAGGATTGCCTTGGGCAGTGTCATGCGTCGTAGGGTGGTGCTGGGCCCGCCGGCATTTTTTGGTGTGCTTGTGACGGCGGAGTAGATATGAAGAAAGGCCGCCGGCGCGGGGCGCCAGGCGGCCTTGGTTGTATCAGCTTGTACCTTGCGCGTAAATCTGCAAATGGCCAACCCGGCCGATTTCAATGGGCTTTGGTGCGGTGCAGCCCTTGCCGCGCCACCAGCCAGCCAGCCTGCCCGCCAGGCCCTAGAGAAACCGCTGCGCCAGGTACGGCGCCGGGTCCACGAAGGGCGCCTCGCCGCTGACCAGCTCGGCCACCAGCCGGCCGGTGACGGGGCCCAGCGTGAAGCCCTGGTGGGCATGGCCGAAGTTGAACCACAGGCCTGCGTGGCGTGGCGCCTTGCCCAGCACGGGCAGCATGTCGGCGGTGCAGGGGCGGGCGCCCAGCCAGGGCGTGGCCTCCACGGGCTGGCCCAGGGGCAGCAGCTCGCGCGTGGACTGTTCGGCGCGGCGCAGCTGCACCGGGGTGGCGGGGGCGTCGAGCAGCGCGAACTCGGCCCCGGTGGTCAGGCGCAGGCCGCGCGCCATGGGCGCCAGCATCACGCCGCGCTCGATGTCCAGCGCCGGCATGGTCAGCATGGGGCCGCCGGCAAAGTGGCGGTGGTAGCCGCGCTTGCTGAACAGGGGCAGGCGGTAGCCCAGGCGCGTGGTGAGTGCACCGGCCCAGGGGCCCAGGGCGATGATGGCGTGCTGCGCGGTGACAGGGCCGGCGCTGGTGGGCACGGCCCAGCCGCTGCCCTCCTGCCGCAATGCCATCGCATCGCCCGTGGCCAGTTGCCCGCCGCGCTGCACGAACAGCCGCGCATAGCGCGCGACCAGCTCGCCGGGGTCGCGCACGCTCCACGGGTCTTGCCAGTGCACGGCGCCGGCCAGCGGCATCTGCAGCACGGGCTGGGCGGCGGCCAGGGCGGCCGTGTCCAGCACCTGACAGGCCAGGCCGTGCGTGGCCGCAGTGGTGCGGGCCTGCGTGGCGGCGGCGTCGAACACCGGGGCGCTGCGGTACAGCTGCATCCAACCTTGCCGGTGCACCAGGTCGGCGGCGCCGGCCGCTTCGATCCAGCCGCCGTGCTCGGTCAGGCAGTGCGCGATCAGGCGGCTGTAGGCCTGGGCGATGGGCGCGTAGCGCGCGGGCGCCGAGGCGGCCCAGTAGCCCAGTAGCTGCGGCGCCAGGCGCAGCAGGGCGCCCCAGTGGTAGTGGGCGTCGTTGCTCAGCCCGGTGGCAATGCGTGCCAGCGTGGCGATGCTGCGCGGAAAGGCGTAGGGCTGCACAGCCTCGCGCTGGATGATTCCGGCATTGCCGTACGAGGTCTCCTGGCCCGGGGGCTTGCGGTCGACGAGGGTCACGGCGTGGCCGCGCTGCTGCAGCGCCAGGGCGGTGCTGACGCCGACCATGCCGGCGCCCAGAACAATGGTTTCCATGGGGTGATTATTGTGCGGGCCCGGCCCTGCAAAACCCGCGCCGTGTGGCACTGATTTTCGAACCCTGGATTGCCGTATCGGCAATCGCTGCCGCGGCCACCACGCGCTGACATTGCCTGCTTGCCATGCGGCGCCAACGCGCTACAGTCGGCCCGGATAGGAGCTGTCCTACAAGACCGGGCGGCAAGACCGGTTACCTTCCCACCACGGACCCGCGCCGCGCAGGGCCGTTTGCGTCGATCCCCGCCCCCGGGACAAAGGTTGCGTATGAGGACGGCTCCCGTTGTATTGAGAGGCCACTGCGCTTGCCGGCGCGTCGAGTACGCCGTGCATGCGCGCGCGCTGGAGGCCGCGGTCTGCTACTGCCAGACCTGCCGCAGGGCCTCCGGCGGTGCCGGCATGGCCTGGGTGGAGGGCGACCAGGCGACCCTGCGCGTCTACGGCGCGCTGCACACCTGGCGCTCGTCCGACCACGGGGTGCGCCAGCTGTGCCCCGAGTGCGGCAGCCAGCTGTTTCGCCTGGAGGATGCGAAGCCTGGCGTGGTCGAGGTGGCCGTGGGCACGCTCGACGATGCCAGCGCCATCCGCAGCACGCACAGCGCCTTTGCCAACCAGCGCCCGCGCTGGGACGCGCGCATGGCGCTGGGCGGCAGCCAGCCGCTGGCACCCGTGCCCGGCCTTGTGGCCAAGGGCGCGCTGCAATGCGACGCACCGGGCCAGCCCGAGCGCGACGAGACCCTGCAAAGCATGCTCACCAGCACGCAGGACGCCTTTGTCAGCATCGACCCCGGCGGCTTCATCACCGAATGGAACCCCCAGGCGCAGGCCACCCTGGGCTGGAGCTACGACGAGGCCATCGGCCGGCCCATGCACGAGCTCATCATCCCGCCCGAGATGCGCAGCGCCCACCTCTACGGCATGGCCCGGCTGCAGCGCACGGGCGAGGGCCCGGTGCTGCGCCGCCGCTTCGAGGTGGATGCGCTGCACAAGGACGGGCACCGCCTGCCGGTGGAGCTGTCCATCGCCCCGCTGCGCATGGCCGGCGGCATCGGCGCCACGGCCTTCATCCGCGACACCAGCCAGCGCCAGGCGGTGGAGCGCGAGCTGCGCGCCAACCAGGACCTGCTGCAGCGCACCGGCGAGCTGGCGCTGGTGGGCTCCTGGACGGTGGACCTGCGCACCCGCGAGGTCCACTGGTCCGCCATGGTGCGGCGCATCCACGGTGTGGACGAGAGCTTTGTGCCCACGCTGCCCGGCGTGGTCGGGTTCTACGAAGACGGCGCGCAGGAGCGGCTCGTCGCGGCCTTCGAGCAAGGCATCGAAGACGGCCAGAAATGGGAGATCGAAGCCCCCCTGCGCACCCCCGATGGCCGGCGCGTGTGGGCGCGCGCCATCGGCAACACCGAGTACGACGAACACGGCGTGCCGGTACGCGTGGTCGGCGCGCTGCAGGACATCACCGGCCGCAAGCGGGCCGAAGAGTCGCTGCACATGCTCACCCAGATCCTGGAGGCCACGCCCGACTATGTGGTGCAGGCCGACAGCACCGGCCAGGTAACCTACATGAACCCGGCCGCGCGCCAGGCCCAGGGCTACGACGCCGGCTACGACGTCACCCAGCACCGCTTCACCGACTTCAACACGCCCGAGACCACGCGCCGCTACCGCGACGAGGTCATGCCCTCGGTGCACAAGACCGGCGTGTGGATGGGCGAAAGCACCGTGCTCGTGGCCGGCCAGCCCATCGCGGTGGACCACTCGGTGCTCTCGCACAAGGACGCCACCGGCCAGGTGGTGCGCTACACCGCGGTGATGCGCGACATCTCGGCGCAGCAGCGCGCCCGCGCCGACCTGTTCCGCCAGCAGCGCACCTTGAGCTCCATTGCCGAGGCCATCCCCGACGTCATTGCCGTGGTCGACCGTGAAGGCCGCTACGAGTTCGTCAACTCCGCCTTCGAAAAACTGGTGGGCCCCTCGCGCGCCGAGATCGTGGGCCACCGGATCGGCGAGGTCATGCCCATCCAGGAACTGCAGGGCAGCATGGCCCATGTCCAGAAGGCGCAGGGCGGCGAGCCCACCTCGTTCGAGCTCGACCTGCAGTTGGGCGGGCGCCAGCGCAACATGGCCATCACCCTGGTGCCCCGCCTGTCGGAGGGCGGCACGCCCGACGGCTTTATCGCCGTGCTGGACGACGTCACCATCCACCGCCAGCGCGAGTCGCGCCTCATCGGCCTGAGCGAGCGCGACGGGCTCACCGGCCTCATGAACCGCCAGGGCCTGCAGGCCTACCTGCAGCGCATACCCATCGGCGAGGCCCACGGCGTGGCCATGCTGTACGTGGACCTGGACCGCTTCAAGCCCGTCAACGACACCTGGGGCCACCCGGTGGGCGACCAGTTGCTGCAGGCCGTGGCCGGGCGCTTTCTGGCCCTGGTGCGGCCCGTGGACCTGGTGGCCCGCGTGGGTGGCGACGAGTTCGTGGTGGTGCTGGGCGGCATGCCCAGCCGCGCCGCCGCCGAGCAGGTGGCCGACAAGCTCGTGGCCACCGCCGCCAAGCCCTTCGACCTGGGCGGGCGCAGGGTGCTCATCGGCGCCAGCGTGGGCGTGGCCTTTGCGGGCGACGACGGCTGGCGCGGCCTCATGGAGCGGGCCGACGCCTCGCTCTACCGCGCCAAGGCGGCCGGGCGGGGGCGGCGCGCCTGAAATGGCTGGCCCCTGAGTTGCCGCGCGCCTCGTCGGTGCATTCAGCGGCCTGAGGCGGCAGGCACCCCTGGGCCACCGCCACGCGCCGGGGCTTGTCGCAGCCGCCATGGCGCAGTCTTGGCACACGCATGGCGGCGCCTGCAGCACCGTACTGAGCGACCCCACTCCCTGCAGTTTTGGGTAGCATGGCCGCTACAGTCCAGCCCTTGTGGCGCCTTGCCACGAAACCCGTGACCCCGACGAAAGACCTGCCCATGCCCGCTGATTCCCACCCCGTCTGCGTGCGGGAGTTTCGCCAGGTTCTGCTGTGGCCCCTGCGCCTGATGCCGGTGCGGGGCTCCGAAGGCCGGCACGCCAAGCCCTGGCAACTGCTGGCGGACATGGGCGAGGAGGCCTCGCCCTGGCGCGAGGTGGTGGACGAATTCACGGGCGACAGCAGCCGCTTCCACGAACGCCACTACAACGAGTTCGTCACCTTTTTGCCCTACGTGCAGCGGTTCCTGTATGGCGAAGGCCGCAGCCAGCCAGGCAGCAGCGCCACCGGCTCGCCGATGCGGGTGTTCCGGCGCAGCGACGTCAGCGCCGTGCGGGCGGTGCTGCGCCCCGGCGCCGCGCCGATCATGCTCGACATCGTCCACGTGGACCTGTACTTTTTCCTCGACCTGGACCTGGTGCTGCTCAACGTCGAGGTCAGCGCCCGCGACCTGGCGCTCGACCAGGCGCAGGAGCTGCTGTACCGCTTCGGCCGTGGCTACCCCGCCGGCTGGGATGCGCAGGGCCATGCCCAGCACTGCCTGTACAGCGCCGAGTGGCTGGATGCCGCCGGGCAGGTGCTGGCCCAGTCCGATGCCAACCAGCGCGACCTCTTCATGGCCCATGTCAGCAGCCACCGCGCCCCGCGCATCGCGGCCCACTGGGCCTGGCTGCTGGAGCCGCTGGTGAGCGACCATTCAGAGCGCAGCGGCCCCCTGCGCTACCGCCAGATCGAGTACTACCGCATGCCGCAGCTGGCCTTTCTGGCGCTGGACGACCCGCGCGCGCTCAGCCGCAGCGACTTCGTGCGCCTTGGCCTGGTGACCGGTGCCCCCCTGTCCGGCGACGGCACCGGCCTGCCTTATGCCGAAGAGTACCTGGACGACTTCGAAAAGCGTTTCTGCTACGACCGCTTCTGGAGCGGCAGCGGCGCCGCACCCAACACCCGCTACCTGTGCAGCGGCCATTCGCTGCTGGTGCTGGGCGATGCCGGCAGCCCGTTCTATGTCTGCCGCGACCGGGGCGTGCTGGCGCAGTTCAGGCACCAGCATTTCCTGCTGTTCTTGATTGCGCATTTCCAGAAAGCCGCGCTGCTGATGTTCTCGGACCGGCTGGCCGAGGCCCTGAAGAACCTGGACATTGCCGACGCCGCCAGCGTGCGCCGTTTCAAGCGCACCATCCGCGACAGCTTTGCCGGTTTTCTGCGCTTCACGCACCGCTACTGGTTCCACGAAGTGTCCGAACAGGCCCAGGTGCGCGCCCTGTTCCGCATGTGCGCCAACCACCTCGGGCTGGACCCGCTGTACACCGAAGTCAAGGAGCGCATCGGCGAAATGAACCAGTACCTGGACGCCGACAGCCTGCGCCGCCAGGCCAATACCGTCGTGCGGCTCACGGTGGTGACCATCTTCGGCCTGATCGGCACCGTGACCACGGGCTTCCTGGGCATGAACCTGCTGGCCGAAGCCGACGCCCCCCTGGGCCGCAAGCTGGCAATCTTCGCCATCGTGTTCGTGCTGACCACCTCGCTGACCGTCTATACCATGGTCAAGTCCAAACGCCTGTCGGACTTTCTCGACGTGCTCTCGGACGAACGCGCCACCGCCTGGCAGAAATTCAAGGCGCTGGGGCTGGTGTGGCGGCGTGCGGGCGGGTAGAGGGGTGCGGGTGGTACGCCATGGGCCGCCGCCGTTGAATGGCTGGCAGGCAAAGTTGCTCTGGCGAACCTACCCGTTCACCGACGAGGGCATGGCTGCCGGCAAGCTGGACGCGCTCGGCGATTCCAAGTCCCACGAGAGTGGCGGTTCTAGGCGGTACGGCATCACCAGCCCCCCGCACGCTGTCAGCGGTGGAAGCACTGGATCGACCAGTCGTGGGTCCTCGGCCATCATCAGGTTGGGTGGGTTCTTGAACGCGTCCATTGTTATCACTGTAGCCGCCGCCATGGCTTTCTGCAACGAAGTTGCCTTGGCTTGTTGCGACCTCTTGCCGCACCACTGCAGACGTTGGGGGCACAGCTCTGCTGCGATCTCGGGTGGGCAGCGGGTTGCTCAACAACTGCCGCGCCTTGCCCACCTGGTCGAGCCCGACAAGCACGCCACCCTCGCGCCGCAGCACGCGCTCCACGCCGCCTTGGCGCAGGCGCTCCTGCAGCTGTACGGGGTCGCCCTTGACCATCAGCGTGCCGTCGCGTTGCATCTCCATGACGGGCACGGGCTGCAACGCACTCACATCCGCCGCGTCCGTTGGCGAGCCATGCGCCGTGCGAGGAGCACTGGCACTCACGGCACCGGGACTCGCTGCGGAATTGCCGCCGACGGCTGGTATTGCACCTCGGCGGGCTGCGGGCGCAAGCTGTGCAGCGGCGCTGGCCTGTGCTTGGTTGGCTGTTGCCGATGCGCGCGAGACCCGGTGCCTGCCTGCGGGCTAGCCGGTGCAGCGGGTGGTCGACTGAGCACCTGCTGCGCCAGTGAGGCCTGGTCTACGGGCAGGTCATCTTGGCAATCGTCGCCACACGGATTGCACTTCGACAGGCCATGCAGGTTGATGGTCGAGGTTTTTTTGTCTCATTCTGAGGTGCTGCCTCTGCAGAAAATCCTTGCCCTGGGAAGTGTCTTTGTTTAAGATAAGCCTCCATAGGAGGCTTTTTGATGAAACCGCAGATTTCTGTTCCTGATTCATTCCCTGTTGGAACCACTTTCTTCGAGACCTTCAGTGGCGATACCTTCGTGTATTTCCCTGATGGCTCCTGTGCTCGATTGACGACAACGGGGATGCTTGCACCCTGCATGTCGGTGTCGCGTATTGGTGACCCTGTCTCTGAAGAGACGTTCCGTCATTCGGTTGCCGTAGGTTTGGAAGTTGCTGCGCGCGCCACATCTTGAAGCTTGCGAGCCTGAGTGCTCGCCTCACTTCTTGTTGGCGAGCCTTCCGGCAGCACGCGCTCAATTTCATATAGCGTGTGTGCTTCGCCTGCTTTTACCGACAACATGGCCGGCACATTGATCTGCACTTCTGCAGGCATGCCGAGAAATTCCAGCAACACCAGCACATCGGCATAGCCTGATCGCAAGACACCTGTTTGCTCGACGGGTACTCCAAGGCCACTAGCCACCGCCTCTTCTGTACGGTTCTTGATTTTCACAAGCGTGAAGTTTTGCTCCATGGCGTGTATTACCGCCTGTGCGTCACCATAGGTTGGAACCACTACGGTAGCTCGCAGCAGATCTTTGATCCCGTCTGCGGGCACACCGTCCAGCACCATCTTTTCTGATGCACGCTTGATCCCCTTGACTGGCGCCAGTTGCACACCCAATGCACCGGCCTTGTTGGCCACATCACGTACCGCTTGATCGAACACAGGCTTGGCTTGCTCCGCTCGCTCAAGGTAGGGCTGCAGCTCCAGCGCTGCTTGTGCAAGTGCCTGAGGATCGCTGTTGGCAGTCTCCACGGCCAATGGCATCAAGCGCTCAATGGTTTCACGTGCGCTGGCCAGTATTTCTGCGGGCACGATGTCTTCAATGGGTGGGGGAACATAGTTGCCGTCTGCAGCGCGAGATGCTCTGCGGCTGAACTGCAGATCGTTGCGCTCATGTGAGATCTCTTCCACAGCTCTGGCTTCGGATTGCGCGCGATACGCTGGGTTCTCGCGTTGCACCACCGCAAACGCCAGGTCCACCAAATCCTGCCCATCAAAAGCCTGCGGATTGCCCGTCAGCTTGCCGAGCACGTCCTTCAGCGATGCCCGCACCCGGGCTAACCAGCCCTGCACCGAGTTGTTCGGCATGAGCGCCGTAGGCTGCACGCCCAACTCCATCGCCACCTGCACGGCGTAGGGGAACAGTTCTTCGCTGCTGTAGGCAGCAGCATCTGCGTTGTCTGGCCGCGAAGCCTGCACGCGCGCTGCGGCCTCGTCGTAGACCTGGCGCTCCAGGCTCCCCTCGGGCTTGTTCGCCCAGCTGCCGATCACCTCGTGCAGTTGTCTCCACCCCGCTTCGCCCAGCACCGCCTTGCCATGCTTGTGCACCAGCTCGTGCACGGCCACGGCCATCTCCTGGCCGGCTTCTATGTGGTCTGCGATGAGGAAGACGGTGTTGGTGTTGGGGTCGAAGAACCCTTGTGCCAGACCTGTGTCTTGCGAGCCCATGTCCACCTTGCCGACCAGGGGCTGCCAGTGCGCCTGGATGTCGGCCGAGGTGGCCACCAACACACGGCCACGGCCCTCTGCGAGAAGGCCCATGCTGTTGGTGAGCTTGGCAACCGCAGCGCGCACCGATTGAACGGTGGCGGGTTTGGAGGGCAGATCCCTGGCCCGTGAAGGTCTGTCTGGCGAAGGCGGTGCGCTGCGGCTGAACTGCTGGCCCGATAGGGCGGGGCTGGAAGGCTGAGAGGGCAGGGTGGCGCCTGCCGAGGCCGGAGCGCGTGGCGGCTGCTGCTGCAGCAACTGCCGCGCCTTGCCCACCTGGTCGAGCCCGACAAGCACGCCACCCTCGCGCCGCAGCACGCGCTCCACGCCGCCTTGGCGCAGGCGCTCCTGCAGCTGTACGGGGTCGCCCTTGACCATCAGCGTGCCGTCGCGCTGCATCTCCATGACGGGCACAGGCTGAGACGCTGCAGCGCTCGCGGGCGAGCCATGCCGCACCTCAGTACGAGGTGCACTGGCACCCACTGGGCTGGGGCCGGCTGTGGAGCCACCAGCCGTTGGCGCTTGGGTGGCAGCGGGTGCGAGCTGTGCGCCAGTTTCGCTCCGGGGCAAGGTGGCCGTTGCCGATGCGCGCTGAGATCCCCGATCCGCCTGCGTGCCACTTGGGCCTGCCGGTGCAGCGAGTGGGCGGCTGAGCACCTGCTGTGCCAGTGCCGCCTGGTCCACGGGCACCAGGGTCACGCCGGCGAATGGCTCGGCACCGCGCACGCCGCCAGCCTGCAGGTGCGCGAGGATGGTGGCCTGGTCGCCGCCGACGACGAGCATGCCGGAGTCCAGGGCCTGGACCTGTGCGTCTATGGGGGCGGTGGCCGGGGGCTGAACCTGTGCCGCTGCGGTGTGGCGGGCTGTGCCGTGCTGGGTAGTGGTTGGTGCGCTGTCTGTGGCTGCGTTGGCATCGGCTTGAGCACCCGCAACGGAGGCTGTGGGTACCGGGGTGTCGGCGGGATCTGGGGCGGTTGCCTGGGTGGCTGTCCCCGCCTGGCCCACATCGCTGCCGACCTGTCTTTGCGGCAAGGCGTCGGCGCCTTGTTGGGTGCCGCTGCGGTTGCTGTCGGTCGATGCCGGCAAGGGCCCTGCGGGCGTGGCCGATGGGGCTGCAGGGCTTGGCGCGGTGGTTGTGGCGGTTGCGGCATCGCGCGCCGGCAGGGCCTCGGCCTGGCGCAGTATCTCGGCTTCCGCCTGGGCTTTTCTTGTGGCGCTGGTGGTATTCGACCAGGTGGGCACGCTATCTGGTTGCAAGGCTTGTGGATACCCAGGCAGCAGTGCCGCAGCAGGGGTTGCCGCTGGGGGGGGGACGGGGGCACTGCGGGCCCGCTGGCGGTGGGCGCAGCGGGCGTTGTTTGCCCGTGTGCCATGGTTGGTGCGGGTGGCGGGGGCGAGGCAGGTGGGGTGCCTGGCTGTGTCGGCTGGTTCTGCCCGCGGCGTGCGGCGTTTGCTCTGCGCGCACCGGCCGCGCCGTCCATGGCAAAGCCGACGGCCATGGCCGGGCCTGCGGCCTCACCCGCCATGTCGCTGAGTTTCACGTCCTGGCCGGCACGCGAGAGTTCCAGGCCCTGGGCCACTGCGCCCGATGCTTCTTCGGCGCCTTCGGAGAGCGAGCCGGTCGTACCGTGCTTGAGCCCTTGCACGGCGATCTCCAGCGCCTGGGTGCCCAGGTTGCCCTGCATGCCGCGGGTCAGTGGTTGGGTGAGGAAGGAGTTGGATTTCACGGCTTCGCGCGCTGCGCCGCCCTTCAGGTGCGATGGCAGGAACACCTTTTCGATGGCATCGCCGCCGGGCACCAGTTTCATGGACAGCACCGATGCCCCGGTGCCCACCAGTAGCGCACGGCTAGTGGCTGCTGCGGCCAGGATGTCGCGTGCCTTGTCCGGGCCGTGCTTGCGGGCCAGTTGCTGGAACTCCGGCTCTGCCGCAAAGGCGGACGCGGGCAGTTTGCGCAGTTCTGCATACAGGTCGTTGGCGACCGAGGCCCCTTGCTGCGCGGCTGCTGCGCCGACGGCGGTGCCCGATGCGATGGCGGGCGCGGCGTTCTTGAGGGCCACGGCCGATTTCGCGGCGGCTTCGGACCCGGTGGCGATGGTGCGACCCAGCAACGCATTGCCCGCGGCATCGGCCGCGCCACCCGCAGCCCGCCCGAGCACGCCCCCGGCAAGCATGCCCGGCGCGCTGCGCGCAAGGGTATCGCCCAGCAAGGCCGGGTTGGTCAGTGTCTCCCAGCCGCCCACGGCCAGTTTTTCGCGCCAGCCTTCTGCCGTGGCAAGCTTTTGTTGCAGGGCCTGCGCCTTTGCTTGAAAGGCGGGCGATTTTTCGTCCAGCAGCACCTCCTGCGTGCCGCGGATGGCGTTCAGGTAGCTTGTGTCGTAGTCGCCCGTGACAGCGCCGTAGGCCACGCCCGGGAGCGATGCCACGTCAAGGATGCCCTGGGCCACCGATTTGGTGGCGTCGGAGAATGCCTCGCCCCAGCTGCGCTGCGGCAGGGGCGCAGGTTGGGCCGGCGCTGCAGCTGCAGCGGACACGTCCCTGCGCACAGTGCTGGCCTGCGTCCCGTTGCCGTTCGTGCGAGGGGCTGCGCTCGCAGCGGCTGGCGCCTTCGCGCGGTTCTCCGGGGCCGGGCGGTACAGCAGGCTGCGCGGGTCGTCGGCGGCGCCCCGCCTGCCGTCTGGCGGGGCAGGGGGCTGGTCTGGCCTTGCAGCGTGTGATGGCGGCGGCCCTGGCACAGGCGTGCTTGCCGGGGGGGCGTGCGGGCCGGGGCCGTGGTGTAGTTGCTGTGGGCCGTGCCGAGGGGGCTGGCGCTGGTACAGGTGCTGGGGCGGGCACCTGCGCATCGGCCAGCGGTGGGGGGGAGAGGGGTGCATCGCCCGGTGCCGCCAAGGCAGTGCTGTCCTGGCCTTCTTCTGCCTGGCGGTAGGAGGCCAGGGCCTGGGTGTAGTCACCGCCAAAGGCTTCCAGGCGCGAGCGCAGCGAGGCTGCGGTGCCGAAAATGGAATCGACCGAGCTGCCAGGGCCCAGTGCGCGCAGCACATCGGCATTCACCCCGTATTCGCGCGCGGCAGCATCCAGGGCTGCGTCAAGAGGTATTGGGCCGGGCGGCACGGGGGCGGGCGGGTCCGCAGGCCAGGCGGTCCAGGGCGTGGTGTCGTCGTAAGCGCCCCAGGCCTCGTCTTGCGAGGCCAGTTGGTACAGGTTCATGGAAAGGACTCCGCGCGGAGGTGGGTGGTACGAGACCACTCTCGCGCGCGGATCACCCGCTGGGGAGTGCCGGCATATATGCAGCAGGCACCCCCGCGCCCGCTGCTACCTACCCGGCCTTGATGTGCTCGGTGAGAAACTGCACGAAGGCCTTGCCCGCGGCGGGCAGGGCGCGGCCGGCCAGGGTCTGCACCTCCAGGTAGCGCTCGTTCATCTCGCGGTCGCGCAGGGGGATGGCGGCCAGCTCCAGCGACTGCAGGCGGGTGCGCACCGAGAGTTCGCCGTAGAAGGCGATCGCCTCGGGCGCGGTGGCGGCGTAGCTCACCAGCGAGTCGGCGTGGTTGCTGGTGATGGCGGTGTTGTACTGCAGGCCCTGGCGGCTGCAGCTGGTGTCCAGCAGCTGGCGGATGGAGCTGACTGGCGTGGGCAGGGCCAGCGGGTAGGCCACCACCTGGCTGAGCGAGAGCTGGCGCTGCGCGGCCAGCGGGTGGCGGCGCGACATGACGGCCAGCACCGGGCAAGGGTGGCGCAGCTCCAGCCGGATGCCGGGCTCGGGCAGGCCGCTCAGGGTGATGCCGATGTCGGCCTCGCCGTCGCGGATGCGGCCCGGCACCTCGCCCTGGGCGCACATCTCCAGGTGGAAGCGGATGCCCTCATAGGTCTCGCCGAAGCGCGCGATCAGCGAGGGCAGCAGGTCGTAGGCAAAGCCGGCGGCGCTGGCCACGCGCACAAAGCCCTTGCGCAGGCCGCGCAGGGCCGAGATGTCGCCGAGCACGCGCTCGTTGTCCTGCTGGGCACGCTTGGCGTGCGCGGCCAGCAATTCACCGGCCGCATTGGGCACCATGCCGCGCGCCTGGCGCTCGAAGAGCAGGGTGTCCATTTCGCGCTCGAGCCGCGCCACCTGCCGGCTCACGGCCGAGGGCGCCACGTTCAGGCGCAGCGCGGCGTCTTTCACCGAGCCGGCGCGCACCACCTCCAGGAAGTAGCGGACGGCGGTCTCCTGCAGTATGTGGCTGGACATGGGTGCTCCTTGCGTCGATTGCCGTTTTGGCATTCCACAATTCTAAAGATTGCGCTTGTGGCACTGGGGGAGGGCTTCTACCATGGCTGCATGGCGTTTGCGTGACGCCTGACCCATGACCACCCTTGCTTCAGGAATGCTGTCCATGAAAACACCGATGATGTTTGTTGCGCCCCCTGCCGCCGCAGCCCGTGCCCACCGCCTGCATGCAGCCCTGTTCGCCGGCCTGGCCACGGTGGCCGCGCTGGGGGCGCTGATCAGCGAGCCAGTGCATGCGGCGGACGCCGCTTTCCCCAGCAAGCCGTTGACGCTGGTGATTCCTTTCCCGCCCGGAGGCGCCACCGATGTGCTGGGCCGCGTGATCGCGCTGCGCATGGGCAAGGAGCTGGGCCAGCCCATCGTGATCGAGAACCGCGCGGGAGCGGGCACCATCATCGGCGCGGGCTATGTGAGCAAGGCGCCGGCCGACGGTTACACGCTGCTGCTGAGCTCGGGCACCACCTTCACGGTGAACCCGGCCATCCGCAGCAACCTGCCATACGACCCGGTGCAGGGGTTCGACCCCATCGGCATATCGGGCCGCACGGGGCTGATCCTGCTGGCCAACCAGCAGGTGCCGGTGCAAAGCGTCAAGCAGTTCGTGGACTATGTGAAGGCGGCACCGGGCACGTATTCGTACGGCTCGTTCGGCAGCGGCACCACCTCGCACTTCGCGGGGGAGACCATCTTGCAGGCCACGGGCCTGAAAATGACGCACGTGCCCTACAAGGGCAGCGCCCCGGCCATGACGGACCTGATGGGCGGGCAGGTGCCCTTCACCGTGGACACGGTGGCCGCGGCCATTCCGCAGCTCAAGAGCGGCAAGATCAAGGCTATTGCCATCACTACGGCCAAGCGCTCGCCGCTGCTGCCCAATGTGCCCACGCTGGCCGAGTCCGGCTACCCCGGCATCGACCTGGACACCTGGCTGGTGATGGCAGCGCCCAAGGGCCTGCCGCCCGCCGTGCGCACCAGGCTCGAAAAAGCCCTGGCCGCCACCGTGGCCGACCCCGAGACCAAGGCCAAGCTCACGGCCCAGGGCATGGAGCCGGCGTTCAGCTCGGGCGCTGCGGCGGCCGAACTGATCCAGCGCGAGCTGCCGGCCATGCGTGCGGTGGCAGCCCGTTCGAACATCACTGCAGATTGACCCCCGCGCCGTGCGCGCAGCGCATGGTGCCCTGAACAACACACGAGACAACATGCGCGACATCGCTTCATCCAGTGCCACCCCATCCGAGTCTCCCGACACCGCCAGCCGCTCCGGCGATGCACTGGTGGAGCAGTCCGCCGTGGCGCTGCGCCGGCTCATCGGGCGCAAGGAGGTCTCGCCCGTGGAGCTGCTGGAGGCCTGCATCGACCGCATCGAGCGCATCAACCCGTTTGTGAACGCCGTCACGGCCACCTGTTTCGACCGGGCGCGCAGCGAGGCGCGCGCAGCCGAGCAGGCGGTGGTGGACGGCACGGCGCCCCTGGGCCTGCTGCACGGCCTGCCCCTGGGCGTGAAGGACCTGGAGCCCACCGAGGGCCTGCTCACCACCTGGGGCTCGGCCATCTACCGCGACCATGTGCCCACGCAGGACATCGAGCTCGTGGCGCGCCTGCGCCGGGCCGGCGCCATCGTGGCGGGCAAGACCAATGTGCCCGAGATGGGCGCGGGCGCCAATTCACGCAACACCGTGTGGGGCGCCACGGGCAACCCGTTCAACCCGAATCTCAACGCTGGGGGGTCGTCGGGCGGCTCCGCCGCGGCGCTGGCCTGCGACCTGCTGCCGGTGTGCACGGGTTCGGACACGGGGGGCTCGCTGCGCATTCCGGCGGCCAAGTGCGGGGTGGTGGGTTTCCGGCCCTCGCCGGGGGTGGTGCCCAGCGTGCGCAAGCCCCTGGGGTGGACGCCCATCTCCGTGGTCGGCCCCATGGGCCGCACGGTGGAAGACGCCTGCCTGCAGCTGGCCGCATCGGCCGGCATGCATGCGGGCGATGCGCTGAGCTACCCGCTCGATGCGATGAGTTTTTTGACCCCGCCCGAGGTGGACCTGGGCCGCCTGCGCGTGGCCTATACCGAGGACTTCGGCACCTGCGCGGTGGACGAAGGCATACGCGCCACCTTCCGCGCCAAGATCGCAGCCATGCGCCACCTGTTCCGCAGCTGCGACGAGGTGACGCTGGACCTGGGCGACGCGCACCGCTGCTTCGACGTGCTGCGCGCCGAGGCCTTTGTGGCCGGCATGCAGGCCGCCTACGAGCGCGACCCCGACAGCCTGGGCCCCAACACCCGCGCCAACTACGAGATGGGCAAGCGCATGAGCCTCCTGGACAGCGCCTGGGCCCAGGCCGAGCAGACGCGCATCATCCAGACCACGCAACGCACCTTTGCCGAGTACGACCTGATCCTGTCACCCACCACGCCCGTCTCGCCCTTCGCGTGGACGCAGCTCTATGCCGACACCATCAACGGCGAGCAGCAGGCCACCTACTACCGCTGGCTGGGCCTGACCTATGTGGTCACGCTCATGACGCACCCGGCCCTGTCGCTGCCCTGCGGCACTGACCACCTGGGTATGCCGTTCGGCCTGCAGATCGTGGGCGGCTTCCGGCAAGACCACCAGGTGCTGGGCGCATCGCTGGCGCTGGAGCGGGCGTTTGCCCTGCGGCCCGAACTGCGCCGGCCCCGGCCGGACCTGGCGGCGCTGCGCCGGGCGGTGCCGGATCTGCGGTCCATCGTGACTGCGCCGCCGGTGGTGGGCGGGGCGAAGGGGCAGGGGGCTGCCGGGTCGGTCTCGGTGGTGTAGGGCGCTTTCGCGCGGGGCCCTGGCCTACTAGGCCTCGGTCATGCGCCGTATGGGCTCCACAGCTTTGCGCAGCGTTGCCAGCAGTGCATCGAATTCGGACTCGATCTCGCGGATCGGCCCGCCCAGGCTCAGGGTCATGGGCTCGCGGCCCTGCGCCACGGGCAGCAGCACGGCCAGTGCAGCGGCGCCGGGCATGGCCGAGCCCCGGGACAGTGCGTAGCCTGCCGCGCGGATGGTGGTGATTTCCTGGCACACGTCGGCAAAGTCACGGCGCTTGCCGGGCTCCACCTCCTGCGCATTCGCCTTGCGCAGCAGCGATGCCACCTCGCGCTGCGCCAGCGTGCTCAGCAGCATCTTGCCGGCCGCACTGTGGAATAAGGGGCGCAGCGCGCCCGAGCGCGCGGTGAAGCGGCCTTCTCGGGTGGACTGCAGCACGTGCAGGTAGCGCACGTGCGTATCGCGCCGGTTGGCGACCATGACGGTGTGCCCGGTTTCGGCCTGCACCTGCTCCATCAGGCGCAGCAGGTTGCGCTCGCTGTACTGGTGTTCCTGGATCCAGGCGGTGGCCAGCGCCAGCCGCACGCTGGGGGCGTACTGGCCGGCCTGTGCGTCCAGGTCGAAGTGGCCTGACTCGGCCAGGCACTTCATCAGCACCGAGGTGCTGGACTGCGGCCAACCCAGGGATTGCGCAATGACACCCACCGACGCCGGGCGCCGTTCCTCGGCAAAGAACTCCAGCAGGTCGAGGACGCGCTGCGCGGATTTGACCTGCACGCTCATGTATCACATACGAAATAGTAAATCACATATGTGATTCTATGGCCCCGAAGCCAACCAGAAAAGCATGATGCATCCGTTCGCACTACAACCAGGCGCGGCGTGCGGCCCGCCCCAATGAACGGAGACATTCCATGGCTTGCTACTTCAGGTTCCCGGTCTGGCGCCACGCCTTGACGCTTGTGCTGGCAGGGGGCGCAGCGGCTGGCGCCTTGCACGCCCAGACCTACCCCGACAAGCCGGTTCGGCTCGTGGTCCCCTATGCGGCGGGTGCTGCAGCGGACCAACTGGCCCGGCTGGTGGGCGAGCGGCTGGGCCAGAGCCTGGGGCAGGCCGTGGTGGTGGACAACCGGGGCGGGGCAGGCGGCACCCTGGGGGCCGACAACGTGGCCAAGTCGGCCGCCGATGGGTATTCCATCGTGCTGGGCACCGACGCCACCCACGCGACGAATGTCTACCTGTCCAAAGGTTTCCCTACGACCCCGTCAAGGGCTTCACGCCCATTGCGCCCGCAGCGATCAACCACATCGTGCTGGTCGTGAACCCCTCGCTGCCGGTAAAAAGCGTGGCCGAGCTGATCGCCCATGCCAAGGCCCACCCGGGCAAGCTGAGCTTTGGCAGCTCGGGGCCGGGCTCCGCGCACCACCTGGCGGGCGAGCTGCTCAACGAGAGGGCCGGCATCGACATGGTGCATGTGCCCTACAAGGGCGGCAACCCGGCCATGACGGACCTGATCGGCGGGTCGCTGCCGGTGCTGTTTGCCAGCATGGCCACTGCCAGGCCGCACATCGAAGCCGGCCGCGCCCGCGCGCTGGCCGTGGTGGAGGCCAAGCGCTTTCCCGGCATGCCGCAGCTGCCGACGGTGGGCGAAACGCTGCCCGGCTATGCCATTGCCTCCTGGTTCGCGTTCTTCGGACCCGCCGGGCTGCCCGCACCCATTGCGGCCCGGCTCAATGGCGACATCAACAAGGCGCTGGCGAACGGGGCGCTGCGCGATGCGCTGCAAAAAGCCGGCATGTCGCCCACCGGCGGCGAGGCGCAGGAGCTGGCGGCCCAGCTCAGGACGGAGCTGGCCCAGCGCGAAAAGCTGGTCAAGGCGGCCGGTATCGAACCGGAGTGAGCACATGGTGCACGCCGAAGAAGGAACCCCGTTGCTGGAGCAGGCCGGCCCCATCGCCACCATCACCCTGCGCCGGCCATCGCGGCGCAACAGCCTGCGCGACGAAGACCTGCACGCGCTGCTGGCCCTCTTTGCCCGTCTGGACGAAGATGCCTCGGTGCGCGTGGTGGTGCTTGGCGCCACGACGCAAGGGCAGGGGCGGCCCGTGTTCAGCGCCGGCTATGACACCGCCGGCTTTGCCGGCAGCCGCCATGACCCGCGGTTGTTCGAGACCGTGGCCGATGCGCTGCAGGCCCTGCGCCCGCTGACATTGTGCGCGCTGGGCGGCAGCGTCTACGGCGGCGCCACCGACCTCGTGCTGGCCTGCGACACCTGCATTGCCATGGCCGGCATGCAATGGCGCATGCCGGCGGCGGCGATAGGGCTGCACTACTACCCCAGCGGCCTGCGGCGCTACGTATCGCGCCTGGGCGCCAACCTGGCCAGGCGCGCCTTTCTCACCGCCAGGCCATTGGCCGTGGAGGAGATCGCCGCCAGCGGGCTGTTCGATCAGGTGGTGCCTGCGGCGGATTTCGGCGCCCGGGTCGAGGCGCTGGCCCGCCAGATGGCGGCGCTGGCACCGCTGGCGGCACAGGCCAGCAAGTGCTCCCTCAATGAGCTCGCGCAGGGACCGTTCGACGAGGCAAGGCTGCGCGCACGCGAGGCACGGGCGCTCGCTTCTTCCGATTTTGCCGAAGGCCGCGCCGCGCTGGCAGAAAAGCGCGCGCCGGTATTCACCGGGCGCTGAACCGGTGCATCCATCCATTTCCAAGGGTTTTTTCATGTCCACCCCTGCACACAAGCCTTTGGCGGGCGTTCGCGTCATCGAGATGGCCCAGATCATGGCCGGCCCCACCTGCGGGATGATGCTCGCCGACCTGGGCGCCGAGGTCATCAAGATCGAAAAGTTTCCCGGCGGCGACGATGCCCGCCAGTACCAGAAGCCGGGCGACAGTGCGATGCCCCCGTCGTTTCGCATGATCAACCGGGGCAAGCGTTCGCTGGCGCTGGATGTGCGCACGCCCGAGGGCAAGGCGGTGCTTGAGCGCCTGGTGCGCAAGGCCGACGTGCTGACCGAGAACTTCCGCGTCGGGGTGATGGACCGGCTGGGGCTGGGCTATGCGCAGCTGCAGGCCATCAACCCGGCGCTGGTCTACTGCTCCATCACCGGCTATGGCCGCGTGGGGCCGCTGGCGCAGGCTGGCGGGTTCGACCTGGTGCTGCAGGCGTTCAGCGGCATCCTGCATGCCACTGGCGAGCCGGGGCGGGCGCCGGTCAAGCCCGGCATTTCCGTCGCCGACACCAACGCCGGCATCCTGGCAGCGCTGGCCATCGTCTCGGCCTATGTGCACCGGCTCAAGACCGGCCAGGGCCAGCATGTCAGCACCTCGCTGCTGCAGGCGGCGATGCAGCAGACCTACTGGCTGGCGGCCAACTACTTTTCCAGCGGGCGCGAGACCGAACGGCTGGGCACGGCGCATTCGCTGATCGCGCCCTACCAGGCGTTCAGCGCGGCCGACGGCCAGATGGTGATCGGTGCCGGCAACCCCAAGGCCTGGCGGGGCGTGTGCGAGGTGCTGGGGCATGCGGAATGGGCGCAGGACGCCCGCTTTGACCACCCCCAGAAGCGCGTGCAGCACCGTGCCGAACTGCAGGCCCTGATCGAAGCGGAACTGGCCAGAGCGCCCGTGGCCGAGTGGTGCGCCCGCTTCGATGCCGCCGGTGTGCCCGCCGGCCCGGTGCACAGTGCCGGCCAGGCGCTGGAGCACGCGCAGACCCGGGCGGTGGGCATGGTGATCGACGTGCCCGATGGCCATGGCGGCATGGCCCGGGGCATCGGCACGCCGATCACGCTGGACGGCAGGGCCGAGGCCGCTGTGGCCCCCGCGCCAGGCGTGGGCCAGCACAGCTGCGAGGTGCTGCGCGAACTGGGGTATGGGGAGCCGGAGATTGCCCGCCTGCTGCAGGCGGGTGTGGTTGGCCAGGGCGGGTGAGAGCCAGAGGGCGCGCAGACCGTGTGCGTGCCGCAAGGCGGGCCTATGAGGCTGCTCCTATCTGGGCCCGGGTGCGGACCTGGCCTTTTTTCCCGTCGATGGTGTAGGTCAGGATCACGTCCACCGTCAGGCCGTAGAAGCCCGTCACACAGCCATCGGCGACACCGCGGTGCACGGGCTCCTGCTTGACTCCAGGCGGTATGGGTTGGAGCGGGTCAGGCTGGGGAACATTGCCGGACCAATCCGTTTCAGAGGTCCAGGTGGGGAAAACATACCGGTCCCGGATGGGAACCTCTGCCGAAACGCCACCTTCCTTTTCCACGCGCAGCGAGGTCGGGGCGAACCCGGCCGGCAGGCCGCCGGGGTGGGTGCTGCGCACCCAGTAGATCACGATCAGGTTGCACAGCCCGGTGTTGAGCCCGAGGTTGTAGTAGGGCGCTGCCCGGAACTGAATTCCGCTCTGCGCGGCCAAGTCCTGGGTGGCCTGGTCTACCCAGTGGGGCAAGCCGCCCAGGTCGAGCAGTTTCCCATCGCTCTGCGGGCCCTGGTACAGCAGGCGCGCGCTGCCATGACCGTTGACGGCCAGTTGGTGGCCGCCAGGGTATTCGCGCAGGTAGAGCTTGTCCGCCGGGTCACGCACGGTGGCGGGGCCGGTTGGAAACAGCTGGGGCATGGCTTTTGCTGCCCAGTCCATGACCAGCGTTGCATCCTGCTCGGGCCCCAGGCCCTTGACGGCCATGGGGGCCGCCGAGCCCTGTGAATGGCAGACGGCGGGTTCGATGATGGGGCCCCAGGAGGCAGGGACGCCGGGGTACAGCCTGCCCGGCACGCGGCAGATGCCAGGGCTCCAGCCGGCGCCTTCGCCCCAGCAGTTCACGTAGCCGCCCTGCAGCACTGCGCAGGCCGCCGATTTGCCGGCGCTGATGGCCGTGGCGTCGGTGATGCCGGTGACCTGGCTGGCACCGGCACCGCCCAGGCCGGCGCCCAACTGGCCGTTGGCATTGTTGCCCCAGCAGGATACGCTGCCATTGACCAGCAGGGCGCAGGTGTAGCCGTAGCCCACTGCCACGGCCTTGGCCGCTGCCGCAAGGCCGGTCACTTCCACCGGCAGGACCACCCTGGTGCTGCTGGCGGGCACGCCCAGTTCGCCATGCAGGTTGCTGCCCCAGCAGGAGATCTTGCCGCCGGTGCGCAGCACGCAGGCATGGCCATCGAAGAGCGCCACCTCCTGCGCATCGGTGATGCCGGGCACCGTGCGCGGCAGGCGGGGGTCCATGCTTCCCTCCACCAGGCCACTGCCTGCGCCCACGCACACCACCGTGCCGGCCTGTTGCACGGCGCAGGTGCTGCCATTGCCTGCTGCCACGTGCTTGACCCGCGACAGCCCTTCCACCTGGACTGCTTGCGCGGTCGGCACCATGTACGCTGGGCCAAGCTGTCCCTGGCTGGCATCGCCCCAGCACTGGATGTAGGTGAAGACCAGCGCGCAGGCATGCGTGGCGCCGGTGGCGATCTGCGTGGCGTAGACATCGGCAATGGCGCCCCAGGCCGTGGTTTTGCCCAGTTGCTGGAAATCGTTGTTGCCCCAGCACCGGACCGTGTTGCCCGCCAGGAGGCAGCCAAAATCCCGTCCAACCCTGACATCCTTGGCGCGGTAGTCCGGGCCCAAGGCGGGCAAGGGCGGGCTGCCCCAGCAGGTCACCTGGCCGGTATCGGCTGCCGAGCAACCCTGGTCGTAGCCCATGCTGACGGTGGTGGCTGCGGACGCCGACGGCAGCAAGGCCGCGGGCAGTGCCAGGGCCGCAGGGAGGAGCAGTTTGCGCAGCAGCGGCAGTGCGTGGAGTCGGATGGGCATCATGGCAAGGGCTTTGGTCAATGCAGCGGGGCGAAGCGCAACAGCGCGCGATGGGTATTTGATGGCTATTGGGCAGCGTGGTCAGCGGACCTGTGCGCGCGTGCGCAGCAGCCCCTTGCGCTGGCCCAGGGTGTAGAGCACGGTTACGTCCACCATGTCGCCCCGGGCGACGGCCGCGGGGCAGCCTGCCGCGCTGCCAGAGATCACGACTTCCGGTGCCCTGCCGGGCGGGACGGGAAAGCCCGTCTGCGGGACATGGCCCTCCACCCAGTCCGTTGGCGTGGTGAGGATGGACCCGCGCGCGCCTGGGCCTGTGGGGAGTTCCAGAGCCTGATCGCCGCGGATCTGCACTCGCACCGCGGTGGTGAGCACGTCTTCTGGCAGCCCGCCCGCGCCGCCGCGGATACCGTAGGGCAGCCTGAAGTAGCGACACGGCCAGCCGGCGATAGCGGGCATGGAGTCCAGCCAGGGCACTGCTTGCAGCTGCATGCCGCTGCGCAGGCCCTCGTCCTGGCGGGCCTCGTCGAGCCAGCGGCCCAGCGGCCCCAGGTCCAGCACCCCGGCCTCTCCGAGCGGGCCCTGGTACAGCAGGTGCGGCGTGCCATGGGCGTTGACCGCCAGGGCGTGCCCGCCGGGGTAGCGCCGCAGGTGGAGCATGCTGCCTGCGGCGTCAGGCGCAGTGCCACCGGTTTGCGGGGCTGCAAAAGTCTGGGGCAGGGTGGTCTCGGCCCAGTCCATCACCTGGGCCGCATCGCCGGCCGCGCCCAGGCCCTGCACGGCCATGGGGGCGGCCGCGCCTTGCGGGCGGCAGATGGCGGGCTCCACGGTGGGCCCCCACGAGGCGGGATGCCCCGGGTACAGGCCGCCCGGCACGCGGCAGGGCGCGCTGCTCCAGCCGGTGCCTTCGCCCCAGCACTGCACGTAGCCGCCCTGCAGCACGGCGCAGGCGGCCGTCTGCCCGGCGCTGATGGCGGTGGCGTCGGTGATGCCGGTGACCCGGCCGGTGCCGTCCCCGAGCGCCGTGCCCAGCTGGCCATGGGCATTGTTGCCCCAGCACTGCACCGCGCCGTTCACCAGCAGCGCGCAGCTGTAGCCGCTGCCCACCGCCACGCCCTTGGCGGCGGCGGCCAGGTGGGTGACCTCCACGGGCGTGGTTTGCAGGCCGCTGCTGGCGGGCAGGCCCAGTTCGCCGTGCTGGTTGCTGCCCCAGCACGACACCTTGCCCTGGTAGCGCAGCACGCAGGCATGGCTGTCGAAGAGCGAGACCTCCAGTGCATCGCTGATGCCGGGCACGGTGCGCGGCGCGCGCGGGTCCTCGGCCGCGCCCGCCAGGCCGCTGCCGGCGCCCACGCAGACGACCTTGTGGTCATGGCGGCCCACGCCGCAGGTGCTGGCGCGCCCAGCGGCGACCTGCACGATCTGGGACATGCCTTCGACGCGCAGCGCCTCTGCCGTGGTGGTGGCCACCGCGTGGCCGATCTGCCCCTGGCTACCGTCGCCCCAGCAAGACACCAGGTCGTCGGAGTCGGTGGCGCAGGCGTGCTGTGCGCCTACGGCGATCTGTGCGACCTGCCTCAGGCCGCGCAGTGTGCGGCCCCATGGGGCCTCGTCGATCGGCACCCCGAGCTGCGACAACGCGTTGCTGCCCCAGCACCGCACGGCGACGCCGGCCCGCGCGCAGCTGAAGCCACGGCCCACCCGCACCTCGCTGGCGTACGCCTCGTAAGGCAGTGGCTGCACGGCCAGCGAGCCCCAGCACGTGGGCTGGCCGGTGTCGGACACCGAGCAGCCGTGGCCATAGCCCATGCTGAGGGTGACGGTGGTGGCCATGGCGGCTGGCGGCAGCAGAGCAGCGGGCAGCACCACTGCCGCGATGGCCAGCAGCCTGCGCACAGGCCGTGGTGCAAAAAACGGATGGCTCTTGTCGTTCATGGTCCTCATCCTCCCGGGACGGTAGAGGGCCATTCTAGGAAGGTGTTGGCCGCAGGCGTGTGGCGGTGGTCACCAACGGCGTGGAGCAGGGCGATCAGGGGGTGTATGTGTTTAATTGAGAAAAAGTCTCATTTAGAATGTACTCCTGCGCTGCCATCGGCAAGCGCGTTGTTTTCCCCATCCGTCCCATGACACCCCCCATCTCCACAGCGGCCTGGCTGGGCCTGGACCTGCGCTGGGCCTACGGCAGCCTGTTGCCGGCGCTGTGGCGCAGCACGCGCTGCATCCACCGTGCGCAGGATGTGCTGCACGATGCCTTTGTGCGCTATGCACTGAGCGGCCGGCACGAGCGCATTGCGCAGCCGCACGCCTACCTGCGCGTGGTGGCGCGCTCGGTGCTGGCGGACCACATGGCGCTGGAGCAGCGCTTTGTGCCGTTGCCGGGGGCGGATGCCGAGCCCGGCGAGGCGCGGCAGCCGCGTGTGCAGCAGGGCGATGAGGAGGCATTCACCGCCCCCTCGGCCGAGGTGCTGGCCGACCTGCAGCAACGCCTTGCCGCCGTGCAACGCACCATCGACGGCCTGCCGCCGCGCTGCCGCGAGGTGTTCTGGCTGTGCAAGATCGAAGGGCACACGCAGCCCGAGATCGCGGCGCTGCTGGGCATCAGCCTGAACATGGTGGAGCGCCACCTGATGCGTGCGCTGCTGGACCTGCGCGCGGCGCGGGAGCTGCTGCTATGAGCGCCACCGCACTGCGCGAAGAGGCGGCGCGCTGGTTCACGCGCATGCACCGCAGCGCAGGTGCCCAACCCAATGCGGCCGATACCGATGCCTGGCGCGCCTGGTTGGCGGCCGACCCACGCCACGCGGCCGAGTACGCGGCCTTCGAGGCGCTGTGGCAGGACTTTGATTCCACCCCGCGCGTGCAGGCGCTGGCGCAGGCGGTGCATGCACAGCGCCGCACGCGCCGCGCGGCGATCACCCGCGGTGTGCTGGGCCTGGCCGGCCTGGGCGTGGCGGGGTTGCTGGGTTACCGCGGCTGGGGCATGTACCTGGACGCGCCGCAGTACGCCCAGGCGCGCGACAGCGGCATTGGCGAGCGCGTCACGCTCACGTTGCCCGATGGCAGCACCCTGGCGCTGGGCCCGGGCAGCCGTGTGGCCGTGCGCTACACGCGGCGCGAACGCGCGGTGGTGCTGGAGCACGGCGAGGCCGTGTTCGATGTGGCCAAGGACGCTGCCCGCCCCTTTGCCGTGGCCGCGGGCGGGGCGCGCATCAGCGTGCTGGGCACGCGCTTTGCCGTGAACCGGCTGCCGGGCCTGGTGCGGGTGAGCGTGGACCATGGCACGGTGCAGTTGGCGGGGCCGCCGGGGCTGGACGGCGCGGCGCCCCTGCTGCTGCAGGCCGGCCATGTGGGTGAATTGAGCGAGGCAGCCGGTGCGCTGCCGCACCGTGTGCAGCGCGATGCGCGCGACAGCTTTGCGGCGGTGGACCGGGGGCTCATCGTCTTCGACCAGGCGGGCCTGGGCGAGATCGCGGCCACGCTGTCGCGCTGGCGCCGCCAGCCCGTGCAGGCTGCCGATGTACCGGCGGGCGCCGGCCCGCGCATCACCGCCGCCGTGCAGCCGCGCGATGTGGAGGCCTTCATTGACGCGCTGCCGCGCATTGCCGCCGTGCGTGTGCAGGAGCGCGATGGCGCCACCTGGCTCGCCGCGCGGTAGCAGGGCAGGGCGCCCGAAAACTTTTTTCAGAAAACTTCGCCGCGGACATCAGGGATTGGGCGGGCTGCCCTGTCATAGGGGCAGATACCAACCCGAGGAGAGATTTTCGCCATGCCGCGCCATACCCGTTCTGCCCCTTCGTTGCCTGCCCGCGCACGCTTGTCGGCGCTGGCCTGCGCCGCCGCTTTGGCCGCCACGCTGTCCCAGGCCGCACCGGTCGCCATCGACCTGCCGGCCCAGCCGCTGTCCGACGCCATCAAGGCGCTGGCGCGTGCCACGGGCACCAGCATCGCGGCCGACAGCGCCTTGCTGGCCGGGCGCATGGCGCCGGCCGTGCAGGGCCGCCTGGAGGCCGGCGATGCGCTGCAGCGCCTGCTGGCCGGCAGCGGGCTGGAGGCCATTGCCCAGCCCCAGGGCGGCTGGCTGCTGCGCCGCGCCGATGCGCGCCAGGGCAGCACCGCCACGCTCAAGGAGGTGCGCGTGGCCGCTGCCGCCGTGCGCGATGGCCAGACCGAAGGCTCGGACTCCTACGCCCCCCGCTACAGCAGCGCGGCCACCAAGACCGAATTGTCCGCACGCGAAACGCCGCAGTCCGTCACGGTGATCACGCGCACCCAACTGGACACGCAGAACTTCGTGGAACTGACCGAGGCCGCCAAGGTGGTGCCCGGCATCGTGGTGCGCCGCCAGAGCAGCGTGGGCAGCCGCAGCGACATCCTCTCGCGCGGCTACCAGGCGTCGAGCTACCAGCTCGATGGCCTCACCGTGAGCGGCAACCCCGCCACGCAGGAGTCGCTGGACCTGGCGCTGTTCGACCGCGTGGAGGCCCTGCGCGGGCCCGCGGGCCTGTTCTCGGGCGCGGGGGAGCCGGGCGTCATGCTCAACCTGGTGCGCAAGCGCGCGCTGCCCGACACCCAGCTGCAGGCCGCGGCCGGCATCGGCTCGCACGGGCGTTCGCGCGTGGAGGCCGACATCACCGGCCCGCTGGCGGCCGAGGGGCGGCTGCGCGGGCGGCTGGTGGCGCTCAATGAAGAATTCGGCAGCCCGCTCAAGGCCATGGATGGCTCCAAGCAGGCCGTCTACGGCACGCTGGAGCTGGACGTGACGGCCAGCACCACCGTGTCGGCCGGCGCCACCTGGCAGCGCAGCCGCGGCAACTACGACACCGGCCTGCCGGCCTATGCCGATGGCCGGCTGGCGCCCGTGCCGCGCGATGTGGCCATCGTGGCCGACTGGGGCCGCGCCGCGCCCGAATCGCTGGCTGCGTTTGCCGAGCTGGAGACACGGCTGGACAGCGGCGGCCGCTTCAAGCTGGCCCTGCGCCGGGTGGAGCGCGAGCAGCGCGACAAGTACATCAACGGCTACTCGGCCGTGTCGGACGCGGGCATCAGCCGCTTCACCCAGGCGCAGACGGTGGACCGCGACTACGCCGACAATGCCGCCGACGTGTACTACACCACGCCCTGGCAGTGGGGCGGGCAGACGCACAACCTCATCGTGGGGGCCGATTACCGCAGCGCCGACATGCACCTGCGCATGACACGCGGCACCATGAACACGGCGGCCAATCTGTTCCAGTACGACCCGGGTGCCATCCCCGAGCCCAGCTACAGCCCCTTTGCCAATGACACCACGCGCACCAACCAGCGCGGCGTGTACGGGCAGGTGCGCTTCAAGCCCCTGGGCGCGCTCACCCTGGTGGCCGGCGCGCGCAAGAGCTGGTGGAGCACGCGCTCGGCCGACCAGTTGCTGGGCACGCGCACGGGCTACGAGGTGGACGGCCAGACCACGCCGTTTGCCGCCGTGCTGTGGGACTTCAGCGACCACTGGACGCTGTACGCCAGCCAGGCCGAGATCTTCCAGCCGCAAAGCGGCCGCGTGGCCGGCGGCGGCCAGATCGTGCCGCGCGAGGGGCGCCAGGCGGAGCTGGGCGTCAAGGGCAGCCTGCTCGACGGCCGGCTGGCCGCCACCGCCGCCGTCTACCGCATGACGGACAGCAACCGCGCGCTCACCGACCCGGCCGACAGTGCCTTCGTCATCCCCGCCGGGCGCGTGCGCTCCGAAGGCTTCGAGGCCGAGCTGACCGGCGCCCTTGCGCCGCGCTGGGAGGTGGCCGCGAGCTACGCCTACCAGCGCTCCATCTACCTGCGCGGCACCGCGGCGCAGACGGGCACGAACTTCACCACCATGTCGCCGCGCCACAACCTCAACCTGTGGGTGCGTCACCGCGTGGCCGCCCCCTGGGCCAACGGCCTGGAGCTGGGCGCGGGCGTGCGCGCGGTGAGCGATTTCTACGACGCGCTGGGCACGGTGCGCTGGCGCGCAGGCGGCTACAGCGTGTGGTCGCTGTATGCGGCCTACCCGATCACGCCGCAGCTCAAGCTGGCGCTGAACATCGACAACCTGTTCGATCGGGTGTACTGGGAGCGGGCGGGTACTGCCACGCGCAGCAACTACTACGGGCTGCCGCGCAGCGCGATGTTGACGCTGCGGGCAACGTTCTGACCTCTCCGCCCCGATGGGCTGCGGGCGCGAGCCGTGCGGCAGTTCTGGTCCCTGACAAGGTGGCCGTTGCTGGCGCCCGCTGAGACCTACGGCTACGGCCTGCCTGCGTGCCAACTGAGCCAGCCTGCGCAGCGAGTGGGAGGCTGAGCACCTGCTGTGCCAGTGCCGCCTGGTCCACGGGCACCAGGGTCACGCCCGCGAATGGCTCGGCACCGCGCACGCCGCCAGCCTAGGTCCACCAGGTCCTGCCCATCAAAAGCCTGCGGATTGCCCGTCAGCTTGCCAAGCACGTCCTTCAGCGATGCGCGCACCCGAGCCAGCCACCCCTGCACCGAGTTGTTCGGCATCAGCGC
>NZ_JACHLK010000030.1 GCF_014207955.1 Acidovorax soli
GAACCCGCCACGTCAGAAACTCCAAAACCCGCTTGCCACACGGGAGGCGTCCATATAAGTTCATCGACGCCCACCCCAGATCCGAGCATCGCAGGTTGCCCCCAGCGCCCGACAGGGCGATGGGGGACGCAGACTGGGGGTCGCCTTTTCTTGGCCCACCTTCTTTTGGCGACGCAAAAGAAGGTGGGTGCGCCGCCGGGCGCACATCCCGGCCTCCGCCCTCGGCAAAGAAACAGCAGCAACCACCGAAACAACAGAGAACGGACACCGACAAGAACACGACTAAGATCGCGCCTGTTTGAAATACTCGAAGGAGAACCCCTTGCGCCACACCCTGTGCCTGCTGCTCGCCACCCTCGCCATCGCTCCCGCCGCCATGGCCCAACAAGCCAAGCCCATCACCACCTCCAGCGGCCTGGTCTATGAATCGATCAAGGACGGCACCGGCGAATCGCCCAAGGCCACCGACACCGTCAAGGTCCACTACAAGGGCACCTTCCCCGATGGCAAGGAGTTCGACAGCTCTTACAGGCAAGGCAAAGCCATCGAGTTCCCGCTCAACCGCGTGATCCCCTGCTGGACCGAAGGCGTGCAGCGCATGAAGCCCGGCGGCAAGGCCAAGCTGACCTGCCCACCGGCCATCGCCTACGGCGCCAACGGTGCCGGCGGCGTGATCCCGCCCAACGCCACGCTGAACTTCGAGATCGAGCTGATTTCTGTCGGCAAGTAATAGTAAGAAGAAGTGGACCAGTGCGCGGGCCATTCATTCACCCATTCCGTGCACATGCTGCTGAAAGTCGGTGAACTGGCCCGCCGCACCGGCCTCACGGTGCGCACCCTGCACCACTACGACGAGATCGGGCTGCTCGCGCCCTCGGGCCGCTCCGAGGCCGGCTACCGCCTGTACAGCCAGGCCGACGTGCAGCGCCTGCACGGCATCCAGACCATGCGCCAGATGGGGCTGGCGCTCAGCGACATCGGCGACCTGCTGGTCGGCGAAGGCATGGCCCCCGAGCGCATCATCGGCCAGCAGATCCGAGCGCTCGACCAGCAGATCACGCAAGCCACCGAGCTGCGCGCTCGCCTGACCATGCTGCGCGACGGCCTGATGGCCGGGGCCGAGCCCGACATGGGCAACTGGCTCGAAGCCCTCGCCCTGATGACGACCTACGGCAAGTACTTCAGCGCGGCCGAACTCAAACTGATCTTCACGAACTGGAACCTGATCGAGGCCGACTGGCTGGTGATCAAGGACCTGGTGCGCAGCGCCATGGACCGCCAGCAGCCCCCCGACAGCCCCGAAGTCCAGGCCCTGGCCTACCGGTGGATGGCGCTCATGCTGCACTGGATGAGGGGCGATCTGGACCTGCTCGACCGCTGGGGCCACATGTTCCGCACCGAACCCAGCACCCAGGGACGCAACCATGCGCCGCCGGGCGACATGATCGAGTTCGTCGAAACGGCGATCAAGATGCGCATGGCCCTGCTCGACAAGTACCTGACCCGCGACGACCTGCGCCGGCTCGGGCATGTGCCCTACACGCAATGGGAGCAACTGGAGCAGGATGTGCAGCGCTTGCTGGCCGATGGCGCTCCCTCCAGCCATCCCGAAGCGGTCGCGGCGGCCCTGCGCTGGGATGCCCTGTTCGGACAGCTGACCGGCCACGACCCCGTGCTGCGCGAAAAGCTGCTCACGGCATCGGCGCAGGAACCGCTGCTGCGCGCCGGCTCCCCTCTGAGCCAGGCCGTGCGCAACTACCTGCTGGAGGTGCTGGCGCAGGCAGCCCCGGCAGAGCAGGCATCCGGCCTGCCCAAAAAGCGCTGAAAAACGCTTGACCCTCACGCAACGTGAGGGCCTACAGTCGGCCCCAGAGCTTCCTCTGGACCGACCATGACATCCGCCGACGCCCTCCATCCCGCCGACCGCCTGCACGCCCTGGACAACCTGCGCGCCACCATGATGTGGCTGGGCATCGTGCTGCACGTGGCGGTGATCCACCTGGTCTCCCCATCGCCCCTGCCCTGGCACGACGACCGTTCGACCCCGGTAGCCGACCTGCTCATGGCGTTCATCCATGCATTCCGCATGCCGGTGTTCTTCATCCTCGCAGGCTTCTTCGTGGCCTTGCTGGTGCAACGCCGGGGAGCGCGCGGCATGCTGCGCCACCGCCTGCGCCGGCTGGCCTTGCCCTTCGCGGTGTTCTGGCCCGTGCTGTACGCCGCGTGCGCGGTGCTGGCCCTGCTGTTCCTGCACCGCATGGCGCACGGGACATGGGGCCTCGACCGGAGCCTGCTGCAACCGCGCCCCGGCGTGCCCGAGGGCCCATCCACCATGCACCTGTGGTTCCTGTGGCTGCTGCTGTGGTTTTGCATGCTCGCGGTGCCCCTGCACTGGGCCCTGATCCGGCTACCGGGCCGCGTGCATGCCGCCTTGGCGGCGGCCGTCACGCACCTGGGCGAGTCGCCCTGGGGCGCCCTGGTGCTCGCGCTGCCACTGGCCTGGCTGGGCAGCCGCTACCCCAACGGGATCCTGGCCCCCAGCGGCGCCTTCCTGCCACCACTGGCCGAATGGTTGCACAACGGCCTGTTCTTCGGCTTCGGCACCGGCGTGTACCTGCTGCGTGAGCGCCTGTTCGCCCACTGGTTGCGGCACTGGCCGCTGTATGCGGCGGCGGGTGGCGTGTGCTTTCTGCTCACGGGCATCCTCATGGAGGCGCAGGCACACCCGGAGGCCTCGGCCTTCGCCCTGTTCCTGGCCACGGGCGTGCTGAGCGAGACCGCCACGCAAGCGGGTGCCACCCCGCAGCCACTGCTGTTCACCATTGCCCTGGTCTACAACACCGCGTCCTGGTTGTGGAGCTTTGCGCTGATCGGCCTCTTTCTGCGCTATGTGCAGGGCCGCCATGCCTGGCTGGCCTGGCTGGCCGACAGCTCCTACTGGGTGTACCTGGTGCACATGCCCCTGACCATCGGCTTTGGCGCGCTGCTCTACGGCCTGCCGATGCCGGCACTGGCCAAGATGCTGGTCAACATCGCCGCCACCACGGCCGTGTGCCTGCTGAGTTACCAATTCCTGGTCCGTTTCACCGCCATCGGCGCGCTCCTCAACGGACACCGCCACCGCACTCCCCCTTCTTCTGGAGAACCCATCCATGCCCACTGAAAAGAAACACCCCCTGAGGCGCTTCGCGCCAGTCCCATGCTCTGTGGGTGGCGCGCAGCGCCGTGGAGAACTGACGTGAAACCGAACGCTGCACTCTGGCGCGACCCCAATTTCCGCTGGCTGACCGGCGGCTCGGCCCTGACCATGCTGGGCGACCAGTTCACCCTGATCGCCCTGCCCTGGCTGGTGCTGCAGATGACAGGCGACACCCTGGTGCTGGGCACCGTGCTGGCCTTGATGAGCGTGCCGCGCGCGCTCTTCATCCTGGTCGGCGGCGCCCTGGTGGACCGCTATTCGCCCAAGCAGGTGCTGATGCTCACCAAGTACGTCAACCTGGTGCTGCTGGCCCTGCTCAGCGGCCTGGTGCTCACGGGCACGCTCACGCTGTGGATGGTGTATGCGCTGTCGCTGGCCATCGGCCTGGCCACGGCCTTCAGCATCCCGGCCGGCACGGCCATGATGCCGCACGTGGTGCCGCGCCCACAGCTGCAGGCCGCCAATGGCATCAGCCTGGGGCTGCGCCAGTTCACCATGTTCCTCGGCCCCCTGCTCGCGGGCCTGCTGATCGCGCTGTTCGGCGACGGCAGCGCCGGTGCGGATGCGCGGGCCAATGCCACGGGCATCGGCATTGCGTTCGCACTCGATGCGCTGAGCTTCGGCATCTCGGCCTGGACACTGGCACAGGTGAAACCCCTCACGGACACCACCTCTGCGCCGCAGGGCGCACCGCAGGCCGTGCTGGCCTCGGTGGCCCAGGGTCTCGTGCATTTCTGGCGCGACACGGAACTGCGCACCTGCTTTCTCTACTGGAGCGCCATTGCACTGTTCATCATGGGTCCCATCCACATTGCCGTGCCGGTGCTGGCCAGCAGCACGCCCACGCTGGGTGCTGCGGCCTTCGGCACCATGCTGGGCGCCCATGGGGCGGGCACGCTGGCAGGCATGGTGGCTTCGGGCATGTTCCCGCGCCTGCGCTGGGGCAGCCTGGGGCTGACCATCCTCGCGTTCGACGCCGTGATCGGCCTGCTGTTCATTCCCATGGGCATGGTCACGGCCGTGTGGCAGGGCGCAGGGCTCATGCTCGCCATCGGCCTGCTCGGCGGCTTCATGCAGGTGCGCGTGTTCACCTGGATCCAGCAGCGCGTGCCGCCCATGCTCATCGGCCGGGCCATGAGCCTGTTCATGTTCATCTTCATGGGCCTGGCGCCGATCTCGGCGGCCGTGACGGGCTGGCTCATGAAGAGCATCACGCTGGCCCAGCTGTTCGCCGCCAGCGGCGGTGCGCTGGTGGTGTTGGCGGCGCTGGCCTTTGTGCTGACGCCACTGCGCCAGGTCAACGATGCGCACCGGCCTGCGAACTGAGCGAAAAAACCGCCCTTCACTTGCGTGGAGGGCGGGTGAACGTCTTTAAGAGCCTGTTTACGATCTTTTCAGGGCCGAAAAGATCGTAAACAGGCTCTAAGAAAGACGGCGGAGGAGAGAGATATGCAACCGGTTCCGGCCTGCCCTTGCGGGCCCTGGCCGGGTGTTTCATCACACTTCGGTGACGAACTGTTCGCGCGGGCGGCGCACCTTCTTGAGGTTCACCAGCCAGTCGCCTTCGCTGGCGCGGTAGCCCAGGGGCAGGATGGCGACGCTGCGCAGGCCGCGGGCCTTGAGGTCCAGGATCTCATCAAGGGCCTTGGGATCGAAGCCTTCCATGGGCGTCGAGTCCACGCCTTCGAAGGCCGCAGCCATCAGGGCGGCGCTCAGGCCGATGTAGGCCTGGCGGGCGGCGTGCTGGAAGTTCACTTCGGCATCGCGCTGGGGGTACATCCCGAGCAGCATCTGGCGGTAGTTTTCCCAGCCTTCGTTCTTGAAGCCGCGCTGTTCGTTGGTCAGGTCGAACATCATGTTGATGCGCTCGGCCGTGTAGTTGTCCCAGGCGGCGAAGACCAGCAGGTGCGAGCCATCAGTGATCTGGCCCTGGTTCCAGGCGATGGGCTGGATGCGGGCGCGCACGGCGGGGTCGGTCACCACGATGATCTCGAAGGGCTGCAGGCCGCTGGAGGTGGGTGCCAGGCGCGCGGCTTCGAGGATGCGCTCGACCTTGTCGGCCGGCACGCTCTTGGCGGGGTCCATCTTCTTGGCGGCGTAACGCCATTGCAGCTTGTCGAGCAGCGGGTTGGCAGCAAGGGTGGTGTGGTCGGCTGTGGTCATGGCCCTGGTTCCTGAAATGTGGTCTTGGGTGTTGGAGGGACGGCATCGCAATGCCGATGGGTGAACTGTAGGGAAGGGGGCGCTGTTCGGTAAGGCCCGCCGGGGAAAAGGATTGTTCGCAATCCATCAACAATCACCCCTTCCATGCGCGGTATGGGGGCTTCGGGAGGCTTACACTTGTTTTCCCCTCCCCATCGCGCGGTGCCGCCTTGCCGATTGCCCCAGTCCATGAGTGAACCGGACCTGTCTTTCCTGGACCCCTCCCGGCGTCCACCCGCAGCCGGTGCGGCAGCGGGTGGCGCTGCCCCCGCGTCCACTGGCAGCCCGGCCGAGGGCCTGGTGGCCGAGCTGCGCGCCTACCAGGCCGAGCTCGAAAGCCAGAACAAGGTGCTGCGCTACAGCCAGGCCGTGGCCGAGAGCGCCTCGGAGCGTTTCGAGACCCTGTTCGCCAGCATGCCGCTGGCGCTGATGGTGATCGACGAGCACGACATGGTGGTGCAGGCCAACTCCATGGCGCACCGCTCCTTCCAGCCCACGGAGCGCGACCGGCCGCTCACGGCGCTCATGCCCTTCGTGAGTGCGGCCGATGTGGACCGCGTGAACAACGCCTTCGCGCAGGCCGAGAACCTGGGGCGCAGCGAAGTGACCGAGGTGGTCTTCGACATCGGCGAGGAAGTGCGCATCAAGGGCGACCTGCACATCGCCCACATCGAGGCCCCCCAGGCCGGCGGTGGCCCGCCTGTGTCGCAGTACCTGTGCGCGGTGATCGACCAGGGCCCGCTGCTCAGCGAGCGCCGGGCGCTGCAGCACAGCGCACAGGCGCTGCAGCAGCGCAACGAGCAGTTGTACGCCAGCGAGAAGCGGCTGGAAGCGGTGATCAACTCCGCCCTGGACGCCATCGTCTGCGTGGACCAGCACCAGCGCATCACCGTGTTCAACCCCACGGCGGCAGCACTGTTCCAGTGCAGCGCCAGCGATGCGCTGGGCAGCCCGCTCGAGCGCTTCCTGCCCGGGGCCACGCAGGGCCTGACCTTTGCGCAACTGACCACGCAGGCCATGCTGGGCGAGATGACGGCGCTCACGGCGGGTGGCAAGGAGCTGGCCGTGGAGGTAAGCGTCTCCTTCGAGCGCCACGCCGAGGGCGAGACCACCACCGTGTTCGCACGCGACCTCACAGGCCGCAAGAAGGCCGAGGCACACCGCAGCGAGCTGGAGGCGCAGCTGCGCGAGTCGCACAAGATGCAGGCCGTGGGCACCATGGCCGGCGGCATCGCGCACGACTTCAACAACATCCTCGGCGCCATCCTGGGCAACGTCGAGCTGGCCAAGGCCGACTGCGCGCCGGGCTCCCCCGCGCTCGAAAGCCTGCGCGAGATCGACAAGGCCGGGCGCCGGGCGCGCGATCTGGTGCGCCAGATCCTGACCTTCAGCCGCAACGAGCCGCCCCAGCGCACGGCCGTGCCGCTGGTGGAAGTGGTGCACGACACCGAGCGCCTGCTGCGCGTGACCCTGCCCCCGGCCATCGAGCTGCACATGCAGCTGCAACTGGACCTGCCCCCGGTGCTCGCCGACGCCACCCAGGTCGAGCAGGCGCTGCTCAACCTGTGCACCAATGCCATCCACGCCATCGGCAGTGCGCGCGGCAGCATCCATGTGGAAGCCACTGCGGTGCAGCCCGACCAGCGCCTGGGTGAACGCCTGGGCCTGGCAGAGGGCCACTACGTGGCGCTCACGGTGCGCGACAGCGGGCCTGGCATCGACGCAGCCACCCTGCAGCGCATCTTCGAACCCTTCTTCACCACCAAGCCCGTGGGCCAGGGCACGGGCCTGGGCCTGGCCGTGGTGCACGGCGTCATGCGCACGCACGAAGGCGCGGTGGATGTGAGCAGCATTCCGGGCCATGGCAGCCGCTTCACGCTGTACTTCCCCGTGGCGCCCGGCGGCACCGAGACCGCGCCGCCAGTGATGCCGCCCCCGGCCCCCGCGCCGCTGGCCACGGCGCAGGCCGACCAGCGCAAGCCCCACGTGATGTACGTGGACGACGACCAGGCTCTGGTCTTCCTGGTGCAGCGCCTCTTGCGCCGGCGCGGCTACGAGGTGAGCGGCTACACCGACCCGCATGAAGCCAGCGCAGCGCTGCGCGCCGACCCGCAGCGCTATGACCTGCTGGTGACCGACTACAACATGCCCGGCTTTGTCGGTACCGACCTGGTGCGCGAAGCGCGCCAGATCCGCGCCGACCTGCCGGTGGCCCTGGCCTCGGGCTATGTGACCACCGAAATCGAGCAGGCGGCCATGGCTGAAGGCGCCAGCGCCCTGATCCACAAACCCAACGATGTGGAAGAACTGGTGGCCACGGTGCACCGGCTCATCCATGGCCATGCTGCCGGCTGAGGGGCCACTGGCTGTGCAGGCCCTCTACGAGGACGCCGACATCCTGGTGTTGCACAAGCCCGCCGGCCTGCTGTGCGTACCCGGCCGCGGACCCGACAAGCAGGACTGCCTGAGCGCCCGCGCGCAGCAGCACTGGCCCGGCGCGCTCATCGTGCACCGGCTGGACCAGGCGACTTCAGGCCTGGTGCTCATGGCCCGCCATATCGATGCGCAGCGCACGCTGAGCCAGGCCTTTGCCGAGCGCCAGGTGCACAAGCGCTATGTGGCCGTTGTGCAGGGGCAGATGCAGCCGCCTGGCGCAGGCACCTGGGCCGAGATCGATCTGCCAATCGCCGCCGACTGGGAACGCCGCCCGCTGCGCGTGATCGACGCGGCGCTCGGCAAGCCCAGCCTGACGCGCTGGTGTCTGCAGTCCCATGACGATGCAGCCAACTCCACCCGCGTGCTGCTCGAACCCGTGACCGGCCGCACCCACCAGCTGCGCGTGCACCTGGCGGCCCTGGGCCATGCCATCCTGGGCGATGCGCTGTATGCCGACGCGGCCACACTGGCCCGGTCGCCGCGCCTGCTGCTGCATGCGAGCGAGCTGGCACTGGCGCACCCTGCATCGGGTGAGCCCTTGGCATTTCATCTGGCGCCTGATTTCTAGCCGCGCTCGGCCTGCCGCGCCATGGCCCACTGCACGGCCAGGATGCTGGCCAGCACCACCACCACGCCCACCAGCGAGGTGCCGCGCAAGGCCTGCCCGAGCAGCGCCCAGCCGAGCAGCACGGCCGCCACCGGACTCAGCAGGCCCAGCGACGACACCGCGATGGAAGGCAGCCGCGCCACGCCGCGGAACCACAGCGCATAGGCCAGCAACGCCCCCGCAATGCTCAGGTAGGCGTATCCGCCCACTTGCGTGGCCGTGAGCGCGGGCAGCGGCGGGTCCACCGCCCAAGCCACAGGCAGCAGCATGAGCCCGCCGGCCAGCAGTTGCCAGCCCGTGAAGGCGAGCACCGGTAGCCCACCCGACTGCCAGCGCCGGGCAAGAAAAGTCCCCAGCGCCATGCACACCGTGCCGATGAACGCAGCCGCCACGCCCACCATGTCCCAGGCGGCGCCGGGCGACAGCAGCAGCGCCGCCATGCCGGCCACGCCCAGCGCGCCCGCCACCATGGCCAGGGCCGGTGGCCGGCGGCGGTCCGCCGCCCAGGTCAGGCCCATCATCAAGAGCGGCCCGACGGCGCCCACCACGGCAGCCACCCCACCCGGAAGGCGGTAGGCCGCCACGAACAGCAGCGCCTGGAAGACCCCCAGGTTGAGCGCCGCCAGCAACAGCAGGCGCGCCCAGCCCCGGCCATCGCGCAAGGCCGGCGCCTGGCGGCACCACAGCACCAGCAGCAGGCCGGCAGGCAGGGTGCGCAGCAGCGCGGCCGTGAAGGGCCGGTCCGGCGGCAGCAGCTCGGTGGTGACGATGTAGGTGGAGCCCCAGATGGCGGGGGCCAGCGCGGTGAGCAGTACATCGCCCCAGGCGACGCGGGAAGGTGTCTCGGTCATGATTTTATCTTTAATTCAAGATAAATCACTGTACCATAAAATCTTGAAATCAAGACAATCTGCATTGCCATGCCCACACCCTCCGCCCCACCCGATGCCGTGGACGCCATCCTGGCCCAATGGCACCGCGAGCGCCCCGACCTGGACGTAGGCCCCATGGGCCCCATTGGCCGCATCAAACGCTGTGCTGCCCTGCTGCAGCGCCGGCTGGACGAGACCTTTGCCGAGTTCGGCCTGAGCTTCTGGGAGTTCGACATGCTGGCCACGCTGCGCCGCTCGGGCGCGCCCTACTGCCTGGCACCGACCACGCTGTTCTCCACGCTGATGGTCACCTCGGGCACCATGACCCACCGCATGAACAAGCTCGAAGCCAGCGGCTTCGTGGCGCGCCTGCCCAACCCCGAGGACGCGCGCAGCATGCTGGTGCAGCTCACCCCTGCAGGGCTGGCGCTGATCGACCGGGCCGTGGAGGCCCATGTGGCCAACGAGCACCGCATCCTGGCACCGATGAAAGCGGCCGATCTGGCAGCGCTCGACGCCAAGCTGGCCGTGCTGCTGGCAGCCCTCGAATCGCCGGAGACACCCTGAGGGTGGTGGGGCGCAGTACGATGGCGGGATGTCCCAAACCCCACAACACCTCTTCATCCTGACCGGCGGCTCGCGCGGCATGGGCCTGGCCATGGCCCAGCAACTGCTGCAAAGCCCCGCAAACACCCTTGTCAGCCTGGCACGCAGCAGCCAGGACGCCCTGACCGCCGCAGCCAAGGCCTCGGGCGCCACGCTCGAGCAGTGGCAACTGGACCTCGCCCAGGGCGAGCAGGCCGCCAAGCGCCTCGCCGACTGGTTGGCCGCGCAGGCCCCGGGCCGCTTTGCCAGCGCCACCTTGATCAACAACGCCGGCGTGATCCCGCGCATCGCCCCGCTGTCGGGCAGCGACGCCGCCGACCTCGCCAACGCCCTGCGCGTGGGACTGGAGTCGCCCATGCAGCTCACGGCCGCCTTCCTGGGCGCCACCGAAGGCTGGACGACCGCAGCGCGCAAGGTGCTCAACATCTCCTCGGGCCTGGGCCGCAAGGCCATGGCCTCGCAGGCCGCCTACTGCGCGGCCAAGGCCGGCATGGACCACTTCACGCGCTGCGTGGCGCTGGACGAAGCCCACAAACCGAACGGCGCCAAGGTATGCTCGCTGGCTCCGGGCGTGATCGACACCGATATGCAGGTGCAATTGCGCGGCGCCCCTCCCGAGGCTTTCCCGGACCGCCAGAATTTCGCCAACCTCAAGACGGGTGGCCAGCTCACATCGCCCGCCGATGCCGCCACCCGCGTGCTCGCCTGGCTGGACCGCGCAGACTTCGGCACCAACCCCGTAGCTGACGTACGCGAGGCATGACTCCCCCTGAGCCGCTTCACGTCTTCCCCCAGAGGGGGACGCCCCCGGTGGTCTGGCAAAGCCAGTTCCATGAGGGCACCGGCTTGTAGCGCGCCCTGCTTGGCCCCCCGTTTTCGCATCCCACTCAATTTTTCCCCAATCCATCCAAGGAGACCCCCATGACCCGTGAAGTCGTCGTCGTCAGCGCAGTGCGCACCGCCATCGGCACCTTTGGCGGCAGCCTCAAGGACATTGCGCCCACCGAACTGGGCGCGCTCGTGGTGCGCGAATCGCTCGCGCGCGCCAACGTGGAAGGCAAGGATGTGGGCCACGTGGTGTTCGGCCATGTGGTGAACACCGAGCCCAAGGACATGTACCTGTCGCGCGTGGCCGCCATCAACGGCGGCTGCGGCGAAGGCACGCCCGCCTACAACGTGAACCGCCTGTGCGGCTCGGGCCTGCAGGCCATCGTGAACGCCAGCCAGTCCATCCTGCTGGGCGATGCCGATGTGGCCATTGGCGCGGGCGCAGAGAACATGAGCCGCGCCCCGTTCGCCAGCCTGAACACCCGCTGGGGTGCCCGCATGGGCGACACCAAGATGGTGGACATGATGATCGGCGCGCTGCACGACCCCTTCCACACCATCCACATGGGTGTGACGGCCGAGAACATCGCCGCCAAGTGGGGCATCAGCCGCGAAGAGCAGGACAAGCTGGCCGTGGAAAGCCACAACCGCGCCGAGCGCGCCACGGCGGCGGGCTACTTCAAGGATCAGATCGTGCCCGTCACCTTGAAGAGCAAGAAGGGCGATGTGCAGTACGCCACCGACGAGCATTTCCGCAGCGGCGCCACGCTCGAGGATTTCGCCAAGCTCAAGCCGGTGTTCGCCAAGGAAAACGGCACGGTGACGGCCGGCAATGCCTCGGGCATCAACGACGCGGCCGCGGCCGTGGTGCTGATGGAAGCCGGCGCCGCCAAGGCGCGTGGCGCCAAGCCGCTGGCCCGCCTGGTGGCCTATGCCCATGCCGGCGTGGACCCCAAGTACATGGGCATCGGCCCCGTGCCGGCCACGCAGCTGGCGCTCAAGAAGGCCGGCCTCACGGTGGCCGACCTGGACGTGATCGAGGCCAACGAGGCCTTTGCCGCCCAGGCCTGCGCCGTGAGCAAGGACCTGGGCCTGGACCCGGCCAAGGTCAACCCCAATGGCTCGGGCATCTCGCTGGGCCACCCCATCGGCGCCACGGGCGCGTTGATCACCGTGAAGGCCTTGCACGAGCTGCAACGCGTGCAAGGCCGCTATGCGCTGGTGACCATGTGCATCGGCGGCGGCCAGGGCATTGCCGCGATCTTCGAACGCCTCTGATCAGTACCGAGGCCTGCCATCGCCACCCGCGATGCTGCCACCCCGCATTGGCAAGGCAGCACCCCCGCCGTATCGGCGATCATGGCGAGGTGCTGGCCCAGACCGGCAGAGTGGAGCACGCCCGCCGTGGCGGCTCCCCCATTGAACCGACGGAGACATCTTTCACCATGATTCGCACCCTGATTTCCTTCAGTGCGCTGGCCCTTGCCCTGGGTGCCACCGCCCATGCCCAGGCGCCCGCACCGGCCGCCGGCTACCCCAACAAGCCCATCCGCCTGATCGTGCCCTTCCCACCGGGCGGCGGCACCGACATCCTGTCACGCCTGGTGGCCACCAAGCTCACCGAGAGCGCCAAGTGGACCGTGGTGGCCGACAACAAGGCCGGCGCGGGCGGCACCATCGGCATCGGCGAAGCCGTGAAGGCCGGCCCCACAGGCTATGACCTGGTGATGGGCCAGAAGGACAACCTGGTCATCGGCCCCTGGCTCTACAAGAACCTGCCCTGGGACCCCACCAAGGACCTGACCGCCGTGGCCCACGTGGCCTATACGCCCGTGGTCATCGCCACCAGCGCCAACTCCAAGTACAAGACCCTGGCCGATGTGGTCGCAGCCGCCAAGGCAGCGCCCGGCACCGTCACCTACGGCTCGCCCGGCAACGGCACCTCCATCCACCTGGCGGGCGACCTGTTCGAGAAGGCTGCGGGCGTGAAGCTCAGCCACATCCCCTACAAGGGCTCGAACCCCGCCCTCATGGACGCCCTGGCCGGCAATGTGGACCTGCTGATGTCGTCCGTGCCCTCGGCCATGGGCCAGCTCAAGTCGGGCAAGCTGCGCGCCCTGGCCGTCACCTCGGCCAAACGCAGCTCCTCCCTGCCCGATGTGCCCACGGTGGCCGAATCGGGCTTCAAGGGCTTTGACGTGAGCACCTGGTATGGCGTGTTCGCCCCGGCCGGCACCCCCGCCAACGTGGTCGCCACGGTCAATGCCGAGATCAACAAGCTGCTGGCCACGCCCGAGATGAAGGAGGCCATCCATGCCCAGGGCGCCGAGCCCGAAGCCATGTCGGCCGCCCAGTTCGGCACGCTGCTCAAGACCGACTACACCAAGTGGAAGGGCATCGTGGAAGCCTCCGGCGCAAAGATCGAATAGGAGGAGTCGCTAAAAAGCCCCTCCTGGCGCCGTTGCTCCGCCTTGCCGTACTTTCCAGCACTGTCTGCGGCGGAGCGCCTAGCCAGGACCGCTGCGCTGGGCTTTGCAGCAACTCCAGACGTGATGCCTCCAAAAAAATGGCTCCCTCAAAGGGAGCCATTTTTGTATGCGGCAGGTCTCGAGAGGGTGCGCGGTCAAGTCCTCACCACCAGCACCGGCACATGCACGGCGCCCAGCACACGCTGGGTCACGCTGCCCAGCACCAGCTTTTCGAGCCCGCGGCGGCCATGCGAGCCCATCACGATGAGGTCGGCGCCCGTGCTCAGCACAGCGCTCAGAATGCCGTCGTGCACGGTATGGCCTTCGCCCACCACCGTGCTCACCTGCACGCCAGCGGCGGTGAGTTCGGTGCGCGCCTTCTCCAGCGCGGCATTGGCCTCGGCCGTCGCCGCGCTCAGGTACTGCGCCTGGCCATAGGCGAAATCGGCACCCACACCGGTGAACGGATAGGGGTCCACCACGTACAAGGCGGTCACGGCGCTGCCGAAGGTCTTGGCCAGGCCTGCCGCCTTGGCCACCGCCAGCGAGGCGATGTCGGAACCATCAATGGGAACCAGGATGTGCTTGAACATGGTGTCTTCTCCTTGTGTGAATGCACCCTCGGCGAAGCCTGCGGTGCGATGAAGGACAGTGTGAACCTGCACCATACCGCGCATCTTGATCCGCATCAAACAGCAGGCGCCTGATCAGGCCACTTCAGCACCATGACGACGCCTTGTCCTACACGTGTGCACTTCCACAGGCCTCTACCCCACGACCTCCGCTCCCTGGAACCCCCCGCGCCGGCAGGTAACCACCAGTGTGTCGCGGTAGCCACCCGGGGCGATGGGCTGGATGGGCGTGGACTCGTGGATCATGCGCGCATCGTCGAGCAGCAGCAGCGACCAGGGCTCGGTTAGCGTGAAGCGCTGGCCGCTCGGGCCATGGGCCTCGAACACGCGGGTCTCGCCACCCTTGATGCCCACGCGGCCCACCAGGAACACGGCCACCAGGTCCACGCCATCGCGGTGCGCCCCTTCGGGCGTGGGCCGGCCGATGCCGCCTTCGGTATCGATGCGGAACTGGTGCGCCTCCACCGACCAGGGCTGCGGAGCCTTGCCATCGGCAAACACCGCGTCGGACACCTGGGCCAAGGCCTGCAGCAGCTGCGACCACGCGGGCTGCGCCACGGTGGCGGCCTCCATGGGCGCAAACCAGCGCTCCATGCCGCCGTGCAGGGCGTTGTACTCCACGGGTTGCCAGTGCGCGCGGTGCGGTACCTGCTGCACCTGCCCGCCCTGCACCACGAAGCAGGAATGGCGCCGGCGCCGGTAGCGCCCGCCATCCTTGAGGAACTCATCGGGCGGCAAGGCCTGCCAGTCGGCGTTGAGCGCCAGCAGCGCAGACAGCGGGCAACCGATCCAGGCCGCCACGTCGGCGGGCGAAAGCACGGCAAAACCCGCGTCGCGCAGCTGTGCCGCAGTCCCGGAAGGGGTGGTGAACGGGGGAGAAAAAGTGACTTGGGCCATAGAGGCCCGAGCATAAGGCTTAACCGCCGGTGCCGTGTGCTGCAGGGCCGGCGCAGGCAGGCAGAGCGCTGCGGATGTGATGCAGGTCAAGCGGCACAGGCCAGGCCATGTGCCTGCAGCCGCTCAGGCCCCGGCCTGCGCCACCTGCGCCGCAATGCGTGGCAGCGCACTGGCTGGTGCCGGGCGCCCGAACAGGTAGCCCTGGTAATGCAGGCAGCCCACGCTGGCCAGCAAGTCACGCTGCTCCGGGGTTTCCACGCCTTCGGCGATGACGCCCAGGTCCAGGCTGTGGGCCAGGTTGACGATGGTGCGGGCGATGGCCGCATCGTTGGGGTCGGAGAGCAGGTCGCGCACAAAGCTCTGGTCGATCTTGAGCTGGTCCAGCGGCAGGCGCTTGAGGTAGCTGAGCGATGAGTAGCCCGTGCCAAAGTCGTCGAGCGAAAAGCGCACGCCCAGGGCGCGCAGCGAGCCCATGCGGCGGATGATGTCCTCCACGTCGTCGAGCAGCAGCGACTCCGTGAGCTCCAGCTTCAGCCGCAGCGGGTTGGCGCCTGTGCTGTGCAGGACTTCCACCACCTCCTCCACGAAGTGTGGGTGGCGGAACTGCAGCGCGCTCACGTTCACGGCCACCGTCCAGTGCGCCGTGGCTGCATCGCGCCCCCATTCCACCAGTTGCAGGCAAGCGGCCCGCAGAATCCACGCACCGAGCGGCACGATCAGGCCACAAGCCTCGGCCACGGGCACGAACTCGGCGGGCGAGACCAGCCCGCGCTCGGGGTGCTCCCAGCGCAGCAACGCCTCGGCGCCCACCATGCCCTGGTCCCGGCTGATCTGGGGCTGGTAGTGCAGCAGGAACTGGCCCTCGCGCAGCGCTTCGCGCAAACCCGCCTCCAGCGCGGTGCGCGCCGTGACGGCAGCCTGAGTGCGCGGGTCGAAGAAGCGCAGCGTGTTGCGCCCCGACCCCTTGGCCTGGTACATGGCCATGTCGCCACGCTTGAGCAGTTCGTCCACCGTGGTGTGCGGATCGGCATACAGGGTGACGCCGATGCTGCAGGAGCTGTGGTGGGCATGTCCGCCGAGCTGGTAGCTCTGGGCCAGGGCCTGCAGCACCTTGCGGCCCACGATCTCGGCCTGGTTGGCGGCCTCGTGCGGCAAGGCGCTCAGGCCTTCGAGCAGCAGCACGAACTCGTCGCCCCCCAGGCGCGCCACCGTGTCGCCATTGCGCACGCAACCGCCCAGGCGCGCAGCCACCTGGCGCAGCAGCTCGTCGCCGATTTCGTGGCCCTGGGTGTCGTTGAGGTCCTTGAAGTTGTCCATGTCCACGAACAGCAGCGCGCCGCCGGTGCCCGTGCGCGCGCTGGCGGCCAGGCTGTGCTGCAGGCGGTCGGCCATCAGGCGGCGGTTGGGCAGGCCCGTGAGCGGGTCGTAGAAGGCCAGCAGGCGGATCTCCTCCTCGGCGGCCTTGCGGCTGGAGATATCGGTCAGCGTGCCCACATAGTGCGTGATGGCGCCCTGCGCCGAGCGCACGGCGGTGATGGTGATCCAGGCCGGGTAGACCTCGCCATCCTTGCGCCGGTTCCAGACCTCGCCCTGCCAGGAACCCACCGCCAGCAGGGTCTCGTGCATGGTGCGGTAGAAGGTCTGGTCATGCCGGCCCGACTGCAGCAGCGCCGGGGTCTTGCCCACCAGCTCCTCGACCGTGTAGCCGGAAAGCCGCGCATAGGAGGTGTTGGCCTGCAGGATGCGCTGGTCGGGCCCGGTGACCACCATGCCCTCGAACGACTCGAACACGATGGCCGCGATCTGCAGCGACTCTTCCACCCCCTGGTGCTCCGTGATGTCGGTGGAGATGCCGCACAGGGCGTAGATGCTGCCGTCATCGCGGCGCAGCGGCATCTTCACCGACAGGTAGGTGCGCACCGAGCCATCGTGCAGGGTGTTGACCTCCTCCACCTCGATGCGCTCGCCCTGCTCCAGCACCAGCCGGTCGTTGGCAACGAGCTGGCGCACCGTCGCCGCGTCGAAAAGCGCACTGTCGTCGCCGCCGACCAGGCCCCGCGCCGGATGCGGCTGCAACGACAGCATGTGCTGGTTGACGTACTGGTAGCGGTGCTCCGCGTCCTTGATGTAGATGAAGGCGCCCACACTGTCGAGGATGGTGCGGAACTTGTGCTCGCTGGCCCGCAGGTGCCGGGTGTGGTGGCGCAGCGCCACGATGGCGAGCGCTACCAGCGCGCCTGCCAGCAGCAAGGCACCCGCAGCCCATACCGCGGGATGCCGGAGGACACCGCCCGCGGGCGGCTGGGCCACCCAGCGGCGCATCACCTGGGCGTAGGAGGCGTCCACGCCGTCGTGCCACTGGGCGGCCCGCTTGTCGATGGCGGCCAGCAGCTCCGCGTTGCGGCCCTTGCCGGCCGCGACGTAAAGCCCGCCAGGCTGGAGCACGACCCCCGAGTCCACCAACCCCTGGCCTTTGGCATGCGAGCCCCCGAACAGGTGGTTGGAAATGGCGGCCTCGGCGTTGCTGCTGCCCACGGCACTGAAGGCCTGGCCGGGCGAGTCCACCTCCACCACCATGACCTGCAGCCCATAGCGGCGCGTCAGGGCAATGAAGTGGTCCCTTTGCTCGGTACCGCGCTGCACCGCCACGCGTTTGCCATCGAGGTCCAGCACCGAGCGGATGGACGAGGACGGTCGCAGGTACACCTGGGACCAGGTGTCCACGAGGGATTCCGAGGTGAAATCGAATTGGGCCTCGCTGGCCTGGGCGCGCGGCGCATCGGGCAGCAGGTCCAGGCGGCCGGCGCGCAATTCATCCAGGCAGGCACGCAGATCGCACGGCACGTAGCGCAGGGACCAGCGCTCACGCTCGGCAACCAGGTTGAGCAGGTCCACGAAAATACCCGCGGGCCGGCCGTGCTGGTTCATGAACACCGTGGGCTCGTTGGCATAGACGCCCACCCGCACCTCGCGCACGGGCGCGGCCGCATTGCTGCACAGCGGCAGCAGGCTCCACAAGGCGCCGACCAACCAGGCCGGCCAGCGGCGAAGCCACCGCATGGTGCGCGAACTCACGATCAGGAATCCCCACAGTGGCTGATTAAGGCGTCATGTTAACCAAAGGTTGCTAAAACTTCCAAAAGTTACAAAATCCCGAGCAGACTGCTCGGCGCCACGGAAAACCGCAGGCCGCGCACAAGCCCGGGTTCTCCGTGGGGATGGACTCGGTTAGCATGCAGCAAACCCCTGGAGACAGCCATGCCCCACGAACGCCGCCACTACGTCCGTGTCCACTTCGATGCCCCGGCACTGCTCACCCTGGCCAGCAACGCCTTCAGCGTGCATGTGCAGGATCTGTCGCTCAAGGGGGCGCTGGTCTCGCTGCCGGCCCAGGCCAACGTACAGGCGGGCATGCTGTGCCAGCTGACCATTCCGCTGCACGACACGGGCAACCACATCGGCATGTCGTGCGAGGTGGCGCATGTCGAGGGACTGCACACCGGCCTGCTGTACCTGTCCATCGACCTGGACAGCGTGACCCATCTGCGCCGCCTGATCGAGCTGCAACTGGGCGACCCGGCCCTGCTGGAGCGTGATCTGGCCGAGCTGACCCACACAGCGCACTGAATTGAAAAACACCCCTTGAGTCGCTTCGCGCCTTCCCCCTCTCTCGACTCGCTGCGCGACTCGGGAGGGGGACGCCCCCGGTGCGGCGGGGCGGCCCTTGCACGGGGGCACTGGCTTGGGCCGCGCCAGTTTCATCCGCCGCCCAGCGTGCTGCGGCCAAGCCGCCCGGGTCTCAGGCGGGCTCAGCTTCCTGCAGCGCACGCCACATGACCTTGCCGCTGCCGCTCTTGGGCAGGGCGCTCACGAACTGCACGATGCGCGGCACCTTGTAGACGGCCATGTTGTCGCGGCACCAGTCGATGACCTGCTGTTCGGTCGTGTCCTGGTGCGAGGGGCGCAGCACCACGACGGCCTTGACGGTCTCGCCACGGTAGCTGTCGCGCGCGGCGATGATGCAGGCCTCCTGGATCGCGGGGTGGCGGAACATCAGCGCCTCCACCTCGGCCGGCCAGACCTTGAAGCCGCTGGCATTGATCATGCGTTTCAGGCGGTCGGTCAGGAAGAAGTAGCCGTCCTCATCCATGCGCCCCAGGTCGCCCGAACGGAAGAAGCGCTTGCCCTCGAATTCGATGAAGGCGCTGGCCGTGGCATCGGGTCGCTTCCAATAGCCCTCGAACACTTCGGGGCCGTGCATGATGATCTCGCCCTGCTCGCCCACGGGCACCTCTTGCAGCGTGTCGGGATCGACCACGCGCGCATCCGTACCCACGAAGGGGATGCCCAGGCACTGCTGCTTGGGATGGTCGGGCGGGTTCGAGTGCGAGGGTGCAGCCGTCTCCGTGAGGCCGTAGCCCTCCGAGTAGCGCAGTCCGTACTGCTCCAGCAGGCGCTGGGCCACGGCCTGTGGCATGGCCGCCCCGCCACCGCCGATGTAGACCAGGCTCGACAGGTCGTAGCTGGCGAAGTTCGGGCTGTTCAGCAGGTCGATGACCATGGTGGGGATATTGGTCCAGTTGCTCACCTTGTAGCGCGAGATCAGGCGCCCGGCCAGGTCGCGGTCCCAGCGCGGCATGACCACCAGCGTGGCCCCGGTGTAGATGGCCGCATGCATCACACTGACCATGCCCGTGATGTGGAACATGGGCACCACGGCCAGGGTGACATTGTCGACCGAGCCCGTGCCCCACAGCGCGCTGGCCACGGCGTTGTGCATGATGCTCTTGTGCAGATGCATGCATCCCTTGGGCAGGCCCGTGGTGCCGCTGGTGTAGGGCAGCAGCGCCAGGTCGGTGGGCCCCACCACCAGTGCAGGGGGCGCGTCGCTGCAGGCCAGCGCGTCGTCCCAGGCGTGCACCGCACCGCCCTCCAGGGCGGGCAGGGGGTGCCGCGTGCACAGCCATTCGCGCCAGGCCTCGGGCGGGGCGTCCGCGCCCTGCACGCCCGCATCGAAGGCATCGGTGAACTGCGTCACCACCAGGTGCGCCAGGCGCTCGCCCGGGGCCAGCGCATTGCTGGCCTTGGCCAGTTCGGGCGCCAGGTCGGCCGTGGTGAACGCCACCTTGGTATCGGGGTCGGTGATGTAGTGCTTGAGCTCCTCGGCCCGGTTCATGGGGTTGACCGGCACCACCACGGCATTGGCGCGCAGGATGGCAAAGTGCGCCATCACCAGTTGCGGGCAGTTCTGCATGCACAGCACCACGCGGTCGCCACGCTGTACACCCAGCTGCGCCAGCCGTGCGGCCAGACGCTCGGCCCCTTGCGCCAGGGCCCGGTAGCTCAGTTGGCGGCCAAAGAACACCAGGGCCGTCTTGTCCGGGTAGCGCCAGGCATTGACGGCCAGGTTGTCCCACAGCGAGGTGGCAGGCAGGGTGATCGAATGGGGCAGCCGGCGGGGCCAGAAAGCGTAGTGGGGGCGTGTGGACATGGAGGGATGCCAGGGGCTGGAGGAATGCTGGAGCCCCGCAGCCTAGATGCGACACTGCCGCATGGCATTGGGGATGCCACTTAGGCGGGGTCGCGCAGGTGACGCTGCCGTGCAAGGGGCCCCGCTTCCACGGCAATGGAACGAACAGATATGGTGACATTGTGTTTTTCGTCACAGCGCGGCGGCCACCCCGGTGATAAATTCTGTTTCGTGCATTGCAGATGCTGGGATATATCTGGGCCCTGCAACTGCGGCCCGAGGGCAGCACCGCCGGGCACAAACGCCACTTTGGCGTGGCATGACCCAGCAAGCAGGCTTGCCAACTGCCAGCAGCCACCATCCAACCGCCGAGAAATCCGATACCACCATGGCCACCGTTTCCGATCTCCAAAACATCCGTTTCTCGGGCAACTACAAGGCCGACTCCCTGCTGGAAAATCCGGCCCCGTGGAACTTCTTCCCCGATGGCCGCAAGGTGCTGTACTACACCTTCGATGTGGGCACGGGCAGCGTGGCCGACCAGGACTCGACCACTGCCCTCACTTCCTTCAACACCTCGCAGATGCAGGCAGCGCGCCAGATCATGGCCTATGCCAGCCAGGTCACCGGCATCACCTTCACCGAGGTCGGCAGCTCGTCCCAGGCCGACATCCACTTCGCCGCCACCAACCTGCAGGGCCGCACCACGGCGGGCCTGAACTCCTCGTTCTACAGCTACAACTACACGGGAGCCGCGCAGACGCTGACGATGCTCAACGCCGAGTCGGTCGTCTACCTGGACAACGTGGAGTTCGCGAGCGTCAACAACACGCTCACGGCTGGCGGCCTCGGCTACGAAGTGCTGCTGCACGAGGTGGGCCACGCCCTGGGCCTGGCGCACCCTTTCGACTCCCCACGCCCCCTGCCCACCTCCGAGGACAACACCAACAACACGGTGATGTCCTATACCGAGGCAGGCCCGTACAAGAGCACGTTCCAGGCCTATGACCTGCTGGCGCTGGACTGGATCTATGGCCGCGACGGCCTGGGCGGCACCTACGGGTTCAACTCGACCAATGGCCCGACGCTGACCTTCCCGACCACACCCACGACACCCACCACCCCGACGACACCGACCACCCCAACCACCCCGACAACGCCCACCGGCACCGCCGGCGCAGACACCTTCACCAGCACCAATGCCAGCGAGACCTTCAACGGGCTGGGCGGCCTGGACACGGTGGTGGTGCGGGGCAACCGCGGCGACTATGCGCTGCAGCCCAAGAGCGGTGGTGGCTGGACGCTGGGCGATGGGGTCCCCAGCCGCGACGGGGTGGACACCCTGCAGCAGATCGAACGCATCAAGTTCACGGATGGTTTCGTGGCGCTCGACCTGGACGGTGCCGCAGGCACGGCCGCACGCCTGGTCGGTGCGCTCGTCGGCCCGGCCGGGCTGAACAACCGCGGCGTGGTGGGCATCGTGCTCAAGGCGGTGGACGCCGGCTCGACCCCCTTGCAGGTCGCACAATTCGGCATCAATGCACTGCTGGGTGCCTCGGCCACGCCGGAGCAGGTGGTGAGCATGGTCTACGCCAACATTGTCGGTTCCGCCGCCGATGCCAACACGGTCCAGTCGCTGGCAGCCGCCATCAAGTCGGGCGCCTACACCAACGCATCGTTCGCGGTGGCGGCAGCCAACCTGGACCTGAATGCCGCGCACATCAACTTGGTGGGTCTGAGCAGCCAGGGGCTGGAATACCTCTGAAGCCCTTCGGCTGCGGCCTGTCCCAGGCAAGCCGGGCCCGTGGCCCGCAGACCATCCCATCCCTGGCACTGCGCCAGGCACGATAGCGAGGACAAAGCAGTCCAGGCGCCGCAGCGGTGGCCCAGAGACACATGGGCCACACAGCCCCCCGAGTGTGACGGCGCAAAGTGCACCGAGGCCGTGCACACCCGGCTGGGGGCAGCACCGTGTTGCCGTTGCCATCCGATGCCGCAGGGATGGTGAAGTCGGTGGCATTGGCCACCCCGCAAGCGATACCAACGCAGAGCAGCGGCATGGATGCGATGCGGATGCACCGCGCCACCTGGCGGACTGGAAATCCCCTGCAGACTCGATGCCCTCCACTTGGGCGTGGGCGGATGACAGGCAGCTCAGGAAGAGCACATCCAGGGCCAGCGGGGATTTGCGGGAAAACAGGGTGAATGTCACATTCGCTCCCTCTGATCACCTTCGCAGGAAGCCTCCCCCCTGAAAATGGGCGCGAAGATGCTGGCTGCGCAAGTGAGCCGCGCACCCGAAGGCGCGCCCCACCCAAATGGGATGGGGTGTTGCAGACAGACCGCAAGCGGCGTTGACCGGGTAGCGGGTGGCTTCTAGATTTGCGCCCTTCCATCCTCTTGTTGTCGCCCACCATGCCCACCCCACCCCGCCCCGACCGCCACGCCCTTGCGCGCCTGCACCGCATGGCCAGCCTGGAGGCGGGTGGCGTGCAACTCATCGAGCCCCTGCTGCAGGAACTGCGCCGGGTGGTGGGCTTTGACTTCGGCTGCATGCTGTACCCCGGCAGCGATGGCGAGCTGATGAACTACGCGCAAGAGCCCATGCAGTCGGTGGCGCAGGCCTACTTCGATGCGCGCATCCTGCGCAGCGAGCGCCAGGTGCTGGTGCGCAGCCCGCGCGATTTCGGTGAGACGGTGCGCCTCGAGCACGGCCCCCGGTTGATGCGCGAGCAGATGGTGGTGTCCATGGCGGAAATGCAGCGCAGCGACTACTACGACGCAGTGATGCGGGCCACGGGTGCCAAGGACTACATGAGCCTGGCCCTGCGCACCCCGCAAGGCGTGGGGCTGGGTGTCATCCACCTGTTCCGCGATGCCGCGGCAGCAGGCTTCACGGCCCAGGACGCGGCCCTGCTGGGCCGGCTGGAGGCCCATCTGGCACGTGTGCTGCAGGAGGGCGAGCGCGATGCCCAGGGCAGCGAGGTGCACAGCCAGGGGGTGCTGGTGGCCACCCCCCAGGGGCGGCTGATGTGGCTGTCGGCCGAGGCCGAGGCGCTGATGCCGCTGGCCTTCGGCTGGCGCTGGCGCCGCAGCGGCCAGTTGCCACCCGCGCTGCAGGAATTGCTGCGGCGGCTCACTGCAGAGCGGCCCGGCGAGATGGCCCTGCCCACGATGGAGCTGTTCACGGCACAGGGCTGGTTCTCGCTGCGCGCCACCCACCTGACCCCCGCACCGCAGGAGCGCCAGGACCGCCAGGCCGTGGCCCTGCACATCACGCGCCGCGTGGCGCGCGGCGTGCGGCTGCTGTCGGCCCTGCAGACACTGGGCCTGCCGCAGCGCCAGCACGAGCTGGCCTGGTGGCTGGCACGGGGACTGCCCGAGTCGCAGATCGCCCAGCGCATGGGCATCAGCCTCAACACCGCTGTGTACCACCGCCGCCAACTCTACAACCGGCTGGGCGTGATGGGGCGCGACGAGCTGCTGGCCCAGATTGGAGGAAAACCGTGAACTAGTTCACGGTTGTCCTCCAAAATGGGGGGCACCAAAAAAAAAGCCCCCGACGCCCAATGCGCCGGGGGCTTTTTTCCCGATGGGTGGCAAAGAGGTATCAAGGCACCTGTACGCTCACCGCCGCCGAGCGCGGCCCTTCATTGCCCGCTGCGTCCAGCATGGCCACCTGGTAGCTGTGGCTGCCGCTGGGCGCCGATGCATCGGTGTAGGTCGCACCGCTGGCCACGGTGGCAATCGCCGTGCCATTGCGGTACACCCGGTAGCCCGAGGCACTGGCCGCGATGAAGGCCTGCTTGATGGCCTGCATCGGCGGGTTGGTGCCCCCTTGCTGGGGCAGATAGCCATAGTTGATGGTCCACACCAGCGTGCCGCCCAGGCCCTGCTCATGCACCCATTTGCCCTTTTCGGCGATGGAACGCTCGTCCTCGTAGCTCAGGTAGGTCACGGGCGCATCGCTGGCGCGCCACCAGGGCTGGCTGTAGCTGATGTAGCTTTGCTTGGCCAGATCGTCCCAGTGGTAGACGGCCCCCGGCTGGCCAAAGGCGTTGTCCTCCAGCAAACGCCGGTAGTTGTTCACGCCGTCACCGCCGTTGGAACCGCTGGCCGCCGCCTGGCGCGGGCCGGTGACGGGGTTGTTGTAGAACAGGCCGTACAGGCCCACGCCGATGCCCAGCTTGGCACGCGGCACGCCGGCGTTGAGGTACGCCTGCACGGTGGAGGCAATGGAGGTGGGATGGTTGGCTGCCTCGCCGAACAGCGGCGAATGGTGCCAGGAGAGCCAGCCGCCACCCCAGTCCCCGGCCATGCTGTAGGTCATGAGGTTGAAGCGGTCCACGGCGTGCGCCACTTCCACGTGCCAGGGCAGGATGTCCGGGAAGTTGACGTTGACCCAGAAGCCGGGCCAGCTGATCTCGAACGGGCTGGCCTGGTAGCGCGGGCGCTGCTGGGCAGCAGTGCGCAACTCGCGCAGCAGCGCCAGCGCCTGGGCGCGGCCTTGTTCGGTGTCCAGGTTTTCCTCCCAGTCGATATCGGCACCGTCGTAGCCCTTTTGCTCAGCCTTGTCGAGGATGTTCTTGATGAAAACCGCGCGGATCTGCGGGTTGGTCGTGGCGGCCATGAAGCCGGGGCCGTCGAACTCACCGCCGATCATCATGATGGCCTTGGTGCCTGCTGCATGGGCCTTGGCGATCAGGGTGTCCTCCACCTGGGTGTGCGCGGTGCCAGCCCCCTCCATCAGCTCACCCGCGCGGCCGCCGGGCAAGGAGCCCAGGCCCGGTGCATAGCGGCCGAAGATGAAGTGCGTCATGGTGCCCATGTCCACGGCCTCGGGCGGGAAAGTCTCCCAGAACCATCCTGTGTAGTAGCCGTTGACCCACTTGCCGCTCTTCGTCACGGGGTTCCAGTCCAGCCGCACGCCCTGCGCCGTGGCGCGGGCCGTGAGGCCGCCCACGGGCGGCCGCGGGTTGGCGGCGTCCACAGCGACCTGGGCCGTGGCCGTGACGCTCTGCCCCGCGCTGTTGGCGCACGTGAGGGTGTAGGACGTACTGGCCTGGGGCCGCACCAGCTCGCTGCCCTCGGTGGCGCGCGTGCCACTCCATGCACCTGATGCAGAGCAACTGGCAGCGTTGCTTGCCCGCCATGCCAGGCGGGCGCTGTCGCCCACGGCAATGCGCGCGGGCGTGGCAGCGAAGCTGTCGATGGTGGGCAGTTGCTGCGGCGGGGCATTGCGCACGGTCACCGTGGCCGAGGCGGTCGCGGCAGCACCGGCCGCATTGCGGCAGCTCAGGTGGTAGGTGGTGGTCACACCGGGGCTGACGACGGCACTGCCGCTGGCAGCGCGCTCGCCGCTCCACCCACCCGAGGCCGTGCAGCCGGTGGCGTTGTCCACGTTCCAGCCCAGGGTGCTGTTGCCTCCCAGGTCGATGCTGCCCGGCTGTGCGGCAAAGGAAAGAATCTGCGGCGGTACAGGCGGCGCCGGGGTCGTGCTTTCCATGACCAGTTGGGCCAGGCCCTCGCCACCGGCTTCGAAGTACTCCATGCGCACCGTGTGCGTGCCGGCCGCCAGCGGCACCATGGCGACGTCCATGGCCATGCCGTGCACCGTCCAGTTGTTGATCACGCGCTGCCCATCGACGAACACGCGCACACCATCGTCGGTGAAGGTGATGAAGCGGGTCGTGCCCGCGGGGAACGGCAAGGTCGCGGTCCAGCGCGCCGAGAACGCATCCACCGGCAGGCGGGCCGGGTCGGGGCTGCCGCTCGGGCCCGTCCAGTAGTGGTCGATGGGACCGCTCTCGCAGCGCTGCAGCGCAGGCGGCCCCGCAAGCTCGGTGTTGGGAAAGTACTCGGCCAGCCACTGGCCGGGGGCGCACTGGGGCTGCGCCATGGCCCCGCTGCCGCAAACCAGCAGCAGCGAGGCGGCCAACCAGTGCCTGAAGGTGCGGCCAAAGGCTGCATCAAGGGTGGGCATGGAAAACTCCTGTGTGGGTCAAGGAAGGCACGAAAAGCCGCCGGTGCCGATATCACCGATGAATCAGGTACTTTTCATGCGTTGCGCAGGCTACCGGCCTGCGGCATTGCGCACCCCACCCCCGCTGGATAGGGTGTTGTTGGGCGATGCCACGGGTGTTGACCCCGTGCGCCGCGGCTCCTAGATTCGGGACCTCACCCCACCCCGCTCCACCGGAGCGCACCCGGAACAACATGCCCTCGCTCCACTCCACCGGGCAAGCCATCGCGCGCTTGCAGCACATGACCCGCATGGAAGCGGGCGGGCCACCCATGATCGGGCCTCTGCTGGAGACGCTGCACGGGGTTCTGGGCTTCGACTCCAGTGCCTACATGTACCGGGCGGACGGGAGCGGCGACGAACACGAACTCGCGGTGCATCTGGAGGTGCCGGCCGCGCAGTCGGTCGTGGCCGACTACTTCGACGCGCGCATTCTGCGCAGCGAGCGCCAGGTCTTGTTGCGCAGCTCGCGCGACTTTGCCGACGCGGTGCGGTACGAACACGGGCCCCAGCTGCGCGAGCAGCTCATGCGGGTATCGATCCCCGAGCTGCACCGCAGCGACTTCTACAACGTGGTGATGCGCCCCATGGGCTTCGAGGACTGCATGAGCCTGGTGCTGCGCACCCCCCAGGGGCAGGGGATAGGCACGCTCAAGTTCTACCGCGAAGCCGCCTCGTCGCCCTTCGGGCCCGCCGATGCTGCGGTGCTGGCACGGCTGGAGCCCTGGCTGGCGCAGATTCTGCACGCTGGCGAGGGGGGCGGCACAGACGATGGCAGCGTGCACAGCGAGGGATTGCTCATCACCACGCCCGCAGGGCGCCTGCTGTGGCTGTCACCCGAGGCCGAAAAGCTGATGCCACTGGCCTTCGGCTGGCGCTGGCGACGCGGCAGGGAACTGCCCCAGGAAATGCAGGTGCTGCTGCAACACGCGCACCTGCAGCAGCCCGCTCGGCAGCCGATCACAGAGGTACGCACCGTGCATGGCCACTTCTCGGTGCGCGCAGTGCCCATGAAGGCAGCCACGGGCATGGGCGAGGCGGTCGGGATCTACGTCACCCAAAGGATTCCGCGCGGCGCGCGGCTGCAGGCCTGGCTGCAGACCCAGCCGCTGTCACAGCGCCAGCAGGAGCTGGCGTACTGGCTGGCACTCGGCCTGTCGGAGTCCCAGGTCGCCACGCGCATGGACATCAGCGCCAATACCGTGGTCTACCACCGGCGCCAGCTCTACAACAGCCTCGGCGTACAGGATCGTGGAGAACTGCTGGCCTGGCTGTCGGCACCCGAAGGCAATTGAACCACCCTGCCCGCGGCGCACAAAGCAAAAAGCGCTACAGCCTTGAGAGCTGTAGCGCCTTGCGTATCTTGGTGGGACGTGCGGGGGTCGAACCCACGACAAACGGATTAAAAGTCCGCTGCTCTACCAACTGAGCTAACGTCCCAACATTGCAATGCCTGCCAGCCCGTTGCCGAACTGCAGATGCTGCAAAGCCTCAGATTATAGCTTGGTTTTTGGCACTTTTTGCGGACCGGCTGCCAGACGGTCGATCACCCAGCCGGCAGCACACTGGCCGAAGGTCGCCGTGACGGCCACGACCGAGCCGTAGCCATGGCAGTTGAGCGAGCCATCGCCGCCGGATTCGATCGCGCACGAGGCATCGGGCTGGGCCACGGCCTCGCGGCTGAAGACGCAAGTGATGCCGATCTTGCGGCCCTCGCGTGGCGCGCCATGGTGCTTGCGCAGCTGGTAGCGCATCTGGGCGAGCAAGGGGTCGTGCGTGGTGGCCGACAGGTCTTCGATGTCCACCTTGTGCGCCTGGCGCTTGCCGCCGGCCGCCCCCACACTGATGAAGGCATGGCCGCCGGTGGCGCGGGCCCATACCGCCATGGCGGTCTTGGCCTTGATCTGGTCGCAGGCGTCGATCACGGCGTCCACCGGGTCGCTGCCCAGCAACTGGGGCCAGTTGCCGGGCTCCACGAACTCGTCGATGCAGCGCACCTCGCATTCGGGGTTGATGAGTGCGATGCGGTCGCGCATGGCCTCGATCTTGGCCTGCCCCACCGTGGTGGACAGGGCATGGATCTGGCGGTTGATGTTGGACTCGGACACGTGGTCCAGGTCCACCAGCGTGATGCGCGACACGCCGCTGCGCGCGAGCGCCTCGGCGGACCAGGAGCCCACGCCGCCGATGCCGACCACCACCACATGCGATGCACGGATGCGCCGGGCCCCCTCGACACCGTACAGGCGCTCGAGCCCGCCAAAGCGCCGCTGCGTGACCTCGTCAGCCACATCGTCGGCAAACGGGACCATGGGCACGGGAGCGAGGGTTTCGCTCTCGACCAGGGCCTTCGGGGCTGCAGGTGCGTGGTTCTCCTGGCTCACGTCACTTCATCCGGGCAAGGCGCTCTTTCGCGGCCATCGCGGCTTCGGACTGGGGATAGGCCTTGACCAGGTCTTCCAGCGTCTTGCGCGCGGCACGGGCGTCCTTGAGCTCGACTTGGCAGTTGGCGATCGACAGGGCCGCTTCCGGAGCGCGCGCATGCGTGGGCGCCTCGGCCAGCAAGGCCTTGAAGTTGTTGATCGCTTCCTTGTAGTCGCGCGCCGCATACTGGCCATTGCCCAGCCAGAAGCGGGCCGAAGGCACGTAGCCGCTGCGCGGGTACTGGCGGATCAGGTTGCCGAAGGCCTGGTTGGCCTCGGGGAACTTGCCGGCACGGAAGATGGCCAGCGCAGCGTCAAAGTCCTTCTTCTCGGCGGCATCGGCCTGGAACTCCATCCCATCCACCGTGACCTTGACCGGCTCGAACTGCCGCAGGCGCTCGTCCACACCCTGGGCGATGTCCTTCTGCCGGCGCTGCAGCTCACCCACCTCGCGCGTCAGCTGCTCGTTCTGGCCCTGCAGGCGTGCGTTCTCGCTGCGCAGGGTCTCGATCTGGGTCTGCAGTTCCAGCAGGGCGCGGCGCAGCTGCGCGCTGTCCTCGTTGGCGCGGCGCAGTTCATCGGCCGTGCGCTGCTGCGACTGCTGCAGCGCATCGACGCGCTGGCGCACTTCGAGAATGGCGCGGCGCGCCTCGCCGTCCTCGAACAGCGCCGCATGCGCCCCGGGCAGGGCGACGCACGCCAAAGCCAGGCCCGCGGCCACGGACCGCAGGGGTTGTGAAAGGCGGAATGCGGGCATCAACGGTACGACAGCTCGGCGCGGCGGTTCTGCGCGTGCGCGTCTTCGGTGTTGCCGGGAGCGGCGGGTTTCTCCTTGCCGAAGCTCACGGCTTCGACCTGGGAATCGGGCACACCCAACAGGGCCAGCGAACGGCGCACGGCTTCGGCGCGCTTTTGGCCCAGGGCCAGGTTGTACTCGCGGCCACCGCGGTCATCGGTGTGGCCTTCGATCATGACCTTGCGGCCGCTGTTCTGCTTGATGAAGCGCGAATGGGCGTCCAGCAGCGACTGGAACTCGGGCTTGATGACGTAGCTGTCGTAGTCGAAGTAGACGATGCGTGCCACGCCCACCGGGCCCTGGGCATTGGCAGCGCTGCCAGTCAGGTCCACGGGTGCCACGGAGGTGGTACCAGCACCACCGGTATTGGCACCACCAGGGTTGGTGCCCATGGTCGAGCTCGCGCCCTTGTCTTCCACTGGCACATCGTCGAGCTTGACTCCGGAGCTGCAACCTGCAACGAGGGCGGTGACGGCGAGGGCAAGGGTAAGGCGCTTGAGTTTGATGTTCATCCAAAATTCTCCTGGAAACTAGATTGCGAAAAGTATTGAAAAGTTCATTGCTTCTGGAACGGGCCCCAATCGGGCTCGCGGATGTCTCCAGGCTGGCCAGCCAGGCGCGCCTTGATCTTTCCGTCCAACGTGGTGGTCATGAGCGCCTCGCGGCCCTGCTGCTGCGTGGCGTACACGATGAGGCGGCTGTTGGGTGCAAAGCTGGGGTTTTCGTCGGCCGAGGTGTCGGTGACCGCGGTGACGGTGCTCGTCGCGAGGTCCATCACATGCAGTTTGAAGGCCCCGCCCACGCGGGAAATGTAGGCCAACCACTTGCCATCGGGGCTGATGTTGGGAGAAATGTTGTAGGAGCCGGTGAAGGTCACGCGCTCGGCGTTGCCACCGCTGGCGGGCACCCGGTAGACCTGCGGGGCACCGCCCCGGTCGCTCACGAAATAGATGCTGCGGCCATCGGCCGAGAACATGGGCTCGGTGTCGATGCCCGTGCTTTGCATCAGGCGCCGGGGTTCGCCGCCGTTGGCGTCGATCAGGTACAGCTGCGAGCCGCCGTCGCGGCTCAGCGTCACGGCCAGGTTGCGGCCATCCGGCGACCAGGCCGGCGCACTGTTGGAGCCGCGGAAATTGGCCACCAGACGGCGCCGGCCCGAAGCGACCTCGTGCACGTAGACCACGGGCTTGCGCGACTCGAACGACACGTAGGCGATCTGCCCGCCATTGGGCGACCAGGCGGGCGAAATGATGGGCTCGGGACTGGTCAGCGCCGACTGCGCATTCTCGCCATCGGCATCGGCCACCCACAGGCTGTAGCGGCCACCCGTCTTGGTGACGTAGACGATGCGGGTGGAGAAGATGCCGCGCTCGCCGGTGAGCTTTTCGTAGACGAAGTCGGCAATGCGGTGGGCCACCAGGCGCAGGTCGGCCTGTGACTGCACGAAGCTCTGTGCGCCGATATCCTGGCCCTTGACCACGTCCCACAGGCGAAAGCGCACGTCGTAGCGGCCGTCGGGGGTGCGCGTCACGCTGCCGGTCAACAGCGAATCGGCCGTCTTCTGGCGCCACAGTGCCAGGTCGGGGCGCGAGTTTTCGTCCAGCACCGCCCCTGCGGTATCCACCGCGCGGAACTGGCCGCTGCGCTCCAGATCGGCCTGCACGATGGCACCGATCTTCTGCGGCGCCTGCGCCTCGCCACGGAAGGGGGCAATGGCAATCGGCAACTGGGTCAGGCCCACGCCCGTGACCTCCACGCGGAACTGTGCGAGGGCGGGCAAGGAGGCGGTGGTGGCTAATGCGGCCAGGACCTGGCGGCGCATGGGATGCGGCAGGGCCGCAGGGAGGGATGTGTTGGTATTGTGATCTGTGGTCATTAGCAGCCGCAGTAGCCGAACAAATGCCGGTTGGCAGCGCCAATGTTACACACTGGGGAAGACCCGCTGTGACAAACTGTGCAAGGGCTTGTGGTCAATGGCCGCGCCAGGTCGCTGCCGCAGGCCCCTTAGCGCAGGCCCCTTAGAATCCGCTGCACATGCAAGCCACCGACCAGGGCGCCCAGAGCGCCGCCGCGCCCCCCGCTTCCGAGGCCCTGAGCCTCACCGCCCGCCTGGCGAGGCTTTCCGTCTACTTTGGCAACCAGCGGCTGGCCTGGGGCCTGGCCATCGCGGCCACGCTGGTGGGCGCCGCCACCGAGCCCTTGATCCCCGCCCTGCTCCAACCCCTGCTGGACCGCGGCTTCACCCAGGGCACCCTGCCGCTGTGGGCCGTGCCCCTGGCCATCATGGGGGTGTTCCTGGTGCGTGGGCTGGCCCAGTTCGTGGGGCAGTACGCCCTGGCCCGCATCGCCAACGAAGGCATGCTGCTGCTGCGCCGCGCGCTGTTCGACCGGGTTCTGGCGGCCGAGATGGGCTTGTTCTCGCGCCAGTCGGCCAGCGCCCTGTCGAACACCGTGGTCTACGAGGTGCAGACCGGGGCCACGCTGCTGGTGCAGGCGCTGATGGGCCTGTCGCGCGACGGCTTCACCCTGTTGGCCCTGCTGGGCTACCTGCTGTACCTGAACTGGCAGCTCACGCTCATCGTGGCCGTGGTGGTGCCGGGCGTGGCCTGGATCATGAAGACCCTGTCCAAGCGCCTGTACACCCTGACCAAGAGCAGCCAGCAGGCCACGGATGAGCTCGCCTATGTGGTCGAGGAGAACGTGCTGGCCCACCGCATGGTGCGCCTGCATGGCGCGCAGGAAAGCCAGGCCTCGCGCTTTGTGCGCCTGAGCCAGAGCCTGCGTGGCCTGGCGATCAAATCCACCATCGCCTCGGCCGCCATGACACCGCTCACCCAGTTGCTGGCCGCCGCCGCGCTGTCAGTGGTCATCTGCATCGCGCTGTGGCAAAGCCGCGGTACGCTGGATGCCAAGGACGTGACCGTGGGCGGCTTCGTCTCCTTCATCACCGCCATGCTGATGCTGATCGCGCCCATCCGCCGCTTGGCAGACGTGGCCAACCCCATCACGCGCGGTGTGGCCGCGCTGGAGCGCGGCCTGGCGCTGCTGGGCGATACCGGTGCCGAGCAGGGGGGCAGCTACCGCACGGAACGCGCCCAGGGCGCGCTGGAACTGCGCGGGGTGTCCGTCTCCTTCGGCAAGGACAATGCCCCGGCGCTGGACGATGTGAGTCTGGCCGTGGCGCCCGGCGAGATCGTCGCCCTGGTCGGCCCCTCGGGCGCCGGCAAGACCACGCTGGTGAACCTGCTGCCGCGCTTCATTCCCATGTCGTCGGGCAGCGTGCTGCTCGATGGCCATGCGCTGCAGGACTGGGACCTCGGCGCCCTGCGCAGCCAGATCGCCATGGTGAGCCAGGATGTGGTGATGTTCAACGACACCATTGCCGCCAACGTGGCGCTGGGCCATGCGGTGGACGAGGGCAAGGTGCTGGCCTGCCTGGCCGCAGCCAACCTGGCAGACCACGTGGCCTCGCTGGCCCAGGGCATCCACACCGTGGTGGGCCACAACGCCACGCAGCTGTCGGGCGGCCAGCGCCAACGCCTGGCCATTGCCCGCGCGCTCTACAAGGACGCGCCCATCCTCATCCTGGACGAAGCCACCTCGGCGCTGGACACGGAATCGGAGCGCTTGGTGCAGGATGCGCTGAACCGGCTGATGCAGGGCCGCACCACGCTGGTGATCGCCCACCGCCTGTCCACCATCGAACATGCCGACCGCGTGGTCGTGATGGAGCAGGGGCGCATCGTCGAGCAGGGCACGCATACCCAACTGATGGCCAGCGGCGGCCTGTATGCGCGGCTGCAAAGCCGCCCGGCCACCGCGGTAAGGCCACCTGTGGAAGGCGATACCGCCTAGCGGCCTACCACTTGCCCGCGTTGGGCTGGCGGCGGCGGATGGCGGTGGCGATCTTCTCGGCCGCCTCGGTGCGGCTCACGCGCATGGCGAAGTCCACGGCGGTCAGGCCCAGCTGGTTCTTGATCGTGGGGTCTGCGCCCTCATTGAGCAGCAGTTGCACGGCATCGTTGGAGCCGTACTGCGCGGCCATCATGAGCGGCGTGGTGCCATTGGGCGAGGTCGCGTCGATGTAGGCGTGGTTCTCCAGCAGCAGGGCGATGATGCGCACATGCTCGGCCTTCACGCCCGAGGCTGCGTAGTGCAGTGGTGCCCAGCCTTCCTTGTTCACGTCGGCATCGCGGGCCATAAGCGCCTTGACCGCATCGACATTGCCCTTGAGGGCGGCCATCATCAGCGCGCTCTCGTCATCGCGGTTGCGCAGCTCCACCTTCAGGCGCCGGTTGGCCATGAGGGCGGCAAACACCTTGAGCGATTCGGCCTGGAGGGCGATCGTCAGGGCCACCTGCCCCTTGGGGTCGCGGATGTTGGGGTCGAAGCCACGGCGCAGCAGGCCGTTGACCTCGTCGGCGTCGTCGCGTTGCACGGCCGAGAAAAAGTCCTCGTAGGACCCCGCCCATGCGCCCCCTGTGGCACCGGCCACCAGGGCCATGGCGCCCAACAGCGCCGTGCGGCGCCGCAGCGTGCTGTGCTTGCTCATGCGGTCACTCCCTTGAACAAGGTTTCGAAATTGCGGCTGGTGGCCTCGGCCACCTCCTGCACGGCCATGCCGCGGGTCTGCGCCACCTGCTGTGCCACATGGGGCACGTAGGCCGGGCTGTTGATCTTGCCGCGGTAGGGCACAGGCGCCAGGTACGGGCTGTCGGTCTCGATGAGCATGCGGTCCAGCGGCACAAAGGCCACCACCTCACGCAGCTCCTGCGCCGTCTTGAAGGTGATGATGCCCGAGAACGAGATGTAGTAGCCCAGGTCCAGCGCGGCGCGCGCCACCTGCATGGATTCGGTGAAGCAGTGGAACACGCCGCCGGCCCGGTTGCCCGCACCGTCCTCGCCCTCTTCCTTGAGGATGGCCAGCGTATCTTCCGAGGCACTGCGGGTGTGGATAACCAGCGGCTTGGCGCAGGCGCGCGCGGCCCGGATATGGGTGCGAAAGCGCTCGCGCTGCCACTCCAGGTCGGCAATGCTGCGCCCGCCCTTGCGGTCTTCCATGCCGTAGTAGTCGAGGCCCGTCTCGCCGATGGCCACCACGCGCGGCAGGGCCGCACGGTCCAGCAGGTCCTGTACCGAAGGCTCGGTCACGCCTTCGTTGTCGGGATGCACGCCCACGGTGCTCCAGAAGTTACTGTGCGCGAGTGCCAGCGCGTGCACGTCAGCGAACTCCTCCATGGTGGTGCAGATGCACAGGGCCCGGTCCACCGAGGCCTCGGCCATGGCCTGGCGCACGGCAGGCAGCTGCTCGGCCAGGCCGGGGTAGGTGAGGTGGCAATGCGAATCAACGAACATGTGGTTTCAAAATGGAAAAAGCCGACCAGCCTGCGCGGGTCGGCGTTTGGCGCAAACAGGGTCTCAGATGGTCTGTGTCGGACGGTCCGAGCCCAGCGAAGTTCCCAGCAGTTCCTCGATCTTGAGCTTGAGCTGGCGCGATTTCTCGTCCTTGGGGAACTGGATGCCCACGCCCTGGGTGCGGTTGCCGGCGGCCCGCGCCGGGGTGACCCAGGCCACACGGCCGGCCACGGGGTAGCGCTGGGTATCGTCGGGCAGGGTCAGCAGCACATACACATCGTCGCCGAGCTTGTAGTCGCGCTGGGTGGGCACAAAAATGCCCCCTTCGACGAAAAAGGGGATATAGGCCGCATACAAGGCCGCCTTTTCCTTGATGGCCAGCTGCATGACGCTGGGGCGGGGGGCGGTGGAGGGACTGCTCATGGTGGATGGGGCGGCTTCAGTGCCTTGAGTGTAGGGTGTTTCGCGCCTGGGCGACAAGCGCCTCCAGCATGAGGCCGGCATTGAAGGGGTGGTCGGCCGTGCGCGCCGCCTTGGACAGCGCCTTGGACCAGCGCGTGAGCGGCGCGAGCGGCGGGGGCTTGGGCAGGTCGGCCGGCGCGAAGTACCGGGGCGCCGCGCCCACGCTGGCGGCCAGCAGGTCATGGCAGAGCTTTTGCAGCGCGTCGATCACCTGCGCGGGCGACCAATCGCCCAGTGCCGTGGCGTCGCCGCGCGCCATGGCCTGGGGCAGCAGGGCCCAGGCCTGCGGGCTGCGGCCCGAGCGGGCCAGGGCCAGCGCGTCGTCAGGCCGCCCCCCCGCAGCGCGCAGAAAAGCCGGTGCCGCATCGGCGGCAATGCCCTGGCCCTTGAGCCAGGCCAGCATGTCGGCCTCGGCCGGCCAGGCCATGGTGTGGCCCAGGCAACGGCTGCGGATGGTGGGAAGCAGCTGGTGCGCGGCCTCGCTGGCCAGCACAAAGCGCACGTCGCCCGGCGGCTCCTCCAGTGTCTTGAGCAAGGCGTTGGCGGTCACGTGGTTCATCTGCTCGGCCGGGTACACCAGCACGGCCTTGCCGCGCCCGCGTGCCGAGGTGCGCTGCGAGAACTCCACTGCGTCGCGCATGGCCTCCACGCGGATTTCCTTGCTGGCCTTGCGCTTCTTGTCGTCGATGTCGGCCTGCGCCTTCTCCGACAGCGGCCAGCCCAGTTCGATCATCTGCACCTCGGGCATCAGCACGCACAGGTCGGCGTGGGTGCGTACCTCGATGGCATGGCAGCTGCCGCACTGGCCGCAGGCGCCCTCGGCCGTGGGCCGGTCGCACAGCCAGGCACGCACCATGGCCAGGCCCAGCGCATACTGGCCCAGGCCCGAAGGGCCCTGCAGCAGCCAGGCATGGCCCCGCTGGGCCAGCAAGGTGCTGCGCTGCGCGGCGATCCAGGGCGCTGCCGTTTCCGCGCCGCTCATGCCAGGTCCTTGGGCGTGGGCACCATGATGGACAGCCAGCCCTTGCGCACGAACACACTGGTCAACTGCTGCCACACGCGGTGCCGGTCCTGCGCGGCATCGAGCCGGGCAAAGCGCGCGGGTTCCACCGCGGCGCGGTCGGCATAGCCCTGGGCCACGCGGCGGAAGAACTCCACGGGCTGGGCCTCGAAACGGTCGGGCACGCGCGCACCGGCCAGGCGCTCGGCCGCCACCTCGGGCTCCAGGTCGAACCAGACCGTGAGGTCCGGATTGCGCAGCGTGCCGGCACCGGCGCCCGGCACCAGCCCTCCCTGGGCCATGCGCTCCAGGGTGGACAGGGTCATGAGATCGAAGCCCCGCCCTGCCCCCTGGTAGGCAAAGGTGGCATCGGTGAAGCGGTCGCACAGCACCACGTCACCGCGGGCCAGCGCCGGCTCGATCACGTTGCACAGGTGGTCGCGGCGGGCCGCGAAGATGAGCAGCGACTCGGTCAGCGGGTCCATGGCGTCGTTGAGCACCATCTGGCGCAGCTTCTCGGCCAGTGGCGTGCCGCCGGGCTCGCGGCTCACCGTCACCGTGCGGCCTTGCGCGCGGAAGGCCGCGGCCAGCCCCTCGATGTGCGAGGACTTGCCGGCACCGTCGATGCCTTCAAAGGTGATGAACAGGCCGGGTCGTGACATGAAAACCTTGGGTTGGGAAAGATCCGGGCAGGCCCCGAGCGGGCCCTGCCAGTTCCTATTATTGCTGCTGCCCGCGCTGGTAGCGGTTGACGGCGCGGTTGTGCTCATCGAGCGAGGCACTGAAGTGGCTGGTGCCATCGCCCTTGGCCACGAAATACAGGGCCTTGGTGCGCTCGGGCTGCACGGCGGCCAGCAGCGAGGCCTTGCCAGGCATGGCGATCGGCGTGGGTGGCAGGCCGGCGCGGGTGTAGGTGTTCCAGGGCGTGTCGGCCAGCAGGTCGCGCCGGCGCAGGTTGCCATCGAATTTTTCGCCCAGGCCGTAGATCACCGTGGGATCGGTCTGCAGCAGCATGCCGATGCGCAGGCGGTTCACGAACACCCCGGCGATCTGGGCCCGGTCGCTGGCGCGGCCGGTTTCCTTCTCGACGATGCTGGCCAGCACCAGCGCCTCGTCGGCCGACTTGAGCGGGGTATCGGCCGAGCGCTGGCTCCAGGCCGCTTCGAGCTTGCGGTCCATGGCATGCAAGGCGCGGCGCAGCACGGCCAGATCGCTCGAGCCCTTGGCATAGGTATAGGTATCAGGGAAGAAGCGGCCTTCGGGCGCCACGCCGGGGCGGCCGAGTTGCGCCATCAGCGCCTCGTCGGTCAGGCCCTTGGAATCGGGCTTGAGCTGGTCGTCACCGGCCAGGGCCTGGCGCACCTGGCGGAAGTTCCAGCCCTCCACCAGGGTGAGCGCGCGCAGCGCCTCCTCGCCGCGCACCAGCTTGGCCAGCAGGCCACGCGGCGTGGTGCCGGGCGGGATCTCGTAGTTGCCGGCCTTGATCAGCCGATCCTGCCCCGAGAAGCGGAACCAGGCATAGAGGAATTGCGGATCGGTGCGCACGCCGGCAGCCACCACGTCACGCGCCACGCCACGCGGTGTGGTGCCGGGCTCGATGGCCAGCTCCAGCGGTTCATTGCCCATGGGCAGGGGCTGGTGCAGCCACCAGAAGCCGACGCCACCAGCGGCGATCAGCAGCACCAAGACAAAAACCAGTAAGCGTCGCACCACAACCCTGCTGCCTGTAGATAAAGGGAGCGGGGATCATAATTCAGCCATGACCCAGCTTCTCCTGAATGGCATTGCCCCCCTCTCCCACCTTGGCGTGATCCGTGTGGAAGGCGAAGACGCCGCCAAATTCCTCCATGGCCAGCTCACGCAGGACTATGCCCTGCTGGGCCTGGGCGAGGCGCGGCTGTCGGCCTTCCTCTCGGCCAAGGGCCGCATGCAGGCCAGCATGGTGGGCTTCAAGCGCAGTGCTACCGAGGTGCTGCTGGTGATCAGCCAGGACCTGCTGGCCACCACGCTCAAGCGCCTGTCGATGTTCGTGCTGCGCGCCAAGGCCAAGTTGACCGATGCATCCGCCGACTTTGCCCTGTACGGCCTGGCGGGCGACAGCGTTGCCGCCGTGGCAGGAAGCACAGCCCCGGCCTGGACGCGGGCCGAGGTCGGCAGCGCCAGCGTGGTCCACCTCTACCCGGCGGCAGGCCAGCCACGCGCCCTGTGGGTGGCGCCCGCTACAGAACCGGCCCCCGCAGGCCCTGCGCTCGACCCCGCCCTGTGGCTGTGGAGCGAGGTGCAGAGCGGTGTGCCCACGCTGACCCAGCCCCTGTTCGAAGAATTCGTGCCGCAGATGCTCAATTACGAGTCCATCGGCGGTGTGAACTTCAAGAAGGGTTGCTACCCGGGCCAGGAGGTCGTGGCGCGCAGCCAGTTCCGCGGCACGCTCAAGCGGCGGGCTTACATCGCGCATGCCGACAGTGCTGTGGCTGTGGGGGCGGAGGTGTTTGCCGCCAGCGATCTGGAGCAGCCTTGCGGGATGGTGGTGCAGGTGGCTGCGGCGCCTAGTGGGGGTTGTGACCTGATTCTTTCGATGCAGATTTCGGCGGCTGAAGAGTCTCTTCAGGTGGGGGCCGCTGATGGCGTACCGCTCACCCTGCAGTCACTGCCATACGCCTTGCTGGACGACATCTGATCTGTTTCCAGGGAAGCAATGTCGCATGCTTCTGCCAAGGGCAGGAGCCGGGATGTGCGCCCGGCGGCGCACCTACCTTCTTTTGCTTCGTCAAAAGAAGGTAGGCCAAGAAAAGACGACCCCGCTGCCCGTGTCCCC
>NZ_JACHLK010000031.1 GCF_014207955.1 Acidovorax soli
GGCGTTGGCAACGACACACTGGACGGTGGTGCAGGCAATGACCGGATGGACGGCAGCATTGGCAACAACACCTACCTGTTCGGCCGTGGCGATGGCGTGGACACCATCGGCGACTACAACGATGGCTCGGCGGGCAAGCGCAACGTGCTGCGCTTCAAGGCCGGCGTCAGCGCCAGCGACGTGACCGTCAGCCGCCAGGACACCTACCTGGTGCTGTCGATCAACGGCACGAGTGACAAGGTATCGGCCACCTCGTTCTTCTACCAGAACACGCCGACCAACACCTGGAACCCGATCCAGGAAGTGGTGTTCGAGGATGGCACGACCTGGAGCATGACGGACCTGGTAGCCAAGACCCAGGGCGCTAGCGCGCAAGGAGGCTCGGGCTCCAGTTCGCAGAGCCGTGCGCGGGTGCTCGAAGGCTTCGATACGCAGGCAGCCATCCAGACCGCGACGCTGAACAACCAGGCACAGCAACTGGCGGATGCCATGGCCGGGTTCGCGCCATCAGTGGGCGGCCAGACCAGTGGTTCCGCGGGCGCATATGCGCAGGGTGCAATCCCGGTGCTGGTGCCCAACGCCCTGGGGTGACGGACTGGAGATGGTCAGGGTGGTGCTGCACAAGGGGCGTGGTGCCCTGTTGGCAGCGCCCCCTCACCTCTCCGGCATGGCCGAACTCTTCTGGTTCGTGATGAAGTACACGGGCAAGGCGGGATGGCCACCGAGCGCGTGGCCAAACCAAGCCATCGCGGGGCGCGCGAGGCGCCCCCTACACATTCACCGCCGCCCCATCCACCGCCCAGCGGCATTGCGCCATCCAGGTGGGCAGTGCGGGGTCGCGCACCACGGGCGCCAGGGCGCGCAAGGTGGTGTTCATCTGGCTGTCGAACCAGTGCAGCTTCTGCTCGGCGAACTGGATGGACGAGAGCGCCTGCAGCACCAGCTTGCCGCCCTCTTCCACCGGCAGCGGCAGCGCTGCGTTGAATGCCATCTCCAGCGAGGGGTGCTCGCGCACCAGCTCCTGCAAAAAGGCGCAGGCCCCGTCGATGGCCTGCGCATGCCGCGCGTAGAAGGCCGGGCTCATCTCCTGGGCGCCCAGGAACTTGGCGACGCCCGCCAGCGACTCGAAGGGCGTGGGCAGGCGATTGGGGGTGGTGGGGGTCGGTGTGGGCATGGTGGCAGTCGGCTGGGCTGGGGGTGGCAACGGCAACAGAGCGCAGGCGCCATCATGGCAGGCGCGCCATGTCCACAGTATGCGCCTGCCGCGTACGCGTGGCGCAAAATGCACCGTGCGCGCCTGCCCCCTGCAGCGCCCTTCTCCACGTAAACCACAGGCAACGCCACTGCGTTGAATGGGTTGTAACCGGACACTGCCATGCTCTCTACCTTGCGCACCTTCGTGGTCGGCACCGCCCTGGCACTGGGCCTGGGCGCCGCGCCCGCGTTCGCCCAGATCACCACGGTGGCCACCACCATCAGCGGCACCACGCAGGCGCTGAACTTCTCCGTCAGCGTGAGCCCCGAGTCGCGCTTTCTCGGCCAAGGCAAGCTGTACTTCGTGCTGCTGCACAACGGCCAGTTCTACCTGCTGTCGGAGACGCGTGGCTTCGTGCCCTATACGGGCGGCGAGATCCCCGAGTACCGCACCATCCGCCAGCCGACCGAGACCATCGCCGTCAACAACTGGAACACCCGCGCGCAGCTGGGGGCCGCCGTCTTCGTGGGCTACGGCAGCGACTTCTGGGAGATGCTGAACAGCGGCCGCTACCGCCAGGTGGCCACGCTGGCCGAGTACCCCATTCCCCCGGGGGGAAGCGACCCCTACGCGGCCTACAGCGGCACCTACCTGTGCACCAGCGACACGGGGGCCAGCTACAACGCCAGCGCCACCGTCACGGCATCGCAGGCGGTGGTGGACACCTCGCGCATCACCGCCATCCCGGTGCCCAGCATCAGCCTGCCCTTCGATGGCCTGGGCAGCAGCGGCGACCGCCTGTACGCCAACCGTGGCTTTCCGCTGTACCTGGTGTCGCTGGACACGGCCGCCAACGCGCGCTACCCGCTGGCCCTGGCCTACCAGGCCAGCGATTACAGCGCCTCGTACACCTACCTGTGCACCCGGCGCTGAAGGCGCCCCTCCCTGCCCAAGGCCTCGCAGGCCGCTTAGAACCTGTTTACGATCTCGCAGGGGATCGCGTTGGAGCGCAATCGGGATGAGTAGATGCTTCGGATGCGCCGCATGGGCTCGTGCCCATGCAAGCAGCCGGGTCGTCCAATCGCCCGATTTCGCCCCAACCCTTCGGGCAGCGGCCTTGGCGGGCGGTCTGCGGCGTTGCGGCGCTTGCTGATAGCGGGGCTATCAACTGCGCACCGCGCCTTGCATACCGCCCGCCAAGGCCGCTGCGCGACCCCTGGGAGATGGTAAACAGGTTCTAAGGGTGCCCCGATCTGGGGCACGCAACGCACCGTCCAGCGCCGCCCGGCGACCGCCCGTCGGCGCGCAGCGCCATGTCGTGACATTTGGTTTCGCGCCACAGTGTGCGCGGCACCCCGGTGATAGATTCGCGCCTCGCTCGGCCCCGTGGCCAGCGTTCCCCGCCCGAAGAATCCACGCCAACCCATTCCTTACGACATGGCCGTTACCGTCCCCGACCTGCAGAACATGCGCTTCTCCGGCAACCCCCAGGCAGATGCCCTGCTGGGTGGCACGCCCATCTGGAACTTCTGGCCCGACGGCCGCAAGGTGATCTACTACACCTTCGACGCCAGCGCCGGCAGCGAGGCCACGAAGAAGACCGGCGGGCCGGTCACCGCCTTCAATGCCGATCAGAAGCAGTCCACCCTGCAGATCCTGAAGCACGCCTCGGACGTCACCGGCATCATCTTCACCGAGGTGGCCACCTCGGCCCAGGCCGATCTGCACTTTGCCGCCACCAACCTGCAGGGCCCATCGACCGCCGGGCTGGCATCGTCGGGCTATGGCTACAGCTACTCCGGCCCCAACCAGACGGTGAACTCGCTGAACATCGAGGCTGTGGTCTATCTGGACAATGCGGAGCATGCCGGCATCAACAACAAGCCCACCGCCGGCGGCGCAGGCTACGAAGTGCTGCTGCACGAGGTGGGGCATGCACTGGGCCTGTCGCACCCCTTCGACTCCTCGCACCCCCTGCCCGCGGGGCAGGACAACACCAACAACACCGTCATGTCGTACACGCATGCCGGCCCCAACAAGACCACGTTCCAGGCCTACGACCTGCTCGCGCTGGACTGGCTCTACGGCCGCGACGGCCTGGGCGGCACCTACGGCTTCAACTCCACCAAGGGCCCTACGCTGACCTTCGACACGGCCCCCGCACCCGCCCCTGCGCCCGCCCCCGGCCCGGCGCCGGCGCCCACGCCTGCACCAGCGCCCACGCCAGCCCCGGCCCCCAAGCCACCGGCACCCGCACCGACACCGGCACCGGCACCCACGCCCCCCAAGCCGGTGCCCACGCCCAGCAGCCCCAACCTGCCTGACGGAACCCAGGGCACGGCCGACGCCGACCTGTTCAACAGCAAGCCGGCGAGCGAAGGCTTCACCGGTGCCGCGGGTGTGGACACCCTGGTGGTCCACGGCGCCCGCGGCGGCTACACCCTGCAGCCCACCGGCAGCGGCAACTGGCGGCTCAACGACAAGGGCGCGGGCATCGATGGCATCGACACCCTGCAGCAGATCGAGCGCGTGCGCTTTGCCGATCACTCGGTGGCGCTGGACCTGGACGGTGCCGCCGGCACCGCCGCGCGCCTCATCAGCACCCTGCTGGGCCCCGGCGCCCTCAGCAACCGCGGCCTGGTGGGCGCAGTGATCAAGGCCGTGGACGAATCTGGCGCCACGCCCCAGCAGCTGGCCCAGCTGGGTCTGGCCGCCGTGGCCGGCCCCTCGGCCACGCCGGAGCAGGTCATCGCCCTGCTCTACGCCAACCTGTTCGGCACCGCGGCCGACGCAGGCACCGTGCAGGCCCTGTCAGCCAGCCTGCTCCAATCGGGCAGCTACACCAACGCCTCGCTGGCCTGGGCCGTGGCCAGCTCCGACTTCATGGCCAGCAAGATCAACCTGGTGGGCCTGAGCGAGACCGGGTTGGAATACATCTGAGGAAGCACACGCCGGCAGAGAGGGGCCGCCGCCGGGACTGGGGAGGAGCCCAGGGCGTGCGCCCCCCTGGCGGCAGGTCAAGGCCCCCAGGGGGCCGCATCGCCAGCCGGTGACCGCCCGGCCCCTCCTGACAGCCCCCCCTTTTTGGGGGATACCGCGCGCCCACGATTTAGACTCCAATCACGTTCGATGCCCCAAGGCAAGCATTGTTTTGCCAAGGGCAGACATGCTCGCCCCGCGCGCGCCAGGCCTCAGGGGGAGCTGCAACAGCGCCCCGCTGGTGCCATGGTCCTGGGGCACAAGCTCTGGACAACCCAGTGACCGTGGCATACCCAACGTGATTACCGCACTCTTCGAATTCACCCGCGCCGGCGTCTGCAGGTTTGCGCCCAGCGTGTCGGCCTCCACCGACGCCCAAGCCGTGCTGCTCAACTGGACACTCCTGGCCAACGACCGCGCCTTCCGCACCGTGCTCGACCTGCCCGACCGCCTGGTGGCCGAACTCACCTGGAACGAGCGCCACGACACCGCCCAGCGGCACGACCTCGACTCCTGGGCCCACCGCCTGGACATCACCGTGTCCAACGCCCTGCGCATGTCGCAGGTCGACCGGCCCATCGCGCGGCCGCTGGCGGCGTAAGGCGCCTCGCCCGCGCCTGCCCCTGGGCCCACCGCCCTGCCGGCACCTGCAGGGGCATAGTCGCGCCACGGCTCGACACACCACCGTTGCAGTGCACATCTGGATAGGTTGTTGTGCACGTGCGCCTGGCATCCAGCCCCCATGCCGTGCAACGCGACCCTGAAACCAATGTGAGCAGGCCCTGGCCCGGCATCGCGCAGTCGCATGTTCAATTGCCGAGGGTGGTCTCCATCCACGCTCAGCGTGCCTTTGTCGGCCAGGTGCATTGCACCGACGAGCACCGCCGCGGAAGCATCCGCAGTCGAATTCAGAGCCGGAGTGCCTTGGAAGTCTTGGGTCCCTGTGATTTGCGGTGCTGTCGCTGATGCCTGCTGTGGGATGGTGCCGGCACCGGCCTCGGGCGCAGCAGCAACCACCTGCACCGACGTGCCCTATGGGCTGCCTGTCAGACCGGGCCGAGTGGGGTCTCCGGCTGACCTGCAAAATTGGCACAGGCACGGTCAAGTGCAAGGGTCAGCAACCCTTCTGCACTTCAAAAATTCCAGTGATCAATATTTTTCCTATCGAGTAGCCAGCAAACAAACCAATGCCAGTTTTAGCTTTCCTCGATCACGTCATTTCATAGCAGCCCACTCCGAATTCATCTTGATACCCTCTCAAAAGTATCCCAAACCTCTGGAGCTGTCTCTACATACATGCGCATACATTCCGGGCACTTATAAATCCGATTTGCAGCCTTATCAAATTTTTCATAGAAATCTTCGGCCGTACGTATACCGCCCTCTTCCAGCTCTACACCGATATCCTCTACAGTATCATTAGGCACCATAGCCCAATGATATTTTCCATCCACGCTGGACAAATTTATAACATGCCCGCAAATGCAACGAAATTTCGCCATCTTTAATCACCTTTCCCAGGCCGACGAATAAAATCAATAGACCCATCCACCCGCTGGATAAATACACTTTCAATGCTTTTCAAGTTCGGCTTTCCCCAAAGTCTAGCCAGCAAAGAATTCGTGTCAACCCTTGAAGTATCCAATTGAATAAAAACTGATACAGCTTGACCTTTCTTTCCTTCTATACCCCGAAGAATTGTCCCTTCCTTCATCTGCCTTGGGGTATAAACATCTACATCACCTACACCTTCCACGTAGAGGTCGGCGGTTCTTTCCCCGGGAATTCCTTTGTCGTTAGCAGTTATTTTATGCCTGACGCCATACCCCAAAGCAGCCAAACCTTTTCCAGCAAATAATTCATTCGAATCGGGAGACGCCCCATCCTCAATAGATATTTTCCCATACGTGACGGACGAGCTACCACCTTTCTTATCTTTTTCGAGCCCTTCTAAAACCGTCGGAATTTCGGTACTATTTTCAATGCCACGACGCCTTGCCCTTGAGAGCCCCCTTTCCGTAACAGGGCCGACATCGACCCCGGCGTTCTGCAATTGGGAGTGCGATGAAGGCATGTCTTGAACCGTTGGGGAACGGTCCAAGGCAACCGGCAAAGCTTCCGCCCCAGCCAACGCCTGCTTCGCTCGCTCAACACTCCCGGCCGTCACCACAACCATCCCCGGCCCATCCATCAACGCGCCTGTGGGGATGCCCGCGCCCTCAAGCCACTGGCGTACCGCCTGCGTGTCTCCCTCCACGTCGAGCATGCCGCCCCGGCGCATCTTCATCTGCACTTGTGGTGGCTGCCTCACTGCATCTACCGCAGTGCCAGGCTGTGGCGATGCCAGCACCTGCCGGGCCCGTGCAGCCTGCTCGGGTGCTACCCATACGCTGTCGGGCCACATCCACACTTGCTCTACCCCGGCATCGCGCAGCCGCTTGTCCAACTGCCAAGGGTCGCCCTCCACGATCAGCGTGCCTTTGTCGGACAGGTGAATGGCGGGGCCGAGCACCTCAACAGGGGTATCCATCTCTGGTGCCGCGGCGAGCATGTCTGGCTCCGTTGCCGAAGTAGTCGCCTTTTCGGAAAAATCATTCAGATTGACCGACAACAGCCTGCGAATTACACTGGCTACGTCTCCTGAAGTAGCCTTGCCGGATCGCTCCACACCATCCCTGGTGTCAGTCCCGGAATACCTGGTATTCAGGAGACGCTCTTTTGTGCTCACACTGTGCAGATACATCCGCTGCGTGTTCGGATCTTTCTTGACCAGCACAGTGACGACATTCCCTTTTTCATCGATCTCGACCGGCGCGCTGATGTAAAAGCTCGTCGCGTCTCGGCCATGCTGTGTACTGAGCACAAGTGCGCCGCGCTCGACGACAGCTTTCACCGCCGCGAACGACACGGCCTTGGATGGATTCATGCCGTGCGCCATGGAATCCCGTACCGCTCGCTCATCGAGGACCACTTCGCCCAATTCCGGATGAACAGCGACGCCACCTGCATCCGCGAAGAGTTTGGAAGCCCATGCGCGCAACAACGCAAAGCCGCGTGGGGCTTCATTGCCCAATAGGATGGCAACAGGATCACCCTGCAGGATTCTTGCTTTTTTGACTGTTTGATTGTCTAGTGCAGGAATTGCGCCATCGGATGGCTGGTGTCCATGTCCGTCTGCATCACCGAAAAGGCCGCCGCCATGGTGAGTGGGTGAGATTGGAGCGACATCAATTCCGGCAGCGCCATCACTTGGGAATGGTGATTCATTGGCCAAGCCTTCGGCCTGATCACTGGCCGAAACAGCTTTGCGCATCGCTTCGGGCAAAACTTCCGGCTGATATGCCACCTTACCCTCAGAGGGTGCGTGGGCGGATTCGCTTTCCACTTGCTTTGCGATGCCCGGAGCGACGGCATTGCGTCCGGTCAATGTCTCTCGGGCATCTCTGGACAGCGCAAGCACCTCAACCGGAGCAGCACCCCATTCGCCCAACACTTCGGCCAGCACCTGCCCAGGCTGGTCGATCTCCCCCGTCTGCGCCAGTTGTTTCCCCGCTTCACCCGCACCACCCAAAGCACCTTGCACACCGGCCTGCAGCGGCGCGTTGATGGCCTGGCGCACGGCCTGGTTCTTGATGAGGCCCTTGGGCACCAGCGTCTTGCTCGCAATGCCGCCGGAGACTGCGTCCATCGTCCCCACGATGGCGCCGCCCTTCCCGGCATAGGCCGTGGCTTCGCGCAGCATCTTCGGATCGGCAAACAGCCTGCCCAGGCCTTCCTTGTCAGACGGATCCACGCCGTTGTCGCGCGCGAATTCGCGGATGCCGCTGCCGAACTCGGCCAGCGCGCTGGTGCCGCCGGCCACAGCCGCGCCAGCGACGGGGCCCATCGTTGCAGCGGCGATGACCATCGGAATCATCTGCGCAGCAGACTGGGCCGTGACACCAGCGACCACCGCATAGGGGTCTTTCTTGAAAGCCTCCCAGGCTTCGCCAAAGCTCTTGGCCTCGGTCACCGCGCGCACCTGCGGCCGCGTGGTCATGCGGCTTGCGGCATCGGCCAGGGCGCCGGCCTCAGCCGTGTCGGCGGCCATGCCGCCCAGGCGCCGGGAGGCGTGCGCGATATAGGTCTGCAGGCCCTGCGCCTGGGCGCTGTCGCCCCGGCCTTCGCCTACCAGTTTGGCCAGCATCTCCTGGCGCTGCAGCAACTGGTGGGCCGCGGCGCTGGCGTTCATGGCCTGCAGGTTGGCGGAGGCGTTCGTTGCGCCAGCAAAGACTTCGTCGCGCAGTTGCGTGAGCTCATCGCCCAAGCGGCCGAGCAAGCCCTTGCGTGCGGGAGCCTTGGGCGCGGCACCTGCGATGCTGCGCGCAACGGGCGGCGCATCCGCCACGATCGATGGCACGGAGGCATCGCCCCGTCGGGCAGCGTTCGGGCGCCAACCGTCGTTCACAGGCGCTGCCGGCGCCGCGTCCGGCCGCGAAGAAAGCGGCTGCTGCGCGCCATCGCCCGGCCCCAGCGCCACCAGCTCAAACTGAGGCCAATCAACGTCCGCATCGGACACGCCCGGCACATCCACCAGCTCAAACCGGGACCAGTCCATCACCGCGCCTTTGCCTGGCGTTCAGGCCGGCCATTGCGCACCACGTACTGCAGGCCATTGGCGTCGCGCACGACCGCGCCGTCGCGCGGCGCGGACGAGAGCGGCCGGGCCAGCCTGGCGCCGGTGCCTGCCAGCGAACCGGCGCCAGTCCCACCATGGGGGACGGAGCCCATGGGCTGCAGAGCAGACTCTGCCCCAGGGCGCACACCTGGCCGCTCGGGCTGCGGGGCACTGCCGCGCTGGAAGGCCGCGGCCACGTCAAGGGCCGAGCCACCGCCCTGCTCCACCGCCATGGCGCTGGCCTCGGCCCGGTCGTTCAGGCCAAACTGGCGCTCCCCACGCGCATGCGCGTCGATCTTTCCCGGGTCCAGGAACAGCGTGTACAGCCGCTGCAGCGCCTGGGCGCCTTTCTCGCGGTCGTAGGCGGCGCGCTCCAGCGTGGTGGTGGGCGGGGCGGCGTTCATGTCACCGGCACGGTCGTAGCGGGCAAAGTCGCCCGCGGTGGGGGCAACGCTCACCATGCGCGGCCGACCGAACATCGTATCGACCATCTTGTCGGCCGCATGGTCGCTCTCGAACGTCCGTGCGAGCGCGACGATGCGGTCCTGCTCCTCAGGCGTGCGCGCCTGCATGGCCATCTGGGCCAGGTTCATTCCCTTGCCACCGCTCCCGGCAACGCCGCCTGGCTCGGAGCGCATCTGCATCATCTGTTGATGCTGGTCGCGCCGGTCCTGAACCCGCTGCTGCTGCAGTTCCAGTGCGGCTGCGCTGCGTTCCTGGACCAGAGCACGGTCGCGCGCCAGGCGCTCTTCGTCAGCCGCCATGGCCGTCATGCCCGAGCCGACACCCTGCATGGCGCCGCCCAGGAGATTGGCAAAGAAGCTCATTGCATCCCCTCCTGCTGCGCCTTGTGCGCAAGAGCCATCCCTTGCGATCCAGGCGCTTTCGGCTGTCGGCCGGCCCCCGCGCGCTGCCGTTGCTGAAGATGCTCGGGCGGTGGCATCAGACCCTCCTCTGCATCCATGCGCATGTACTCGGCCATCGACTCCTGCATGACCTGCTGCAGGAACGGTTCGATCTGGCTGTCAGGCAGCAGGCCGGTATCGTTGGCGATGCCCGCGATGTCCTTCACCAGCTGGATGCCGGCGTGCAGCAGCACCATCGGATCCACGGGCTGACCCGCCTTCTCCGACTGCTGGGCCAGGAATCGCAGCGTCTGCGTCCCCATCTTCACTGCCGCGCGGGCCGGGTCGATCTGCATCGCGGCCTTCCACTCTTCAGCGGATTCGCCCATGATGGTGCGCGCGCGGCCGAGCAACATGTCGAACTGGGCCTGCTGCTCGGCCGTAGCCGGGGTCTTGCCGCCCGAGGTGCCGGCGGCCGGGTCTTCTGCAGCCCCGGGGGCGCCCTGCTGGGCCATGTCGTTGAGGTTCATGGTGGTGGTCCTTTACTGCAAGACGCGGGTCGTCGGGGTCTGGGTGTAGCGCTGCTTCTGCCAGGCCAGCTTGTCTTTCTCGGCCTTGCTCTGGGCTGCGCCAACGATGCCGGTGCCAACGCCCTTGATCACCTCGCCCACGGCCTTGTCGTTGCTGAGCAGCTTGTCGAAGAAGCTGCCCGTCTTGGGGGTCGCCGTGCTTCCTGCTGGCGCCTTTGGCGCCTGCACGCCCTTGGTGATGTCGCCCGCCTTCAGTGGTTGATCTGCCGCGGCGTTCACCGCAGTGGCGTCCGGCCTCGAAACAACGTTCTGCGTGGCGGATGCCTTTGCCCCAGCGGCGTCTGGAGCCGTCGCGCCGGTCTGGGCAGCGCTGGAAGTGGTTGTTGCCTCTGCAATGGCCTTTGTGTCGGTCCACACAGATTGGGCGCTGTCCATCAGGTTCACGCCCTTCGCGGGCCCGATGGAGTTCAACTCGACAGAGTTCATATCTCCCGGGCTGTAGGTGCTGTTCCCCAGCGCGTCCGTCGTGCCAGAGAAATCGCCCGTCGTCAGAGCGCTCATGCCATCCGCCAGGTCGAAGGCGCCCGCTGCCGAGTTCGCGCCAAAGGCGGTGGTGCCGTCGAGCATGGCCTTGGTGCTCAGTGCACCGCCAGCCTCGGTCAGGCCGGCCGCACTCTCGGCGCCGCCACCCCCACCAAACCCGCCATTGACCGCCCCGTACACCGCCCCGGCAATGTTGGCGAACATCACCAGGTCCTCCCCGAACACCTTCGATGCGGCCTTGTTGATCTTGTTGTTGATGCCCGTGACCTGAAAGGCCACCGAAGCGATGGCCGTCACCGCCGTGGCGGAGATGCCGATGGCAGTGCCGATGGCGGCTGCGGCGCCCGTGTAGCTCAGAAGAATAGGAACGACGATGGCCATGGATCAGTTCTCCAGTGCGGACACGTAGGCCGTGCCCATGACGCCAAAGCCACGGCGGGCCATGACCTTGTTGAAACGGGCCGGATCGGCGATGCCGGCGTAGTCGTGCACCACCAGCTGCACAGCGCGCATGCGGCACGCCCAGTCGCGAAGCGCAGCCAGCAGGCGCAGGCCGGTGCCATCCTCGGCGTACCACAGCAATTCGAAGGCGGTCTGTCGGCGGTTGAACAAGCCGGGCTGAACCATGCCCGCAATCAGCCCCCGAAGTTCGCCATCCTGCTCGCTCACGAACACGGCGCCCGAGAGGCCATGGATAACCCCCAGGAACGCGGCCTGCACCTGGGTCATCTCGATAGGCTGGTGGGCAAACTGGCTGGCGGCGTGTTCGCGCAGGGCCAGGGCCACCAGGGCGGGCAGGTCATCGCGCGTGGCGCGGCGGATGTTGCTCATGGCCTATACAGGCCCGGCGTTTCCGCCGCCCGCTTCTTCAGTCAGATTCGTGTGTGGCGCCGGCGCTGGCGCTGGAGCGGGTGACTTCGGCTCGGTCTTGATGATCCAACTGTCCGGGTTGTAGCCCAAGCGATTGGCCAGCGTCGTCAGCTGGGGGTTGTAGGTCGCCGCCAGATCGGAGATTGCCCGGTCCGCCTTCTCTGGGCTGAGGTCGGCGGTGTTGATCTGGAACACCTTGTTGGCGTACTCCGCACGAAGGTTGTTCAACGACGCACGGTCATCCGCATTGATCTGCTGCTGCGCGCGGCGATCATCGGCTTCAAGCTGCGCATTCAGCCGCGCCATGCTGGTGTCGGGCTGGATGGCCGCCGCGCGCGATGCCGCTTCCAGTTGGGCAATCGCCATCTGGTTCTGCGCCGCGAACTGGTCCCGCGCCGACTGGTAGCCGTTCTGGATGGCGTCGCGCTCGAGTTGCAGCTGCTGCTGGCGGTCCAGCATCTTGTAGTCGCGGTCCCACTGCTGCTGCGCCGCCCACTCGTTGGCCTGCACATTGAAGTCGGCCATGTAGGCGTCGCGCACGAACTGGTTGTTGTCGCGAGCAAAGGTGTTGGCCGTGTTGGCATTGAACTCGCCGGCGCGCGCATAGGTGCTGGCATCCTGCTGGGCAATGGGCATGGCCGCGTCGTACATGGCCGCGTCGGCCGCCGTCATGGCCATGGAGCTGTTGAGCAGGCCACGCGTGTTGGCCGTCTGCAGTGCACGGGCACGGGCCTGCTGCATCAGCGGGCTGTCGTCGGCAATGATCTGCTGCAGCTGGCTGCGCACCGTCTCGTTGGGCGCCACGTCCCAGCGCGTCATGCCCTGCAGCTGCGACAGGTTGATGCCGGTGGTGGGCGGCTTCTTTGCATCCTTGGTCCAGCCCTTCTGGGCGTCGTAGGTGTAGTCGTAATACGGCTTCTCCAGACCGCCCTGCATGCCGTAGCCACCTTTGGCCGAGTCCTCGGCCGACCAGCCGTAGATCTGGCCGAACTGCTTTTGTGTGAGGCCCAGGCCGCTGGCCTGCTGGGCCGCCTGCTGGCTGGTCTTGCCCACCGACCACTGGCGTGCCGTGGCAATCTCGTCGGCGGTCAGGTCGCGCCCTCCCTCCCAGCCCGAACCGGCAGGTGCTGGGGCAGATGCGACTGGTGGTGATGCCGGCGCCGGTGCGTAGGCGGCGCTGGCCAGATTGAACTGGTCCTGCGTCACGCCGAAGTTCTTGGCGCCGGAGTCGAAGATGTCGGCATCGCTCATGCCACTGTTCTTGGCGTTCGTGTATGCCGCGTTGATCTGGTCTTGCGTGTATTCCGCCATGGTCAGTATCCTTTGCTGCGGTCGGTGGTGCCGCGCTGCTGCGCCTGCAGGGCAATGCGGCCGGGCAATGCCAGCAGGGCCTGCAGCTCCTGGATGGCAGCCTGCGCGGCGCGGATCTCGGTGTCGCTGGAGCGCACGGTGGTGCACACCGTGGTCAGCTCGGCCATGCGCTCGGCGGCATAGGCCTCGACGCCGCGCCAGACGGCCGTGGCGGGGTTGATCTGCTCCATCCAGCTCATGTGAGACTTCCTCCGGTCATATCCCCCTCCCGTTCATGGCAGCGAACTGCATCTCGGCGTTGAGCATCTGCGCGCGGTTGTCGCGGTCGGCCTGGCGGTCGGCCAGCACGGCGCGGGTCTTTTGCACCTCGAAGGCCTGGCGGCGCTGCGCCTCGGCCTGGCCGGTGCGCTCACGGGCGGCGCTGCGTGCGGCGTCCAGCGCCATGCGCTGCTGCGCCAGCTCGCGCTGGGCCAGGCTTTCCTCGCGCCGCAACTGCAGGCGGGCCTTTTCCAGCTCGCCCTCCATGGCGGCCTGCTCGCGCTGCTGGGCCACACGCTCGGCGCCGGGGTCGCCCTTGCCGCCCTGGCCCGGGGGCTGCTGCGCCTCGGCCTGCTGCATGCGCGCAATCTCCTGCTCGGTGGGCAGCACGCGGTCGGGGTCGAGCTTGAAGGCGCGCGCAAACTCGCGCATCAGACGCATCTGGTTGCTGGGCGGCAGGCCCATGGCCTGCGCCGTCTGCATGAAGGCCTGCAGCCGCTGGGCCTGGCCCTCCAGCTCCACCAGCGCGGCAATGCCCAGGGCGCGCACGCGGCTGTCGCCCTTGATCTCGGCCTTCTCGCTGTACTGCATGTTCCAGTCGAAAAAGCGCGTGACCAGCGGGGTCACGATGTCATCGTCCCAGTTGCGCACGGCACGGCGCACCCACAGGTTGGCCGCGTTGTAGGCAATGCTCGCGCCCGTGGCGCTCTGCATGTAGTTGGGCGCCTCGGTGCCCTGCAGAAAGGCCGGCAGCGTGCCCACCTCTTCGATGAGCTGCTTGCTCATGCCGAAGATGGCCTGCAGCTCTTGCAGGCGCGCGTCGATGGCGATGAACTGGATGCCCTGGCGCGCGTCCGATCCCGGGCGCTTGTTGCGCCAGAACTTGCCCGGTGCCATGCGCCAGGAGCCATCCACCGGCTCGATGGCCTGGTCATCCACCACCACCTGGGGCAGCACGCACAGGCCCATGTTGTCGTGCATGGCGCGAAAGGCGCTGTTGGCGCTCTCCTGGTTGTCGCGCACCTCATACGGCATGCCAAAGCCGAAGATGCTGGCCTCGTCCATCTGCCAGGTGAACACGCTGTAGGGGTGCTCGTTGCTGTCCAGCGCATTCAGCGCCGCCTTGAGCACCTCGCCCTGGCTGCCGAACCAGGCCACGCCGGTGTAGGTCTTGAGCGGGTCGTCTTCCACCTGGCAACCGCAGTCGATCAGGTCCTGCGCGCTGATGGGGCCGTGGTACTCCCACACCTCGTAGCGCCGGTCCTTGGCGCCGCTGGCACCGCTGATGGCACGCAGGCGCTCGCGGTAGTTGTTGGTGGGCGTGCCCGGCTCGGCGCCCAGCAGGCGGCGCAGGGCATCGGCATCCACATCGGGCATGTCCTGCAGGTCGGCTGCCTCCTGGCGCGTGAGGTAGTGGCGCTCGAACACGAACTCCGCATCGCGGATGTGCGTGGCGCTCATGTCGGGGAAAAAGTTCCACAGGTCCACCCGCGAGGCCTGCGGCAGCGGCCGGCGCGTGAGCTGCATCAGGTAGGCGCCACCCGCATCCTGCGCCCAGCGCTTGGTGGTGCGGAACATGGGCACCGGCCCCTTGAGCACGCCCGTGCCGTACAGCACCGCATCGTGGATGGCATCGCGCGCATGGCGTGGGTAGCTGCTTTCGGCCAGCTGGTCGTCGATTTCGCGCTGCATGGCGTCGCAGCGCTTGGTGGCCTCGTCCAGCATCTGGCCGATGGACTGCTGCATGTCGCCGGCCATCACCATCGGCCCCTCGGGCGACTGGATGGGCGTGGCCGGCGGCAACTGACCGGCCAGGGCCAGCGCCTCGTCCAGCTCCGGCACCGGCGTGGGCTCGATCACGAAGTTGCGCTCCTCGCTGGGGAACAGCATGTCGAACAGCCGCGCCTCCACCAGCCCGCACAGCCGCCGCGTGAGGGGCACGAAGACGCGGCTGCCGTACTCGCTTTCGTCGCCGAACATGCCCGGGTCGTACTGCCCGTTGAACTGGCGCACATCCTTGTACCAGCGCTCCTCGGTCACCTGGCGCTGCTGCACCTGCTCCTGCGCCAGGGTGAGCAGCCTGCGGCCGAGCGCGCCCACGCGCACGGCGCGTGCCTCTGCTTCGCGGCGCTGCTGCGCGGCGTCGGCCTGGGCCGCCTCGGCCAACAGGGCCAGCGCCTCGTCGGCACCCAGTTCGCCGCTGGCGACCCGTGCGGTGATGCCATCGGCGGCCTGGGTTGGCAGGCCGGCGGCAAGGTCCAGGGGTGGTGGGGAAGGCAGTGGATTGCGCATGCCTCGCAGTGTTGCGGGGCATGGGTGGGCCCACAACGCGCGGCATAAATGCGGACGCGCCTGCCCCTCCCTCGGTAGGGTTTACCGCCCTGCGCGGCAGGGCTACAAACCGTTCCATGTGTTGCCAGATGTGGCGATGCGTGATTCCGGCGTGGCCTCGTCGCGCCATGTCCTTGTTGGCCCTTTGGAACCCCGTGCAGAAGTACCACTTCATCACCGGCCTACCGCGCGCAGGCTCCACCCTGCTGTCCGCGCTGCTGCTGCAGAACCCGCGCTTTCATGCCGGCATGACCAGCCCGGTGGGCGGCCTGGTCACGGCCAACCTGCGCCTGATGAGCGCGGGCGGCGAGCTCTCGCTGCTGATCGACCCGCCCATGCGCAAGCAGATCCTGCGCGGGCTGTTCGACGCGTACTACGGCAGCATCGGCAAGGAGGTGGTCTTCGACACCAACCGCCTGTGGTGCGCCAAGATGCCCCTGGTCGAGGACATGTTCCCCGGGGCGCGGATGATCGCCTGCGTGCGCGACATCCCCTGGATCATGGACAGCATCGAGAACCAGCTGCACAAGAACCCGTTCGAGAACACCAAGCTCTTCGCCAGCGAGGCCGAGCGCCTGACCATCTACAGCCGCATGGCCGCGCTGGCCCGGCACGACCGGCTGATCGGCTTTCCCTGGGCGGCACTCAAGGAGGCCTACTACGGCCCCCACGCCGGCCAGCTGCTGCTGGTGGACTACGACCTGCTGGTGCGCGCGCCCCTCAAGGTGCTGCAGCTCGTTTATGCCTTCATCGGCGAGCCCTGGTTCGACGGCCACGATGTGGACAACGTCGAGTACGACGCGCCGCAGTTCGACGAGGCCATGGGCATGGCCGGCATGCACCAGGTGCACCGCAAGGTGGCGCCGCGCGAGCGCCAGACCCTGCTGCCACCCGACATCTTCGAGAAATACCAGGACATGGCCTTCTGGCGCACCGACACGCGCAGCGCCGCCAGCGTCATCAAACCCACCACGCACTGACCGGCCCCACCGACCGGCCCACGAAAGCCCGCGCATGGCACTCGCCTACACCACTGGCCCGACCCTCTGGTCCTACGCCAACGCCACCGACAACTCCAGCGCCAGCACGGCCCGCTTCGCCGACTTCGATGGCGATGGGGATCTGGACATCTTCATCGGCGTGGAGAAGGCCAGCGGCAACCAGCCCAGCCAGATCTGGATGAACGACGGCGCCGGCAACTTCAGCCTGCACCAGAGCCTGCCCGCGGCGCGCATCGTGCAGTCGTGGCTGGTCAACCTGGACGCCGACCCCGAGCTGGAGCTGGTCACGCGCAGCTACCAGTCGCCCCTGCAGGTCTGGCAGAACAACGGCACGGGCACCTTCACCGCGGGCGGGACCATTGGCAGCAACATCCAGGCCGCAGAGATCGCCGACCTCGATGGCGATGGCGACCTGGATGTGCTGATCGGCATCTTCCAGGGCAACTACGCGGTCTACAAGAACAACGGTGCCGGCGCATTCACCCTGGACTCCAGCCCGGCCAAGGTCTCCGACCCGGTGGCCCTGACGCTGGTGGACCTGGACCGCGACGGCGACAGGGATGCCTTGATCGTCGAAGACAACGCAGTGCGCATCCTGGCCAACAATGGCAGCGGCGGCTTCACCCCGCACAGCAGCTTTGGTGACGCCTTCGGCGGCGCGGCCCTGTCGGCCGAGCTCACGGGCGATGGCCACGCCGACGCCCTGGTCAGTGGTATGAACGGCGCCAGCGCCAACCTCATCCTGTTCCAGAACAACGGCAGCGGCGCCCTGGGCAACCAGCTGCAGGTCTTCACCCGGGCCGAGGCGCCCGGCAGCTTTGCCGACGTGGACGGCGATGGCGACCTCGACGGCCTGGGCCAGAAGATCATGCTCAACAACGGCGCGGGCGCGTTCACTGACTCGGGCGTGGTGCTGCAGGACCCGGCCTACATGTACAACGGCAGCCCGGTGCCCGGCCGGGCCCTGGCGGCGGGCGATGTGGACGGTGATGGCGATGTCGACGTGGCCGTGGCCTTCTACGCCGGCAACTGGACGGTGCCCCTCTACGAGGGGGCCGTCAAGCTCTACCTGAACAACGCCGTGCCCGCCACCAATGCCGACGGCACGCTCACCCCCGGCGCCGGGGTGAGCGAACCCGTGGGCCTGCCCAGTACGGCCGACACCGCAGCCGAGGCGATGGACGTGTTCGACTTCCGCCTTACCGACGGCGGCGGCAGCGACGGCCTGGCGCTGGGGGTGTCGCAGCTCAAGGTGCACACCTCGGGCACGGGCGACTTCAGCAAGGTGACCTGGCGCCTGAGCGGCCCCGACGCCACCAACGTGGTAGGCACCTACAACGCGGGCACCAACGAGATCACGTTCTCGGGCCTGGCCATCTCCGTGGCCCAGGGCGGTAACGAGACCTACCGCATCAGCGCCTTCTTCAACGACCGCAGCGGCCTGGCCAACGGGCAGACCTACCGCCTGTCCATCGACGGCGACACCGATCTCACCCTCAGCCCCGGCGGCAGCCGCATGGCCAGCGGGCAGACGGCGGTGACCAATGGCGCGGGCAGCGCCGTTACCGTGGTCAACGAGGCGCCCACCGACGTCGCGCTCTCGGCCAGCAGCGTGGCCGAGAACACGCCCACGGCCACGCCGCTGGCCATAGGCACCCTGTCCACCACCGACCCCAACGCGGGCGACAGCTTCACCTACAGCATCGTCGGCGGGGCAGACGCGGGCGACTTCGCCCTCAGCGGCAGCACCCTGCAGTTCAAGGCGGGCACCGTGCTCGACTACGAGGCCCAGGCCAGCTACGCCGTCACCGTGCGCAGCACCGATGCGGGCGGCCTGGGCGTGGACAAGGCCTTCACCGTCACGCTGACCAATGTCAACGAGGCGCCCACGCTCGCCATCCCCCTGCCCGACCAGGCCGCACAGGCCACCCAGGTTTTCAACTTCGCCTTCGCCGCCAATGCCTTCGTGGACGTGGACGCCGGCACCACGCTTACCTACACGGCCACGCTCGACGGCGGCGGCGCCTTGCCGGCCTGGCTCACCTTCACCCCCGGCAGCCGCAGCTTCGACGGCACCCCGGCGCCGGGCGATGCAGGCACACTGCAGATCCGCGTCACGGCCAGCGACGGCAGCCTGAGCACCAGCGACACCTTTGCCCTGGTGGTGACGGCCGGCCCCTCGGTCAGCAGCATCGTGCGCACCGGCGCCACGGCGCTGACCAATGCCAGCAGCGTGGACTACACCGTCACCTTCAGCCAGGCCGTGACCGGCGTGGACCCTGCCGACTTCACACTCACCACCACCGGCACCGCCGCGGGCAGCGTGACCGGCATCAGCGGCAGCGGCAGCACCTGGACCCTGACCGCCAGCGGCCTGGGCGGCGACGGCGACCTGCGGCTGGACCTCAAGAACAGCGGCACCGGCATCCAGAACGGCGCGGGCCTGGCCATCACGGGCGGCTACACCGCTGGCGAGGCCTATACGCTGGACACCACCGCCCCCGCCACCCCCAGCGCCGCCACGCTTGGCGCCGCCAGCGACACCGGCAGCAGCCCCAGCGACGGCATCACCGCCGACACCACCCCCACCCTCACGGGCACAGCCGACCCCAGCAGCACCGTGACCCTGTACGACACCGATGGCAGCACCGTGCGCGGCAGCACCACCGCCGACGGTGCGGGCCACTGGTCCATCACCAGCGCACCGCTGGCGGCAGGCGCGCACACCCTGAGCACCAAGGCCTCGGACGCGGCGGGCAATGCCAGCGCAGCCTCGCCGGGCCTGGCGCTCACCATCGATCCCATCGCCCCAGTGCTGGCTTCGGCCACCGTCAATGGCAGCACGCTGGTGCTGACCTACACCGATGCGGGCTCACTCGATGCGGTCAACACCGCTGCCCCCGGCGCCTTCACCGTGATGGTGGGGGCGGTGGCCAATGGGGCCACGGCTGCGGTGGTGAATGCGGCGGCCAAGACCGTGACCCTGACCCTCACCACCCCCGTGGCCCACGACCAGGCGGTGACCGTGGCCTACACCGACCCCACGGCCGGCGACGACGCCAGCGCCCTGCAGGACCTGGCCGGCAACGATGCCGCCACGCTGGCAGCCACGGCCGTGACCAACCACACCCCGGCCGACCCCGGCCCCGTGACCCCGCCCCCCACCACGGTGGACGGCGTACCCGTCACCACCACCCCCGGCCCCGGTGGCTCCACCATCGTCACCATCCCCGTGGTGGTGCCCACCCGCCCCGATACCCCGGGCACCAGCACCCCGCTGGCCGATATCCCCCTGGTCACCTCCCCCAGCGGTTCTCCCATCGTCTCGGTCAGCGTGCCCACCGGCGTGGGCCTGTCGGCCGAGGGGCTGACCACCACCACCACGGGCTCTGCCGCCCTGGCCGAGCTTGGGTTCCGCATCGAGCGCATTGCCGGCGACAACCCCGAGCTGACCAATGCCGGCCAGGTGTTCTATGCCACGCTCGCGCCCAATGAGCCGCTGAGCGTGCAGATCCTCAAGCCCACCATCGGTGCCGGCTATGACGCCTCCCAGCCCCTGGTGATCAATGGCAGCTCCAACGCCGCCGATGGCAAGCAGGCGGTGATCGTGGATGCGCGTGCCCTGCCTTCGGGCACGGTGATCCAGGTGGACAACATCGAGTTCATCGCCGTGGTGGGCAATGTGCGCCTGATCGGCGGGGCCGGCCAGAATGCCGCCAGCGGCGATGGCGCCGCCCAGTGGATCGTGCTGGGCCCCGATGACGATGTGATCCATGGCGGTGGCGGCAATGACACCGTGGGCAGCGAGGCCGGCGATGACCAGGTCTATGGCGATGCCGGGGACGACACCGTGTTTGGCGGTGCGGGCAATGACCTGCTCTCGGGTGGAACCGGCAGCGACAAACTCAATGGCGGCACGGGCTTTGATGTGGCGATCCAGGAGGGGGCGCGCAGCGACTACACCGTGGTTCTCGAAGGGGCGGGCATCAAGCTGACCCATACCGCCAGTGGCGTGTCCGACTGGCTGGTGGATGTGGAGCAGGTGCGCTTTGCGACCGGCCCGAGTCTCACGGTGGCGCACAGTGCGGCCGAGGAGGCCGGGGCCTATCTGTTCCAGAAGTGGCTGGGGCGTGATCTCACGCAAAGCGAGGGTGCCATCATCCAGAGCCTCACCGGCAAGACGGCGCTGGAGGTGGCAACCTTGTTCGCCCAGGTGTTCCCCACGCAGACCGCGGGCAAGACGGCAGCCCAACTCCTGGAGGGCATGGCCGGTGCAGGCGCCATCCGCGTGGATGCCATCCGCGAGGTCACGGTGACCGGCGATGCGGGCCATAACACCATCAGCCCGACCCTGGGCCTGGCACGGTATGTGGATGGCGGTGCGGGCACCGATACGGTGGTGATCCCGGCCAGCCTGGCGCAGACCCATGTGCAGCACAACGCCAATGGATCCTTCACCCTGCAGCGCATGACCGATGGGGCCATGCTGGACGTGACACGGGTCGAGCGCGTGAGCTTCAGCGATACCAAGCTGGCGCTGGACCTCAATGGCAATGCGGGCCAGGCGGCCAAGCTGCTGGGGGCCCTGGCCGGCCCGGGCATTCTGGCCAACAAGGGCATCGTGGGCGAGGTGATCCGCCTGCTCGATGCCGGGGCCAGCAGCCAGACCATTGCGGGCCTGGGGTTGCAGCTGCTGGGTGCCAACACCCCCACCCAGGTCGCGCAGACGCTGTGGACCAACGTTACGGGCCGGGCGGGCACGGATGGCGAGCTCAAGATCCTCACCGACCTCATGGCCGGGGGCACCAGTGCGGCCGAGCTGGTGGTGATGGCGGCCAATCTGGAGGCGACGGCCGTGCGCATTGACCTGGTGGGACTGGCGGCGAAGGGCTTGGAATTCGCCTGACGGCGAAGGGCTTGGAATTCGCCTGATGGGCAAGGGCCGTCGATCCAGGCACCCACAGCAAGAAACACTTCGTTTGCCGCGCGCTTTCTGGTAAAAAAGAGCTTCCGCGGCCGCTCGCGTCCTGGGCTTGGCCCCGGGCACTGGTGATGCGCTGCGCCCCGAGCCGGATGCCTGCGTGGGCATCCGGTCCCCGATGGAGTTCCTGGAGATCTGCTGTCGCAGGGACCCGGTCTCCTCGCCGCCAGAACGAGGATGCAACCAGCATGGCCTACCTTATGGACGACATCACCCCTCCCGCAAACGCGCACAGCCCCTTGCAAGTGGTCTTCATCTTCAACGACCTGCATGATGGAGCGGCGCTGGCCACAGCCGCCCCCGAGGGCGCCGAGGTCGTGGTGCTCGATGGCATGCGCGACGGCCTGGCGCAGATGGCGGCCCACCTGCAGGGACGCAGCGACATCGGTGCCCTGCATGTGCTCTCCCACGGCAGCCAGGGCCGCCTGCACTGGGGCACCACGGTGCTGGATGCCGGCAACGCCACCGTGCATGCCGACCTGCTGCGCGCCATCGGCAGCGCGCTCGCCGACGATGGCGATGTGCTGCTCTATGGCTGCCACAGCGGCGCGGGCAGGCAGGGGGCCGACTTGCTGCGCAGCCTGTCCGGGCTGTTCGGGGCCAATGTGGCGGCGTCCACCAACCTCACCGGCTCGCCACAGCTGGGCGGTGACTGGGTGCTCGGGCGGCACCAGGGTAGCGTCCACACCCCTGCGCTGGTGGGCCCTGACGCCTATGCCGGGGTGCTGGCCGCGCCCGCGGACGAAAACTACGATACCAATGCAGGCGCCAGCTTCTCGGCCAACACCTTCACGCTGGATGGCATCAAGTACACGATCACGGGCACCGGCAGCTACACCAACGTTGTTTCCAACAGCAGCGCCTTGTCAGGGCTCGGCAACAACGCCGGCGACTACTTTCTCCTCTTCGACCAGACCGGCGCCCTGGGGATCTCCAGCATCAAGGTGGAGGCGGCCGATGGCAGTGCATTCCGGCTGAACAACCTGAGCTTCAGTGCCACGGCAACCGCCAATGTCACCCTGACCCCCAATGGCGGGGTCGCCCTGAGCTACCCCAGCAATGGCACGCCCCTGCTGCAGCAGAACGTGAGCACCTCGGGCAATACCGAGTTCCAGAACATCACCAGTTTCACCATCGCTGGCGCCGGCCTCAAACTGGCCCTCGATGATCTGGACTTCGAACCTGCGGTCGCAGCGGCCTCGGCCATCACCAGCGCCACCTACAACGCATCGACCGGGGTGCTGTCCGTCACCGGCACCAACCTTGCCAGCGGTGGCAATGTCGATGTCGGCAAGCTCGCCCTCACCGGCCAGGGCGGCATCAGCTACACGCTGACCAGCGGCAACGTCAACGCTAGCAGTGCCACGGCCTTCTCGGTCACGCTCAACGATGCGGACAAGCTCAGCGTCAACGGCCTGCTCAACAACAACGGCCTCGCGGCAGTGGACACCGGCATCTACAACCTGGCGGCCGCCGCGGGCTGGCAGTCGGGAGCCTCGGCCGACACCACCGGCAACGCCGTCACCGCCAGCAACGTCACCGCGCCCACCATCACCAGCGCCACCTACGACACCAGCACCCAGGTCCTCACGGTCACGGGCACCAACCTGGTCAAGACCGACGGCCCCACCAACGATGTCACGGTCAACAAGCTGACCATCACCGGCCAAGGGGGCGGCACCCGCGTGCTGTCCACTTCGGGCAACGTCGAGGTCATCTCGGCCACCAGCTTTTCCGTGACCCTCTCGGGGGCCGACGTCGCTGCGGTGGCAGCGCTGCTCAACAAGGGTGGAACCACCTCCACGGGCGGTACCGTCTACAACCTGGCCGCGGCCGACGACTGGAACAGCGTGGTCACGGGCGGCAACACCGCCGACCTCACGGGCAATGGCATCACGGTCTTCATCCCTGGGCCAGCACCCACCATCACCAGCGCCACCTACGACGCCACCAGCGGCGCCCTGGTGGTCACCGGCACCGGCTTCAGCAATTTGGCGGGGGCCGCCAACGACATCGTCGCCAACAAGTTCACCTTGACCGGCGAGGGTGGCGCAAGCCACACGCTGACCACCACCGACAATGTGGAGATCACCAGCGCCACCACCTTCACACTGACACTGAGCGCGGCCGACTGGAGCGCCGTGAACACGCTGCTCAACAAGAACGGCACCAGCTCGACCAGCGCCACCACCTACAACCTGGCCGCGGCCGAAGACTGGGCCGCCGGCGCAGCACCTGCCGCAGTGGTGGCCGACCTGACGGGCAATGCCATCACCGTGAGCAACGTCGTCGCGCCCGCCGTCACCAGCGCCACCTATGATGCGGGCACCGGGGTGCTGGTGGTCACAGGCACCCGTCTGCTGACCAAGGCTGGCACGGCCAACGACATTGTGGCCAACAAGCTCACCTTCACCGGCAAGGCCGGTGGCACCTACGTGCTGACCGACACTGCCAACGTGGACATCACCAGCGCCACCCGCTTCACCCTGACGCTGAGCGCCACCGACAAGGCCGCCGTGAACCTGCTGCTGGACAAGGCCGGAACCAGCGCCACCGACCGCACCACCTACAACATTGCCTTTGCCGAGGACTGGAACGCCGGTGCCGATGCGGCAGTGGTGATTGCCGACCTCACCGGCAACGCGGTCACGGTCTCGGGCACGCCTGCCCCATCCACGACCGTGGATGGAACGCCTGTCATCGTCACCACGGCACCCGATGGCACCACCACCACGACGGTGCCAGTGATTGCCAGCAACCGCCCCGACACGCCCGGTTCGGGCACAGCGCTGGCCGACATCCCCATCGTCAAGGCAACTGACGGCCACGCCCTCGTGTCCGTCAGCCTGCCCACGGGCGTGGGCATCACGGCAGAGGGGCAAGCCACAGGCTCCACGGGCTCAGCCGCACAGGCCGAGTTGCTGCGGCGCATCGACTCCGCGGCGGGCAACAACTCCGAACTGGGCACCCAGGCGCAGAGCTTCCTGGCCACACTGGGCGCCAGCGAATCCCTGGTGGTGCAGACCATCAAGCCCACGACCGGCACCGGCTTCAATCCCGCTGTGCCGCTGGTGATCAACGGCAGCGCCCTGGCGGACGACGGCAAGCAGGCCATCGTCGTCGACGCGCGCGCACTGCCCGCGGGCGCCGTGGTGCAGGTGGACAACGCGGAGTTCGTGGCCGTCGTCGGCGCCGTGCGCATCATCGGCGGTGCCGGCCAGAACATGGCCGCCGGCGATGGCACCGCCCAGTGGATCGTGCTCGGCCCGGGCAATGACACCATCCACGGTGGTGATGGCGACGACACCGTGGGCAGCGAAGCCGGAGATGACCAGGTCTACGGCGACGCAGGCGATGACATCGTGTTCGGCGGTGCGGGCAATGACCTGCTGTCGGGTGGGACCGGAAGCGACAAGCTCAACGGGGGATCCGGCTTCGACGTCGCCATCCAGGAAGGCGCGCGCACCGACTACACCGTAACGCTGGATGGTGCAGGCATCAAGCTGACCCATACCGCATCGGGTGTCTCCGATTGGCTGGTCGATGTGGAGCAGGTGCGCTTTGCCACAGGCCCCAGCCTCACCGTGGCCCACAGCGCCGCCGAAGAGGCGGCGGCCTACCTGTTCCAGAAGTGGCTGGGGCGCGACCTCACGCAGGGCGAGGGCGCCATCATCCAGCCCTTCACCACCACCTCGGCGACCGAGGTGGCCACCTTGTTTGCGCAGTTCTTCCCGCAGCAAAGCGCGGGCAAGACGCCAGCGCAGTTGCTGGAGGGCATGGCCAGTGCGGGAGCCATGCGCGTGGATGCCATCCGCGATGTGACCGTCACGGGCAATGCCGGCAACAACACCATCAGCCCGACCTTGGGCCTGGCACGCTTCGTGGATGGCGGCGCGGGCACCGATACCGTCGTGATCCCGGCCACGCTGGGCCAGTCCCACGTGCAGCAAAACGCCAACGGTGGTTACACCCTGCAGCGCCTGACCGATGGGGCCATGCTCGACATGACGCGGGTTGAACGCGTCAGCTTCAGCGACACCAAGCTGGCCCTGGACCTGAACGGCAACGCCGGCCAGGCCGCCAAGCTGCTCGGAGCCTTGGGCGGCCCGGCCCTGCTGGCCAACAAGGGCGTGGTGGGCGAGGTGATCCGCCTGCTCGATGCCGGCGCCACCAGCCAGACCATCGCGGGCATCGGCCTGCAGTTGCTGGGCGCGCAAACGCCCAACCAGGTGGCGCAGTTGCTGTGGACCAACATCATGGGCCGCACAGGCTCGCAGGCCGAACTCAAGCCCCTGGTGGACCTGATAGGCAGCGGGGTCTCGTTCAACGAGGTGGTGGTGCTGGCCGCCAACCTGGATGTGACGGCGGCGCGCATCGACCTGGTGGGGCTGTCGGCCAAGGGGCTGGAGTTCACCTGACGGCCAGGGCCTTTTGACACCAATCTCGGGGTCGCCGAAATTAGTGCCAACAGGCCCTCGCCCTCCTGCACCAAGGCCCGCGCATGCGGGCCTTTTTCTTTCTGCAAGACCTACTCGCGGGCTCAGGCGCCCGGCTTCACGGGCAGCAGCACGGCCGTCGCATTGCCCGGCGCCCGGCCCACGGCGTTGAACTGCCGCTGGTAGCTCTGCACCAGCTGCATCAGTTCCGAACACGCGGGCCACTCCGCACCACTGGGCGTGTTCCAGCCCGCCACAGCCCAGTTGCAGCCGCTCGCATCGCGCTCGGGCAGTGCGATGAGGCGCGGCTCCGCCAAGCCGAGTGTCTGCTGCTGGTGCACCGCCTGTGCAATCAGCGATCGGAGTTGCTCGAAGGTCTTGAGTTGGCGGTTCATGGTCGGGCCGTGGTGGTAGAGGGAATCCGCCATTGTCATGAGCCCACCTCAAAATTGTCAAAACAAACCATCAATTGTTCATAGACAATTCCCACCAGCAACTGCACCGCGACGGACACCCACGCTGCGCCAGCAGTCCCTGCTGCAGCTGCACCGACAGCAGCCCACGGTTCCCGCGTCCCCCATCCCGACCGCAGCACCTCCCCCGAGCACACCGCTCCACGCCGCGCGCGCCCCCGAATACCGCCAAACGTCCTGGTCCTCAAATGCATTGCTATTGTCTATGTACAAACAATCATCTTATTTGACAATTTTTGATTGAAATTCGAGACTGCATGCACCGCCACACAGAGCCCATGCAGCCATGAACCGATTGACCGACACCACCCGCTACGCCGACGCCCAGAGCCAGTTCTCCAGCGAGAAGCTGTGGGATCTTTTCGATGGGGACCGCCAGTCCTTCAACATTGCCCACGAGTGCGTGGACCGCCATGCCGGCCAGGGCCACGATGCGGTGATCGTCTGCCGCGCAGACGGCGTGGATGAAAAAATCAGCTTCGACGAGCTCGCACGCGATTCCTCGCGCTTTGCCCATTGGCTCGAAGCCCGGGGCGTGGCCCGCGGCGAGCGCGTGGCCATCATGCTGGAGCCCTCGCGCGAGTTCTACACGGCCATGTTCGGCGTGATCAAGCGCGGCGCCATCGCCGTGCCGCTGTTCACCCTGTTCGGGCCCGATGGGGTGCGCCTGCGTGTGGGCGACTGCCAACCCGCCCTGCTGGTCACCAACGAAGACAAGCGCGCCGTGGCTGCCGGCCTGGGCGGCAGCACGCCGTTCGAGGTGTTCGACGGAGATCTTTGGCAACAGCTGGCCGCGCTGCCCGCGCGGTACCAGGTGCACTCCGCACCCGATGACCTGGCGGTGTTCCAGTACACCTCGGGCACCACGCGCGAGCTGCCCGAAGCCGTGAAGCACACGCACAAGGCCCTGGTCACGCTGATGGTGGCTGCGCTCTACGGCACGGGGCTGCGCCCGGGCGACCGTTTCATGTGCCCCTCGTCTCCCGCTTGGGGCCATGGCCTGTGGCATGGCACGCTGGCGCCGCTGGCACTGGGGCTCACGGTGGGCGCGTACAGCGGCCGCTTCAACCCCGAGCGCCTGCTGGCCGCGCTGTCGGCCCACCGTTTCACCAACATGTCGGCCGCCGCCACGCACTACCGCATGATGAAGAACTGCGGCAAGGCGGGCGAGCATGCCTACCACTTCGAGAAACTGTCGTTCACCGGCGAGCCCATCGACGATGACACGGCCGACTTCGTGCAGCAGCAGTTCGGCCTGCCGGTGTGCAGCATGTACGGCACGACCGAGATCGGCGTGGTGCTGGCCAGCTACCCGGGCGCAGCGGACTTCCCGGTCAAGCGCGGCTCGCTGGGCAAGGCCGTGCCGGGCACCGTGGTCGAGGTGCATGACGCCGAGGGCCAGGTCTGCCCGCCCGGCGTGACCGGCCAGCTCATGGTGCTGCGCCGCGGCCAGTGGGTGCCCACCAAGGACCTGGGCCGCACCGATGAAGACGGCTACTTCTACCACGGCGGCCGGGCCGACGACGTGATCATCTCGGCCGGCTGGACCATGAGCGCGGTGGAGATCGAGAACGTGATCCTCATGCACGAGGACGTGCTCGAGGCCGCCGTCATCGGTGTGCCCGACGCGATCCGCGGCCAGGTGGTCAAGGCCTTCATCGTGTCGGACCGCGCGCGCAGCGATGCCTTCATCGACGAGGTGCAGACCCTCGTCAAGACCAAGCTCAGCCAGCACGAGTACCCGCGCCACATCGCCCTGGTGCCCGAACTGCCCAAGACCCCCGCCGGCAAGGTGCACCGCAAGGTGCTGCGCGAGCGCGAGGCCGCCGCGCTGGCAGAAGCGGCGGCGCACTGATTCCCCTTCCCCCCTTCCCTTTCCCCTTTCCATTTCAACCACCCGCAGAAAAAAGGAGACACACCATGTCCACCGAAACCCAACGCACCTTCCCCAAGATCACCGACAGCGGCCTCGATGAGCTGCGCCAGCGCATCGGCGTGAAGATCGGCCAGACGGCCGAACCCTGGTGCTACGAGGCCACGCGCGACAACATCCGCCACTACGCCCACGGCATTGGCGACGACAACCCGCTGTGGTGCGACCCCGACTACGCGGCCAAGAGCCACTACGGCGGCATCGTGGCGCTGCCCAGCTTTCTGTTTTCCACCAGCCGCATCGTCTCGGGCTATGTGGGCGGCCTGCCGGGCGTGCACGCCATGTGGTCGGGGGCCGACTGGACCTGGCACAAGGAGGTGCGGCGCAACGACGTGATCTCCACCGAGGCGTACCTGAAGGACCTGGTCGAGCACCAGACCCGCTTTGCCGGCCGCGCCATCCAGCAGATCTACCACGTGGACTTCTTCAACCAAAGCGGCGACAAGGTGGCCGAGGCCGACAGCTGGTGCTTCCGTACCGAGCGCGACCATGCGCGCGAGAACGGCACCAAGTACCGCGAGGTGCGTGAGCGCGGCGTGCGCCGCTACACCGACGAGGAGCTGGGCGAGGCCTACAAGCTCTACCGCGACGAAGAGGTGCGTGGCGCCGTGCCGCGCTACTGGGAAGACGTGAACGTGGGCGACGAGCTGCCCACCATGTTCAAGGGCCCGATGACGGTGACCGGCTTTGTCGCCTACGCGCAGGGCTGGGGCGGCCTGTACATCCGCGCCAACAAGCTGGCCTGGAAGCTCATCGACGCGCACCCGGGCGTGGGCATCAAGAACCGCTTCGGCATTCCCGACGTGCCCGAGCGCGTGCACTGGGAAGAAGACTTCGCCCTCGAAGTCGGCGCCCCCGGCGCTTATGACTACGGCCCCGAGCGCACCTCGTGGATGACGCACCACCTCACCAACTGGATGGGCGACACCGGCTTTCTGCACAAGGCCAGCTGCAAGGTGCGCCGCCACAACCCCGAGGGCGACATGGTGTTCATCAAGGGCAAGGTGGTGCGCAAGTTCGTCGAGAACGGCAAGCACCTGGTGGAGATCGCACAGGAGGCGCAGAACCAGGACGGCGAGCAGTCCGCCGTGGGCGGCGGCATCGTGGTGCTGCCCAGCCGCGGGTGAGCAGCGCCATGGCAACCACCCCTGGCGCCACCGCGCTCGGGGGCCTGCGCGTCGTGGACCTGACGCGCGTGCTCGCAGGCCCCCTGTGCACCCAGATGCTGTCGGACAACGGCGCCCAGGTCGTCAAGATCGAGCCGCCGGGCGGCGACGAAACCCGCCACCTGGGCCCGCCCTACGACGCCATGGGCCACAGCGCCTACTTTGCCGCGCTCAACCGCGGCAAGAAGGCCCTGGCCCTGGACCTGGCACAGCCCGAGGCACAGGAGGTGCTGCACCGCCTGCTGGCCGACGCCGATGTGCTGGTAGAAAATTTTCTGCCCGGCACCATGGAGAAATGGGGCCTGGGCTACGAGCAGGCCCTGGCCGCGCGCTACCCGCGGCTCGTCTACTGCGCCATCTCGGGCTTTGGCCGCGACGGCCCGCTGGGCGGCCTGCCGGGGTACGACGCGGTGCTGCAGGCGCAGTGCGGGCTGATGAGCATCAACGGCGAATCGGCGAGCGGCGCCACGCGCATGGGCATCCCCATCGTGGACCACCTCACGGGCTACGTCGCGCTCACCGGCATCCTCATGGCGCTGTGCAGCCGCCAGGCCAGCGGCCAGGGCCAGCGCGTGGAGGCCACGCTGTACGACACCGCATTGAGCCTGCTGCTGCCCCATGCGTCGAACTGGTTCGCATCGCACCAGGCGCCGGGCCTGCTGGGCAGCGCCCACCCCAACATCGCGCCGTACGACAAGTTCCGCGCGCGCGATGGCCATGTGTTCATCGGCATCCTCAACGACGGCCAGTTCAGGCGCTTCAGCGCGCACATCGGCCAGCCGGGCCTGCCGGGCGACGCGCGCTTTCGCAGCAATGCCGAGCGCCTGGCGCACCGGCCGGCGCTCAAGGCCATCATCGAGGCGGCCATTGCCGATGCCGATTGCGAGCCCCTGTGCGAAGCGCTGATGCGCGTGGGCGTGCCCGCCGGCGTGGTGAACGACGTGCCCCGGGCCCTGGCCCAGGCGCACTGCGCGCACCGCGGCATGGTCATACAGCAAGAGGGCTTCACGGCCCTGCGCGCGCCCATGCGCCTGTACGGCACGCCGGCCTCGCCGGGCGCGCCGCCACCCGGGTTCAGCCAGCACGCCGACGAGGTGCTGGCCGGTCTCGGATTCAACGCAACAGAGAGGAACGACTTCTACGAGCGCGGTATCGCCCGCGCGCACGCCCCCTCTTCTGTCTGACCTGCAGAATACAACCACAAGGAGACAAGCATGCGAACCACCCTCGCTGCCAACATCACGACTGCTGCCAGTGTGCTATTGCTGACCGCTGTGCCCGCTGCATCCCACGCGCAGGCCTCGGCCTCATCGCCCCCTTACCCCACCAAGCCCATCCGCATCATCGTGGCGTATGCCGCCGGCCAGGGCACCGATGTGGCCACCCGGCTGCTGGGCGAACAGCTCGCACGCGAGCTGGGCCAGCCCATCGTGGTGGAGAACAAGGCCGGCGCGGGCGGCATCCTGGGCACCGAACTGGCCGCCCAGGCCCCGGGCGACGGCTACACGCTGACCATGGGCACCAACGCCACGCACGTGCTCAACCAGTTCCTTTACCCCAAGATGCCGTTTGACCCGGTGAAGGACTTCGAGCCCATCGCCATGGTAGGCACCTTCCCCATGGTGCTGGCCGCCGGCGCCGCCACGCCCTACCGCACGGTGGGCGACGTGCTCGACGCCGTCAAGCGCACCCCCGGCTCGGCCGACATCGCCATGCCCAGCACCTCGGCGCGCCTGGTGGTCGAGTTTTTGAAGGAGCGCTCGGGCGTGCCGCTCTTCGGTATCCCGTACAAGGGCTCGGGCAGCGCCATGACCGACGTACTGGGCGGCCAGCTGTCCGTGACCATCGACACGCCCCTGGCCCTGCGCCCCCACCTGGCGGCCGGCAAGCTGCGCGCCCTGGGCGTGACCTCGGGCACCGCCAGCAGCCTGGTGCCGGGCGTCAAGCCCGTGGCCGAGCAGGGCCACGCGGGTTTTGAGTTCGTGGCCTGGAATGCCTTGTATGCGCCCAAGGGGACGCCTGTGGAGGTCACCAAGGTGCTGAATGCCGCCGTCAACAAGGTGCTGGGCAAGCCGGAGGTACGGCAGCGCTTGTTGGACCTGGGGTTTGAGCCGGCGGGGGGGAGTGCTGCCTATCTGGGGGTGTTTGCGAAGAAGGAGCGGGAAAGGTGGGGGCCGGTGATCAAGGCGGCTGGGATCAGGGCGGATCAGTAGTTTTTTGTTTTTTTGAGGCGGTGCTGGCTTCTGTTTCTTTGCCGAGGGCGGAGGCCGGGTCTCGGCCCGGCGGCCGAGGTACTTGTTCTTTGCTTCGCTGTATAGACCGGGGACATGGTGAACAGGTGTGCGAGGACATGGTGAACACTTTGGGCGAACTTTCGCCGGAGGTCCCCATGCCATGGAAGGCTCG
>NZ_JACHLK010000032.1 GCF_014207955.1 Acidovorax soli
TCTAAAACTTCGAAAGTTTTTTCAAACCTTCTTCTTCATCCACCCAGATCATCCCAACAAGGACCTCCGTGCAGCGAAGCCCTCGACTATAGCACCACTTGGAGGGCATCGCAGGGAAAACCCGAAGAATTTGCACAACAAGGGCTCTGTCCCGCCACCGCCCCAGCCATCCACCAAGAAGAAAGAGGGCTTGCGCTCTCTTTCTTCTTGTGGCCTGCCGGCCTGGGGGCGCGGGTCACACGCGCCACTTCTCCAGCAGCTTGGCAGGGCTCAGGCTGTCATAGCCTTCAAAGGGCTGGTGGATCCAGGGGTTGGTAGGCAGGAACTCCACCGAGTAATCGGGCGTGAACGTGGACATGGCCTTGGTCCAGATGACAGCACTGCGCAGTTCGGTGATGGGTGCGTAGTTGGTCTTGAGCATGTCGATCACGGCATGCAGGGTGTGGCCAGAGTCGGCCAGGTCGTCCACCAGCAGCACCCGGCCGGCGATCTCGCCCTTGGGGGTGGTGATGAAGCGTGCGATGTCCAGGTGGCCCTGCACGGTGCCGGCTTCGGCGCGGTAGGAGCTGGTGGACATGATGGCCAGGGGCTTGTCGAAGATGCGGCTCAGGATGTCGCCGGGGCGCAGGCCACCGCGCGCCAGGCACAGGATGGTGTCGAACTCCCAGTTCGACTGGTGCACCTTGAGTGCCAGCTTTTCGATCAGGCTGTGGTACTCGTCATAACTGACATACAGGTGTTTGCCGTCTTCGGTCAACATGGGCGGGGCTCCTGGGATGGTGGCTTATGGACAAGAGGATCACACGGCAGCAGCGCCAGAGCAAGCCCTTATCGCGATATAGAGGAAATACGAAAAGAAAGCACTCCGCTGCCCGGCCTTGCTTCGGCCGGGGCAGCGGCGGCAAGGTGGTGCGTCAGCCGGCCGCGTAGGGGTGGCGCATCATGATGGTGTGGTCGCGGTCCGGGCTGGTGGAGATCACGTCGATCGGCACGCCGGTCACTTCCGCAATGCGCTCCAGGTAGCGGCGTGCCGCTTCGGGCAGCTTGGCGTAGTCGGTCACGCCCACGGTGGAATCGCTCCAGCCGGGCAGGGTTTCATAGATGGGGGTGCAGCGGGCGATGTCGTCCGCGCCCATGGGCAGCAGGTCGATCTTTTCGCCGTCGAGTTCGTAGCCGGTGCACAGCAGCAGCTCGGTCAGGCCGTCGAGCACGTCGAGCTTGGTGATGCACAAGCCCGACAGGCCATTGACCTGGGCGCTGCGCTTGAGCAGCGCGGCATCAAACCAGCCGCAACGGCGGCTGCGGCCCGTGGTCACACCCTTCTCGGCACCCACGGTGCTCATGTGGTAGCCAGGCGTGCCGGGCACTTCCCAGTCGAGTTCCGTCGGGAACGGACCGCCGCCCACGCGCGTGCAGTAGGCCTTGGTGATGCCCAGGATGTAGTGCAACATGCCCGGGCCCACGCCCGAGCCGGCGGCGGCATTGCCGGCCACGCAGTTGCTGGAAGTGACGTACGGGTAGGTGCCGTGGTCCACGTCGAGCAAGGTGCCTTGTGCGCCTTCGAACAGCAGGTTGGCGCCGGCCTGGTGGGCTTCGTTCAGCTCGCGCGAGACGTCGGCCATCATGGGCTTGAGCAGCTCGGCATGGCGCATGGCTTCGGCATACACCACGTCGAACTGCACCTTGCCGTCCTGGATGTAGGGCTTGAGCGCATCGCCGAAGACGAACTTGGCCGAGCCCAGGTAGGTGGTGAGCACGTGGTTGTGCAGGTCCAGCAGTTCGCGCAGCTTGGTGGCGAAGCGCTCGGGGTACTTGAGGTCCTGCACGCGCAGCGCACGGCGGGCGATCTTGTCCTCGTAGGCGGGGCCAATGCCGCGGCCGGTGGTGCCGATCTTCTCGGTACCACCCTGCTCGCGCGCAGCTTCACGGGCCACGTCGATGGCAGCATGGAAGGGCAGGATCAGCGGGCAGGCCTCGCTGATGCGCAGGCGCGAACGCACTTCCACACCGGCCTTTTCCAGGCCCTCGATTTCCTCGAAGAGCTTGGCGGCCGACAGCACCACGCCGTTGCCGATGTAGCACTTGACGCCCGGGCGCATGATGCCACTGGGGATCAGGTGCAGCGCAGTCTTCACGCCGTTGATGACCAGGGTGTGGCCGGCATTGTGACCGCCCTGGAACCGGACCACGCCCTGCGCGCTCTCGGTGAGCCAGTCGACCAGCTTGCCCTTGCCTTCGTCACCCCACTGGGTTCCGACCACCACTACGTTGCGACCTTTGGTTGCTTTCATCTCAGACCCAATTCTCAATTGCAAATAACTCGATCAAACAGCCTGCACGACCCACTGGCCCGCAATCTGCACCAGCTCTCGGTCACAGTGGAACTCATCGACTTCGCTCCCATGCCCAGGCAGAACACACACCACCGTCTCGCCCTGGCGGCGCAGTTCGGCGATGGCGGCATTCACGTCGCTCGCTTCGCCCCAGGGCGCGCGGATGGCGGCCTTGAGGGCGCGCGGGGACACCACGCTCACCAGTTGCTTGATGTCCAGGCTGAAGCCGGCCGCAGGCCGGTTGCGGCCGAACACGGCACCCACCTCGTCGTAGCGGCCGCCACGCACCAGCGCGTCGCTGGCGCCCTTGCCATAGATGGCAAAGCGCGTGCCGCTGTAGTAGGCGTAGCCGCGCAGGTCGGCCAGGTCGAAGGTGACCACGGCGCCATCCAGGCGCGATGCCAGCCACTTCAGGTGCGACAGCACCTCGGACACGCCGGCGATGTGCTTCAAGGTCTTGTCGGCTTCGGCCAGCACCGATTCGTCGCCATAGAGCTGCAGCAGCGCCAGCAGGCCCTCGCGCGAAGCGGTGGGGAAATCGCGGGTGAGCGAGGCCAACTCGCTCGCATCCTTGGCCGCCAGCGCCGCATGGATGCGGCTGAGCAGCGGAGCGTCCACCGCCACACCGGCCAGCAGGCGGCGCACGATGCGCACATCGGCCAGGTCGATCGTGGTGTCGCGCACCTCGGCCACGCGCAGGCATTCGCGCGCCAGCTGCAGGGCTTCGAGGTCGGCCTCCAGCCCGGCATGGCCATAGATCTCGGCGCCGAACTGCAGCGGCTCGCGCGTGGCATGGGGGCGGTCGGGGCGGGTGTGCAGCACGGGGCCGCAATAGCACAGGCGCGTCACACCCTTGCGGTTGAGCAAGTGGGCATCGATGCGCGCCACCTGGGGCGTGGTGTCGGCACGCAGGCCCATGGAACGGCCCGACAGCTGGTCCACCAGCTTGAAGGTCTGGAGGTCCAGCGCCTCCCCGGTACCGGTCAGCAGGGATTCGAGGTGCTCCAGCAACGGCGGCATGACCAGCTCATAGCCATAGCAGCGCGCCGTGTCGAGCAGCCCGCGACGCAATTCTTCGATGTGCCGCGCTTCGGACGGCAAGACATCGGCAATGTGATCCGGCAGGACCCAAGCAGACATGGAGAAAAGGGGAGGCTGTTAAAACCGTGATTCTACCGGCACCGGCCAAGCAGCCCAAATCGGGGCCTGCCGCCAGGGGGACCGGGGCGAAAAATCCGGGGGGCTTGCCGTGTCCCATGGGACGGGAGCAGCCCCCACAAAAAAGCGGCAATCCCGCTGTGCAGGATTGCCGCCATCTGCCTTGCCAGGCCGGGCGCAGGGGGCTTACTTGCGCGCGGCGGGCAGCGCTGCCGGGGCCGGCGCGTTGCCGCGGAAGGCCTTGAAGAAGTCGGACGAGGATGGATCGACCACCACCACATCGCTCTTCTTGTTGAAGCTCGACTTGTAGGCCTCCAGGCTGCGATAGAACTGTGCAAACTGGGGATCGCGGCCAAAGGCGTCGGCATAGATGCGTGCTGCCTCGGCATCGCCCTCGCCCTTGAGCTTCTGGGCATCGCGGTAGGCATTGGCAATGGCGATTTCACGCTGGCGGTCGGCATCGGCGCGGATCTTTTCGCCCTCGGCGGCACCGGTGGAGCGCAGCTCGTTGGCCACGCGCTTGCGCTCGGCTTCCATGCGGCGGTACACCGACTCGGTGATGGCCTCGACGTAGTCGACGCGCGTGATGCGCACGTCCACCACGTCCACACCCCAGGGCTTGGCGCCGCGCACGGCTTCGAGCACCTCGCGCTTGACGTCGGCCATGAGCGCCTCGCGCTTGAGCGACAACAGCTCCTTCACGGTGCGCTTGTTGATCTCTTCCTGGAAGGCATTGCGCACCACGCGGTTGAGTTGCATGGCGCCCGCGCTTTCGTCCAGACCCACGTTGCGGATGTACTGGGTGGGCTCGGAGATGCGCCAGCGCACGTACCAGTCGATCACCACGCGCTGCTTCTCGGCCGTCAGCATGGGTTCGGTATCGGGGCTGTCCAGCGTGAGCAGGCGCTTGTCGATGTAGGTCACGTTCTGGAACGGCGGCGGCAGTTTGAAGTTCAGGCCCGGCTCGGTGATCACTTCCTTGATCTGTCCGAGCGCGTAGAGCACGCCGAACTGGCGCTGGTCGACCACGAAGAGCATGGAGCTCATGAGTGCAAGCACCACCAGGAGGGTGGATGCGATAAATCCGACTCTGTTCACGAGCTGCTCCTAGCGGGATTCACGTTCGCGGGTGCGACTGCTGTCACGCGCCCGGGGGTCATTCGAAAAAGTGGAGGTCGGTGGCAAGGTCGGTGCCACGGTCGATGCGGCGTTGGCCGGCGGCGACTCCAGCGAGGCAGGCGTGTTGCTGCTCACGCTCTGCATGATCTTGTCCAGCGGCAGGTACAGCAGGTTGGAGCCCTGGCGCGAATCGACCAGCACCTTGGTCACGTTGCCGTAGATCTGCTGCATGCTCTCCAGGTACATGCGGTCACGCGTGACCTGGGGTGCCTTCTGGTACTCGGCCAGCACGGACGAGAAGCGTTGCGCATCACCCTGCGCCTGCGCCACGATGCGGGCCTTGTAGGCCGCAGCCTCTTCGTTCAGGCGCGATGCCGAGCCCGCGGCACGCGGGATCACATCGTTGGCATAGGCCTGCGCATCGTTCTTGGCGCGCTCGCGCTCCTGACCGGCCTTGAGCACGTCGTCGAAGGAGGCCTGCACCTGCTCGGGCGGGCGCACGCCGCCCTGCTGCAGGTTGATGCCCACGACCTCGACCCCGACCTTGTAGCGGTCCAGGATGGTCTGCATCAGCGTGCGCACGCGCGGGGCGATCTGGTCGCGCTCCTCGGCCAGGGCCGTGTCCATGCGCATCTTGCCCACGACTTCGCGCACCGCCGTCTCGGCGGCCTGCACCACGGCGTCCGAGGGGTTCTTGCTCTCGAACAGCCAGGCACGCGCATCGCTCAGGCGGTACTGCACGGCGAACTTGATCTCGACGATGTTCTCGTCCTCGGTCAGCATGGCCGACTCGCGCAGGCCCGTGCTCTTGATGATGTTGTCACGGCCCACATCGGCCGAGCGGATCTGCGTCACGAACACCAGCTCATGGCGCTCGATCGGGTACGGCAGGCGCCAGTTGAAGCCCGCGCCCACCGTGCTCTTGTACTTGCCGAACTGCGTGATCACGGCCTGCTGGCCTTCCTGCACGATGAAGAAGCCCGTGCCCATCCAGATCACGAAGACGATGCCGGCGATCAGGCCCACGCCCACACCTGCACTCTTCATGTCGGGCGGCTGGAAGCTGCCGTTGCCGGAGCCACCGGCCCCACGCCCGCCGCCGCCCTTGCCGCCAAACAGGCCGCCGAGCTTGCGGTTGAGGTCGCGCCACAGTTCGTCCAGATCCGGCGGCTGGCCATTGCCCTGGCCCTTGTTGTTGGTCTCGCGCCCGCGGTTGCCCGCAGGGGGCTGCGCCGGCTGGCGGTCGTCCGGGCGAGCGCCATCGTCCGACTTGTCCTCGCCACGGCCCCAGCGGGGGTCGTTCAGATTGAACATGCCCCGGATACGTTCTGGCAGCGAAGCCCAGCGTAGGGTGCGATTTTGGAAATTCATGCGCAAAGTCTCTGGTTCTCTGGTGGCATCGATCAAAACGGCATTGTGCCCAATCAGTCCTCTTGGGCCTGCAATGGGGCAGCTTCAGCTGGGGTCATGTCTTCCTGGGCTTCCAACACCCGCGCGGACAGCGCGCGGCGCAGGTTGTCGAGCCCCTGTCCGGAGCGTGCACTCACGAACAGGCGGGGCACCATCTGGCCCTCCACCTCGTACTGGTCTTCGAGCAGCGCAGGCTGCTGCCCGGCATCGAGCGCATCGAGCTTGTTGAACACCAGCAGTTGCGGAATGTCGGCCGCGCCGATCTCGTGCAGCACGCGCTGCACCTGGTCCATCTGCTCGGGGAAATGGGGGTTGGAGGCATCGACCACATGCAGCAGCAGGTCGGCATCGACCGCCTCCTGCAGCGTGGCCTGGAAGGCATCCACCAGGCCGTGCGGCAGGTCGCGGATGAAGCCCACGGTGTCCGACAGCGACACCGAGCGCCCCGCGTCGCCCAGGTAGAGCTGGCGCGTGGTGGTGTCGAGCGTGGCGAACAGCTGGTCGGCCGCATAGGCACGCGCCTTCACGAGCGCATTGAACAGCGTGGACTTGCCCGCGTTGGTGTAGCCCACCAGCGAGATGGTGAAGGTGTCGCGTCGGTCACGTTGGCGGCGCTGCGTGGAGCGCTGGCGCTTGACCTTGGACAGCCGCTCGCGCGTGCGCTTGATGGCCTCGCCGATCATGCGGCGGTCGAGTTCGATCTGCTTTTCGCCCGGGCCGCCGCGCGCGCCGATGCCGCCAGTCTGGCGCTCCAGGTGCGACCAGCGGCGCACCAGGCGCGTGCTCAGGTACTGCAGCCGGGCAAGCTCGACCTGCAGCTTGCCCTCGTGGCTGCGCGCGCGCTGGGCGAAGATTTCGAGGATCAGGAAGGTGCGGTCGGAGACGGGCAACTCCAGGTGCCGCTCCAGATTGCGCTGCTGCGCGGGGCTGAGCGACTGGTCGAACAGCACTTCCACCGCGCCGTGCATCTGCGCCAGGGTGCGGATTTCATCGGCCTTGCCGCTGCCCACGAACAGGGCGGCATCGGGGGCCTTGCGCTTGCAGGTCAGGCGCGCAACGGGGTTGAGCCCCGCGGTCTGCGCGAGCAGGCCCAACTCTTCGAGTTCGCCGTCGAAATGGGGAAGACCGAAGTCCACCCCCACCAGCAGTACCGAAGCGCCCCCCGCGCCAGAAGATGCGGGGGTGCTCAAAGCGGATGGCCTCCGCCCATGACCATCAAACCCAGGATTGAATGCTGAACTGGATGCCGCAACTCAGTTGCCGGCGCCGTCTGCATCAGGGGTTTCGGCCGTCGAGAAATTGACCGCGCGGCCCGGCACGATGGTGGAGATGGCATGCTTGTAGACCATCTGCGTGACGGTATTGCGCAGCAAGACCACATACTGGTCGAACGACTCGATCTGCCCTTGCAGCTTGATGCCGTTCACCAGGTAGATGGAAACGGGCACATGCTCCCTGCGCAGTGCGTTCAGGAAAGGATCTTGCAAAAGTTGGCCTTTATTGCTCACGATATTCTCCGTGTTCAAAAATGTTGTTGTAAACCACCACCTTACCACAGCAAAGTCGGAGTTTTGCCGCGTGATGGCATGGCCTTTCGCCAACCCGGCCTTTCTTCACGCCGGGCCGTGGTGCTTTGCAGGGAATGCCCCGGAAGCGGGCCCCACAGAGGAAACAGTTGGTTACCTTAAACCACCCGCAACAGGGCATGCGCCGCGGCCCCTGCGCAGTCGGATCCCTCTCACCGGGGCCCGCTGCGGCAGCCGGGTCAGCCCTCGTCCTTGTCCACGAAGGGGTTGTGCGAGGTCTTGACCTCGATGCGCAGCGGCGTACCCACCAGGTCGAACTCCTTGCGGAAGCGCCCTTCGAGGAAGCGCTTGTAGGCATCGGTCACATGCTCCAGCGAGTTGCCGTGGATCACGATCACCGGCGGGTTCATGCCGCCCTGGTGCGCATAGCGCAGCTTGGGGCGGAACATGCCCGAGCGCTTGGGCGCCTGGAACTGCACGGCCTCCAGCAGCAGCCGGGTGAGCACGGGGGTGGACATCTTGCAGGTGGCCGCCTTGTGCGCCTGCACGATGGAAGTCCACAGCGGGCCCAGACCCTGGCGCTTCTTGGCCGAAATGAAGTGCATGGCCGCGAACTTCAGGAAGGACAGGCGGCTTTCGATGGAGCGCTCCAGCAGCGTGCGCTGGTACTCGTCCACGGCATCCCACTTGTTCACGGCCAGCACCACGGCACGGCCGCTTTCCAGGATGTAGCCGGCGATGTGCGCGTCCTGGTCGGTCACGCCTTGCGTGGCGTCGAGCAGCAGCAGCACCACGTTGGCCGATTCGATGGCCTGCAGTGTCTTGACCACCGAGAATTTCTCGATGGCTTCGAACACCTTGCCCTTGCGGCGCAGGCCGGCCGTGTCCACCAGCTCGAAGCGCTGGCCATTGCGCTCGAAGGGCACGGTGATCGCATCGCGCGTGGTGCCTGGCATGTCGAACGCGACCAGGCGCTCCTCGCCCAGCCAGGTGTTGATCAGCGTGGACTTGCCCACATTGGGGCGGCCCGCTACGGCGAGCTTGATCACGCTCTTGTCGCCCGAGGCATCGTCTTCATCGGGCTCGGGCAGGTTCAGCGGCTTGAGCGCCAGGTCCACCAGGCCACGGATGCCCTGGCCATGCGCGGCCGACACGGGCAGCACCTCGCCCAGGCCCAGCTCGTAGAACTCGGCCAGCTGGATGCCCTCGACCATGCCCTCGGCCTTGTTGGCCACCAGCACGCAGGGCTTGGACAGACGGCGCAGGTAGTTGGCGATGTCGTGGTCCTGCGCCGAGACACCGGCGCGCGCATCCACGACGAAGATGACCACATCGGCCTCGGCCACGGCCTGCTGCGTCTGCTTGGCCATCTCGCGGTAGATGCCGCTGGAGGCATCGGGCTCGAAGCCCCCGGTATCGATGACGATGTACTCGTGCTTGCCCTGCTTGCCATTGCCGTAGTGGCGGTCACGCGTGAGCCCGGCGAAGTCCGCCACGATCGCGTCGCGGGACTTCGTCAAGCGGTTGAACAGCGTGGATTTACCGACATTCGGCCGCCCCACGAGGGCGATGACTGGCTTCATTGAATACAACCTATCCTTTTTTCACTGCGCTGGCTACTACTCTGGCCGGTAGCCGAGCACCGCACCGTTGCGCGTCACGACGACCAGGGTGTCTGCCGCCGCCACAGGACGGGCGGCAATGCCCGAACCATCGGTGGTCAGGCGGTTGAGCGGCGCACCATCGGCGCGCGAGAGCAGGTGCACCAGACCGGTGTCGTCGCCCACCACCACCGAGCGGCCCAGCAGCAGGGGCGAAGTCAGCTTGCGGTGCTTGAGGCGTTCCGTGCCCCACAGGCGCGTGCCGTCGTTGCGGTTCCAGGCCACCAGCGAGCCATTGCTCTCGGTGCCGAAAATGGCGTCCTTGTCGCCGTCGATGCCTTCGGCACCGGCTGCGCGCTGGGTCCAGGCCACGGAGCCGCGCGCCGTGTTGACGCAGCCCACGCCGGACTGGAAGGCACGTGCGCAAACCGAGTCCCCCACGCGGCTGGCATTGCCCACCAGGTCCACCAGGCGCTCGACATCGTTGGTGCCGCGCGAGCTGGCCAGCGGAGCCTCCCAGCGCACACTGCCGTTGTCGGGGTTCAGGCCCACCAGGCGGCCGGACAGCCCCACCACGAGGGTGTCCCCCACGGCCAGCAGCACGCCATCCTGGCGCAGCACCAGGGGCTCACCGGGGCGTGGCTGGGTCCACAGGCGCTTGCCCGTGGCCGCATCGAAGGCGATCACGGTGCGGTCGGCCGCCAGCACGAACACGCGGCCACCGGCCACCAGCGGGGCGGTGAAGACCTGCGAGGCCATGGGCTGGCGCCAGCGCTCGCGGCCGGCATCGATGGCGATCAGCGCATTGCTGCGCGCCACCACGGCCGCCAGCTTGCCATCGCTGCCCACACCGGCCGACAGCGGCTCGGCCAGGGCCAGGCGCCACACATCACCACCCGTGCGGGCATCGATGGCGGCGACGGTGCCGTCGGCGGAGGCCAGCATCACGGTGGAACCGCTCACCTGAACCGTGAGCGACAGGCTGGCCACCGCGCCGACCTTGCTGGTCCAGGCCTGGCGCACGCCGAGCACGGGCACATTGGCACCCAGATCGGCCGGCACGGGCTTGGACGAGCCGCCCCAGAACGAACCGCCCGGCATGACCGAGCAACCAGCCAGTGCGGCCGCCAAGGCCAGCACGGTCAGGCCACGGGCCGGGAGCGAAAGCTTGCGCGCGCTCATTTGGCCGCCTCGGCCGCTTTGGCGGCAGCCACGGTTTCTGCGGCGGGGTTGGCACCCAGCGCATTGAGCTTGACCTCGACCAGGCGGCGGTATTCCACGTCCTCGCTCATGGCCTTGTAGGCCTTGGCGTACTGGGCCTGGGCTTCGCTGCGCTTGTCCTGCAGCATCAGGATGTCGCCGCGGTGGTCGGCAGCGACACCGTCGAAGGCCGCGGGCAGCGAACCCGACAGCTGGGCCAGCGCTTCGTCGTACTTCTTCTGTTCAGTCAGCACAGCCGCCAGGCGCAGCTTGGCCAGGGCCTTGAAGCCGTCGTCGCCGGCGTTCGCAGCCACCCAGGCCAGCACTTCGCGCGCCTCATCGGGCTTGGCAGCCTCCACGAGGCCGCGGGCCACCAGGAAACCGGCCTGCGCCGCCTGTGGCGTGCCGGCATAGTTGGCCTTGAGGTCGCCAAAGGCCTGCTCCACGCGCGCCTGGTCCTTGCCCCGGTTGGCCACGTCGACCGCATCGAACAGTGCCGCCGCCTTGGTGGCCTGGCGGCTCTGCCAGTACTGGTAACCGTTCCATGCCGCCAGCGAACCGCACACCACGATCAGCACGCAGCTGATGAGGGTTCCCCACTGGTTCCAGAAATGCTTGAGCTGGTCCAGTTGTTCCTGCTCTTCGAGGTCTAAGTGATTTGCCATGGAGGTTGGTTAAGAATTAACGGTTGGATTGTAGGGTGGCGGCCCAATCGGCCACCTGGGCGAGCGGTTGCTCCACCTGGGCACCGCCTGCGCCATCGCGCAACGACTTCACGGTGACAGTGCCGCGGGCCAGCTCGTCGTCGCCAAACACCAAAGCATACTGCGCCCCGCTGCCATCGGCCTTCTTGAACTGGGACTTCATGCTGCCCATGCCTTCGCTGGCCGTGGGAGCGCCGTGCATCTGCACCTGCACACCCGCGGCGCGCAGTTGCTCCAGCACACGGATGGCGGTCGGCAGGGCGCTGCGGCTGGGGATGACGGCATAGGCATCCGGCACCAGCGCGGGTACCTGGGCGCCCTGCTCCTTGACCAGCTCCAGCACGCGCTCCACGCCCAGGGCCCAGCCCACGGCGGGCGCGGGCTTGCCGCCGATCTGCTCGATCAGGTAGTCATAGCGGCCGCCGCCGCAGATGGTGCCCTGCGAGCCCAGTTGCTCGGTGATGAACTCGAACACCGTGAGGTTGTAGTAGTCCATGCCGCGCACCAGGCGCGGATTGACCGTCCAGGCCACACCGTTGGCATCCAGGATGGCCTTGACCGCATCGAAGTGCGCCAGCGACTCGGCACCCAGGAAGTCGATGAGACGCGGCGCGGCATTCACCAGCGCCTGCATGGCAGGGTTCTTGGTGTCCAGGATGCGCAGCGGGTTCGCGTGCAGGCGGCGGCGCGCCTCTTCATCGAGCTGGTCGATGTTCTGCTCGAAGTAGGCGATGAGCGCCGCGCGGTGGGCCTTGCGCTCCTCGGGCTGGCCCAGGCTGTTGAGCTCCAGGCGCACGTTGGCAAGGCCGATGTCCTTCCACAGCGCATTGGCCAGCAGGATCAGCTCGGCATCCACCTCGGGGCCGCCAAAGCCCAGTGCCTCGGCGCCGATCTGGTGGAACTGGCGGTAGCGGCCGCGCTGCGGACGCTCGTGGCGGAACATGGGGCCCATGTAGTACAGGCGCTTGCCACCCTCGTAGAGCATGGAATGCTCGACCACCGCGCGCACCACGCCGGCCGTGGCCTCGGGTCGCAGCGTCAGGCGCTCGCCGTTCAAACGGTCTTCGAAGGAGTACATCTCCTTTTCGACGATGTCGGTCACCTCGCCCAGGCCGCGCACGAACAGGGGCGTGGGCTCGACGATGGGGGTGCGCATGTTGCGGTAGGCATAGCGCGCCATCAGCTGGCGCACCTTGTCCTCCAGCCACTCCCAGCGGGCGGAGTCGGGGGGCAGGATGTCGTTCATGCCCTTGACCGCGACCAGCTTCTCAGGCTTGGCGGCGGCAGCGGCGGATACGTCTTTACTCACGGCAATGGGCTTCCATTTGGATAGGGATACGGGAGGCGGCTCCAGGGAGGCGCCTCGCTGGGCCGGTCAGGCCCGTCGGGTGCGATTGTCGCAGGGGCGTCGGCCGCCCGGTCAGGCCAGCGCGCCGTCGGGCGTGCTGGCTGCCGCGGCGGCCACCGGATGGGTGCCGCCAAAGCGCTTTTCGATGTAGTTCTCGACCACCTGGTGGAACTCGTTGGCGATGTTCTCGCCGCGCAGGGTCATGGCCTTCTCGCCATCGATGAACACCGGGGCCGCTGGCGCCTCGCCGGTACCGGGCAGGCTGATGCCGATGTCGGCGTGCTTGCTCTCGCCCGGGCCGTTGACGATGCAGCCCATGACCGCAACCTTGATCTTCTCCACGCCCGGGTACTTGACGCGCCAGACCGGCATCTGCGCGCGCAGGTAGTCGTCGATCTGCTTGGCCAGCTCCTGGAAGGTGGTGCTGGTGGTGCGGCCGCAGCCGGGACAGGCCGTCACGCTGGGCACGAAGACGCGCAGGCCCAGCGACTGCAAAATCTCGGAGGCCACCACCACCTCTTGCGTGCGGGCCTCACCCGGCTGGGGCGTGAGGGACACGCGAATCGTGTCGCCAATGCCTTCCTGCAGCAGGATGGACAGCGCCGTGGCCGAGGCCACCGTGCCCTTGGTGCCCATGCCGGCCTCGGTCAGGCCCAGGTGCAGCGCGTAGTCGCAGCGCTGCGCCAGCGCGCGGTAGACGGAAATCAGGTCCTGCACGCCACTGACCTTGCACGACAGGATGATCTGGTCGCCGTTCAGGCCCATTTCTTCGGCGCGGCGCGCCGACTCGATGGCCGAGGTGATGAGCGCCTCGTACATCACCTGGCGTGCCTCCCAGGGCTGGGCGCGGCGGCTGTTGGCATCCATGAGCTGGGCCAGCAGTTCCTGGTCCAGGCTGCCCCAGTTCACGCCAATGCGCACGGCCTTGTCCCAGCGGATGGCGGCCTCGATCATCTGGCCGAACTGGCGGTCGCGCTTGTCGCCCTTGCCCACGTTGCCGGGGTTGATGCGGTACTTGGACAGCGCCTGTGCACAGTCCGGATAGTCGGTCAGCAGCCGGTGGCCGTTGAAGTGGAAGTCCCCCACCAGCGGCACGGTCTCGCCCATGCGGTCGAGCTGCTCGCGGATGTAGGGCACGGCCTGGGCCGCCTCGGGCGTGTTGACCGTGATGCGCACGAATTCGGAGCCCGCCTGGGCCAGCTCCTTGACCTGGATGGCGGTGCCGATGGCATCCACCGTGTCGGTATTGGTCATGGACTGCACGCGCACCGGCGCGTCACCCCCGACCGTGACCACTCGCGAGCCCCAGACCACACGGGCCTGGCGGGAACGCCGGGGCGCGGGCTGGGCAATGGCCACGGGGGCCAGGTCGATCAGGGACTTGTCCACTTATTTCACCTCAAAGCGCGCAACATTCTCGCGCGAAACGGTGGTCAGCGCGAAGGGCTTGCCACGCACGAACACATCGGTCACATCGGCCCGCCCGACCACCACCGCCAGGGGCAAGACCCCCGAGACCGCCACGGACTCTCCTTGCGCAAGATTCTTCTCCAGCGCAATGGTTCCCTTGGCATCACGCACCTGCACCCACGAGGCGCCGCGCGCGCTCAGGGTCAGCACGCTGGACGCCGAAACGGCCACCGCCGCGTCGGAGGCCGCCGCCACAGGCGCGGCCGGGGCTGCGGCACTGGCAGCCACCGAGGGGGCCGCCGCAGGCGCCGGAACGGCAGGTGCAGGCGCCGCCACCGCGACGGAAGCCGGAGCGGAGGGGCTTGCCACACCGGGAGTGGAGGCCGCGGCCACCGGGGGCTGGGGTTCCTGGGCGGCGACGGGTGGCGGCGCCGACGGCTCGTCCCCCGCACTGATGCCGAACGGGTTGCGGTCTGCCGGCACGAACATGATGGCCAGGGCTCCCGCCAGCAAGGCCAGCACCACCACGGTGATGGCCCAGGACTTCTTGCCGCCCGACGATGCCGGGGCGAAGGAGCCATTGCCGGCGCTGGAGCTGCTGCCCTTGACCGGCGCGTTGATGCCGGCATGGCCGTCAGCCAGCCGCGGGCTCTTGCTCTGCGGCAGCAATGCCAGAATGGGCGCCGCATCGATCTTGAGGGTGCGGCACACGCTCGAAGCCAGTGCGCGCACGAACACCGTGTCGGGCAGGGCCGCGAAATTGTCGGCCTCCAGGGCCTCCAGCTTGGCCACCGGCACCTTCAGTGCCACGGCCAGCGCAGCGATGTGCAGGCCCGCCTCCAGCCGGGCCTCGCGCAGCAGTGCCCCTGCCGTTCGCCCTTGCACGCCCCCTGGTGCCTCTTCTTCGTGCACCGAAACCCCTGCCACCGAATCACTCATTGAAAGCCCCACGCTGATAGGCACCCGTCTCACGCGCCTCCGGGAAACGCCTGCGCAATTGATCGCCCAGTTGGCGCATGGCGACCGTGTCGCCCAGGCCATGCTCCACCTTGATGCCCAGCCACAGCGTTTCCGCATTCGAGAACTCGCTGTTGTTCAGGCGGCGGATGTAGAACTGCGCCCGCGTGAGCTCATTGCGGCGCATCAGCAGATTGGACAGGTGGTAGCCCACCACCGGGTTGGAGGCATCGAGCTCGTAGGCCTTGAGCAGCGATTGCTCGGCCTCGGCCGTCTGGCCGGCTTCCACCTGGCACAGGCCGCGAGCCATCAGCGTCTTGCCACGCGCGGTATAGGCCGGGTTGGCCAGCGCCGTCACGAAGCTCTGGTCGGCCTCGGCGTACTTGCGCTGCTGGCATTGCAGCCAGCCCAGGTTGTGCAGCAGATTGGGGTCATTGGCGCGCAGGCCAAGCGCGCGGCGGAAGCTCTCTTCGGCCTGGCCGAATTCATTGAGCCGCAGGTAGATCAGGCCGCGCAGGTTGAAGGCGTCGGAATAGGTGGGGTCGGCCACCAGGGCCTGCTTGACCTCGTCCAGCGCCACCGTCGTCTGGCCGTTCTCGAAGTAGTTGGTCGCCAGCTCCAGGCGGATGCGGGCGCGGCGGCGCGCCTCGGGCTCATCGGAGGGGGTGAACACCGCGGCATTGGCCTGGCTGGCCGACGTACCGCCAGCGCTGTTGTTCGCGCAGCCCGAAAGCCCTGCCACCCCAGCTGCCACCCCACAGGCCAGAAGCGCAAAGCGGCCCATGCGCTGCCAGCGTTCAACCAATCCCACCATGTAGAGCCTCCTTCAAGTTTGTTGTGTCAGGTCACCGGTTTGAGTGCGATTGTGCGCTGCTTGGCCATGCGTTCCGCGGCTTTCGTGCGATCTTTCACATCACCGGCCAGTTGACCGCAGGCGGCATCGATGTCGTCGCCGCGCGTCTTGCGCACCGTGGTCACGATGCCTGCGTCGCTCAGCAGTTTGCCAAAGGCCTGCACCTGCGCATGTGAAGAACGCAAAAGGCCCGACGCGGGGAACGGGTTGAACGGGATCAGGTTGAACTTGCAGCGCACGCCCTCGCCGCGTGCGGGCTTCACGAGGGCTATCAGCTGCTGCGCATGCTCGATCTGGTCGTTGACCCCGTCCAGCATGCAGTATTCGAAGGTGATGAAGTCGCGCGGCGCGTGTTCCAGGTAGCGGTTGCAGGCCGCCAGCAGCTCTTCGATCGGGTATTTGCGGTTCAGCGGAACCAGGTTGTCGCGCAGCGGATCGTTGGGCGCATGCAACGAAACGGCCAGGGCCACGGGGCAGTCCTGGGCCAGCCGGTCGATCATGGGCACCACACCGGAGGTGGACACCGTGACGCGGCGGCGCGACAGCCCGTAGGCATGGTCGTCCAGCATCACGCGCAGGGCCGGCACCAGGGCCGAATAATTCTGCAGGGGCTCGCCCATGCCCATCATCACCACGTTGGAGATGATGCGCTCGTCCCTGCCCAGGCGCTTGCGCAGCGCATGCTCGGCAAACCACAGCTGGGCCACGATCTCACCGGTGGTGAGGTTGCGGCTGAAGCCCTGGTGGCCGGTGGAGCAGAAGCGGCATCCCACGGCACAGCCGGCCTGGGAGGAAACGCACAGCGTGCCGCGGTCGTCCTCGGGGATGAAGACCGCCTCGACCGCATTGCCATCGCCCACGTCGAACAGCCATTTGACAGTGCCGTCCGCCGAGACATGCTCGGTGATGACCGGCAGGGCCTGCACATGCGCGCAGCCCTTGAGCTTGTCGCGCAAGGCCTTGGCCAGGTCGCTCATGGCATCGAATTCGTGCGCGCCACGCTGGTGGATCCAGCGGAACAGCTGGGTCGCGCGAAAGCGCTTCTCGCCCAGCTTTTCGCAGAAGGCGGCCAGACCGTCGAGGTCGAACTCGAGCAGGTTGGTCATGGTCGCACTGGTTGCCGCTGCCTTGGCGGCAGGTGCGGCAAGCACAGCGGAGGTATCGGTCGTGGTCGTCATAGCGGCGTCCCTTCGGGTAACCGCTCGCAGTCGTCCCCATGGTGCGGCCGCCCCACCGGGGTGGGCTCAAGCATGGGGACCACCATCTCAGCGGGAGTAGATGTTCAGGCCGGGGAAGAAGAAGGCCACTTCCACGGCAGCCGTTTCGGCAGCGTCCGAACCGTGCACGGCGTTGGCGTCGATGCTGTCGGCGAAGTCAGCGCGGATGGTGCCGGCGTCAGCCTTCTTGGGGTCGGTGGCGCCCATCAGTTCGCGGTTCTTCAGGATGGCGTTCTCGCCTTCCAGGGCCTGGATCATCACAGGGCCGGAGATCATGAAGTCCACCAGGTCCTTGAAGAAAGGACGGGCCTTGTGCACGCCGTAGAACTGCTCGGCTTCCAGGCGCGACAGGTGCACCATGCGGGCAGCCACGACCTTCAGGCCGGCAGCTTCGAAACGGGCGTAGATCTGGCCGATCACGTTCTTGGCCACTGCGTCAGGCTTGATGATGGAGAGGGTGCGTTCGATTGCCATGGTGATTTCCTGATTGGATTGATATAAACGATGCGAATTCTTTTGCCCACCGGACAAAACCCTCGATTCTAACCGTGCGAGGGTAGCCCTTGTAAATCAACGGCCTCGGCCACCCCGGCGCGAGCCGCCCCCCCCGCCCGGGCCGCGCTGGGCCTGGCGGTGGCGCGACAGGCTGTCGGAGCCGATGTAACCCACCGAGGTCTTCATCGGATCGGGCTGGGCCGAGCCGCGCGGGCGATCGTCGCCATTGCCGTTGCCACGGCCGCCCCCACCGCCATCGCGGCGGGGCTTCTGGCCGCGCGGGCCATTGCCAAAGGCATTGGCACCTGGGGGCTGGTCGCGGCGGCTGCCGTCGCCGCGCGGGCCGCCACGGCCGCGGTTGTTGCCGCGCTGCTTGCCCTGGCCTTGGCCACCACTCTCGCCGGCCGCGCCTTCGGGGCGCCCCTGGCCCGGTTCACGGCCACCGCCGGCAGCCTGGGCCAGCGCGCGGATATCGCCCTCGTCGAGCTCCAGCCAGGCACCGCGCTTGAGGCCGCGTGGCAGCACCATGGCACCATAGCGGATGCGGATCAGGCGGCTGACCGCATGGCCCACCGACTCCAGCATGCGGCGCACCTCGCGGTTGCGGCCTTCGGAGATGGTGACGCGGTACCAGCAGTTGGCCCCCTCGCCGCCGCCATCCTCGATGGAGCCGAAGGCGGCCATGCCGTCGTCCAGGCGCACGCCTTCGATCAGCTTTTGCTTCTCTTCGTTGCTCAGGGCGCCGAGCACGCGCACGGCGTACTCGCGCTCCAGGCCGAAGCGCGGGTGCATGAGCTTGTTGGCCAGCTCGCCCGAGCTGGTGAAGAGCAGCAGGCCTTCGGTGTTCAGGTCCAGCCGGCCCACGGACTGCCACTTGCCCTGGGGCAGGCGCGGCAGCTTGCGGAACACGGTGGGGCGGTTTTGCGGGTCGTCGTGCGAGACCACTTCGCCCACGGGCTTGTGGTAGGCGATCACACGCGCGGGTGGCGGGTCGATGCGGAAGCGGATGGGCTTGCCATTGACCTTGATCTGGTCGCCGAACTGGATGCGCTGGCCGATGTGGGCCGGCTCGCCGTTGACCGAGATACGCCCCTCCAGAATGAGCTGTTCCATCTCCAGGCGCGAGCCCAGGCCGGCCTGGGCCAGCACCTTGTGCAGCTTGGGGGTCTCCACCTGGGGCAGCAGCACGCGCTTGAGGGGCGCCGCCTCGTCGGACTCCTCGTCCGCATCGAACTGGCCGGACACCACGTCCTCGAACTGGTAGCCCGGCACGCCGCCGCGCTGCGGCTTGCCGCCCTTGTGGCCCTGGTGGCCACCCTTGCCGCCAGCGTCCCGGGCGCCGCCCCGCCCGGCGCCCTTGTTGCGGTCCCGGCCGTCCCTGCGCGCCTGCGCCTCGCGCGGCCCGCCCGGCTCCTCCCCGCTGGCAGCCTCTGCCGCCGCAGGGGCCTCGGCCACCGCCGCATCGCCATAAATGCGCGCACCAGGCGCACGGTCGACCAGCACCGCCGGTGCCGTCGGCACCGCAGGCTCCGGAGCCACCACGACAGCTTCGGCCACGGCCTCCGGCACCGCGACAGGTGCAGCCAGGGGCAATTCGTCCTGCACCGCCAGCTGGGGGGCTGGCACCTGGGGCAGTGCATCGGCCACCGGCTCGACCACCGCCTTGGGTTGGCGCGGCTTGCGGGGCTTCTTCACCGCAGCGGGCGGCTCCTCGGCAGGCAGCGGTGCCGCCTCGACCGGGGCCACGGCATTGGCAGCATCATCGGCCGCGGCAGGCACCGCCTTCTTGCGCGGAGCGCGGCGTGGCTTGGCAGGGGGGGTGGCAGCCTCGGCACCGAGGGTGGCGGGGTCGGGGGTCGTCGAATCGTCGTTCATGAAAGCTTTCCCTGGACGCCCTGTGGGGCATCGTCATCATCGTCGCGGGGAGCATCCTCGTCCCGCTCCGTCTCGTTCAAATTGTCTGCACCCGAAGCGGTGCTTGCCTGGGCCGCAGCGTCGCCGGCCACCAGATGGCTGTCGGGATCGAGCCGTACCGGCTCCTCCGATTGCACAGCCGCCCCATCCACAGCCCCATCGGAGGCATCGTCCGGCAGCAAGACCTCGGCCGCCTCCAACGCCCACGCGGCCGCGGCTGCCACCAGCCCATCGTCATCATCATCGTCGTCGCCGTGGTCATCGGCATCCCCATCCGGCGCCGCCTCCCCCTCCAGACCTGCGAGGGTCTGCTGAACAGGCTCGACCTCGGCCGAAGTCTCGGTCTCGGTCTCGGTCTCGGTCACGGCCACGACATCGGCCGGCTCGCCGATGGCTGGCACCGGGGCATCGCCCGCGGGTTGCTCCGCATCCTCGTGCGCGGCGCCCTCTTCCTCGATCACTCCCTGCCCCTGCGCGGCGGCCGCCATGGCCTCCAGCACATTGGCATGGCCCGAGGCGTCCTCCAGCATGGGCAACTGGTCCAGCGAGGCCAGGCCCAGGTCATCGAGGAACTGGCGCGTGGTGGCAAACAGCGAAGGCCGGCCCACCGTCTCGCGGTGGCCGATCACCTCGACCCAGCCGCGGTCTTCGAGTTGCTTGATGATCAGGCTGTTGACCGTCACCCCGCGGATGTCCTCGATGTCCCCGCGCGTCACCGGCTGGCGGTAGGCAATGATGGCCAGCGTCTCCATCGTGGCACGGGTGTACTTGGGCGGCTTCTCGGGGTGCAGCCGATCCAGGTACTCGCGCATCTCGGGCCGGCTCTGCAGGCGCCAGCCCGTGGCCACCTGCACCAGCTCCACCCCCTTGTGGGCCCAGTCGCGCTGCAGGTCGAGCAGCAGCAGCTTGAGCGTGTCCGAGCCCAGGGCGTCATTGAACAGCACCCGCATCTCGCGCAGCGGCACAGGCTGCTGCGCGCAGATCAGGGCAGTCTCAAGGACCCGTTTGGCATCCACCGTGTTCATGGTTCAGCGATTCCGGGAAAAAAGCGGCACGTGTCGTGACAGGGGCCGCACCAGCAGCAGGGATTCATTCAATCAAGGGGCGCATACTGCGCGGCCGCTGGCGCGACACTGGGGGCCCGGCGGGATTCCGTCTTCGGGTTCGGGGCGCGGTGCGCGCGCCCGGGGCCGGTCAGGCCTGGAAACACAGATACCTGGGTTTCACTGCGCGCCATTGTAGCGCAGGCCCCAGAAAGACAGTGCATCGACCATGTCCTGGGGCACCGGCGCGTGCAGTTCCAGTGGCCGCCCCGTGACCGGGTGCGCGAACGCCAGGCGAAAGGCATGCAGCGCCTGGCGCTGCAAGGCCCCCACCGGCGTGCCGCCATAGAGCACATCAGCCACCAGCGGGTGGCCGATGGACGCCATGTGCACGCGGATCTGGTGCGTGCGCCCGGTGTGCAGCGTGCACTCCACCCAGCAGCCCTCGTCCACCCCGCCGAGCAACCGGAAATCCGTGCGCGCCGGCTTGCCCGCCTGGCTGGCCAGGTCCACCACGGCCATGCGCAGCCGGTTGCGCGGGTCGCGGCCGATGGGCCGCTCCACCGTGCGCTGGGCAGCGCCGGCCCAGGGCTTGTGGGCCAGGGCCACGTACTGGCGGCGCACGGTGCGTGCAGCGATCATGGCCACCAGGGCGTCCATGGTGGCGCGCTCGCGCGCCACGACCATCAGGCCGCTGGTGTCCTTGTCCAGCCGGTGCACGATGCCTGCGCGCGGCACCAGCAGCGCCTTGGCGTCGCGCGCCAGCAGGCCGTTGAGCAGGGTGCCGCTCCAGTTGCCAGGGGCCGGGTGCACCACCAAGCCCGCAGGCTTGTTGACCACCAGCAGGTGCTCATCCTCATACACCACGTCGATGGCCATCGCCTCGGGCCGAAAGGCCTGGCTTTGCTGCGTGGGGCGCATCTCCAGGGCCAGGCCGTCCCCGGCCTTGACCTTGAGCGAGGGCTTGGTGGCCGGCTGTCCGTTGACCCGCACCAGCCCCTGGGCCAGCAACTGCTGCAGGTAGCTGCGCGAGAACTCGGGCACCAGCTCGGCCAGGGCCTTGTCCAGGCGGGCCGCATGCTGCGCTGCACCCACCTGCATCTGGCGCACCTCGGCTTCGTCAGAGCCACCCGCCTCTTCGCTGGCCCACTCCTCGTCAGGGCTGCCAGGCTGGCCAGATTCAGGGGCTTGCGCGGGCGCCACCACCACCGCGCTCAACGCGCCGACAGGTAGCGCGCGGGATCCACCGGCTTGCCGTTGCGGCGGATCTCGAAGTGCAGCTTCACGCGGTCGGCGTCGGTGCTGCCCATCTCGGCGATCTTCTGGCCCTTGCGCACGGACTGGTCCTCCTTGACCAGCAGCGTCTGGTTGTGCGCATAGGCCGTGAGGAAGGTGTTGTTGTGCTTCAGGATCACCAGGTTGCCGTAGCCGCGCAGGCCGGCACCGGAGTAGACCACGCGGCCGTCCGCAGCCGCCAGCACCGCATCGCCGGCCTTGCCGGAGATGTCGTAACCCTTGTTGCGGGCTTCGTCAAAGCCGGCCAGCAGCGAACCCGAGGCGGGCCAGATGAAGTTCAGCTCGTCCTCCCCCGCGCTCGGCGCCGGTGCGGGTGCTGCGGCCACCGCGGGCGCAGGCGTGGCCGGCTTGGCGCCGCTGGCACCGGAGGCGGGCGGCAGCGGGGTGGCCGTCGGTGTCGACGGCGTGATGGTCGTGGAGGTCACCGGGCGCGTGACCACGCCGGTGTCGGCCGCGATCACGGGGGGCGGGGTCGCGCCAGGCGCGATGACGCGCAGCACCTGGCCCACCTCGATCAGGTTGGCGTTCTCCAGGTTGTTCCAGCGCGCGATGTCCTTCCAGGCCTGGCCGTTTTCCAGGCCGATGCGGATCAGGGTGTCGCCGGGCTTGACGGTGTAGTAACCGGGCTTGCCGGCGTTCTCTGCGCCGGGCAGGGGCTTGACGGGCGCGGCCACCACGCCAGGCTGCGCGCCGGAGGGTGGCAGCGTGTTGTTGGCATACGTGCCCCGGTCTTCCACAGGCGCCTTGGTCATCCGGGTTCCACAGCCCACCAACAGCAACGCCACGGTAAACCCTGCAACAAGACCACGCGATACCAACATAAGCAATTTCCCTTCAGGCAATCCCCGATTTTAGAGGGACAAAGTGAACCGGTTCGAGCACGCTTTGTTTCAACCCGTGTGGGGTCTTGTCAATCACCAGCAGCACCTGCTGGCCGCCGGTGAGCGCCATGGGCGCCACCAGCCGCCCGCCCACCGCCAACTGATCGCACCACTCCTGCGGCACGGCATCGCCGCCGGCCGCGGCAATGATGGCCGCATAGGGCGCGCCCTTGGCATAGCCCAGCATGCCGTCGCCCAGCATCAGGTGCACATTGGCCAGGCGGAACGGGCGCAGGTTGTCGCGCGCCTTGTCGTGCAGCCCGCGCAGGCGCTCGATGGTGTAGACCTCACGCGCCAGCTGGCCCAGCACAGCGGCCTGGTAGCCGCAGCCGGTGCCGATCTCCAGCACCCGGGCGAGGCCGCCGCCGGCGCGGGCGCTCTCGGCGGACAGCAGCAGCTCGCACATGCGCGCCACCACGCTGGGCTTGGAAATCGTCTGCCCCAGGCCGATGGGCAGGCTGGTGTCTTCGTAGGCCTGGTTGACCAGGCCGCTGTCCACGAAGCGGTGGCGCTCGACCGTCGCCATGGCCTGCAGCACGGCGGGCGAGGTGATGCCCCCGGCCGCGAGCTTCTGCACCATGCGGTTGCGCACGGCCGCCGAGTCGAGCCCCACGCCCACGGCCGTGGCCGCTGGCACCCAGGGGCCGGCCCCGCCCCCTGCACCCCGGGAGGTGCTCGACCCTGTGCTGCCCGCACCCGCCCCCGCGGGGCGCGGCGCGGGCGCCCCGCTCCCCGGAAGCCTGGCGGGAAAGCCCGGACGCCGCTGCATCACATGCCCGCCGCGAGCTTCGAGGCGGTCTGCGCCCAGTAGCCCAGGTTGTCGTGGTCGGTCAGGTCCACCTTGAGCGGGGTGATGGCCACATGCCCCTGCGCCGTGGCATGGAAATCCGTGCCTTCGGCATCGTCCTTGGCCGCACCCGCGTTGCCGATCCAGTACATGGCCTCACCGCGCGGGCTTTCCTGCACGATCACGCGCTCGGCCGCATGCCGGCGCCCCAGGCGGCACAGTCGGATGGGCTTGAGCGCCGCCAGTGGCATGTTGGGGATGTTCACGTTGAGCAGCCAGGGGGTCTCGCCCACCAGGTTCTGCTGGCGCATCTGCTCCACGATCTCGCGCGCCTTGGCCGCCGCCGCCTCGATCTCGCCCCAGCCCTTGTCGACCTGTGAGAACGCAATCGCCGGCACCCCGAACAGGTAGCCCTCCATGGCGGCCCCCACGGTGCCCGAGTAGATGGTGTCATCGCCCATGTTGGCGCCATTGTTGATGCCCGAGACCACCAGGTCGGGCCGGTAGCCGAGCAGCCCCGTGAGCGCGATATGCACACAGTCGGCCGGTGTGCCATTCACATAGCGAAAACCGTTGGCCGACTGGTGCACGGACAGGGGCGAATGCAGGGTCAGCGCGTTCGATTTGGCACTGTTGTTGTGCTCGGGCGCGACCACTTCCACCTCCACACCGGGCAAGGTCTTGAGTGCGCCGTGCAGCGCCACGATGCCGGGGGCCTGGAAGCCGTCGTCGTTGGATATCAGGATCTTCATGGAACAGGGATGGTTTGCCCCGGATTGTAGGACGCGGTCGGTGACAGGCCTTCCGGTCGCTCGGGGGACATCACCCATGCAAAAGGCGCGCCTATCATCCGGCGCATCACTGACTGGAGACTTTTCCCATGCACGCTTGGCTCTGCACCAACCCCACCGGCGTCGAGGCCCTGGCCTGGACCGAACTGCCCACGCCCACGCCCAAGGCGGGGGAGGTGCTGATCGAGATCAAGGCCGCCAGCCTGAACTTCCCCGACCTGCTGATCGTGCAGAACAAGTACCAGATGAAGCCGCCCCTGCCCTTCGTGCCCGGTTCGGAATACGCCGGCGTGGTGCAGGCCGTGGGCGAAGGCGTGACCCACCTGAAGGTGGGGCAGAGCGTGGCCTGCCTGTCGGGCACCGGGGGCTTCGGCACCCACACGATCGCGCCGGCGGCCCTGTGCATGCCGCTGCCCCCCGGCTTTGCGCATGTGGATGCGGCCGCCTTCATCATGATCTACGCCACGTCCTACCACGCCCTGGTGGACCGGGCCCAGCTCAAGGCCGGTGAGACGGTGCTGGTGCTGGGCGCCGCCGGCGGCGTGGGCACGGCGGCCATCCAGATCGCCAAGGCCATGGGCGCGCGCGTGATCGCCGCCGCCTCCAGCGACGAGAAATGCGCGCTGTGCACCTCCATCGGGGCCGATGCCACCATCAACTACGGCAAGGAGAACCTGCGCGAGGCCATCAAGGCCCTGACCGACAGCAAGGGCCCCGATGTGATCTACGACCCCGTGGGCGGCGACTTCGCGGAGCCGGCCTTCCGCTCCATCGCCTGGCGCGGGCGCTACCTGGTGGTGGGCTTTGCCTCGGGCCCCATCCCGGCCCTGCCGTTCAACCTGGCACTGCTTAAGGGCGCCTCCATCGTGGGCGTGTTCTGGGGCGATTTCGCCAAGCGCGAGCCCAAGGCCAATGCCGCCATGATGGGCGAGCTGGCCCAGTGGTACGCCCAGGGCAGGATCAAGCCCGTGATCGACCGCACCATGCCCATGGCCGAGCTGCCGGCCGCCTACGCCCACATGGGCTCGCGTGGCGTGATGGGCAAACTCGTGATGGTGAACTGAAGTGAAACACCCCCTTGTATCCTTAAAACATTGAAGTTCAGGACAAGGTAATGGGAAGTTGTCCACAGCCCGATTCCCCCTCTGGGAGCACAGCATCCCGAGACTCAGCAGGTGGCGTGGACAGCTGACCGTTTGCAAGTAGCCCGAACAGTTGCTGGTTGGCAATGCACCGCATGGGCGGTGTGATTGACCTCGTATTTGCAAGGCTGGGCAATGGCAGACGAATCCCGTGAATCCGTGTATGTGGGCATTGATGTGTCCAAGGACAGCCTGGAAGTGTCTTTGGGTGACAAGGGCGCCAGCATGCGCTTTGGCAACGACGATCAGGGCATCAGTGCGATGCTCGATTGGCTGGCAGGTCAGAGCGTGGCAGTGGTGCTTATGGAGGCGACGGGAGGGCTGGAGAAGCGCTGCGCGCAGCGCTTGTACCTGGCGGGGCTGACGGTTGTTGTGGCCAATCCCAGGCAGGCCCACGAGTTTGCAAAGTCCCTGGGGTATCTGGCCAAGACCGATGGCATCGACGCGAAGGCGCTGTCGCATTTTGCGCGAACCCTGCACAACAGTGAGCGGTTTGAGAAGTCATTGTTCAAGCTGGCTGCAGCACACCAGGAACAGCTGCAGGCGCTGGTCACAAGGCGAGCGCAATTGGTGCAGATGCGCGTGGCAGAGACCAATAGATTGGCTCAGGCGCACGCCCTGTCGACCAAGAGCATCCAGGCAGTGATAAAGATACTGGACAAGCAGATCAAGGCACTTGATGAAGACATCGGTGGCAGGCTCAAGCAGCACTTTGCGCAAAAGCTCAAGCTGCTGGAGGGCTTCAAGGGCATTGGCCAAGGAACCAAAGCAGTATTGATGGCAGCGCTGCCGCAGCTGGGCCAATTGAACCGGCGAGAGATCAGCAAGCTGGTAGGAGTAGCCCCGTTGAACCATGACAGCGGCAAGATGCGCGGCAAGCGCTCGATCTGGGGAGGTAGAAGCGACGTGCGCTCATCGCTGTACATGGCCGCGCTCAGTTCAGTGCGCTTCGACCCGGTGATCAGAGAGTTCTACCAGCGGCTGCGAGCGGCGGGCAAGCCAGCGAAGGTTGCCTTGGTGGCATGCATGCGCAAGATGCTGGCGATCTTGAATGCAGTGATCAAGTCGAACACAGCGTGGGAGCAACGTTGTCCACAGCCAGGCGCGGTATGAAAAGCGCTTGACTTTGAACACAGTTGCTGAGTCGCTTCGCGCCTTCCCCCTCTCTCGCCTCGCTGCGCGAGTCGGGAGGAGGACGCCCCCAGTGCGGCGGGGCGGCCCTTGCACGGGGGCTCTGGCCTTGGCCGTGCCAGTGTCACGCATCGCGGGTGGCGCACAGCGCAGTGAACAACTGACACCGAAAACAGACGCCCTGGGCGGCGCTCGCGACGAGAAACATGGCGCTGTGTCAAACTCGCGGTTCATCGCAGTCCCCGTCACTGGTGCCCGCCCATGGCCGAACGTCCACCCTACGAAATCGCACGCGAAACGCTCAAGCAGCTCTCGACCCGCCGGCTGGCCCCGACGCCCGAGAACTACCTGGCGATCTACGATGAGATTGCGGGGGTGCGCAGCGCCACCCCGTTCCCCGAGGCCCAGCTCTCCCATATCCTGCGGCTGATTCCCGGCCAGACCCCGGCCCAGAAGCGCCTGCTCGGCCAGTTCGAGAAGGCCATCGCCAACAAGGACTGGAGCGGCCTGCAAAGCGTGCTTGTGGGCTATGCCAACCTGGGCCTGAGCCCGGCCGCCGCCTCACCGGTGGAGCTCCCCCCCACCGCGCCGGCCGCCACGCTCCCCGAAGACCTGGCCGAACTGCTGGCCCGCCTGATCGACAACACCCTGCCCGCGCTGGGCGAGGACGACCAGCGCGTGCACGGCATGGCCGCACAGCTCACCACCTTCCTGCGCGAGCCCACGCCCCTGATCTCCACGCTGATGCTGATGCTGGGCAACTTCACCTACCGGCTGTCGTTCGCCACGGAAGACCAGGCGGCCATCCGCACCAGCCTGCTGGAGCTCTTGCACATGGTGTTCGAGAACATCGCCGTGCTCAGCGCCGACGACCGCTGGCTGCAGGGCCAGGCCGAGGCACTGATGACGGCCTCCACCCCGCCGCTCACGCTGCGCCGGCTTGACGACGTGCAACTGCGCCTGAAGGACGTGATCTTCAAACAGACCGAGGCCAAGGCGCGCTCCATGGAGGCGCAGGAGCAGATGAAGGACCTGCTGGCCACCTTCATCGAACGCCTGGCGCAGATCACCGCATCGAGCACCACCTACCAGGGCACCATGGAGCGCTGCGCCGACCTCATCGGCAAGGCCAGCAGCCTGCAGGAGATCGCACCCGTACTGGAAGAGGCGATGAGCGCCACGCGCAGCATGGCGCTCGACACCAAGCTCACCCACACCGAACTGCTGGACCTGCGCGAGCGCACCGAGGCCAAACGCGCCGAGGTCGCCAAGCTGCAGCAGGAGCTCGACCGCGCCAGTGCCCAGGCCCGGCACGACCCGCTGACCGGCAGCCTCAACCGCAAGGGCCTGGACGAGGCCATGGAGCGCGAGATCGCCCGCTCGCGGCGCATGGGTGCGCCCCTGTGCTTTGCGCTGCTGGACATCGACAACTTCAAGCTCATCAACGACCGCCTGGGCCACAGCGTGGGCGACGCGGCCCTGGTGCACCTGGCCCAGGTCACGCGCGAGGTGATGCGCCCACAGGACCTGCTGGCACGCTACGGCGGCGAAGAGTTCGTGCTGCTGTTGCCCGACACCACGGTGGACGCCGGAGTGGCCGCCATGACGCGCCTGCAGCGCGAGCTGACCACGCGCTTTTTCCTGCAGGGCAGCGAGAAGATCCTCATCACCTTCAGCGCCGGCGTGGCCCAGCTGCACGATTCGGAGACCAGCTTCGACGCGATCAAGCGCGCCGACCAGAGCATGTACCTCGCCAAGCGCTCCGGAAAGAACCGGGTGATGGCTGCATGAGCCCCCGCCGGTGAATCCCCAGCAGCGCCGCGCCTTCCTGCTGCGGGCGGCCCAGGGCGCGGCCGCCACCACCCTGCCCCGCTGGGCCTGGAGCCAGCCGCAGCGCCAGCAGAGCAACCCGTTCGCCTTGGGCGTGGCCAGCGGCGACCCGGGTGCCGATGGGATGGTGCTCTGGACGCGCCTGCTTCCCGATGCCAGCCACGCCCGCCAGCCCCTCACCGTGCGCTGGGAGCTGGCCGATGACGAGAGTTTTCGGCGCATCGTGCAGCGCGGCCAGGCCACGGCCCTGCCGGAGCTGGGCCACAGCGTGCATGTGGAGCTCGCCGGCCTGGCGCCGGGCCGCTGGTACCACTACCGCTTTATGCATGGCGATGCGGTCAGCGCCACGGGCCGCACACGCACCGCCCCAGCCGCCGACGCCCTGCCCGAGCGCCTGCGCCTGGCCTTTGCCTCATGCCAGCGCTGGGAACATGGCCACTATGCGGCCTGGCGCCATGTGCGTGCGGATGCGCCCGACCTGGTGCTTTTTCTCGGCGACTACATCTATGAGTACGCCAGCCCCAAGGACAGCTCGGGCCTGGCGCGCGTGCACAGCCTGCGCCTGGCCACCACCCTGGCCGACTACCGCGACCGCTATGCCCTGCACAAGAGCGACCCGGCGCTGCAAGCGGCCCACGCCGCCTGCCCCTGGATGGTGACCTGGGATGACCACGAGGTACAGAACGACTACGCCGGCGATGCAGGCAAGGGCGACCCGGCCGGCTTTCTGGCCCAGCGCAGCGCGGCCTGGCAGGCCTTCTACGAAAACATGCCCCTGCGGGCTGCCAGCCTGGTGCAGCGCGACTTTTCGGCGCTGCAGGTCTACCGCCGCCTCGCCTGGGGCCGCCTGGCACACCTGCACCTGCTCGACGCGCGCCAGTACCGCAGCCTGCAGGCCTGCCGCACGGCGGCCAGCAGCGCAGGCGCCGTGCGCCCCAAGGACTGCGCCGAGCTGGCCGACCCGGCGCGCAGCTTCCTGGGCATGGCCCAGGAGCAATGGCTGGACGCCGGCCTGGCGGCCGATGCCCGGGACGGGCGCACGCGCTGGAGCGTGGTCGCGCAGCAGACCCTGTTCTCGCCGCGCCACTACCCCTCGGGCGTGGTCTCCACCGACAGCTGGGACGGCTATCCGGGCGCGCGCGCACGCCTGCTGCAGGCCGTTACCCAGCATGCGCCGCGCAACACCGTGCTGCTGGGGGGCGACATCCACCAGAACTATGTGTGCCGTGTGCTGGCCGACGCGGCACGGCCCGAGTCCGCGGTGGTCGCCAGCGAATTCTGCGGCACCTCCATCAGCTCGCGCTCGGGCACCACGCAGGACAAGGTCGACGCGGTCGTGCGCCACAGCCCCCATGTGCTGCTGGCGCGCTGCGAGCAGCGCGGCTATGGCCTGGCCGACATCACCCCCGCGCGCTGGACCACCACCCTGCGCGTGCTGGACGACCCGCTGCGCGAAGACAGCGGGGCCAGCACGCAGGCGCGCTTTGTGGTCGAAGACCGTCGCCCCGGGCCGGTGGCGGCCTGATGACCCGTCTCCGCGCAATACCCCTTCGGCGGCTTGTAGCATCCTGTAAATAAAGCGCCCCGCCGCAGGGTGCGGGCCTTACCATGGCCTGTATTCCTTCCAGCCCTTGGAGACCAAGCGATGCGCAAGACCCCCACCCTGACCTTGCTGGCCGTGGCCGCCCTGCTGGCCGGCTGCGCCAGCAGCCCCCGCTTCGAGTACACCGTGCCCGCGCAGCCCGAGGGCTCCTCGGGCTACACCGAAAAGCCCGGCTGGGCCACCGAGAAGTTTGCCGTGGCGGCCGCCAACCCGCTGGCCACCGATGCGGGCTACCAGATCCTCAAGGCCGGCGGCTCGGCCCTGGATGCGGCGATTGCCGTGCAGATGGTGCTCACGCTGGTCGAGCCGCAATCGAGCGGCATCGGTGGCGGCGCCTTTCTGCTGCACAGCGCCGGCACCAAGGTGGAAGCCTATGACGGCCGCGAGACGGCCCCCGCAGCCGCCGATGAGAAGCTGTTCCTCGGCCCGGACGGCAAGCCCCTGCCTTTCCACGACGGGGTCGTGGGCGGCCGCTCGGTCGGCGTGCCCGGCACGGTGCGCATGCTCGAGATGGCGCACAAGGAGCACGGCAAGCTGCCCTGGGCCACGCTGTTCCAGCCCGCCATCACTTTGGCCGAGGGCGGCTTCAAGGTCAGCGCACGGCTGAACACCCTGGCCGCGGCCGATGCCCACCTCAAGAAGGACCCGGTGGCCGCGGCCTACTTCTACAAGCCCGATGGCGATGCACGCGATGTGGGCTTCAACCTGCGCAACCCCGAACTGGGTGCCGTGCTGCGCCGCATCGCGGCCGAGGGCAGCAAGGCCTTGCACGAGGGCGAGATCGCCCAGGCCATCGTGGACAAAGTGCAAAAACACCCCACCAACCCCGGCAAGCTCAGCCTGGCCGACCTGGCCGGCTACCAGCCTAAAAAGCGCGAACCGCTGTGCCACGACTACCAGGTGGCGAGCAAGAATTACCGCATGTGCGGCTTTCCACCACCGAGCTCGGGCGCGATTGCCATCGCGCAGATCCTGGGCATCCTGAAGAACACCGACGCGGCGTCCATGCCGCTGGAAAACGGCCTGCCCACGGCCGACTGGCTGCACCTGTACACCGATGCCGCGCGCCTGGCGTTCGCCGACCGCGCCCAGTACGTGGCCGACCCCGACTTCGTGCAGCCCCCCGCCGGCAACTGGACCAGCCTGATCGCCCCGGCCTACCTGGCCGAGCGCGCCAAGCTCATCGGCACGCAGAGCCTCAAGGTCGCCCAGCCCGGCAAGCCCGGCGCCGTGGCCACCAGCCATGCGCCCATGCCCGACCAGCCCGAGTACGGCACCAGCCACATCAGCATCGTCGACGCCTTCGGCAACGCCGTGGCCATGACGACCACCATTGAAGACCAGTTCGGCGCACGCCAGATGGTCAAGGGCTTTTTGCTCAACAACGAGCTCACCGACTTCAGCTTCGCCCCGGCCGATGCGCAAGGGCAGCCGATCGCCAACCGCGTGCAGCCGGGCAAGCGGCCACGCTCATCCATGTCGCCCACGCTGGTGTTCGACAAGGCCACGGGCGAGTTGCTGATGAGCGGCGGCAGCCCGGGGGGCGCGGCCATCATCCACTACACGGCCAAGACGCTGTATGGCGTGTTCAACTGGGGCCTGATGCCGCAGCAGGCGATCAACCTGCCCAATTTCGGTTCGATGAACGGGCCTTCGCTGCTGGAGGAAAAGCGTTTCCCCCCGCTCACGGTGGAGACCTTGCGCGCGCGCGGGGCGGAGGTGCGGGAGATGAACATGACCAGTGGCTTGCAGGCCATCACGCGCGGGAATGCGCATGGGAAGAAGATGTGGTTTGGGGGGGCGGATCCGCGGCGTGAGGGTGTTGTGATGGGGGACTGATCTGTTCTTCATGCTTCTTCGGCCCCGTCCGCTGGAATTGTGCGATTTGCCCTATTGAAGGGCGGGGGCCGGGATGTGCGCCCGGCGGCGCACCTACTTTCTTTTTGCGCAAAAAGAAAGTAGGCAAAGAAAAGGCGCCCCGCTGTCTGCGTC
>NZ_JACHLK010000033.1 GCF_014207955.1 Acidovorax soli
GCCCGCATGCTCTTGGGGCGGCTCAAATAGGTTTCTTCTACACCCTCTTGGCGGCCCAAGAGAAAGTTACTGCGCCGCCGGGCGCACATCCCGGCTCCCGCCCTCAGCAGAGGCATGAAGTCAAAACAGCCGCTTCACCGCCCAGCCCGTCACTCACTCTCAAAGCTCAACTCGTGCCTCGCCCCCAACGGCACAGGGCCCGACCCCTCGTCATCATCCTGCGGCGGCGGCGGCACGGCGTTGGCCAGCAGGCGCGGCTCCAGGCACATCTGCAGGTACAGGTGATCGCGCAGCACGGCCCTGCCAGGGCCGAACTCCTGGGGCGGGGGGCGCTCGTCGCCGGGCTCGAAGAGCACGTCGATCTCGACCTTGGCGCCCCGGGGCGGGTTCAGGAACTCCTGCGCGGCGGCGATGGCCTCGATCCAGACGAAGGCGCCCGCGATCTCGGCGGTGGCGAAGGCCGAGGAGGGCAGGTTCAGGCCGGAGTGCACCATGGAGTAGTCGTGCCAGGCCATGTAGGGGTTCACATGCGCGGCCAGGCAGACCTCGAGCGCGGCCTGCTCTGCCTGCGCAGCCTTGTCTTCGCTGTCGGCATCCTCGGGGTAGGCAAGCACTAGTCGCATGGGCTGCTCCAGGTCATCAAAACATCCTAACGTCCACCCCGGTGTTGATCAATCAATCAATTGCCATGGGAACCGGCGCACCGGCGGCGGGCGCTGGCGGGGGCCCGCTACGCCGGCGCGGGGGTGGGGTGGGGCCCCAAGGGCTCGGGCGGCAGGGGGTTGCCGGGCCGGGGTTCGGGCACGGGGTCCACCGGCCCCATGGGATGGGGGTGGGTGGCACCGGGGCGCGCCCGCCACAGCAGCGGCAGTAGCAGAAGCCACTGCAAAAGAGGGTGCGGCACGGGCGTGGGGAGCAGCGGCGGCGACAGCATGTTGGTGGCTTTCAGAGGACGGCTGAACAGGCGGCAAGGTCAGCGGCTCCCCATGATGGCGCCGGCGTGGGGCCTGCGCTGTCAGACAGATGCGCAATGTGCTAGGCGATAGGTTGGGACCCAGGTGTGCAGGTAAGGGGCGGCCCGCCCGTTTCTTTTTGTGTAAAACGTTGCGAATTGCGTAGTGCGGCCCCACAATGGCCCGCTTGACCAGGGAGCGTCTTGATGCCGATGGAGTTCATGCTCGAGCTGTCGCAGGGCGATCTGCCCCGAACGGTGGGCGACGCCCGGGGCATCGACTGCGTGCGCGTGCTGGCGGCGGCCCACCTGGTGCAGGCGGTTCTGCCCGAGGTGGGCTGTGCGCTGCAAAGCGCACAGGTGCTGGCCATCACCGCCGAGGGGCGTGCGGCCTTGCGCAAGGCCTACCCGGAGCGGGACTTCCGCTTCCTGACCGGCCCTGCCCATGGCGCGGCTGGCACAGCGCCCGGCCCGTCGCTGTTCCCCCGCTGGCTGCCTACGCTCCAGGCACGTGGCGCACCGCCCCCGCGCGAGGCGGCCGACAGCGGGATTGCGCCGCTGAAGTGAAACACCCCCTGAGTCGCTTCGCGCCTTCCCCCTCTCTCTCCTCGCTGCGCGAGTCGGGAGGGGGACGCCCCCAGTGCGGCGGGGCGGCCCTTGCACGGGGGCACTGGCCATGGCCGTGCCAGTTTCGTGCCTTGCTGGTGGAGCGCGGCGCCGTTGAAAACTGAGAAGAAGAGGAACAACCCGGGCCTGCCCAGGGCGTTGTCCGAAAGGGGTGATGCCCCGGCCCGCGTGGCACTTGGCTGCTGTGCGCTGGATGGAGGGTTCCGAGCGCTGTGCGCCTTGATTGGCACGGCGGGGTGGGGTTGCAGGGGCCTGCAGTGCAGCGCCGCCATGCTGAATCCATGCATCCCTTCCTGGTGGACAACGCGGTGGACAGGCCCCGGTTGCAAACCATAGCCGTCAAGATCCGTCCTTGGCCTTGCCCGGGGCGGCGGTGTCGCTGCCCTGGAGGCCCTCTGCGCCCTGGCCCCGGGGCCCGCGGCTGCGCGCACTGCGCCAGGCGTTGAATTCTTCGGTGAATTTCTGGTAGCGCTCGGCGCGCCACAGGTCGTACTCTTCGTCGAGCAGGCGCATCTGCTCCTCGCGCCAGGCCAGGTAGTCGGGGTCGTAGCGCCGCTGGCTGCCACGGTGGGACGGGGAGCGGTCGTTGTGGTCGATGCCATCTGGCCCGCCATTCCCTGCGTAGCCGCCGTCCGGCCGGCCGTCGTGGCCATAACCGTAGCTGCGGCCTGGGCGGTTGCCGGGGGCCGTGGCGCCCTGCTGCAGGCCGCGGTCGTCGGGGCGGTAGTGCTGCTCCGGCCTGTACAGGGCACGGGGCTCGTGGCCGCCAATGTCGGGGGCGCGGGTACCGTAGCCGTAGCCGGTGCCGTAGCGTTCATGCCCGCTGCCGCGCGGGGGCTCATGCCCTTCCCATGTGCGCGGGCCCGGGTAGGTCTGGCCATCGCGGCGCGCACGCAGGCTGTCCAGGGAGACGGAGTGGCTGGTGTGCAGGTCTTCGTCGCGGCCCAGGTCGGGGTGGTCGTGGTCGCGGCCCATGCCGTGGCGCGAAAAGCCGCTGTCGTCGCTGTCTCGGTATCCCATTGTCTTGCTCCTTGGGGCGTGCGGCGGCACCCGGCGGGTGGTGGAGAGGGGGGGGAGGAAGGAACTGCGGCCCGCAAGCCGCTGTGCGCGGAGGGCGCGAACGCGCGCCCCGGGTGCCGGACTGTGCGGGCCGCAGAAACCGGCTCAATGCTGGGTCTTGGGGGACCGCTGGTTCGACGACGATTCACCCTGCTGGCGGCTGGCCTCGCTGTGCTGCTGCTGGCCTGGCTGGCCCTGTTGGCGGCTGCCCGAGCTGCCGGTGCTCTGCTCCTGCTGGCGCTCGCCCGATGGCTTGCGCTGCTGGTGGTTGTCGTCCTGGTTCGGGTGGTTGCTGCCTTGAGGGTTGTTCTTGGGCATACCTGTTCTCCTGTTGGGTGAAGTGAAAACATTGCACACGACGACCGTGTGTGGGTCCATTCTTGGGCGCCAGGGTGGGGGCGCCTTGTAGGTTTTGTCCTATGCGCCGGTCGGAAAAACGCCCACCCCGGTAAGCAGATGCACGGGCTGTATCCAGGGGGCATGCAGGCCTGCAAAATGTAAGCAGCGGCAAGAGCTTGCGGCATTTTTCGGACCTGCCGGACGGTGCCAAAAGCTTGGGGTGCCGTCCTACAAACCCAGCCATCGGCGGCCCACTACCATGGCTGCGCCGTGAGGGGTGCTGTGGACCCCGGATCGGCGTCTCTCCCTCGTGACCATCGCGAGTTGGGCCCGCCGCCGAGCGGGCCCTTTTTTAGGGCGCTGGCGCGCCGCGCGGCCTGTTACGAATGGCTTACTTTTTGCGCTGTCTTTGTTGGACAAGCGGCCAGCAGGGTGTTGCTACCATGGGGTATCTGGGCATCGCTCAGAGCCGATCCAGGGACCCAGCCCCGTATGCCAATCTCGTCAGCCGTTTTCAGATTCACGCGCGATGGGCGCGAATCGCACAGCACCATGATCAGCGCGACCACCGACGCGATGAGCGTCGTGCTCGTCTGGCAGGCGCTGGGTGCGGGGCGCAGGCACGAGGTGCTGGACGACAGCGGCGAGGAGTTCCTTGTGGTGCGCCTGAGCTACCCGGCCGAGCAGGCCGAGCAGGCCATCAGCGACCTGGACGAGCAGTGCGACACCCATGGGGTGTTGCGCGAGGCGATGGCCGGGGGCTGAACGCCCGGCCTGCGACACTGCCGCTGCCGCAGCCCTTGCGTGGGCGGCCATCCACCTGTTCCATCGATTCTTCTACCAAGGCTGCTGCTCATTGCAGCCAATGGAAGGGCACGCTCTTGAGTTCGTGCCCGTTCCATGCAGAGACGGTGCCATAGACCTCGCGGCCCGCAGGGGTCTGCCGCACCTGGATCAGGCCCAGGTGGTAGTGGTAGCCGTCGCCGTTGGCCGCGCGCGCCTCGTTGATGGCCCGGGCCGCCGCATCGGTGTGCTGCAGCGCCGTGCCCATGGCGGCCAGCAGCACGGCCACGCCGATGCCCATGGCAATGGGCCAGCGCGTGCTGCGCTGGCGCAGGCCGGCGGCGGCGATGGCCTCGCGCACCGCGGGCGTGCCCAGCTCACGCGCCAGCCAGGCCATCAGCACCACGGTGAAGACCAGCAGCACGCCGCCAAGGGCGGCCAGCGCCGCGTGGGCCCGGGCCATGGCCAGCGTGAGGCCTGGGGGCTGCATGAGCGGCGAGAGCAGCACCACGGCACCGAGCAGGGCCAGCATGGAGACCGCCATGCGCCGCACGATGGACGCCGCGCGCAGGCTGCCGCGCAGCAGGAAGATGCCGCCCAGTGCGGCAAAGATGTTGAAGCTGGAGAGGTAGGGCACATCCAGCGCCACGCAGACCAGCCAGGCCGCGATGTCCACGCTGCCCACGATGAGCAGCGCCAGGCCGGTGCGGCGCAGGTGGGGGCGGTGGGCGGTGTCGGTGGGCATGGGGCAGGGCGGCGGGGGATGCGGGAGTCTACGCCGGTGCGCTGGTTTCCCCCGGGCCGATGCGCCAGCACATCAGTCCTTGCTTGCACGGCGGCGCTTGGGCTTGCCTGTGGGCGCAGTCAGCGCTGCGGGCCTGGCTTGCTCGTGTGGCAACACCCGTGGCGGCTGGCCGGTGCCGATCCACTCGTCGTAGAAAGCGATCTTGCCGTCGATGAGCTCCAGCGCCTGCAGCCACTCGGCGATGGTGGCCTGGGCGCGTGCGCGGTGGGCCAGCAGCAGGTCCTTGCGCTGGCGCAGGCTGGCGCGGCCCTGGCACACCAGGTCGGTGTACTGGCGCATCTCGGCAATCGACATGCCGGTGTGGCGCAGCCGCTCCATCAGTTGAAGCCAGTCCAGGTGCCGCGTGTGGTAGACGCGCCGGCCCGCGGCATCGCGTGCGACGTTGGGCATCAGACCCTGGGCTTCGTACCAGCGGATGGCATGCACGCTGCGCCCGCTCAATGCCGCCAGCTCGCCGATGCGCAGCAGCCCGCCACGGCCTGGCTGGCGGCGGCCCTGGTGGTCGTCGCCGCCGCTCATGTGCCCGGCCTCGCAGGGGGCGCCAGCACGGCCTGGGCCAGCGCGGTGTCCATGTACTCGGTGAGCTCCTTGAGCTGGCCGCCTTCGAGCCGGCACACGTAGCAGTACTGGTTGTGGTAAGGCTGGCCGGCCTTGGTGGTGACACGGCCCTGGCATTCGATCACCACGTGCTCGCCCTCGGCGATGAAGCGCTGGGCGGTGTTGGTGTAGCGGTCGGCGAACTGCGCCATAAGTGGCCCGAGCAGCTCTTCGCGCACGGCCTGCTTGCCGCGGTAGCTGCCGCGCCAGGGGCCTTCGCTCTTGAAGGTCCAGCAGAAATCGTCGGCCATGGCATCGACCAGCGGGCGGCCGTTGCCTTGTGCCAGTTCGGAAAAGATGGCTTGCATGAGTGCCTTGTTCGCTTGCATGGTGGGCTCCAAAAAGAAAAGAAAAAGGGGTGGAGCCGTGATTGGGCAAGCTGGAGTGCACTCTATGTCAAGTGGCGCGATCGCGCTGCTCCACCTGCCGGCGTGCCGCCCGGCTGCAGTCGGCACCGTGGGGGTGGTCCGCCGAGTCCGGCCGGCGCAGGCGGCACATGCGGGCCTGCAGGGCGGCAAAGTCCTCGCGCGGGCCCAGCGCGTACTGCACGAAATGGGCGATGGCCTGGCCTTCGCGCTGTGCCATGGCTTCAGCGGTTTCACCGTTTTGCCCGTAGTGCCAGACCGTCCACAAGGCGCCCAGGTCGCCGTCGATGCGCAGCACCGCGTGGTGGTGCTGGTCCTGGCGCCCGCCGTAGACCATGGCGTTGCACAGCAGAACGGCCTGCCCGGGTTCGGTGGGCAGAGCCCTGGGCGGTGGCGTGCCTTCGCGGCACTCGGCCTGGCGGCCGGGGCCCGTGGTGCGCAGGCGGCTGAGGTCCAGCAGGCGCAGGCGGTTGTAAGGCAAGGCCTGCCGCGTGGCGGCCCAGGGGTTGTCGCAGACGGCGCGCGCCCATTCGCGGGTCAGCAGGGCACACAGCGGCGGCTGGCCCGGGGCGGAATGGTCCCAGCCATAGGCGTCCACCACCACGGACAGGCTGTCCAGCGGCAGGGGCTGGCCGGGGTCGGCCGCGTCGCGCAGGAACTGCTGGCGGGCATCGGCCGCTCGCCGGCGGTCGCCCTGGCGGTCCAGTGAGAACGACATGCCCCGGCCGACATGCTCCGGAAGTGCCACGAAGGGCAGCACCAGCGGGCGTTGCGCGATGGAGACGTGGATGTCGGTGGCCAGCAGGCGTGTGTCGACCGAGGTACGTGCCTTGTCGGGCCGGGGTGCGTCCCCGTCTTGCGTGCAGGTGGCAAGTGCGGCCACCGCAAGGCACAGCACCCCGGCCAGTGCGGCAGCGCGCCCGAGGAAGGATGTGGGGCGGCTGGCACGTTCAGGGGTTGCTGGGGTCATCAAGGGGGTGGTCTCATGCAGGGCTTTGCATGCAGTGTTGCGGGCCTGTGTGAGGTGACGATGAAGTCTGCTGCGCTGCGCGGTGGCGGGCCGCGTTGGCCAGGTCCGCAATGGGCGCCAGCAGCTCGCGGTCGAAGTGGATATGCCCCGCACCGCTGCGCAGCCGGGCCGGCCAGTCGGCATGCGTGAGCGCGCCGCGGCCCAGCGTGATGCCGTCGGCCTCCTGCCGCGCCAGCAGGCCTTGGGCCTGCCCAGCTTCGTGCAGCGAACCGTTGGCCAGCACCGGCACCGCGGCATGGCGCCGCGCCAGCGCGGCCAGGCTGGGGCCGTGCTCGCCAAACGCCGGGCGCCAGGCCTCGAACTCGGTGGTGTGCAGGTAGTCGATGGGCTGCGCACCCAGCGTGCCGAAGATCTGCGCGGCGTCGGCCTCGCCGCCCTCCCACTGGTGGGTGAAGTCGTTGACCTTTGCTTGCGAGATGCGCACGCCGATGGCGAAGCCGCCGGTCGTGGACTGGCGGACGGCCTGGATAACCTCGACCACCAGCCGCAGGCGGTTGGCCAGGCTACCGCCGTAGCCGTCGTCGCGCTGGTTGGTGTGGCTGGTCAGGAACTGGTCCAGCAGGTAGCCGTTGGCGCCGTGGATTTCAACCCCGTCGAAGCCGGCCTGCTGCGCCCGGCGCGCCGCCTGGGCAAAGCCGTCGATGGCTTCGGCGATATCGGCGGTGGTCATCGCCTGCGGCATGCGGTAGGGCCCTTCACCGCGGTAGAAAGCCATCTGCTGGCCACGGGGCTGAACGGCCGAAGGCGCCATGGCCGTGGTGCGGTGCGGGTTGCCCTGCGACAGGGCGCCTGCATGCATCAGTTGGGCCACGATGCGGCCGCCGTGTGCATGCACGCCGTCCACCACGGGCCGCCAGGCATCGCGCTGCGCCGCATCCGCCAGGCCGGGCTGGAACAGGTAGCCCTGGGCGTGGGCCGCATCCGTATAGATGCCCTCGGTGATGACCAGGCCAAAGCCGCCCGCGGCAAAGTCTGCGTAGTAATCGGCCATGGCTTGCGTGGCGTGGCCCTGCGCCGTGGCGCTGACGCGGGTCATCGGTGCCACGGCCAGGCGGTTGGGCAGCTCCAGGGCGCCGCCCAGGTGCAGCGGTGTGAACAGTGCATGGCCGGCCATCTCAGCGGCCCTCCGGCTGGCGGACGGCGGCGATGGCCTCGATCTCGATCATGGCGGCGGGGTCGTACAAGGCCTTGATCTCGGCAATGGTGTCGGCCGGGTAGGGGGCCGAGAAAAAGCGCCGGCGCAGCGTGACCACATCGGCAAAGTGCCCAATGTCGGTGACGAAGATGGTGACCTTGATGACGTCCTTCAGGCTGGAGCCGCCGGCCTCCAGCGCGCGGCGCAGGTTGGCAAAGGCCTGCTCGCCCTGGGCCAGAAAGCCGCCGGGCACGATCTGGCCATCGTCGGCCGCACCGGCCTGGCCAGAGATGAACAGCAGGTCGCCAAAGCGGATGCCCTGCGAGAGCAGGAAGGGTGCGTAGTTGTCGGGCTGGGTGGTGATGCGTTCGAGTTGCATGGTGAACATCCTTTCATTCGTGGCCGGCCGGTGCAGAAGAGGGTGGTGGCCGATCCGTGGTTTGAATGTAGGGATTGCAGGGCGTGGTGACAAAGGTTGATATGTCACCTGTAAGATGAGGTGAATTCATCCATTCGCCGGAACCACCATGCAACGCCGCTCCCTTCCGCTTTCTGCGCTGCGCGCCTTCGAGGCGGCGGCGCGCCTGGGCAGCTTCAAGGCCGCGGCCGAAGAGCTGGCAGTGACGCCCACGGCCGTCAGCCACCAGATCCGCGCGCTGGAGGCGCAGGTGGGCCTGGTGCTGTTCGAGCGCCAGGTGCGCAAGGTGCTGCTGACCGAGACCGGTGCCCAGCTCTACCCGGTGCTGCGCGATGGCTTCGATGCGTTTGCGGCCACGCTGGCGCGGCTGACGCAGCAGCGCACGCGGGCGCAGGTGGGCATCTCGGCGACCAACGCCTTCACCGTGAAATGGCTGGTGCCGCGCATGGCCGATTTTCGGCAGCGGCACCCCGGCATCGACCTGCAGCTGCAGGCCAGCGACGAGGTGGTCGACCTGCGCTCCAGCGCCGTCGACATCGCCGTGCGCTATGGCCGGGGGCCCTACCCCGGGCTGGTGACCGAGCCCTTGTTCACCGACCGCTTTGCCCCCGTGGCCAACCCGCGCCTGGGCATCGCTTCGCCGCAGGACCTGGCCCGCGTGCCCTGGATCCGCTTCGACTGGAGGCGCCCCCACCCCGAGAACCCGACCTGGGAGCGCTGGTTCGCACGGGCGCGGCGGCGCCCGCCCGCGCAGGCGGGCCAGCTGCGCTTTTCAGACGAGGGGCATGCCATACAAGCGGCCGTGGCAGGCCATGGCATCGCGTTGGTCAGCCTGGCGCTGGTGGCCGAGGAACTGCGGGCCGGCCACCTGGTGCAGCCCTTCGGCCCCGTCATCGAGGGCCATACCTACCACCTGGCCATGCATGCCGACCGGTCGCCTTCGGCTGCCGTGCAGGCGGTGGCGCAGTGGCTGCGCATGCAGGCGGTGGGAGGGTAGAACGGGCAGGTGCGTGCTCGGCTACTATCGCCGACAAGGCCTCAGGCCGATCCACCCCATCACCGATCACCGCGACATGCTTGCTGCCCTCTACTATGTGCTGATGCTTGCGCTTGGCTACGCCGTGTACCGCTACGGCCAGAAGCTGCTGGCCCAGGGCCTGCGCGACGAGAGTGGCGAGATCGCCAAACCGCCGCTGGGGCCGGTGGGCTTTGTGGTGTGTGCCGGCATTGCCTGCTTTCTGGGCTTTGGCCTGCTGCGCGCGTTGGTCCAAGGGCAGATCGAGTGCGTCGGCAAGGGCTGTAGGGGGCAGGTCTACACCCTGGCCGAGCAGGCGGGCCAGTACTGGGGCAATGTGTTCTTCCTCGCGTGGATGGTGGCTTTCTTGGCCTATGCGCTGTACGTGACGTTCAGGATCTGGTCACGGGGCTGATGACCGCTGTTGCGCCCTGCAGGCGGCGCAGAAAGACCTGCATCTCCTTGAAGGCCTGCTTGTCGCCCTTGCGCTCGGCCACGGCCAGGCCCTGGGTCCAGGCCTGCTGTGCGGCCCCGGTGTGGCCGCCCGCTGCATGGGCCTTGCCGAGCAGCTTCCACGCGGCCGAGTAGTCGGGGTCGCGTTGCAGCGACTGCTCCAGGTGGGTGATGGCCGTGGCGGGCTCGTTCATCTGGAGGTAGTGGGCGCCCAGCGTGAAGCGCAGCAGGGCGTTGTCCACGCCGCGCTGGAGCAGGGATTCGAGTGCCTGGATGTCCATGGGTGCCGGGCCCGGCGGGCCAGAAGTGTTGCGTTGCCCATGGTTGTAAAACATCAACCACACTTGAGGTCAAGCGCCGGCACACCCCAGCAGGGCTCGGTCAGCGTGCTGCGGGATGGCGCCGGGGATGGATGAGCAGGGCGAACACCGCGTACTGCACGATGCCCAGGGCCACCCAGGCGCTCCAGCGCGGTGCGGACAGCCCCACCATCAAGGCATAGGCGGCGCACACGCCGAACACGCCGCTCAGGGTGACATAGGCCAGCAGCTGGCCCAGGTCGGGGCCATCCGTCCTCTTGCCCCAGAAGTAGGCAAAGATGACCGGCAGCGGCATGAGGATCAGCACCGCCAGGCCTGCGCCATGGCAGTCCCCACGGCAGCGGTCGCCTGCATGGGCCAGGGGGCCGACGAGGTTCCAGAGAACAAAGGCGAGGGTCAGGGCGTGGCGGCGCACGGCAGGGGCTCCTGGAAGGAAGAACAAAGCAAAGGAATCTGGGTTGCGCGGGCGTTGATGGCCCTACCGCGTGGCCCGCAGGAAGGATGTTCGGCCTGCGATCCCTGCCATTCTGGGGCGGGCCGGCCCTTGGCATTGCCGGGTGAAACCCATGGGAACCGGGCTTCTTCCTGGCATTGGCGGGGGAACTTTTGGCGGCCAGCGCCGTGCTCACCAAGCTGCCCTCCAGGTGCCATCTGGCCAACTGGCGTTGGGCGGGGTCAGGCCCGCCGGGCCCTAAACCAACCGCGTGATCGGCCGCTTGCGCCACACGGCGTGGAAGTAGGTGGCCTGCAGCGCCAGCGCGCACAGGTAGGTCAGCGGGTAGCTGGCCCACAGGCCCTGCAGCCCCAGCGGGTGCTGCAGCGCATAGGCCAGCGGCACCAGCACAAACGCCAGGCACGACAGCGAGATGGTGGTGGGCACCCGCACCGTGCCCGCCGAACGCATGACCCCGGTGAACACGCTGGCCAGGCCGAAGGCCAGGCTGCCCCACACGGTGATGCGCAGCACCGTGGCGGCCAGGCCCACCACGGCCGGGTCGCTGGTGAACAGGCGGGTGGCCAGCGGCGAGGCGATGGCCACGATGAGGGCCAGCCCGCCCGTGAGCGCCAGGTTCATCCACAGCCCCACGCGCGTGACGCGGCGCAGCTCCTCGGGGTTGCCCGCACCAATGGCCTGCGCTGCAAACACCGAGGCCGCGATGGCGATGGACATGGCGGGCAGCTGCACATAGGCCATCACCTGGTTCACCGTGCCCCAGGCCGCCGTGGCCTGCCAGCCGTAGCCGTTGACCAGGCGCAGCAGCATCACATCGGCCAGCGAGCTGGTGATGAAGAACAGCCCCGTGGGCACACCCAGCCGCACCACGGTGCCGAGCAGGGGCACATCCCAGCGCAGGTGGGGGCGCAGGTGCCTGAAGGCCAGCAGATGGTCCTTGCGGTGCAGGTGCCACGCCAGCCAGGCGACGGCCACGGCATTGCCGATCAAACTCGCCCAGCCCGCACTGGCCGTGCCCAGCCGGGGCAAGCCGAGCCAGCCCAGGATGAAGGCCGGCGTGAGCAGCATCCACAGGCCCGAGGCCAGCACCAGCACGCGCAGCGGCGTGGCCGTGTCGCCCAGGCCGCGCAGCAGCGCCGCGGCCAACTGGTGCGCAAACAGCAGCGGCATGGCCACGAAGAGCACGCGCGCATAGGCTATCGCGTCGGGCAGCACATCCTCGGCCGTGCCCAGCACGCGCAGCAGCTCGCCAATCACCGCCGCCCCCAGCACGGCCACGGCGCAGCCCAGCACCAGGCCCCCAACCAGCACGGCCCCGGCCACGCGGCGCACCTTGTCGGGGTCGCGCGCGCCCCAGGCCTGGCCGACCAGCACGGAAGACCCCGCGCCCAGCCCGATCACGAAGGCGATGCAGCACATGAACAGCGGAAAGAAGCTGACCGCCGCCGCCAGCGCACGCGCGCCCAGCAACTGCCCCAGGCAGATGGTGACCACCGTGCCGCCCAGGGCCTGCAGCAGGTTGGTGGCGACCAGGGGGCCGAGGAAGCGCAGGAAGCGGCGGGGGAGGGGGGCGTTGTTGTCTGGTGGCATGGGAGGGCCATGGTAGGCGGCGTGGCTGCGGGCCGGCAAGCGCTGGTTGGCGCTGGTTGGTGCTTGTTGGCGCGGGAATACAACAGGCCCATCGGGGTTCTGTCAACACATGCGCAGAGCGGCATCTGCAAAGTCTTGGTGGATCCCTGTGCAGGGTCGCCCCTGCTGGTATAAATCAGCCAGCATGCCCAACAGCAGCCCTCAAGGCCTACCTTCTGCCGATGCCTGGCCTGCCGGCCCGCTCTACACCGTCCACGTCCAGGACAACCGCTCGTACATGGCGGGCTCCTGCGACGTGCTGGACCCTGCGGCCGGCTGCCCCGCATGCCCGGCCTGCGGGTTACGCACCGACCCGGACTTCACCGCACCCAACTTTCGCCTGCGCAGCAAGCGCTACGACCTGTCGTGCTGCTACATCAGCGAATTCAACTCCCTGGATACTGAAAAAACATGTTGGTAGTACAGCCTGATCGGTATGACGGTGCAAGAGCCGCACGGTCTCTTGTCTCCGATATTTTTTCTGTTCAGCAGGGGCGAGCCGTGGCGGAGATCTTCCTGGACAAGGATCACGAAATTGACGTCTCGTTCCCAGCCCCCTATGGAGAGCTGGATTTAGGAGCAATCGGGTTTGCCTTTCAAGTCCTTGCCAACTTGATGGCTTTCGATCGTGTCGTGCAACAGTCCTGCGTTGATGAATGCAAACGGACCGGTCTTCACAGCGATAGCTATGAGAGCGATCTCGCAGGCATTGCTCTCGATGCAGAGCAAATTACGCTGCACTACTATGGCGCGGTGGTCAATACAGAGTGGTATGAGGTGTTTTCACTCTGCGAAGGGGACTGGGTGCATACGCGAAGCGGAACGGCCGCTGGCACTGGGGCCGTGGTCCATCTGGAGGGCCCGCAAGGCCTGCACTCTGGCATCGTCAACGCAACCCAATGAGAATCGCAATTCTGGACGTGGACTACCGGAGCAACGTTGCCCGTGCCGCCTGTGTCACCGCCCCGTCATGGGCCACTGAGCTTCCCCTCGCCACGCATGTGTCGGACATCGAGTCGGTGCAGGAGTACGAGCCCGGGGCTTTCTACAAGCGTGAGTTGCCATGCCTGCTGCGGGTTCTGGAGCAGCTTGCAGCCAAGCCCGACGTGATCGTGATCGATGGCTATGTGTGGCTGGATGGTGCCTGCCGGCCAGGGTTGGGCGCGCACCTCTATCAAGCTCTGGGGAATGCGACGCCGGTGGTGGGCGTTGCCAAGACGGCGTTCCATGGGGCCGAGACATGCCCCGCCGTGGTCCAGGTGCGGCGGGGCACCTCGGCGCGGCCTTTGTTCGTGACGGCCGTTGGTGTCGATCTGGCAGAGGCGGCAGGCTGGGTGAGGGGCATGGCGGGCCTGCACCGAATTCCCTCGCTGCTGGCCGCTGTGGACCAGTTGTCCAGATCGACCTTTGAAACCCCACCGGGCGCATCCGCTGCCAATGCCGTGGCGGGTTGAGCACAAGAAAAAAAGGGGCGCAGACCTCGTCCACGCCCCTCTCTCCTTTTTGCATCACCGGGCTGTACAGCCCGGCACGCCAGTCGGCTCAGCCCACCAGCTCGGCAGCCTGCGCCGCAGGCACCACCCCGTAGTGGTCCAGCTGCATCGAATACTGCGCCCGGCCTGACGACAGGGCCCGCAGGCTGCCGATGTAGCCGAACATCTCTTTGAGCGGTACCTGGGCCTCGACCGTGGCGGCGTTGCCGCGCTGGCCTTGGCCGCGCACCACACCGCGGCGGCGGTTCAGGTCGCCGATGGCGTCGCCCAGGTAGTCGGCGGGGGTGATGACCTCGACGGCCATCACCGGCTCCAGCACCTGGGGCGCTGCCTTGGCAAAGCCTTCGCGGAAGGCGGCCATGGCCGCCAGCTCGAAGGCCAGCGTGGACGAGTCGCGCTCATGGAAGCTGCCGTCCACCAGGGTGGCGGCAAAGTCCACGGCCGGGTAGCCGGCGACCACGCCTGCCAGGGCGGCGCGGCGGATGCCGGCCTCCACGGCGGGGATGAACTCGCGCGGCACGGCGCCGCCCACGATGCTGCTTTCAAAGCGGATGCCTTCGCCTCTGGGCAGGGGCTCCAGCACCAACTTCACCTCGGCGAACTGGCCGGGGCCGCCCGATTGCTTTTTGTGCACATGGTGTACCTCCACACTCTTCGAAATGGTTTCGCGATAAGCCACCTGGGGGCGACCCACCGACACGTTCACGCCGTGGCGTGCGCGCAGCTTCTCGACCGAGACTTCGAGCTGCAGCTCGCCCATGCCGGACAGAATGGTCTGGCCGGATTCGGCGTCGTGCTGCAGGCGCAGGCTCGGGTCCTCGCGCAGCAGGGACTGCAGGGCCTTGGACAGGCCTTGCTGGTCCGCACTGGTGCGGGGCTCGATGGCCACGTGGATCACGGGCTCGGGTACGCTGATCTCTTCCAGCACCACGGGGTGGGCCGGGTCGCTCAGCGTGTGGCCGGTCAGCGTGTCCTTGAGGCCCACGATGGCCGCGATGTCGCCCGCCACCAGCTCGTCGCGCTCGATGTGCTTGTCGGCATGCACTTCGTGCAGGCGCGACACGCGCTCGGTCTTGCCCGTGCTGGTGTTGAGCACCACGTCGCCACGGGCCAGGCGGCCTGCGTACACGCGCACGAACACCTTGGCGCCATGGTCGTCGGTGACGACCTTGAAGGCCAGGGCCTTGAACGGGTCCGCAGCGCTCTCGCCACCATCGCGCACGATGTCTTCGGGCGCGGGCAGGTAGTCCACCACGGCGTCGAGCAAGGGCTCCACACCACGGTTCTTGAAGGCCGAGCCGGCCAGCGCGGGCACAAAGGCACCTGCCAGCACACCCTTGCGGATGGCGGCGCGCAGCACGTCCACGGCGATGTCGTCGCCGTTCACGTAGGCCTGCAGGGCGGCTTCGTCCTGCTCCACGGCGGCCTCGACCAGGCGGACGCGCTCGCGCGCGGCCTGCTCGGCCAGGTCGGCGGGGATGTCGGCCTCGCGGTAGGGCTCGCTTGCGTCATCCTTGTCCCAAATGCGCGCGCGCAGGCTCAAGAGGTCCACCACGCCGCGGAAGTCGCCTTCCGCGCCAATGGGGATCTGCAGCGGCACCACGCGCACGCCCAGGCGCTCTTGCATCATGGCCACCACGCGGTGGAAGTCGGCTCCCACGCGGTCGAGCTTGTTGATGAAGGCGATGCGCGGCACGCGGTACTTGTCGGCCAGGCGCCAGTTGGTCTCGGTCTGCGGCTCCACGCCGGCCACGCCGTCGAACACGACGACCGCGCCATCGAGCACGCGCAGCGAGCGGTTCACCTCGATGTTGAAGTCGATGTGGCCGGGCGTGTCGATCAGGTTGAGCTGCGTGCCCTTCCAGTGCACGGTGACGGCCGCGCTGTTGATGGTGATGCCGCGCTTTTGCTCCTGCGGGTCGAAGTCCATGTGCGCCGTGCCGTCGTGCACTTCGCCGATGCGGTGGCTTTCGCCCGTGTAGAACAGGATGCGTTCGGTGGTCGTGGTCTTGCCCGCGTCGACGTGGGCAATGACGCCCAGGTTGCGCAGTTGGCGGGTAACGGGGGTGCGGAATGTCTTGGTCATGGCGAATCTTTCAATCAATCACTTGCTTTTTGCGGCTGCACTCGGCCCTGCGAGCAGCTGCCGCCTGGTTGTTGGCTTTGCGCCAGCCCAGGCGAGTGAATGAAGAATTCGCCTGGTCGCTAGCGTCTGAGAGTGGTGCTGTCGCCGGAGCCCGGGCGCACGGGGCTCATGCTCCGGCGGTCGGGAATCGTGGCGATCAACTTGTCGTAGGTACGCATGGGTTGGTCCAAAAAATCAGGTCAGAAAACAAAAAACCCCGGGGGACGGAGCCTGCCGGGGTTCTATGGTCCGGAAGGCGCGCAGCCCTCCGATACGCGATCGATGGGCGTTACTGGGTGGCGAACGATGCCTTGATCACGTTGGTGAGGATTTTCATAGTGGTGTGGATTATCCGCGCAGTGCAGCAAGTGTGCAAGCAAGCCTTGCTATCGCCACGATAGCTAGCGCCGCAAGTGGGCCTGCGGCAATGGGCTCATGCGCGGCCCACGATGCGCCGCGCCTGGGCCTCGCTCACCATCTCGCCGCGCGGCCACTGCAGGTAAGGGCGCAGGGTGATGCGGTCCACCTCGCTCAGCGGCTCGCGCAGCGCGGGCACCAGGGCCCGCACCTGGGGCCAGGGCGCATGCTCCGCCAACGCGGCATAGAACTGCATGAGCTTTTGCACGTTGTCGGCCGGGTCGCCTTGTTCCAGCGGGCGCAGGTCGCACACGAAGTTGAACTGGAAGACGTTGATGCAGCGTTGCCAGGTGTCATGCACCAGGGCGTGCTCGGGGTTCTCGTAGAGCATCAGGTTGACGATGTCCACGCCCTTGGCCTCGGGCCCGCGCAGTGCTTCGCGGATGGGCTTGAGGCGGCGCGGAAACCAGTCTGCAAAGCCCCAGTGCGCAGCGGTCAGCGCGAGGTCGCGCTTGCGCGCGGTGGTGTAGAAGTAGAAGCGGACGCTGGCGATGGTCATGCTCGGGTGCTGTGGGTTGTTGCAGCAGCTTAGCTTGCCACAATGGCCCAGCGCTCATGGTCGCGCCAGCGCCCGCCGATCTTGAGGTACCTGGGCGAGTAGCCTTCCTTGCTGAAACCGCAGGATCGCACCAGCGCCAGCGAGGCAGTATTGCCAGGCTGGATATTGGCCTCCAGCCGGTGCAGCTTCAGCGTGCGAAAGGCATGTCGAACAGCCTGTGTGAGGCCTTCGCGCATCAGGCCCTGGCGCTCGAAGCCTGCGAAGGCGTAGTAGCCCAGATAGGCGCTGCAGAACGGCCCCATGACCATGTTGGTGATGTTGACCACGCCCGCCAGCTCTGGCGTGCCGGCTTCGTTTTGCAGCACGACCAGCAGGCCACACTGGCTGGGCGCCTGCATGCGCTCGGCATAGGCCGCGAACTGCTCGGGGGTGGCGGGCGGTGACACCCAGGGCCGGTGCAGCGCGCGGCTGGCGCGCACGGCGGCGAGAAAGGCTTGCTGGTACCCGGCGTGCAGGGGCAAAAGCCGAACGCGGGTGGTGGTCGATGGTTTGCGGCGGGTGGTCACGGGCGCGATTCTGGCGCATGGGCAGAGGGTGCGCGCCAGACCTGGTGCGTTTTGGCGTGCATCCACTTAAGATGCCTGACCAGCCAGTCGTTCAACCCCGCCAACCCGGTGCCCGCCATGAACTACCTGCAAACCCTTGTCTCGGACCCCGCCGCCTGGGTGGCCCTGGTCACGCTGATCGCGATGGAGGTGGTGCTGGGCATCGACAACCTGATCTTCATCTCCATCCTTACCAACAAGCTGCCCGAGAAGGACCGCGCCCGGGCGCGCAACATCGGCATCGGTGCGGCGCTGGTGATGCGGCTGGCCTTGCTGGGCACGATTGCCTTCATCGTGGGGCTCACGGCCACGGTGTTCACGGTGTTCGGCAAGGGCTTTTCGTGGCGCGACATCATTCTCATCGCGGGCGGGCTCTTCCTGGTGTGGAAGGCGACCAAGGAGATCCACCACAGCGTGGACCCCGATCCCGGGCCCGATGTCTTCACGCCGCAGGGCGTGGGGCTCTCGGTGCCGGCCGCGATCGGGCAGATCCTGCTGCTGGACCTGGTGTTCTCCATCGACAGCATCATCACCGCCGTGGGCATGACGGAGCACATTCCCATCATGGTGGTGGCGGTGCTCGTCACGGTGGGGGTGATGCTGTTCGCGGCCACGCCGCTGGCCAATTTCATCCAGGCCAACCCGACCATCGTGATGCTGGCGCTGGGCTTCTTGCTGCTGATCGGCACCACGCTGATCGCCGAGGGCTTTGGCGCAGCCATCCCCAAGGGGTACATCTACGCGGCCATGGCGTTCTCGGCGCTGGTGGAGCTGCTCAACATGTTCTCGCGCCGGGCCCGGCAGCGCAAGGCGGGGCAGTGATGGGAGGGCCGGGGCGGGGTGGATGCCAGCTCAGGTGTCCTTGATGACTTCCTGGACGCGCCGGGCCAGCGCGTCCATCTCGAAGGGCTTGGTCATGACGTGCATGCCGGCCTCCAGGCGGCCCTCGTCGAACGCGGTCTGTGCGTAGCCGGTGACGAACAGCACCTTGAGGGCCGGGCGCTCGCTGCGGGCGGCGTCGGCCACCTGGCGGCCGTTCATGCCGCCGGGCAGGCCCACATCGGTGATGAGCAGGTCGATGGGTCGGTCCGTGCGCAGCCAGCGCATGGCCTCGGCGCCGTTGCCGGCCTCCAGGGTGGCGTAGCCCAGGTCCTGCATGAGCTCGACGATCAGCATGCGCAGGGCGGCCTCGTCGTCCACCACGAGCACGGTCTCGCCCTGGTGCGCGCGCGGCGCGGCGGCCGGGCCTTGCTCGGCGGTGCCCTGCTCGGGCGCGTGCTCACTGCGCGGCAGTTCGATGCACACCGAGGTGCCCACGCCCGGCTGCGACTGGAGGCTGACCCGCCCGCCGGACTGCTTGGCAAAGCCGTACACCATGGACAGCCCCAGGCCCGTGCCCATGCCCAGGGGCTTGGTGGTGAAGAAGGGGTCGAAGGCCATGGCCGCGACCTCGGGCGCCATGCCCACGCCGTTGTCGCGCACGCACATGCACACATAGGCGCCGGGCGGGAGGTCGGCGGCACCGGCCGTGCGCGCGTCCAGCAGGCGGTTGGCGGTCTCGATCACGATGCGCCCGCCCTGGGGCAGGGCATCGCGCGCGTTGATGCACAGGTTGAGCAGGGCGCTCTCGATCTGGCTGGCGTCCACGTGCACGTTCCACAGGTCGGGGGCGGCAATGATCTCGATGGCGATCTCGGGGCCCACGGTGCGGCGCAGCAGCTCTTCCATGCCGTGCACGAGCTCGTTGAGCGCCAGGGTCTTGGGCTCCAGCGTCTGCCGGCGCGAGAAGGCCAGCAGCCGGTGGGTGAGCGATGCGGCGCGCTTGGCCGCGCCCTGGGCCACGCCGATGTAGCGCTCCATGTCGGGCGTGAGGCGGGCGCTGCCGCGGCGGCGCAGCAGCTCCAGCGAGCCGGTGATGGAGGCCAGCAGGTTGTTGAAGTCGTGCGCCAGGCCACCCGTGAGCTGGCCCACGGCCTCGAGCTTCTGGCTTTGGCGCAGTTGCTCCTTGGCGGCTTCGAGCTCGGCGGCGCGCTCCTCGACCTGGCGTTCCAGCGAGGCCGCGAAGTCCTGCAGCGCCTTTTGCGCTTCCCGGCGCGCCAGCACGGAGCGCAGCCGGTAGCCGACCTCGCGCACGAACTCCACCTCGTCTTCGGCCCAGGCGCGGGGCTGGCTGTGGTTGAGGTACAGCAGGCCGACCAGGTTGCCCTGCTCGCTCAGCGGCATGTTGAGCACGGCGCGTGCCGAGATGGCCTCCAGCGCATGGGCGGTCTCGCGGGTGCGCGGGTCTTCGCGGGCGTCGGAAAAGGCCACGGTGACGCCGCGTGCCAGGTCGTCGATGTAGGAGCCGTAGTCGCGGAACTGCAGCACGCCGGCCAGGCTGTGCACGCCAGGGGCGTTCCAGTCGCGCTCGATGGTGATGGTCTCTGCAGCCTTGTCGACCAGGCCGTAGCCGGCACGGTCCACGTTGAACTGGCTGGCCAGGGTCTCGGCGGCGGTGTAGCCGATCTCGACCACGTCGTCCATGTCGCGGATGCGGTCCGAGAGTTCCACCAGCGCCAGACGCCGGGCTTCGGCGCGGTTGAGGGCGGCGTCGATCTCGCGCAGGCGGTGCTCGGCCGCACCCAGGGTGCGCCGGCTGGCGGCCTCTTGCAGGGCCCGGTCCAGCACGAAGGGCAGACGGGCCAGGCGGTTCTTGCTCACGTAGTCGGTGGCGCCGCGCTTGAGCAGCTCGACGGCGTTGTCCTCGCCGATGACGCCCGAGACGAAGATGAAGGGAACCTCGGGCGCATGCTGGCGCGCCGCGTCCAGCGCAGCGCCGCCCGAAAATGCCGGCAGCTCGAAGTCGGACAGGATCACATCGAAGCGCTGCTGCGTGAGTGCGCGCACGTAGCCGGCCTCATCGCTGGCGATGGTGGTGTGGGTGCCTGGGCGCGCGCTGGCCAGGGCCTCGACCAGCAGTTCGGCGTCAAAGCGCGAATCTTCGAGGATCAGCACCCGCAGCGGCGCGGGCGGCCGCGCCTGGGCGCCTGCCGTGTCCAGGGTGGCCATGGCCTGTTCAAGCGTGCTCGTCATGGCGGTGGACCCGGTAGGAGCCTGGAGGCGGTTCGTTCAGCACGGCCCAGAAGACGCCCAGGTCGCCGATGGCCGACACGAAGCGGTCGAAGGCGACGGGCTTGACGACATAGGCGTTCACGCCCAGCTCGTAGCTTTTGACGACGTCGTTCTCTTCCTGGGAGGAGGTGAGCATCACCACCGGCAGGCTGCGCAGCGCAGGGTCGGCGCGCACGGCCTGCAGCACTTCGAGCCCGTTGACCTTGGGCAGCTTGAGGTCCAGCAGCACCACGGCCGGGTTGCCCGCATCGCGCCCGGAGAAATCGCCTTCGCGGCGCAGGTAGTCCAGCGCCTGTGCGCCGTCGCGCACCACCACGACTTCGTTGGCCAACTGGCTGCGCTCCAGCGCGATCAGGGTGAGTTCGAGGTCGCGTTTGTCGTCTTCGACGAGCAGGATGGGTTTGAGCATCATGGGCTCCCAGGCGGTAGGGCGGAAGTGTTGGGGGGGCTGGCGGCTTGGGTGCGGGGCAGGGTGAAGCCAAAGCGCGCACCCTGCCCGGGCGCGCCCCAGGCCCAGACGCTGCCGCCATGGCGCTCGACGATGCGCTTGACGATGGCCAGGCCGATTCCCGTGCCCTCGAATTCCTCGGCCTGGTGCAGGCGCTGGAACACGCCGAACAGCTTGCCCGCATACTCCATCTTGAAGCCCACGCCATTGTCGTGCACTTCGATGCCGTCCCCTTCGGGCCTGTGGATGGCGCGCACGGCGATGTGGGCCGGGTCGCGGCCGCGGGTGTACTTCAGGGCGTTGCTCAGGTAGTTGCGCGCGGCCATCTGCAGCAGCAGGGGGTCGGCCAGCAGCTCGGGGAAGGCGGGGTCGAGCGACCACTGTACGCGCCGCTCGGGCTCCTGGCGCGAGAGTTCGTGCACGAGGTCCTGCAGCAGCACCTGCATGTCGACGGGGCGCTGCTTGAGTGCGGCCCGGCCCATGCGCGAGAAGTCGAGCAGCGCATCGACCAGTTGCCCGGCGTAGGCCGCGGCATCCTTGACGTTGCCCAGGTAGCGCAGGGCGCGCTCGGACAGGGCTTTGCGCTCGAGCTCGACCACCAGGTCCACATAGCCGGCAATGTGGCGCATGGGGGCGCGCAGGTCGTGCGAGACGGTGTAGGAGAAGGCTTCGAGCTCCTTGTTCACGCGCGCGAGCTCGTGCGCCACCTCGGCAAATTCTTCGGCGCGGCGCAGCACGATGCCGATGAGCGCCTGGCGCAGCTCGCCGGCCACGGCCACTTCGGCCGCAGACCAGGGGGCCGAGGTGCCGCGGATGCTTTCTTGCCAGCTCTCGAAGCTGCGGCGCGGGTGGATGCGGCCGTCGGCGGCCAGGGTGTTCTTGCGCGGGTTGCCGGCCCAGGTGACGGTTTTCACGATCTCGGGGCGGAACCACAGGATCACGTGGCGGTGCACCTGCGAGATGGACACCGCCAGCACGCCGGCGGGCATGTCCGGCAGCGCCCGCGCGGGCGCATAGTCCTGCGCCAGCTGGTGGCTGTGGAAGACCTCCACGCCCAGGCCCGCGACCCAGTTGGCCAGGTCCTTGATGGCGCCATCGGGGGGCACGTCGCCCACGCTCCACACGTCTTCGTCGCGCACCACGGCCGCGCCGCTGGCCTGGGCGAAGTGCAGCAGGGTGGGCACCTCGGCCAGCAGGCTCAGGGTGCCGTCGCTGTCGGCGAGGTGGGCCACAATGTCCAGCGTGTGCTGGCGCAGGGCCAGCCGCTCAGTGACCTGGCTGGTGGCCTGCTTGGACTGGATCTGCAGGGCCAGCAGCTGGCCCAGGTGCTCGCAGGCCAGGCGGGTGGAGACGCCGATGAAGCGTGGCGCATGGTCGTGGCAGGAGATCAGGCCCCACAGCCGCCCCTCGATCACGATGGAGACCGACATGGACGCCAGCGTGCCCATGTTGCGCATGTATTCCAGGTGCGCGGGCGAGACGCTGCGCAGCTGTGCCTGCGACAGGTCGATGTCGGCGGGTGCCAGGCTGCGGTCGTCGATGCGCAGGGGCACGGGGCTGTAGTGGGCGTCGGCGATCTGGCGGAAGTGGTTGAGCACGTAGAGCGCGCGCGCCTGCTGGGGAATGTCGTCCGCCGGGAAATGGTGGCCGGCATAGCTGTCGTAGCCCGGGTCGGTGTCTTCGGCCAGCACCTGGCCGTGGCCGGCCTCGTCGAAGCGGTAGACCAGACAGCGGCCGAATCCGCTCAGGCGCTTCATCTCGGTGGCGGCCAGTTGGGCCAGCCCGTTGATGGAGTCGGCTCCCTGCAGGCGCGGCAGGAAGACCCGGGTGAGCGAGTAGATGGGCGCGTCGTTGCCGTCGGTGGGGAAGGCGGGCTCGAACTCGACCAGCAGGTGGCGTTCGGTGCGGTGGGCCGACACATCCCAGCGCTCTTGCACCTGCCCGAAGCCCCAAACCCCCAGGGAGACGGGCGCAGCGCCGGGCGCCAGGGTGGCCGCGGTGCCACTGTGCAGCCGGGCGAGCGCGGCTTCCAGGGCCGGTGCGGTCCAGTTGTCGCTGCGGGCCACGGGGTGGCGGGCCGACGGGTCGAGCACCAGCAGGCGGCCGTGCGGCTGGATGGCCCCGGGCACGCGGATGGGCTCTGCATGGCAGGCCGACAGATCGGGGTCAACGGGGGCGCGGGGCGTATCCAGGAGGGATGACATGAATGAAGATGGAGGGACCCCCCGACCAACCGGAGCATCGACATTCCATCATGCCTTCAAACCGCAGGGGCGCACGTCGGATAGGTCCTACGGCTGTGCCAGCCGGGAAGAGGTAGGCAGGACAGGACAGGCCTGGGCGGGTGAAAAGCTGCCAATGTCCCCGACAATGGCGCCAAAACCGCCACCCACCGCAGGAGCCAACCCATGGCCGCCAAGGAAAGGATCGCCGCGCATGCCGGGCACCGATGATCGAATGCTCCGCCCCGCAGGGCACAGGCCACTGGCCCTGCGCCTGGCACTTGCGCTGCTCAATCTCGGGGGCCTGCTGCTGTGCGGCTCTCTGGTGGCCTTGCTGCGCGGCTTTTCGCTGTCGTGGTTGCACAATGCCAGCATCGCGCTCAATGGGCTGGCCATGCTGTCGTTGCTGCTGGCCTTGGGGGCAGTCTTCTTTGCGCGCGGGCCGGGCTTGCTGCAGCTTGCAGCCTTGCGCGCCAATCAGCTGGTGCTCGCGGGCTGCCTGGGCTTGGCGGCCTGGAGCGTGGCGGCCAAGCCCGAGGCAGCGCCAGGGGCCGCCATGCTGGCGGGGACGGCATGCGTGCTCTTTGGCGCGAACATCCTGGGATTGCGGCGCCCGGCACCATCACAGCCACAGGCGGGGGGCGCAAGACCACTGGGGTGAGGCCCGCTAGGCAGGGGCCTCAGAAGAATTCTTTTTCGGCCAGGCGCAGTGCCGGCAGCTTGCCCTGGGGCTCCTTGAACAGCGCCACGGTGAGGTCGCCAGCGGCCGCCACCGCGGTGCCCGCAGCATCGGCGGCCGGCGGGTGCGCTGCCGCCACGGTGACGGCGGGGGTGCGGGCCAGGGAGCCGGTGGCCAGATTGCGGTAGCGCAGGTCGTACTGGCCGGGGGCCAGCCGGTTCACGGTGAAGCGCTGGAAGGCGGGCACGTAGATGTGGCGCACCACCTGGGGTTGATCGCCGTCTTGCGCGACCAGCTTGACGAAGGCGTCCGAGTCGTTGCTGCTGTTGTCCACGGTGAGGCTGCCCTCGCCCTCGCCGCCCAGGAGCGGGTAGCCATCCACATAGCCGGCACCCTCGGGCCAGGGTCGGCCATTGGGTGCGGTGGCGGGGCGGGTGTAGCGGGGCGTGGCAAAGAACACCGGCACGGAAAAACCGCGCAGCGGGCCGGAGGATGCAGCCGCGGGGCCGGGGACCATCGGGTCATCGTCCAGGAAAGACTTGGGCACGGCCGTGACCAGGGCCAGGCAGGCCACGACGGCGCCCAGGGCGTAGAGGCTCCAGTTGCGCTCCATGTGGGAGCTGGGGGCGGCAAGCTGCTGGGGCGGCAGGGTGGAGCGGCGATGGCGCGGGCGTGCCGGGGGCTCGGGCGCATGCAGGGGCAGCGGCCGCGACTGGTGGTAGTGCTGCGGGACTTCGCTGTGCATCCACAGCGGGGGAATGCTTGGCGGCGGGGGGCGGCGCAGCGCGGCCGCGGCGTCCTCGTCATCGTTCTGGTCCACCCACAGGTCGTGCAGTGCGCGCTGGTGCGGGTTGGACAGCACGGCGTACGAGGTGTCGACAATGGCCATCTTGCGCGCGGCCTGGGGATCACCCGGGCGGCTGGCCGGGCCGAACCTGCGCACCATGGCCTGGTAGGCAGCGTCGATCGCTGCCGGCGACGCATCGCGCGCCACCTTCAGGTTGTCGTAATGGGTGTGCAGCGTAGTCACGCGGGAGGCCATGGGGTGAAGGTTTCGCCGACCGTGCAGGGTTGGGGATATGAAACCACATGTTACATCGCCTGCTGCCTGTAATTTGTAGGACAGGCCTTACAAATGCGGGTAATAGTGATTGACATCACGCCGATGGAGCGGCAGGCGTATGCGCGGATGTGCATAGGTGGCGCTGCTTTTCCATCCTTGCTCGGGTGGTCTGGCTGGGGATGCGAATGCGGGCGGCCGACTGCCATGCCGGGGTCTCATCAGAACCTGTTCGCGGTCTCCCCGCCCCTTGGAGATCGCTAACCGTACAAGGTTCTCAGAGAGTTTCGAGCTTTTCGTCGTCGATCACGACCAGCAGCCGGGCCAGGTGCCAGCCGCCGCCCGGGGCTGGTGTGAAGTGGTATTCGTACAGGGACGTTATCGGGAGGCCCGCCATGTCCTTGGTCATGCGGGTGCGCACCACGCGGTGGGCGCCTTCGGTGTCCACGCCCAGGATCTCCTCGCTCGCACTGCGGTGCGAGGCTTCGCTGCCGAAGGCGATGCCCTGGTGGCGGTAGCCCGGTGGGCAGTAGCGGGCGATGATCTCGCCGTAGGCGCGCACGGCCGCATCCATCGCGTCGCGCGCGGCCTGCGATTGCCGGGGGGCAGCGCGGGACTGCTGCTGCGCCGTGTCGTTCCAGGCTTCGTAGTCGGCAATGAAGCTGCGCACGAGGGCGCTCAGTTCTGCGGTTGCACCGTCTGCCGTCGTCGTGGTAGCGGGGCGCAGCCCGAGGGCGGCAAGAACGTTGTGCAGGGGGCGAAGCATGGTGTGGAGGGTTTGATCAAGGAAGGGGCGCTGCGGCAAGCCCAGGGAAGGCATGCCATTCATTGCGTGCAGGCCAATGGCCGCATTGGCTTACTCTGCATCTTCGTCGAAGATGCGTGTGTAGTCGCCAAACTTCGTGCCTGCGAGGTCATCGGCAATCACCCGGCGCGCGGTCTCGAAATCGACCACGAAGCAGCACACCTCCATGGTGCCGCTGCCGATGCTGCCGCCATCGCAGTGGCCCAGGCCCGTCCATCCCAATGTCTCGTTCAAGCGGTCTTCAAGGTCGTGGCGCTTCTTGATGTCTGCCTTGGTGCCCATGCCGTCGATGGCGTATTCAACCAGCAGGGTCACATGCTCATCCATGTCGATCTCGGCAAAGCCCTGCTCCTGCATGGCCTCGGCCTCGGCCTCGACGATGTCCTTGGCCTTGTCGCTGCCCTTGGTCTTGACGGTCTTGAACTCGCCGCGCGTGCCCAGTTCGCCCCAGTGCACGATGCGTTCGCCCTTGCCTTCCTTCCAGGTCTCCCAGTATTCCTTCTTGGCATCGGTGAAGCGGTAGAGCTTGAGCATGGGGCGGTGTCCTTGGCGTGGGTGGTGGGTGGGGTGGGCCGATTGTGGCGTGGCCGGTGCGGCGCGGGCCTGCAGTCAATGCCAGTTGCGCGGGCCGTTCAAAAGAGGTAGGCCTTGAGGTCCAGGTCGTGGTCGGGAGGGCCTTGGGTGAAACGCTCCGGGGTCGTGGGTGTCCCGCAGGCCAGGTGGTAGATGGTTTCGCTGTAGTACTGCCCTGAGTAGTTGGTATGGCGCGCGTTCAGTATGAGCCGCGCATACTGGCCTGGCAGCAGTTCCAGCGCCGACCGATCGGGGTGTCGCCGGGGTTGCCCACCGTCCGGTGTGCCGGTCCACCCCAGCAGAAATCCGCCCTGCGGCAGCGGGGCCAGGCGCAGCACGTCCAGGCTGCGGGGCACCTCGGGTGCCTGGGAGGTTTCCACCAGGCGCGGGCTGAATTGTTGTACCCACTCGGCCATGCAGTGGCGCTGCAGCACGAAGACTGCACCTTCTGTGGGCGAGGGCAGCCTGGGAAACGCACGCGGCAGCGCTGCGCGCTCGTTGGAGCGCGGGGCGCCCCGGGTGGCCTTGGACCACAGGATTTCGACCACCTGCACGGCCAGCGCCGTGGGGGCTTCGCGTCGCTGCACCATGTCAATCCAGGGTGGCCGTGCCTTCGGCCCAGATGGTGTGGCCGGGGTGGTGCTCCGCAATGGTGTGCATAGCCTCCGCAACGGCATCCGTGTCGCCGGGGGCGATGGTCCAGGTGAACACGGTGACGTTGGCCCCGCTGAGTTCGGGGCCGTGCAGTTCGTCCTGCGCCAGCACATCGGCCGTCACCCACAGTGGGGCGGTGGCGGTCAATCCGAGGGAGCGGTAGCTTTCATACCCCTTGCGGGTGTGGGCGAAGAAGACCATGGGGTGTGTGTTGCTCAATCTGCGGATCCTCCGGGCCGGAATCTATACTGCCCTGTGCGAGCGCCCCAGGCCCTGCACCGATGCTACACCCCGCCCGCAGTCCAACCGCGGGGAAGTGAACCAAACCCACCACAGGAGGCCATTGCATGCGCAGCAACCCCCAGCCCACCGGCCATATGGATGGCAACGATCTGGTCCTGGTGCGCAGTTTTCGCGCGCCCATCGGCGATGTCTGGGCCAGTCTGACCCGGCCCGAGAAGACCGCACAGTGGTTCGGTGGCTGGGAGGGAGAGGCCGGGCCGGGCAAGACGGTGCGGCTGCAGCTGGTCCATGAACAGGGCCAGCCCTGGTGCGATCTGCTGATCGAGGAATGTGTGGCGCCGCACCGGCTGGTCGTGGCGATGAAGGACGAGCAGGGCGCGTGGCGCATCCGCCTTGGCCTGGTGCAGGCGGGCGAGACGACGGAGCTGCGCTTTGTGCAGCACCTGGGCGACCGCCAGCTCGCGGGCGATGTGGGGCCGGGCTGGGAGTACTACCTGGACATGCTGGTTGCCGCGCGCGAAGGCAAGGCACTGCCATCGTTTGGCGACTACTACCCGGCGATGAAGGCGCACTACCTGGCCGGCGGGTAGGGGAAAAAAAAGAAACTTCCGACTGCCTTTCTTCCAGTGCCTCACCTGGCGGCAGGCGGGTTGCGGTGCATCAGCACCAGCACGATGGGCACCACCAGCTCGGGCACCAGGTAGCCGATCCACACATTGGCCGGTTCGGGCAGGCCCACCTGGGCGATGGACACCAGCCGCCCCACGGCGGCCATGGCCACGCCCAGGGCGATCAGGTAGACCAGCGTGCCCTGCTGGCGGATGGTGATGGCCGTCCATGCCGCGATGAAGCCCATCGACAGATACACGCCCGCCATGAAGCGGTGCACATTGTCCAGCCGGGGCGTGGTGTCGGGCTGGCCCAGGAACATCTGCAAGGTGCCGCCAAAGACCGCGATGGCCGCGACCAGGAACAGGCAGACCTGCACGATGCGCTGGCGCACGGTGATGGCGGCGGGCTGGGGCTGGGGTGCGGGCATGGCGGGCTCCTCTCGGATCGCGGGTCGGTGGCAGGGGCGGTGGTGGGGGCTGGTGTGCATGCTACCCACGACCGGGGATGCTTGGCAAAGGGTGTTTGGCCATTTCTGTCCTTCTCTGCCCCTTTTATGGAATTGTCCAAGTACAATTTTGTTGAAAATATACAATGCTATGCAGCGCCCAAGAAAATCGGCGCAGGAGACATGGCCTTGGAGACAAACGCAGATTGGCGGGTGCGTGAACTCAAGGGGTTCATCGCCCATGCCGGCCCCCTGTGGGCGCGGCGCGAAGGGGAGGGTTGGGCCTATGGCTTTGCCATCGGGCCGCAGCACCTGAACCCGGCGGGCGTGGTGCACGGCGGCGCTCTGCTCACCCTGGTGGACCACGCCATGAGCACGGTGGCCTGGGAGGCCTGTGGCCGCGTGCCCTGCGTCACTCTGCAGATGGACTCGCACTTTGCCGCACCCGTGAAGCCCGGCCAGTTCGTGCAGGCCCGCGCCCAGGTGGTCAAGCGCACCGGCTCGCTGGTCTTCATGCGCGGCGAGCTGCGGGTGGACGGCGACGACGCCCCCGTGCTGAGTGCCCAGGCGCTGATGAAGCCGCTGGGGCCGAAATGAAACACCCCCTGAGGCGCTTCGCGCCTTCACCCCTCTCTCGCATTGCTGCGCAATGCGGGAGGGGGACGCTCCCGGTGCACGCAAGCGAAGCGCCGCCTACGCGGCTTGGCGGCCCTTGCACGGGAGCACTGGCCTGGGCCGCGCCAGTTTCATGCGTTGCGGATGGCGCGCAGCGCAATGAACAACTGAATTCATCGACCCGGCGTCACCCTTCCCAGAACCATCACCAGGAGACACACGTGCGCACCGCCACCACGATTCCCGCCCGGCACAGCCTGATGGCCCTGTATGGCGGCCTGCCGCCCGCACCAGAGCCGGGGACCGGCGCAAATGGGGTTACCCTCGCAGGATTGCAGTTCCACCCGACACAGCATTCCCGCATGGCCACCCGATCCCCCAAAGCCGCTGCAGCCGCAACCCCTGCGACCACTGCCACCAAGCCCGCCAAGGGCGTGCGCGTGCGCCCCGTTCCGGCGGTGACGCGGTCCATCGCCATCCTGCGGCTGCTGGGCGAGCAAAAGCAGCCGCTCGCGCTCAAGACCGTGGCCCAGGCCCTGGACCTGGTGCCCAGCACCTGCCTGCACATCCTGCGCGTGCTGGTGGCGGAAGACCTGGTCACGGTGGACCCGACCACCAAGCGCTATGCGCTGGGCACGGGCATGATCAGCCTGGCGCGCAGCGTGCTGGAGGGCGGCGGCTTCACGCAGCTGGTGCAGCCGGTGCTGGACCGCATGGCCGGGCAGTTCGGCGTGACCGCGATGGGCGTGGAGATCACCGCGCGCCAGACGGTGCTGGTGCTGGCCATCTCGCAGTCGAACCAGCCGTTTCGCGTGCACACCGACGTGGGCAGCCAGTTCGACACCCTGGTCAGTGCCACGGGGCGGCTGATTGCCGCCTACAGCGGAGAAAGCTGGCCCGTGCTCAAGGCCCAATTCGCCCAGGTGGTGTGGGACCAGGCGCCCACGTTCACCGCCTGGAAGAAGGAGGTGGAGCTGACCCGCGAGCGTGGCTGGGCACTGGACCGCGACAACTTCATGGCGGGCATCACCGTCGTGGCCGTGCCGGTGCTGTCTTCGGGCGGGCGCCTGGTGAACACCCTGGTGGCCGTGGGGCTCACGAGCCAGTTGGGCGCGGCCCGGGTGCAGCAGATGGCCCAGGTGATGCAGCGCGAGGCGGCCGAGCTGTCGGCGCTGCTTGTGGGGCCGGGGGCGTAGCGCGCCATGGAAACGCTGCTCAAGACCATCACCATGCCTGCGGATATCGATGCCAGCGGGCAGGTGCCCACGGGCTGGCTGCTGGCCCGCATGGACCTGGCGGGCGCTGTGTTGCCCGGGCGGCATCTGGGCGGGCCGGTGCAGTTGGTGGGCCTGTCGGACGTGGTGCTGAGCGGGCGGCCGCGGCTGCGGCAGAGCATCACTTTTCGGGGGCGGGTCGCTTCTGTGGAGGCGGGGGAGGTGGTGGTGTGGATCGAGGCTTTCAGTGAGGAGCGGGGGCAGGTGGGGGAGGTGTTGTTGATGCGGGCGCAGCTGCGGTATACGGCGGCTGTGGTGGAGGTGCCGGGGAATATTTTTCCGGGGAGTTTCTGAGCTTCGACGGTCTGGTGTTCTGTAGCTGCTTCGTGCCTGTGCCGAGCGCGGAGGCTGCTGTTTTTGATAGCGTGCTTTTGCCATGGGCGGGAGCCGGGATGTGCGCCCGGCGGCGCAGTAACTTTCTCTTGGGCCGCCAAGAGAAAGTCACCAAAGAGAAGGCGGCCCCGCTGTCTGCGTCCCTTCGCTTCGCTACGGGCAACCTGCGATGCTCGGATCTGGGGTGGACGTCGATGAACTCCCTGCGCTGCCTCTGCGAGGCAGCTCCGGTCAAACAGCATCGACGAGCCAGAAGACGAAGTGCATGTGTCCTTCGGCACATGCACCCACCCCAGCTCCTGCGCTTCTCGGCGCAGCCAGAAGGGGTGG
>NZ_JACHLK010000034.1 GCF_014207955.1 Acidovorax soli
CTGACCGTGCCGAGAAGCGCAGGGCCTGGGGTGAGCGCGTGCCGAAGGACACGCGCATCGTTGTCTGACTCACCGTGGATGTTTGAGCGAAGTTCGCCCGCAGGGGGAACGCAGCGAGTTCCACGGTGCACCCCAGGACCGAGCATCGCAGGCTGCCCCCTCGCCACAGGCGAGGGGGACACGGGCAGCGGGGCCGCCTTCTCTTTGGTGACTTTCTCTTGGCGGCCCAAGAGAAAGTTACTGCGCCGCCGGGCGCACATCCCGGCTCCCGCACTTGATCAAGGCATGCTGCCAACGACAAGAAACAAGGCTACAAAACCCGCCCCGCAGCAGCCGCAGTCAACTCCCACAACGCCTCCGCCACAGGCGCCATCTCCGCCCTCTGCCGATACAAGCGAATCTCCACCGGCACATTCCACTCTTCGCCTCCGGCCACCACCAGCGCCCCCGACCGCAACTCATCGGCAATCAGGCTCTGCGGCAACCAGGCCACACCCCGCCCCTCCTGGGCCATGGTCTTGAGCAGCACCGCATGGTGCGCCGTGAACACCACGGCCACGCCGCCCGGAAGGGCCGGGGTGGCGTCAGGGGTGTCGGAGAACACACCGCGCATGCGCGAGCGCATGATGCGGCCCAGGCCCGAGGCCTCGCTGTAGGCCAGCACGGGCACGGCATCCGCCTGGCCCATGGCGTGCAGGGGCTGGGGGCCGTCGGGTGCAGGGGCGCTCACGGGCAGCAGCACATCGTCCGAGATCTGGTGCATCGGGTACTGCGCCTCGTCCAGGCGGCCGGGGACCTCGGCGTGGCCGTGGCACAGCACAAACTGCACGCGGCGCTGCAGCATCAGGTCCTCGCAGGCGTGCGAGCTGTCGGACATGGTCTGGATCGGTCCCAGGCGCAGCCGTGCCTCCACGCCCGCCAGCCAGCGCGGAAAAAAGGTCAGTGACAGCACATGTGTGGCCGCAAAGCGCAGGCTGGCGGCCGCAATGTCGTGCGCGGCGCGGGCCTTGATGCGCGCGGCCTCCAGGTTGGCCAGCACGGCCTCGAGCAGCGGCAGAAAGCGCCGCCCCGCGGGCGTGAGCGCAGCCGGGTGGGCGCTGCGGTCGAACAGTTCCACGCCCACCCAGTCCTCCAGCGCGCGGATGTGGCGGCTGAAGGCCGGCTGGGCGATGGCGCGGGCCTCGGCCGCGCGCGAGAAGTTGCCGGTTTCGGCCAGGGCCAGAAAGTCTTCCAGCCATTCCAGGTCGAGGGGGCGGTTGCCAGGTCCCATGGTCGTGTGCGCTCGCTAGGTCGGTGGATCGGTGGGTGGATTGCGGGTGTCGGGCTGCTGATCGCCGGTGCAGATAGTTGTATGCGATTCGGGTATTGGACGGTCGGCGCCCGCCCGGGAATGATCCCTCCCGTACCCCTTCACACGCAACCCCAAGCATTCCTACCGGAGACAAGACAGCATGCCTTCCATCGCGAATTATCGCGGGATCATCCCCGCCATTTCCTGCCCCTTCACGCCCGAGCACCGCATCGATGAGCCCGCGCTGCGCAAGCTCGCCGCCTGGCTGGCGGGGCACGATGGCGTGGTGGCCATCATGACCAATGGCCACACGGGCGAAGTCTTCTCGCTCACCCCGGCCGAGCGCGCCGAGGTCACGCGCATCGTGGCCGACGAGCTCAAGGGCCGCATGCCGGTGATCTCCTCCATCGTCTGCGAGGGCCTGGCCGAGTCGGCCGAGCACGCCCGCGCGGCCCAGGCTGCCGGTGCCGTGGCGCTGGACGTGATGCCGCCCCACCACTGGCTGCGCTTCGGCTTCACGCCGGGCCATGCGCTGCAGTACTTCGAGGCCATCCACAAAGCGGCCCCCGGCCTGGACCTGGTCTGCCACGTCTACCCGGCCTGGACGCGCGCCTCCTACTCATCGCAGTTGCTGGCCGACCTGGCGCGGCTGCCCTACCTGCAGGCCTTCAAGGTAGGCCAGCGCGACATGAACAAGTATGCGCGCGACATCCAGGCGATCCGCGAGGCCGACCCGTCCAAGGCCATCCTGACCTGCCACGACGAGTACCTGTTGGCCTCGATGGTGCAGGGCGTCGATGGGGCCCTGGTCGGCTTTGCCACCTTCATCCCCCAGCTGATCATCGACCTGTGGGACGCCGTGAAGGCCGGCGACCTGAAGAAGGCCATGGCCGTGCAGGCCGTCATCACCCCGCTCAAGGATGCCGTGTACGGCGGCGGCGAGCCCACGGGCGAGGCCCATGCGCGCATGAAGGGCGGCATGTACCTGGCCGGCGTGATCGACGACGCCACCGTGCGCCCGCCCACCGAGGCGCCCAATGCCAAGGAGATGGAGGCCCTGCGCGCTGCCGTGGCGCAGGCCGGCCTGCTCAAGCGCTGACCTTCCCGGGGGCGGAGCCTGCGGCCCCGCTCCCTGCATTGCGACGAAGACCTTCCAAAAAGACCAAGACAGGAGACAAGCACCATGCAACGCATGCATTTCGTCCGCGCCACCCTGGCCGCCATCGGGCTGGTGGCCGTGGCGGGCAGCGCCCTCGCGCAGGGCTATCCCAACAAGCCGATCCGGATCGTGATTCCCTTTCCGCCCGGCGGCACGCTGGACACCGTGGGCCGGCTGCTTGCGCAGAAGCTGGGCGAGCAAATGGGCCAGAGCTTTGTGGTGGAGAACAAGCCCGGCGGCAACGGTGTGATCGGCGGCGACGTGGTGGCCAAGGCGCCGGCCGATGGCTACACGCTGCTGTTCAACGCATCCACTTTCACCACGGCGCCCATGACCATGAAGTCCGTGCCCTACACCGTGCAGAAGGACTTCGCGCCCATTGCACTGGTGGCCAAGGCACCGCTGTCCGTGGCCATCAACAAGAACCTGCCGATCACCGACATCAAGTCGCTCATTGCCTACGGCAAGGCCCACCCCGGCAAGATGACCTTTGCGGTCGGCTCCATCGGCTCGGCAGGCCATCTGTCGACCGAGCTGCTCAAGCGCGCCAGCCAGATCGACTACCTGGTCGTTCCCTACAAGGGCACGGCCCCGGCTTTCCAGGACCTGATCGGCGGGCAGATCGACGGCTTCATCGACCCCATCCTCGGCTCGCTGCAATACCACAAGAGCGGCATGCTGCGCGTGGTGGCCGTGACCTCGGCCCAGCGTGCCACCAGCCTGCCCGACGTGCCCACCGTGGCCGAGACCATCCCGGGCTACGAGTTCTACAGCTGGTACGGTCTGTGGGGCCCGGCGAAGCTGCCGGCCGAGATCACCCAGCGCCTGAACACCGAGGTCAACAAGGCCCTGGCCGGCGAGATGAAGGACAAGTTGCGCGAGCAGGGGCTGCTGCTCACGCCCGGCAGCGTGGAGGACTTCGCCAAATTCCAGCGCAGCGACATGGAGCGCTCGCAGAAGATCGTGACCGAGGGGAATATCCGTGTGGAATGAACTCTTCGATCTGACTGCGCCCATCGGCGAGTGCGGGGTGCAGGCATGACAGCCGGCGCCAGGCATGCCGTGGTCACCGGCAGCAGCAGTGGCATCGGCCGTGCCATCGCGCAGGCGCTGCTCGATGCGGGCTGGCACGTGAGCGGGCTGGATGTGGCGCAGGCCTGCGTCGTGCACCCGGGGTTCACGGCGGTGCCCGTGGACCTGTCGCAGGGCGCTGACATCGAACGCGCCGCGCAGGCCCTGCCGCCCGTGGATGCGCTGGTGCATGCGGCCGGCGTGCTGCGCGTGGGGCCGCTGGGCCAGCTCGACCATGCGGGTGGCGAGCTGATGTGGCGCCTGCACGTGGACGCGGCCACGCGGCTGGCCGATGCCATCGTGCCCGGCATGGCGGCGCGCGGGCAGGGGCGGGTGGTCTTTATCGGCAGCCGCGTGGCCCAGGGCATGCCCGGGCGCGGTCAGTACGCGGCCACCAAGGCGGCGCTGGTGGCGCTGGCGCGCAGTTGGGCGGCCGAAGTGGCGGCCCAGGGCGTCACGGTGAATGTCATCTCGCCCGCCGCCACGGCCACCAGCATGCTGCAGGACCCGGCACGCGCGGGCAGCGCACCGCGCCTGCCGCCCATCGGCCGCCTGATCGAACCCGCCGAGATCGCCGCCCTCGTGGGCTACCTGCTGTCGCCGCAGGCGGCAGCCATCACCGGGCAGGACATCGCCATCTGCGGGGGCTCCTCGCTGCCGCGCTGACGGCGTCCTTCTCTCCCTTTTTTGTTTCCCATCCACCAACGACCACCATGAAAATCGTCGACATCGCCGAATCCACCCGTCCCATCAAGTCGGACATCCGCAACGCCTACATCGACTTCTCCAAGATGACCCTGAGCCTGGTGGCCGTGGTCACCGATGTCATCCGCGATGGCAAGCCCGTGATCGGCTACGGCTTCAACTCCAACGGCCGCTACGGCCAGGGCGGGCTGATCCGCGACCGCTTCCGCCCGCGCATCCTGGAGGCCGACCCCGCCAGCCTGCTCGACGCCACGGGCGAGAACATCGACGCCCACAAGGTCTGGGCGCAGATGATGATCAACGAGAAGCCCGGCGGCCATGGCGAGCGCTCGGTGGCCGTGGGCACCATCGACATGGCCGTGTGGGACGCTGTGGCCAAGATCGCTGGCAAGCCCCTGTACCAGCTGCTGGCCGAGCGCTACGGCACGGGCACGCCCAACCCGCGCGTCTTCGTCTACGCGGCCGGCGGCTACTACTACCCCGGCAAGGGCCTGGACGGCCTGCGCAAGGAGATGGAAAGCTACCTGGCGCGCGGCTACTCGGTGGTCAAGATGAAGATCGGCGGCGCCTCGCTGGCCGACGACTGCGAGCGCATCGAGTCGGTGCTCAAGATCCTCGGCCCGGGCCAGCAGCTGGCGGTGGACGCCAATGGCCGCTTCGACCTGCCCACGGCGATTGCCTATGGCAAGGCGCTCTCGCAGTACCCGCTGTTCTGGTACGAGGAGGCCGGTGATCCGCTGGACTACGAGCTGCAGGCCAAGCTGGGCGAGGTCTATGCCGGCCCCATGGCCACGGGCGAGAACCTGTTCTCGATGCAGGACGCGCGCAACCTGATACGCCACGGCGGCATGCGGCCCGACCGCGACTGGCTGCAATTCGACTGCGCGCTGAGCTATGGCCTGGTGGAATACCTGCGCACGCTGGCCATGCTCAAGGAACACGGCTGGTCCGCGAGCCGCTGCATTCCCCACGGCGGCCACCAGATGTCGCTGGCGATTGCCGCAGGCCTGGGCCTGGGTGGCAACGAGAGCTACCCCGACCTGTTCCAGCCCTATGGCGGCTTCCCCGACGGGGTGAAAGTGGACAACGGCTATGTCACGCTGCCGCCGCTGCCAGGCATCGGCTTCGAAGGTAAATCCGACCTGATCGCCGAGATGCGGGCACTGGCCTCGTAAAGCGCATCTCAACGCAAGCGGAACACGGCCACGGCCTCCACCAACTGGTGGGCCTGTCCGCTCAGGCTGCCCGCGGCGGCAGCGCTCTGCTCCACCAGCGCCGCGTTCTGCTGCGTGGCGTCGTCCATGCGCACGATGGCCTGGGTCACGCGCTGCATATCGCGCGTCTGCTCGGCGCTGGCCTGGCTGATCTCTTCGACCAGCGCGCTCACGCCGCGGATGGAGGCGACCACCTCGTCCATGGTGCTGCCGGCATTGCGCGCCAGGTCGGAGCCTGCTTCGACGCGCTCCACGCTGGCCTGGATCAGGGCCTTGATCTCGCGCGCCGCACTGGCGCTGCGCGTGGCGAGGTTGCGCACCTCGCTGGCCACCACGGCGAAGCCCCGGCCCTGCTCGCCGGCGCGCGCCGCTTCCACGGCCGCATTGAGCGCCAGGATGTTGGTCTGGAAGGCGATGCCATCGATGACGCCGATGATGTCGGCGATCTTGCGCGAGCTGTCCTGGATGCCCTGCACCACTTCCACCATCTGCCCCACGACCTGGCCGCCGCGCTCGGCCACCGAGGCGCCGCTCTTGGCCAGCTCGTTGGCGCGCTGGGCGCTTGATGCGTTGTGCTGCACCGTCTCCTGCAGCTGTTGCATGGAAGACGAGGTTTCGTCCAGCGACGAAGCCTGGTCCTCGGTGCGCATGCTCAGGTCGGTATTGCCCTGGGCAATCTCGGCACTAGCGCTGGCCACCCCCTCGGCATTGGTGCGCACACCCGAGACCACGCGCTCCAGGTTCTCCTGCATGGCGGCCAGGGCCTGCAGCAGGCGCGCGGGTTCGTCGTTGCCGTCGATGGTGATGGCCGTGGTCAGGTCGCCTGCGGCCACCTTGTTGGCCAGCGACACGGCCACGCGCAGCGGGCGCACCACCGAGCGGGTGATCACCCAGCCTGCAAAGGCGCCCAGGGCCGTGACCAGGGCCAGTGCCACCAGGCTGCTGACCAGCGCACGGCGCGCATCCTGCGCGGCCTGCTGGGCAATGGCGGCACTGCTGTCGGCCACCTGGCGGCTCAGTTCCCCGAGCAGCTTGGCGGGGCCCTGGTCGATGTCGGCCACGTCGGCGTCGCCGGCCGAGGCCACGAAACCCAGCGACTGGAAGGCCTCGAAGCCCTTGCGGTAGCCCTGGGCCATCTGGGTATGGGCATCAACGAACTTCTGCAGCGCGGCGCGTTCGCTGGCGTCCACCAGCTGGGGCGCCAAGGCCTTGGCGGCCTCGGCCACGCGCTTTTCGCTGGCCTGGAAGGCGTTCCAGTGCAGCTCGCGCTTGCGCGAATCCTCGCCGCGCAGCAGCGTGTTCTTCCACTCCATCACCTGGGTCTTGAACTCGCTCTCCATGCGCGAGACAGCGCGCTCCTGGGCCACGCGCTGCAGCACCGTGGCATCGTAGGTGCCGAGCGTGCCGTACAGGGCCGCGATACCGAAGAGGGCGGCACCGAGCATCAGCGCGAGCACCAGGCCCAGTGCGCCCGCCATGCGGGTGCCAATCGAATAGCGGGACATGTTCATCAGAAAGTCCTTGCGGTGCGCGCGTTGGCGGCAGGCCTCATGCCTTGAGCTTGAGCAGGTAGACCATCACGCGGGCCGTGGTCAGGTCCAGCTCCATGAATTCGGTCAGGTCCTTGCCCGTGAGCCAGGAGGCCTCCCACTTGTTGGTTTTCAGCGTGCGCACCCAGGACTCATGGGCGGTCGCGGCTTCCACGGCCGCCACCATCTCGGCCAGGCGGGCGGCGGAGACCCCCTTGCCCGTGAACACGCCACGCCAGTTGGCCATGACGGCGTCGATCCCCTGTTCACGGAAGGCGGGCAGGCCGAACACGCTGCGCCGGGCCGACACGCCAATGGCGCGCAGCTTGCCGGCCGCAATCGCTTCGCTGAATTCGCTGTAGCCCGACAGGCCCAGGGCGGCCTTGCCGGTGACCAGGGCGTCCACCACCTCGTTGCCGCCGGCAAAGGGGCGGTAGACCAGGGTTTCGGGGTTGGCCTTGGCGGCACGCGCCAGCACGCCTGCATAGATATGGTCCACCCCACCGGCGGAGCCACCGGCCACGGGCAGGGCGGGCAGGTCGGCCTTCATCGCGGCCACCAGGTCCTTGGCGCTGCGGATGGAAGACGATGCCGGCACGGCGGCCACCAGGTAGTCGCTGGTCAGGCGCGCGATGGGCTGGATGTGCGTGAGGTCCACAGCCGGTTTTTGCAGCGCCACGGCGCCCACCATCACCATGCCGCCCATGAGCAGCGTGTTGGGGTCGCCCGCGTACTTCTCGGCATAGCGTGCGAGGCCGATGGTGCCGCCCTTGCCGCCCACGTTTTCGTATTCCACCTGGTCCACCGCGCCGGCACCCACCAGGGCCGCGCCCAGGGCGCGCCCGGTCTGGTCCCAGCCGCCGCCCGCATTGGCGGGGATCACGATGCGCAGCGTGCCGGCCAGCTTGGCCACCTTGGCCGGTGGGCGGGCCTGCGCCAGCGCGGTGCTGCCCAGCGGGGTGGCCAGGGCGGCGAACGCGGCGGCGCGGGCCAGTACCATGCGGCGTTGCGTGTTCTCGGGAGTGGAGGCGGTCATGGGATTCCCTTGGTAAGCGGATGTATCCAGTCGCCATGGTGGGCGCTGAAACTGTCATTTGGCTGTCCAGAGTATCAGGGTATACGCCGAAGCGGGTGACAGCTGTGGCCGCCACGCCACCATGAAAAACGCCCTGCGCCGCGGATGCGGGGCAGGGCGTCAGGGCCAGGGAAAGTCCCGCCTGCGGGACGTTCGCCAGAGCCGCTTACAGCGAGTCGATGAAGCTGCGCAGTTTGTCCGAACGGCTGGGATGCTTGAGCTTGCGCAGCGCCTTGGCTTCGATCTGGCGGATGCGTTCGCGCGTCACGTCGAACTGCTTGCCCACTTCTTCCAGCGTGTGGTCGGTGGACATCTCGATGCCGAAGCGCATGCGCAGCACCTTGGCTTCGCGCGGCGTGAGGCCGTCCAGGATGTCCTTGACCACATCGCGCAGGCCGGCCTGCATGGCGGCGTCGATCGGGGCGGTGTTGGCACCGTCCTCGATGAAGTCGCCCAGGTGGCTGTCGTCGTCGTCGCCGATGGGTGTTTCCATCGAGATCGGCTCCTTGGCGATCTTCATGATCTTGCGGATCTTCTCTTCCGGGATCTCCATCTTGGCGGCCAGGATGGACGCATCGGGCTCGAAGCCGAACTCCTGCAGGTGCTGGCGGCTGATGCGGTTCATCTTGTTGATGGTTTCGATCATGTGCACCGGGATGCGGATGGTGCGCGCCTGGTCGGCGATCGAGCGCGTGATGGCCTGGCGGATCCACCACGTGGCGTAGGTCGAGAACTTGTAGCCGCGGCGGTATTCGAACTTGTCCACGGCCTTCATCAGGCCGATGTTGCCTTCCTGGATCAGGTCCAGGAACTGCAGGCCGCGGTTCGTGTACTTCTTGGCGATGGAGATCACGAGGCGCAGGTTGGCCTCGATCATTTCCTTCTTGGCGTCGCGCGAGGTGGCTTCACCCTCGTTCATGCGCTTGTTGATGTCCTTGAGCTCGGTCAGCGGCACCACCACGCGGGCCTGCAGGTCCATCAGCTTTTGCTGCAGTTCCTGCACGGGCGGGATGTTGCGCGCCATCACCGTGCTCCAGGGCTTGCCGGCGGCGGCCTGCTTTTCCACCCACTGCAGGTTCAGCAGGTTGGGTGGGAAGTCCTTGATGAAGGTTTCCTGCGGCATGCCGCACTTGTCCACGATGATGCGGCGCAGCTCGCGTTCCTTCTTGCGCACATCGTCCACCTGGCCGCGCACCATGTCGCACAGCTTCTCGATGGTCTTGGCGGTGAAGCGGATGGTCATCAGCTCTTCCGACAGGGCGTGCTGGGCCTTCACGTAGGCAGGCGTGCCGTAGCCTTCCTTGTCGTAGATCTTGTGGACCTTCTCGAACAGGTCGCGCAGCTTGTCGAAGCGCTCCAGCGCCTGCTTCTTGAGTTCTTCGAGCTTCTTGGTCAGGGCCTTGGAGCCGCCCTTGCCATCGTCGTCGTCGGCTTCGTCGAATTCGTCGAAGTCTTCTTCGGCCACGTAGTCGTCGGCCTCGTTGGGGTTGGAGAAGCCGTCCACGATGGTGGAGATGACGACCTTGCCCTCGCGGATCTCCTCACCCATGTTGAGGATCTCGGCGATGGTGGCGGGCGATGCGCTGATCGCCTCCATCATGGCCATCAGGCCGCCTTCGATGCGCTTGGCGATCTCGATTTCGCCTTCGCGCGTGAGCAGCTCCACCGTGCCCATTTCGCGCATGTACATGCGCACGGGGTCGGTGGTGCGGCCGAATTCGCTGTCCACGGTGGACAGGGCGGCTTCAGCGGCTTCTTCGGCTTCTTCTTCGCTGGCGCCCGTGGGGGCGTTGTCGGTGATGATCAGCGCCTCGGCGTCGGGCGTCTGCTCGTACACGGCCACGCCCAGGTCGTTCAGCGTGGTGATGACGGCTTCGAGCGTTTCGGCATCGACCAGCTTGTCGGGCAGGTGGTCGGAGATTTCGACGTGCGTGAGGTAGCCGCGCGTCTTGCCCAGCTTGATCAGGGTCTTCAGGCGCGAGCGGCGCTTGGCCAGGTCTTCCTCGGACAGGACGGTCTCGTCCAGGCCGAATTCCTTCATCAAGGCGCGTTCCTTGGCCTTGCTGATCTTCATGCGCAGCGGCTTGACCTTCTCGGCCGTGGGCGCGCTCTCGGCTTCGGCCTCGACTTCGCCTTCCAGGTCGGATTCGATGTCCGACAGGTCGGCGTCATCGCCGCTCTCCTCGGCGCCGCCAGCGGCTGCCTTGGGCTTGCGGCCGCGCTTGGCGGGCACCTTGGCCTCGGCCGTGGCGGCACCTGCGGCCTTGGCGGGGCGGCCAGGGCGCTTCTTGGGCGCCTCTTCGCCGTCTGCCTCGACGGCCTTGGCGCGGGTTTTCTTGAGTTCTTCGGGGGCTTCCGTCTTCTCGGCAGACTTGTTCACAGGCACTGGTTTCACTTTCTTGGCGGCAGGGGCGGGCGCAGCGGCGGCTTTGGTGGCCACGGCCTTGGCGGGAGCCTTGGCCGCAGCTTTGGAGACGGCCTTCGCGGCGGGTGCTGGAGCGGACTTGGATGGCTTCGCGGACTTTTGAGCGGGCATGAACAACCTCAGAATCAAAAACGGACACAAAGAAAACGCAAGCGCCACAGATCCCGGCGCGGGTGGCACTGCAAAAGCCGTGCTTTTGCAGTTTGAGGGGCATCCCTCAGGGGCAAGATGTCTGGGCGAACATTTGGTGTGCAGTCCTTGCGATGGGTGGGCGGTTGTGCGCGTTTGTCACGGTGGCCCGGCTCGGAGGTGCTGCTGTCGCTCTTGCCTAACCCTACATTATACCATTTGGGCCGATTTCAAGCCGCTTTGGGGCCTACGCCCAATAAAACAACGCGTTTTTGCTCCAGAACGCGGTAACGCTCCAGGGCTGTGGGGTCCTTGGCGGCCTGCAGGACCAGCAGCTTCTGCTCTTCCTTGATGCCTTCGATGAGCATGCGGTTCAGTAGATCCCGCAATTCGAGCCGGAGTTCCGCCAGTTCGCCCTCGGTCTGGGCATGGGCGCCGGTCATCACCTTGACGGCCAGTTCCTCGCACTCGTGGTCGCGCAGGCTTTCGCGCAGCACGGCCCAGGCCAGCGGGCCGTGTTCGTGGAATTGCGCTTCCAGCCAGGTGAACAGCGGCCCATGCGGGGCGGGCTGGGCGCACAGGGCCGTGTGGTCGTCGTGGGTGAGCTCTTCGAGGAAACCCATGTGCGACAGCAGCAGCCGCGCCGCATGGTCGGCCCGGCCCATGGCCGGCGTGCGCGGCAGGCGGGGCTGGGGCGGCCAGGGCGCGTCCTTGTCGCGCTTGCTCCATTTGCCGTTGCCACCGCCTTTTTTCCAGTCGCCTCCACCGTTTTTGCGGAACGGGGGCTTGCCGCCACCTCCGCCATGGCCACCGCCCGGGTAGTCCTCGTAGCCCCCGGGCGAGCCTCCACCGCCCACATAGTCGGGCTCGTGGGGGGGATGCCAGCCATCGAGGTCGGACGCGGCCTCGCCCCATGGCGGCTCGTCGGCATAGGGGCTGGCGGCGGGGGGCTGGGCGCGGGGTGCCGGGGCCGGTGCGCGGGCGGGCTCGCGGCTGCCACCGGGGTTCCACAGCTCCGACAGGTCGCGCGCGTTGAGCTGGGTCAGCTCGGCCAGCTCGCCCAGCAACTGGCGCTTGAGCACCCCGTCGGGCAGGGCCGTCCACAGCGGGCGGGCGTTGCTCGCCATGTGGGCGCGCCCCTCGGCGGTGGCCAGGTCGCAGCCCTCGCTGGCCGATTCGACCAGGAAGCGGCTCAGCGGCACGGCCTCGCCCACATGGCGGGCAAAGGCATCGGTGCCGTGTTCGCGGATGAAGCTGTCGGGGTCGTGCTCGGCCGGCAGGAACAAAAACTTGATGCTGCGCGTGTCCGTGGCATGGGGCAGGGCGCCATCGAGCGCCTTGCGCGCAGCGCGCCGGCCGGCGCCATCGCCGTCGAAGCTGAAGACCACCGCATCGGTGAAGCGCAGCAGCTTGTGTACATGCTCGGGCGTGCAGGCCGTGCCCAGCGTGGCCACCGCGTTCGGAAAGCCGAGCTGCGCCAGGGCTACCACGTCCATGTAGCCCTCGGTCACCAGGGCGTAGCCCTGTTCGCGGATGGCGGTGCGCGCCTCGAACAGGCCATACAGCTCGCGCCCCTTGTGGAAGACCGGGGTTTCGGGCGAATTGAGGTATTTGGGCTTGTCGTCGCCCAGCACGCGCCCGCCAAAGCCGATGCATTCGCCCTTGACGTTGCGGATCGGGAACATGACCCGGTCGCGGAAACGGTCATAGCGCTTGTCCTGGCCCTCCTCGCCCACGATGACCAGGCCGCTTTCCTCCAGCAGCGGGTCGTCGTAGCGCGGGAACACGCTGGCCAGGCTGCGCCAGCCCTCGGGCGCATAGCCCAGGCCATAGCGCTTGGCCACGGCGCCCGAGACGCCCCGGCCCTTGAAGTAGGCGATGGCGCGCTGCGACTCGCGCAGCTGGCGGCGGTAGGCGTCGCCGGCCTTCTCCAGCACGTCGGTCAGCGTGGCCTGCTTCTGGCGGGCCGCGGCGGCGCGCTCGCGCTCCTGGGGTGATACATCGTCGTCCGGCACCTGCAGGCCCACCTGCTGGGCCAGGTCCTGCACTGCCTCGACGAAGCCCATGCCCGCATGGTCCATGAGGAAGCCGATGGCATTGCCGTTCTTGCCGCAGCCGAAGCAGTGGTAGAACTGCTTGGAGGGGCTGACGCTGAACGAGGGCGACTTTTCCCCGTGGAAGGGGCACAGCCCCATGAAATTGGCCCCGCCCTTCTTGAGCTGGACGTAGCGGCCCACGATCTCGACCACGTCGGTGCGGGCCAGCAGCTCCTGGATGAATGACTGGGGGATGGACACCCGGGCATTTTCCACCATCTGCAATGCCCGCGGTCGGACCCTGAATCCGGCTGCCCGGCCCTTGGGCCAGCGGCCCGATGGCCCCTGAAAGGCGAAAACGTGCCGAACCAGCGCACTGGGCCGCTGTTCATCCACTAGCATTCGCGCCTCAAATCACAAGGAACAACACATCATGGGATTCATGAACTGGCGGGAAAAGAGTGCAGACGTGCTGCAGCAGGGGGGCGTGATCGCGCCGGATGAGCGGCTGCCCTGGCCGCAGACGGCGGCCATGGGCGTGCAGCACGTGATCGCCATGTTCGGCGCCACGGTGCTGGCGCCCATCCTGATGGGGTTCGATCCCAACGTCGCCATCCTGATGAGCGGCGTGGGCACGCTGATCTTCTTCATGGTTACCGGTGGCAAAGTGCCCAGCTACCTGGGTTCGAGCTTTGCCTTCATCGGCGTGGTGCTTGCGGCCACGGGCCACGCGGGCAGCGGCCCCAACGCCAACATCGGCGTGGCGCTGGGCGGCATCATCGCGTGCGGCCTGCTCTACACGCTGATTGGCGTGCTGGTGCAGGCCATCGGCACGGGCTGGATCGAGCGCTTCATGCCGCCCGTGGTCACCGGTGCCGTGGTGGCCGTGATCGGCCTGAACCTGGCGGGCATCCCCATCAAGAACATGGCAGCCAGCAACTTCGACAGCTGGATGCAGCTCGTGACCTTCGTGAGCGTGGGCCTGGTGGCCGTGCTCACACGCGGCATGGTGCAGCGCCTGTTGATCCTGGTGGGCCTGATCGTGGCCAGCACCATCTACGCAGTGCTCACCAACGGCATGGGCCTGGGCAAGCCGATCGACTTCTCCATCCTGGCGAACGCCGCGTGGGTGGGCATGCCCAACTTCGCCGCACCCGTGTTCAGCGGCAACGCCATGCTGCTCATCGCCCCGGTGGCCATCATTCTGGTGGCCGAGAACCTGGGCCACATCAAGGCTGTGACGGCCATGACCGGCCGCGACCTGGACCGCTACATGGGCCGCGCGTTCATCGGCGATGGCGTGGCCACCATGGTGAGTGGCGGTGTGGGCGGCACGGGCGTGACCACCTATGCAGAGAACATTGGCGTGATGGCCGCCACCAAGATCTACTCCACCGCCGTGTTCCTGCTGGCGGGCGTGTTCGCGCTGGTCCTGGGCTTTTCCCCCAAGTTCGGCGCGCTGATCCAGACCATTCCGCTGCCGGTGATGGGCGGGGTGTCGATCGTGGTGTTCGGCCTGATTGCAGTGGCCGGCGCCAAGATCTGGGTGGACAACAAGGTGGACTTCTCGCAGAACAAGAACCTCATCGTGGCCGCCATCACCCTCATCCTGGGCACGGGCGACTTCACGCTCAAGTTCGGCCAGTTCGCGCTGGGCGGCATCGGCACGGCCACCTTCGGCGCCATCCTGCTGTACGCGCTGCTCAACCGCAAGGAGTGAGCCGCCAGGAAGGACGGACGGCCCGCGGGTTGGCCCTGAATCCGGCGGCCCGGCCCTTTGGTCTAATGGCCTGATCGCCTGCCGCTGCAAGGAAACCCGCCATGCCCCACATGTTCGACCAGCACCTGGAGCGCAACAGCGCCAACTTCGCGCCCCTGTCGCCCCTGTCCTTCATCGAGCGCACGGCCGAGGTCTACCCCGACCGCCTGGCCATCGTGCACGGCAGCCTGCGCCAGACCTGGGGCGAGACCTATGCGCGCTGCCGCCAGCTGGCCAGCAGCCTGAACCGGGCAGGGATCGGCAAGAACGCCACCGTGGCCGCGCTGCTGCCCAACACCCCGCCCATGGTGGAGGCGCATTTCGGCGTGCCCATGGCGGGCGCCGTGCTCAACGCCATCAACACCCGGCTCGATCCGGAGACCATCGCCTTCATGCTCGACCATGGCGAGGCGCGCGCCATCATCGTCGACCCGGAATTCACCGGCACCCTGGCCAAGGCCTTGGCATGGCGCAAGTCCCAGGCGCCGCTCTTGGTGCTCACGGTGCAGGACGCCGTGTACGGCCCGGCCGTGCAGGACCTGGGTGGCACAGACTACGACGCCTTTGTGGCCGAGGGTGATGCGCAGCACGCCTGGGAACTGCCCGCCGACGAGTGGGATGCCATTGCCTTGAACTACACCAGCGGCACCACGGGCAACCCCAAGGGCGTGGTCTACCACCACCGCGGCGCGGCCACCAACGCCATCAGCAACGTGCTGGAGTGGGACATGCCCAAGGGCGCGGTGTATTTGTGGACGCTGCCCATGTTCCACTGCAATGGCTGGTGCTTTCCCTGGACGGTTGCGGCCCGCGCGGGTGTCAACGTCTGCCTGCGCCGGGTGGAGGCGCAGGCCATCTTCGATGCCATGCGCGAGCAGGGCGTGACGCACTACTGCGGCGCGCCCATCGTGCATGGCATGCTGGTGAATGCCCCCGATGCGATGAAGGCCGGCGTGCCGGCCGGTATCCAGGCCATGGTGGCCGGTGCGGCGCCGCCGGCCTCAATGATCGAGGGCATGGAGAAGATGGGCTTCGATCTAACCCATGTCTACGGCCTGACCGAGGTCTACGGCCCCGCCACCGTGTGTGCCAAGCATGCGGCCTGGGAGGACCTGGACATCGGCGAGCGCGCCCGCCTCAACGCCCGCCAGGGCGTGCGCTACCACCTGGAGCGCGATGTGCGCGTGCTCGACCCCGCAACCATGCAGCCCGTGCCGCAGGACGGCGAGACCATGGGCGAGATCATGTTCAAGGGCAATATCGTGATGAAGGGCTACCTCAAGAACGCCAAGGCCACCGAAGAGGCCTTTGCGGGCGGCTGGTTCCACAGCGGCGACCTGGCCGTGCAGTACCCCGACGGCTACATCAAGATCAAGGACCGCAGCAAGGACATCATCATCTCGGGCGGCGAGAACATCTCCTCCATCGAGGTGGAAGACGTGCTCTACCGCCACCCCGCCGTGCTCGCCGCCGCCGTGGTCGCCCGGCCCGACCCCAAGTGGGGCGAGACGCCCTGCGCCTTCGTCGAGCTCAAGGCCGGGGCCACGCTCACCCCCGAGGACATCGTGGCCCACTGCAAGCAGCACCTGGCGGGCTTCAAGGTGCCGCGCGCCGTGGTGTTCGGCGAGCTGCCCAAGACCAGCACCGGCAAGATCCAGAAATTCGAGCTGCGCAAGCAGGCCGGGTCTGCGAGCGCCATCGACGTCTGAGGGGTGTCGGGTAGGCGTTCGGACATTCCGATAGGACCATCGTTTCTTTCCGTTTTCCATCGGTGCCGGGACTGGGAACACTGCGGTGCTCCACTTTTGGAAAGCACCCTACGGAAAGCACATGGAACAGACGAACACAATCCCCCGTCCCAAGGTCCTCATCGTGGGCGGAGGCTCCGGCATGGGGCTTGCACTTGCCCAACGCTGCCTGGGCGAAGGCGCCCAGGTCGTGATCGCAGGGCGCAATCCGGAAAAGCTGCAGCGCGCGTGCGCACAACTGCAGCGGCCCGCACCGCAGCTGCAGGCGGTCGCGGTCGATATCGCCTGCGAAGAACAGGTTGCCGGGCTGTTCGAACAGGTCGGTCCGGTGGACCACATCGTCAGCACGGCCGCGGACATCGCGGGGGCCTATGAGCTGCTGCCATCGCTGGACCTGAAGGCCGCGCAGCGCGTGGTGGACAGCAAGTTCTTTGGTCCGCTGCTGCTCGCCAAGTACGGGGCGCCCCGGCTGTCGGCGGGCGGCTCCATCACCTTCGTTTCCGGTATCGCCGCCTACCGGCCTGCCGCCCGGGGCTCGGTGGTGGCCGCCATCAACGCCGGACTGGAAGGGCTGGTGCGCGCCCTCGCGGTGGAGCTGGCGCCGCTGCGGGTCAATGCGGTGTCCCCCGGCTGGGTCGACACCTCCATCTGGGCGGATGTGGCGGGCGAGCGCAAGGACGAGGTGCTGGCCGCGATGGCCCAGCGGCTGCCCGTGGGGCGCGTCGGCCAGCCGGAGGACATTGCCGATGCCATCGGCTTCCTGCTGCACAACCGCTTCACGACAGGGACGGTGCTCCATGTGGAAGGAGGGCACCGCCTGGTGTGAGTGGTGCGCCGGCCGAACTGTCAGAACCGGCCAGCGCCAGGAAGGCCTGCAGCGCCTCTGGCTGCACACGGCGCCGCCGCCACAGGGCGACCAGCGACACCGCGGCCTGGGCCGGGCCTGGCCACGGCAGCTCCACCAGGGTGCCGGCGACCAGTTCGTCGGCCACCGCAAGGCGCGGCAGCAGCGCCAGGCCGGCGCCGGCGGCCACCAGGCGGGTGATCGCGCGGATGCTGTCCACCTCGGCCGCCAGCGGCGGCCGGGCCACGCCTGCCTCGGCAAAGCTCTGTTCGAGCAGATGGCGGTAGATGCAGCCCACCTCGGTTGCCACGAAGTGCCGGGCGGTCTGCGCGCCCGGCGCGGCCACGAGCACCAGGGCCTCTGTGGACAGGGAGCGCTGCGCAAGGCGTGCATCGCGCTCGCCCTTGTCGAAGCACAGCGCAATGTCGATCGCGCCACCCTCCAGAAGCCGCAGCAGCTCGCCCGAACCCGCCACCTTCAGCTGCACCGCGACACCCGGGTGGCTGGCCTGGAAGGTGGTCAGCCATTGCGGCACGCGGGCCGCAGCGATGGTCTCCAGTGCACCGATGGCCATGCGCCTGGCCGGCTGGCCTGCCGCCATCTCCACGGCAAGCCGTGCTTCGTCCATCAGCGCCAGGATTTCTTCGGCGTACTGCCGCAAAACCTCGCCGGCCGGTGTCAGGTCCAGACCCGCCTTGGCGCGGGTGAACAGAGGGGTGCCGAGTTCGCTCTCCAGGTGCTGGATCTGGTCGCTCACGCTGGACTGGGCGAGATGGACCGCGGTGGCCGCGCGCGTGATGTTGCGGCTGTGCGCGACGGCCAGGAAGGTCTTGAGGAAGCTGGGGCGGATGTTGTTCATGGCCACACCCTGGCAAGGGCGCGTCGGGTGGCTGCCGGGCCAGGGAAACCTCGGGCATTCGTGCATTTTCTCTCATCCTCGCCATGCAGCGCCGCAGGCCGGGGCTGTGGGTGCGCTGTAATCGACCGGTCCTCTGCCTGCGCGGCAAGCCCGCGCTGCGCCCTGCTGAACCGACCCGGTCTTCCATGTCCCAACCTGTCGCCCTCATCGCCCGCGTCCCGCTGACCGAAGCGGACTTCAAGAAATTCCTGCGCAGCAAGGCCGCCGGCCTGCTGGCCGACTGCATTGCCGACGAGCTGATGCGGCCCTCCAATGCCTACCCGGTGTTCCGCTACCTCAAGCCGGAGCAGGCGCTGTTCGCTTTTTTCTATTTCAACCACGGCAATGCCGCATTCCTGCGGGAATCCCGCGAATGGCAGGCCTTGCAGCAGCTGGCGGCGCATGCCGACGGGCCGGGCGGCTTCGTGCTGCACAGCCTGGATGCGCTGAACTTGTTCGACGACACCGTTGCCGCCTACCAGGTGGTGGACGGGCGCTGCATGGAAACACCGCTGGCGCAGGTCCACGGGCTCGACCAGCCGGCATTCCTCAAGGAATGCCAGAAGCACTTCTTTCGTGCCACCGAAGTCCACTTCGCGCTGCAGTTGCCCAAAGGCCGCATCGTGGACAAGTCCATTGCCAAGCGCAGCCTGGCGCGCGTCGAGGCGCAGCGCATCGAGCGCCTGGCCGACAGGCTGCACGAGGCGAGCTTCGTGCAGCCGATGCACCTCTTCGGCGACTACTTCTTCAACGGGCAGTGCGTCTACCACAAGGCCGGCGACATCACGCCACTGCCCGAGATCGATGCCGCGAGCTTCCGCCCTGCCGCATGGGGCGGCACCGATGCGCGGCACGCCGTTGTCGCAAGGCAGGTCCTGCAGGTGGATGCCGCCAGCTTCCGGATGCTGCAGAAGGGAGAAACGGAGTTCTACAAGGACCAGGCGCAGGTGTTCTCCACCGACTTCCATGGCGAGGCGCAATGGCCCCGGCAATTGCGGCGCATGCCCCAGGCCGATGCGCCCAGCTTCAAGCTCCGGGGCGATTTCCTGGCCGAGGACGCGCACCACTTCTACTTTCGCGGCAAGGTGGTGCCGCGTGCCGACATCGGCACCTGCCGGGTCGAGCCCGCTGGCTACTTCCATGACCTCAAGCTGCTCGTGGGCGAGCATGCCGTGTACCTGGGCGCGGACCGCCTGCCGCTCGATGCCGCGAGCTTCCGGCTGGAGCACGACCTGCCGGTGGAGGGCACAGGCATCGCATTCGTCAACGCCTATGTGGTCGGTGATGCCAGCGGGCGCTACCTGCTGGATCGCGAGCATTTGCCGACCGGTCGATTCGGCGGCGTGCGGCTCACACCCGTGGCGGATCTGGCGGCGGCGCAGGCGCTGCTGGCACAAGTGGCGCAGGTCTACCGCGAGCGCAACGAACCCCGGCAAGGCCGGCCATCGATGCCCGCCTCGGCAAGCCCGGACGACCGCGCGGCCTCGGGCGCTTATGCAGACCTGTTTGCGCGTTGGGCCGGCGAGCACTTCGATGCCGAATACGCACGGGATCGGCTGGATGCCGATGGCGCGCTGTACCGCGATGTCAACAACTACTTCCATGCGCTGTTCCAGCTGGGCCGGCCAGCCGAGGTGATTGCCTTTTATCCGCGCATAGAGGCTACGGCCTGGCTCAATCCCTACCTGTTTCACCACACCGCCTGCAGCTATGCCGCCCTGGGCCGTGTGCAAGAGGCTCTGCAGGAGGTGCGCCGGGCCGTGGACTATCGCTATCCGCACCTCGACAGGCTCTGGCAGGACCCCGATCTGTCGGTACTGCACCAGCACCCCGACTTCCAGGCCATGGCCGAGCAGGCACGGCAGACCTCCACGCCCCAGGCGTCGCCGCAACTGCTGGACTCCATCCTGGAAATGCCGCCCATCGACGGGCAGCACGGCACCCGGTCGCTGGGGGGATTTCTGCGCCGGCTGGCACTTGGCACTTCGTTCGCGCCCGGGGCCAACGTGCAGGACCCGGTGCGCGACAACAAGCTGCGGCAGGTCTTCACACGCTACCTGAACCACCACCTCGTGGAGGGCACGGCCTCCAGGTCCTATGCCCGCAACTCACCCAACCAGGGCGATTTCTACCTGGCATACCGCGAGCACCCTTACCTGCATCCGCTTGCCCACTGGAAGCGCTTCGAGGGCACGTACGCAGCGGCACATTCCTATGCCAACATCGTGGATGCGAATGCCATCGTGGCCGCGGCCCAGTCGCTGCTGCCCACCCTGAAAGCTGCAGTCGCTGCGGCGCAGGCGGCGGGCGATGCCGAGGTGCTGGCCGACATCGCGCGCGAACGTGAATGCAATGGCTTCTTCCGCCATGTGATGGCGCAGGGCTGACCTGCGCTGCCTGCCCGGGCCGTCATGCGAGGGGCTGCATCTGTGCCTGCAGCCACTGCGCGAAGCACTGCGCCTCGGGCGTGGCGTCCGGTGCCAGGCCATAGTAGTGGCGCGTGAGCGGCAGGCGCAGCGCGGGCAGGGGGCAGACCAGGCGGCCGGCGGCCAGGTCGTGGGATACCAGCGAGGCCGGGGCCAGCGCAAAGCCCAGGCCATCGAGCGCGGCCTGCAGCACGAAGTGCAGGTGGTCGAACTGCAACTGGCCTGCGGGCCGCAGGCGAGGGGCTCCCACCTGGCGCTTCCAGTGGTCCCAGTCGTCGGGGCGCGAGCGCGACCACAGCAGCACATGGGCCGCCAGGCCGCGCGGCTCTGCCACCGGGGCGGTGGCGAACAGGGCGGGCGTGCCCACGACAAGTGCCTCGTCCTGCATGAACGGCTGGACCGCGATGGACGGGGGCCAGCCCGCGCTGCGGCCGCGGCGGATCGCCACGTCGAAGGGCTCGCTGGCCTGGTCGGGTGAGACCGTGCTGGTGACCACCCGGGGCGCGATGCCCGGGAACTGCGCCACGAAGTCCGGCAGGCGGGGAATCACCCAGCGCACGGCGAACGAGGGCCGCACATTGATGCTCACCGTGCGTGCCGAGGCGCTTTCTTCTTCTGCCATCAGCGCCCGTGCCGCGGCGCCGATCTGTTCCAGCGCAGGGGCCACCTCGGCAAAGAAGCGCTGCCCCTCGGGCGTGAGCGAGACCTGCCGCACGCGCCGCTCGAACAGGGCCACGCCCAGGAATTCCTCGAGCGCCTTGACCTGCCGGCTGATGGCACCGTGCGTCACGAACAGCTCGGCCGCGGCCTGCGTGAAGCTCTGGTGGCGTGCCGCGGCCGCAAAGGCGCGCACGGCATTGAGCGGGGGCAGACGGGTGGTCATGCGTGTGATTTTCTCACGCATGGCAGGCCGTAAACTCGTTTGTCGCTGGCGGTGCGGCGCTGCAACATGGCGGCATGCCCACCGCACTTCCCATCCCTTTTTCGGAGCCTGCCTTGACCGCTGCCACCGTCGCCGAGACCGCCCACTCCATCGAAAGCATCGCCCAGCTCGAAGCCCTGTTCGGCACGCCCGGCGAGGCCTCGCTGTCCAAGGAGGTGCCCTATGTGCACCCCTCGTACCGGGCCATGATCGAGGCGTCGCCGTTTGCCGTGCTGGCCACTTCGGGGCCGGGCGGGCTCGATGCCTCGCCGCGCGGCGACGCACCGGGCTTTGTGCAGGTGCTGGACGAGCGCACCCTGCTGCTGCCCGAGCGGCGTGGCAACAACCGTGTGGACAGCCTGCGCAACATCGTGGCCGACCCGCGCGTGGCGCTCTTGTTCCTGATCCCCGGCGTGGGCGAGACGCTGCGGGTCAATGGCCGCGCCCGCATCACCACGGCGCCCGATCTGATGGAACGTTTTGTGGTCGGCGGCCAGCCGCCCAAGTGCGTGGTGCGCATCGCGGTGGAGTCGGTGTACTTCCAGTGCGCACGCGCCATCCTGCGCTCGCGGCTGTGGGAGCCGGTGGACCCCGAGGCGCCGCGGCCTGTGCCCACGCCTGGAGCCATTCTCTCGGCTATCAGCCAGAGCTTCGACGGCGCTGCCTATGACCAGGCGCTGCCCGAGCGGCAGCGCACGACCCTCTACTGAAACGAAAAGGCCGCCGCAGGCGATGCGCCTGCGGCGGCCTCCAGGGCTGGATCACAGCGACCGCAGGAAGGCCAGCAGCGCCTCGCGGTCGGCCGTAGGCAGGGCCTCGAATCGGCGGCGTGCCGCATCGGCTTCGCCACCGTGCCACAGCACGGCCTCGGTCAGCGTGCGTGCGCGGCCATCGTGCAGGTAGCCCACCTTGGCGGCCTGGCCGGCGCCCATCACCTTTTCGGTATAGCCAATACCCCACAGCGGCGCGGTGCGCCACAGCGCGCCCGTGGCCTGGCCCTGGGTGAAGTTGTCGGCCAGCTCGGCACCCATGTCGTGCAGCAGCAGGTCGGAGTAGGGCTTGATGGTCTGGTTGCGCAGTTCGGCGAACAGGTGGCCCGAGCCGGTTTTCATCTCGGCCGTGTGGCAGGCCACGCAGCGCAGGCTGTCGAACAGCCTGGCGCCCAGGGCGACCTGTTGCGGGTTCACGCGGTGCTCATCGAGCGGCGCCACGCCGCGGGGAAAGCCGCTTTCCAGGCTGCGCTGGGCGGGCACGGCGACCAGGGCCAGGTAGTTGGAGATGGAGGCCAGATCGGCCTCGCTGATGCCGGCCTTGCGCACGCCATTGGCGCAGGCGGTCGGGCCGTAGTTGCAATCGCGCGAGGGGTAGACGGTGGAGGTGACCGACATGTCTTGCAGCAGCGCCGTGGAGGCCTGCTGGCGCAGCGTGGCCTTGGAGGCCTTCCAGCCGAAGCGGCCCAGGCGCACGGCACTGCTCTCGGGGTCGTACACGTAGTTGGGCACGCCCTTGACGCCATCGGCATCGGGCACGCTGCGCGCTCGGGCCAGGATGTCGGCCTCGGGCACGGCTTCGAGCAGGCCCATGCCGATCATGGGCGGCGCGGCGCGCAGCGAGTGCACGGCCGGCACCGGGCCGTCGAAGCCGAGCACGGGCTTGCGCAGCTCCACCACCGTGCCATCGGCCAGGCGCACGTTGCGCGTCTCGAATTTGGCCACGCGCACGCTGTTGCCCCAGTCCTGCGCTTCGCCGGTGGCGGAGCGCGCGTTCATCTGCAGCACGCTGCCGTAGCGGGGGTGCGGCTGCTGCAAGCCGCCATCCCCCAGGCTGGCGGTCTGCAGCGACATGCTGTCCAGGCGCTGGTTGACCTGGGTGGGGGCTGGGCTGCGGCCGTTGTTCACGTGGCAGGCCACGCAGGCCGACTGGTTGAAGTGCGTGCCCTGCAGCTTGGCGGCAGGCAGGTAGGGGTCGTTGCCGGGCTCGCTGTGGGCGCCGGTGTCGAAGCTGGTGTGGATCAGCCGGCGGCCCTCGACGAAGCGCTGCATGTTCTGCATGCCGACGTTGTTGAACGGCTGCTGGAACATCGAGGCGCCGTTGTCCGAGTAGTTGTACGAGACCGAGCCCGTGCCGCCCGACAGCGTGGCCACGGGCAGGGGGGCCGAGTTCAGACGCGGCTGCACGCCGTACCAGGGCACCAGGCCCGTGCCCATGACGTAGAGCCATTCGGCCGAGTAGTAGCGGATGCCGCCGTTGTCGCCCTTGGCGGCCATGGACTCGCGGGTGCTGAACATGGCGGGAGAGACTTCGATGGCATCGCCCACCACGAGGGCGCGTGAGGGCACGTTGGTGCCGTTGGGCAGGCCATCGGCGCCCAGGCCGCCGTGGCCCGGGTACTCCTTGATGCGCAGCGTGCAGGGGCCATTGATGCCATCAGGGCTGGCCAGGCGGCCGTTGGCCGGGTAGGGCGTGGGCGCGCAGACCTTGACGTTGCGGTCCACCAGTTCGCCCGGGTTCATCCAGCCGTAGCCCGTGACGCCGGGGCGGTCGAAGGCGCGGAAGAAAGCCGTGTCGCCCGGCAAAAAGTCCACTGTGGTGTAGCGGTTGACCACCAGCATGGGCTTGGTGACGCCGGCCACGCGGCTGTTGTCGATGATCTCCATGCCCCAGGTGCGGTTCTGGAAGTACTGGGTCACGAAGGTCAGGTGGGCACCGGGGCCCTTGTCCACCGGGGCACCCGTGACCGGGTTCACCGTGTCATTGGGGCCGAAGCCGATCTCGTTCCACTCCTCGCCGCGCTCGCGGCCATGGCGGCCCAGGGCGCGCGCGCCGAAGCGGGTCACCAGCGTGCCATCGGCCAGGCGGAACTGCGTCATTTCGGCAGGTTCTGCAGCGGCGGGCAGGGGCGCCAGGCCCTGGCCATTGGCGGGGTAGCGCCAGGCCGAGGTGCTGCCCACGCCCTGGGTGTTGTCGGTGCCCGGGGTCTTGAACTCGACCTCGAACAGCGAGTAGCCATAGCCGCCGGCACGCGCCACGCCCTGCAGGCGCAGGTAGCGTGCGCTCATGCCCAGGTTCAGGAATTCTTCGGTGCCGCCCTTGCCGTTGGTGACGTAGCGGATCTGCGTCCAGCTCTCGCCGTCCTGCGAGACCTGCAGCGCGTACTCCTTGCCATAGGAGCGCTCCCACACCAGTTTCATGTAGCCCACGTCGACCTTGGCGCCGAAGTCGAACTGGATCCAGGCATCATCGACGAAGGTGCTGCCCCAGCGGCTGTTCGGGTTGCCGTCGATGGCCGCGCTGGCCGACATGCCGGGGTTTTCCACGGCGGAGGAGGTGGCCTTCACCGGCTTGATCGCCACGCCCGGCTGGATGGGCGCCGCGGCAGCCACCTCGTAGGCGGACTTGTGCTGGACGTAGACGACGTTGGACGAAGACTGCGACGCCTCCTGCCCGCTGCCGCCGCTTTCCGGGCTACCGCCGCCGCAGGCCGCCAGGCCCAGCGCCAATGCGCTCAGGGCACCCCATCGCGCACCGTGGTGCGCGCGCTGCTTCATCGTGTGTTCCATGTTGATCCCACCCCGCATCCGTGTGCGTTTGTTGTGGGCAAATCATAGGCATGCAGACCATCGCGCCGCCTGTCGCAGTTGCGTGGACGCCTCAGTTAATTTGCATTAATTAATTGCTAAACGTGTGCAAACGTATCGGCCAATGGCGCATGGGAGGACCTCGTCCATCAGGGCGTGGCTTGGGCTATGGATCCTCCCTGTTTTGGGGCGGTTGCATATGGATGCACTTTCGCCGGCAGCACGGAAATATTTCATTTGGCAGCCCATCGCGTTGATGGCAGGTAGCCGCATGCCGTCTCTTCGTTCAAACGGGTTCGCTTCCAGGAGGTGGGCTGGCGCTGTTGGGCGAGCGTGAGCAGCCAATTGGCATGCGTGCGAAGATGCCTGGCAAGCCGCATGCAGCGGATCCAACCTCCCCCACCGCCAGACTCCAGGAACCCCACAATGACCCAGCCGCATCCTTCCCTGCCACTCAATGATGGCCGCTCCATCCCCCAACTCGGCCTGGGCGTCTGGCGCACCCCGGCCGATACCACCGCGCAGGCCGTGCAGGCCGCGCTCGCCGCGGGCTACCGGCACATCGATACGGCGGCCATCTATGGCAACGAGGGCGGGGTGGGCGAAGGCCTGCGCGCCAGCGGCGTGGCGCGCGAGGAGGTGTTCATCACCACCAAGCTGTGGAACGCGGAGCAGGGCTTCGACAGCACGCTGCGCGCCTTCGACGCCAGCATGCAGCTGCTGGGCCTTGATGTGCTCGACCTGTACCTGATCCACTGGCCATGCCCTTCGCGCGAGCTGTATGTGGACACCTGGCGCGCCTTCATCCGCCTGCGCGAGGAAGGGCGCGTGCGTTCCATCGGGGTCTCGAATTTCGAGCCCGAGCACCTGGACCGCATCGTGCAGGAGACGGGCATCAAGCCCGCGCTCAACCAGATCGAGCTGCACCCGCGCTTTCAGCAGCACCGGCTGCGCGGCTACCACGCCACCCACGGCATCGCCACGCAGGCCTGGAGCCCGCTGGGCCAGGGCCAGTTGCTGGAGGATGCGGGCATCCAGGCCATTGCCAGGAAGCACGGCAAGACGGCTGCCCAGGTCGTCGTGCGCTGGCACATCGAGATGGGCCATGTGGTGATTCCGAAGTCGGTGAACGCCGGGCGCATTGCCGAGAATGCGGGCGTGTTCGACTTCGCGCTGGATGCGCAGGACATGGCGGCCATCGCCAGGCTGGACCAGGCCGAGGGGCGCATCGGGCCCAACCCGCTGACCGCGGCGTTCTGAGCGCGCTATGGCAGGACCGGGGGATCGCGCTCCCTCGCGGAGGTGGCCGAGCGCAGCTTGCGCTCGTAGCCATCCATCTCCTTGAACGCGACGATCTCGCGCCCGCGGTACTTCGCATACCCGGCCATGAAGGCCTGCGTGTCGGCATAGGGGCCGGCGACATGGCCGGGCCGCTTGGAGTCGGCGAAGAACCAGGTCTGGCCATCCCGCTGGAACGAGGCCACCCAATGGCGGCGCAAGGTGTTGCCGCGGATGGCCACCGGGTTGAATTCGATCATGACGTAGGCCGGGCGCGAATCCGGGTCCACGGTGCGCAGCGTCTCCACGGCAAAGCGCGCCAGGTCCACGCACACGCCCCGCGGTTCGGCAAAGAAGGCGGCCGGTTCGTGGATGGGCAGGCGCCCGGTGCGGCTGCGCTGGGTTTCGGACAGCAGCATGGCGCGTTGCAGGTCGTACTCGAAGCGCGCACCGATCCAGGCATTGACCTCGGCCGCACCCCTCCAACGCTGCAGGGCTTCGGCGTACGAGGCCGGTGCATCGGCCAGGGCCGTGGTGGCTCGGCCCGGCTCCGGCGCATCCGAGGCCGGGTCGGCGGTGTGGGCGGCATCCGCCAGCGGTGGTCGTGCAGTGCAGCCTGCCGCCAGGCTGCTGGCGGCGGCAATGACAAGCATTCTTCGTTGCATGGCAGGTGTTCCCCGGTTCCTGGGCCGTATGGAGTGGGATGGCGCGCCGAAGGTTCCGCGGGCGGTGGATTTCATGCCGCCTCTGCCGCAAACCCCGAGGCCGCATCGCGCAGGGCCTGTGCCAGCAGCGCCACCTCGGCGTACTGCGCCCCCTTGGCGCGCTGGAACAGGGTGATGGGCGGCAGCGTCCAGCCAAAGCGGTGCGGCACGATGGCCACGCCGGCAATGCGCACCAGCTCTTGCGCAATGTCGGCCGGCACGATGGACACGGCGCGCTCACTGGCCGCGATCAGCTCGCCGATGATCTTGGACGACAGGCTCTCCACATAGGCCTGCGGCGGTGCCACGCCGGCGCGCAGAAAAAAGTCGGTGATCTGCTCGCGCATGGGCGTCTGGCGCGCGCCCAGTACCCAGTTGAGTTCGGCCAGCTCGGGCCAGGACAGCGGGCGCCGCGCCAGGCGCGCCGAGAGCCTGCGGTGGGCGATGAGCCGGGGCTCCTGGTGGTAGAGCACTTCGTGCACCAGCCCGTCCATGTCGAGCACGGCCGAGGCGCGGCCGACCACACAATCGAGCTCGTGCGCGCGCAGGCGTTGCAGCAGGTGGTCGCTGGTGCCTTCGTGGATGCTGACCGTGGCGCGCAGCCCGCGTGGCCGGGTCTGGCCGATGGCGGCAGCCAGCAGGCGCCCCGGCACGAAGGGGATCACGCCGATCTGCAGGTGGGCGGCGCGGCCCACGCTGGCGGCTTCCACATCGAGCGCCCAGTGGCTGAGGTCCTGCAGCATGGTGCGTGCGCGGGCCAGCGCCAGGGTGCCCAGGGCCGTGGGCACCATGCCGCGCGGCTGGCGCTCGAACAGCGGCGCGCCAAAGATCGACTCGACCTCGGCCAGCGCATGCGTGATGGCCGGCTGGCTGGTGGCCATGTGGTGCGCCACGCGGGTGAGCGTGCCGTGGGCCTCGATCTGTTGCAGCAGCACCAGGTGGCGCATCTTCAGGCGCGAGGCCAGGCGGGCCTGCATCGCCTGGGCGGCGTCGATGTCGTGGGGTGGCATGGTGGTCTCGAAAGGCTATGCAAAAAATCGCATGGGTGAATAGTAATTGCTGATGGTTTGCTTATATGGGGCGACCACAATCGACCCCTGCATGCAGGCGCCGTACGGGACGGATGCCAGGCAGCAACAACAGCAGGGGCAGGCAATGGATTCGTCGGTGTTCGTGATCGTGGCGCTGGGTGCGGCGGCGGCAGGCTTTGTGCAGGGCCTGTCGGGCTTTGGCTTCGGCCTCACGGCCATGTCGCTCTGGGCCTGGACGCTGGAGCCGCGCCTGGCCGCGGTGCTGGTGGTCGCGGGCTCGCTCACGGGCCAGGTGCTGGCGGCGTTCTCGGTGCGCCGGGGCTTCGACAAGGTACGGCTGCTGCCCTTCGTGCTGGGCGGCCTTGCCGGCATCCCTATCGGCGTGGCGCTGCTGCCACGGCTGGACATGGAGGCCTTCAAGCTCGTGCTCGGTACGCTGCTTGTGCTGTGGTGCCCGGCCATGCTGCTGGCCAAACAGCTGCCCCGCCTCACGCGCGGCGGCCGGCTGGCCGATGCAGTGGTGGGCATGGCGGGCGGGGTGATGGGCGGCATCGGCGGTTTCACGGGTGTATTGCCCACGCTGTGGTGCACGCTGCGCGGCTGGGACAAGGACGCCCAGCGCGCCGTGATCCAGAACTTCAACCTGGCCATGCTGCTCGTGACCATGGCGGCCTACCTGGCCACGGGCATGGTCACCGCGCCCATGCTGCCCTACCTGGCCGTGGCGCTGCCCGCCATGCTGGTGCCCGTGCTGCTGGGCGCGCGGCTGTACCACGGCATCAGCGAGGCGCGCTTTCGCCAGATCGTGCTGGGCATGCTCACGCTCTCGGGCGTGGCGATGCTGGCGTCGGCGCTGCCGAAAGTGCTGTGGTGAGCGAGCGGGCGGGCGGACGGGCTGCCTTCAGATTCCTGACGGCCTGCACGCACATGCCGCACAAGGCCCTAATATCTCCAGCGGCCTGCAACAGGCATGGCCGTGACAACAACACTGGAGACTTATGAAGAACGCAATCTTTGCATCGGCTGCAGCAGCAGGCACAGCCCTGGTCCTTTCCCTCGCAGCCACGCCCGCTCTGGCCGATGTGTTCACCAAGGAAGAACTCATCAAGGTCAACAAGGAGGCCGCAGGCGGCGGCAAGGGCACCCTGATCGGTGAATACGCCTTCACGCGCGACAAGGCCCTGAAGGACCAGGCGATCAAGGAGATCAGTTGGCTGACCTTGAAGCCCGGCGATTCCATCGGCTACCACAAGCACACGACCAATGAAGATACCTACATCATCATCTCGGGGCGTGGCACCTTCAAGGACAAGGATGGGAAGGATGTGCCGGTGAAGGCTGGGGATGTGACCATTGTGCGCAAGAACGAATCGCACGGGCTGACGAACACGGGTACGGAGCCGCTGGTTTTTGTGGATGTGATTGCGGAGCAGTAGTTGCCTGGCTTTGCTTTGTGCTCTCCGTTTTGACGGCGTGTTTTGATTGAGGGCGGAGGCAGGGATGTGCGCCCGGCGGCGCAGTAACTTTCTCTTGCGTCGCCAAGAGGGTGTAGAAAAAACAAAATACAATCCTGCAGCCTTGATTGAACAGGA
>NZ_JACHLK010000035.1 GCF_014207955.1 Acidovorax soli
GTGTTCACCATGTCTCCGCACAGGTGTTCACCATGTCCCCGGTCTGTACAGCGAAGCAAAGAACAAGTACCTCGGCCGCCGGGCCGAGACCCGGCCTCCGCCCTCAGCACAGGCACACCATCCAAACAGCCGCGTTGCAGAGCCTCCGGCCCCGCCCTCAATCAATCAATCGCTACTCCCACCCGTAACCGCCTTGACCCCTGCGGCGCCCACATCCACCGTGGCACCAACCACCTTGGCCCCCACCTTCACCGTGGTGGCCGCCACACTCACCGCGGCATCGGCCACGGTGACCACGGCGCAGCCGGAGCAGCACAGCGCCACGGCGGCGCATGCAATGGCCCAGCGCCGTGTGGTCTGGTGGGACGGGGTGTCTTGTGCAGGCAAATGTGTCATCTCGGATTCTGTGTTGGGGATGTCAGGCGGCAGGGACGAAGAGGGCCGGATCTACCATGGTGCGGTTGAGCATCACGCCCCAGTGCAGGTGCGGGCCCGTCACGCGGCCGGTGGCGCCCACGGCACCCAGGCGCTGGCCGGCGGCCAGCACGTCACCCACCTTCACGTCGATGGCGCTCAGGTGGCAGACCATGGACAGCAGGCCCTGGCCATGGTCCAGCCACACCGTGCCGCCGTTGAAGAAATACTCGCCCGTGTCGATCACGCGGGCCGGCAGGGGTGACAGGATGGGCGTGCCCGTGGGCGCGGCGATGTCCATGCCGCTGTGCGGATTGCGCGCCTGGCCGTTGAACACGCGGCGCAGCCCGAACGAGCTGGAACGCCGCCCCGGTACCGGCACGCGCATGCGCAGCGAATCGATGGCCTGGCCTGCGGGCTGCTCGGTGAAGGTGGCCATCACCAGCGCCTGGTGGTCGCGCTCGCGCTCGTAGCGCGCCTGGTCTTCGGGTGACAGGTCCACCGTGCGCGGCGACACGGTGAGGTGCTGCTCCTTGTACTTCTTGGGCGCCACGGTGTAGGGCAGTTCCCGCGCAGCGCCGCCCTTGGTGGACTGCAGCGTGGCGTGCGCAGGCCCGGGCGCTGCTGCCAGCGGTATGCCCACCACAGCCGTCCACCCGGCGGCATCGCCCAGCACCAGCACGGGCAACGGCTCGCCCTTGGCGCCCAGGGTGTGCACCACGGGCCGCGTTGCCGCCGGCCCGAGCGGCAGGCGTGCCACGCCGCCCGGAACCAGCAGCGCCTGGGGCCATACGGTGGGCTCGGCCGGCCGGGCCTGTGGCTTGGCATGCAGCAGGCCTGGCGCATGCAGGGACAGCAGGCCGCCGCCCGCAGCGAGCAGGGCAGTGCGCCGGCTCATCGATGGCGTGGGGGGCGTGGAGAGGGGGCGAAGGGGGTGGGGCATGTCGCGACAGAAAAACAGGCGCCATTGTGCCGCGTCATCTGGGGAATTCTGCCTACATGGGGCACCTGGGCGCGCCCCAACAATCGCGCCATGCCCCAACCCGGTCGCGCCGTGCGCATTGCGCTCCTCACCTTCGTCGCTACGGCGGCCCTGGTGCTCTTCGCCCTCAATTTCACAGCCGGCGAGAAAAAGATCCAGCACCAGTTGCCGCGCCTGTACAGCACGGCCAGCCCGCAGTTCGAGCGCGCCATGGGCAGCCTGCTGGGTCCGGGCATCCTGGGTGGCAACGAGGTGAAGGAGCTGATCAACGGCGACCAGATCTTTCCGCCCATGCTCGCGGCCATCCGCTCGGCACAAAAGAGCGTGACCTTCGAGACCTACATCTACTGGTCGGGCGACATTGGCAAGCAGTTTGCCGATGCCCTGGCCGAGCGCGCGCGTGCGGGCGTGCCGGTGCATGTGCTGCTCGACTGGGTGGGCAGCGCCAAGATGGAAGAGAGCTACCTCACCGAGATGCGCGAGGCCGGCGTGCTGGTCGAGAAGTTCCACAAGCCGCACTGGTACAACCTGGCGCGCATGAACAACCGCACCCACCGCAAGCTGCTGGTGGTGGACGGGCAGGTGGGCTTCACCGGCGGCGTAGGCATCGCGCCCGAGTGGACGGGCAACGCCCAGGACCCCGACCACTGGCGCGACTCGCACTACCAGGTGCGTGGCCCCGCCGTGGCGCAGATGCAGGCCACCTTTCTGGACAACTGGCTCAAGGTCACCGGCAAGGTGGTGCATGGCGAGGCCTACTTTCCGCCCGTCGCGCCGCAGGGCAATCAGCGCGCGCAGATGTTCTCCAGCTCGCCATCGAGCGGCAGCGAGAGCATGCAGCTCATGTACCACATGGCCATCACCGCGGCCGAGCGCAGCCTGGACCTGTCGGTGGCCTATTTCGTGCCCGACGACCTCACGCGCCAGCTCATGCTCGATGCGCTGAAACGCGGCGTGCGCATCCGCCTCATCACGCCCGGGCCGTACACCGACACCGAGACCGTCAAGGCCGCCTCGCGTGCCACCTGGGGCCCGCTTTTGGCGGCCGGGGCGGAGATTTACGAGTACCAGCCCAGCATGTACCACTGCAAGGTCATGATCGTGGACCAGCGCCTGGTGTCGGTGGGCTCCACCAACTTCGACAACCGATCCTTTCGCCTCAACGACGAGGCCAACCTCAACGTCTACGACACGGCGTTCGCCGAGCGCCAGACACAGGTGTTCGAGGACGACCTGAAGCAGTCGAGGCGCGTGACGCTGGAAGACTGGCAGCGCCGGCCGCTCAGGGAGCGCTTGTCCGAGCGCCTGGCGGCCTTGCTGGAGTCGCAGCTGTAGGCAGGCCGCTGCGGGGCCGGCCACGTGTTTCGCTCACAGCTGGTTACTTCATGGGAATGCCTTGCGGGCCTTCAGGATGCTGCGCGTTTCTACAATTCCGCCCTTCGACAAGACAAAAGAGAGAGGGATGGCCATGGCACAGCGGCGACGCATTCTGGCGGGCATATCGGCATGGCTGGCGACTTGGTTCGCAGGGGCACCAAGCAGTGTGTCCGCAGCCGACGGCCCCACTGCCGGCCGGGCCGGCATCCACCCCTGGATCGACGCGGGCGACAAGGTGGTGGCCGAGGTGAGCGCCGATGGCAAGCTGCTCGCGCAGCTCGACCACCAGGCCACGCAGCCGGGCCTCCAGAAGCGGCCCGCGCTGGTTGTTGCGCTGCCCGTGGGGCTCAAGCGCCTGCGGCTCAAGGGGCAGGTCACCCAGGGGGGCAAGGCATCGTCCTTCGACAAGACCTGGACGGTGCGCGACATGGCGCCCTTCTCGGCGCCGCTGTACGACCAGGGCAAGCCCTGGATCGAGCGCGTGCGCGGCCTGGCCGCGAAGCTCGGCCGCACGGTCATCATCAAAGCCGGCGATGGCGGCGCCAAGAAGAAGCCTGCCAAGGCCGCCTTTGCAGACCTGGAAAAGACCCTGGGTGTTCCCTTGCCACCGCTGGTGAAGGTGCTGGGCGACTGGCAGATCGAGGTCGGCGATTCCTATTTCCTGCAGGCGGCCCAGATGCGCAATGTCACCGACATACTGCTCAGCGAAGGAGGGTACGAGCGCAAGGGCAAGGATGGGCTCGATACCATCCTTGCGCCTGCCGTGCGTGCCCGCTACGACCGCAGCCTGGCGGTGTTCATCGAGGTGGGCGATGGCCTGGGCGCCCTGGCATGGGACCCGGCCGGCGTCATCCCTGGCGAGGCGCCCAACACCACGGGCGACAAGGGCAATCCTGGCGCCCGGCCCGGCGCGACGGGCGAGGGTGTGTGGTACTGGCTGCACGAGGGCCATATCAACAAGCCCGAGCTGCTGCTGGACGACGATTACCGGCCCAAGACTGCAGAGGCTGTGTTCACCCATGTGTTCCAGCGCTTCGCGCTGTCGGGGTTGGAACTGGCCGAGTCGCAAGACGAGCTGGAAGTCGATACGGCCAACCCGCGCCCCAACCTGCTGCAGCTGCACTTCGACGGGCCGCGCAAGCCGCGCCTGTGGCTGCGCAGCTATGACTACCACTACAGCCTGTATTGACTGATGCACAGCAGCGCGCGGCGTTCATGCCAGCGCGCCCGCACCAACTCCAAGGGGATGAATTCAATGGCACAGCAGTGCGGGGCGCAGCCCCAGCGGCGGCGCATTCTGGCGGGCCTGTCGGCCTGGGTAGGGGCTGCCATGGCGGGCGGGTTGGGCGGGCAGGCCCTTGCTGCCGGGGGAACCTCGGCGGGCAAGGCCGGCATCCATCCCGCGTTGGAGCCGGGTGACCGGGTGGCGGCCGATGTGCTTGTCGATGGCAAGGTGGTTGGCAAGTTCGATCACCAGGCCACGGCAGGCGGAATCGCCCGGTCCCCGGCGCTGGTGTTTCCGCTGCCCATGGGCCTCAAGCGTGTGCGGCTGCGGGGCAAGGCGACCGTGGAGGGAAAGTCCGGCAACTTCGACACCAGCTGGAAGGTGCGCGACCTGGCGCCCATCCTGGGCCCGCTGTACGACCAGAACAAGCCATGGATCGAGCGTGTGCGCAGCGTGGCGGCCAAGGCCGAGTTCATCACCGTCAAGCCGGGCGATGGCGGCGCAAAGAAGAAGCCTGCCAAGGCCGCATTCGCCGACCTCGAAAAAAGCCTGGGTGTACCGCTGCCTCCGCTCGTGAAGGTGCTGGGCGACTGGCAGATCCAGCTGGACGACTCCGGCTTCCAGTCGGCGGCCGACATGGGCAAGATCACCGAGATGTTGCTGAGCGAGTGGGACTACCAGCGCACGGGGCCCGGCGGCCTGGACAAGATCCTTTCACGGACCGTGCGGGCCCGCTATGACCGCAGCGTGAGCGTCTTCATCGAAGTGGGCGATGGGCTGGGCGCGCTCGGCTGGGACCCGGCCGGCGTCACGCCCGGCGAAATGCCCAACACCTGGGACGACAAGGGCCACCCCGGTGCCCGGCCTGGCCCGTCGGGTGAGGGCGTGTGGTTCTGGATGCACCAGGAGCGCCTGAACAAACCCGTGCTGCTGCTGGACGAGGAATACCGCCCCCGGAGCGCGGAGTCGGTGCTGAACGCCATCTTCCAGAGCTTCGTGTTTCTGCAGTCGTCGGAGGCCGAGGCGGACGACGAACTGACCTTGGACTCCGCCAATCCGCACACCAACCTGCTGCAACTGGGCTTTGGTGGCCCCGGCCAGCCCAGCCTGTCGCTGCGTGGTTACGACTACCAGTACGGCTTGTATTGATTGATTCAGAGAGAAGAAGGTATCCATATGGTGCAGAAAAAAGTCCCGCAGTGGCGCCAGCGTGCACTGGCCGCAGTGGTGGCCATGGCGGCAGGGCTGCATGGCGGGCAGGCGGCCCTGGCGGCCGGCCCCGAAGCGGCTGCGGTGGCTGTGCTACAGGCCGGCAAGGCCGGCATCTACCCCGATCTGGCTGCGGGTGACCGCGTGGTGGCTGATGTGATCGTGGATGGCAAGGTGGTTGGCAAGCTCGACCACCAGGCTGCAGCGGCGGGAGGCAGCGCATCGCCAGCACTGGTGTTCGCCTTGCCCCCCACCACCAAGCGTGTGCGCCTGCGCGGCCAGGCCACGGTGAAGGGCCAGTCCGCACCGTTCGACCGGAGCTGGAAGGTGCGCGACCTGGGGCGCCTGTCTGCGCCGCTGTACGACACCCGCAAGCCCTGGATCGAGCGCATCCGCGGGCTGTCCACGGTGGCCGAGGAGGGCGTGTCCGTCGAGCGCATTGACGCCAAGGCGCTCAAGAAGCCCGCCAGTGCCCTCTTTGCCGACATCGAGAAAAGCCTGGGTGCTCCGCTGCCGCCGCTGGTGCGGGTGCTGGGGGACTGGAGCGTTGATACCGGCCACTCCTCTGGTTTCGTGACGGCGGCCGGCATGGTCAAGGTGACGGACATGCTGGTGAATGAACGCAACCACGAACTCAAGGGCCCACGGGGGCTGGACCGGTTGCTGGACACCGGGCTGCGCGCCCGCTACGACCGCAGCCTGGTCGTGTACCAGGACATGAACAGCGGCATGGGAGCCCTGGCCTGGGACCCCGCGGGCATCGTGCCCGGCGAGAAACGCGGCACCTGGAAGGGCGACAGCAACCCTGTGGCGCAACCGGGCCCCGCAGGCCAGGGCGTGTGGTTCTGGATGAGCGAGAAGAACCTCGACCAGTCACCCCGGCTGCTACTGGGCGACGACCTGCGCCCCATGACCGCCGAAGCCGCGATGACCCATGTCTTTGAATGCTCCGTGCTGAGCGATGAAAGCTCGCGTGCGGAAGCGGGCGAACTGATGGTGGACACCGCCACGCCCAAGGGCAGCCGGCTGGCGCTCGATTTTGAAGGCCCCGGTCAGCCCCGTCTGGCTTTGGGCAACTACGACTACCACGACTGCCTGTACTGACTGGCCGGACCGCGGTTCGGCTGCGCGTGGCCGCCAGCCCTCAGTGCTTTACGAACTCGTAGGTGACGGCTTCGCTGTCCACCATGTCCAGCACTTCGTGCAGCGCATCCTCGTCGTCGGTGCTGCTCCACAGCTCTTCGGGGTCGGTGGCGAACAGGGGCTCGATGGCGATGTCCATGTAGCGGCCATCGGGCAGGCTCAGCACAGGCGTGCCTTCGGAGGTCTCGACCAGCTCCCAGTCTTCGGGGACGGACATTTCGAGTTCGATGGTGACCTTGAGTTTCTTGGTGGCCATGGTGGTGCTTTCTGTGGAATGGTTCTGGATGCCGGCAGGGTAACCGCATTCGGCCGGGCCGCGGTGACAACGGTTTCTCGCCCCGCCGTGCCCGGATGAATGACCCTGCGCAATCTCAGGCTTGGGCCAGGCACGGGGCGCGCCTAGAATTTTCAGAAAACAAAGACAGTCAACCAGAGAGGGTAGTGCGTTGGATCTCACTCAATCGGCCGCAAGCGCCGCGCAGCACAGCTGCGCCCACACGGCGCAAGCCATCGTTCACAACATCGAAAAAGTCCTGCAGGGCAAACACCGCCAGGTGGAGCTGGCACTCGCGGCCATGGTGGCCGGCGGGCACCTGCTGATCGAAGACGTGCCCGGCCTGGGAAAGACCATGCTGGCGCGCGCGCTGGCGGTGTCGGTGGGCCTGTCGTTCAAGCGCATCCAGTTCACTGCCGACCTGATGCCGTCCGACATCGTGGGCGGCCCCGTCTATAACCCCAAAGATGGCTCGTTCACCCTGCGGCCCGGCCCGGTGTTCGCCAACGTCGTGCTGGCCGACGAGATCAACCGTGCCAATCCGCGTGCCCAGTCGGCCCTGCTCGAATGCATGGAAGAGGGGCAGATCACGCTGGACGGGCAGACCCTGCCGCTGCCGGCCCCGTTCGCCGTGCTGGCCACGCAGAACCCCATCGACATGGCGGGCACCTACCCGCTGCCCGAGGCCCAGCTCGACCGTTTTCTGATCCGCCTGTCGCTGGGCTACCCCGATGCGGCGACCGAGGCCGGGCTCATCCAGAGCCAGCAGTATGCGCACCCGATCAGCCAGCTGCGGCCGGTGTGCGGCGCAGGCGAGTTCGAGCAGTTGGTGGCAGCGGCGCATGCCGTCTCCATCACGCCCGAGGTGGCGCAGTTCATCGCCTCCATCGTGGCGGCCACGCGCAAGCATGCGGACATCCGCTTCGGCGCCAGCCCGCGCGGCACGCTGGGCCTGGCGCGCATGGCGCGCGCGCTCAGCTGCATCCGCGGGCGCAGCTACGTGGACCCGGCCGTGGTGCGCGAGGTGGCTGCCCCGGTGCTGGCGCACCGTATCATCGTGCAGGGGCAGGGCGCCCAGGCCAAGGATGCGGCCGACATCATCCAGGGCATCCTGATGCTGCAGCGCACCCCTGTCTGAGCCGCGCCATGGAACGCCTGCTCACGCGCTCGCGCGTGCTCATCGCATTCTGCGGCACGCTGCTGCTGGCCGCGCTCAACCGCCGCGACCCCATGGTCTACGGTATGTTCCTGTTTCTCACCACCCTCACGGTGCTGGGTTTCGTGCTGCCGTGGCTGTCGCTGCGTGGCATGGCCGTGCGCTTGGGCGCGAACGGCACGACCGAGGTAGAGGAGGGCGCTGCCTGCGACCTGGGCATCGTGGTGGAGCGCAGCGTGCGCTGGCCTGCCTTCATGGTCGATCTGGAAACCGAATGGGAATGGGCCGGGCACCGCATGGTGCTGCGCCAGACGGTACCGGTCATCCGCAAGGGCACTGCCCCCGTGGTCGGGCGGCTGGCGCGCTTTGGCTGCCGCGGCCACTACCGGCTGGTGGCGGTGCGGCTGGCCAGCGGCTTTCCGCTCGGCTTGCTGCAGGCGCGGCACAGCATGCCACAGCAGCACACCGGCATTGCCGTGCACGTGCTGCCGCGCCCGCAGGCCGTGCACTGGCCGCAGCCCTGGAGTGTGTCGCCCGACGCTTCGGGCACGCTGGCCACGCGCCACACGGGCCAGTCGTTTGAGCTGGGCCTGCTGCGCGAGTACCAGCAGGGCGAATCGGTGGGCCGGGTCAACTGGCGCGCATCGGCGCGCGTGGGCGATCTGGTGATCCAGCACTTCCAGCAAATGGGTGCATTGGCCCTGCGCCTGGTGGTGCTGGCGCCTGGCTCACCCGCCCTGGGCGATCTGCGCAGCGCTGGCGAGCAGGCCATTCGCCTGGCGGCCGGGGTGTGCGATGCGGCCCTGGCCCAAGGCGCCAAGGTCTTTGTGTACCCCGCGGCCGATGGCGAAGCCATGGACCAGCCTCCCGTGCAGGATGCAGCGCTGCTGCGCCAAGCCTTGGCCTCGGCCCTGCCCAGCAGCCCCGTGCAGTTGCGCGGCGCCTGCGCCCGCTTGGCCGGCGATGCCCGCGCGGGCGAGCAAGTCGCCCTGGTCGTGCCGGGCGACCTGGCCGTGGCGGACCTGCAGGCAGCGCTGGCCGAGTTGGTGCGCCTGCCGTGTACGGTGGTCGTGTGCATCGCGGTGGGGCGTGCAGGCGCCGCCACCCACCGTGCCAATGCCGGGCAACTGCGCGCCTTGGCAGAGCAGGCAGGCGTGGCCACGGTGCTGGGGGAGGCGTCGTGAAGCCGCAGCGCAACCAGGTCGCCACGGCCCGCAAGCCAGTGGGCAAGGCACCTCTGCAGACGACAGAGGGCCTGCCGCTGCGCAGCAGCGGCGCGATTGTCTTTGCAGGCCTGTGCTATTTGTTCACCGGCTTTGCGTTCTCGTACGTGGACCGAGGCCGCCTGGCCTTTGGCGTGTTCTGCGTGCTGTGGCTGGCATGGGCCCTGCTGGGCTTTGGTGCGGGTGTGTTCAATTTGCGCGGCCGTGCTGGCGCAGGCCACGGGCTGTGGCGTGGCATGGCGCTGATGGGCGTGGTGCTGGCGGTGTTCCCCGGCATTTTGCTGTACCCGTTTGCCCGCTGGATCTGCCTGGTGCTGATGGTGGTGATGGCCGCGCGCGCAGCGCAGATGCGCACCCGGCGCGACCTGTACTTCACGATGACAGTGGTCTTCACCGTCTGCTTCTTGACGACCACGCACTACGCTGCCGACTGGAGCCTGTGGTTCTACCTGGGCCCTGCATGGCTGTTCGGCGCGCTGGCGCTGGCCTGGCTGCATGCCGAAGGCGTGGACCTGTCGCGCTGGACGCAGCTGTCCATGATCACTGGCTTCGTCGCCGTGTCGTGCGTGATCGCGGCCTGCCTGTTCCTGTTCGTGCCTCGGCCGCCGGTGTTGGGCTTCGGCTTTCTGCCGGACGGCGATGTGCCCGGCCTCTATGACCCGCCCCTGGGCCACCAGGGCGATGGCAGCGGGCAGCGGCGCGCCGGGGGGAGTGGCGGCGCGGGCGCCCAGGGCGGCGGGTGGGGCGATGGGCACCCGGGCCAGTCGCGGCCTCGCCAGGGTCCACCGCCATCGCGCTGGGACCGCATGCTCGACGGCATGCGCGATGCCGGGCGCGACCCCTTTGCGCCGCAGTGGCAGCGCGGCGCCATCAACGGGGCGCTGGATGCCGCCCAGGCGCTGCGCAACTGGCTGCGGGGTAGCGGCCCCGCTGCGCCATCGTCCGGGGAGCCGGGTGACTCCGGCGAGCCACCACCGCCATCGGGCGGCGCAGCGGACAACGTGAACAACCTGTTGGTGATGCTGGCCATGGCGCTCGTGGCCTGGCTGCTGTGGCGCTATCGCTACCGCTGGGGCCCGCGCCTGGCGCTGGCTGCGGCATGGGGCCTGTCGCGCTGGTTCCCGGTGCGGTCGATGCAGGTGTCTGCCCGTGCCATGACCTGGTGCCTGCGCGGCCGCCGCCACCTGCCGCAACCTGGCCAGTCCGTTCGCGAGCACTGGTCATCGGCCCCCGGCCTGGCGCCGCTGGCCCGCCAGTGGACAGAACGCGCACTGGAGACCTATTGCGCCACCCGCTTCGGCGGCGTGCCCGCCACGCCCGAGCGCGCCCTGCGCCTGCGCGAAGACGTACTGGGCGCTGCCGACATCATGGCGGGTGCTTCACCAGAACTCGCGCGCTGAACGGCAGGCACGCGGCACAGATCGTGCTCGATTGGCAGGTGCCCGTTCTGTGGCACCTGTTGTATCCTTTTGTTGCGAACCGCCCGCGCAGACGGTGGCGGTCGCACCGCCCCTACCTGCCCCCTCTTCACCTTCGGAGTTCCGTGAAATGATCGCCAAGAAAGTCCTCGCCCTGGCTGCGGCCGCTGTGGTCGCCACCTTGTCCCTGAGCCAGGCCGCCCAGGCCGGCCCGCGCCTGGACAAGATCATGGAAAGCAAGGTGCTGCGCGTGGGCACGCCGGGCGACTACCGCCCGTTTGCCATCAAGACCGACGCTGGCCTGTCGGGCCACGACATCGACGTGATCGAGGCCATGGCCAAGGAGTTGGGCGTGAAGATTGAGTACGTGCAGACCTCCTGGCCCAAGCTGATGGCGGACCTGCAGTCCGACCAGTTCGACATTGCGGTGGGCGGCATCACGCGCAACGTGGCGCGCATCCGTTTGATCGAAATGCTGCCCGGCTACGCCCCCTTCGGCAAGGTGGCCCTGGTGCGCTCGGCCGAGAAGGCCAAGTACAACACCGTGGACGACCTGAACAAGCCCAATGTGCGCGTGATCAAGAACCCGGGCGGTACCAACGAGACCTATGTGCTGCAGAACCTCAAGGCCGCCCAGGTCAGCACGCACGAGAAGAATGCCGAGATCCCGGGCCTGATCGCCGAGGGCAAGGGCGACGTGATGATCACCGAGACGTATGAGGCCCTGGTCTACAGCAAGGCCGACCCGCGTTTGCACGCGGCTTTCATCGACACACCGCTCACGCCCAAGAGCTACCTGGGTTTCATGCTGCCCAAGGACGATGCGGACTACACGCGCGTGATGAACTTCGTGTGGGGCCAGATCGACAGCCGGGGCATCCTCAAGGGTGCCTCCGACAAATGGCTGAAATAAGTACAACCCCCTGAGTCGCTTCGCGCCTTCACCCCTTCTCTCGAATGGCTGCGCCATTCGGGAAGGGGGACGCAGCCCGTGCGGCGGGGCGGCCCTTGCACGGCTGCCCTGGCTTGGGCCGCGTGCGCTCTAACGACTATGACGGAATTGGCATTGGCTTGGTAGCGATTGCCGGTGTTGCATCAGGCCTGTGCAATCACCTGGGCGCGGTAGCTCTCGCTGCCTTCGGCCCAGCCCAACAGGCGGTCGATATTGGGGTGCTTGCCTGGGAAGGCCTTGGCATCGGCCACATGCTCGGCATACCACTCCAGGCCCAGCGCGGCGGCCTTTGGCGTGATGCTGCCACCATAGAGCGCGGCCAGCGCAGAGTAAACCACCAGCGAGCCGGTCTGGCCGGGCTTGTTCTCGATGGTGGCGATCACCTGGCCATCGGCGCCCAGCAGTTGCAGGGAGGCGAGGTGGGCGGCGGAAGGCAGTTGCTGGAGGCGGGCGGCGAAGTTCATGGGGTGGAGCAAAGAAGGCAAAAAGAAAACCGCCGATCTTAGGGCCCCTGCGCGCTCCATCCATCCAGCCGGTCTGACAGTCAATGCTTGGTCGGCAGCTTCATCGAATCATCGACCGGCGTCTCGGTGTGCATCACGCACTGCCAGCGCCCGTCGGCGTGGATCCAGGTCGAGCTGTCGTGCATCACCTGTTCCGTGCTGTGCGCCTTGTCGCCGCGCGGCGCCACGCCCTGTTTCACGCGGTAGGTCAGGATACCCATGGCATCGGTCGGAAACTCCACCTGCATGTCGCTGAACTCGAACGCGGTGACCACCATCGGGCCTTCCTTGGCCATCTTGCCGTACATGGCGCGGTCGAACTTGAGTGCGCCATGGCTGCTGACCATCAGCGCAGGCTCGGCCAGCAGCTCGGTGGCGGCGCTGACGTTCTCGTCGACCATGGCTTGCCAGAATCGGGTTTCCAGATCGATGAGGGCCTGGCGCGGGGCGGTTGTCGTGGGCATGGGGACCTCCGTTTTTGCACGAACAAGGGTCCATGGTGCCGCTGGCGAGCCCGGGCGGGCATCGGTCGATTGCGATGGGCGGGGTAGGGGGTAGCTGACAGGGAAAAGACAGTACCTGTCTTAAAGCTCCACGTCGCGTACCAAGCTTCTATCTCGCGTCATATCCAACAGGCCCGATTGCTCCTCGTGCAGCGGAGAGCGCTGGATGAACTCAACCAGTGTCTCTGACTCTTCCTGCGAGTTGGCGTCCTCAAGCCGTGGTGGTGGGCTTGACGTCACGTGCGACCCCTTTGGTCGGTGCCATCGGAACCGTGAGCCCAAAAGCATCGGCCATCCGCTGGGCTTGCTGTGCGGACTGAGCGAGGGCCTTTTCCAGCGCCTTGGGAGACGGCATCAGTGCTGGCTGGCGATTTTTTGCAGTTTGAGCCATGTTTGAGGTTCCTTCACAGTCAAGGGGCCTGCTTCTTCTTGGGTTGCAACCAGGCTTGCCTGGGGAGGCCGGGAGTTGTCAAAGACGGCCCATGTGGATGCGATAGGAGCGTAGAGTTCGAAAAAATTTGCCAGGCTCCGCCCAAAGCGCCGCCGTACCACGTCCGCAGGCACATCGTGGCCGCCGAGCGCTACGCGAAGTTTGACACGCCTGACTGCAAGCTGCGCATTTGGCAGCGAAAAGTAGTAGATGGCGACCCGGTAGCCTTGGGTTCTCAGGCTCTTCAGAAACGGTGCAAAAGTGCGGCTGGAGAGGGTACTTTCAAAGGCAAAGTTTTCTCCCGCACTTGCGAGTTGCCGCAATCGACCGAGCATGATGCGGCCCGCTTCGAACGCGACCGCTTCGGTATTGCGGCCTGACAGTCCCCGTGCGATGAAATCTGCGTTGACGAAGGTTTCGATACTGAGGGACGCAAGGATGGCATCAGCGTGGGTGGACTTGCCAGCCCCATTGGGGCCGGCAAAAACCACTACCCGAGGCGGTTGCCATATGGGTCACGCTCTGGGCAAACTGAGGCTTGAGCGTGTACGCATGCAGGGGCGCTTACTTCCCCCACGAATCCTTCAACCCCACCGCCAGGTTGAACACCGGCTTGCCCGGCTCGTGGTCCACCCGGTCGGCGACAAAGTAGCCGTGGCGTTCGAACTGGAACTTGTCGTCCTTGTGGGCATGGCCCAGGCTCGGTTCCACGATGGCGGTCACAGTCTTCAGGCTGTTGGGGTTCAGGCCTTCGATGAAGTCCTTGCCGCCCGCGTCGGGCTGGGCTTCGAGGAACAGGCGGTCGTACATGCGCACTTCCGCTTTCACGCCGTCGGCCACGCCGACCCAGGTGATGGCGGCCTTGACCTTGACGCTATCGGCGCCGGGGGTGCCGCTCTTGGTGTCGGGCACCACGGTGGCCAGCACCTCGGTGATCTTGCCGTCGGCGTCCTTGGTGCAGCCGGTGCATTCGATGACGTAGCCGCCCTTCAGGCGCACCTTGTTGCCGGGGAACAGGCGCTTGTAGCCCTTGGGGGGCACTTCCTCAAAATCTTCGCGCTCGATCCAGACCTCTTTGCCGATGGTGAAGTGGCGCTCGGGGCTTTCCACGCCTTCGGGCGGGTGGGGCAGCGAGGGCAGGGAGCAGGGCTCCAGGTGGCCTGCTCCCATGACCTCATCCCAGTTGGTGAGCACCAACTTGACGGGGTTGAGCACGGCCATGCCGCGGAAGGCCTTGAGCTCCAGGTCTTCGCGCAGGCAGCCTTCCAGGGTGCTGTAGTCGATCCAGCTGTCGCTCTTGGTCACGCCGATGCGCTCGGCAAACACCTGCAGCGATTCGGGCGTGTAGCCGCGGCGGCGCAGGCCGACGATGGTGGGCATGCGCGGGTCGTCCCAGCCGCTGACCTTGTGGTCGTACACCAGTTGGGCGAGCTTGCGCTTGCTGGTGATCACATAGGTGAGGTTCAGGCGCGAGAACTCGTACTGGCGCGGGGGCGGGTTGCTGAGCAGGCCACCTTCGGTCAGGCGCTCCAGCACCCAGTCGTAGAAGGGGCGCTGGTCTTCGAATTCCAGCGTGCACAGGCTGTGGGTGATCTGCTCGAGTGCGTCCTCGATGGGGTGGGCGTACGTGTACATCGGGTAGATGCACCAGGCATCGCCCGTGTTGTGGTGCGTGGCGCGGCGGATGCGGTAGATCGCCGGGTCGCGCATGTTGATGTTGGGGCTGGCCATGTCGATCTTGGCGCGCAGCACCATGGAGCCGTCTTCGTGCTCGCCATTGCGCATTTCGCGAAAGCGCTTGAGGTTCTCGGCGGGCGTGCGGGCGCGGAAGGGGCTGTCCACCCCGGGCTTGCCGAAGTCGCCGCGGTTGGCGCGCATCTGCTCCACGGTCTGCTCGTCCACATAGGCGTGGCCGGCCTCGACTAGGTATTCGGCCGCGCGGTACATGAAGTCGAAGTAGTCACTCGCTTGGTAGGGCGCGGCGTCGGGGCTGCCGTTCCAGTCGAAGCCCAGCCATTTGACGGCATCGATGATGCTGTTGACGTACTCGGTGTCTTCCTTTTCCGGGTTGGTGTCGTCAAAACGCAGGTGGCACACGCCGCCGTAGTCACGTGCCAGGCCGAAATTGATGCAGATGCTCTTGGCATGGCCCACGTGCAGGTAGCCATTGGGCTCGGGCGGGAAGCGCGTGCGGATCTTGGCCGGGTCGGGCTGGCCCTTGGCGTGGTGGGCCGCGTCGCCCGGTGTGCCACCCCACTGGCGGCTGGCGTAGGTGCCCTTGTCCAGGTCGTGCTCGATGATCTGGCGCAGGAAATTGCTCGTTTTGGTGGCTTCGGCTGCCGATTCCGGGGTTGCGGCAGGGGTGTTGGCGGGGGTGGACGTGGTCATTGCCCCATTTTAGGGGGAGGCCGGGCTGTCTGCTGCACTGCAGCGCGGCCACGGGCGCCAGGGGGCACGCTGCGGGTGCCCGCCAGGGCTTTCTGCGCCCGGTTGGCAACGCCCCAGTGCTGCAAAAACCGCCTGTCACTGTCTGTAACCGCTTGCCAACCCCGTGCCGGAGCGGGTTGGCGTGAACTATTGCGCAGGAGTGCGTACTCACGTGTACGTAAAGAAACAATAAAGATGGGGTTTCATGCCATCCTTTCGGACATCTGGTGCGTTGAGTACCAGTGAGGCGATTCCCGACCACGAGGGCCGCCTCCACTACCAGGAGATTTCCATGACGAAAACCCGTTCTATCCAGTCCATGGCCGCTGCCGCTGGTGTGGCCTTGGCGCTCTTCGCAGCCGCAGGCTCGGCCCATGCCCGCAGCGATGTCAATTGGTCGATAGGCCTGAGTTCGCCAGGTGTGGTGGTGGGCGTGGGCAACGGCTACCCCGTGTACTCTGCCCCGGCGCCTGTTTACTATGCACCCCGCCCCGTGTACACGGCCCCGGCCCCGGTGTATTACGCACCGCCCCCACCGGTGTACTACGCGCCGCCCCCGCCCGTGTACTACTACCGCGGCGGCGGTTACGGCCACCGCCACCACCACGGTCATGGCCACGGCCACGGCCGTTGGGACCGCTGACCTGACCGGCGGCGGGCTGCGCGTATTCCCGGCCGTGCGCCGGGGCATGTGAGCCCATGCCGCCGCACACCGTGCGGCGTGCCGTGCGGTGTGTATGGGGCCTGGGACCACGGTGGCGCGCACCGCATAATCCCGCGTTGGATCGAAGAGGGCCGTCTGGCGCAAGACCGGCGGTCCACCCCAACGTCTGGAGACCTGCTGCATGTCCGCGAACAAGAAAACCGTTTTTGTCCTCAATGGCCCCAACCTGAACCTGCTGGGCACGCGCGAACCCGCCGTGTACGGCGCGCACACCCTGGCCGATGTCGAGCAGATGTGCGTTGAGGCCTGCGGGCGCCACGGTTTTGCGCTGCGTTTTCACCAGAGCAACCACGAAGGCGCCCTGGTGGACTGGATTCACGAGGCCGGCCGCCTGCATGCCGCCGGTGAGCTGGCGGGCGTGGTGCTCAATGCGGGCGCCTACACCCACACCAGCGTGGCCCTGCACGATGCGACCAAGGGCACGGCCATCACCCTGATCGAGCTGCACATCAGCAATGTGCACGCGCGCGAGGCCTTCCGCCACCACTCCTATATCGCCGCAGCGGCCAAGGCCGTGATGTGCGGCTTTGGCGTGCGCGGCTACGCGCTGGCCATCGACGGCTTGGCGGGCATGTGATGGCGGGTGGGGTCGGCGACGAGGACGAGGGCGGGGCGCCCCCGGGTCGGGACGATCGTCCCGTCGCCAGCCTGCCGTCTCCCGAGATCGACCGACTGCGCGCCCTGGCGCAGCGCCACACCACGCCCTGCGGAAGCGGCGAAACCGTGTGGCACCACTGGGGCGATGCGCGGGCCGACGTGCCCCCGCTGGTGCTGCTGCATGGCGGCAGCGGCAGCTGGACGCACTGGGTGCGCAATATCGAGCCCCTGGTGGCCGCCGGCCGCCAGGTCTGGATCCCCGACCTGCCGGGCTTTGGTGATTCGGCGGTTCCGCCCACGGGCGGCGATGCCGACGCCTTGGTCGAGCCCATGGCCGAGGGCCTGCGCGCCCTGTTCGGGCCCCGGCCGGTGGACCTGGTGGGCTTTTCGTTTGGCGGGCTCACGGCCGGGCTCCTGCTGGCGGCCCACCCCGAACTGGCGCGCCAGCTGGTGGTGGTGGGCGCGCCCGCCATGGGCCTGGTGGCCGAGCGGCCCGTGCGCCTCAAGGGCTGGCGCCACCTGCCGCCAGCCGAGCAATTGGACATGCACCGCTACAACCTGGCCGCGCTGATGCTGCGCGACCCGGTCTTGGTCGATGGCCTGGCGCTCGAAGTGCATGTGGGCAATGTAGTGCGCGACCGCATGACGCGCCGCCGCCTGGCGCGCACCGACATCCTTGCCCGTTCGCTGCCTTCGGTTGCATGCCCGGTGCATGTGATCTATGGCGAAGACGATGCGCTGTACCAGGGCGTCATGGACGGGCTGCGGGCCGCGTACGCCGCCGCCACGCCCGATTTTCGCGGCATGGTGCTGGTGGCAGGCTCCGGGCACTGGGTGCAGTTCGAGCGGCCCGAGGCGTTCTTGCAGGAACTGCTGGCGGCGTTGGCCGATGGGGCCGAGTGAGCGTGCGATGAGCACTGAGGCACCCAAGGCCCCACCTGCTGCTGCCACGACACCCGAGGCCGCCCCGCGCCCGCCCCGGCCACCGCAGGAGGCCCCACGCGTCAACGGCCAGGTCGCCGTGCTGCAAGTGGACGAGCGCGAGGTCGAGATCACTGCCATGCGCGCCCAGGGCGCGGGCGGGCAGAACGTCAACAAGGTATCGAGCGCCGTGCACCTGCGCTTTGACATCGCGGCATCGTCCCTGCCCGAGGGCGTGCGAGAGCGCCTGCTGGCCCTGCGCGATGCGCGCATCACCAACGAAGGCGTGGTCGTCATCAAGGCCCAGCAGTACCGCAGCCAGGACATGAACCGGGCGGAAGCGATGGAGCGGCTGAATGCCTTGGTCAACTCGGTGGCTGCGCCGCCAAGGGTGCGGCGGGCAACCAAGCCGACCTATGGGTCCAAGCAGCGGCGGCTGGAGGGCAAGAGCCAGCGCAGTGCGACGAAGGCGTTGCGGGGGCGGGTGGTGGATTGAGCGAAGTCGCGGAAGAGATGTCTTGCTGCGGTGGTCTGGGTTGCTCAGAATTCCTTGATATCCAAACGTTTGGACGAATAGAAGCGAGATGAGGCACTACTGCACTTTTTTCCTGAGGTCGAATAACAAAAAATCAGCGGTGGAAATTTTCCAGCGGTCTGCGGTGCAAGCGCTTGTTTTCCAAGATGAGCAGGCTCCGGCCAATTTGGCGAGCTCAATACGAATGCAAGCCCTGGGATTTGTCATTCGAAATGACCTGCCTAGATTCAGTTGGCATCTAGACACGCGCCAAGCAATTGGAACTGACGAATGTGATCCGTTCGTGCATGTGTCGTGGCTTCTTTCCCAACTTAGGCCCGGCACCTTGTTAGGTGAACTGAGACGTCGTGGCGTTGAATCATCCCTGGGGTTTTATTGGGGCGGGAACGGGACGGGAGGTGGACCATACATTTCCAGCGCTTTGGCGGAGTTGTTGGTGAAGCACCAGATCGACCTCGATCTTGGGTTTTACTACGAGAGCAACACCGATAGTGACGATGTGCATTAGCGCCGCCCACGAACAGTAAATGTGTTTGCACGCCAGCAGCCTTGGGTTCAATGCCCGCCTTCAAAACCCCAATTCATCCCAAAAACGCAACAATCCGTTTGACCAGCGGTGCTTGGTCTCGGCCTGGGTAAGTCCTACAGTACCTCTCAGACCCTAGAGAAAGTACGCCCACCATGTCCGCCACCACCCAAGCCCCTTCTTCGCCATCCGCCACCGTGCCCGCCCTGTTTGTCTCGCACGGCGCGCCACTGTTCGCCATCGATGCCGGCACCACCGGCCCGGCGCTCACGCAGTGGGGGCAGGGTCTGCGCGCGCAGTTCCCCGGGCTGCGCGGCGTGGTGATCATGTCGCCGCACTGGATGGCGCGCAGCGCGCAGGTGATGACGGGGCCGCAGCCGGCCACCTGGCATGACTTTGGCGGTTTTCCGCCCGCGCTGTACCAGCTGCAGTACCCGGCGCCGGGCTCGCCTGCGCTGGCGCAGGAGGTGCTCTCGCTGCTGCAGGCCGCCGGCGTGGCTGCGCAGGGCGATGCGGCGCGCCCCTTCGATCATGGCGCCTGGGTGCCGCTGATGCATTTGTTCCCCGATGCCGACCTGCCCGTGGTGCAGGTGGCCCTGCCCGCCAGCGCGGGCCCGGCCGAGGTGTACGCGCTGGGCGCGGCGCTGCGTGGGCTGCGCAGCCAGGGCGTGCTGGTGGTGGGCTCGGGCAGCATGACGCACAACCTGTCCGAATTCTTTGGCGGGGCGCGCGAGCCGGCGCCCTATGTGCTGGAGTTCAGCCGCTGGATCGAGGATGCGCTGGCCCGGGGCGACATGCAGGCGCTGCTCAACTACCGCAGCCAGGCGCCGCATGCCACGCGCGCGCACCCTACGGAAGACCACTTTCTGCCCATCTTCTTTGCGCTGGGCGCGGCGGGCGATGACCTGCAGCCGCAGTACCTGAGCCGGGAAGTGATGTATAGCATGCTGTCGATGGATGCGTTTGCCTTGCAACCCGCGGCACACTGAGCGACGAACAAACCTCTTCTGGCGTCGTTGCTGCGTCTTGCCGTACTTGCAGTACTGTCTGCGACGCAGCGCCTAGCCAGAACCGCTTCGCTGAGCTTTGTTCGCCGCTTTGCGGCACCTCTTTAGTATCAAGATTCATGACTACACCCCAACTGCCCCTGACCTACCTGCACCGCCCTCCCGCCGCCGGGACTGCCGAGCCCTGGCTGCTGGTACTGATGCATGGCGTGGGCAGCAATGAGCAAGATCTGTTCGGCCTGGCGCCGCATGTGCCTGGGCGCTTCCACGTGCTGAGCCTGCGCGCGCCGTTTCGCATGGGACCAGATGCCAACGCCTGGTTCGAGTTCTCGGTCCTCCCCAATGGCGAGCGCCGCATCGACGAAGCGCAGGAGCTGCAAAGCCGCGCCCTGGTGGCCCAGGCGGTCGAAGCCGCTGCGGCCCAGTTGGGCGTGCCCGCGAGCCGTGTGGTGGTGGGCGGCTTCAGCCAGGGCGGGATCATGTCGCTGTCGCTGCTGCTCACGCAACCCGCGCTGCTGCAGGCCGCCATGGTGTGGCACAGCCGGCTGCTGCCCCAGGTGCTGCCTGCGGCCGCGCCGGCTGCTGCGCTGCAGGGCAAGCAGCTGTGGGTGAGCCATGGCACGCAGGACAACGTGATTCCGCTGGCGCAGGCGCATGTCATCCGCGAGCACTTTGCGCAGTTGCCCGTCACCTTGAACTACCGCGAGTTCCCGGGCATGCACGAGATTCGCCCGGCCGAGCTGGCGGCTACGGTGGATTGGTTGCAGGCGCTGTAGGAATCTCCCGCGTGCTGCGCGCCTGTTGCGTGCGCGCAGCGTGCCCGTGGCGTGAACAGGGCGTTACTTTTCAGCGGAACCTAAAGGGTTTCCAATGGTCAGGCCTGTTTTGAGGAACCCTCTGCATGCCCGACCCAGTGCTCGACCACGACCGCGACTTCTCCGAACTGCGCAGCGACCACCGCCCGGCTCCGCCGCGCAGCGGGGGCGGTGCCACCGCAGTGGTGGCGACCGTGCTGGTCGTGGCCCTGGTCGGTGCGGGCTATGCGTGGTGGCGCTGGCAGGCCGGCAATGCCCCTGCCGAACCGACCACCAGCGCCGCACCGCCTGAAGCAGCGGCCCCCGCGTCGGCCCCCGTGGCTGCGGCATCCGAACCCACGGGCCCGCAGAACCTGATCGAGCCCCCGGCCGATGCGGCCGCGCTGCCCGACCTCGCCGAGTCCGATGCGGCCGTGGCGCAGGCGCTGGCCGAATTGCTGGGCCAGCCCTCGGTGGGCTCTTTCCTGCAGCTTGACGGCTTTGTGCGCCGCGTGGTGGCCACGGTGGACAACCTGCCGCGTGCCCAGGCGCCTGCACGCATGTGGCCGGTGCAGATGGCGCCGCGGCGCTTCAGCGTGGAAGGCGTGCCCGGCACGCACGGACAACTGGCCATTGCGGGCAGCAATGCCGGGCGCTATGGCGCCTTTGTGGCGTTTGCCGAGGCGATTCCCATGGACCAGGCCGTGGCCCTCTACACGCGGCTGTACCCGCTGTTCCAGCAAGCCTACGAAGAGCTGGGCTACCCGGGCAAGTACTTCAACGACCGGCTGGTGGCTGTGCTCGACCACCTGCTCAAGACCCCCGAGCCCACCGGCCCGCTGCTGGTGGAGCTGACCGAGGTGAAGGGCGAGGTGCCCTCCACCCGGCCCTGGGTGCGCTATGAGTTTGTGGACCCGCAGCTGCAGGCCCTGTCCAGCGGGCAGAAGATGCTGGTGCGCATGGGGCCTGAGAACGAGAAGCGCCTGAAGGCCCGGCTGGCCGAGTTCCGCAAGCGCGTGGCCACCGGGGTGGTGCCCAAGGCGGCGGGCAAAGGGGCTCAGGCCAAGCCACCGGCTGCTGCGGCCAAATCGGCACCGGCGGCCAAAGCGCCTTAGCAGCTACTCGGCGACGCGCACCACCGTTTTGCCGAAGTTCTGCCCTTGCAGCACGCGGCGCAGCGCCTGGGGCGCGTTCTCCAGCCCGTCCACCATGTCCTCGCGCAGGCGCACCTGGCCCTGGGCGATCCAGCCGGCCATTTCGCGGCGAAAGGTGTCGAAACGTTCGCCGTAATGGTCCAGGATGATGAATCCCTGCATGCGCACGCGCTTTTGCAGCAGCGTGGCGGTGAGGCGGGGCAAGCGATCGGGCCCCGGCGCTGGCGCGCTGTCGTTGTAGTGCGCGATGAAGCCGCACACGGGCACGCGGGCGTGCAGGTTGAGCAGGGGCAATACGGTGTCGAACACCTCGCCGCCCACGTTCTCGAAGTAGACGTCGATACCCTGCGGGCAGGCCGCTGCCAGGCGTGCCGCCAGGTCGGGCGCGCGCCGGTCCAGGCAGGCGTCAAAGCCCAGTTCTTCCACAGCATGGCGGCACTTGTCGGCCCCACTGGCAATGCCCACCACGCGCGCGCCCTTGAGTTTTGCGATCTGGCCCACGATGGCGCCCACGGCGCCGGTGGCTGCGGCCACCACCACGGTTTCGCCCGGCTTCGGTTGGCCGATGTCGAGCAGGCCGACATAGGCGGTGAAGCCTGGCATGCCCAGCCCGCCGAGCGACTGCGAGGGCTGCGCCGCATCGCCCAGCGCCAGCAGGTCGCTGCCGTCGGAGAGGGCGTAGTCCTGCCAGCCGGCGTTGGCCAGCACCAGGTCACCCGTGCGGAATTGGGCATTGCGCGAGGCCACGACCCGGCTCACCGTGCCACCCACCATGGGCGCGCCAATCTCCACCGGTGAGGCGTAGCCGGGGCCGATGGGGTCCATCAGGTTGCGCATGTAGGGGTCGATGGACAGGTAGAGCGTCTGCAGCAGCACCTGGCCCTCGGCAGGTTCGGGCACGGGCTGCGTGTCCAGCCCGAAGTGCCTGGGTTCGGGCAGGCCCTCGGGGCGTGCGGCCAGCGTGATGCGGCGATTGGTCAAGGTGGCCATGGTCATCATGCTGCCGACGTGGGACGGGGCCCGTGGCGCAGCGTGAGCAGCGTACCGAGCGTGAGGGCTGCCAGCGCAAAGGCCGGGCCGCCCAGGGCGCCCACATGGTCGACCATGATGCCGCCGAAGATGGCGCCGCTGGCGATGGCGATCTGGAAGGCCGCCACCAGCAGGCCGCCCGCGCCCTCGGCCTGGTCGGGCGCGGCGCGCACGATCCAGGTCTGGAAGCCCACGGGGAAGGCGCCAAACGCAAAGCCCCACAGCGTGACCGCCACGGCCGTGATGGCGGCCGACTGCCCGGCCACCAGCAAGGTGGCGGCCAGCACGGCGATGACGGCGCCGCCGGCCACGATGGCCTGGCGCTCGCTGCGCCCGGCGATCCAGCCGCCCACGAAGTTGCCGAAGAAGCCGCCCACGCCATAGCCCAGCAGCACGGCCGTGATGGTGGCCACCGACAGGTGCGTGACCTGCTCCATCAGCGGGCGGATGTACGTGAAGCCCGCGAAGTGGCCCGAGATGACCAGCAGCACCGCCAGCAGGGCCACGCGCACGGGCGGGCGGCGCAGCAGCTCGCCCAGCACCTTGAGGTTGGGGTTGTCGCGCGGGGGCAGGGCGGGCAGGGCCACCAATTGCACGGCCAGGGTGATGAGGCTGATGCCACCGGCCGCGATGAAGGCGCTGCGCCAGCCCCACAGGTCGCCCATCCATGCGCCGATGGGCGCCGCACACACGGTGGCCACCGACACCCCGGTGAGGATGAAGGACATGGCCCGCGCAAACAGCGAGGCCGGCACCAGCCGCATGGCCAGCGCGGCCGACATGGACCAGAAGCCTCCCAGCGCCACGCCCAGCGCCACGCGGGCCACGAGCAGCGTGGGCAGGTTGCTGGCAATGGCCGAGAGCGCGTTGGACAGCACCAGCATCACCGTGAAGGCCAGCATCACCCAGCGGCGGTCGATGCGGCGCGTGAGCAGCGGCAGCGAGGGCGCGGCCACGGCGGCCACCAGCGCCGTGACGGTGACGGCCTGGCCCGCCGCGCCATCGCTCACGCGCAGGTCGCTGGCCATGGCGGTGAGCAGGCTGGCGGGCAGGAATTCGGCCGTGACCAGGCCGAACACGCCCAGCGCCATCGAGGCCACGGCGGCCCAGCGCGCCTCGGTGGGCTCGGCGGCGGGAGGAGCAGGAGTGGGGGCGGCATCGGCCAGGGCGCCGGCAGGCGCATCGAGGCAGGTCGAGCAGGAGGGAGAGGAAGACACGGGAATGGCCCTGGGGGTGGATGGAAGGCCATGGTAGGAATAAGATGCAGGCGTTTCCATGCCCTAAAAGCCGAAATGCTTGACTTTTTATCCCGGCCCTTTGACCAGCTGGCGCAAGAGCCCTTTGCCGAGCCGCCCGACCTGCTGACCCAGATCCTGCTCGGCCTGCGCCTGGACGGGGTGGAGTATGGCCGCTGCGTGCTGCACCCGCCCTGGGCGATCGCCTTCCCGGCGCAGCGCTCGGCGCGCTTTCACTTCGTGGGCCATGGCGGTGCCTGGCTGCGCACGCCCACGACCGAGTGGCAGCGCCTGAACCCAGGCGACGCGGTGCTGCTGCCCCACGGCAGCTTCCACGTGTTGGCCAGCTCGCCCGATGTGCCGCCGGTGGACATCGATTCGCTCGCGCGCAAGGCCGTTTCGGAAAACATCTACCTGGTGGATGGGCGCGACCCCCGCAACGCGCACCTGGGCACCCCCGTGGCACCGCCCCCGCCGCAGGCGCCCGACGTGATGTTCTGCGGCGCGCTGCGCTTCAACCTCGACCCGCTGCACCCGCTGATGGCGATGATGCCCGAGGTGATGCTGGCCGGCGACCTGGCCCGGCGCGACACCATGGTGCCGGTGCTGCTCGAAGCCATGGAGCGCGAGGTGGCGCAGGACCGCATGGGCGCCTGCGCCATCCTGGCGCGGCTGGCCGATGCGCTGGCGGCCAGCATCATCCGCGCCTGGGTGGAGTGCAGCTGCAACAGCCCTACGGGCTGGATCGCCGCAGTGCGCTGCCCGCGCATCGGCAAGGTGATCGCCGCCATCCATGCCGACCCCGAGCGCGACTGGAACGTGCCCGTGCTGGCCGACCTGATGGGGGCCTCGCGCTCGCGCTTTTCCGAGTCGTTCACGCGCACCATGGGCGAGAGCCCGGCGCGCTACGTGGCCAAGGTCAAGATGTCGCAGGCGCGCCGCTGGATCGCGCGCGACGGCATGCGCGTGGCCGTGGCGGCCAACCGGCTGGGGTATGAATCGGAGGCTTCGTTCAGCCGGGCGTACAAGCGCATCATCGGGCACCCGCCGAGTTCGGCGCGAGCGGAATAGGGCCGCCCGTTAGCGCGGCAGCGGCAGCGCCGTCTTGTAGCGCACCTGCTTGAGCGCAAAGCTGGAGCGGATCTTCTCCACGCCCGGGATGGGCGTGAGCTGGTCCAGGATGAAGCGCTCCAGCGCGGCGATGTCGGCCAGTTGCACGCGGATCAGGTAGTCGCTGTCGCCGCTCATGAGGTAGCACTCCATCACCTGGTCGTGCTCGGCGATGCGGCGCTCGAAGTTGGCCAGCGACTCCTTGTTCTGCGCCTTCAGGCTGATGCTGATGAACACATTGAGCCCCAGGCCCAGCGCGGCGGCGTTGGCCAGCGCCACATAGCGGCTGATGACGCCTGCGGACTCCAGCGCCTTCACGCGCGCCAGGCAGGGCGAAGGCGACAGGTGCACGCGCCGCGCCAGCTCCACGTTCGACAGGGAGCCGTCGGCCTGCAACTCGGCCAGAATGCGCAGATCGAGGGTATCCAGCTTCATGTGCTGCAGTGTAGATGTTTTGCGGCATGAAGTGCTGCGTGATGGCCGTTGGCGGCCCAAAACGGCATCCCATTCGGGGCGCTTGTGCTTACAGTGCATTGCATGAACGCCCCCACCGCACACCACCACCTGCTCACGCCCGCATCGGCCTCCGCGTTGGCTGATACGGACCCCCAAGAAACCGCGGAATGGCGCGACGCCTTTCTGGCCCTGGTCGCGACCGAGGGGCCGGAGCGTGCACGCTTCATGCTGCAGGAGATGGTGCGCCTGGCGCGCGCGGGCCGCGTGGGCTGGCAGCCCGACCTGAACACGCCGTATGTGAACACCGTGGCCGTGCAGGACCAGCCGGTCTTTCCGGGCGATCTGGCCATCGAGGAGCGTGTGGCCTCCATCGTGCGCTGGAACGCGCTGGCCATGGTGGTGCGCGCCAACCAGGCCTATGGCGAACTGGGCGGCCACATCGCCAGCTACGCGAGCGCGGCCGACCTGTTCGAGAGCGGGTTCAACCACTTCTTCCGCGCCCGGGAGGGCCTGGGCGAGGGCCAGCACCGCGGGGATCTGGTGTTCTTTCAGCCGCACAGCGCGCCGGGCGTGTATGCGCGGGCCTTCCTCGAAGGGCGCCTGAGTGAGCAGGACCTGATGCACTACCGCCAGGAGCTGACGGCGCCAAGCGCGGACGCGCAGGGCCTGTCGAGCTACCCGCACCCCTGGCTGATGCCGGACTTCTGGCAGTTCCCCACCGGGTCCATGGGCATCGGCCCCATCAGCAGCATCTACCACGCGCGCTTCATGCGCTACCTCACGCACCGCAATCTGCTGGACTGCGCGGGGCGCAAGGTCTGGGGCGTGTTCGGCGATGGCGAGATGGACGAGCCCGAGAGCATGAGCGCGTTGACCCTGGCCGCGCGCGAGGGCCTCGACAACCTGGTCTGGGTGGTCAACTGCAACCTGCAGCGGCTGGACGGCCCGGTGCGCGGCAATGGCCGCATCATCGACGAGCTGGAGCGCCTGTTTGCCGGCGCGGGCTGGAACGTGGTCAAGCTGGTCTGGGGCAGCGACTGGGACGGCCTGTTCGCCCGCGACCTGACCGGTGCGCTGGTGCGCACGCTCGAAGGCACGGTGGACGGCCAGATGCAGACCTTTGCGGCCAAGGACGGGCGCTTCAACCGCGACAACTTCTTCGGCCAGAACCCCGAGCTCGCGGCCCTGGCCCAGGGCATGACGGACGAGCAGATCGACCGCTTGAAGCGCGGTGGGCACGACTTGGTGAAGATCCACGCAGCGTATGCCGCCGCCGCGCGCCACCAGGGCCAGCCCACGGTGATTCTGGCGCACACCAAGAAGGGCTACGGCATGGGCACGGCCGGCCAGGGCAAGATGACCACGCACAGCCAGAAGAAGCTCGATGAGACCGATCTCATCGAGTTCCGCAACCGCTTCAACCTGCCGCTGAGCGACGAGCAGGCCACCAGCCTGGCCTTCTACAAGCCCGCCGAGGACAGCCCGGAGATGCGCTACCTGCGCAGCCACCGCCAGGCCCTGGGCGGCTACCTGCCGCGCCGCGACACCACCTGCGAGGCACTGCCCGTGCCCGCCATCGGCAGCTACGCCCAGTTTGCCCTGCAGGCCGATGGCAAAGAGATGAGCACCACCATGGCCTTTGTGCGCATGCTGGGCAGTCTGCTCAAGGACGCGACGCTGGGCCCGCGCATCGTGCCCATCGTGGCCGACGAGGCGCGCACCTTCGGCATGGCCAATCTGTTCAAGCAGGTGGGCATCTACAGCAGCGTGGGCCAGCGCTATGCACCCGAGGACATCGGCTCGGTGCTGAGCTACCGCGAGGCGCTGGACGGCCAGATCCTCGAAGAAGGCATCAGCGAGGCCGGCGCCATCGCCAGTTGGACGGCCGCGGCCACCAGCTACACGGTGCACGGCCTGGCCATGCTGCCGTTCTACATCTATTACTCGATGTTCGGCTTCCAGCGCGTGGGCGATGCCATCTGGGCCGCGGCGGACCAGCGTGCGCGCGGCTTTTTGCTGGGCGCCACTTCGGGCCGCACCACCCTGGGCGGCGAAGGCCTGCAGCACCAGGACGGCAGCAGCCACCTGGTGGCCGCGACCATTCCCAACTGCAAGGCCTACGACCCGGCCTATGCGGGCGAGATGGCCGTCATCGTCGACGCCGGCATGCGCGAGATGGTGACCGAGCAGCGCGACGTTTTCTACTACGTCACGCTGATGAACGAGAACTACGCCCAGCCCGACCTGCCCGAGGGCGCGCACGAAGGCGTGCTGCGCGGCTGCTATGTCTTGCAGCGCTTCGAGGCCGAAGGCCAGGCGGCTGCTGCCAATGCGCGCCAGGTGACGCTGCTGGGTTCCGGCGCCATCCTCACCGAGGTGGTCAAGGCCGCGCAGCAACTGGCGAGCGAGGGCATCACCGCCACCGTGGTCAGCGTGACCAGCTGGAGCGAATTGGCACGCGATGGCGTGGCGTGCGAGCAGCTCGCCATCGCGGGAGAAGATCAGCCGGGTACCCCCTGGCTTGCAGCACAGCTGGCCGCCACAAGCGGACCGGTGATTGCTGCAACCGACTATGTGCGCGCCGTGCCCGAGACGGTGCGGGCCTTCATCCCGGAGGGCCGCAGGTACATCACCCTGGGGACCGATGGTTTCGGGCGCAGCGATACGCGCGCTGCCCTGCGCACGTTTTTCGGGGTGGACGCTGCGGCGGTGGCGAAGGCTGCGAAGTTTGCCTTGGGGGCCACGGCAGCACGCTGAGGCCAGAGGCTGCTGCAGGCAACCGCTTCAAGGGCGGCATGCGTGGTGCGCTACGCTTGCCGCCTTCGTGTTTTTGCGCGTGCTTGCCATGACCCAGCCCTTTGCCACGGTGGCCCTGACCGCCGAAAACATCGCCGATTGTGTGGACCTGTACCAGGGAGTGTTCAACGCGCCGCCCTGGAACGATGGCTGGGAGCATGCGGCGGTGCAGGAGCGGCTGGCGGCGTTCATGGCCTTCCCGACGGCGCGCGGGCTGGCCTTGCAGGTCGAGGGGGCGCCCGTTGCGATGGTGCTTGGGTGGAAGGAGCGCTGGGTCAACGGGTGGACCTTCCACATCAAGGAGATGTGCGTGGCCGGGAGCATGCAGCGGCAGGGCGCGGGGGCAGCCCTGATGCAGGCCTTGGAGGACGTGCTGCGGGCAGAGGGCGTGGTGAGCCTGAACCTGCAGACCCTGGAGGAGGCGCCGGCCTTTGGCTTCTATGAAGCCCTTGGCTACCGCAAGGGGCGGGTGGTGATGCTGGGGAAGCTGTTGTAGTGTGGTTTTCCAGCCCATCGGCAAACGACCCATGCGGCGCAGTCGGGGAACCCCCATTGCCCGCGGCGCAGAAGCGTTCTTACAATGTGTTGCAGTCAACCGTTGGAGGGCACCATGGCACATGTCACCTGGGACCACGATCCGCCTACCACCTGGATAGCGACGGTCAGCGGGCAGGCCGTCTGCTCCGTCAAGCGCAAGGACATCGGCGGCTGGACCGCGGGCTGGACGGATGAGCGCCTGTGGCCGCCGCCCTCCCATCTGCCCAAGGCACAGCCCCAGCCCACGCGGTTCTTCAGCAGCCTGGAAGAGGCCAAGGTGGCGGTGGAGCAGGCGTTGGCGGCCTGAGTGCTGCTCGGGTTCTTCGGGTGTTGGACATCGCAGGCATTGGTCAGTGGCCTGTAGCTGCTGTTTTGACGGCGTGCCTCTGCCGAGGGCGGGAGCCGGGATGTGCGCCCGGCGGCGCACCTACCTTCTTTTGCTTCGTCAAAAGAAGGTAGGCCAAGAAAAGACGACCCCGCTG
>NZ_JACHLK010000036.1 GCF_014207955.1 Acidovorax soli
CGAGCCTTCCATGGCATGGGGACCTCCGGCGAAAGTTCGCCCAAAGTGTTCACCATGTCCTCGCACACCTGTTCACCATGTCCCCGGTCTATACACCAAGGTAAAGATTGTGCAAATGCAAATGGTTGTCATTCTCTGAAACTAGAATCCTGGGTTCTGCATCCCCGCGCCGAGCCCGTTGCTGCCTGCGCGCACCTCTTCCAGGAATGAACAAACCACAGGACAATCGGCGCCGGTCCTACTGGCTCAAGACGCTGCACGAATGGCATTGGGTCAGTTCGGCCCTGTGCCTCATCGGCATGCTGCTGTTCGCGGTCACCGGCTTCACGCTCAACCATGCCGGGCAGATCGAGGCCAAGCCCCAGGTCGTGAGCCAGCAGGCCACGCTGCCCGACACGCTGCTCACCACGCTCAAGGCTGTGCCGCCACCGCCCAAGGACCGCGGGCCACTGCCTGCGGCGCTGCAGGAATGGGCGCGCACGCAGTGGGCGGTGGATGCACAGGGGCGCGAGGCCGAGTGGTCGGCCGATGAGATCTACGTCTCGCTGCCGCGCCCCGGTGGCGACGCCTGGCTGCGTGTGAACCTGGCCGATGGCGAGGCCGAGTACGAGCGCACCGACCGGGGCTGGATCTCCTACCTCAACGACCTGCACAAGGGCCGCAACACCGGCGCCGCCTGGAGCTGGTTCATCGACATCTTCGCCGCCGCCTGCCTGGTGTTCACCGTCACCGGGTTGTTCATCCTCAAGATGCATGCGGGCAACCGCCCCTTCACCTGGCCCATGGTGGGCATGGGCCTGGTGATCCCCGTGGTGCTGGCGCTCCTGTTTATCCACTGAACCGAAAGAAGTAGAGAAATGCCTGTGACAAACCACTTGCGCTCGCACTTGCACCTGCGCTACAGCATGGCGCTGGGTGCCTGCCTGGGGGCCCCGGCCTTCGCGGCCGGCCTGGGCGTGGGCGTGGAGATCCCGCGCCTGGACGTGGCCGAGTACCACCGCCCCTATGTGGCGATGTGGGTCGAGCGCGCCGACAACACGGTGGCCTCGACCCTGGCCGTCTGGTACGACGTGAAGCTCAAGAACGACGAGGGCACCAAGTGGCTCAAGGACCTGCGCCAGTGGTGGCGCCGCACCGGCCGTGACCTGGCCATGCCCGTCGACGGCGTGACCAGCCCCACGCGCCCTGCGGGCAAGCACCAGCTGGCCTTCAATGAAGGGACCAAGCAACTGGCCACGCTGCCTGCCGGCAGCTACAAGCTGGTGATCGAGGCCTCGCGCGAGGTCGGTGGCCGTGAGCTGGTGACGATTCCCTTCACCTGGCCCGCCGCCAAGGCCCAGCAGCTGAGCGCCAAGGGCAGCAGCGAGCTCGGCGAGGTCACCCTGGACCTCAAGCCCTGACACCCCCATCCCCGGAGACTTTCCATGCAATTCAAGACCCGTATCGCCACCTGCATCGCTCTGCTGTGCGGTGCCTTCTCGGCCCAGGCCCACAATGTCTGGCTGCTGCCATCGACCACCGTGCTCTCCAAGGCCGAGTGGGTCACGGTGGACGCCGCCGTGTCCAACGACCTGTTCTTCTTCAACCATGTGCCGCTGGGCCTGGACAACCTCATGGTGACGGCACCCGATGGCGCGTCCATCAAGCCCGAGAACGCGCACCGCGGCAAGCTGCGCAGCGTGTTCGACCTGAACCTCACGCAGCCGGGCACCTACCACCTGGCCGTGGTCAACAGCGGCCTGAGTGCCACCTACAAGGACAAGGCCGGCCAGAACAAGCGCTGGCGTGGCACGGCCGAGAAGTTCGCGGCCGAAGTGCCGGCCGACGCGCAGGACCTCAAGGTGACGCAGTCCGCCGGCCGCATCGAGACCTTCATCACGGTGGGCAAGCCCAGCGCCATCAAGCCCACGGGCAAGGGCCTGGAACTGGTGCCCGTGACGCACCCCAACGACCTGGTCAAGGGCGAGAAGGCCACCTTCGCCTTCCACGTGGACGGCAAGCCTGCGGCCAACCTCGACGTGGTGCTGGTGGCCGGTGCCACGCGCTACCGCGACAAGGTCGGCGAGATCAAGGCCACGACCGATGCCAAGGGCGAGTTCAGCGTGACCTGGCCTGCCGCCGGCATGTACTGGGTGGATGCCGACGCCAAGGACGACAAGACCTCGCTGCCCCAGGCCAAGGAACGCCGGCTGTCGTACGTCGGTACCCTGGAAGTCTTGCCTTGAGCGTGGCTTGAGGTCTTGCGGATGAAGGTGCATTACGGCCCCGGGTTCGGGCGCGCAGCGGCTGGCGCTGCGCCGCTTGCCGCCCGGGTGTCGTTTGGCGGGGTCGGCCATGCCGCCCCGCATGCACCCGTGCGCGCGGCCGACTCCACGGCCTTGCAGACCCTGGCTGGCGAGGCCATGGGCACCACCTGGTCGGTGCGCTTGCATAACCCGCAGTTTGCGCCGCTCGCGCCCGTGCGCGCCGCCATCGAAGCCGCGCTGGCGCTGGTCGTTCGGCAGATGAGCAACTGGGAGCCGGATTCTGAGGTCTCGCGCTTCAACCGCGCGCCAGCGGGCGGCTGGCACACGCTGTCGCCCGAGTTCTTCGCGGTGCTGCAGGCCGCGCGCCAATGGGCCCAGGCCAGTGGCGGTGCGTTCGATGTGGGTGTGGGGGCGCTGGTGGATCGCTGGGGCTTTGGCCCTCGGCCCGATTCGCACGCGGACCACGCCGCGCCGGCCGCGATGCCGTCTGCGCAGGAGCTGCAGGCGCTGCGCCCTGGCGCAGGCCTGGTGTTGCGCAACGATGCCATGCAGGTGCTGCAGCCCGGTGGTCTGCAGCTGGACCTTTCGGGCATCGCCAAGGGCTATTCGGTGGACCTGGTGGTGCAGGCCCTGCAGGCGCAGGGATGGACCGATTTCCTGGCCGAGGTGGGTGGCGAACTGCGCGCCAGTGGCACGCGGCCCGGTGGACAAGCCTGGCGCGTGGCCGTGGCCGGCGGAGAGGGCGCGCTGCCGCTGGTGGGCATGGCCATCGCCACCTCGGGTGATCACTGGCATGCCTTTGAGCATGCCGGGCGCCGCTACTCGCACACCATTGATCCGCGCACCGGTGAGCCGGTGGCGCATGCGCTGGCCAGCGTGACCGTGCTGCACGCCGAGTGCATGCATGCCGATGCGCTGGCCACGGTGCTCACGGTGCTGGGGCCGGTTGACGGCCTGGCCTTTGCCACGGGGCAGGGCGTGGCCGCGCTGCTGTGCGAGCGCACGGACCAAGGGGTGCAGTGGACCGCGACCCCGGCCTGGCGCGAGCGCTTTCCTGAATTTTGATGAACGTTTCTGACCCCACTGTGCGGCTGGCCGCGGCCGCCGCTCTGGTGCTGCTGTATGCCGCCATGTGTGCCGCCATCTGGCTGCGCGAGCGGCGCAGGCACCAGGCGCAGGCCGCACAGGCCCAAGCCCTGGCATCGGCGCGCGAAGGCGTGCAGCCGCTGCTGGTGGTCTATGCCAGCCAGACCGGCCAGGCCGAGGAGCTTGCGCGCGAGACCGCGCGCCTGCTGCACACGGCCGGCGAGCCTGTGCACCTGTGTGCGCTTGATCGGCTTGATGCAGGCCTGCTGGTGCGCAGCCGGCGTGCGCTGTTCCTGGCCAGCACCTATGGCGAGGGCGATGCGCCCGACAATGCCGCGGCCTTCCAGGAGGCGTGCATGGGGGCCAGCGCAGACAGCGCGCCAGACCTGTCGCAACTGCAGTACGGCCTGTTGGCCCTGGGCGACCGGCAGTACACGCACTTCTGCGGCTTTGGCCGCCAGCTCGATGCCTGGTTGCGCGCGCGTGGCGCGGTGCCGCTGTTCGAGCGCGTGGAGATGGACAACGGCGACCCGGCAGCCCTCACGGCCTGGCAGCACCAGCTGGCGCAGGTGTCGAGCCTGAGCGAGCTGCCTGCGTGGGAAGCCCCCGCGTTTGCGCAATGGACCCTGGCTGCGCGCAGCCACCTGAACCCGGGCAGTGCGGGCGCCGAGGTGCACTTGGTGGAACTGACGCCGCCCGCTGGCGAGCCTGCGGCATGGGAGTCCGGCGACCTGGTGCAGGTCTGCGTGCCGAGCGACATCGCACACCCGCGCGAATACTCGATCGCCTCGCTCGCCAGCGATGGCCGGGTGCACCTGGTGGTGCGCCAGGCCACGCGCGACGACGGTACGCCGGGCCTGGCATCGCACTGGTTGACGCATGGCGCGCCCGTGGGTGAGGCCGTGCAGATGCGCCTGCGCGCGCACCGCAACTTCCGGCTGGAGGACAACGCGGCGCGCCCGCTGATTCTGGTGGGCAACGGCACGGGCATTGCCGGCCTGCGCGGCCATCTGCGGGCCCGCGCACAAGCCGGAGCCGGGCAGCCCAACTGGCTGCTGTTCGGCGAGCGCCATGCGGCGCACGATTTCCTGTTCCGCGATGAGCTGCAGGCCTGGCAGACCGGCGGTGTGCTCACTCGGCTGGACCTGGCCTTTTCGCGCGACGACCCGGCCCGCAAGGTCTACGTGCAGGACCTGTTGCAGGAGCATGCGGCGACCGTGCGCGCCTGGGTCGAGGATCGGGGTGCTGCCATCTATGTCTGCGGCAGCCTGCAGGGCATGGCGCAAGGCGTGGACCTTGCGCTCACGGGGCTGCTGGGTCCGGCGCCGATGGCGGAGTTGGTGCGCAGCGGGCGCTATCGGCGGGACGTTTACTGAAATGGCGTGGGACGCGCCTCGACGGAGGCCGGGGTCTTGGCCTGTGCTTCGTGCCTGTGTGGGGTGGGATGCGGGCTGTGGGATGTGGGATGTGCACCCGGCGGTGTGGCTGTTTTGACGGCACTCCTGTGCTGAGGGCGGGAGCCGGGTCTCGGCCCGGCGGCCGAGGTACTTCTTCTTTGCTTCGCCAAAGAAAAGTACCCAAAAGAAAGGCGACCCCGCTGCCCGTGTCCCCCTCGCCGGGGGCGAGGGGGCAGCCTGCGATGCTCGGTCCTGGGGTGCACCGTGGAACTCGCTGCGTTCCCCCTGCGGGTGAACTGCGCTCAAACATCCACGGTGAGTCAGACAACGATGCGCGTGTCCTTCGGCACGCGCTCACCCCAGGCCCTGTGCTTCTCGGCACGGTCAGAAGGGGGTGGATACCGACACGGGCCATTGCTTCGCTCGGCCCGATCTGCCTCGCTGCGCTTGGCCTGGGCAGGGCGCTCGCGCCCAAGCGGTCGGCAGCGCGCAGCGCGAACCAACACCCGGCGCAGCTGCGAAAGCAGCAGCCGTCTTTGACCCCGCTCCCACCCCAGGACCGAGCATCGCAGGTTGCCCGCCGCGAAGCGAAGGGACGCAGACAGCGGGGCGCTGTTTCTTTGCCTACTTTCTTTTTGCGCAAAAAGAAAGTAGGTGCGCCGCCGGGCGCACATCCCGGCTCCCGCCCTTCACCAAAGCATGCGGCCCAAACGAGAACAAGGAAAGACTCAGAACGGCACGCGCCCCAACCAGATATCCCGGTACATCGCCCAGTCCCCCATGAAGCTGTACAGAGGCCGCTTGAAGCTCGCAGGCTTGTTCTTCTCAAACCCGAAATGCCCCACCCACGCAAACCCATACCCGCACAGCAGACCGACCAGCAAAAAGGACGGCTGCCGCGAAATCACGGCCCAGGCCACGCACAGGAGTGACAAGGTCGATCCCACGAAATGCAGCCGCCGGCAGGTGCGGTTGCTGTGCTCGGTCAGGTAGAACGGGTAGAACTCGGCAAAGCTCTTGAAGGCGCGCGGATCGGTGGGGGCCGTGGCCTTGTCCGCAGCAGGGGCGCTGATGTCCATGGTCTTGTCTCCGTGGGTAATACTTGTGGTTCGCTTTATACGCCCATGCACGCCCGGATGGGAGTGCCGCACTTGACAGTGCGCCATGGGAACCCCATCCCCCCGCCGCCTGCGGCAGCCCCTCCCTCACCATGACGCCAACCGGATCGACCGCAGGCCCGCCACGCGAACATGCCATCGACGCACTGCGTGGCTTCGCCCTGTTGGGCATCCTGGTCGTCAACGCAGGCAGCTTTGCGTCCACCTACTTCGGCCTCGGCGTGGCCGACCCGGCGTTCTCGCGGCCCGTGGACCATGCCGTGCGCTGGTTCGTGGCCCTGGTCTTCGAGACCAAGTTCTACCTCTTGTTCTCACTGCTGTTCGGCTACAGCTTTGCCTTGCAGATGGACTCGGCAGAGCGCTCGGGCAGCGCCTTCGTGCCGCGATTCCTGCGGCGCATCGTGGGACTGCTGCTGCTGGGGCTGGCCCATGCCTGGCTGCTGTTCTCGGGCGACATCCTGGTGACCTACGCGCTGCTGGGCTTGCTGCTGCTGTGGATGCGCCGGCTGCGGCCGGGCACTGCGGTGGCACTGGCCATGGTGCTGCTGGCGCTGGTGTCGCTGGGCTGGGGGCTGCTGGCCTGGCTGATGTCGCTCGCGCCGCCCATGGACTGGCCCCTGGCCGAGGTCCATGCCAAGGCCCAGCAGGCCGCGCAGGCCTACCGCGCGGGGGCTCTCGAAGCCATTGCCCAGCGCGGGCGCGACATGGCCGATGGCGTCTGGTTCGTGCTGGTGTTCGTGCAGGGGCCTTGCGCGCTGGCCATGTTCCTGCTGGGGTTGGCGGCCCACCGCTCGGGCTACCTGGCCGCCGTGGCGCAACAACCAGCGCGCCTGCGCCGGTGGCTGCTGTGCTGCCTGCCGGTCGGCGGGACCGGCGCCCTGCTCTATGCCACGGTGCAGACCAGCCTGGTGCGCCAGAGCGACCATGTCTCTGCCGCGGTGCTGGCGGTGGACCTGGCCACGGCACCGTTCCTCACGCTGGGCTATGTCGCCGCGCTGCTCTGGGTGCTGCAGCACAGCCGCCACGGCAAGGCGCTGGCCGCCTGGCTGGAATCTGCGGGCCGCATGGCGCTGTCCAACTACCTGCTGCAGTCGCTGGTGGGGGCGCTGGTGTTCACGGCCTATGGCCTGGCGCTGGTGGGGCGCGTGCCACCGCTCGCGGTGCTGCTGGGCTGCGTGGCGCTGTATGCGGCCCAGCTTGCGCTGAGCCGCCGCTGGATGGCACGGCACGCCTACGGGCCGGTGGAGTGGCTGCTGCGCGCCTTCACACTGCTGCGCTGGCCCGCGTGGCGGCGCGCCGCCACGCCGCCAGCATGATCACCGCCCGATGGGCGCGAGCTGGTCGTCCGCCATGCCCACGAGCAGGGCCTTGCCGTCCGGCTGCACGCGGAATTCACCGAAGCGCGCCTGTTCCCAGCGCTCTGCATCGCCCTCGGCGAAATACCAGCCGTCGGTCACCAGGGTCCAGTCGCCGTTCTTGGGCGTGAGCTGGATGCGGAACTCGCCGGGTGCCATGGGCGCATCGTATCTTTCCACGCGCTCCCAGGCCACCACGCCGCGCGCATCGAGCCGGCCCACGGCATAGGGCCGGCTGCCCAGCAGGCCCTCCACACCCGCGTCGCGGCGATCCAGCTCGGGCATGGGCGGCAGGGTGAAGCGCAGGCGCATGTAGTCGCCCTGCATCAGCGAACGCGGGTCCACCGGGGCCAGCGGCACATAGACCTTCTGGCCGTTGGCAATGGTGTGCTCCTTGTCGGCAATGGCGATGTTGGCCACGGCCACCGTGGCCAGCGCACTCAGCGCCAGCAGCCACGGGCCCAGGCGATGGCCCCAGTGGCGAGTGGCCACCGAGGCGGGCACGCCCGACCGTGGCGTGCGCAAGGCACTCCAGGCCAGCACGCCCAGCAAGGCGCCACAGCCCACGAGCACCATGGCCTTGGTGGCCAGAGGCCAGGCCAACTGGTAGTAAAAGCCGCCCATGATCCAGGCGCAGGCCAGCGCGGCCGCCGTGGCCTGGCCCCAACGGCGCGTCATGCCGGTGACCGCCAGGGCCAGCAGCGCACCGCCCAGCAACGGTGAGAACCAGCACAGCAGGGCCAGCACCAGGGCGACCACGGCGGCGCGGGGCTGGCGCAGGGCCGGCCAGGCGTGCTGCGCCAGGCCGGCGGCGCCCAGGGCCAACAGCACGCTCGCGGCCTGCACCATGCGCTGCAGCGCATGGGTGCGCAGCCCGACCTCCTGGCCGGCTTCGCGCAGGATTTCACCGCCGATGCCGGCGCCGAAAACGCCCCCCATCAGAAAGGTCTGGCCCGAGAGGCCGCAGAGGCCCCAGAGCAAGGCCAGCAGCCAGCCGCAGGCGAGCGGCTCGAGCAGCACGGCAACCCGGTTGCCCAGATCCCCGCGCCCCAGGGCCTGGCGCTGCCACAGCAACAGCCCCACCCACACCGCGAGCACCGCGTGCACCATGCTCCACGGCACCAGGGGCGACAGGGCCCAGCGGCCCTCGCTGCCCGGCCAGAGGACCACCGCGAACAGCACGGCCGCACCCGCACCCAGCAGGGTGCGCAGCCAGGGCAAGGGCACCAGCACCGCCACGCCCAGTGCCACCGCCAGCATCACGGCGGCGGCCGGCTGGGCGCCCATGTCGCGCCCCAAGGCAAAGCCGAGCAGGAGGGCGCCCGTGAGCAAGGCCGGGAACGCCAATTGCTCCAGGAAAATCGGCAAGTCGGCCTTGCGCAGGGCCGCCGTGGCGCCGGCCAGCACGGCCGCTCCGACAAAGTAGGCGCCCGCGCCGTCCACGATCCATTCGCCAAACAGCACAGCGAACAGGGCCAGCAGGGGCAGCGCTGCCAGCCACGCCCCCAGGGCTGTGAGCAGCACCACGGGCCAGGGCCGCGCGGGGCCGGTCGCCTTGCGCGCATCGCCTGCCGTGGCGTGCGCGGGCAGCACGCCCTGGGCCACCGCGCCTTGCACGATGGTATCGAGGGCGGTGGGTTTCACCGCGGCCGTGCCTGGTGCGTCGAGAGAGTGGTCGCTGCTCATGCCGACTCCCCTTGCGCAGCCGCAGCGCGGCGCGCCAGGCGCGTCACCGCGCTGACCGTGGCGGCCAGCATGCCGGCGGCCACCAAGCCGATGAGCAGCAGCGAGCCCACGAAATCGTCGAAGCGGGAGTTCGAGAACATGGCCCGCGCCAGCCCCGTGACCAGCAGGATGTTGAGCCCCAGCGCCGCACCGCTGAGCAGGAAGATGTCGAAGTGGCTGCGCAGGCTGACCAGTGCGGCCGCAACGGCCAGCAGCACCAGGCCCAGGCCGTAGTGCCCCGCCACGGGCGAATGGAACAGGCCGCCGAGCGCGGTGAGCGTGACCATCATCAGCGCCAGCGTGCCGGCCGTGCGCAGCGCCCACGGGCCCGCGCCGGTGAGGCGCTGCAGCTGCGGCAGCATGGCGGCGGCCACGGCCATGGCCGCCCCCAGGGAGACCAGGTGCACGGTCATGTCTGCGGGCGACACGCGCCAGCGGTGCCCGGTGTGTGCCTGCGCCCACAGCGAGATGCCCACCATGGCCACCAGATTCCAGGGCACCCACACCGCGTCGCTGCGCACGGCCAGCGCCAGGGGCAAGGTGAGCGCGGCCCACAGCGCAAACAGCTGCCACGGATCGGCGCCGGTCTGGTAGGTCTGGCCGAAGTAGGCGAACAAGGCCCCCGTGCCCAACAGCGCCAGCACGGCCAGCGGTGCGCGGGCCCCGGCACGCAGCGCGGCGCCCGCACACATGGCCAGCACAAAGCCCTGCAGAAGTGCAAAGCGCATGAAGCGGCCCAGGCTCTCCCAGTTGGCCGCGATCCACATCACGATGCCCAGCCCGCCCAGTGCCGCCGCCAGCACGGCCACCGTGCGCCACAGCACGGTGTGCAGGTTCGCGGGCTGCCGGTCGAAGCCGGCCAGGCCCAGCAGGCGCCTGGCGGTGCCCTGGTCCAGGGTGTGCTGGCGCGCCAGCTCGAGCAGGTCGGTGCGCAAGGTCATGGTGGGGTCCGCGTGGTCTTATTGGGCCAGGAAGTCCCGGATGGCCATGAGCGTGCCGTCCGGCGCCTCGCTCATCTGGTTGTGGCCCACGGGCAGGCTGGTGGTGTGCACCGCCTTGCCCGCAGCGCGCGCGGCCGCCACCAGGCCCTGGGCGGCCTTGGGGGCGGTCATCTGGTCCTGCGCACCCAGCGCAAACAGCACCGGGCACTGCACGGCCGCAATGGCCTGCTCGCCATTGGCATAGCTGTCGCAGGCCACGAAGCCGCGGTGGAATACATTCACCGCGCTGTTGCTGCGCAGCACCTTGCGGCCCAGCGCCATGCCCGCGTTGTAGACCCAGAAGCCCGCGCCCGAAGGCGGCGCCAGCGTGCTGCGCGAGAACACGTTGACCATGCGCAGCGCTTTCTCGGGCTCGTTGAGCGCCGCGTCGATCAGTGCGGGCGAAACCTTCATCGGGTAGGCCGTGCCCACCAGCACCAGATGGCTCACGCGCTCGCCCAGCCGGGCCGCGGCCTCCAGCGCGATCAGCGAGCCGAAGCTGTGGCCCACCAGGGCGGCGCGCTGCACGCCCGCGGCATCGAGCAGTGCGGCGACGAAGTCCGCGCCGGCCTCCACGCTGGCCGGGGCTTCGCCCGCGCTGCGGCAGTGGCCGGGCAGGTCCACCGCCAGCACGTTCCAGCCATGGTTGGCCAGGTAGCGGCTTTGCAGCGCCCACACGCTGTGGTCATTGAGCACGCCGTGGACCAGGACCACGGTGGGCAGTGCGGGGTTGAAGGCCTTGCCGCCGGTATAGCAGTAGGTGGTGTGGCCATTGACTTGGATCTGCATACGGATGGTTCCTCGGGTCGTCTCGTTCGTTGTTGGTTTGTCTCGGTTCGGTTTGCGGCTCAGCCAGGCGCTGCGGCGTCCCGCTCGTCCAGTTCGCCCAGCCAGCGCTGTGCTGCCGCGCGCACCTTCTCACTGGCATCGCCGGCCGCAAGGGCTTCGGCCAAAGGGCGCTGGCCGGCTGCCTGTTGCCGCCAGTAGCCCAGGGCGAGAACGGCCAGGTAGCGCACCGTCTCATCGCTGTCGTGCGCCGCGGCCTGCGCCAAAACCGGCACGCTGCGCGCACCGGCCTCGGCACCCAGGGCCCGGTCACCCAGCACCATGGCCGCATGCTGGCGCACCACGGTCAGCGGCGATTGCAGGCCGCGCAGGGCCTCACCCACCTCGTGCAGACGCAGGGTGCAGGTGCCCTTGCCGGGGCGCAGCCATGGTTCCACCAGCGGCAGCAGCGCAGGCCGCACGGCGGGCAGGGATTCGACAATGCGGTAGTCGAGCGGCAGCGGGTCCACCGCCCGGTCGCGGAACGGGCCATAGGGCGACGACAGGCCCTGGGCCACACACGCATCGCCCAGCGTGCCGGCCTGGGCCTGCTGCAGCAGCCAGGCGCTGTCGCCCAGATGGGCCAGCGCACCGGCGCAGACATTGCGCCCGGCCTGCGCCAGATGGCGCTGGCTGCTGCGCGGCACGGCCTGGAGCACATGGGTGCGCAAGGCCGCCAGCACCTCGGGCGTGGCCGCGCCGATCTCGCCCAGCAGGCGCGCGGCCTCGCACTGCGTCTCGGTGCGCGCCAGCAGGGGCAGCAGCGCCGGGATGGCCTTGGTGCCCAAGGCCCGCAACGCTGCCTGCGCCGCCGCGCCATGGCGCTGGGCCTGCTCGCGCGTCAGGCCCAGCTCGGGCGCGGGCTGCTGCGCCAGGCAGGCCAGGTGGTAGCGCAGGCGCTCGGCCTCGGGCAGCGCCGCCACGCGCGCCTCTTCGGCCAGGTCCGCGGCATGGCCTGGCAGCAGGCGCGCAAAGGCTTCGTCACCCAGGCAGCGCTGGGCCATGGCAACGCCCTCGTCGCTGTCCTCATGCAGCAGCACGGCAAAGCCAGGCGCAAGCCGGTCGGCCATGGGCGAGGTGCACAGGGCGTCGCGCAGGCGCTGGCACACCCTCACCAGGGCATCGATGCAGCGCTGGTCGGCGGCCTCCCACTGCGCCACGTCGCCCCCCTGGGCTTCGGCGGCCAGCGCCGCCTCGGCCGCAGCCATGGCAGTGCTGCCTGAGGCCATATCGGGCCAGCACCAGTCGGCCGGGTTCCAGCGCAGGCTGCAGAGCGTGCCTTCGCTGTCCGGGTCCTCCTGTGCCTCGGCCCATGCGGCCTCGCTGTTCATCGCCACCGAGGGCAGGTGGATGGGGCCGTCGTGCTCGCGGTAGATGCCCGCGAGCGCCACGGCATAGACATCGCCGCGCAGCGGGTGCGCCTGCAGCGCCGGCAGCACCAGCGCGAGCGCATCGTCCAGCAGCGTCTGCTCGAAGGCCTGCCAGTCCATGGCGGGTGCCGCCTTAGCCATCGCCGGGCTCAGGCCGCCTTCTCCGCGGCCTTGAGGGCGCGCTTGAGGTCGTCGATCAGGTCGTCGGCATCTTCCAGCCCGATGGACAGGCGGATCGTGCCCTGGGTGATGCCGGCATTGACCAGCGCCTCGTCGCTCATGCGGAAGTGCGTGGTGCTGGCCGGGTGGATCACCAGGCTGCGGCAGTCGCCCACGTTGGCCAGGTGGCTGAAGACCTTGAGCGCCTCGATGAACTTCTTACCCTGCTCGCGGTTGCCCTTGAGGTCGAAGCTGAACACAGAGCCTGCGCCGCGCGGCAGCAGCTTTTGCGCCAGGGCGTGGCTGCTGTGCGATTCGAGCAACGGGTGGCCCACGCGCGCCACGAAGGGCTGGCTGGCCAGGAACTCGACCACGCGCGCGGTGTTGCGCATGTGCCGCTCCATGCGCAGCGGCAGGGTCTCGATGCCCTGCAGGATCAGCCAGGCGGTGTGCGGGCTCATGCAGGCGCCGAAGTCGCGCAGGCCCTCGCGCCGTGCGCGCAGCAAAAAGGCGCCAACCGAGCTTTCCTCGCTGAACACCATGTTGTGGAAGCCCTCGTAGGGCGCCGTTAGCTCGGTGAACCTGCCCGCCGCACGCGGGCCGTCCCAGTCGAAGCTGCCGCCATCGACGACGATGCCGCCCACCACCGTGCCGTGGCCCGACAGGAATTTGGTGGCCGAGTGGTAGACCAGGTCGGCCCCGAGCTCCAGCGGCTTCATGAGCCAGGGCGAGGTCAGGGTGGAATCGACCAGCAGCGGCACGCCCGCCTCGTGCGCGATGGCGCTGATGGTGGGGATGTCCAGCACATCCAGGCCCGGGTTGCCCACGGTCTCGCCGAAGAACAGTTTCGTATTGGGCCGCACGGCGGCGCGCCAGCCGTCGATGTCGCCGGGCTTGACGAAGGTGGTTGCGATGCCGAAGCGCGACAGCGTGTAGTGCAGCAGGTTCTGCGAGCCGCCGTACAGCGCTGTGCTGGCCACGATGTGGCTGCCCGCGCCCATCAGCGTGCAGATGGCCAGGTGCAGTGCCGCCTGGCCGCTGGCGGTGGCGATGGCGCCCACGCCGCCTTCCAGGGCCGACACGCGCTGCTCCAGCACGGCATTGGTGGGGTTGCTGATGCGGCTGTAGACATGGCCGGGCCGCTCCAGGTTGAACAGCGAGGCGGCGTGGTCGCTCGATTCGAAGACGAACGAGGTGGTCAGGTGGATCGGCACGGCGCGCGCGCCGGTGGCCGGATCGGGGGTGGCGCCGGCGTGCAGCGCAAGCGTGTCAAAGCCGGGGTCGGAGTAACCGGGCATCCAATGTCTCCCATGTTGTCTGTACTGGCAGGCATTGTGGGCTATATTTGATCGGAAATAGCTGCGCCACCCCGATGGTGGCCGCCCCGCTCGCCCCATTGGAGACCGATCATGAAAGTCAGCGATATCCTTCGCGTCAAAGGCAACACCCTCTACACCGTCACCCCCGACGAACCGCTGGCCAACGCCGTGGACATCATGGCCGAGCGCGACATCGGCTCCCTGGTGGTGATGGAGCTCGGTGACCTGGTGGGCATGCTCACCTTCCGCGAGGTGATCCAGGCCATCGTGAAGAACGGCGGCAGCGTGGGCACGCTGCAGGTGCGCTCGGCCATGGACGACCACCCGCTGACCTGCACCCTCGAAACCGAGATGGACGAGGTGCGCCGCATGATGCTGGACCGCCACGCACGCTACATGCCCGTGATGGACAAGCGCATGCTCATGGGCGTGATCAGCTTTTACGACGTGGCCAAGGCCGTGGTGGACAGCCAGAACTTCGAGAACAAGATGCTCAAAGCCTACATCCGCGACTGGCCCGAGGAAGAAAAAGGCGGCTAGGCAGGGTACATCCCCCTGAGTCGCTTCGCGCCTTCCCCCTTCTCTCGAATGGCTACGCAATCCGGGAAGGGGGACGCAGCCAGTGCACGCAAGTGAAACGCCGTATACGCAGCTTGGCGGCCCTTGCACGGCTGCCCTGGCATGGGCCGCGCCAGTTTTATTGCATCGCACGGTAACCAGTCCAGCAGTTGCATCGCCAAAGTGGACTGCGCCACTCTGGGATAATCCTCCCCATGAGCGGCAACACCATCGGTACCCTATTCGCTGTCACCAATTTTGGTGAATCCCACGGCCCGGCCATTGGCTGCGTGATCGACGGCTGCCCGCCCGGCATGCCACTGACCGAGGCGGACATCCAGGGCGACCTGGACCGCCGCCGCCCGGGCACCAGCCGGCACGTGACCCAGCGCAACGAGCCCGACGCGGTCGAGATCCTCTCGGGCGTGTACGAGGGCAAGACCACGGGCACCCCCATCGCCCTCTTGATCCGCAACACCGACCAGCGCAGCAAGGACTACAGCAACATCGCCCAGAGCTTCCGCCCGGGCCATGCCGACTACACCTACTGGCACAAGTACGGCATCCGCGACCCGCGCGGCGGCGGCCGCTCGTCGGCCCGGCTGACGGCACCCACCGTGGCCGCCGGCGCCGTGGCCAAGAAGTGGCTGGCCCAGCAATACGGCACACAGTTCCGCGCCTGCATGACGCAGCTCGGCGAGCTGCCCATTGCCTTCGAGAGCTGGGACCATGTGCGCGAGAACCCCTTCTTCGCCCCCGTGGCCGACGTGCAGCAGTACGAGGACTACATGGACGCGCTGCGCAAGGCCGGCGACTCCTGCGGTGCGCGCATCCGCATCTCGGCCAGCGGCGTGCCCGTGGGCCTGGGCGAGCCGCTGTACGACAAGCTCGACGCCGACATCGCCCACGCGATGATGGGCCTGAACGCCGTCAAGGGCGTGGAGATTGGCGCCGGCTTCGAGAGCGTGGCCCACCGCGGCACCATGCACGGCGATTCGATGACGCCCCAGGGTTTTCGCACCAACCATGCGGGCGGCGTGCTCGGCGGCATCAGCACCGGGCAGGACCTGGAAGTCTCGATCGCGATCAAGCCGACCAGCTCCATCATCAGCCCGCGCGAATCCATCGACATCCACGGCCAGCCCACCGAGGTGATCACCAAGGGCCGCCACGACCCGTGCGTGGGCATCCGCGCCGCGCCCATTGCCGAGGCGCTGCTGGCGCTGGTGGTGATGGAGCACGCGCTGCGCAACCGCGCCCAGTGCGCGGACGTGGTGCGCGAGGTGGCGCCCATCCAGGCCTCCTTCCTGTGAGCGCCGCCACCCGCACCCGTGGCGCCCTGCTCGCATGCGCCACAGCGGCAGCGCTGGCTGCCGCAGGCCTGCTGGCCGGCTGCGCGGCCACACCCGTGGCCTCGCCCACGCACATCGATATCGGCCTCATCGCCTTCAACGACCTGCACGGCAACCTGGAGCCGCCACGCATGGCCTTGCACGTGGCCGCGCCCGACGGCAGCGGCCCGGCACGCGTGCCTGCGGGCGGCGCAGCCTACATGGCCAGTGCCATCGCGCACCTGAAGGCCCTGCACCAACACCATGCGGTGGTGGCGGCCGGCGACATGGTGGGCGCATCGCCCCTGGTGTCGGCCCTGTTCCTCGACGAGCCGACCATCGAGGCCGTCAACCGCATGGGCATCGACTTCAACGCCGTGGGCAACCACGAGTTCGACAAAGGCTGGCGCGAACTGCTGCGCCTGAAGAACGGCGGCTGCGAGAAGCACACCGTGCGCGAGCCCTGCCAGCTCAACCCGGGATTCCCCGGCACCAACTTCGGCCTGCTGGCGGCCAACACCTCGCACGAGGATGGCCGCCCGCTGCTGCCGCCCACGGGCATCAAGCGCTTCACCGAAGGCGGCGTGACGATCAGCGTGGGCTTCATCGGCCTGACCCTGCGCGGCACGCCCGCCATGGTCGCGCCTGCCGGCGTGGCCGGCCTGCGCTTTGCGGATGAGGCCGATACCGTCAACGCCCTCATCCCCGGCCTGCGCGCCCAGGGCGCCGATGTGATCGTGGTCATGGTGCACGAGGGCGGCGAAACCGAGGCCGCCCTGGGCGAGACCAGCTGCAAGGGCCTGAGCGGCGACATCGTGCCCATCCTGGAGCGGCTCGACCCTGCCGTGGACGTGGTGGTCTCGGGCCACACGCACCGCTCCTACCTGTGCGACTACGGCACCGTGAACCCCGCGCACCCGCTGCTGCTGACCAGTGCGGGCCTGTACGGCACGCATGTGACGGACATCTCTCTGCGCGTGGACACCGCCACCCGCCGCGTGGTGCGCAAGAGCGCGCGCCAGGTCATCGTGCAGGGCGAGGGCTTCACCAGCGGCCCCACCACCTTTGCCGTGGACAAACGCTTCCCCGTGTTCGCACGCGACGAGGGCGTGCATGCCATCGTGGAGCGCTACCGTGCCGCCGCCGAGCCCCAGGCCCAGCGCCCTGCCGGCCGCCTCACGGGCCCGGTGTCACGCGAGCCCGCGCCGTCGCTCGAAACCTCCATGGGCAACCTGATCGCCGATGCGCAATTGCTCGCTGCCCAGGGCCCTGGCCTCAATGCGCAGATCTCCTTCATGAATCCCGGCGGCGTGCGCGGCGTGCTGGTGCCCGGTGCCGATGGACAGGTGCGCTATGGCCAGATGTTCACGGCCCAGCCGTTTGGCAACAGCCTGATGGTGCATTCCTTCACGGGTGCGCAGGTCAAGGCCATCCTGGAGCAGCAGTTCGCCAGCGGCACCAACACGGCCCAGAGTCCACGCGTGCTGTCGGTCTCCAAGGGGTTCACTTACCGCTATGACCTGCGCTTGCCTGCGGGTCAGCGGGTGAGTGGTGTGCTGCTCAACGGGCAGCCGCTGCGTGCCGATGCGGTGTACCGGGTGGTGGTGAGCAGCTTCCTGGCGACGGGTGGGGACAATTTCACGGTGTTCACCCAGGGGGTGGATGGGCTGGGGGCGGGGCAGGATCTGGATGCTCTCGAGGGGTATTTTGCGGCCGCTGGCGGGGCTGTGGTGCCGCCGGCTACGGATCGGATTGTTCGGGTGGATTTGCCCTGATTTTTCTTGTTGCCGGCTTGGGCTTTTTCTAGCAGCGTGCTTTTGTTGAGTGCGGGAGCCGGGATATGCGCCCGGCGGCGCAGTAACTTTCTCTTGCGTCGCCAAGAGGGTGTAGAAAAAACAAAATACAATCCTGCAGCCTTGATTGAACAGGAACAATG
>NZ_JACHLK010000037.1 GCF_014207955.1 Acidovorax soli
TGGGGACCTCCGGCGAAAGTTCGCCCAAAGTGTTCACCATGTCCTCGCACACCTGTTCACCATGTCCCCGGTCTATACACGGCCCAAGAGAAAGTTACTGCGCCGCCGGGCGCACATCCCGGCTCCCGCACTCAACCAAGGCACACAGCAACCACGGCCAACGAAAGCAACCACCGGCCTCAGGAGACCCTGCAGGCATCGGCATCGCACACCACGCCCGCTGAACGGGCCCCGCCGGCGGCCACCGCAGCGCTGGCCGACGATTCCGCGGGCCAAGCCTCTGCGCCAGGCTCGGCCACCAGTTGTGCCACCAGCGCCCCCACCCGCATATCGTCGATGCGCCCAAAATGGTTCACCCGCAGCCGCCCCATCCTGTCGATCAACAACAAGCTGGGCGTGCCGCGCAGCCCATAGGCCTGCATGGTGCGCGGGATCGACCCCTCCGTGCCCGGCATGTCGATGCCGATCGGAAAGCCCAGCCGGTACTCGTGCACAAAGGCCTTGAGCGCCTGCGGCGTCATCACCGCATGGTGCTCGAACACCGAGTGCAGCCCCAGCACGGCCACGTCGCGCGGGTCGAACAGAGCGTGCATGGCCGCAGCCTGCGGCAGGCCATAGGCCACGCAGCCGGGGCAGAGCATCTGGAAGGCGTGGACCACCACCACCTTGCCGCGCAGACCTTGCAGCGTGACCGGCGCATCGGTGTTGAGCCATTGCGCGATCTCCAGCTCAGGTGCGTAGTAGTAGTCCATGGCGGCCTCCTCAGCGCTTGGCCAACGCGACGGAGGGGAAGTCCACCGGCACCGCGAACGCCACGTTCACGTAGTTGGTGAACAGGTTCAGCGCCACGTGGGCGACGATCTCGACCACCTGGCCGTCGCTGAAGCCGGCGTTGCGCAGGGCCTGCACATCGGCCTCGGCCACCTGGCCGCGTGCCTCGACGAGCTTCAGGGCAAAGGCCAGGGCGGCGGCGGTGCGCGGGTCGTCGGACTGGCCGGTCTGCGCGGCGCCCATCTCGGCGGCGCTGGCGCCGGCCTTGCGGCCCAGGGCCGTGTGGGCGGCCAGGCAGTAGTGGCAGTCGTTGCGGTTGGCGACCGCCACGGCAATCTTCTCGCCCAGTGGGGCGTCGATGCTGCCGTTGCCGAGGGCACCGAAGAAGCCCCACATGGCGTTCAGCGCGGCGGGCGACTGGGCCACCGTGCGGAACATGTTGGGCGTGGTGCCAAAGGCGCCGTGGATGGCGTCAAGCGTGCCGGCGACGCTGGCGGGGGCGGATGCGCGGTCGATCAGGGGGATGCGGTTCATGGTGATGGTTCCTTGGTTGAGGTGGGTACAGGTACGGGATGGGAAATCAGCGGTTCACTTTTCCGGGGAGTGACAGGTCGCCGGAAGCGACCTTCATCACGTCGGGCACGCACAGCAGCGGCGCATGCACGCTGGCGTTCACGCGCAGCACGGCGGCCACGCCGTCGAACGACGCGGCCTGCACGGCGCCGATGTCGTCGAAGGGCACCTTCACCTCCAGCGTCTGGCCGCTGAAGTTGGGGTGCCAGCCGGGGCTGTCGATCAGGATGGGCAGGCCGGGCCAGGTCTTGGGCAATTTCGGCTTGGCGCCCTCGGGGATGTCCACCACCTTGAGATTGCCCTTGCCGCAGGCGTTGTCGGGCTGCAGCACCACCCAGTGCGAGTGCCAGACATCGCCATCGTTGGCGGGGTTGCCGTCGCCGTTCTCGTCAAACAGCGGCGTGTCGTCGAAGTCGGGGTGCGAGGTCACGGCAAAGGCCAGGATGCCGGCCTTGGGCTCGAAGCCCACGGTGGACGGGTCCAGCGTGGTCGGCCAGACATACGAGAACACCGCGCTGCCGGCCAGCTTGCCCGATTGGGCGGGCTTGGTGGCGCCCGCCTTGCCCGAGACCGCGACGTGGAAGACAGCGGTGTTGCCCTCGGTGCTGATGCGGGTGTGGAAGATGTCGAAGGCGGGCTTGACCTTGGGGGCCGGCGCGGTGCGGATGCCGCCGGTGTGCTGGGCATCCTTGGCGCCGGCCTTGTGGTGCGCGTCGTGGGCGCTGGCGCTGCAGGCCAGGGCGGCCAGTGCCAGGGCGGTGGCGCTGCGGGAGAAGGTGTGTCGCATGGCAGGCTACTTTCCTTGTGTGGTGTCGATGGAGGCTTGTCTCGGCGTCTGCATGGGCCTGTTGCCGCTGCAGAAACCGTGGGATCAAGTTTCTGCTGCATTTCAGTAAAATATGGCGCGTTATTTCTTTAAAACATGCCATTTCGTCCTGAACTGCTCATCACCCATGGATGCACCCGCTTCGCCACCGCCGCAAGCCATTGACCGCCTGTCTGCGCTGCTCGAGCGCTTTCGCCTGCGCGCGCACCTGTTCCATGCCGGGCCGCTGTGCGGGGTGACGCACTTCGCGGCGCAGCCCGGGCGGGGCTTTCTGCATGTGCTGCGCAGCGGCGAGATGGAAGTGACGCACCGCACGCGCGGCGTCAAGCGCCGGCTGCAGGTGAACGAGCCCACGCTGCTGTTCTACCCCCGGCCGCTGGCGCACGACTTCCACAACGCACCGGTGGATGGGGCCGACTTCGTCTGCGCCACGCTGGACTTCGATGGCGGCGACAGCCACCCGCTGGTGCGCGCGCTGCCGCCCCTGTTGGCCCTGCCGCTGCGCGAGGTGCAGGGGCTCGACCACACGCTGGCCCTGCTGTTTGCCGAGACCGAGCGCCTGCGCTGCGGCCAGCGCCTGCTGGCCGACCGCCTGTTCGAGGTGCTGGTGATCCAGCTCCTGCGCTGGCTGCTGGACCACACGGGCGAGACCGAACTGCCCGCCGGCCTGCTCACCGGCCTGGCCGAGCCGCGCCTGGCCCGCACCCTGGTGGCCCTGCACGAGCGGCCCGAGGCCGACTGGACGCTGGACACCATGGCCGCGCAGGCCGGCATGTCGCGCAGCGCGTTTGCCGCGGCCTTTCGCACCCACGTGGGCCAGCCGCCGGCCGACTACCTGGCCCAGTGGCGCATGGCGATTGCGCAGACCTTGCTGCGCCAGGGCACCCCGGTCAAGGCCGCGGCCGAGCAGCTGGGCTACGCCAGCGCCTCATCGTTCTCGCGCGCCTTCACGCAGGTGGTGGGGCAGGCGCCACGCAGTTGGGTGCAGGGGGCGGGCGGTTAGGGCTCATACGGACTTGCATTTGATCGCATAGCCAGGCGGGAGCCGCAGACAGTGCTGCAGCACGGCAAGGCGAACCAACGACGCTATACGGTCAAAGGCAAATCCGTATCAGGCCATGGCCCGACCGTGCCGCAGGATCTCGTCCCTGAGCCAGAGCACGGCCGGGTCGGCGTTCGAACGCTCGGCCCAGCAGACGTAGAGGCGGTAGTCGGGCAGCTCCACGGGCAGGGCGGCGCTGGCCAGCTGGGCCGCATAGTGCTGGGCCACGCGCCGCGGGAAGACGGCGATGAGCGCGCTGTGCGCATCGCCGCACATCAGCTCCACCATCTGGCTGAAGGTGGACACGGCGGCCTGCACCAGGCGCTGGCGGCCTTTCCTGGCCAGGGCCTGGTCCACGGTGTCGTCGAGCACCGATCGCGTCTGCCCCAGCACCACATGGGGAGCGTTGCAGAAGGCGTCGAGCGAGATGGGCTGTGTCTCCAGGGCCGGGTGGCCATGGCGCGCCACGGCGACGTAGCTGTCGCCGTAGAGCAGCGTGGACTCGACCCCGCTGGCGGGCGACAGGCGCGGGTGCAGGCCCACGTCCACATCGCCCCGGCGCAGGCGCTCGGTGAGGCGGCCGTAATCGGCCAGCTCCCAGGACAGGCGCATGCGCGAGCCCAGCCGCGTGAGCTCGGCGCACAGCAGCGGCAGCATCACGCGGCAGGTGTGGTCGCTGCCGGTGATGCGCAGGATGCGGTCGGAGGTGGCGGGGTCAAACGCCTGCTCCAGGCTCATGAGCTTGTGCATCTCGCTCAGCACGGCCTCCACGCGCGGCGCCAGGGCCAGCGCGCGCGGCGTGGGCACGATGCCGTGGCTGGTGCGGGTGAACAGCGGGTCGCCAAAGACCTCGCGCAGGCGCTTGAGCGAGGCGCTCACCGCCGGCTGGCTCAGGAACAGGCGCGACGCGGCGCGCGAGACACTGCCCTCGCGCAGCAGCGCATCGAAGGTGCGCAGCATGGGCAGGTCCAGGCCCCGGATATCAGGCTGGCCCATATCAGCTATCCAAACGTTTGAATTGATCCATATCAGCTTGTCTCCTATCGTAACGGCACCCAACGATAAACAACGGAGACAAGAGATGACCAAGAATGCAGGACTGCGCGTGCGCAGAAGAACCATGCTGGCCTTGGGCGCGGCCCTGGCGCTGCCCGGTGGGGCGGCATGGGCGCAGCAGCCGCAGGCGGGCACGGCCTTCCCCTCGCGCGTGATCCGCATCGTGCCCTTCGGCACGGCGGGCGGGCCCATCGATGCGATTGCGCGGGTCTATGCCGACCGGCTGCAGCAGCGCTGGGGGCAGAGCATCATCGTCGATGCCAAGCCCGGTGCCAGCGGCATCATCGCCGCCGATGCGGTGGCCAAGGCTGCGCCGGATGGGCACACGGTGATGGTGACGCTGCCGCTCACGCACATCAACAACGCCATCCTGCAGCCCAAGCTGCCCTACGACCCGGTGAAGGACTTCGAGCCCATCTCGCAGCTGGCGCTGGGCGGGCCCATGCTGGTGGCGCGCGCCGATGCGCCCTACAGCAACCTGCAGGAGTTCGTGGCCTTCGCCAGGCAGAAGAAGAACCTGACCTACGGCACCTGGGGCAATGGCTCGGCCGCGCACCTGATGGGCGAGCTGCTCAAGCGCCAGACAGGCGTGGCGCTGATCCACGTGCCCTACAAGGCCGAGGCTGCGGCGCACAACGACCTGTTCGGCGGCCAGCTCGACTTTGCCTGGGCCAACCCGGCCACGGCACGGGCCCAGGTACAGGGCGGGCGCATGAAGGTGCTGGGCATTGCATCCAGCGCCCGCGTGTCGGCCCTGCCCGATGTGAAGACCTTTGCGGAGCAGGGCTTCGCCGGCTTCGACCTGGACAGCTGGATCGGCGTGTACGCGCCCGCCAAGACGCCGGCCCCCGTGCTGCAGAAGTGGAACGAGGCGCTGCGCGAGATCACGAAGATGCCCGAGGTGCGCGAGAAGCTGGCGAGCTTTGGCTTCGAGCCCCTGGGCAACACGGCGGCGCAGTTCAAGGCGAGCTACGCAGCCGACTACCCGCGGGTAGCAGAACTCATCAAAGCGGCGGGCGTGACCCTCGACTGACTTCAGACAACAAGGACCCCATTGCATGACCCCCGGCACCGCACCACACAAGGTGATCCCCATCGCCGTCGACACCGGCACGGCCTACGGCCTGCCCGCGCCGACCTCCAAGCTCACGCTGGCCCAGGTGGGCGCGGGCACGCCCATGGGCGAGCTGCTGCGCCGCTACTGGCACCCCATCGGCCTGGCGGCAGACGCCACCGACACGCCGCGCCAGGTGCGCGTGCTGGGGGAAGACCTGATCCTGTTCCGCGACAAGAGCGGCCGGCCCGGCCTGGTGTACCCGCACTGCGCGCACCGGGGCACTTCGCTCTACTACGGCAAGGTGGAGGAGCGCGGCATCCGCTGCTGCTACCACGGCTGGCTCTTTGACGTGGAAGGCCATTGCGTGGAGCAGCCCTGCGAGCCCGAGCTGGGCCGTGCGCGCGGCAAGGTGCGCCAGCCCTGGTACCCCGTGCAGGAGCAGTACGGCCTCATCTGGGCCTACCTGGGCCCGGCCGACAAGAAGCCCGTGCTGCCGCGCTACGACGCGCTGGAGCGGCTGGACGCGGGCGAGCTGCTGGAGGCCAACGACGCCAGCATCGGCGGCGGCGGCCCGGCCGTGGTGCCTTGCAACTGGCTGCAGCACTATGAGAACCTGGTGGACCCCTTCCACGTGGTGGTGCTGCACTCGACCTTCAGCGGCACGCAGTTCGTCGCGCAGATGGCCGAGATGCCCCAGGTGACCTGGGACACCGTGCCCCTGGGCGTGCGCACCACATCCATCCGCACGCTGCCCGATGGCAAGGTGTTTCGCCGCATCAGCCAGGCCGGCCTGCCCACGCTGCGCGTGATACCGAGCCCCCGCGTGGGCCGCTACGGGCGCGTGGAATCGCTGGGCTGGGTGCTGCCCATCGACGACCACCACTTCCGCATCTACGTGGTGGGCCGCGTGAGCGAGGTGGGCGAGCTGGCGCGCATGCGTTCGCGCATGAACGGCAAGCTGTGGGAGGAGCTGACCGAGGAGGAGCACCGCGCCATGCCCGGCGACTACGAGGCCATGGTGAGCCAGGGCGCCATCGCCCACCATTCCGAGGAGCACCTGGCCACCACGGACCGCGGCATCGTCATGCTGCGCCGCCTGCTGCAGCAGCAGGTGGACAAGGTGCAGCGCGGCGAGGACCCGGCGGGCGTCAGTTTTGACCCGAATGAGCCCCCTGTGGTCTTCGACGCCGGCAACTACATCGTCGAGCAGGCATGAACCTGGCTGCCGAGATGGTGATGATGACGGACACGCTGGCCGTGCGGGTGGCGCGCCGCTGGCCCGAGGCGCGCGGCATCGAGGCCTTCGAACTGGTGCACCCCGAGGGGGCGGCGCTGCCGGCCTTTCGTGCAGGCGCGCACATCGACGTGCACCTGCCCGGCGCCATCGTGCGGCCCTATTCGATCTGCAGCGCGCCGCACGAGCGCTGGCGCTACCTGCTGTGCGTGCTGCGCGAGCCCGCCTCGCGCGGCGGCTCTGCTGCCCTGCACGATGCCGTGGCCGAGGGCGATGTGCTTCGCATCGGCCGCCCGCGCAACCTGTTCGCACTGGACCAGGCCGCCAGCCACCACCTGCTGCTGGCCGGGGGCATCGGCATCACGCCCATCCTCAGCATGGCACAGCAACTCGTGCAGGCCGGGGCTGGCAACTTTGCGCTGCACTATGCCGTGCAGGAGCGCGACCGCGCGGCGCTGCTCGGGGCGCTGGCGGTGCCGGGGCTGGCACAGCGCTCGCGGCTGTACTGCAGCGCGGGCGATGCGCCGGCGCGCATGGACATCGGCGCGCTGCTGGCCCAGGCGCCGCAAGGCACCCATGTGTATGCCTGCGGACCTGCGCGCCTGGTGCAGGCCGTGCAGTCGACGGCCGCCGCACAGGGCTGGGCACCCGAGCGCATGCATGTGGAGCTGTTTGCGGCACCGCAGGTGGTGCGCGCCGATGGCGATGCCGCCTTCGAACTGGTGCTGGCGCGCTCAGGCCGCGTGGTGAACGTGCCCGCGGGCTGCAGCGCCACAGAGGCCCTGGGTGCTGCCGGGGTGGTAGTGCCCACCTCGTGCGAGCAGGGTGTGTGCGGCACCTGCCTCATGGGCGTGGTGTCGGGCCTGCCGGACCACCGCGACATGTACTTGTCGCCTGAGGAGCAGCAGCGCAACGACCAGTTCCTGCCCTGCTGCTCGCGGGCGCTGACACAACGGCTGGTGGTGGACTGCTAGGGTCAAAGGCCGCCCCGGGGCACCTACAGCGACATCGAGAGCAGCAGGCCCTTGTGCGCCTGGATGGCCTGCTGCGCGAAGCCACGCAGCGCGTCCACGATCGGTTCGAGGTCGGGGCCGCTGGCGCCTATCTGCGCGATCTCTTCGTGCGCGGCCCAGGCGGTGGCGATGCCCGCAATGCCTTGCGCCGGCAATGCGGCCAGCCGGCGCACAAAGTCTGGCGGCAGCTCGAAGACCCATTCGCCCTCTGTGTGGGCAAGCAGGTGTTTTTCGCCTTCAAGCTCCCGGGCCTCCGCGGCGCTGGCTCCCAGCGCGGCCCACAGACCGGCCAGCGCCATGTTGTCCAACGCATTGAACTGCAGGCGGGGCCGCTCAACGCCGTGGGCTGCGGACAGGATGCCGGGCGCGTCGCCGGGTGATGCAATCAGGATGTCAGTGAGCATGGGGATGGACCTTGGCGCTGGAATGTGGCAAGGCCATGTCAGCAGAACACCAGCGCCAGCAGCGCGGGGTCGTCCATGAGGTTCAGCAACGCGTAGTCGGCCCAGCGGTAGGCGAGGTACAGGGCTTGGTCGATCCAGTGGTCCAGGGGCATGGGGGTGGATTATGGAGGCGCGGCCCCTGGGGGAAAGGCCGGGGTGGCCGGGGCGGGTATGCTGGCAGGATTGCGACAGACGCATGACAGACAGACAGACCGGCTACGACAATACCCGACAAGCAAGAACGAAGGAGCGCGCTACGCCCATGAGCCTGATCCAACCCCTGCCCGACGGCCCGCTCGACATCGTGGGCGACATCCATGGCGAGTACGAGGCGCTGGTGCAACTGCTCGGCCACCTGGGCTATGGCTCCGAAGGGCGGCATGCCGAGGGCCGCACGCTGGTCTTCGTGGGCGATTTCTGCGACCGCGGGCCGGACAGCCCGGCCGTGCTGGGCCTGGCGCAGCGCCTGGTGCAGGCGGGCCGGGCGGTGGCAGTGCTGGGCAACCACGAAATCAACCTGCTGCGCGAGGATGCCAAGGACGGCTCGGGCTGGTTCTTTGACGCGCGCATGGTGCGCGACCACGACAAGTACGCCCCCTCGGCGCGGCCCACGCCGGCGCAGCGCCGCTCCATCGTGGAGTTTCTGTCGCAGTTGCCCATCGCACTGGAGCGCGATGACCTGCGCGTGGTGCATGCCGCCTGGCAGGACGAGCAGATCGCCGCCGCGCGCCAGTTGCCCCTGGGATCCGTGCGGCGCGAGTACGACCAGTGGGAAGAGGCCGCGACCGCGCAGGCCCGTGCCAGTGCGCTGGAGCAGCGCATGGCCCGCGAGCTGGAGCAGTGGCTGCATGGCCTGGAGAACAACCTGCACCAGCCGCCGTTTCTGCATGCGCATGCCGAGCACGAGGCCAACAAGCAGATGCTCAACCCCTTGAAGGTGCTGACCACCGGCGTGGAGAGCACCGGGCGCGAGCCCTTCTTTGCGGGCGGTCGCTGGCGTTTCACGCAGCGCCAGGCCTGGTGGGACGCCTACACCGACGAGGTGCCCGTGGTGGTGGGCCACTACTGGCGCCGCCTGCGCCCCATCGACCGCAGCGTGGTGGGCAAGGGCGATGCCGACCTGTTTGCCAACACGCACCCGCTGGCCTGGCATGGCAAGCGGGGCAATGTGTTCTGTGTGGACTTTTCCGTGGGCGGGCGCTGGACCGAGCGCAAGGCGGGCAAGGCGGTGGGGCATGACTTCAAGCTGGCGGCTTTGCGCTGGCCGGAGCGGGTGTTGCAGTTTGATGATGGGGTGGTGGAGGGGACTACGGGGTTTGGTTCTTAGGTCTTTTCTTTGGTCTTTGGTCTCTGGTGGCTTCGTGCCTTTGCCAGGCGCGCAGGCCGGGCCGAGACCTGGCTCCCGCACCAGCACAGGCATGCAGCAGACACAGCAGCACTGCCCCGCACATCTGCCGGCCCCAAAGTTGCCCTCCCCCGCCGGCGCCCGCTGCATGCGGCAAAGAACACACACACCCGGCAATGAAATTGCCCGGAGAATCGATCCCCCGCAGAATCAGCGCGCCCCACCCCGCCGTGGGCTTTTTTTTTCTTCTTGCGCCCCCGCATGCCCGCCCTCGCCATCGACAACCTCCCCCTGCCCTACCGCCGCGCCGCCGCCTGGTGGCTGGGCCTGTTCGGCCTGCCCTTCATGGCGTTTGCCTTCTGGCTGCTGCTCACCGGCGTCTGGCCACCGGTCGGCGAGTGGGCCCGCATGTCGCGCTGGCAGCCGGCAGAGGCCACTCTGCTGGCGGCCGATCTCACGGTGCGCCCAGGCAGCCGGGGCGACCCCAGCCGCGAAGCCACGGCCACCTACCGCTACACCGTGGGGGAAGCGCAGTACACCAGCCAGCGCGTGGGCATCTCGCGCGGCGGTGACAACGTGGGCCGCCACCAGGCCGAGATGGCGCGCACGCTGGTGGGGTACCTGCAACGCGGCGAACCCGTGCGCATCTGGGTCAACCCGGCCAACCCGACCGAGGCCGCCATCGACCGCGAGCTGCGCTGGGACCTGCTCTCCCTGCATGCCGGATTTGCGCTGGTCTTTGGCGCCATCGGCATGGGGCTGCTGTTCTTCGCCCTGCGGCTGCACCGAGCGCCCCTGCCCGGCCCGGGCCTCCACGCCAAGGGCAAGGCCGGAGAGAACGCGCCCGGCCTGCCCCGCAGGTACGGCAACGTGTGGCTGCACCAGATGCCCGGTGGCGTGCGCGTGCACCTGCCCTATGGGCGTGACCTGCAGCGGCACATCGGTGCCATCGCTGGCGGCGCGCTCTTTCTCGGCATGGCCCTGGCGATAGGCAAGCTCATGGAGCGCGAAGAGGTGGTCCCCGCCATCTTCGCCGTGGTGTTCGGCCTGCTCGGCGTGGCCCTGTCCGCCAGCAGCCTTTTCACCCTGACCACCAGCCTGCACGCCAACCTGGACGAGCGCGGCATCCGCGTGCGCCGCCGCTTCCTGGGCCTGCCGCTGCACAGCCACCAGGTGCCGCCGGGCATGGTCAAGCGCCTGGAGCTCCTGCACGAGCAAACCACGGAGCACAGGGGCCGCGAGATCGCCTGGTACCGGCTGCTGGCCCAGCTCAAGAACGGCGGGACCATCGCCCTCACCGACAGCCTGGAGGGCGAGGATGCAGCACGCGGCCTGTACACCCAGGTGCTGGAGCGGTCGGGGTACCGGGGCTAGACATCATGGTCGCTTGATTCGGTAAGAAGGCCCATCTCCGGTATCGTGGATTGCGCACTCAGAGAGTGTGCCGAGCCACATGCGGCGAGCGTAGCCAGCCGCAAACCGTATGGAGACGAGCCATGGACGAGAGTATCAATTTCTTCGTTGGTTTGGATGCCCACAAGGACAGTATTGCTGTGGCCGTATGTGAGGCAGGGCGAGAGCCGAGTCGTTTCGTGGGCACCCTTGGGCCTGACGTGCAGGGGGTGCTCAAGGCGCTGCGCAAGTACGGACCAGCGCGGCATGTGAGCGTGGTGTACGAAGCCGGTCCGACCGGCTACGGGCTGCATCGCGAGCTGAGCCGGCGTGGTTATCAATGCGAGGTCATCGCGCCCTCATTGATACCGCGACGAGCGGGCGAACGTATCAAGACTGATCGGCGCGATTGCGCCCGGCTGGCCGAACTATCCCGGGCGGGCGAGCTGCGGGCGATCTGGGTGCCCGACGAGGCCCACGAAGCCATGCGCAATCTCTGGCGGGCGCGCGAAGACGCCGTCAATATGCGCCTGAAGGTACGCCAGCAGCTCAAGGCGTTTTTGCTGCGCCAGGACCGACGCTATACCGGCAAGACGTCCTGGACCAAGATGCATCAGCGCTGGATCGCAGACCAGCGCTTTGGCCACCCGGCAGATCAGATCGCGTTGACGGAGTACCAACTGGCGGTTCAAGCGGCCCAGGAACGCGTACAGCGGATGACGGTGGCGCTGCAGCAGGCGGTTCAAGGCTGGCGCTTTGAGCCGGTCGTGGCTGCCCTGAGGGCCCTGCGCGGCATCGATATCGTCAGCGCCATCGGCCTGGTCTGCGAGATCGGCGACATCAACCGCTTCGCCACAGCTCGCCAGCTCATGGGCTATCTGGGGCTCGTGCCCTCGGAGCATTCCAGCGGCAACAGCGTGCGCCGTGGCTCGATCACGAAGACCGGCAACGCGCATGCGCGGCGCCTGCTGACCGAAGCGGCGTGGAACTACCGTTTCCCAGCGCGCGTGAGCAACGAGTTGCGCGACCGCAGCAAGGCGTTGCCGCCCGGCATCCGAACCCACGCGTGGAAGGCCCAGGTGCGTCTTTGTGGGCGATTCGCCCAACTGTCGGGCCGCGGCGTGCAGGCCAACAAGGTTTGCGTGGCAGTGGCACGAGAGCTGGCCGGGTTCATCTGGGCCATCTCCAAGCAAGTAGAGAACGCGCCTGCGGCGCAATAGGTCGGCACGAATCGGATTCAGTAGCACGAGGTGATGCGACACGATCACGATAGGAAGAACCCTCCCCCACACTATCTACAGCACCCTTAGGGGCAACCTGCGCCGCTAGAGCGAGGCAGCTTCCATGACGGATCGATGCACGGTGGTACCCAACCCACGGATATCAGTCTGATCCATCGTCGCAGCAGCAGACTTGTGTCGCATCACCCCGTGCTACTGACCCCACGTACCGCCGTGGCCCCATTGACGAGCGCGACCATATCAGTGTGCTGTCCCACAAATAAGTGGTACTAAAACCGTGTCTTTCACGCCATGGCTGCGTTGCAAATCCTCGCGATAGCACGGGCTATCGCTGCGGTTTGCGCCTTGCCTTGGCGCGAAATCCATCGGTTTTATTTTTGGCATCTATTTGCGGGACAGAACACTAACCAGGGCCAGCCAATACCCACTATGCCGCCAATGCGGCAGCCCCGTGCGCGAACACATGGGCGAGCATGTGCGCCAGCACGGCCGCCTCCAGCCCCCGGCGCCAATACAGCCAGCCCGCCAGCAGTCCAAAGGCGGCATTGCCCGCCACCACGTAGGCCACCACGGACGCCGTAAGCCCGCCAAACAGCACATGGGCCGCAGGCAGGTGGCCGGCCGCGAACAGCAAGGCGCTGAGCGCGATGGCCAGCCAGGCGGTGCCGGCATGCAGAGCCCCACGCCCGCGCTGCAGCACGCGCCAGCCGGCCCAGGCCAGTGCGCTCATCACGCCCCAGCGCAACAGGATCTCTTCGGTCACCCCGCCGTAGAGCACGCGCACCAGCAGCGGCAGCTCGGGCCGCGCGGGCAGCGCGCGCAGGAGGGCCTCGGGCGCCCATTGCGCGGCCCCGGCAAGCAAAACCGCGCCCGCCACCCCTCCCGCCAACCCCGGCAGCAACAGCGGGCGTGCGGCCGGCCACAGCGGCTGCCCCGCCACCAGGGCCGCGGCCACGGGTGCCTGCAGGCCCACACGCGGCGCCAGCCGCGCACCGCCCCAGGCGGCCAAAGCCAGCAGCAATGCCGACTGCAGCACCGTGGCCAGCCGCAGCGCCCAGGCAGGCATGGGCGCCGCAGTGCCCTCGGGCACCAGCGCAGGCAGGCCCAGCCAGGCCAGTGCGAACACGCCCGGCATGCCGGCGCGAAAGATCGCCTGCCACAAGGTCCATTTCGCTGCAATGTGTTGTCGAAGGTGCATGCCGTGGGGTTCACCCATCCAAGAGGGCGATGGGATGGAAGATGTTGATCGGCATCAAGCTTAGGGCTGGCCTGCTTTGCAAAGGCTTAGGGTGGGCTGAAGACTTGCTGAAGAAGACGTGCACGGTGGGCGGCTGGTTTTTGCCCATCGGCATGATGGTTGCTGTGTGCCTTGGTGAAGGGCGGGAGCCGGGATGTGCGCCCGGCGGCGCACCTACTTTCTTTTTGCGCAAAAAGAAAGTAGGCAAAGAAACAGCGCCCCGCTGTCTGCGTCCCTCCGCTTCGCTGCGGGCAACCTGCGATGCTCGGTCCTAGGGTGGTGCCGCAGAACTCGCTACGTTCTTCGAACTGCGCTCAAACAGCTGCGGCAAGTCAGATCACGAAGTGCGTGTGTCCTTCGGCACACGCACCCACCCCAGGCCCTGCGCTTCTCGGCGCAGCCAGAAGGGGTGGGAGCGGGGTCAAAGACGGCTGCTGCTGTCGCAGCTACGCCGAGTGTCGGTTACGCGCTGCGCGCTGCCGACGCCACTGGCGCGGAGGCCCTGACCAGGCCAAGCGCAGCGAGGCAGATTGGGCCGAGCGAAGCAATGGCCCGTGTGGGGCCCGTTTCCACCCCCTTCTGACCGTGCCGAGAAGCGCAGAAGCTGGGGTGGCGTGTGTGCCGAAGGACACACACGCTTCGTGATCTGGCTCGCCGCAGATGTTTGAGCGGAGTTCGAAGAACGCAGCGAGTTCCGAGGCGCACCCCAGCTTCGAGCATCGCAGGCTGCCCCCTCGCCACCGGCGAGGGGGACACGGGCAGCGGGGCCGCCTTCTCTTTG
>NZ_JACHLK010000038.1 GCF_014207955.1 Acidovorax soli
ATGGCCGGGGGCACCAGTGCGGCCGAGCTGGTGGTCATGGCGGCCAACCTGGATCTCAACGCAACCCGCATCGATCTGGTGGGGCTGGTGGCCAAGGGCTTGGAGTTCGCCTGACAAGGCAGGCCCACGGAATTCTTGCGGGCGTCACGATCCCGGCAGACAATTCCACCATGGATTTGTCTGCCGATCTCCGCGCCCTTCTGCCCCGCTGGCGCATTGACGGGGCTGACATGCTGCCGCCCGAAGAGCCCGCGCAGATCGAAGCCCTGTTTGCCCGGCTGGGCCAGCCCGCCACCGCCGAGGTGCTCACCCTCTACACCACCCTGGGCGGCATGGCGACGATGGACGGCGCGTTCTGGCGGCTGTGGTCGCTCAAGGAAGTCAGCCGCGCCAACCAGGGCCCGCCCTCCGAATGGGGGGTGCAGTTTGCCGACTTCCTCACCCACAGCCATGTCTTTCGGCTGCGCACCACCGCCAGCGGCCAGTCGGAAGTCTTTGCCGACCCCTTGCACCCGGACAGCCCGCCCGTGCGGGTGGCGGCTTCCCTCAGCGAATTCTTTGCCCTGTACCGCCAGCATCCGGACCAGGCGCTGCAGCAGCGGTAGCCAACAGGCCCTCTGTGCAGCAGCCGATCCCGCCCGAGTGCCGCGTGCCACCTTCGTCGCCGCACGCCCTCGCCGCGCCAGCGGCGGTAATTCATCTGCGCAAAAGAAACTACTTTCTGGCAATAATCTGTCCGCGCTGCTGCTTGACCACGGCAATGAGCGCATCTTCTGCAGGGTGGCATCCCTTTCCGGATGCCCCTGCGCCTGGCTACTTTCTTCACGATGACGCCGCCCTCCTCGCCCCGCTACCACTTCATCACCGGCCTGCCCCGCTCGGGCTCCACCCTGCTGTCGGCGCTGCTGCTGCAGAACCCGCGCTTTCATGCGGGCATGACCAGCCCGGTGGGTACGCTGTTTCGCGGCATGCTCAACCAGCTCGGTGCGGGCAGCGAGTTCGGCCCCGTGGTCACCAAGGCGCAGCGCCACCGCCTGGCACGCGGCCTGTTCGATGGCTACTACGCCGACCAGGTGCAGGCTGGCAAGGAAGTCATCTTCGACACCAATCGCATGTGGAGCGCGCAGATGCCCGCCCTCATGGAGATGTTCCCCGGTGCCAAGCTGATCGCCTGCGTGCGCAACGTGGCCTGGGTCATGGACAGCATCGAGCGGCGCTACCGCTCCAACCCGTTCGAGATCACGCGCCTGTTCAACGACGACACCGAGCGCAACACCGTCTACAGCCGCGTGGATACGCTGGCCCAGCGCAACCGCATGGTGGGCTATCCCTGGACGGCACTCAAGGAGGCCTTCTACGGCGAGCATGCCGCGTCGCTGCTGCTGGTGGACTACGACCTGTTGGCCCAGGCACCCGACAAGGTGCTGCCCCTGGTCTACCAGTTCCTGGGCGAGCCGGCATTCCCGCACGACTTCGGCAAGGTGCACTACGACGCCCCTGATTTCGACGAAGCCCTGGGCCTGCACGGCCTGCACAAGGTGCGCCCGCAGGTGGGCCTGGAGCGGCGCGAAACCATCTTGCCGCCCGACCTGTTCGAGCAGTACAGCCAGCTGTCGTTCTGGCAGGACCAGGCAGGCAGCCGGGCCAACGTGGTCACGGCGAAGGCGGCCAGCGCCCCTTAGAACCTGCGTGGCTGTCTCGGCCCGCCGCTCGCGGGCCCGCCAAACAGGTGATGCGGACGCGCGCCCAGCGCATCGGGACCAGTCCCCGCCCTGCTTGATCCCCGCCAACGATGCACCCCGCGCCATGCTCGCCTTTGCCAGCTGGCCCCGTGCAAGCGCCAGCCATGGCAATCCGGGAAGCACATCGCACCATGGCCACCAGAGCCCATCCGGCTGTGGCGATTCTTCAAATGAATCAATATGTTACGAGCAAGCATCGTGCAGATTTTTTGTTGACCCTCACGGGTCTTTCACATACTTTCAAACGTCGCCCCAACTTGGGGATCCTGGGCAGAAGACCTGCCCCGCATGAAATGAACGTGAACCATCCACTTGATCAGCACATCTGCTACCGCTGCCCCACCAGGGGTCCTGGCGCCATAGGGTGCGTCGCCTGCCTTGCCCATGCTGCGCTGGCGTTCACCCCCTCCTAGACCGCCGGCATTCCCACCACCTGCAGCACCGGCCCGGCACCTGCTGAATGCCTGGTCCGCCACGACGCACCCGGCCCCGGTTGGCGGACCCCCCCTCTCCACAACATCCACTGAATCAACACCATGACCACCCTCCAGACCGACGGCACGGCCGCCCGAGAGATCATCTTTGTCGACAGCCGCGTGCAGGACGCGGCCACCCTGCTCAAGGGCTTCCCGCCTGGTGCCGAGGTGGTGGTACTGAAGGCCGGCGAAGACGGCCTGGCCCAGATGGCCGCCGCCTTGGGCGAACGGGGTGACGTGGATGCCGTGCATGTGCTGGCCCATGGCAGCGAAGGGCAGTTGTGGCTGGGTACCACGTTCCTGGATGCCGGCAACCTGGCCGGGCACGGCGATGCACTGGCCGCCATCGGGCGCGGCATCACGGCCGATGGCGACCTGCTGGTGTATGCCTGCAACCTGGCGCAGGGCGAGGCCGGCGCGCAGTTCGTCTCGACGCTGGCGGAGCTCACGGGGGCCGACGTGGCAGCCAGTGACGACCGCACGGGCGCGGGCGGGGATTGGGATCTGGAAGTCACCACAGGCCAGGTAATGGCGACCACGGTATCGGAGGCCGCCTACGACCACGCGCTGGCCACCATCACCGTGACCACTGGTGCCGACGCGGGCGCGGGCTCTCTGCGCCAGGCCATCGCATCGGCCACCACAGGCGACACCATCACCTTTGCTGGCGGCGTCACCACCGTCACGTTGAGCAGCGGCCAACTGGTCATCAACAAAAATCTCACCATTGATGGCGATCTGGACAACAACGGAACACCCGATGTGGTGGTCGATGCGAACTACACCAGTCGTGTAATCAGTGTCACGGCGGGTACGGTTGTCCTCGATGGCTTGAGCATCACACACGGCTTCATTACAGGCAAAGGGGGAAATACTGCGGGCGACGGCCCGGGACTTGCAGGCGAAGACGCTTTGGGGGCAGGCATCAGCAACGCGGGAAGCCTGACGATCACCAACAGCACTGTCACAAACAATAGGGCAGCCGGTGGTGGGGGGGGTGGGGGGCACAACGACGGAAAGGCCGGCGGCGGTGGCGCGGGTGGTGGCGGTGGTGGCGTGGCCGCTATCGCCAACGGTGGAGACGGCGGCAACAATTTTGTTAGTGCGACCCCTGGAGTTGTGCTTCCTGGAAACGCAGGCACCCTGGGTGCAGGGGGCGCAGGCGCAGGCTTTGGTTCCTATGGTGGACAAGGTGGATCCACCGCTGGAGGTGCTGGGGGAGTCGATGGTGGTGGGTACTACACCGCCGGTGGTGTGGGTGGGACAGCCGCGGGGGCCATCAGCATTGGCGGTGGCGGCGGCGGTACAGGCATCAGCGCTGCGGGAGGAAAAGGTGGAAGCGCTGCCGGCGGCATTTACAACACCGGCACTTTGACCATTTTGGGCAGCTCCATTACCAACAACTCTGGTGCAGGTGGTGGTGGTGGCGGCGGCGGCCTTACTGGCGAGGGCAACGGCGGCGCTGGCGGCGCTGGCATTGGCGGAATCTGGAATGCAGGTGGCACCGTTCTTTTGGACTCAGGCACAAATGCGACTTTGGCCACTGGCAACGCAGGTGGTGGCGGAGACGGTGGATTGGCAGCTGGAGGGAGTTCGAACGGTACCAATGGCGCCGGTGTATCGGCAATCACAACAACTGGCGGAGGCACGCAGAATCTGGCCTACGTCCCGCCTCCCACCCTCACCAGCGCCACCTACGACGCGGCCACCGGCATCCTCTCGGTCACCGGCGCCCACATGACGACCGGCGACACCATCGCCCTCAACAAGATCACCATCAGCGGCGAGGGCGGCCTCTCACACGTCCTCACCAGCACCAACGTCACCGCAAGCAGCGCCACCGCATTCAGCGCCACCCTCAACGCCACCGACCAGGCCGCCATCCACCAGTTCATCAACAAGAACGGCACCACGTCCACCGGCGGCACCGCCTTCAACCTGGCGGCTGCGGACGATTGGAACACCAATGTGACCGCCGGCAACACGGCCGATACGACCAATGCCCTCACGGCCAGCAATGTGGCCGCACCCACCGTCACCAGCGCCACCTACAACGCATCCACGGGCGTACTGGCGGTCACGGGCACGGGCTTCCTCAAGCTCAACGGCGCCACCAACGACATCGACGTCAGCAAGCTGACCTTCGTGGGCGAAGGCGGGGCCATCCGCACACTAACCACCTCCAGCGTGGAGATCGCCAACGGCACGAGCTTCACGGTCACCCTCAACGCCGCCGACCAGGCCGCCGTCAACCAGATCGCCAACAAGAACGGCACCATCTCCACCGGTGCCACTACCTACAACCTGGCAGCAGCGGAAGACTGGGCCGCCGGTGCCGATTCCGCCGTGGTTGTCGCCGACCTTACTGGCAACGGCATCACGGTCTCCAACGTTGCCGCACCCACCATCACCAGCGCCACCTACAACGCCGCCACGGGCACTCTGGTGGTCACGGGCACAGGCTTCCTCAAGCTCAACGGCGCCACCAACGACATCGACGTCAGCAAGCTGAGCTTCACGGGCGAAGGCGGGTTGAACCGCCCGCTGACCAGCGCCAACGTGGAGATCACCGACGGCACCACCTTCTCCGTCACCCTCAACGCCGCCGACAAGGCCGCCATCAACCAGATCGCCAACAAGAACGGCACCAGCTCCACCGACAACACCACCTACAACCTGGCCGCCGCCGAAGACTGGGCGGCCGGTGCCGATGCCGCCGTGGTGGTCGCCGACACCACGGGCAATGGCATCACGGTCTCCAACGTGGCCGTGCCCACCATCACCAACGCCACCTACGACGCCAGCACCGGCACCCTGGTGGTCACCGGCACGGGCTTCCTCAAGCTCAATGGCGCCACCAATGACATCGATGTGAGCAAGCTGGGCATCACCGGCCAGGGGGGCACCACGTACCCGCTGACCACGGGCGGCGTGGAGATCAGCTCCGACACCCAATTCACCGTCGTGCTCTCCGGCACCGACCAGGCCGGCTTGCGCACCCTGGTCACCGCCAACGGCACGCAGTCCTCGGGCGGCACCACCTACAACCTGGTCGCAGGCGAAGACTGGGCGGCCGGTGCCGATGCGGCGGTCGTCGTGGCCGATCTCACGGGCAATGGCATCACGGTCTCCAACCTGGTCTCGCCCACCCTCACCTCGGCCACCTACGATGCCGCCACGGGCGTGCTGTCCGTCACCGCCACGGGCATGCAGGCGGGCGATGCCATCGATGCCACCAAGCTGACCCTCGCCGGCCAGGGCGGCAGCTACCTGCTGACCGCCGACACCGCCAACACCACCGCCACCAGCGCCACCGCCTTCACGCTCACGCTCGGCGCCACGGACAGGCTGGCTGCCAACGGCATCCTGAACAACAACGGCACCGCCGCCGCAGACACCACGGTCTTCAACCTGGCCGGTGCCACGGGCTGGAACTCCACGGTCAATGCGGCAGCGGACACCACGGGCAACGGGGTCACTGTCAGCAACGTCACCGCCCCTACCATCACCAGCGCCACCTACGACGGCGCCACAAGCACCCTGACAGTCACCGGCACGGGCCTGGTCAAGACCGTGGGTGCCACCAACGACATCACGGTCAACAAGCTCACCATCAGCGGCGAGGGCGGCTCCCATGCCCTGTCCACCACGGCCGATGTGGAGGTCACCTCGGCCACCAGCTTCACCCTGACCCTCACCGGCACCGACATCGCTGCGGTCAACGCCCTGCTCAACAAGAACGGCGCATCGTCCGCAGGCGGCACCACCTACAACATCGCCGCCGCCGACAACTGGAACAGCGCCATCACCGGCGGCGACATCGCCGACACCACGGGCAACGGCATCAACGTCTCCAATGCAGCACCTGGCATTGCCAGCGCCAGCTACGACGCCAGCACCGGCGTGCTCACCGTCGCCGCGCTGAACATCGCCACGAACGACGCCATCGATGTCACCAAGCTGTCCGTGCTGGGCGAGGGCGGGGTCAGCTTCGCACTGACCGCAGACACCGCCAACGTCACCGCCAGCAGTGCCACCGCTTTCACAGTCACGCTCGGCGCCACCGACAAGCTGACCGTCAATGGCCTCCTGAACAAGGCCGGCACCACGGCTGCGGGCACCACGGTCTTCAACCTGGCCGCTGACGCCAGCTGGAACACCACCCGCGCCAGCGGCGCCGACACCACCGGCAATGCCGTGACGGTCTCCGCCGTCACCGCTCCCACCATCACCAGCGCCACCTACGACGGCGCCACAAGCACCCTGACAGTCACCGGCACGGGCCTGGTCAAGACCGTGGGTGCCACCAACGACATCACCGTCAACAAGCTCACCATCAGCGGCGAGGGCGGCTCCCATGCCCTGTCCGTCACGGGCAATGTGGAGGTGATCGATGCCACCAGCTTCAGCATCACCCTCACGGGCGCCGACGTCGGGGGCGTCAACAGCCTGCTCAACAAGAACGGCGCATCGTCCGCAGGCGGCACCACCTACAACATCGCCGCCGCCGACAACTGGAACAGCGCCATCACCGGCGGCAACATCGAAGACCTCACAGGCAATGGCATCACGGTGAGCAACGCCGCCCCCAGCATCCAGTCGGCCACCTACGATGCCGCCACAGGCACCCTCACGGTCTCGGCGCTGAACATGGTTGCCGGGGACACCATCGCTGTCTCCAAGCTCTCCGTCGCGGGCCAGGGCGGCAGCTACGATCTGACCACCACCAACACCACGGCCACCACCGCCACGTCGTTCACCGTCATGCTGAACGCTACCGACAAGCTGGCGGTCAATGGCATCCTGAACAAGGACGGCACAGCCTCGGCGGACGGCACCACCTTCAATCTGGGCGCCCTGGCCAGTTGGAATGCCAGCCGCACCAGCAGCGCCGACAGCACCGGCAACGCTGTCACGGTCAGCAACGTCACCGCCCCCACCATCACCAGCGCCACCTACGACGCCACCACCCACACCCTGGCGGTCACCGGCACGGGTCTGGTCAAGTCCATCGGCGCCACCAACGACATCACCGTCAACAAGCTCTCCATCACCGGCGAGGGCGGCTCCCATCTCCTGTCCACCACGGGCAATGTGGAGGTGATCGATGCCACCAGCTTCACCGTGACCCTCACCGGCGCGGACATCGCTGCGGTGCAGGCGCTGTTCAACAAGAACGGCACCTCTTCCACCGGCGGCACCACCTACAACCTGGCCGCCGCCGATGACTGGAACAGCGAGGTCACGGGCGCCAGCATTGCCGATGCGACCAATGCAGTCACGGTATCGAATGTGCCGCTGCCCGCCATCACCAGTGCCACCTACGACGCGGCCACGGGCACCCTGGCGGTCACGGGCACGGGCTTCAGTGCCCTGGCCGGCGCGGCCAATGATGTCCTGGCCACCAAGTTCACGTTGACTGGCGAGGGCGGATCCACCTACGCGCTGACCGCCTCCACCGCCAACGCTGAGATCACCAGTGCCACCGGCTTCACGCTGACGCTGGGCGCGACTGACCGCGCCGCGGTGAACCAGTTGCTCAACAAGAACGGCACCAGCTCCACCAGCACCACCACCTACAACCTGGCGGCCGCCGAGGACTGGGCCGCCGGGGCGGACGCCGCCCTGGTGGTGGCCGACGCCACCAATGCGCTCACGGTCTCCAACGTGGCCGTGCCCACCGTCACCAGCGCCACCTACGATGTGGGCACCGGGGTGCTGGTGGTCACCGGTACCGGCCTCCTGGGCAAGGCCG
>NZ_JACHLK010000039.1 GCF_014207955.1 Acidovorax soli
GCGCTGATGCCGAACAACTCGGTGCAGGGGTGGCTGGCTCGGGTGCGCGCATCGCTGAAGGACGTGCTTGGCAAGCTGACGGGCAATCCGCAGGCGTTTGATGGGCAGGATTTGGTGGACTTGGCGTTTGGCATTGCGCAGTTGGAGCGCTCAGCCTCGGCCCCGCCACAGAACGGTCTTGAGCGGCCCAACGGCAGCGCACCTCCCGCCCCGTACCTTCCCATCCAGATGAGCCGCGGGGCAGGCAAGGACGGTGCGGGGACGGCGAAGGAGAAAGGCCCGCTGGGGTCGGAGAACAATCCGCGTCCGGTTCCGCTCACAGACTTCAAGGTTCGAATAACTACGGACAACGACCCAAGTAACGCCATTACGATGCTCGTGGACGGAGAGGATGTTGTTTTTGCCGGTATCGAAATAACTGATGACGGCCCCATTCTAAGCATTGAAAAAACGGTGCTAAAAAAGTCATCAAAAGAGTATGTAAGAATCGACGCCCATGGAGTGACAGAGGCGATGCTGAAAGCAGCGATTTCTTATTACATTGAAACGAAGGGGGCCCCTCCGGCTGGATTGCCGGGGAGTTTGGCAGATGATAATCGTATAAATTTTCAAAAAGAATTCGACAAACATCGTGAAAGCAATCACAATGGGACAGCGGATGATTGGGCGCAGGCTGCGATCAGGGACATATCGTTCGGCAAAGCCAGGCAGAAGCTGGGGTATGGGGTTTTTGAAATAGAATTGCTGGGCTCTATCAATGTCGGCGACTTGAAGAATGTGCCCAAGAAAATAAATATTATTGCAAGACAATATTGATTTCTTAAGGAGTTGCCATGGCGGGTTTGGGTGAAGAAAATTTGGAGATGTTGAGGCATCTTCTTGGGAGAGATGTTTCCCATGAATGGGGAAGTTGCCGTGATTACATGGATGTGTACAACCTGCACATCGATGATTTGCGCGAGCTCGTTCAAAAGAATGCGGGTCTTTATGCTGAAAAATATATCATGCATCTTCTCGGAAAGGGGGGGCTTCGGAATGCGAAATCATTTAGATATTTTGTTGTAAAAGAGAATGAAAATATTGATGATTGGCTGAAAGATAGTTACCAGGAAGGGTGAGGTAGGTTTCTGCGAAAACTATAAGGAGACCTGGAAACCCCATTCGCCAGACATCGTGCAAGAGATCACCCCACGAGCTGGTGCACAAGCATGGCAAGGCGGTGCTAGGCCAAGCAAGGTGGAGGCAACTGCACGAGGTGATTGGCAGCTGGGCGAACAGGCCCGAGGGGAGCCTGGAGCGGCGGGTCCACGACGAGGCCGCAGCACGCGTGCAGGCTTCGCGGCCAACTAGAGCGGATGAGACCAGCTACAACAGCGAAGAACTGTTCCCCAATGCCGTGCAGGTGGCGATGGAACTGGGGGGGGGTGCAGCCTACGGCGCTGATGCCGGCCAACTCGGTGCAGGGCTGGCTGGCGCGGGTGCGCGCATCGCTGAAGGACGTGCAGCAAGCTGACGGGCAATCCGCAGGCTTTTGATGGCCAGGGTTTGGTGGACTTGGCGTTTGGCATTGCGCAGTTGGAGCGCTCAGCCTCGGCCCCGCCGCAGAACGGTCTTGAACGTCCCAACGGCAGCGCACCTTCCGCCCCGTACCGCCCCATCCAGATGAGCCGCGGGGCGGGAGTGGACAACGCAGGTGCAGCACCGGAGAAAGGTCCGCTGGGAACAGAGACAAATCCTCGGCCAATCCCGTTCAAAGAAGAAGACCTCAAGGTCCGGATGTCAAAAGACAACCCCTATGACGACGACATTGCTTTGCTTGTGGGTGAAGAGTATGTTGGCTTCGCCAACATAGAAGATGATGAAAAAATGGACCTTCCTTGAACATTTCAAAAACAGCGAGAATAGAATCATCCGGAGAATTCTTGATAATTGATGCCCACGGAGTGACAGAGGCAATGTTGAGAAGATTGATTTCTTACTACATCGAAACAAAAGGGCATCCCCCGGTTGGATTGCCAGGCAAGCTGGCCGGCAGCAATCTCAGAAATTTCCAAAAAGAATTCGACAAGCATCGCAAAAACAATCAAAATGGGACAAAGGATGATTGGGCACAGTTCGCGATAAGGGACATATCGTTCGGCAAAGCTAGGCAGAAGCTGGGATATGGAATTTTTGAAATAACGCTAAAGGACCCGATTGATGTCGATGAACTGAAAGACGTGCCCAGCAAATTGAATATTATTGCGAGGCCAAAATGATTACCAAAGGAGTTACCATGGCGGGTTTGCGCGATTCCACTCTGAAAGCACTGGAGCGTGATTTGGGAAGAGATGTTTCGCAGGAAGAAGGAAGCTGCAGTAGTTACAGGGAGGTGTACGATCTCCACATTAATGATGTGCGAAAACTTGCTCCTTTGGATGCGGATAGATACATCAGGTATCTTCTTGGAGGTTCGAGCATTGGAAACGCCAAGCTCTTTGCCTATTTTGTCGCCAAGGAGGGCATGGATATTGACCATTGGATGGAGAATTATTACGAGAAGGAATGAAGTAACTTTGTGCGACTTTTAAATCGCCGGAAGTGGTTAATGCGTTGGCTCCGGCGCGCAGGCCCAGTCATCCTCCCTGCCAAGCCAGCAGTTCGGCCGTAGCTCGCCAAATCAGAACTCCAGGGCCTGCCCTCCAAGCCCGCCACCGTTCAATCGGTGCGCGCTGCGGTTGCCAGGCTCACCAACAGCATGGGCCTGCTGGCCCACGGCCTCGGCCGCGTGGTGGTGGCCACCTCGGCCGACATCCAGGCGCATTGGGAGCCCTTGGTCGGAAAGGTGGACATGGGCTCGCAGGACACAGGTCTGGCCCAAGGGTTCTTCGACCCCAACATCGACACCGTCTTCCTCATTGCCGACCACATAGAAGCTGGCCAGGAGATGGCCGTGGCCGCCCACGAGCTGGTGCACAAGCATGGCAAGGCGGTGCTGGGCGAAGCAAGGTGGAGGCAACTGCACGGGGTGATCGGCAGTTGGGCGAACAGGCCTGAGGGGAGTCTTGAACGGCGGGTCTACGACGAGGCCATGGCACGCGTGCAGGCTTCGCGGCCAGACAGCGCAGATGCTGCCGCCTACAGCAGCGAAGAACTGTTTCCCTATGCCGTGCAGGTGGCGATGGAGCTGGGCGTGCAGCCTACGGCGCTGATGCCGAACAACTCGGTGCAGGGGTGGCTGGCGCGGGTGCGGGCATCGCTGAAGGACGTGCTTGGCAAGCTGACGGGCAATCCGCAGGCTTTTGATGGGCAGGATTTGGTGGATCTGGCGTTCGCGGTGGCGCAGCGGGAAACTTCGAGATATCCCTTCACCGCCTCGAACACCGCGGTGAGGAGGGCAATTACCGGGACAAATACCACCAGCAATGCCGAAGTTGCAGTTCTCCAATTCAGCCGCTCACCTGGGACAAAGGCTGCATTTGAAGCGCGTATTGATGCGTTATTCGCTGGAGACAAGCCGAGGGGCATTCATCGGGGCGAACAAGCCGCAGTCGTACTTGATCGGTCCGACATGTTGGAATTCCTTGAGATCACCAACGGTCCAGTCTATCTAGACGAAGCTGCAGTAGGCAAGCCAGATCGTGGCTTACCGCGAGGCTCGCCCCCAAAGCATTCCAACATGACCGCCGAGCAATGGAAGAACGTACCGCAATGGCTGGAGACTCCGGCCGCAGTTTTCGATTCCGACACGGTAACCGGTGATTTGGTGCTGATAGCGCCAGAGCTTGTTGACGGGGCGATAGTCATGATGACCATCAATCCCAAAGCTCAGGGAAACAGGCCGGGAGTGACCGTCGGTTTGCTGACCAATGCTTACGACAAGGACGGTGGTCCGCCCCCGGTGGGCAAATGGGCTCGCGAAGGGAAAGCTTGGTATGTCGACAAAAAAGCGCTCCCGGATGTCCTGCGAAGGGTCGGAGTCCAATCCTCCGATGCTTTTCAAAACAAGCCGGGAACACGACGAATTTTAACTGACAAGCAGTTCGGTGGGTGGAAAAAGGAGAACCGTTCGGACTTATAAAAGTACCACTCCTCTAGCCTACAGGTGAGCGCCGAGCCCTCACAGCGAGCAACAATAAAGTCTTTCAATGTTGCGATGAGCCAAACTGCTTGAAATGCCGGGATGAGCCCCCGGGAATAGGCCAATTGATGGCAACGGTCGCCACCTCGGCCGACATCCAGGCGCATTGGGAGCCGCTGATCGGTGACGTCGATATGGGCTCGCCGGATTCGGGCTTGCCACAAGGTTTCTACAACCCCCGCAGCAAGACCGTCTTCATCATCGCCGGCCACATCGAAGCCGGCCAGGAGATGGCCGTGGCCGCGCACGAGCTGGTGCACAAGCATGGCAAGGCGGTGCTGGGCGAAGCGAGGTGGAGGCAACTGCACGAGGTAATTGGCAGTTGGGCGAACAGGCCCGAGGGGAGCCTGGAGCGGCAGGTCTACGACGAGGCCGCAGCGCGCGTGCAGGCTTCGCGGCCAGACAACGCAGATGCTGCTGCCTACAGCAGCGAAGAACTGTTTCCCTATGCCGTGCAAGTGGCCATGGAGCTGGGAGTGCAGCCTACGGCGCTGATGCCGAACAACTCGGTGCAGGGCTGGCTGGCGCGGGTGCGGGCATCGCTGAAGGACGTGCTTGGCAAGCTGACGGGCAATCCGCAGGCTTTTGATGGGCAGGATTTGGTGGATCTGGCGTTCGCGGTGGCGCAGCGGGAAGGTGCTGAGCGCGCACAAGACACCAACTCGCGCTTTCATGAAGGCAGCCAGCGAACAGGTCTGCTGTTCAGCCGCGCGCTGAATCAGTACATGCGCGAAGCCGCAACCTTTGGTGAAGCACGAGCTGCAGCCAAGGAATTCCAGGGGCGGCCACTGACCAACGCATTGACGGGTTTACAGGCCCATGTATCGCGCAACTCGCTCGACAAGATGCTCAGCAGCAAGGCCGTAGAGAAATTGGTCAGCGCCCGGGCACAGTCATTCGCGGTTGCGAACCTGGACAAGCTCTATCAAGCAGCAGCGTATGGATGGAGCAAATCCGACAGGGATGCCAACAGCAACATCAAAGCGATCCACCGATTTTTTGTGCCCATGGCACTGAATGGCCGCCTGCTGATCGCCAAGCTCACGGTGAAGGAGACAGTGGATGAAAACCACGCCAATCCCCTCTATACCGTAGAGACGGTGGATTTCAACGAAAAATCCCCCGCAGCTCAATGGGTGGACGCATCTGCCAAAGCCGACGGCATTGACCTGACTTCCATCCGCTCTGCGGGGGACGTTCTGAGTCTAGCGCAGGAAGTCGAGCGACGCAATGCGAGTGGGGATGCTGCCGGTGATGCGACGCCTCGGTTCAGCACACGCAGCAATGGCCAGGGTCCAGGCCTATCGCTTGAACAGGTGCAGCAACTTGTGCAACAAGCTCTTTCGGGGCTCCGCAATCCGCCACCAGTCGACATCGTGGGGCGGAGCGAAGAGGCTTGGATCGGGGCGCCGAAAGGTGTAATGGGCGCGGCCCTGCCAGAAGAGGGCCGGATCGTGATCGTCGCTTCGGCTCACCTGAACGCCGACGCGGTGCTCGAGACGCTTTTCCATGAAATGTTCCATTTGGGAGTGCGCAATGTATTGCCGCGCCGCGATTATGTGCAGTCCATGCTGGACTTGGCAAAAAGCGACAGACGGGTGCAGCAATACGCGATTGAATGGAAGGCGAAAGCGCCGGATGCGCCGCATCAACTGCGCGTGTTGCGTGAGAGGGGCTTCGCCGGAACCGAGCTGACAGCCCAATACGAGGCCCTTGCCATCGAAGAGGGTTTGGCCGTGGTGGCCCAAGAGCTTCGCGCCCAGAAGCTGGCGGGCACCCGTCTGGGCATGCGCATCCGAAAGCTTGCCAACTGGCTGGCCAGCGTGGCGGACCGCATGGGCCTGGGGCGGCTGGCCGCTTCGATCCGAGCAATGAGCTACAACGAGGCTGAGCGCTTCGTGATGCGCGCCATCGACCAGGCGGGGGCAGTTGGCACGAAAACTTCGCACACCGGGCAGACGCGGTTCAGCACCCGCAGCGCGCAAGATCCATCGACCGGCCTTCAAACTGATGACACGAATGATGGCACGCAGCCGATCCACTCCATGCGCGTGGAGATGCAGCGCGACGGCACGCTGATGGTCCAGGGAGACCCCGTACAGCTGCAGGAGCGCCTGCGCCAAGGTGGTGTGGACAGTGTGCTGCGGCGCGAGAGGGGCGTGCTCGTCGGGCTCGATCAGGTGGG
>NZ_JACHLK010000040.1:2500-5723 GCF_014207955.1 Acidovorax soli
GCGCCAGGTGAAAGACCTGGCAAGTCCTTGAAGATGGCTTGGGTGTCTTGAAAGAGATGTCAAAGTTATAGGGTCAAGTGACTAAGAGCATGTGGTGGATGCCTTGGCGATTACAGGCGAAGAAAGACGTGATAGCCTGCGATAAGCTTCGGGGAGCTGGCAAATAAGCATTGATCCGGAGATTTCTGAATGGGGAAACCCACCTCGCAAGAGGTATCGCATGATGAATACATAGTCATGCGAGGCGAACCGGGTGAACTGAAACATCTCAGTAGCTCGAGGAAAAGACATCAACCGAGATTCCGAGAGTAGTGGCGAGCGAAATTGGAAGAGCCTTCTATTGATAGCACGACTGTTAGCAAAGCGGAATGGAAAGTCCGGCCATAGTGGGTGATAGCCCCGTATGCGAAAACAGACGTGTGGTACTAAGGTAGAGAAAAGTAGGGCGGGACACGAGAAATCCTGTCTGAATATGGGGGGACCATCCTCCAAGGCTAAATACTCGTAATCGACCGATAGTGAACCAGTACCGTGAGGGAAAGGCGAAAAGAACCCCGGGAGGGGAGTGAAATAGATCCTGAAACCGCATGCTTACAAAAAGTAGGAGCCCGCAAGGGTGACTGCGTACCTTTTGTATAATGGGTCAGCGACTTACATTCAGTGGCAAGGTTAACCGAATAGGGAAGCCGTAGAGAAATCGAGTCCGAATAGGGCGAATCAGTCGCTGGGTGTAGACCCGAAACCAAGTGATCTATCCATGGCCAGGATGAAGGTGCCGTAACAGGTACTGGAGGTCCGAACCGACTAGTGTTGCAAAACTAGCGGATGAGCTGTGGATAGGGGTGAAAGGCTAAACAAACTTGGAAATAGCTGGTTCTCTCCGAAAACTATTTAGGTAGTGCCTCAAGTATTACCATCGGGGGTAGAGCACTGTTTAGGCTAGGGGGTCATGGCGACTTACCAAACCTATGCAAACTCCGAATACCGATGAGTACAGCTTGGGAGACAGAGCACCGGGTGCTAACGTCCGGACTCAAGAGGGAAACAACCCAGACCGCCAGCTAAGGTCCCTAAAATTGGCTAAGTGGGAAACGAAGTGGGAAGGCTAAAACAGTCAGGATGTTGGCTTAGAAGCAGCCATCATTTAAAGAAAGCGTAATAGCTCACTGATCGAGTCGTCCTGCGCGGAAGATGTAACGGGGCTAAGCCAGTTACCGAAGCTGCGGATGTGCAATTTATTGCACGTGGTAGGAGAGCGTTCTGTAGGCCTGTGAAGGTGTCTGGTAACGGATGCTGGAGGTATCAGAAGTGCGAATGCTGACATGAGTAGCGTTAAAGGGGGTGAAAAGCCCCCTCGCCGTAAGCGCAAGGTTTTCTACGCAACGTTCATCGGCGTAGAGTGAGTCGGCCCCTAAGGCGAGGCAGAGATGCGTAGCTGATGGGAAACAGGTCAATATTCCTGTACCGATCAATAGTGCGATGTGGGGACGGAGAAGGTTAGCTCAGCCAACTGTTGGATATGTTGGTTCAAGCCTGTAGTCGTGCCTGGTAGGCAAATCCGCCGGGCTTAGATGAGGGGTGATAACGAGTCTGCTTGCAGACGAAGTGAGTGATACCCTGCTTCCAGGAAAAGCCACTAAGCTTCAGCTATTGACGACCGTACCGCAAACCGACACTGGTGCGCGAGATGAGTATTCTAAGGCGCTTGAGAGAACTCAGGAGAAGGAACTCGGCAAATTGATACCGTAACTTCGGGAGAAGGTATGCCCCAAGTAGGTGAACTCGTACAGAGGGAGCCCAACGGGGTTGCAAAAAATCGGTGGCTGCGACTGTTTAATAAAAACACAGCACTCTGCAAACACGAAAGTGGACGTATAGGGTGTGACGCCTGCCCGGTGCTGGAAGATTAAATGATGGGGTGCAAGCTCTTGATTGAAGTCCCAGTAAACGGCGGCCGTAACTATAACGGTCCTAAGGTAGCGAAATTCCTTGTCGGGTAAGTTCCGACCTGCACGAATGGCGTAACGATGGCCACACTGTCTCCTCCTGAGACTCAGCGAAGTTGAAATGTTTGTGATGATGCAATCTCCCCGCGGAAAGACGGAAAGACCCCATGAACCTTTACTGTAGCTTTGTATTGGACTTTGAACAGATCTGTGTAGGATAGGTGGGAGGCTTTGAAGTGAGGTCGCTAGATCTCATGGAGCCAACGTTGAAATACCACCCTGGTGTGTTTGAGGTTCTAACCTAGGTCCATTATCTGGATCGGGGACAGTGCATGGTAGGCAGTTTGACTGGGGCGGTCTCCTCCCAAAGCGTAACGGAGGAGTTCGAAGGTACGCTAGTTACGGTCGGACATCGTGACGATAGTGCAATGGCATAAGCGTGCTTAACTGCGAGACTGACAAGTCGAGCAGATGCGAAAGCAGGACATAGTGATCCGGTGGTTCTGTATGGAAGGGCCATCGCTCAACGGATAAAAGGTACTCTGGGGATAACAGGCTGATACCGCCCAAGAGTTCATATCGACGGCGGTGTTTGGCACCTCGATGTCGGCTCATCTCATCCTGGGGCTGTAGCCGGTCCCAAGGGTATGGCTGTTCGCCATTTAAAGAGGTACGTGAGCTGGGTTTAAAACGTCGTGAGACAGTTTGGTCCCTATCTTCCGTGGGCGCTGCAGATTTGAGGAAGCCTGCTCCTAGTACGAGAGGACCGGAGTGGACACACCTCTGGTGTATCGGTTGTCACGCCAGTGGCATTGCCGAGTAGCTAAGTGTGGAAGAGATAACCGCTGAAAGCATCTAAGCGGGAAACTCGTTTCAAGATGAGATCTGCCGGGGCCTTGAGCCCCCTGAAGAGTCGTTCAAGACCAGGACGTTGATAGGCAGGGTGTGGAAGCGCAGTAATGCGTTAAGCTAACCTGTACTAATTGCTCGTGCGGCTTGACCCTATAACTTTGATAGCTACCCCAGCGCAACAACAGCGCTGAAGCTTCGAAGTCTGTTATGCCAAGTTAGACGCAGTCAAAACACACACAATCTGATTCCGATCTCTATGAATTCGTTAGGCTGACAAAAGTCAGCCCGACACCAAGTTATGCCTGATGACCATAGCAAGTTGGTACCACTCCTTCCCATCCCGAACAGGACAGTGAAACGACTTTGCGCCGATGATAGTGCGGGTTCCCGTGTGAAAGTAGGTCATCGTCAGGCTCTTACAGCCC
>NZ_JACHLK010000041.1 GCF_014207955.1 Acidovorax soli
ACGCAGACTGGGGGCCGCCTTCTCTTTGGTGACTTTCTCTTGGCGGCCCAAGAGAAAGTTACTGCGCCGCCGGGCGCACATCCCGGCTCCCGCACTCAATCAAGGCACAAATCAACCATCGACCACAACCCGATCAATCCCTCAAACGCTCCGCCTTCGCCGTAGCCACCAACCAAGCCTTCAAAGCAGCCGCCGCAGGCCTCAGAACCCCACCCCGCCGGTGCACCAGGTAATACCCCTTCCCCACCGGCAACCGCATGGCAGGAAACGGCTCCACCAACCACCCCTCCCGCAACTCCACCTCGGTCAGGATGGCGCTGCTCAGCACCACCCCCTGCCCATGCCGCGCCGTCTCCAGCGCCATCATGCTCTGGTCGAAATGCTGGCCCGCAATCGCATCCACCTGCGCCCCCGACAACTGGCTGAAGCGCTGCAGCCAGGGCTTCCAGTACGGCAGCAAGGTCGTGTGCAGCAGCGTGGCGCGGGCCAGGTCGTCGGGGGTCTTGATGCGCAGGCGGCGCAAATAGTCCGGGGCGCTGTACAGGCGCGCCTCGTCGGGGTACAGCAACGTGCTGCGCAGCGCCGCGTCCTTGCCGTCGAAGTAGCGGATCGCCAGGTCCACCGGCTCGCGCTCGAAGTCGCTGAGCGCGGTCGTCGCGCCCAGGTGCAGCGACACATCGGGCCGGTGCTGCAAGAAGGCCGCCATGCGCGGCGCGAACCACTTGGCCGCCAGCGTGGGCGGCATCGACAGCCACACCGCATTGCGCTGCTGCTGTGCCTGCGCCTGCTGGCGCTGCTGCTGCTCGCGCAGCTCCACGCTGGCCTGCTCGATGCGTGCCAGCGCCGGGCCCACGCTGCCCCAGTAGGCCAAAGCCTGCGCAGTGGGCTGCACCTGGCGCACCGAGCGCACGAACAGCGGCGTGCCCAGCCACTCCTCAAGGTTCCTGATCTGCTGGCCCACGGCGCCAGGGGTCACATGCAGCTCCTGCGCGGCCAGGCTGAAGCTGGCGTGCTTCATCGCCGCATTGAAGGCGACCAAGGCCTTGATGGGGACAGCAGGAGTGGTGCTCATCAGAGGAGGAGGATGAAGATGGATGGCGATGGTGATAGTGCAGATTTTCTGCACCATGGCGCAAATTTAATCGATTGTCTGTCAGGTCCGGCACCACCACAATCCGCCATGCAGATCGGCCCCCCTGCGCCCTGCGCGCCCGGGGCCACTCCACAACAACAGTCCAGAGATTTTCATCCATGCCGGAACCCAGCAACAGTGCCAGCCGCAGCAATGACAGCAGCAGCGCCACCCCCACCAACCCCTGGCTCATCGTCGCCGTGGCCGCGGCCATCCTCATGGTTACCATGGGTTCGCGCCAGTCGCTGGGGCTGTTCCTCTCGCCCATCAACACCCACACCGGCCTGGGCGTGGCCAGCATCAGCTTTGCCATGGCCATTGCGCAGCTCGTCTGGGGCGCGGTACAGCCCGTCTTCGGCGCGGTGGCCGACCGCTGGGGCCCCGGCCGCGTCATCGTGCTCGGGGCCGTGCTGCTGGCCGCGGGCTCGGCGCTCACCACCCAGGTCACCAGCCAGTTCGGGCTGATCTTCGCCATCGGCCTGCTCAGCGCGGCGGGCGCCGGGGCGGGCAGTTTCTCCATCCTCATCGGCGCCACGGCGCAGCGCATCCCGGCCGAACGCCGCTCGTTCGCGGGCGGCGTCATCAACGCGGGCGGCAGCGCCGGGCAGTTCGTCTTTGCGCCGCTCAACCAGGCCATCATGTCCACCTTCGGCTGGATGAGCGCCATGTGGACCATGGCCGTGCTCGCTCTCACCACCGCGCCCATGGCCTGGTGGCTGCGCGGCAGCGACCGCAGCAAGCCCGCCCAGGGCAACGCTGGCAGCGACACCGGCATGACCCTGCGCCAGCAACTGCGCGTGGCCCTGCGCGACCGCAGCTACTGGTGCCTGCACGCGGGCTTTTTCACCTGCGGCTTCCACATCGCCTTTTTGGTCACCCACATGCCCGGCGAGGTCGCGCTGTGCGGCCTGAGCCCCAACGTCGCCGCCACCTCGCTGGCCATCATCGGCCTGGCCAATGTGGCCGGCAGCCTGGCCGCCGGCGCCCTGGGCTCGCGCGTGCGCATGAAGATGATCCTGTTCTGGATGTACGCCTCACGCGCCGTGGCCGTGCTGCTGTACCTGGCCGCGCCCAAGGACGCCTGGACCTTCTACGCCTTCGCCGCCGTGCTCGGCGCCACCTGGCTGGCCACCGTGCCACCCACCGCGGGGCTTACTGCCAAGCTCTTCGGCACCCGCTACCTGGCCACCCTGTTCGGCCTGACCCTGCTGAGCCACCAGATCGGGGGTTTCTTCGGTGCGTGGCTCGGGGGGCTCACGGTGGTCAACACCGGGGCGTACACGTGGATGTGGTGGGCGGATGCGGTGCTGGCGTTGGCTGCGGCGCTGGTGAATTTGCCGATCAAGGAGGCGCGGGTGGTGCGGCAGGGGGCGGTTGCGGCTTGAGTGCTGTTTCCGGCGGTGTGCTTTCACTGAGGGCGGAGGCCGGGCCTCGGCCCGGCGGCTTGCTCAGAGGCATGTGCCGATGGTGGCAGCATGCTTGGCGACAGGCGGGAGCCGGGATGTGCGCCCGGCGGCGCACCTACCTTCTTTTGCTTCGTCAAAAGAAGGTAGGCCAAGAAAAGACGACCCCGCTGCCCGTGTCCCCCATCGCCCTGTCGGGCGCTGGGGGCAGCCTGCGATGCTCGGTCCTGGGGTGTGCCGCAGAACTCGCTGCGTTCTTCGAACTCCGCTCAAACAGCTGCGGCAAGCTAGACAACGATGCGCGTGTCCTTCGGCACGCGCTCACCCCAGGCCCTGCGCTTCTCGGCACGGTCAGAAGGGGGTGGACACCAATACGGGCCATTGCTTCGCTCGGCTCGGGTTGCCTCGCTGCGCTTCGGCCTGGGCAGGGCCGCCGCGCCCGTTTCATCGGCAGCGCGCAGCGCGAACCGACACCAGGCGCCGCTGCGAAAGCAGCAGCCGGGTGGTACCCGCTCCCCACCCCTTCTGGCTGCGCCGAGGAGCGCAGGAACTGGGGTGGGCGTGTGTGCCGAAGGACACACACGCTTCGTTGTCTAGCTCATCGCAGATGTCTGAGCGAAGTTCGAAGAACGCAGCGAGTTCTGCGATGCCACCCCAGTTCCGAGCACCGCAGGTTGCCCCCATCGCCCGCCAGGGCGATGGGGGACGCAGACTGGGGGCCGCCTTCTCTTTGGTGACTTTCTCTTGGCGGCCCAAGAGAAAGTTACTGCGCCGCCGGGCGCACATCCCGGCTCCCGCACTCAGCCAAAGGCATGCAGCAAAAAGCAGCAGCACCCCGTCAAACGAGAAGATCATTGCAACCAGACCACCGAGCCAGAAACCAAGCCCCCCCAACTACACTGGCCCCATGACCCCCACCGCTGCAGCAGCAGACAATCCCCCTCCCCCCCCCGCCACCCGCGACGACTTCCTCCCCTTCATCCCCACCCACAACCTGCAAACCCTGGCCATCCTGATCAGCCTGCCCGCAGGCCTGCAGACCTGCCTGCTGGCCGAACTGCGGCGCGGCAACCCGCTGGTGCAGGTGGAACGGGCCGACTGGCCCCACCCGGGCAGCCTCTTCATCTCGCTCGGTGAACTGTTCGACCCCGCCACACGCGCCATGGCCCCCGGCCTGGGCGTGGCATGGCGCCAGGTCAACGACCCGCACTACTGGCGCGAAGACCTGTCCCAGGTCCGCGATGGGGTCGAGCACCTCGTCGTGTGCTGATCAGATACCAGGGCGCTCATTCCCGGTGCAGAACCAGAAGCCGCATGCGTTTTTCCATGCTGGGCCACGCCAGCGTCACAGGCAGAGAAGTTGTGCCCCCATCGGCAGCGCGCAGCGCGAACCGACCCCAGGCGCAGCTGCGAAAGCAGCAGCCGTCTTTGTCCCCGCTCCCACCCCTTCTGGCTGCGCCGAGAAGCGCAGGGCCTGGGGTGGGTGCGTGTGCCGAAGGACACACGCACTTCGTGATCTCTCAAGAAACAACAG
>NZ_JACHLK010000042.1 GCF_014207955.1 Acidovorax soli
GCCCCGGCGGTGCGCAAGCCGGTGGCCATGGCGGCGCCAGCGGCGCGGGCGGCGGTGAAGGCGCCTGTGGCCAGCCGGCTGGCAGCACCCAAGGCCCCAGTGAAGGCGGCGGCAACGGCACCGGCCGCGGCACCCAGCCCGGCGCCCAAGGCGGCAGGGGGTGGGGATGATGAATGGGAAAGCTTCTAGGCAAGCAATTGGACCTGAAGCCGTGTTTTGCACACCCGGCTCCAGGCGCCGTGCCCGCGTCATGACCGCTTGTCCGCCGGTGCGGACTGCTCCTGCCCGGCGCGCGTGGCCTGCGGCGGGGCCAGGGGCATGGGAAAGCCGATGAGTGCCAGCACGATGGCCACCGGCAGCAGGCAGTAGAAGAGGGCACGCTTGATTCTTCGCATGCCGGGCAGGTTGGGGGAAGCCTGCAGCCCTTCAAGCCGACCCCTGGCGTGGCTTCAGCAGCCCTTCAGCTTGCATGCGCCCGGGCCTGGAGCATGGCGCCTCCTAAAGGCTGGGGCGCTGCAACGAAAGCCGGCAGGAACGCAGACCTGCGCGGTGCTGCGCCCCGTCCTTGCTGCCACCGTCCCATGCTGGACGGTGCCGGGCCTTCAGCGTGGCCGGTGCGGGTCGGGGAACACCAACTGCAGCCCAGGCAGCGACGGGCGCCGGAACGGCTGCCATGCCGCGCCCGGCCCATGGGGCTGGGCCAGCCGGTCGGCCACCACCCACCAGGCGCTCGGGTTCAGGCCGATGCCGAAATGGCTGGCCAGCACCTCGACGTTCTCGGTGTTCGGGTTGTGCTTGGCCGGGGCCTGCAGGCTGCCGCGCCAGGCCACCACGCCATCGGTGCGCGAGTAGATGCTGGTGGTGGGCACGGGGGGCGCCTCGGGCAGGTTGTAACTGGCGACCTCGCGCTCGATGCTGCGGCCGCTGGCGAACTGGTAGATGCGCCAGGCGTTCGTGGAGGTGTGGGGGCCGGCAAAGGGCGTGCCCAGCGTCACCACGCAGCGCACCAGGTCGGGCAGTTCCTTGGCCAGTTCGCGCGCATAGATGCCGCCCAGGCTCCAGCCCACCAGGCTTACCTTGTGGCCGCTGCGCTGGGCCGCCTGCTGCAACTGCTGCTTGGCGTTGTCCAGCACGCCTTCGCGAGGGCCCAGGTTCAGGCCCTGGCCCCAGCCCAGGGTGTCGTAGCTGCGTGACTCCAGGTAGCGGCGCAAGGGCGCCGTCGTGGCGTCGCCCGCCGTGAGCCCGGGAAAGACGATGACGGTGTGCCCGTCGCCCATGGGCGCGCGCTGCAGCACGGGCCAGGCGGGCAGCACGGCGCCGAACTCCCAGGGGGCGCGCAACTCCAGCGCCAGCAGGGGCAAGCCAGGGGGAGGCATGTGGTGGGGTGAGGTCTCTTTTTTGGTGAACAGCGTCATCAGGTCATTCCATGGGGCGCCGGGCCCTTGCCCGGCGGTGTCGGGGGCCGTCCGGCGGTGCAGCAGCCGGCCACGCGACAGCCTGGGTAACGGTAACATTTTTTCGCGCCGGAACCCCCGCCAGGAGTGGAGGCACCTCTCCAATGCGGCGAAAACCGGCGGGACCTGAAGCGGGCAGGGCGCGCACTTTTGCTCATTGCACATGGCCGCTTTCGGTCGTTCATTGGCCGGATTTTGTTTTCAAATGTAACTTTTCGCGGCTATGCTTTCGGGAGTGCCTTGGCCCTCTAGGGTCTGTTCACCTTTCCATCCCGAAACGCTTTTGCCATGACACAAGCCCTTGCCGCAGCCGCTACCGAAGCCCCGTCCCGCATCCCCCAACCGGCCGGCGGCGCCGGGGAGTACCTGAGCTTTCGCCTGGGCCTGGAGGAGTACGGCATCGACATCCTGCGGGTGCAGGAAATCCGCTCCTACGAGCAGCCCACGCGCCTGGCCCATGCACCGGATTTCATCAAGGGCGTGATCGACCTGCGCGGGCGCATCGTGCCCATCCTGGACCTGCGCGTGAAGCTCCAGTGCCCCGAAGCCAGCTATACCGACTTCACGGTGGTCATCATCCTGGACATCGGGTCCGTGCTGGTCGGGGCCGTGGTGGACGCCGTGGCCGACGTGGTCACACTGACCCCGGAACTCATCAAGCCTGTACCGCAGTTCGAATCCCAGGGCAGCCTGGACCCGGCCTTCGTCTCCGGCATTGCCAGCCTGGGGGATCGCATGCTGATCCTGATGGACATCGAGGCGCTGCTCAGCAGTGGCGAATTAGGGCTGGTCAAGAACGCGGCACACGGATAACGTGAAAAACACTCCAAAAACCAATCAACGAGGGACCGGATGAATCGCCTGAATATTTCCACACGGCTGGTGGTGGCCTTTGGCGCCATGGTGTTGTTGCTGATCACCCTGGGAGGGGTGGCGCTGGCACGCTCGGCCAGCCAGCGTGCAGCGCTCAATGACATCGTTACCATGCGCATCCCCATCACCCGGGCCATGGGGGCATTGGCCGACGGGGTGAATGTGCAGGCGATCCAGTTCCGCAACCTGGCGATCTTTTCGTCGGAGGCCATTGTCAAATCCTCGCGTGAGCAGATCGGCACGGCGCGCTCGACGATTGCCAAGCAGCTGGAAACGCTCACCGCACTGATCCAGTCCGAGAAGGGCAAGGAAAGCCTGGCCCGCATGCAGCAGCACCGCGCCGAGTTCCTGCGGCTGGGGGACCAGTACGTGGGGCTGATCGACAAGGACCAGAAAGACGAGGCGCTCAAGCTCCTGATGGAGCAGTTGCGCCCGGTCCAGTTGGCCTACCAGAAGTCCATCCAGGAGCAGGTGGAATACCAGGCCCAGGTCACGGCTGCCGCCGGTGAGCGGGCCGAGGCCGCCGCCGCCGCCCTGCAGCGCGACGTGCTGATCGCCGGGGCCCTGGCCATTGCGCTGGCCATCTTCCTGGCCATCACCATCATCCGCTCCATCACCCGCCCCCTGGCCCAGGCCGTGGAGGCCGCCGACCGCGTGGCAGCAGGCGACCTCAGTGGCCACATCGTCGTGCAGTCGCGTGATGAAACCGGCCACCTGCTCAGCGCCCTGCAGCGCATGCAGCAAAGCCTGGTGACCACCGTGACCACGGTGCGCGGCAACGCCGAAAGCGTGGCCTCGGCCAGCGCGCAGATTGCCTCGGGCAACAACGACCTGAGCGCCCGCACCGAACAGCAGGCCTCTGCGCTGGAAGAAACCGCAGCCTCCATGGAAGAACTGGGCTCCACCGTGCGCCAGAACGCCGACAACGCACGCCAGGCCAACCAGCTGGCGCTGAGCGCCTCCACCGTGGCCGTGCAAGGCGGTGACGTCGTGGCCGAAGTGGTCGAGACCATGAAAGGCATCAACGCCAGCAGCAGCAAG
>NZ_JACHLK010000043.1 GCF_014207955.1 Acidovorax soli
ATGGCCACGCAGCACCGCCTGCTCAAGGAATTCTTCATGCCCTACCTGGACATCCGCAACAAGGTGGAAGGCTATGGCGTGAGCATCATCAAGGCCGGCGCCAAGCTGGTGGGCCACGATGCGGGCCCGGTGCGTGCGCCGCTGACGGATCTGAAGCCTGATGAGCTCGAAAAGCTCAAGGCCCTGATCGACAAGCTTGGGCCCCAGTAAGCCCTTTACGTCGCCCCACGCTTTTTGCAACGAGGCCCCGCCAGAGGGCCATCGATCACACCATCACCTTTCGGAGACATCCACCATGTTCCTCAAGAAACTGCTGCTCGTCGCAAGCGCCTGCAGCCTGGCCTTCGCCGCATCGGCCCAGACCGCCACCCCCGCCGCCTGGCCTGAAAAGCCCGTGACCATCGTCGTGCCCTTCCCGGCGGGCGGCTCCACCGACATGGTGGCCCGTGCCATGGCCGTGCACATGGGCGAGAAGCTGGGCCAGAACTTCGTGGTGGACAACCGCCCCGGTGCCACGGGCACGCTGGGGGCCGGCATGGTCAAGCGTGCGCCGGCCGACGGCTACACGCTGCTGGTGTCCTCGCTGGGCGCCTTCGTCGTGGCACCGCACCTGCTCAAGAGCGTGCCGTATGACGCGCTCAAGGATTTTGACTACATCACTGTGCCCGTGCAGGCGCCCAATGTGCTGGTGGCCGCCCCCGGCCAGAAGGCCCGTACCGTGAAGGACGTGATCGCCCAGCTCAAGGCCAACCCGGGCAAGGTGAGCTTTGCCAGTTCGGGCAACGGTTCGTCGGACCACCTTTCGGCAGAAGTGTTCTGGCAGCAAAGCGGTACCGAAGGCCTGCACATCCCCTACAAGGGCGGCGCCCCGGCCATCAACGACCTGCTGGGTGGCCAGGTGGAGTTCTCGTTCCAGAACGTGAATGCCGTGCTGCAGCACATCCGCGCCGGCAAGCTGCATGCGATTGCCGTCACCGGCGACAAGCGCAGCCCCGTGCTGCCCGATGTGCCCACCCTGGCCGAATCCGGCGTGGCCGGTGCCGAGGTCTATTCGTGGCAGGGCATGGCCGCGCCCAAAGGCCTGCCACCTGCGCTCAAGAAGAAGCTCTCGGACGCCGCCATCGCCGCCATCAACGACCCCGCCGTGAAGAAGCGCATGCTGGACCAGGGCCTGGAGATCGTGGCCAGCACGCCCGAGGCCTTCACCGCTTACCAGGCGCGCGAATTTGCGCGTTGGAAGACGGTCATCGAAATCCGCAAGATCACTGCCGACTGACCCTCCCTTGAGGCGGCTTCGCGCGCGCCTCTTCCTTGCTTTTGCCCACCATGACCACCTCTACCCCTTCTACCAACAGCACCCCCGTCATCACCGAACTGCGCGTGGTGCCCGTGGCGGGCCATGACAGCATGCTCATGAACCTGAGCGGCGCGCACGGCCCCTTCTTCACGCGCAACCTGGTGATCCTGCGCGACAGCGCGGGCCACACCGGGGTGGGCGAGGTGCCCGGTGGCGAGAAGATCCGCCAGACCATCGAAGACGCGCGTGCCCTCATCGTGGGCCAGCCCATCGGCCGCCACAACGCCGTGCTCAACGCCATGCGCGCCCAGTTCGCCGACCGCGATGCGGGCGGGCGTGGCCTGCAGACGTTTGATCTGCGCATCACCATCCATGCCGTGACGGCGGTGGAGTCGGCCTTCCTGGACCTGCTGGGCCAGCACCTGGGGGTACCCGTGGCCGCGCTGCTGGGCGAGGGCGTGCAGCGCGAGTCGGTGCAGATGCTGGGTTACCTGTTCTATGTGGGCGACCGCGAAAAGACCGACCTGGCCTACCGCACCGAGCCCGGCGCCGACAACGCCTGGTTCCGCCTGCGCAACGAAAAAGCCATGACGGCCGAGGGCATCGTGCGCCTGGCCGAGGCCGCGTACGAGCGCTACGGCTTTGCCGACTTCAAGCTCAAGGGCGGCGTGCTGCGCGGCGAGGAAGAGGTCGAGGCGATCCGCGCGCTGCACGAGCGCTTTCCCGAAGCGCGTGTGACGCTGGACCCCAATGGTGGCTGGCTGCTCAAGGATGCGATCCGCATCACGCGCGACCTGCACGGCGTGATGGCGTACGCCGAAGACCCCTGCGGCGCCGAAGGCGTTTTCTCGGGCCGCGAGGTGATGGCCGAGTTCCGCCGCGCCACCGGCCTGCCCACCGCCACCAACATGGTCGCCACCGATTGGCGCGAAATGGCCCACAGCCTGGCCCTGCAGTCGGTGGACATTCCCCTGGCCGACCCGCACTTCTGGACCATGGCCGGATCGGTGCGCGTGGCCCAGATGTGCCAGGCCTTCGGCCTGACCTGGGGCTCGCACTCCAACAACCACTTCGACGTGTCGCTGGCCATGTTCACCCACGTGGGCGCTGCCGCCCCGGGCCGCGTCACGGCGATCGACACGCACTGGATCTGGCAGGACGGCGAGTGCCTGACCAAGGAGCCCTTGCAGATCAAGAACGGTTTTATCGACCTGCCCCAAAAGCCCGGCCTGGGCGTGGAGCTGGACATGGACGCGGTGGAGCGTGCCCACCAGCTGTACCTGAAGCATGGCCTGGGGGCGCGGGACGATGCGGTGGCCATGCAGTACCTGATTCCGGGGTGGAAGTTCAATAACAAGTCGCCTTGTATGGTGCGGTGATGATGGCTGGTTAGGCGGTTTGTCCGCCTGGCCTGGTTGGGCATGCTGGTGTGTAAGATGGGCTTTTTTGTTGCTGCATGCCTTGAGTAAGGGCGGGAGCCGGGATGTGCGCCCGGCGGCGCACCTACCTTCTTTTGCTTCGTCAAAAGAAGGTAGGCCAAGAAAAGACGACCCCGCTGCCCG
>NZ_JACHLK010000044.1 GCF_014207955.1 Acidovorax soli
CGTTCCCCCTGCGGGTGAACTCCGCTCGAACAACCGCGGTGAGTCAGTTCACGATGCGCGTGTCCTTCGGCACGCGCTCACCCCAGGCCCTGCGCTTCTCGGCACGGTCAGAAGGGGGGGATACCAACACGGGCCATTGCTTCGCTCGGCCCGGGCTGCCTCGCTGCGCTTGGCCTGGGCAGGGCCGCCGCGCCAGTGGCGTCGGCAGCGCGCAGCGCGTAACCGACCCCAGGCGTAGCTGCGAAGCAGCAGCCGTCCCTGACCCCGCTCCCCACCCCTTCTGGCTGCGCCGAGAAGCGCAGGAGCTGGGGTGGGCGTGTGTGCCGAAGGACACACACGCTTCGTCTTCTAGCTCGTCGATGCTGTCTGAGCGGAGTTCGAAGAACGAAGCGAGATGGTATGGACGCCTCCCACCCCCTGCCGATGATGTGCAGCGCAGTCCGTGACCCTCGCCACAAAGTGAGTGGGGTCTCGCATCTGACGGCATCAAGTGCCAAAGTGGAGTTGCACACAACCACTTGCGAAGGAGACCCCGCTATGAATGCTACGACATACGGCATGGACATCGCAAAGAATGTCTTTCAGCTGCACTGGGTTGAACCCACCTCTGCTGAGATCTGCCGGCGCAAGCTCTCGCGCAGCAAGGTCTTGGAGTTCTTTGCCAAGCGCCTGCCTGCTCGGATCGTGATGGAGGCCTGTGGCGGCGCGCACCATTGGGCCCGTGAGTTGGCTGCCCTGGGCCACCAGGTGGAGCTGCTGCCAGCGCACCAAGTGCGCAAGTTCGCCAGTGGCAACAAGGATGATGCGGCCGATGCCCGTGCAATCTGGCTGGCCGCTCAGCACCCGGACATCCGACGCGTGCCGCTCAAGAGCATCCAGCAGCAGGCTGAGCTGTCTGTGCATCGCGTGCGCTCGCACTGGATGCAGGTGCGCACAGCGACGATCAATTGCCTGCGCGGTCTGCTTTATGAGTTCGGCGTGGTTCTGCCCAAGGGAAGGCGCGCCGCCTTGCGCCTTCTGGCCGAGCAACGTGCACAGGTTGACCAGCAGTTGCCGGGCGCCATGGTCCAGTTGCTCGATAGCCAGCTTCTGGCGCTTGGCACCCTGGATGCACAAATCGCCAGCCTGGAAGCGCAGATCGAAGCCGTTCAGCGCAGCAATGAAGTGGCGCGGCGGTTGCGCCAGGTACCTGGCATCGGTCTGTTGGGTGCCACGGCTTTGGCGGCCACTCTGGGCGATGGCTCTGCCTGGCGCAGTGCGCGCGAGTTTGCCTGTTGCATGGGCCTGACGCCGCGCCATACGGGAACGGGTGGCAAGGTGCGCATGGGCGGGATCAGCAAGCGTGGTGATGCGTACATCCGAACTTTGTTGATCCATGGGGCGCGCAATCTGGTGCGCTGCGCGCAGCCCGTGCCCTGGATCGCTCAATTGCTTGAGCGCAGGCCTTTCAATGTCGTGGCGACTGCTGTCGCCCACAAGCTGGCCCGAGCGGCATGGGCCATGGTGGCCCAAGGGACTGCCTGGCAGGCAAACCACAAGGCGGGCGTGACTGCGCACGCGTGATGGCACGCAGCTGAGTCAATCGGATCGAATTCCCCGGATCAAGGTATCGCGGCAAGACGCCGCCAAGGAGTGTGCAGGCGAGTGGACGAGTGATGGCAAAGCGGTCAGACCGTGAGCCGGCCAAACTGAGATGAACTCTGGGCTTCGAGCCCGCTAGCGAGATCCAGTGCCGGCTTCGCGAACCACCATCAGGGCCCGCGGCTCAAGCTGCATTTACAGGCCGGATATAAGGACGCAATGAACCCGCCACGTCAGAAACTCCAAAACCCGCTTGCCACACGGGAGGCGTCCATATAAGTTC
>NZ_JACHLK010000045.1 GCF_014207955.1 Acidovorax soli
CACGTGGCGTTGGCCCGCTGAGTGTGGCAAGGTGGAACGCGGCGCCGACGAAGACCGATGTAGCAATGGTGCGCATTGCCCGCGAGTCAGCGTGGTCATGGGCTGCGTCATCGACATTGGTGAGCCTGTGCCAGGCCTCTTGGCTTGGCCCAGACATCCCGTTTGAGAGAGTGATCAAGACGACGTACCCGAGTCGGTGCCACGTTCCACTTCTCATGATGGAGGATGCCATGGCACAGCGCAAGCGGCCCACCACACAGTCGGCCATCACCCTGACACACCCCAACGCAGCCGGTATCGACATTGGCAGTGCTTCGCACTTCGTGGCCGTGCCACCTGACCGCGACGACGAACCGGTGCGCGAGTTCGCCAGCTTCACAGCCGATCTCAACCGCCTGGTCGATTGGCTTGACGCCTGCAGCGTGGATACCGTAGCCATGGAATCCACGGGTGTGTACTGGATACCGCTGTACGAACTGCTTGAGTCTCGCGGCTTTAGCGTGCTGCTGGTCAACGCCCGCCACGTCAAGAACGTCTCGGGACGTAAAAGCGATGTGCTGGACTGCCAGTGGCTGCAGCAACTCATGAGCTTTGGGCTACTGCATGGTGCTTTCCGCCCGGCCGAGCAGGTCTGTGTGCTGCGCTGTCTGAACCGCCAACGCATGATGCTGTTGCGCAGTCAGGGGCGCCTGGTACAGCACATGCAAAAGGCTCTGACGCAGATGAACATCCAGTTGGCCAACGTCATCTCCGACGTGGTGGGCCAGACTGGACAAAGAATCCTGCGCGCAATCCTCGCCGGTGAACGCGACGGGATGGCCCTTGCCAAACTCAAGAGCGCGCGCATTCACGCCAGCGAAGACGAGATTGCCAAGAGCTTGCAGGGAAGCTGGCGGCCCGAACACCTGTTTGCCCTCAAGCAGGCGTTGGACGCGTTTGACTTCTGCGCCACCCAACTGGCCGAGTGCGACGCGCAGATTCAGGCGCAGTTGCAGGCACTGCATGTTCGTGATGACGCGCCAGCAGCAGGCAGCAAGCGCGCACGCGGACGTGCCCGCAATGCGCCGAAGTTTGATCTGCGCACGCAGCTGTTTCAGATGTGCGGCGTGGATCTCACGCGCATTGACGGCATCGACGTGACCACAGCACTGGTGGTGGCCTCCGAGGTGGGCGCGGACATGGGCAAATTCCCAAGCGACAAGCACTTTGCCTCCTGGCTGGGATTGTGTCCCGGCACCAGGATCACCGGGGGCAAGGTCATGAGTGGAAAGACCAAACGTTGTGCCAACCGTGCGGCGCAGGCGCTACGCCTGGCGGCCGCATCCTTGCGCTCGAGCCAATCGGCGCTGGGAGCGTATTACCGACGCATGTGCGCGCGCATGGACAAGCCCAAAGCCGTCACTGCTGCTGCCCACAAGCTAGCGCGGTTGATCTACGCCATGCTCACCCATGGGCAGGAGTACACCGACCTGGGGCAAGAGTACTTTGAGGAGCGTTATCGCCAAAGGGTATTGCACAACCTCGCCACAAAGGCCAAGGTCATGGGGATGCAACTCGTCCCTTGCGGCAGCGCTGTTTAAGAACCTC
>NZ_JACHLK010000046.1 GCF_014207955.1 Acidovorax soli
TGTACAGACCGGGGACATGGTGAACACCTGTGCGGAGACATGGTGAACACTTTTCATTAGACGGCGTTCGTGCTGGCCAGGTCAATCACCAGGCAGCGATGGTGGGCAAAGAACACCTCATAGCAACCATCCTTGCCAGGCTTGGCCCGGATGCCCACCCGGTGGCGATGCAGGGCATTGCTCAGCTTGTAGCGCCTGCCCCTGAACCGCACGATCCCGTTCCAGTCGACCGTGCGCACTTCGTCTTCGCTGGTGTACTCAGGCGGGCTCAACTGCTCAGGGAACTCCCTCTTGCTGGGGCGGTAGCGGGTGACCGGCGTGGCTCCGTTCAGTGCCTCATGTGGGCGCTGTTGGTTGTAGACCGTGCGCCAGCCATCCAGAGCCTTCTGTACTCTCTCCAGACTCTCAAAGCACCGGCCCCTGAGCACTTCAAGCTCCAGCGTGCGATGAAAGCGCTCGTCCTTGCCGTTGGTCTGCGGGTGGTAGGGCCGGCTGTGGCTCAGGCGGATACCCAACTGCACCAGCCACACCCCCAGCGCTGTGAGCTGGCCCGGTGCGCTCGGTGAACCCCAGGGGGCGCCGTTGTCGAAGTTGATCTGTGCTGGCAGGCCGTAGCGGCGAAACACCTGTGTCATATGGGCCTGGACGACCTCGGTGGAGGTCCTGCCACAGGCCTGCAGCGCCAGGTTGAAGCGCGAGTGGTCATCCAGGATGGTCAGCGGCGAGCAGCGCCCCTCGAACGTCTCAAAGTGGCCCTTGAAGTCGGCTTGCCACAGCGCGTTGGGCTCTGTGTGCTCAAACCGCTGCCAGTGCCCGGCGGCCTCGCTGGCCTCGGGCGTGATCAGGCCGTGGCGCTTGAGGATCGAGGTGACGGTGCTGGTGGCTACAGCAGGCCCTCCCAGGTTCTGCAGGCGCCATCTGATCTTGCGGCTGCCCCAGGCGGGGTGTTCGGTGCGCACTGCAACGACGGCAGCCTCCACTTCTGGTGATGAAATGGTGGGGCTGCTCAAGGGCTTGCGTGAGCGATCTGCCAGCCCCTCATGTCCTTGCTCTTCAAAGCGGTTGAGCCACTTGTAAGCAGTCGCAGGGCTGATGCCAAAGCGCCGGCACAACTGGCGCCGGTTGGCGCCCTCTTGCCGAGCCAGTTCGATGAATTCCTGTCTCAGGTTCATGGTGTTGCGAGCCTTCCATGGCATGGGGACCTCCGGCGAAAGTTCGCCCAAAGTGTTCACCATGTCCTCGCACACCTGTTCACCATGTCCCCGGTCTATACA